>NZ_CP034432.1:4800000-8832500 GCF_009931255.1 Bradyrhizobium sp. LCT2 | reverse complement strand
GGACAATGTTTGGTGATCGCCGCCGCCTCCACCGGGTTGTGATCATTCAGCCATGATCTCCCGCTAGCAGAGCCACGCGGAGTTCATGCGTAGTTCATTTCAGGTTCCCTAGCTTTCCAGCGCCAAAACCAGCCAGCCCCCTTCAGGAGGAGACTCTTATGCCAGCATTGCTTCGTCCCGCCCTCACCGCGCTCGGCGTCGCGTGCCTTCTGTCCGCAGCATCGCTTGCCTCCTCCGGCACCGCGTTCGCGCAAGCCAAGCAGCAGACCGCGCCGGCCCCGCAGGCCGCGCCCGCGCAGGCACCGAGCCTCAAGCAGGTCGCGCTAACCGACAAGCAGCTCGACGGCGTGCTCGCCGCGCAGAAGGACATGGATGCGATCACGGAAAAGCTTCCCGAAAACACCGCGCCCGATCAGAAGGTGATCGCGCAGCTCGACGGCGTCGCCAAGAAGAACGGCTTCGCCGGCTACGACGATTACAACAACGTCGTCGACAATATCAGCCTGGTGCTCGGAGGCTTCGATCCCGCGACCAAGAAATATGTCGGCACCGAAGCCGTGATCAAGGCGCAGATCGCGCAGATCCAGGCCGACAAGAAGATGCCGGCCAAGGACAAGAAGGAAGCCATCGGCGAGCTCAACGAGGCGCTGAAGACGCCGGCGCCGGCGATCGAGAACAAGGGCAACATCGAGCTGGTCGGCAAGTATTACGACAAGCTGGTCGCAGCGCTCGGCGACGACCAGAACTGAGCCGCCAGGCGAAGCCTCCGTCAGCGCTACATCTGCCCCTCGACGGATTGCACGAGGCCGGCCACACTCACCGCTGTCACATCGCCCGGTCCAGGCCGGGCGATGTCGTCTGAACAAGCGGAGTCTGGGAGGCACAATGAAAAACACCCCGTTCGATCTCACCGGAAAGGTCGCAATCGTCACCGGCTCGAGCCGCGGCATCGGCCGTTCCTCGGCAGAGCTGCTGGCCAGGTTGGGCGCCAAGGTCGTGGTCTCCTCGCGCAAGGCTGACGCCTGCAAGGAGGTCGCCGACGGCATCAACGCGGCCGGCGGCGATGCCATCGTCGTCCCCTGCAACATCGCGCGCAAGGCCGAGGTCGAGGCGCTGATCGCGGGCGCAACCACGCATTACGGCAAGATCGACATTCTCGTCTGCAACGCCGCGGTGAACCCGTATTACGGCCCGCTGCTCGACATCACCGACGAGGCCTTCGACAAGATCATGGGCTCGAACGTGAAGAGCAACATCTGGCTCTCCGCGCTTGCGATCCCGCAGATGGCCGAGCGGGGCAACGGCTCGGTGATCATCATCTCCTCGATCGGCGGCCTGCGCGGCTCCACCGTGATCGGTGCCTACGGCATCTCGAAAGCCGCCGACTTTGCGCTGTGCCGCTCGCTCGCCGGCGAATGGGGCCCGAAAGGCGTCCGCGTCAACTGCATCGCGCCCGGCCTCGTCAAGACCGACTTCGCCCGCGCGCTGTGGGAAGACGAAGCCATGCTGAAGCGCCGCACCGCCACCACGCCGCTGCGCCGCATCGGCGAGCCCGACGAGATCGCTGGTGCCGTGGCCTACCTCGCCTCCGACGCGTCGAGCTTCATGACCGGCCAGACCATCGTCATCGACGGCGGCGTCACCACCCCGGCGGTGTAGGAATTTTCGCGACGTATCTCCCCGAGTCGTCCCGGCGCAGGCCGGGTCCCATAACCACGGGGAGGCGCTTGGCGAAGACTCGTGGTTACCGGCTAGCTCCGCAACTTCTCCCTGGGGGTATGGGTCCCAGCCTGCGCCGGGACGACGAAGGAGTTTGTCGGCGCGCTCATCCAATCTTGACCTTCCCGCTCCAATCCGCTCCCTTTGGCGCGACACAACGACCCCTCAGGGAAAACGCCAAGGTAGCTACCATGTCTTTCGTCCTCGCCATCGACCAGGGCACCACCTCCTCGCGCGCGATCGTGTTCCGCAGCGACATCTCGATTGCCGCGCGTGCGCAAGCCGAGTTTCCGCAGCATTTTCCGGCCTCGGGCTGGGTCGAGCACGAGCCGGAGGACATCTGGACCTCGACCGTGATGGTCTGCCGCGATGCGATCGCGCAGGCCGGCATCAGCGCGAAGGATATCGCCGCGATCGGCATCACCAACCAGCGCGAGACCACCGTGGTGTGGGACCGCGCCACTGGGCAGGCCGTGCACCGCGCCATCGTCTGGCAGGACCGCCGCACCGCCGACATCTGCGCGAAACTCAAGGCCGACGGCCGCGAGCCTGTGATCTCCGAGAAGACCGGCCTGATCATCGATCCCTATTTCTCCGGCACAAAGGTCGCCTGGATCCTCGACCACGTCCCCGGCGCGCGTGCCCGCGCCGCGCGCGGCGAGCTGATGTTCGGCACCGTCGACTGCTACCTGCTCTGGCGCCTCACCGGCGGCAAGGTCCACGCCACCGACGCCACCAACGCCTCGCGCACGCTGCTGTTCAACATCCACACTGGCCAGTGGGACGACGAGCTCCTGGAGATCATCGGCGTGCCGCGTTCGATGCTCCCCGAGGTGAAGGATTCGTCCGCCCGCTTCGGCGAGAGCGTGCCCGACCTGTTCGGCGGCGCGATCGCGATCTCCGGCATCGCCGGCGACCAGCAGGCCGCGACCATCGGCCAGGCTTGCTTCCGCCCGGGCATGATGAAGTCCACCTACGGCACCGGCTGCTTCGCGCTGCTCAACACCGGCACCACGCCGGTGGTGTCGAAGAACAAGCTGCTCACCACGGTCGCCTATCAGCTCGATGGCAAGCGCACCTACGCGCTCGAAGGCTCGATCTTCGTCGCCGGCAGCGCGGTGCAGTGGCTGCGCGACGGCCTCGGCATCATCAAGCACGCCGCCGAGACCGGACCTCTTGCTGATCAGTCCGACTCCATGCAGAGCGTCTATCTGGTCCCCGCCTTCGTCGGCATGGGCGCGCCCTACTGGAATCCGCGCGTGCGCGGCGCGCTGTTCGGCCTCACCCGCAACACGGGACCTGCCGAGCTCGCGCATGCCGCGCTGGAAAGCGTCTGCTACCAGACCTTCGACCTCTGGGCCGCGATGCGCGCCGACTGGCCGAGCTCGGAAACCGCCAGCGTCGTGCTGCGCGTTGACGGCGGCATGACCGCGTCGGACTGGACCATGCAGCGCCTCGCCGATCTCCTCGACGCGCCGGTCGATCGCCCCGTGATTCAGGAAACGACTGCGCTCGGCGCCGCCTATCTCGCCGGCCTCAATGCGGGCGTCTATCCCGAGCCGACCAAATTCGCCGACAACTGGCGCCTCGAGCACCGCTTCAAGCCGAACATGAGCGAGGCAACGCGCGAGCGGAAGCTCGCGGGCTGGGCGCGAGCGGTGAAGGGCGTGCTGGCGAGCGACGAGGGGGCGTGAGCGCGCCTAAAGCCGCGATGAAAGTGCGGAGAAGGAACGCGGCCCCAACACTATGGTCGTCCCGGCGAAGGCCGGGACCCATACCCGCAGAGAGAAGGTTTGCGAAAGCTCGGAGTGGGCGTCTTCGCGCCACGAACAGTCGTGGTTATGGGGCCCGGATCTGCGCTTACGCTTGTCCGGGACGACAATGGAGTGTGTAGCGCCGCTCTGGAGCCTCTCGCGATGAATCGGAACAAGCACGAATGATCCTCCCCGACGGCTATTCCGACATCCCCGCCGGCAAGATCGCCGCCGTCGTCACGCATCTTGAGATGACCGCACCTCCTGCGCGCCGTGACGATCCGCCCGGCGCCTGGACCCTGCGCAAGGCCGACGCGCCCGCGCTTCATTGGTATCGCGACCTCTTCCGCCGCGTCGGTGAGGATTGGCTGTGGTTCTCGCGGCCGCGCATGAATGATGCCGAGCTCGCCGCAATCATCCACGCGCCGGGCGTCGAGGTCTACGCCCTGGTCGCGGACGGCCGCGACGAGGGCCTGCTGGAGCTGGATTTCCGCGAGGCCGGCCAGTGCGAGCTGGTCTATTTCGGCGTCACCGCCGGCCTGATCGGGACGGGCGCCGCCCGCTTCCTGATGAACCGCGCACTGGAGCTGGCCTGGTCGCGCGAGCTGCACCGCGTCTGGGTGCACACCTGCACCTTCGACCATCCCTCCGCCGTCGAATTCTATCAGCGCTCCGGCTTCCGCCCCTTCCGCCGCCAGATCGAGATCGCCGATGATCCACGTCTCGATGGCACGGCGCCGCGGATGGCGGCGAAGCACGTGCCGATTATCGAATAGTGCGCGGCTGCCGCCCCACCGTCATTGCGAGGAGCTATTGCGACGAAGCAATCCAGGCTGTTTCCGCGGAAAGATCCTGGATTGCTTCGCTGCGCTCGCAATGACGGAGTGTGGGCGCCGCCCTCGCTCTTCGAATCGGCACATCAACGCGTGATGGCGCCGCAGCCCCGACGGAGCCAAGCGTAATCCCAGACGATGTCCCCGCATTCCGCTCCATGCGCGCTACGCCTCGCTCCTCGCCGTCATTCCGGGGCGCGCCACTTGGCGCGAGCCCGGAATCCATTTTGTCCGCATGAGACGGTGCACGATGGATTCCGGGTTCGCGCTCCGCGCGCCCCGGAATGACGGCAAGCCGCGAATTCGTAGCCCGATGGAACGCAGCGAAATCCGGGGCGGTTTCCCCGCATTCCGCTCCGCTCCATGCGGGCTACGGCTCGTCAAAACAACTCCTGCTTCCCCCTTGCCAGCGAGAACCCGTGCTGCATGGCGTTGAAGCAGGTCAGCCCCGCCTGCTCCGAGCGGCACGTGAACCCCGCCCGCCGCCACACCTCGCCATAGGCGAGCACCGGCAGCGATGGGTCCATCACCGTGTCGCCGGCGCAGATGCGCTCCGCGTTGCCCTTCGCGCTCATCTCGAAGGCGTGGCCGTAATCGAGATCGCAGTCAGCGGGCCGGCGCGGGCGCGTCTCCATGTTCATGATGTCGCAGCGGAGCACGCCTTGCCCGTTGTCGATGAAGAACTGGCAGACGATGTTTTTCGACGGCGCCAGAAAGCCGATCGGGCGGTCCTCGGCGCTTGCGGCGCCGGCTCCGATCAACAGAAGCAGGGTCGATGCCAGAACGACGGCGCGGAGCCCGATCATGCAATCCCGCTTGAGACTAGCCGTCGAACTTCACCGCCGTGGTGTTGGCGCCGCAGAGCAGCACTGCGACGCGCTCGCGGGGTGAGGGACGATAGCGGCCGGACAGTAGCGCGGCAAATGCGGCTGCGCCGCCGGGCTCGGCCACGAGACGCAGGCTCGACCACAGCGCTGCCTGCGCCTGTCGGATCGCCTCGTCGCTGACCAGAACGACCCGCTCGACATGGGCCTGCGCGATCGGGAACATCAATTCACCGACGCGCCGCGGCGCGAGGCTGTCGGCGGCGAGGCCGCCGGCCGGCGCATCGACCGGTGCTCCCGCCGCGATAGCGGCGTGCAGGGTCGGTGACTGCTCCGGCTCGATCGCAACAACACGCGTCCTGCCAGCGTACCACGCCGCGATGCCGCCGATCAGGCCGCCGCCGCCAACCGCCACCAGCAGCGTATCGATGCCGGGCGCGTCCTGCTCCAGCTCCAGGGCGACGCTGCCCTGGCCGAGCAGGGTTTCGGCCTGGTCGTAGGCGTGAACGGCCATCGCACCGGTCCGTGCGACATGCGCTTCGCTCGCGGCGAGCGCATCGGCGTAGCGGCTGCCCGCGATCACGAGTTTCGCACCATTCCCCTTGATCCGCTCGGCCTTAGCTGGCGAGGTGATGTCGGGCACGAAGATCGTGGCGGGGATGCCGAGCCGCTGCGCCGCATAGGCGACCGCCGCCCCGTGATTGCCGCCGGATGCGGCGACCACGCCCGCCTCCGGCACCGGCCGCAGCAGCAGGTTGGCAAAAGCGCCCCGCGCCTTGAAGGATCCGGAATGCTGCAGCATCTCGAGCTTGAACGTGATGGGCGCCGCCGGCAGGCCGAAATCGGCAAGATCGGCCATAACGAGTGGCGTGCGCCTTATGTGCGGACGAATGACGACCTCGGTCGCCGCAATCCGCTCCCGCGTGATGTCCATTGTCGCTGTCATGATGCCGTTCCCTATAGCGCATCGGAGAGTTGACATCAATTAGGTAATTAGCAAAATGGCTAAATGAAAGTCACTGTCGCCCTGCGCGCGCTGGCCAACGAGCGCCGCCTGCAGATCCTGGACTGGTTGCGGGATCCGCGGAAGCATTTTCGCGAGCAGGCCGATGGCGATCTGGTCGATGACGGCGTCTGCGGATTGCTGATCGCAGAGAAGCTCGGTGTCAGCGCGCCGACCCTGAGCGAGCACATGCGGGTCCTGACCGCCGCAAAGCTGGTGCGCGCCAAGCGGATCAAGCAGTGGACGATGTACAGGCGCAACGAAACCGCGATCGCCGCCATCAAGCGCTCGATCCAGGACGGCCTTTGATCGCGCAGATGTTGCTGCAGGCGACGTTGCACCCGACGCAATGCTCCATTTCCATCTTCTTTCTTGCGCCGAGCCGATCTTGTCGTGGAAACTGACCGGCCCTGCCGTGTTCCAACGAGTGAGCGCGAACCATGTTCCTGATCGGCCAATACGACTCCCCCTTCGTCCGCCGCGTCGCGATTGCGCTGCGGCTTTACGGGCTCGCCTTCGAGCACAGGCCGTGGTCCACCTTCGGCGATGCCGACAAGATCGCGCCCTATAATCCGCTGCGCCGCGTCCCGACGCTGGTGCTTGACGACGGCGAGGCGCTGATCGAGAGCGCGATCATCCTCGAATATCTCGATGAGCTGGTCGGCGAGGGCAAGGCGATGCTGCCGCGCAGCGGCGCCGAGCGACGACAGCACCTGCGCATCTGCGCGCTCGCTTCCGGTCTCGGCGACAAGGCGGTGAGCCTGCTCTATGAGCGCGTGCTGCGGAAGGAGCAGCTTGCGCTGTGGGTCGAGCGCTGCCAGGCGCAGATCGGCGACGTGCTCGGCGTGCTGGACGCCGAGCGCGCCAAGGTGACGACGCCATACTGGCTGGGCGACCGCATTGGCCACGCCGATATCGCGGTGGCCTGCGTCGTGCGCTTTACCCGCGAGGCGCATCCGCAATTGTTCGACGCGGCGCGCTATCCGGCGCTCGCGGCGCATGCCGAGCGCTGCGAGGCGCTGACGCCATTCCAGGAGATCGTGCAGCCGTTGGCACCGCCGAAGGGGTGAGCCGCATCAAGCGCCTCTATGCGAACCCGACCTTGATCAGGATTGTCAGGAAAAGACCTCCGACGACCGCGCAGACCGCGGCACCGATCAGCGGCCCCAGCGCGCCCTCCCGGCTCGCAGGCTCCAGCACCGCATGTCCCGGTCGTTCCGGATCGTAATAAACTTTGACGTTCTGCCCGGGACGATATTTCGCTGCGGCCTTTTCGGCGACCTCGCGCAGCCCGGAGATCATGGTGCCGCCCCAATCGACCTCGGTGCCGATGAAGTCGCGCTTGTCGACCCTGTAGGCGTAGCGCAGGTCGACCTGATAGCGGTGCTGGAGCTTGCTGGACCGGGACTTGTCGTCGTCGTCGCTCTTCTCCTCGATGATTTCCTCGATCACGTCGCAACGGGTGACCCTGCCAGCCGCGGTCGGCCAGCGCAGGCTGGCGCTCGCCAGCCGGCGCGTCCGGACATACTCTGCGACGCAGAACACGCCGCCTACGAGCACGATGATCGGCAACGCGAACGCGAACAGCGGAACGCCGTTGTTTGTGTAGAGCACGTGACCCGCGAGCGAATGCGCGGTGAGGGTGGTGGCAATGAAGCCGTACACGATTGTGAACGCCACCAGTGCCGCGACGTTCTGCGCGGCAGCAGGTTCGAGCAACGCCTCGGTCGGTTGCTTCGGATCGACATGGACGTCGACATGCGCGCCGACCGGATATCGTCCGATCAGTTTTGCGGCCAGTACCCTCGTCGTGATGGCGGGGCCGCCGACAAAGACCTTGTCGCTTTCCAGCTCCTGGCCGCCGGCCTGATAGCGATAGCGGATGACAGGCTTGGCGTCGTTCCGATCGTCCGAGGCGTGCGTCGCCGGCTGATCGACCCTTGAGATCGTGATGATGCCCTCCACCTTGTCCCAGCTCCGCGCGGCCTGCATCCGGCCCCGCATGCGGACCAGATTGAACAGCATCAATCCAAACAGCGGCACCGAGATGCCGGCGGCAATCTGCGTCCACATCAATTGTTGGGCGTCCAGCATCCGATTCCCGGCTCCTCGGCGGCGATCGCCATTGGTCGCGGCGAGCGCGCGTTGCGTTCACGGCACTGCCGCCTTTTCGGGAGATCATGCAACCGCTGGTGCCGCCGAAGGCAGTGCTATCGCATGTGACTTCCTGGCGGAGGCCTGAGCGCACACCTCGTCCTTCGAGACGACCGCTTCCAGCGGTCTCCTCAGGATGAGGCTGAGCGGCATCTTTGCCGGTCGAAATTGCTGCCGCGCACTCCGTCCTCATCCTGAGGGCCCGCCAAAGGCGGGCGTCTCGAAGGATGGGCCGCAGCGCAACGGCCTTAAATGCGATTGCCCTGCCGCCGAGGGGATGAAGCGCGGAACGCAGGCCTTATTTCCGCGAACAGGGCTTGATCTCGCCAGCCGCGGTGTTCAGGACGATCGGATTGGGCGACAGTCTTATGCCGAAGAACAATTGAGAGCCGGACACCTTGTCGTCCGCGCCCTGATGGACGTCCAGGTCGAGTTTCGCTGCGATCTCGGATGTCAGCTTGGCCTTCTCCTCCATCGAGATCTTGTTGTGATATTTGATCTCGTAGACGACATCGGCCTCCAGAACGGACCGCGTCTGGCATACGACGCCGCCACTCGAAACGTTCTGGGCCACCGCGTCCTCGCACTCCGCCTTCAGCAATGCGTTCCGGGTCGAGATCAGCGACTCGTCGGAAATCAGCAGGATGTTGGCGTTCTCGAGCTTGAGGTTGACCGCTTCGACCTGCTGCATCCCGGCGACAGCCGACAGCTTCTCCCTCACCTCGGCCGAGACGTCGAGTTTCTTCTCGAGCGTTTGCTTCAAGTCCCGGTCGACGGTCCGTGATTTCTGGATCTTGCTGGCCAGGAGCGCAGGGTCGACATCGCAGGTCGGATGCAGTTCCAGCCGGCCGTTGCTCAGATACTCGATCGTGTTGATCGTGCCGGGACCGCCGAACGTGCTCGGCGGCACCACCTCGAAATATCCGGTCTCGGAGAGGATGGCCGTGATCGTCTGCTTCTTGCGCGGGAATCCGGCCCAGACTGCGACCATCACCAGGCCGATCGCGACAAATACCCCGCTACCAAGCCAAAGCCATTTGCGGCTGGTTACTTTCCCGGGCAGCACAACTGACTTCGTTCGCCGCATGGCACGTAGCCTTTCGGACAGTCCGCCGCGGCAATCGTGGGCAGGACGACAAGGGCGATCGCGGCGACGAACAGTGCAATGAACTGGTTCATATGTTCGATCCCAAGCAAACCGTCGGTTTGAAGGTAGTAGGCCGATAGATTAGCGAATCAAGGTTGAGCGGACAAGTGAACGAGTTCACACGAGGCGGGTTCCGTTGATGCGTGGGCCGTTGAGGCGGAGCGCTGCCAAGGGGCACCGCGTTCAAGAATTCGTGCAGCGGTTGGCGCTACATGTAGGCTCCCCAATGTCGTCCTGGCGAAAGCCAGGACCCATTACCCCAGGGAGCAGTTTGGCGAAGATTCGTTGTTCGGTATTGCTAGCGATACCCACCGATGGATCACGCGGTATGGGTCCTGGCTTCCGCCAGGACGACACCGAAGGTGTGGTGCGCGCTTCCAACCGACGACGACAGTCACGGTGGACGATGATCGCATATTACTGGTGTTTTGCCCGACGTCGCAAGTCGCTTCGGCAAGACCGAAATTCCTCAGGCCTTTCAACCCCATCCCTACTGTGCATGGGGTTGTTTTCGCATTTTTGATTTAAAGGCGGGTCTATCCCGCCCCCGCGCGCTTCTTCTGCCAGACGAGGTGCACCGCGCAAGTGCAGCCCGGCGGATGCGAGGCGAGGTCCTTTGACGTCTCGTCGTTCGCCGGCGTCGCCGCGAAGGCCTTGTCGGTCCCCTCTCGCGCAGGGATGTAGTTCAGCACCGGCGCGAGCCAACGCTCGGCCTCCGTGACCGTCATGCCCTTGCGCGCGGCGTAGTCTTCGACCTGATCGCGCTCGATCTTGCCGACGCCGAAATAATAGCTCTCGGGGTTCGCGAAATAGAGTCCGGACACAGAGGAGCCCGGCCACATCGCAAAGCTCTCGGTCAGCTTCACGCCGGCCGTGGCCTCGGCATCGAGCAGCTCGAACAGCGTCGCCTTCTCGGTGTGATCGGGCTGCGCGGGATAGCCCGGCGCGGGACGGATGCCCTGGTATTTTTCCAGGATCAGATCGTCGCAGGAGAGCGCCTCGTCCGGCGCATAGGCCCAGAACTCGCGGCGCACGCGCGCGTGCATGCGTTCGGCAAAGGCCTCGGCGAGGCGATCGGCCAGCGCCTTGCACAGGATCGAGGAGTAGTCGTCGTTCGCCATCTTGAAGCGGTCGGCGACCGCATCCTCGCCGATCCCGGCGGTGACGACGAAGCCGCCGACATAATCGGGCACGCCCGTGTCAACCGGCGCGATGAAGTCGGCGAGCGCCGCGTTGAAACGGCCCTCGCGCTTTTCGAGCTGCTGGCGCAGCGTGTGCAGCGTGGCGATCTGCCTGGTCCGGCTCTCGTCGGCGTACAGCACGATGTCGTCGCCGACCGCGTTCGCCGGCCAGAAGCCGACGGTGGCGCGCGCCCGGAACCATTTCTCCTTGACGATCAGGTCGAGCATCTTGCGCGCGTCGTCATAGAGCGAACGCGCGACCTCGCCGACCTTGGCGTCGTCGAGGATCGCGGGGAAGCGGCCGGCGAGCTCCCAGGTCTGGAAGAACGGCGTCCAGTCGATATAGGGCACGAGCTCGGCGAGATCGTATGCGTCAAAGCTCTTGGTGCCGAGGAAGGTCGGCTTCACCGGCTTGTTCGCGGCAAAATCGACCGGCACGCGGTTCTTGCGGGCGTCTGCCAGCTTCAGCCGCTTCTTGTCGGCCTGCGCGCGCAGATGCGCGTCGGAGATCTTGGCGTATTCGGCGCGCACCTCGGCGGCATAGGCCACGCGCTTCTCCGGCGAGAGCAGCGCGGAGGCGACGCCGACGGCACGGCTGGCGTCGTTGACGTGCACGACGGGACCGGCGCGGTAGCTCGGGTCGATCTTGACCGCGGTATGCACGCGGCTCGTGGTGGCGCCGCCGATCAGCAGCGGCAGCTTCAAGCCCTCACGCTGCAATTCGCCGGCGAAGAACGCCATCTCGTCGAGCGAGGGCGTGATCAGGCCGGACAGGCCGACGATGTCGGCCTTCTCCGCCTTCACGGTCTCGACGATCTTGGCGGCGGGCACCATCACGCCGAGGTCGATGACCTCGAAATTGTTGCACTGGAGCACGATGCCGACGATGTTCTTGCCGATGTCGTGGACGTCGCCCTTGACGGTCGCGAGCACGATCTTGCCGGCGGACGAGGAGCCTTCCGTGCCGATGCCGTTGGCAAGGTTGCGCGCCTTCTCTTCCTCCATAAACGGCATCAGCCAGGCCACCGCCTGCTTCATGACGCGGGCGGACTTTACCACCTGCGGCAAAAACATCTTGCCGTCGCCGAAGAGGTCGCCGACCACGTTCATGCCGGCCATCAGCGGGCCTTCGATCACGTCGAGCGGACGCGACGACGCCTTGCGGGCTTCCTCGGTATCCACTTCGATGAACTCGGTGATGCCGTGCACCAGCGAATGCGACAGCCGCTTCGCCACCGGCCATTCGCGCCAGGCGAGGTCGGCTTCCTTGGTCTGGGTCTTGTTGCCGCGGAATTTTTCCGCAAGCGCCAGCAGGCGCTCGGATGCGCCGGGGTCGCGGTTGAGGATGACGTCCTCGCACACCTGGCGCAGCTCGGGATCGATGTCGTCATAGACGATCATCTGCCCGGCATTGACGATGCCCATGTCCATGCCGGCCTTGATGGCGTGATACAGGAACACCGAGTGCATGGCCTCGCGCACCGGCTCGTTGCCGCGGAACGAGAACGAGAGGTTGGACACACCGCCAGAAATGTGCGCGCCGGGCAGGTTCTGCCGGATCCAGCGCGTCGCCTCGATGAAGTCGACGCCGTAATTGTTGTGCTCCTCGATACCGGTCGCGATCGCGAAGATGTTCGGATCGAAGATGATGTCCTCGGGCGGGAAGCCGACGCGGTTCACCAGGATGTCGTAGGCGCGCTTGCAGATCTCGGTCTTGCGCGCGAACGTATCGGCCTGGCCGACCTCGTCGAAGGCCATGACCACGACAGCCGCGCCATGACGGCGGGCGATCTTGGCCTCGTGGATGAACTTCTCCTCGCCTTCCTTCATCGAGATCGAGTTGACGACCGGCTTGCCCTGCACGCATTTCAGGCCGGCCTCGATCACGGAGAATTTCGAGCTGTCGACCATCACGGGGACGCGGGCGATGTCGGGCTCGGCGGCGACGAGGTTGAGGAACGTCACCATCGCCGCTTCGGAGTCGAGCAGGCCCTCGTCCATGTTGACGTCGATGATCTGCGCGCCGTTCTCGACCTGGTCGCGCGCGACTTGCAGCGCGGCGGTGTAGTCGCCGGCGGTGATGAGCTTGCGGAAGCGGGCGGAGCCCGTGACGTTGGTGCGCTCGCCGACGTTCACGAAGGGAATGGCGTCCGTCAGGATGAAGGGCTCGAGACCGGAGAGCCTCAAGCGAGGCTCGATCTCCGGCACGATGCGCGGCTTGTGCGGGGCAACGGCCGCGGCGATTGCGGCAATATGGTCCGGCGTGGTGCCGCAGCAGCCGCCGACGATGTTGACGAGGCCGTCGCGCGCGAACTCGCCGACCAGGCGCGCCATGTATTCCGGCGTCTCGTCATACTGGCCGAACTCGTTGGGCAGGCCGGCATTGGGGTAAGCGCAGACCAGCGTATCGGCGACGCGGCCGATATCGGCGATATGCGCGCGCAGGTCTTCGGCGCCGAGCGCGCAATTGAAGCCGATGGTGACGGGTTTTGCGTGCCGCACCGAATTCCAGAACGCTTCCGGCATCTGGCCCGAGAGCAGGCGGCCGGATTTGTCGGTGATGGTGCCCGACACCATCACCGGCATGTCGATGCCGCGCGCTTCGGTGATTTCGGCGATGGCGTAGAGCGCCGCCTTGGCGTTCAGCGTATCGAAGATGGTCTCGACCAGCAGCAGGTCGACGCCGCCGTCGAGCATGCCGCGGATCTGCTCGCCATAGGACTTGCGCAGATCGTCGAAGGTGACGGCGCGGTAGCCGGGGTTGGAGACGTCGGGCGAGATCGAGGCGGTGCGGTTGGTGGGGCCGATGGCGCCGGCGACGAAGCGCGGCTTGCCGTCCTCGGCTTCGACGCGCCTTGCGGCATTGCCGGCGAGGCGGGCGCCTTCGCGCGCCATCTCGTAGACGATGTCGGTGAGGTCGTAATCGGCCTGCGCGATCGACGTGGTGGAGAAGGTGTTGGTCGCGACGATGTCGGCGCCGGCGCGCAGGTACGCGGCGTGGATGTCCTCGATCGCCTGCGGCTGGGTCAGGATCAGCAAATCGTTGTTGCCGCGCAGGTCGCGGTGGAAGTTCTTGAAGCGCTCGCCGCGGAAGGCGGCCTCGTCGAGCTGGAGGTTCTGGATCATCGTGCCCATGGCGCCGTCGAGCACAAGAATACGCTCGTGCGCGGCGTTGAGCAGGGCAGTTCGCTTGGGAGAGGTGGGTACGGTCATGTTGTCTTACGCCGCCTTCTGCGCGCTCTTGGCGCGAATGCCGAGCAAATGGCTGATCGCGAACACGAGATCGGCGCGGTTCATGGTGTAGAAATGGAAGGTGTCGACGCCGTGCTTCGCCAGCTTCTGCACCTGGCCGGCGGCAACTGTCGCGGCCACCAGCTTGCGGGTCTCGGCGTCGTCGTCCAGGCCCTCGAATTTCTCCGCGAGCCAGTCCGGCACGGATGTGCCGGCGCGCGTCACGAAGGCTCTCGCCTGCTTGAAATTGTGCATGGGCATGATGCCCGGCACGATCGGGATGTTGATCCCGCGGGCGCGGACACGGTCGAGATAACGGAAGTAGAGGTCGTTATCGAAGAACACCTGCGTGATCGCGCGGGTCGCGCCGGCATCGACCTTGGCCTTCAGCGTGTCGATGTCGGCGTCGAAATCGCGCGCTTCGGGGTGCTTCTCGGGATAGGCGGACACCGACACTTCGATGTCGGCGTGGCGTTTCTTGATGCCCGCGACGAGATCGGCGGAGCTCTGGTAGCCGTCGGGATGGCTGGAATAGGGCGTGCCGATGCCGCCGGGCGGATCGCCGCGCAAGCCTACGATGTGGCGGACGCCGACCTCGTGGTAGCGGTCGACGATCTCGTCGATCTCGCCGCGCGAGGCGCCGACGCAGGTCAGGTGCGCGGCCGGCAGCAGCGCGGTCTCCTTGAGGATGCGGGCGATGGTCGAATGGGTGCGCTCGCGGGTCGAGCCGCCGGCGCCGTAGGTCACCGAGACGAATTTCGGGTCGAGCGGGGCGAGCCGGTTGATGGTCTCCCAGAGATTGCGCTCCATCTCCTCGGTCTTGGGCGGAAAGAACTCGAAGGAGATCGCAGGCCGCTTCAGGTGCCCGTCGGCTGTCGCAGGCTTCGTCAGATCAGTCATGGCACCACTCACTCCAGGTCTTCGCGGCCTGCGGTCAGGTCTAGATCAGGAGCCGCTAAGATAAGCCAACGCGGTCGCACTCGACAGCCCATCGGGGATGGGAAATGGCCCACTTGGCCCGAGGTGGGTTGAATTTTTGTGCCTTCGGAATGAATTGTGGGAAGTGCGTCAATTCAATAAATTATGTAAAATCAATAGTATATCTCGAATTGCGGTAGTCAGATGGTTGATCGTCGCGATGGGCAGGATGGAATTCGCCGTCACGCCAATGTCGTCTGTCCCAACGCTTCGTTTGGCGGGGCGTATCGGCTCGCGGTCCGCACACGCCAGACCTGCGCTGTCTGCCCATTGCCGCCGCGCAGCCCTCCACTACGTTAGCGCGCCATGATCCCGCTCTCAGTCCTTGACCTCTCCGTCGTCACCACAGGCACAAAACCCGCCGCGGCGCTGCGCAACAGCATCGATCTGGCGAAGCATGTCGATGGGCTCGGCTATGTCCGCTACTGGCTCGCCGAGCATCACAACCTCGCCTCCGTCGCGAGCCCGGCGCCCGACGTGATGATCGGGCAGATCGCGGCGGTGACGAAGCAGATCCGCGTCGGCTCCGGCGGGGTAATGCTGCCCAACCACGCGCCGCTGGTGGTGGCCGAGCGCTTCAAGATGCTGGAGGCGCTGTTTCCCGGCCGCATCGACCTGGGCCTCGGCCGCGCGCCCGGTACCGATGGTGCCACGGCCTACGCGCTGCGCAGCCGGCTCGATCGCCGCGAGGGCGACGATTTTCTGGAGCGGCTGCACGAACTGATCTTGTGGGAGACGAGAGAATTTCCGTCAGGGCACCCCTACAACAACGTCGTCGCGATGCCCGACGACACCAAGCTGCCGCCGATCTGGCTGCTCGGCTCCAGCGATTATTCGTCGGAGCTTGCCGCGCAAGTCGGCATGGGCTTCGCCTTCGCGCATCATTTTGCGTCCCATGATGCGATCGATGCGATGGTGCCTTACCGCAACCGCTTCCAGCCCTCGGCCTGGCGCGCCACGCCGCACGCGATCCTTGCCGTCGCCGTCATCGCGGCGGAGACCGACGAGGAAGCTGAAAAGCTCGCGACATCCTTCGACCTCAATCGCCTCCGCCGCGACCGCGGCCAGTATCTGCCGCTGCCGAGCGTCGAGGAGGCGCTGGCCTATCCCTACTCCGACGCCGAGCGCATCTCGATCGCCCGCAACCGCTCGCGCTTATTCGTCGGCAGCCCTGCGACCGTGCAGAAGAAGCTCCAGCCGCTGATCGATTCCAGCAAGCCGGACGAATTGATGGTGATCACGGCGGTGTACGACCACGAGGCGCGAAAGAAGTCGTATTCGCTGCTGGCGGCGGCGTTCGGATTGGCGAAGGCGGCGTAAGCACTCACCGTCATTCCGGGGCGATGCGAAGCATCGAACCCGGAATCTCGAGGTTCCGGGTTCACGCTTTGCGTGCCCCGGAACGACGGCATCAATCCTGCTGCGTCTCGCTGAACGTCGCGCGGAACGGGTGCCCCGGATACACGCCGACGATGCGGAATTCGCGCGAGAAGAATTTCAGCTCCTCGATCGCGAAGGCGAGGCCCTTGTCTTCGGGGTGGCCGTCGACGTCGGCATAAAACTGCGTGGCGAAGAAATTGCCGTCGACCATGTAGCTCTCGAGCTTGGTCATGTTAACGCCGTTGGTGGCAAAGCCGCCGAGCGCCTTGTAGAGCGCGGCCGGCAAGTTGCGCACCCGGAAGACAAACGTGGTGACCAGCGGGCCCGACCCTTGCGCGGCCCATTTCGGCTCACGCGCCAGCACCACGAAGCGCGTGGTGTTGTGGGCCTCGTCCTCGATATCCTCGGCGAGGATGTCGAGGCCGTAGATCTTTGCGGCCAGACGCGAGGCGATCGCGGCGACCGTCTTGTCCTTGCGCTCGGAGATGTCGCGTGCGCTGCCGGCGGTGTCGGCGTGCACGATCGGCTTGATGCCGAGCTTGCGGATGATGCGCCGGCACTGGCCGAGCGCGTGGACATGGCTCTCGACGGACTTGATGTCGGAGATCTTGGCCCCCTTCACCGCCATCAGCTGATGCCGGACCGGCAAGAACCATTCGCCGATGATGAAGAGGCCGGAGGCCGGCAGGAGGTGATGGATGTCGGCGACGCGGCCGGCGACCGAGTTCTCGATCGGGATCATGCCGAGATCGGCTTCGCCCGACGAGATTGCCGACAGGGCGTCCTCGAAGGTGGCGCAGGGCATCGGCTCGGCGTCGGGATAGGCCTCGACAATGGCGATGTGGGAATTGGCCCCAGGCTCGCCCTGGAATGCGATTTTCAGCTTGCTCATGATCGGCCTTGTAGCAGCGGCTCAGGATTTGGAAAGGATGCTGCGGGCGGTTTCGAGATCGGGCGGTGTGTCGACGCCGCGGGGCACGCTGTCGACGATCATGATGTCGATGCGCATGCCGGCCTCCACCGCCCGGAGTTGTTCCAGGCTTTCCTGAAGTTCTAGGGGCGAAGGCGGCAGCGACACGAACCGCTCCAGCGCAGCGCGGCGGTAGGCGTAAAGGCCGATGTGGTGGTAACGCGGTCCGTTGCCGTAAGGGGCCGTGGCGCGGGTGAAATATAGTGCCCGCAGCCGCCGCGGCCCGATCGGCGAGCCGACGGCCTTCACGACGCTCGGCGCGAGGTCCTCCTCCTCGGTGTGGATCTGCGAGGCCAGGGTCACGATGTCGACCGCGGGGTCGGCAAAGGGCGGCAGCACCTCGCGGATGGTCTGCGGCGTGATCGTCGGGAAATCGCCCTGGAGATTGATCACGATCTCGGCCTTGCCCTCGGGATCGAGCTTCTGCATGGCCTCGTGGATGCGGTCCGAGCCGGAGGGGTGTGTGGTGCGGGTCATCACGGCCTCGCCGCCATGGGCTGCTACGACGGCCGCGATCTCCGGCGTGTCGGTAGCCACAGCGACCCGGCCGATGCCGGCGGCTTCCGCACGGCGCAGCACATGCACGATCATCGGCAGGCCCGCGATATCGGCGAGCGGCTTGCCGGGCAGGCGGGTGGCGGCCATGCGGGCCGGGATCAGCACCAGGATGCGGGGATCGGTCATCGGGTCAAGAGCCTGGAAACGGGGCGTTTTCCGCGCCGAGAAATGGGGTGGGGACGGGTTCAAAGCCGGGTCGCTTATACGGGTTGCCAGACCCCGGGCAAACCGATATCTCAATGGCAAAACTCGGGGGAAAGACAAGGAACGTGTGATTCTCCCGGGGCTCGTCCTGGCGGCCGCCCGGCCGCTCAATCCTTCTCAGCGGTGTGGGGCCTGGCCGGAAATGGACTCTTTCGAACTGAATAAGATTCTCGGTGCCGTGCTCGGCACCTGTCTCATCCTGCTGGTCACGAGCTTCACCGCGAATGCGCTGTTCTCGCCCAAGATGCCGGAAAAGCCGGGCTTCGAGATCGCCGTGAAGGAAGACGCCGGCCACGGCAAGGAAGGCGGCGCCGCCGCTGCGGCTTCCGAACCCATTGAGAAGTTGCTCCAGACCGCCTCGGTCGAGAAGGGCGCTGCCGCCGCCAAGAAGTGCGGCGCCTGCCACACCTTCGAGAAGGGCGGTCCGAATCGCGTCGGTCCGAACCTCTATGGCGTCGTCGGCGAGGCACGGGGCGAGGGCCGCAATGGCTTCAACTTCTCGGCGGCCATGAAGGGCAAGGGCGGCACCTGGACGTTCGACGACCTCAACAAGTTCATCGCCAATCCGAAGGGCTTCATCCCGGGCACCGCGATGGGCTTCGCCGGCATTCCCAAGGATTCCGAGCGCGCCGATGTCATCGCCTATCTGAATTCGCTGTCGGAGCATCCCAAGCCGCTGCCGACGGCGTCGAAGTAAGGCCTTAAAAACCCGTCTTGGAATATGCGGCCAGGCTGAAAAGCCTGGCCGTTTCCTTGTCCGGGCCTCGCGAGGTCGTTATCGGGGCGTTTGGCCGCAGCGAATGGCGCGGCGGACTACCAAGATGAGGAAAAAGCAACATATTCCGTCGAAACCTCGCCTATATTGGGAACTTAAAGGAGTAGCCTCCTTCAAGACAGGAATGTTGATTTGGCCATTACCCGACGCGATCTCCTGCTCACCGGCACTGCGGCTGTAGCGCTCCCCGCCCTCGGTTCCGTCGCGGGCGTTCCCGTCATCGGCACGGCCGCGGCGCAATCTGCCGGAGAAGCGGCTTCAAGCGCGTTCCCTTGGCGCCATGCGTTGTCGCTGTTCGGAAAGGTCAAGTACCCCGCCGACTTCAAGCGCTTCGACTACGTCAATCCGGAAGCGCCCAAGGGCGGGGTCGCGCGCCAGATCGCGGTCGGCACGTTCGACAATTTCAACATCGTCGTCTCCGGTGTGAAGGGCCAGGTTTCCGGAGCCGTCGCATTCATCTACGAATCCCTGCTGACGCCCGCGCTCGACGAAGTCTCGACCGAATACGGCGCGCTGGCCGAAGCCGTCAGCCACCCGGACGATTTCTCTTTCGTCACCTATCGGTTGCGGTCACAAGCCAAATGGCATGACGGCAAGCCGGTGACCGCGGATGACGTGATCTTCTCGCTCGATTCCTTCAAGAAGCACCATCCGATGTACTCGGCGTACTACAGTCATGTGGTGAAGGCCGAAAAGGTCGGCGAGCGCGAGGTCAAATTCGTGTTCGACGCGCCGGGCAATCGCGAGCTGCCGCAGATTGTCGGGCAGCTCACGGTCCTGCCGAAGCACTGGTGGGAGGGAACGGACGCGCAGGGCCGCAAGCGCGATGTTTCTGCCACCACGCTCGAAGTGCCGCTTGGCTCCGGCCCCTACAGGGTCAAGGAATTCGTTGCCGGACGATCGATCGCGCTCGAGCGCGTTAAGGACTATTGGGGCCGCGACCTGCCCGCCAATGTCGGCCGCAACAATTTCGACGAGCTGCGCTACGAGTATTTCCGCGACGCCACCGTCGCGATCGAGGCTTTCAAGGCTGACCAGGTGGATTGGCGCACCGAGAACAGCGCCAAGAACTGGGCGACTGCCTACGACTTCCCGGCCGTCACCGAAAAGCGCGTGATCCTCGAGGAGTTCGCAAATCGCAGCTCGGGCGTGATGCAGGCCTTCGTGCCGAACCTGCGCCGCGCCAAGTTCAGCGATCCCCGCGTGCGCCGTGCGCTCAACTACGCGTTCGATTTCGAGGAGATGAACAAGCAGATATTCTACGGTCAGTACAAGCGCATCAGCAGCTATTTCGACGGCATCGAAGATCTCATGGCGACCGGCTTGCCGCAGGGCAAGGAGCTCGAGATCCTCGAAACCGTCCGCTCCGAGGTCCCGCCCGAAGTCTTCACGACGGCCTACACCAATCCGGTTGGCGGCAGTCCGGAAGCCGTTCGCGACAATCTGCGCGAGGCGCTGCGCCTGTTCAAGGAGGCCGGCTATGAGGTGCGCGACCGCAAGCTGATCGACGTCAAGACCGGCACACAGTTCTCCGTGGAATTGCTGAATTCCGATCCGAGCTTCGAGCGGATCACGCTGTTCTACAAGCCGTCGCTGGAGCGGCTCGGCATCGCCGTCAGCGTGCGGACGGTCGATCCCACCCAGTACGAGAACAGGACACGCGAGTGGGATTTCGACATCGTCACCAACTCGTGGGGCGAGTCGCAGTCGCCGGGCAACGAGCAGCGCGAATTCTGGTCGTCCAAGACGGCCGACATCGCCGGTTCGCGCAACATTGCCGGCATCAAGAATCCGGCGATCGACAAGCTGATCGAGCGGGTGATCTACGCCAGGGATCGCGACGATCTCGTCGCAGCGACCAAGGCGCTCGATCGCGTGCTGCTGTGGAATCACTACGTCGTGCCGCAGTGGACCTATACGAAGGTACGCACCGCGCGCTGGGACCGCTTCGGCCGGCCGTCGGAATTGCCCAGATACGGTCAGTCCGGCTTCCCGTTCATCTGGTGGTACGACGCAGACAAGGCGGCGCGGATCGCAAAGAAGTCGTGAAGGACATTTCCCGCATGACGCAGATGTCACGCCGCCATGTGCTTGTTTTGGGTGCCGGCGGCGCCCTCGGTGCATCCCTTGGCGCACCGCTGCTGCGCGGCGCGCGCGCTTCGGAGGCGGGGACCGAGGCGCACGGCATTTCGGCATTCGGCGATCTCAAATATCCCGCCGGCTTCCGTCATTTCGACTACGTCAATCTGGACGCGCCGAAGGGCGGCACGTTCTCGCTCATCCCGTCGGTGAAGGCGTACAACCAGTCCTATCAGACCTTCAACTCGCTCAACGCCTTCATCCTGAAGGGCGACGGCGCGCAAGGCATGGACATGACGTTCGTGCCGCTGATGGTGCGCGCCAACGACGAGCCGGACGCGATGTACGGCCTTGCCGCCAAATCCGTGCGGATATCGCCGGACAGGCTGGTCTATCGCTTCACGATGCGGCCCGAGGCGAAATTCCACGACGGCACCAAGCTCACTGCTCATGATGCGGCGTTTTCGCTGACGGCGCTGAAGACCAAGGGCCATCCGCTGATCATCGTGCAGATGCGTGACATGGTCAGCGCGGAGGCGATCGACGACGCGACGCTGGTCGTCACCTTTGCCAAGGGACGCGCGCGCGACGTGCCGCTCTATGTCGCGAGCCTGCCGATCTTCTCGAAGGCGTACTATGCGTCCCGCCCGTTCGACGAAACGTCGCTGGAGATTCCGCTGGGCTCGGGTCCATACAAGGTCGGCAGGTTCGAGGTCAATCGTTACATCGAATACGAGCGGGTGAAGGACTGGTGGGCCGCCGATCTGCCGGTTTGCCGCGGCAGCTACAATTTCGACGTCGTGCGCTATGAGTTCTATCGCGATCGCGATGTCGCCTTCGAGGGCTTTACCGGCAAGAGTTATCTTTACCGCGAAGAGTTCACCTCCCGCATCTGGGCGACACGCTATGACTTTCCGGCCGTGAAAGATAATCGCGTCAAGCTCGAAACCGTACCCGACGACACGCCGTCCGGCGCGCAAGGCTGGTTCATCAACACGCGGCGCGAGAAGTTCAAAGACCCGCGCGTGCGCGAGGCCCTGATCAATGCCTTCGACTTCGAATGGACCAACAAGACCATCATGTACGGCGCCTATGCCCGTACGGTATCGCCGTTCCAGAACTCCGATCTCATGGCGGGAGACAGCGCGCCTTCGCCGGAAGAACTGAAGCTGCTGGAGCCGTTTCGCGGTCAGGTTCCCGATGAAGTGTTCGCAGCACCGTTCACGCCGCCGGTCTCGGACGGCTCCGGGCAGGATCGAAGCCTGTTGCGCAAGGCGCAGCAACTGCTGAGCGAGGCCGGCGTGCCGATCAAGGACGGCAAACGGGTGCTGCCGAACGGCGACGTGTTCAGGATCGAGTTCCTGCTGGACGAGCCCTCCTTCCAGCCGCACCATGCGCCCTACATCAAGAACCTGGGCACGCTCGGCATCGAAGCGAGCGTGCGCCTCGTCGATGCCGTGCAACACAAGGCGCGCCAGGAAGATTTCGACTTCGACATGACGATCCAGCGTTTCAGCATGTCGGCGACGCCGGGCGATGCCATGCGTGCGTTCTTCTCATCGCAGGTTGCGAACACCAGGGGCTCGTACAATCTCGCCGGCGTTGCCAGCCCGGCCATCGACGCCATGATCGAGAAGATCATGGCGGCCGACAACCGCGAGGACTTGACGATCGCTTGCCGGGCCTTCGATCGGCTGTTTCGCGCCGGCCGCTATTGGGTGCCGCAGTGGTATAACAAGACGCACCGGCTCGCTTATTGGGATCTATTCGGTCATCCGCAGAAGCTGCCGCGTTACGCAAATGGCGTAGGCGCTCCCGATATCTGGTGGTCCGACCGCGCCAAGGCGGCCAAGCTCGAGCAGGCGAGATAATCATGAGCGCGTATATCGCCCGCCGCATCCTCCTGATGATCCCGACATTGCTCGGGATCCTCTTCGTCTCCTTCATCGTCGTGCAGTTCGCGCCTGGCGGTCCTGTCGAGCGCGTGATTGCGCAGCTCTCCGGCGCCGATACCGGCGGCACCTCGCGCATTTCGGGCGGTAGCGACTTTGCGCAGCGTGCGCCGGGGCAAGTCGGCGCGGGCGGCGATTCCATCAACTCGAAATATCGCGGCGCGCAGGGGCTCGATCCTGATTTCATCAAGAAGCTGGAGGCGCAATTCGGCTTCGACAAGCCCGCACCGGAACGCTTCGCGCTGATGGTGTGGAATTTCGCCCGCTTCGATTTCGGCAAGAGCTATTTTCGCGACGTCAGCGTGATTCAGCTGATCAAGGAGAAGCTGCCGGTCTCGATTTCGCTCGGCATCTGGTTGACGCTGATCACCTATCTGATCTCGATTCCGCTCGGCATCCGCAAGGCGGTGAAGGACGGCACGCGTTTCGACACCTGGACGTCGACCATTCTCGTGCTGGGCTATGCCATTCCCGGCTTTCTGTTCGCAATCCTCCTCATCATCCTGTTTGCCGGCGGCTCCTTCTTTAACTGGTTCCCGCTGCGCGGACTGACTTCGGACGGCTGGTCGCAGTTTCCCTGGTACTGGAAGATCCTCGATTATTTCTGGCACCTGACGCTGCCGCTGATCGCCATGGGGCTCGGCGCGTTCACCACCATGACGTTCCTGACCAAGAATTCGTTTTTGGACGAGATTCGCAAGCAATACGTCATGACCGCGCGCGCCAAGGGCTGCAGCGAGGGCCGGGTCCTTTACGGCCACGTCTTCCGCAATGCGATGCTGATCGTGATCGCCGGATTCCCCGGGACCTTCATCCACGCCTTCTTCTCAGGCTCGCTTCTGATCGAGACCATCTTCTCGCTGGACGGGCTCGGGCTGCTGAGCTTCGAGAGCGTGCTCAACCGCGACTATCCCGTGGTGTTCGGCACACTCTACATCTTTTCGTTGGTCGGCCTCGTGATCAACCTGATCTCCGACCTGACCTATATGTGGATCGACCCCCGGATCGATTTCGAGGCGCGGGAGGTCTGATGACGGTTATCGCGCCGACGCCGATCGAGACCACGACCCAGTCTCCGCTGGGTGAGATCGTTCCGATCACGCGAAAGCCGTTCGCGCCTTCGCCGCTGAACAGGCGGCGATGGCAGAACTTCAAGGCCAACCGCCGCGGCTACTGGTCGTTCTGGATATTCATCGCCCTCTTCGTGATCTCGCTGTTCGCCGAGCTGATCGCCAACGATCGACCTTTCCTGGTCAAATTCGATGGCCGCCTCTATTGGCCCGCCTTCGTGACTTATTCGGAAACCACCTTCGGCGGCGATTTCGAGACGGCGGCCGACTACCGCGACCCCTACTTGCAGAAGCTCATCAAGGACAAGGGCGGCGCCATCGTCTGGCCCCTGATCCGCTATTCCTACGACACTCACAATCTCGACTTGCCGACGCCGGCGCCGTCGCCGCCGACCTGGATGCTCACCGAAGCGCAATGCAAGCCGGTGGTCGAGAAGAAGGGGCTGAAGAGCTGCCGCGACCTCGAATACAACTGGTTAGGTACGGACGACCAGGGCCGCGACGTGGTGGCGCGGCTGATCTATGGCTTCCGCATCTCGGTGCTGTTCGGCCTTTGCCTCACGATCATCTCATCCGTCATCGGCATCGCGGCGGGAGCGGTACAGGGTTATTTCGGCGGCCGGGTCGATCTCATCTTCCAGCGCTTCATCGAGATATGGACGGCAATTCCGTCGCTCTATCTTCTCTTGATCCTGTCCTCGGTCCTCGTGCCCGGCTTCTTCGTGCTGCTCGGCATTCTCCTGCTGTTCTCCTGGGTCTC
The DNA here is from genome assembly GCF_009931255.1 of Bradyrhizobium sp. LCT2. Classification (NCBI taxonomy): domain Bacteria; kingdom Pseudomonadati; phylum Pseudomonadota; class Alphaproteobacteria; order Hyphomicrobiales; family Nitrobacteraceae; genus Bradyrhizobium; species Bradyrhizobium sp. LCT2. The sequence continues at coordinate 8,807,928 of NZ_CP034432.1, read as the reverse complement.
GCTGGTCGGTCTCGTGCGGGCCGAGTTCCTGCGCGGGCGCAACTTCGAATACATCCAGGCCGCCCGCGCGCTCGGCGTCTCCAACCCGGTCATCATGTTCCGTCACCTGCTGCCGAACGCGATGGTCGCGACCATGACGTTCCTGCCGTTCATCGTCTCCTCGTCGGTGATGACGCTGACGGCACTCGACTTCCTTGGCTTCGGCCTGCCGCCGGGCTCACCATCGCTCGGCGAGCTGCTGTCACAGGCCAAGTCCAACGTGCAGGCGCCGTGGCTCGGTTTCTCCGGCTTCTTCTCGGTCGCGATCATGCTGTCGCTCCTGATCTTCATCGGCGAAGCCGTGCGCGACGCCTTCGATCCGCGCAAGACGTTCAGGTAGGCCAATGGACGCGATCAACCAGCCCCTGCTTGCCGTGCGCGACCTTTCGGTGGCCTTCCACCAGGGTGGCGCCACGACACTCGCGGTCGACAAGGTCTCGTTCCAGATCAAGCGCGGCGAATGCCTGGCGCTGGTCGGCGAATCCGGCTCCGGCAAGTCCGTGAGCGCGCTCTCGATCCTGAAGCTGCTGCCCTATCCGAACGCCTCGCATCCCTCGGGAAGCATCCGCTTCAAGGGACAGGAGCTGATCGACCAGTCCGAGCAGCAGATGCGGGAGGTCCGCGGCAGCGACATCTCCATCATCTTCCAGGAGCCGATGACCTCGCTCAATCCGCTGCACACGATCGAGGCGCAGATCGGCGAGATCATCCAGCTGCACAATCCCACCAGCAACGCGCTGGCGCGCAAGCGGACGCTGGAGCTGCTGACCCAGGTCGGCATCCCCGATCCGGAGACGCGGCTCAACAGCTATCCGCACCAGCTCTCTGGAGGCCAGCGCCAGCGCGTGATGATCGCGATGGCGCTCGCCAACGAGCCCGATCTGCTGATCGCCGACGAGCCGACCACGGCGCTGGACGTCACCGTGCAGGCGCAGATCCTGGCGCTGCTCGCCGAGATCCGCGCGCGGCTCGGCATGAGCCTGCTCTTCATCACCCATGATCTCGGCATCGTGCGCCGCATCGCCGACCACGTTTGCGTCATGAAGAGCGGCGAGATCGTCGAGCAGGGGCCGGTCGAGCAGGTGTTCAAGACGCCGAAGCATCCCTATACGCGCGACCTGCTCGCGGCCGAGCCGAAGCCGGATCCCGCGCCGCCGCAGCCGAATGCGCCGGTGGTGATGTCGGCCGACGATCTGAAAGTGTGGTTTCCGATCAAGCGCGGCTTGATGCGCAAGACGGTCGGCCACATCAAGGCGGTCGACGGCGTCAGCCTCGCCGTGCGCAAGGGCGAGACGCTCGGCGTCGTCGGCGAATCCGGCTCGGGCAAGACCACGCTGGGGCTGGCGCTGCTGCGGCTGATCTCCTCGAACGGGCGCATCGTGTTCCTGGGGAGAGACATCCAGGGCCTGCGCTTCAAGGAGATGCGGCCCTTCCGGCGCGACATGCAGATCGTGTTCCAGGATCCGTTCGGCTCGCTCAGCCCGCGCATGTCGGTCGCCGACATCATCGCCGAAGGCCTCACCGTGCATCAGCCGAAACTGTCGGGCGAGGAGCGTGAGGTGCGCGTCGTCAAGGCGCTCGAGGATGTCGGACTGAAACCGGACACCCGCTACCGCTATCCGCATGAGTTTTCCGGTGGCCAGCGCCAGCGCATCTCGATCGCGCGCGCGGTGGTGCTGGAGCCGGATTTCGTCGTGCTGGACGAGCCGACCAGCGCGCTCGACATGCTGTTCCAGGCGCAGATGGTCGATCTGTTGCGCGAGCTGCAGCGCAAGCGCGATCTCACCTACATGTTCATCTCGCACGATTTGCGCGTCGTCGCCTCGCTCGCCAGCCATCTGATCGTGATGCGCGGCGGCAAGGTGGTCGAGGAGGGGCAGGCGGCCGAGCTGTTCAAGAACCCGAAGAGCGATTACACGCGCGCGCTGTTCGCGGCAGCCTTCCGGCTGGAGACGGCCGGGAACGGCTCGGTGGCGACGTAGCCCGGCATTCCGGTCGCGCGACAGCGCGAGCCCCAGGGACGCTTCTGCTGGTGGCCGAAGCGGGCCGCACCTACCAGTCGGGTTGATCTACGCGGCGCGTTCCTTGTCTAATTGTTCCTCGACCGTGGTCGCTGTTTCTTCCAACTTCTTTTCGTAATTGCCCGCGAGCTTCTCAATACTATCGGCCCACATCCTCAGCATTGAGACCTGAAAGTGGATCATCGGCATCAAGGCATTCATGCCGATTGCTGTCGCTGCGGCGATGCGCCGTTGTGGGTCGCCCGCGAGATGGTTTGCAGTAACGGTCTTGTCTGCCATGCTGTTCGCTCCTTCGCGCTTGTGTTATGGCCTAAAGTCACCTCTCGGGTTGTGAATTGCGTGCTTCCAAACACTCGGCCAAAACGTGATCTGCCGCGAGTCGCGCACATTGGTCGTCATGCAATTCATCCAATTTTTTCAAGTAGGCGACTGCGGCGACTTGCAGGAGATCGAAATCATCTTCGCCGGTATCGCGAAGACTGGCGATGTAGCGATAGAGGGCGGAACGCCTGTTATCATTCTCGCTGATGCCGCTGTGGAGCAGCAGGTAGTTCCGCCAAGCGAACGCACACGCGCCTTCTCTGGCCTGAGAACTCATGGGGCACCTCCCAAAGGCAGAAAGACTGACGACATGTTTCGTTCCGCAATTCTCCCAATTGTAACGTTGTTCCGTAGTTGCGCCGCGAGATGCCTATCAGCCGGGGCGGGTTGCCTTTCGAGTGACGGGTTGCCCGAATGATCGTGCGTGTATTCCCTGGAAAATGAGCCCGGGGAACATACGAGACCTCCGGTTCTCTCTGCGCTGGAGTGTCGCAGCCGGCTTCGCTCAAATATGTCGATATCCACGGTAATATCTGGCCGTCGAGCTTACCGCGGAGGCGGTGATGGCTTCAAAGCTGTCCTCGGGCACTGTTGTCTTGCTACTGGTTGGAGCAACGGTGCTTTTGATCGCAAGTCGGCCACCTGTGTGGATGCTGCTGCTGCTCGGTTCCTTCGCGCTGGCGGCGCTGTATATCGTCGTGCGAACAAAGTCGCGTTACGATCCGCTCGATCCACGCTTCGGCAGCTGCATCCCTCCGATTTCCAAGCCGGAGGCCAGCGCCGGTAATGTGCCCAAGCAACATAGCGACGTCTGACATCCATCAGATGCGGATCCGCTTCCAAGACCGACATTCGGCCATACCGGTTTCAACGTCGCCTTCGGAGAGTAAAGCGGACGCGGCAAATTAGCGGTGAATTATGAGCACACGCCCTAGAGCCGCTTGATCGCCACGACCTCGCTGCCGGCCTGCTTGATCCGTGCAATGGCCGGCTCGATCGGCTCGATCACCGTCGCCATATGATGCGCGTTGGCGTGAACCATGGTGCCGGCGTCGCGGACGATGGCGACGTGGCCCTTCCAGAAGATTAGGTCGCCGCGTTGCAGCTTGCTCTGCCCGTGAGGCTCCAGGGCTCGTCCAAGGCCGGCCTGCTGCATGTCGCTGTCGCGCGGGCAGCCGGTGCCGGCCGCCGTCAGCGAGACCTGCACGAGACCCGAGCAATCGATGCCGAGGCTGCTCTTGCCGCCCCAGAGGTAGGGCGTGCCGACGAAGCGTTCGGCCACCGCAACGAAGTCCGGCTCGCGATGATCGAGCGGGCCGAGATGCGCCTTCGGCAGATAAGCTCCGTCGCGCGTCACCGCGAAGCTGCCGTCCTCGCGCGCCACCGCAATCTTCGATCCCATCACGAGCGTGCCGGCTGGCGGCAGCTTGATCGAGGGGCCCGGGAACGCAAACGTCCGCAGCGCGCTGACCTTGTGCGTCGGGGCGGCCGTCGGCTTCATGAGCGCCGCATCGGGAAGCCAGCCGACATAGCCGTCACTTCCCAGCTGGCCCCAGGCCCAGCCCTCGCCATTGCGATCGTAGACCGTGACGCGCTCGCCGCGCAGCGCCTCCGTCATCAGCATCGCGTCCGAGGACGGCTGTTCGCGCACCGCTGCAATCGCGTCCGTCACCTCGAATTCCTCGCCGGTGACGAAACGCTCCGCCTGCACCTTGCCTTCGAGATATTTGGCGGCGAGGTCGGCCCGCGCCGGTGTCAGCCTTGGATCGTGTCCTGGATCATGCATAGCGCTCGCTCAGCAATGTGTAGATGGCGCGCGCGGCCTGGCACTCGCCGCCTTCGGGGCGCGCCGGCTTCGCCGACGGCGTCCAGCCATAGATGTCGACATGCAGCCAGCTCTTGGCCTGCTCGACGAAGCGTTGCAGGAACAGCGCGCAGGTGATCGACCCGGCAAAGCCGCCGGACGGTGCGTTGGTGATGGTGGCGGTCTTGGAGTCCAGCCACGCATCGTAGGCCGGCCACAGCGGCATGCGCCACAACGGATCGTTCTCCTTGACGGCGCAGCGCGCGACGTCGGCGGCAAGCGTCTCATCATTGGTGTAAAAGGGCGGTAAATCCGGCCCCAGCGCGACGCGTGCAGCTCCCGTCAGTGTGCCGAGATCGATCAGCAGGTCGGGCTTCTCCTCGTCGGCGAGCGCCAGGGCATCGGCGAGCACGAGCCGCCCTTCGGCGTCCGTGTTGCCGATCTCGACCGTGATCCCCTTGCGCGATGTAAAAATGTCGAGCGGGCGGAAGGCATTGCCGGCGACCGCATTCTCGACCGCCGGAATCAGCACGCGCAGCCGGACCTTCAGCTTCGCGTCCATCACCATGCGCGCGAGCGCCAGAACGTTGGCGGCGCCGCCCATGTCCTTCTTCATGATCAGCATGCCGCTCGACGGCTTCAGGTCGAGCCCGCCGGTGTCGAAGCACACGCCCTTGCCGACCAGCGTCACCTTGGGATGGGCGGGATCGCCCCAGCTGATGTCGATCAGTCGCGGCGCGCGGTCCGAGGCCATGCCGACGGCGTGGATCAGGGGAAAATCCGTCCTCAGATCCTCGCCGATGGTGCAGGCAAAGCTCGCGCCGAATTCGCTGGCGAGCTCTTGGGCGGCTGCGGCGAGCTCCTCCGGCCCCATGTCGTTGGACGGCGTGTTGATGAGGTCGCGCGCCAGCATCGCGGCATCGGCCATGCGGCTGATCTCGACGGCGTCGACGCCGTCAGGCGGCACCAGGCGGACATCGGGGCTATCTGCCTTGCGGTAGCGGGCGAAGCGGTAGCAGCCGAGCGCGAAGGCGAGTGCGGCGAGCCGTGCATCGTGCGGTGCATTGGCAAAGCGATAGGTGCCCGGCGGCAACAGGCCGGGCAGGGCGCCCGGCCGGAACAGGTCGCGGGATCTTGCGCCCTCGTCCTCGATGCCGAACAGCACTTGCGCGATCGTACCGTCGGGGGCGGGCAGGGCGAGATAGCCGCCCGGCTTGGCGGCGAAGGCGTTCGCCGTGGCGAACTGGCGTTGCGCCGGCGGCAGCGTCTCGGCGACCTGATCCCAGCTCGACTTGGTGACGAAGGTGATCGGGATGGCGGTTGGCGACGTCTCGAAGACAGAAGGCATTGGCGGGTCCAGGTCGTCAGATCAAGCTGGTTATGCGGATGAGGGAGACTTCGCAGAGTTTTGCGGTGGCCGCAATCGGCTTTGCCGTCACCGTTGAGCGAGCGGCTACTCGCAGCAAGGGGGCCATGCTAGGTTCCGGCAACGGCCGCCAGGTGCAAGGAGATCGCCGGTGGCCGAAAGCGAAGCCTGCCGGGAGGAAATGCAATGGACGTCGTGTGGAGTATGGTCACTTTCATCGGCCAGGTCGTCGAGGCGATTTTCAGCTATGTCGAGCATCATCATTGGATCTTCGCGTTCCTTGCCGGCGGCTACGTCTTCTATCTCCACGACCGCTCCGTCCATGCGCGCTTCGACGCGCTCGACAAGCGCGTCGACGAAATCCGCAAGCGGCTTGCCATCGAATATTGATCGGGTGAAACGAAACCGGCGACGGGCAGATCTCCAGACCTGAACGAGCAGGTGAAGGCGTTCGGCCTCGACCTCGGTCTCGGCGGAGAGGTGCCGCCGCGGACGCCGCCGTGAGAGGGGCAGGCATCCCGGCGTTAACCGGCCATTAGGGTTAACAGTCTATTGCTGGCGCGTTCGGCTCGATCCATCCGCTCGAGAGTCAAAGCGTCATGCGTCAACGGTTCAGTCCTGCCCGGCTTCTCGCGTCTGCCTCGCTCGTTGCGGTGGTGGCCATGAGCCTCGGCGGCTGCACGGCAATGTCAAAGCTCTCCGACGTCACCGGCTCGATCGGGTCGCGGGCGGAGACTCCCCCTCCCAGCGATCCCGCAGGCGCCGTCGAAGTCTATGGCGAGCGTTACCGTGCCAATCCCAAGGATGCCGAGGCCGCGCTCGGATATGGCCAGGCCTTGCGCGCCAACGGCCAGCGCGCCCAGGCCGCCGCCGTTCTCGAGCAGGCGACCATCGCCAATCCCGGCAACAAGGCGCTGCTCGCCCAGTACGGCCGTGCACTCGCCGACAACGGCAATTTCCAGCAGGCCTTCGACGTGCTGTCGAAAGCGCATTCACCCGACAATCCGGACTGGCGTCTGCTCTCGGTGCAGGGCACGGCGCTCGATCAGATGGGCCGTCACGATGAGGCGCGTTCCTATTATGCGAGCGCGCTGAAGATCGCGCCGGGCGATCCCGGCGTGCTGTCCAATCTCGGCCTGTCCTACATGCTGTCGAGAGACCTTCCCAAGGCCGAAGAGGCGTTGCGGCAGGCCTACGCCTCGCCGCGCGCGAGCGCGCGGGTGCGGCAGAATCTCGGCCTGGTCGTCGGTCTCCAGGGCCGCTTTGCCGAAGCCGAGACTATCGTGAAGGCGGACCTGCCGCCGGAGCAGGCCGCAGCCAACGTCGCCTATCTCAAGGAAATGCTGAGCCGCAGCGACGTCCCACGCGGCGCACCGAAGCGGACGCCCGTCGCCGCGCTCAGCCGACCCGACTGATCCGACCCGATCGTCTCATCCCAAAGCCGCTCGCGCGAACCGCACGCGGCTCAAGTCTTGCGTCACTGCATCTCGGAGATCTTGATGCCGGTCGGCCCGAGAATGACGACGAACAGCACCGGCAGGAAGAACAGGATCATCGGCACCGTCAGCTTCGGCGGCAGCGCAGCGGCCTTCTTCTCGGCCTCGGTCATGCGCATGTCGCGGTTTTCCTGCGCCATGACGCGCAGGGAATGTCCGAGCGGAGTGCCGTAACGTTCCGCCTGCTGGAGCGCCAGACACACCGACTTGACGCCCTCGAGCCCGGTGCGCCGCGCCAGGTTCTCATAGGCGACCTTGCGGTCCTGCAAATAGGACAGCTCGGCGGTGGTCAGCGTGAACTCTTCCGACAGCGCGATCGACTGGCCGACGATTTCGGTGGCGACTTTCCGGAATGCCATTTCGACCGACATGCCGGATTCGATGCAGATCAGCAGCAGGTCGAGCGCGTCGGGAAAGGCGCGCTTGATCGAAAGCTGGCGCTTGGAGATCGCGTTCTTGAGGAACAGCATCGGGGCCTGAAGCCCGAGATAGGCGGCGCCGATGCAGATGCCGATCTTGACCGGCACCGGTTTCTCCATATGCGCGATCAGGAACACGTACAGGACCGAGCCCACGAACAGGGTGATCGGAGCGACCATGCGCGCAAACAGGAAGGTGATGTAGGGCGCCTGACCGCGGTAGCCGGCCATGATGAGCTTGTCGCGGGCAGCTTCCTGCGCGAGCCATTTGGTGAGGTTGAAATCCTCGACGACCTTGGAGACGAGCTGCTTCGGGGTCTGGCGCAGCGAGACCTTCTCGCTCTTGTTGAGGCGCTCGCGCTCGCGCTGCCGGATCCGCTCGCGCTCGCTCGCCACCGCCTTCATGCGCTTGGAGAGGCCTTCGCCGGCGAACAGTGGCATCACCAGCGTATAGACGGTAGCGCTGGCGGCGATGGCCGCCAGCAGCATGGTCATGAAACGGACGTCATGCAGTTTCGAAACCAGAAATTCGACCATACGCCACCGTCAGAAATCGAAGTTGATCATCTTCTTCATCACCATGATGCCGACCGACATCCAGACGACGCAGCCGACCAGCATGAGCTGGCCGGTAGGATGGGTCCACAGCAGGGAGATGTAGTGCGGCGTCGTGAGATAGACGAGAAACATCACGATCGGCGGCAGCGAGCCGATGATGGCGGCCGAAGCCTTGGCCTCCATCGACATCGCCTGGATCTTTTCCCTCATCTTCTTGCGGTCGCGCAGCACCTTGGAGAGGTTGCCCAGCGCTTCGGAGAGGTTGCCGCCCGACTTCTGCTGGATCGAGATGACGATGCCGAAGAAGTTGGCTTCCGGCAGCGGCATGCGATCGTAGAGGCGCGAGCAGGCTTCGCCGAGCGGCATGCCGATCGCCTGCGTCTCGATGATGGCCAGGAACTCGCTGCGCAGCGGCTCGGGCGAATCGGCGGCGACCACCTTGATCGATTCGAACAGCGGCAGGCCCGCCTTGATGCCGCGGACGATCACGTCCACGGCGTCGGGCAGCGCGGCCAGGAATTTGCTTTCGCGGCGCTTCTTCAGGAAGCTGAGTGCCCAGCGCGGCAAGCCGAAGCCGCCGGCGAAGGCGAGGCCGGCGCCGCCGAGCAGGCCGCCACCGACGAACATGGCGGCTACGAACAGCACGCCCGCCACGACGGCGGACACGATCCAGAATTTCTGCGGCGTCCAGTCCAGCCCCGCCTGCGACAGGCGGATGTTGAGCGGAACGCTCTTCTCCTGCTGACGTCGTGCCTCGAGATCCTTCAGCGAAGTCTCGACCTGCTCACGGCGTGAGCGCTGGCTCTTTTCGGTCTGCTTGGCCGCGGGCGCGTCGGCGCGCGCGATCGAGGCACGGCGGTTTTCCGCCTTCCGCTCCCCGGACAGCAATGGATAGAGGAAGACCCAGGCGATGCCGCCGACAGCGGCGGTGGCGAGGAAGGCGAGGGCGAGGACCTGCATGTTCATGGCGGTGCTGACCTGCTCACGTCGTTGGCGCCACTTCCGCCGCATCGAGTGCGGCGGCAAGGCGCTTCTCGTCGCCGTAATAGCGAGCGCGTTCCCAGAACTTCGGACGGCCGATGCCGGTCGAGCGGTGCCGCCCGATGATCTTGCCGTTGGCGTCCTCGCCGATCATGTCGTAGAGGAAGATGTCCTGGGTGATGATGGTGTCGCCTTCCATGCCCATCACCTCGGTGATGTGCGTGATGCGGCGCGAGCCGTCGCGCAGGCGCGCGGCCTGGACGATGACGTCGATCGAGGCGCAGATCATCTCGCGGATGGTCCGCGACGGCAGCGAGAAGCCGCCCATCGTGATCATGGATTCGCAGCGCGACAGCGCCTCGCGCGGGTTGTTGGCGTGCAGCGTGCCCATCGAGCCGTCATGGCCGGTGTTCATGGCCTGAAGCAGGTCGAACGCCTCGGGTCCGCGGACCTCGCCGACGATGATGCGTTCGGGGCGCATACGCAGGCAGTTGCGCACCAGCTCGCGCATGGTGATCTGGCCCTCGCCCTCGATGTTGGGCGGGCGGGTTTCGAGCCGCACCACGTGGGGCTGCTGGAGCTGAAGCTCGGCCGCGTCCTCGCAGGTGATGATGCGCTCGTCGTGCTCGATGTAGTTGGTGAGGCAGTTGAGCAGCGTGGTCTTGCCCGAGCCGGTACCGCCGGAGATCAGCACGTTGCAGCGGACGCGGCCGATGATCTGGAGGATCTCGGCGCCCTCCGGCGAGATTGCGCCGAACTTGACGAGCTGATCCAGGGTCAGCTTGTCCTTCTTGAACTTGCGGATGGTGAGTGCGGGCCCGTCGATCGACAGCGGCGGCACGATCGCGTTGACACGGGAGCCATCGGCAAGGCGCGCGTCGCAGATCGGCGAGGATTCGTCGACGCGCCGGCCGACCTGGCTGACGATGCGCTGGCAGATGTTGAGGAGCTGCTGGTTGTCGCGGAAGCGGATACCGGTGCGCTGGATCTTGCCGCCGACTTCGATGTAGACGGTGTTGGCGCCGTTGACCATGATGTCGGCGATGTCGTCGCGCGACAACAGCGGCTCCAGCGGGCCGTAGCCGAGCACGTCGTTGCAGATGTCGTCGAGCAGCTCTTCCTGCTCGGCGATCGACATCACGATGTTCTTGATCGCGATGATCTCGTTGACGATGTCGCGGATTTCCTCGCGGGCCGATTCCGAATCGAGCTTGGCGAGCTGGGCGAGGTCGATGGCCTCGATCAGCGCGCCGAAGATGGTCGCCTTGACCTCGTAGTAATTGTCCGAGCGGCGGGTTTCCATCGCCGGCGCAGGCCTCGCCGGGGCAAGCGGCGGCGAGGCGACGGCCGGCGGGGGCGGCGCGCGCGACACCGTCGGCGCCGGAGCCGGGGCAGGCTCTGGCGACACGGCGCCGGGCTTCGGGGCCCGAAGGTCGGTGTCTGTTCCGCTACGCTTACCGAACACTTAACGACTCCATGCGGCGGCTTATTTTCCCCGCAACTTATCAATCAGGGGTGAAAGCAGGGACGACTTTTGTTTCTTCGTTTCGCTGCGGCCGGTCAGGCGCTGGGCGATCTGGAGGAACATCTCGATCGATTTGTGGTTGGCGGAGATCTCCGCGATCATCTGGCCGTTGTTGGCCGCCGAGCCGAAGATCTGCGGCTCGAACGGGATCGAGACGACCGGCTGGCTCTCGATCGCCTTGGCGAACTCCGTCGCGGCGATTTCGGGACGTTTCGGCACTCCGACCTGGTTCAGGCAGTAGAGCGGCGGCCGGTCGTTGGGGCGCGAGGCCTTCAGCAGGTCGAACAGGTTCTTGGTATTGCGCAAATTGGCGAGGTCGGGCGCCGCCACGATCAGGATGTCGTCCGCCCCGATCAGAGCGCGCTTGGTCCAGCCCGACCATTGGTGCGGGATGTCGAGCACGATGCAGGGCATGGTGGAGCGCAGCGTGTCGAACACGGAATCGAAGGCGTCGGTGCCGAAATCATAGACCCGGTCCAGCGTCGCCGGCGCCGCCAGCAGGCTGAGGTGGTCGGTGCATTTCGACAGCAGGCGGTCGATGAAGGCGGTATCGACGCGATCGGGCGAGAACACGGCGTCCGCAATGCCTTGCGGCGGGTCCTGGTTGTAGTCGAGCCCGGCGGTGCCGAAGGCGAGGTCGAGATCGGCGACGACCGCGTCCATCGCGAGGTCGCGCGCGATCGCCCAGGCGACGTTATGGGAGATGGTGGACGCGCCGACGCCGCCCTTGGCGCCGACCACGGCGATGATGCGGCCGACCGCCTTGGCTTCCGGCGCGGAGAACAGGTTGCAGATCGAGCGCACGACGTCGATCGCGCCAACCGGCGCGAGCACGTAGTCGCTGACGCCGCGGCGCACCAGCTCGCGATAGAGCATGACGTCGTTGATGCGGCCGATCACGACCACGCGGGTGCCGGCGTCGCAGACGGTGGCGAGCTGGTCGAGCCCGCCCAGGAGGTCGTTGCGGCCGTCGCTCTCGAGCACGATCACGTTCGGCGTGGGCGCCGAGCGGTAGGCTTCGACCGCAGCCGCCATGCCGCCCATCTGGATCTTCAGGTGGGCCTTGCCGAGACGGCGATCCTCGCCGGCCGACTGTACCGCGGCAGCAGTTTCCACGGTCTCGCAGAAGGCCTGGACCGAGACGCGCGGCGCAGGCGCGATATGCTCCTCGGCCGGCGGCGGAGCTGCTTCCGGCTGCTCTTCGTGTGTTTGCCTGGCGTAGCTGATCATTTGCCGGTGTCGCTGAGTTTGGCCCTGTCGGCCTCAGGATAGGAGACCGCCGTCGGTACTCCCTTGCGATACTTCTCGAACGCGGCGGTGCGCCGTGTCGTATAGGAAGGTGTCTCCGGCCGCGGCTGCTCGAGGTCCGAGGGATTGTCGACCATGGCTGCGAGGTTGCGCTGATAGGCGCAGCCGTAATTGTAGTATTCCTTGTTCTCGAACCAGCCCTTGTTCTTCATCGAGGGGCCGATGTCCTCCGGCCACAGGCCGCAGGGGCCCGCGACTGCGGCGATCTTGGAATAGGTCAGCCGGATCGGCGGCAGGAAGCGCTTGTCTTCCGGCTGGTAGGGGCGGGCGATGATGCCGCGCGGCGGAACGCCCGCCGCCGCCAGCATCGCCTGGATCTCACGCATCGACTCCGCGACCGGACGCGCGTTGGGCGTGCCGGACGGCACGTCGATATGGATGGCGCCGGTGCCCTCATGCAGCCAGGCCGATGCCAGGCCCATCACGTCGGCGCGCTGGGCCGCGGTCAACCCGCCGCGGGCGTGGCCGACGAAGACGACGATCGAGCGGTTCTGCTCCTCGATCGCGATCGGATGACGCTGCTTGTAGCTGTCGGGAATGGAGGCGGTGACCGCTTCGTCGTGCTGGCAGCCGCCGAGCGCAAGCGCGATGCCGACGAGCGCGCCACCGAAGCCGATGGCGCCTCTGCGAATCTGGGGTGGTCTTGTGGTCATAACGAAGTCCCCGTTCCGCCTTAGTCGGTGATGAAGCCGTAGGTGCCGCGGTAGTTCCGGCCCGGCTCGGTCCGGCCAGGCACGCCGTAGATGCGGTTGATGTTGCCGAGCAGCTCGACCTGCGGATCGGCAGGCGCGGAGAATCCGTCATCCGGCCGCGACAGGTCCTTTTGCGCCACCGCGCGAACGATATAGGGCGTCACGATCACGACCAGCTCGGTCGCGTTGTTGACGAAGTCGCGGCTGCGGAACAGCGTGCCGAGGATCGGGAGCTGCATCAGGCCCGGCAGCCCGCTGACCGCCTGCTTGGTCTGCTGCTGGATCAGGCCGGCCATCGCCATCGCGCCGCCGGAGGGAATCTCCAGCGACGTCTCCGCCCGGCGGGTCTTGATCGAAGGCACCGTGAGCGAGTTCACCGACGTCGAGGTCACGGCCTGCGACAGCGTGATCGCATTCTCGTTCGACAGTTCCGAAACCTCGGTCATCACCCGCAGGCTGATCTTGCCCTCGGTCAGCACCACGGGCGTAAAGTTGAGCGAGATGCCGAACTTCTTGAAGCTGATCTGGGTTGTACAGACATGCGTCGTGGGATCGCACGCATAGCCCGCCGGTACCGGGAATTCGCCGCCGGCGATGAAGGTCGCCGACTCGCCGGAGATCGCGGTCAGGTTCGGCTCGGCCAGCGTCCGGATCACGCCGGCGGTCTCCATCGCGCGCAGGGTGGCCTGCACCGACGGCGTCGCGCCGAACTTCGTGGTCAGACTGTTGCCGTCCACCAGATTTTTGCCAAGAGCGGTGAACGGGTTGGAGTTGCTGAAGGTCACCACGGAGGTGCCGTAGTTGAGGTTGGCGGTGAGGTCGATGCCGAGCTGCTTGACGATGCTGCGCGCGACTTCGGCGACTGTCACCTTGAGCATGACCTGGTCGCGGCCGCGGACCACGATCGAGTTCACGACCTTGTCGGCGCCGCCGGCGAGGCGCGCTGCGAGATCGTTGGCCTGCTGCGCCTCCATCGGATTCGCCGCCGTGCCGGTCAGCACGATGCCTTCGCCGAGGCCGTCGATCTGGATGTCGGAATTGGGCAGGATCTGCTTCAGCGCGGCGCGCACGCCGTTGAGGTCACGCTTGACCGCGATGTCATAGGCCGCGATCTGCTGGCCGGCGGAATCGAAGAACACGATGTTGGTCTGCCCGACCGCGGCGCCGATGATGTAGGCGCGCTGCGACGAGCGGACCACCGCATTGGCGATCTTGGGGTCGGCGACCAGCACATCCTTGATGTCGCGCGGAAGGTCGATCACGATGGACTTGCCGACGCCGAGCGAGAGGAAGCGCGCGTTCATCTGGCCGTCGGCCGCGACCGGCGCTGCGGGGCGGTAGTCGGCGGCGACCACGGGGGTCAGTGCCGGGTTGAGCACCAGCGCGAGGGCGGCCGAAAACGACAGGGCGCGGACCATTGAGGTTCGCATCGTCGCCAAATCTGCCCTGCATTTCATATCGACTGACCTCATCGTGCCTTCGCCGTCGAGCTTGGGATACCGTAGCGAATGATCGAAACGCCATCGCGCCTCTGTGCGGAATCATCGAGCGTGATCTCGCTCATCTTGACGTCGACGATGCTGCGCAGCGCCAGCGACAGCGTGCCGCTCTGGCGGGCGGCGGAAAGCGTCGCCGTCTGCGTGGGGTTGAGCTCGAGGGTGGCGGTCTTGCCGACCACCGTATTCTGGCCGTCCTTCTCCTTCGGCGCCTGGTCGATGGCCAGGACGCGGATGTTGGCCAGGATGATCTCGGACGTGACGATATCGGGGGCGCCGTTGCTCGGGTCCGGGTTCTTGAGGCGGCGCGTCAGAAGCACGTCGACACGATCGTTGGGCAGGATGAAGCCGCCTGCGCCGGTCTCCGGCGAGATCTCGGTCGAGATCGCGCGCATGCCGGTGGGCAGGATTGCCGCCATGAAGCCGGAGCCTTCGGCCTTGACCAGCTTCTGGTCGCGGATCGGCTCACCCTGGATGAAGGGGGCGCGCGCGATCGAACCGGTCACCTGGGTCACGCCCTCGGGGCGCTCGTTGCGGCGGATGAAGGTGGCGCTGGCGGTCGCGGCCGGCCAGGTTTGCCATTGCACGTCTTCCGGTTTCACGGTCTGGCCGAGGCCGATGTCGTTCTTGGCCACCAGCACGTCGACGGTTGGAAGCTGCGCGACCGGAGCCGCCGGAGGCGGCGCAGAATTGTCCGAGCCGCTCGCCAGGTACGCGGCGACACCGCCGGCGCAGATGGCGACCGTCAGGACGACAATGCGTGCCCTATTCATACGCTTCACTTTCCAACAAACGCCGCGACGCAGCCGCCGCCGTAATCGGCAGTTGACCAGCTATTCGTCAAAGCATGGTTAATGAGGCGTATCTAAATCGCCTTAACGCCTGGTTTACCCGGAGCGTTCAACGCAGTGCGAGATGAGCGAGGTCGATCGCCTTCACCCACTCGGTTTCCGGGTAGACCATCAGTGCGCTCAGTGCGAGCGCGATGCCGTAGGGAATGCCGCTCTCCTTGGCGTGCAGTCGCGCAAGCCAGGCCTGGCCCGCAAGGCCGTAGGGCAGCGGCCATTGCCGGAACTGGAGCAGGAGCAGCGTCAGCGCTCCGCCGAACAGCGAGGCGTAGAGCAGGAAGTTCATCAATGGTGCGAAGCCGAACCAGAGCGCGACGGAGGCAGCGACCTTGGCGTCGCCGCCGCCGACCCAGCCCATCGCAAAACAGGTGAAGGCCACGACCAGGACAAGCGCGCCGGCGCCGACATGGCCCAGCATCTCGTAAGGTGCCATGCCACCGGAGAGGGCGAGCGCGAAGAAGCCTGCGACCAGCGCCAGCGAGACGCGGTTCGAGATCGTCATCGTGAAGAGATCGCTCGCGGCGGCGAACGCCATCAGGGCCGGGAAGAGCAGAAGGCGCGCAAGGTCGAGGATCATGGGCTGCGTCTTGAGGCCTGGGTTCGTCGCGATATCTGGCGTCGCCCGATGCTACCCGGCAGAGCTAAACAAACCGACAACGGCGGCTGTGGCCTTGACAGGGCGGATCGCGCGAGGAGTGCTCACCAGAGGCTGGCAATGCGCGCGGCGAGTGCGAGCGTCGCAAGCAGCAGTGCAAGGCAGACCCAGTAGGCCGGCGAGCCGGTCTGCGCCGCCTCCGCCTCGCTCGCCGCAACCGCGGCATCGGTTCTGTACTTGCGTAACGCCACTGGAACTCGCCGTACTCAGAAAAACAAAGGCCCCGGATGTCCGGGGCTTTTGCCGTCGCCTGTCGGTCGCTTACTTCAGCGAGGTGCTGATCGAGGTGAACTTGGTGTTCAGCGTGCTGCCGAGGTTGTTGACGACGGTGATGATGGCCAGCGCGATGCCGGCGGCGATCAGGCCGTATTCGATGGCGGTGGCGCCGGATTCATCCTTGGCGAAACGCGCAATCAGGTTCTTCATGAACAAACTCCATCTGGGGTTGGATCGCCTCGTTCGGCGCTGTCTTTGACGCTATGAGCATGAAAGCCGAGCTCTTTCGGTAGAGTTAATTCGATCGTGCAAACCCGATCCCTGCGCGATGCTTTTGCCCAGAGTGAATTTCGCCTTAAGGCCCGCTGGAATTCGCTGCGGTTCTAACGTACCGCAAGTGCGTCGCCGGCTTCACCCTCCCTTAAATTTCGCGGAGTAGGCGTAGGAGGACCAGCAATCCGGAAGAGAGGCGACGATGTCGAGCCTGCCCATGCAAGTCGCCCTGATGCTCGGCGAGACCATCGCGAAGGTGGTCCCCATCACCCTCGCGCTCGCGGCGGTCTTCACCGTGCTCGAGCATTTCTGGGCCTGCAATCCCGGCACGCCCTGGTGGCGCAAGCGGGAGATCGTCACCGACATCTGCTATTGGTTCTTCGTTCCGGTGTTCGCCCGCACCATGCGGATCGGGCTCTTGATCGTCGGCGCGAGTCTCCTCTTCAACATCCACGATGCCGACGGTCTCATCGCCTTCTACGACAATGGCCACGGCCCGCTGGCGCTATTGCCGCTCTGGGCCCAGGCTGTCCTCTTCCTGGTCCTGTCGGATTTCATGCTGTACTGGCTGCACCGGTTGTTCCATGGCGGCGAGTTCTGGAAGTATCACGCGATCCATCACTCCTCGGAGGAGATCAGCTGGATTTCGGCGGCCCGCTTCCATCCCGTCAATCTCGTGCTCGGCTCGATCGGGGTCGACGTCGTGCTGCTGATGGCCGGCATTTCCCCGAATGTCATGATCTGGCTTGCCCCGTTCACGACCTTCCACTCGGCCTTCGTGCACGCCAATCTGAACTGGACCTTCGGGCCGTTCAAATACGTGCTGGCGACGCCGGTGTTCCACCGCTGGCACCACACCTCGCTCGAGGAGGGCGGCGACACCAATTTCGCCGGGACCTTCCCGCTCTGGGACGTGCTGTTCGGCACCTTCCGCATGCCGGAGGGGCAACTGCCGCAGGATTACGGCAAGGACGAAGCGACCATGCCCAGGGAGATCGCGGGCCAGCTCGCTTATCCGTTCCGCCGCTAGCACGACCGCGAGGACCTTAAAACGCCAGTCCGCTCAAACAATAGTCGGCGAATTTGCGGAACGTTCACGAATTGAGGGCAGGTTAGCGCGGTCGGGCACCGGCTCCGCTGTATCAATCGCTTCTGCCGGTTTGTGACGTCCCGGGGGTAAGAGTATGTGTAAAGAACTGCTGCGCCGCCATGCGCGCGTGTGTCTTCTGGTTGCGGCCGCGGTGCTGGCATCGCCGGCTGCCGGTCTTGCCGAATCCACCGCCGATACCATCGCCGTCAATGTCGACCAGGCCAAGCTGGTCCGGCTGCCCGGCAAGGTTGCGACCATCGTGGTCGGCAATCCCCTGATCGCCGACGTCACGCTCCAGCCCGGCGGCATGATCGTCGTGACCGGGAAGGGCTACGGCGCCACCAATTTCATCGCGCTCGACAGGGGCGGCGAGATCCTGGTCGACCGCCAGATCCAGGTCGAAGGTCCGAGCGACCGGCTCGTCACCGTCTACCGCGGGGTCGAGCGTGAGTCCTATAGCTGCATGCCGATTTGCCAGCGTCGCGTGACGCTGGGCGACAGCGACAACTTCTTCAACACCACGATGAGCCAGGCCGGTTCGCTGAGCAGCAATGCCAGCGGCAACGCCGGCGCGGGCGCCAAGACCAACTAGCAAGACCGCCCGGTTCTTCGAACATGAAAAAAGGCCGTGCGTCGCGCACGGCCTTTTCTGTTGCGTTGGCTCGTTCGCGCGAGCCGAAGCTCCGTCGGCTCAGCCGGCGGAGCGAAGATTGTCGGCGGCCGACTTGCCGGACCGGCGATCGGCAACGATCTCGTAGGAGATCTTCTGGCCTTCGCGCAGCGTGCCGAGGCCGGCGCGCTCGACGGCGCTGATGTGCACGAACACGTCCTTGCCGCCGTCGTCGGGCTGGATGAAGCCAAAGCCCTTGGTCGCGTTAAACCACTTCACGGTTCCCATGCTCACGGGGGTAGTTCCTTCTCAGATACACAATGTAAGAGCCCGCTCGCGCGGGCAGGTTAGATCGAATTTCTGGAAGGGTCGTCAGCGTGTCTGAACCGGCTGTACCGGTGGATGCCAATGTCGTCCGGCCGAAAATCGATTAATTCATTTTATTGGAAATGAGGCTTCAAAACAATCCTGACGCGCACGATTTTTTGATCCGCCGCGATGTGCACGGCAGATCAGCATACAGGTCAGCATTTCGATTCCGCGCTTGCGCGCGGAATCGTCGTTCGCCGCCTAGCGGCGGCGGAACTGGCCACCGCGCTGCGCGCCACCCCGCGGCGGTCCGCCGGATGTTGCGGGACGTTCGTCCTTGTGGCGGAAAATCAGCCGGCCCTTTTCGAGATCGTAGGGCGACATCTCCACCGTCACGCGATCGCCCGCGAGCGTCTTGATGCGGTTCTTCTTCATCTTGCCGGCGGTGTAGGCAACGATCTCGTGCCCGGCGTCGAGCTGCACGCGGTAGCGGGCGTCGGGGAGGATTTCGGTGACCAGTCCTTCGAACTGGATCAGCTCTTCCTTAGCCATGAATGTCTCCAGGTCGTGGACGGCTAGTGCGAATAGGGTTTGCGAGTTGGTTGGCCCATCGGCCGACTGTCCCGGCGCAAAAAGGCAACGCCTTGTATCCCATCAGGCGTCCCAGCGCTATGCGCGGAACGCTGTTCAGGGCGGTCGGTTTGCGAAGAGTGCATCTTGCCGCCGGAGCGGCGGCGACGAGACCCCTTTGAGGCCTTCGGGCCGCTGCCGGGCCTTCCGTCGACGTGGCGCGCGTCGCCATGCCGGCCTTCACCGGGCCGTCCATCACCCTGCTTGCCGGCGCTGTGGTGGCGTCCGTCGCCGTGCCTTTCGTCGGTACGCCGTCCGTCACCGTGGCGCTCACCATGCCTTGCGCCTTGCGGACGCTGGCCCGGGCGGCCCGGCCGGCCCTGTCGTTGCTGCGACGGGGGCGGACCCGCATCGCGGCGGCCGGCATCGGTGCGGAGGTCTTCGCGCGGCAGCGCCACCTTGATCAGCCGCTCGATGTCGCGGAGATAGCTGAGCTCCTCGCCGCCTGCGACCAGCGAGATCGCGGTGCCTTCGGCGCCGGCGCGCGCGGTGCGGCCGATGCGGTGGACGTAAGTCTCGGGCACGTTGGGCAGGTCGAAATTGATGACGTGGGTGATGCCGTCGACATCGATGCCACGGGCGGCGATGTCGGTGGCGACCAGCGTGCGGATGTCGCCGGAGCGGAACTGGGCGAGCGTGCGCTCGCGATGGTTCTGCGACTTGTTGCCGTGGATGGCGCTGGCGGCGATGCCGGCCTTCTCGAGCGTCTTCACGACCTTGTCGGCGCCGTGCTTGGTGCGGGTGAAGACCAGCGCGCGGTTGATCGGCTCGTCCTTCAGGAGCTTGGTCAGGAAGGCGGGCTTGGCCGAGAAGTCGACCTGGAGGATACGCTGGTTGATGCGCTCGGCGGTCGAGGAGACCGGGGTCACCGCGACACGGGCCGGATCACGCAGCATGGAGTCGGCGAGCTCGGCGATGTCCTTGGGCATGGTGGCCGAGAAGAACAGCGTCTGCCGCTTGATCGGCAGCTTGGCGACGATCTTCCGGATGTCGTTGATGAAGCCCATGTCGAGCATGCGATCGGCCTCGTCGAGCACGAGGAATTCGACGCTGCCAAGCTTCAGCCCGTTGCTCTGCACGAGGTCGAGCAGGCGGCCGGGGGTGGCGACCAGCACTTCGACGCCCTGCATCAGCGAGCGGACCTGGCGGCCCATCGGCACGCCGCCGATGGCGAGCGTCGAGGACAGGCGGATGTGGCGGCCATAGGCGTTGAAGCTGTCGAGGATCTGGCCGGACAGCTCGCGGGTGGGCGACAGAACCAGGACGCGGGCCGTCTTCGGCTGCGGCTTGATGCGGTGCTCGAGCAGGCGATGCAGGATCGGCAGCGCGAAGGACGCGGTCTTGCCGGTGCCCGTCTGGGCGATGCCGACGACGTCGCGGCCGGTCAACGCCGTGGGGATGGTCTGGGCCTGGATGGGGGTGGGGGTGACGTAATTCTCTTCGGAGAGAGCGCGAGCGATCGGTTCGGCGAGGCCGAAGTCCTGAAACGAAGTCAAAAGATGGGTTCTTTCCATGTCAAAAGCGGGCGCCCGGCGCATTCAGCGCGGCGCGCGCAAACGGGTGTCGAGAAGACACCTGCGTGTTTGGGGTGTCGGATGGCTTGGGAGATATGGGGCAAGCCAGAGGCCCGTAGAGGGCTTAAGAACACGCGGCTCGCAACGACCCCTTGATTCGCAAGAGGTCTCGACCGTCATATGGAACATTGAGCGGGCGCTTTCAAGGCAGGCTGGCCCTAAATGGCGATTGCAGTGCAGAAATAGTTATGCCGGAAATTTAGACAGAAGCGTCATTTTGCTCAATAAATGAACTGTCTGCCGCATTAGAATACAATTTCATTGCACAAATCTTGAGCAATTAGCTCTCGGCGAAACTTCGATTTTTGCTAGATTATAAAGCAAAATCAATGTCTTGGTGCGTGTCTAGCCCATGGCATGGTTCTTGCGATTCCGTTAATCGCAGGCGGCCGTGGGGCCGTTTCGCAGCGTTTTTCACGTCTGCGTCAGGGAGATGATACACAAATGCGCACCAAATCCACTCACGATATAGCGGCGTCATTTAGCCGCCGCGGCGTGCTCGCCGCGACCGCCGGACTGATGCTCGGTCTGGCCTCCATTTCCGGCGCGAAGGCCGCGGACGACACCATCAAGGTCGGTGTGCTTCACTCTCTCTCCGGCACCATGGCCATCAGCGAAACCACGCTGAAGGACACCATCCTCTTCCTGATCGACGAGCAGAACAAGAAGGGCGGCGTGCTCGGCAAGAAGCTCGAAGCCGTCGTCGTCGACCCCGCTTCGAACTGGCCGCTGTTCGCCGAAAAGGCGCGCGAGCTGATCACCAAGGACAAGGTCTCGGTCGTGTTCGGCTGCTGGACCTCGGTGTCGCGCAAGTCGGTGCTCCCGGTCTTCAAGGAGCTGAACAACATCCTGTTCTACCCCGTGCAGTACGAGGGCGAGGAGAGCGAGCGCAACGTGTTCTACACGGGTGCTGCGCCGAACCAGCAGGCGATCCCCGCCGTCGACTATTTGATGAAGGACGAGAAGGTGAAGCGCTGGGTGCTCGCGGGCACCGACTACGTCTATCCGCGCACCACCAACAAGATCCTGGAAGCCTATCTGAAGTCGAAGGGTGTCGCCCAGGAAGACATCATGATCAACTACACGCCGTTCGGTCACTCCGACTGGCAGACAATCGTGGCCGACATCAAGAAGTTCGGCTCGGCCGGCAAGAAGACCGCGGTGGTCTCGACCATCAACGGCGACGCCAACGTTCCCTTCTATAAGGAGCTCGGCAACCAGGGTATCAAGGCGAAGGACATCCCGGTGGTCGCGTTCTCGGTGGGTGAGGAAGAGCTCGCCGGCATCGACACCAAGCCGCTGGTCGGCCATCTCGCCGCCTGGAACTACTTCGAGTCGATCAAGACCAAGGACGGATCGAACGAGAAGTTCATCAAGGACTGGCAGGCCTACACCAAGAACCCGAAGCGTGTGACCAACGACCCGATGGAAGCGCACGTGATCGGCTTCAACATGTGGGTGAAGGCGGTCGAGAAGGTGAAGTCGACCGATCCGGACAAGGTGATCGACGCGCTTCCCGGCATCGAGGCGCCGAACCTGACCGGTGGCGTGTCGAAGATGCTGCCGAACCACCACATCACCAAGCCGGTGTTCATCGGCGAGATCAAGGGCAACGGCCAGTTCGACGTGGTCTGGAAGACCCCGGGTCTTGTCGCGGGCGATGCCTGGTCGAAGGAGCTCGACGGCTCCAAGGACCTGATCGGCGATTGGGTCGGCAAGAAGTGCGGCAACTTCAACACCAAGACCAACAAGTGCCTGGGTTCGGGCTCCTGATCCGGGCCTGACCGTATCTATGCACGCGACCGGAGAGGGCGGCGATCCCGCCGCCTTCTCCACTCATTTCTGCCGGGGTCATTCACAGTGCCAGCTAATTTGTCCGCCCGCCTCTGTTCGCTCCTGCTCTCGTTGTTCCTGATCGCGTTCGCACTGCCGGCCTTCGCCGGTCCGTTCGAGGATGCGGTCGCCAAATTCGCCAACGATGATTATTCCGACACGGAAGAGGCGATCGGCGTGGTCGCGAGCAGCGGCAATCCGCTGGCCTTCCCCATCATCAGCGCGCTCCAGGACGGCCGCCTCATGGCCGATCCGGACAGCAAGAAGGTTTACGTCACCGGCACCGACGGCAAGTCGATCGACGCCGCGACCGGCCAGGCGGTGGCTAGCGTTCCCGATAGTGCGAGCGCGGTCCGCCTCAACAACCGTCTGCGCCGCAGCGTCGATGCCGCGGTCGGCAGCCTGACGCTTCAGTCGCCGGACGTCGGAACGCGCCTCCAGGCCGCGCAATCCGTCTTCAAGTCGCATGAGGAGACCGCGCTCGAAGCCGTCGATGCCGCGCTCGCCAAGGAAACCAACAAATCAGTCAAGGCTACGCTCGGCGAAGCCCGCGCGGCGATCCTGCTGTTCAAGCCGGACGCCACCGAGGTCGAGAAGCTCGAGGCCGTCGCCACCCTCAGGGCGCGCGGCGACCAGGAGGCGATGGCGCTGCTCACCGGCATGGGCGACCAGCCGGCCTCGGTGACCAAGGCCGCCGCGAGTGCGATCGGCTCGATCCAGAGTTCGCTCGCGGTCTGGTCCACGGTGCAGAATGCCTGGTACGGCCTCTCGCTCGGCTCAGTGCTGCTGCTCGCGGCGATCGGGCTCGCCATCACCTTCGGCGTGATGGGCGTCATCAACATGGCCCATGGCGAAATGGTGATGTTAGGGGCCTACACCACCTTCGTGGTGCAGGAGGTGATCCGCACCCGCTATCCCGGTCTGTTCGACTATTCCTTGCTGATCGCCGTGCCGCTGGCCTTTCTCGTCGCCGGCGCGATCGGCGTGTTGATCGAGCGCAGCATCATTCGCTTCCTCTACGGCCGTCCGCTGGAGACGCTGCTGGCGACCTGGGGCCTGTCGCTGGTGCTCCAGCAGGCGGTCCGCACTATGTTCGGCCCGACCAACCGCGAGGTCGGCAACCCCTCCTGGATGAGCGGCGCCTTCGAGCTCGGCCAGATCACCATTACCTATAACCGGCTCTGGATCCTCTGCTTCACGCTCGCCGTGTTCGCGATCCTGCTCGCGATGCTGCGCTACACCGCGCTGGGCCTGGAGATGCGCGCTGTGACGCAGAACCGGCGCATGGCGGCCTCGATGGGCATCGCCACCTCGCGCGTCGACGCGCTCACCTTCGGCCTCGGTTCGGGCATTGCCGGCATCGCCGGCGTGGCGCTGTCGCAGATCGACAATGTCAGCCCCAATCTCGGCCAGAGCTACATCATCGACAGCTTCATGGTCGTGGTGTTCGGCGGGGTCGGCAATCTCTGGGGCACGCTGGTCGGCGCCTTCACGCTCGGCATCGCCAACAAGTTCCTGGAGCCGGTCGCAGGCGCCGTGCTCGGCAAGATCGCCATCCTGGTTCTCATCATCCTTTTCATTCAAAAGCGGCCGCGCGGTCTGTTCGCGCTCAAGGGCCGTGCGGTGGAAGCATGACCCCTCACATGCTGACGCGATCACTGGACCGCAGCGCGACGATCTTCCTGCTGGTTGTCGCCGCGCTGGGCGTGCTGATCCCGTTGTCCAACCTGCTGCTGCCCGCGGGCTCGTTCCTGCAAGTGCCGACCTATCTGGTCGCGCTCTGGGGCAAGTATGTCTGCTACGCCATCCTGGCGCTCGCGATCGACCTGATCTGGGGCTATTGCGGCATCCTCTCGCTCGGCCACGGGGCTTTCTTCGCGCTCGGCGGCTACGCGATGGGCATGTACCTGATGCGGCAGATCGGCACCCGCGGCGTCTACGGCAACCCTATCCTGCCCGACTTCATGGTGTTCCTGAACTATTCGAAGCTGCCCTGGTACTGGTACGGCTTCGACATGTTCTGGTTCGCCGCGCTGATGGTGCTGGTCGTGCCGGGCCTGCTCGCCTTCTGCTTCGGCTGGCTCGCCTTTCGCTCCCGCGTCACCGGCGTGTATCTGTCGATCATCACGCAGGCGATGACCTATGCGCTGCTGCTCGCCTTCTTCCGCAACGATTTCGGCTTCGGCGGCAACAACGGCCTGACCGACTTCAAGGACATTTTGGGCTTCAACGTGCAGGCGGAAGGGACTCGCGCCGCGCTGTTCGCGCTGAGCTGCCTGGCGCTGATCCTGGGCTTCCTGGTCTGCCGCGCCATCGTCTCGTCCAAGCTCGGCAAGGTGCTGATCGCGGTGCGTGATGCGGAATCGCGCACCCGCTTCCTCGGCTACCGGGTCGAATCCTACAAGCTGTTCGTGTTCACGGTGTCGGCTTGCATGGCCGGCGTTGCCGGCGCGCTCTACGTGCCGCAGGTCGGCATCATCAATCCGAGCGAATTCGCGCCGGGCAATTCGATCGAGGCGGTGATCTGGGTCGCGGTCGGCGGCCGCGGCACGCTGGTGGGCGCGGCGCTCGGCGCCGTCGTCGTCAATTACGCAAAAACGTTCTTCACCTCGGGCATGCTGGCGCCGTACTGGCTGTTCATGCTCGGCGCGTTGTTCATCCTGGTGACGCTGCTGCTGCCCAAGGGCATCGTCGGTACCTTCAACACCTGGTGGGACGCGTCGAAGGAAAAACGTCCCGCGGCGACCACGGCGAGTGCCGCGGCCGAGGACGGCGTCACCGAACCCAAGATGGCGGAGTAGGCGCAATGAACGTCATGGACACCCGCGCGACCTCCGCAATGCTCTACCTCGACGGCGTGCACGTCTCCTTCGACGGCTTTCACGCCATCAACAATCTGTCGCTGACGCTCGAGCCCGGCGAGATGCGCGCCGTCATCGGCCCGAATGGCGCCGGCAAGACCACGATGATGGACATCATCACCGGCAAGACCAAGCCCGA
Organism: Bradyrhizobium sp. LCT2; assembly: GCF_009931255.1. NCBI lineage: Bacteria > Pseudomonadati > Pseudomonadota > Alphaproteobacteria > Hyphomicrobiales > Nitrobacteraceae > Bradyrhizobium > Bradyrhizobium sp. LCT2. The sequence goes on along the minus strand of NZ_CP034432.1, from coordinate 8,782,864 downwards.
CGAGGGCACCGTACTGTTCGACGGCGTCACCGACCTGACGCGACTGGATGAGACCCGGATTGCCGAGCTCGGCATCGGCCGGAAATTTCAGAAGCCCACCGTGTTCGAGAGCCAGACCGTGCAGGACAACCTGCTGCTGGCGCTCAATGTTGATCACAGCGTCAAGGGCACGCTGTTCTGGCGTGGCAGCAAGGCCGAGTCCGAGCGCATCGACAAGGTGCTGGAGACGATTCGCCTCACCGAGGCGCGCAACCGGCTGGCCGGCAGCCTCAGCCACGGCCAAAAGCAATGGCTCGAGATCGGCATGCTGCTAGCGCAGGATCCGAAGCTCTTGCTGGTCGACGAGCCCGTCGCCGGCATGACCGATGTCGAGACGCATCTCACGGCCGAGCTGCTGAAAGAGATCAACAAGACCCACACCGTCATGGTGGTCGAGCACGACATGACGTTCGTGCGCGAGCTCGGCGTCAAGGTCACCTGCCTGCACGAAGGCTCGGTGCTCGCGGAAGGTACCATCGACCAGGTCTCGTCCAACGAGCGGGTCATCGAAGTCTATCTGGGACGCTGACCGATGCTCGAAGTCAAAGACATCAACCTGTTCTACGGCGCGGCGCAGGCGCTGCGCGGCGTCTCGATTGCGGCCGAGCCCGGCAAGGTGACCTGCGTGCTCGGGCGCAACGGCGTCGGCAAGACCTCGCTGCTGCGGGCCATGGTTGGGCAATATCCCATCTCCTCCGGCGCGATCGTGTTCGACGGCAGCGACATCACGGGCCTCAAGCCTTACGAGCGGGCGCGCAAGGGCATTGGCTTCGTGCCGCAGGGCCGCGAGATCTTTCCGCTGCTCACGGTCGAGGAGAATCTCAAGACCGGCTTCGGTCCGCTCAAGCGCGAGGACAGGCACATCCCGGACGACGTGTTCTCGCTGTTTCCGGTGCTGCAATCCATGCTCGGCCGCCGCGGCGGCGATCTCTCCGGCGGCCAGCAGCAGCAGCTCGCGATCGGGCGTGCGCTGGTGATGCGGCCGAAGCTGCTGCTGCTCGACGAGCCGACCGAGGGCATCCAGCCCTCGATCATCAAGGACATCGGCCGCGCCATCTCCTACTTGCGCAACCTCGGCAACATCGCCATCGTGCTGGTCGAACAATATCTCGACTTTGCCTGCGAACTCGGCGACAGTTTCGCCGTGATGGATCGCGGCGCGGTGAAGTTCACCTGCGACCGCACCAATCTCGACGCGAGCGAGATCAGCCGTCAGATGGCTCTGTAAGCCATTTGTGCCGCGACCGGCTGGGGAGGCGGATGCGCAGCGAACTATCAGTCACGTCCAGCATATTCGAGGCCAATCGCGCCCGCGGCGCGGTCAGGTTCGACGTGCACGCGCGCGACGGCGTGACGCGGCGCGGTGCGTTGCATGAATCCGGCTCGCTGCGCGTGCGCTTTCCCTCGCCCGAGGATGAAGGTCTGTCCGGCGTGTTCGTCAACACGGCCGGTGGCGTTGCCGGCGGTGATCGCTTCGATGTCGAGATATCGGCGGCCGATGCCGCGCGGCTGACGCTGACCACGGCGGCCGCCGAAAAGGTCTATCGCGCTCAGGGCCCGGCGGCGGAGCTCAATATCGCCCTGAAGGTCGGCGCAGGCGCGCATCTGTCCTGGCTGCCGCAGGAGACCATCCTGTTTGATCGTGCCCGTGTCCATCGTCGCTTCGACATCGCGCTCGATGAGGCGGCCTCGCTCCTGCTTTGCGAGATCGTGGTGTTCGGACGCACTGCGATGGGTGAGCGGATGGAGCAGGGCGAGTTCGTCGACCGATGGCGGCTCTCTCGCGGCGGTCGGCTCGTCTTTGCCGAGACCGTCAGGCTGGGCGGTGATATCGGCGCGAAACTCGCGAGGTCCGCGGCGGCCAAGGGGGGCGCGGCAATCGGCACGGCCTTGATCGTGCCCGGCGATGAGGCGCTCATCGAGCGCATTCGGGAGGCCTCGGAATCCTTCGCCGGCGAGGTCGGGATATCGGCCTGGAATGGCTTTGCAATGGCGCGGTTCTGTGCCCAAGATGCGGCGCGCTTGCGCGCCGACATGATGGCCGTGCTGGCGCGCACCGGTGCGGCGTTGCCGCGGCTGTGGTTGAATTGACGTGTTGAACGGAAGAGATTTCGCATGAACCTGTCTCCCCGCGAAAAGGACAAGCTTCTGATCTCGATGGCCGCCATCGTGGCGCGCCGCAGGCTGGACCGCGGCGTCAAGCTCAACCATCCCGAGGCGATCGCGATCATCTCCGATTTCATCCTCGAAGGTGCGCGCGACGGCCGTACCGTGGCCGAGCTGATGCAATCCGGCGCGCAGGTGCTGACCCGCGACCAGGTGATGCCGGGCATCCCCGAAATGATCCACGACATCCAGGTCGAGGCGACGTTTCCGGACGGCACCAAGCTCGTCACCGTGCACGAGCCGATCAGGTGATTTGAATTCGTCATTCCGGGGCGCCCGCAGGGCGAACCCGGAATCCAGAGATTGTTGATCGAGATTCCGGGTTCTCGTTCCGCGAGCCCCGGAATGACGGAGGAAGACAGAGATGATCCCCGGTGAACTCTTCATTCAGGACGGCGAGATCGAGCTCAATGCCGGCCGCAAGACCGTGACGCTGACGGTCGCCAACACCGGCGACCGCCCTATCCAGGTCGGCTCGCACTACCATTTCTTCGAGACCAACCCGGCCTTGAAATTCGAGCGCAAGAAGGCCCGCGGCATGCGCCTCGACATCGCCGCCGGCACCGCCGTCCGCTTCGAACCCGGCCAGACCCGCGACGTCCAGCTCGTCGCGCTCGCCGGCAAGAAGACCATCTACGGCTTCCGTGGCGACGTGATGGGGAAGCTGTGAGGCATGCTTTCCGCCGTCCGCCTCATCTCTGAAGCCGCTGACCTGGCCGCGCGCCGGCACAACGGCATGGCGCGCAAGGGGCGGGGGAACGAGCCTTACGTCAATCACCTTGCCGAGGTCGCGAACCTGCTCGCGACGGCGACCGATGGTGGGGATGCCGAGCTCGTGGCCGCCGGCTGGCTACATGATGTCATCGAGGACACCGAGACCACGCGTGAAGAGCTCGCGCAAAAATTCTCCGAGCGTATCGCATCTCTCGTCGTCGAGTGCACCGATGACATGAACCTGCCGAAAGCCGAGCGGCGCCGGCGGCGGGTGGTCGATGCGCCGAAGAAATCTGCGGGCGCAAAACTGATCAAGATCGCCGACAAGATCAGCAATGTCGGCGCACGCATTCATTCCGATCCGACCGCCGAAGAGCGTGACGATCTCGTCGACTATACCGGCTGGGCCGAGCAGGTGGTCGCCGGTTGTCGCGGCGGCAATCCGTGGCTCGATCAGAAATTCGACGACGCAGTGCGTACGGCGAGAGCTTCGCTGTGAGCACCATCAAGACATTCAAACGCAAACGGGGCCTGTGATGTCCGTCAAGATCAAGCGTTCCGTCTATGCCGACATGTTCGGCCCGACCACCGGCGACAAGGTGCGGCTGGCCGACACCGATCTCATCATCGAGGTCGAGAAGGATTTCACCGTCTATGGCGAGGAGGTGAAGTTCGGCGGCGGCAAGGTGATCCGCGACGGCATGGGGCAGTCGCAGGTCACCAACAAGCAGGGCGCGGCCGACACCGTCATCACCAATGCGCTGATCGTGGACCACTGGGGCATCGTGAAGGCCGACGTCGCGATCAAGGACGGCATGATCTCCGCGATCGGCAAGGCCGGCAACCCCGACATCCAGCCGGGCGTCACCATCATCATCGGCCCCGGCACCGACGTGATCGCGGGCGAGGGTAAGATCCTCACCGCCGGCGGCTTCGACAGCCACATCCATTTCATCTGCCCGCAGCAGATCGAGCACGCGCTGATGAGCGGCGTCACCTCGATGCTGGGCGGCGGCACCGGTCCCTCGCACGGCACCTTTGCGACGACCTGCACGCCGGGCCCGTGGCACATGGGGCGGATGATCCAGTCGTTCGACGCCTTCCCGGTCAATCTCGGCATTTCCGGCAAGGGCAATGCCTCGCGCCCCGCGCCGCTGGTCGAGATGATCAAGGGCGGCGCCTGCGCGCTGAAGCTGCACGAGGATTGGGGCACCACGCCGGCCGCGATCGACAACTGCCTGTCGGTGGCCGACGATTACGACATCCAGGTCATGATCCACACCGACACGCTGAACGAATCCGGCTTCGTCGAGGATACGATCAAGGCGTTCAAGGGCCGCACCATCCACGCCTTCCACACCGAGGGCGCCGGCGGCGGTCACGCCCCCGACATCATCAAGGTCGCGGGGCTGAAGAACGTGCTGCCGTCATCGACCAATCCGACGCGCCCCTTCACCCGCAACACCATCGACGAGCATCTCGACATGCTGATGGTGTGCCACCACCTCGATCCCTCGATCGCGGAAGATCTTGCGTTCGCCGAAAGCCGTATCCGCAAGGAGACCATCGCGGCCGAGGACATCCTGCACGATCTCGGTGCGCTCTCGATGATGTCCTCGGACTCCCAGGCCATGGGCCGCCTCGGCGAAGTCATCATCCGGACCTGGCAGACCGCCGACAAGATGAAGAAGCAGCGCGGATCGCTGCCGCAGGACAAGGGCAAGGACAACGACAATTTCCGCGTCAAGCGCTACATCGCCAAATACACGATCAACCCCGCGATCGCGCACGGCGTGTCGAAGCTGATCGGTTCGGTGGAGAAGGGCAAGCTTGCCGATCTCGTGCTGTGGTCGCCGGCCTTCTTCGGCGTCAAGCCGGACTGCATCGTCAAGGGCGGCACGATCGTCGCCGCGCCGATGGGCGATCCCAACGCCTCGATCCCGACGCCGCAGCCGGTGCACTACCAGCCGATGTTCGGTGCCTTCGGCAAGGCGCGCACCGCATCTTCCGTGGTGTTCACCTCCAAGGCCGCGATTACCGGTGGGCTGGCGCGCAAGCTCGGTATCGAGAAGAAGCTCTATGCCGTCCAGAACACCCGCGGCAGGATCTCCAAGAAGAGCATGATCCACAACGACGCAACCCCCGATATCGAGGTCGATCCGGAGACCTATGAGGTTCGCGCCGACGGCGAGCTCCTGACCTGCGCGCCCGCCGAAGTGCTGCCGATGGCGCAGCGATATTTCATGTACTGAAATAGCGCCCCGGTCCCCGGAGCCTGTCCGGGGACGGTTTTACGGTGTTGCGTTCGATCCCGCCTGGTCTAATGTCCCGCCCGGTATCTTGAACCCAGAAGAAAAGCCGGGAGGATTTCTCGTGATTTACGTCGTTGCCACCTTGACCATCAAGCCCGAGACGCGCGCCGAATTCATTGCAGGCGCCACCGCCTGCATCAAGGAGACGCGGAAAGAGCCCGGCAATATCGCCTATGATATGCATGAAAGCGTCACCGATCCGACCAAGATGGTGTTCGTCGAGCAGTGGGAGAGCGCCGAGGCGCTGGTGCCGCATCGCGCCATGGAGCACATGAAGACGTTCGGCCGCATTGCGGTGAAATGCTTCATGGCGCCGCCGAAGGTCGAAATCATTACGCCCGAGAAGGTCGAGACACGGTAACAGGGTAGAAGCCAATGATCCGGGCGACGCAGGTTAGGGGACAGCACCGCTTCACCGAAGCACCAGTGGACACGGTCGTGCTCGATTTCGACGATCGGCACCGCCGCCGCATGGCGATGACGGGGACGCGGGGGCTCGAATTCCTGCTCGACCTGGAGAACGCCGTTGCACTGCGCGGCGGCGACGCGCTGGTGCTGGAGGACGGCCGGCTGGTCGAAGTGGTTGCGGCGCCCGAGCCGCTGCTCGAGATCCGCGGCCGCGATCCGCACCACCTCATCCGGGTCGGCTGGCACCTCGGCAACCGTCATCTGCCGACGCAGATCATGGCCAAGGCCCTGCGCATCCGCCGCGACCACGTCATCGAGGCCATGGTGAAGGGCCTCGGCGCGCGTGTCGTCGAGATCGAGGCGCCATTCGATCCTGAAGGTGGCGCCTATGCCGACGCCGGTCATGCGCATGGGCACGATGACCATGCGCATCATGATCACGGCCATCACCACCACGATCATGGCGACCATCATCATGATCACCACGGACACGATCATCATGGCCACGACCACCATGATCATGCCGCGCATGACCATGGGCACGATCATCATCATCACGACGAGCATTGCGACCATCCCGACCACCACCACGGCCACAAGCATGCTCATGACCACAAATGAGCCGGTCAATGCCGGTGACCTCGCCGCGCGCGAGGCGGCGGCGCTGTACCGGCTGATGACCTGGCTGTCGCCGGCGTTTCCCGTCGGCGGCTTCTCCTACTCCAGCGGGATCGAATGGGCGGTCGAAGCGGGCGACATCACCGACACGGCGACGCTCGCCGACTGGCTCGATACTATGCTCGGCGACGGTTCGGGCTTCTGCGATGCGACGTTCCTGGTCCAGGCCTATCGCGCCACTGAGGCGGGCGAGGAGACCTCGTTGCGCGACATCGCTGAGCTCGCGAGCGCCTTCGTGCCCTCGCGCGAGCGGCAGCTTGAGACGACGTCGCAGGGCCGCGCCTTCATCGACATCGCCCGCGCCGCGTGGGATGCGGAGGGGCTGGACGCCATGGTTGCGGCATGCCGCACGCCATTGGTCTATCCCGTCGCGGTCGGTGTGGTCGCCGCGATGCACGGCGTGCCGTTGGCGCCGACGCTGCACGCCTTCCTGCACGCTGTGGTCTCGAACTGGATTTCCGCGGCCAGCCGCCTCATTCCGCTCGGCCAGACCGACAGCCAGCGCGTGCTGGTGCGGCTGGAAGCTGCCGTTGCCGCGACCGCCAACCGTGCGCTGAGCGCGACGCTGGACGATCTCGGCAGCGCGACATTCCGCGCCGATCTCGCCAGCCTGCGGCACGAGACGCAATATACGCGGCTGTTTCGGTCGTGAGCGCGTTGCATCACATTCTGCCGTCGTCCTCGCGAAAGCTAGGACCCATTACCACGAATGCCTGTGGTCATGGAGGGATGTGGCCTCAGTCCGCCGCGACAATGAACTTCGGTGGTAATGGGTCCTGGCTTTCGCCAGGACGACGATAGGAAAGAGTCAATGGCTACGTCTCACGGCCCCCTGCGTGTCGGCGTCGGCGGTCCGGTCGGATCGGGCAAGACCGCGCTGATGGATCTGCTCTGCAAGACCATGCGCGAGCGCTACGACATCGCGGCGATCACCAACGACATCTACACCAAATGGGATGCCGAATTCCTGGTGCGCTCGGGCTCGCTGACGCCGGATCGCATTGCCGGTGTCGAGACCGGCGGCTGCCCGCATACCGCGATCCGCGAAGATGCCTCGATGAACCTCGCGGCGGTCGCGGACATGCGCGCGAAATTCCCCGGCCTCGACCTCGTGCTGATCGAATCCGGCGGCGACAATCTCGCTGCCACTTTTTCCCCGGAGCTTGCCGACCTCACCATCTACGTCATCGACGTGGCGGCGGGCGACAAGATCCCGTCCAAGGGCGGCCCCGGCATCACCCGCTCCGACCTCCTGGTCATCAACAAGATCGATCTTGCGCCCCATGTCGGCGCCTCCCTGGAGAAGATGGAGACGGACGCCAGGCGCATGCGCGGCACGCGCCCCTTTGTCATGACCAACCTGAAGAAGAGCGAGGGGCTCGACCGCATCGTCGGCTTCATCGAGGCCAAAGGCGGCCTGAAACGGGCCGGCTGACGGACGCGACGACTTGGCACAGGGGTTTTCCGCCGTTAACGCCTGAGGCAGGACCGTATCCGCGGAACAAATTTCGGACACGGCGATTAATTACCTCCGGTACCCGGGGCAAATCCATTCCGGCCGGACGACCGGCCGGGCGGATTAAGCTTTTCAGGCGACCCAAGTTGCGTACTGATGCCTCCTCCTTCATTATCTCCTCCATCGGGGTTCATCCTGTTTCGGCACATGGCCGTTCGAGCTGCGTTCATATGCTCCGTGTTTATTGCCGACCTCCTGCTTCCGTCTGAGTAGTCGCGTGGTCCGGCTGGGTTTCATCATCGGCTTCATCGCTCTGCTCGGAGCCATGCTTTCCGGGCTTGCGGCCTATCGCGTCCACGACCAGGAGCTGGCGCTGGACCGGATCGCGCTCGCACGTGCGATCGACGTCCATGCGAGCCTGGTGCAGGACCGGCTGACCGAGCGCGAGCTGCTCGCGCGTGTCGCCTCAGGCCTGTTCCGCGCGCCATCGGTACTCAAGCCCAACATGCTGGAGCCGCTGCGCTCGGCGATCTACGCCTTCAAGACCGATTTCGTGGTGGCCGGCTGGGTCGCCCGGCTCCAGCCGAACGAGCTTGCTGCGGCGCAGGCCGCGATCGCGGCCGCCGGCTTCCCGAAGCCGCAGATCCGCGACTACGGCGACAAGCCGATCGATCCCGCAAGCCTCACCCAGCCGATCGACGTGCTGATGGATCTCGAGCCGCGCAGCGATGAGACCAAGGGGTTGCCCGGCCGCAGCTATGACCGGGACCCGGTGCGCAGCGCGATGCTCGCCCGGGCCAGGATCGAGAAGAGGTCGGTCGCCTCCGACCCGGTGCCGCTCCTGCGCAACAACGGGCCGGTCGGCGTCATCGTCGCGGCCCCCGTCATTCCCGAAGGCGCGACCGAGCCCGTCGGCTTCATCACATTCTCCTATGAACTGGCATCACTGATGCTGACCAACGACGACATGTCGTTGTTCGCGGTCGCGCTCAAGGACCCGCGCAAGGACGGCGGCGAGCTCGTCGCCAACGACCAGGGTATCGTCTCCACGCGCATGACGGCGGCGGACGGGCCGGCGCCATCGGCGACGCGCACCGTGAGCTTCGGCGGCCGCGACTGGCAGCTCGGCTATTACGCAAAGACCAACTCGGCGCGACGCGCCGAGCAGACCGCGATCATCGTGGCGGCGATCGGCTTTGCGATCACCGCGATGGTGTGCGGCCTGTTTGGCTATGTCGCCTACAACAATCTGCGGCTCAGCCGGGAGATCCAGGTGCGGATCGGCTTCGAGCGCCGCCTGACCGCCGTCATCGACGAGCTCAACCACCGGGTCAAGAACATCCTGGCGGTGATCCAGTCGATCGTGACGCGCACGCTGCGCCACGGCGCGGACATCGACGTCGCGCGCGAGCTGCTGATCGGCCGCATCCACGCCATGTCCAACGTGGTCTCGCTGCTCAGCGAGAGCCAGTGGCAGGGCGTCAAGTTGAAGGGCCTGTTCGAGGCGCGCGCCATTCCGCATGCGGACCGCATCGCCGTCACCGGTCCCGACATCGCGGTGAGCGCGCGTGCGGCGCAGAGCCTGTCACTTCTGTTCTTCGAGCTCGCCTCGCATTCGGACGAAGGCCTGTCGCTGGTCGGCAAGCATCCGCACATCACCGCCAACTGGACGGTGACGGGCGAGGGGACCGACGAGGTCTTCCATTTCCGCTGGGAGGAGTTCAACACCAGCGAGGCGACGCGCCGTCCCGATTCCGATTTCGGCCTGATCCTGCTCGACCGCGTCGCGCCCGAAGCGCTCGGCGGCACCGCCAAGCGCTACTTTACCGACGTCTCCTATGTCTACGAGCTGATTGCTCCGATGGAGACGGTCGTCGACATGAGCGAGCGCGACCGCACGGACAAGCTCTCGGCCCCGGTGAGGCCTGTACGATAAACCTCGCGCGCTTCAGCTCGAGGTCGGTCGAGCCGCGATTGCGGTCATCTCGAGCTTGACGCCTGAACCGAGATCGGCCACGCCGACGACGGCGCGTGCCGGCAGATGGGCTTCGGCAAAGTGCGCTTTCCAGGCCGCATTGAACGCAGCCTTCTCGCCGAGATTCGTAACGAAGATGGTCACCTGCAATACGTTGGCCAGGTCGGATCCAAGAGTCTTCAGCAGACGCGACAATTGGCCAAGCACGTCGTTTGCCTGACCTGACATGTCGAGGCTCGTGTCCTCGGCGACGATTCCGCCGATGTAAAGCACGCCTCCATGCTCGACCACTTCGTGGAGCAATCCTTCGTATGGCAAGATGCGTTTGATCATGATGAGACTGATGCTCCTGTGGGAAAAGACGTGAGATGTCCGCGCGTTCTTATCACCAAGGCGTGGAACTTGAGTCGGGGACGGACGGTGGGCATTTTCAGCGCCTGATCTAGCCCTTCGGCCGCAGCACGAGGTCGACCAGATTGCGCGCGTAGCCAGGCGTGATCGGCGCGATGCCGAAGACGTAGCGGTAGAACAGGCCGCCATAGATCGCGTCGTAGAGGTCCTCGGGCGCCCCCTCGGCCAGGACGCTGCCGTCCTTCTGGCCTGCGGCGATCATCTCCACCAGCGCGTCGCGGCGGAATTGCAGGTAGCGTGCGTAGAACAGCTCCGCCGAGCCGGTCTTGGAGATGCATTCGGAGATGACGGCGAGCTGCACCTTGCCGAACTCGCCCTGGAGCGCCTCGGCATAGGCCGCGGCATGGCGGCGTGCGCGTGCCGCGGGCGTGCCGGAGCTCACCGGGGGCAGCGGCAGCATCTGCGCGGCATGGTGGAGAAAGGCGTCGATCAGCAGCGCCTCGCGCGACGGCCACCATTTGTAGATCGTCATCTTGGAGACGCTGGAGTGGCGCGCGACCGCGTCGATGGTGGTGGCGGCAAGGCCGGTCGCGGCCATCAGCGCATAGGCGCTTTCGAGGATGGCGTTGGTGGTCTCGATCGACCGCGGCCGGCCGCGCCGGGGCGCGCTGTCAGCCTCTTCACCCCCGCCTTTCGCCATCGCCACGCCCGGTCTCCTCACGCAGAGTCCCTCCGCATAGCGCAGCCACAGGTCTCGGCCTAGCAGAATCGCACGATTATGTTGTCAGGTCTGCTGCCGCAAGGCCGCAGGCAGGTCCTGCCGCTTCGACCAGGTGATGTAATAGGCGACCGCGGTCATCGCTGCAAAGCCAACGATGCTCACCGCGACCTGCATCGCCACCAGGTTCGGCCCGGTGATCAGGATGAGATGGCCGGCGAAGGAGAGGAACACCGCGACGCAGAACACCGCGAGCCATTCCTCGCCGCATATGATCACCGCCTGAAGCGGCCGCCATTTCAGGCCGGGATGATCGGCCGGAATGAGATGGGTTGCGATGAACGCGAGCGCGAGGAAGTGGACCACGCGATAGGGCGCGAGGTTTTCCTTGTCGGTCGGCGCGATGCTGTTGAGCAGCAGGTCCGGCAAATAGGCGGACAGTGCCGGCGAGTGGCGCATCAGGGTGACGGCCATCGCGAAGACGAGATAGGCGCCCGCGAGGATCCGCAACCAGGACATTCCGTGGAGCGCACGGCCGGGTGCGCCTGTCACGGCGAACCAGCCGCCCAGCACCATCAGCATCTGCCAGCACAGCGGATTGAAGGTCCACTCCTGGTCCGGATAGACCCGGAAATTCCAGTCGAACCAGCGCGCCGCGACGTACAGCGCGACCGATGCCGCCAGCGTCAGGTTCGGTCCTCGCAGCAGCCCCCACAGCACCAGCGGAAAGAACGCCATCAGCGGGATCATCAGTTGCAGCAGGTCGAGGTTCAGCGGCTCTTCCTGGAGCACCAGGCCGCGGACCAGGATTCGCAGAGGGTGCTCGAGAATGCCCGAGATGTTGTATTCGTGGATGATCTCCGGCGCCATCGATTGCGAGGCGACGTAGGCGATGGTGTCGATATAGATCACGAACAGCACGACATAGGCGGCGTAGAGCCGCCAGACGCGGCGAAAGATGCGTGTCGCCGCGACGACGTAGCCGCGCTCCAGCGCCATCCTGCCGTGGATGATGGCGACGCCATAGCCCACCACGAACACGAACAGGTCGGCGGCGCCGCTGAAGCCGAAATTGCGCAGCGTCAGGAGGTTGACGACGTTGTTCGGGATGTGGTCGACGAACACCGACCAGTTGGCGATGCCGAGCGTCAAATACAGCCTGGCGTCGTGATGGAATGCGGCGAGGTTCGCCTTGACGGACGGTTTCATGAGTAAAATAGCTTTGGGAATCAGGGTGATGCTTTTACCGGCAACCGCCTGCCTATCCGAGTAGCGTTTGCGTGAGGAGGGCCGGTTTGTCCCGACTGGCGAAAAATTACGCAGGGCGCGCCGGTGCGTTCGCGTGTCCGCCCTTGACCCGCCTGGCACGCAATTTTTGCAAAGACGATCTGCTTCGCAGCAGCTCGCGCTTCCGAAGCCGGCGACCTCTGGCGGTGTGAGATTCGCAGTCCACGCGCCCGGGCGCGCCGTGTTCGCCCTGCCGCAGCCGGGGATAGGTCAAATCGGGCGTGGCGCCCGCATCGTTACTCGGCAGGTTCAGCCGATGCCTCGTCGGAGACGCTGGTCCTACTCGCCATGATTCCGAGTGCGACGCCGGCGATTGCCAGGATCGGCAACAGTCGCCTGACCCCGATGGCGCGAACGATCTGGAGTCCCGTGGCGAGCAGCATGGGATCGGCCAGCATGCTCGCGGCCGCCGACTTCGCGGCGCGCTCGGCCGCGATTTGGGCGCGCTTCTGCACCTCGCGCTTGTAGCCCCAATAGGTGCCCGCGGCGGTGAGCGTCAGCAGGAAGAAGATGCCGGCGCCGGCGAGGCAGGCCTGCACCGGGCCGTACTTATCCAGCACCGAGATGAACGCGGCCGCGCAAAGAAAGCACGTCGTGATGAAGAGCGCGAATGCGGCGGCTGCGGCGAGCGATGTCAGACGGACCGTCGTCCCGGTCGAGGCGCTGATGCCGTCGATAATGCGCTGAAACATGCCCTTGCTCCTCAATCCCCCCACAAGCCTGAGGCGGCGGCCGCGCCGCCGCGATCCCAGGGTCCGTCCCGCGCTTTACCGGCGCCAGGCGGCGCCGATCAGGAAGCCGATGCCGAGCGCGATACCGACGGTCGCGAGCGGCCGCGCGGTGATGGCGTCTTCCAGCGTCTCCTCGATCGAGCCATAGGCATCCTGCGCCGCGCCCATCATCGCGCTGCTGCGCTCGGACATGTCGTCGAGTGTCGAATCCATGTTCTCGCGCGCTTGCTTGTAGCCGCGCCGGGCCTGCTTTCCGGCCGAATTGGCGAAGGTATTGAGCGCGTCGGTTATCTGGTCGGTGAGGGCGGCGATATCGTTTTTCACGGCTGCTACATCCTTCTCGAGGCGTTCTGCGGTGGCTTTGTCGATCCAGTCTCTCATCCTGGTTTCGCCGTCGGCTATTGACATCGCAAACTCCGAACTGTTGGCGGTGAGATGGGCGGAAAACGTTTCGTCGTGACGGAAGTTCCGTTCGCGGGAGCCCGTCACGCCTGCGGGAGCTGCGGCGAATTCTCCGGCAACAGATGCTCCTTAAGGATGAGCCCCACGATCAGGAGCGGCGACGACAGAAACGCGCCCATTGGTCCCCACAGCCAGGTCCAGAAGGCCAGCGCGATGAAGACGGCGAGTGCGTTCAGCGACAACCTGCGACCGATGATGGTCGGCGTGACGAAGTGTCCCTCCAGGAAGGTGATGCCGCCGAAGGCGAGCCCCGCCATCAGTCCGCCGCCCAGCGTCGGGAAGGCGACGAGCCCCACCACGATCAGGACGATGAACATCGCGATCGGTCCTATGATCGGGATGAAGTTGAGCGCCGCCGCGAGTGCGCCGAGCCCGGCCGGATTTGGCATGCCGGTGATCGCGCAGATAATGCCGGTCGCGACGCCCACGCCGATATTGATGACGGTGACGGTCAACAGGTAGTTGCCGAGGTGAACCTCGATCTCGTTGAGAATCCGCAGCGTGCGCAGCCGCGCGTCGCGGTCGCCGAAATTCATGATCAGCGCCCGCCGCAGGTCGCGCCAGCTCGCGATGAACAGGATCAGGGTGGCGAAGAACAGCAGGAATTCGGCGAAGGTGGGCGAGAGGAATTCCAGCGTCGGCTGGACCCATTCGGCCTTCGGCAGCGGCAGGCTTGGCAGCCCCTCTGAGCCGCCGACCATGGTTTGCAGCTCCTTCCACAGCGCCAGCGGCCGGTCGAAAACGTGCAGCTTCTCCTTCAACTGCGCGCCCAGCTCCGGCAGGCGCGAGCTCCATTCCATTGCGGGCACGGCAATCAGCGCGACGACGAAGGCGACCACCGTCGTCACCGCGGTCACGATCAGCACGGCGCCAAGCGCGCGCGGCACGCCCCGCCGTTCCAGAAAGCTTGCGGCCGGCGAGAGCATGGTACCGGCGACAACAGCCATCACCACCGGAAGGAAGAACGCCTTGGCGAAATACAGCACCCCGATCACGGCGATCAGGAGCAGGCCGGCGAGGGCGTAGGCGACGAACTCGGTGCGGCGAATGACTGGCGGCAGCTCGCTATGGCTGTCGGGGAGTGGGGCGCCTTCGCCGTTGCCGGAAATCAGACGTTCACTGGGAAGGACGCGCACAATTTCTCTCCCGCACGGAGGTGTCCGGGCGCCCATTGGTCATCAGGAAACGCCGGAGGGGTGCTGCGGTTCCATCGCGGCTTCGTGAAGTTGCGCTCGCTTGACTGTGACGTCGACGCCGCAGAAGGCGGCGGAACTTGAGTCGGCCCGGCTGCGTTTGTTGGCAAGCCGCATCACCTGAGATGCACGCACCCAATGGGGCAGCACATGAAAAAGGTCTCTACAGTCCGTCGCAGCTTCTCGCCGCGCGCCGCCGCCGCTTTTGCCTTTGCAACCGCTCTGCTCGCGGTGTCCTTCGGTAGCGCAAATGCGCAGACGCTGGGCTATGCGCCGATGCAACCGCGGGCGTATCCGATGCAACCGCAAGCGTATCAACAAGGTCCAAGCTATTCGCAGGGCTATGTCAGCGAGCCGGCGCAGACGGCCGACGAGGATGCCCAGTTGCCCGATCGGCTGCGCAAGCAGGTCGTCAGCTTCGACCGCAGCGAGCCGGCCGGCACGATCGTGATCGATACCGGCAATACGTACCTCTATTACGTGCTCGGCAACGGCCGGGCGATCCGCTACGGCGTCGGCGTCGGCCGCGAGGGCTTCACCTGGTCGGGCGTCCAGAGCGTCAGCCGCAAGGCGGAATGGCCGGACTGGCATCCGCCGGCCGAGATGATCGCGCGTCAGCCCTATCTGCCGCGCTTCGTCGCCGGCGGTCCCGGCAATCCGCTCGGCGCGCGCGCGATGTATCTGGGCTCGAGCGAATACCGCATCCACGGCACCAACGATCCCACCACCATCGGCAAGTTCGTCTCTTCCGGCTGCATCCGCATGACCAACGAAGACGTCACCGATCTGTTCAGCCGCGTCAATATCGGCGCCAGGGTCGTGGTGCTGCCGAAGAACGCGCCGCTGATGGCGAAGGGCGGCGACAGGGGGAGTGATTCTTGGCGCAAGCGCCCCGCGGCGACGACGCTGCCCTCGGGCCGGCAGGCACTGAACATCTCGACGTCGGCCGTGAACTGAGAGTTGGGTGAGGTGACATGAAGAGACGTTCGATCAGCAAACTGGCCGGTGGCGCCGCGGCGTTCTGCGCCGCCGCATCTTTCGGCCTCGCGCTGACGCCGGCGCATGCGGAGGATTTCTTCTCGGCGCTGTTCGGTGGCTTCCGGATGCGCCCGCCGCCGGAGATCCGGATGCCGTTTCCCAATGACGACATGCCGCGCTACGACACGCCGCGGCAGCGGGCGTCCTATGGCGGCGGCGCCGCCTATTGCGTCCGCGGCTGCGATGGCCGTTACTTCCCGGCGCAAGGAAACGATGCCGAGAGCAAGGCGCAGTCCTGCAAGAGCTTCTGCCCGACCTCGGAAACATCGCTGGTCTATGGCAGCAACATCGACGACGCCACGACCGAGGGCGGGAAATCCTATTCCGATCTGCCGAACGCGTTCCGCTATCGCAACGAGATCGTGTCGGGTTGCACCTGCAACGGCAAGGATCCGGTCGGTCTTGCCCAGGTCAAGGTCGAGGACGACCCCACCCTGCGCAAGGGTGACATCGTCGCGGGCGCCGATGGCCTGGTGGTCGCCAGCCGCAACGCTGGCGATCGCCGCGGAGTCGCGATGAACTTCTCCCCGCTGCCGGACTCGGTCCGCGCCAGATTCCGCCAGGTGCCGGTGGTGGCGAAGGAGTAGCCCCTGTCGTCCTGGCGAAAGCCAGGACCCATTGCCCCGAATGCGAGTTTGGCGGCACGCAGATAACCACCAGCCTGCCCATTGCGGTGGCCGGTGATTATGGGTCCTGGCTTTCGCCAGGACGACATCTCGCGTGATGCAATGCCCGTGCCCCAATCTCCGCTGTCGTCCCGGACAAGCGCGCCCAAAGCGCGCCTAGATCCGGGATCCATAGCCACAGGGCGTGGTTTGGCGAAGACTCGGAGTTGCCAGCTCGCATCCTAACTTCTCCTTGTGGCTGGGTCCCGACCCCCCCCGTGCGCGATTGCGACTAGGCCGGGACGACACCGAAGGAGCGGCTACGGCTTTCTCTCCAACCCGCAGCCCTACGCCGCGCGGATCTTGCCCAGGAAGTCGCTGACCTGCTGGCCGAGCTGGCGGCTCTGCGTCTCCAGCGTTTCCGACGCCTGCTTGACGTTGTCAGCGGCGCCGGCGGCGGTGTCGGCGTCGGCCTTCACGCCGGTGATGTTGTCGGAGACGTTCTTGGTGCCCTGCGCTGCATATTGCGTGCTGCGAGTGATCTCCTGCGTCGCCGCGCCCTGCTCCTGAACGGCGGCGGCGATGGCGGTGGCGACCTCGTTGACCTCCCCGATGATGCCGCCGATGGCCTGGATCGCGTTGATGGCGTCGCCCGCGACCTTCTGGATGTCGGCGATCTGCCCGGAGATCTCTTCGGTCGCCTTCGCCGTCTGGCTCGCCAGCGACTTCACCTCGGATGCGACCACGGCAAAGCCGCGGCCGGCCTCGCCGGCGCGCGCGGCCTCGATCGTGGCATTGAGCGCCAGCAAATTGGTCTGCGCCGCGATGGTGTTGATCAGCCCGACGACCTCGCCGATCCGCCCTGCGGACTGCGCCAGCCCCTGAACGGTGCCGTCGGTCTCGCGGGCCTGATTGACGGCCCGGCTGGCGATGCCGGCGGCATGGGCCGCCTGCTGGCTGATGTCGTTGATCGAGGCCGAGAGCTCCTCGGCGGCCGCCGCGACACTGTCCACGCTGGTGGAGGCGTCGTTGGACGCCTTGCCGGCGACCTCGACGCGCTCATTGGTCTGGCGCGACACCGCGGAAAGGTCGCCCGCGGTCTTGCGCATCTCGCCGGAGGCCTCGCTCAGTTCGCCCAGCGACTTGCGCACCACGCCCTCGAACTCGCCGACATAGCTCTCCATCGCGCGCTGGCGCGCGGCGGCGCCGGCGTTGCGCTCGCGCTCCTGCTCCTCGATCTTGAGCTTGTCGATCGCCTGCTGCCTGAACGTCTCCAGCGCTCCCGCAAGCGAGCCGATCTCGTCGTGACGGTCGAGATAGCCGCTGTCGACGGCAAGGTCACCGCCGGCGACCTTGAGCATGGCGTCGCGAATCCGGTGCAGCGGCGTGATCACGCGGCGGCTGACCGCGAGCATCGCGGCGCCGGTCAGGACGATCGCGGCGAGGAGCAGGGCGGTATTGACGATCAGCGATTGCACCGCGGTCGCGCGCTGGGCCGCGGAATGGTCCTTGGCCGCCTCGAGCGCGGCGTCGGCGAGCTTGATCGCGCTCGCCATACGGCCAACCGAATAGGGGCTCCACTGGTTAGCCGTCATCGACGGTTTCTCGCCCTTGGCGACCGCGGCAATGATGCCGTCGCGCGTGGAGGCGTATTGCGGATCGAAATAAACCGCCTTGGCGTTCGCCATGGCCGCGGCGAGCGCCGGCGGCAATTGCATGCCGACCGTGGCGAGCTCGATCGCATTCCAGGCCGTATCGGTGCCGCCAACGAATTTGGTATAGGCGAGCTGAAGCTCGGGCGTGATCTTGCCGGTGCCGAGCGCGTTGCCGACGATCAGCGAGGACTCGCCGGCACTCAGGCGCAAGAGCCAGGCCATCTGCTTGATCATCAGGAGCTGGTCGATGACCGCGTCCTGATGATTGACGCTCGCGCCGAGCATCGGCGCCAGCTTTTCGAGGATCGCCATCAGTCCATCCTCGGCGTCGGTATATTCCTTGGCGAGTGCGGCGCGGCGCGAAGCCTTGGGCTTGGCGACTTCGGTCCAGAATTCCGCCTGTTTCTCAAGCAACACCTTGTTCAGCCGGCCGAGGTCCGACACCATCGTCTCGCCCTGCGGCAAGTCGATGGAGGGAAGAATCTCGGTGGCGCGCGCCAGCGCCGGCATCAGGATGTCGCGGATTCCGCGGATATATCTTTCGATGTCCTGGTCCAACTGGACGTCCGAGGTGAGCTGGCGGCTGCTGGTCGAACGGTCGGCACGGATGTTCGCCATCGCCTTGAACACTTCTGCCGATGCGGCCGAGACCGCAACGATCCGGTTGGCGGCTTGCAGCCGGCCCCATGAGCTCCATGCGCTGATCGAGAAGCCGATCACGACGACGAATGCGGTGGACAGGATTACCGCCTTCAGCAGTGCGGATACGGTCAGGCGGTTGAGCATCGGACACCCCGGTACGCGTTTCGAAGTTCGTGGCCCCGAACGGCAGCCCCCACGAACTTCGAAGGACCAAAGGGTTGCACGTGACAGAAGCACCTGCCTTGCGGCAGGCGCTTGAGGCGCATTTGGCCCGAAAAGGGTAAAAACTTAGACAGTGGTGCTGCCGTAAAATTACTGGGGCATTGAGGGTTGGCACCCACCATCGTCGTCCTGGCGAAAGCCAGGACGACATCGGGGTGTGTGGCCGGCCACGCGCCTATGAAGCCTAAGCCGCGCGGATCTTGCCAAGGAAGCCGGTGACGTCCTCGCCGAGCTGGCGGCTCTGGCTCTCCAGCGTCTCGGAGGCGTGTTTGACGTTGTCCGCGGCGGCTGCGGCGGCATCCGCATCGGCTCTGACGCCGGTGATGTTGTCGGAGACGTTCCTGGTGCCCTGCGCCGCAAATTGCGTGCTGCGGGTGATCTCCTGCGTCGCCGCACCCTGCTCCTGCACGGCGGCCGCGATCGCGGTCGCGACCTCGTTCACCTCGCCGATGATGCCGCCGATGGTCTGGATTGCGTTGATGGCGTCGCCGGCCACCCGCTGGATGTCGGCGATCTGCTCGGAGATTTCCTCGGTGGCCTTGGCCGTCTGGCTCGCCAGCGACTTCACCTCGGAGGCGACCACGGCAAAGCCGCGGCCGGCTTCGCCGGCGCGCGCCGCCTCGATCGTGGCGTTGAGCGCCAGCAAATTGGTCTGCGCCGCAATGGTGTTGATGAGGCCGACGACCTCGCCGATGCGTCCGGCGGATTTTGCCAGGCCCTGCACGGTGCCGTCGGTTTCGCGCGCCTGGGTGACGGCGCGGCCGGCGATACCCGCGGCATGGGCCGCCTGCTGGCTGATGTCGTTGATCGAGGCCGAGAGCTCCTCGGCGGCGGCCGCCACGCTGTCGACGCTCATGGAGGCATCGTTGGAGGCCTTGCCGGCGACTTGCACGCGGTCGTTGGTCTGGCGCGACACCGCGGACAGATCGCCCGAGGTCTTGCGCATCTTACCGGAGGCCTCGCTCAATTCGCCGAGCGTCTTGCGCACCGCGCCCTCGAACTCGCCGACATAGACCTCGATCGCGCGCTGGCGGGCCGAAGCGCCCGCATTGCGCGCGCGCTCCTGCTCCTCGATCTTGAGTTTGTCGGTCGCTTGCTGCTTGAACGCCTCCAGCGCGCCGGCGAGCGCGCCGATCTCGTCCTTGCGGTCGAGATAGCCGCTGTCCACGGCAAGGTCGCCGCCGGCGACCTTCAGCATGGCATCGCGCATGGTGTTGAGCGGATGGATGACGCGGCGGTTGACCAGCATGATGGCACCGACGGCGAGGCCGACGGCGAGCGCCAGAAGTGCGAGCTGCATGACGAGTGCGCGTTGAGCTGCGGAGCGCTGTTCCAGCGTATGGCTCTTGGCGGCATCGAGAGCGGCTTCCGCCACCGCGACCGCGCTGGAGAGACGGCCGACGGTGACCGGGCTCCACTGGTTGGCGGTCATCTCGGCTTTCTCGCCCTTGACCAGCGTGTCCGCGAGACGGTCTCGCAGCGCGAGATATTGCGGCTCGAAATAGGCGGTCTTCGCCGCGGCCAGGGCGGAGGCAAGCGCCGGCGGCAACTGCATGCCCGAGGTCGTCAATTCCAGCGCCTTCCACATCGCCGACGTGCCGCCGACATATTGGGTGTAGTTGTACCGGGCTTCGGGGGTGATCTTGCCGGCGGCAAGACCGGTCGAGACGATCAGCGAGGCTTCGCCCGCGGTGTTGCGCAGCAGCCAGGCATTCTGCTTGATCGACAGCAGCTGGTCGATCACGGCGTCCTGGTGGTTGACGGTGGCGGCGAGGACGTTCGAGAGCTTGTCGAGCGTCTCGAGCAGGCCCTGCGTCGTCTCCATGTATTCCTTCGGCAGGCCCGCGCGGCGCTGGTCCTTGAGCTTGGCCACGTCCTCCCAGAACTGCTTCTGCTCCTCGATCAGCAGCTTGTTGAGGCGCGCGAGCTCCGGCACCAGCGTGCCCGATTGCGAGAAGTCGATGTTCGGCAGCAGCTCCAGCGCACGTGCCATCGCTGGCATCTGCGCATCGCGCAGCGCACGCAAATACTTCTCGATCTCGGAATCCATCGGCTCGGTCGCGTTCAGGAGCCGGTTGGTGGTCGAGCGGTCGGTGCGCAGATTGTGCATCGCCTTGAACAGATCGGCGGAGGCGTCGGCGATCTGCGAAATGCGGTTGGCGGTCTTGAGGCGATCCCAGGATTCATAGGCGGTGAGCGAGAGCGCGATCACCACACAGACCGACGTGATCGCGATCACCGCCTTCAGCAGCGCGGATACGGTCAGACGATTGAGCATCGAAGTCCCCCAAATTCCCATTGCAAATTTCGTGAAGACGCCCGGCAACATCGGCAAATGGGGGCGCGGCAGATCGGCAATCGCACGCCGTTTGCGCTTCAGGGGCTCAAACGGTTTCTGCATCTGAAAGGAAAAGGGTAAAGTTTTAGGCAGCCGGCCTGCCGGTAGAAGTACGCATTTACTAGAAGTTGCAATGGGTTGCCCGGATGGAACCGGCGCGCGAGACAGGCGTTAGGTTATCGTTAGCAATCTGCCTGAAGGGGGCCTCGCGATGCTGGTCGGCGTACTCGTCACCTTTCTCGTCGTCATTCTCGTGCTCTATCTCATCAACATGTTGCCGATGGACGGCCGCGCCAAGCAGATCGCGCGCGTGGTCGTCATCATCATCGGTGTGGTGTCGCTGTTGAAATATCTCACGGTGTTCTAGCGGACGTGCCGCTACGATGTTTCCAAATGAAAAGCCCCGGCGAAAGCCGGGGCTTGGTCTGCGTTCCCGAGCACGCTAGTGCAGCGTCTTGAGCCAGTCGTCGACGTCCTGACGAACCTGGTCCTTGGCCTTGCCGTAACGTTCCTGCAGCCGGCCTTCGAGCTGCTCGCGACGGCCCTCGATCAGTTTGAGGTCGTCGTCGGTGAGCTTGGCCCACTTCTCCTTGGCCGATCCCTTGAACTGCTTCCAGTTTCCTTCGATGCGGTTCCAATCCATGACCATCTCCCGTTGGTTGATGGCCCGACAACGCGAGCGGTGCGCAGCCGTTCCTCCTCGCGCCGTGACGTTTCGCCCAACAAAAAAGCCCCGGCTCGCGCCGGGGCTTTTGACATTTCGGTGACCGGGCTCAGCCCGCCGCCTTCGCCTCGCGGCGGCGCGCGGTGAGGATGTACTCGGTGTAGCCGTTCGGCTGCTCGCGGCCCTTGAAGATCAGGTCGCAGGCGGCCTTGAAGGCGACGCCGTCGAAGGCGGGCGCCATCGGCTTGTAGATGGCATCGCCCGCGTTCTGCTTGTCGACGACGACGGCCATGCGCTTCAGCGATTCCATCACCTGGTCCTCGGTGATCACGCCCTGGTGCAGCCAGTTGGCGAGGTGCTGGCTGGAGATGCGCAAGGTGGCGCGGTCTTCCATCAGGCCGACGTCGTGGATGTCGGGTACCTTGGAGCAGCCGACGCCCTGGTCGATCCAGCGCACGACATAGCCGAGGATGCCCTGGCAGTTGTTGTCGATCTCCTGCTTGACGTCGTCGGGCGCCCAGTTCGACTTCGACACCGGAATGGTGAGGATGTCGGACAGCTTCGCGCGCGGTCCGCCCTTGGTCAGCTCCTCCTGGCGCGCGATGACGTTGACCTGGTGGTAGTGCAGCGCGTGCAACGTCGCGGCGGTCGGCGAGGGGACCCAGGCGGTGGTGGCGCCGGCCTGCGGATGGGCGAGTTTCTGCGCAAGCATGTCCGCCATCTTGTCGGGCGCGGCCCACATGCCCTTGCCGATCTGGGCGTGGCCGGGAAGGCCGTCGATCAGGCCCATGTCGACGTTCCAGTCCTCGTAGGCCTTGATCCAGGCCTGCGCCTTCATCTCGTTCTTGCGGATCATGGGGCCGGCTTCCATCGAGGTGTGGATCTCGTCGCCGGTGCGGTCGAGGAAGCCGGTGTTGATGAACATGATGCGCTTGGAGGCGCGCTGGATGCAGGCCTTGAGGTTGACGGTGGTGCGCCGCTCCTCGTCCATGATGCCGACCTTGAGCGTATTCTCCGGCAGGCCGAGCATCTTCTCGACGCGGTCGAAAATCTCGCACGTGAACGACACCTCGTCCGGGCCGTGCATCTTCGGCTTGACGATATAGGCAGATCCCGTGCGGCTGTTCTTGACCTTCGAGTTGCCCTTGAGGTCGTGGATCGCAAGCAGGCCGGAGACGGCGGCGTCGAGCAGGCCCTCCGGGACCTCCTCGCCCTGTTCGTCCAGCACCGCGTCGGTGAACATGTGGTGACCGCAATTGCGCATCAGCAGCAGGCTGCGGCCGTGCAATTTCACTTCGCCCTTGCCGTCCGGCGTCTTGTAGCTGCGGTCGGCGTTGAGCGAACGGGTCAGCGTCTTGCCGCCCTTCTCGAAGTCGGCCGAGAGCGTGCCGTTCATCAGGCCGAGCGTGTTGCGGTAGACCAGCACCTTGTCCTCGGCGTCGACCGCGGCAACCGAGTCCTCCATGTCGAGAATGGTCGAGACCGCGGCCTCCATGACCATGTCGGCGACGCCGGCGGGATCGTCCTTGCCGATCGCGCTGTTGCGGTTGATCGTCACCTCGACATGCAGGCCGTTGTTGACGAGCAGCACCGCGCTCGGCGCGGCCGCATCGCCCTGGAAGCCGGCGAACTGCGCGGCGTTCTTCAGCGCGGTTGCATTGCCGCTCTTCAGCTTCACCGCGAGCTGGCCCGCGACGATGCTGTAGGCGGTGACGTCGGTGTGGCTGCCGGTCGCGAGCGGCACGGCGGCGTCGAGGAAGGCCTTGGCCTTCGCGATCACCTTGTCGCCGCGCGCCTTGTTGTAACCCTTGCCGCTCTCGGACGGATCGTGGGGGATCGCGTCGGTGCCGTAGAAGGCGTCATAGAGCGAGCCCCAGCGGGCGTTCGCCGCGTTCAGCGCATAGCGCGCATTGGTGAGGGGGACGACGAGCTGCGGGCCGCAGATCTTGCCGATCTCCTCGTCCACATTGGCGGTCTCGACCTTCTGCGTCGCCGGCTCCGGGACGAGATAGCCGATCTCCTTCAGGAAGGCGGTATAGGCATTGAGGTCGAACGCCTTGCCCTTGTTGGCGCGATGCCAGTCGTCGATCTTGGCCTGCAGCGTGTCGCGCAACGCCAGCAGCGCCCGGTTCTTCGGCCCAAGGTCCTTGATGATGGCGGCAACCCCGGCCCAGAACGCATCCGGCGCGATCCCCGTTTTCGGGGCCGCTTCCTTGGCGATGAAGTCAAACAGAACAGGAGCGATCTTCAATCCGTGGGCGTCGACGCGTTTCATGATGGGCTTTCTTGTTGGAAATGGCTGTTTTTTGGCTGCTTTTGACCCGACAGCAGCAAAATGCGCCCACAGGGGGCGGCTTTCGGGACCTATTAGCCCCAAAATCGGGGCGGTGAGAAGACCCCTGGGGGGTTTGTCAAAATGTCAAGAAGCGGTGGGCGGGCCGGCTCGTTTTACAAACGCTTGAGCCCGGCTGGGCGCCAAGCGCACAACTGCGCTCCCTCCCCCGCAAGGGGCAGGGCAATCGCATATGGATTTCACGAGGATTTTCCGCGGGCTTGCTCCGCCTCTCCCGCTTGCGGGAGAGGCCGACGCGCTCGCAGAGCGCGGCGGGTGAGGGCTCTCGCCACGCAGGGATGTCATCCGCAATCCCCAACAATCCCGACGCGGAGACACCCCCACCCCAACCCTCCCCCGCAAGCGGGAGAGGGAGCCCAGTGCCGATCGTGCACACCATATGCGATTGCCCTGCCCGCAAGGGGGGAGGGAACGCACTGCATGCGCGGAGGCAGCAAGCACACTCGCGATAATCGGCGCCTCAAATATTCGCGGCGAGATCCACGACTTCGTCGAACAGCACGCCGGTGGTCTTCAGCATCTGTTCGATCTCGTCGGCGGTTTCAGTGACCGTCCGTGTCGACGTGTCGATCACGAGCTCGGCCGCTTGCGGCGTCTCGTAGTCGTTGCCGATGCCGGTGAACGACGCCAGCGCGCCGGCGCGGGCCTTCTTGTAATGGCCCTTCGGATCGCGCTCCTCGCAGACGCCGGCCGGTGTCGCGACATGGATCTCGCGGAACGCGGTGTCGGCGATGCGGCGCGCGGTGGCGCGGTCCTCGCGGGCGGGCGAGACGGCGGCGACGATCGCGATGTGGCCGTTGCGGGCGAGATGCGTCGCGACCTCGGCGAGACGGCGGATGTTCTCGCTGCGGTCGGAGGCGGAGAAGCCGAGATCGTTGTTGAGCCCGGCGCGCAGCGTGTCGCCGTCGAGCAGGATCGGGGAGCCGCCATTGGTGAACAGCCGCCGCTCCAGCGCCTTCGCCAGCGTCGACTTGCCGGAGGCCGGCAGGCCGGTGAGCCAGACCACGGCGCCGTTGTGGCGGTAGCGCGCCGAGCGCTCGTCCAGCCGCAGCGCCGATTCCACCGGCACGATGTCGACCGGCACGGCGCGCTGGCCGGCATCGACCGACAGCACGAGACCGCCGCCGGCGATGCGCCCGGAGACCTCGATCACCAGACGTCCGGTGCGCGGATTCTCGGTGTAGGGATCGGTGGCGATCGGATTCGAAAGAGAGATGTCGATCTCGCCGACATGGTTGCGGCCGATCGCCTTGTTCTCGACGCTCGACAATTCGCCCGGGTCGACCGCCTTCTCGATCGCCACCACGGTGGCGCGGCTTTCCTTCGGCCCGCAGCGGACCAGGAGCTGGTCGCCCTTGGCCAGCGGCTTGTCGTGCAGCCAGAAGATGCGCGCGCGCAAGCGGCGCGTCTCGCGCGGGGCACTGCCCGCATGCGCGACGATGTCGCCGCGCTCGATGAACAATTCGCGGTCGAGCGTGATGCCGACCGAGCGGCCCGCGCCCTGCCGTCCGGCAATCGGCGTCGCCGGCCAGCTCTCGACCGTCTTGATCTTGGCGATCTTGCCGGCCGGCATGATCACGATCTCGTCCCCGGCAACCAGGCTGCCGGATTCGATGCGGCCCGCCACGATGCGGCGGTCGTCGAACTTGTAGATCGCCTGCACCGGCAGCCGCAGCGCCAGCGCTTCCAGCGGGCGCGCCGGCTCGAGCTGGTCCAGCGCCTCGACCACGGTCGGTCCCTTGTACCAGCCGATGCGGTCGGTGCGCGTCGCGACGCCATCACCGTCGCGCGCGGAGATCGGGATCACGGCCGTCGGCGTCACGCCGAGGCCGTTGAGATGCGCGGAAATCTCGTCGCTGATCGCCTGGAAGCGATCGGCGGAGAAATCCACGCGGTCCATCTTGTTGACGACGATCGCGACCTGCTTCACGCCGAGCAGATGCAGGAGATAGCCGTGCCGCCTGGTCTGGTCGCGCACGCCCTCGAGCGCGTCGATGATCAGCACCGCGCCGTCGGCCTGAGAGGCGCCGGTGATCATGTTGCGCAGGAATTCGGCATGGCCGGGCGCGTCGATCAGCACGATGTCGCGCGAATTGGTGCGGAAGCGGATCTGCGTGGTGTCGATGGTGATGCCCTGGTCGCGCTCGGTCTGGAGCGCGTCGAGCAGGAACGACCATTCGAACGGCATGCCGCGCCGCGCGCTGACGGCTTTCAGCATCTCCAGCTTGCCGTCGGGCAGGCTGCCGGTCTCGTGCAGGAGGCGGCCGACCAGCGTCGACTTGCCGTGGTCGACATGGCCGACGATGACGATGCGGACCTGCGGGCGCGTGGTGCCGTTCGGGGTCGCGGGCGAAGCGGGGGTGACGATCATGTTCATGGCCGCGTTGCGTCCTGAGGTCAGAGATAGCCGGCGACGCGCAGACGCTCGAAGGCGTCTTCGGTCTCGTGGTCGAGCGCGCGTCCCGCGCGCTCCGGCACCTTGGTCTGCTCGAGCTCGACCAGGATCTCCTCGATGGTCGACGCAGTCGAATTCACCGGATTGGTGATGTCCTGATCGCCCAGCGAGCGGTAGCGCTTGCCGTTTTGCGACAGATAGAGCGGGATGATCGGGATGTTCTCGCGCTTGGTGTAGGCCCAGATGTCGGCCTCGGTCCAATGCAGGATCGGATGGATGCGCAAATGCGCGCCTTGCGGCGGCGAGGCGTTGAAATGATCCCAGAACTCAGGCGGCTGGTCGCGCACGTCCCAATTGCCTTCGAGACCGCGCGGCGAGAACACGCGCTCCTTGGCGCGGGTGGCCTCCTCGTCGCGGCGGATGCCGGCGATCAGGCCGTCGAAGCCGTATTTGCCGAGTGCCATCTTGAGGCCTTCGGTCTTGCGCGCGGCTGAACGGGCGGCCGGCGGCAGCGTTGGGTCGACGGCATCGATGGGCGGGCAGGGCTCGACGCGCAGGTCGAGATCCCACTCCTTCCCGTAATGATCGCGGAAGCGATACATCTCCGGAAACTTCTTGCCGGTGTCGACATGGAGGGCCGGGAACGGCATGCGGCCGAAGAACGCCTTGCGCGCCAGCCAGATCATGACGTTGGAGTCCTTGCCGAGCGACCACAGCAGGGCGATCTTCTTCAGGCGGGCGAAGGCCTCGCGGAAAATGTAGATGCTCTGCGCCTCGAGCTGGTCCAGATGGTCCATGCTGGGCGCAACATCAGCAGAAAATTCTTGCGAGCCCGAGCGCCTGGTGAGGGCGGGGCTGCTCACTCCGACAGCTGCGGAATCGTCCTTGAGAAGATGCATCTCTGCCACTTTTCGTTTGGAGGCGAAAATTCTATAGTTGCAGCGCAGGAGAGAAGAAAAAATTTTCTCTTTGCGCGCTCGAAACGACACATATATAGAAAATAATTCCAGTCAACCCCGGATGTGGGGGAAGCGAGTATCGTATGCGGTTCTTGCCGGTGTTCCTCGATCTCAAGGCCGGTCCGGTGGTCCTCATCGGTGCGGGTGAGCTTTTGCGCGCCAAGCTGCGCGTGCTCACTGCGGCCGGTGCGCGCGTCCGCGTGCACGCGATCGACGGCAATCAGGACATGGGCCTTAGCTCCGAGGACGCGGCGCGCGTTGACATCGCGACCGGCGATCCGCTCATCGCCGATCTCTCAGGCGTCATCGCGATCGTCTGCGCCGGGGCGGGCGATGTCGGCGTTGCGATGTCGGCGCGGGCGAAGGCGCTCGGCCTGCCGGTCAACGTCATGGACGATCTCGAGCATTCCAGCTTCATCTTCCCGGCCATCGTCGATCGCGGCGATGTCGTGGTCGCGGTCGGCACCGGCGGCACCTCTCCGGTGGTGGCGCGGCGCGTGCGCGAGAAGATCGAGGCGCTGCTGCCGGCGCGCATCGGCGAGCTCGCCGAGTTCATCGGCGGTTTCCGTAAGTCCATCAACGAGCGCATTGCCGAGTTTCCGCTGCGCCGCCGCTTCTGGGAGCGCGTCATCGACGGCCCGATCGGTGGTGCCGTGCTCGCCGGCCGCAAGGGCGAGGCGGACGCGGCGCTCAAGGCCATTGCCGATCCCGCCGCGTTCGCGCGTGCCGACAAGCCGGAAGGCTCCGTTGCGCTGGTCGGCGCCGGTCCGGGCGATCCCGATCTTCTCACTATCAAGGCGCTGCGCGCGCTCCAGGACGCCGACATCGTCTTCCATGACGAGCTGGTCTCGCCCGAAATTCTCGATCGCATCCGCCGCGACACGACGCGCGTTGCGGTCGGCCGCCGCGTCGGCAAGCCCGGCGTCGGCCAGGACGCCATCAACACGCGCATGATCGAGGCCGCGCAGTCAGGTCAGCGCGTGGTGCGGCTGAAGGGCGGCGATCCCTTCGTGTTCGGCCGCGGCGGCGAAGAGGTCGAAGCGCTGCGCTCGGCGGGCGTTGCCTATTCGATCATTCCCGGCATCACCGCCGGGCTCGGCGGCGCCGCCGATTTCGAGGTGCCGCTCACCTATCGTCATGAAGCGACCCGCATCACCTTCCTCACCGCGCACAAGGCGCGCGATGCGGAAGCCGTGGACTGGTCGACGCTCACCGACACCAAAATGACCGTCGTGGTCTACATGGGCATGACCGCGGCGCCGGCCGTGCGCGCAGGCCTGTTCGCCGCGGGGCGTTCGCCCGAAACGCCGGTCGGTGTGTTCGCCCGCGTCACGCGGCCCGATGCGCAAGGCGCGATCGGCACGCTGCGCGACCTGCCCGAGCTCGTGCGGCGGATCCATGGCGGTCCCGCCATCCTCATCATCGGCGACGTGGTCCGGCATGCCGGCTCGCTTCGCCGCCAGACACCCAAGCAAATCATCTCCGACCTATTGGATGCTGCCGAATGACCTCTCCTCTGCAACAAAAGCTGAAAATTACGGGTCCCTCCGTTGTGACCGCCAACCGGACCTGGGACGGCGTCGTCGTCTATCGCACGGCTGCCAGGGGCTGGTCCGTGGAACTGACGGATGCCTCGATCGTGCGAAACTCGGACGAAGCGAAAGCGTTGCTCGCCGAGGCCGTGGCCGATGACGTCGGCGCGATCGGCCCCTATATCGCCCCGGTGCAAGTCGACGAGGCCGGCAAGATCCTGCCGGGTAATCTGCGTGAGCAGATTCGCCGCGATGGCGTGACGATCGGCTTGCCCGTCTGAATGTTGGCAGAGCTGTAAGGCATTCTTCATGTACGCTTACGACGAAATCGACCGCACGCTGGTCAACGAGCGCGTCTCGGAATTCCGCGACCAGGTGCAGCGCCGTCTCTCGGGCGAGCTCACCGAAGACGAATTCAAGATGCTGCGCTTGCAGAACGGCGTCTATCTGCAACTCCACGCCTATATGTTTCGCGTCGCGATTCCCTACGGCACGCTGGCGTCGAACCAGTTGCGGGCGCTTGCCCATGTCGCGCGCAAATACGACCGCGGCTACGGCCATTTTACCACGCGCCAGAACATCCAGTTCAACTGGATCAAGCTGTCGGACCTGCCGGACGCGCTGGCCGATCTCGCCGAGGTCGGGATCCACGCGATGCAGACCTCCGGCAACAACATGCGCAACGTCACCTCGGACCAGTGGGCCGGCGTCGCGCCCGGTGAGATCGAGGATCCCCGCATCTGGTCGGAGCTGATCCGCCAGCACACCACGCTGCATCCGGAATTCTCGTTCCTGCCGCGCAAGTTCAAGATCGCGATCACCGCGTCGGACCACGACCGTGCCGCGATCAAGGTCCACGATATCGGCCTGCGCCTGATCAAGAACGAGAAGGGCGAAACCGGCTTCGAGGTCTTGGTCGGCGGCGGTCTCGGCCGCACGCCGTTCATCGGCAAGACCATCAAGCACTTCGTGCACGGCCGCGATCTCTTGAGCTACATCGAGGCCATCCTGCGCGTCTACAATCAGTACGGACGCC
Source organism: Bradyrhizobium sp. LCT2 (assembly GCF_009931255.1). NCBI lineage: Bacteria > Pseudomonadati > Pseudomonadota > Alphaproteobacteria > Hyphomicrobiales > Nitrobacteraceae > Bradyrhizobium > Bradyrhizobium sp. LCT2. The sequence continues at coordinate 8,752,935 of NZ_CP034432.1, read as the reverse complement.
GCGACAACATCTACAAGGCCCGGATCAAGATCCTGGTGCACGAGCTCGGCATCGAGAAATTCTCCCGCGAGGTCGAGGAGGAGTGGCAGCACATCCGCAACTCCTCGCTCCAGATCGACGACGAGGTGATCGAGGACATCCGCTCGCGCTTCATCTATCCCGCTTACGAGAAGCTGCCGCACATGCCGGACGAGCTGCGGCAGGCCGCGGCCGACCCCGATTTCGAGGCGTGGCGCAAGAACTCCGTCGCCCCGCACAAGAACCCGGGCTATTCCATCGTCACGATCTCGCTGAAGCCGATCGGCGCGCCTCCGGGTGATGCCACCGCCGAGCAGATGGATGCGCTCGCCGATCTCGCCGACAGATATTCCTTCGGCGAAATCCGCGTCGGTCACGAGCAGAACCTGGCGCTTCCGCATGTCGCCAAGCGCGATCTGCCGGCGTTGTGGAAGGCGCTCGACAAGCTCGGGCTGGCGACGCCGAACGTCAATCTGATCACCGACATCATCGCCTGCCCGGGGCTCGACTATTGCTCGCTGGCGAATGCGCGCTCTATCCCGATCGCGCAGGAATTGACGCGGCGCTTCGCCAATCACGAGCTTGCCAACCTGATCGGCCGGCTGCACATCAACATCTCCGGCTGCATCAATGCCTGCGGCCATCACCATGTCGGCCATATCGGCATTCTCGGCGTCGAGAAGAACGGCGAGGAGGTCTACCAGATCACCATCGGCGGCCGCGCCGACGAGAGCGCCGCGCTCGGCAATCTGATCGGCCCCGGCGTCAAGTTCGACGAGGTCGCCGACGTCGTCGAGGACATCGTGGAAGCCTATCTCGCGCTGCGCGAGCGCCCGGAGGAGCTGTTCATCGACACGGTGAAGCGCCTCGGCGTCGAACCCTTCAAGGAGCGTGTCTATGCCACTCGTTAATGGCGGAAAAATCGTCGACGACAGCTTCGTCAAGCTGGCGGTCGACACGCCGCTGCCGGAGGGCGGCGACATCCTGGTGCCGGCCGAGCGTTTCGTCGGTGAGGCCGATGCGTTGCTCAAGCGTGCCGGCAAGGTCGGCGTGATCTGGCCGAACAATCGCGACATCGACGAGCTCGTGCCGTATCTCGGCAAGGTCGCCGCCGTTGCGCTGGTGTTCCCGAGCTTCCGCGACGGACGCGCCTACAGTCAGGCGCGTCTGCTGCGCGAGCGCTACAACTATCGCGGCGAGCTGCGTGCCACCGGGCAGGTGCTGCGCGACCAGTTCGTGTTCATGCTGCGTGCGGGCTTCGATTCCTTCGAGGTCAAGAAGCAGGCCGACGCGGAAGCCTTCATGCAGACCGCAAAGCGCTATTCGGTGTTCTACCAGCCGACCGGCGACGGCCGGATCACGGCGCTGCACCGGCGCATGCAGTTGCGTCATTCAGAAGGTGTCGGCACGTGAACGCAATCGCGCCTCAGGTATCTCCGGTGTCCGTTTCCGCGCTGCCCTCGGCCGCGGAACTCGATCGCGCCTTGCGCGATGCCTCGCCCGCAGAGGTCATCGCCGCGGCCCTGAAGGCGGTCGGCCGCGACAAGCTTGCGCTGGTGTCGTCCTTCGGCACGGAATCGGCGACGCTTCTGAAGGTGATGGCGGACGTCGATCCGTCGATCCCCGTGATCTTCCTCGACACCGGCTGGCTGTTCGAGGAGACGCTCGCCTATCGCGACACGCTGATCGCGACGCTGGGGCTCAAGGACGTCCGCTCGATCAAGCCGGCGGAGGAGACGCTGTCGCGCGAGGATCCCGACCGCGACCTCTGGTTCTCCGATCCCGACGCCTGCTGCCGCATCCGCAAGGTGGAGCCGCTGGCGCGCGCGCTGAAGCCGTTCGACGCCTGGATCAACGGCCGCAAGCGCTTCCAGGGCAATGCGCGGGCCGACATTCCGGTGGTCGAGGACGACGGCGCGCGGTTGAAGTTCAACCCCTTCGCCAACGTTTCGCGCGAGGAACTCGAGGCGATTTTCGTCCGCGCCAAATTGCCGCGTCATCCACTGGCCGCCTCCGGTTTCCTGTCGGTTGGGTGTATGCCTTGCACCAGCAGAACGGCCGAAGGCGAGGATGTGCGCGCCGGTCGCTGGCGCGGCCGGGCCAAGACAGAATGCGGCATCCACACGATGAAGACTTCGTAGCACAGTCAGGCTGCGACGCCGCGAACAAGAAAATCCGGTTCCGTTGACTTAGGAGCGGTTTGTCCCGAGTTATGCCCGTGTGCCATCGGCGACATCGACGTCGCTGAGGTGAATGGAGATGGACATGATGCGCCGTATCGTTCTGCTCGCGGCAGGCCTCCTGGCGACAGGCTTCTTGGCAAGCTCGGCTCTCGCTGCTGACATCAATCTTCTGAACGTATCGTACGATCCGACGCGCGAGCTCTATGGCGAGTTCAACAAGGCGTTCGTGAACGCCTATCAGAAGGAAACCGGCAAGAGCGTCGAGATCAAGCAGTCGCATGGCGGCAGCGGATCGCAGGCGCGCGCGGTGATCGACGGATTGCAGGCCGATGTGGTGACGCTCGCGCTCGCCTATGACATCAATGCGATCGCGAGCAAGGGCCTCATTACGGCCGACTGGCAGAAGCGTCTGCCGCAGAATTCATCACCCTACACGTCCACCATCGTGTTCCTGGTGCGCAAGGGCAATCCGAAGGGCATCAAGGACTGGGACGACCTGCTCAAGCCGGGCGTCGCCGTGATCACGCCCAACCCGAAGACGTCGGGCGGCGCGCGCTGGAACTATCTGGCGGCCTGGGGCTTTGCGCATAAGAAATACGGATCGGCCGACAAGGCCAAGGACTTCGTCGGAAAGCTCTACCAGCAGGTGCCGGTGCTCGATACCGGCGCGCGCGGCGCCACCGTGACCTTCGTCGAGCGCGGCGTCGGCGACGTGCTGCTCGCCTGGGAGAACGAGGCCTATCTCGCGCTCAAGGAATTCGGTCCGGAAAAATTCGAGATCGTGGCGCCGCCGCTATCGATCCTGGCCGAGCCGCCGGTCGCGATCGTCGACAAGGTTGCCGACAAAAAAGGCACCCGCAACGCCGCCGATGCCTACCTTCAGTACTGGTACACCAGAGAAGGCCAGGAGATCGCCGCGCGCAATTTCTACCGTCCGCGCGATGCCGCGATCGCCAAAAAGTATGAAAACTCGTTCGCCAAGGTCGAGCTGTTCACGATCGACGACGTTTTCGGCGGCTGGACCAAGGCGCAGAAGGAACATTTTGCCGACGGCGGCATTTTCGATCAGATCTACAAGAACTGATCGGGCGCTGTCTTAGGAGGCTGTAGCAGGGGGCCTGGTGAGCGCAGTTGTAGCAGCACGACGCCGGACATTGCCGGGCTTCGGTCTCACCATGGGGCTGACGCTTTCCTGGCTATCCATCATCATCCTGATTCCACTCGCCGGCCTGTTCCTGAAATCGCTCGAGCTGAGCCCCGAGCAGTTCTGGAACATCCTCTCCAGCCGCCGCACCCTGAATGCGCTGCGGGTCTCGTTTGGGCTCGCCTTCGCGGCGGCCTGCGTCAATCTGGTCATGGGCAGCATCATCGTCTGGGCGTTGGTGCGCTACCGGTTTCCCGGCCGGCGCCTGTTCGACGCCATCGTCGACGTGCCGTTCGCGCTGCCGACGGCGGTCGCCGGCGTCGCGCTGACCGCGCTGTTTGCCGAGAAGGGCTGGCTGGGCGCGCCGCTCGCCGCGCTTGGCATCAAGGTGGCGTTCACGCCGGTCGGCATCTTTGTCGCCATGATCTTCATCGGCATCCCCTTCGTGGTGCGCACCGTGCAGCCGGTGCTCCAGGATCTCGACCCCGAGATCGAGGAGGCCGCGGGCAGCCTGGGCGCGAGCCGCTGGCAGACCATCATCCGCGTGATCCTGCCTTCGCTCGCGCCGGCGCTGCTCACGGGCCTCGCGCTCGCCTTCGCCCGCGCGGTCGGTGAATACGGTTCGGTGATCTTCATCGCCGGCAATTTGCCGAACGTCTCCGAGATCGCGCCATTGCTGATCGTGATCCGGCTCTCCGAATTCCGCTACGCCGATGCGACCGCCATTGCGGTGGTCATGCTCGTCGTCTCCTTCGTCATTATCTTCGCCGTCAACCGGCTCCAGCGCTGGGCGCAGAGCCGGATCCCGGCGCGCTGAGGGCGGATGCGATGACGATGCAGATGGCAGATTCCGTCTCGCTCTCGGCCTCGGACGCCAGGGCGCGCGCGCATGCGGCGGCCGCGCAGGACAACCTTCGCACCGAACCGCGCGCGGTGCGCATCGCCATCATCACGCTGGCGGTGCTGTTCCTCTCCGTCTTCGTCGTGTCGCCGCTGGTCGTCGTGTTCGCGCAGGCGTTCTCGAGAGGCATTCTGGCCTATCTTTCCGCGCTCGCCGACCCGGAGGCGTTGTCAGCGATCAAGCTGACGCTGCTGGTCGCCGCGATCTCGGTCGGCCTCAATCTCGTATTCGGCCTCGTCGCCGCCTGGGCCATCGCCAAGTTCGAGTTCAGCGGCAAGACCTTCCTGATCACGCTGATCGACCTGCCGTTCTCGGTGAGCCCGGTGATCTCGGGTCTCGTCTTCGTGCTGCTGTTCGGCGCGCAGGGCTATTTCGGCGGCTGGCTTAGGGATCACGACATCCAGATCCTGTTCGCTGTGCCCGGCATTGCGCTCGCGACCACCTTCGTGACCTTCCCCTTCGTGGCGCGCGCGCTGATCCCCCTGATGCAGGAGCAGGGCACGCAGGAAGAGGAAGCCGCGATCTCGCTCGGCGCCTCGGGCCTGCAAACCTTCTTCCGCGTCACGCTGCCGAACATCAAATGGGGCGTGCTCTACGGCGTCCTGCTCTGCAACGCGCGCGCGATGGGCGAGTTCGGTGCGGTGTCGGTCGTGTCGGGCCACATTCGCGGCGAGACCAACACCATGCCGCTGCTGGTCGAGATCCTCTACAACGAGTACCAGTTCGTCGCCGCGTTCGCGATCGCCTCGCTGCTGGCGATGCTGGCGCTGATCACGCTGATCGCAAAAACCGTTCTCGAACGTCATCTGGACGAAGGACAGGACGCAAGTGACCATTGAAGTCAGGAATCTCGTCAAGAAGTTCGGCAGCTTTGCCGCCCTCGACGGCGTCAACCTCAAGGTCGACAATGGCGAGCTGCTGGCGCTGCTCGGGCCTTCGGGCTCCGGCAAGACCACGCTGCTGCGCATCATCGCCGGCCTCGACTGGCCCGACTCGGGCGAGGTCTCCTTCAACGGCGAGGACGCGCTGGCGCAGGGCGCGCGTGAGCGGCACGTCGGCTTCGTGTTCCAGCACTATGCGCTGTTCCGCCACATGACGGTGTTCGAGAATGTCGCCTTCGGCCTGCGCGTGCAGCCGCGCGCGGTCCGGAAAGAGGAAGCCAGGATCCGCGCCCGGGTGAAGGAGCTGCTCGATCTCGTGCAGCTCGACTGGCTTGCCGACCGCTATCCGAGCCAGCTCTCGGGCGGCCAGCGCCAGCGCATCGCGCTCGCCCGCGCGCTCGCGATCGAGCCGCGCATCCTGTTGCTCGACGAGCCGTTCGGCGCGCTCGATGCGAAGGTGCGGAAAGAACTGCGCAAATGGCTGCGCTCGCTGCATCACGAGATCAACGTCACCTCGATCTTCGTCACCCATGACCAGGAGGAGGCGCTGGAAGTCGCCAACCGCGTCGTGGTGATGGACAAGGGCAGGATCGAGCAGATCGGCTCGCCCGAAGACGTCTATGAAAGCCCGGCGACTGCTTTTGTCCACGGCTTCATCGGCGAATCCATCGAGCTCCCGGTCAGGATTGACGACGGCGTGGTCCGGCTCGGCGAGCGGCCGCTCCGGCTTGCGGCGGACGGACTTGCGCCTGGCGCGTCGCGACTGTTCGTGCGGCGACATGACATGCTGGTCGGTCCGCCCGGCAGTGGCGCCTTCGAGGGCGCCGTGCGGCATGTCCGGAATTTTGGCCCGGTGCAGCGGGCCGAGGTGGCGCTGTTCGGCGGCGAAACCATCGAGATCGACGCTCCCCGCGACAAGGAACTCCGCGCCGGAGACAGGGTCGGCCTCGAGCCCCGCCGCTACCGGATATTCGCGGGTTAACGCCCCGTCATTCCGGGATGGTCCGAAGGACCAGACCTCAGGTGCGCAGTTGCGCACCGGGGAATCTCGAGATTCTCAGGTGCGCAATTGCGCACCCTAGTTCGATGCTTCGCATCGCCCCGGAACGACTTGCGTCGATTTTCCTCAAAATTCACCTTTCAGCCACGGTTGGTATGCAACAACGGCCCTTCATTTGGGGGCCCCGATTCATGCGCGCTGCGGCCGCAATACTCATTACTTTGCTGCTCGCCGGCTGTGCCGGCAACGAAGCACCGGTCCAGCAGCCGTCGATGTATGCCGATATGGCGACCCCGGGCGCCAAGCTCGACGCGCCGGCGGCCGCGGTGATGATCTCGCAATACCGCCAGAACAATGGGCTCGGCACCGTCGTGATCGACCCCGACTTGATGCGGCTCGCCGAATCCCAGTCCCAGGCGATGGCGGCGGCCAACAAGATGGACCATGACGTTCGCGCGCCCCTGGCCAAGCGCCTCAGTGCCGGCGGCTATCCGGCCAGCGTGGCGGTCGAGAACGTCTCGGCCGGCTATCATACGTTGGCGGAAGCGTTTTCCGGCTGGCGCGACTCGCCCCCGCACCGGGCGAACATGCTCAAGAGCGGTGTCACAAAATTGGGCATCGCGGCGGGCTATGCTCCAGGCACCAAGTACAAGGTGTTCTGGACCATGATCCTGGCCTCGACGGATCCCCGATAAGCCAGACTTGATCCCGGGATGCATTGACGCCGCGGCGAACTGTCGCCACGGTCGCTCGCCATCTGCTATTGTTCCCGCATGACAGATCATACCAGCCCGGAAACCGCCAGCGTCCCCGCAAATGCGCAACGTGTCCTGGTGTTGCAGGGCGGCGGTGCGCTCGGCTCCTATCAGGCCGGCGCCTATCAGGCGCTGTGCGGCTATGGCTTCGAGCCCGAATGGGTCGCCGGCATCTCCATCGGGGCGGTCAACGCCGCCATCATCGCCGGCAATGAGGGCCACACCCGCGTCAAGCGGATGAAGGAATTCTGGGAGATGGTCTCGGCGCCGGTGCCGTGGAAGCCGATCGGCAAGAGCGACCACAGCCGCGAGCTGTTCAACTCTACCAGCGCCGCGCTGATCGCGACCTTCGGCGTCCCCGGCTTCTTCGTCCCGCGCGTCCCGCCCGCGCCGATGTGGCCGCCGGGCCATCCCGAGGCGGAAAGCTACTACGATACGTCGCCCCTGAAGAAGACGCTGGAGCGTCTGGTCGATTTCGACCGCATCAACGACCTCAAGACGCGCTTCTCCGTCGGCGCCGTCGGCGTCACCTCCGGCAACTTCAAATATTTCGACAATTACGAGTTCAAGAAACTCGGCAAGAAGATCGGTCCCGAGCACATCATGGCCTCCGGCGCGCTGCCGCCGGGCTTTCCGTCCGTCGTCATCGACGGCGAGCATTACTGGGACGGCGGCATCGCCTCCAACACGCCGCTCGACTACGTGCTCGATGCCGAATTGGCTCGCGACATGCTGATCTTCCAGGTGGATCTGTTCAGCGCCCGCGGCGACCTGCCGAATTCGCTGTTAGAGGCCACCGAGCGCGAGAAGGACATCCGCTTCTCCAGCCGCACGCGGATGAACACCGACAAGAACAAGCAGATCCACAACGCCCGCAGGGCGGTGCGCGACCTGATTTCCAAATTGCCCGATTATCTCAAGAACGACCCTTCCGTCGAATTTCTTGCGAAGGCATCTCGTGAGAGCACGGTCACCGTGGTGCACCTGATCTACCGCAGCAAGAACTACGAATCCTCGTCCAAGGACTATGATTTCTCGCACGTGGCCATGGTCGAGCATTGGGAAGCCGGCGTGCGCGACGTGCATCTCTCGATGCGCCACAAGGACAGGCTCGATCAGCCGCAATCCGGCGAGACCATGGTGACCTACGATCTCACGGGGGACGTCTCCGCGCCCCCGGCAAAAAGGAGCGAATAGAATGGGTAGTCTGTCAGGCAAGAACGCCGTCGTGACCGGATCGACCAGCGGTATCGGGCTCGCCTATGCGCGTGCCTTCGCGGCGGCCGGTGCCAACGTCGTCATCAACGGCTTCGGCTCGGCCGAGGACATCGAGAAGGAACGTGCGAAGATCGAGGCGGACTTCGGCGGGAAGGCGATCTACTCGCCCGCCGACATGACCAAGCCGGCCGAGATCGCCGGGATGATCGCGCTCGGCGAGAAGACCTTCGGCTCGGTCGACGTCCTCGTCAACAATGCCGGCATCCAGTTCGTCTCGCCGATCGAGGAATTCCCGCCGGAGAAATGGGACCAGATCATCGCGATCAACCTGTCCTCGGCCTTCCATGCCATTCGCGCCGCGGTGCCCGGCATGAAGAAGAAGGGCTGGGGTCGCATCATCAACACGGCGTCGGCGCACTCGCTGGTCGCCTCGCCCTTCAAGTCGGCCTACGTCTCGGCCAAGCACGGCATCGCCGGTCTTACCAAGACCGTGGCGCTGGAAGTCGCGACCCACAAGATCACCTGCAACTGCATCAGCCCCGGCTATGTCTGGACGCCGCTGGTCGAGAAGCAGATCCCCGACACGATGAAGGCGCGCAATCTCACGCGTGAGCAGGTCATCAACGACGTGCTGCTCGACGCCCAGCCGACCAAGGAGTTCGTCACCTCCGAGCAGGTCGCCGCACTGGCGCTGTTCCTGTGCAGCGACGATGCCGCGCAGATCACCGGCACCAACCTCTCGATCGACGGCGGCTGGACGGCGGAGTAGGCACTCGATGCCGTAGGGTGGGCAAAGGCGCGTCAGCGCCGTGCCCGCCATACTTTCTCAGATTGACGAAAGGCGGTGGGCACGCTTCGCTTTGCCCACCCTACGAGTTCTCGCACGACGTTTCCGTTCAATGCGTCCAGGCCAGCGCCGTCACGAACGCGGATGACAGGTTCAGCTCCGCAAACATGATCTTGCCGGCGACCACGAACAGCACGCTGGCAAGCGTCAGGCGCAGCACCGTCTCGGGGACTCGCGTCGCGCTGAAGCTGCCGACGATGATGCCGGGCAGCGAGCCCAGCAGCAGCACCCCCATCAGCCCCCAATCGACGTCACCAAGCGCCCAATGTCCGATGCCCGCGACCAGCGTCAGCGGCACCGCATGGGCGATGTCGGAGCCGACGATGGTCGCCATCGGCAGGCGCGGGTAGAGCAGCAGCAGCACGGTCACGCCGACCGCGCCGGCGCCGACGGACGAAATCGACACCAGCACACCGAGCACGATTCCCGTGACCACGGTCGCAATCGCCGTGGTGCGCTCGTCGACGCGCTCCCGCTTCCTGCGGTAGCGTTCCATGATCGCCTTGCGGAAGATCAGGGACGTTGCGGTCAGCAGCAGGGCGAAGCACAGCACCAGATTGACGAGGCTGCGCTCGGCATCGCTCCTGAGATCGAGCTGCCACAGCACGAGCAGCGTCAGCGCGCTTGCCGGAAGGCTGCCGCAGGCGAGCCGAAGCACCGCCGGCCAGTGCACGCTGCGCGACCAGCCATGCACCACGCTGCCGCCGGTCTTGGTGGCGGCGGCATAAAGCAGGTCGGTGCCGACAGCGGTGGACGGATGGACGCCGAACAGCAGGATCAGCAGCGGTGTCATCAACGAGCCGCCACCCACGCCGGTCATCCCGACAAGCAGGCCGACGCCAAAACCCGAGGCGACGTAAAGCGGATCAATCATGGTCTGGGGAATCTTAGGTTTATCTCGTCAGTTGGGCAATATGACGTAGAATAAATTTTCCCTGGGAGGCAACCTCTTGGACCAAATAAGAAAAATCATGCTACCGGCCGGCGAATGGCAGTCGTTTCGCCTCGTTTCCGAGCCTGTCACGCAATAGGCGTTCCCCAAGGGGCAGGGCAGGCGAGCGGTTATTTTCCAAACGCCAGAACATGCAGGCCGAGGCGCTGCCGCACGATCCAGAACAGCAGCACCGTCTCGAAGCTGAGCGAGATCGAGGTCGCGGCCGCGGCGCCATGGCCGCCGAAGCGCGGCACCAGCGCGACGCAGAGCACGACGTTCATCACGAAGGCCAGCGCATAGGCCAGCGCGCAGATCTTCTGCTGCCCGAGCATGTTGAGCAGCCGCTCCACCGGGCCGATGGCGGCGCGCACGACCAGCCCGATCGCGGCGACGAACATGATGTCGTAGCCGACCGTGAATTGCGGCCCGAACAGCCAGAGCAGCGGCTTGCCGAACGCGAGCAGCACGATGGTCGCCGCCAGCGACGGCCAGAACGTCCAATTGATGGCATGTGCGACATAGGCCGACAGGCGCGCTTTGTCCCCCAGCGCATTGTATTCGGCGAAGCGGTGCGCGGTCGTCGCCGACATCGCGTAGTGGATGAACGAGACCAGCGCCAGCGTCTTCACCACCGCGAAGTAGACGCCGACCTCGTCGGAGGGGCGGAACTGCTGAAGCACCAGCACGTCGGTGTAGGACAGCAGCAGATAGAAGCTCTCCACCAGCAGGATCGGCAGCGAGACGGCGAGCCAGCCGCTGATGTCATAGGCCTTCGGCCCGGGCTCGATATGGCCGGCGAGCTTACGGTTCAGCACCACCATCTGCCCGGTCATTGCGATCCACACCGCACCCAGGCTCGCGACCATCGCGGCGACCGCGCCGATATGATAGCCGAGCAGGAAGGCAGAAGCCGTGATGCCGATGATCAGCGCCTGGCGGATGATGAATTGCGGCATCAGGCCGAGCTGCATCCAGTCATGCGAGCGGGCGATGCCGTCCTGGGTGTTGGCGACGACGAAGGCGGGCAGCGTCATGCAGCCGATATAAAGCGGCAGCGCCTCGGCCGGATCGATCCAGGGCGACAGCAGCCTGACGATGCCGGCGAGGCCGAGCGACACCAGCGCGGAGACGGCAAAGGTCAGCCAGCGGCTGCCGGAGAGAAAGCCGCGCAGCAGCGCATGCTCGCCGTCGGTGCGATACTCCGGAATGATCTTCTGTGCGGAGGCCGAGATGCCGAAATCCATCATGCTGCCGAGCAGCAGCACCCAGGTCCAGACATAGACGTAGATGCCGTAGTCGGACGTGCCCATCCAGCGCGCGAGCAGAACCTGCGAAAAATAGGCAAGGCCCGCGCTGATGACGCGGATGATGAAGATGGTGCCGGCCAGCCGCCGCGTCAGCGACGCTTCGCTCGATCCGCCCGAGAGCCTAGCCCGCAGCCGCGCGATCAGCCCGTCCGGTCCGGTCGTTGCGGGTTGTGCATCCATCACGGCCAATTCGAAAATCCCCAGGGCGTTCCGCATGCCACGGCAGCCTTGCTGCAGCAGCCTTGGGAATTAGCAACCATTCGTTAAGATTCGGTTGGGTGCTTTCCGTCGTCGTCCTGGCGAAAGCCAGGACCCATTACCCCAGGGAGAAGTTTGGCGAAGGCCCGGGGTTAGCAGCTTCGCGTCACGACTGCTCCCAGGGGTAATGGGTCCTGGATCGGCGCTCCGCTTCGCTACGCTTGTCCAGGACGACCATCACTCCAAATTCGTGTTGAACTCATACGACTTCTCCGGCCCGACTAGCGTGAACTTCAGCGCCGCCCCGTCGGGCTTGGCGCCCGGCGGCAGCCCGTCGAGCTCGAAGGAGAAGCGCTTCACGCCGGGCGGGCTGGGCTCGACCGGCGCGGGAATCGGCAGCGACCAATCCGGCGTCGGCCCTTCGACGAACAGATTGACCTTGCGCGCATCCGCCGGCGCGACGACGTCGACCACCACGTTCTTGGGCCCGTCGCGCTTGACGTCGCGGATCGTCAACGGATTGGGGTCGCCGATATTGGCGGGCTTCGGCACGGTGTCGAGCGCTGCACGCAGGTTGGCGTCCTCGGTCGAGGCGACGCTGTTGAAGCCGAGCTCGGCGCTGGCCTCGACGGGAATGCAGAGCTTTTCGCACACCGCGTAGTTGATCTCGGCGCGCAAGGTCACCGGCTTGTCGGCGGCCTTGGCGACGATGCGCAAGGGCAGCACGATCTGGTCGTGATAGCCGATCGAATGGCCGCCCGCGCCGTCGTCGAACTTCAGCGGCGCCGGCCACATGATCGTCACAGCCTCGACATTCTCCGATTTCGAGAAGTCGAACCGCGGCGGTACGCCGGAATCCCCGGGCGTACGCCAGTACGTCTTCCAGCCCGGCTGGAGCTGGAAGGCGATACCGCCGAGCAGCACGGCGCCGCTGCGTGATCCCGCCAATAGGCGCACCGCGGAATGTCCGTCGTGCTGCCAGGGCGAGGCGTCGTCGGCGCGGGCTGCGAGGGCCAGTGACGACGCAAGCAGGGTTGTCGCGACGCCGATCGCCGCACGCAGGGGAACTCTTGTGAGCATGGTACGTCTTTACAGGGGCAACCCGGGTCAAACCATTGAATTGCTTGTGATGGATGCACTCGAATCAAGTCTCTGCAAGCCTTGATTTGACAGCGGCCGGGCCCAACATCAGGATAGGAATTGAAACCGGAGTGCTTCACCGATGGCTCCCACAGGCAAGAGGACGGGCGAAAGCACCCGCAGCACGGGTCCCGCGCCCCCCAGTTCGGCCGGCTACCTCGACGGCCGCCTCCTGATCGCCATGCCCGTGATGGGCGATGCGCGCTTCGAGCGCTCGGTGATCTATCTCTGCGCCCATTCGGCCGAAGGCGCGATGGGCATCATCGTCAACCATCCCGCCGGCAGCATCGACTTCCCCGAGCTGTTGGAGCAGCTCGGCATCATCAGGAAGGGCGAGCACATCAAGCTGCCGGAGAACGCCGAAAGCATGAAGGTGCTGCGCGGCGGCCCGGTCGATACCGGGCGCGGCTTCGTGCTGCATTCCAGCGATTTCTACATCGAGAACGCGACGCTCCGGATCGACGACGGCGTCTGCCTCACCGCAACCGTCGATATCCTGCGCGCGATCGCCAACGGCTCCGGCCCCAAGCACGCCATCCTCGCGCTCGGCTATGCCGGCTGGGCGCCGGGCCAGCTCGAGACCGAGATCCAGAGCAACGGCTGGCTGCATTGCGATGCGGATGCGGACCTGATCTTCGGCGACGACGTCGACGAAAAATACGGCCGCGCGCTTCGCAAGATCGGCATCGATCCCGGCATGCTCTCGAACGAGGCAGGGCACGCGTAGCTGGTGTGCCGTCGTCGGCTGTCGTGCCTCAGCCTCCGCTGTCATGCCCCGGCTTGACCGGGGCATTCGGTACGCCGCAGCTTCTCGATTCTTTCACTGCTGCCTCTGGAATACTGGATCGCCCGGTCAAGCCGGGCGACGACACCGATTGCTGAGTAGCGCCTACTCCGCCGCCTGCCGCTGCACCGTCGGCTCCGTCCCCGCCACCGTCGCGCGGCGCATGTCGCGGGGCTGGGACTGGTCGTAGCGGCGGACGCGGTGCATGGTCTGGCGGTTGTCCCACATCACAAGGTCATGCAGCTTCCATTTGTGGACGTAGACGAACTCGGCCTGTGTCGCGTGCTCGTTGAGATCGCGCAACAGCAGCCGTCCCTCCGGCACGCTCATGCTGACGATCTTGCCGGCATGCGATGAGAGATACAGCGACTTGCGGCGGTGGACGGGATGGGTGCGCACGAGGCGTTGCAGCACCGGCTTGAACATCTGCTTCTCTTCGTCGGTGTACTCGGTGAAGCCGAGCGAGCCGCGCGAATACATCAGCGAGTGCTCGCAGACGAGGTCCTCGATCTCGGCCTTGGTCTCGTCGTCGAGCGCGTCATAGGCCGCGCGCATGTCGGCGAATTCGGTGTTGCCGCCCGTCGGGTTCACCACGCGCGCCGACAGCAGCGAGAATTTTGCGGGAATGGGACGGAACGAGCTGTCGGAGTGCCAGAGGCAGTTGCCGAGGTTGAACAGGTGCGTGCGGCTGTCCTTGGCCAGCGGCTTGCCGTCCTTGCCGAGATTGGAGACGTCGTTCAGGCCGGATTGCAGCCGGTAGTCCTTCTCCTTGGTGACCGTGCCGCCGCGCGCGTCCTCGCGCTGGCCGAAGTTCAGCGCGAAAGCCATCTGCTGCTCGTCGGTGATGTCCTGGTCGTGGAAAACGAGCACCGCGTATTTGTCCATGGCGGACTCGACTTCGCGGGCCTCATCCGGCGTGAGCGGCTTTCGCAAATCGAGGCCGGAAACCTCGCCGACAAAATGCGTCTGAAGCTGCCGGATGGCGATCGTCATGGCGTTTTCTCCCGCGGACCGCGAGCGGTTGCTCCCGCTCTGTTGACAAAAAAGCTACTCCGGCAACCGCAGATGTCAACGCTTGCTCAGCATACCTCTTACGCGTTGCGCGCCATCAGGCCGCCGTCGACCGGGATCACCGCGCCGGTCAGGAACGACGCGGCCGGTAGGCACAGGCTCAGCGTCATGTGCGCGACCTCCTCGGGATCGCCGTAGCGGCCGAGTGCCGTCCGGCGCTTGGCGTAGATGGTCTTGTGCTCCTCCGAGATGCGGTCGGTGATCGCGGTGTGGATCGGACCCGGGCAGATGCAGTTGACGGTGATGCCGTCGCGGCCGAGCTCGACCGCGAGCGAGCGGGTCAGGCTCGCCACGCCGCCCTTCGCCGCCGAATAGGGACTGTGCAGCGCGGTGGCGCCGAGCGCCTCGGTCGAGGCAATGTTGACGATGCGCGGGCTCTTCGATTTGCGCAAGTGAGGCAGCGCGGCGCGGATGATGCGCGGATGCGCCGTCAGCATCACGGCGATGCCCCTGGCCCAGGCATCTTCGTACGTCTCGTCATCGATCGCGACACGCACGGAGATGCCGGCATTGTTGACGACGATGTCGAGCCCGCCGAAATGCGCTGCAACGTCATGGACCACGCGCTTGATCTCGCCGCCGTCGGCGACATCGAGCTTCCAGGCCTTCGCCGACCCGCCGCTCGCTGCGATCTCCTTCGCGACGGCTATCGCGCCTTGCTCGTCGTAATCGGTCACCGCGACGTTCGCACCCTCGATGGCGAACACGCGCGCCGTCGCGCGCCCCATGCCGCTGGCCGCGCCGGTCACGAGAGCGGTCAGGCCCTTCACGGACCGGCTCAGCTGTTTGAATTCGGACATGCTGTTTCCTCGCGTCCTTCTGTTTCTTGTTATGAGATTGACAAGGCTGGCATCGATCCGCAGACAGGTCAAACAAGCAAAATAAAAGGGGAGGTCGCGATGGCGAACGAGCTGGATTTTTCGGGCAAGCAGGTGCTGGTCGTCGGCGGTTCCAGCGGAATCGGCAACGGCATCGCGCAAGCCTTTCGCGCCAGGGGCGCGCATGTCGCGGTCTGCGGCACGCGTGCTCACGCAACGGAATATTCGGCTGAGGAAGGCTCCGATCTCACCGGCATTGCTTACGCGCAGCTCGACGTCAGCAATCCCGCTGCGATCGAAGCCTTCAGGCCGTCCTTCGATCGTCTCGACATCCTCGTGCTTGCGCAAGGCGCTGTGATCTATCGCCGCGGCGAGTTCGAGATGACCGGCTTCCGCAAGGTCGTCGAGGTCAATCTGATGAGCCTGATGGCGTGCGCGACGCGGTTTCATTCCATGTTGCGGGATGCGAAGGGCGCGCTGATCATGGTGTCCTCGACCGCGGCCTATCATTCCACCATGGGCAATCCCGCCTACAACGCCTCGAAGACCGGTGCGGTCGGATTGACGCGCACGCTAGGGGAGGCCTGGGCCGAGGACGGCATTCGCGTCAACGGTATCGCGCCCGGCCTCGTCGATACCAAAATGACGAAGGTCACGACCGACAATCCCAAGCGGCTCGAAGGTGCCTTGTCGCGCATTCCCCTGCGGCGATTGGGCACGCCGGCTGACATGGCGGGCGCGGCGCTGTTTCTGGCATCGCCGCTGTCGTCCTACATCATCGGCCAGACGCTGGTCGTCGATGGCGGGCTCATTCTCTAGGCGATTGCTCTAGGCGATTGGAACTGCGCTGCGCCTGATCGGTTACTCCGGCTGACCCCCGAGGAGGACCACATGGACAAGGATCGAATTGTTGGATCGGCCAAGGAATTCGCTGGCCGCGCGGAAGGCGCAGTCGGAGATCTGGCGGGCGATGCGCAGACACAGGCGTCGGGCAAGGCGCGCGAGGCTGCCGGCACCGTGCAGAATCTCTACGGCCAGGCCAAGGACGCCGTGCGTGAGGCCAGCGAGACCGCGGCCGGCTACGCCAAGGATGCCTACGACAACAGCGGCGAGACCTTCCGCGATGGTTCGCAGGCGATTGCCAGGAAGGTGCAGGACAATCCGCTCGGCGCACTGCTCGTCGCTGGCGGCATCGGCTTCGCGCTCGCGCTGCTGATGTCACGGCCGGCACGCCGCCCGCCGCCGCGCTGGCGCTATTACGGCTGAGCCACCCCGCCTCGTCATTCCGGGCTCGCGCTTCACGCGCCCGGAATCGCATCACATCAGAAATCCAGCTACCGGATCACTTCCGCCGATCGGCCGACATTGCCCGGCGGACGCGGGATCGCGGGGTTTTGAGCTGGATTGCGCGGCCCTGGCGCCGGCGCCAGCTGACGCGGTGCCGGCTGCGGCGAGCCGAAGCCGAAGAAATCACGGAACGACGGCGTCGCCTGGGCCGGCTGCTGCACCACCGGCGGCTTCTTCGGTGCGAGCTTTGGCGGCGCGATCGCAGCCGCCGCCGCGCCCGGCGCGCCGGGAGCAGCAGCGCCGCCGTCGGGCGTCGTCGTGGCCATCGGCGTATCGCCCTTGGCCTGCTCGCGGCCGACTTCGCGGCGCGGCCAGGCATAATCGTCGGCACGGCCTGCGGGGGCCGTCAGCGGCTCGCCTTTCACCATCGTCTTGGCAGCGAGCGCATCGACGGCAGCGGGACGCGAGCCCGGGCCGCCCAGCAATTGATCGGTCGAGATCGAGGCCGCGACTAGCGGCACGATCGGGCCGGCGAGCGGACGCGGCGCGGGCTTGCCGGGCTCGACGCTGGTGTCGGGCGTTGCCGGCTCGCTCGGCAGCGCGATCGGGCCGGAGCGGCCTGCGAGCAGGCGCGTGATTTCGCGCTCGACATAATGCGCCAGCTTGCGCGCGCCGGGCTTGGTGAAAAAGACGCCGTCATAGGTGCGGAGCTGACGGATCTGGCCCTCGAAGTCCGGACCCTTCTGGAGGAAGCGGCCGGCTTCGTCGACGAAGCCGTCCCAGACATCGACATAGGTGATGCCGGCCTTGGCCGCGCCCTCGCGATAGAGCGAATCCAGGAACAGCATGTCCGCCGTGCCCTTGGGGCCGCGGATCGCGGGCAGGCCGACCCAGAGCACCGGCACGCCCTTGGCCTTCAGGACGTTGGCCAGCTCCTCGATCTTCTTGCCGTAGAGCTCGACCCAGCGGTCGTCGCGGAATTCGTAGAGGCCGTTCGGGTTGCGTGCGGTCTTCTCGGGAGCAGCGACCTGCGGCGCGTCGGCGTTGTCGGCGTCATCCTGAGGCAGGTCGGCATCGGCCGGCTTGTCGTCCGGCTTCGCCGCGGTGTCGGGCTTGGCGTCGCCGGGTTTCGCGTCAGGCTTTCCTTGCGGCTTGGCGCGCGCGCCCTTGTCGTTCTTCTTGTCCTTGTCCGAAGCCTTGTCGGATTTCTCAGTCACCGGCTCGCGGATCGAGATGCGATCGTTGAGGCCGAGCATGACGACGATGACGTCAGGCTTCTCGGTCTCGAGGATGCCCTTGGCCGCCGCCGCCCAGTCCGAAGGTTCGCCCTTGGGCTGGTACTTGATCAGGCCGGACGTGGTCTTGTGCTTGCGGATCACGCCCATGTCGGGCTGCTCGCTGTAGGCGTCTTCCAGGCCGTAGGCGAGCCAGTCCGCCATGGCGTCGCCGATCACCAGCACGTTCTTGTCGGCAATGGTGTCACGCTTGCTAGGTGCCGGCGCGCGCGAGAAATCCTGGCGCGGCGCCTGCGGCTGTTGCTGCTGGAACGGTGCGAAGAAGTCGCCGCCGAACCAGCCGCCACCTCCGCCTTGACGCGGCGGCGGGGCCGAACGCTGCGGCGGGCCGCCGAAGCCGGGGAAGTTGAAGAACTGCGCCGAGGCGGGTCCTGCGACCGATACCAGAATCGCAAGCGCCGTCCCCAGCGCGATCAGCGGGCCGGTCTCGGTCAGCGCCTTGAACAGGGACTTCTTCGACATGCGATCTCGGGCACCCGCAACGGGTCTGGAAGTGGCTCGATATAATAGCGGAATCAGGCGCCAAACGGGCAGATTCTATTGCAGATTCTCTCGCAGATTCTTTGGCCATACACCGGGGAACCGCCGCCCTCGTCAAGGCCGGCACGCAAAACCCCTGTTCAGGGTTACTTTCGGCGCGATTTCACCGTCCGCGCAGCCGTTCCAGCACGTCGGAGGAGGCAAAACCGTCCGCGGGGACCCCGATCGAGGCCTGGAAGTTACGCAAGGCCTCCCGGGTCTGGCCGCCGAACTGGCCGTCCGGGGTGCCCTTGTAGAAGCCGCGCTGGGCCAGCAATTGCTGGAGTTCCAGCCGTTCCGTGCGGGCCAGCTCCCGTTCCTGCCGCGGCCAGGGCTGCACGAAGGGCTGCCCCCCACGCAGGCGGTCGGCGAAATGGCCGATCGCCAGCGCATAGGCCTCGGCCGGGTTGTACTTCATGATGACCCGGTAGTTCTGAAGCATCAGGAAGCCCGGCCCCTGCGCGCCCGCCGGCGCCAGCAGATAGGCTTTCTCCGCCGGGTGCGGGAAGGGCTGGCCCGTCGCGCGCTTGAGGCCGAGCTTTTCCCACTGCGCGATCGTCATCGCCTTGGCGCGGTCCGCCAGCATGTAATTGAAGCCCTGGGGCACCACGACCTCGAAGCCCCAGGTCTGGCCGGCCTGCCAGCCGTCCTTCTTCAGGTTGTTGGCGGTGGAGGCGATCAGGTCGGTGGGATTGTCGACGACGTCGCGCCGTCCGTCGCCATCGCCGTCCACGGCAAAGCGCTTGAAGGCGGTCGGCATGAACTGGGTCGGGCCGAAGGCGCCGGCCCAGGAGCCGCGCATCTGCTCGGGCCTGAGATCGCCGCGATTGAGGATCTCCAGTGCGGAGAGGAATTCGTCCTTGAAATAAGCCTGGCGGCGGCCGATGCAGGCGAGCGTCGCGGTCGATTGCAGCACGCTGCGGTCGCCCATCTGCGTCGAGTAATTGGACTCGATGCCCCAGATCGAGGCAATGATGTAGCGATCGACGCCGGTGGCCTTTTCGGTGGCGTCGAACTGCGCCTTGTACTTGGCGAGCACCTCGCGGCCCTTGGCGAGGCGGTTGTCGTTCACGAGAATGTCGAGATAGTCCCAGATCGACTTGGTGAACTCCGGCTGCGAGTCCATCAGGTCCATGATGCGCAGGTCGGGCGCGAGCCCTGCGGTGAAGCGCTGAAAATTTTCCTGGGTGATGTTGCGGCGTGCGGCATCGGGCCACATGCCCGCGACACAATTGTTGAAATTGGAGGCGGCCTCGCGGATCGCGGCCGCCGTCATCAGCGGATGGCCGGAAGCGCCGTCCTCGCCGCTCCAGGGTTGCGCGCCGCCGGGACCTGGCGGGGCTTGCGAGGGAGCAGGGTTCGAGCCGGAGAAAATACCGCCGAACAGGTTCGACAGGCCGTTCTGCGCCTGTGCCTGCGCGCAAGCCGGCAACAGCAAGGCAGCCGCAACCAACGCCACGCTGGTCACGGATCCAGCACGTTTTGCCAGTCCTGCCACTGATTGCATCATGTCCCACCTGTCAGGCCAAAAATCCGCCATCAGGAGGCCCGGTTGCGGTTGCCAATAGCTTAACAAAGATGAAATTTTGGTGTCGGCCTTTTTCTCAACTCTGTAACGGCGAGGCCCCACATCCGCCTTTGTTAGCGGTTGCAAACAAGCTAGCAAGATCACATTGCTCCGTTCACGTCCTCAGGTATTCGATCGATCCCATGAAAATCCGCAAAGCCGTATTCCCCGTCGCCGGCCTCGGCACCCGCGTCCTGCCCGCCACCAAGGCGATGCCGAAGGAAATGCTGACCATCGTCGACAAGCCGCTGATCCAGTACGTCTATGACGAGGCGAGGGAAGCCGGCATCGAGCACTTCATCTTCGTCACCGGCCGCAACAAGAATGTCATCGAAGATCATTTCGACAAGATGTTCGAGCTCGACGCGACGCTGGCTGCGCGCGGCAAGAAGGCCGAGCAGGAGATCCTGGCGCAGAACCAGCCGGAAGCCGGCGCCGTCAGCTTCACCCGCCAGCAGGCGCCGCTTGGTCTCGGTCACGCGGTCTGGTGCGCCCGCGACATCGTCGGCAACGAGCCGTTCGCGGTCGTGCTGCCGGACGAACTCGTGCTCAACACGCCCGGCTGCCTGAAGCAAATGATCGAGACGGCGGCCTCGCTCGGCGAGAAATCCAACCTGATCGCGGTCGAGGCAGTGCCCGACCATCTCACCCATCAATACGGCATCTGCGGCGTCGGCAAGCGCACCGGCAAGATGTTCGAGGTCGACGGCATGGTGGAGAAGCCGGCCAAGGGCACCGCGCCCTCCAACCTTTCCATCACCGGCCGCTACATCCTCCAGCCGGAGATCTTCAAGATCCTGGAGACCCAGGAGCGCGGCGCCGGCGGCGAGATCCAGCTCACCGACGCCATGATCGGCCTCGCCAGGTCGCAAAAATTCTACGGCGTCGAGTTCGAGGGCGAGCGCCATGATTGCGGCTCCAAGCCCGGCTTCCTCCGCGCCAACATCGCCTACGGCCTGAAGCGCCCCGAGCTGCGCGACGGGTTGATCGCGGAGATGAAGAAGTATCTGGGGCAGTGACATCGAAGGCGGACGCCTTCGATGTCATCCCGGGATGGTCCGAAGGACCAGACCTCAGGTGCGCAATTGCGCACCGGGGGATCTCGAGATTCCGGGTTCGGCTCTTCGAGCCGCCCCGGAATGACAGCCTAGATCACGCCACCAGCGACAGCTTCGGCAAGCTCGCGACCACGGACTGGTTACGCCCGCCCGCCTTCGCGGCATAGAGCGCCTTGTCGGCGGCGGCGACCAGGATCGACCAGTCCATGCCGGCGGCGGGGACGAGACTGGCGATGCCGCAGGAGACCGTCGAGGTCGCCGCATCGTCGGACCAGCCCTGCACCTTGCCGCGGATCGCCTCGGCGATCCCGAAGGCCTCGGTGGCGGAGGTGTTCGGCAGCAGCACGGCGAATTCCTCGCCGCCATAGCGCGCGGCGCAGTCGCCGGCGCGGCTCACCGAATCGGAAATGCAGATGGCGATGCCGACCAGCAGCTGGTCGCCGGCCTGGTGGCCGAACGTGTCGTTGTAGGCCTTGAAGTGATCGGCATCGATCATCAGGAGCGCGACCGGCGTCTTCTGGCGCAACGCGCGCCGCCATTCGACATCGATGACAGCATCGAACTTGCGGCGGTTCTTCAGGCCGGTGAGCGCGTCGGTCGTTGCCATCTCCTCGAGCTTGCGCTCGGCCTCGGCGCGTCGGTCGATCTCGCGTGCGAGCACGAGCGTCGATCCCAGCACGAACAGTGCAAGCGCCAGCACCACGGCGCCGATGCGATAAGCTTCCTTCTGCCACAGCGCGAACACGGCGCTCAGCGGCTTGCCGGCCACCACGAACAGCGGACTGGACCCGCCACTGCGGACATAGAGCCGCGGGGTCGCGTCGACCGGGCCCTTGCCCGCAAAGGAGCCTCCGACCTGGAGGTTTTCCGATTTCCAGTCCGGCCGCGTGCCGAGGTTCTTGCCAATCACGTCGAGATCGAACGGCCGCCGCATGATGATGGTGCGGTCGCGCCTGAGCACGGTGATGGTGTCTTCAGGGTCGAGGCTCAGGCGCTCGAACAATTCGTGGAAATAGCTGAAGCGGATCGAGCCGGCGACGACGCCGAGGAAGCCGCCGTCGGTGTCGCTGATGCGCCGGCTGAGCACGATGGAATAGGTGCCGCGGAACAGCATCGGCCGGCTGATGAAGAGGCCCGCTTCCGGATTGTCGTGATGAACCCTGAAGTAGACCTCCTCGCTCCGGCTCTCCGGCAGGGGATCGAGCGTGGAAGCGTCGATGGTCAGCCTGCCCTCGGCATCGAACACCTGGATCGCGCCGAAATGCCGTGCCGTGGTCGCATGGTCGAACAGGATGAGGTGGCGGACCGTCTTGGAGACCTTCGCGAGCTCGGGCAGCAGCATGTTGTTGGCGACCGCCTTCAGCGACAGGTCGTAGATCTCGATGTTGCGGCTGACGTCGGACTCGATGGTCGTCGCCAGGTTTTCCAGCGTCTGGCGGGCGAGCGCCTCCTCGCCGCGGCGCATGTCGAGCATGACGTTGACGCAGATGGCGGAAAAGCCGATCACCGTCACGACGGACGATATGATCAGCAATTTCGCCGAGATCCGCCACGGCCGGCGGGCCGTGACTTCGCGCCATCCAGACAGCATCGTTTGCTCCCGATCCTAGTGGATGCGCCCGAAAGCTTGAGTAGTGTTTAAGGTAGGACGGCACTGCCGCAATGAGTTAAGAAACGGTTGATGCGGCTCACGGTTTTGGGCAGGCCCGATCGGGCAAATCCGGCTTCGGACGAGAGGACGACGGTGAACGACTACGACGCGTTGCGCGACTATCTGCTGCGGCAGAAGCAGGACGAATTCGTGCTGAGCTTTGAACAGATCGAGGAGATCATCGGCGCGGCCCTGCCGCGTGCGGCGAATCGCGCCTCGTGGTGGGACAGCCTGCGCAGCCCCGACATCCAGATGCCGCAGCGCGAGGCCTGCCTCGCCGCCGGGTTCGTGGCGACACGGATGCCGGACGGCGCGAGCGTCAGGTTCACGAAAAAGAAGAAGAACGACCGGCGGCGGTGAAGCTGCCGACCTCGAGGTTGATGTGGCGCGCGAGTCGCGAGTTCAGCTCGCCGCTTCCAGCCGCACTTCCGTCAGCAGGCGCATCGCCGCATCGGCGTCCATCGGCTCGCCGAAGGCAAAGCCCTGCGCGTATTCGCAGCCCATCTGGTAGAGTTCGACCGCGTCGGAATCGGTCTCTGCGCCTTCGGCGACCACGTCCATGCCGAGGTCGTGCGCGAGCGCGATGATCGACTTCAGGATCACCGGGCGGGTGCCGCGGTTGGTGGTGCGCACGAACGACTGGTCGATCTTGATGGTGTCGAACGGGAAGCGCTGGAGATAGGCCAGCGAGGAATGGCCGGTGCCGAAATCGTCGAGCGACAGCCCGGTGCCGAGCTCGCGGATCCGCGTCAGCATCTGCGCCGCGTGCTCCGGGTTCTCCATCACCAGCGATTCCGTCAATTCCAGCTTCAGCGTGCCGCGCGCCACCGACGAGCGCGACAGCACGGTGCGGATGTCGTGGATCAGGTCGTGGCGCAGCAATTGCCGCGAGGAGACGTTGACGGAGGCGAAGATCGGCTCGCGCGAGCGCATCGCGCGCTGCCAGATAGAGAGCTGCTTTGCGGTCTGGTCGAGCACGAACATGCCGAGGTCGACGATCAGGCCGGTCTCTTCGGCGATGGTGATGAATTCCGACGGCGCCATGCGCCCGAGCTTGGGGTGGTCCCAGCGCGCCAGCGCCTCGAAGCCGGCGACGGAGCGGTCCTCCAGCCGGACGATCGGCTGGTAGAGGATGGTGAGCTCCTGCCGCTCGATGGCGCGGCGCAGCTCGCTTTCCAGCGTCAGGCGGTCGGTCTTGCGGGCGCGCATCGCCGGCTTGTAGACGTCGATGCGGTCGCCGCCGATGCGCTTGGAGTGATACATCGCCAGCTCGGCATCCTTGATGATCTCGTCCGTCAATTGCGTCTGAGGATCAGAAAGCGCGAGCCCGATCGAGGCCGTGAGAAAAATCTCGCGCTCGTTGAAGGCGATCGGCGCACGGATGGTCTTGCGGATGGTCTCGGCGAAGGCGGTGATGCGGGCGGGATCCTGCTCCGAGAGCAGGATCAGGCCGAACTGGTCGCCGGCGAGCCGCGCCAGCGTGTCCTGCGGCTTCAGGATGCGGGTGAGGCGGCGGGCCAGCGTCAGCAGGATGGAATCGCCGACCGCGATGCCGACGGAATCGTTGACCTGCTTGAAGCGGTCGAGGTCGATCACCATCAGCGTCGGCCGCAGCGTCGGCATGGTCTTGGCGAAATGCGCGACCGCACCCAGCCGGTCCATGAACAGCTTGCGGTTGGGCAGGCCGGTGAGGTTGTCATGCACGGAATCGTGCAGCAGGCGCTCCTCGGCATTGCGCAGCTCGGTGACGTCGGTGAGCGTGCCGACCACGCGCGAGACCTCGCCGTCGGAGCCGACCACGGGACGCGCCTTCAGCGCGAACCACATGAAATGACCGTCCGGGGTGCGCAGGCGGAAGTCCTGCACCAGGCGGCCGCGGCGCTGGTCGAGCACGCTGTCGAGCGCGGCGCGGAAACGGTCCTGGTCCAGCGGATGCAGCACTTCCAGCCAGGACGCCGCCGGGCCTTCCAGCGTGCCGCGCTTGAGGCCGAGCAGGGCTTCGGTCTCGGGGCTGGTGAAGACCTTGTCGGCGGAAACGTCCCAGTCCCAGATCAAATCGCCGGAACCGGCGAGCGCCAGTGCGCGCCGCTCGATGTCGGAGACGACGCCGGTGGTGGCGCCGCCGCCGGCGAAGGCGTGCTGCATCACCGTGAAGCCGATCAGCATCACGATCAGCACGAGGCCGCCGAGCAGCGCCGGGCCGACGATGTCGTTGGTGACGGAGCCCGCCACCGTCATGCCGGCCGCGACCACCCAGACCACCAGGAGGAACCAGGTCGGAATCAAGAGCACCGCGCGGTCGAAGCCGTGGGTGGAGAGATAGACGATCAGGGCGAAGCCGGCGAAGGCGATCAGCACCAGCGAGATGCGCGCGATGCCGGAGGCCACCGCCGGGTCGAACAGCGCCAGTGCGACCAGCGAGCCGAGGAAGGCGAGCCAGCCCACCGTGATGTGCGAATAGCGCACATGCCATCGACTGAGGTTGAGATAGGCGAACAGGAACACCAGCAGCGTCGCCGCCAGGATCGCTTCACCCGCCGCGCGCCAGATGCGCTCGGCGTTGTTCGACATGTCGAGCACCTTGCCCCAGAAGCCGAAATCGACGCCGATATAGACCAGCACGGCCCAGGCCAGCGCCGCTGCCGCCGGGAACATGATGCTGCCCTTCACCACGAACAGAATCGTGAGAACGAGCGCCAGCAGCCCCGAAATGCCGATCACGATGCCCTGGTAGAGCGTGAAGGAATTGACCTTGTCCTTGTAGGCTTCCGGCTCCCACAGATAGAGCTGCGGCAGCTTGTCGGTGCGCAGCTCCGCGACGAAGGTGATGACGGCGCCGGGGTCGAGCGTGACGCGGAAGACGTCGGCGGTCGGGCTTTCCTGCCGCTCCGGCCGGTCGCCGGTCGAGGGCGTGATGGTCGCGATGCGCGACAGCCCGAGGTCGGGCCACAGCAGCCCCGAGGAGACGATGCGGTAATGCGGGGCGACGATCAGGCGGTCGAGCTGGTCGTCGGTGTTGTTGGCGAGCGCGAACACCACCCAGTTCTGGCCGCCCTCGCGGGCGCGCACCTCGATGCGGCGGACGATGCCGTCGGTGCCGGGCGCGGTCGAGACCTGGATGCGGTCGGCATCGCTGCGCTGATGCTCGAGCACGCCGGTGAGGTCGATCGCGGGCGCGTCACCGCGGACGCTGACGGCGTCGAGCGCGCGCGCCGGAAGCGCGGCGACAAGAATCATGAGGCCCAGCGCGATGGGCGCGAGGCACCTGATCAGACGCAAGGTCAGTTCTCCGCGTTCGACGCAAACTTCGTGTGCAAGGCGATTTCAGACCGGACGGAATTGGTTCGGTGCGTCGCGATAGATGCCACGAAAGCAAGGAAAATCAAAGGGTTTCCGGCGTCCCCTATGGGTCAGAGGCCTAGGC
Source organism: Bradyrhizobium sp. LCT2 (assembly GCF_009931255.1). Classification (NCBI taxonomy): domain Bacteria; kingdom Pseudomonadati; phylum Pseudomonadota; class Alphaproteobacteria; order Hyphomicrobiales; family Nitrobacteraceae; genus Bradyrhizobium; species Bradyrhizobium sp. LCT2. The sequence goes on along the minus strand of NZ_CP034432.1, from coordinate 8,726,935 downwards.
CTCCAACACAATTTTGCCAATATGTGCGCTCGTCTCCATGCGCCGGTGGGCATCGGCCGCCTTTTCCAGCGGGAAAGCGCTGTCCATCACCGGTTTGACCCGGCCTTCGCGCAGAAGCGGCATCACTTTCGCCTCGATCGCGGCCACCATCGCCGCCTTGTCCGCATTACTACGGGGGCGCAGCGTCGAGCCGGTATGCGTCAGGCGCTTGACCATGACCTTGGCGATGTTGACGCTGACCTTGGGGCCGTTGAGGGTCGCGATCTGGACGATGCGGCCGTCAACCGCGGCAGCGTCGTAGTTGCGGTCCACATACTCGCCGGCGACCATGTCGAGGATCAGGTTGACGCCGGCATTGCCGGTCTCCGCCTTCACCACGGCGACGAAGTCTTCGGTCTTGTAGTTGATGGCGCGGTCGGCCCCGAGCTTGAGGCAGGCATCGATCTTGTCCTGCGAGCCGACGGTGACGAACACCTTCGCGCCGAACGCCTTCGCAAGCTGGATCGCCATGGTGCCGATGCCGGAGGAGCCGCCATGGATCAGCAGCGTCTCGCCGGCCTTGAGGCCGCCGCGCTCGAACACATTGTGCCAGACCGTCATCAGGGTTTCCGGCAGCGCGCCGGCTTCCTTGATCGACAGCGCCGGCGGCACGCTCATCGCCTGGGCGTCCTGAGCGATGCAGTACTGCGCATAGCCCCCGCCGGCGACCAGCGACATCACCTTGTCGCCGATCTTGTGCCGCTTGGCATTGCTGCCGACGGCGACGACTTCACCCGCGATCTCGAGGCCCGGCAGGTCGCTGGCGCCTGGCGGCGGCGGATAGGCGCCGGAGCGCTGCGCCACGTCGGGCCGGTTGACGCCGGCGGCCTGCACCTTGACCAGGATCTCGTCGGGACCGGGCTGCGGCAGGGCCCGTTGTTCCGGCACCAGCACCTCCGGTCCGCCGGGCTTGGAGATGGCGACCACGGTCATTTGCGCGGGCAGCTTGTCCATGATGTGTCCTTGAGCAAAGGTGCGGGAGGAAACGAGGCCATTGCTTAGCCAGCGCGGTCCAAGCTGGCAACCGCCTCAGCCGTGTGCCCGGTGCGAACGCAGGAGGAACGATCATGGCGACGGAAGACGACGACCGCCCGCGCAAGAAGATCACGCATGAAATCGGACAGGATCTCTCACTGTTGTCCGTGGAGGAACTGACCGAGCGCGTCGCCCTGCTCAAGACCGAGATCGCAAGGCTGGAGGAAGCCGCCGCCAAGAAACGCGCCTCGCGCGACGCGGCGAACAGCATTTTCAAGTCGTAGCGGCTGTCGCTCCACTCTCGTGTCCAGGATGTGGCGCCCGAACTCTCCTCGTCGTCATTCCGGGGCGGCGCGATAGCGCCGAGCCCGGAATCCATAACCACAGGCTTTTGCAGGGGGCAGGCTGACAGAGCCGGGTCGCCTCATCCGCTCGTGGTTATGGATTCTCAGATGCGCAATTGCGCATCATAGCTCGCGACTTCGTCGCGCCCCGGAATGACGAGGGGGAGTTTGTTCCGCAGTGCACTCGGCCACTGACCGACATGGCTAACGAACCCTCAAAAAATTCGCTCGTTTACCGTCGATTAAGCTTTCGGCTTTATGACTGGAACTGTCCTCGTTTGGACACCGAGTGGCTCCTGTCCACTCTGTTTGACGCCTCCCTGTTATCAACTTTCAAAGCCGCCGGTCTTCCGGCGGCTCTTTTTTGCGTCTCGTTGCGGTTGAATTCCGAGGAAAGACCCGCGGAAACCATATCCGAGCTTGTCGCTGGACTCCGCGTCCCGCCCGCGCAATGATTTGTTCATCATAAAGCCGGCGCAAAGCCGGACAGGTAAACAGTTGCGTAAGGGGCGTTAACCATGGAACGTTTGCAAGCCGACGGCGCTCTCGTTCAACTCAGCGAGCGGTTCACCAATTCGGCTGCGTTCGGCACGCTGTTCCGCGAGGGCATGGACCTCGTCGAAGAGACCGCCGCCTATCTCGACGGCGCCGGCCGCACCGAGGCCAAGGCACTCGATCGCGCCGTCAGCCTCACCTATGCGACCGAGAGCATGCGCCTCACCACCCGCCTGATGCAGCTCGCCTCCTGGCTGCTGCTGCACCGCGCGGTGAAGGAAGGCGAGATGACGCTGGTCCAGGCCAACCGCGAGAAGACCAAGGTCAAGCTCAGCGCGGCCGATCCCGGTCCCGCCGACACCATCGAGAAGCTGCCCTCGCAGCTGCAGGATCTGATCCATCGTTCGATGAGCCTGCAGACCCGCGTGCGCCGCCTCGACACCACCATCCACACCCCGCCGGCCGAGCACATCGCGATCGGCAACCCGTTGGTGCCGCACCTCAACGCGCTGAAGGCCGCGTTCGAGCGGTAAGCTCTATCGACAATCTCGGTCGTCATTCCGGGACGCGCCTCTTGGCGCGGGCCCGGAATCCATACTCCCGACCGTGGTTATGGATTCTCAGATGCGCAATTGCGCATCATAGCTCGCGACTTCGTCGCGCCCCGGAATGACAGCCGGAAAAAACAAAAACGCCCCCGGTCTCCCGGGGGCGTTTTTCGTCGCGGCCGAAACGGCCGGATCAATCCTTCTTGAGGAAGCCCGAGAACTTCTTCTGGAAGCGCGAGACGCGGCCGCCGCGATCCATGATCTGGGCGTTGCCGCCGGTCCAGGCCGGGTGCGACTTCGGGTCGATGTCGAGGTTCAGCGTGTCGCCTTCCTTGCCCCAGGTGGAGCGGGTCAGGTACTCGGTTCCGTCGGTCATCACGACCTTAATCGTATGATAATCCGGATGAATTTCGGCTTTCATGGCAATTCCTAGGGCGACCTGCGCCTTGCTTGAGTGGCTATCGAATGACGGATTTGGCCGGCTCTATACCCCAGCGGACCCTTCAAAACAAGCCATTGTGGGCAAAGGAGAACCGGGCCGTCCCCTAAGGGACATCCCGGATTTGCCACTCCCCCCGCACCGGCCTATGTGGAGCACATCTGTCTCCCTGGGTCCGATCTCATGAGCGCTGTGGAACGGCTTGACGACCAGTACCGCGACGAGCGCGATGCCGCGCCGCCTGAGGCCCCGTCCATCGAAGCCGAGCTGATCGAGCAGCCCGCCAAGGGCCGCGCCAAGCTGCGGCCGCTGCTCGCGCTCGCGCCCTATGTGGCCCGCTATCGCGGCCGGGCCGCGCTCGCCTTCGTCGCGCTCACGATCGCCGCGCTGACCACGCTGCTGGTGCCGGTCGCGGTGCGCCGGATGATCGATTTCGGCCTGACGCCTGAGGGCATCGAGCTGATCAACAGCTACTTCTCGGTGATGATCGCGGTCGTCGCCGTGCTCGCGCTGGCAAGCGCCGCGCGCTACTACCTCGTGATGACGATCGGCGAGCGCATCGTCGCCGACCTCAGGCGCGATGTCTTCGCTCATTTGCTGTCGCTGTCGCCCGCCTTCTTCGATTCCGCGCGCAGCGGCGAATTGATCTCGCGGCTCACCGCCGACACCACCCAGCTCAAATCCGCCGTCGGCGCCTCGGTGTCGATCGCGCTGCGCAACCTGATGATGTTCTTCGGCGCGGTGGCGATGATGGTCATCACCAGCCCGAAGCTGTCGGGCTTCGTGCTGCTGGCCATTCCCCTGATCGTGCTGCCGCTGGTCGCCTTCGGACGCTGGGTGCGGCGTCTGTCGCGCAATGCGCAGGACACGCTCGCCGAGGCCTCCGCCTATGCGGGCGAGCTGGTCGGCGCGATCCGCACCGTGCAGGCCTATACCAGCGAAGGGTTGGCTGCGAAGCGCTTCGGCGGCGAGGTCGAGCAAGCCTATGAGGCCGCGCGCACCTCGACGCAGGCGCGCGCCGTGCTCACCGCCATCATCATCTTCATCGTGTTCGCAAGCGTGGTCGCGATCCTCTGGATCGGCTCGCATGACGTGCTGACCGGCGCGATCTCGCCGGGGCGGCTCGGCCAGTTCGTGCTTTATGCCGCGTTCGCGGCCGCCGGCCTCGGCCAGCTCAGCGAGGTCTGGGGCGAAGTCTCGGCGGCCTCAGGCGCTGCCGAGCGGCTGTTCGAGATCCTGCATGTGCAGCCCGACATCAAGGCGCCCGCCTCACCGCGCGCGCTGCCGGTGCCGGCGCGCGGCGAGGTCGGGTTCGACCAGGTCAGCTTCGCCTATCCGGCACGGCTCGACGTCAAGGTGCTCGACGCCGTGTCGTTCACCGTGCGCCCCGGCGAGAAGGTCGCCATCGTCGGTCCCTCCGGCGCCGGCAAGAGCACGATCTTTCATCTGCTGCTGCGCTTCTACGATCCGCGCAGCGGCGCGATCTCGCTCGACGGCGTGCCGGTCAGGTCGGCGGACCCGCGTGATTTCCGTTCCCGCATCGCGCTGGTGCCGCAGGAATCGAACGTGTTTGCCGCGAGTGCCCGCGAGAACATCCGCTTCGGCCGGCCCGATGCGACCGATGCCGAGGTCGAGCGCGCCGCCGAGCTCGCGCATGCCGCCGAGTTCGTCCGCCGCCTGCCCGAAGGCTTCGACACCCCGCTCGGCGAGCGCGGCGTGACGCTGTCCGGCGGCCAGCGCCAGCGCATCGCGATCGCGCGCGCGATCCTGCGCGATGCGCCGCTGCTGCTGCTCGATGAAGCCACCTCCGCGCTCGACGCCGAAAGCGAGACGCTGGTTCAGACCGCACTCGAAGAGCTGATGAAGCACCGCACCACGCTGGTGATCGCCCACAGGCTTGCCACCGTGCTCTCCTGCGACCGCATCCTGGTGATGGACCAGGGCAAGATCGTCGAGCAGGGCACGCATGCCGAGCTGGTGGCTGCGAACGGGCTCTACGCGAGGCTCGCGAGGCTGCAGTTCGAGGGGGCGTGAGGGCGCCGAGCGCAGCCTCACTTACGGTGTCATTCCCCGCGTAGGCGGGGAATCCAGTACTCCGAGACGCTAGTGAAATACGGAGAGGCCGCGGCGTACTGGATGCCCCGCCTTCGCGGGGCATGACAGCGGAGTGTTAGAGAAGCCCTCCGATCACCGGCACTTCGGCGAGAGCGCCGGCACATTCGGCCACGGCCAGTTCTTCCAGCTTCCGTCCTCGCCGACGCAGGCCGATGGAGCAGGGCTGTTCGCCGGAGCAGGCTCGCTCGTCGTCTTGAGCTGTGTGGCGAAGCGCTGCTCGACATAGGTGGTCGACAGATATCCGGCGACGATGACGCCCAGCAGGACCGTAGACCCCTTGGCCAGATCGCTCAGCCGCATCGGTCGTCTCCATCCGCCTGCCACCGCTGCTTCCAACACAACGAATAACTGACGGCGCCGGATCCCGACGTGACAGGCGTCACGCCCGCCAAATCATCTTCAACACCGGCCGTCCCGAGGTCGGGTTCACCTCGTCGCCGGCATGCGCAAAGCCGTTGCGCTCATAGAAGCGGATGGCGCGCGTGTTGTCCTTGTTGACGAGCAGCGTGACGCCAGAAGGTGACAGGCGCTTGGCTTCCTCCACCAGCAGCCGCGCGGCATCCGAGCCCCAGGATGCGGGATCGACCACGAGCTGGTCGAGATAGCCCTCGCCGTCGATGGTGACGAAGCCGGTTAGCGCGCCGTCCGCCTCCGCAACCACGATCGAGGCCTTCGGCACCAGATCCTTGCGCCAGCGCTCGCGCCACCAGTCCAGCCGCGCCGCGAAGTCGATCTGCGGGTAGGCCTGCTGCCAGGTGCGATGCCAGAGGTCGATGGCGGCAGCCTCGTCCTCGGCGCGATAGGGGCGGAGGTGGAGGGCGCTCACTACCGCTCCGTCAGCTTCAGCTCGATGCGGCGGTTGCGCTTGTAGGCGTCCTCCGTGTTGGCGGTGTCGAGCGGCTGGAATTCACCGAAGCCGGCGGCGACGAGGCGCTGGGCCGGCACGCCGAGCGAGATCAGGTACTGCACCACCGAGATCGCGCGCGCCGCGGACAGGTCCCAGTTCGACTTGAAGCTCGCACCGCTCACGGGGCGCACGTCGGTATGACCGTCGACGCGCAGCACCCAGGCGATCTCGGCCGGGATCTTCTTGTCGAGCTCGATCAGCGCGTTCGCCACCGTGTCGAGCTCGGCGCGCCCCTCGGGCAGGAGCGTCGCCTGGCCGGTGTCGAAGAACACCTCGGACTGGAATACGAAGCGGTCGCCGACGACGCGGATGTCGGGGCGGTTGCCGAGGATGGCGCGCAGACGGCCGAAGAATTCCGAGCGGTAGCGCGACAATTCCTGCACGCGCTGCGCCAGGGCGACATTCAAGCGAGAGCCCAGATCGGCGATCCGGTTCTGCGATTCCTTGTCGCGCTTCTCGCTGGCATCGAGCGCCTCTTCCAGCGCGGCGAGCTGCCGCCGCAGCGCGCTGATCTGCTGGTTCAGCACCTCGATCTGCGCCAGCGCCCGCGCCGAGACCGCCTTCTCCGAGTCCAACGCCTTGCCGAGTTCGGTGGACTTGCCCTGCGCGTCGTTGCCGGCGGCAGCCAGGCCGTCATAGAGGCCCTTGATGCGGTCGCGCTCGGACTCCGCCGAGGCGAGGCCGGCCTTCAATTGCGAGACCTGGTCGTCGAGCGTGAGCTTGCCGAGCTTCTCCAGCGACAGCAGCTCGTTGAGCTGGGCGATCTTGGCGTTGAGCTGCTCCAGCGCCTTGTCCTTGCCGCTCACCTCCTGCGACAGGAAGAACTGCACGACCAGGAACACCGACAGCAGGAACACGATCGACAGCACCAGCGTCGACAGCGCGTCGACGAAGCCGGGCCAGTAGTTGAAGGCGCCGTCGCTGCGGCGGCCGCGCGTTAGAGCCATGTCGCTAACCCTTCTCGGGCTGGCGCGCGAGCCGCTCCAGCAGGCGGCGGATCTCGCGGTTCTGCTCGCCCTGGCCGTCGGCCCATTCGCGGATCATCTGCTGCTCGGTGCGCATGTGCGAGACCAGCGCCTGGATGGCTTCGGCAAGGCTCGCCATCGCCGCCGTGGTGCCGCGGCTGGCGCTGCCTTCCTCCAGCACGGAGCGCAGCCGCTCGACGGCGGCCTGAAGCTCGCCGCTGGCAACACCCCCGCCGGTGGCGGCCACGGTCACTTCGCCGCGGCCATATTCGCGCACGGTGGTGGCGAGCCAGTCCTCGAGGTCGGTGTAGAAGCGGTTCTGGGCCTGGCTCGATTGCAGGTCGAGGAAGCCGAGGATCAGCGAGCCGGCGAGGCCGAACAGGGAGCTCGAGAACGAGATGCCCATGCCGCCGAGCGGGGCGGCGAGGCCCTCCTTCAGCGTGTCGAACAGCGCCCCGGAATCGCCGCCGACCTTGAGCCCGTCGATCACCTTGCCGACCGAGCCGACCGTCTCGATCAGGCCCCAGAAGGTGCCGAGCAGGCCGAGGAAGACGAGCAGGCCGGTCATGTAGCGGGAGATGTCCCGGGCCTCGTCCAGGCGGGTCGCGATCGAATCGAGCAGGTGCCGCATCGTGGTCTGGGTGATCGTCATCCGCCCGGTGCGCTCGCCGCCCAGGATCATCGCCATCGGCGCCAGCAGCTTGGGGTGCCGGGCCGGGGCAAGGCCGGGATCGGCGATGCGGAAATTATTGACCCAGGACACCTCTGGGTAGAGCCGGATGACCTGGCGGAAGGCCAGCACGATGCCGATGAACAGCACCGCCCCGATCAGGGCGTTGAGGCCCGGATTGGCGAAGAAGGCCTGGATGATCTGCTTGTAGAGCACCACGCCCACCAGCGCGCAGAGCACCAGGAAGACCAGCATCCGCACCAGGAAGACGCTGGGTGAGGATAGTTTGGTGTATTCGATGTCCATGGGGGAGCGGGGCGAGGCGCCTGACGGCATGTCCGGTGTCATCCGTTACGAAAGCTTGCTTGCGGCGCGCACTATGGCACAGCGCCAGCCCAAAAAAAGCGCCGGATGCGCGGATTCCGTGGAGAGCTTCCGGAACCCAAAGCCGAAACCGCGCTTTGATAAGGACGTATTTTGCAAAACTTCGGCAATCCGCAGGCTTAGGTCGGATTTTTTGCATGGTGACGGATCTCGGGGGATTGGACGTCATCGCGCCGTTGCTCGCGGTCCTGATGGCGTTCGCCTGCATCCGGCTGGGCGGCAACGCCCGAACCTGCCCGTTGCTTCTTCCGCGTCCCGAACCAGACATGACCAGGGGAGTGGCCGCATGAGCGTCGTTTCCGCGATCATCGGGACTGCCGAACGCGTGCCGCTGCCTGATGTCGTGATCCGCGCCGCGATCCAGCGTCTGTGCTCGCGGACGGCGACCCGCATCTCCGCCCTCGGCGCGGACGACGAGGCCGCCTTCGCCGGGCGGATGATGCTGCGGCCGATCGCCGAGGACGTCGATGCCGCCAATGCCGGGCACGACGAGGCGCCCGCATCCTTCATCGCGCAGGCGCTCGGCCCCAACCGCAAATACTCGTCCTGCTTCTACACGACCGATGCGACCACCCTGCGGGAGGCGGAAGAGGAGGCGCTGCGCCAGACCGTCGCGCATGCCGGTCTCGCCGACGGGCAGACCATCCTCGAGCTCGGCTGCGGGTGGGGCTCGCTGTCGCTCTGGACGGCGCGGCAGTTTCCGCATGCCAAGGTGACGGCGGTGTCGAACTCGCAAGGCCAGCGGGCCTATGTCGAGGAGCAGGCGCGGCTGCGCGGGCTTTCGAACCTGCGCGTGGTCACCGCCGACATGAACGTGTTCGCGCCCGAGGGCCAGTTCGACCGCATCGTCTCGGTCGAGATGTTCGAGCACGTGATGAACTGGCGCAAGCTGATGACGCGCCTGCGGTCATGGCTCGCGCCCGAGGGGCGCCTGTTCATGCACATCGTTACCCATCGTTCCGGCTCCCATCTGTTCGACCGGGCCAATCGCGAGGACTGGATTGCGCAGCACGTCTTCACCGGCGCGCTGATGGCGAGCCATCACCTCGTCAGGCAATTCGACGACATCTTCACGGTCGAGAAGGAATGGTGCTGGAGCGGCACGCATTATCAGCGCACCGCCAACGACTGGCTCGCCAATTTCGATGCCCATCGCGACGCGATCGAGGCTTCCTTGCGCAACGTCCATGGCGAGGAGACCGCCTTGTGGATGCGGCGCTGGCGCTGGTTTTTCCTCGCGACATCAGGGCTGTTCGGCTACGCCGATGGAACGGAATGGGGCGTCAGCCACTACCGGATGAAGGCGGCGGATGAGGGGGTCTCATAGTCCCGCGTGCCCAGCGCATGCATGAGGTCCGCTGTGCCCCCATAGCGGCGCGATGGCAGACCTCATCCGAGGTCCGAATTGGGGCCAATTCCGGACATTCCTAAGGGGCCGCAGTGTCTTCGTGCGACGCCACCTGTTTCCCGGATGCGTCAGGTGACGTAGAATGTCACTGCCCCTCGAAGCGGGACGTGCCGAAATCACCGTCCGGGCAAACGAGAGCACGGGTGCTATCGGCAGGCACACTCCTCTTAGAGACCGTTCTTTTTTCGGTTTCGCACCACCGTTCACCACGAACTTTGCGCGCTGCGTTTGCGGCGGCTCGTTTGAGTAATGTCGGGAGGAAAGCAATGAGCAAGGTCAATCGAAGGTCCGCACTGGGAATCGGGTTGGCTGCAGTTTCGGCTGCTATGGTCAAGCCAGCGGCCGCTCAAGCCACAAGCTACAAGGATACGACGCCTTGGCCAGGTGTCGTGGTGCGTGAATATGAAGGCGAAACACCATCCCTGATCCCAGGTTTTAAGACCGTCTCAATGCGCGATATCATTATGCAGCCGGGGTCGAAGACCATGGGCCCCCCGATGATGAATGCCATGGTCTGCCATGTCACCGAAGGGGAGCTTCGGCTTGAGCAGGAGGGAAAGACCTTTACGGGCAAGAAGAATTTTGTCTGGACCTGCAACAAGGAAACAAAAGAACAGGCGTACAACGACGGGAATGTGGTCGCGATTATGCGGATCACCGACCTGAAGGCTTAAGGCTCGTTTCTTCGCAAGAGATCTATTGTGGGAGCGGATGGCGCATGCGACGACGCGCCATCCGCGTGCAGGACCGCTTCGGGGCACGAGCGGTGATGCTATGATTGATCGCAAAACTTCCGCTTGGCCGTCAGTAGCTGAATGTCGTTTGCGCCCTCGTGGACGCACGTCCCGGCTCGAAACGTTTGATTGCGATGTTCTGTCGCAGCGCGCGGCGATGGAACTCGACTCACAATCCGGTGAGAGCCGGAAAGTGACCTGAACTCAGCACGATAGGTCATGTGACATTGGGCCGCCCGCGCCACGCGTTGCATCGCAGCAGGCGCATTCTATTTTGACGACATCAGCCGCGCGTGATTTGCCCAGAACGGGCCCGCGCGGAGCGTGACCAGTTTCAACAACATCGGGGCACTTAACTTCATGTCAGGACTTCGTGCGCGATCGGCATGCGTTGCAATGATGCTCGCGGCCTTTGCGCCGCTGCTCGCGGGCTGCGAGGAATCCAGCTCGGCCGTGTCCGCCGCCCAGCCTGCCGATCCTGACGTCAGCATCGTCGTCGTCAAGCAGCAAGCCCGCGCCGTGGTGCGCGAATTGCCCGGCCGCATCGCGCCGACGCGCGTCTCCGATGTGCGGCCGCGCGTCTCCGGCATCGTGGTCGAGCGCCTGTTCCGCCAGGGCAGCGAGGTCAAGGCGGGCGATGCGCTCTATCGCATCGATCCGCGTCCGTTCGAGGTCGAGGTGATGGCCAACGAGGCGGCGGTCGCCAAGGCCGAAGCCGGGTTGATGCAGGCCAAGCAGCAGGCGCACCGTATCGCCACGCTCACCAGCCAGCGTGCAGCGCCCGAAGCCGAGAACGAGAAGGCGGTTGCCGCCGAACGCCAGGCCCATGCCGAGGTCGAGGGCCGCAAGGCCGACCTCGCGCGTGCCAAGCTCAATCTCGACTATGCCACCGTGCGCGCGCCGATCGACGGCGTGGTTGGTGCAGCGCTCGTCAGCGAAGGCGCGCTCGCCGTGCAGAACGAGACCAACCTCGCCACCATCCAGCAGCTCGATCCGATCTATGCCGACTTCACCCAGTCGGTGAACGAGCTCAACCAGCTCCGCCGCGCCTTCGAGAGCGGCGATCTCGATCGCATCGAGGCCGATGCCGTCAAGGTGCGCCTCGTGCTCGACGACAACACCCTTTATTCGCTCGACGGCAAGCTGCTGTTCTCTGAAGCCAAGGTCGACGCCCATACCGGCCAGGTGACGCTGCGCGGCGAGTTCCGCAATCCGAAGCGCGAGCTGTTGCCGGGCATGTATGTCCGCGTCCGCCTCGACCAGGGCCTCGATAGCGACGCTATCGCGGTGCCGCAGCAGGCGATCCAGCGCAATGGCGGCGGCGGCAGCGAGGTGTTCGTCGTCAAGGACGACAACCGCATTGCGGTGCAGCCGGTGCGCACCGGCTCGGTGCAGGACGGCATCTGGTTCGTCACCGACGGCCTCAAGGCCGGCGACAAGGTCGTGGTCGAAGGCTTCCAGAAGTTCGCGGCCGGCGACAAGGTCAAGCCGCAATCCTGGTCGGAGGCGGACGCGACCGCGGACAACCGTCACGCCCAGAAGCTGACGCGGTAACGTGCCATGGCGAGTTTCTTCATCGACAGGCCGATCTTCGCCTGGGTCGTGGCGCTGTTCATCTGTCTGATCGGCGCGATCTCGGTGCCGCTGCTGCCGATCGCGCAATACCCGATCATCGCGCCGCCCTCGATCTCGATCTCGACCAGCTATCCCGGCGCCTCGCCGGAGAACCTCTACAACAGCGTCACGCGCCTGATCGAGGAGGAGCTCAACGGCGCCTCCGGCATCCTCAATTTCGAATCGACCAGCGACTCGCTCGGCCAGGTCGAGATCATCGCCAATTTCCAGCCCGGCACGGATACCAGCGCGGCGTCCGTCGAGGTGCAGAACCGCATCAAGCGCGTCGAGGCACGGCTGCCGCGCGCGGTGATCCAGCAGGGCATTCTGATCGAGGAAGCCTCGAGCGCGGTGCTCCAGATCATCACGCTGAACTCGACCGACGGCAGCCTCGACGAGGTCGGCCTCGGCGACTTCATGATCCGCAACGTGCTCGGCGAGATCCGCCGCATCCCCGGCGTCGGCCGCGCCACGCTGTATTCGACCGAGCGCTCGCTTCGCGTCTGGGTCGATCCGGCCAAGCTCGTCGGCTATGGACTGACCGCCGACGACGTCAACAAGGCGATATCGGCGCAGAATGCGCAGGTCGCCTCGGGCAGCATCGGCGCCGAGCCGTCGACGTCGACCCAGCGCACCTCCGCGCTGGTGCTGGTCAAGGGCCAGCTCTCGTCTCCCGATGAATTCGGCGCCATCATCCTGCGCGCCAATGCCGACGGTTCGACCGTGCGCCTGCGCGACGTCGCGCGCATCGAGGTCGGCGGCCTCAGCTACCAGTTCAATACGCGCCTGAACGGCAAGCCGACCGCGGGCCTGTCCGTGCTGATGTCGCCGACCGGCAATGCGCTGGCGACCGCGAGCGCGGTCGAAGAGAAGATGAAGGAGCTGTCGCGCTTCTTCCCGGCCAACATCTCCTACGAGATCCCCTACAACATCACGCCCGTGGTCGAGGCCTCGATCAAGAAGGTGCTGTCGACGCTGGTCGAAGCCGTGGTGCTGGTGTTCGTGGTGATGTTCCTGTTCTTGCAGAACATCCGCTACACCATCATTCCGACCATCGTGGTGCCGGTGGCGCTCCTGGGCGCCTGCACCACGCTGCTGCTTGCCGGCTACTCCATCAACATGCTCTCGATGTTCGGCATGGTGCTCGCCGTGGGCATCCTCGTCGACGATGCCATCGTCGTGGTCGAGAACGTCGAGCGCATCATGAGCGAGGAGGGGCTGCCGCCGAAGGAGGCGACGCGGAAGGCGATGTCGCAGATATCGGGTGCCATCATCGGCATCACGCTGGTGCTGATGGCGGTGTTCGTGCCGATGGCGTTCTTCCCCGGTTCGGTCGGCATCATCTACCGCCAGTTCTCGGTGACCATGGTGGCCGCGATCGGCTTCTCCGCCTTCCTCGCGCTGTCGCTGACGCCGGCGCTGTGCGCCACTTTGTTGAAGCCCGTGGCCAAGGGGCACGGCCATTCCAGCAACGTCGTGTTCAGCCGGTTCAATCACATGCTGGAGGCGGCTCGGTTTCACTACGGGCGCACCGTCGGCTTCTCGCTGAAGCGCACCGGCCGCCTGATGCTGGTCTATGTCGCGCTGCTCGTCGGCCTGTCCTGGGCCTTCGTCAACCTGCCCGGCGGCTTCCTGCCCGTCGACGACCAGGGCTTCGTCACCACCGACGTGCAGACGCCGTCGGATTCGTCCTATTCCCGCACCGAAGCCGTGATCGAGAAGGTGGAGAAATATCTGGCGCAGCGGCCGGGCGTCGACAACGTCACCTTCCTCACCGGCTTCAGCTTCTCCGGTCAGGGCATGAACACCGCGCAGGCCTTCATCACCTTGAAGGACTGGTCGGAGCGTGGGCCGAAGGAGTCGGCCGCCGCGATCGTTGCCGACATCAACCGCGATTTGTCGTCGTCGATCCGCGATGCGAAGATCTCCGCGCTGCAGCCGCCGCCGATCGACAATCTCGGCAACTCCTCGGGCTTCTCGTTCCGTCTCCAGGACCGCGGCCAGAAGGGCTATCCGGCCCTGATGCGCGCCGCCGACCAGCTCATCGCGGAAGCCAATGCGAGCCCGGTGCTGCAGAAAGTCTATGTCGAGGGCCTGCCCGAGGCGGGCGTGGTCAATCTCGTGATCGATCGCGAGAAGGCCGGCGCCTTCGGCGTCACCTTCGAGGACATCAACAACACCATCTCGACCAATCTCGGCTCGAACTACATCAACGACTTCCCGAACCGCGGTCGCATGCAGCGCGTCGTGGTGCAGGCCGACGCCCGCGACCGCATGCGCACCGAGGACATCCTCAACTACAACGTCAAGAACAGCCGCGGCCAGCTCGTGCCGTTCTCGTCGTTCACCACGGTGGAGTGGGCACGCGGCCCGACACAGATCGCCGGCTTCAACTACTATCCGGCGGTGCGCATCTCCGGTGAGGCCAAGCCCGGCTTCACCTCGGGCGACGCCATCGCGGAGATGGAGCGCCTTGCCGGCAAGCTGCCGCGCGGCTTCGGCTATGAATGGACCGGCCAGTCGCTCCAGGAGAAGCTGTCGGGCTCGCAGGCGCCGTTCCTGCTCGCGCTCTCGGTGTTCGTGGTGTTCCTGTGCCTCGCCGCGCTCTACGAGAGCTGGACCATTCCGCTCGCGGTGCTGCTCACCGTGCCGCTCGGCATCGTCGGTGCCGTGATCGCGGCGATGCTGCGCGGCCTGCCCAACGACGTCTATTTCACCGTCGGCCTGATCACCATCATCGGGCTTGCGGCCAAGGACGCGATCCTGATCATCGAGTTCGCCAAGGATCTGCGCAAAGAAGGCAAGCCGCTGGTGGACGCGACCATCGAAGCCTGCCGCCTGCGCTTCCGCCCGATCCTGATGACCGGCCTTGCCTTCATCTGCGGCGTGCTGCCGATGGCCATCGCCCACGGCGCCGGCGGCGCCAGCCAGCAGGCGCTCGGCAGCATCGTCATGGGCGGCATGATCGCGGTGGTGATCCTGGCGCTGCTGATGGTGCCGGTGTTCTTCGTCTCCGTGCAGCGCGTGCTGGCGGGTGATCGGGAGAAGGTGGCGGAGGAAGGCGAGGCCTACGGGCCGCCGGCGCCGGTGAAGCTATAGGGCAAACTGTCATTCCGGGGCGCGCATCGCGCGAACCCGGAATCCATCGCGCCACCATTGACTCGGATCAATGGATTCCGGGCTCGCGCCAAGAGGCGCGCCCCGGAATGACGACGTGGAGGGGGCGGCGCGCTACGCAGGCTTCCGCAAAATCTTCACCAGCTCCCCGTGCACGAACTCGTTCCCGCACACGACGTGCCCGGTCACCAGCGCATCGCCTGTCGTGTCGATGTCGCTCACCGTGCCGCCTGCCTCGCGCACCATGATCATGCCGGCGGCGATGTCCCAGGATTGCAGGTTGCGCTCCCAGTAGCCGTCGAGGCGGCCGGCGGCGACGAAGGCGAGGTCGAGGGAGGCGGCGCCGAAGCGGCGCAGGCCCGCGACGCGGTCCTGGATCGCGGTCATCTCGCGGCGGAATTCCTCGTGGTCGCCGCGGCCGATATGGGGCAGGCCGCAGGCCACCACGCATTCGTTGAGCTGGCGGCGGCCGGCCACGCGCAGGCGCTGGTCGTTGAGGAAGGCGCCCTTGCCGCGCTCGGCGATGTAGAGCTCGTCATTGGCGGGGTTGTAGATCACGCCGGCGATGATCGTACCCTCGCGGGCGAGGCCGATCGAGATCGCAAACTGCGGGATGCCGTGCAGGAAGTTGGTGGTGCCGTCGAGCGGATCGACGATCCAGGTGTGGCTCTTGTCGGTGCCCTCGCGGTTGCCGCCTTCCTCGCCGATGAAGCCGTAGCCGGGCCGCGCCTTGGCGAGGTCCTGGTAGAGGATCTCCTCGGCGCGCTTGTCGGCGAGCGAGACGAAATTCGCCGGCCCCTTGAGCGAGACCTGGAGATGTTCGATCTCGCCGAGATCGCGCTTGAGGCTGCGGCCGGCGCGGCGCGCGGCCTTGACCATGACGTTGATAGTGGCGGAATACAGCATGAGCTTCCGGTTTTGATCGGGGGAAATGGCGCGAAAACGCGCCTGTTTGGGGGATTGGGTGCCCTGTGGGGGGGCTAACGTCAAGTCATTGCGTCAAGTCATTTGGCGCCGAGCCATTTCCTGGCGGCGGCCTCGGCCTTGGCCCGGTCCTCGGCCGGCAGATCGGACAATTGCTTGTCGAGCTCCGGATCGCCCTTGCCGCCGGTCTTGGCCACCAGGTGCCATTTGAACCCCTCGACCTTGTCCACGGGCGTGCCCATGCCGTTGATCAGCACCCAGGCCAGGCGGTTCTGCGCGATCGCGCTGCCCTGGCGGGATGCCTTGCGGAGCAGGGCTACGGCCGCCGGCTGGTTCTTCGGCGTGCCGGTGCCGTTGAACAGCGCGATGGCATATTCGACCTCGGCATCGACATTGTCGGTCAGCGAGGCCGCCTGGAGCAGCCGCACCGCCCTTTCCGGGTCCTTCGGCACGCCGGTGCCTTCCTTGTAGAAGGTCGCCAGCGCGTATTGCGCCTCGGGCAGGCCGGCGTCCGCCGCCTGCCGCAGCAGCTCGGCGGAACGCTTGACGTCCTGCGGCAGGGTCTGGCCGTCGAGATAGAGCAAAGCGAGGTTATAGGCAGCCTTGGGCTCGCCGAGCTTGGCGGCGGAAGCCATCAGCTTCACCGCCTCGCCCTTGTCGACCGGGCCGCCGCGGCCGGCGATGCGCATCATGGCGAGCGCGAACATCGCCTCGCGGTCACCGGCGTCGGACGCACGCTTGTACCATTCGAGCGCCTTGGCGTAGTCGCGCTTGATGCCCATGGCGTTGGAATAGAGCTCGCCCAGCATGGTCATCGCCTTGGGATCGCCCGCCTGGGCGCGGGCGGTGGCGAGCTCGAACGCGGTCTTGTACTGGCCGCGCTGATAGGCGCCGAACACCAGGTCGACATTGGAATTGTCGGTCGGAGGCGCCGGGATCACGGTCGCGGGCAGCGCCGGCTTGGGGGAGGCGGACGGCTTCGGCGCCGGCGCGGCCTCCTTCTTCTTGGGGGGCGCGGGCGGCTTGGCTTTCTGCTTCTCGGCCGGCGGGCTCGGCGTTGTGGCCGGCGGCGCGATCTGGAGTTGCGCGGCCGCGGGCACCGTGAGCAGCAGCGTGGCCAGGATGGTGATGCGCGGGAGCTTCATGTCGGGCGCTAGCCGTGCTCGCCCGCGGGATTTTGGCTTGCGAGCGCAGCCGCATGGGCCTTCTTGATCGTGGCGTCGGCCTCGATCAGTGCGGCCTTGGCCCCGCGCGGATCGGCCCAGACGAACTCGCCGACCAGCACGAAATCGGCGCCGCTGGCGGCGAAGTGGTAGGCCTCTTCCAGCGAGGTCGCAAAGCCGACGCAGGGCGGCTCGAACAGCTCGGCCCACCAGTCCAGCCGCTCGGCGATCGCCTCGGACGACGGACGCTGGCCCTTTGCATCGGGCTCGCCGAACAGCAAATAGTCCGCGCCAATTTCGCCCGCATCCATGGAATGGTGCCGCGTCGTCAGCCCGCCGACGCCGGCGATGCGATCGGGCTTGAGAGATGGCAGCGCCTCTTTCAGCGCGGCGATGCCGGGCAGGTGCGCGCCGTCGGCGCCGCCGCGCGCGACCAGTTCGGCATGGCCGTCGATCAGCAGCGCGGCGCCGGCCTTCTGGACCGGCGGCGCGAGTGCCTTGATCCACGAGATCATGGTGCGCTGGTCGGTCTCCTTCAGCCGCACCAGCACGGCCGCGACGTCGGCGGCCGCGAGCAGGCCCGGCAACTCGGCGACGAGCGAAGCCGGGTCATCGACAACAGGCGTCGCGAGATAAAGGCGCGGCGCCGGGCGCGGCGGAGGCGATTTGTTCGACAAGGTCTAGGCCGCTTTCTTTTCCAGGCTGCTTTGCCATTCGCCTTTGGAGGCGAGGCCGTTCATTCGTGCACGATGGCTGAAGGCGCGCTGGCCGGCCGCGACGTTCTCGGCCTTGCCGGACCAGGCCTTCTGCGGCGCGGCCTGAAGCGCGCGGCCGTAGGAGAAGGTCAGGCCCCAGGGCAGCGGGCCGAGCTTGTGCATGGCGTTGAGATGCGCGGTTGCCTCTTCGTCCGACTGGCCGCCGGAGAGGAAGGCGATGCCGGGCACCGCCGCCGGCACACAGGCCTTGAGCAGCCGTATCGTCTTCTCCGCGACCTCCTCGACGGGGGCCTGCTTCGCGCACTTCTTGCCTGAGATCGCCATGTTCGGTTTCAGCACCATGCCCTCGAGCGCGACGCGCTGCACGCGCAATTCCTGGAACGTCTTGTTGAGCACGCGCTGCGTGACCTCGTAGCAGCGGTCGATGTCGTGATCGCCGTCCATCAGCACTTCCGGCTCGACGATCGGCACGATCTGCGCGGCCTGGCACAGCGCGGCATAGCGCGCCAGTGCGTGGGCGTTGACGCTGATCGCCGTCATCGAAGGAATGCCGCTGCCGATGTCGATCACCGCGCGCCATTTGGCGAAGCGGGCGCCGCGCTCGTAATACTTCTTCAGCCGCTCGGCGAGCTTGTCGAGCCCGACGGTGACGAGCTCGCCGGGGCACATCGGCAGGGCCTGCGTGCCTTCGTCGACCTTGATGCCCGGGATGGCGCCGCTACTCTCGATCAGCTTCACCAGCGGCGTACCGTCCTTCGCATCCTGCCAGATCGTCTCGTCATAGAGGATCACGCCGGAGATGTACTGGCTCATGGCTTCCCTGGATCGGAACAGCATCTCGCGGTAGTCGCGCCGGTTCGATTCCGTCGATTCCACGCCGATCGCGTCGAAGCGCTTCTTGATGGTGCCGGAGGATTCGTCGGCGGCAAGGATGCCCTTGCCGGGCGCGACCATGGCGGTCGCGATCCTGTTGAGCTCAGTCAGATCCATCGAGAGGTCCTCCCAAAACGATTCTGCCCTTGCCCGTGAAAATAGACCGTTCTCGGGCAAATGCCGAGTTAACGTTCGTCGCAGGGGTAAGGGGGTTCTCTGTCATTCCGGGATGCGCCGAAAGGCGCAGGCCCGGAATCCATAACCCCAGGCTGTGGTTATGGATTCCGGGCCCACGCTTCGCGTGTCCCGGAATGACGGGAGGGTGTGTCCGGAGGCCTTACGCCACCGCGCGATCGCTACGCGACGCGGGGGTCGAGCTCGCCCTTGGCGTAGCGCTTGGCCATCTCGGCGGTGGTCAGGACCTTCTTGATCTTGGAGGCCTGGCCGGCGGTGTTGAACTCCTGGAGCCGCTGCTTGCACAGCTTGGTCATCGCTTCCATCGCCGGCTTCAGGTACTTGCGCGGGTCGAACTCTTCCGGATTGTCCTTCAGCACCTTCCGGATCTGGCCGGTCATCGCCATCCGGTTGTCGGTGTCGATGTTGATCTTGCGCACGCCGTTCTTGATGCCGCGCTGGATCTCGGTAACAGGCACGCCCCAGGTCGGCTTCATCTTGCCGCCATAGGTGTTGATGATGTCCTGGAGGTCCTGCGGCACCGACGACGAGCCGTGCATGACGAGGTGCGTGTTCGGCAGCTTGCGGTGGATCTCCTCGATCACCTTCATGGCGAGGATGTCGCCGTCCGGCTTGCGGGTGAACTTGTAGGCGCCGTGGGAAGTCCCCATCGCGATCGCGAGCGCGTCGACCCTGGTCTCCTGCACGAACTTCACGGCCTCGTCCGGATTGGTCAGGAGCTGGTCGTGGCTCAGCTTGCCTTCGGCGCCGTGGCCGTCTTCCTTGTCGCCCATGCCGGTCTCGAGCGAGCCGAGCACGCCGAGCTCGCCCTCGACCGAGATGCCGCCGAGATGGGCCATGTCGGTCACGGTCTTGGTGACGCCGACATTGTAGCCCCAGTCGCCGGGGGTCTTGCCGTCGGCCTTGAGCGAGCCGTCCATCATCACCGAGGTGAAGCCGGCCTGGATCGCGGTCATGCAGGTCGCCGGCTCGTTGCCGTGGTCGAGATGCACGCAGACCGGGATGTGCGGATAGATCTCGGTCACCGCGTCCATCATGTGCTTGAGCATGACGTCGTTGGCGTAGGAGCGCGCACCGCGCGAGGCCTGGATGATGACGGGCGCATCGACCTGGTTGGCGGCGTCCATGATCGCCAGCGCCTGCTCCATGTTGTTGATGTTGAAGGCCGGTACGCCGTAATCGTTCTCAGCCGCATGGTCGAGCAATTGACGTAACGTGATCCGAGCCATGTGTCTTTTTCTCCGGTTTGGGCCTTCAGGGCCCGCTAGCTACTTGTCGACTGACTACTTGATGCGCAGGACCTCGACGCCGGGCAGTGGCTTGCCTTCCATCCATTCAAGAAATGCGCCACCGGCGGTCGAGACATAGGTGAAGTCACCGGCCACGTGGGCCTGGTTGAGGGCCGCGACGGTGTCGCCGCCGCCCGCGATCGAGATCAACTTTTTCGCCTTGGTGCGCTCGGCGGCGTGCTTGGCGGCCGCGACCGTGCCGCGGTCGAACGGCTGCATCTCGAAGGCGCCGAGCGGCCCGTTCCAGACCAGCGTCGCCGCGTCGTCGATCGCCGCGTGCACGCGCGCGACCGATTGCGGGCCGACGTCGAGGATCATGCCGTCGGCCGGGATCGCATCGAGGCCGTAGGCGTGGGACGGCGCGTTGGCCGCGAAATGATAGGCGACGGTGGCGTCGACCGGCAGGATGATGGCGCAGTTGGCGGCTTCCGCCTTCTCAATGATGCGCAGCGCGGTCGGCGCGAGATCCTTCTCGGCCAGCGACTTGCCGATGCCGACGCCCTGGGCGTGCAGGAAGGTATTGGCCATGCCGCCGCCGATCACCAGCGCGTCGACCTTGCTGACGAGATTTTCGAGCAGGTCGATCTTGGTCGAGACCTTGGCGCCGCCGATGATCGCGATGACCGGCTTGGTCGGCGAGCCCAGCGCCTTCTCCAGCGCATCGAGCTCGGCCTGCATGGTGCGGCCGGCATAGGCCGGCAGCTTGTGGCCGAGGCCTTCGGTCGAGGCGTGGGCGCGGTGCGCGGCCGAGAACGCGTCATTGACCCAGATGTCGCCGAGCTTGGCCAATTCCGCGACGAAGGCGGGATCGTTCTTTTCCTCTTCCTTGTGGAAGCGGGTGTTTTCCAGGCACAGGATGTCGCCGTCCTTGAGTGCCGCCACGGCCGTGGCCGCGGGCTCGCCGATGCAGTCGTCGGCAAACGCGACGGGCTTGTTCAGGACCTTCGACAGCGCCTCGGTGACGGGCTTGAGCGACTCCTTGGCATCGCGTCCCTTCGGCCGGCCGAAATGCGCGAGCAGGATCACCTTGCCGCCCTTGTCGGCGAGCTCGGTGATGGTCGGCGCGACGCGCTCGAGCCGGGTTGCGTCGGTGACGCGCCCATTCTCCATGGGCACGTTGAGGTCGACGCGCAGCAGCACGCGTTTGCCCTTCACGTCGACGTCGTCGAGGGTACGGAATTTGTTCGCCATGGGATGGCCTCAACCATTTGGACTGTCATTCCGGGGCGCGCTTAGCGCGAACCCTGGTGCGCAGTTGCGCACCCGAGAATCTCGAGATTCCGGGGCTGGTCCTTCGGACCATCCCGGAATGACGAAACCGCTGCGGAGTTAGATCACCTTCGCGATCGCGACCGCGGTGTCGGCCATGCGGTTCGAGAAGCCCCACTCGTTGTCGTACCAGGACATCACGCGCACCAGCGTGCCGTTCTGCACCTTGGTCTGGTCCTCGTGGAAGGTCGAGGAGTGCGGATCGTGGTTGAAGTCGATCGAGACGTTCGGCGCATTGGTGTAGCCGAGGATGCCCTTGAGCTGCTGCTCGGAGGCGCGCTTCATCGCCGCGTTGATTTCCTTCACGTCGGTGGCGCGCTTGGCAATGATCTTGAGGTCGACGACCGAGACGTTCGGGGTCGGCACGCGGATCGCGACGCCGTCGAGCTTGCCCTTCAGTTCCGGCAGCACGAGGCCGATCGCCTTGGCGGCGCCGGTCGAGGTCGGGATCATCGACATCGCCGCCGCGCGGCCGCGATAGAGATCCTTGTGCATGGTGTCGAGCGTCGGCTGGTCGCCGGTATAGGCGTGGATCGTGGTCATGAAGCCGGTCTCGATGCCGACGAGATCGTTCAGGACCTTGGCGACCGGCGCGAGGCAGTTCGTCGTGCAGGAACCGTTGGAGACGACCAGGTGATCCCTGGTCAGCGTGTCGTGGTTGACGCCGTAGACGATGGTGGCGTCGGCGCCGTCGGCGGGCGCGGAGACCAGCACGCGCTTGGCGCCGGCGGTCAGATGTGCGGAGGCCTTGTCCTTCGAGGTGAAGATGCCGGTGCATTCGAGCGCGATGTCGACGCCGAGATCCTTCCAGGGCAGCTTCGAGGGATCGCGCTCGGCGGTCACCTTGATCTTGCCGCCTCCGAGGCTGATCGAATCGCCGTCGACGGTGACGGTGCCGGGGAAGCGGCCGTGAACGCTGTCGAAACGGAGCAGATGGGCATTGGTCTCGACCGGGCCGAGGTCGTTGATGCCGACCACCTCGATATCCTTGCGGCCGGACTCTGCAATCGCCCGCAGGACGTTGCGGCCGATACGACCAAAACCGTTGATTCCAACGCGGACTGCCATCTTTCGTCTCCTTCAATGACCGTTGTCATCCCGCCGGACGCGCGGCTAACGCGTCAGCGAGGGTTTTTTAGGGCGGACGCCCGGTTCGGCCGGGCGGTGCTTGATCATATGGGACGTTACGTAGTCCTTTTTTTTGGCAAGCTCAACTCTCAGGATACGCGCTTCAGCACGGCGTTAACCGCAGCCTCGGCGGTAATGCCGAAATGCTTGTACAGGTCCTTCGCCGGCGCGCTCGCGCCGAACGAATGCATGCCGACAAATTCGCCATCCTGGCCGATCACAGCATCCCAGCCCCAGCGCACCGCGGCCTCGATCGCGACCTTCACCGGCGCGTTGCCGATGATCTCGGCGCGCTTGGCTTCTGGTTGCGCTAACAAAAGCTCGAGCGAGGGCACCGACACCACCCGTGACGGGATGCCGCGCTCGGCGAGCTGCTTCTGGGCGGCGACCGCGATTTCGACCTCGGAGCCGGAGGCGAACAGCGTCGCCTTGGCTTCGCCCTGCGCCGGAACCAGCTCGTAGGCACCGGCCGCGCAAGGATTGTCGTTCGGCGCGGTGGTGCGGAGCTGCGGCAGGTTCTGCCGCGTCAGCGCCAGCACCGTCGGGCCGTCGATGCGGTTGAGCGCGAGCTCCCAACACTCGGCGACCTCGATCGAGTCGCAGGGACGGAACACGCGCATGTTTGGAATGGCGCGAAGCGCGGCCAGATGCTCGACCGGCTGATGGGTCGGGCCGTCTTCGCCGAGGCCGATGGAATCGTGCGTCATCACGTAGACCACACCGGTGCCCATCAGCGCGGCAAGGCGCATCGCCGGACGCGCATAATCGGTGAACACCAGGAAGGTCGCGCCGTTCGGCGCGAAGCCGCCGTGCAGGAAGATGCCGTTCATCGCGGCGGCCATGCCGTGCTCGCGGATGCCGTAATGGATGAAGCGGCCCTTCGGCGTCTTGGCCGAGAAGGCGGTCGCCGACTTCGCCTTGTTGTTGTTGGAACCGGTGAGGTCGGCGGAGCCTGCGAGGAATTCCATCGGCATCGCGCCGGCAATGACTTCGATCACCGCTTCCGAGGATTTGCGGGTGGCCGCAACCAGCGGCTTTTCCAGCAGCTCCTTCTTGTACGCGCGCACCGCCTTTGCGAGCGAGGCCGGACGCTCATGGCGCAGGCGGCGCTCGAACTCGGCGCGCTTGCGGCTGCCGAGCTCGCCGAGCCGTCCTTCCCATTCCTGCCGAGCCGCAGCGCCGCGGCTGCCGGCCGCGCGCCAGGCTTTCAGCACGTCGTCGGGCACCGAGAACGGCTCGAGCGAGATGCCGAGATTTTCCTTGGCGGCCTTGAGCTCCTCGGCGCCGAGCGCCTCGCCGTGCACCTTCGACGTGCCGGCCTTGTGCGGCGCGCCGAAGCCGATGGTGGTGCGGCAGGCGATCAGCGTCGGCTTGTTGGATTTCTTCGCGCGCGTGATGGCCGCTGTGATGGCGGCCTGGTCGTGGCCGTCGATCTTCTCGGCGGCCCAGCCGGCGGACTTGAAGCGCTTCACCTGGTCGACGGAATCGGCGATCGAGGTCGGGCCGTCGATCGAGATGCCGTTGTCGTCGTAGAGCACGATCAGCTTGTTGAGCTTCCAGTGCCCGGCCATCGCGATCGCTTCCTGCGACACGCCTTCCATCAGGTCGCCGTCGGAGGCGAGCACGAAGGTGTGGTGATCGACGATCTTCTTGCCGAACTCGGCGGCGAGCATCTTCTCGGCGAGCGCCATGCCGACCGCGGTCGAGATGCCCTGGCCGAGCGGACCGGTGGTGGTCTCGATGCCCTTGGTGTGGAAGTTCTCCGGGTGGCCAGGCGTCAGCCCGCCGAGCTGGCGGAATTGCTTGAGCTGGTCCAGCGTCATGTCGGCATTGCCGGTCAGGTACAGCAGCGAATAGAGCAGCATCGAGCCGTGGCCGGCCGACAGCACGAAGCGGTCGCGGTCCGGCCAGGCGGGCGCGGCGGCGTCGAATTTCAGGAACTGCGTGAACAGCACCGTGGCGATGTCGGCGGCGCCCATCGGCAGGCCGGGATGGCCCGATTTCGCCTTCTCGACAGCGTCCATCGAAAGGCCGCGGATCGCGTTGGCCATACGGGAGTGGTCGACCTGCGTATGGGCCATACGGGAGGCATCGAGCTGCATCATGATGAAAATCCGTCTGGAATGAGGTGCTTGATGGCCGTGTGCGCCGCGCTGGATCGAGCCTGGCGGTCACGGGAGGTTGGGGGCTGGATAGCATCTCGGTTCCGGGAGTCCAAGGCAATCAAACGCCGGTTTGGCCGCAAAAGTTGCCTGCGGCATGATCCGGAAAAGCCGCAGCCGCGGATCATGCAGATCTGGAACCAGCCGGCCGCCATGCCGAGGGCCGATCTAGCGGTGCATAGTTTCGCGGCGACATTGCGCTGGGCTAGCTTGCCACGTAAATTTCTGCTTCTAACCGCTTGCCGAACCGAGTCTTTTGCCGGGCGGCAAGCCCCGATGCAAAGGCCACCAAGGTCCGCCGCTGACCGCATGAACGATCGCGTATCCAACAGTTCCGCCATGACGGAGTCCTCCGCCGTCGAGATCGAGATCGCGACCCGCAGGCTCATGGCGGCGCTCGACGCGCTCGAGAGCGCGGTGGAGCGCCGGCGCGACGCCGATCGCGACGAGAACGAGCTCGCCGCGCGAATCCAGGCGCTCGGCGCGGACCGCTCGCGGCTTGCCGATGAGCTCGATGGTGCGCTGGTGAAGGCGCGCAAGCTCGAGCGCACCAATCGCGAGATCTCCGATCGGCTGGATTCCGCGATCGTCACGATACGCTCGGTGCTCGATACCGGAGAGGATGGATGAGCCACATCAACGTCACCATCAACGGCCGGCAATACCGCATGGCCTGCGAGGAGGGCCAGGAGGTGCGGCTGCTCAAGCTCGCCGAAAGCCTGGAGACGCGGATTCAGTCGCTGCGCGGAAAATTCGGCGAGATCGGTGATGCGCGCCTGACTGTGATGGCGGCGCTGACCGTCTGCGACGAGCTGGTCGACGCCGGCAACCGCGTCCGCACCATGGAGCAGGAATTGACCGAGCTGCGGGATTTCCGCAATGCCGCCGTCGAGCGCGCCAGGATGACGCAGACCGCGGTGGTGAACGCGCTGAACGCCGCAGCCGAACGCATCGAGAAGTCGACCCAGGTCCTGAACCGGACCGTCGGAGGCGGCATCGCGATCGGGTAGGGACCGCGGAAGACTCGATCAGTTGGTCCGCTCGATGTAACCGCGGGCTCAACCTCTCCCGCTTGCGGGAGAGGTCGGCGCGAAGTGCCGGGTGAGGGCTCTCACCTCTTGGGGAATCTCAGTGCGGAGACACCCTCTCCCCAACCCTCCCCCGCAAGCGGGGGAGGGAGCGCACTTCCGCCGTGGCGGCAGGAAGGACTGATTTCATTGCACCGAAGCTCGGCAGCCCGTCGGCGGGCTGGTGGTTTGTCAGTATCGTTGTTACATTGCGTGGGCGAGGCTGCGACGCGCGTCCGGAGCCATATATCCCCGGGGCCTTATCGATCCTTTAGGGAACTGTCCCTGGCCGGGCCCGTGGGCCCGGACATATGGTGCCCACCTACTTTCGTAGGGAACTCCGGGATCGAGTGCTTCAACGGCGTCCGCGGCTTCGCACTTTTGTTTGCTTGGTTTGTGCTTGTCGAAATTGCGTCCCCGACACGCTTGCGGTTCAATTGAGTCTCGGTGTCATGCCCGCGAAGGCGGGCATCCAGTACGCCGCGGCGTCTCGGTTCTTGCAACTCGCGTCTCTGGAATACTGGATCACCCGCTTTCGCGGGTGATGACAGCGGAGCGAGGCTCTGCCTTCGGGGGAAAGCGCGCATGTCCAATTCGAAAGCCGAGCTCCGTGCCAAAGCCCTCGCCAAACGCGACGCGCTGAGCGAGAAGAAGCGCGCCGCCGCTGCCACCAAGCTCGCCAAGCGCGGGCTGCCGTTCAAGCTGCTGCCCGGCAGCATCGTCTCCGGCTATTCGCCGATCCGCAGCGAGATCGACCCGATGCCGCTCTTGAGGAAGCTCGCCGAGGAGGGCGCAAGGCTGGCGCTGCCCTGTGTCACCGCGCGCGGCCAGTCGCTGGTCTTCCGTATCTTTCATCCGAACGACCGGCTGATGCTCGGCCCGCTCGGCATTCCCGAGCCGTCGCCGGCAGCAAGCGAAGTCATCCCCGACATCATGCTGACGCCGCTCGCGGCCTTCGACCGGCTCGGCCACCGCATCGGTTATGGTGCCGGGCATTACGACTTCACCTTCGCTCACTTGCGCAAGACCAAGCAAATCGTCGGCATCGGGCTTGCGTTTGCCGCGCAGGAGATCGAGGCGGTTCCGGCACTATCCCACGACGTCGCGCTGGATTATGTGCTAACGGAATCGGACGTGTTCGATTTCCGGAGTTCTGAAGTTGCGCATTCTCTTCGTGGGTGATGTCGTCGGCCGTGCGGGGCGCACGGCCATCGCCGAATATCTGCCCGGCATGGTCAAGGACTGGTCGCTCGATTTCGTCGTCGTCAACGGCGAAAATTCCGCCGGCGGCTTCGGCATCACCGAAGCGATCTATCAGGAGTTTCTCGATGCCGGCGCCGACGCGGTGACGCTCGGCAATCACTCCTGGGACCAGCGCGAGGCCCTGGTGTTCATCGAGCGCGCCGACCGCCTGGTGCGGCCCGCGAACTATCCGCGCGGCACGCCCGGCCGCGGCGCGGCGCTGGTCGAGACCAAGAACGGCAAGCATGCGCTCGTCGTCAATGCTTTGGGCCGCGTCTTCATGACTCCGTTCGACGATCCCTTTGCGGCGCTGGAGCGCGAGCTCGGCGCCTGTCCGCTCGGCGTTGCAGCGGATGCGATCGTCGTCGATTTCCATTGCGAGGCGAGCAGCGAGAAGCAGGGCATCGGCTTCTTCTGCGACGGCCGCGCCAGCCTCGTCGTCGGCACCCACACCCATGTGCCGACCGCCGATCACCAGATCCTCAACGGCGGCACCGCCTACATGACGGATGCCGGCATGACCGGCGACTACGATTCCATCATCGGCATGCAGAAGGAAGAACCGCTGCGCCGGTTCACGTCGGGGATTCCCTCCGGCCGGTTCGAGCCGGCGGCCGGAGTGGCGACGCTCAGCGGCGTTGCGATCGAGACCGACGATGCAACGGGCCTCGCGCTGCGGATCGCGCCGGTGCGCGTGGGCGGCCGGCTGGAGCCGGCGACACCGAGGTTCTGGTTGAGCTGACGGTCGCGCTACACACTCGCTGTCGTCCCGGCGAAAGGCCGGGACCCATAACCCCAGGGAGAAGTGTGGGGCACAGCTCCCACTCCAAGTCTTCGCCAAACTACTCCCTGTGGGTATGGGTCCCGGATCTGCGCTTCGCTTGTCCGGGACGACGGCGGAGATTGATGCGCGCGATTGCGCATCAATCTCGCCGCGGATGGCTGCGCGCTACTCCGCCGTCTGCCCCCTCAACTCCGCCACATCCTTCGCCGTCAGCTTCGAGCCCTTCGTCCCGAACCGCGCCGTCACGTAGTTCGCCACCGCCGCGATCTCGTCGTCCGTATAGGCATTGCCGAACGCCGGCATCGACAGCGCACCGTCAGGCGTATGGCGCCTGGTGCCCGAGATCACGATCTGCGCGACGTTGGTGGCGGTGGGGTCGTTGACGGCCCAGGTGCCGGTGAGTGTCGCCATCGGCGACACCGGGCTCTCGCCGCTCCAGCCGTGGCAGCTGGCGCAGGCGCTGGCGAACACCTTCTTGCCGCGGGCGTCGGCCGTCACGCCGTCCTTGTGCGAGGCGGGCGCGACCGGCGCCGTGGTGGCGGGGAGGTCGGGCGAGGGCTGCGGCGGCACGCTGCGCAGGTAAGCAACGATGCTGCTTATGTCTTCGGGGGCGAACTGGCTGAAGCTGTGGTCGACGGCTTCACCCATCGGACCCGAGGCCGAGCCGTGGCCCGGCGCATGGCCGAGCGACAGATACGAGATCAGATCCGCGTCGCTCCAGTTGCCGAGACCTGTCGCCTTGTCCGACGAGATGTTGAAGGCGCGCCAGCCCGCCGTGATCGCGCCGGCGAACTTCTTGCGGTTATCCAGCGCGAAGCCGAGATTGCGCGGCGTGTGGCACTCGCCGCAATGCGCCAGCGCTTCGGCGAGATATGCCCCGCGATTCCATTCCGGGCTCTTCGACGTATCCGGCGCAAAGCGCGTGTCCGGATTGAACACGGCCGACCAGAAGGTCATCGCCCAGCGCTGGTTGAACGGGAACGACAGCGTGTTGTCGGGCGCCTTGGCGCGCACCGCCGGCAGGCTGAACAGATACGCCTTCACCGCGAGCACGTCCTCGTCGGTCATGAAGGTGTAGGACGTGTACGGCATCGCCGGATAGAGCCGCGCGCCGTCATTGCGTTTGCCGTGCTGGACCGCGTTCAGAAAATCCTGGTCGCTGTAATTGCCGATGCCGGTGTCCTTGTCCGGCGTGATGTTGGTCGAATAGAGCGTGCCGAACGGTAGCTTGAAGGCGAGCCCGCCGGAATAGTCCTCCTCGCCCGGCTTGGTGTGGCAGACCATGCAGTCGGCGGCCTTCGCCAGATATTCGCCGCGTTCGACCAGGCTCGCTTTCTCCAGCTTTGCCGGCACGCCGGTCGGCTTTCCGGCGCGGTAATCCGCCAGCGCCACTTTCGTGCCGCCGGCAAAGTCGAGCGGGCCGGGCCCGCGGATGAGGAAGACGCCAAGCGCCACCGCGACGATGGCGATCACAACGATACTTGTGAGGATACGCATCTTGCCGCTCATGCCTTCTTCCCCGCAGCCAGCAGTTTCCGGTCGATCGGCAGGCGCCGCAGCGCCACGCCGGTTGCGGCGTAAATCGCGTTGCGCAGCGCCGGTGGCCCCGCCGTCGTGCCGGTCTCGCCAATTCCGCCGGGTGCCTCGCCGCTCTTGACGACGTGAACCTCGATCTTGGGCGTCTGATGGATCCGCAGCATCCGATAGTCGTTGAAGTTGGATTGCTGGACGCGCCCCTTTTCGATGGTGATCTCGCCGTAGAGCGCGGCGGTAAGGCCGAAGATCAGCCCGCCCTCGACCTGAGCCACGATCGTATCGGGATTGACGGCGATGCCGGTATCCACCACCGAGGTCGCA
Source organism: Bradyrhizobium sp. LCT2 (assembly GCF_009931255.1). Lineage (NCBI taxonomy): Bacteria > Pseudomonadati > Pseudomonadota > Alphaproteobacteria > Hyphomicrobiales > Nitrobacteraceae > Bradyrhizobium > Bradyrhizobium sp. LCT2. The sequence goes on along the minus strand of NZ_CP034432.1, from coordinate 8,697,512 downwards.
CGGCGTAGATTGATCTCGCCTTGCTCGTCGACCTCAGCTTCCACAACGGTTGCGATGAAACTCCCGAAAGACGGCTGCAGGCACACGCCGCGCCCGACGCGCGCCGGCAAGGGTTGACCCCAATTGGCTTTCTCTGCCGCAAGATTGAGGACGGACAGGAAGCGCGGTTGATTGGCCAGCATTCCACGGCGAAACTCGACCGGGTCCTTGCCCGCCTTGCGCGCCAGTTCGTCGATGAAGCATTCGACCGCAAACACGTTGTTGTTGGGCCCGACCCCGCGCCAGAACCCCGTTGGTATCGCCGGCGGTTCGGCCCGCACATATTCGACGTGGACATTCGGGATGTCGTAGGGCACGTCGGTGGCGCTGTCGATCGCGTCGATATCGATGCCCTTCTGGAAGGCCGGCGGCAGCCAGCGCGCGATGATCGCAGCGCCGGCAATCTTGTATTTCCAGCCGACGATCTTGCCGGCCGACAAGGTCGCTGCGATCGTATCGCGATAGACCGGTCGATAGACGTCGTGCTGAATGTCCTCCTCGCGGGTCCACACGACCTTGACCGGCCCGTCGACCTCCTTGGCGATGCGAACGGCCGCGACCACCATGTCAGGCTCGAGCTTGCGGCCGAAGCCGCCGCCCAGCAGGTGCTGGTTGACGGTCACCTTCTCGACCGGGAGCCCGGCCGCCTTTGCCGCCTCCGACTGCACGCGCGCCATGATCTGCGTTCCGGTCCAGATTTCGCAGGAATCGGGCGTGCAATGCACCGTGGCGTTCAACGGCTCCATCGTTGCGTGGGCGAGAAACGGCAGCTCGAACGAAGCTTCGAGTTTTTCGCCGCTCGCGAGACCCTTGGCGATGTCGCCGGTGGATCTGGCGACCACGCCGTCCTTTGCGCTGGCGGCGCGCAAATCGTCCCAAATCGCCTTCGAATTGAGCTTTGCGTTCGGTCCCTCGTTCCACGTGATGTCGAGCGCATCCAGGCCTTTTTTCGCCGCCCACATGTGATCGCCGACGACGGCGACGAGATCGTCGAGCACGACGATTTTTCGCACGCCCGGAATCTTCTTCGCGGCACGATCATCGACCTTGCCGACCTTGCCGCCGAAAACCGGGCACTGCGCCAGCGTTGCGAACTTCATGTTCGGCACGATGGCGTCGATGCCGTAGACGGCCTTGCCGTTGACCTTCTCGGGCGTATCGAGCCGCTTGAACGGCTGGCCGATATAGACGAAATCCTTGGGGTCCTTGAGCGGGACGTCCTTGGGCGGCGTCTGGGCGCTCGCGGCGGCCGCAAGCGCGCCATAGGAGAGCGTCCGGCCGCTGGCCTTGTGGGTCACCTCACCCTTCGACGTCGTGCAACTGGCGGGATCGACGTTCCATTGCGCAGCCGCAGCCTGCACCAGCATGGCACGCGCGCTGGCGCCGGCTTCACGCAGCGGCTTCCAGAATGCCCGGACCGATGTGGAGCCACCGGTCGCCTGAATGATGAAAATCGGATTGCCGTAAAGCTTTTCGTTGGCCGGTGCGTGCAGCAGTTGGACTTTCGACCAATCCGCGTCGAGCTCTTCCGCCAGGATCATCGAGATCGCGGTGTAGATTCCCTGTCCCATCTCGACCTGCGGCATCACCAGCGTGGTCGCACCTTCAGGGTCGATCCGGATGAAGGCGTTGGGCGCGAACTTGCCATCGGTCACGTCCTTCGGCTGCACCGGCTCGTTGACGGCGGCGCGCAGCGGCAGGTGGAAGGCGAGCAGGAAGCCGGTGGCGAGGCCGCCGGTCAGGAGCGTGCGGCGGGAGACGCTGTTGTGTGCGTTCATGGCGGACCTCACGACTGACGGCCGGAGGCCGCCTGCTTGATGGCCTCGCGGATGCGCACATAGGTGCCGCAGCGGCAGATGTTGCCGGCCATGGCGGCGTCGATGTCGGAATCATCAGGGTTGGGCGTTGCCGCCAGCAGTGCCGCGGCCGACATGATCTGGCCGGACTGGCAGTAACCGCACTGGATCACTTCGGCATCGAGCCAGGCCTTCTGCACCTTCGCGCCCGCAGGCGTGCTGCCGATATGCTCGATGGTGGTGATGGTGCGGTTCTGGACCGCGCTCACCGGCAGCACGCAGGAGCGCACCGCCTTGCCGTCGACATGCACCGTGCAGGCGCCGCATTGCGCGATGCCACAACCGAACTTGGTGCCGGTCATCCCGAGGATGTCGCGCAGCACCCACAGCAGCGGCATTTCCGGCGGCGCGTCGAAGGATTTCGTTTCGCCATTGATGGTGAGAACAGTTGCCATATGCATCCCCTTGCTCAACGATCGCTTGCGGCGATCAATTCGGCGAATTTCCGCGCGACCATAATCATAACGACGCGAAACCATGAAGCGTCGAAATTCCCGGCAATGCATATTTGCGCGACTGACGCGTCAGGCCATGACGTTCACGAATTTGTGCGGCGGCTCATTGGTATGATAATCGTCATGTTTTGACGCATTTTCGTCGCGCGCGCCGTGAATCGCCGCAGATGACCGTGCGAATGCGCAAAATCATGCGATCACGAAATTCGTGCGATTGGGAAAAGCGAGCGACGGCAAGCACGGTGCACGGGATCAATTGCAACGGCCAATGGCCGGATGTCCGACATGCACGACGATGTCATCATGCTCCTGTCTTGCCCGACGGAGCAACCGATGCACCAGGTGGCTAAAGCCTGATGGGATGAGACCCGACTAGCCCTCCGACAGAGGTGCATTCCCTCCCCCCTTGTGGGGGAGGGCTAGGGAGGGGGGTAGCCCAGGAAAAGGTGTCGGTTGTTGATGATGCACCGAGGGCAGGTGCGCGATCGAGAGAATCCCCGTGTGGCCCCCCTCCCTGGCCCTCCCCCCACAAGGGGGGAGGGAACGGAGAGGGTGCTGCTGTCGGCCGCACTAGCTTCGATCTCATCCCATGAGGCTTCTAAGCCATTGATTCCGCGCGCCCCGGCTACTGTGCATGGGGTTGTTTTTCAGGTTTTTGATTGAATGTCGCAGGAGCGGCCGTCGCGAGACCCGTCAGCCGTGCCGGAAGCCCATCCGGAACGCGCCCCAGTGCTTGCCGCGGATCATGATCGGCGAGGACAGGTCCTTCATCAGCACGAACTGCCCGCCGCCCATGTCGCGGCGATAGGTCTGGAGCAGGAACGGCTTGGTGTTCGCCGCGACCTTCTTCACCGCGCGATCGGTGAACAGGCGGCGGTTGCGACAATTGGCGTTGTTCCAGACCGGGTCCTTGCCCTGCGGCAGGCGGTAGTTCGGATTGTGGGTCGGCAGGTAGCCGCCCTTGGCCCAGGCGACGCAGAACACGATGCGGGGGTCGGCTTTCTGGATCGGATCCTGGATGGCGGGCAGCACGCGATCGGTGAAGTCGACGTAGTTGGTGAGATACTGCTTTGGATCGGTGCCGGGAATCTCGCGGTACTGCTCGTCCATGAGCTGGTCGAGCGTGATCTCGCCGCGATCGATCGCGGCCTCGAACTCGGCCGAGATCCGCTTGGCGGTCTCGACGACCGCGCGGATCAGCGGCGCGTCCGACGTCTCCACGCCGCTGTCGGCGATCATCGCGATCAGGCCTTCGGAGGTGTCGAGCAGCTTGGCCACCCGCTCGTCGGCGTATTTGAGGTCGCGCGAGGAGAGGTCGACGCCCTTGGCGAGCTCGTTGAGCTCGCTGATGACGGTGTCGCAATGGCCGAGATTGGAGGTCGCCGCGCGCGCGACGCTGTCGATCTCCGCTTCCACGGAGGCGAAGCCCTGCTGGACGCGCGAGATGATGCTGGAGATCTGCTGGGCGCCTTCGCCGGCGGTCTTCGCGCGCTGCGAGGCGTCGCTGCTCTCGCCAATCAGGCCTTCGATCTGGCCGTCGAGATCGCGCACGGTGTCGGAGATCTGGTGCGTCGCCTGGCGGGTGGCTTCCGCGAGGTTCTTCACCTCGCTTGCGACCACCGCGAAGCCGCGGCCGGCATTGCCGGCCCGCGCTGCCTCGATGGTGGCGTTGAGAGCGAGCAGGTTGGTCTGCTTCGCGATCGCCTCGATCGAGCCGGACACCTTGGCCACCTGCGCCAGCGCCGAGCCGACCGCGCTCAGGCGCGCCTCGATCCGCCCAACGGCGGCGACAAGCTCGGAGATGTGGCTGACGGCGGTATCGACCGCGCTGCGCGACTGCGCGATCTCGCCGACCGCCGCGGACGTCGTCGTTTGCACCGCCTGCGACGCATTGGCGATGTCGTGGTTGGCCGAGACCATCGTCTCCGCCGTCTCCTGGAGGTGATGGAACCGTTCCGACTGGTTCGCGACGCGGTTGGCGACTTCCTGGACGTTGCCCGCGATGTCGGCGAGCTCCACGCCGAGACCGCCGATGCGGTCGGCGAGCTGGTCGATCAGGCGTTCAGCCAGCGTCCGGTTCGACCCGGTGTCCAATACTGCAAGTTGTGCCAGAGACATGTACGGGTTTTCTCCAGTCAGAGCCGTGGATTGGCTCTCGGCGGCATTCCCATTCCAGTTTCGACCTTAGAGGATGATTCGCGAGCGGCGTCTTGCCCAGGAGTGCACGAGAGCGGGCACTACAGCTTGTAAGCTGTGCGGAATCCGCCCCAGTGCCGGCCCTGCACGCGGATCGGGACGTCGATTTCGCGCATCATCACCGTATTCCCGTTGCCCATGTCGCGCGCATAACTCTGGACCAGGTACGAGCGCAGGTTGCGCGCGGCCGCGAGCCCCGCCGGATCGTTGAAGATGCGCCGGTTGCGGCTGTTGGCCGTGTTCCAGGCGGCGTCGCCCGGCCGCTGCGGATGCGAATAGATCTTGTTGTGCACCGGCAGGAAGCCGTTGCGGTCGACCATGGCGCAGAACGCCATGCGCGGTTCCTTGGCGAGAAACGCTTCCTGGAACGGCGGCAGTGCGCGGTCGGCCCAGTCCAGATATCTAGTGCGGTATTGCTGTGGATTGGTGCCTGCGATCTCCACATAGTCGGTGTCGAAGAGGTCGTCGATCCCGACCTCGCCGCGTGCAACCGCCTGCTCGAAGATTTGGGTCAGCGCGTTGCCCGCTTCCATGGCGCGGGTGACGAACTCCGTGTTCTCCTCGTGGATCGACCACAGCCGGTCTTCGATCTTCTCGCGGAGCTCGGCATCGGGATTGACGAAATGCGCGCGGGCTCCGGCCTTGGACTGCTCGACGACGCGCAGGCGGCAGGCGCCGACCAGTTCGAGGCTGCCTTCGATGATCGCTTGCGGCGTCAGCCGGCCCGAGTCCGCACCGCCAATCAGCACGCCGTCCATCGCGATCTCGTAGACCGGCATCACGCCGCGCGCGCTCTCGAATTTGAGATGGCAGGGCAGGCGCTCGGTCTTGCGGCGGTCGTCGTGCTCGCTCTGGCGCAGCAGCACCGCGCAGCGCGATTTCAGCTTCTGTGCGAAGGTGGTGACCGCCTTGCCGGCGCTGGCGACGTTCTCGCCATGGGTCTCGGCCGCCTTGGTCGCGGCATCGATCTCGGCCGCGCTCTGGCCGACCGAGACGATGAACTCCGAGGCGCTGGCGGCATTGCCGGAGACTTCGCTCGTGGTGGCATTCTGCTCGGCGACCGCGCCGTTGACGGTCTCGAATACCGGGCGGATCGCCTCGATCGCCTGCGAGATTCGGTGCACGGCATCGGCGGAGCCGGCGGCGTCGCGCTGCAGCGCGTCGATCTTTTTGGTGATCTCTTCCGTCGCGCCCTGGGTCTGCACCGCGAGTGCTTTCACTTCGGTCGCGACGACCGCAAAGCCCTTGCCCGCAGCGCCCGCGCGCGCGGCCTCGATGGTCGAGTTGAGCGCGAGCAGCGTCGTCTGCCGCGCGATCTGCGCGATCAGATTGACGACGTTGCCAATGGCGGCGGAGGACTCGCGCAGTCGGTCGACATTGGCGCGGGCTTCCTGCGCCGCGGCACTGGCCTCGTCGGCGAGCTTGCCGGCCGCGCGAACCTGCGCGCCGATGCCCAGCGCGGACTGGGTGAACTTGTCGGCGGCATGGGCGAAGGTGGATGCGGTCGACTGTGCGGCGTTGGTGCGGCCGGTCAGGGCGTCGGTCCGGTCGCGGATGGCCGCAAGCGTCGTGGCGGTCGCTTCGGCGCCGCCGGCCACCGAATTGGCGGCGCGCTCGAGCTGGCGAATCATCGCGCCCAGCTCGAGTTCCAGCAGTTCCAGGATTTCCCTGGCAGAATCGCTCTCAGCGGCCGGGCCGGGCTCGGAATGGGCCGGCGGCGGCGCAGCCTGCGGGGCGGCCGCGGGCGCAGCCATGTCCGGCAGACGCTTCCGAAATAGTCCGAACGCCATCAGGTCTCTCTTGTCGGGGGACGGTCGTACGCTATTTTCGCAGGCCGGAATGAAGTCAGGGTTAACGATGCCTGACATCTGGGCAAAGGCCACTACGGTGTTACCTTAAAGTCGTAGAGCCTCTTTCATTCCGGTGGGTTGGCGGCCTATAAGGCCGCGCTTCCCACGCTCACCTTAGGCGCACGATTCCTTTACGAGACCACGCATGGCCGGACATTCCCAATTCAAGAACATCATGCACCGCAAGGGGCGGCAGGATGCCCAGAAGTCGAAGCTGTTCGGCAAGCTGGCGCGGGAAATCACCGTCGCCGCCAAGCTCGGCACGCCCGACCCCGCCATGAACCCGCGCCTGCGCGCCGCCGTGATCGCCGCGCGCGCGGAGAACATGCCGAAGGACAATATCGAGCGCGCCATCAAGAAGGCGCTCGGCAGCGACGGCGAGAACTATGACGAGATCCGCTACGAGGGCTATGGCCCCGGCGGCGTCGCCGTCATCGTCGAGGCGCTGACCGACAACCGCAACCGCGCCGCCTCCGACATCCGCTCCTTCTTCACCAAGTCGGGCGGCAATCTCGGCGAAACCGGTTCGGTCTCCTTCATGTTCGACCGCACCGGCATCATCGAATACGACCGCAGCGTCGCTTCCGACGACGCGGTGCTCGATGCCGCGATCGAGGCCGGCGCAGACGACGTCGTCTCCGGCGAAAGCGGCCACGAGATCTACGCCTCGACCGAAGGCTATCGCGACGTTGCCAAGGCGCTGGAAGCCAAGTTCGGCGAGCCGCGCAAGGCCGCGCTGATCTGGAAGCCGCAGAACACGGTCGCCGTCGATGACGAGACCGGCGAGAAGCTGCTCAAGCTGATGGACCTGCTCAACGAGCACGACGACGTCCAGAACGTCTACGCCAATTTCGAGGTGTCGGACGCGCTTGTTGCCAAGATGGGCGGGTAGGGGACACACGAACGGTGCGCTCCCTCGCCCCGCTCTGCGGGGAGAGGGTTGGGGTGAGGGGCTGTTTCCGCGTCGGCGGTGATAGAGGGACTCGTGGAGAGTCCCCCTCACCCGGAATCCGCGCTTCGCGCGCATTCCGGCCTCTCCCCGCAAGCGGGGAGAGGCGAAGAGCGACACTTCCCCTGTTACTTCCGTTCTGTTTCTGTTTCCCCCGCCGCAGCCAGCCGCTATCACTGGCCCATGACTGCGCTCCCGATTCGTGGCCCCGTTCGCATCATCGGCATCGACCCTGGCCTCCGCCGTACCGGCTGGGGCGTGATCGAGGCTGAGGGCAACCGCCTGATCTATGTCGCCTGCGGCTCGGTGGAACCGCCGGACGACCTGCCGCTGTCCAGCCGCCTGCTCGCGATCCACGAAGGGCTCGCCTCTGTCCTGTCCGATCACAAGCCGATGGAAGCCGCCGTCGAGCAGACTTTTGTGAACAAGGACGGCGTTGCGACGCTGAAGCTCGGCCAGGCCCGGGGCGTCGCCATGCTGGCGCCCGCAATGTTCGGCATCAGCGTCGCCGAATATGCGCCGAACCAGGTGAAGAAGACTGTGGTCGGCGCCGGCCATGCCGACAAGCAACAGATCGCGATGATGCTGAAGATATTGCTGCCGAAGGCCGAACCGCCGTCAGCCGACGCTGCCGACGCGCTCGCCATCGCGATCACCCACGCCCATCACCGCCAGAGCACGGCGCTCAGGCTGAAGGTGGTGGGAGTTTAAGTTCGAGTCATGAGGCGCAACATGAGCCGCACGCACACTCTTCTCCCTCCCCCCTTGTGGGGGAGGGTTGGGGAGGGGGGTAGCCCCGGGCGCCGGCGTCTGTGGCTTACCCCCCTCCCGGATCGCCTTCGGCGATCCGACCTCCCCCACAAGGGGGGAGGTAACAAGAAGAGCGCTGCGCAATCATGATCGGCAAGCTGAAGGGCCTGATCGATTCCTACGGCGAGGATTTCGTCATCCTCGACGTCGGCGGCGTCGGCTACCAGGTGCACTGCTCGACGCGCACGCTGCAGCATCTGCCGTCGCCCGGCGAGGCCGCCGTGCTGTCGATCGAGACCTATGTCCGCGAGGACCAGATCAAGCTGTTCGGCTTCCGCACCGACCAGGAGCGTGAATGGTTTCGCCTGCTCCAGACCGTGCAGGGTGTCGGCGCCAAGGTCGCGCTCGCGGTGCTCGGCACGCTGGCGCCCTCCGACCTCGCCAATGCGATTGCGCTGCGCGACAAGGCCGCGGTGGCACGCACGCCGGGCGTCGGCCCCAAGGTCGCCGAGCGCATCGTCACCGAATTGAAGGACAAGGCGCCGGCCTTCGCCAATGTCGATCCCGCCGTGGTGCATCTTGCCGGTGCCGTCGACGACCAGCGCGCGCCGCGCCCGGTGGCGGATGCGATCTCTGCGCTGGTCAATCTCGGCTATGGCCAGCCGCAGGCCGCCGCGGCCATTGCATCGGCCTCGCGCAGTGCGGGTGAAGGCGCCGAGACCGCGCAGCTCATTCGCCTCGGTCTGAAGGAACTCGCGAAGTGAGCGATCCCAAGGCCAACCGCATGGTCTCGCCAGAGCGCCGCAGCGATGATGTCGGCGACACCGCGCTGCGCCCGCAATCGCTGTCCGACTTCGTCGGCCAGCAGCAGGCGCGCAAGAACCTCTCGATCTTCATCGAGGCGGCGCGCAAGCGCGGCGAGGCGCTGGATCATGTGCTGTTCGTCGGGCCCCCCGGCCTCGGCAAGACCACGCTGGCGCAGATCGTGGCCAAGGAGCTCGGCGTCGGCTTCCGCGCCACGTCGGGTCCCGTGATTGCCAAGGCCGGCGATCTCGCCGCCCTGCTGACCAACCTCGAAGAGCGCGACGTGCTCTTCATCGACGAGATCCATCGCCTGAGCCCTGCGGTGGAAGAAGTGCTCTATCCCGCGATGGAGGATTTTCAGCTCGACCTCATCATCGGCGAGGGCCCGGCGGCGCGCTCGGTGAAGATCGAGCTGTCGAAATTCACCCTCGTCGGTGCCACCACGCGTGCAGGCCTCCTCACCAATCCCTTGCGTGACCGTTTCGGCATTCCGGTCCGGCTCAATTTCTACACGATCGAGGAGCTCGAGAGCATCGTCAGCCGTGGCGCGCGCGTGCTGAACGTCGGCATGAGCGCGGACGGCGCCAACGAGATCGCGCGCCGCGCCCGCGGCACGCCGCGCATCGCCGGGCGCCTGCTCCGGCGCGTGCGCGATTTTGCTTCCGCCGCGGATGCCGACACGATCGATCGCAAGATCGCCGATCACGCGCTGAGCGCGCTCGAGGTCGATGCCGCGGGCCTGGACGCCATGGACCGCCGCTATCTCACCACCATCGCGATGAACTATGGCGGCGGTCCCGTCGGTGTCGAGACGATGGCCGCAGCGCTCTCCGAGCCGCGCGATGCGATCGAGGACATCATCGAGCCCTATCTGATCCAGTGCGGCTATCTCCAGCGCACCCCGCGCGGCCGCCTGCTCACCTCGCACGCCTTCCGCCATCTCGGTCTCGCCGAACCCAATCGCGATGCGGCGCAGTTCGGTCTGTTCGGCACCGACGAAAGCGACGACTGATCGCCGAGGTCGATGAACCCGCAGGTTCCATCCCAGCACTAATCCGAACGCGCAGCGAACGGGATCGCCGCACACGGACTGGAGTGGGAAGGAATGGAGCCGATGGACGACACGAGGCTGCTCAAGATCATCGCGGCCGCGCCGCAGCTGCGCACGCCTGACGAAACCGAGGCGTTGCTGGATTCGATGCCGCTTGGCGAGCTGGCGTCGATGTGGTGCGCGCTTCAGCGCGTCAGCCGTCGCGACCAGGTCGGCAGCATCTGGGCCATCAAGGTCTATTTCGACCATCTGCCGCATCGCCGGCCGCAAGCCGCGCTTGATCTCGTGCTCGATGTGCTCAAGACCGAGGCCGACAAGCCGACGGTGATGCAGCTGAACGACAAGTTCCTGCTGGCGCTATTCTATGCGCATGGCAAGGAGATGATGGCGCGTGTCGAGCAGGAAGCCGCGCACAATGACAGGCTGCGCTGGCTGCTGGGCGGCGTGCATGTCGGTCCCGACGATCCCTTGATGTCGCGTATTGCAAGCCTGGCCGATCGCGAGGCGTGGCATGCCGACCATCTGGCGCAGCGCACGCCGCGCGAGCCGCTCGATTGCGCCAACATGTCGGTTGCCGAGCTCGCGCGCGCCTGGGTCGAGCAATATTCCAGATCCGAGCGCGACCAGGACGACAATCTGTTCGCGATCATGGATTTCGAGCGCGACCTGCGCGAGGACGATCCCGACAGGATGATCGACCTGATCCTGGAGATCCTCAAGATCGAGTCCAACCCGGTGCTGCTGTCGCTGCTGGCCGCCGGTCCCCTCGAAGACGTGATCAGCGCCGGGACGATCGACCGCATCGAGCGCGAGGCGCGCGCCGACGCACGTTTTCGCGACCTGCTCGGCGGCGTCTGGTACTACCGCGCGCCCGACGAATTGAAGGCGCGGCTGGATGCGCTTATCGGCGAGAGCCGATGGTAGCGCTTGTGCAGACGGTCTGCACAAGAGTACCCCAATTCCGCTTCAATCGGACCGCATCAAGACGCCGTAGCAGAAGCGGGCTTCCATGATCACGCGCCGTCATCTCATCCGTTCCTTCGGCGGCCTGTCCGCCCTCGGCTTCTCGACCGCCGCCTACGGCGTCGGTATCGAGCCCCACCGGCTCGGCGTCACCCGCTATCATCCGACCCCGCGGCAATGGCCGGCGGATCTGCCGCTCAAGATCGCCGTGATCGCCGACGTCCATGCCTGCGATCCCTGGATGTCGCTGGAGCGGATCGAGGCCATCGTCGACCGCGCCAATGGCCTGAACGCCGACCTCATCGTGCTGCTCGGCGACTATGTCGCCGGTCTTCACCAGGTCACGCGCATCATTCCCGCGAACGAATGGGCCAGGGTGCTCGCGGGCCTGAAGGCGCCGCTCGGCGTCCACGCCGTCATGGGCAATCACGATTATTGGGTGGACACGGCCGTGCAGCGGGCCGGGCATGGCCCGACAGTGGCGCATCGTGCGCTCGAGGCGGCCGGCATTCCCGTCTACGAGAACGACGCCGTGCGCCTCACCAAGGACGGCCGCCCGTTCTGGCTCGCCGGCCTCGGCGATCAGCTCGCTTTTCTGCCGGCGCGGCGCTTCCGGAGCACGGGGCGCTTCGGTGCCGACGATCTCACCGCGACGCTCGCCAAGGTCACGGACGATGCGCCAATCATCCTGCTCGCGCACGAGCCCAACATCGCGCCGCGCGTGCCCGCGCGCGTCGCGCTGCAACTGTCCGGCCACACCCATGGCGGCCAGGTTCGCCTGCTCGGCTGGTCGCCCGCCGTTCCGCGGCAGCACGGCCTCCGGCTCGCCTATGGTCATGTCAGGCTGAAATGCGACGTCATCATCTCCGGCGGGCTCGGTTGCAGCTTCATGCCGCTCCGTGTCGGCGTGCCGCCGGAGATCGTCGAGGTGACGCTGGGAAGGACGGGGCCGGCGGTGGCGTAACCCGCGCTTGCACGGCCGGCTGTTTTTGCGCAAAACGGGCTGGTTGCAAAAAGCAAAGAGGCTCGCGACGTGACTGCCCATCTCGACGGCGAGATCCGCGACGGCCGCCACCACATGCAGGTCCGCGTCTACTACGAGGACACGGATTTCTCCGGCATCGTCTATCACGCCAATTATCTGCGCTTCATGGAACGGGGGCGGACCAATCATCTGCGGCTGATGGGCGCCGAGCAGCAGGCGCTGTTCGAGCAGCCCGCGACGGAGGACTCCGGCTTCGCCTTCGTGGTGCGCTCGATGCACCTGGATTTCCTCAAGCCCGCGCGGATGGACGACGTGCTCGACGTCGTGACCTGGCCGATCGCGGTGAAAGGCGCCTCCATCATGCTCGCACAGGAGGTCCGGCGCGGCGAGGACGTGCTGGTCAAGGCCGAAGTGCGCGTCGCCTTCATCAGCGGCGGCCGTGCCCAGCCGATCCCGAAGTCGATCCGCACGCTGATGAAGGCTGATCTGATTTCGTGATCGCCCGATTGGTGATGGCCACTCGACTCCGCCGGCTGCGGCGATAGATTTGCGGCCCCGACCAACCGATGAGGCCACCATGTCGCGTCCGCCGCTTCCCCCCTTTACCCGCGAGACCGCTGCGCAAAAGGCCCGCATGGCCGAGGACGCCTGGAATTCGCGCGATCCGGTACGTGTCTCGCTCGCCTATACCGAGGACAGCCGCTGGCGTAACCGCTCCGAGGTGTTCCAGGGCCGCGAGGCCATCGTCGCCTTCCTCACCCGCAAATGGGAGAAGGAGCACGACTACCGCCTGATCAAGGACCTCTGGGCCTTCGACGGCAACCGCATCGCGGTGCGCTTCCAGTACGAATGGCACGACGCGAGCGGCCAGTGGTATCGCTCCTACGGCAACGAGCAATGGGAGTTCGACGAGCGCGGCCTGATGAAGCGGCGCGAGGCGTCGATCAACGACATCATGATTGCAGAGAAGGACCGCCGGTTTCATTGGCCCGCGCCGGGGCCGCGGCCGGCGGATGTGGCGGGGTTGGGGACGGATCCGTTCTGAAGCGCTTCCTCTCCCTCTCCCCGTTCTTACGGGGAGAGGGTTGGGGTGAGGGGCTGCTTCAACAAATTCGATGGCAGACGGACTCGCGGAGAGTCCCCCTCACCCGGATTGCATCTTCGATGCAATCCGACCTCTCCCCGCAAGCGGGGCGAGGTGAAGTCTCACCGCCTCGCCAGAAACCGCGTAATCGCCCCACCGAGCTTCGCGTTGTCCAGCGGCTGCGCCAGCGACGCGCGCGCCGTGGCGACGACGTCATCCGGCGCCTTGCCGTCGCGCAGCTCGCAGCACACTTGCGCGAACTCCACGTCGAACTCTGGATGCGGCTGCACGGTCAGCGTCGCGCCGTTGGCGTAGAGCAGGCCGGCATGCGGGGTGAACTCGGACGAGAGGATCGTCAGCGCGTCGGTCGGCGGCTCGACCACCTGGTCCTGATGTGAGGCGGCGATCGCGACCGCTTCGCCTTCGACGACGCCGTTCTCGGGCAGCACCTGATAGACGTGCCGGCCGATGCCCCAGCCTTTCTCCGACTTGCGCACGGTGCCGCCCAGGGCCTGCGCGATCAATTGATGGCCGAAGCACACGCCGACCATCGGCGTCTTGTTGGCGTAAGCCGTACGCACGAAATCTTCCAGCGACGCGATCCAGTCGAGCCCGTCATAGACGCCGGCGGCCGCGCCGGTGATCAGCACGGCTTCGAGCTTGCCTGGATCGGGAAGTGCATCGCCATTCGGGATGCTGACCACGTCGACCGTGGCCGTCGGATCCTCGGCGCGGACCATGCGCGCGAACATGTCGGGAAACGAGCCGTGCTGCTCGCGATATTCTTGCGGGACCTGCCCGGTCTCGATGATGGTGATGCGTGCCATGTGCCCCCCAAGGTCAAAAGGACAAGGTCAAAAGGTTGCGATGCTCAGTCGCTTTCTGCCCCATGTTGCTGGTGTGGCGCTGGGCCCTCCAGCAGCGCGCTCTGCTTCCGCACCTCGTTGAGAAAGGCCTTGGCGAGGCGTGATAGCGGCTCGGCTTCCGACCAGAGCATGTAGGCGACCGCATGGGTCGTCGGCGTGAACGGCCGGACGACGAGGCCATTGCCGCCGTTCTGCCGCGGCGAGAACGGATCGACCACCGCGGCACCGACGCCGGCGGCCGCGAGCACGCAGGCGGTGTTGCAGTAGCGCACCTCGACGGTCGGCCGGAATGGCGCGCCGGCCCGCGCAAAACTGTCGCGCACGGCCTCGCCGAGGCGTGTGCCGCGCTCGAGCCCGATGAAGGGCAGGCCGGACAGATCCGCGGCCGAGATCACGGGCCGGTCGGCGAGCGGATGCTGCGGCGGCAGCACGCAGACCATCTCGCCGGTGTGCACCACCTCATGCGCGATGCCGGGATGATGCGTCAGCCCGAGCGCGAAGCCGAGCTCGGCGACACGGCTGAGCACGCCCTCGATGATGCCCTCGTAGCGCCGCACGTCGAAGAAGACGCGCGTCTCCGGGCGGCGGCGCAGGAAGCCCGACAGTGCGGACGGGATGATGCTGTAGGCAAGCGGCGGCGTCGCCACGATCGCAAGATGTCCGGACCGGTTCTCGCGCAGATCGCGCACGCGGTTCTCGAGTTTTGCGTGCAGCGCGAAGATCGCCTCGCTCTCCTTGTAGAGCGCCATCGCTTCGGCGGTCGGAAACAGCCGGTTGTTGACGCGCTCGAACAGCGCGAAACCCGCCTGTGCCTCCATGGTCTTCAGCGCGTTGCTGACCGCGGGCTGCGACAGTGCCAGCTCATCCGCCGCCGCCACCGTGGTGCGGTGGCGGATGACGGCACGCAGGATCTCGAGCTGACGCAGGTTCATATCACTGCCGATTATACTCAGGGCCAAAACATCATAGCAGAACGAATTGATTTTGCAGCCCCGCTTCCGCGTAATGGCGGCGGATTTGCACGTCGCATCAAGGGGTTCATTCGCCCATTGAGGCGGCACCGCGCACAGATTGGAGGCAATCTTGGTTCGTGTCCTTCGCGCCGCCGCCGCCCAGATGGGCCCGACGCAGAAAGCAGACTCGCGTGAGCATACGCTCTCGCGCATGCTCGCGCTGCTGGAGGAGGCCGCCGGCCGCGGCGCCAGCCTCGTGGTGTTTCCAGAGCTTGCCTTCACCACGTTCTTTCCGCGCTGGCTGCTGGAGGGCGAGGCGCTCGACCAATATTTCGAGCGCGGCATGCCCAACCCGGCGGTGGCCAAGCTGTTCGACCGCGCACGTGCGCTCCGTGTCGGTTTTTATGTCGGCTATGCCGAGCTGACGCCGGACGGCCGCCGCTACAATTGCGCCATCCTGGTCGATCGTGACGGCGAGATTCTCGGCCGCTATCGCAAGGTGCATCTGCCGGGCTCGGTCGAGCCGCGGCCGGGTGCGCGCTACCAGCAGCTGGAGAAGCGCTATTTCGAATATGGCGATCTCGGTTTTCCCGCCTTCCGGGCCGGTTCGGCCTGGGCCCACGCCATCATGGGCATGATGATCTGCAACGATCGCCGCTGGCCGGAATCCTGGCGCGTGCTCGGCCTGCAGGGCGTCGAGCTCGTCTGCATCGGCTACAATTCCGCTGCCTACGATCCGAATGGTGGCGCCACCGAAGACGGTGCCTTGCGCACCTTCCATTCGACGCTGGTGACGCAGGCCAATGCCTACATGAACGCGACCTGGGCGATCTCGGTGGCGAAGGCGGGCGAGGAGGACGGCTCCGGGCTGATCGGCGGCTCCTGCATCGTCGATCCCAATGGTCGCATCGTCGCGCAGGCCCAGACGCTGGCGGACGAGGTGGTCGTCGCCGACATCGATCTCGACCTCTGCCGCCAGGGCAAGGACAAGATGTTCAATTTCGCCGCCCACCGGCGGCCGGAGCAATACAGGGTGATCACCGAACGCGCCGGCGTCATCGAGCCGGCCGTTCTCGATGCGGACTGACCAAATGGCACGGCGTTGGCAAAGGAGCTGACATGACACGCCTCTCGCATTTTCTCAGCCTAGCAGCCTTGGCTGCCGTGACGTCGGCGCAGGCGGCCGAGCTTCCGGCGGAGATCAAGCAGGCGGGCGCGTTGAAGCTCACGGTCAACTCCACCTACGCGCCGATGGAATATCGCGACCCTGCGACCAACGAGCTGGTCGGGCTCGACATCGATCTTGCGAACGAGCTCGCCAAGCGGCTCGGCGGCCTCAAGATCGTCTGGAGCGAGACGCCGTTCGCCGAGTTGATCCCATCGCTCCAGACCAAGCGCGCCGATTTCATCATCTCCGGCATCTCGGACCGCGCCTCGCGGCGCGAGACCGCCGATTTCGTCGATTACCTCCAGACCGGCCCGCAGTTCTTCGTGATGGCGGACAGCGAGGCGAAGGCGGCGACCGATCTCTGCGGCAAGAAGGTCGGCACCACCCGCAGCACCAGCTTCCCGGTCGAGATCGAGAAGTGGAGCAAGCAGAATTGCGAGGCGGCCGGCAAGCCGGCGATCCAGTACGTGCCGGGCGAGAACTCGATCGACGTCCGCAACCAGCTCAAGCAGGGCCGCATCGACGCCGCCGTGCAGGGCAGCGAGACGCTGCCTTATGCGCAGACGCAAGAGCCCGGCAAATACCGCATTGTCGGTGAGGCCTTCGCCAAGGGTTATCAAGGCATCATGTTCCGCAAGGACGATGCGGCCCTGCGCGAGGTGGTGACCGAGAAGCTCACGGCGATGATCGCCGACGGCGCCTACAAGGCCGTTCTCGACAAATGGGGCCTTGGCGCGAACGCGGTCGCCCAGCCCATGCTGAACGCGGCGCCGCAATGAAGCCGGCGCCGGCACTCGCGGAGGGTTTCCCTGATTTGTCGGGGATGCGGATCGCGCGTGAGCCGCACTGGTTCCGCTGGCTCAGCGCAGCCCTGATCGTGCTGGTGCTGGCGGTGATCGTGCGCGCGTTTGCGAACGGCCAGATCGAATGGTCCTATGTCAGCCGCTTCCTGACTGTGAAGGTGATCCTCGAAGGCATCGTCAACACTATGGTGATGGCGGTGCTGGCGATGATGCTCGGGATCGTGCTCGGCATCGTCGTGGCGATCATGCGGCTGTCGCCCAACCCGGTGCTGAAGACGGTGGCCGCCGGCTACACCTGGCTGTTTCGCGGCACGCCGCTGATCCTGCAACTGCTGCTCTGGTTCAACCTCGCACTGGTGTTTCCGACCATCGGCATTCCCGGCTTGTGGAGCGCGCGCGCCGTCGACGTCATGACGCCGTTTCTCGCCGCGCTGCTCGGGCTCGGCATCAACCAGGGCGCCTACACCTCCGAAGTGATGCGCGCCGGCATGCTGTCGGTCGACATCGGACAATATGAGGCAGCGCAGGCGATCGGCATGGGACGGCTGCGCGCGCTGCGGCGGATCGTGCTGCCGCAGGCGATGCGCGTGGTGATCCCGCCGCTCGGCAACGAGTTCATCGGTATGGTGAAGGCGACCTCGCTCGCGAGCGTCATCCAGTATCCGGAACTGCTGCACAACGCCGAGAACATCTACTACGCCAATTCCCGCGTCATCGAGCTCTTGATCGTCGCCGGGCTCTGGTACCTGCTCGTGGTCTCGATCCTGACCCCGCTCCAGATGCTGCTCGAACGCCGTTTTGCACGCGGCACATTGCGGCTGGCGCGATGACAAAACCCCTCGTCGCGATCCGCTCCGTCAGCAAGAATTTTGGAGAGTTCCAGGCTCTCAAGAACGTCTCGCTCGACGTCTGGCCCGGCGAGGTGATGTGCTTGATCGGCGCCTCAGGCTCGGGCAAGACCACGCTGCTCCGCTGCATCAACCAGCTCGCCGCGATCGATGCCGGCGGCATCTGGCTCGACGGCGAGCTTTTGGGTGTGCGCGAGCAGGGCGGGCGGCTCCATCGGCTCACCGAACGGGAGATCGGGCGGCAGCGGCTGAAGACCGGCATGGTGTTCCAGCGCTTCAATCTGTTTCCGCACAAGACCGCGCTGGAGAATATCACCGAGGGCCCGACCCAGGTGCAGGGGCGTAAAGCCGACGAAGTGCGCACTGAGGCGCTCGAACTGCTCCGTCGCGTCGGGCTTGCGGCCAAGGCGGACGCCTATCCCGCGCAGCTCTCCGGCGGCCAGCAGCAGCGCGTCGCGATTGCGCGCGCCCTCGCCATGAAGCCGATGCTGATGTTGTTCGACGAGCCGACCAGCGCGCTCGATCCCGAGCTCGTCGGCGAGGTGCTCGCGGTCATGAAGGAGCTGGCGAAGAGCGGCATGACCATGATGGTGGTGACGCACGAGCTCGGCTTCGCCCGCGAGGTCGCCGACCGCGTCGTCTACATGGACCAGGGCGCGATCGTCGAGCAGGGGCGCGCCTCCGACGTGTTGGGCGCGCCGCGCGAGGAGCGCACCAAGGCATTTCTTTCGGCTGTGATCTGACATTGGGGGTGTGGTGATGAAGAGGCTTTTGGTTGCGGCGGCGTTCTTGGGCGCTATGACTGTTTCGGCGTTGGCGATCGAGCTGCCGCCTGACATCGCAAAGCGCGGCAGCCTCAAGGTGGCGCTGGTGCCGAACTATCCGCCGATGGAGTTCCGCGATCCCGCCACCAATGCGCTGTCCGGATTCGACATCGATCTCGGCGAGGCGATGGGCCGCAAGCTCGGCGTCAAGATCGAATGGACCGAGACCAGCTTTGCCGAATTCATGCCGTCGATTTCGACGGGGCGGGTGGATGCCATCCTGTCCGGTTTCACCGACTATGCGAGCCGGCACGAGATCGCGTCCTTCGTCGATTATTTGCGCAGCGGCCCAAAATTCTTCGTGCAGCAGTCCCGCGCGTCCGAGTTCAAGGACATGGCTGCGCTCTGCGGCAAGAAGGTCGGCGCCAGCCGCCGGACCATGTTTCCCGCAGAGATCGACAAGTGGAGCCAGAAGAACTGCGGCAGCAATCCGATCCAGTTCGTCGGCACGGACGGCTCGGCCGATGCGCGCACGCAGCTCAGGCAGGGCCGTATCGATGCCGCTGTGCAGGGCAACGAGACGCTGCCCTATCTGATGGATCTCGAGCCGGGCACCTATGCGCCGGTCGGCGATCCCTTCGCGACGCAGTTCACGGGCATCGCGCTGCCGGTCAAGGAAAAGGCGTTGCAGCAGGCGATGGTCGAGGCACTAGATGCGCTGATCGCCGACGGCACCTATCGTACGCTGCTGGCGAAGTGGAAACTGAGCGATAACGCAATAGAGAAGGCGACCATCAATGCTGGACAGTAAGGCACTCAAGAGCATCCCGCTCGTCCCGGCCAACACCGCGGATCCCGCGCCCGAATATCCCTGGCCGAAGCCGTACAAGTCGGCGATGTTCCTGTCGTTCGACGTGGATGCTGAGAGCGCATGGACCAGCAAAGACGCCGTGCACGCCCAGCGGCTCATCACCATGAGCTATGGCGGCTATGAGGCGCGCGTCGGCACGCCGAAACTTCTGGAGCTGCTCGACCAGCTCGATCTCAAGGCGACGTTCTTCGTCACGGGATGGTCGGTCGATGCGCATCCGGCGATGGCCGAATCCATCCTCAAGGCCGGCCACGAGATCGGCCATCACGGCTATCATCATCTGTTGCCCGATCCCGGCGATCCCTGGATCGAGGAGGAGCTGGAGCGTGGCTTCGAGGCGCTGAAGCGCCGGCTCGGCGTCAGGCCGACCGGCTATCGCGCGCCTTACGGCGAGTTCACCGAGGAGCTGCGCGTCGCGCTGGTGCGTCATGGCATCGTCTATACGTCCTCGTTCCGCGACGACGTCAGGCCCTATCGTCATCGTCTCGCCGACGGCAAGCCAGGCACGATCGAGCTGCCGGTGACCGCGAGCTATGACGACTGGATGCACGGCCTGTCCGCGCGCTTCAGCCCGCGCTCGATCTTCCCCAAGGAGCATGTGCTCTCGATGTGGAAGGACGAGCTGGATGAGGTCCGCGACTGGGGCGCGATGGTGACGACGGTGCTGCATCCGCAATGCAGCGGCCGTCCGATGCGACTGCGCCTGCTGCGCGAGTTCCTGACCTACGCAAAGTCCTGCCCCGACGTCTGGATCACCACCGGTGAGAAGATCGCGGAAAACTTCCTGCGCCACGAAGCCGGCAACCGCTGAGCAGTAGCATGACCCGCCGCCGCATCCTCGTCATCAACCCCAACTCCTCGGCGTCGGTGACGGCGGCGATCGACGACGCGGTCGCGCCGCTGCGGATCGTTGGCGGGCCTGACATCGAGGTGGTCGGCCTTGCCGAGGGCCCGCCCGGCATCAGCTTGCAGCGCGATGCCGACAGCGTGGTCATGCCGCTGGTGAACCGTGTGTCGCGCGACGATGCGGATGCCTTCGTGCTCGCCTGCTTCAGCGATCCCGGCCTGCATGCGGTGCGTGAGGCGGCCGGTGGCCGCCCGGTGCTGGGTATCGCCGAATGCGGCATCTTTCGCGCGCTGATGCTGGGCGAACGTTTTGGCATCATCGCGCTGTCGCCGTCGAGCATCCGCCGCCAGCAGCGCATGGCGCGGGTGATGGGCGTGGACAGCCGCTATGCCGGAAGCTGGTCGGTCGGCGCGAGCGCGGCGGAGACGGCAGCCGCCGACATCCGCGGCCGGTTGATCGACGCCGGCCGCGCGCTGGTCACCCAATGCCGCGCCGATGTCGTGGTGATGGGCTGCGCCGGCATGGCGTCCCACCGCGCGGCAATCGCGGATGCGATCGGCGTGCCCGTGGTCGAGCCGGCGCAGCAGGCGGTGGCCGCTGCGATCGGCGCGGTCTTGTTGAACACGTAATATCCTTCAGGAGCCCTTCGTAATGCCCATCTCCCGCCGCTCGCTCCTCAAGGCCGCCGCTGCAATGCCGGCGCTCTCGCTGCCGGGCATCGTCCGCGCCGAATCCCAGTCCACGCTGCGCTTCATCCCGGTTATCGATCTCGCCTTCGTCGATCCCATCTATTCGACCGCGCAGGTGTCGCGAAACCATGGCTTCATGGTCTACGACACGCTCTATGGCATGAGCTCCTCGCTCCAGGTCTCGCCGCAGATGCTGTCTGGTCACACGATTTCAGGTGACGGGCTGCAATGGGATCTCACCTTGCGTGACGGCCTGTTCTGGCACGACGGCGAGCGCGTGCTCGCCCGCGACTGCGTTGCCAGCATCCGCCGCTGGGCGGCGCGCGACGGCTTTGGCGGCGAGCTGATGGAGGCGACCGCCGAGCTCTCGGCCACTGATGACCGCACCATCCGCTTCCGCCTCAAGCGTCCGTTCCCGCTGCTGCCGCAGGCGCTCGGCAAGGCCGCGATCAACGCCTGCTTCATGATGCCGGAGCGGCTGGCGAGTCAGGACCCGTTCAAGCCGCTCACCGAGGTCATCGGCAGTGGCCCGTTCCGCTACCTCGCCGACGAGCGCGTGCAGGGCGCCCGCAATGCCTATGCCAAGTTCGAGCGCTACCAACCGCGCACCGACGGCAAGCCGGATTGGACGGCCGGCCCGAAGATCGTGCATTACGACCGCGTGGTCTGGACCACGACGCCCGATGCCGGCACCGGCGTCGCCGCGCTCCAGACCGGCGAGCAGGACTGGCAGGAGACCACGCCGCACGACCTGTTGCCGATCATCAAGGCCGCCGGCGATATCGACACGCGCATCCTCGATCCCCGCGGCTATGCCTGCATGCTGCGCCTCAATCATCTCCAGCCGCCGTTCGACAATCCCGCCGTCCGCCGCGCGCTGCTGGGCGCGATCGACCAGTCTGCCTTCATGACGGCGGTCGCCGGCACCGATCCGGCCTTCCAGGTGTCGCCCATCGGCTATTTCGCTCCGGGCACGCCGATGGCGAGCGAGGTCGGTCTCGACGTCTTCCGCGGCCCGCGCGACTACGCCAAGGTGAAGGCGGATCTGAAGGCCGCCGGCTACAATGGCGAGAAGATCGTCCTGCTCGTCCCCACCAACTCGCTGGCGCAGAAGCCGCTCGGCGAGATCGCCGTGGACTCCTTGCGCAAGGCCGGCATGAACGTCGAATATGCCGGGCTTGATTTCGCCGTCGTGTTGCAGCGCCAGCTCAAGAAGGACCCGCTTCCGCAGGGTGGCTGGAGCGCGGCGGTCGGCAACTGGCAGGGCATCGACTGGCTCAATCCGGCCGGCAACACCAACATCCGCGGCGAAGGCAAAGTCGCCGGCTGGTACGCGAGCGAGAAGATGGGGGCCTTGCGCAGCCAGTGGCTGGCGGCCTCCGAGCTCGCCGAGCAGCAGCGCATCTGCCGCGAGATCCAGGCGGTGGCGTTCGAGGAAATCCCCTATATTCCGATCGGCCTGTACAAGCAGCCGACCGCCTATCGCAAGGCCATCACCGGCATTCTCGACGGCACCGCCGTCTTCTGGAACGTACGCCCCGCATGAGCACGATCGCAATCTTCGGCAGCTATGTGCTGTCACGGAAAGACGGCGCGCAGGATGTGCTGCGCGACCATTGGGTCCTGGTCGAAGGCAAGAAGATCGCCGCGGTCACGCGCGACAAGCCGAGCGCGGACGAGGTCTACGACAGGCCCGGCCGCTTCGTGCTGCCGGGCCTGTTGAACCTGCACAATCACTGCTTCTCCGAAGCCGTGGCGCGCAGCCACAGCGAGGACGGCAACGGTCGCAAGAACAACCGGAGCATCGTCTACACGGTGCTGCTGCCGCTCACCAAGCGCGGTGCGGATATCCTGTCGGCGGAAGAGCGCATGGCGGTCGCGCGGCTCGGCATCCTCCAGCTCCTGAAAGGCGGTGCCACCACGGTGATGGAGCCGTTCCGCAATTCGATCCCCGAGATGTTCGACGCGGCGGAGGAGATGGGCATCCGCTTCTACGGCGCGCCCTATCTCTTCTCCACCTCCGACGCCAAGGCCGGTCCGGACGGTGTGGTTCAGTACTCCGGTGATGACGGCGCCGCCGACATGGCGACGTGGGATGCGCTCTATCAGCGCTGGAACAATCGCGGCGACGGCCGCATCAGCCTCGCGATGAGCCCGCACGCCACCGACACCTGCGGCCCCGATCTGCTCAAGGCCTGCGCGGCGCGGGCGCGCGAGCTCGGCGTGCCGATCACGACCCACATGGCGCAGAGCCGCGGCGAGGTCGAGACCATCGGCAAGCGCTATGGCGGCCGCACGCCGGCGGAGTATCTGGACTGGCTCGGCCTGCTCGCGCCCGACCTGATGGCGGCGCATTGCATGTTCAGCACCGACGACGATCTCAAGCTGATGGCCGCGCGCGGCATGACCGTGCTGAATTGCCCGCGCGTGTTCGCGCGTGCCGGCGTCACCGCCGCATTCAGCCGCTTCGCCGAGCACGGCGTGCGCACCGTGGTCGGCACCGACGGCTACAACATGGATCTGCTCGGCGAACTCAATGCGGCCTCGCTGATCTCCAAGATCACGTCCCAGCGCGCCGATGTCGCCAATTCACCGGAGTTGATCGAAGCGAACACGGCGGTCGCCGCCGACGTCGTCAAGCGGCCGGACCTCGGCCGGATCGAGCCGGGCGCGACCGCCGACCTCACGGTGGTCGATCTCACCCATCCGCATCTCCAGCCGCTGTTCGATCCGCGTCGCGCGCTGATCGCGCTCGCCAACCGCGCCAATATCGATCAGGTCATGGTCGACGGCCGCGTGCTAGTTGATGGCGGCCGCTATCTCGGCGCCGACGAAGCGGCGATCACCGCCGCCGGCAGCGCTGCGATCGGCAAGATCTGGGACCTGCCGGAGGCGCAGGCGGCGTTCAACGGCTGAGAGGCTGCCGGTGCTACGAAGACGGTGCGCTCCCTCTCCCGCTTGCGGGAGAGGGCAGGGGAGAGGGTTCTCTCCAACCGGGGACACTCCCGATGCGGAGAGAGCCCCCACCCGGCGCTTCGCGCCGACCTCCCCCGCAAGCGGGAGAGGTTGAAGCGAGCCTGTGGCCAAATCGTTTCAATCCCCAAATCGTTTCAATCCAAAGGTATTCTAATCCTCGAACTCCGCGAGCGACTTGCGCATGGTCTCGACCAGATCCAGCGCCACCGGCGAGGGGCTGCGCTGCGCCGGAAAGACCGCGGAGAATTCGAAGTCGATGCGCGGCAGGAAGCGGCGCACCACGACGCCGCGGGTGGAGAATTCCTGCGCGGTGAAGGGATCGCAGATCGCGACGCCAAGTCCTGACGACACCATGCCGCACATGATCTCCGACAGCGTGGTCTCCACCCGCAGCACGCGGCGGACATCATGGCGATGGAAGACCTGGTCGACGAGGTGCCGGCTCGACGATCCCGCCGACAGCGAGATGAACGTCTCGCCCTCGAAATCGCGCGGCTCCAGCACCTCTTTCTCCGCGAGGCGATGACCGGTCGGCAGCACTGCGACGCGCGCCAGCGCCGGCAGCCGCAGACTCGGCAGGCCGGAATGGGCGATCGGCACCTCGGCAAAGCCGATGTCGCATTGATTGTTCAGCACCCAGTCGACCACGATCGGCGAGATCACCCCGAAGAAGGCGAGGTTGAGGTTGGGGCGCTCCTTCAGGAAATGCCCGGCGAGCCGCGGCAGATAGCCGTTCGAGAGCGCCGGCAGCGCGGCGATCCGCAACGACCCGGTGCGGCGGCCGCGGATTTCTTCGGCCGCGGCAGTGATGCGTTCGAGTCCGACGAAGGAGCGCTCCACCTCGGTGTAAAGCGCCATCGCCGCGGCAGTCGGCACCAGGCCGGTACCGCGCCGCTCGAACAGCTCCATTTTCAACAGCGCCTGGAGGTCGCGCAGCAACCGGCTGACCGCCGGTTGCGTCACGGTCATCAGCGCCGCCGCCTCGGTCACGCTGCCGGTCAGCATCGTCGCGCGGAAGGCCTCCACCTGCCGCGAATTGATCCGCGCCATACCAAATTCCATTCATAACATTTAGGCATGCAGAGGGTGCCATTATTCATTGGACGATGGAAGTATAGGTTTGCGATCTTTTTCATCAGGACTGGAGACAGCCCGCTTTTTCGGCAGATTGGAGGGGTTTGGACCTCCAGATCGCGCCAAAACCCGCCGAACGGGGGCCGGAGCCCTGATCGGGGAGGAATTTGCGCGGAAGGAGATGCGGAAGGCGCTTCAGTCAGCGAAACACGTCGGCGCGTCACCTCATTCCGGTATTGGAGATCGGTCCACATGAAGACTTTTCGCCTTCTGACAGCGGTCAGCATCGCGGCTCTCGTTGCCGCCTCTTCGGCCGCCTCGGCCCAGCAGAAAACGCTCTATGTCGCCGGCTATGGCGGCTCGTTCGAGAAGACCATTCGCGACGAGGTGATCCCGGCCTTCGAGAAGGAGAACGGCGTCAAGGTCGAATACGTCGCCGGCAACTCCACCGACACGCTGGCCAAGCTTCAGGCGCAGAAGGGCAACCAGCAGATCGACGTCGCCATCGTCGATGACGGCCCGATGTACCAGGCGATCCAGCTCGGCTTCTGCGGCAAGCTCGAGGGCCTGCCCACCGATCTCTACGACACCGCCCGCTTCAAGGACGATCGCGCTGTAGCGATCGGCATCGTCGCGACCGGGCTGATGTACAACACCAAGGTGTTTGCCGAGAAAGGCTGGGCGCCGCCGACCTCGTGGAACGACTTGAAGGACACGAAATACGCCAAGCAGCTCGTCATCCCGCCGATCAACAACACCTACGGTCTCGAAGCGCTGGTGATGCTGTCGAAGATGAACGGCGGCGGCGAGTCCAACGTCGATTCCGGCTTCAAGATCTTCAAGGAGCAGATCAATCCGAACGTGCTCGCCTATGAGCCGTCGCCGGGCAAGATGACCGAGCTGTTCCAGTCCGGCCAGGCCGTGATCGCGGTGTGGGGCACCGGCCGTGTGCAGAGCTTCGCCAACACCGGCTTCCCCGTCGACTTCGTCTATCCGAAGGAGGGCGCGGCGACGCTGCTCACGACCGCCTGTCCGATCACCAAGCCGAACGCTTCGCCGCTCGCGTCCAGCTTCGTCAAGATGCTGCTCGATCCAAAAATCCAGCTCGTGATGCTCAAGGATTACGGCTATGGCCCGGTGCTGAAATCGCTGGCGATCCCGCCGGAGCTCGGCAAGATGGCGCCGATCGGCGAGCGCGCGGCAAAGCTCTATAATCCGGACTGGACGGTCATCAACGAGAAGCGCGAGGAGTGGACCAAGCGCTGGAATCGCGAAGTCGAACGCTGATCGTTCGCGGCGGAGACAGCGTCATGGCCTATCTCGAGCTCGATCGGGTCGCCAAGCAGTTCGGAGCACAGACTGTGGTCGATGACTTCAGTCTGTCGGTGGGGAAGGGGGAGTTCATCTCCTTCCTCGGCCCGTCCGGCTGCGGCAAGACCACGACCCTGCAGATGATCGCGGGCTTCCTCGATCCCACGCGCGGCGCGATTCGCCTCGAGGGCAAGGACCTGACCGCGATCCATCCGGCCAGGCGTGGCCTCGGCATCGTGTTCCAGAGCTACGCGCTGTTTCCGCACATGACCGCGGCGGAGAACGTCGCCTTCGGCCTCGAGATGCGCAAGGTGCCGCGCGCCGAAAGGGCCGAGCGCGTTCGCGCCGCGCTCGCGATGGTCGGCCTCGCCGGCTACGAGGATCGCCATCCGCGCCGCATGTCCGGCGGCCAGCAGCAGCGCGTGGCGCTGGCGCGTGCGCTGGTGATCAAGCCGAGCGTGCTGCTGCTCGACGAGCCGCTGTCGAACCTCGATGCCAAGCTGCGCGAGGAGATGCAGATCGAGCTGCGCCAGATCCAGCGCACCATCGGCACCACCACGATCCTGGTCACGCACGACCAGAACGAGGCGATGTCGCTGTCCGACCGCATCGTGGTGATGAGCCAGGGCAAGATCGAGCAGATCGGCACGCCGCAGGAGACCTATGAGAAGCCGGCCTCGGCCTTCGTCTCGCAGTTTCTCGGCAAGACCAACGACTTTGCCGCGACGATCGATCGGGCCACGGCGCCCGCGAAGCTGGTGGCGGGCTCCTGGAGCGCGCCGGCACCAGTTGGCCTCAGCGGTCCCGTCACCGTCAGCATTCGGCCCGAGCGGATCGGTTTTGGCGATGCGGGCCTCAGCGCAAAGATCGTCACGCGCATTTTCCAGGGCAATCACTGGCTGTTCCAGTGCGACAGCGAATGCGGTCCTGCGATCGTGATCCGCCAGAATGACGGCCAGTCACAGCCGGCCGAAGGCGAGACCGTTCGTCTTGCCTGGCGACCTGAGGACATGAGCGTGCGCGGAGCTGCCGCATGAGTGCGGTCGCAGACACGGCTCCGCCGGGGGCCGCCGATGCGCGCATCGCACGCGCGCCATGGGTACTCTCCGCGCCCGCCTTGATGCTGTTCGTCGGCGTGCTGCTGATTCCGCTCGCGATGACCGTGATGCTGTCGTTCCACGATTGGGGCCAGTACAAGGGCATTGAGCCGGTCTTCATCCTGAAGAACTGGCACGAGATCGCGACCGATCCCTACTACGCCGAAATGTTCTGGCGGACGTTTCGCATCGCGATCCTGACGACTCTCCTCACTGCCCTGCTAGGTGCGCCCGAAGCCTACATCCTCAACCGCATGAGCGGACGCTGGAAGAGCTTCTTCCTGCTCGTCATCCTCGGACCGCTGCTGATCTCCGTGGTGGCGAGGACGCTCGGCTGGGCGCTGCTGTTCGGCGGCAACAACGGGCTCGTCAACAAGCTCCTGATGTCGGCCGGGCTGATCCGTGCACCGATTCCCTTCATGTTCACCGAGACCGGCATGGTGATCGCGCTGGCGCATGTGATGATGCCGTTCATGGTGCTGTCGGTGTGGGCCGCGCTTCAGCGGCTCGATCCGCAGATCGAGAACGCCGCGATGTCGCTTGGTGCAGGTCCGATCACCACTATTCGCCGCATCATCATGCCGCAGATCATGCCGGGCGTGCTGTCGGGCGCGATCATCGTGTTCTCGCTCTCGGCCAGCGCCTTTGCGACGCCCGCGATTATCGGCGGCCGCCGGCTCAAGGTTGCGGCGACGCTGGCCTATGACGAGTTCCTGAACACGCTGAACTGGCCGCTCGGCGCGGCTGTCGCGACGCTGCTGCTGGTTGCGCTGGTCTTGATCGTCGTCGGCAGCAACGCCCTGATCGAGCGGCGTTACGCGGAGGTGTTCCGATGAGACGGAACGGCCCGCTGGCGCTGATCTTCCACACCGTCTTCGTCATCGTCATGGTGGCGCCGATCCTGGTGGTCTGCCTCGTCGCCTTCACGCCCGAAGGCTTCCTGTCGCTGCCGACCAACGGCTTTTCGCTGCGCTGGTTCAGGACCATCGCGAACTATCCTGAATTCATCCACGCCTTCTGGGTCAGCCTCGGCCTCGGTGCGCTGTCGTCCCTCGTGGCGCTCTTGTTCGCGGTGCCCGCGGCGCTCGCGATCGCGCGCTATCGCTTCCGCGGCCGCGATGCGCTGGCAGCGCTGTTCCTGTCGCCGCTGATGATCCCGCATGTCGTGCTCGGCATCGCCTTCCTCCGCTTCTTCACCTCGGCTGGCCTCGGCGGCAGCTTCGCGGCGCTGATCATCGCGCATGTCATCATCGTGTTTCCGTTCGCGCTGCGGCTGACGCTTGCGGCCGCGACCGGCATGGACCTTTCGGTCGAGATGGCGGCGGTCTCGCTCGGCGCCGGCGGCTGGACGCTGTTCCGCCGCGTGACCTTGCCGCTGATCCTGCCCGGCGTCATCAGCGGCTGGGCGCTGGCCTTCATCCAGTCCTTTGACGATCTCACCATGACCGTCTTCCTCGCGGCGCCCGGCACCGAGACGTTGCCGGTGCGCATGTTCCTTTATATCCAGGACAACATCGATCCGCTGGTGACGTCGGTCTCGGCCTGCGTGATCGCGATCACCATGACCGCCCTCATTCTGCTCGACCGCTTCTACGGGCTCGACCGTGTGCTCGCCGGCAAGGGCGATACGGGACGATAGGAGAACTCATGTCAGGAGAATACGACGTCGCCGTCGTCGGCGGCGGATTGCTCGGCTCCGCCATTGCCTGGGGCCTCGGCCGGCTCGGCAAGAAGGTCGCCGTGCTCGACGAAGGCGACATCACCAAGCGCGCCTCGCGCGCCAATTTTGCGCTGGTCTGGGTGCAGAGCAAGGGCCTGGGCATGCCGGCCTATACGGTGTGGACCGTGCAGGCGTCGCAGGCATGGGGCAGGCTTGCCTCCGAGCTGAAGCAGCAGACCGGCCTCGATGTCTCGCTGCAACAAAATGGCGGCTTCCATCTCACCCTCGGCGAGGACGAATTCGGCCAGCGCACCGAGCTCGTCAAGCGCATGCACAACCAGGTCGGCGCCGCCGACTACAAGATGGAGATGCTGCCGGCGTCCGAGGTGAAGAAGGCGCTGCCGCTGATCGGGCCGGAGGTTTCCGGTGGCAGCTATTGTCCGCTCGACGGCCACGTCAATTCGCTGCGCACGTTCCGCGCCTTCCACACCGGCTTTATGGCGTTCGGCATCGATTATCTTCCGGAGCGGCCGGTTTCGGCGATCAGCAAGAGCGGCGGCGAATTCCGCCTGACCACGCCGAAAGGCGAGCTTCGTGCCGCCAAGGTCGTGCTTGCCGCGGGCAATGCCAACCAGACGCTCGCGCCGATGGTCGGCCTCTACGCGCCGATGGGCCCGACCCGCGGCCAGATCGTGGTGACCGAACGCACCATGCCGTTCCTGCCGCATCCGCTGACCACGATCCGCCAGACCGACGAGGGCACGGTGATGATCGGCGACAGCAAGGAGGACGAGCTGGACGATCGCATGCTGAAGCATTCGATCAGCGCGGTGATGACCGATCGCGCGCAGCGCATGTTCCCGCATCTGTCGCGGCTCAACGTTATCAGAAGCTGGGCCGGCATCCGCGTCATGCCGCAGGACGGCTTTCCGATCTACGACCAGTCGGAAACGCATCCCGGCGCCTTCGTCGCCTGCTGCCATTCCGGCGTGACACTCGCCTCCAACCACGCCTTCGAGATCGCGCGCATGGTGGCGCAGGGCGCGCTCGAGCCGGAGCTGGTCGGCGCGTTCTCCGCGAGCCGTTTTGGCGGCGATGGCGCTGCGAACAACAGCGGCTACTAGAGATATCAAGGAGCCAAGAGGCATCCCATGTTTAGACGATCCGAACAGGACAAACGCCCGCAAGTGCAGATCTTCGTCGATGGCGTTGCCGTCGCGGCGCGCCAGGGCGACACCGTCTCCGCCGCGCTATTGGCCTCCGGCCAGGATGCACGGCGTTCCACCGCGGTGAGCGGCGCGCCGCGTCTGCCTTACTGCATGATGGGCGTGTGCTTCGACTGCCTCGTCACCATCGACGGGGTCGGCAACCGGCAGGGCTGCATCGTGCCCGTTGCCGAGGGCATGCAGATCGAGATCCAGAAGGGCAAGCGGGAGATCGGAAGATGACTGTGGCTCCCAAGCGCGAAGATTATGACGTCGTGGTGATTGGCGCCGGGCCCGCCGGCCTCGCCGCCGCCGCGACATCGGCCGAGGCTGGCCTGTCGACGCTGCTACTCGACGAGAATATCGGCCCCGGCGGCCAGGTGTTTCGCGCGATCGCTTCGGCGCCGGTGACAGAGCGCAGCCAGCTCGGTGCCGATTATTGGGCCGGCGCGGATCTCGTGCAGTCGCTGCGCGCGAGCAATGCCGAAGTCATCCAGCGTGCGACGGTCTGGAGCCTCGACCGCAATCTCGACATCGCCGTCTCTGTCGGTGGTGCTTCGGCCTTCGTCAAGGCAAAGCGTGTGATCCTGGCGACCGGCGCGCTGGAGCGGCCGTTCCCGATTCCCGGTTGGACGCTGCCAGGCGTGATGACCGCGGGTGCCGCGCAGACCATGCTGAAATCATCGGCGCTGGTGCCCGATGGCCGCACCGTGATCGCGGGGCAGGGGCCTCTGCTCTGGCTGCTCGCCGCGCAGATCCTTCGTCTCGGCGGCCGCATTGACCGCATCCTCGACACCACCGAGCGCGGCAATTATTTCGCGGCGCTGCCGCATGCCTTCGCCTTCCTGACCTCGCCCTATTTCGCCAAGGGCCTGTCGATGATGCGCGAGGTGAAGGCGAAGGTGCAGGTCGTCTCCGGCGTCACCGAGCTCTCCGCGTCGGGTGACGGCCAGCTTGCCAATGTGAGCTATGTCGCCGGAGGCAAGCGCGAGACGCTTCCCGTCGATCTTCTGCTGCTGCATCAGGGCGTCGTACCTAACGTCAATCTGGCGATGGCAGCCGGTGTCGAGCATCGTTGGGATGAGCTGCAATTGTGCTGGTCGCCGGTGCTCGATGTGAACGGCTCATCGTCGGTCGCCGGCATCGCGATCGCCGGCGACGGCGCCGGCATTGGCGGTGCCAATGCCGCCGTGGTCCGTGGCCGCATCGCGGCGCGCGCGGCGGTGGAAGCGTTGGCGCCCGCGGCTGCCGCGAAGCTCGCATCGATGGCGACGCTCCGCGCCGCTCTCGCCCAGGCCGAGCGCGGCCGCGCTTTTCTCGACACGCTGTTCCGCCCGGCGCCGCAGTTCCGCATTCCCTCGGGCGATACCATCGTCTGCCGCTGCGAGGAGGTGACCGCGAAGGATGTTCTCGATTCCGTCGCGATCGGCGCGACCGGGCCGAACCAGCTCAAGGCCTATCGCCGCACCGGCATGGGCCCGTGCCAGGGCCGGCTCTGCGGCCTCACCGTCACCGAGCTGATGGCGCAGGCCCGGGCCAAGAGCCCGCAGGAGATCGGCTATTACCGGCTGCGTGCGCCAGTGAAGCCGATCACGCTCGCCGAGCTTGCCGCCGTTCCCAAGACCGAGGACGACGTCAAGGCCGTGGTGCGCGGATGACTGGAAACGTGGATGCGATCGTCATTGGCGGCGGCATCCACGGATGCTCGACCACGCTGCATCTGTGCCTCGCCGGCCTGAAGCCGGTGCTGATCGAGAAGGATTATGCGGGCCGGCATGCTTCCGGCGTCAATGCCGGCGGCGTGCGCCAGCTTGCGCGGCACGTCCCGGAGATCCCGCTCTCGATCCGCTCGATGGGGATCTGGGAGAAGATCACCGATCTCCTCGACGACGATTGCAGCTTCGAGAGCCACGGCCAGGTGCTGGTCGCCGAGAACGAGGAAGAGCTCGCGGTCTGCCGCGCGCGCGTCGCCGAGCTCAATGCGCTCGGCTTCACCCATGAAGAGCTGATCGACGCCACCGAACTTCGCCGCCTCGTGCCTGCGGTGGCCGAGACCTGCCCCGGCGGCGTGGTCTCGCGCCGTGACGGCGCGGCCAATCCTGCGCAAACGACGACCGCGTTCCGCCGCAAGGCCGAACAGCTCGGCGCGACCGTGCGCGAGGGCGTGGCGGCCAGCAACATCCGCTACAACGACGGCCTCTGGTATGTCGATGTCGGCTCCGACACCTACGCCGCGCCGGTGCTGGTCAACGCTGCCGGCGCCTGGGCCGGGACAATCGCGGCTGCGCTCGGCGAGCCGGTGCCGGTCGAAACCGTGGCCCCGATGCTGATGATCACCTCGCGCGTGCCGCACTTCATCGATCCCGTCGTGATCCTGCGCGGCCGCAAGCTGTCCTTCAAGCAGTTCTCGAACGGCACCGTGCTGATCGGCGGCGGGCATCTCGCGACGCCCTATCAGGACCGCAATGAGACGGTGCTGGACTGGAAGAGCCTCGCGATCAGCGCGCGCACCGTGTTCGAGCTGTTTCCGGTGATGCGCAACGCGACGATCGTTCGTGCCTGGGCCGGTATCGAAGCCAAGATGAAGGACGACATCCCCGTGTTCGGGCCGAGTTCGCGGCACAAGGGCCTCTATCACCAGTTCGGCTTCTCGCTGCACGGCTTCCAGCTCGGTCCCGGCGCCGGGGCCGTGATGGCGGAGCTGATCGTCAACGGTGGCACCCAGACCCGCATCGGCGATCTCGGCATCGACCGTTTCCACCCTTCCACGCTCTAGCAACAAGAGGACATCATGAGCATCACCCGCAGCATCCGCACGCCCATCATGCACCGCGCCGTCGAGGCCAACGGCTTCGTCTTCCTCGGCGGCACCATCGCCGACGACACGTCGGTTTCCATGGGCGATCAGACCCGCAATATTCTCGGCAAGATCGCCGGCTATCTGAAAGAGGCCGGCACCGACAAGAGCCGCGTCGTCAGCGCCTCGATTTTCGTCACGGATCTTTCCAAGAAGAAGGAGATGGACGCGGCCTGGACCGAGTTCTTTGGCGACAATCTGCCGACCCGCGCCACCGTCGGCGTCGCCGATCTCGGCGGCAGCGCGTTGATCGAAGTCGTGGTCACCGCGCTCAAGGGTTGACGGCATCCGCCGACGGGGGACGGCAGCGCACGACGCGCTGTCGTCCCCTTGGCTTGATCTTGCTCGCCTTCCGGACTAGTTAGAGGCATCTCGATCAGGAACTTCGCAGCCATGGACTTTACCCCGACCGCAACGCCGATCCGCCTTGCTCACGGGGAATTCCATGCCTGCTTCCATCATCCTGTCGAACCTGTCGCTGTCCACGCCTGACGGCCGTTCTCTTTTTTCCAGTATCGATCTGTCATTCGCGGCCGAGCGAACCGGTCTCGTCGGCCGCAACGGCGTCGGCAAATCGACGCTGCTGGCGTCGATTTGCCGGGAACATGTTCCCACGTCGGGGCGCATTCTGACCAACGGAACCGTCGGCCTGCTGCGCCAGGACGTTCAACTGCTTGCGGGCGCGACCGTGGCCGATCTGTTCGGCGTGCGGGAAGCGCTGAAGCTGCTTGGCCGCGCGGCGCGGGGCGATGCCTCCGCCGACGACATCGCTGCGATCGACTGGACTCTCGAAGCACGGCTCGCGTCCGCGCTGGCGCGCGTCGGGTTCGATCTTGCCCCTGATACGGAGCTGTCCTGCCTGTCCGGCGGCCAGATGACGCGGGTTCGTCTTGCCGCGCTGGTGTTCGCCGAGCCCGACTTCCTGCTGCTGGATGAGCCCACCAACAACCTCGATCAGGCTGGACGCAGGGCCGTGATCGATCTCCTCGCCGCCTGGCGCGGCGGTGCGATCGTCATCAGCCACGATCGGGGCCTGCTCGAAACCATGGACGCGATCGTCGAGTTGACGTCGCTCGGAGCAACGCGATACGGCGGTAATTGGAGCCGGTACCGCGAGCAGAAGGCCGTCGAGCTCGCTGCCGTCAGGCACGACCTTGCTTATGCCGAGAAGCGGCTGTCCGAGATCGACGGCAAGGCGCAGGAGTCCATGGAGAGGAAGGCGCGCAAGGACAGCGGCGGCAGGAAGAAGCGTGCCAAGGGCGACATGCCGCGCATCCTGGCTGGCGCGCGCAAGGATCGCAGCGAGGACACCGGCGGAAAGACGGCGCAAGTTGCCGAGCGGCGGCGCGCGGAAGCGCTCGAGGCCGTCGACACGGCGCGCCGCCGCGTCGAGATTCTCCAGCCGTTGTCCGTGAGGTTGCCGTCGACAAACCTGCCGGCGGGCAGGGAGGTGGTTTGGCTCGATCGGGTCAGCGCCGGCTATCATCCGGAGCGCGCGATCCTGCGGGATCTGTCGTTCGCGATCGTCGGGCCACAGCGTGTGGCGGTGGTCGGGCCAAATGGTTCAGGCAAGACGACGCTGCTGAGGCTCATTGCCGGCGAGATGTGTCCCCTTGTGGGCACGGTGAGGGTCAAGCCCGACTTCGCGCTGTTCGACCAGACGGTCAGCCTGCTCGATCCCGCGATCTCGATCCTGGACAATTTCAGGCGCCTCAATCCAGAGGCGGGCATGAATGCGTGCCATGCCGCCCTTGCGCGCTTCATGTTTCGCGCCGACGCTGCCTTGCAGATCGCCGGGAGCCTGAGCGGCGGACAGCTGCTTCGTGCCGGCCTTGCTTGCGTGTTCGGCGGGGCGACGCCGCCCTCACTGCTGATCCTGGACGAGCCGACCAACCATCTGGACATCGCGTCCATCGAAGCCGTCGAAGCGGGCTTGCGGGCCTATGATGGCGCGTTGCTCGTCGTCAGTCATGACGAGGCATTCTTGCAGGCGATAAGAATTACGCGGCGGCTCGATTTGGCCGCCGAGGTGCCTGGCGCCGATGGCCGGATCCTCTGATCCCGCCTCGCCGTCCGGATATCGCGGAGATTTTCAAAAGCCCGACGCCCTGCCCCCAGCGCGTCGGGCGGAAAGATTGACTATCAATCGGTAATCCCAATGCCATTGTTGTGACGCGTATCTCACTATTTTTCCACTCCGGGAAACTACCGCGTCGAACCGGGTTGCTCCTGCCGTCGATCCGTGTCGCTTTACGCGCTGCCGCCCGGTTCCAGCGCCTCGCCGATCTCCAGCGGATGGGCCATGGTCTCGTGCAGCGCGTCGCGGTCGAGCTCGCCCTCGGAGATGCTGATGACGACGCAGGCGACGCCGTTGCCGATCAGATTGGTCAGCGCGCGGCACTCGCTCATGAACTTGTCGATGCCGACCAGGATCGCGATGGACTGGATCGGGATGTCTGGCACGATCGAGAGCGTCGCGGCGAGCGTGATGAAGCCGGCGCCGGTCACGCCCGAGGCGCCCTTCGAGGTGATCATGGCGATGCCGAGGATGCCGAGCTCCTGCCAGATCGTCAGATGCGTGTTGGTCGCCTGCGCCAGAAACAGCGTTGCCAGCGTCATGTAGATGTTGGTGCCGTCGAGGTTGAAGCTGTAGCCGGTCGGGATGACAAGGCCGACCACCGAGCGGGAGGCGCCGAGATGCTCCATCTTCTGGATCATCTGCGGCAGCACAGTCTC
Source organism: Bradyrhizobium sp. LCT2 (assembly GCF_009931255.1). Classification (NCBI taxonomy): domain Bacteria; kingdom Pseudomonadati; phylum Pseudomonadota; class Alphaproteobacteria; order Hyphomicrobiales; family Nitrobacteraceae; genus Bradyrhizobium; species Bradyrhizobium sp. LCT2. Next base: position 8,661,805 of record NZ_CP034432.1, on the reverse strand, counting down.
CGACGACGACGTGCCGAGCACGATCAGCAGCTCGTCCTTGATGTAGGCGATGAAGCGCAGGATCGAGAAGCCGGCGAGCCGGGCGATTGCGCCCAACACGATCAGCACGAACAGGATGCTGGTGAGATAGAACGTGCCGATCAGCGCGGCGAGGTTGAGCAGCGAGCCGAGGCCGTAGGCGCCGACGGTGAACGCCATCGCGCCGAAGGCGCCAACGGGAGCGACGCGCACGATGATGCGGATGATGCCGAAGAACATCTTCGCGGCCTTGTCGATCGCATCCGCGATCGGCTCGCCGGCCTTGCCGAGGAAGGCGATGGCGAAGCCCGAGAGGATCGAGATCAGCAGCACCTGGAGTAAATCGCCTCGTGCGATGGCGCCCACATAGCTGTCGGGGATGATCGCCATCAGATGGGCGACGATGCCTTCCTCCTTGGCCTTGGTGACGTAGGTCGCGACAGATTTCGGGTCGATCGTGGCGGGATCGATGTTGAAGCCGTGTCCGGGCTGGAGCACCTCGCCGACCAAGAGGCCGACCGCGAGCGCGACGGTCGAGACCGATTCGAAGTAGATCAGCGACTTCAGCCCGACCCGGCCGACACGCTTGAGATCGCCCATCGAGGAGATGCCGTGCACCACGGTGCAGAAGATCACCGGCGCGATCATCATCTTGATCAGCGCGATGAAGCCGTCGCCGAGCGGCTTCAGCTCCTTGCCGAAATCGGGATAGAAATAGCCGATGAGCACTCCGAGCACGATCGCGATCAGCACCTGGATGTAGAGGATCTTGTACCAGGGCTGATGCCGGCGACGGATGGCTGGCTGGATCGCGATCTGTGTCATATGATGAGCCCGGAACGCATTGATTTTGCAAGATTTGAATCTTGCATGACTCGCATCATGTGATGGCCGCCGCAGAAGCGACAATCACATTTTTGTCGGATCGCACGAAGATCAATCGCTGCACCGCAACGGGGGGAGCATGGCAACCACGACAGGCTCGGACGAGCAGACGCAGGGCTATTTTCCGCGCTGGAAACTCAAGACCTCGGGCGTGATCATGCCGGAGGAGCGGCTGTCATGGGGCCAGACCATCGTCTCCGGTCTGCAGCATTGCGTGGCGATGTCGGGCTCGACGATCATCGCGCCGCTGCTGATGGGGTTCGATCCCAATGTTGCGGTCCTGTTCTCCGGCGTCGGCACGTTGATCTTCTTCGTCATCGTCGCCGGACGCGTGCCGAGCTATCTCGGATCGAGCTTCGCCTTCATCGCCGTCGTCCTCGCCGCCACGGGCTATGCCGGGCAGGGGCCGAACCCGAACATCTCCGTTGCGCTCGGCGGCATTGTCGGAGCCGGGGTGCTCTACGGCGCGATTGCGCTGATCGTGATGTGGTCGGGCGTCGGCTGGGTCGAGCGCCTGATGCCGCCGGCCGTCACCGGCGCCGTTGTCGCCGCGATCGGTCTCAACCTCGCGCCGGTCGCGGTCAAGGCGGTGAGCGCCAATGCGTTCGACACCTGGATCGGGCTTGCGACCGTTCTCATCATCGGCGTGGTCGCCGTTGCAGCTCCAGGCCTGTGGCGCCGCCTGCCGATCATCCTCGGGGCGATCGGCGGATATCTCTTGTATTTTCTGTTCGCGAACGGCCTCGGTTTCGGCAAGCCGATCGACTTCGCACAGCTCTCGGCCGCGTCGTGGCTCGGCCTGCCGAAATTCACCACGCCGACCTTCCAGGCCGATGCGATCTTTCTGATCGCGCCGGTTGCGGTCATCCTCGTCGCCGAGAACCTCGGGCACATCAAGGCCGTCGGTGCCATGACAGGCCGCAGCCTCGATGCCTATCTCGGCCGCGCCCTGTTCGCCGACAGCCTGGCCACGATCGTCGCAGCCTGCGGCGGAGGCACCGGCGTCACCACCTATGCCGAGAACATCGGCGTCATGGCGGCGACGAAGGTCTATTCGACGCTGCTGTTTGCCTTGGCGGCCACGGTGTCGATCCTGCTCGGCTTCTCGCCGAAATTCGGCGCGCTGATCCTGTCGATCCCGGGTCCCGTCATCGGCGGCCTCTCGATCGTGCTGTTCGGATTGATCGCGGCGATGGCCGGGCGGATCTGGGTCGAGAACAAGGTCGACTTCGCCAATCCCGCGAACCTGATTACCGTCGCCGTGGCGCTGACCGCGGGCGCGGGCGACCTCACGCTCAAATTCGGCGCGTTCACGATCGGCGGGATCGGAACCGCGACCTTCGGCGCCATCATCCTCTATCAGATCCTCACCTCTTCCCTCGCGCAACACGCGGAATGAATCCCAGGGCTGCGCTGGTGTGATGGAACAAAACGTCGTTTCCGTCGATGATGAGGCACTCCGGAGAAAGCTCATGCCACAGACCGACCGCTCGATCCCCTTTCCCTCGCGCCTCGTTGGCCAATACGCGCTGGTGACCGGCGCCTCGCAAGGCATCGGCCGTGCCGTTGCCGTCCGGCTCGCCCAGGAAGGCGCGACCGTCGCCATCAACTATTTCGATCACCCTGGGAAGGCCGAAGAGACGCTCGCGCTCGCGCGGACGGCATCGGGCGACCGTGGCCACGGCAGGCTCGATCATGTCATCGTCCAGGCTGACATCGGCAGCGAGCAGGACATCGCCGCGATGTTCGAGACCATCCTGGCGCGCTGGAAGCGCCTCGACTGTCTCGTCAACAATGCCGGCTTCCAGCGGGAATCGCCGAGCGATGCGCTCGACGTCGAAATCTATCGCCGCATCATCGACGTCAATCTCAACGGTGCCGTGCTCTGCGCGCAGAAGGCGCTGGCGCATTTCGTCGCGCGCGGCGGAGGCGGCAGCATCATCAATTGCTCCAGCGTCCACCAGATCATTCCGAAGCCCGGCTATCTCGCTTATTCGATCAGCAAGGGCGGCCTGGCCAACCTCACGCGCACGCTGGCGCTCGAATTCGCGAAGCACGGCATCCGTGTCAATGCGGTAGGTCCGGGCGCGATCGACACGCCGATCAACGCGACCTGGACGGGCGACCCGGAAAAGCGCGGCGTCGTCACCAGCCATATTCCGCTCGGCCGCGTCGGCACGCCGGAAGAGATCGCCGCCGTGTTCGCCTTCCTTGCTTCAGACGATGCGAGCTACATCACCGGGCAGACGATCTATGCCTGCGGGGGCCTGACCATGTTCCCCGAGTTTCGCGAGAACTGGGCAAGCTAGAAACGTGGGCTCACGGACGAAGCCACGAACTCTTCACCCTCGTGCCGATCGCTTCAGAAATCTCCTGCGAGCAGGTCGTAGGAGCCTCTGCTGCCGCGCACATACTTCCTGGCCGCGGTGGCACATATCAAGTCGCGATTGCAATCGAACGCGTTCAGGAGTCCCGATTCGGTCGCATGGACGCCCGGTTGAATCCGCATCAACGCGCCTTCATCGATGAAGAACGAGGCCTCGATGGCGCTGTCGTGTCCCCAGAACCGCACGGCATGGCGTGTCCGGTCATATGAGCGACTGTGATTTGGAAAATCAATCATGGTTCGGGCCGATCAGGTTGCAGGTGCCGTGCGCCTTCACGCCGTTTGAGCCGGGGGCACGCTGGGTGGCCGACGCTCGGCTTGCGTACGTCAGGTACACGGACGTTTCGTCGAGACCTGACAAGAGCGAACCGGTTGCGCCTCTTTCAAATGATGATCTGGCGACAAGGATACAACCCGGTTCGATGCTGCTCGCGACAAATAGTTCGTCGCAAACCTCGCTATTCGGCGAAAGGTGACTATATCCCGTCGATCACCGCTCGCCCCTCGGCCGTTATCGGTGACTGAGAGCATTGCGCTCCCGCCGCGACCAAGAGGCGGTCAATATGTCGGTTTCCCCCGGATTCACCCTTCGCGAGTGGCTCGTACCTCCGGTCTTGCTGCCCATCTTCTTCGTGCTGGTGATCGCCGTTTCGATGCTGATTCAATGGTAGTCGGTTTCGGCGCGCCTTCGCCGTCGGATCAGGCAAGCACCTCATCGGATTCAATTCAGCCGTCGGTGGGTTGCGAGTTGAACTCGAGGGCGATCGACGCCCTCCGTCGAGCTCGCGAGATGCCGTCGGGTGACAAACGTACGGCGGCAATGCGCAGGGCCGCGATTCTCGGAAATGCCGCTGAAATCCTCGCGTATTTCTCGACAACGAAGGCACCCAAGCAAGATCACGACGCCGCTGAAATCCCGCCTTCGTGACGGAGCGTTCCACTGAAACCAGGTCCGGCAGCAACCCTCGTGACACAGCCGCCAATGCTCGAGATCGATCTCCGCACGGGCCAGCACCTCGGCGGCGGAGAATCGCATGAGGATGCTCTGGCGGCAGAGAATGTCAGCCTGCGGCTTCTCCTTGCCCAGGCCGAGATCAACACAAGGGGCCTGCTTGCCAGGGCGGGCATCGACGCCAGGGAGCGAGAGACGTCCGAGAAGCTGCAAAAGCTGATCCTTGAAGAGCTGCACCACCGCATCAAGAACACGCTCGCGACCGTCTCGGCCATTGTCTCCCAGAGCTTGCGCGGCGAGCAAGGCTTGGCGCACGCACAGCAGGCTATCGCGGGGCGGCTGCTTGCGCTTGGCCGGGCGCACGATCTCCTCGTGCGGGCGAGCTGGTCGAGCGCCGACCTCGGGGCGGTCGTCCGCAGCGCCGTCGAAGCTTTCGACGATCCTGCTGAATCGAAGTTCTCGATTTCGGGGCCCGATCTCCGGATCAATTCGGGTGCCGTGGTCGCGGTCGCGATGACGCTCAATGAGCTTTGCACGAACGCCACGAAGTATGGAGCCTTTTCCGCTCCAAAGGGGTGCGTCGATCTCCACTGGACGATCGATCCGCAGACGCAACGCTTGCGCCTGACCTGGATCGAGAAGAATGGTCCGGTGATCCAGTCACGCGCAAAGCGCAGCTTCGGAACGCGATTGATCGAGACGCTGGGTCGCGAACTCCAGGGCGACGTGCAATTGACCTACGCGGAGAGGGGCTTCGCGTACACGTTCGACGCTCCATTGGCTTCTCTGAGTGTCCCGATGCCGGCCTAGCCGGCAGGCTGAAATACGCCGAGACTTTCAACGAAAGGAGGCGGCATGTTCAAATTTCTACAGTATCGTGCAAGAGCGGCCGCGTATGGCGAACTGGCCAGGAGTTCGCCCGGCAAGGATGATACCCGCAAATTCGAAAAACTGCAGGACAGCCTTGCATCGCGCGCGGACAACGAGCAGGTCCTCGCGGACCAATACGTGGATGCCGTGAACGCCGGGGGGACGGAGCGACTGCGCGGCGCAGCCCTGGCGGCGGAGGAAGAGCGTGTCTTGCGGTGTCTCGGCGCGGCCGTCATCATGCAATGGAATTCCCTGCCGACGACGCTTCAGCGGGAGATCTTCGACACCGCCGGATCGGTCGGAACATTGTTGGACACGGCGGCGCTCCGTGGGCAGATAGCCCGGTTTCTTCACAAGCACAGGCATGACACCGATCCCAGCAGGATCTGACGGGTGATGTGTTCGGGGCAGAACAAACGGGTGCGCGAGCATTCGCCGCCGGCATTTCTCCGGCGCGGATCAACCCGTCGCCGGCTTCGATCCGCCGGTCCGGGAGTGATCTGGCAAAATGTCGCGGCGCGGACTACATCTGCGCCATGTCAAATGCTCCGCTGGCAAACCAACCGCTCCAGGATTTCGTCGCCCGGCACCAACGTCTGTTCGTGCTGACCGGCGCCGGCTGCAGCACCAATTCGGGCATTCCCGATTATCGCGACAGCCATGGCAACTGGAAGCGGACCCAGCCGGTCAATTTCCAGGCCTTCATGTCGGAGGAGCACACGCGCCGGCGCTATTGGGCACGCAGCCTGATCGGCTGGCGGCGGTTCGGTCAGGCGAGGCCGAACGATGCGCACCATGCGCTGGCCCGGCTCGAGGCGAACGGGCGGTGCGGGATGCTGCTGACCCAGAATGTCGACCGGCTGCATCAATCCGCCGGCCACCGGCAGGTGATCGACCTGCATGGTCGGCTCGATCTGGTCCGCTGCATGGGTTGCGGGGCGAAGACGCCGCGGAGCGAATTCCAGGATACGCTTGGCCGCGCCAACGCAGAATGGCTCGCGCTCGATGCCGCGGATGCGCCTGATGGCGATGCCGATCTGGAGCACGCGGATTTTTCGTCGTTCAAGGTGCTCGCCTGCGAAGCCTGCGGCGGCATCCTCAAGCCCGACGTCGTGTTCTTCGGCGAGAACGTGCCGCGCGACGTCGTCGCCACCGCGCAGGACCATCTGTCGCAGGCTGACGCGATGCTGATCGTCGGCTCCTCGCTGATGGTCTATTCCGGTTTCCGCTTCGTGCAGGCTGCCGCGCAGCGGCAGATCCCGATCGCCGCGGTCAATCTCGGGCGCACCCGCGCCGACGATCTCCTGACGCTCAAGGTCGAGGAGCGCTGCGAAGCGGCGCTTGCATTCCTGCTCTGATCGCGTGCGGGGCGAACACGCCTTGCCTATTGCATGGGTGCCAAGCAGAATAGCCGGGCGCGGCGTTGCCGGCATGCCTGATGGCACGGAAATTGCTGCGTTTTTGTCCCCAGTCTTGACGATCAGCCGGAGAATTTTGGAATGCATGAGGGAGCCGAGGTGCGGCTTGCCGTCGATATCGGTGGCACGTTCACCGACATCGTTCTGGACATGGGCGAGGTGCGCAAGACGCGCAAGGTGCTGACGACGCCGCAGCGGCCCGAACAGGCGGTGCTGGACGGGATGCGTCTCATTCTCGCCGATGCCCGCGCGCATATCAGCGACATCGACGTCTTCATTCACGGCACCACGCTCGCGACCAACGCCATCATCGAGCGCCGCGGCGCCAAGACGGCGCTGATCGCGACCGACGGCTTTCGCGACGTGCTCGATATCGGCACCGAGAGCCGCTACGACCAATACGACCTCACCATCGACAAGCCGAGGCCGCTGGCGCCGCGCAGTCTGCGCTTCACCGTGCCCGAGCGCATCGACGCGCACGGCGCCATCCGCCTCCCGCTCGACGAGGCGTCGGTGCGCGCACTCGCGCCAAAATTGCGTGAATTGAAGGTCGAGAGCGTCGCAATCGCCTTCCTGCACTCCTACGCCAATCCCGAGCATGAGCGCCGCGCAGCCGCGATCCTCAGCGAGGAGATGCCCGGCGTTTCCGTGACGGTGTCATCGGCGGTGTGTCCGGAGATCCGCGAATATGAGCGCACGTCTACCGCGGTCGCGAACGCCTATGTGCAACCGCTGATCGACGGCTATCTCGCCCGCATGGCCGATGCCCTGCAGGTCGAGCAGTTCCGCGGCGCCATCTATCTCGTCACGTCCGGCGGCGGCGTCACCTCGATCGAGACGGCGCGGCGCTATCCGGTGCGCCTCGTCGAATCCGGTCCCGCCGGCGGCGCGATCTTCGCGGCGCAGATCGCGGCGCGTCTCGGCGAGAGCAAGGTGCTCTCGTTCGACATGGGCGGCACCACGGCCAAGATCTGCCTGATCGAGAAATACCAGCCCGAGACCTCGCGCGTGTTCGAGGTCGATCGCGCCGCGCGCTTCCTGAAAGGCTCCGGCCTGCCGGTTCGCATTCCCGTGATCGAGATGGTCGAGATCGGCGCCGGCGGCGGCTCGATCGCCCATGTCGACGCGATGAAGCGCGTCACCGTTGGCCCCGAGAGCGCGTCGTCGGAGCCGGGCCCCGCCTGCTACGGCCGCGGCGGCCAGCGCCCGGCCGTAACCGATGCGGACGTCGCTCTTGGCATGATCGATCCCGACGCCTTCGCGGGGGGCACGATCAAGCTCGACCCGGAGCTCTCGAAGCAAGCGCTGCTCCGCAGCGTCGGCGAGCCGCTGGGCCTGTCGGCGGAAACCGCGGCCTATGCCGTGCACGAGGTCGTCTGCGAGAACATGGCGAGCGCGGCACGCGTACACGCGGTCGAGCGTGGCGCCGTGGTCGGCCAGCATACGTTGATCGCCTTCGGCGGTGCCGCGCCGCTGCATGCGGCGCGTGTCGCCGAGAAGATTGGTGTCTCCCGGGTGATCGTGCCGTCGAACGCCGGCGTCGGCTCGGCGGTCGGATTTTTGGCGGCGCCCATCGCTTACGAACTGGTGCGCAGCCGTCACGTCCGGCTCGACGATTTCGACACCAAAGCGGTCTCCGACCTCTTGCAGGAGATGGCGACCGAGGCGCGTGCGCTGGTCGAGCCTGGTGCTGCCGGTGCGCCGGTGCGCGAACGCCGCGCGGCCTTCATGCGCTATGTCGGCCAGGGCCACGAGATCAGCGTCGAGCTGCCGAACCGGCCGCTGAATTCAGCCGATCTCGCCGGCCTGCGCCAGAAGTTCGAGGCGGATTATTCCTCCATGTTCGAGCGGTCGATTCCGGGCGCTGCGATCGAGGTCCTGAGCTGGTCGGTGCTCGCGACCACCGATGCGCGCAATCCGTCCGTCGTCGCTTCCGTCGCACGCATGCCTGCGGGCAAGGCGTCCGGCAGCCGGAAATTCTTCGACGGCCGGGCCGGAGAGGTGATCGAGATCCCGCTCTATCGCCGCGAGGACATGGCGCCGGGGGCGACGATTGCCGGCCCCGCGGTGATCGCGGAGGATGAGACCTCGACCTTCGTCTCCAACAGTTTTGACGCCCATATCGACGGTGCCGGCAGCATCGTCATGGAACGGAAGGCAGCTTGATCATGAGCAAGGCAAATGGCGCGAGCCTGATCGACCTTCAGATCATGTGGCACCGGCTGATCGCCGTGGTCGAGGAGCAGGCGCAGGTGCTGCTCCGCACCGCGTTCAGCCCGATCGTGCGCGAATGCGGCGATCTCTCCGCCGGCGTGTTCGACCTCAAGGGGCGGATGCTGGCGCAGGCGGTCACCGGCACGCCCGGTCACGTCAACTCGATGGCGGAATCGGTCAAGCACTTCATCGACCGCTTCCCGATCGAGACGATGAAGGAGGGCGACGCCTACATCACCAACGATCCCTGGATGGGCACCGGCCACCTCAACGACTTCGTCGTCACCACGCCCTGCTTCAAGGACGGCAAGCCGGTCGCGCTGTTCTCCTGCACCAGCCATCTCATGGACATCGGCGGCATCGGCTTCGGGCCCGATGCCACCGACGTGTTCATGGAGGGGCTCTACATCCCCATGCTGAAGCTGATCGACCAGGGCGTCGTCAACGAGACGCTGATGGCGATGATCCGCACCAACACGCGGCTGCCGATCGACACCGAGGGCGACACCTATTCGCTCGCCGGCTGCAACGACGTCGGCTGCGAGCGCCTGGTCGAGATGATGACCGAGTTCGGCATCGACACGCTGGACGAGCTCGGCGACTACATCTGCGACCGCTCGCGCGAGGCCGTGCTGGCCGAGATCGCCAAGCTGCCGAAGGGAAGCTGGCGCAACACCATGGTCGTCGACGGCTATGACGCGTCGGTGACGCTGGCCGCAACGCTGACGATCTCGGACGCGGGCATTCACGTCGATTTCGACGGCACCTCGGCCGCCTCGAAGTTCGGCATCAATGTGCCTCTGTCCTACACCACGGCCTACACCGTGTTCGGCCTCGGCTGCGTCGTCGCCTCGCAGATCCCGAACAATGCCGGCTCGCTCTCGCCGTTGACGGTGTCGGCTCCCCCTGGCGCGATCCTCAATGCGCCGAAGCCTGCGCCGGTCGCCTCGCGCCACATCATCGGCCAGATGCTGCCCGACGTCGTGTTCGGCTGCCTGCGCCAGATCATTCCCGAGCGCGTACCGGCGGAAGGCACCTCATGCCTGTGGAATCTCAATGTGCGCGGACAGACCCGTTCGGGCGTCGGCGGCAATTACGGGTTCTCGATGGCGGTCACCAGTAATGGCGGCACCGGTGCGCGCTTCGGCAAGGACGGGCTGTCGGCCACCGCCTATCCCAGCGGCGTGCGCGGCACGCCGGTCGAGATCGCGGAAACACAGACGCCGCTGATCTTCTGGCGCAAGGAGCTGCGCCCGGATTCCGGCGGAGCAGGGCGCACCCGCGGCGGCCTCGGCCAGATCATCGAGGTCGGCAGCGGCGTCGACGCGCCGTTCGACATTCTGGCAGCGTTCGATCGTATCGATCATCCGCCGCGCGGCCGCGACGGCGGCCGGAACGGCGAGGTCGGCTATGTCGGCCTGAAATCCGGCAAGAAGCTGCGTGGCAAGGGCTTTCAGCAGGTGCCGCCGGACGATCGGCTGGTGGTGCTGACGCCCGGCGGCGCCGGCATCGGCGATCCGGCTGAGCGGCCGCGCGCGGCCGTCAACGACGACATCGAAAGCGGCCTCGTGTCTGCGGACAACGCGGTTGCGGTTTATGGGTACACGCGGTGACGCGTCAGGCGTCGTGAACGGAGGGGCTCAATGATCACGCGACGGAACTTCACTGCGGGCGCAGCGACGCTGCTCGCCGCCGGCCACATCTCGACCCGCGCGCGGGCCGCAACGACAAGCTGGGACATGTCGACGGTCTGGCCCGACGGCAATTTCCACACCCAGAACGCGATGGCGTTTGCCGAGGAGGTGAAGAAGCAGACCGGCGGCTCGGTCGCGATCACCGTGAAGGCCGGCGGCCAGCTCGGCTTCAAGGGCCCCGAGCACTTGCGCGCCGTGCGCGATGGCCTCGTGCCGCTCGCCGACGTTCTCAACATCCAGCAGGTCGGCGATGAGCCCTTCATGGGCGTCGAGAGCATCCCCTTCCTGTGCAGCTCTATGGACGAGCTCAAGGTGCTGCACAAATATGTGCGGCCCGAATACGAGAAGGTCGCCGCGCGCAACAATCAGAAGATCCTCTACATCGTGCCGTGGCCGACGCAGTACCTGCATCTCAAGGTCAAGGTCGCCGACCTCGATGGCCTGAAGAACATCAAGATCCGCGTGCCCGACAAGAACGCCGTCGACATGCTGGCGGTGGTCGGCATGGCGCCGGTGATGATCCCCTGGGGCGAGACGATCCCCGCGCTGGCGTCGGGGGCGGTCTCGGGCGTCTCCACCTCGGCGGTGTCGGGCGTCGACGGTAAGTTCTGGGAGTTTCTGAAGTACATCTACCCGACCAACCACGTCTGGTCGTCGCAGATGCTCACGGTCAATCTCGACTCTTGGAAGGCGCTCAGCGCGGATCAGCAGAAGCTCGTCGCGGATACCGCCGCCAAGATGGAGCCGGGTTTCTGGGCGAACTCGCTCAAGGCCGACGTCGACAGTCTCAACCGCCTCAAGGAAGGCGGCATGGAGGTGATCCCGGTCTCGGAGGCGATGATGACGGACATCCGGGCCAAGACCGCGCCGCAGCTCGACGCCTTCCTCAAGCGTGTGCCGGCGGCCGACAAGCCGGTGCGGGCCTATCTCGCTGAAATGAAGCGCTGAGCCAAGCCATGGTCAGCGTTTCGCCCGCAGCACCGCAAAGTCTCAATGCAGCTGCGCCCGCGCCGCTGCGCATCCTGCTCGACGGCATCGACCGTCTCGGCCGGCTCGACGGCTGGATCGGCGGCGGCTGTCTGCTGACGCTGACGCTGTTGATGCTGTGCGAGGTCGCAACCCGCTTCCTCTCGAACTTCCTGCCGTTCTTCCCGCCGACCATCTCGATCGCGTGGGAATATTCCTCCTACCTGATGGCGGCGTCCTTCACCTTCGGCGCCGCCATGACCCTGCGCGTCGGCGGCCACATCCGCGTGGTGCTGCTGCTGAAGAACGTCCCCGCACCGTTCCAACGTGCGATCGAAATCCTCTCGGCCGCCGCCGGCTTCGCCTTCATGGCGTTCCTGACCTCCGCGATGGCGAAGTTCGCCTACGGCGCCTATGTGCGCGGCCAGGTCTCGACCTCGAGCGACACGCCGCTGTGGTTTCCGGAAGCCGTCGTCACCTTCGGCATGCTGCTGCTTACGCTCCAGTTCCTGGCGCGCGCGATCCAGGCCATCCTCGGCCTGCCGCTCGAGGATCACCGCATGAAGGCCTCGCCCGTCGAATGATCGTTTTGCCCGCACCCGGATTCAAGATCGCATGACCATCGAAGTCGTCGCCCTGTTTGGGATCCTGTTCGCGCTGCTGGCAGGCGGTGTCTGGATCGGTCTCACGCTCGCGCTCACCGCCACGCTGCTGCTGGCGATGTTCCGCTCGATTCCGCTCGACAAGCTGCTGCCGCAATACGCCTGGAACATTCTGACCACGCAGGAGCTGCTGGCGCTGCCGCTGTTCATCCTGATGGGCGAATTGTTGTTCCGCACCCGCCTGTCGCGCTCGCTGTTCCAGGGACTTGCGCCCTGGGCCGGTCTGCTGCCGGGCCGGCTGCTGCATGTGAACGTGATCGGCTGCACCATCTTCGCGGCGATCTCCGGCTCGTCCGCGGCGACCACGCAGGTGATCGGCCGCATGTCGCTCAACGAGCTCTTGCGCCGCGGCTATTCGCGCGACATCGCGATCGGCTCGCTCGCAGGCGCCGGCACGCTCGGCTTCCTGATCCCGCCGTCCAACATCATGATCATCTACGGCGTGCTCGGCGACGTCTCCATTCTCAAGCTCTTTACGGCCGGCGTGCTGCCCGGCCTGCTGCTGGCGGCGACCTTCATGGGCTGGGTGATGCTGCACACGACCCTCAAGCCCTCGATGGTGCCGGAGACGGAAGCAAAACTCTCGCAGGTGCCGTGGGGCGAGCGTTTTGCGGCGCTCAAGGATCTCGCGCCGGCGCTGTTCCTGATCGCCTGCGTGCTCGGCTCGATGTATGGCGGGCTCGCCACGCCCTCGGAGGCCGCCGCCGTCGGGGTGCTCGGGGCGGGGCTGGTGGCCTGGGCGCAAGGCTCGATGTCGCAGCAGGTGATGCGCGACGTGCTGATCGGCTCGGTCGTGACCTGCTCGATGATCGCGCTGATCGTGCTCGGCGCCTCGATCCTCGGCAATGCCGCAGCCTTCCTCGGCATTCCTCAGGCGGTGGCCGCCTTCGTCAAGGGCCTCGGCCTGTCGCCCTTCATGCTGATCGTGGTGCTGATCATCTTCTACCTGATCCTCGGCTGCTTTCTCGATGGCTTCTCGATGATCGTGATGACGCTGCCGATCGTGCTGCCGATCGTGAAGGGCGCAGGTTTCGACGAGATCTGGTTCGGCATCTTCCTGGTGCTCGCCGTTGAGATGGCGCAGATCACCCCGCCGGTCGGCTTCAACCTGTTCGTGATCCAGGGCCTGACCGAAGACGGCCTCGGCTACATCGCGCGCGTCACGATGCCGTATCTCATGATCATGGTCGGCTTCGTGCTGCTGCTGACGCTGTGGCCCGGGATCGTCACGATCCTGCCGCGGGTGCTGTACGGATAGATTTGCGCCGCCCCGGCGACATAGCCGGGACGGCGTCTTGATTCACGAAGCTTACGCCGCCGCCTTCTTCCGCGCCTGTTCGGCCTTGTACAACTCGAACTCCTCGGCGATCGCCTTCGCCACCGACGGCCGCTGGCGCAGGCGTTCGTAATAGGCCTTCACGTTCGGCCATTTGGCGAGCTCGATCGGCGGCGTCGCCATAGTCCAGTTGATGACCGTGACGAGATAGGCGTCGGCCACGCTGAAATGGTCGAGCAGGAAGTCGCGTCCCTCAAGGTAGTTGTCGAGATAATCGAGCCGCGACAGGTTCTTCTCCAGCGCGTAGGCCTTCGTCTCCTGCGGCGCCTTGCGGTCGAGCACGGGAATGAACAGCCCCTTGTGCAGTTCGGTGCCGATGAAGCAGAGCCACTGGTGCAGTCGGGTGCGCTCGATGCCCGCGCTCGCGCCGAGGCCGGATTGCGGGAAGCGGTCCGCGACATATTGCAGGATCGCCGCGTTCTCGGTCAGCACCACGCCCTCGTCGGTGCGCAGCGTCGGCACGAGGCCGATCGGGTTGACGGTGCGGAAATCGGTGCCGTCCTTCAGCACCCTCTTGGTCGGCGGATCGACTTCGAGGTAATTCGCCTCGGCGCCGGCTTCGTACAGCGCGACGCGGGTCGCCATCGAGCAGGCGAGCGGCGAGAAATAGAGATCCATCTGTAGCCTCCTTGGGCAGTTCCTCTTTCGGGTATCGCTCAACCTGGCCAGATTGATTTTTGTACTGTGTTGCATAATATATCGGCGGTCAAGGATTAATTTGCGAAATGGTACAAAAATCGAAGCCGCCAACTGCTGCCAATGAGCCCGAGCGCCGCGGCGAACCTAAGCGCCGCGGCCGTCCGCGGGCCTATGAGCCCGATGTCGCGCTCGGCAAGGCGCTCGACCTATTCCGCAGGCAGGGCTTTGCCGCGACTTCGCTCGACGATCTCAGCGAGGCCACAGGCATGAACCGGCCGAGTCTCTACGGGGCCTTCGGCGACAAGCGGGAGCTCTATATCAAGAGCTACCAGCGCTACCGCGAGGACGCGCGGGCATCCATGGCCGCGATCTTTCGCGAGGAGATGCCGCTGCGCCAGCGGCTGGAGCGCATCTTCGCCTCCGCGCTGAACATCTATCTGTCCGGCGAAACGGGCCCGCGCGGCTGCTTCACGGTGGTGACGGCGGCGTCCGAAGCGGTCGGTGATCCCGACATCCGCGCCATGGTGCTCGACGGTCTCGCCGAGCTCGACAAGGCGTTTGCGAATTGCTTCCGCCGCGCCAAGGAGAAGGGCGAACTGCCGGAGAGCGCCGACCCGGCCGTGCTGGCCCAGCTTGCATCAGCGACGGTACACTCGATCGCCATCCGCTCGCGCGCGCGTGTCTCGCGGAAAGATCTGGAAGCAATCGTGAAGGGCGCGATCGACGTGATGGTGGGGGTCAGACCCTAGCTGTCGTCCCGGACAAGCGCAGCTCCCGACAACGCGTAGCGTTGTCTAGAGCGGAGCGCCGATCCGGGACCCATAGCCACAGGGAGTGGTTTGGCGAAGACTCGGGGTTATCAGTCTCGCGCTGCAACTTCTCCCTGGGGTTATGGGTCCCCGCCTTCGCGGGGACGACAGCGAGAATGTAGCGCGATCCCGCGCTCGACTACGCCGCCCGGATATGCGCCAGGAACCGATCCACCTCGTCGCGCAGCCGTTGCGACTGCTTCGACAGCTCGATCGCGGAGCCCAGCACTTCCTCGGCCGCCGTTCCGGTCGCTGCGATGCCGGCGGTGACGCCGGAGATGTTCTGCGAGACTTCGCCGGTGCGGGCGGCGGCCTGCTGGACGTTCTGCGCGATCTCCTGCGTCGCGGTGCCCTGTTGCCCGACGGCGGCGGCAATCGCGGCCGAAATTTCGTCGACCTGCTGGATCGTCGCGCAGATCGACTGGATGCCGTCGACCGCGCCGGTGGTCTCTCCTTGTACCGCGGTGACCTGCGCGCCGATCTCCTCGGTTGCCTTCGCGGTCTGGGTCGCCAGCGCCTTCACTTCGGAAGCGACGACGGCAAAGCCGCGACCGGCTTCGCCCGCGCGCGCCGCTTCGATCGTCGCGTTGAGCGCCAGCAGATTGGTCTGGCCCGCAATGCCATTGATGAAGGAGACCACGTCGCCGATTTTCTGCGCGGCATCCGCCAGGCTCTGCACGCGCGCATTCGATTGCCGTCCGTCGCTCGCGGCCTTGCCGACCACCTCGGTCGCGTGGGCGAGCCGCCGGCTGATCTCGGTCATCGACGAGGACAATTCTTCCGCGGCAGCCGCGACCGTCTGCACGTTCTCGGAGGCCAGCGCCGAGGCCGACGACACCGTGCGGGTCTGCTCGCGCGACTGTTCGACGATGGCGGACATCGAGCGCGCGGTGTGCTCCATCTCGACCGCGGCCGCGGACACCGTGGTGACGACCTCGCGGATGCTGGCCTCGAAATTGTCGGCGAGCGCGGCGAAGGCGCGCCGCTTCTCCGCCTCGGACTGCGCCTTGGCCTCGAGCTGCTCGGCCTGGAGCTTGTCAAAATTCACCGCATTGTCGCGGAACACCGCGACCGCCTTCACCATCGCGCCCACCTCGTCATTCGCCTTGCTGGTGGGCACGGCGACATCGAGACGTCCGTCCGCGAGCTCGCGCATCACGTTCGTGATCGACAGGATCGGGCGCGAGATGCTGCGGGCGATGAGATAGCCGACGATCGCCGCGAGCACGAGCCCGAGCGCGGCGATCCCGATCGCCAGCAGCCAGGCGCGATCGGCGGAAGCCTCGTAATCGGCATTGTCCATCACAAGCTCGACCGCGCCGAGCGGCTTGCCGGAAAAGTCCCTGATCGGTCCGAGCAGCGCGGCGACCGGCGTGGTGTCGAGCCTGGCTTGTCGCACCGTGAAGCCGCCCTCGGCGGCGCGGCCGTAATCGGCCGTATCGAAGAAGCTCTTGCCCTTCAGCGTGCCCCCGAACAGCTTGAAGCCCGAGCCGTCGGCGAGATGGAAGGCGACGTCGACATGGCGGTTGGTCTTGAAATCGTCGAGGAAAGGCTGGCCGAAGGTCAGGCCGAATTCGACCGTGCCGAGATGCTTAGCCCCTTGCGCGATTGGCACCACGCCGCGGATGCCGAGCCCGGCCACGCCGCCTTCGAGCCCGACCACGACCTTGCGGTCCTGGTTGGCGACGACGACGGTCTTGCGGAAGCCGGAGAGGTCGTCGCCGAACTTGGCCGGCTGGTGCACGCGTAGGTAAGACGTCGCCGGCGGCACGTGGAACTGGAACTGGTCGACGCCGTAGTCGGATTTGATCGCAGTGAACACCGGTCCGAACAGGCGCACCAGCGCCTCGCGGTCCTGCTTCGCCATCGCCTCCTGCGTCGCCGGCATCGCGGCCACCACGGCGCTCATCGCGGCGGCGCGGTGCGATTCCTCGGCGATGCGCGATTGCAGGGCGTCGTAATGGCTGCGCAGTTCGCGCTGGTCGGCTCGGTCGATGATGCCGGCGATGATCCACATCGCGCCCAGCACGGCAAACAGCGCGGTCGCCGCCGCCGTCACCGCCAGCGCAACCGTGATCCGCATCCTGAGGCCGAGGCTCGTCCGCATGTCCGACTCGTTCTTTGAGCGTTGGTTAACAACGCTTATCAACTTCTCGCTAAGAGAGGGTGAACGGAATACCGGCTGAGCGGGGTGGTTGTGGGGGGCGAGTGAAACGGTGGGCGCGTGCCAAAAACTCCGATGTCGTCCTGGCGAAAGCCAGGACCATAACCACCGGACGTAGTTTGACGAAGATTCGTGGTTGCCACTTCGCGCCACGACTGCTCCCTGGGGTATTGGGTTCCTGGCTTTCGCCAGGACGACGCCGAGGGTGGGGCGGCCGCGTGCGGCCCTAATACCCCCGCGTCCGGTCCACCACGTTCTCCAGCGCGCCGCCCGCCTCGAACCGTGCGATCTGCTCGGCGACATAGGCCGAGATCGCTTCCGCGTCGGTGTCCGCGGCGTTGTGCGGGGTCAGCAGCACCTTGGGATGGGTCCAGAAGCGGCTGTCTTTCGGCTGCGGCTCCTGCACGAAGACGTCGAGCGAGGCGGCGCCCAGCGTGCCGTCGTCGAGACAGGCCAGGATGTCGGCTTCGTTCTGCAAGCCGCCGCGGCCGGCATTGATCAGCACGGGGGCGCCGAGCGGGCTCTTGCGGTTGAGCTTTGTGAAGACGTCGCGGTTGAGGATGCCGTGCGTGTCCGGTGTCAGCGGCAACAGCGAGACCAGGATGTCGGTCGCGCGCAGGAACGCATCGATTCCGGCGGTGCCATGGAAGCACTCGACGCCCTCGATCGTGCGCGGGCTGCGGCTCCAGCCGGCGACGCGGAAGCCGAGCCGCCGCAGCACGTCGGCCGCGTCCGCACCCAGCGTGCCCAGTCCCATGACGCCGACCGTGACTGCGCTTGCCGGCCACTGATATTTCGGCTCCCAGCGCTTCTCGCGCTGCGACTGCCGCAAATACAGCTCCTGGCGGTGGTGCATCAGCACGTGAAGCACGACGTATTCGGTCATGCGATTGGTCAGGTCGGGCACGGCGACGCGAACCAGCGGCACGTCGGGCAGACTCTTGTCCGCCATCAGGGCATCGACGCCGGCGCCGAGATTGAAGATCGCGCGCAGATTGGGGAACGAGCCGAGATCGCCGGGCACCGGCTTCCACACCGCGGCATAATGCACCTCGGCCGGATCGAGCGCCGTATCCGGCAGCAGCACCACGCGGCGGCCTCCGCAGACCGAATTGAACCGGGCCTTCCAGCGCTCCGGCAGCCAGTTCTGCTGCGTGCTGTTGATCAGGACGGCCAGTGTGCCTTTGGTCATTCGAAGTGCCTCGTCGTGTTCCGATTTTGAGGGCTCTCCTTGGCACGATCTGCCGGATTTTTCTTGCAAATTTTTTCCGCAGCCCTGTCGGGGCGGGGCATAGTGGATCGTCTTTACAACAAGAGGTCAGGGAAGGTGCTGCCCATGCTTTATGCGATCCTTTGCTATCATGACGAGGACTTCGTCGGCTCCTGGAGCAAGGACCAGGACGAGGCGGTGATGAAGAAGCTCGCCGTGGTGCAGGAGAAGCTCACGAGCCAAGGCCGGCTCGGTCCGGTGGCGCGGCTGTTGCCGACCACCGCGGCGGCGACGCTGCGTAAAGAGGACCCGCCGCTGGTGCTCGACGGCCCCTATGCCGAGACCAAGGAGCAGTTGCTCGGCTTCTACATCGTCGACTGCAAGAACCTCGACGATGCGCTCGACGTCGCGCGGGACCTCGGCGCCGCCAACCCCGGCGGCGCCTATGAGGTGCGTCCCGTCGGCGTGTTCAGGCCCGGAGGAAATTTGACGTGAGCGAGACTGATACCGCCTGGATCGAGACCGCGCTGACTTCGGCGCGACCCCAGGCGGTCGGCGCGCTGCTGCGCTATTTCCGCGATCTCGACACCGCCGAGGAGGCTTTCCAGAACGCCTGCCTGCGCGCGCTCAAGACCTGGCCGCAGAACGGCCCGCCGCGTGATCCCGCGGCCTGGCTGATCATGGTCGGCCGCAATGTCGCGATCGACGAGGTGCGGCGCACCCGCAAGCAGCAGCCGCTGCCCGAGGACGATCAGGCGATCTCCGATCTCGACGATGCCGAGGGCGCGCTCGCCGAGCGGCTCGACGGCTCGCATTATCGCGACGACATCTTGCGGCTGATGTTCATCTGCTGCCATCCGCAATTGCCGGCGACGCAGCAGATCGCGCTCGCCTTGCGCATCGTCTCCGGCCTCACGGTGAAGCAGATCGCGCGCGCTTTCCTGGTCTCGGATGCGGCGATGGAGCAGCGCATCACGCGTGCCAAGGCGAAGGTCGCGGAGGCCGGAACGCCTTTCGAAACGCCCGGCGCGATCGAACGCTCCGAGCGGCTCGCGGGCGTCGCGGCGATGATCTACCTGATCTTCAACGAGGGTTATTCGGCGAGCGGCGACACCGCCGAGATCAGAAAGCCGCTCTGCGAGGAGGCGATCCGGCTGGCGCGGCTGCTCCTGCGGCTGTTCCAGAGCGAGCCGGAGATCATGGGGCTGGCGGCGTTGCTGCTGTTGCAACATGCGCGCAGCGCCGCGCGGTTTGCGGACGACGGTTCGCTGATCTTGCTGGAGGACCAGGATCGCTCCCTGTGGAACGGCTCCATGATCGCGGAAGGGCTGGCGCTGATCGACAAGGCGATGCGCCATCGCCGCAGCGGGCCCTACCAGATTCAGGCCGCAATCGCCGCGTTGCATGCCCGTGCGGCGACGCCGGAGGAGACCGACTGGGCCCAGATCGACCTGCTGTATGGCGCGCTGGAACTGGCGCAGCCATCGCCGGTGGTGACGCTCAATCGCGCGGTCGCGGTGTCCAAGGTGCGCGGGCCGCAAGCCGCACTCGACCTGATCGAGCCGCTGGCACCAAAGCTTGGCAACTACTTCCATTTCCACGGCGTGCGCGGCGCCTTCCTGATGCAGCTCGGCCGCAATGACGAAGCCCGCATCGCCTTCGACCGCGCCATCGCGCTCGCCAACACTTCGGCGGAAGCCGCCCATATCCGCATGCACATCGATCGCCTGATCCGGGACAGCCAGCCGAAGAGCAGCAACGGGAGCGCCAGGCAGGGTGCGAAGGCGAAATGACGGCTTGCCGTCATTCCGGGGCGATGCGAAGCATCGAACCCGGGATCTCAAGATTCCGGGTTCGGTCCTGCGGACCGCCCCGGAATGACGATCCAAAAAATCTCATTTCGAATTGTCGGCCTCAGCCTCCTCCCTTCGTCCTTAGCCCGTATCCAGGGAGCCATTCATGCTGAAAGCCATTGCCATCATCGCCATCGTGCTCGCGGTCGGACTAGCGGGCGTCCTCGTCTTCGCCCTCACCAAGCCTGACACCTTTCGCGTCGAGCGTTCGCTCGCCGTGAAGGCGCCGGCCGATGCCATCTATCCGGTGGTCGCCGACTTCCACTTCTGGACCAGCTGGTCGCCCTATGAGAACCGCGATCCCGCCATGAAGCGGACGTTCGGCGGAACAGCGCGGGGCAAGGGCGCGACCTATGCCTGGGACGGGAACAACAACGTCGGCGCCGGCCGCATGGAGATCCTCGAGGCGAGCACGCCGTCGAAGCTCCGCATCAAGCTCGATTTCGAGCGTCCCTTCGAAGGCCACAACACCGCCGAGTTCACCTTTGTGCCGCAAGGCGATGCTACACTGGTCACATGGGCGATGTACGGTCCGGCGCCCTTCATGTCCAAGGTGATGCAGGTCTTCATCAACATGGACAGCATGATCGGCAAGGATTTCGAGGCCGGCCTCGTCAGCCTGAAGAAGCTCACCGAGAAACAATGAGCCTCACAGCCCAGGGAAAGAAAAGGAGAGAAGCGATGCTCAATCCATATCTGTTCTATCAGGACACTTGCGAAGCGGCGTTCAACTTCTACGCCAAGGTTCTTGGCGGCAAGATCGACGCGATGATGCGCGTCTCGGACGCGCCGCCGGACATGCCGGCCGCCCCCGGCCGCGAGAAGACGATCATGCATGCGCGGATGTCGTTGCCCGGCGGCAGCGTGCTGATGGCCTCCGACGCGCCGCCCGAGCATGTCCAGAAGCCGCAGGGCTTCTCGATCTCGCTGACGATCGCCGACGTCGCGGACGCCGAGCGCAAGTTCAACGCGCTCGCCTACGGTGGCACCGTCACCATGCCGTTCAGCAAGACGTTCTGGGCCAAGGGGTTTGGCATGTGCGTCGACAAGTTCGGCATCCCCTGGATGGTGAACTGCCCGGCGGAGGGAATGTGACGGGCGCGACCGCCTGGCACGCGGCGCCCCTCCCTCGATCGTTGCGGGTAAGGGGCGCGCCCAAGGCGGTCACGTCATAGCCGGATCGGCCGTTTGCTGTTTCAACGGACCGATCCGGTCACGTCCTCGCCGGGGGACGGCGACTGGACGCAGCGAG
This sequence comes from Bradyrhizobium sp. LCT2, assembly GCF_009931255.1. Classification (NCBI taxonomy): domain Bacteria; kingdom Pseudomonadati; phylum Pseudomonadota; class Alphaproteobacteria; order Hyphomicrobiales; family Nitrobacteraceae; genus Bradyrhizobium; species Bradyrhizobium sp. LCT2. The sequence continues at coordinate 8,640,477 of NZ_CP034432.1, read as the reverse complement.
GGCAGATCACGAGCTTCGTGCCGAGCTGCCTGTCATTCTCCGCTTCGATTTCGTCATGGACCGCCCACCACGCTTCGGAGTAGGGGCGCAAGGTGCCGAGCACTCTTTCCCGTTCCTGATTGGGATTTTCCTGCGTGGGTGCGGGGTTCGCTGCGCGCCGCTTTGTGACGGGTGGCCGGTTCGGGTTCTGTCCGAGGCCGTCCCATGCGATCGGACGACGCTCCTGCGCCGGCGCCGCCGCGCAGCCCATGAGCGCTGCGCAAAAAGTAAGCAAGACGAAGCCGTGTCGCATCATGCCGAACCCTCAGTGCGGTACGCGACACACAAAATCCGCGTGAGGGATTTTGCATCGCGTCGGTTAAATGGAACCTAAGGGAAACGAAGTGGCCGGCATGGCCGGATAGGAATATGGAGTCTCGATTCGCATGACTTTGCGAGAGCAGTGGGGCCGCTTCGTGAAATGATCGGGACCGCATCGCACAACAACTGGCGCAATAATAGGCTGTGAACTGCCTGTCAAAATCGCTAATCATTCCTTCATAAATTCTACAAACTGGGATGGGCGTACTTACAAGGGGAGCGACCGATGGCAGCGGCGCTACAGATCAATTTTGCACTTTGGGGTATGCTTATCTGCGCGAGCATGGAATTGGCGCAGATGATCCAGAGGTTCTTCTAGAACCCGGCGACCGCATGACCGGCGTAATTTCGCCGGCGCGCTTGCGTGCTAGCTCACGAGCGCCATTAGCTCACAAGCAATGCGATGAGCGTGAAGCTGACGCTTGCGATCACAATCATCGAAACGACGTAGTTGCGCGGCCGCGCCGTCCGCGAGGGCGGCGGTCTCCTCGGTCGTAGCGGCGCGATGTCGTGCCGGGCGGGTTCCGTCGGCGCGAGTGCGGCTTCTGCGCCCGAGCCGATATACTTCACGTAGAGCTCGAGCAGCCGCAGTTCGGACGGCAGGTCCATCAGGCCCTCGCGGTCGCGCCGCGTCAGCAGTTCGAATTCGACGGTTTCCTCGGCGCTCAGTTGGCCAAGGACGATCCGTCCCCGGTCCGACAGGCGGTAGCGAAAATCGATGGGCTGCATAGCGTGCGACCCCTTTTAAAAATGAGCAATCTTGAAAAAAAACGGGACCATCCTCGTCCGTGACCACTGCTGAGATCGTGACGCCGCCGCGGCCTCAGTCTGAGCCGCGACCATCATAGACTGCAGGGAAAGGCTGGGAACCGCGTAAATTGTGCAGGCATTGCGAAGCGGTTGAGCGGATTCGGCGTCCGGAAAGTCGAAATTCTGCAAAACTGCTCAATCGTCGGACAGCGGCGGACGCAACCTGGTCACGCGGCTGGTGACCGCCAAGTCCTCACCGGCAGCGCGGATAGATCGCGGCGAGGTCGCGCCCCTTCAACAGCAGCAACCGTGAGGTGAGGCCGCCGCGGTGGCTGATCCAGTCGCGCACCGGCCCCGGATAGGCTTGGAGCACCGCGTCGGAGGCTTCCGGCTCGGCATAGAAACGCCCGCGCCGGTCGACCGAACGCGCGGCATGGAAGCCGAGCACGGCGCGTTTGGTGACACAGATGCGCTCGCCCGGCACGATGCTCAGCACCAGCGTGCAGGCGGACAGGCAGGGACCGTCGATCACCACGCGCTCGCCGCTCTCGCGCACCTTCTCGAACAGGTCGAGGAACGGCCCGACCCGTCCGCCGGGTGACTGGATGATGCGGATTTCGGCGGCAACCGGTGCGGAGGCGAGCAGGGCGGTCGCGAGCATCAGGGCTTTGACCAAAACGGCACGTTGCATCGTACTCTCCGCACATTCGACGTCGTCGGGCGGGCAAAGCGTCGCGCGCCCAACAATGGCACCCAAATCCGGAGAAGGTGATGGGCACGGCGCGTCGCGCCCTTGCCCATCCCACAAATCCTGTGCCTACCCGTTGCGGCGCTGGCCGCGCAACGTCGGCAGGCCGATACCCGCTGCATCGAAGCCGCCATCGACGGCCAAAATTTGACCGGTGATGTAGCTCGCGCGTTCCGAGCACAGGAAATAGATCGCTTCCGCGAGTTCCTCCTCGAGGCCGTAGCGGTTGAGCGGAATGGCGTCGTGATAGTCGGCGCGGATCTCCTTGGTGTGCACCTGCTTGGCCATCGCGGTGTCGACCGGCCCCGGCGCGACCGCGTTGACGCGGATGTTGAGCGAGGCGAGCTCGACCGCGAGCTGCTTGGTCAGGTGCGCGAGCCCCGCCTTGCTGGTGCCGTAGGCCGAGCGCAAGGTCGAGGCACGCACCGCCGAGATCGAGGTGATGTTGACGATGGCGCCGCCGTCGCTGTCGCGCATCAAGGGCACCGCGGCCTTGGTGCAGAGGAACGGGCCGGTGAGGTTGACCTCGAGCACGCGGCGCCAGTCGGCATCCGGCGTCTCCATCAACGGCGCGAACACGGCGATCCCGGCATTGTTGACGAGCGCGTCGAGCCGGCCGAACCGCCGCTCGATCGTCGTCATCGCGGCGCCGACCGCCGCCGCGTCGGAGACATCGCAGGTCAGCGCGAGCGTCGCCTCGCTTTGGCCGATCTCGGCGACGGCGCGGCCGAGCAGCTCCCCCTCGATGTCGAGCAGCGCCACGCGCCAGCCCTCGCCAAGGAACTTCTTCGCGGTCGCAAGCCCGATGCCGCGCGCGGCTCCGGTGACGAGGGCGACTTTTTGCGGGGCCTGCGGCATTTGCTAATCTGTCCTGTGTTCGAAAGGCTGTTCCCACGCGAGGGCCGGTCCCTTTTACTTCGCTTTGGTCCCGACGAGAAAGGCCCTGGCGATGCCCATCGATCCGGACGAGAACCACTCGACATATTCTTGCGTTGTGCCGGCGGAACGCCTGGCGCGATGTCGGCGCGGCCGCCGCTGCATCGTCTTCTAAGCGACGTCTGCCGAGGAGACCGATCGATGCCTGACGACCACGCCCGCCTGATCCGAGACCTCTTCGCCGCCTATCTCGCGAATGACCGGCAACGGGTGAGCGAGGCGCTCGCCGACGACTTCCGCTTCACCAGCCCGTTCGACGACGACCTCGACAAGGCGACCTATTTCGAACGCTGCTGGCGGGACACCGGCTGGATCGCGCGCCACGAGATCGAGCGCATCTTCGTCGTCGGCGACGAGGCTTTCGTCACCTATCGCTGCCTGGCGACCGATGGCAGGAGCTTTCGCAACACCGAGTTCCTCAGCTTCGCCGGCGGCCGGATCCGCCGCGTCGAGGTCTATTTCGGCGCCGCCTTCCAGGACGGCCGGTTCCTGCCGCAGCCGCGCTGAGGCAGGAACTTCCGAGGCATGACCTCCGGAATAATTTTCCGCCACGGTGTCGATTCCATAGCGGGGCATTCGTCTTACAGGGGAGCGCGGGCTGGTTCGGCCCGCTCATCTCGCCCGTCATTCCGGGGCAGCCCGCAGGGCTGAGGCCGCAATCCATCGGACCGCAGAGATTGTCGATGAACAGATTCCGGGCCTGCGCCTCGCGGCGCATCCCGGAAGGACCAGGTAAGCAAGGAACTGCTCATGCGATTCATGATGCTGATGATCCCGCTCGGCTACGAGACCGCGCCGCCGGACGTGCAACTCGATCCCGAGCGCGTCGCCGCGATGATGCGCTACAACGAGGCGCTGAATGACGCCGGCGTCCTGATCACGCTCGACGGTTTGCATCCGCCCGCGATGGGCGCGCGCGTGTCGTTTGCGACCGGCGAGCCCGTTGTGACCGACGGACCCTTCACTGAAGCCAAGGAAGTGCTGGGCGGCTACTGGATGATCGAGGTCGCCTCGCGTGCCGAGGCGATCGCGTGGGCGAAGCAGTGCCCGGCCGCGGCCAATGAAGTCATTGAGATCCGGCAGGTGCAGGAGATGGCCGACTTTCCGCCGGACGTGCAGGCCGCGGCCGCCGGCTTCGACGGTCTGAAGAACTAGCCAGAGCGGGCGCGATTGGAATTCGCGGCCGTCATCAACAAAGTCATCAACAAAGGAGAGAACCAATGAGCACCGACACTTATCTCGCCGTATTCCTCGGCAGCAAGACCAGCCCGAAATGGGCTGCATGGAACGCGATGTCAGACGCCGAGCGCAAGGCGAAGGAGCTGGAGGGCATCGCGGCCTGGAAGGGTTGGGCCGAGAAGCATCAAGGCGCGATCCAGGCGATGGGCGGTCCGCTCGGCAAGACCAAGCGGGTCGATGACAAGGGCATCGCCGACATCGCCAACGAGATGGGCGCCTTCACCGTGGTCCGCGCCGCGTCCCATGAAGCGGCCGCGAAGATGTTCGAGAACCACCCGCACTTCGCGATCTTCCCCGGCGAGCGCGTCGAGATCATGCCGGTGCTGCCGATCCCGGGCGGTTAGGGCCCCGCCGTCATTCCGGGGCGCGCGCGAGCGCGCGAACCCGGAATCTCGAGATTCCGGGTTCGGCTCTTTCGAGCCGCCCCGGAATGAGTGGAAATACGGGTTCACCAAATCCAGCTTGCGCTAGTGACCTTCACGCCCGGCTCATGTAAAGCTCGTTCACATGAGCTGGCGCAAGGAGACGCGCCGCGCCGAGCGCGGCTATCACCACGGCAATCTGAAGGAAGCCCTGTTGCAGGCGGCCCTCGGGTTGATTGCCGAGAAGGGCGCGGCCGGCTTCACCTTCGCCGATGCGGCGCGCATGGCCGGCGTCAGCGCAGCGGCGCCCTACCGGCATTTCCGCGACCGTGACGAACTGTTGTCCTCGATCGCCCAGCGCGGCTTCGAGCAGTTCGAGGCGCGCTTGACCGCGGCCTGGGACGACGGGCGGCCCGATACGGTCACGGCGTTCGAGCGGGTCGGCAGGGCCTATCTTGCCTTCGCCCGCGAGGAGCCGGCGTTCTACAACGCGATGTTCGAGTCCGGCCTGCCGGTCGATGCCAACCCGGCGCTCCAGGCCGCGAGCGAGCGTGCTTTCAACATCATTCGCGCCGCCGCGGAGCGCCTTGCGGCACTTGCACCGCCCGGCACGCCGCGGCCGCCGGCGATGATGATGGCGCTGCACATCTGGTCGATGGCGCATGGCGTGGCCTCGCTGTTCTCGCGCGGCGATGCTGCGCGACGAAAACTGCCGATGTCGCCGGACGAGCTGTTAGAGGCCGAGGTGCTGATCTATCTGCGCGGTCTCGGCTTCCCGACCGACCGCCGTCCGCCCGCCAAAGGCGCCGAGCCGCCGCCGGTGCCTCCGGAGGCATCCTCCGGTTCTGGCGTGCCGCCGGGCGGCCCCTGGGGCAAGCCGAAATAAAATTGCGCAAATAATTCGCCAGGCCTGTCGGGTGGCCGGCTTGACAAAATCGCGGGATGGTCTAGCTATGTAAATGTTATTTACATTCACAACGGCGCAGATGCCGTCATGGAGATGGGAAATGGCCTACACCGCTGATGTCAATCGATGGCGCGGCCCCTCGGACCAACACTATGAGCGCCCCCATATGCTCGACACGCCTTGGCATCCCGGCTGGATCGCCGTGACCATCCTCGGCTTCATCATCTGGTGGCCGATCGGACTTGCCCTTCTCTTTTTCACACTCGGGAGCAGAAAAATGGGTTGCTGGAGCCACCAGGATCGCTGGCAGAACAAGATGGAGCGGATGCAGTACAAGATGGACCGCATGCGCGGCCGTATGGAGCGCCGCGGCTTCGGCTTTGGCTTCGGCCCGCCCTCGAGCGGCAACCGCGCCTTCGACGAATACCGCACCGAGACGCTGCAGCGGCTCGAAGAGGAGCAGGTCGAATTCAAGAACTTCCTCGACCGTCTGCGTCACGCCAAGGACAAGGAAGAGTTCGACCAGTTCATGGCCCAGCACAAGACGCGTCCGACCCCGCCGCCGACCGACCAGCAGCAGGGTTGATCTGGACACCTCTCAAAGCCTTCAGGCGCATGCCCCCAAAGTCCTGATGGCCCCGAGCCGCCCGCCTGCGCATCCCGCAGGCGGGCGGTTTGGTTTTTGGGGGGCCGCTTTGCCTCGCCTCGCTTGCGGGGAGAGGGAGTAGACCGAGCCACTGCTTGGCTACGAGCCGCCAGAACCCAGACCTGCTCATCCGACACCAAGACTTGCGCGTCCCGTCTCACCGGGCGGCGCTTCTCATGTTGGACGACAGCATCATGGACCTCTGGACCCGCCTGCTCCTCGGCGTGACCGCCTTCGCGGTGCTGGGTTACATCGGCGTCGTCTATGGCGGCTGCGCGGCCGATCCCGACTGCCATTTCCGCCTGTGTCCCGGCCGGCATTCGCTATGTGGCGTTGATCACGCACATGTGCAGGACCGGTAGAACCCGACTCGCGCCCGGCCCGACCAAGCCCTGACAGCGCACTTGCCGCGCGCCAACAGGGCCGACCATGATGAACGCCGAACGTAAGGAGATCAGACAGCGGCTCGCGCTTCTCGAGCGCGCGTCTGCGCTGTTCGATCGATTCGGCGTCTCAGTGCCGCTCGCGATCGCGTTCCTCAACCACTGGCCGACGGAGATCAAGTCCTATCAGGACCTCGTGACCACCGATGCCTGGAAGATCTTTCTCAGCTGCGCCCTCTACGAGCTTGCCGCGTTCGCGCTGCGGCGCGCCGTCAAGTTTGCGACAGCGGACCTTGCCCCATGATCCTGCTCCGCGATTTCGCGCTTTACGTCCTGCCGGCCCTCGTCGCAGGCGGCGGCTGGCTGTATGCGCTGTGCCTGCGCAAGCGGGCGCGGTCGGGCCGCGCCCCCGAGCGGCGTTACGTCCCCCCGGCATCACTGGCGCCTTGATCCGGACCGCCTATATTCGCCTGCACAAACGAAGGGCGCACCGGAGGCGGCAATGGCGGAAGCTGCGATCATGGCGAGCGACGGCCTCTGGCAACGGGTCCGCGGCGAGGCGCGGCGCGCGGCGGATGCCGATCCCGTCTTCGGCAAGGCGCTTGCCGGCACCATTCTCGCTCATGATGATTTCGCCGCGGCCTTGTCCGATCTGATCGGACGCCGGCTCGGCGGCAGCGCAGCCGAGCGCGCGCGCTTCTCGGCCTTTTCCTTCGATGCCTTTCGCGGCTCGCCAGATCTGATCGAGGTGGCCGGCCGTGACTTGCAGGCGATCGCGATCCACGATCCCGCCATCGCCGACCTGTTGCCGCCACTGCTGCATTTCAAGGGCTATGTCGCGCTGCAAGCCTGGCGCGTCTCGAACTGGCTCTGGCGCCACGATCATCGCGACGCGGCGCTGCTGTTCCAGAACGAGGCGTCGAATGCCCTGCAGGTCAGCATTCATCCGGCCGCCGGCATCGGATCGTCAGTCTATCTCGACCACGCCACCGGCATCGTGATCGGTGCCAACGTCGTGATCGGCGACGAGGTCACCATCCTCCAGAACGTCAGCATCGGCCGCGGCAGTGAGCTGCCGACGCGCTCGCCGCGGATCGGCCGCGGCGTCTATATCGGCGGCGGTGCGACCATCCTCGGCGACATCAGCATCGGCGATTTCGCCAAGATCGGCGCCGACGCGCTCGTGACGTCAGACGTTCCTGCTGGCTGCACGGCCGTCGGCAATCCCGCGCGGCTGACCAACTGCCCCGAACCTGCCTCGGCGGCCTGATCCCATCATTGTACGGAGCCACCCCATGAAGACCGCAATCGTGATCGGTGTCGGCCCAGACCGCGGGCTCGGGGCCCGGCTCTGCAAGCGCTTTGCGGCCGACGGGCTCAAGGTGATCGTCGCGGGCCGCACGCTGTCCGCGTTGCAGGCGGTTGCAGGCGACATCATCAAGGCGGGCGGAGCGGCCGTGCCCATCGTCGCGGACGCGACCAGCGAGAGCGACGTTGTCGCTCTGTTTGATGCCGCCGGCGAAGACCTCGATCTCGCCATCTACAACGCCGGCAACAATACGCCCGGCAGGATCATCGAGATGGACGCCGACTATTTCGAGCAGGCCTGGCGCGTCGTGTGCTTCGGCGGCTTTCTGTTCGGCCGCGAGGCGGTGCGTCGCATGGTGCCGAAGAAGGCGGGCACGCTGCTCTTCACCGGCGCCAGCGCCTCGCTGCGCGGCCGCGCCGGCTACGGCGCCTTCAACGCGTCCAAGGCCGGCCTGCGCACGCTGGCGCAGGCCATGGCCAAGGAATATGCGGGCGACGGCATCCATGTCGGCCATGTCGTGGTCGACGGTGCGATCGCCGGCGACAAGATCTTTTCGCGCTTTCCCGATGCGGCGAGCCGCGAAGACAGCCTGATCGACATCGAAGGCATCGTCGATGGCTTCGCGTTCCTCTACCGCCAGCCCGAACGCGCCTGGTCGTTCGAGCTCGATGTGCGGACCTCGAAGGAGAAGTGGTGAGGGGGCGGCCCTCGACCATTTCTACCCCGTCAGTGCCCGCGTATGACCGTCTTAGGGGTGGCGTAGACGATCAATACCCGTCCGCCAGTCCACTGTTGCGGCGTGGATCGTTCGCCCCGTAGTAGCGATTGTTGCCGACTTGCTCGCCGTTAAGCGACGGCGCGCCGACGATGATCACCGCGAGGTGGTTCGCTGGTTGCGGCGGCCCGAATTTGTGGCCCATGACCTCGAGAATCTTGCGCGTGTCCGGCGACAGCGCATAGTCCTCGACATTGGTCAGGTCCGGCAGCCATTGCTGGTGGATGCGCGGCATGTCGACGGCTTCCTGTGCGTTCATGCCGTAATCGATCGCGTTGATCATGGTCTGCAGCACGGCCGTGATGATGCGGCTGCCGCCGGGCGTGCCCACCACCATGACGGTCTTGCCGTCCTTGGTGACGATGGTCGGGCTCATCGAGGACAGCGGCCGCTTGCCCGGAGCGATGGCATTCGCCTCGCCCTGCACCAGGCCATAAAGGTTCGGCACCCCGACCTTGGCGGTGAAGTCGTCCATTTCGTCGTTCAGCAGCACGCCGGTCTTGGCCGCCGTCACCTTGGCGCCGAACCAATCGTTCAGCGTGTACGTGACCGATACCGCGTTGCCGTCCTTGTCGGCGATTGAATAATGCGTTGTGTTGCTGCCCTCGTGCGGTGCGACGCCCGGCTTGATCTCCTTGGATATCCCGGCCTTGTTCGGATCGATCACGTCGCGGATCCTGGTCGCGTAATTCTTGTCGAGGAGGCGGTCGAGCGGATTCTTCACGAAATCCGGATCGCCGAGATAGCTGTTGCGGTCCACGTAAGCATGCCGCATGGCCTCGATCTGCACGTGCACGGCCTGCGCGGAATGGTAGCCCAGCTCCTTCAGAGGATAGCCCTCCAGGATATTCAGGATCTCGCAGATGATGACGCCGCCCGAACTCGGTGGCGGCGCGGAAATCACGTGATAGCCGCGATAGTCGCATTCGACAGGTGCGAGCTCGCGCGTCTTGTAGCCGTCGAGGTCGTCCTGCGTCAGCAGGCCCTTGCCGGCCTGGCTCGATGCCACGATGGCGCTGCCGACCCATCCCTTGTAGAAACCGTCGGTGCCCTTGCTGCTGATCTCGCGCAATGTCTTGGCGAGCTCCGGCTGCATCAGCCTCTCACCCACCTGGAACGGCTGACTGTTGTTGAGGAAGATGGCGGCCGTTGCGGGATCGTCTCGAAAATCCGCGGTGGCGGTACGCAACAGGTCGATATCGCCCTGGTCCAGCGCAAAGCCCTGCTCGGCGAGCTGGATCGCGGGGGCGAGCAGGTCGGCGCGCTTCATGGTGCCGTACTTTTCGCGCGCATATTCCATCCCCGAGACGGATCCTGGCACGCCGACAGCCAGATGCCCCTTGGTCGAAAGGCCCTTGATGACGTTGCCGTCCTTGTCGAGATACATGTTCGCAGTCGCGCCCTTGGGCGCCGTCTCGCGGAAATCGAGGAAGGTCTTGCGGCCGTCGGCGAGCTGGATCGTCATGAAGCCGCCACCACCGAGATTGCCGGCGGCCGGATAGACGACGGCCAGGGCATAACCGACGGCCACGGCGGCATCGACGGCATTGCCGCCGCGCCTGAGCACATCGACACCTACCTGGGTCGCCAGATGCTGCGCGGACACCACCATGCCGTTTTGCGCGGCGACCGGCGCGACCGACGCCGCACGAACGGCGCCGAACGTGACGAGGCTGACCGATACGATCGCTGCGGCCATCCACCGCACATTGGATTGTGGTTTTGGCAAGGGACGCTCCTCGGGCTGGCCGGTGATGCCGGCATATTATTGTCAGCGAACTCAGCCTGTCAGCTCGTGCCCGCCGTGAGATGCGAGATGGAGCATGTGGACGTGGTGTAGCTGTGGCGCACGCTACGCCTTCTGCGATTTCGGGCTGGGCAGGGGAGGAGGTTCCAGAAGGGGCGACCGCTGGCGCAGTGTCGTAGCGCCACGAGTCCCATTGCGTTCCCTCCCGCCTTGGGGTCGCCTGGGGGGGAGGGAACCGGCCTCGCCAGTGGCACCTGGCTCCGGTCCGTCGGCCGCCATGTACCGCCATGTCCCGCAGCAAAACAGCCAACCGTCTGTGCCGCCTGCCTTTCCGGCAGCCAAATTCAGCTCCGGTAACCCCGCATTAACTATCGCCGGGCTCTGGTAAGGGTGGACAATCGCGCCCATAGCCGTCGTCGAGGCCCATAGTTTTGACATCTTGGCAGGGAATGCAGGCGGCCGGCTTTGGACGAGCCCCCTGCACCCCAGAAAGACAAGGCTTTGAGCGGGCTTGCCGGCCGCGCCGGTTCTAGCGCGGCAGTTGGGGAACCGGCGGTCATTTGCTGCCACGGAACATCGGGTAACGATCGCCTTGAGAGGATACAGCTTATGAATCCGGCCGACGTGGCTCAGTCAGCCCTTCCGGTTGCCGCTTCCGCGGACGTGTCGCTGATCGCGCTGTTCTGGCAGGCTCACTGGATCGTGAAAGCGGTGATGCTGGGACTTTTGTCCTGCTCGGTCTGGGTCTGGGCGATCGCCATCGACAAGATCTTCCTGTTTGCCCGTACCCGCCGCTCGATGGACCGTTTCGAGCAGGCCTTCTGGTCCGGCGAGTCGATCGAGGAGCTCTATCGCACCCTCTCGGCCAAGCCGACGCATTCGATGGCGGCCTGCTTCGTGGCGGCGATGCGCGAGTGGAAGCGCTCGTTCGAGAGCCACGCCCGCTCGGTGGCGGGCCTTCAGATGCGCATCGACAAGGTGATGAACGTCTCGATCGCACGCGAGGTCGAGCGCCTGGAGCGCCGGCTGCTGGTGCTCGCCACCGTCGGCTCCGCCGGCCCCTTCGTCGGCCTGTTCGGCACGGTCTGGGGCATCATGTCGAGCTTCCAGTCGATCGCGGCGTCGAAAAATACCTCCCTGGCGGTGGTCGCCCCCGGTATCGCCGAGGCGCTGTTTGCGACCGCCGTCGGCCTTATCGCCGCCATTCCTGCCACTATTTTCTACAATAAGTTCACCTCCGAGGTGAACCGGCAGGCCCAGCGGCTCGAAGGCTTCGCCGATGAATTTTCAGCCATTCTGTCGCGTCAGATCGACGAGCGGGGCTGACGGACGGCATGTATAGTGTGAAGGGCAATTTGGGCACCAGACCATGGGCATGAACGTCGCGAGTTCGTCCGGAGGCGGCGGCCGCCGCAGCCGGCGCAAGCCGGTCATGGCCGAGATCAACGTCACGCCGATGGTCGACGTGATGCTGGTGCTGCTCATCATCTTCATGGTGTCGGCGCCGCTGCTCACCGTCGGCGTTCCCCTCGACCTGCCGCAGACCCAGGCCAAGAGCCTCGAGCAGAACGATCAGAAGCCGATCCAGATGTCGGTCGACATCAAGGGCAAGGTGTTCATCAACGACGCCGAGATCGCGATCAACGAGCTGGTGCCGAAGCTGAAGGCGATCACGGATGCGCGCGGCGGTCTCGAGGAACGCATCTATCTGCGCGCCGACAAGAAGGCGGATTACGGCACGGTGGCCAGGGTGATGGGCCTGTTGTCCGGCGCGGGGTTCAAGAAGCTGGCGCTCGTCACGGAAGCGGACCAGGGGTAAGCCGTGAAGGTGAACGTCGACAAGACACTCGTTGCGTCGATTGCCCTCCATGTCCTCGTGCTTGGATGGGGGCTGGTCACCTTTAGCAGCAGGGCCTACGTCGCGCCGGAAGAGTCGCTCCCGATCGACATCATCTCCTCCGATCAGCTCGCGAAGATGATGTCGGGGCAGAAGACCGGCGAGAAGGACAAGCCGAAGCCCAAGGTCGAGAAGATCGCCGAGCCCAAGCCCGAAGAGGACGCCGTCGGGAAGGTCACCGAGAAGAAAGAGCTGATCAAGACCAACGCGACGCCCGAGCCGCCGCCGAAGCCCGTCGAGAAACCGGTCGAGAAGAAGCCCGAGCCGCCCAAGCCCGTCGCCGAGGCGAAGCCGAAGGAAGAACCGAAGCCGCAGGAAAAGAAGCCCGATCCGGCCAAGGAAGATCCGATCGCCGAGCTGCAGAAGAAGCTGGAAACGAAGAAGCCGCCGCCCAAGCCCGTGGAGCAGAAGGTCGCGGCGGTGCAGCCGCAGCAGCAGCCGAAGCCGAAGGAGCGCAGCTTCGATCCCGCGCAGATCCAGCGCGACCTCGACAAGCGCGCTGCGACCCGGCATGAACTCGCTGGAACGGCGCTGAATGCGTCGGCGTCGCTGGGATCGACGACCGGGACTGCCGCCAACAACGTTGCGACCTGGCGAGGTGCGTTCCAGGGCGCGGTCAAGCGCTGCTTCACGCCCACCTATAACGGGCAGGACGCCGATCAATACGAAGCCGACATCGACATTCCCATGAAAATCGACGGATCGCTGGCGTCCGAGCCCATCGTGGTTGCGGTGAGAGGACCGTCGCGGTCGATTGCCCAGGCGGTGGCCGAGAGCGCCAAGCGCGCCATCGTGCAATGTCAGGTCTATTCGTTCATGCCGAAACAGCAGTACGAGAGCTGGAAGCTCATCCCGATGACTTTCGGCCTGAAAGACATGTTGTGACATCCGAACAAAAGAATTTTGCAATGAATGACGCTCGATCGATCACCCGCCGCCGCTTCATGACCCTGACCGGGTCGGGACTTGCGATGCTTGGGGGCGGACATGCGTTCGCTCAGGGCCAGCCGCGGCTCCGCATCGATCCCACCGAATTCCAGCCGGTCCCGATCGCGATCACCAACTTCCTGCCGGGCTCACCGTCGGACGGCGACGTCGGCAACGGTGTCACCCAGGTCATCACCAACAATCTGAAGCGCTCTGGCCTGTTCGCGCCGATCGACCAGGCCGCGTTCATCGAGCGCATCAGCAACATCGACGTCGCGCCGCAATTCCAGAACTGGAAGACCATCAACGCCCAGGCGCTGGTCACCGGCCGCATGACGCGGCAGCCGGACGGAAGGCTGAAGGCCGAATTCCGCCTCTGGGACGTGGTCTCCGGCCAGCAGCTTGCCGGCCAGCAATACTTCACCTCGCCGGAATACTGGCGCCGCATCGCCCATATCATCTCCGACCAGATCTACGAGCGGATGACCGGCGAGAAGGGCTATTTCGACAGCCGCGTGGTTTTCGTGGACGAGACCGGGCCGAAGGAGCGCCGCGTCAAGCGGCTCGCCATGATGGACCAGGACGGCGCCAATGTGCGCTATCTGACCCGCGGCTCCGACCTCGTGCTGACGCCGCGCTTCTCGCCGAATTCGCAAGAGATCACCTACATGGAGTTCGGCCAGGGCGATCCGAAGGTCTATCTCTTCAACATCGAGACCGGCCAGCGCGAGATCGTCGGCAACTTCCCCGGCATGACCTTTGCGCCGCGCTTCTCGCCGGACGGCCAGCGCGTCATCATGAGCCTGCAGCAGGGCGGCAACTCCAACCTGTTCGTGATGGATCTGCGTTCGCGCTCGACCACGCGTCTCACCGACACGCCGGCGATCGACACGTCTCCGTCTTACTCGCCCGACGGCACCCGCATCTGCTTCGAGTCCGATCGCGGTGGCCGGTCGCAGATCTACGTCATGGCCGCGGGCGGGGGAGCTGCGCAGCGCATCTCCTTCTCCAAGGACGACACCAACGCCACCTATTCGACGCCGGTGTGGTCGCCGCGCGGCGACTACATCGCCTTCACCAGGCAGGGCGGTGGACAGTTCTCGATCGGCGTCATGAAGCCGGACGGCAGCGGCGAGCGGTTGCTCACCTCCGGCTTCCACAACGAGGGCCCGACCTTCTCGCCGAACGGCCGCGTGCTGATGTTCTTCCGCGATCCCGGCGGCAGCGGCGGACCGTCGCTGTACAGCGTCGACATTTCCGGCCGCAACGAGCTGAAGGTGCCGACGCCGGGCTTCGCCTCCGACCCGGCATGGTCGCCGCTGTTGTCGTCGACGGCTGGTCAATAGATCGCGCGTTTGGACGCGCGATCTTTTCGAAAAATCACGCCGATTTTTTCGGGTTCTGCGCGCGCGGCAAGCTTTCCTTCACCTTGCGCTCGGCAACGCTTGCCTAGTTGCTTGATATTTCAGCGAAAATCGGTTCGCTATTGCCGAAAAACAACCCGACTTTAACGATGTTCCCTCAGGAAAGCTTCACCTGGGCTGAGTAAAAGTACGCTCCAAACAGGACGCGTAACAAGCCGATGCAACTGGCCGACCAGAAGCAGAGCGATCGAGACGAGCTGGAGCCGATACTCTACGCCGCTCTCATCAACTCTATGGTGCAGAATTTCTGGGCGATTTTCCTGGGCTCGGCCTCCGCGGCCGTGGCCGCGGTGATGACTGCGCTGAAGACCGGCGACGTCTGGCTGTGGCCGATCGCGTTTCTCCTGATCGCCATCGGCACCGCGCGCGCATTCCAGATGCGCGGATACGAAAACCGGACGCAGGGACTGTCATTCGAAGAGGCCAAGCATCTGGAGCCGCGTTACTGGATCGGCGCGCTCAGCTATGCGGCGGTGCTCGGCATATGGGCCTTCGTCGTCATCTACAACAACGAGGATCCGGTCGCCGACATGCTCTGTGTCGCCATCGGCATCGGCTACACCGCCGGCGGCGCCGCCCGCAATTACGGCCAGCCCCGGGTGATCCAGTGGCACGTCGCGCTCGCCTGCGGTCCGATGTCGCTCGCCCTGCTGCTGCATGGCGGATTCTACCACATCGGTCTTGCGATCCTGCTCGTGTTCTTCTTCATCGGCCTGAAGAACATCAACCTCAGCCTGCACGCGATCTTCGTCAAGGCGCTGACCTCTAGCTTCCGCGAATCCGCGCTGGCGAGCCAGTTCGATACCGCGCTCAACAACATGCCGCACGGGCTGTGCATGTTTCGCGCCGATGGGCGCCTTGCGGTGATGAACCATCGTTTCGGCGAGCTGATGAGCTTGCCCGAGGATCTGGTCAAGCGCGGCGCCACCGCCGTCGATATCGTGTCGGCCTGCGTCGCCGCAGGCTCCATCTCGGCGGAGAGCGGCAACCAGATCCTGGCCGAGATCGAGCACGCGCGAATCCGCGAGATCGCCACCGCGGATCCCAATCCCGCGCGGGGCCGCTCGCTCGCCTGGACGTTCCAGCCGATGACCGGCGGCGGCACCGTGCTGCTGCTGGAAGACATCACCGAACGCACCAACGCGGAAGCCCGGATCAGCCATCTCGCCCGCTATGACGAGCTCACGGCGCTGCCCAACCGGGTCTCCTTCCGCGACGAAATCGAGCGGCTGCTGGCGATTTCGCACCATGCCGAACGGCTCTCGGCGCTGCTGTTCGTCGACCTCGACCAGTTCAAGCAGGTCAATGACACGCTGGGTCATCCCTGCGGCGACCAGCTGCTATGTGCGGTCGCCAACCGCCTGCGCGAGATGCTGCGGCCGGAGGATTTCGTCGCCCGCTTCGGCGGCGACGAGTTCGTCGTGTTCCAGCAGGACATCAGCTCGCCCGAGGATGCCGCGAGCCTCGCCCGCCGCATCGTCGAGCGGCTGAGCGAGCGCTACCGCATCGACAATCATCTGGTCGAGATCGGCGCCAGCGTCGGCATCGCGCTGACCTCGCCGGACGGCATCAGCGCCGATACGCTGCTCAAGAACGCCGACATGGCGCTGTACCGCGCCAAGGCCGACGGCCGCGGCACCTTCTGCTTCTTCCGCGACGAGATGGCGGCGACCGTCGAGGCCCGCCGCATCCTCGAGCTCGACCTGCGCAAGGCGCTCGCCAACGAGGAGTTCGAGCTGTTCTACCAGCCGCTGGTCAATCTCAAGTCCGGCAAGATCACCACATGCGAGGCGCTGCTGCGCTGGAATCATCCGGTGCGCGGCACGGTCTCGCCGGTCGACATCATCCCGGTCGCCGAGGACATGGGCCTGATCGTCGATCTCGGCCGCTGGATCCTGCGCCGCGCCTGCATGGAATGCATGAAGTGGCCCGAGGGCGTCAGCGTCGCCGTCAACTTCTCGCCGCAGCAATTCCACCAGCGCGACGTGCTGAGCGAGATTCGCTACGCGCTGGAGGTCTCGGGCCTGCCGGCGCATCGGCTGGAGATCGAGATCACCGAGTCCTCGCTGCTGCGCAACACCCAGCTCACCCACGACATCCTCTCGCAGCTGCATGCGCTCGGCGTGCGCATCTCGCTCGACGATTTCGGCACCGGCTATTCGAGCCTCAGCTACCTGCATAATTTCCCGATGCAGAAGGTGAAGATCGACCGCTCCTTCCTCGAAGGCATCGACACCGACCGGCCGCTGACGCTGTTGCGCGGCGTGGCGCGGCTGTCCGCCGACCTCGGCATGGCGGTCGTGGTGGAGGGCATCGAGACCAACGAGCAGCTCGAGCTGATCAGCGCCGACGGCACCGTCTCCGAGGCGCAGGGCTATCTGTTCAGCCGCCCGGTGCCCGCCGTGCGGATGCGCCAGCTCCTCAACGCCTCGCATGGACGGCGCGACGAAGCCCTGCTCCAGGTCGTCGGCTCGCGCTCCTTCGCTTAAGTCCGCGTCCGAGAATTTCCCGTCGTTTCAGTCTGTTGCCCGGCACCGTAGTGCTACGGGGGGATTAACCCTAACACTTCGATTGCTTTGCTTCGTTGTTAAGAAGCTGTTAATAAATCATCACGCGCGTGGAGGTTGTTCCCGCGCGCATGCGGTGAGCGGTGGTGGGTAAGGAGTTGGAATGCAGTCCTCAGCCAGAGCGATCATTTCGGCTGTAGGACGGGGCGCCGAGCTCCTGACTGACGTCGATTATCATCTCGCCGACACGGTCGCGGAGAAGGAGAAGATCTACAATCTCCGCTACCGCGCCTATCTGCGCGAAGGTGCCGTCAAGGAATCCGCGGACGCGCGCGTCACCGACCAGTATGACGAATTGCCGAACGCGTGGACCTTCGGCGTCTATCTGCACGGCGAGCTTTGCAGCTCCGTGCGCATCAGCGTGCTGACATCGGAGTGGCGGCAGTCGACCTCGGCCGATGTCTTTCCCGAGATCCTGCTGCCGCGACTCGATCGCGGCGAGGTCATGATCGATCCCACCCGGTTTGTCGCCGATCCCGACCAGGTGAAGCGGGTTCCGGAATTGCCCTATCTGACGACCCGGCTCGCCTACATGGCCTGCGAGCATTTCAATGCCGATCTTGGCCTTGCGATCGTGCGTCCCGAGCATCAGGCCTTCTACCGGCGGGTGTTTCTGCACGAGACCATTGCCGAGCCGAGGCTGGTTCCCGGTCTCACCAAGCCGTTCGGACTGATGGCGGCGGATTTCCCGACCTTCCGCAAGAAGGTGTTCGAGCGTTATCCGATCATGCGGTCCACCGCCTTCGAGCGGCGGATGCTGTTCGGGCGTAGCGCGCAGCGCCAGGCGCCGCAGCAGGCGCTGCGGGTGCCGGATGCCGCTCACGCCTGATTCCCGGCGGGCCGCCTGACGAAGGCGCTCCGGGATTTCCCGGGCTCAGGCCCAAAATTCAAGCAAAGCCAGCGATTTTGCCGGTGAACGCGGCTTGCTTTCACCCTCGCGCCACATTTACAACCCATTAACCATGACGGGTGCTTTTCGCCGGTGGGGGGCATTTGACCGGCTCTGGCAACATCCCATCAAGGTTGACGGAACGTTCGCTTAACCAACCCCCTGTAGACCGGACAGCAGTGGACTAACGCGAGCGTGGAGGCTCCGGAATGAAACATCCTATGCGTATCCTCCAGGGATTGAAGCTGGCCGCGGTGCTTGCCGTCGCGCTGTCGATGGGCGCCTGCGCCAACAAGAACTCTGCTGCGGATGCGATGGCCAACGCGGCGACGCCGGGCAGCCAGCAGGACTTCGTCGTCAACGTGGGTGACCGCGTGTTCTTCGAAAGCGACCAGACCGATCTGACCCCGCAGGCGATCGTGACCCTGGAGAAGCAGGCGCAGTGGCTGCAGACCTATCCGCGCTACTCCTTCACCATCGAAGGTCATGCCGACGAGCGCGGCACCCGCGAATACAACATCGCGCTCGGTGCCCGCAGAGCCCAATCGGTGCGTTCGTTCCTCGCCTCGCGCGGCATCGATGCGAACCGCATGCGCACGATCTCCTACGGCAAGGAGCGGCCGGTGGCCGTCTGTAACGACATCTCCTGCTGGTCGCAGAACCGCCGCGCCGTCACCGTGCTGAACGCGAGCTCCTGACGCTTCAAGTCAGGCGCCGTTCATCTTCAGAATTCGATTATGCCGGCGCCCTCACGGGCGCCGGTTTCGTTTCAGCGATCTGTGACAGAAACCCCGTGGTGCCAGTCACATTTTTGGCGTACTCCCCTTCAATGTGTGGCGCGTCGAATGTTCCGTCGCAGGCCATTTCGCTTTCGTCGTCAGGGCAAGATGTCATCCAGATTTAAGGTCTTTACCGGCACCGTGGCGACCGCCGCGCTGCTCTCCTTGTGTTCGCCTGTCCTCGCGCAGTCGGACGATGACCCCGAGATGCGGATCGAGCGGCTGGAGAACCAGCTGCGCCAGCTCACCGGCCAGAACGAAGAATTGCAATACCGCAACCGCCAGCTCGAAGAGCGCCTGCGGGCTCTCGAAGGCGGTGCGCAAGCTGCGCCCGGACAGGCGCCGGTGCAGCCCAGTGTCGCCGCCGTGCCACCCGCGCAGGCTGCGCCGGCCTATCGCCAGCAGCAGCCGCAACCCGCCCAGCCGAATTACGAGCAGCCGCAGATCGCGTCTCCCCCGCCGATCGTTCAGGAGCAGCCGGCGCCCGGTGCCCCCGGCACGCGCCGCCGTGGCGATGCCTTTGACCCCAGCCAGAATCCGAGCGCGCCCGGCGCGCCGCGCGCGCTCGGCGGCGGCCAGCAGCCGATGTCGGCGGGAGTCCCTGGCGGAGCGCCCGGAGGGCGCAACGCCGGCGAGCCGCTCGATCTCGCCAACACCAGCCCGCGCTATCAGCAGGGCGTGCCGCCGGCAGCCCAGCCCGGCTATCCGCCGGTCCAACAGGGCTCTCCTGCGCCAGCCGCCGGCACCGGCCTGACCACCCTGCCGCCGTCGGCGACGCCGCGCGACGAGTTCGATCTCGGCATCGGCTACATGCAGCGCAAGGACTATGCGCTCGCCGAGCAGACCATGAAGAACTTCGCGCAGAAATATCCGAGCGACCCGCTGCTCGGCGACGCGCAATACTGGCTCGGCGAGAGCTACTTCCAGCGCCAGCAATATCGCGACTCCGCGGAAGCCTTCCTCGCCGTCACCACCAAATACGAGAAGTCGGCCAAGGCGCCGGATGCGCTGCTGCGGCTCGGCCAGTCGCTGGCCGCGCTGAAGGAGAAGGAGGCCGCCTGCGCCGCCTTCGGCGAGGTCGGCCGCAAATACCCGCGCGCCTCCGCCGGCGTCAAAGCCGCCGTCGACCGCGAGCAGAAGCGGGTGAAGTGCTGACCGCGCAGCGTTGATCGCTGACAACGCGGATGGTGCTGCGCTAAACAGTCGGTCCATCCGCTGGCGATTGCTGGGCAGTGTCATGTCAGACGACGACAATTCTCCGATCTCCGCGCGCGAGGCGAAGCAGCTCTTCGCCGAGTTGAAAAGTGCGCCCGCACTGGTGCTCGCGGTGTCCGGCGGGCCCGACTCGATCGCGCTGATGTGGCTCGCCGCGCGCTGGCAGCGCAGCCTTGCGCGCGGCCCGCGTCTCACCGTCGTCACCGTCGATCATGGCCTGCGGGCCGAGGCGGCGCGCGAGGCGCGCGAGGTGAAGCGGCTCGCTACCGAGCTCGGCCTGCCACACCGGACCCTGCGCTGGCGCGGCGCCAAGCCGAAGACGGGACTGCCCGCGGCCGCGCGCGAAGCCCGCTACCGCCTGCTCGTGCAGGCCGCGCGCAGCGCCGGTGCGAGCCATGTGCTGACCGCCCACACCCGCGACGACCAGGCCGAGACGCTGTTGATGCGCCTCGTCCGCGGCAGCGGACTTGCCGGGCTGTCGGCGATGGCGCGCCTCACGGAGCGCGACGGCATCGTGCTGGCGCGTCCGCTGCTCGACGTCCCGAAGGCGCAGCTGATCGCGACCCTGAAGCGCGCGAAGATCGGCTTTGCCGATGATCCCACCAACCGCGACACCGCCTTCACCCGGCCGCGGCTGCGCGCGCTGTTGCCGCAGCTCGCGGCCGAGGGCGGCGACGCCCGCAGTCTGGCGCGGCTCGCAGCCAGGCTGGCGCGCGCCAATGCGGCGGTGGAGGTGCTGACGGACGGGGCCGAGCGCTTCCTTCGCTTGAGGGATCGCGACGATGCGCCGCATGGGCCGGATATGCGAAGCTTTGAGGCCGGCGCGTTCGCCACCCTACCGGAGGAGGTCCGGCTGCGGATGCTGCTTCGGGCCATCAACGCGCTCGGGCACGAGGGGCCGGCGGAACTCGGCAAGGTCGAAACCCTCCTGGCTGCGCTCGATCAGGCGATCGCTGCTGGTATGGCCGCAGCTCCCCGCGCAGCCGCAAATGGCCGGCCGGTCCTGAAGCAGACCCTTGCGGGAGCCTTGATCAGCCTTGCCGGCGGGCGTATCCAGATCGCGCCGGCGCCGGCCCGGCGGCGCAAGGGCGATAGAGGCGGATCATGACACCGGCTGTTTCGAGGCAGCGCCGTCAGGTCACCTTAACCAGGCAGGAAAAACCCCGGGTAGGTCGCCATTATTTCAGCGGGAATCGCCCTAAGATGGGATAAATAGTCCCATCTCGTTCCCTTGGCAGCGACCGGGGCGGCACCTAAATTGTATGCGTCTAACCGAGAGGATTCCTTGGGGATTTCCTCGTACTGCCCAAGGATTCAGGCCGCGATCCGCGCGACCACGAAGGAAGATCGATGAACGCCAATCTGCGCAATTTCGCCCTCTGGGTCATCATTGTCTTGCTGCTGTTGGCGTTGTTCACGCTCTTCCAAAATCCGGGTCAGCGCGCCTCCTCGCAGGACATCGCCTTCTCCCAGCTCCTGAGCGAGGTTGACCGCGGCAATGTGCGCGACGTGGTGATCCAGGGGCCGGATATCCACGGCACCTTCACCAACGGCTCCAGCTTCCAGACCTATGCGCCGAACGACCCGACGCTGGTCAAGCGCCTCTATGACAGCAAGGTCCAGATCACCGCGAAGCCGCCGGGCGACAACGTGCCCTGGTTCGTCTCGCTGCTGGTCTCCTGGCTGCCCTTCATCGCGCTGATCGGCGTGTGGATCTTCCTGTCGCGGCAGATGCAGGGCGGCGCCGGCAAGGCGATGGGCTTCGGCAAGTCGCGTGCGAAGATGCTCACTGAAGCGCATGGCCGCGTCACCTTCGAGGACGTCGCCGGCGTGGACGAAGCCAAGCAGGACCTGCAGGAGATCGTCGAATTCCTGCGCGACCCCGGCAAGTTCCAGCGCCTCGGCGGCCGCATTCCGCGCGGCGTGCTGCTGGTTGGCCCTCCCGGCACCGGTAAGACCCTGATCGCGCGTGCGGTCGCGGGCGAAGCCAACGTGCCGTTCTTCACCATTTCGGGTTCTGACTTCGTCGAGATGTTCGTCGGCGTCGGCGCGAGCCGCGTCCGCGACATGTTCGAGCAGGCCAAGAAGAACGCCCCCTGCATCATCTTCATCGACGAAATCGACGCCGTCGGTCGTCACCGTGGCGCCGGTCTCGGCGGCGGCAATGACGAGCGCGAGCAGACGCTGAACCAGCTGCTGGTCGAGATGGACGGCTTCGAGGCGAACGAGGGCGTGATCCTGATCGCGGCGACCAACCGCCCTGATGTGCTCGATCCCGCGCTGCTGCGTCCCGGCCGCTTCGACCGTCAGGTCGTGGTGCCGAATCCGGACGTCGTCGGCCGCGAGCAGATCCTCAAGGTTCACGTTCGCAAGGTGCCGCTGGCGCCGGATATCAACCTCAAGACCATCGCGCGCGGCACCCCGGGCTTCTCCGGCGCCGACCTGATGAACCTCGTCAACGAAGCTGCGCTCACCGCCGCCCGCCGCAACAAGCGGATGGTGACTCAGGCCGAGTTCGAGGAGGCCAAGGACAAGGTGATGATGGGCGCCGAGCGCAAGTCGCTCGTCATGACCGAGGAAGAGAAGCTCTTGACGGCCTATCACGAGGGCGGCCACGCCATCGTCGGCCTCAACGTGCCCGCGACCGATCCGATCCACAAGGCGACGATCATCCCGCGCGGCCGTGCGCTGGGTATGGTCATGCAGCTGCCCGAGCGCGACAAGCTGTCGATGTCGCTGGAGCAGATGACCTCGCGCCTCGCCATCATGATGGGCGGCCGCGTCGCCGAAGAGCTGATCTTCGGCCGCGAGAAGGTGACCTCGGGTGCTGCCTCCGACATCGAGCAGGCCACGCGCCTCGCCCGCATGATGGTGACGCGCTGGGGCCTCTCGGAAGAGCTCGGCACGGTCTCCTACGGCGAGAACCAGGACGAGGTGTTCCTGGGCATGTCGGTGTCGCGCACGCAGAACGCTTCTGAGGCGACCGTCCAGAAGATCGACTCCGAGATCCGGCGCCTGGTCGAGGAAGGCTACAAGGAAGCCACCCGCATCCTCACCGAGAAGCACGGTGATCTTGAGGCGCTGGCCAAGGGCCTGCTCGAGTTCGAGACGCTCTCCGGAGACGAGATCGTCGATCTGCTCAAGGGCAAGAAGCCGAACCGCGAGTCCGTGCTCGAGCCGACCACGCCGCGCGCCTCCGCCGTGCCCCCGGCCGGCAAGTCGCGCCCGCGGCCCGATCCGGATCCGGGCCTGGAGCCGCAACCGCAGGCGTAACGCCTCTCGCGTCGTGGCCGGCTATTCCGGCAAACCGTTAGTGCAAAAGCTCGGCATCAAGCCGGGCTTTTGTATTTTCGTGGACGGCCTTTCGTCGGCCTATCGCGATGTCGTCGGTGAATTGCCCGATGATGTGAAGATCGCAAAGACCGCCAAGGCGCCGCTCGACATGGTGCATGTCTTCGCGACCGAAGCCAAAGGCTTTGCGGTCAAGCTGCGCAGCTACCGCAAGGCGATCGCGCCTGATGGGATGATCTGGGCGTCATGGCCGAAGAAGGCCTCGGGCGTCGCGACTGACGTGACGGAAACGCTGGTGCGCGAGACCGCGCTCGCGAACGGCCTCGTCGACATCAAGGTCTGCGCCGTCGACGACGTCTGGTCCGGCCTCAAGCTCGTGATCCCCGTGAAGGACCGCCCGGCGAAGAAGTAGGCTGGGCAAAGGCGCGCACGCGCCGTGCCCACCACCTATCGGCAAGCGAGACAGAAGTCGTGGGCACGCTTCGCTTTGCCCACCCTACGATATTTCACTTCGCCGCGGCTCCCGCCCTCTCGCCGCGCCGCTCGAGAAAGCGCAGCACATCGTCGTTGAACTGCTCCGGATCCTGCAGAAACGAGAAGTGACTGACCTCCGGCTGGATCAGCAGGCCGGCGCCCGGGATGTTCGCCGCCATGAACTCGGTGTTCTCGCGCTTGATCGCCTCGTCGTGATCGCCATCCACGATCCAGGTCGGGACCTTGATCGCCGCGAGATCCGGCGCCGTCCATTTCGGCTGGCTCTCCCACATCTTGGTAATCTCCGCGACGAAGCTCTTGTACTCCGTCGGAGTCGGCGAGAGACGCTTGTACTCCTCGCCGGCCCTGGCGATGTAGGCGTTGAAGACGTCGCTTGACGCGATATCGGCAACGCCCGACGGATCCGAGTTGGCCGCGAAAGCGAACAGCTTGGTGACCCGCTCCGGGTGCTTCATCGCGATGTCGAGGCCGATGATCGCGCCGTCGCTCCAGCCGACGATCGCGGCCTTCCTGATCTTGAGATGGTCGAGCAGCCCGACCACGTCCGAGGCCATCACATCGTAGCCATAGGGCTCCTGGTTGCGGCTGCTGCGCCCGTGCCCGCGGCTCTCCATGACGATGACCTGATAGCGCCGTTGCAGCGCACGGACCTGGTGACCCCAGTAGTTGGCGTTGGCGAGGCCGCCATGCAGCAACAGCACGGGCTCCCCGCGGCCGAACACGGCGTACCAGACCTTGATGCCGTTGACGGGCGCGAAGCCGCTCTGCGCCGCCTTGGGCAAGGTCGGCGTCGGCGGCAGGCTCAGCCATTGCGGCGCCGCATGCGCAGCATTGATCGAGACCATGACGAGAAGGGCGGTGAGGAGTTTGCGAAACATCATGACACGTCTTCCTGTTCGTCCACCGGACACTAGCGCATGACAAAGTGGCGGCGTCACGTTCCAAGACAAAAACCAGGGCGCGGGCTTTCGTCCCTCCCTCGCGTTCCACGAACAAACGACGCTTTCCGTATTTGAACGACCAGATCGCGCCTAGTGGCGAGTCCGCCATCACGGCGAGCTTGTCCAGCACACCATGTCGGCCCACCTCCTGCCGCACCGGCCGCACGATGCACCGGCCAATGATGGAGATCGACTATGACTGGACTTAAAATCCTCGCTGCCGTGGCTGTGTTGTCGGCCCTGACTGCAACCACCGCCTACGCGCAATCCGGTTTTGCGAGCAGTCATCCGGACACGTACGAAGCGGAGAACCCCAATCGCAACCTGAATGGCACGCTGACGCCGGCGGGCCGGCTGGGCCTCGAGTTGCCGGACGGCGCGGCTCCCGCGCAAGGCGCCGACAGCGCCATGGCTCGCGCGGACGGCGCCGCTTCCCGTTCTTGCTCCGAGCGTTACCGGTCCTTCGATCCGGCGACGGGCACCTATCTCGGTCTGGACGGCAACCGCCATCCCTGCAGGTAAGGCAAAGCGGCAAATCACCGGATCAATTGGACCTCCGGCCGCATGGCCGGAGGACTCCATGCAAGATTCTGCCGGGATGAAGCTGGAGTCGCGTCCTCACTTCGACGATTTCGCGGCCGCGCTGTCGTCCCGCACATGGATCACCGCGATGTCGTCGGCATAGATTCGCTTCCAGCCCTTGAGCTGATCGAGGATCTGGGGGCCGGGCGCATCGGCGACCAATAGCGTCGCGTCGATCTTGTACTCATCCAGCAGGCGCGGAAGCAGCTCGGGCTTCTTGCCCTCGGTCGCCTTGAAGAAGTCCATCACGAATTTCTCGCCATAGAGCTCGGCGCGGCCGTCGACGTAGACGGGGATATCGCGCGAGATCAGATAGCCGCCGAACTGATAGGCGTTGAAGATGCGCTGGACCTTGCGCTGCTCGAGCAGGTCGACGGCGGCAACCGGCGTCTGCGTCATCGTGAAGGTGAAGCGGTGGTGCCCCATGTAGAGCGAGGTCGAGGTCCAGCCTGCGGCCACGATCATCAGCGCGCCAAGCGCGGTGACATAGTGGGCCGGCCAGCGGTCGGTGCCGGTGGCGTCCGGCTGCGGGCGCGGGACCAACTCGCCGAGCGGCTTCGCCAGCACCAGCGGCACCAGGAAGGCAAAGGCCTCGATGCTCCTGACATGGGTCAGCGCGCTCCAGGTCAGGAACAGGATCAAAAAGATCCTCGGCGCCGAGAGCACCAGGCCGCGATAGTAGCCGAAGGCGATCAGGCCGAGCAGCGCGCCTTCGAACGAGGTGAACGTGGCAAAGTTCGCCGGCATCCATTCGAAGATCAGCGACAGCAGCTCGCCGAGGCTGAGGATGTTGGTCGCGCCCAGCAGCGTCTTCCAGCCGTACGGCGTGCAGCAGCTCGCGATCACTGCGCCGATGCCGAACAGCACCCAGCGCATGAACAGTCGGAGCCGTTGTCCCTTCTCGGCATGCTCGACGGCCTCGAGCGAGATCGGACCGATCAGCGCCAGGCCGAGCACGAAGCCGCCATGCAGGTTCGCCCAGAGCGCCATCAGCGGCAGCCAATACCAGGACGGCGCACGCCTGCGGTCGGCGGCCGCCATCAGCAGGCCGACCCACGCCACCATAACCGGCAGCGCCAGAATATGCGGGCGCGCCAGGACGTGGTGCAACGACAGCAGCAGCGCCAGCATCGCAAACAGCACTGCCCGCGGTGCCTCGATCTGCGCGTCGAGCAGATAGACGAAGATTGCGGCCGTGAGTGCGGTCGCCATCGCGGTGAGGATCACGGGACCCGCCCAGTCCCATTGCGCATGGGAGAAGGCGAGCAGCACTTGCGACAGCCACGACGTCGAAATCCACGGCGCGCCGGTCCGCGTGAAGGAATAGAAATCCGTGGTGGGCACGGCGCCGTGATCGAGGATCCATTGCCCGACCTTGATCTGCCAGAACGAGTCGGAGTCCTGAAGCAGCGTGTCGCCGACATAGAGGAAGAACAGATAGGCGCCGGCACCGACGCACAGCGGCACCAGGGCTCGCGCGCGGCCCTGCATCGCGATGCTGTTGGCAAAGGAAAGGGACATTCCGCCTCGTCGTCCTGTTGTTCTTGTCGGTTCGGCGGCAGTGGACCACGGCGGTCATAACTTCGGGTAAATCGGGGCCGGGTCGGCGTCACGTCCGGATGATTTAACGGGTTGTTTTAGATTTCGGTTTACCATCGACGAATACACGCAAACCGCTCAGTGTTTACGCAGTCGAATTAACTGCGGCGCAATTCTTTGCCTCTACGTTCGGTTCCATGGTCGGGCGGCGCTGGGAAGCCGAAGAGACCAGACCAGTTGTAGCCTCGTGTACTTTTTGGGAGCACTCTATGAAGAACCTCGTTGCGCGCTTTGTGAAGGATGAATCCGGCGCCACCGCCATTGAATACGGCCTGATCGCTGCCGGCATCGCGCTGGCGATCATCACCGTCGTCAACAACCTCGGCAGCACGCTGAACACCAAGTTCACCTCGATCTCGACCAGCCTCAAGTAAGGCCGGACAAGTTGAGAGTTGAAAGAGCCTCGTCCGAGACGAGGCTCTTTTCTTTTGTGCGGGGAGCTTTGCAGCCGGGGACCGAGGGTTAACGGACGTGGTCGCGTTTAGGTCTTGCTGCGGGGTGTCTGGCCCTCATGGTGCGGGGCCAGCCACCACAAGAACGCGGCGAAGCGTCCGCGCAAGGCCGCGAGAGCTGGCGGCCTGGAGCGTGATCCGGACCCGCAGGGCCGCGTTTGCCTAAAATGTGCGGCGGTATTCCCGAGAGTTCATGCTCTAGCAACACGCCAAGACGCGATGACGATTCACTCCAATCTCGTCGCGCTTTGGTTCGTGGCTCACCGTGACGGGGAGGGGAGCGGTGTGTCGACGCGGACGTGGACCACGGCGACGTCATCCGCATAGAGCCGCTTCCAGCCCGGCAGATGGTCCATGATCCTCGAGGCGGGCACCGTGGGGTTCAGCAGCGTCGCGTCGATCCGGTAGGTATCGAGCAGACGCAGGAGCGTCTCGACGTTCTTGCCCTCGACAGCGTCGAAGTAGTCGAGCACGAACTGCTCGCCATACAGCTCGGCGCGGCCATCGATGAAGGTCTTGATGTTGCGGGTGATCAGATAGCCGCCGATCGGAGCGGTGCTGAAGATCCGCTGCGCGTGCCGCCGTTCGAGCACGTCGACCGCGGCCGCGGGGGACTGATTGCCGATAAAGGCATACCGGTACGGCGGGGCATAGGACCGCGTGATGCTCCAGCCGGCCGCGACGATCGCGAGCGCAGCGATTGCGCTCACTGCAAAGGAGGACCGGGCGTCTGCCGCCCTCAGCGCGACCGCTCGCGTCACGCCCAATTGCTCGGCGAACGGCTTCGCCAGCACCAGCGGTGTCAACAACGCAAAGGCCTCGATATTTCTGACGTGGTTGAGGGCCGCCCAGACCAGGCCGAGCAGTAGAAGAATACGGGTCCAGGACAGCACCAGCCCGCTGTAGTAGCCGATGGCGATCAATCCGAGCAGGCTGGCTCCAAAAAGATCGAGCGAGCTGAAGTCGGCGGGCATCCATTCCCAGATCATCGAGAGCAGCTTGCCGAGGCTGAGGATCTTCGTCGATGCGAGAAGCGTGTTCCAGCCATAGGGCGTGCAGCAGGCTGCGGCCAGCGCAGCAAGCCCGAACACGGCCCAGCGCGCCGCCAGCGCAAATCGATCCTTGCGATCGGCGGATGCGAGCGCATCGAGGCCGATGGCCCCGATCAGCGCCAGCCCCATGACGAAGCCGCCGTGAAGATTGGCCCATAGCGCCATCAAGGGCAGCAATAGCCAGGAGGGCGCGGTGCGCCGGTCGGCGGCCGCCAGCAGCCCGCCGACAAAGGCCACCATGACCGGCAGGGCCAGCATGTGCGGGCGCGCGAGGAAATGCCCCATCGACATGAAGAGGAGCGGGGTGACGAGCAGAAAGGCGCGCGCCGGCTCCAGATAAGGCTCAAGCAGGTGAACGAAGATCGCCGCGGTCGCTCCGATTGCGAGCGATGTCAGGATAACCACGCCCGACCAGTTTGACGGCTCGTAAACCAGCGCGAACAGGACTTGCGACAGCCAGGAGCTGGAGATCCAGGGCTCACCGGCGCGCGTGAACGAATAGATGTCGGTGGTGGGCAGCGCACGATGTTCGAGAATCCACTGTCCGATCTTGATCTGCCACAGCGTATCGGAATCCCGCAGCATGATGTCGCCGACGCCGAGGAAGAACAGGTACACACCGGCGCCGATGCAGAGCGGCACGAGCCAGCGCGCAACGCCGCGGACGGGAACGCTGCTTGTAACGGAAACCGACATTGGACTCTCGGGGTTGAACGACCACGCACAACAGCAGATCCGCACCTGAGCATGATCGCTTTTAAGTTGGGGTAAACCGGGCCGGTTCGCCGCCGCCACGCGGTGCAAGGATGCGTTTACTACCTGCTCGCGTGCGCCTCGGAGTTACGTGGCGCCCGTATCCTCATTTGCTCCTTGTCATTCGTCCTGAATAGTTGTTCAGTCCTTGCGGGGCGATTTGCAGCGATTGAGTGACGAAGCGTTCGGCCGCAGGGCGTGCGGCAGGCGTGTGGGACAGGAAGCGCGCCATGGTTTATCGGCGGACGCATCAAGTGGTTAAGCGCCTTGCGGCCCGGCGCAGTGCGATCTTGGCGGCGGCGCGCGAGGCTGCGGCGGAAGGCGGGATGGCGGCGGTGCAGATCGCGCCGGTCGCGGTCCGGGCAAATGTCGCGGCCGGCACGGTCTACCGCTACTTCCCCTCCAAGGCCGAGTTGATCTCCGAATTGATCGCCGAGGTCTCCCGCGACGAGCTCGCGGCGATCCGCCGGGCGGCCGATGCCGCGCCGGGTCCGTCCTCGGCGCTGGCTGCTGCCGTCACCACGGTGGCGGTCCATACCCTGTCGCAGCGCAGGCTGGCCTGGGGCATCCTGGCCGAGCCGGTCGATGTCGATGTCAGCGCCTCCCGGCTTGCCAGCCGGCGCGAGATCGCGGGCGAGATCGCAGGCCGGATCGATGCGGCCGTGCGCGCCGGTCACCTGCCGGCGCAGGACACCGCGCTGGCCGCCACCGCGCTGCTCGGTGCGCTGCATGAGGCCCTGGTCGGGCCGCTCGCGCCTGACAATCTCGAAGATCCCGTCAAGATGCGCGATGCGGTGCAGACCGTGACGCTGCTGGCGCTGCGCGCCGTCGGCGTCATGGACGCCCGCGCCCGCGGCCTGGTGGTGCAGCAGACGCTGCTCCCGACCACGAAAGCGCTGGTGGGAGCCTGAATCGTCGGCGCGGCCGGGACGGAGGGCCTGATCGCGCTCAGGCCGTTGTCCGGGCGCGCCTTTTCGAAAAAACCGAGCAGGCATGCCGGACAGGCCGGCTACTGTGCATGGGGTTGTTTTCGACGTTTTTGCTTGCCGGGCGCCCGCGGACCTAGATATCCGCGCCGCCCTCGGGGCCGACGGAGGCGATGCGCACCATGTTGGTGGTGCCGGGAATGCCGAGCGGCACGCCGGCGACGATGATCACGCGCTGGCCGGCGCGGACGAAGCCGTCGCGGAACGCGATCTGGCCGGCGCGGCTCACCATGTCGTCCTGGTCGCGCGCATCTTCCGCCACCACGCAATGCACGCCCCAGACCACCGCCAGCCGGCGTCCGGCCGCGATGTTCGGCGTGATCGCCACGATCGGCGGCTTCGGCCGCTCGCGCGCGACGCGCACCGCGGTCGAGCCCGAGCTGGTCCAGCAGATCAGGGCCGGCAGGTCGAGCGTCTCGGCGATCTGGCGGGCGGCGTCCGCGATGGCGTCGCCTGCGGTGGATTCCGGCGCGGGGCGCTGCGCGGTGAGCACGGACCGGTAAATCGGGTCGCGCTCGACCTCTTCGCCGATGCGGTTCATGGTCGAGACCGCCTCGACCGGGAATTTGCCGGCCGCCGATTCCGCCGACAGCATGATGGCGTCGGCGCCTTCATAGACGGCGGTGGCGACGTCGGAGACCTCGGCGCGGGTCGGCACCGGCGACTGGATCATCGATTCCAGCATCTGGGTCGCGATCACCACCGGCTTGCCGGCGCGGCGCGCCATGCGCGTCATCTGCTTCTGGAGGCTCGGCACGCGCTCCAGCGGCAGCTCGACACCGAGATCGCCGCGCGCCACCATCAGCGCGTCGGAGGCCTCGATGATGTCGGCGAGGCGGTCGATCGCCTGCGGCTTCTCGATCTTGGCCATGACCGCGGCGCGGCCGCGGATCATCTTCTTGGCCTCGATCACGTCGTCGGCGCGCTGCACGAAGGACAGCGCGATCCAGTCGACGCCGGTGACCAGCGCCGCCTCGAGGTCGGCGCGGTCCTTCGGTGTCATCGCCGAGACCGGCAGGTCGGTGTCGGGCAGGCTGACGCCCTTGCGGTCGGACATCCGTCCGCCGACCACGACGCGCGTCACCGCGTGCTCTTTCGAGGTCTCCTCCGCGATCAGCCGGACCTTGCCGTCATCCAGCAGCAGCGCATGGCCGGGCCGCAGCGCGGCGAGGATCTCCGGATGAGGGAGATTGACGCGCGTGGCATCGCCCGGCGCCTTGTCGGAATCGAGCGTGAAGGTCTGGCCGTTCTGGAGCTGGACCGAGCCTTCGGCGAAGGCGCCGAGCCTGAGCTTCGGTCCCTGAAGGTCGACCAGGATGCCGATCGGCCGGCCGTAGCTGCTCTCGACATTGCGGATCGTCGCCACCAGCTCCCGCATCTTGTCATGCGGGGTGTGGCTCATGTTGATGCGGAACAGGTCGGCGCCGGCCTCGAACAGGCGGCGGATCATCGCGAGGTCCGAAGAGGCAGGTCCAAGGGTCGCGAGAATCTTGATACGGCGAAGACGCCTCATGGCTTATTCCCAGGCGGAGGGGGAGCTGCGGCCGGTGGCAGGCCGGGCGAGCCCGGGGGCGTAGCACCGGGCGGGCCATTGGGCAAACCCGGAACGCCGCCACCCGGGCCAACCGGGCCGGGCATGCCAGGCACGCGCGGCTGTGACGGCTGCTCGTTGGCATCGGTGAGCTGCACCGTCCAGGCGCGCTGCTCGCCGGTATCGACCTCGAAATAGCCGGTGCGGTCATAGCCGCGCGCCAGGCAATCCTCGGTGCCGCGGATGGTGAATTCCTTGTCGCGCGAGCACATGAAGGCCTGGCCCGACCATTCGCCGCCGCGGTCATAGTCGATCGCGTAGATGTAATAGTAGCGGGCGACCAGCGTTCCCCGCAGCAGGGTCTCGCAGGAGCGGGAGGAGATGTTCCACCAACCCTCTGTGGTCCAGCCCTCGGCGTCCTTGTAGCCGAGCGCAATGCCGACCCGGCTCGAGGTGTTGTTGCAGAGCCGGAAATCGGCGGCGGCCGGGCTGGCCCAGAGGCACAGCAGGCCAACCACCAGCACCGGGACCAACCGGGCGAGCAGGCGAAACGGGGAACGGGGAGATTCGGCGATCATTGTCGCGGAACGTATACCAGATGATTGACGATTTGGCGTAGGGCCGGGGAACTGCCGCGAGAGGCGGCCCGGGGCCCGTTTGCGCCGCGATATGGCAAAATCTGTGACAGGACCCCACCTGATCCCGTAAGGGTGACGACATCAGGGGTAGCCAAGGGATTCAGTGATGGCAATCGACGACAAAACCAGAACGGAACTCGAAGCGGCCGCTTTCCGGCGCCTGGTCGACCATTTGCGGGAACGGACGGACGTCCAGAATATCGACCTGATGAATCTGGCGGGCTTCTGCCGCAACTGCCTGTCCAACTGGCTCAAGGACGCAGCCGACGCCCAGGGCGTCGCCTTGAGCAAGGACGAGAGCCGGGAGGCCGTCTACGGCATGCCCTATGAGACCTGGAAGGCGAAGCACCAGGGCACGGCCACGCCCGAGCAGATCGAGGCGATGAAGAAGGTCCATCCCCACGGGCACTGAGCGGACAGTCCGCGGCGCGCGCTGAGTCGCACCACACAACAGCTTTCTTCGTCTCACTGAAGGAAGGTGTGGGCGCGCTGTGGACGAGCGCGATGCTTGCTTGAACGCGGGGGGCACGAACCCTAAGGGTTCAGGCAGCACGCGCGGTGACGGATGCCGGCGTCACCTCGTTTTGCCAGTTTCATTGGGAGTACCAAGATGGCCACCTCCGCCGCCGTTCGCGACGACGAGCCCGCGACGAAATTTGCCAAGGACCAGCTCAAATCCATCATCGAGCGCATCGAGCGGCTGGAGGAAGAGAAGAAGGCGATCTCCGACGACATTCGTGACGTCTATGCCGAGAGCAAGGGCAACGGCTACGACGTCAAGGCGCTGCGCACCATCGTGCGGATGCGCAAGCAGGATCCCAACGAGCGCGCCGAGGCCGAGACCATTCTCGAGACCTACATGCAGGCGCTGGGAATGATCTGAGGTCTGTACTGTCGTCCTGGCGAGAGCCAGGACCCATAGCCACAGGCCGTGGTTATTGCGAAGGCCGGCAGTTGCATTATCGTCGTGCGGGATTGGTACCGCGCTTCATCGATAGATTCCGCGGTATGGGTCCTGGCTTTCGCCAGGACGACACCAGTGTCGTGGGTCCATCGAGGGAAACGCCGTGACTGCGCCGCCGCTACCGCGCGAGGTGAGCCGTGCCTTCGACGCTCTTCCGGCGCCGATCGGCAAGCGGCTGCTTCAGGTGCGTGCGCTGATCTTTGCGACCGCTGCGGCGCATGACGACGTCGGCCCGCTCACCGAAACGCTGAAATGGGGCGAACCCGCTTATCTGACCGATGAGACCGGCAGCGGCTCTACGATCCGGCTCGGGCGCGTGAAGGACTCCGATCGCGCCGCCATTCTCGTCAACTGCAGGACGACGCTGGTCGATACGTTCCGCGAGCGCTTTCCCGATCAGTTCGAGTATCGGCAGACGAGGGCGTTGCTGTTGCCGGTATCCGGCGCGCTTCCGAAGCAGCAGCTCACCGTCTGTCTCTCGCTGGCGCTGACGTATCATCTGGATCGGCGGGTCAGGAAAGCGAGATAGAAGCTGCGGGTTTCGACACTACAGTCTTGGAAATGGCGAGCACGCCGTTGCGCCGGTCCGGCGCGCAGCCTCTATCGGCAGGATTGTCGGTCTCGTCTCAATTGCCGCGTCCGCGTTTGGAGTCTCGTCCCGCCTGCGCCCGCTTGTTGGCCTGCGAGACCCTTCCGATTTTTTCCGGTGGAAGTTTCTTGATCCGGCGACGGCTTGGGATGGGCCGCATGCCGTCATGCGAAGTTGGGGTCGTCTGCGGTCGGGAAAACTGACGTGTCCGACGAAGTGCCAGCGCCCGTCGCGCCGCTTCCCCGAGCTCTCGTCGTGCCTCAAACTTTCGGATGCGCCTCAGCTCGTTCTTGACGCGCTTGATGGCGGCAGCGAAGACCGATTGGCGCCGGTTTGCGTGCTCTGCCGTTCCGGAGAAACTCTTGCCGCGCGGGTCGGTCGTCCCCTTTGTTTCGCGGCGTCGATGCCGCGACAATGTACGCTCCCTGTCGCGCAGATCCCGTAGCCGGTCGCGAAGGCCCTCAAGTCCATCGCGCCCCATCTCTCCAACCACGGGATGGTGCGTATTCAATATGACTTCGCGCTCGTCCTGGTTCAGAAGGCTGAGCTCAGACTTGCATGGAACTGACATCGCACGCTCCCTTCCGGGTTTTTCGCGCACTGCCATAATGCGCGTTTGGAATGCGCAGCGATACCGGGTGATTACCCGTTGGAAGTGGGGGAATCCTCCTTAGTGCATATGCGCACCAGGCTTGGGCAGAATCCGTTCATCTGTCGTCACGGACAAGTAAACCCAGTGCGCGCGCACCATCCGGGCCACGACATTGTGTTCGTGGAAATACCGCCTCAGCGCAACGCGGCGGTGCGAACGACGAAGGAGGTCGTATCGAGCTTCGCGGTGGCGCTGCCCGAGAAGCTGTCGCAGGACAGGCCCTGCATCGGATCGTCGGTGAAGCCCATGGCGATCACGGCCTGCGGCTTGACGAAATAGCCGCGCAGCGCGGTCATATCGAGCTCGCCCATCAGCGTCACCGACATCGCGCGGCTGGCGCTCGGCGACAGCATCACGATCTTGAGCCAGATGCTCTCGCCCTTGGCCGCGGAGAGCCGGGTCGCGGTTGCGACCATGCCGTCGACGCTCTTGCCGACCACCGTGTTGATCTCGGTTGCCTGGGCGCCGCTGCGGGACGCGGCGGCGGGACGGGCCGAGCGCGGGATCGGCGCGGAAGCGGCAACGACGTTGGCGCGATCGACCGGGGAGGCGGCCGGTGCGTAAGCCAGCGCCTGAAGAGTTGCGTTGGAGACGCTGGCGGTGGGCTGCGGATCGGTCGCGGCGGCAAGCGCCTGGCGGGCCTTCAGCGCGGCGATCTGCGCCGGTGTCGCCTGCTGCGGCGTCGCCGGAGTGTCCCAGAAGCCGCGGGCATTGATGATGTCGGCCGGGGTTTCAGGCTTGCCGGCCGCCGGCTTGTCAGCCACGGGCGCCGGCTTCGGCTTGGGCGGCGCAACGATCTGCGCATCGGCCGAGGCGAGCTGCAGCGTGGCGGCGACCTGCGGCTTGGCGCGCGGCGTCGGCACCGGATCGGCCGGCTTGGCCGCAGCGGCGACCACGGTGGGCGCCACGGGCTTGGCGGCCGGGGCTGGTGCGCCCTCGTCATCCTCGTCGTTGCTGCTGGCTGCCGGCGCCGACTTGCTCTTGAACAGGGCGGCAAAGAAGTTCGGCTTGCTGGCACCGTCGTCACCGTTGCCGCGGCGCTCGATCTCGGCCTTGGCGAGCTCATAGCCCTTCAGCGGCGTGCCGTCGGTCGGCAGATGCACCGTCTTTCCGTCCGGGAAGACGCGGGCGAGTTGGTCATGCGTCATGCGCGGCCAGTGCCGGATGCTGCCGGTGTCCAGATGCACGAAGGGCGAGCCGGAGGTCGGATAGAAGCCGACACCGCCGCGCTGGAGGCGCAGGCCGGCGAAACGGATCTGCTCCAGCGGCACGCCCGGAATGTAGAAGTCCATCGCATGCCCCAGCATGTGCTGGCTGAAGCGCGCCACACCGGACGAACGGCGGCGGAGCATCGCGTTGGTGGCGGGGGAGCGGTAGGAGGAGATGATCTGGATCGGCTGCTTGCCGTCGACGTCGCGATAGACTTCCCAGAGGATGTCGAACAGGTGACGGTCCATGACCGTCTCGTCCTGGGTGCGCCAGTCGCGGAGGAAGTGGTTGAGCTGCTTCAGCGACGCGTCGTCGTAGCGGCCGTCGCGCTTGAAGGTGACGGTGAGGTCTTCGCCGGAATGGGTGTGGTGGAAGGAGAGCGTCTTGGTCTCGTTCAGCGCGGCGGCATTATGGACCGAACCCGCGGCAGCAAGCAGCAACACGGCAGCAAGGCCGATCCGGGATCCGGCCTTCACTCCCGCATGGGACAACGACAGCACAGCGAATTGGCGTGCAAGACCAGTCAGCACGTATGAGCCCACCCAGTCGACGAGCGTTCAAATGGACTCTCCCGCCAACCCCGTTAGCGCGAGAAAGAGGATGAACGCTTTACTAAAGCGAGAAGGTTAATTCGAGGTTGACCTTCCCGCCCCCAAACCAAGTCAGAATACAAACCTAACCGGTTGAGTGTGGCAAAAAAACGCCCGCTGCCCGGGGCCCGGGTCGAGAATGATTAACGTGAAACGCCCCCATCCAGGGGACGGGGGCGTTGATTTTATTGCAGAATTTCAGGAAACGAGCGGCCGGGCCCGGCTCAGCGGGTAAACACCCGCTGCGGCCTGCGGCCGACCGGAGCCGGCGGCGGGGTCGGGGCGCCGAACAGCCGCTCGAAGAAGTTCGGACCGGACGAGCCGAAGCCGCCGCCATTGTTGGCCACTGCCACGCCCGAGGGCAGCGTCGTTGCCGGGCGCGAATAGCTCGGCTGGGAGTGCGCGACGATATTCTCGAGATCCTTGCCGCGACTGTTCTTCAGGATGTTGATCATGGTCGAGTCGCGGCCGTAGACGTCCTTGCGGAATTGCAGCTTGCCGGCATCGTCCACGAACGCGGTCTGATAGGTGATGTTGACCGGAATCGGGGTCGGGAATTTCAGATCGATCTCGCTCTTGCCGTACATGCTGCGCACGCGCTCCGGCGTGTACTTCTCGTTCGGCATAGCGATGTTGAGCAGAACGGAGGCGTACTGATCCGGGTTCTGCACACGCATGCAGCCGTGGCTGAAGGCGCGGTCTTCCTTGGCGAACAGGTTCTTGTCCGGCGTGTCGTGCTGATAGACCAGGAACTTGTTCGGGAAGTTGAAGCGGATGCGGCCGAGCGCGTTGGCTTCACCCGGCGGCTGCGAGATGTGCACGGAGCCGTCGCGGTTCTGTTCGAGCTTGAGTCCCA
Source organism: Bradyrhizobium sp. LCT2 (assembly GCF_009931255.1). NCBI lineage: Bacteria > Pseudomonadati > Pseudomonadota > Alphaproteobacteria > Hyphomicrobiales > Nitrobacteraceae > Bradyrhizobium > Bradyrhizobium sp. LCT2. Next base: position 8,603,437 of record NZ_CP034432.1, on the reverse strand, counting down.
TGCGCTGAAGCACGGTCGGGTCCTGCTGAAGCGCCGGCAGGTATTCGTTGTAGACGATCGACGGCGGCACGTTCCAGGTCGGGTTGACCGTGATGTACTTCATCGTTTCGGTGAGCAGGGGCGTCGCGTGCTGGCCCGGCTTGCCGGTGACGACGCGGGTGGTCCAGACCGGCTGGCCGCGCTGCATCACCTTCAGCGTGTAGTCGGGAATGTTGAGGATGACATAGGCATCGCCCAGCGAGGGCACGCCGAGGTCGCGCGGCAGCCAGCGCCAGCGCTCCATGTTCACCAGCACCGTGTCGATCTGCTTGTCGCGCTTCGGGGTGTTGAGCGCCTTGACCGTCTTGTCGTCGAGGATGCCGGTCGCCTTGATCTCGGCGCTGTTCTGGAATTTGCGCACGGCTTCCGCGACCGTGGCGTCATAGCGGGTGTCGCTCGCATTCTCGGTGATGCCGAGCTTGCTGCGAAGCTGCGGCACGCGTGGATCCTCGACGACGATTTCAGCCTGCTTCTTGCCGGCGGGGGTGTATTTCAGCGCCGGACCGTCGGCGATCTCGATCACCGGACCGCTGCCCTGACCGCGGAGCTCTGCGAGCTTCGCCTTCAGTTCCTTGTAGAGCTTCTGCGGCGGGTTGTAGCTGTCGAGCGCCGCGGAGGCGTCAGCCGCGGTCGTGACCTTGGCGAGCACCTCGCTCGGGTCGACCGGATGCTCGGGATAGAGGATGTCGGCGCTGACCTGCGACCAGTGCATGCGGCCGCTCTGGGCCTGGCGCGCATAGTCGAACATGCTGGCGGTGAGCTTGAGCTCGGCGTCGGCGAGCGCATCGGGGGTCGTGGCGGCGGCGAAATCCGGCACCGGATAATCGGCCGGATTGAGGCCGTCGGAGGCCGCATCCTTCAGCCGCGCGATCACGCCCTTGGCCGCGGCGGTCAGGCTGCCGGCTTGCGTCCACACCGGCGCGAAGTCGCGGGCGCCGTAGAACTTCTCGATCGCCGCGCGTTCGTTCTTGCGGTCGAAATGGCGCGAGGTCTTGGCGCCGATGATATCCTTCAGCTTGTCGGCGACCGGCTGGTCGGCGGCGGGCACGCTGCTCGCGGCCTTGACCGGCTCGGCGGCAGGAGCCGCTGCGGTGGCGGGAGCCGCAGGCGCGGCCGGCGCGGTCGTCGCAGTGTCGGCCTTTGCTGGTTCAGATTTGGCGGGCTCGGTCGTCGCGGGCTCCGTTTTAGCCGTCTCGCTCTTCGGCGCCTCAGTGGCGGGCGTGGTGGCGACGTCGGACGGCTTGGTCTCAACCTTGTCCGGCGCGGGAGCGGCTTCGGCCTTCACGGGTTCCTTGGCCGGCTCCTTCGCGGAGTCCTGGACCGTGGCGGTGGCGTCGAGCTTGATGTCGGAGGCAGTCGGGGGCGGGACGTTGGCGGGCTCGGGGCGCGGGATCGCGGCTTCGATCGCGAGCTCGGCGGCGCTGCTGCGCGCCTGATCCTGCGCCAGGGCCGAGCTGGCCGACACCGTGAGGAAGGTTGCTGCGACCGTCATCAAGACACGGTCAAAGCCTGCACGGTGGTTCAAACAGTCACGCATTGTGTCGCACCCCTCGGGTGAACTGTCCCTCGTGGAACAGCTTCGTTATCGCCTAATTGAGCTTCGGCTAAACCGCGCCGGCCTCTCGAAAGTTGCACGCCTGCACGCAACGATTCATACGCAGACGATATACAGGCCCCGATTTTGCAGCCAGCGCTACCCGGGACAACTCACGACAAACTGACTTCAAGGGAGCCTCTTGGCAACGGATTGTGCGCCTCTGCCGCGCGCTTTTCCCTCTGTCTGTCACTTCCAGGTCACGGTTCAAATCGCAGTCGAATTCTGTCGTCATGCGAACGGCTTACAGTCGCCTCGCGCCGTCGCGCGAACCTCCGTTCGCATGAGGCTCAGTGCGTCTCCTCGCCGCTTTTCCCGCCATGTCCGGGAACCCCGGCCTCGTCGAGTTTTCGGTAGAGCGTGGACCGGCCGATTTTGAGGCGGCGGGCGACCTCGGACATCTGCCCGCGGTAATGCGAGATCGCGAAGCGGATGATCTCGTTCTCCATGTCCTCCAGAGGGCGGACGTCGCCGGTCGCGGTCAGCATGGGAAGAGTTCCCACCGAGGGGAGCGGCGCAATCGGTATTTCGCTACCCGACGACACAACGGAAGGCGCCGCGATCGGTTCGAGCATCAGCGGCGCGGTCGGAATCTCGGTTGCGGGATACGGCTGCGAGGCGAGCAGCGGGAAATCGCCAAGGCCAAGCTGGTCGCCCTCGCTCATCACCACGGCGCGGTACACCGCATTTTCGAGCTGGCGGATGTTGCCCGGCCAGTCGAGCTGGGCGAGATGCGCCACGGCCTCGCCGCTGATGCCGGTGATGGTGCGGTTCTCCTCGGCGGCAAAGCGCGCCAGGAAATGCCGGAGCAGATGCGGGATGTCCTCGCGCCGGGTCCGCAGCGAGGGGATCGTCAGCGGCAGCACGTGCAGGCGATAGAACAGGTCTTCGCGGAAATGTCCCTGCTTCACCCGTTCCAGCAGCCTGCGATTAGTTGCCGAGATGATGCGGACGTCGACCTTCACCGGCTTGCGGCCGCCGACGGCCTCGACCGCGCCTTCCTGGAGCGCGCGCAGCAGCTTGACCTGCGCAGCCAGCGGCAGCTCGCTGACCTCGTCCAGAAACAGCGTGCCGCCGTGGGCCTCGACGAACTTGCCGGTGTGGCGTTCGGTGGCGCCGGTGAAGGCGCCCTTCTCGTGGCCGAACAGGATGGACTCGACGAGGTTGTCGGGGATCGCGCCGCAATTGACCGCGACGAACGGCTTGGCCTTGCGCTCGCCGCTGCCATGGATGGCGCGCGCGAACATCTCCTTGCCGACGCCGGACTCGCCCTCGATCAGCACCGGGATCGAGGAGTTCGCCGCCTTCTGCGCGGTGCGCATCACGCCGGCCATCGCCTCGGCGCGGGTGATGATGTCGGAGAAGGTCAGCCGGCCCTCGCGGCTGTGACGGATGCGCTGTAGTTCACCCTTGAGCGCGGAGGCGTTGAGCGCGTTGCGAAGCGAGACCTGGAGCCGCTCCATGCCGACCGGCTTGACCACGAAATCGGCAGCACCGGCGCGCATCGCCGAGATCACGTTGTCGATGCCGCCATGGGCGGTCTGCACGATCACAGGCACGCTGAGGCCGGCTTCGCGGATCTTCGCCAGTACGCCCATGCCGTCGAGGCCGGGCATCACGAGGTCGAGGATGACGCCGTCGATCGCAGGTGCATCGGGGGCGGTGAGGGCGGCGATCGCGGCGTCGCCGGAGTCCACGACGACCGTCTCATAGCCGCATTTCTGCACCATGTTCTCGATCAGCCGGCGGGCTACAGCGTCGTCGTCGGCGATCAAAATACTGGCAGCCATGGTGTTCCCCGCACGCTACTACTATCTGTCTCGAATCGGGGCACTCTGGCCGAAGCCGATTAACGCACTCTTAAACCTTGATGCCCTGGCCCGCCGCCGCGCTTGTTGAACACAGGTTTCCCACACAATGAATTCGCGCTCCAAGTCCGCTCTCGGAAAGTCTGCCTTGAAGAAGCCCGCTCCCAGCAAACCCGCTCTCCGCAAGCCGAACACCAGGACATCCGCCGCCAAGAAAGCCATCGTCAAGGCAAAGCCCTCCAAGTCGTCACTCGCCAAGTCTTCAGTCGCCGAGTCTTCACTAGCCAAGCCTGCGAGCAAGACCGGCAGGCTTCCGGAATGGAACCTCGCCGATCTCTATTCCGGGATCGACGCGCCGGAAGTGGCGCGCGATCTCGAAAGGATGGATGCCGATTGCGTCGCGTTCGAGACCGACTACAAAGGCAAGCTCGCGACAGGGACAGCAAATGAAGATGGCGGAAAATGGCTCGCCGAGGCCGTGCGACGCTATGAGGCGATCGACGATCTCGCCGGCCGTCTCGGCTCCTATGCCGGTCTCGTCCATGCCGGCGACAGCGTTGATCCCAAGATTTCAAAGTTTTACGGCGATGTCTCCGAGCGGCTGACGGCGGCGTCCACCCATCTTCTGTTCTTCGCGCTCGAGCTCAATCGTGTCGATGACGATATTTTGACCCGTGCGATGCAGGCGCCGGAGCTCGCACATTACCGTCCCTGGATCGAGGATCTGCGCAAGGAGAAGCCCTATCAGCTCGACGACAAGCTCGAGCAGCTTTTCCTGGAGAAGGCGCAGACCGGCTATTCCGCCTTCAACCGGCTGTTCGACCAGACCATCTCCGGCCTGCGCTTCAAGGTCGGCCCTAAGGAGCTCGCGATCGAGCCCACGCTCAATTTGTTGCAGGACCGCGACGGCGCCAAGCGCAAAACCGCGGCGGAGGCGCTGGCGAAGACCTTCAAGGCCAATGAGCGCACTTTCGCGCTGATCACCAACACGCTGGCCAAGGACAAGGACATCTCCGACCGCTGGCGCGGCTTCAAGGACGTCGCGGATTCCCGCCACCTGAACAACCGCGTCGAGCGCGAGGTGGTGGATGCGCTGGTGGCCTCGGTGCGCGCGGCCTATCCAAAGCTGTCGCATCGCTATTACGCGCTGAAGGCAAAGTGGTTCGGCAAGAAGCGGCTGGCCTATTGGGACCGCAACGCGCCGCTGCCGTTTGCGGCGACGGACGTCATCGGCTGGCCTGATGCGCGCAACATGGTGCTGACGGCCTATCGCGGCTTCTCGCCCAAAATGGCCGACATCGCCGAGCGCTTCTTCACCGACCGCTGGATCGACGCGCCGGTGCGTCCGGGCAAGGCGCCGGGCGCGTTCTCGCATCCGACCACGCCGTCGGCGCACCCCTACGTGCTGATGAACTACCAGGGCAAGCCGCGCGACGTGATGACGCTCGCCCACGAGCTCGGTCATGGCGTGCATCAGGTGCTGGCGGCCAAGAACGGCGCGCTGATGGCGCCGACGCCGCTGACGCTGGCGGAGACCGCGAGCGTGTTCGGCGAGATGCTGACCTTCAGGCGGCTCCTGGCGCAGACCAAGAGCGCCAGGCAGCGCCAGGCGCTGCTCGCCGGCAAGGTCGAGGACATGATCAACACCGTGGTCCGGCAGATCGCCTTCTATTCCTTCGAGCGCGCGGTCCACACCGAGCGCAAGAACGGCGAGCTCACCGCGACGCGGCTCGGCGAGATCTGGCTGTCGGTGCAGGGCGAGAGCCTGGGGCCGGCGATCGAGATCAAGGCCGGTTACGAGAACTACTGGATGTACATCCCGCACTTCATCCATTCGCCGTTCTACGTCTATGCCTATGCCTTCGGCGATTGTCTGGTGAACTCGCTCTACGCGGTCTACGAGAACGCGGCCGAGGGCTTTGCCGAGCGCTATCTCGATATGCTCGCCGCCGGCGGCACCAAGCACTATTCCGAGCTGCTGCGGCCGTTCGGGCTCGATGCCAAGGATCCCAAATTCTGGGACGGCGGCCTTTCGGTCATTGCCGGGATGATCGACGAGCTGGAGGCGATGGGCTGAGGCGTCGGGCGCGCGGGCGCCTGGCCGCCTCGGGTTCCCGCGCCCGCGTTGAACGTTCGCGCCGGAGGCGAGACTAATCCTGTAGATACTTGATTTATTTTTTCAACTCTTGATTGCCGATCGCTTTTTGTTGCTCGGGAGAGGCTCGCATGCCCGACCAGGGACAGGTCCCGCGACCTGGCGCAGCACGGAACGCCGCAGCCTTCGAGGAGGAAACGCCCTGGTGCGAGAAGCATCAGCAGATCGTGCGCGACGAGATCGAGGCCATCAACACGCGCCGCGAGGAGGCGCGGCAAATCGACCCCGACGGTATCGTCGCCTGCCAGATGCTCGACGTCGTCGGGCTCGCCTTGTCGGGCGGCGGCATCCGCTCCTCGGCCATGTGTCTCGGCGTGCTCCAGGCCTTGAACCACCACGATTTGATCGGACGGATCGACTATCTCTCCACCGTATCGGGTGGCGGCTACATCGGCACCTCGCTCAGCACGACCATGACGGTGACAGGCCGTTTCGTGTTCGGCGAGCGGCCGACCGGGGAAACCGTGACCGCCAGCGAGATCAGCGACACGCCGTCGGTCGGGCACATCAGGAATTATTCCAACTACCTGGTCCCGGCCGGCTTCCGCGATCTCCTGACCGGGATTGCGATCGTGGCGCGCGGCCTGATCGCCAATATCGGGCTGACGCTGCCGGCGGTGCTGCTGCTCGCCGCCGTTACCATCTGGTCGACCCCGCTGCGGAGCTGCCTGACGGTCGCGAACTTCTTCGGTGTCGATCTTGCCGACGGCGCTTCGCCGCAATGTGAGCTGCACCATTTCGGCTGGATCGCGGACCGTTTCGGTTTCGCCGCCATCGGCGCGATCGTTGCGCTGGTGCTGCTTGCCTGCGGCGGAATTGCCTATCTGCTCTCACGCGCGGAACGGGGCATCGGCCCAACCGTCTTCCTGACCTATGCCGCGGGCATCGCGTTCCTGCTTGGCATCGCGTGCGACTTCGCCCGCGTCCTTCAGATCAGGAATTTCGCGCTGACGCTGGCAACGGCGATCATCGGCATCGGCCTGTTCTTCGGCTGGGCGCTCAAGCAGTCATTTGCAAGTCCCGAGAACCGCCAGGAGTTTCGCTCGCATTGGCCGACGGCCGGCGCGACCTTCCTGGTGCTGCTTGCCGTGATCGCGTTCTTCGAGTTCCAGCCCTTCATGCTGTTGCAGATGTTCGATGTCGTCGACAGCAACACGATCGGCGGGCCGGTCGGCGGCGTCGCCGTCACCTGGATCAAATCGCTCGCCGCGATTGCCGCGCCGATCGGCATATTCGTCACGGCCTTCAGGCAGCAGTTCGCCGAACTCCTGAAGGGCAACAGCGTATCCTCGCAATGGGGCTCGCTGGTGCTCGCGATCATCGCCAAGGTCGCGCTGTGGATCGCGGGATTGGCGCTGCCGCTGATCATCTGGGTCGCCTATCTCTATCTGTCCTATTGGGGCATCGCCAACGATCCGATCGAAAAATGCCAGGCGCCTCTGACCGTTATTGCGCAGAAGGGCTGTCTCGCCGCCAACAAATCGACTGTGCCCGCGTCGGCAAACCTGTCGGGCAAGATCGAGTTCGACGCGGCTGCCGGCACCCTCTCGGCTGAGATCACGCCAAAAGCTGCCGCAGCGACGGCGACGACGGACTGGTTGACGCCGGTATCCCACGTTCCGGCGTGGCTCGCATTTGCCGCGGGCAATGTCGCAAGACAATTCGATTGGACGGATCGAGGCTCCGGCTACGCGCACAGCCTGCCCGTGGTGATCCTGTACACGCTCGTCGGCATGCTGCTGTTTGCGATCTCCTGGTCCCTGACACCGAATGCGAATTCGCTGCACCGTCTGTACCGCGATCGGCTGAGCAAGGCTTTCCTGTTCGACCCCGGCCGCTCCGCAGACGGCAATATCGCGCGCGCCGAGGCGAGCCTCGACCAGGGGCGCGATTTCAAGCCGCTCGATCGCATGAAGTTGAGCGAGCTCTTCGTGGTCGCGGACGACGGTGCCACGACGACCGATCGGCCGGCCGCGCCGAAGCTGCGGGCGCCCTATCATCTCATCAACACGGCGCTCAACATCCAGGGGTCGGACTTCGCCAACCGGCGCGGCCGCAATGCGGACTTCTTCGTCTTCTCGCCGCTCTATGTCGGCAGCGAGGCGACGCGGTACGCCAGGACGCCGGCGGTCGAGCGTCTGGAGCAAAGCCTCGACCTTGCCACCGCCATGGCGATATCGGGGGCGGCGGCGTCGTCGAATATGGGCTCGAACTCGATCAAGGCGCTGACGCCGACGCTCGCGCTGTTGAACGTGCGGCTGGGCTACTGGCTGAACAACCCGCGCTATGTCGAGGCCACAGCCCGGCCGCAGCGCCGCTCCACGCCGCTGTTCCTGTGGTCGGAAATCTCAGGCCGTCTCTACGAGAACAGCGACGGCGTTTATCTCACCGACGGCGGCCACATCGAAAATCTCGGCGTCTACGAGCTGCTGCGCCGGCGCTGCAAGGTGATCGTCGCGGTCGACGCGGAAGCCGACGCGCCGATGAATTTCTCCTCGCTGATGAAGCTGCAGCGCTATGCCCGCATCGACCTCGGGGTCCGGATCGATCTGCCCTGGACGCCGATCCGCGACCGCACCCGCGCCATCATGGCGGAGAACGCCGACAGGAAGTCCGCACAAGCGTCCTCCGGCGCCGCGGACGAGGCCCCGCACGTCCATGTGGCGATCGGCAGCATCGACTATGGCGGCGATGACAAGGGCTATCTCGTCTATATCAAGTCCTCGCTCTCCAGCGACGAGAACGACTACATCCGCGACTATGCGCGGCGGAACGACACCTTCCCCCACGAGACCACCGGCGATCAGTTCTTCTCGGAGGAGCAGTTCGAGGTCTATCGCGCGCTGGGGTTCCACATGACCCATGGCTTCCTGGCCGGCGACCATTCCGTGGCGGTCGGTCCCGGTACGGATCCGCGCATGGCGCGATTTACCGAGGCGGGCGAGAAGGCGATCGACGCGGTCCGCGCGGCGCTCGGTCTTCCGGAGCCCCGGCGACCGACCGTGAGTGTCACCGCCACAATGATCGATCAGGGCTGAGCGGCGCGAGAGCCCGAATTCCCGGCAATCGGAATTCCAAATGACCTGATTTGCGGGAAAACCGCGCTTGCCTGCCGTTGCCCTGCCCGAAAGATTAAGGTATCCCAGCCCCAGAATTCGACTTTCGACTGGGGACAATCCATGGCTGACCATAGCGAAGTGGCGTACACCACTGCCGACGGCAACGACTACGTTGCCCACGAGCAGACCTATGAGGGCTTCATCAAGCTGGTGAAATACGGCACGGCCTCGGTCGCGCTCATCGTGATCCTGATGGCGATCTTCCTCACCTGATCCATCGTCTGCCGCACCGACAGCGCCGTCGGTGCCCATAAAATTTGCATTCAAACCGGTGCCAAAACCGGTATCCAACGTTGCGGGAGTGACGCTAAGTTTGCGTGCGCGCTTTTTCCCGCGCCGCCGGAGGGCCTATGAAGATCGCCGTTGCCAAGGAAATCGATCCGTCGGAGCCGCGCGTTGCCGCTTCGCCTGATACGGTGAAGAAGTTCAAAGCGCTCGGCGCCGAGATCGCCGTCGAGCCGGGCGCCGGCCTCAAGTCGGGGCTGCCGGACTCCGAATTCACCGCCGTGGGTGCCACCGTCAGCACTGACGCGCTGAAGGACGCCGACATCATCATCAAGGTGAAGCGCCCCGAGGCATCGGAGCTTGCGCAATACAAGCGTGGGGCGCTCGTCATCGCCATCATGGACCCTTACGGTAACGATGCCGCGCTGAAGGCGATGGCCGATGCCGGCGTTTCCGCATTCGCGATGGAATTGATGCCGCGCATCACGCGCGCGCAGGTGATGGACGTGCTGTCCTCGCAGGCCAACCTCGCCGGCTACCGTGCCGTGATCGAGGGCGCCGAAGCCTTCGGCCGCGCCTTCCCGATGATGATGACCGCGGCCGGCACCGTGCCCGCCGCAAAGGTGTTCGTAATGGGCGTCGGCGTCGCCGGTCTCCAGGCGATCGCGACCGCGCGCCGCCTCGGCGCCATCGTCACTGCGACCGACGTACGGCCCGCGACGAAAGAGCAGGTCGAATCGCTCGGCGCCAAGTTCCTCGCCGTTGAGGACGAGGAGTTCAAGAACGCGCAGACCGCGGGCGGCTACGCCAAGGAAATGTCGAAAGAGTATCAGGCCAAGCAGGCCGCGCTCACCGCCGAGCACATCAAGAAGCAGGACATCGTGATCACCACGGCGCTGATTCCGGGCCGGCCGGCGCCCATGCTCGTCTCGGGCGAGATGGTCAAGTCGATGAAGCCGGGTTCGGTGCTGGTCGATCTCGCCGTCGAGCGCGGCGGCAATGTCGAGGGCGCGAAGCCGGGCGAGGTCGTCGACATCGATGGCATCAAGATCGTCGGCTACACCAATGTCGCAGGCCGCGTCGCGGCCTCGGCCTCCAGCCTCTACGCGCGCAATCTGTTCTCCTTCATCGAGACCATGGTCGACAAGAAGGAGAAGAAGCTCGCCGTGAATTGGGACGACGAACTCGTCAAGGCGACCGCGCTGACCAAGGACGGCGCTGTCATCCACCCGAACTTCCAGCCGAAGGTCTAAGGAGAGCCGCCATGGAGCATGCAGCACAGGTCGTCGACCCCTTCGTCTTCCGGCTGTCGATCTTCGTTCTCGCCGTCTTCGTCGGCTATTTCGTGGTGTGGTCGGTGACGCCGGCATTGCATACGCCGCTGATGAGCGTGACCAACGCGATCTCCTCGGTGATCGTGGTCGGTGCGCTGCTCGCCGGCGGCGTCGCGAACGTCTCGAGCGGCTCGGGCTGGGCACGCGCCTTCGGCTTCGTGGCGCTGATCTTCGCCTGCGTGAACATCTTCGGCGGCTTCCTTGTCACCCAGCGCATGCTGGCGATGTACAAGAAGAAGTCGAAGTAAGCGGCCACCTCGGGCTGAAGGGATCAATGGGGACCTGAGATGAACGCCAATCTCTCTGCATTCTTGTATCTCGTGGCGGGGGTGCTGTTCATCCTGTCGCTGCGGGGATTGTCGAGCCCGGCCTCTTCGCGCCAGGGCAATTTGTTCGGCATGATCGGCATGGCGATCGCGGTCGCCACCACGCTCGCCAACCATCCGCCGGCTGACGGCCTGGCCTGGGTGCTGGTCATCGTCGGCATCGCCATCGGCGGCGCCATCGGCGCGGTCATCGCGCGCCGCGTGCCGATGACCTCGATGCCGGAACTGGTCGCTGCCTTCCACTCGCTGGTCGGCATGGCCGCGGTGCTGGTCGCTGCCGGCGCGTTCTACGCGCCTGAAGCGTTCGACATTGGCACGCCCGGCAATATCCATGGCCAGAGCCTCGTTGAAATGTCGCTCGGCGTCGCCATCGGCGCGCTGACTTTCACCGGTTCGGTGATCGCGTTCCTGAAGCTGTCCGCGCGGATGAGCGGTGCGCCGATCATCCTGCCGTTCCGTCACATCATCAACATCGCGCTCGCCGTGGCGCTGGTGTTCTTCATCGTCGGTCTCGTGCTGACCGGCAGCGCGTTCGACTTCTGGATGATCGTTATCCTCGCGTTGGCGCTCGGCGTGCTCATGATCATCCCGATCGGCGGCGCCGACATGCCGGTCGTGATCTCGATGCTGAACTCCTACTCCGGTTGGGCCGCGGCTGGTATCGGCTTCACCCTCGGCAACTCCGCGCTGATCATCACCGGCGCGCTGGTCGGCTCCTCCGGTGCGATCCTGTCCTACATCATGTGCCACGCGATGAACCGGTCCTTCATCTCGGTCATTCTCGGCGGCTTCGGCGGCGAGACGGCTGCCGCCGGCGGCGGCACCGGCGAGCAGAAGCCCGCCAAGCTCGGCTCGGCGGATGACGCGGCCTTCATCATGAAGAACGCCTCCAAGGTCATCATCGTGCCCGGTTACGGCATGGCGGTGGCGCAGGCCCAGCACGCGCTGCGCGAAATGGCCGACATGCTGAAGAAGGAAGGCGTCGAGGTGAAATACGCCATTCACCCCGTGGCCGGCCGCATGCCCGGCCACATGAACGTGCTGCTGGCCGAAGCCAACGTGCCCTATGACGAGGTGTTCGAGCTCGAGGACATCAACTCCGAGTTCGCGCAGGCCGATATCGCCTTCGTGATCGGCGCCAACGACGTCACCAACCCGGCGGCCGAAGAGGACAAGACCTCCCCGATTTACGGCATGCCCGTGCTTCAGGTCTGGAAGGCCGGCACCGTGATGTTCATCAAGCGCTCGCTGGCCTCGGGCTATGCCGGCATCGACAATCCGCTGTTCTACCGCGACAACACCATGATGCTGCTCGGCGACGCCAAGAAGGTCACCGAGAACATCGTCAAGGCGATGTAGCCCGCGAGGGAAGCGGATCGTGGCCATCAACAAGGAATGGCACCGGTCCCATCGCATGCCACCCAAAGCGACGCGCGAGCAGCGCGTCAAATGGCGCGCCGCGCATGCGGCGGCGTGCGGCTGCCGCGACGTTCCCGCGAGCATCCGGCTCGACGTCATGAAATTGCTGCGGAGCCGGCGCAAGCCCAGAGCCGGAGACCGGCCGCATCATCATGACCATCGTCAAGTGGATCGCCATCCTGCTCGCGGCCGTCTATTGCGCCGGTCTCGTCGTGCTGTATGTCCGGCAGCGCGAGATGCTGTTTCCGATCCCGCCGGTCGGTCGCACCGCTCCTGATGCCGCCGGCCTGCCCGAGGCGGAAGAGCACGTCCTGACCACGTCCGATGCCGAGAAGGTCATCGTCTGGCACGTGCCGGCCAGGCCCGGCCGCCCCGTGATTCTGTATTTTCCCGGCAACGGCGATTTTCTCGCGGGCGGCGTCAGCCGCTTCAAGGCGATGACCGCCGACGGCACCGGCCTCGTCGCGCTGTCCTATCGCGGCTATGCCGGCTCCTCCGGTGCGCCGAGCGAGGAGGGTCTGCTGCGCGATGCCGCGGCCGCCTACGCCTTCACGATGGCGCGCTACGCGGCGGAACGAATCGTCGCCTGGGGCTTCTCGCTCGGGACGGGCGTTGCGGTCGCCATCGCCTCCGAACATCCGGTCCGTAAGCTGGTCCTGGAGGCGCCGTACACCTCGACGGTCGAGGTCGCCGCCTCGCTGTTCCGCTTCGCTCCGGTCCGCCTCCTGATGCGCGATCAGTTTCGCTCCGACGAGCGAATTGCGCGCGTCACGGTGCCGCTATTGGTGATGCATGGCACCAATGACCTTGCCATTCCGATCGTGTTCGGAGAGCGTCTGTTCGCGCTCGCGCATGAACCGAAGCAGTTCGTTCGCTTTGCGGCCGGAGGACACGACAATCTTGATGCTTTCGGTGCGATCGAAACAGCAAAGCGCTTCATTGCTTCCTAGACAGCTCGTGATGCTGCGCGGCGACCTGTCCGTCGCTGCGATCCTCGCGCTGTTGCCGCAGCAGGCATGGGCCGCGACGGAACTCGACGGCGCGGCGATGCGCTGGCCCTATGCACTGCCCTTTGCCGGTCTCCTGCTGTCGATCGCGCTCGGGCCGCTGCTGTTTGCAAAGTTCTGGCACCACCATTACGGCAAGATCGCCGCGGCCTGGTCACTGCTGGCGCTCGGCTCGCTGGTCTGGCTCGCAGGAGGCATGGCGACGCTGGCCGCACTCGTCCACGCCATGCTCGCCGAATATCTCGGCTTCATCGTGCTGCTGTTCTCGCTCTATGTCGTGGCCGGCGGCATTCTCATCACGGGCGACATCAGGGGCACGCCGGCGGCGAATGCCGGCATCCTCGCGCTCGGCACGCTGATGGCGAGCGTCGTCGGCACCACCGGGGCGGCGATGATCCTGATCCGCCCCCTGATCCGGGCCAACCGGCCGCGGCGCCGCAACGCTCATGTCGTCATCTTCTTCATCATCCTGGTCGCCAATGTCGGCGGCGCGCTGAGCCCGCTCGGCGATCCCCCGCTGTTCGTCGGCTTCCTGCACGGCGTCGACTTCTTCTGGACCACGCGGAACATCTGGCTGCAGACGACGATCGTTGCCGGACTGCTGCTCGTCATCTTCGTCGCCGTCGACGTCTGGCGTTTCAGGAGCGAGCCGCCGCCCGGCGACACGGGTCCTGTGAAGCCGGTGCGGATCCGCGGCCTCGTCAACCTCGTGCTGATTGCAGCCATCGTCGCGAGCCTGCTGGCCTCGGCGATGTGGAAGCCCGGCATTGCCTTCGACATTCTCGGAACCAGGCTGGAGCTGGAAGACATCGCCCGCAACGTGGCGCTGCTGGCCATTGTCGCGCTGTCGGTGTGGCTGACGCCGGACGAGCACAGGCAGGCCAACGGCTTCACCTGGGAGCCGATCCGCGAAGTCGCAAAGCTGTTCGCGGGCATCTTTGTCGCCATCATCCCGGTCATTGCCATGCTCGATGCCGGGCACCACGGCGCCTTCGCCTGGCTTTTGTCCGCCGTCACGGCACCGGACGGAACGCCGCGCGAGGTCGCCTATTTCTGGTTCACGGGTGTGATGTCGGCGTTCCTCGACAATGCGCCGACCTACCTGCTGTTCTTCGAGCTCGCCGGCGGCGACCCGCAGGTGCTGATGCATGCGCTCTCGGGCACGCTCGCCTCCATCTCCATGGGCGCGGTCTACATGGGGGCGCTCACCTATATCGGCAATGCGCCGAACTTCATGGTCGCCAGCATCGCCCGCGAAAACGGCGTCGAGATGCCGAGCTTCTTCGGCTATCTCCTGCGCGCCGGCGCCGTGCTGATCCCGCTGTTCCTGCTGCTGACCGTCCTGCCGGTCGCACCGCTCCTGCACTGGCATTGAATCTGCCGGCCGATTTGCTACTGCTCGGATCTACAACTGGAGCTGGTGGATGAGCGCGCATAATCCGATGCCACGGTCGGCCTGGATCTTCCCGGCGCTGGCCGTGCTGTTGTTTGCGGCCGTCAGTGCGACGGGCTACGTCTTCACGCTCTCGCTGGGCGGGCTCGTCTTCGCCATCGTCCTTCTGGTCATCCTGTTCGGCACGGTGTTCGCCGCCGTTCATCATGCCGAAGTGATCGCCGAACGGGTCGGCGAGCCCTATGGCACGCTGGTGCTGACGCTCTCGGTGACCATCATCGAGGTGGCCCTGATCACCACGATCATGCTGGGCGACAAGCCGGCGCCGGAACTGGCGCGCGACACCGTGTTCGCCGTGGTCATGATCGTTTGCAACGGCCTCGTCGGGCTCTGCATCTTTATCGGCGGCCTGCGCTATCGCGAGCAGGGTTTTCAGCTCTCCGGGGCCAACGTCTATCTCAGCGTCCTGTTCGCGCTCGCGACCATCACGCTGATCATGCCGAATTACACCACCACCACGCCGGGCCCGGTCTATTCGGCGGTTCAGCTCGGCTTCGTCGACGTGGTGACGCTCGCGCTCTACGCGGTGTTTCTCTACACCCAGACCGTCCTGCACAAGGACTACTTCGTTCATGAACGGGCGGAGGGCGAGGGCGGGGAGGCGCACCCGTCGGCCGGGGCGCTCGCGCTCACCGTGGGGCTGCTCCTGGTCTCGCTCCTGGCAGTCGTGCTGCTGGCCAAGAAATTCTCGCTCGTGGTCGATGCCGTCGCCGCCAGGATCGGCGCGCCGCCGGCCTTTGCCGGCCTTCTGGTCGCGCTCCTGATCCTGATGCCCGAAGGTGTCTCGGCCATTGCGGCGGCCCGCAAGAACGATCTCCAGAAGAGCATCAACCTCGCCCTCGGCTCCTCGCTGGCGACCATCGGTCTCACCATCCCGGCCGTCGGCATCGCTACCTACGCCTTCGACAAGGAGCTCGAACTCGGCCTCAGCGCCCAGGGCAGCGTCCTTTTGCTCCTGACCTTCTTTTTGAGCATGCTGACCTTCGGCACGGGCAGGACCAATGTCCTGTTCGGGCTGGTCCATATGGTGGTATTTGCCGTCTACGTGTTCATGGTTTTCGTGCCCTGAAGCGCGGTCGCGCTTCTGGTTATTGTTTGAGCATGGTCTTTCCGGAAAACCGCCCCACACTTTTCCGGATCATGCCTGAAGGAGTTCCCGATGCTTGCCGCCAAGTCCGAGGTTCAGATCGACAACGAAGAGGTCCGGGTGACCGAATGGCGGCTCGCCCCGGGCAGCGCGACCGGGCATCACACCCACGGGATGGACTATGTGATTGTTCCCATCGTCGCCGGCGAAATGACCATCGTGGCCCCCGGCGGCGAGCGTTCCAAGGCGCAGCTTGCGGCCGGAAAATCCTACTTCCGCAAAGCCGGCGTCCAACACGACGTACTTAACGAAACCTCAACTGAGATCGTGTTCCTTGAGATCGAGCTGAAGCTGTAAGTCCGGCGTTACCGTTTGCCATCGATCCGTCGCAGTTGATCCCTTACAATGCCCCAAAGTTCCCGCATCAGATCGCGCGGGGAGTGGCCGAGAAATGCTGAAATACCTCGCTAAAATCTCGATGGATATTTTCCCCTCGGTGCTCGCGACGATCATCGGGGCGTACATCGTTAATCACTACATCAACGCCAAGCCGGCGGCCGATACCCCTACGGCCGTGGTGGCACCCGCCGAGGCTGGCAAGAACGGCAAGCCCGCCGACGTCGCCAACCTGCCGGCGCCCGGCGTCAAGGCCAAGGGTGTCTCCGAAAAGAGCGTTTCCGAGAAGACTGCGACGGACAAGACTGCGACGGACAAGGCTGCGGCCGAGAAGCCCGCCGACAAGCCTGAGACCAAGGCTGCGGACGTCGCTCCCGCCGACACCACCTCGCATGGCCGCCCCCCGGCGCGCGAGAAAGCGGCCGCGAAGTCGATCCCGGCAGCTACCGCCCCGGTGGTGGAGGCCAATTCTGCGCCGGCCGCGGCGTCCCCGGCTGCGGCCCCCGACGCCAACGATCTGGCGCGTGCCGCCATCGAGCGTCTTCGCAAGTCGCCTGAGGGCAAGGCTGCCGAAGCCAAAGCCGCCGAGACCAAGCCGGTCGAGCGGACCCCCGAGCCCGCGGTGCGCGAGGCCACCCGCGTCCCCGAGGCCCCGCGTGTCGTCACGACGGAGCCGTCCGCGGTCCGTCCGCTGCCGCCGCCGATCACGGTGTCCACGCCCTCGCCCGAGCCGTATGGCAATGGCGGTTCGTCGCCGTCCTACACGGCCTCGGTCGGCAATGACGACCCGAATCGGATCACGCCGCCGGCTGACATTCCCGTGCCGGTGATCGCGCCTCCGCTCGATCTGCGTGCCGATGCCGGTGTGTCCGTGCCGCGGCCGAAGAAGACCAATGTCGCCGACGAGATGCTGTCCGGCGTCAAGTCGATGTTCCACGCCGTTCTGCCGAAGAGCGCCACCCCCGACTAAGACGGCCCTTGCGCCGCGCTGTCAGCCGCCGACGCGGGCGAGGCCGCTGCGGGCGGTATCGTCGCGTGGACGAAGTGCGACCGCCTTGGTGTAGGACGCTGCCGCCTTGGCCTTGTCACCCAGCCGCTCATAGGCCTGCCCGCGCGCGGTCCAGACCTGGGCATTGTGCGGATCGGCCTCGGAAGCCTCGTCGAGATCGGCCGTAGCCTCCTTGATCTTGCCTAGGGCGAGATGGCTGATGGCGCGGCCGAGCAGGGGCTCGGCCTTTTGCGGGTTGAGCCCGCTCGCGGCGGTGAAATCGGCGACGGCGAAATCGTGCTGGTTGTTGCCCTGGTAGATCAGCGCGCGACCATACAGCGCCTGCGCGTTGTAGGGATCGAGCCCGACCGCGCGATTGAATTCGTCCAGCGCTGCTGCCGTCTCGCCTGACTTGGCCAGGGCTTGGGCCTTTGCGGTGTGGGTCTGGGCCTCAGTGACGTTGCCGGGGCTGACCGCGCTCTCCGTGGCGGCCGCCGCCTTGGGGGCCTCCTGCGGCTTTTCCTTCTCCGGCATCAGCGATCCCAGATCGAAGGAGCAGCCGCATAGTGCGATCCCCATCAAGGCCAGTGCGAACGGTTGCTGCCAGATCTGGCGCAGTCGCGCCAAGCCACGCTCGGGGAAAGGGGAGGCCATCTACGGTTCGCTCGCGCTAGAGCATGATCCGGACCCGAAGGGCCGCGTCAGCGCAAAGTGTGCCGCGGTTTTCCGAAAAGATCATGCTCAAACAACAATCTAAAGCGCGACGACCAACCTCGTCGCGCTTTAGCGCCGCATCGGTAGTGCCCCGTCCCAGAAAGGCACCGCTCACAAACAATAACGCGGGCCAGCGGCCCGCGTTATCGAAAACTGAGGTCTTACAAATTCGGCAAATCAGCGCGGTCCGCGCGGACCAGCACCCGGGCCGCCACGGCCGCCGCGCTCACCACCGGCGCCAGCGCCGAACACCGGCTTCGGCTTCATCGGCAGCAGGCCTTCACGCTGGAGCTTCTTGCGGGCCAGCTTGCGCGCGCGGCGCACGGCTTCGGCCTTTTCGCGGGCCTTCTTCTCAGAGGGCTTTTCGTAGTGACCGCGGAGCTTCATCTCGCGGAAAATACCCTCGCGCTGCATCTTCTTCTTCAGCGCCTTGAGGGCTTGATCGACATTGTTATCGCGAACGAGAACCTGCACGCGGCATCCTCTTCAGTGGATCGGATTTGAATTCTGGTAAGTCAAAGGGGATGGCAAAACGCACAAGCCCTTAGCCTTGAGCGCGCGAATGTATCAGACAAAACCCTGGATGTCCACCAGCCAAGCGGGTTTTCGGGCCAAGTTCAGCCATTAAATGGGGCGAAAATACCTCTGTGCGGCCCCGATTTGGGAGATTTGGTGCCTTTGGCGGGGCGGCGACCGGAGCTTTGTTCCGGAAACTTTGAAATGAGGGGACGACACATGGATATGAAGAAATATGCTGCCGAGGCCATCGGCACCTTTTGGCTCACATTCGCAGGTTGTGGCAGCGCGGTGATCGCGGCCGGTTTCCCGCAGGTCGGAATCGGCCTGGTCGGCGTGTCCCTGGCTTTCGGCTTAAGCGTCGTCACCATGGCCTACGCGATCGGTCACATCTCGGGCTGTCATCTCAATCCGGCCGTCACGGTCGGCCTTGCCGCCGGCGGGCGCTTTCCGGCCGGACAGATCCTGCCTTACGTGATTGCGCAGGTCTGCGGTGCGATCGTTGCCGCCGAACTGCTCTACATCATCGCCAGCGGCGCCCCAGGCTTCGACGTCACCAAGGGCTTCGCGTCGAACGGGTACGACGCGCATTCGCCCGGCCAGTACAGCATGATGGCCTGCTTCCTCACCGAGGTGGTGATGACCATGATGTTCCTGTTCATCATCATGGGTGCCACCCATGGCCGCGCGCCCGCGGGCTTCGCGCCGCTCGCGATCGGGCTTGCGCTGGTGATGATCCATCTCGTCAGCATTCCCGTCACCAACACGTCGGTGAACCCGGCGCGCAGCACGGGCCCCGCGCTGTTCGTCGGCGGCTGGGCGATGGCGCAGCTCTGGCTGTTCTGGGTCGCGCCACTGATCGGCGGCGCGCTTGGCGGGGTGATCTATCGCTGGCTCAGCGAGGAGCCCACCGGCGTCGTCGCAGGCGCGAAGGCGGCCTAGAGCGTTTTCGAGCGAAGTGGATACCGGTTCGCGTCAAGACAACGCGTCAAAACAAAATCCAATCGGCAAGGGATCGCGGCGGTTGCCGCGGTCCCGTCACTTGTCCCGGGGCGGCCGGACCTCGGTGACATGGCCCATCTTGCGGCCGGGGCGCGGTGCGCCCTTGCCATAGATGTGGATGGTCGCGCCCGGAACGCTCAGCCACTTCTCGTAATCGTTGATCTCGTCGCCGATCAGATTGGTCATGGTGACGATCTCGCCGTGGCGCACCGGCTTGCCGAGCGGCCAGCCGGCAATGGCGCGGATGTGCTGCTCGAATTGCGAGACGGAGGCGCCGTCGAGTGTCCAGTGTCCGGAATTGTGCACGCGCGGGGCGATCTCGTTGACCAACACCTTTGGTCCGGTGCCATTGGCGAGCACGAACATCTCCACCGCCAGCACGCCGACATAGTCGAGTGCGCTTGCGATCTTGCTTGCGATGCTGCGCGCCTCTTCGGCGAGCGCGTCCGGGATCGGCGCGGGCGCGCGCGATATCTTCAGGATGTGGTCGCGGTGCTCGTTCTCGGTGACGTCGAAACATTCCACCTGGCCCGCGACCGAGCGCGCGGCGATCACGGAGATCTCGCGCTCGTACGGCACGAAGGCCTCCAGGATCGCCGATTTGGTGGCGAGGCTGGTCCAGACCTTGGCGATGTCGTCGCCCGCGCGGATGATGGCCTGGCCCTTGCCGTCATAGCCGAAGCGGCGGGTCTTCAGCACGGCCGGAAGACCGATCCTTAAAATCGCCTCGCGCAACGAGGGGACGGAGGTGACGTCGGCATAGGCTGCGGTGCCGATGCCGAGCCGCGTCACGAAATCCTTCTCGGCGAGCCGGTCCTGGGTGGTCTCCAGGATCTTGCGGTTGGGCAACACCGGGCGGCGCGCGTCCAGCACCATCGCGGCGGCCGCCGGGACGTTCTCGAATTCGTAGGTGATGACGTCGACGTCGTTGGCGAACAGCTCGAGCGCCTCGACGTCGGCATATTCGGCGCAGGTCGCGTTCAGCACGACGTCGAAGGCCGGCGAGTCCGGATCGGGCGAGAACACCTGGCAGCGCAGTCCGAGCCGTGCCGCGGCCATGGCCAGCATCCGCCCCAATTGTCCGCCGCCGAGGATTCCGATGGTGTCGCCGGGCTTCAGCTTCACCTGCTTTGCGTCAGTCACGCCTTGTCCTCCGGGCGCTCGGCGACCGCCTCGGTCTGTGCCTTGCGCCAGGCGGCGAGGCGGTCGGACAAGGCTGGGTCGGACAGCGCCAGCACGGCGGCAGCAAGCAGCGCCGCGTTGATCGCGCCGGCCTTGCCGATGGCAAGGGTGCCGACCGGGATGCCCGCGGGCATCTGCACGATCGAATAGAGCGAATCGACGCCCTTGAGCGTCTTCGATTCGACGGGAACACCGAAGACCGGGAGCTCCGTCAGTGCCGCCGCCATGCCCGGCAAATGTGCAGCGCCGCCCGCGCCGGCGATGATGATCTTGTAACCCGCCGCCTTGGCGCCCTTGGCGAAAGCGACCAGCCGGTCGGGGGTGCGGTGTGCCGAAACGATGCGGGTCTCGGCGGCAACGCCGAGCGCCTCGAGCGTGTCGGCGGCATGCCGCATCGTGTCCCAGTCCGACTGGCTTCCCATGATGATGGCGATCGGCGCGGTCATGACGTTAATTGTGCTCGGGAAAACAGAAACATAGGCCAGATTAACGGTTCCGGCCGGCGGCTCGCAAGGCGGTGGCAAGGAGAAGGGAATGCACTATCCTGTCTTGGTGAATCCCCGCAAGCCTTCATTGAGCAGGATGCCCATGAAGAAACCAAAAAGGGCGAGCGCTGCGAAGGCCAAAAAGGGCCGGAAAATCAGCGCCGGCCGGTCCAAACCTGCCACCAAGCGTCCGGCCAAGCCGCCGCGGCGCGGAGCGTCGCTTGATGGCACCAAGGATAGTGCAAAGATCATCCGCGGGCTGCGGAGCAAGCTCAAGGCGGCGGAGCGGCGGGTCGCGGAACTGGAAGCTGCCGCCGACACCGATTTCCTGCTCGAGATTCCGAACCGGCGCGGCTTCGAGCGCGAGCTCACGCGCGCCATCGCCTACATGAAGCGCTATCGCGCCACCGGCGCGCTGATCGTGCTCGATGTCGATCGGCTGAAGCCGATCAACGATTCCTTCGGCCACGCCGCCGGCGACGAGGTGCTCAAGGCGATCGTCGGCGCGCTGACGCGGCAGGTCCGCGCCTCCGACGTGGTCGGCCGGCTCGGCGGCGACGAGTTTGCGCTGCTGCTGTGGAATCTCAACGAGACCGATGCCAAGGCGAAGGCCGCGGCCTTCGAGCAGGCGATCGATGAATTATCCTTCGTCTTCCGCAGCCAGAATGTGACCGCGGGCGCCTCCGCCGGCGTCGCGTTGCTGGGGGCGCATTCCGACGCAGGCCGCGCCTTGGAGGAGGCGGATGCCGCAATGTATGTGCGCAAGGCGCGCCGGCGGCACGAGCCGCGGATCAGGCTGGTCAGCAACTGAGCATGATCCGGACCCGAAGGGCCGCGCTAGCGCAAAGTGTGCAGCGATCTTCCTCGCGACAAATGCGAAACGCGTTTGCGCGGAGATCATGCTCAAACAATAAATGCCCTACAACGTGGCCAGATCTTCCGGCACGGTGCCGAACTTGCGCAGCAGCGTCGCGTCGCCGAATTCGCCGGTCATGGGATCGCCGCTGCGGCAAAATGCGACCGCGCCGATGTGGCCGGCACCGCGCGCCAGAATTTCGGCGCGCCGCAGTGCGGCCGTCGAGGACTGACATTCCTCCGCGGCGCCCGCGACCGGCGATCCGTCGTCATCGATCAGGAAGGGCATTGCAACGTAGTAGGTGACGTCCGACATGGCGTTGCTCCGATCATCAACATCAGGCGGCGCTGCTCCGCGCCTTGCTGCGAGAGGTCTCCGGAATGCAGCCGGCTGAAATCGCCGCCTGCAATTCCTCGAGCTCCGCCTCCAGATATTCGTTGGCCATGATCAGCGCCTTGATGGTGCTGCGCAGATTGCCGTCGCACATCGCGATCGCCTGATCGCAGGCCTGTTCATAATGGCTGTTGTCCAAAAGGGCGGTTGCCGACATCTGCGTTGTCCTTGCTAGGTTCCTTGGGCGTTTCTCTGGGGCGTTTCCTGGGGGCGTCTGGCGCTTGAATGTTCCTATTTTGTTCTTTTGGAGTCAAGAGGATTCACCCGGCTCGCCCCGCCGCGAAAAGCCCGCTGGGGATCAGGCGATGATGTCGGGCGTGATCTGGTCTTCGATGAAGGCGATGCGGTCGCGCAACAACAGCTTGCGCTTCTTCAGCCGCTGTAACCGCAATAGGTCGGGGGCAGGCGATTGATGCAGTGCATCGATCGCCGCGTCGAGATCTCGGTGTTCCTGCTGCAACCGGGCGAGCTCGGCTTCGAGTTCGCTCTCGTCTTCATGGGTCATGTCTGCGGTGGCCGAAAAACCGATAGTCGTGAGATTAAGGCTGTGGATGCCCTGTGGAAATTATCGTCCTTGCGCGCCGTGACCGCAAGCGATCTCGGGCCGTCGCTCACCGATCTCTCGCAAGATATTTCAACGGTTCGCTGCGGCGCTGCGCAAGCGCATTGATATCATGGATTTTTCCCAGCGCGGTTCCTTACTCACGCTTCGTTACATATGAATTTTCAAAAATGACACGGCGACGACGGATATCCATCGACAGAACGAATCGGTGATGTACACTTCGTCGTCCGGATCGAATCCAAGGTCACCCCTACCGAGGAGGTTTCGAATGACAATTCAGGCACATCTGGTTGAATTGGAACGGAAGCATAAAACTCTCGAAAACGAATTGCACGAAGCTCTCGTGCACCTTTCAACAGACGACCTGCAAATTGTTGAGTTGAAGCGCCGGAAGTTGATGGTCAAGGACCAGATCGAGCGTCTGAAGCACACTGGCGACACGCTTCACTAGTAAACCCCGTATTCAGCGTAGAGTTTGATCGTACCCCTTCAGGCAGGGGTGAGTGCTGTTGCGCTCATCCCTGTTGGAAGATGCGAAGCCGCGCAAGGACATTTGCGCGGCTTCCGGAGCTATTTCCGTTCCGACGGAATCGGAACGGAAATAGCTCCGGCTTCTTGTTTGGACGCGTTTTCTTCTTTGCGCGAAGTGGTATCCGCTTCGCTTGAAGACGCTTCAGATATTTGCGAGCTCGGCGACGTGATCGGCGATCGCGAGCGAGGACGTCAGTCCCGGCGATTCGATGCCGAACAGGTTGATCAGGCCTGCCACGCCGTGATCGCGCGGACCCTGCATCAGGAAATCCTGCGTGGCGACCGCCGGCGGCACGATCTTCGGGCGGATGCCCGAATAGCTCGGCATCAACGCGCCGTCAGGCAGCGTCGGCCAGTATCTCCGGATCGCCGGATAGAAGCGCTCGGCGCGTGACGGATCGACCTCGTAGTTGATCGTCTCGATCCACTCGACGTCAGGGCCGAAACGCGCCTGCCCCGCCATGTCCAGCGTCAGATGCACGCCGAGGCCGCCGGGCTCGGGCACCGGATAGATCAAGTGCGAGAACGGCGCCTTGGCGTTGCAGCTGAAGTAATTTCCCTTGGCCAGATAGGCCGGCGGAATCCGGTCCAGCGGCATGCCGTCGATATTGCGCGCCACCGTTGTCGCCGCGAGGCCCGCAGCGTTGACGAGGAGGCTGCATTGCAGCGCCATCGGTGCCGCGCCGCCGGCCTCGACCTCGATCACGCCGGCGGCCGCCTTGGCACGGATCAGCGGGGTGTGAAACGCGAAGGCCGCGCCGGCTTCCTCGGCCTCGCCGCGCAGCGAGAGCATGTAGGCGTGGCTGTCGATGATGCCGGTCGAGGGCGAGAGCAGCGCGGCGTCGCAGGCGAGCGCCGGCTCCAGCGCGCGTGCGGCCTCGCCCGTGAGCAACTGCATGTCGAGCACGCCATTGGCCTCGGCGTGCGCCTTGATCGATTGCAGCTTCTCGGTTTCCTTCGCATTGGTCGCGACGATCAGCTTGCCGCAATTCTTGTGCGGGATGCCGCGCTCGCCGCAGTAGCGGTAGAGCGCGTGCTTGCCGTTGACGCACATGCGCGCCATCCAGCTTCCGGCGCGGTAGTAGATGCCGGCATGGATCACCTCGCTGTTGCGCGAGGAGGTGATGGTGCCGATGGCCTCGGCTTCCTCGAGCACGATGACCTCGCGCCCGGCCTGGGCCAGCTTTCGAGCCACCGCGAGCCCGACCACGCCGGCTCCGATGACGATGCAGTCGACCCTATCCATGGTTGTGCAGGAGGTCCGCTGGAAGCGCCGGTGGCATCAAGCCCGGGAACGAGGGCGCGGGGTCATTTTCCGTTAAGGAAGCATTTATCATGTCAGGGCAATTGCCGTATTTAACGTGACATTTTTCTGTTGCGCGTACAGGCGTTTACCCGATCCAAACCCGTGAGGCCAGACAATCCGACGTTGAAATCGCGGGTGGCTGATGGCTGAGAAGAACTGGCACGCGGACAGCACGATTCTGATTGCTGTGCAGGCCGTCGTGTGCCTGGCCGGCACGGTCGCGCCTGCGCGTGCCTTTGCGCTGTCGGACAGCTTCGCCCCGCCGAGCTCGCTCGACAACCTCGATCCCAACCTGATCTGGGAAGCCCTGATCGGGGGCATCGTCGTCTGTGCGTTCCTGGTGGCAATCGCGTTGTGGATCCACTCCGCGCTGCGCCGGACCAGGCGGTTGCAGCTGCGGCGCAACGCCTTCGTCTCCTCCGCCATGAACAATCTCAACCAGGGCGTGGTGATGACCGATGCGCAGCGGCGCGTCATCTTCTGCAATGACCGCTATCTCGAGATCTATGGCCTGTCACGGTCGGATCTGTGGGCCGACATGAACGGCCACGACATCCTCGAGCTGCGGCGCAAGCGCGGGGTCCTTGGTGGCGTCTCCGATAAGGAATTCTACGAGAAGGCGGCAAGCGGCAACGGTCTGATCACCGAACTGCCTGACGGCCGGGCCATCCTGGTAAAATACTTCGTGCTGCCGAACGGCGGCTCGGTGGCGACGCATCTCGACGTCAGCGAGGAGCGCAGGCTGTCGCGGCAGCTCGCCTCGACCAAGCAGTTCCTGGAAACGGTGCTCGACAACGTGCCGGCCTGCGTTGCCGCGAAGAACATCGAGGACGGCTGCTACATCTTCGCCAACACCGCCTATGAGCGGTTCTGGGGGTTTACGCGGGACCAGGTCGTCGGCAAGAACGCGCGCGAGCTGTTTGCCCCCGTCTCAGCGGCCAGCATCGAGGCGACCGACCGGGCGGCGCTCAATTCGCCGGACGGCCAGTTCCGTAATGAGTTCGAGGTCGACCGCGGCGGTGAACGGCGCATGGTTGCCTCGATCCGGATCGTGGTCCGCAACGAGAACAACAAGCCCGAATTCCTGATGCTCGTGTTCGAGGACATCACCGACCGCCGCTCACTGTCGCAGGAGCTGGAGAGCACCAAGAAATTCCTCGAGCTCGTCGTCGACAACATCCCGGTGGCGCTGATCGTCGAGCAGGTCAAGGACGGCCGCTATCTGCTCGCCAACCGCAGCGCCGAGACGATCCTCAACCGCAGGCGCGAGGAAGCCACGGGCCTGACCGCGTCCGACATCTTCAATCCCAAGGAAGCCAAGCTGATCATCGCGCGCGACGAGGCTGCGATCAAGAAGCGCGGGATGATCACCGAGGAGCACCCGATCTCCACCAAGGACGGCCTGCGGCTGTTCCTGACCCGGCGCGCCACCGTGCTCAGCGATGCCGGCGAGCCGCAATACCTGATCAAGACCCACGAAGACGTCACCGACCGCCGGCAGACCGAGTCGCGCATGGCGCACATGGCCTATCACGACGGCCTCACCGATCTGCCGAACCGTGCCGCCTTCCTGCAGGCGCTGACTCAGATGATCGAGGCCTGCGAAGGCACCGGCGAGGAGTTCGCCGTCCTCTGCGTTGATCTCGACGGCCTCAAGGAGGTCAACGACGTCTTCGGCCATGCGCTCGGCGACAAGCTCCTGATCGAGGTGGCCCAGCGGCTCCAGGATTCCGCGCGCGGCGGCGTGGTGGCGCGCCTGTCCGGCGACGAGTTCGGCCTGATCATCGACGGCAAGCAGCCGGAGGCGGGTCTTGCGCTGGCGCAGCAGCTCGGCGAAGCCGTCGCGCGGGAATTCCAGATCGACGGCCGGCCAGTCCGTGCCGGCGCCACCACCGGCATGTCGATTTTCCCGCACAATGGCGCCGACGGCGCCTCGTTGCTCGCCAATGCCGGTGCGGCGCTGTTCCGCGCCAAGCAGAAATCGCGCGGCACGATCAGCCTCTACCAGCCGGAGATGGACCAGCAGATCCGCGATCGCCGCGTGCTGCATCAGGACCTGTCGATGGCGATCAAGAACGGCGAGCTCTCGCTCGCCTTCCAGCCGCAGGGGGCCGCCGGCCATAGCGTCGCCGAGAGCGAGATCATCGGCTTCGAGGCGCTGGCGCGCTGGCAGCATCCGGTGCGTGGCCAGGTCTCGCCGGCCGAATTCATCCCGATCGCCGAGGAGAGCGGCCTGATCGTCGAGATGGGCGAGTGGATCCTGCGCGAGGCCTGCCGCGAGGCGGCGTCCTGGCCGAAGCCGCTCCAGGTCGCGGTCAATCTGTCGCCGGCGCAGTTCATGCACGGCGACGTGGTCGGGCTGGTCCATTCGATCCTGATCGAAACCGGCCTGGCGCCCGGCCGGCTCGAGCTCGAGATCACCGAGGGCGTGCTGATCGAGGATTTCGACCGGGGCCTGGCGCTGCTGCGCCGGCTGAAGGCGCTCGGCGTGCGCATCTCCATGGACGATTTCGGCAGCGGCTATTCCTCGCTGAGCTATCTCCAGGCGTTTCCGTTCGACAAGATCAAGATCGACCGCGCCTTCATCATCAATCTCGGCCGCAACCCGCAATCGGCGGCGATCGTGCGCGCCGTCATCGATCTCGGCCACGGCCTCGAAATGTCCATCATCGCCGAGGGCGTCGAGACGCTCGACCAGCTCGCCTTCCTCGCCAAGGAGGGCTGCGACGGCGTGCAGGGCTACCTGCTCGGCAAGCCACTGCCGATCGGGAAGTATGCCGGCCTCGTCGGCCGCGCCGAAGCCATGGAGCTTGCGCTCAAGACCGGCTAGTGATGGGAGCGCTTCGTTTCGCTCGCTCTCGACGGCTTCATGGCGGATTACGACCTTGCGATCATCGGCGGCGGCCTGAACGGTGTCAGCCTCGCGCGCGATGCGGCCGGCCGCGGCCTGCGGGTCATTCTGTTCGAACAGGGCGATCTCGGCGGCGCCGCCTCGTCGGCGACGCCGCGGCTGATTCATGGCGATCTGTCGGTGCTGGAGCGCCGCGGGTTCTGGCGGGTGCGCCGGGCGCTCGCCGAGCGCCGGATCTGGCTCCGGATCGCGCCGCATCTGGTCCGGCCGATGCGCTTCGTGATTCCCGCCCATTCCGAGGAGCGTCCGCCATGGCTGCTGCGGGCCGGCCTGTATGTTTATGACGGCCTCACGAACCGGGGTGGCCTGCCGCCATCAGCGACCCTCGACATTACGCATCATCCGGTCGGCAACGCGCTGAAGCGTCCGTTCGGCACGGCGTTCGAATATTCGGACTGTGTCGTTGACGATTCCCGCCTGGTGGTGCTCACGGCGCTGGATGCCGCCGAACGCGGCGCCGCGATCCATACCGGGGCACGCTGCGTGCGCGCTGACAGAACCGACACATGGCGCCTCGCGGTGGTCGATCGCGGCCACCGCCGCACGATCACGGCGCGGGCGCTGGCCAACGCCACCGGTGGCTGGACGTCGATGGTGGCGGATACCGTGCTGCGGGAGCCGCAGCCCGCCATGGCCGCGATGCAGATGAGCCAGATCATCGTGCCGCGGCTGTTCGATTCCGAGAACGTCTACGTCTTCCAGAACAATGATGGACGGCTGATCTTCGCCCGGCCCCTCGAGCGCGATTTCACGCTGATCGGCACGGTCACGCACGCTTTCACCGGCGATCCTGCGATCGTCGCGATGCCGGGCGCCGACGTCAGCTATCTCTGCGAAGCGGCCAGCCGCTATTTCCGCGAGCGCGTCGCCCCGACCGACGTGGTCCGGACGGTCTCGGGCGTCAACCTGACGCTGGCGTCCGCGCGAGGACGCGACGGCACGGCGCTGTTCCATGCGCGCCGGCGCAAGGCGCCGCTGATCACGATGTTTGGCGGCGATGTCACTACTTCGCGCCTGCGTGCGGAGCGGGGGGTGACGCGGCTGACGCCGTTCTATCCGATGTCGCCGCCCTGGACCGCCGGGACGGTACTCCCCGGCGGCGATTTCGCCTGGGACCGTTTCGACACCGAAGTCGACCTCGCACGCGATCGCTGGCGCTTTCTCTCGGAGCCGGAGGCCCAACGCCTGGTCGCGGCCTACGGCTCGCGACTGCCGGTCGTGCTGGGGGATGTGAAGAGCCGCGATGAGCTTGGCCCAACCTTTGGCCCTGAGCTGACCGGCGCCGAGGTGCGTTATCTGATGAGCCACGAATGGGCGCGTTTTCCAGAGGACGTCTTGTGGCGTCGCTCCAAGCTCGGTCTGACCATGCCCAAGGCCGATCGTGATCGGCTTGCCGCGTTCATGGCGGATGTGAACGATCGCCCCGAACCGGTTGAGCAAAGGCCGATCGGCCGCTAGCGTGCGGCGGAATCGGGGTTGGCAGGGACCATGGCGGAAGAGTTGCCCGGAACGGACGTCGCGGCGGATACGGCCGCTGGAGCTGCATTTCCCGTAGCGGGTCAGCCGTTGCTGCGCATCGAGGGCGTCGCCAAGACGTTCGGGACGTTCCGGGCCGTGGACGGTGTCTCGCTCGACATCAAGGCCGGCGAGTTTTTCGCGCTGCTCGGGCCTAGCGGCTGCGGCAAGACCACGCTGTTGCGCATGCTCGCCGGCTTCGAGGCGCCGGATGAGGGGCGTATACTGCTTGGCGGCAAGGACATCGCGCAGGCGCTGCCGCATGAGCGTCCGATCAACATGATGTTCCAGAACTACGCGTTGTTTCCGCACCTCTCGGTGCGCGACAACATCGCCTTCGGCCTGAAGCGCGCCGGCTTGGCGCGCGCCGACATCGCCACGCGCGTTGCGGAGATGCTCGCATTGGTGAAGCTCGAGGGCCTGGAGAAGCGCAAGCCCGACCAGCTCTCCGGCGGCCAGCGCCAGCGCGTGGCGCTGGCCCGCGCTTTGGCACGCCGGCCGCAATTGTTGCTGCTCGACGAGCCGCTCGCCGCGCTGGACAAGAAGCTGCGCGAGAGCACGCAAGGCGAGTTGATGGAGCTCCAGCGCCGGCTCGGCATGACCTTCATCATCGTCACCCACGATCAGGAAGAGGCGATGACGATGGCGAGCCGGATCGGGGTGATGAAGGTCGGCAAGCTCGCCCAGGTCGCGAGCCCCCGCGAGCTCTACGAGGCGCCGCGTTCGCGCTGGATCGCGGAGTTCGTCGGCGACATCAATCTGTTCGACGCCGAGTCCAGATTGCGCGACGGCCATCGTCTGGTCATCGGCACGCGTGATGCGGGGACGCTGGTGGTGGCCGAGCCGCGCGAGCCGGTCGGCGCGGGAAAATTGTCGGTCGCGATCCGTCCCGAGAAGGTCAAGCTGTCGCGCCGCGGCCCGGTGAGCGAAGCCGGCCATGAAACGGCGATCAACCGGCTGGACGGCGTGATCGCCGACATCTGCTATCTCGGCGGCACCACCACCTACAAGGTGAAGCTCGACACCGGCGGGATGGTGCAGGCGTCCGTCGCCAACAGCGCGCGCCTCGACGTCGACGCCTACAGCCTGAACCAGCACGTGGTCGCCTGGTTCACGCCCGACGACTGCGTGGTGCTGCCGTCATGAGCGGACGCCGGATCTTCGCGCGACCGGCGCGCTTCGCCGCGATCGCCCCCTATGTCTGGATGGTGCTGCTCTTCCTGGTGCCGTTCGCCTTCGTGCTGAAGATCAGCCTGTCGCAGACCGCGATCGCGCAGCCGCCCTACGAGCCGGTGTTTGACCTGGCGGCGGGATGGGAATCGCTCAAGGCGGCCTTTGCCGCGCTGTCGCTCGACAATTTCAGGCTGCTCGGTTCCGACGACATCTATGTGTACGCCTATGTGCGCAGCCTGACCGTCGCGGTCACGGCGACGGCGCTGCTGCTTCTGATCGGCTATCCCATCGCCTATGGCATGGCGCGGTTGCCGAAGCGCTGGCAGGCGGTGGCGATGGTGCTGGTGATCGTGCCGTTCTGGACCTCGTTCCTGATCCGCATCTATGCCTGGATCAACATCCTCCAGCACGACGGCCTGCTCAACCAGATCCTGCTCGCGCTGCATCTGGTCAGCGAGCCGGTGGTGTGGCTCTCCACCGATACCGCGATGTATATCGGCATCGTCTACTCTTATCTTCCATTCATGATCCTGCCGCTCTATGCCACGCTCGCCAAGATGGAGCCGGCGCTGGAGGAGGCGGCCTCCGATCTCGGCGCGCCGCCCTGGCAGGTGTTCTGGCTCGTCACCTTCCCGCTGTCGCTGCCCGGCGTCGGCGCCGGCGTGCTCTTGTGCTTCATCCCCATCGTCGGCGAGTTCGTGATTCCGGACCTCCTGGCCGGCTCCAATTCGCTGATGATCGGCCAGACCCTGTGGCTCGAATTCTTCACCAACAAGGACTGGCCGGTCGCTTCCGCAGCGGCCATCGTGCTGCTGGTGGTGCTGCTGGTGCCGCTGTTGCTGTACGAACGGCTGCAGAAGCGACAACTGGAACAGGGGCGGTGAGCCGATGCGCAAGGTCTCTCGCCTGTCCCGCTTCAATATCGCCTCGCTCGCGCTGGGGCTGGCGTTCCTCTATCTGCCGATCCTCATTCTCGTCATCTATTCCTTCAACGCCTCGCGGCTGGTGACGGTGTGGGGCGGCTGGTCGCTGCGCTGGTATCACGAGTTCTTCAATGACCGCGCGATGATCGAGGCGGCCTGGATGAGCCTGCGGGTCGCGGTCTCCTCGGCGAGCATCGCCACGCTGCTCGGCACGCTCGCCGCAGTGGCGCTGTCGCGCGGCGAGAGGTTCCGCGGCCGGACACTGTTCTCCGGCATGCTTTATGCGCCGCTGGTGATGCCGGAGGTGATCACCGGACTGTCGCTGCTGCTCTTGTTCGTCGCGCTGAACGCCGAGCGCGGCTTCTGGACGGTGACGATCGCCCATACCACGCTGACGATGTGCTTCGTCGCCGTGGTCGTGCAGTCCCGCCTCGGCTCGCTGGACCGCTCGCTGGAAGAGGCGGCGATGGACCTCGGCTGCAATCCGGTGCGCGCGTTCGCGGCCGTCACGCTGCCGTTGATCGCGCCCGCGATCGTCGCCGGCTGGATGCTAGCCTTCACGCTGTCGCTCGATGATCTCGTGATCGCGAGCTTCACCACCGGTCCGGGCTCGGCCACCTTGCCGATCCGGATCTATTCCGAGGTGCGCCTTGGCGTGAAGCCCGAGATCAACGCGATCTGCACGCTGGTGATCGGCCTGATCGCGGTCGTCATCGTGATTGCTTCGCTCGCTTCGAAGCTGTCGAGCTCGCAGGGCGAGAGCGCGGCGCCGCTGTAGCCGTTCGTGCAGCGTGCCATCCACGCGCCGAGCCTTGTATTGCGGCGCCGAGCTGGCGCAGCGCGAGGCTGTCGAGCGGAAACTCGAGCAGGATGTGGATCAGGCTCAGCGCCAGCAGGAAGGTGAAGCCGAACGCATAGTCGTAGAAATAAAGCGCGGTGGATGCAGCGCTGGCGGCGGCCATCGCCGCCAGCCGGGCCTTCGGCACCTCGGTCCAGCGGATCACGTCGGCTTTGATGAACCAGTTGAGGTAGTGATAGGTGTAGACGAAGGCGAGCAGGCTGGTCAGCCTGGTGTCGAGGACGAGGCCGGGCACACCGAACAGCCGGCCGAGAGCCGGGCCGACATTGCCGAAATAATCCTGGCCGACCCGGGCAAAGCTCGCGATCCGGATTTCGGCGGTCTGCGGCAGCAGCAGGATCGTGGCAATTGCGGCGAGGTAGACGACCACCAGCGTGGCCTGCACGCGGCTGCCGGACCGATAGGCGCCGAGCACCATGAAGATCAGCGTGAACAGCGAGACGTGAACGAGCGTCGGGATCAGGATGCCGATCACGGCGAGCGACGATCCGCTCGAATACATGATCGCGGACAGGGCGATCGCCGCCATGAACAGCAGCATGCTCTCGACCGCGGATGTGGTCGCCGCCAGCATGGCGCAGACGATCAGCGCGCCCCACATCGCGAAGCCGAACCACGAGGCGTTGTCGATCAGCGCCGCGACCACGGCGACGATTGCCAGGGCTACGGCAATCCCGCGGTGAGGCAGATAGTAGCTGCGGTCATGCAGCCAGGATATCTCGGTGAAATAATGCGCCGGGCCGAGCACGACATAGGCCAGCAGCAACAGCTCGAACGGCACCAGATAGGCTGCCGCGAGCGCGAGCAGCATCAGGCCGAGATGGATCGCGTCGTTGCCGCGCATGATGACGAGCCCGTGACAGGGCTTCGAGGTTAGAGCAGGCGTGGACAATCTTCAATTGTCCACGTTGTCGCTCGAACGCACTGCTTGCGGCGACCGGATGCGTCCTGTCGCGTCAGGACTTCACTGCACCCGCGGTGAGCCCGCCGACCATGTAGCGGCGGAAGGCGTAGTAGATCGCGGCCGGTGGCAGCGCGTAGATGAAGCCGGTGGTCATCAACAGCTCCCACGGCGAATCGTCGGCGGCGAGGAAGTTGCCGAGCGCGACGGGCAGCGTGATCTCGCGGTCGTTGGAGAGCAGCAGGAACGCGTAGAGATATTCGTTCCAGGCGAGCAGCACCGCATAGGTGCCGATCGCGACCAGTGAGGGCATCATCAGCGGCAGATAGACCAGCCGGAAGATCTGGAGCGTCGTCGCGCCGTCCATCACGGCGGCTTCATCCAGCTCGACCGGCAGCTTGTCGGAGGCCTGCTTCAGCACCCAGATCGCGTAAGGGCTGGCGATCGTCACCATGGCCAGGATCAGCGACCAGTGATTGTTCAGGAGGCCGTAATTACCCATGGTGCGGTACATCGGAACGGCGAGGAACGCCGCGGGGATGAAATAGGTGAAGAGCGCCAGGTTCATCACGATGCGCCCACCGGGCACCCGCAGCCGCGAGATCGAGAACGCGGCGGCGGTGGCGATGAACAGCGTCAGCACGCCGACCGACGCCGCGATCACCAGCGAGTTCCAGAACTGCACATAGAAGTCGCGCAGGAAGTAGTGCTGCTGCTTGAACACGATCTCGAAGTTGTGCAGCGTCGGATGGTCGGGCCAGAGCTTGCCCGAGAACGCGTCCTCCTTCGGGGAGATCGCGAACAGGAACATGTGATAGATCGGCACCATCGTCCAGATGAAGACGGGAATGCCGATCAGCAGCAACCGCGCTTCGGTCGCGACTTCGCGTAAGGAGGGAAGCTTCATCGCGACAACCGTTTCATCATGAAGTACACGAGCGGCAGGACGAACGGCATCGCACAGACGATCGATGCCATTGCCAGCGAGAGCTGGTCGAGCCGGAGATAGCGGATGCCGAGCGTCGCCAGCACATGCGTGAGGTCGGCCGGGCCACCGCCGGTGAGGAGGTAGACGCTGTTGAAATCGCCGAGTGTCCAGATCATCGAGAGCAGCGTGCAGGTGATGTAGAGCGTCTGCATCGACGGCCAGGTGATGAAGCGGAACTTCTGCCACCAGCTCGCGCCATCCACCTCGGCGGCCTCGAACAGATCGTGCGGTATCGCAAGGCGTCCGGTGATCAGGATCAGCGTCCAGAACGGCAGCGACTTCCAGATGTGGACGCCGATCGCCATGGTCAGCGCCACCGTCGGGTCGTTCAGCCAGTTCGGGCCGTCGTCACCGGTGAACGAGAAGATGAGGTGGTTGATCACGCCCCATTCGGGATTGAGCATGAAGCGCACGGACAGGATGGTCGGGATCGACGGCACCGCCCAGGGCAGGATGAAGATCACCGAGAGCCATTTGATCCAGGTGCGCTGCTGGGCGAAGAAGCCGGACAGGAACAGCGCGATCAGCATCTTGATGTTGATGCCGATGACCAGGAAGATCAGCGTGTTGACCGCGGCGCGCGCGAAGATCGGGTCGTTGTAGAGCGCGACATAGTTCGCCGGCGCCCGCGCCAGCCACAGCCCGTAGCAGACGGGATAGACGACGAAGGCGAGGAAAACCAGCAGATAGGGCGCGAGCAGCGCGATGCCCCAGACCTGCGCCGGGGTCAGCCGCGACGACAAGGGCGGCGCGGGGATTGCCTGATCGCCAGAGAGCGTGATCGCCATTCTTTTCGGACTCTTCAAAGAGATGCCGGCCGCGAAACGCGGCCGGTGTTGTTCTTATACCTCTCCCCGCAAAGCGGGGAGAGGGAAAGGATGAATTAACCCGCGACCTGCTTGATGCGGGCGATCAGTTCGTCGACGGCCTTGTCGACCGGGACCTTCTCGCTGACGACCCGGTTCATCGCCTTGGCCCACACGTTCTCGTTGTTGAGGATCGTGAACTTCCAGTTCTTGGTGAAGTCGAACGCGGCGGTGCCGCCGGTGAACTGGGCGTAGACCGCCTTGCGGTGCTTGTCGGCCTGCCAGAACGGGCTGGCCTGGCTTTCCTTGGTCACCGGGAACCAGCGGCCGAGCGCGCCCTCGATATAGGGACGGACGTTGTCTTCCTGGAGCAGGAAGCTGATGAACTGCTTGGCCTCGGCCTTGTTCTTGGCCGCAGTGAAGACCAGCCCGGTCTTGACGTCGGAGCGGTAGCGGATGGTCGACCCGTCAGGCGCCTTCGGGAAGGACGCCGTGACGATGTCCTGCTCATAGGCCTTCTTGCCGGCCTCGCGCTGCTCGGGCGTGAGCGCCTGGTTCTGGGAGTCCTCGTACCACTTCGCCGCGATCGAGATCGTGAAGTTGTGGGTCATCACGATGGTCTTGTTGTGGAAGGCGACGTTGTTGTCCGGGTCCTTCCAGGTCGTGGACGAGGGCGGGGTGCAGCCCTTGATGTAGGTGTCGGTGTAGTCCTTCATCGCCTTGATCAGGTTCTCGCGGACCTTGGGATCGTCGACGAGCAGCTTGCCATCGTCGTCGACCAGCTTGACGTGGTAGGCGTCCATGAAGGTGTAGAACGACTGGAAGGCGTCGGTGGATTCCACGCCCATCGGCTGGCCGACGGCGTAGATGCGCTGGCCGGTGGCCTTGCGGATCCCCGGCTGCACCTTGTCGCACCAGAACGACCAGTAGCCTTCCCAGTCGGTCGGGATGTCGGCGAGCTTGAAGCCGGCCTTCTCCAGCATGTCGTTCCAGATCTGGACGTGCATGCTCTGCTGCTTCAGCGGGAAGCCGTAATAGGCCTTCTTCTTGGTGACGTCGTTATAGAGGATCGACGCATCCAGCGTGTTCTGCACGAACCGATCCTTGATCGGCTCCATGACATCGGTGAGGTCCTCGAGCTTGCCCTCATAGGCCCACTTGCCCTGCGCCTGCACGTCATAAGAGTCGGAATAGGCAACATCGGGCACGGTGCCGGCATCGAGCGCGGCGACCGTCTTCGGAATCATGTCCTGAATCGCGTACTGCGACAATTCGACCTTGATGCCGGTCTTGGCTTCGAACTTCTTGATCGTCTCGATCAGCGCGTCGTCTTCGGAGCGGTAGAAGCCCTTGCCCCACCAGACCGTAATCGTCTTCTGCTGCGCAAATGCGGGTGCAGCGGCTGCGAACAGCCCGGCCGCAGCGACCGCCAGTGTGACTGCGCCAATAACCTTGGATCTCACGTTTTTCTCCCTCAAACGGCCGGTGTTTTTAACCGGTCGTATAAAACACTAGCGCATGGCCGTCAGCCGATCTAGCGGCATGTTGTCAGACCTAGGTCGTGGGGACGGCGCCTGTGGAGATGATTAACGTGCGCATCGATCCAATCGCCGCATCAATTAGCGGCAATCAATTCGGGTTCTGCGTTCTGATCGCCTGACCATGTGCATCCGTACCTGCTCGCGACTGGCGAAGCCCGGCCTTGTAAGCGGTATGAGGACTGAACGCAACGCAGTCGGCTGGCCACACTATGGTGCTGCGGCCGGAGGACGCAAAATGCCTCTGAAAACACGGCGGGGCTGATCCGAGGAACTTCCGGTTCGACAGGGGAACGGTCTTGCAGCGCTGCGCTGCCGACCTATTAGCGTTTCCTCTTCAGGCCCGCCGAATCGAGTTTGCCTGAGCGGATCGGGGCTTCGGCTTGTCTTGCCCGCGCGTCCCGGAAGGCGTGTGCCACGCCTCGAGAAGCATCTTGAGAAACTGGCTCGCGTGAGGAGATAGTGTGGTCCCGTGCCTGCGCACGATTCCGATCGTCCGCGACACCTCCGGCTCGATCAATCGAACGGTGTGAATGATGGGGTGACCGGCGGCGGGCGTCGCAAGCTTCGGCAGCACCGCGATGCCGAGTCCCGCTTCGACGAGGCCAAGCGAACCGGAGAGGTGAGCGACCTCATAGGACCAGTTCAGCTGCAGGCCGTGTCGCGCGAGCGCATTGTCGATCAGCGCGCGATTGCCGCTGTTGCGACCGACGGTGATGACCCGGTGTGACACAATCTCTGACCAGCTGACCCGTTTGCGCGATGCCAACGGATGGTCATGACGGCAGGCCAGGACGAAGGGGTCCTCAACCAGTTTCTCGAATTCGATCTCGGCATGCGAAGCACCGATGAAATTGATGCCGAAGTCGGCTTCTCCGCGCGCGACCGCTTCCAATCCTTCATTGGCACCGATGTCCAGAATCCGGATGCGAATGCGTGGATACGTTTCGGCAAACCGGCCGATCGCACGCGGCAGGAAATAGAACACCGCTGTCGGCACCGCAGCCACCGAGACCAGGCCCGAACTTCGCGCGCCGATATCGTGGATGGCGAGCACCGAGGTCTCGAACTCGTCGATGAGGCGGCGCACCTTCGGCAGGAAATCACGGCCGGTCATGGTGAGATTGACGTGACGCGTCGAGCGTTCGAGCAGCGGCGCACCGAGGCTTTCTTCCAGCTTCTGAATGCGTCGGCTCAGCGCCGGCTGCGACAGGTTCAGCGCCCTGGCGGTGCGCACGAAGCTTCCCGTCTCCGCCACGGTGATGAACGCCTTGAGGTCGAGAAGTTCTGCGTTCATGGCAAGCTCCATTGTATCGATAATCGGAATAATACATCAGATATTTGCATTTCACAAAAGAGTTCTGTCGAGGGATGCTCCGGATCGAGCGAAGTTGTCGCGAACGGAACAGCTCCATGAACGATCAGATTGCCATTCCCTGTGTGGTCATGCGCGGGGGCACCTCGCGCGGGCCGTTCTTCCTGGCCCGCGATCTTCCGGCCGACCCCAAACTGCGCGACGCGATCCTGCTATCTGTGATGGGAGGGGGGCACGATCTTGGAATCGACGGGATCGGCGGCGGCAATGCCGTTATCAACAAGGTCGCGATCGTTGGACCGGCATCGGTGCCAGGCGCCGATGTCGACTACCTGTTCGCCCAGGTGCGTGTTCGTGAAGGCATCGTCGATACCTCCCCGAACTGCGGAAACATGCTCGCGGGGGTGGGGCCATTCGCAATCGAAGCCGGCCTGGTCGCCGCCGCCGCGGATCGCACCCATGTGCGGATCCACAATGTTAACACCGGCAAGCTGATTGACGCGACCGTTCCGACCCCCGCAGGGCGCGTGACTTACGACGGCGAGGCGCGGATCGACGGCGTACCGGGAACGGCCGCGCCGATCGAGCTGTCGTTCCCCGACGCGGCCGGCGCAAGCACTGGTCGTCTCCTGCCCACCGGACGACCGGTCGATCGCATCGAAGGGATCGATGTGACCTGCATCGACGCGGCGATGCCCGTTATGCTGGTCCGCGCGGCGGATCTGGGGTGGACCGGCCGTGAGGCTCCCTCGGACTTCGCCGACGGCGGCTTTCGCGCGCGCCTCGAAACTTTGCGCATCGAGGCCGGATGCCGGATGGGCTTTCCAAATTCCGCGACAATGGTGATTCCGAAGCCGGTTCTGATTGCGCGCGGAGGCGAGGCGACGTTGAGCACCAGGTATTTCATGCCGCATGACTGCCATAACGCGCTGGCGGTGACCGGCGCTGTCGCGATCGCGACGGCATGCGTCACGCCCGGGACGATCGCGGCAGAGATGGTCGGACCATTGGCGCCGCCGGTGCCGATCACCCTCGCCCATCCCTCCGGCCAGCTCGTGGTTCGGCTGGAGCCCGGCCCGGTTGCCCGGGTGCTGCGGACGGCCCGGCGAATCTTCGAGGGCCACGTCTTCGCCCGTCGATCGCACGTACCTCATTTGGTGCTGGCGGCCTGAAGCCGGACTGCTTTTAAACCTCAAGAATAACACAAGGGAGAAACGAGAATGCAGATGCGAGCGCCGGCTGGGTCCGCGAGCAGCGAGCCGCGAAAGCCGTTCTACCGGATTCTCTACGTCCAGGTGCTGATCGGTCTCATGCTGGGTGTCTTCACGGGCCATTTCTGGCCCGAATTCGGCGCCGCGCTGAAGCCCTTTGGCGACGGCTTCGTCAAGCTGGTCAAGATGATGATCGCGCCGATCGTATTCTGCACCATCGTGAGCGGCATCAACAGCATCAGCGATTCCCGCGAGGTCGGCCGCGCGCTGGTGAAATCCATGGCGCTGTTCTACCTGCTGACCGTGCTCGCGTTGCTGGCCGGGCTGATCGCCGTGTCACAGATCCAGCCGGGCGTTGGCATGCATGTGTCCGTCAATACGCTGGATCCGTCGGTGGCCGCGAAATTTACCAAGCAGGCAGGTGCGACCGGATTTGCGGACTTCATGCTGCACATCATCCCGCACTCCTTCTTTGGAGCGTTCGCCGATGGCGAAGTGCTGCCGGTGTTGCTCGTCTCCATCCTGATCGCCTTTGGCCTGAGCCGTGCCGGCGATGGCGGCGTTGTGGTGACGAAAGCGGTCGAGTCGTTCTCACAAGTGCTGTTTGTGTCCTTCGGCTTCATCATGAAGCTCGCTCCGCTCGGTGCCTTTGGGGCCATGGCGTTCACCGTGGGGCGCTACGGCATCCGATCGATCGGCTCGCTCGGACTGCTGATTCTGACCTTCTATATCGCCTGCTCTGTCTTCGTGGTCGTCGTGCTTGGGACGCTGGCGCGGCTGAACGGCTTCAGCCTGTGGAAGACGATCCGCTACTTCAAAGAAGAGCTGCTGATCGTGCTCGGCACGTCGTCGTCGGAGCCGGCGCTGCCGGGCGCGCTGCGCAAGCTGGAGCAGCTCGGATGCCGGAAAGGCGTGTCAGGGCTCGTGTTGCCGTTGGGCTATTCCTTCAATCTGGACGGCAGCGCCATTTACCTCACCCTGGCGTCCATCTTCATCGCGCAAGCCTGCGACATTCATCTGTCGTGGGGGCAGATCGCGGCGATGCTCGGCCTGATGCTGCTGACGTCCAAAGGGGCGGCAGGTGTCACCGGCAGCGGCTTCGTTGCGCTTGTCGCGACCCTCTCCGTCATGCCGGATCTGCCCGTGACCGGCGTGGCGCTGCTCGTCGGCATCGACCGCTTCATGTCGGAAGCGCGGGCGCTGACCAGCATGATCAGCAACTGTGTCGCGGC
Organism: Bradyrhizobium sp. LCT2; assembly: GCF_009931255.1. NCBI lineage: Bacteria > Pseudomonadati > Pseudomonadota > Alphaproteobacteria > Hyphomicrobiales > Nitrobacteraceae > Bradyrhizobium > Bradyrhizobium sp. LCT2. The sequence goes on along the minus strand of NZ_CP034432.1, from coordinate 8,563,565 downwards.
CATCACTATTTCGCTGTGGGAGGATGCCTGTGATCGCGAAGTATTGGCCCGTGAACTGGGGCAGAGCGTCACGCGCGAGGTCGCGGCGGGGACGGCGATCGGCGGAGCAACCGTGGTGCAGGAGAACGAGAGCTGGATTTCGACGACGCAATCGGCCGCTTGAACCCGAAGAGAGCGACGCCGATCACTCTAGTTGGACTTGGCGTTTTCCTTGGCGTTCTCCGCCGTCGGCGAGTCTGCCGGGGCGGGACGCTTGCCGGTGCCGGTGATGCGCTCGATCGCGGAGCGCACGGCGTCGCCCGCCTTGCGGTCCTTGAGCATGTCGAGCAGGGGCGCGGACGCGGGCGAGCGGCGGATCAGGCTTTCCGGATCGGGAAAGATCAGGGGATCATCCCAGGGGCCCTGCACCACGAAGGGCAATTCGAAGCCCGAGGCGCTGTTGAGGCTCGCCACGCCCTTCATGTCGTATTCGCGCGTCGGCACCGAGGCGGTGCCGGTCATCGTGATCTTCGCCGCCGGTCCTTCGACGCGGATGTCCTCGGCGGTAGCGACCCCGTCGGAGAATTTCACCGCGATGGTGAGATTGTCGTAAGGCGTCGAGCCGTTGCGGAAATTGCCGCCACCGGACAGCGGCCGGCGCTCCAGCCGCTTCAGGAGCTGTTCGGCATTGAAGCCCGAGATCGCGCCGTCATGCCCGGTGACGGTGGCGCTGCCGTCGAGCGACTGCACGAGGCCGAACGGGCTCGAGCCGGAGGCAACGAGGGAGACGTTGATGTTGCCGCGGCCGGACAGCTTGTTGAGGCCGAACAGTTCGGAGGCGCAGGCCTGGAGGTCGACGTCGGTGAACTGGAATTGCGCCTTGATGTCGGCGACGGTGTCGGCGCGCGCGATGCCGAACGAGCCCTTGGCGATACCGCCATAGACCTGGGCCTCGCCCACCGAGAGCGCCAGCGTGCCGTTGCGCAAATTGGCGCCGATCGCGGTGCGGCCGAGCTTCGACGGCCCGACCGTCAGCCGCGCCGCCGACAGGCGCATGTCGAGGTCGGTGGTCGAGAGCCCGTTGAGATCGAACAGCTGCCTGTTCCAGTCGCGCGCGCCGCTCGCGAGCAGGCGGAAGGTCGAGATATAAGGCGTGAAGTCGAGCGCGTCGGCGGCGAGCGTCGCCTGGAGCGTCTGCCGGCCGTTGTTGGCGTAGGTCATGACGCCCTCGGCGGCGTTGCCGTCGAGCTCGACATTGACGTTGGTAAGCGCGATCGAGGCGCCGACGACATTGGCGCGTGCCTTCAGCGCGAAACGGCCGAAGCCGCCGCTGCCGGGCTGCGGCTGGCCGGTCCAGCGCAGCGCGTTGCGCAAGGACGGGCTGTCGATCGTGAGCGTGCCTTCCATCATCGGGCTGGTGCGGTTGGCGACGCTGCCGTCGAAGGCGAGCTTGAGCGGGGCGCTGGCGATCCGCGCCTTCACGCCGGAACGGTCGCCGGAGAGGGCGGCGACGAAGTCGGCGAAGCTGATCGAGCCGTCGACGCGTTCGCCGCGCCAGTCGAACTGGCCGGTCGCGGCGAAGGAGCGCGAGATCGAGGGCCAGGCCAGCGACAGGTCGATGTCGTCGAACTGCTCGGTGGCGTGCGTGGCGGCGTCCTCGTAATTGAGCACGCCGTCCTGGATCCGGATCTCGGAGAACGAGACCTGATTTTCGGCGCCGGGCTTCATGGTGCGCGCAATGGTCTGGATGAAGGGCGTCCAGTTGCTCTCGCCGTCCGGCTTCAGGCTGACATGGATGCGCGGCCGCAGCAGCGTCAGGTCGGCGATCTCGAACCGTTGCAGCAGCAGCGGCAGCAGCCGCAGATTGGCGGTGAGCACGTCGACACGGAGCGCGGGGTCGCTGGTGCCGCCGCCCTTCAGGCCGACGTCATGGAAGGAGATGTAGCTCGCCGGCAGCACCGAGATGTCGATGGGGCCTGCGACACTGAGCTCGAGCCCGGTGACGTCGCGGATCTGCGCTTCCACGGCCTTGCGCAGCGCGTCGCGGTTGATGAGCCAGGAGGTCGCGATCAGGGCGATCAGCGCGACGCCGAGCAGCGCCGCGATCGGCGTCCCGAGGCGCTTCATTCCTTGGGCCATGGTCAATGGCGTGTCCTGATCGGGTTGGTCGTTGGAGCCAAAGGGGCGGGCCGGGAAACCCGCGCGCCCCACGCCCAAGCCTTGTTACGTCACAAGTCCTGTTATGTTAAGTGCCGCAACTTGATGGGTTTTCTTGTCGCTTTCAAGGCCGGGGGCGATCCTGCCCACGGCGTGGGCAGCTTCTACCACCGCCCCGCGGAGCGGAGAACCCCGTATCATTGACGGCTTCGGACGATTTCGCCTAATAATCGCCGCCAATAAGGCGCGACGCCCGCAAGCCGAAGGTTCAGTCGAGGTTTTTGCATGAACAAGGTCTATCCCGACGCCAAGTCGGCTCTCGACGGCATTTTGAAAGACAACATGATGATCATGTCGGGCGGCTTCGGCCTCTGCGGCATCGCCGAGGAGCTGTCGGACGCGATCCGCGAGTCCGGCGTCAAGGGGCTGACGGTCGTCTCCAACAATGCCGGCGTCGACGGCATCGGGCTCAGCCGCCTCCTGGAAACCCGGCAGATCAAGAAGATGATCTCGTCCTATGTCGGCGAGAACAAGCTGTTCGCCCAGCAGTTCCTCGCCGGTGAGCTGGAACTCGAATTCAACCCGCAGGGCACGCTGGCCGAGCGCATCCGCGCCGGCGGCGCCGGAATCCCGGCCTTCTACACCAAGACCGGCGTCGGCACGCTGATCGCCGAAGGCAAGGAAGTGAAGGAGTTCGACGGCGAGAAGTATCTGATGGAGCGCGGCCTGTTCGCCGACCTCGCCATCGTGCACGCCTGGAAGGGCGATACCGCCGGCAACCTCATTTACCGCAAGACCGCGCGCAACTTTAACCCGATGATGGCGACCGCCGCCAAGATCACGGTGGCCGAGGTCGAGCATCTGGTTCCGGCCGGTGAACTCAATCCCGACCACATCCACACGCCCGGCATTTTCGTGAAGCGCATCGTCGAGGTCGGTACGGCCAAGAAGCGCATCGAATTCCGCAACACCCGCCCGCGCACCGCCGCTTAAGCGTCAGGAGACTCACATGGCCTGGACCCGTGAACAGATGGCTGCGCGCGCCGCCAAGGAACTGCGTGACGGCTACTACGTCAATCTCGGCATCGGCATCCCGACGCTGGTCTCGAACTTCATCCCTGATGGTGTCGACGTCAGCCTCCAGAGCGAGAACGGCATGCTCGGCATGGGCCCGTTCCCCTATGAGGACGAGGTGGATGCCGACCTCATCAATGCCGGCAAGCAGACCGTGAGCGAGCTGCCCTCGACCTCGTATTTCTCGAGCGCGGATTCCTTCGGCATGATCCGCGGCGGCCACATGGATCTGTCGATCCTCGGCGCCATGCAGGTGGCCCAGAACGGCGATCTCGCCAACTGGATGATCCCCGGCAAGATGGTCAAGGGCATGGGCGGCGCGATGGATCTCGTCGCCGGCGTCAAGCGCGTCGTCGTTGTGATGGAGCATTCCGCCAAGGACGGCTCGAAGCTCCTGAAGAAGTGCAATTTGCCGCTGACCGGCGAGCGCGTGGTCGACATGGTCGTCACTGATCTCGCCGTCTTCACCATCGACAAGCACGGCGACGGCGGCATGGCGCTGATCGAGCTCGCCGACGGCGTCTCGCTCGACGAGGTCAAGGCCAAGACCGAGGCCGAATTCCGCGTCGCGCTGAAGAACACATAAGGTCGTCGCAGAGAGGGCGCGCATGACGATACGGTCTGCGCGTCCCGAAGACGCCGGTTTCATCGCACAAACCATCCTGCGATCGATGCGTGGCTACCGGCCGCGCGGCTGGTTCGACGTCGCGCTCGGCTGGCCGGAAGCGGAATGCCTCGATTTCATCGCGCGCGTCGCGGCCACGCGCGCGGTGTCGATGTGGCATGTCTCGCAGTATTGGATTGCCGAGATTGATGGTGCGCCGGGTGCGGCGCTATGCGCCGTGCCAGCGGCCGGCACCGGTCCTGCGGCCTGGCGCGCGATCGAGGAAGTCGCAGCCGCGATCGGGCTCACCGCGTCGGAGCTGGAAGCGATCCGCCAGCGCGGTGGCTATGCGCGCGGCTGCTGGGTTCAAGGCGGCGAGGGCGATTGGATGATCGAGCATGTCGCAACCGATCCTGCATATGGCGGCCGCGGCCTCGTGCAGGCACTGATCGCGCATGCGCTGGATCAGGGGCGCGCGGCTGGGTTTCGACGGGCGACGATCTCGTTCCTGATCGGCAACGTGCCCGCTGAACGCGCCTACGCCAAGGCCGGCTTTGTCCTTGCGGAGGAGAAGCGTGATACCGCTTTCGAGGCGATCATCGGCGCACCGGGATTTCGCATGTTTGCGCGCGCGATTTAAGCGCGCTTGGTCTCCGCATTCGACACTGTCATGCTCCGCGAAGGCGGGGCATCCAGTATGCCGCGGCCTTTCGATTCCATCACTGTCGTCTCTGGAATACCGGATTGCCCGCCTTCGCGGGCAATGACGCCAGGAGGGCGGCTACGACCTCGCCGCCCACGTCTTGGTCCACCGCGCCGACACGCTCGCGACCCACGACGGCTCCTCGCGCACCAGGCGGAAGCCGAGATTGGCGGGCGGCACGCCCTGCGCGCAGCCGCCAGCGCGGGCGTCGCGGATGAAATCGGTGACATAGGCGCGGTGGGCGCCTTCCGCGATGCGCACGCCGCAATTCACGGTCGCCCGGCCGGCATTGCCGGCCGCGTCGGTCCGCGAGCGCACGAAGCAGGTCGAGGTCCACTCCCAGACGTTGCCGGCGAGATCTTCGATGCCGTGCTCGTTCGCGCCGAATTTGCCGAACGCATAGGCCGTCGTGTCGGAAAGGTCCCGTTCGGATTCCCGCTCATAGCGGCTGATCCAGCGCTTCGAAGGATTGTCCGCGTCCACCGGCGCGCCATCGTCCTTGAAGCGCGAGCCCGCCGCGAACGCCCATTCCGCATCGCTCGGCAGGCGCCACGTCTTGCCGGTCCGGTGCGAGAGCCAGCCCGCATAGGCCTGTGCGTCGTGCCAGCTCACCTGCACCGCGGGGCGATCTGTGGCGATCGCCACGTCACGATCGAGAGCGCGGCAAGCGCCGTCCTGCACGCAAAGCTGGTAGTCGGATGACGAAACCTGATGCCGCATGACGTGCAGCGGCCTCGTGAACCGCATCGCGCGCAGCGGCGCTTCCGCCTGCTGCCCGCCCCGCGTGAAATCGCCCGCCTCGCGATAGGACAGATTGCCCGGCGCGATCTTGACGATCGCGGGCTCCGTCGCCGTGCCGCGGACCGCCATGTCCGAGACCAGCGGCGCCACCGCGATCGGTCCTGCGAGTCCGGCCGCGCAAGCCAGGACCAGTTTCAGCTTGAATGCGATCAGCATGTTGTCCCCCGAAAGGAAGAAGGGGCCGGTGATCCACCGGCCCCTTGTCGCGTCTAGTTGGTGTTGGCCGGGATTTCCGCAGGCGCCTTCACCTGGGTCATCAGATCGTCGTTCCACTTGCCTTCGACCTTGAAGTGCGCGGTGGCGCCGAGGTCGGCGGCCTCGATCAGGTTGTGTGTGACATAGGCGTAGATGCCGGGCTGCATGAACTTGTACATCGCAGCCCCTGCCGAGCCGCCGCGGATGAACCAGGTCTCCAGCCCGACCTCGGGTGCATTGCCGAATTTGCCGGTCTCCCAGACATAGTCGCCATGGCCGCCGATCAGATGCGGGCGGCTGTCGCGATTGGCCTGCGAGTGCACGATGAGCACGTTCTCGCCGACATTGGCGGTGAGCGCATTCTTGCCGGTAAGCGCGCCGACCTTGCCGTTGAACACGACATGGGATGGGATCAGCTTCTTCATCACCTCTTCGGTGTCGGTGAAGGCTTCGCCCGGCGAGTCATAGGACTTGAAATTGCCCTTCTCGTCGCGCGGCACGTACATGTCCTGCTCGCCGACATAGTAGACCTTGTCGTATTTCAGCGCGTGGCCCTTGCCGTCGTTCAGTCCGTCGCGCGGCAGCACCATCACGGCGCCGTTCATGCCGGAGACGACGTGCCAGGGGATCATCGGGCCGCCCGGCGCGCAGTGATAGACGAACACGCCGGTCTTGGTCGCCTTCCAGCGCAGCACGACCTGCTCGCCGGGATTGATCAGGGTGAGCGCGCCGCCGCCGAGCGCGCCGGTCGCGGAGTGAAAGTCGATGTTGTGCGGCATGGTGTTGGTCGCGGGATTGACCAGCGTCGTTTCGACGTAGTCGCCTTCATGCACCACCATCAGCGGGCCCGGCATCGAGCCGTTGAAGGTCATCGCCTGGAAGGTGGTACCCTTCTCGTCGATGACGACCTTCTTCTCCTCGATCGTGAGCTTGAACTCCACGATCTTGGGGCCCTGCTTGGTCGCCTGCTCGTGCGCATGCACGAACGGCGGGGCCACCAGCTCCACTTTCTGGCGCGGCAGTTTGAGATCGTCGGCGGCCAGGGCGGGTGTCGCCAGCATCAGGGCGGTCGCGGCGGCGCTGATCAATGCGGCTCTGCGGGTGAACATCGGAAGCATCCTTCATCTGAAATGGTTTTGATGACGGGATGCAGTGTGCGCCTGTTACGGCAAGAGTGTTTGCGCTGCAACAAGCTTTCGCCGGATTCGCCTCCGCAACAGTACTTAGATCCTTCAACGGAGCAGGATCGGCGACACCACGTTGACCGCGTCCGACGGCGTGATGCGGATGTCGAGGCCCAGCGACCATCGGCCAGACAGCGGCGCCGACATCCTGACTCTCCACTGATCGTTGCCGACGCGTTCGGCGTTTGCCGTCATCGGCGCCACGCCGTGCTCGGGGTTGCCGAGCGTGACCGCAACGGCGTCGGCGCTCAGCGGCAACTCGTTCGCATCTTCGAGCTGGATTGCGATCTCGACCGGACCGGCACGACCGGGCGAGACCGTGACGTTCGCCATGGCCTTCTCGGCATGAAGATGGGTGAAGAAACTTTCGTCGGCCTCGGAAACCATCGCGGGCGGAGTGGCCGCCGCCGGCTCCGGGGGGGGCGCGGGCTGCGCGATCTCCGTGCGCTCTGTTTTCTCCGGCGCCTGCGCGCCGATAGCCTGTACGTCGAGCGTCACTTTCACTTCGCCGGCATGCTCGAACGACAGCGTCACCGGTACCTGGTCGCCGACACGAAGTGGAGCATCGAGGCCGACGAACATCAGGTGTCCGCCGCCGGGGGCAAGTTCAACGATTTGTCCGGGGGCGATGACGAGGCCGTCGATGAGGGGGCGCATGGTCATGACGCCGTTGTTGACGGCCATTTCGTGGATTTCGGTTCGAAGCGCATGGGCGGCCGATGCGGTCTGCAACCGCTCCGGCGCGTGGCCCCTGTTCTCGATCGTCAGATAGCCGCCGGCGACCTTGGCTCCCCCGGGCGTCGCCCGGCTCCAGGCCCTGGTGATGACGAGATCGCCGCTGGTCGTGTCGGCGGCGAAGGCGGGCGGCCAGACAAGGCATGTCAGGGCGACCGCGCCGGCAAATGCGCGCTTGGATGAGATCATGATCGAGGCCTTCGCGAAGACGCGGCTAAAGCAAATGAATGGCAACCCAGACCGCGGCCCAGATCGCCAGCGACAGGACGGCGAGGACGGCGATTACGGCGGCCAGAGTGTGCACGATACCGGTCGGGGCCGGCGAGGCCGGAACCGGCCGGAAGTCGTCGAAACGCGGGATATGGCCGCGGACGTCGAGCAGGGAGAAAATCAATTCGAGTGCGAGAAGCCTCATGGCAAACGCTCCGGATGCCGTGCGAATTGCCCGTGATCATTGCGCGGAACCGTCCGCTGCGCTTTGCGCGAGCGCAATGTTTGCGGTGCCCCGGTCCGACTTTGCGCGAGCGCAAGGTCGCTTCCGCAAATCCGGGTTAGCTGAATACATTCCGTGATTTGCCGCGGCTGCGCAAGCGGCCGAAATTTACGAATGGGTAAGATATGAGAGCTGATCTCGCAGTGAGCTACGGCGAAGAAAGACTGCCTCGCTACACGAGCTATCCGACCGCGCCGCACTTCTCGCCGGTCATCGACGCCGGTACCTACGCCCGCTGGCTGTCCGAGCTCCCGGCCGGTGCCAGCGCGTCACTCTATCTGCACGTGCCGTTCTGCCGCGAGATGTGCTGGTATTGCGGCTGCCATACCCAGATCGTCCGGCGCGACGATCTGATTGCGGCCTACCAGCGGACGCTGCGCAGTGAGATCGCGCTGGTCGCCGAGACCATCGGCCGCCGCATCAAGGTCGAGCATATCCATTTCGGCGGCGGTACGCCGACGATCATGGCGCCCGAGGCTTTTGCCGAGTTGATGGCGGCGATGCGCCAGGCGTTCTTCGTACTGCCATCGGCCGAGATTGCCGTCGAGATCGATCCCCGCACGCTGACCGCCGACATGGTCGAGGCCATGCGGCTGTCCGGCGTCAATCGCGCCAGCCTGGGGGTGCAGAGTTTCGACCCCATCGTGCAGCGTGCGATCAACCGCATCCAGAGCTTCGAGCAGACGGCTGCCGTCGTCGACATGCTCCGGCATGCCGGCATCGCGGGAATCAATTTCGACCTGATCTACGGGCTGCCGCATCAGACCGTCGCCTCGTGCCTGGACACGGTGCGGCGCAGCCTCTTGCTCGCGCCCGATCGCTTCTCGGTGTTCGGCTACGCTCACGTGCCTGATTTCAAGAAGCACCAGCGCATGATCAACCAGGGCGCGCTGCCCGACGGCCCGGCGCGTCACGACCAGGCCTGTGCGATCGCGAATGCGCTGAAGGAGGCCGGTTACGTGCAGATCGGGCTCGATCATTTCGCGCGACCCGACGATTCCATGGCCGTGGCTTTCGAGGAGCGGACGCTGCGGCGCAATTTCCAGGGCTATACCACCGACCAAGGCGAGGTCCTGCTCGGCTTCGGCGCGAGCGCCATCGGACATCTGCCGCAGGGTTACGTCCAGAACGAGGTGCAGATCGGCGCCTATGCGCAGAGCATCGGCGCCGGCCGCCTCGCCACCGCGAAGGGCTATGGGCTCACCGACGACGACCGGCTGCGCGCCGACATCATCGAGCGCATCATGTGCGAGTTCAGCGCCGATCTCGGTGATATCTGCGCGCGCCACGGCGCAGAGCCCGAGGCGATGCTCAAATCGGCGTCGCGTCTGAAACCGCTGATTTCTGACGGCGTCGTGAGGCTGGACGGCGACCGGCTCGCGGTCGCGAACGACTCGCGCTTCCTGGTCCGCAGCGTCGCCGCCGCGTTCGACGCGCATCTGGATCCCGGCAAGCAGCTGCATAGCCGGGCGGTGTAGCTGCGTCATTCCGGGGCGCGCCGCTTGGCGCGAACCCGGAATCCATTTCACCGCACAGCTTGCTGCCCGATGGATTCCGGGTTCGCGCCATCCAAGTCGGCTGTTGCCGACTTGGATCTTAGAGTCTTCCGAACTCGGGTAAACCCGGGTTCGGTGGCGCGCCCCGGAATGACGAGCCGAGGAACTGGCAACAGCTTGCGCTCCAACAAAGAAACCACAGCCCGCTCCGCTATCGTCGTTTCGGAACGGAGTTGTCCATGCCTTTTGGATCCGACGATCTGGTCGATGACATCATGCGCACGGCGCCGCACACGATCCGCGTGTTTCTTGCTTTCAGGCTGGCCTGCGTCGGCTGCCCGATCGCAACCTTCCACACGGTGGAAGACGCCTGCCGCGAGCACGGCATCGACCGCGACAAATTCCTCGCCGCGCTCTGCGACTGCGTGCCGGCGTGAGACGGTCTGGAATTCGCGCGGGCCGCGTGCGGATTCCCGGGTGAGGGAGCGCTTTCGCCGTAAGCGAAAGCGGCTCTCACCCCAATCTTCGGGAGCAGGGTGAACCTGCCGGCGCAGCCCTCATGGCGCGCCGCTGTCGGGACTCCGCTCCGCCAGCACGACGATCCTGTGCGGTTCGCGCAGGATGATGCGCTGGCGGCCGCTCTCGACGAGGCCCTGCTGTTCCCAGCCGCTCAGGATGCGGCTCACGGTGTGCAGCGTGGTGCCGGTCATCTGCGCGATGTCCTGGCGGCTGATCGGGAAGTCGATCTCGATGCCGTGGTCGAGCTTCTTGCCGGATTGCTTGGCGAGGCGCAGCAGCGCATGCGCGATGCGTTGTTCGACTTGCTGGGTCGACATTTCCAGGATGCGGGTGTGGCTCTCCTGGAGCCGCGTGCCGACGGTCTGGAGCGTGTTGGCGGCGAGCGCCGGAAACCGCTCGACCAGCCGCGGCCAGGCCGAGGTCGGCCAGATCAGCACCACGCTGTCGTCGACAGCCATCGCAGTCGCGGGGTAGCGCCCGGCTCCGATCGCCATCGCGAGCCCGAAAGTCTCGCCGGGCGCGACGTAGCGCACCACGATCTGCTCGCCGGTCGGCGTGGTCTTGGCCGCGCGGACATGGCCGTGCAGCAGCAGGAAGAAGGACTGCGCGTCTGCGCCCTGCTCGAAGATGGCGCTGTTCTTGGGATAGCGCGCCGAGCGGGCCTCGCGCAGGATCTCGTCCAGGGCTTCCGGCGTGACCCCGGCAAACAGCGGCAAATGCGCAACCAGCGATGTGTCGACCTTGGCCATTCTGCCTCCTTGGCGCTCTGGAGTGTGATGGCACCTGCAATCGTCCGGTAGTTTGCGATAGCGCAAAACCCGCCGGCCGGGGCGGCAGTATTTTTCCAAGCAACGGTCTGAATTTACAGGAGTTGCCCCCATGGCTGGCGCCCGATCCCGCAACTTTGCGGGCTGGCCGCTGTTCGCGAACAGCTTTCGGCCCTTTTTCCTGCTCGCCGCCATCCAGGCAGGGCTCTCGATCCTGGCCTGGCTGCCGATGTTCTACGGCGAATTGTCGGTGACGTCAGCCTTCGCGCCGCGCGACTGGCACGTCCACGAGATGCTCTATGGCTTCCTGCCGGCGGTCATCACCGGGTTCCTGTTCACGGCGATCCCGAACTGGACCGGGCGGCTGCCGATCCAGGGCACGTCGCTGGGCGCGTTGCTGGCGGTGTGGCTGGCCGGCCGCCTCGCGGTGACGCTGTCCGCCGAGGTCGGCTGGGCGTTCGCGCTTGTCGTCGATGCCGCGTTCCTGGCGCTGGTCGTCGCCGCCGCGACGCGCGAGATCATCGCGGGCGGCAATTGGCGCAACCTTCCCGTGGTGATCCTGGTGCTCGTGCTGCTCACCGGCAATGTCGGCTTTCATCTCGAAGCGCACTACGCGGGCGCGGCCGATATCAGCATCCGCGTCGGCATCGGCGTGGTCGTGCTGCTGATCGCGCTGATCGGAGGCCGCATCATTCCGAGCTTCACCCGCAACTGGCTGGTCAAGTTCAATCCCGGCCGCCTGCCGGTCCCGTTCGGCCGCTTCGATGGCGCGGTGATCGCATTGAGCGCGTTGGCGCTGATCTCGTGGATCGTGGCGCCGTTGAATGTGGTGACCGGTGCCGCGATGGCGCTCGTCGGCGTGCTGCATCTGGTGCGGCTTGCGCGCTGGGCTGGCGACCGCACCTCGCGCGAGCGGCTGCTCCTGATCCTGCATGTCGGCTATGTCTTCGTGCCGCTCGGTTTCCTCCTGCATGCGTTGGCCGTGTTCGGTGCGTTGCCGCCGAGCGCGGGGATTCACGCCTGGATGGCGGGCGCCGCCGGAACGATGACGCTCGCGGTGATGACGCGTGCGAGCCTCGGCCACACCGGACAGACCCTGACGGCCTCGCCGGCGACACAAGGTATCTACGTCGCGATCATCGCCGCGGCGCTGGCGCGGGTTGCTGCCGTGGTGTGGCCTGCGCATGCCGATGCACTGCTGCACATTGCCGCCTGCGGCTGGGTCGTCGCGTTCCTCGGCTTTGCGATTGCGTTCGGCCCGCTGCTCGCCGGCAACAGCCGGCGCGCACTGGCCATCATGGGCCTGCCCGCTCCGGCACGATAGAGCTAAGCCGCGGATGCCGAAGGCACGTCGGCCGGCTTGGCCAACGGGCGCACGCCCTTGCGCCATGCGGTGATGGTGCAGCCGAAGCGGCCGCGGAACCAGCGGGCCATCGCGCTTTGCGCGGAGAAGCCGAGCTGCGCGGCGATATCGGCCAGCGGCCGGCCGGGGTCGTCGATCAATTTGACGACGAGATCGGCGCGCTGCGCGTCGAGGATGGCCGAGAAGCTGGTGCCTGACGCGGCGAGGTGGCGGTGGATAGTGCGGCGGGTGCAGGCGAGATGCTCGGCCACGCGCTCGACCGTGCAGTCGCCGCTGGCGAGCAGCAGGCGCACGACCTCGTCGACCTTCTCCTCCCAGCTTGCCGGACGCGTCTCGATCGCCTCGATCCGCTTGCGCAGATAGCTCGCGATCAGCGGATGCGCGCTCGGGATCCGGCGCTCCATGTCGTGCACCGACAGCAGGATCGCGTCGTCCTCGGCGTTGAACGTCACGCGGCAGCCGAAGAAGTCGCGGTAGCGCTTGCGGTCGTGCGGCGGCGGATAATGCAGATGCACCTCCTGCGGCCGCCAGTCATGACCGAACAGCGACTGGATGATGCGGTGGACGCTGCCGAGCGCCATGTCGATCGACTGGCGCGGCGCGCTCGGCTGCCGTCCGCGCAGATGCAGTGCGACGGTCACGGTCTGCTTGTTGCGTGCAACGTCAAGCCGCATGCCGTCATGATGGATATGGATGAAACGCGAAAACGCCTCGATCGCTTCGCCGACGGTCGCCTGTTCGCGCACGATCAGGCCGACCGCGCCGAAGTTGGTCAGGCCGCCGCGTTCGGCGAGGCGCAAGCCGAAATCTTCGGCGCCGGACATCTGTGCCGATAGTTCGAGCAGGCGGCGCAGGCCGGTCACGGCAATGGGGGTATCCGGCTTGTCGAGGCAGGTCAGCGGCAGCCTGACCTTGCGCATCATCTGTTTGGGGTCGAGCCCGACCGACCGGGCGACCTCCGGGTAATAGCTCAAGCCTGCGCTGCGAATGAGGTCGGTCATGCAAACCGTTCCTGCCAGCCATTCCCGCAGATGTCCCGAAATGTAAAGTTTCTGTCCCGTTCCGTCAAATCCGGGAACATGACGGAACATACATAAGGGAAACCGAAGCACGGGCGTGAATGCCGTGCTCATGACGCCGGGCGCGATGAGGCCCCGGCCGTCTCGGATCATTTGACCAAGACATTGCTGGATCGGGATTATGCCGGGGAACATGCTTTCCAAGGGCGAGGTATTCGTCATCGACACCGACGCCGCCTCCCGCGAACAACTTTCCGCCGCGCTCCAACAGAGCGCCTATGACGTGATCTGCTTCGCCGACGGCGCGTCCCTGCTCTCGGAAGCGAGGGCGCGGATGCCGGCCTGCGTGCTGCTCGAGATGCCGCCGGATCGCTCCGCCCTCGACGTGCTCAGGCGGCTGCGCGAGGAGAATTGCATGGCGCCGGTCCTGGTGACTTCGGCGAACGGCAGCATCGCCATGGCAGTCGACGCGATCAAGAGCGGCGCGGCCGACTTCATCGAAAAGCCGTTCCGCACCCGCGACGTCGTCAACCGGATCGATGCCGCCATCGACGAGTTCGGGCAGCCCAACTCAAACCGCCAGCGCTGGTTGTCCGGCTGCGAGCCCCTGACGGCGCGCGAAGGCGACGTGCTCGAGCACCTTGCGGTCGGCCTCACCAACAAGGAGATCGCCCGGCGCATGCATCTGAGCGCCCGGACGGTGGAGGGCTACCGTGCCAGCATTCTGAAGAAGGCCGGCGCCCGCAACGTGACCGATCTGCTCCGCCGCATCTTCGGCCAGGGTTCGCCGACCCAAATGTGAAGCTCGGCGCGCGACGCGTTCCGCGGCCATGGTGCCGCCGCAGCGGCGCCCCACGGAAACCCCAATCGAACCAGTTCCTTCCCTGCCGCGTCTCACCACGATGGCGAGGCATTTGATCGCGCGTCCGGCTGGCGGCGCGGCGATACCGGCAGGAGGGACTTCATGCGCATCACCGCGAAATGTCTGGCGACGACGAGCCTGGTTCTGGTGACCACGGCATTCGCGTTGCCGTCATGGGCCGCCGATGTGGACGCCACATCGGCCATCGATACCGTCACGGTTTACCCGGATGGTGCCACCGTCACTCGCATCATCACGGTCGACCTGCCGTCCGGTGACTCGACGCTCGTTGCCAAGGACTTCCCGCTTGGTCTCGATACCTCCTCCATCCGGGTGGAGGGTGAGGGTGGTGCAAAGCTCACCATCGGCACGATCGATGCGCGAACGCCGCGTGCGGCGCCGGTCAACCTGCCCGAGCTGGACAAGCGCATCGAGGCCCTGAACGACCAGCGCGCCGACCTGCAAGGCGCGATCGACTCAGCCAATGCCCGGCGCAAATTTGCGGAGCACTTTGCGGAAGCGTCCCCCGCGGGCATCGGCGACAAGGGCGAGGCGCGGCCGATCGCCGAATGGCGCACGGCCTTCGCCGCGGTCGGCGAGGAAATTGCGAGCGCCGATACCGCCGTTCGCGACACCACGCGCAAGATGCGCGAGATCGATCGGCAGATCGCCCAGCTCGAAGTCGAGCGCAAGGCCAAACCGCCGAGCAAGCTCGAAGTCCGTATGGACATCGCCGCGCCGGCCGCGGCCAAGGCGACGTTGCGGGTCACTTACAATGTGCGTAACGCGCGCTGGCTGCCGCTTTACGACGCCCGGCTCGACACCGGCGCCAAGGACCGCAAGCCGCAGCTGGAGCTGGTCCGCCGTGCCGAAATCACGCAGTCGACCGGCGAGGACTGGTCGAACGTCACGCTTGGCGTCTCCACGGTCCGCGTCAGCCGCGGCGGCAGTGCGCCGGAGCTGGGCTCGCTGGTCGCGCAATATCCGCAACCGCCGAAACCAATGGCGCTCGGTGCGGCCTCCGATCTGGCGCGGCCCGCGCCAACTGTCCGCCAGCGCTCGGCGCAGTTCGAGCCCATGTCCAAGCTCGCCGAAGCGCCTGAACCGCGTGAGCGTGCCGACGAGCAGCAGGCGGTCGCCGAGATCGGCGACTTCCAGGCCACGTTCAGGATTCCCGGCCGCGTCAGCCTCGGCGCTGCCGAGGGCGCGAAGAGCCTGCGTATCGCGTCCATGAGTGTGCCGGCCGACCTCGCCGTGCGCGCGGCACCTGTGATGGACCCGACCGCGTTCCTCGAAGCCAGCTTCAAGCAGACCGATGAGGCGACATTGCTGCCGGGCAAGGTCGCGATCTATCGCGACGGCGTCTTCGTCGGCCGCGGCAAGATCTCGGCCTCGGCCAAGGACGACATCGTGCGGCTGGGCTTCGGCGCCGACGACAAGGTCAAGATCGAGCGCGCTGTGCTGAAGCGCAACGAAGGCTCGGCCGGCTTGCTCGTCACGACGTCGAAGACCGACGAGCGTTCGTTCAAGACCACCGTTCGCAACGGTCACGACTTTCCGATTCGTGTCGCGATCGAGGATCAGCTGCCGGTCAGCGAGAACGAGGACATCGTCGTCGAGATGCTGCCCTCGACCACGCCGCCGACCGCGAGCAACATTCGCGACAAGCGCGGCGTGCTGGAATGGTCGTTCGACGCCAAGCCCGGCGAGGTCAGGGACGTCAACTTCGCCTGGCGCATCCGCTGGCCGAAGGACAAGGGCATGGTGATCGTGCCGGCGGGTTAAATCCTCGCCGCAGACGCAGCCGCCCGCATCGATTGCGGCAGCACGTAAGGAACGCCGTCGGCCTGGTGGACGACGGCGTCGATCTCGAAGATGTCGCGGATGGTCTCGCGCGTGACGACCTCGGTGCGCGGGCCGTCGGCGGCGAGCTTGCCGCCGCTCAGCACGACCAGCCGGTCGGCGAAGCGGATCGCCAGGTTGAGATCGTGCAGGATCGCGATCACGGCGGTGCCGGTGCCAGCGCGGCGGCGCGCGGCCTGGACGAGGTCGATCTGGTGGCGCAGATCCAGGCTCGAGGTTGGCTCGTCCAGCAACAGAAGCCCCGGTCCATGCTCGGCCTCGCCGCAGGCGAGCTGCACCAGCACGCGGGCGAAATGGGTGCGCTGCTGCTCGCCGCCCGACAGCGTCGGCAATTGCCGTTCGCGGAAATGCGCCAGCCCCACCTCGTCCAGCGCGGCATCGACGAGCTTGCCTGCCTCGCGCGCGCTGCGCTCGCCCGCACCCATCAGCACGATCTCCTCGACGGTGAAGGGGAAGGTGACGTTGATGTGCTGGGACAGCATCGCGCGTCGCGCGGCAAGCTCGCGCGGCGTGTAGCTGCCGATGTCGCGCTCCTTCAGCCGTACCTCGCCCTGGCTCGGACGGAGGTCGCCGGAGAGCAGCCGCAGCAGCGTGGACTTGCCGGCGCCGTTCGGGCCGATGATGGCGACCATCTCGCCGGCCGCAACCGTGAGGCCGACGCCATCCAGCAGCTTCGCGCGGCCGGCGCGCTTGCTTAAGTGTCGCGCCTCGATCACCGTGCTCATAGCGAGGCGAGCCCGCGTTGCCGCAGCAGGATCCCCAAGAAGACCGGGGCGCCGACCGCCGCGGTCAGAATGCCGATCGGCATCTCCGCCGGCGCCACGATGGTGCGCGCCAGCGTGTCGGCGCCGACCATCAGGATGGCGCCGAGCAGCACCGAAGCCGGCAGCAGCAGGCGATGCGCCGGTCCGATGACGAGGCGAAGGAGATGCGGCACGACGATGCCGACGAAGCCGATGACGCCGCTGATCGACACCGCAACCCCGGTCATGGCGGAAACCATGACGATCGAGATCCGCTTGAGGCGCTCGACGTCGACGCCGCCGTGAAAGGCGTCAGCCTCGCCAAGCACCAGCAGATCGAGGCCGCGTCCGATGAAGGCGCAGGCGGCAAGCCCGATGGCGAGGATCGGCGCGAGCACCGCGGCCTTGGTCCAGGTCGCGCCGCTCATCGAGCCGAGCAGCCAAAATGTGATGTCGCGAAGCTGGCGGTCGTCGGCGATGAACACCAGCAAGCCAATGCCGGCATTGGTGATGGCGGTGATGGCGACGCCGGCGAGCAGGAAGATCGCAATTGAGGTCCGCCCCGAGCGGCTGGAGATGCCGTAGAGGATCGCGGTGGTCGCCAGCGAGCCCGCGAAGGCGGCGAGCGGCAGCAGCTCGGTCTGGAGGACGCGCAACGTCTCGCCGAAACGCGAGTCCGTGAAGACGATCGCGCTTGCAGCGGCCAGCGCGCCGCCGCTGGAGACGCCGACCAGGGCCGGATCGGCGAGAGGATTGCGGAACAGGCCCTGCATGATCGCGCCGGCCGCGGCGAGCAGCCCGCCGACCATCGCGGTCGCCGCAATCCGGGGAATGCGGATCGACCACAGCACGAGCTGGTCGCGCGCCGTCATCGCATCGGCGGTCGTGCTGCTCATGACGCCGAGCGCAGCAGGTAGACGGGAAAGGGGAATGCCGGCCGCGCCCACGGTCAGTGCGACGACCGCGGTGGCCGCGAGCACCGCGAGCAGAAGAGGAATCGCGAACGATGCGGACCGCCGTCTCGCGCCGGCGTGGCGCTGCGGGCGTCGCGCCTCGGCCCCGATCGCGACGCTCATTGCCGGCAATTTGCCGCTGACAGAGCCGACGTGAACGCGCCGCCCTGGTCGGCCAATGCCGGATAGAGTTTTACGGAGAGATCGCGCGCGGCCGCCGCCGTGCGCGGCCCGAAGCCGAGCAGATAAAGCCCGTCCATGGTAATGAAGCTCTTGTTGGCCGCGACCGGCGTCAGCGCGAAGCCGGGATGGGCATAGACCGCGCCGGCCTGGAGCGACTCGTTGCCGCGCTCGATCGACAGCACCACGTCGGGTTTTGCCGCCACGATCGCCTCGTCGCCGATGATCTTGTAGCCGTCGTAATCGTCGACGGCGTTCGCCGCGCCGGCGAGCTGGATGATCTCGTCGGCTGCGGTCTTGTGGCCGGCGACCATGGCACGCCCGTTCTGCAGCGACATCACGAACATCACGCGCACCGGCTTTTTCACCTTGGCGCGCAGCGCGCGGAGCTGGGCGAGATCGGCGCCGACTGCGGCGCTGAGGCATTCGGCGCGTGCATCCACGCCCATGGCGTGACCGACCAGCTTGATCTTCTCGATCAGGCCGTCCTCGGAGAAGGTTTTGGGCACCAGCACCAGCGGCACCTTCGCCGTCTCCAGGATGTCCATGGTCTCGCGCGGGCCCGATCCCTGGATCGCCAGGATCAGCGTGGGATTGAGGCCGAGCACGCCCTCGGCCGAGATCTGGCGCATGTAGCCGACGTTGGGTTTGTCGTGCAGCGCCGCCGCCGGATAAAGGCTCGTGGTGTCCACGCCGACCAGCCGGCTCTCGAGCCCGAGCGCATAGAGGATCTCGGTGATGGCGCCGCCGATCGAGACCGTGCGTGCGACGTCGGCAACAGCGACGTCGCGATTGCGGGCGTCATGCACGGTGATCCCAGCGGCGTGTGCGGCGGATGCGACTGCGATCGTACCGGTCAGCAGGATCTGTGTGAGGGTGCGGCAAAATGTCATTGCAGGTTACTTCGTCAAGATCAGCTTGTTCTGCGAGGTCAAACGCAGGCGATAGGCGTCCTCGCCATGCGCGATGGTGATCTCGCGCTCGTGCGCAAAGAGCTCGCGGCTGTCGATCCGGCTCCCTCGCACGGTGAGGGTTCTCGTTGTCGCGGAAGGACTTTCTGCCGGCCCTGCCGCGCCGCTGCCGCTGTCTCCGGATGTTGCTGACATTGCCCGTGTGATGCGCCTTCGAAATTTCAGATGCTGCCTGTTTGTATAGGCGGCATCGGGCGCATTCCAACGGCGGAAATTTACAATCGATATAAACTGCAACCAGACGTCATTGACCGTCAGAGTGTTGCCACGTTACCAATCATGACAGCGGGCAACATGCCCGCGTCTTAAGAAGATCAGCCAGCCAGTCGTTCGCTTTGCGAACGCACGCCAGCCAAACGACTCCAAAAACTAAAGTGAAGTGCAGGCTGGGGCTGATATGGCTGACGGGGCTAGGTATTCGCGCGCCTTGATTTTGGGCGCGTCGGTGGTTTCAATCGCGGCAGTGACGACGGGGAGCGGTCTCGCGCAGATCGCATCGCCGCAGGCCGAACATGCGTCGCCGGATCGGCCGAAGCAGGCCAAGCGCAAGCCGCTAGCCGCTCAGCAGGCAACGCCTGACGTCTTGAACGCCCGTGCGCAGGCGGGCAGCGCCGCGCCGGTGCAGACGCTCGACACCATCACGGTCGCCGCAACCAAGACCAGGGAGCGCGCGATCGATGCGCTCGCGCCCGTAAGCTCCATTTCGCTCGACCAGATCCAGGGTCTTCAGCCGAACCGGCTGTCGGACATCTTCTATGCGGTTCCCGGTGTTTCGTTCCAGGAGCGCGGCGACGATCCCGCGACCGTCATCAACATTCGCGGCTTGCAGGATTTCGGCCGCGTCGCGGTCGTCGTCGACGGCGCGCGGCAGAACTATCAGCGCACCGGCCACAATGCCAACGGCTCCTTCTTTCTCGATCCTGAATTGATCGGCGGCGTCGACGTCGTGCGGGGACCGACCGCCAATATCTACGGCTCCGGCGCGATCGGCGGCCTGGTCTCGTTCCGCACCAAGGACATCAACGACGTGCTGCGTCCCGGCGAGCGCTGGGGTGTCGATCTCTCCGGATTCTACGGCTCCAACAACAATCGCGGCCTCGGCTCGGTGTTCGGCGGCGTGCGCGCCACGCCCGATGTCGATATCTTCGGCGGCGCGGTCTACCGCACGCAGGGCAATTACAAGGACGGCAACGGCACCGAGATCGGCAACACCGGCAACCAGGTCGAGAGCGGGCTGATGAAGCTCACGGTGCGGCCGGCCCTCGGTCACGAGGTCAAGTTCGGCGCCGTGTTCCAGGATTATCAATACGACATCGGCCAGTTCAATCGCGGTCCGACGACCACCCAGGCATTGATTGCGTTGAATCGCGGGTCGTCGGTCTACGCGTCCGATGCCAAGAACTACACCGGGACCATCACCTGGAACTACTCGCTTCCGAGCGACAATCTGTTCGATTGGCATATGTCGGTCTACGGCAATCGCACCGACAACGACCAGACCAAGACTTATCACTACGGCACAACCACATCGACCTATTGCAACGGCGGCTTCGGCAACAACGTCTCGGGCTGCGTCGGCGACAAGCGCGGCTACGTCCTCAACACCTATGGCATCGACGTCAACAACACCACACGCTTCAATGTCGGCGACTGGCGCAATGCGCTCACCTGGGGCGTCGACGCATTCCAGGACGACGTGATCACGACCGACAGCCGCGGCAATTCCAACATCACCACGCCGAGCGGCATCCGCACCGTGTCGGGCGGCTTCCTCCAGTTGAAGCAGAATTACAGCACCTGGTTCGAGGCGGTGAGCGCGATTCGCTACGATCGCTATGACCTGGATTCCGGCAAGACCAGCGGCGGCGGCGACCGCTTCTCGCCGAAGATCACCCTGGGCGTGACGCCGGTCCCGGGCTTCCAGCCTTATGTCAGCTATGCCGAGGGCTATCGTGCCCCTTCGATCACCGAGACCGTGATCTCCGGCGCGCATGCGACCGGCGGCGGACCGGCCTTCTTTCCCTGTCCCGACGGCACCAGCGGCCTGTTCTGCTTCCTGCCGAACCCGAACCTTCGCCCCGAGGTCGGCAAGAACAAGGAAGTCGGCATCAACCTGAAGTACGACAACATCTTCAGCGCCAACGATTCGTTCCGCGGCAAGATCAATCTGTTCCGCAACGATGTCAGCGATTACATCGACCTCGTTGCTTCGGCGCCGGTCGCGGTGCCGCCATTCGGCTCGTTCAGCCAGTTCTATCAGTACCAGAACATCGCCAATGCTCGCATCCAGGGCTTCGAGGCGGAGACGATGTACGATGCCGGCGACTGGTTCATCGGTGTTGCCGGTCACTACATCCAGGGCAAGAACGTCGCGACCAATATCGGGCTTGCGACCATCACCCCGCGCAAGGTCGTCACGACCGGCGGCGTCCGCCTGCTCGATCGTACGCTGATCCTGACGGCGCAGTGGGCCTCGTACGGTCCCAACAACGACGTGCCCGCCGGCTATCTGCCCGCGACCGGCTACGAGCTGGTCAACCTGTACCTGACTTACAACGCGACCAGGGACATCGTGTTGTCGGCCTCGATCGACAACCTCTTGAACCAGTACTACCGGCCTTACGCCATTCCCGGCAGCTCGACCGACGGCACCACGCAGAACGACGTGCTGTGGTCGAGCCCGGGACCGGGCAGGGTCTACAAGGCCGGCATGAAGATCCACTTTGGAGGTGCGTGAGCCGACAGGCGTCGCAACGCCAGCAATCTCTGCCGGGCCGCGCTGATGTTCCAGCGCGGTTTCGGCGCGTTGTCATCTTGATCAGAAGGAGAGACTTTTATGTTCATCGCCATGAATCGTTTCCAGGTGAAGAAGGGCGCGGAGACCGCGTTCGAAACGGTCTGGGCCACGCGCGAATCCTATCTCGGCAGCATGTCGGGCTTCGTCGAGTTTCATCTCCTGAAGGGCCCCGAGGCCGAGGACCACACGCTCTACTCGTCGCACACCACCTGGGTCGACAAGGCGGCGTTCGAGGCCTGGACGCGCTCCGAGGAATTCCGCCGCGCCCATGCCCGCGCCGACAATCGGACCGGCGAGAGCCTCTATCTGGGCCATCCCAAGTTCGAGGGCTTCGAGGTGATCCAGAGCGAAGGCAAGGCCGCGGCCGCTTGAGGCCGCGACGCAGGAGAGGAGCTGGACATGTTGAGCACCGATCTCGCCGATCTCAAGGCGTACATGGCCGACAATCCCGGCGCGGTGATCGAGGACGTCGCGCGCGATCGCAAGGTCACCTCGCGTGCGGTGATCGAGGCGCTGCCCTCGTCGATGGTGCGCATGGGAGGCGGCGAGCATTTTGCCGCCGCCATGCAGGACATCGCACAATGGGGCGAGGTCACGCTGATCGTGCACACGGATGACGCGATCTTCGAATTCACCGGATCAATTCCCGCGGGCGAGATCGGCCGCGGCTATTTCAACCTGATGCAGCCGAAGGGCCTGCATGGCCATCTGCGCCATGAGCGTTGCGCAGGCATCGCCTTCGTCGAGCGTCCCTTCATGGGCAAGAATTCGGCCTTCATCGCCTTCGTCAATGCCGACGGCGGCATCATGTTCAAGGTCTTCGTCGGCCGCGACGAGACCCGGGCGCTGCGTGCGGATCAGCTCGTGCGGTTTCGCCAGCTTTCGGGCCGGATCGCGGCATAGCTTCCTTCTGTCTGTCGGGTGATCAGGATGCAAGGCAATTCCAGGCTTCGGCACGTGATCCTAACCATCGCGCTGGCGCTCGCGCCGGCTCCGGCCTTCGCGATCGACGAAGCGCTGTTGCCGCGTAATCTGTCGCCCTGGGGCATGTTCCTCGGTGCCGACATCATCGTGAAGGCGGTGATGATCGGGCTGGCCGTCGCCTCGCTGGTGACGTGGACGGTGTGGCTCGCCAAGACCGTCGAGCTGCGCCGCAAGAGCGTGCTTGCCGTGCAGCGGACGCGCGCGCTCGAGGGCCGGATGAAGCTGGCGGAGGCGGCGGCGCGGACCGGGGACGCGCATGACGCGGTTGCCCAGCTCATCCAGTCCTGCGCGAAGGAGGCCGAGCTCTCCGGCGGCATTGTCGACGACGGTCTTCAGGAGCGCGTGGCGCTGCGGCTGGAGCGGGTCGAGGCGGCGATGTCGCGGCAGATCGCGCGCGGCACCGGCGTGCTCGCGACCATCGGCGCCACCGCGCCGTTTGTCGGCCTGTTCGGCACGGTGTGGGGCATCATGAACGCCTTCATCGGCATCTCCGAGAGCCACACCACCAGCCTTGCGGTGGTTGCGCCCGGCATTGCGGAGGCGCTGCTCGCCACCGCGCTCGGCCTCGTGGCCGCGATCCCGGCGGTCGTGATCTACAATCATCTCGTCCGCGGCATCGCCAATTACCGCGCGCTGCTTGGCGATGCCTCGGCACAACTGATGCTGCTGGTGAGTCGCGAGCGCGACCACCGCGATTTTCGCCTGTCGCGGGCGGCGGAGTAGGCCATGGCCGCGAAGCTCGGCGCAGGTTCGGGATCGCCGCTCAAGCGCGCCGACCCCGATGATCTCGACGTCATCCATGAGATCAACGTCACGCCGTTCATCGACGTGATGCTGGTGCTGCTGATCATCTTCATGGTGGCCGCACCGCTCGCCACCGTCGACATCGGCGTCGAGTTGCCGGCAACCGCCGCCGAGCCGGCGCCGCGGCCGGACAAGCCGGTGTTCGTCACCGTGAAGCCGGACCTCTCGATTGCCGTCGGCGAAGACGTCGTGGCTCGCGAGGCGCTCAGTTCCTCGCTCGACGTCGCCACCAGGGGCCGCAAGGACGAGCGCATCTATCTCCGCGCCGACAAGGCCGTCTCCTATGGCGATCTGATGGAGGTGATGAACAGCTTGCGCAATGCCGGCTACTTGAAGGTCGCCCTGGTCGGCCTCGACGGACGCGGCTGATGGCCGCGAGCGCCTTTGCCCTGCACGAGCCGCTCGGCGAGTGCGAGGGCGCCCGCTGGGGCGTCTCCGCCGCGGTGATCGTGGCGTTGCATGTCGCTGCCGCGCTGCTTGCGATGAGCTGGCTTAAGTCGCAACCGGAGCATGGTGTCAGCCTCCCGGCGATCATGGTCGACATGGCGTCGGTGACCTCGGCACCGCAGCTAATGCCGGACGACGTCGCGCCCGGGCCGGTGATGCAGGAGGCCGACGCTTCGCCGCCGGAGCCCGCGCAGCGGCAAGCCGTCGAAGAGACCATCGCGCCGACACCGCCGCAGGACAAGCCTGACGTGGTGGCGCCGCCTGAGCAGAAGCTGGAGCCGACACCAGCCAGGCCGGAGCCCGCGAAGATCGTGCCGGTTGAAAAGCCTGTGCCGGAGAAGCCGAAGATCGTTCGCCGCGAGTCAAAAAAGCCCTCGGAGGCGACGCCCGCGCCGCGCACCAGCGCGCCGCCGCGCGCCGAGCGCGAGGCGCCCATGGCGTCCGCGATGAGCGCGGGCGCGGTGGCCTCGGCGATCGCGTCCTACAATCAACGCGTCCGCGCGCATCTGATGCGTTTCCACCAATATCCGTCCGGTGGCGGCGGTCAGCGCGGCGTGGCCCGGCTGAGCTTCACCCTCGGCCGCAGCGGGCAGGTCACGTCGAGCCGTCTCGGCGGCTCCTCCGGCGTTGCCGCCTTCGACGCCCAGGCCATGTCGATGATCCGCCAAGCCTCACCGTTCCCTCCGTTTCCCGACGAGATCAAGAACGGCGCGATGAGCTTTTCGATCCCGGTGGAGTTTACGGTGAGGTAGCTCCGTTGTCATGCCCCGCGAAGGCGGGGCATCCAGTACTCCGCGGCCTCTCGATTCAAGTACTCCTGTCACGGAGTACTGGATCGCCCGGTCAAGCCGGGCGATGACCGTGTTGAGAGAGAAGGGCCTTACTTCGCCTTCAGAAAATCCGCGACCTCGAGCAACATGAACTCGTCGTCGTCGGCCTTGTTGGGATCGCGGCTGGACGAGAACGGCAGGTTGTTGTCGTTGCCGACGATGATGTGGGTGTCGTCGACGCGATCGACGTTCTCGATGGTGAAGAACGGGAAGGTGTAGACGCCGTCGTTCAGCGGCTTGCGCGCCTTCTTGTCGGGATCCCGGATCTTCAACAGGTCGATATAGCCGATCTTGCGCACGGGCTTGCCGACGTTGGCCTCGGTGAGCTCGATCTTGTAGACGCGCTTGAATTTGGCGAGATCAGGGAAGCAGTTGTCGCCGCGAGTGCCCTGCGGGCAGGCCTTGTCGGCCGTGCCTTCGCCATTGTCGCGCTCGATGATGAGGCCGGAGGCCTGATCGATCATGTTGAAGTCGCCGATGGCGTTGCCGTTCTGCTCGAACACATATTGCCAGTAGCGGCCGGTGAACTTTTCCGCGGCGACGTCGAATTCGAGGATGCGGGAAGCTTCCTTGCCGTCGACCTTCTCCCAGTCCTTCTTGTCGGAATCCCACAGCGGCCCCTCGAGCAGGCCGTAGAGGAATTTGCCGTCCTTGGACGAGGCAAAGCCCTCAAACCCCTTGGAGCGGCGCAGGTTGACGTTGGTGTAGGTCGCGCCCGGCGCGCCCGGCGTCGCCACTGCCCAATGATCGGGCGAACGCACCGGCTTGCCGTCGGCAACCGTCTCGAACACACCGAGGATCTTGCCGGTCTTGTCGGCCTTGAGGATGTAGGGGCCGAACTCGTCGCCGATCCAGAAAGTATCGCCGATGATCTGGAAACCTTCGGTGTCGAAGTCGGAGCCGGTGAGGTAGCGCTTCTGCGTGTCCTCATGGACGATGCGGAACGGCACGCGTCTGTCGGGATCGTGCAGGAAGATCGTCTCCTGCCGCTCGATCTTGCCGCTCGCCCAATCCATCTTGTAGCGGTTGAGATACAGCATCGAGTCCGGCGAGTTGGCGCGCGCGCCCATGCCGTTGTCGGTGATGACCCAGAAGCTGCCGTCGGGCATGGTCTTGATGCCGGAATGGCCCTGGAGCGGCTGGCCCTTGAACGGCAGCGATACGCCGGTCGCCCGCTCATAGGACTTGCCCATCACGGTGCCGAGCGCGTCGACGCGCTTGCCGGTGGTGTACTTTCCGGAGGTCTTGAGATCGGCGGGCGCATCCGCCGGCGCGTCGATGAACGATTCGGCCGGCATCACCACGTGGCCGGCGAGCTTCGCCGGGAATTCACCTTCGCTCTGCGCGAGCGCCGTGCTCGCGGTGAGAATGATCGTAGCGACGGTGGCAAGAAAACTCGCGCGCATGTGCGTCTCCTGTTGGCGGACGCATGCCTTATGCGGATCCCTTGTTTCAGTTTTGTGAAAGCGGGCCAAAGGCCGCAGCCAAAGCCCCGGCGCGTTGCCGGGGTTTTGTCACTCCTTGCTCGGCGCTACCCGCCGTAACACGGTTTGCCGGCCATCTGATTTGCGCGGCTGCACCGCGGCAGATTTTTGGTCTGTGGTTGCTTGCTGCTCTTCTTGGTTGCAGTCGACGTTCCGGTTTGGGCCTGCGCGCTCGACGCAACGGGGACGAGAAACAGAACAGCGATGACGGTCAACACCAATGTCTTCATGTCAAATGCTCCAAAAAATCAAAAAATAATGTTCTGGAGCCTATGCAGCAGATCGTCGTCTGTAAAGGCGCCCGAGAACGCGATCCGGGCGCGTTTCGTGCGCCTCACAGGCTTGAATTCGTCCTACTCCTTTACCGCGCCGGCGAGGGCGCCGGCTTTGGCTGTGGTGGAATCTCGAAGCTGACCGTCTTGCTGTCGATCACGCGGTGTGTGGGATCGGCCAGCTCGAACAGCACCTTGTGCGGGCCCGGCTTCAGTCCGACCACGATCACGGTCTCGCCACTGGCATCGACAAAATGCCACGGCGCGTCGTCGACCGTAACGTGGACGTGGCCGATGCGTGGCGATACGTCGAGCGCGCCCTTACCGAACACCGGCACCACGCGCAGGTTTTCCGTCGCATACTGGATGAAGACGAGGCCTCGCGCCAACTGCTCGGCGAGCGGCGGATCGACGATCAGCCGGGCGGGCGCCTCGTTTTCGATCGCAACCAGCGGGGAGGGGCCACGCACGTCTCTGGCGGTCTGGGCGACGGCAGTCGCTGCAAACAATGTGGAGGCCGCCAGAACGGCCATGCAGTCGAGGGGGGCGTACATGGCCGTTCCTTCCGAAAGGATCAGGCGATCTTGCGGGCGAGGAAGTCGCGGATCAGCGGGACCATTTCGTCGAACTTGTCCTCGAGCGCGAAATGGCCGGTGTTGATGAGGTGAAATTCCACCTGGGGCAGGTCGCGTTTGTAGGGATGGGCGCCGTCGGCGGGAAAGATGAAATCGTTCTTGCCCCAGACGATCAGTGTCGGCGGCTTGTGCTTGCGGAAGTAGGCCTGCACCGCGGGATACAGCGGCAGATTGGTCCGGTAGTCGTAGAACAGGTCCATCTGGATTTCGCTGTTGCCGGGACGGTCGAGCAGCGCCTGATCGTGCACCCAGTTGTCCGGTGAAATCCGGCTGACGTCGGACATGCCGTCGGTGTACTGGAATTTCGTGGTCTCCAGCGTGACGAGCTTCATCAACGCCTGCCGGCTCGCATCGGATCCGTCGGCCCAGTATTGCTTGATCGGATCCCAGAACTTCTTCAGCCCTTCGTCATAGGCGTTGCCGTTCTGCACGATCAGGCCGCTGACGCGCTCGGGATGCTTGAGCGCCAGCCGCCAGCCCACGGGAGCGCCGTAATCCATGACATACATCGCATAGCGGGTCACGCCGAGCTGATCGAGCAGGCCGTCGACGAGCTCACCGAAACGGTCGAACGTGTACTTGAACGACGCGCGCGGCGGCATGTCGCTCTGGCCGTAGCCGGGGTAGTCGGGAGCGATCACGTGGTAGCGGTCGGCCAGTGCCGGGATCAGGTTGCGAAACATGTGCGACGAGGTCGGGAAGCCGTGCAACAGCAGTACCGCAGGTGCGTCCTTCGGACCCGCCTCGCGATAGAAGATCCTGATGCCGTCGACGGTCGTGGTTCGATGATGGACGACCGGATAGCCGCCGCCTTGCGCGCCGGCTTGCGACTTGGCCGATGCAGCCTGCGGAGCCGCGGCAACAGCCATCCCGGACAATCCGAGAATCAGGCGCCGCCGATCGAGCCGGGCTGGCGCCGGTGTGAATTCTGCGATGCTCATGTCGGTCTCCCCGTTAAACTCGGTGGTCGGACGTCAGTCGTCCGCTCCTCAAACGCCTTGGTAGACCAGCCTGGTGAAGAAGCCGGGGTCGATCACGAACTGCCCCCATTGCGCGTCGAAGGCCGCGGTTGGCTTCGCCGCGACGGTTTCGTCCCGGGTGCGTCCCTGCGCCTTCAGCCGGGCGACGTTGTCGCGGATCGCGACCAGCATGTCGCGGAACGCCTGAAGCTCGGCCTTGTTGCTGACCGGCTTGCCATGACCGGGAATGATGATCGTATCCTTGTCGGTCGCCGCGAGATTGGCGTCGCATGCCGCGATCATCCCGTCGATGCTGCCGCCGGTCGAATAGTCGATGAACGGATAGATGCCGTTCCAGAATGTGTCGCCGACGTGGACGATGTTGGCTTCCACGAAGGTGACGGAGACGTCGCTGTCGGTGTGTGCGGGCCCGAAATATTTCAGGCTGATCGAGGCGCCGTTGAGACCGAGCTTGTGGCTGCCGGCAAACACTTCGCTCGGAATCCCGCCGGGTCCGAGCGGAAGGAAATTGTAGTCCCAGTCTTCGACGC
Source organism: Bradyrhizobium sp. LCT2 (assembly GCF_009931255.1). Lineage (NCBI taxonomy): Bacteria > Pseudomonadati > Pseudomonadota > Alphaproteobacteria > Hyphomicrobiales > Nitrobacteraceae > Bradyrhizobium > Bradyrhizobium sp. LCT2. The sequence continues at coordinate 8,535,141 of NZ_CP034432.1, read as the reverse complement.
GCTGAACGCCGAGGAGGTGCTTCCGGGTGTTCTCGTGTGCGATGATCTTCGCGCCGGCCGAATGCAGCCACTCATTGCCGTCGGCATGGTCGAAATGCCAGTGGGTGTTGACGAGATGGGTGACGGGATCGGTGCCGAGACCGGCCAGCGCATTGGTGAGCTGGGCGCGCGACACGCGGATGCCGGCATCGACCAGGAGCTTGCCGTCGGACCCGGTCAGGACGGCGATGTTGCCGCCGGAGCCTTCGAGCACGCTGATATTGTTGCGAAGCCTGGAGGCCGTGATCGGAGAAATTGCCGCACTGTCCTTGATCAGGCTGACGAGGCCGCGCGCCTCGGCGTAGGCCTCGCGCGGTGTGAGCCATCCGGCGGAGGCGGCGAACGTGGCGCCGCCGACGCAACACAGGCAAAAGCCGCGCCGCGATAACGAATTTGGCGATCCCATGCAATTCTCGCTTTCTCGAGCGATAAATTGACGGCGCCAGCGATCGACCCGCCATCACCGTGACATGATGGGACGGAAGAAGTGAGCAGTCTATCGCGATTGCACGATCGTCGCGTGCAACCGCCGATTACTCCTTTACCGCGCCGGTCAGCGAGGACACGTAGTAATCCACGAACAGCGAGTAGAAGATCGCAACCGGCAGCGAGCCGAGCAGCGAGCCCGCCATCAGCGCGCCCCACTGGTAGACGTCGCCGGTGACGAGCTCGGTCAGGATCGCGACCGGCACGGTCTTGTTGGCGCCGCTCTGGATGAAGGCGAGCGCATAGATGAACTCGTTCCAGGACAGCGTGAAGGAGAAGATGCCGGCGGAGATCAGGCCGGGCACGGCGAGCGGCAGCGTGATCCTGCGCAGGATCTGGAGCCGCGTCGCGCCGTCGACCAGCGCGCATTCCTCGAGCTCGTAGGGGATCGACTTGAAATAGCCGATCAGGAGCCAGGTGCAGAATGGCACCAGGAAGGTCGGGTAGACCAGGATCAGCGCCATCGGTGAGTCGAACAGGCCGAACTGCACCACGACGGTGGCGAGCGGAATGAACAGGATCGACGGCGGCACGAGGTAGGCGAGATAGATGCCGAGGCCGACATAGGGGCTGCCGCGGAAGCGCAGGCGTTCGATCGCATAGGCGGCAAGCGTGCTCGCGATCAGCGACAGCGTGGTCGAGCCGATCGCGACCAGCATCGTCGTCCACAGCCAGCGCGGATAGGCGGTGTCGAACAGGAGATGCTTGATGTGCGCCAGCGTCGGCGAGGAGATCCAGAACGGATTGTGCGCCTTGTAGTTCATCAGCTCGGCGTTCGGCTTGAACGAGGTGATCGCCATCCAGTAGAACGGAAACAGCAGGATCAGCACGAAGCAGCCGAGCGGCAGGTAGATCATCATCAGCCGCCGCAGCCCGGAATCCCAGGCCATGATGTCGGGCGCCGCCTTGGTGTCGGGTGTGGCTTGCGCGACGGTATCAGTCATTGCTCTCTCCCTGCTGCCATTTGCGGCGCGCCAGGCCGAAATAGGAGAACAGCGTCGCGAACACCAGGAACGGGATCATCGACACCGCGATGGCGGCGCCTTCGCCGAGCTCGCCGCCGGCAATGCCGCGCTGGAAGGCCAGCGTTGCCAGCAAATGGGTGGAGTTGCCGGGGCCGCCGCGGGTGATGGCGTAGACGAGCTGGAAGTCGGTGAAGGTGAAGATGATCGAGAACGTCATCACGATGGCGAGGATCGGCATCATCATCGGGAAGGTGATGTAGCGGAAGCGCTGCCAGGCGCTGGCGCCGTCGAGCATCGCGGCCTCGTAGAGCGAGGGCGAGATGGTCTGCAGGCCCGCCAGCAGCGAGATCGCGACGAAGGGAATGCCGCGCCAGATATTGGCGACGATCAGCGAGAAGCGCGCCGGCCAGGGCGAGCCGAGGAAGTCGATGTTGCTCGACCGCCAGTGCAGCACGTCGACCAGGAGATAGGAGATGATCGAGAATTGCGGATCGTAGATCCACCAGAACGCCAGCGCCGAGAGCACGGTCGGCACGATCCAGGGCAGGAGGATGATCGCACGCAGCAGGCTCTTGAACGGAAAATGGTTGTTGAGCAGGAGCGCCAGCCAGAAGCCGAGCGCGAACTTCCCGAAGGTCGCTATGCCCGTGTAGACCACGCTGTAGAATACCGCGTTCCACCACAGGGGGTCGGTGAGCAGATACTGGAAGTTTTCCAGGCCGACATAGTCGCCCTTGCGGCCGATCGTGGTGTCGGTGAAGGCGAGCCAGATGCCGAGGCCGAGCGGATAGGTCAGGAAGACCGCCAGCAGCCCGATCGCGGGCGCAAGGCACATCACGATCAGGAACGGCTTGTAGTCGAACAGGCGCACCAGCCAGGACGGCTGCCGCTGGGCCAGGGCGAGAGGGGGAAGTGTGGTCACGGACATCGTGTCGTTGTCCTGTCGTTGAAGGTCACCCCGCCGTCATTGCGAGGAGCTCGCGACAAAATTGCGTAGCAACTTTGCGCTGTAGCGACGAAGCAATCCAGACTGCCTCCGCGGACACGCTCCGGATTGCTTCGCTTCGCTCGCAATGACGGCCGCGCCGCCGGCCGTTACTTCTGCCGCCGGAAGTACCGCTTGCAGCGCTGTTCGGCTTCCGCGGCTGCGGCTTCCGGCGTGGCAGCGCCGGTCGCGACCGACGCGCACATCTGAATCAGCACGTAGTCGGCGCTGACGGCGCCGGTCGCCGTCGAGATCGGGCCCCTGTAGCCGTCATAATAGGTGCTGTTCATGGTGTCCTTGAACAGCTTCACCTTGGGGTCCTGCGACCACACGGCGGCATCGGCATAGGCGGCCAGCGGCTGGGCCCAGTAGCCGGAGTTGGCATTGAGCCACGGCTCGTACTGGTCCTTTTCCAGCATGTATTGCAGGAAGGCCTTTGCGGCGTTGGGATACTGGCTGTGCTTGAACACCATGGCGTTCAACGTCAGGCCCGCCATCGGCGAGATCTTGGCGACGCCCTTCGGCAGCAACTGATGCTCGCTGTCGTCGGCGATCGCCTTGGTCGCCGGATCGTTCTTCAGCGAGAAGTACAGCGAGACGCCGTTGGCGGTCAGCGCGATCTCCTGCGAGGAGTAGGCGCGGTTGTTGCTGACGTCGTTCCACGAGGTCGTGCCGGCGATGAAGGTCGGGTAGAGCTGCTTGACCCAGTTCAGCGCGGCAATCGTCTCCTTGCTGTTGATGGTGACGTTACCCTCTTCGTCGAGCAGGGCGGCGTTGTGTGACCACAGTGCCCAGTTCGCAAAACCGTTGCCGTCGCCCTTGGCGTTGCCGAGCGCGAAGCCGGCCGGCTTGCCGGCCTTCTGCAGCTTCTGGCAGAGGTCGACGATGCCGGCGTGGTCCTCCGGCACCTTGTCGAAGCCGACCGATTGCAGGATCGACTTGCGGTAGATCAGCGGACCCGCGGTGGCGCCGAACGGCAGTCCGATCCAGGCGTCGCTCTTGTTCCTCTTGCCGTAGCGCTGCGCCAGCGGCAGCCAGCCGCCGTAACGCTTGCCGACATAGTCGGCGACGTCGGTCAGCTCGATCAGCTTGTCGATGTAGATGTGCGGAGCATCGGAGAAGCCGATGATGATGTCGGGGCCGGCACCGGAATTGGCCGTCACCGCGGTCTGCTGGTTGATGTCCTCCCAGCCGACGAAGTCGACCTTGACCTCGACCCCGGTCTCCTTGGTGAACTTGGCCGCATTGGCGCGAAACACGTCCTCGTCGGCCTGGACGAACCGCACCGGCCGCAGCATGCGCAGGCTCGCGCCCTTCTCGATCGCGAGCTTGGGGGCCGGCACATCGGCGGCCTTGATCTGTGATGGTGGTGTTTGCGCCGCAGCACCGGTTGCCGCGAACGTCGCAGCGGACAGGCCCAGCGCCAAGGCGTCACGACGTGTCAGGTCGTTCCTCATCAGTTCCTCCCTGTTGTCTCCCTTCCCGGCGTTGATCGCCGGTGAAGGGTCTTCCGGTTTCCGGCGCGTCGTGCGGCCGGCCGCCTAGCTGTTCGGTCCGCGATCCATGCTGACAGGCTGCCAACGGCGGAGCGCGGTGCTTTGCAGTACCGACGGATTGACGCAGCTTACCGGCCACATGCCCTGAAGCACCAGTGACAATTCGTAGCCCACGCGGCGCTTGCGTGCCTCGTCGAACCGTGCCGAGGCCGAGGCGACATGGGCGGTCAGGGTCACGTTCTCCATGCTGAGGATGGGATTGTTGTGCGAGGGCGGCTCCTTCTCCAGCACGTCGAGGGCGGCGTGCGCGATCCAGCCCTCTTGCAGCGCCTTGATCAGGCTCTCCTCGTCCACCGTGGCGCCGCGACCGGTATTGATGAAGATCGAGCCCTTCTTCATCTGCCGGAAGTGCTTCTCGGTCAGCATGTGGTGCACTTCGGGCCGCGCGGGCGCGTGCATCGAGACGAAGTCGGATTGCGAGAGCACTTCGTTCAGCGTCGCGGGGATGACGCCGTGGTCGTACATCAGCGTCTCCTGGATGAAGGGGTCGTAGGCCATCATGCGCAGGCCGAAGGGCGCGGCGCGCTTCGCAACTGCGCGCGCGACGCGTCCGAACGAGATGAAGCCGAGCGTCTGGCCCATCAGCCGCGGGATCTTCAGCAGCGCCGGCCGGCCCTCGGCCCAGCGGCCGCTGCGCACCATCCTGTCCTGCTCGACCAGGCGGCGGAAGCCGGCGAGCAGCAGCATCATGGCGTGGTCGGCGACCTCCTCGATGAAGGTGTCGGGGATGTTGGTGACGGGAATGCCGCGCGCGGTGGCGGCCTTCACGTCGACGCTGTCCACGCCGACCGAGCCGAGCGTGATGACCTTGCAGCTCTCCAATGCGTCGATGATCGACTTGGTGATCGGGATGCCCTTGGCATAGATGGCGTCGGCGTTTTTCGCGGCGGCAATGAACTCGGCCTCGTTGGCCGGAGCTTCGACGATCTCGGCGTCGATCGGATCGAGCGCCTCGCGCTCGTAGGAATAATCGCTGCCCGCGACCGTGAAGCTCGCGCCCTTCGGCGTCACCACCCTGTATTTCGGCATTTCCTGCTCCCGATTTGGTTTGTCGGTTCTTGTTGCGGCCCGGCCTTCTCGGCGGGCCTTTGCGTCTTTTACGCGAAATCGGGGTGCGTGCGTACAATCGCCGGTTGCCGGCTTGACCATTATTTGCCGGTTTTCGCGGCATCGTCAGGGCTTCTACGGAGGCACGTAAGTAACTTGCTAAGGGGTCACACACTAAAAGTTGATTCAAATAAAAAGGTCTGCGCGAGCCCGCGTCACCCGAGGAGCCCATCGTGAAGTTGAGCAATCTGAAGATCGCCCCCAAGCTTGGCATCCTTGTCGGTGTTACCCTGTTCGGCCTGTGCATCTCCGGAGTTCTCGCCGGTTACCTGATGAAGCAGGAGATGGTGAATGCGCGCATCGACCAGGCCAAGGCGATCGTCGAGTTGGGGCGCAACTACGCCGCTGCGCTGAAGAAGCGCGTCGATGCCGGCGAGATGACGAAGGACGCGGCCATGGCCGAGCTTCGCCGCTACGGCAATGCGATGACCTACGACAACGGTGCGGGCTACCTGTTCGGCACGTCCTATGACGGCATCACGCAGCTTGCCCCCGATCCGAAGCAGATCGGCGCCAACCGCATGGATGTGGTGACCAACGGCCGCAGGCTGTCCGTCGAGCTGATGGATGGCGTCAAGGCCAATGGTTCGATCCTGCTGTATTATGAATACATGAAGCCCGGCCAGGAGAAGCCGATCCGCAAGCTCGGCTACGCGGTCGCCGTCCCCGGCTTCGACATGTATCTCGGCACCGGCGCCTATCTCGAGGATATCGACGCCAAGATGGGGCCGGTCTACTGGCTGCTCGGCCTCGCCATGCTCGGCATCGTCATCGTCGCCGGCAGCGTCGCCTGGATGATCGGACGCAGCATCAGCCGTCCGCTGGCGCTGCTCGGCGCCCGCATGAAGGATCTCGCCGACGGCAAGCTCGAGGGTGACATTCCCGGCGTCGGCCGCGGCGACGAGGTCGGCGCAATGGCCTCGACCGTTCAGATCTTCAAGGACAATGCGGTCCGTATTCGTGACCTCGAGAAGACCGAGGCGGACGCCAAGGAACGCGCCGCGGCGGATCGTCGCAGCGCGATGGAAGAGATCGCCAACGACTTCGAACGCAGCGTCAACGGCATCGTTCGCTCGGTCTCCTCGGCCGCGGCCGGCATGCAGAGCACGGCGCAGTCGATGACGGCGACCGCGAGCGACGCCTCCTCGCGCGCGGCGACAGTCGGCGCGGCTTCGCAGAATGCCTCCGGCAATGTCGGCACGGTTGCCGCCGCCGCCGAAGAGCTGTCGAGCTCGGTTGCGGAAATCTCCCGCCAGGTGACGCGTTCGACCGAAGTGGCGAGCCGGGCGGTCAACGACGCCGAGCGCACCAACGCCACGGTGCAGGAGCTCTCCACCGGCGCGGAGAAGATCGGCGAGGTGGTCAAGCTCATTCATTCGATCGCGGCGCAGACCAACCTGCTCGCGCTCAACGCCACCATCGAGGCGGCGCGCGCCGGCGAGTCCGGCCGCGGCTTCGCCGTCGTCGCCTCCGAGGTCAAGGCGCTCGCCAACCAGACCGCGAAGGCCACCGAGGAAATCTCCGCCCAGGTCGCGGCGATGCAGACCTCGACCAGCGATGCGGTCGCGGCGATCGGCGGCATCACCCAGACGATTGCCGAGATGAGCGAGATCACGGCGGGCATTTCCGCCTCGATCGAGCAGCAGGGCGAGGCGACGCGCGAGATCGCCCGCAACATCCAGTCGGTCGCGGCCGGCTCGAGCGAGATCAACGCGAATATCGGCAGCGTCACCTCGGCCGCGGAAGCGACAGGCACCGCGGCCACCGACGTGCTCACCAACGCACGCGAGCTGGACAGCCAGTCCGGCGCGCTGCGCAGCGCGGTAGACGGCTTCCTCGCCAAGGTGCGCGCGGCGTAAGCTCAAGCGCACGGAATTCGTAGGGTGGGCAAAGACGCGTAAGCGTCGTGCCCACCTTTCTTTTTGAGTTCGCTGTGACGTCTCGGTGGGCACGTTACACTTTGCCCACCCTACGAGACCGTCTTACTGCTTCTCGATCTTCGCGTTGGTGATCAGCTTTTCCCACAGCACCAGCTGCTCGTTCACGAAGGTGCCGAGCTGTTCCGGCGTGCCCGAGAAGGCATCCATGCCGAGGGTGGCGAGCTGCGCCTTGATCTCTGGCTTCTCGACGATCTTCCTGATCTCGGCGTTGAGCCGCGTCACGATCTCCTTCGGCATGCCGGCCGGACCGAAATAGCCCTGCCACGAGGAGATGTCGAAGTCCGGCACGCCGGCCTCCTGCATCGAGGGCAGGTTCGGCACCAGCGGAGAGCGGTCCTTGGTGGTGACGGCGAGCGCGCGCAGCGCGTTGCCGTTGACGTGCGGCAGGCCGGTCAGGATGTCCACGAACATCATCGAGACGCGGCCGCCCATGACGTCGTTGAGCGCCGGCGGCGAGCTCTTGTAGGGCACGTGCAGCAGGTCGAGCCCGGCATTGTGCGCGAAGGTCGCCCCCGACACGATCGCCGACGACGAGCCCGAAGCGTAGCTCAGCTTGCCCGGATTGGCCTTGCCGTAGGCGACCAGCTCGCCGACGGTCTTGGCCGGCACCTCGGGGTGAATGACCAGCATGAAGGGCAAATCGCCGGTGCGCGCGATCGGGGTGAAATCCTTGACCGGATCGTAAGTGAGGCTCTTGAGCAGGTAGGGATTGGCCGAATGCGTCGTGTTGGTCGTCACCAGCAGCGTGTAGCCGTCGGGGGCGGCGCGCGCGACAAAAGTCGCCGCGATCATGCCGTTGGCACCCGCCTTGTTCTCGATCACGATGCCGACGCCCAGCGCCTGCGACAGATGCTGCGAGATCAGCCGGGTCGTGGTGTCGGTGCCGCTGCCGGCGGCGAACGGCAGCACCAGCGTGATGTTGCGGCTGGGGTAATTGTCGGCCTGTGCAGCGGTCGAGGCGGCGAGGCAGAGCGCGGCCGTGCCGATGGCGCGCAGGTTTCGAATCAACGCGGAAAACATGTCTGGTCGTTCCCTCTTTTTTCGTTGGCGGGGAACCTAGCTTCTCTTTGCTGGAATCGGAAGGCTCGAGTTTGTCGCCTTGTCTCCGCGTCGCGGAATTATTTCACCGCCGCGCCCTGGCGCGAGGCGATCACGACGCCGGCGAGCACCAGCGCGTAGCCGATCAGGTGAAACGGCTGGAGCTTTTCGCCGAGCAGCAGGATCGCCATCGCCGAGCCGAACACCGGCACGAGATGGAAGAACGGCGCGGCCCGGTTCGGCCCGATCAGCGCCACGCCGCGGTTGAAGAAGAGATAGGCGAGCGTCGAGGGGAAGATCAGGATGTAGCCGAACGTTGCCAGCGTCACCCCATCGAATTGCATGACGTTGCCGCTCCAGGCCTCCCAGACGGCGGTGGGCAGCAGCATGATCGCGCCACAGCAGGTCGTGAAGGACAGGAAGGAGAGCTGATGGACCTTCGGCCGGCGCGGGATGAAGGCGGAGTAGAGTCCGAATGCCACCAGCGAGGACGCGAACATGATGTCGCCCCTGTTGAAGCTGATGCTGGCAAGGGCGGAGAGATCGCCGCGCAGGATGATGGTCAGCACGCCGAGAAGCGAGATCGCGATGCCGGCGAGCTGCGCAGCCGTCAGCCGCACGCCGAACAGCGCCAGCGACCACAGCGCGACGAACAGCGGTCCGGCCGACTGAATCAGCAGCGCGTTCAGCGCTTCGGTGTATTGCAGCGCCCAGTACGAGATCGCGTTGTTGAAGGCAAAACCCACCAGCGACAGGAACAGCATCAGGGGCAGGCTCTTGCGCAGAGCCCGCCAGTCGCGCTTCAGATGCGGCCAGGCGAACGGCAGCAGGATGAGGAACACGCCGAACCAGCGGATCGTGGTCACCGTCAGCGGCGGCACATGCGCGCCGACATGGCGCGCGAGCACGATGTTGCCGGCCCAGAACAACGAGCTCAGGCTGAGCAGCAGATAGGGCTGGTTGTTGAGCCAACTGGCCGGATTCGAGGCTGGTGGCGCGGGCGAAGCGGTCGTCATTGGGGTCAGATACAACCTTGCGCCGGATTGCCGTCGCGACACAAGTCACGCCGCCGCAATGCTACAATGCACGCATGACCTGAGGAGGTGCCGTTGGCGGTCAATATGTTGAACATCAAGGGCCTGGAAGGGCTCGACCGGCATGCGCCGGTGGTGATGCTGAACCTGATGCGCTTCCACGCGCGCTCGCGCGACGGTGACGGTTCGGGCTGGGACGCCTATTTGCGCTACAGCGCGATCACCGTTCCCATGATCAAGGCACGCGGCGGCACACTGCTCTGGACCGGCGAGGCCAAGGCGGTCGCGCTCGGCCCGCAACCGGGCAATGACTGGGATTTCGTCGCGCTGGTCCACTACCCCACCGTCGCAGCCTTTCTCGACATGATGACGTCGGAGGCCTACGAGCGTGAAGCCGACCCCCACCGCGTCAACGGCTGCGCCGAGCACGTCATCATCGCGACGAGCGAGGCGTACAGCAAGTTCAAGTTGAAGTAGCGCGCGCTCTTGCATGTGAGCCTTTCGCGAAGGCAGAGCCGCCGGCCTATTTCTTCCGCTCCGCGCGCGCATCCGGCATCGACGCATCCACAGCGGCGTGGCACGCCGTCTGCAACAGGCGGCAGACCTCCTCCGTCGACCGCTGCGGGCTCAGCGCTGCGAAGGTCGGATAGCTCGTCAGTACGAAGATCAGGTCGACGGCATCCTGCATGGCCCGCTTTGCGGCACGGCTCTCGGTGATGCGTGTCACCAGTCCCGTCACAAGCTCACGCCGCCGTTCGTTGCGCGCGACCAGCGCATTGCCGAATTCGGGATCGGTTGCGATCGCCTGGTTGAGGCCGCCGATCGCGGGGTCGTGCGCCCAGAAGGTGCAGAAGATCGCGACGACGCGATCGAGCGCGGCGCGTGGATCCGGCAGCGCCATCACGTCGGCCAGTTCGAACAGCCCGCCCTGCCGTGCGATGTCGTCGAACACGGCCTCCAGCAGTCCGCGCCGGGATCCGAACTGGTTGTAGACGGTCAGCCGCGTGACGCCGGCCGCCTTCGCCACCACGTCGAGCGAGAAGTTCGCGATGCTCGCATCCTTGCGCAGCAGGCGCGCGCCGGCCGCGATGATGCGTTCGCGCGTCTCCGCGGCCGCGGAGGCGCGGACCGAGCTCACATAGCTGCGCTTCGGCATCGCCCTGCCATTGTCTTGACGTATTGATTATACATAATGTATATCCAATTTAGGAGCCGGTTTGGAGCTTGCCATGCAGACTGCCCTCGTAATCGCACTGTCGCTTCATGTGTTGTCGTCCGTGTTCTGGGCCGGATCAAGCTTTGCGCTGGCGCGAACCGGAGCAGCCGGGGGCGAGCAGCTCGTCGGTCCGCAACTCGGCGCGGCGATGATTGCGATCCTCACCGGCGGCTATCTCGGGCATCTCGTTCATTCCGGCAGTTTTGGCGCGGCCGAGCAAGTGCTCGCGCTTGGTGCGGTTTGCGCGCTGATCGCAGCCGGCGTTCAGGCCGCAACCGGTCCTCGTGCGCTGCTGAGCTTGCGTCGTGGCACGAGCGAGGCGACCAATGTGCGTTCGCGCATCGCGACCGCCCAGCGCGTGGCCGCCGCTCTGCTCGCCATCACCGCCCTCTGCATGGGCGCGGCGCGCTACATCTAGGGGCTCGTTCATCCAAGGTAACAGCCGACGGCGAGGCGCCACAACGGCCCCGAGGCCGGCAGGCACTCTCGCAAGCAGAACTTTGCAATAGCGCGGCATCCCGCCGCTGAAGAAGGAAAAGCAATGTCCAGGATGATTCTGCTGAACCTGCCCGTGCGCGATCTCGCCGCATCGACGGCGTTCTATGTGGCGCTCGGCGGTACGGTGAACCCTCAGTTCTCGGGCGAGAGTTCGACCTCGCTCATGGTCACGGACGCGATTGGCGTGATGCTGCTGACCCACGACCACTATCGCCAATTCACCAAACGCCCGATTGGTGACCCGCGCCGCGACAGTCAGGTCTTGATCGCCCTCACGGTCGATGACCGCGACGCCGTCGATGCAACGCTGACTCGCGCGGTGGCGGCGGGTGGTCGCGCCGATCCCAACCCGGCACAGGATCTCGGCTTCATGTATAACCGCCACATCGAAGATCCGGACGGCTATGTTTGGGAAATCGTATGGATGAACCCATCAGCGAGCACCTGACCGCAGAACGCTGCGCGGCGAGCTGACAAGGCGGGCTAGCTCGCCTGCTTCCTTGACGCCGCGAACACGCCCGACAGCACCAGCGCGAAACCGATGAAGTGGAACGCCTGCGGGCGTTCGCCCAGGAAAACCATCGCCATGATCGAACCGAACACCGGCACGACGTGGAAGAACGGCGCGGCGCGGTTGGCGCCGATCAGGCGCACCCCGCGATTGAAGCAGAGATAGGCGAGGGTGGAGGGGAAGACCGCGACATAGAATAGGGTCAGCAGGTTCGGCGCGTCGAACTTCATCACGGGCCGCGCGGACAATTCCCAGATCTCCAGCGGAATGAGGCAGGCGGCGCCGGCGCCGAAGGTGAAGGCGAGGAACGACAGGCCGTGCATCGCCGGCCGCTTCAGGCTCAGCACCGAATAGAGCGCGAAGATCAGCAGCGCGAGGAGGAAGATGAGGTCGCCCTTGTTGAACTCGATGTTCGACAGCGTGGTGAAATCGCCATGCAGCAGGATGGTCAGCACGCCGCACATCGACAGCAGTACGCCGAAGGCCTGCGCCGCGGTGAGCCTGATGCCGAGGATCGCCAGCGACCACAGCGCCACGAGCAGCGGCGCGGCCGACTGGAGCAGCAGCGTGTTGAGCGCCTGGGTGTGCTCCAGCGCCCAGTATTGCAGGGTGTTGAAGGCGCCGATGCCGGTGATCGAGAGCGTCACCATCAGGCCGAGCTTGCCGCGGATCGCCGGCCAGTCCTGTGCGAGATGTTTCCAGGCGAACGGCAGCACCAGGAGGAACGCGAAGGACCAGCGCAGGAACGACAGCGTCACCGGCGGGATGTGGCCGGCGGCAAGCCGCCCGACGATGGCGTTGCCGGCCCAGCACAACGCGGTGATGCTGAGCAGCAGGTAAGGCTGGTTCGCGACCCAGTTGTGACCGGATGTTTCGGTGCTCGTGGTCTGGCCGGTGGCGGACATCGTGATTGTTATGGCCCCGCGTCATGCGCCGAAGCCCCCGGCCCGGCGATGTCCGGGCCGGCTCATGGCCCGGCACCGTCCAAAGACACGGAAATATGCCTGATATCAATGGCGCAGATGCATCGCCATCATGCGCCGCGCGGAACGGCGAAACTTCAGGAAGCCGCCTGTGCGCCGCTTGGCCCCGCATTCGGGTGCATCGCTGCCCGTGCGGCCCAACCTCCGCCGAGAATCGCGCCGGTAAAGCCGCCGCCGCCCGTGAACGCCGAGGCGAGATAAAGGCCGTTGATGGCGGTCGCCGGCATTGGCTTGAATCCGCGCGTTTGCGGTGCGAAGCCGTAGATCGCGCCGCCGGGCGTGTTGAGGTAATGCGCGAAGGTTTCGGACGTCGACATCTCGCGCTGCGTGATCGCGCCGGCGATTCCGGGATAATTCCGGTCGAGATCGGCAATGACGAGATCCATCCAACGCTCCTTGCGGGAGCGCTTTGCTTCGGCGGACAGACCGGTCCAGTTCGCGAGCCGGTCGACGCCGACGAGCGCGCCGAGATAAGGCGGTCTCTCGTTCAAGCCCGTATCGATCTGATCGTAGGCGACGAAGCCGTAGGGGGGGAGACGTGCCGGTGGATCCTCGCCCAGCAGTGCGCCGGCCTCGCGGAAACCGGAGAGTTTCGTCAACCACCCCGGCAGCACGCTGGTCGAATAGTGCCTGACGCCGAAATCGTCGGACGGCCGGCTGAGACCGATCGCTATGCTCCAAAGTGAGATCGATGGTTGCCGGTCTTCGTAGCGCGACAGGAACGCGGCGCGCTTGTCCTGCGGCAGCATCGAGGCCAGCACGGAGGGCGCCGCGTTGCCGAGCAGAATCGGCGCCAGCTCCTCGCGCACATCATCGGCCCTCGTCGCGCGATGACGCACGCCGCGGGCGCGGGCGCCGTCGACCAGAATGGTCTCGACCTCGCGTCCCGCCTCTACCGCACCGCCCGCGTCGCGAATGATCGCGATCAGGCGATCGCTGAGCGCCTGCGACCCGCCGCGGACATAGTGTCCGCCGCCGACGAGATAGGAGGCCTGCGGAATCGCAAACTGGATGAAAGGCATCGTGTCGGGATCGTCGGTGTAGTAGCTGAGGTTGGAGGCAAGCGCGAGCTTGATCGCCTCGCTGTCACCGAACAGGCGGGTGAGCACTTCGCTCAAGGTCGCGTGCCGGTCGCGGATCAGCGGCCACAGGCGCCACGGCAATGTCGGCGCGTTCCAGAGCCACCAGTCGCGGTCGTCCTGATGCTCGCTCATCAGCGCCACCGCCTGCCGGACGGCGTCGATGCGCTCGAAATATTGGGCGATGCCCTTGGCGTGCGCCGGAAACTGCGCCTTCGCCGCGGCCGAGGCGGCTTCGAGGCCGTGCGGCATCACGAAGGGGCGCTCGAACAGAGGGCTCCGCACCTCGTGCAGCGCGCCGACATCCACGAAGGGCAGATCGCGATCGATGCCGAGCGCGCGCAGGATCGGAAGCTTGGGATCGGAGGCGTCCAGGCCGTCGATCTCGTGCAGCGAGGCCTCGATCGCGAGCTGGCCGTGACGATAGACCGTGGCCGCTCCCCCGAAATTCTGGTTGCGCTCGAGTACCAGAACCTCGTGGCCTGCGCGGGCGAGCAGGGCCGCCGCGGTCAGGCCGCCGAGCCCCGATCCGATGGTGATGGCGTCAAAGCTGCGTGACATCTCGGGTGACCTCGCTGCAACATTGAGGCAGACGCCTGGTCCGCCTCCATGGCTCCCGGTTCCATACTAGGAGCGCGCAGCAGGGGGCGCGATTGACCTGCGTCAATCGCTGTCGGTGGAAATTTGTGCGGGTCCGAAATGATCTGAAATATCGCGGTCACAAATCTCTATCGCTTGCGTTTGCTGCGGATCGCGAAGGGCTTCAGCAGCTCGGCGCAGGCGAGATAGACGACGACGAGCAGCGCGATGCCGGCCATCATCAACGGCGGCGGCGCGACAAAGCCGAACCAGGTGCCGACCGGGGTGAACGGCACGACCATCGCGACCAGCAAGGCGATCAGCGACGAGGCCGACAGCACTGGATCGGGCCAATTGCGCCACGGTCGGCCGTTGGTGCGGATGACGAAGATCACCAGGATCTGCGTCGCCATGGATTCGATGAACCAGGCGGTGCGGAACTCGCCGGGCGATGCGTGAAACAGCATGATGAGGGCGCCGAAGGTCAGGAAGTCGAACACCGACGACAGCGGTCCCATGATCGCGGCGAAGCGCGCCAGGTTCGACATGCTCCACACCTGCGGCTGCGCCGTTGCCTGCGCCGAGACCCGGTCGAAGGGAATGCCGAGCTCCGAGAGATCGTACAGCAGGTTGTTGAGCAGGATCTGCGTCGGCAGCATCGGCAGGAACGGCAGCACCATCGAGGCGATCGCCATCGACAGCATGTTGCCGAAATTCGAGCTTGCGCCCATGCGGACATATTTGAGGATGTTGGCGAAGGTGCGCCGTCCTTCCGCGACGCCGTCGGCGACGACCTCGAGATCCGAAGCCAGCAGGATCATGTCGGCGGCGGCCTGCGCCACACCGGTCGCGCCGTCGACCGACAATCCGACGTCGGCGACCTTCAGGGCCGGTGCGTCGTTGATGCCGTCGCCGAGGAAGCCGACCACTTCGCCGCCCGCCTGAAGCGCCCTCACGATGCGCGACTTCTGGTCCGGCGCGAGGCGGCCGAACGCGTCCGTGGAGCGCACCTGCACGGCGAGCGCCGCGTCGCTGAGCGCCGCAACGTCGGTCCCCGACAGTACGCGCTCGGGGTTCAGTCCGACCAGGCTCGCGAGCCGCTTCACCACCACGGGGTCGTCGCCCGAGAGGATCTTCAGGCCCACGCCGCGCGCCGCGAGCTGCGCGATTGCGGCCGCGGCCGTCGGCTTCGGCGGATCTGCGAAGGCGCAAAAGCCCTCGAAGGCGAGATCGGTCTCGTCCTCCGTCTCGACCTCGCGCAGCACGCCGCTCCACGCCCGCGAGGCGATCGCCACGGTGCGCAGGCCCTCGCTCGCGAGCTCACGCACGCGCGCCAGCGCAGCAATGCGCGCGCTCTCGTCCATCGTGCACAATGCGAGCACGGCTTCCGGCGCGCCCTTGACGATGAGTAGCGTGCCTTCGGGGCCGGTCGCGAGCACCGATCCCAGCCGGCGCGAGAAGTCGAAGGCCTGCCGCCCGGCCAGCGTCCAGCCCTGCGCGGCGTCGGGCCGGCCGGCGACGAGCGCGGCATCGAGCGAGCCGCGATCGCCGCCGAGCGATGCTGCGATGGCGCCGAGCTGCGCAGCACGGGCGTTGTCCTTGCCCTCGCCGTCGAGACTTCCGGCGAGCGTGATCTCGGCCGAGGTCAGCGTGCCCGTCTTGTCGGTACACAGGACGGTCATGGCGCCGAGATCGTGGATCGCGGCCAGCCGCTTCACGATCACCTTGCGGCCGGCCATGCGCAGCGCGCCGCGCGACAGCGTCACCGTGGTGATCATCGGCAGCAGCTCCGGCGTCAGCCCGACCGCGAGCGCGACCGCGAACAGCAGCGAATCGAGCACAGGCCGGCCGAACACGACGCGGACGGTGAGCACGACCAGCACCAGCGCGAGCGTGGCCCGCGCGATCACGAGGCCGAACTCGCGCAAATCGCGCTCGAACGGGGAGGGAGCCTGCGCCTCGGCGAGCGCGGATGCGGCCGCGCCGAACACGGTGTCGCGGCCGGTCCTGACGACGAGCGCGATCGCCTCGCCCGTTTGCGCCACGGCGCCGCGGAACAGTGCGTTCGACGTGTCGTCGGGATCGGTGGCAGCGCCTGGGCGCTTCTGCACTGGATAGGGCTCGCCGGTGAGCGCGGCCTCCCCGGCCGTGAAGGCGGTGCTCTCCAGGATCAGCGCATCCGCCGGGATGATGTCGCCGGCGCGGACGCGCAGGAGGTCGCCCGGAACGACGTGGTCGACGTCGATCTCGCGGAAGGCGCCGTCGCGCCTGACCTCGGCCTTGAGCGCCACCGAACGGCGGAGGATCTCGGCGGCGCGGACTGCGTGGCCCTCCTGGATGGTGTCGAGCCCGATCGAGCCGGCGAGAATCAGCACGATGATGAGCCCGCCGATGTCGTCACCGGTCAGCATCGAGACGATGCCGGCGACCAGCAGGATCAGCGACAGCGGCTCCAGCAGCCGGCGCAGGATCGCGCGCATCGCGCCCTCGATGCGCGGCGGTGCATCGCTGTTCGGCCCGAACCGGCCGAGGCGCTTGGCGGCCTCGGTCGCGGTCAGGCCCTGCAAGGAGCAGCCGAGCTGGGTGCAGAGCGCATCCGTCGGGAGGCGCCAGAACTGACTCGCCTGGCTGTTCGGTGGCTTGGTCACGGCATATCCGGCATGGAGGCTTCTAGGCCCGGGAGGGGTAAGCGGTGGAGGTGACAGCCATCCCTTGGCGCAATCGCGGGCCGGAACGGTTGATGCGTGTCAATTCCGATGTCGCGGGGCCGCGAATCTTTCAGGATTTTAAGGTTATATCAAAGGCTTGGGGTGCCTTTCCGACCTCGAAAAAGCCCCGTTCTTGCTTGCCTAGAGGGGCCGCTTCCTTTATCCGGTTGGCTGCCTTGCGTGCGAGCGGCCTTGGGCCGCGGAGAGGGCTTGGCGCAGGCATGATCCCGGAAAAGTGGGCACCGGTTTTCCGCGAGGATCATGCCTCCTAGAGACAGATTGAATAGGGATTACCCGCGAATGGCCAATGTTGTCGTCGTCGGCGCCCAGTGGGGCGACGAAGGGAAGGGCAAGATCGTCGACTGGTTGTCGGAGCAGGCGGACATCGTCGTCCGTTTCCAGGGCGGCCATAACGCCGGCCACACGCTGGTGATCAACGGCAAGACCTACAAGCTCGCGCTGCTGCCCTCGGGCGTGCTGCGCGAACACAAGCTGTCGGTGATCGGCAACGGCGTGGTGTTCGACCCCACCGCGTTCCTCGACGAGGTCACCAAGCTGCGCTCGCAGGGCGTCGCCGTCTCTCCGGAAAATCTGCGCGTGGCCGAGAACGTCACCCTGATCCTGCCGCTGCACCGCGAGCTCGACGCGCACCGCGAATCCGCCAATGCGGCGACCGCGATCGGCACCACGCGCCGCGGCATTGGACCGGCCTATGAAGACAAGGTCGGCCGCCGTGCCATCCGCCTGATGGACCTCGCCGACCTCGACACGCTGCCGCACAAGATCGACCGGCTGCTGGCTCACCACAACGCCTTGCGCCGCGGCCTCAATCTGCCGGAGTTCGACGGCAAGGATATCCTGAAGGAATTGACCGCGCTGGCGCCGCAACTGCTGCCTTATGCCGAGACGGTGTGGCGGCTGCTCGACATCAAGCGCCGCGAAGGCAAGCGCATGCTGTTCGAGGGCGCGCAAGGCGCGCTGCTCGACGTCGACCACGGCACCTACCCCTACGTCACCTCGTCCAACACGGTGGCGGCGCAGGCTGCGACCGGCTCGGGCCTCGGCCCCGGCGCGGTCGGCTACGTGCTCGGCCTGTGCAAGGCCTATACGACCCGCGTCGGCCAGGGCCCGTTCCCGACCGAGCAGGACAACGAGATCGGCCGCAAGATCGGCGAGCGCGGCCGTGAGTTCGGAACCAATACCGGGCGGCCCCGCCGCTGCGGCTGGTTCGACGCCGTGCTGGTCCGCCAGGCGGTCCGCACCTGCGGCATCAATGGCCTCGCGCTGACCAAGCTCGACATCCTCGACGGCTTCGACTCGATCGAGGTCTGCACCGGCTACAAGCTTGACGGCAAGGAGATCGACCACTTCCCGGCCGGCGAGGGCGCCCAGGCCCGGGTCGAGCCGATCTACGAGACCATCGAGGGCTGGAAGGAGCCGACCGCCAGTGCACGGTCCTGGGCCGATCTGCCGGCCCAGGCCATCAAATATGTCCGCCGGATCGAGGAATTGGTGGGGTGCCCGGTCGCGCTGCTTTCCACCAGCCCCGAACGCGAAGATACTATCCTGGTGCAAAATCCGTTTGAGGCTTAACGATCTCTTACCGGGACGCGCGTATAGTTGAGTAGAAATGGCTGATTACTATCCGCTGATCGCCCGCGCTATTGCCGCCTTGGATCCCAACGCTCCCGGCGAAAGCCGTCGCGCGCTCTATGAGCGGGCGCGCACGGCGCTGATCGCACAGCTGCGCAGCGTGCAGCCGCCGCTCTCCGAATCCGAGATCACCCGCGAACGGCTGTCGCTGGAAGAGGCTGTCCGCAAGGTCGAATCGGAGGCCGCCCAGCGTGCCCGCGAGGCCTCGCGCCCCGGTGGTGGCGGCACCCGCAGCAGCGGCAGCGGCGATGCCTTCCGCCGCGCCAGCACCCGTGCCACCGAAGGCAATCCGGCCGCAGCCCCACCGGCTGCTCCGCCGCGCGCCCGTCCGGCACCGCCGCCGCCGCGCGCCGACCGCCCGTCCTTCAACGTCGATGACCAGGGCGAGGCCCAGCGTCCGCCGCGCGCGCCCCGTTTCGATGCGCCGCGCCAGCCCGGTCCGCCGGCGCCGCCGCCGCCCGAGCCGCCGGTCCCGCCGCCTGCCGGACGCGAGCGCGCGGGTGGGCGCCGTCCGCCGGACATCGGACCTCCGCCGCCGCTGCCGCCCGCACCTGGCGTGCGCGGCTTCCGCGACATCACCGCCGACGTCAACGATCTCGGCGGCGCCGCCGCGCAGGCCAATCGCGCCGCGCGCCGCACCTACGCCAACGTGCCCTCGCCCTCGCCGGAATTCGACCGGCTGGAGCCGAGCCTGGAGAACCGCGCAGGCGAGGGCGATGCGCCCTATTCCTATGACGAGTCGGTCGAGGAGGCCGAGCGCTATGCGCCGCGGCAGCCGTCGGGGCGCCCGCACATCCCCGTCCTCGACCGCGACGCCAAGAAGCCCAAGCGCGCGCGCTCCGTCTTCCCGTTCAAGAGTGCGATCGCCGTCGGCATCGTGTTGATCCTGGTCGGCGCCGGCATTCTCTGGGGCAAGCCGCTGCTCCAGACCGTGAGCGGCCTGTTCAAGTCCTCGCCGACCCAGGTGGTGGAGGCGCCGAAGGATGCGTCCCAGCCGCAGAGCAAGCCGAAGATCCCCGATCGCGTCGGCCAGCCCTCGGCCAGCGACCAGCCGGTCGCGCCGGTGGCGCAAAAGGTCGTGCTCTACGACGAGGATCCGTCCGATCCGAAGGGCAAGCAATATGTCGGCTCGGTGGTGTGGCGGCTCGAGCCGATCAAGGCGTCGGGCAACCAGAAGGCCGACGTCGCCGTGCGCGCCGACATCGAGATTCCCGACCGCAAGTTCAAGATGACGATGTCGTTCCGCCGCAACACTGACTCCTCGCTGCCGGCGAGCCACACCGCGGAATTGACCTTCATCCTGCCGCAGGATTTCCCGGGCGGCAGCGTCTCCAACGTGCCGGGCATCCTGATGAAGTCGAACGAGCAGGCGCGCGGCACGCCGCTCGCAGGGCTCGCGGTCAAGGTCACCGACGGCTTCTTCCTGGTCGGCCTGTCCAACGTCGACGCCGACCGCGCCCGCAACGTCCAGCTCCTGAAGGAGCGTTCCTGGTTCGACGTGCCCCTGGTCTACGCCAACCAGCGCCGCGCCATCATCGCGATCGAGAAGGGCGCCCCCGGCGAGCGCGCCTTCAACGACGCGTTCGCGCAGTGGGGCGATTAGACCACTGGTGCTGCGCACCGAACCGGAATGACATCCTGGATGGATGACTACTGCGCGGCCGCTTCCCGCTTGCGCGATGCCGCGGCGGCGGCGTGCTCGCGGTCCATCACGGCGCGGCAGCCGGGACTGACCTGCGCCTTGTTCCGCACCATGCACGCGGTGATCCGCGGGATGTCGGGAATTTCACTGGAGCACAGCCGCATCGCATCGCCCGAGCACATCTGCTGCGCTTCGGACGAGAAGGCGAAGCCGGGCGATGTCTGGAATGCGACGGCGGTGGTGGCGAGGGCGAAGAGAGTTGCGATGGTCCGGTTGCGTGTCATGCTGAATGTGTCCCCGAGTTCCGTGGGCTTGAGCCACTTGGTTTTGGGGCGCCTCACGCGGCTTGACCTGCCGCATGTCTCAGCCATCACGCCGGGAACCTCATCCCGCATGTGGTTGCTCGATCTCTCGTGATGTTCGAATCGAAAAGTGCTGCGCCGCCCGAGCCAAGTATGCGCCATTGTCGTATGGCTGCAATGGTCCGCGCGAACGAATTCGCAATTGTTGCGCGCACGTCACGCAGAAAGCGACGCGTTGCGTCAGATGAGGCGATAGGATGGCGTGCTTGTGGCGTCGCTCTCGCCGAGTGCGGCGGCGTGTTCCTCGACGGCGGTGACGCCCTTCGCCGTGAGCTCGAACAGATCGCCGTCCTTCATCACGTAGCCGTCGGCGATCAACTGTCCCATCTTGCCTTGCCGGTCGTCGGCAAAGGCAATGGATTGACTGATGTCCCTGAGGATCGAGAGCTGTTCGTCGCGCAGCATGGCTTCACCTCTCCGTTCGCAGGGACTGTTTCCGATCTTCACATGCCGTGACTGGCGAACACCTTGCTGCACGATTTCGACAGCTTGGCCCGGTTGGCCTGCAGGCAGCTCTGCACCGCGCCGTCATTGCCGAGGTCCTTGCGGCACAGCCGCGAGGCATCGCGCGAGCAGGCGTTCTGCTCCTGCGGTGTGCCCATGTGGCCTTGCGCGAGAGCCGGCGCGCTCGACAGGCCACCGAGGGTTGCAAGCGTGATCGTCGCCAGAAGAAATTTGCGGGACATCGGCGGCTCCGGTCCGAGAGGGGTCATTCAGGTCCTGTCTGAACTCGTCGCCTTGCCACTTGTTCCCCCGGGGAGGAGTCGGCGCCCGCTATTCAAGGTTCCCGAGGCGCTGCTATAACAGGGCCAAAGTGTGAGGGTCTTTGATGAAACGCTATCTGGTGTTTGCGCTGGTCGGGCCGTTTGTCGGCGGGTTCCTGCTGCTGCTGACGACGACCTACCAGTCCGGTTACTGGACCCAGACCAATCTTGGCGAGGTCGGCAAGCTGTTCGCAGTATTCTTCAAGACCCTGCAATACAGCTATCTGTTCGGCTTCCTGCCGTCGCTGATGATCGGCGCGGTCGATGACATCCTGCTCCACATCCGCCGGGTCGGCCCGGTGCTGCGGATGCTGCTGGTCGGCCTGTTCGCTTTCGTCCTGGCCTCGCTGACCTACAGCTCGCGCGGGCCGGATTCGGGTGCGGTTCAGTTCATCCTGTACGGCCTGGTCGGCTTCGTGCCGTCGGTGCTTTCCTCCTGGCTCGTGCATAGATATGTCGAGGAGCCGCAAGCGGCGGCGGCGCCGACCTGACCCGCGCGACGTTCGGGCGCGGTGCAGCAACCTCCGCCGCGCTCGCGAGTTTCCCCTGGGCCATGACCATGTCCGACGACGATATTCTTGCTCCGCGCAAATCCCGTTCCGGGAGCCGTTCGCGCGCCACCTTCTCAGGCACGGAACCACGCGGGCCGATCATCGACCAGGACGGCCGCGAGATCCGGCCCGAGACGCTGGAGCAGGGATTTCGCGAGTTTCGTTTTGAGTTCGGTCAGGGCAATCCGCTGGGAGGCAATCCGTTCGGCAACCTGACGCGCGAGCAGCGCATCGCGCGGCTCGAGGCGATCGCCAGGCTGCTCGACGTCGCCTTCATCCTGCCCGGCACCAACATCCGCTACGGCATCGACGGCCTGATCGGACTGATCCCCGTCGTCGGCGACATCATCACGGCCGCGATCTCGCTGTGGCTGGTGCGCGAGGCCCGCGCGCTGGGCGCGCCCTGGTACCTCACCGCGCGCATGCTCGGCAATGTCGCGGTCGACGGCGTGGTCGGCATGGTGCCGCTTGCGGGCGACGCCTTCGACGTCATGTTCCGCGCCAACATGCGCAACATGCGCCTGCTCCGCCGCTGGCTCGACAAGCAGCCGCGGATTTAGGAGCTGGAAGTATCTCGATTGAGGTGAGCGAGCGGCAGGCTCGGTGCACCTCTCCCGCTTGCGGGAGAGGTCGGCGCGTAGCGCCGGGTGAGGGCTTTCGCCTCTTGAGAGTCCTCGATTGTGTAGACACCCTCACCCCAGCCCTCTCCCGCAAGCGGGAGAGGGAGAACTAAAAAAACGCAAAAAGCGCGATAGCCTTTCGGCCATCGCGCCTTCTGCGCACATCGGGTTTGGCGAAAAAACTTACGCCGCGTCGGCGTCGGCCTCGGCAGCCGGTTCGGGCTTGCGGCGACGGGGCAGCGGGAAGGCTTCGCTCTCATAGAGCGAGCGGATGCCATTCTGGTCGAAGCGCGCTTCCTCGACCTGGAGATAGGCGCCGTTCAGCGAATCCGTCGGCAACTGCTCCATCGCGAACTGCACGGCTTCGGCCGCGGTGCCGAACCGGCGATAGGTGAAGCCGGCACGCTTCTTCTTGCGGATCGCGGCGGGGAAGAGCTCGGCGGAGGTGTTGAAGTTGAACGGACGCAGTGGACGCATGGTCAAAGACCTCGTGATCTTCTCTGGGGCTTTAAGCGCGTGGGGTTTGGGAGGGCGGAGGCCAATCGCGTGGGCCCGCCGCACATGTCATTTTCGCCCTCTAATATAGGCCGTTTTGACAAAATTGCGACCCCTGCGATGGGAGATGATGAATCCGCGCATGGCAGCCCCGCAAGGGCTATAAACCAAGTAATTTCAATTAGTTGGATGGTTTATAGTTTGCCAAGAAGCAACAGTACGACCAGCACCACGAGCACGACGCCACCGATCCCCATGCCGGAATGGCCCATGCCGTAGCCGTAACCGCCGACGCGGCCGGACAGGCCGCCGAGCAGGTAGATGATCACCAGGATGATCAGGATGGTCCCGAGCGACATGGCATCCTCCCTGGCGGCCGCCAAATCGCGATGACCGGCCGCACCGCCAAAGAAGAAAAGCACATCGCGCCGCCGGGTTCCATGACGGAACCCAACGGCGCGCAACGTTTATTTCGGCTCGAGCTTCAGCGCCGCCGAGTTGATGCAGTAGCGCAGGCCCGTCGGCCCGGGGCCGTCGGGGAAGACATGGCCGAGATGGCCGCTGCACTTGGCGCAGAGCACTTCGGTGCGGATCATGCCGTGGCTCACGTCCCTTTCCTCGTCGACATGGCTCTCGACGGCGGGCTGGGTGAAGCTCGGCCAGCCGCAGCCGGAATCGAACTTGGCGTCGGACTCGAACAGCACGTTGCCGCAGCCGGCGCAGACATAGGTGCCGGCACGGTGGTCGTGCTCATATTCGCCGGAGAAGGGACGCTCGGTCGCCTTCTCGCGCAGCACCGCGTACTGCATCGGCGACAGCTCGCGCCGCCACTGCTCTTCGCTCTTGATGACTTTGTCGTCCGTGGTCTTCGTCTTGGCGTCGGGCATGGGTCTCCCGTTTCTTGGTGATCTCGCGATCAGTTGGTGGCCTTGCTGGCATTCACCAGCGTCGGCTTCTCAATGTAGTTATCCGCGAACAGCTTTTTCAGGTTCTCGACCTTGGGCAGGTCGTTATAGGCGATGTAGGGCTGGTTCGGATGCAGCGTCAGATAGTCCTGATGATAGGCTTCCGCCGGATAGAACGCCTCCAGCGCGCCGACCTTGGTCACGATCGGCTTGCTGAACACCTTGGCGCCGTTGAGCTGGGCGATATAGGCCTCGGCCACCTTCTTCTGCTCCTCGGAGGTGGTGAAGATCGCCGAGCGATATTGCGTGCCGGTGTCTGGCCCCTGGCGGTTGAGCTGGGTTGGGTCGTGCGCCACCGAGAAGTAGATCTGGAGGATCTTTCCGTAACTGATCTTCTTCGGGTCGTACTTGATCTCGACCGATTCCGCGTGGCCGGTCCGGCCGCTCGAGACGGTCTGGTAGTCGGCGGTCGCCTTGGTGCCGCCGGCATAGCCGGAGACCGCGTTGACGACGCCCGCAGTGTGCTGGAACACGCCCTGCACGCCCCAGAAGCAGCCGCCGGCGATCACGGCGGTCTGGATGCCGCTCGCCGGCGCCGCGTCCATGGTCGGGGCGGGGATCACGACCGCATCCTCGGCGGCCCGGGACGGCACGGCAAAGGCCAGCGTCAGGGCGGTCGTAGCAGCCAGCAGGGACAGGAGGGCGGGACGGCGCATGGCGGATCCTCTTTCCGGAAGGTGGATATTCTAGGTCGGTTGGCGCCGGGCGAACAGCCTGCCCGGCGGCATTTCAGTCACCTGAGATACGGGGACAGGTGCCGATTGTTACGCCGCGGCGGACACGACTCTGTGAGAAAACGCGGCCCGAGGCAGCCCGGCTTGGCGAGGTGAGGAACTCCGCGCTAGATGAACCCGCGCGATCGACGATCGACTTAAAAAAGTGGTGGCTGGAGCTGGCCTGACAACATGCTGCGCGTCGTTTCCCTGACCCTCGTCACCCTGATCTCCGCCGTCGCCGCCGCCGCGGCCGAGCCGCAGGCCGGCGACGATCTCGCCATCTGCCGTGACCGCCAGGCGGAGCTCCAGGCGAGGGCGCAGGCCTGCGACAATCTGCTCAACGCTGACCGCCTCGCCGGCAAGGACAAGGCGATCGCGCTGTCCGTGCGCGGCAACACCCTGATCAACAAGCGCGATTACGCCCGCGCGATCGAGACCCTGTCCATGGCCGTCGACCTCGATCCGGACAACGTCATCGTTCTCAACCTGCGCGGCCTTGCCTATGAACGCTCGGGCAAGGACGACCTCGCGATGGCGGACTACAACCTCGCGCTCCAGAAGCGCCCGACCTACGGCGTCCCCTACAACAACCGCGGCGTCATCCAGCTGCGCAGGGGCGCGCTGCAAAGCGCGCTCGACGACTTCAACCTGTCGATCAAGTACACGCCAAAATTCCTGCTCGGCTGGACCAATCGCGCCCGCGTGCGCACGCTGATGAAGGATTTCGACGGCGCGATCGCCGATTTCGCGGAGGCCGAGAAGATCGATCCGGCCGCGCCGCAGATCGCAGGCAACCGCTGCATCACCTGGGGCATGATGGGCAAGTACGACCAGGCCTTTGCCGATTGCAACGGCCTGATCGAGAAGCAGCCGAAGAACGTCTACGCAATCAACAACCGCGCCGATGTCAGCATGATGAAGGGCGACCTCGACGCCGCGTTGAAGGACTACAACACGGCCATCCAGATCAACCCGAACAATGTCCGGGCACATTCAGGCCGCGGCCAGATCTACGAGCGCAGGAAAGATCTCGCCCAGGCCCGCGCCGACTACCGCGCGGCGGCCTATTCGCTGACGAAATTCGACGAACTCGACGTCGCGCGCGCCCGCGCCGTCGCGCAGGAGCGGCTCGCCGCGCTGACGCCGCAGGCGCCGGCCGGGGCGACCGGGCGCCGCGTCGCGCTGGTGATCGGCAACGGCGCCTACAAGAACGTGCACGCCCTGCCCAACCCGCCGCGCGACTCGAAGTTGATCGCAAACGCGCTGCGCGACGTCGGCTTCCAGACCGTGATATCGGTCAGCGACCTGACCCGCGACAAGTTCTTCGAAGCGCTGCAGACGTTCGCCGCCGAAGCGGAGAAGGCCGACTGGGCGGTGGTCTATTACGCCGGCCACGGATTCGAGATCGGCGGGGTGAACTACCTCGTTCCCGTCGACGCCAAGCTGGCCGCCGACAGGGATGCCGAGGCCCAGGCCGTCGCCCTCGAGCAGGTGATCGCCGCCGTCGGCGCCGCGCGAAAGGTGCGTCTGGTGATGCTGGATGCATGCCGCGACAATCCGTTCGCGCCGACCATGCAGCGGACGCTGTCGCTCAAGCTGGTCGACAAGGGCTTTTCCAACATCGAGCCCGGCGCGGGCTTCATGGTGGTCTACGCCGCCAAGCACGGTGAGACCGCGATGGACGGCGATGGCGGCACCGACAGCCCGTTCGCCACCGCGCTCGCCCGCGAGATCAAGGAGCCGCGCGTCGAGATCAGAAAGCTGTTCGACATCGTCCGCGACGACGTCTGGTCCGCCACCAGGCACGAGCAGCAGCCGTTCACCTACGGCTCGCCCCCGGGGCGCGAGGATTTCTATTTCGCCGCGGGGAAGTGAGGGGCTGCGTGTGGGATGCGACGGCGGAGCCTCATAACCGGTGTCGTCCCCGCGAAGGCGGGGACCCATAACCCCAGGGAGAAGTGTCGGGCAAGGCGCCCACTCCGGGTCTTCGCCCAACTTCTCCCTGTGGGTATGGGTCCCGGATCTGCGCTTCGCTAGTCCGGGACGACGAGCGGAGGTTGAGGCCGCGGCGTTGCCAAAGCATCGACGCTTAAACAACGATGCTCAACCTTTTCGCCGCGCGCGTGATCCCCGTGTACAGCCACCTGGCCCTCGAGTCCTGAAACGCAAAACTCTCGTCGAACAGCACGACGTCGTCCCATTGCGAGCCCTGCGACTTGTGCACGGTCAGCACGTAGCCGTAGTCGAACTCGTCATAGGGCTTGCGCTGCTCCCAGGCGATCTGCTCGACGCCGCCCTCGAAGCAGTCGGCGCGCACCGAGACCTTCGTCACCTTGTGGCCAAGATCCTCGTCCGGCGACAGCCGCATGGACAGGATGCGCGATTTCGAGCGCGAAGTGTTGCGCGACTTCACGCGCCACAGGCCGCCGTTGAACAGGCCTTTCTTGCGGTTGTTGCGCAGGCACACCAGCTTGTCGCCGGCGACCGGAAAGGCGTCCTCGATGTTCTGACGCTGGCGCACCCGCATGTTGTAGGCGCGGCGGGTGTTGTTGCGGCCGACCAGGACCTGGTCGGCGCCCATGACGCGGTCGGGATCGAGCTCCTTGCGCGACACCACCTCGCTCTCGCCGTAGCGGCCGATGTCGAGCTCGCGGCCTTCGCGGACGTCCATCGACATCCGCACGATCGGATCGTCCTGGGCCTGGCGGTGCACCTCGGTCAGCATCGCGTCGGGCTCGGTGTTGGTGAAGAAGCCGCCGCCCTGGATCGGCGGCAGCTGCGCGGGATCCCCTAGCACCAGCAGCGGACAGTCGAACGACATCAGGTCGCGCCCCAGTTCGGCATCGACCATCGAGCATTCGTCGATCACGATCAGCTTGGCCTTGGACGCGGGCGCGTCGTCCCACAATTCGAAGCTCGGCTGCTCCTCGCCGGATTCGCGGGCGCGGTAGATCAGCGAGTGGATGGTGGAGGCCTCGTCGCAGCCCTTGTTGCGCATCACCAGCGCGGCCTTGCCGGTGAAGGCGGCGAACTTCACCTCGCCGTCGACGCCCTCGGCGATGTGCCGCGCCAGCGTGGTCTTGCCTGTGCCGGCAAAGCCGAACAGGCGGAACACCGGCGGCGTGCCGCCCCGGCCGGGCTTGGCCTTGAGCCAGTCGCCGACGGCCTTGAGAGCGGCATCCTGATGCGGGGTGAAAGTGGCCATGTCTGTCTTGAGGAGGGGCGAGCCGAAGCGATTCGCCATCCCCCAAAACTAACCATTCGGCCCGCCGGTTCAAGCGGCGCAGATCCCCCTATTGCCAGCCGGGAACGCCGCGCATGTCGGGCAGATGGTGGGCGATGCCCTTGTGGCAGTCGATGCAGGTCTTTTCCCCCGTGAACAGGAAGCGCTGGTGCGCCACCGAGGCCCGCGGCGACTGCTTGGTGATGTCCATGGAATCGGCGCTGTGGCAGTTGCGGCACTCGAGCGAATCGTTTGCCTTGAAGCGCGCCCATTCATGCGCCGCCAGCTCGAGCCGGTGGTCCAGGAATTTCTCGCGGGTGTCGATCGTGCCGAAGATCTTGCCCCAGACCTCCTTGGAGGCCTGCATCTTGCGCGCGATCTTGTCGGTCCAGTTGTGCGGCACGTGGCAGTCCGGACAGGTCGCGCGCACGCCGGAGCGGTTGCTGAAGTGGATGGTCGACTTCAGCTCGGCGAAGACGTTGTCCTTCATCTCGTGGCAGCCGGTGCAGAACTTCTCGGTGTTGGTCAATTCCAGCGCGGTGTTGAAGCCGCCCCAGAAGATCACGCCGGCCGCAAAGCCCGCCAGCACCAGCACGCCGAGTCCGAACACCGAGCTCGGCCGGATCAGCACCTGCCAGAGCTCGCGCGCGAAATCCCAGCTTCGCGCGACGAAGCCGCGCTTGGCTTTTGCCTCGTCAGCGGTCGTCGTCATCGGCGGCCACCGGGGCTTGCGCGCGACAGCAGCGTGTCGATGTCGGTGAAATCGTTGCTGACGGGCGGGGTCGCGGTGTTCTGCGGCACGTGGCATTCCGTGCAGAAGAAGCGCCGCGGCGAGATCGAGGCCAGGAACTGGCCGTCGCGGTCCATGAAATGCGTGATCGAGACCATCGGCGCCTGCGATTCCGCGGTGCGCGCCCGCGCGTGGCACGACAGGCATTTGTTGCCGTTGAGGTCGACCTGGTAGCCGTCGATCGTGTGCGGGATCACCGGCGGCTGCTCCGGATAATTGCGAACCTCCCGCTCGGAGGTGTTGCGGTTCGGCAGCATCGGCGGCGCGGGCCCCTCGTCATTGAGCGGGGCCGGGCCGCGCAGGCCCGACGTCACCGTCTGCGCGGTCAGCGAGCTCGCGCCCGCGGCG
Organism: Bradyrhizobium sp. LCT2; assembly: GCF_009931255.1. NCBI lineage: Bacteria > Pseudomonadati > Pseudomonadota > Alphaproteobacteria > Hyphomicrobiales > Nitrobacteraceae > Bradyrhizobium > Bradyrhizobium sp. LCT2. Next base: position 8,506,288 of record NZ_CP034432.1, on the reverse strand, counting down.
ATCGCGACCGCAAGCAATGCGATTCCAAATCGTTTCATCATGACACGTTCACCCGCTCGATGCGCACGGCGCATTTCTTGAAGTCGGTTTGCAGCGAGATCGGATCGGTGGCGTCCAGCGTCACCTTGTTGATCAGCTTGGATTCGTCGAACCACGGCACGAAGACGAGGCCGCGCGGCGGCCGGTCGCGGCCGCGCGTCTCGACGCGGACGCGGATGAAGCCGCGGCGGGACACCACCTTCACCTCGTCGCCGCGCCGGATCTTCGCCTCCTGCGCATCGTCCGGATGCATGAAGCAGACGGCCTCGGGGAAGGCCTTGTAGAGCTCCGGCACGCGGCGCGTCATGGTGCCGGAATGCCAGTGCTCCAGCACGCGGCCGGTCGAGAGCCAGAACGGATATTCGCCGTCGGGCGATTCCGCCGCCGGCTCGTAAGGCAGCGCGAAGATGCGCGCCTTGCCGTCCGGATAGCCGTAGAACTGCACGTCGGTGCCCTGCTTGACGTAGGGATCGCTGCCCTCGCGGAAACGCCATCTCGTTTCCTGGCCGTTGACGACAGGCCAGCGCAGGCCGCGCTCTTTGTGATAGGCGTCGAACGGCGCGAGGTCATGGCCGTGGCCGCGGCCGAACGAGGCATATTCCTCGAACAGGCCCTTGTGCACGTAGAAGCCGAACGCCTTGGACTCGTCGTTGAGATAGCCCTGCTCGATGTCGGAGACCGGGAACTTGTCGACCTGGCCGTTCTTGTAGAGCACGTCGAACAGCGTCTTGCCGCGCACCTCCGGCTTCTTGGCGATCAGCTCCTCGGGCCAGACCTCCTCGATCTTGAAGCGCTTGGAGAATTCCATGAGCTGCCAGAGATCGGACTTCGACTCGCCCGGGGCAGGGACGAGCTGATGCCAGAACTGCGTCCGCCGCTCGGCATTGCCATAGGCGCCTTCCTTCTCGACCCACATCGCGGTGGGCAGGATCAAGTCGGCCGCGAGTGCGGTGACCGACGGATAGGCATCCGAGACCACGATGAAATTGTCGGGATTGCGGAAGCCCGGATAGGTCTCCTCGTTGGCGTTGGGGCCGGCCTGGAGGTTGTTGTTGACCTGCACCCAGTAGGCGTTGATCAGGCCGTCCTTCAGCATCCGGCTTTGCAGCACGGCATGCGCGCCGGGCTTGTCGGGAATGGTGCCTTCGGGCAGCTGCCAGATGTGCTCGGCCTTGGTGCGGTGTTCCTTGTTGGTGACGACCATGTCCGCGGGCAGGCGGTGCGAGAAGGTGCCGACCTCGCGCGCGGTGCCGCAGGCCGAGGGCTGGCCGGTCAGCGAGAACGGGCTGTTGCCGGGCGAGGAGATCTTTCCGGTCAGAAGATGGATGTTGTAGACGAGGTTGTTGCACCAGACGCCGCGGGTGTGCTGGTTGAAGCCCATGGTCCAGAACGAGACCACCTTGGTCTTGGGATCGGCATAGAGCTCGGCCAGCGCCTCCAGGCGGTTGAGCGGCACGCCGGACATCTCGGCCGCCTTCTCCAGCGTGTACTCCGACACGAACTTGACGTACTCGTCGTAGCTCATGTCCGTGGAGTCGTTGGCCTTCGCCGCGCCCGTCGCCTTCTTCTGCAGCGGATGCTCGGGCCGCAGGCCGTAGCCGATATCGGTCTGGCCGCGCCTGAACACGGTGTGTGCCGCGACGAAGTCCTTGTTGACGCGGCCGGTCTTGATGATGTGGTTGGCGATGGCGTTCAGCAAATAGAGATCGGTCTGCGGCTTGAACACCATGCCGATGTCGGCGAGGTCGAACGAGCGGTGCTCGAAGGTCGAGAGCACGGCGACGCGGACATGCGGCGCGGACAGCCGGCGGTCGGTCAGGCGCGTCCACAGGATGGGGTGCATCTCCGCCATGTTGGAGCCCCACAGCACGAAGGCGTCGGTGGCCTCGATGTCGTCATAGCAGCCGGGCGGCTCGTCGATGCCGAAGGTGCGCATCATGCCGGCGACGGCCGAGGCCATGCAGTGCCGCGCGTTGGGGTCGATGTTGTTGGTGCGGAAGCCGGCCTTGAACAGCTTCGAGGCGGCATAGCCCTCCCAGATCGTCCACTGGCCGGAGCCGAACATGGCGACGCCGTTGGGGCCGCGCTTCTTCATCGCCTCCTTCCACTTCACCTCCATGATGTCGAAGGCTTCGGTCCAGGACACGGGCGTGAAGTCGCCGTTCTTGTCGTATTTGCCGTTCGCCTTGCGCAGCATCGGCTGCGTCAGGCGGTCGTGGCCGTACATGATCTTGGAGAGGAAGTAGCCCTTGACGCAGTTGAGGCCGCGATTGACCTCGGCCTTGATGTCGCCGTGTGTCGCGACGACGCGGTTCTCCTTGGTGGCGACCATCACGGAGCAGCCGGTGCCGCAGAAGCGGCAGGCGGCCTTGTCCCATTTCAGTTCGCTCACCTCGCGCTCGGTGGCGAGGTTGGCGGCGAGCGCCGGCACCGGGAGGCCAGCGGCGGCGGCCGCGATCGCGGCCGCCTCGAGCTTCAGCATCTGGCGGCGGTCGAGCTTCGGCGATGTCATGATGGCTCTTCCTGACTCAGGCGGTTTCGATGGCGTGGAAGACCAGCGCCGCGGAATAGACGTGCGGCAGCGACTGGATGGTGTTGAGCATGGTGCCGAGGCTGCCGGCATCCGGCGCTTCGGTCACGACGACGAGCTTGCCGCGCGGGTCGCGGCCGTGGATCTCGCAGCCGGCAAGCGCAATGATCTCGGCTTCGACCTCGGCGAGGCGCTCGGGGCGCGCCTGCACGATGATGCTGGCGATTTCGTAGCCCGGCGGCGGCACGATACGGTCGGCGCTGAGCACCCGGCCGGTGATCAAGGCGCGGCGGTTGAGCGTGACTTTATTATTGAGTGAGGGTTGGGCCATGATGCCTGTCTTTCGCTCTTGGGGATCCTTGGGGATCAATGCGGGGAGGCTGGTGGGCCGGGAGGACCGGCAAACATCTGGTAGATCCAGACGCCAAGCCCGTAGGAGCCGACCGTTCCGACGGCGAGGACGGGCATCACGACCGCGGTCAGGAACAGGAAGGCGAAAATCTCCATGCGCCTACGGCGCACGCGCGAGGTCGTGTCGTCAGGGGCCGACATATTCGGTCTCTCTGAAATTTTGGGAATTGGGACGGCATCCGGGCCGTTACCTTGCCTTGCTTGTGCTGCAACCGCGGCGTCAACGCGTTGATCTGGATCAATCCGTCGATTTGCGAGGATGGTTGGGCCGTGACCACAACCGCAAGTTTGGGTTGTGCCCGGGCCGGCGCGATGCGAAACTTAGCTCTCGAACGGGGCAATGCGAATTGTGAACCAGATGGGGCTCACGGCCATCGATCTCGGGTTTCGCGGCGCGGCGAGCGGCGTGTTCCTGTTGATCGTCCTCGTGGCGCTCCAGCGCCGCGTTCCAAATCAGAACGCTTTGCTGGGCATGGCCATGTCCGCCGGGGGCGTGTTCTATGCGATCGTCACCGCGCCGTTCTTTCCCAAGGCGTCATGGTGGTGGACGTTGCCGATCCTGTCCGCGATGCCTGCCGTGTTCTGGTTGTGGGCCCGCGCGGCGTTTGACGACGATTTCGTGCTCAGGCGGTGGCATGGCGCCTTGTGGCTGGCCATCGTCGCCTTTGGATTTGCGCTGTCGCTCGGTTGGCCGCGATGGCCGACTCTGGCCAAGGGCGGCGGCAAGGTCCTTGCGATCGTGGCCCTGGTGCTGGCGCTCGCGGCCGCGGTCCAGACGGTCAAGACCTGGCGCGTGGATCTGGTGATGCGGCGGCGCCGGCTGCGGCTGGCGATGCTCGCCATCAATGTCGCGATGATCGGGCTCGTCGCCGTCGCGGGCTTCGCCGATATTCCGGTTGCCGCGCCCGGCGCGTCCGGCAGTCTTCCGACCGCGCTCAGCCTGTTCGTGGTGGCCATGCTTGCCGGCCTGGGCCTGTTCAGCGCACCGGCGGCGGTGGCCGTCGACGACGCCACGGCTGCGATCGCATCCGGCGAGGCGGGGAGACAGGCCCGGGTCGCCGATCGCGCCGCCGCGGGGAGGGTCATCGTCGATCCGCTCCTGCTCCGGCGCCTCGACCATCTGATGACCGTGGAACGAACCTACCGGCAGGAAGGTCTTGCGATCGGGACGCTCGCGGCGCGGCTCGACGTTCCCGAGCATCGGCTGCGCCAGGCGATCAACGAAGGGCTGGGCTATCGCAACTTCAATGCGTTCCTGAATCGCTATCGGATCGAGGATGCCAAGCTGGCGCTGTCCGACGTGACGCAGCGGGAAGTCCCGGTGCTGACCATCGCCATGGACGCGGGCTTCCAGTCGATCGGACCTTTCAATCGCTCCTTCAAGGCCGAAACCGGCGTGACCCCGACCGAATTCCGGCGCGAGGCGCTGAGCCGGCCGGGTAGGACCGACATCAGCGAACTGCGTCGAGAAATCGGCTAGCCGATTTTTGGATTGGGCAAGAGGGCCGCGCCCCGATTGGGCAGACTGTCCGGCAGAAGCTTCTCGCCAGCCGGAATGAGCCCACCCATGTCTCCTTCGACCGCCGCCACCCCCACATCGGAACGGCTCCACGCTCTCGATGCGCTCAGGGGCGGCGCCTTGCTGCTCGGTATCGTCCTGCACGCGGCAATGTCATTCGTGCCCGCCACACCCCGGTTCTGGTTCATCCAGGACACCCATCCAAGCCTCCTCCTGGGCCTGCTGACCTTCACCATCCACGTCTTCCGGATGACGGCCTTCTTCCTGATGGCCGGTTTCTTTGCCCGCATGAGTTTCCATCGCCGGGGGAGCTGGGGCTTTGTCAGGGACAGGTTGCAGCGGATCGGGCTGCCGCTCGTGATCGGCTGGCCGATCATATTCACGCCGATGGCTCTGGTGGTCATCTGGGCCTCCGGCTTTCCCAATGGCGGTCCGACTCCCGGCGCGCGTGGCTGGCCGCCGGTGCTGCCGAATTTCCCCCTGGCCCATCTCTGGTTTCTCTATGTGCTGCTGGAGCTGTATGTCGCCATGCTGCTGCTGCGCGGCGCAATTGTCCGGCTTGATGCCTCCGGCACGCTGCGAACGGTCATCGACCGCCTCTTTGCAGGGATCATGCGAAATCCACTGGCTCCGCTGGTTCTGGCGATCCCGATCGGCATCGCGTTCTGCCTCGACCAACGATGGATCAACGTGATGGGTGTGAGAACGCCGGATCAATCGCTCGTCACCAACGTTCAGGCCTGGATCGGCTTCGGCACCGCATTCGGCGTCGGCTGGCTGCTGCATCGGCAGGTCGATCTGCTGCGGCTTTTCGAGCGGCGCTGGCTCCCGCACCTCCTGCTCGCGGTCGGCCTGATCCTGATCAGCTTCGTGCTCTCAGGTGTGATGCTATCCGCGCCGGGTGCGCCGAAACTGCAGGTCAGCTTCGCCACGCTCAGGCTTGTCTCCGCCACCCTGTATGCCCCGGCGATATGGATCTCGACCTTCGCGGTCCTCGGTCTCGCGCTCCGCTTCATGCCCGGCTTCAGCCCGACCTGGCGTTACCTCGCCGATGCGTCCTACTGGCTCTATCTGATCCACATGCCGATCGTGATGGCGCTACAAGTTGCGGTGTCGCAGCTCGACTGGTCCGGGCCGATCAAGTTCGCCATCATTCTCGCCGTCGCGCTTCCTCCGATGCTGGCGAGCTATCATCTGCTGGTGCGCTTCACCTTCATCGGTGTGGTCCTGAACGGCCGCCGCGCACCACGCGAAGCGGCGGCTGTCGTTGCGGTGGAAGGCTCCGCCGCGCAATAACGCCGGATGCGTTGAGGGGACCGTTCTCCCGCACGGCGGAATTGCTGCTCCGTAGACAGCGCCGCCCCGCTCACTAAGATGAGCGCAACAAAGAATAATGCGGGAGAGGGGCGCCATGAAGTTCGGCATCTTCTACGAGTTGCAACTGCCGCGGCCATGGGTCGCCGGGGACGAGCTGAAGCTCTATCAGAACGCGCTCTCGCAGATGGAACTCGCCGACAAGCTCGGCTACGACCATGCCTGGGTCGTCGAGCATCACTTCCTCGAGGAATATTCGCACTCGCCGTCACCGGAATCGTTCCTGGCGGCGGCGAGCCAGCGCACGCAAAAGATCCGGCTCGGCCACGGCATCCTCCAGCTCACCACCAATCACCCGGCGCGCGTCGCCGAGCGTGTCGCGGTGCTCGACCTGCTCTCCAACGGCCGCTGCGAATTCGGCATGGGCGAGAGCGCCTCGATCACCGAGCTGGAGCCGTTCGGCCGCGACATGGAGACCAAGAAGGAGGTGTTCGAGGAGGCCGTAGCCGCGATCTTCCCGATGTTCAGGGACGCGGGCAGCGAGCATCACGGCAAGTATTTCGACATCCCCTTGCGCAACGTGGTGCCGAAGCCGGTGCAGAAGCCGCATCCGCCGCTGTGGATGGCCTGCTCGCAGCTTCCGACCATCGAGCGCGCCGGCCGTCATGGCTTCGGCGCGCTCGGCTTCCAGTTCGTCAGCGCCGACGCCGCCCATGCCTGGGTGCACGCCTATTACAACGCCATGACCAAGCGGCTGCACAAGCTTGCGGACTACGAGATCAACCCGAACATGGCGCTGGTGTCGTTCTTCATGTGCGCGAAGACCGACGAGGAGGCGCGCGCCCGCGCCGACGGCGCCACCTTCTTCCAGTTCGCGCTACGCTTCTACGGCGCCGCGCAGAACCGCCAGCGGCCCGCGCCCTACACCGTCAACATGTGGGACGAGTACAACAAGTGGAAGCGCGACAATCCCGAGGCCCAGGAGGCGGCGCTGCGCGGCGGCCTGATCGGCTCGCCGGAGACGATCCGCAAGAAGCTCAGGCGCTTCCAGAGCTCGCATATCGACCAGGTCATCCTGCTCAACCAGGCCGGCAAGAACAGCCACGAGCACATCTGCGAATCGCTCGAATTGTTCGGCCGGGAGGTGATGCCGGAGTTCCAGAACGATCCCGCCCAGGCCGCCTGGAAGAGGAGCGTCATGAGCGGCGAAATCAAGCTGGAAGAGATCGACACCCAGGCCTTCACCGACCGTTACGGCAAGCTCGCCGTGAACGTCGCCCCGGCGAGAGCGGCGGCCGCCGGATAGGGGGGCACGTTTGACGTCGGCCATGCCCTTATTGGCGGGGCGGGGCCTCCGCATGGGGCCAATCGCCCACTCCTGCGCTGTCGCAACCTTTGCTGGTCGATCATCTCATCGAAACCCTTAGGATGCAGACGATCGTTAACCGTATGATGGGTTCAAGATCCTGTTTGCGCGGGAGGATCTGCCGGTTGGGACCGCAATAGTCCGTGCTTGATCTCCCTCAAGGGCTCTGTTTGGATATTTTCGTTGGCCAATTCGAATTTCGGGTCATCGTAGTGAAGCTGAGAAATGGATACCGTTGCTCATGACGGCTCGTTCACCGGAAAGCATCGCGACCGTCCACCGCGCTGGCGTCGGCAATCGGTTGCTGGCGGCGTTGCCGCCGGCGGATCTCGGCTTGCTCACGCCTCACTTCCAGAAGGTCTCGTTCGAACCCGATACCGTCCTGGTGCGGTCGGGCGATGAGCTCGACCCGGTTTTCTTTCCCCATAGCGGTGCAATCGCCTTCATGCTCGACATGCCGGACGGGCAAACGGTTGCAACCACGTTGATCGGACGGGAAGGCGCCTTGGCCTCGTTCTCTGCGCTCGGCCCGTCGCTGTCATCGGTGACCGCGGTTGCTCGTGTGGCCGGCACGGCATCGCAGATCTCCGCCGCCAGGTTTCGGGCTGCCTATGCGCGAAGCGAGGCCATCAGGAATGTCGTGCAGGTCCACGTCCGCGCGTTGCTGTTGCAGCTCCAGCACGTCGCGGCCTGCAATGCGCTGCACCTGGTGGATGGCCGCATGGCGCGGTGGCTCCTGCAGCTCCACGATCGCGTTCCCAGTGACCTCCTCCCGGTGACGCAGGAGGCGCTCGCGCAGTTGCTCGGGGTGCGGCGGACGACGGCGACGCTGACGATGAGCAAGCTGCGCGCGGCCGGCGCCGTCCCGTCCGACCGGCGCGGGTTTGTAGAGATCGACCGGGCGCGGCTCGAGCGCGTTGCATGCGATTGTTATGCGCTGATGCAGGACAAGATCGATCGGATGTATTGCCAGGAATTGGCGGCGCCGCAGCCTGCCCTTGCGCCATTCCCGGAAACAACCGCGGCAGTCAAGGCGCAGATGAGGTCCGCTGCGCCCCGTCAATGAGGACACGCTCTGGACGGTTCGGCGTCTACCACGCCGGAGCGAGCTTGCGCCGTCGCGCGGCGATCTCATGCGGGCTCCCCCGGCCTAGTTGACCATGAACGGCGGGCTGCAACTGGGCCAGACCCCGTGCCGATTTACACGCAATCTGCGCCTTTCTGCGGTTTCTTGTGACCGGATGGAATCAGCCCTTCGCGCCAGAGCCCCTCAGGGTGTCCCACGCGGCCCGACTTGCTTGATCGAACGACTTGCGGGACTCTGCCAACGCCGCGCTTAGCACGGACCAGGACTCGCTGCCCGCCTGCTTCAGCTTCTGGAGACGTGCTTCCGCTTGGGACGCGTCAGACTTCAGCTGCTTGAGCGCGGCATCGAGATCGGTGATCCGCGCTCCGGCCACTTTGCCGGCCGCCTCACGGAATCGATTCGCGGCCTCGTGCCACGCCTTGCCCTGCGCCGCTGCGATGTCTTTGAACGTGGCCTGCTGCTGCTCGATCTGCTTGCCGGCGCTCTCAAAATAGGTCTTCATCTGCGCTTCGAAGCCGATCCAGTGCTCTTCGAGATCGGGTTTGGTGCGCGCCCAGGCTGCTTCGCCGGCTTCCGCTTGCGTCTTGAGGTGCGCCTGAAATTCATCCCGCCTCTTTTTGAGATCGACGATGAGCTGCTCTGCCTTCACCTTGGACTCCGCCTTGGCCTCCGTCGCCTTCACCTCAAACGAAGCCAATGCGGCATCCATCTCGTCGATTCGCTCCTTGGCCGAATTGAGGTAAAAATGCATGCTGCTGTGCTCTGACATGACCCATCTCCATTGATTAGCGGATGCGCTGGCGATCATCACATGGCTTCATCGTTCTCGACTTTGAACCTGCGTCAAGCGACTCGTTGCGTCTGCGTCCGAAGCGACGTCATCTCAAGCAGCGACATGAGGAAGGAGCATTGACGTTCCAGATGAAGCTGATTTCTTGCCTATCGCGTCCCTGAGACTGCGGGACGGGTTATCCAACTTGGACGCCGCGTAGAACTCGAGTGGCTCTGCCACCTTGGCATGAGGCGGCAATACGTCCTCGTTGAACGCGTGCTCGCACTTGCGCAGAGCGACGGACATTTTCCGGTCTCCGCCAAGATCAAGTGGCCTGCCATTTCTCATACCATGCTGCAGAGTGCGTCCGCGCACGCCGATATGCTGGACGGCCAGGCCGCTGGATTCGTCGATGTCACCGTCGATTGCGTCTGATGCCATGTCGTGCACTTTCCGTGTTGCGCGCGCGGATCGCCTCACTGCGCGGACAGCGATGAGTCGACCGCCGCAGGCCTACGCCGCCGTCCAGCCGCCATCGATCGCGAGATTGGCGCCGGTGATCTGCGCGGCCTCGTTACTGCACAGAAAAAGTGCGAGCGAAGCCACCTGTTCGACAGTGACAAATTCCTTGGTGGGTTGGGCCGCGAGCAGCACGTCGCTGATGACCTCATCTCTTCTCATCTTGCGTGCATTCATCGTGTTCGGGATCTGCTTTTCCACCAGCGGGGTCCAAACATACCCGGGGCTGATGCAGTTGCAGGTGATCTTCGAACGCGCAAGCTCCAGCGCGACGGTCTTGGTCAGGCCGGCGATCCCGTGCTTGGCTGCGACGTAGGCTGACTTGAACGGCGAAGCTACACGCGAATGCGCCGAAGCCGTCGTGATGATCCGGCCCCAGCCACGCTTCTTCATGCCCGGCACCGCCGCACGGATTGCATGGAATGCGGCGGATAGATTGATGGCGATGACCGCATCCCATTTCTCGAGCGGAAACTCTTCGATTGGAGAGACGTGCTGGACGCCGGCATTGTTGACGAGGATATCCACGGCCCCGAACGTCGCTTCACCCAGCGCGATCAGCCCGGCGATTTCGCTTGGCTTCGCCATGTCCGCGGGCGAATAGATCGCCTTGACGGCGAACTCGCTTTCGATTGCCAAGCGCTCCTTCTCGACATCGGCCGCCTCGCCCATTCCGTTTAGCACGATGTTTGCGCCGGCACCTGCGAAGGCACGCGCACATGCGAGGCCGATGCCGCTCGTCGAGCCGGTCACGATCGCAGTTTTGCCCTTAATAACCATCTCAGTCACTTTGCTCCGTGTGTTGCGCCAGCTGGCGAAGCCTCGCGGTTCAGGCGCGAGTTGGTTTGTGGATTTCCGATCAGGTGACCAGACTTCGTTCTGAAGCCCGGAACGGACGCCGCGCTGGCTCTTGCAGATAGTCATGGGCCACTCTGCCCAGTCCCAGCGTGAGGTCTGCACGGATGTGAAGCGCCGAGACGATCTCCAGAACGGGCAGATCAGCGACCGGCGCCAAGGCGTGCGGTGTCAGGGAGAGAGCCGCGGGTCCGGTCCAGGCGCCCTTCAACGCGATCTGCTCGAGGCGATATTCAACGAGCTCGCAGATGCGCGGGCTGCCATCGACATGCGGGATGATCTTGAGCAGAAAATTCGGCTCCTCGAGCGCGGCCTTGACCTGGCCAAGATCGGCTTCGCGGTGCTTGTAGCCCATCGTGCCCGTCGCCACCCGCAAGGGCCCGTAGTCGAGCGTACCGATCAGCGTGTCGATCTCGGTCCGCAATGTCGGCTGGCCGAGCTTTTTCGGAAAGCCCCAGAGCTCGCGTCCCCCGGCAATCGGTCCTTCGTCGTTGAGGAACATGCAGTGGTTGTAGCCGCCCGTGTGGCCACGGAACGAGACCGGAATGACCTGGCCGCTTTCCGTGTAGTCGCCGAAGCCATTCGAATCTGGCATGCGGATGAATTCATACTTGACGAGCGGGTTGCGGTCATCGAGTTCCAGCGGTTCGGGCACCACAGCGCGCAGCCTTGCCGGGTCGGTGCGATAGGTGATGATCAGGTACTCGCGATCCACAAACCGGTAAGGGCCCGGCGGATAGGCCGGGCTGGTGAGCGGCATCGCAAAGGCGCGCTTGCGCACATCGTTCTCACGCATGGGGTTCTCCGTGCATCAAATCAGCGCTCTATTCACGGCCATCGTGCTCTAGATCGAATGTGAAAACTCCGTCCGGGGTGACCGGGCGTGCGAGCACCTCGGGATGACGCAAGGTGCGAAGCGCATCGTGGTAGCCGGCGCGCCAATGGTCTTGCATCGAAAGGCGGGAGAACTCGTAGTCCTTGGAGTGGCCTTCGTGGTTGCGCGCCCGATAGATCAGGTGAACGATGTTGTAGACGTTGGGAGACACCGCGGTGTTCAGGAGCTTCACATCCTCGTGCTCCCTGAGTTCTTCGGGAATCCGGTCCAGGAGCGTCGTGAGCGCACGTCGCAGGCGCTGCACGTGCTTGAACTGGTCGGTGCTCGCGCGCGTGCGACTGGAATATTGAATTTCCTTCTGACGCGTGACGACCTCGGGCAGATTGCCCGGAAGCTGCCCCTTCGCGCTCCAGAGATCGACCTGAAACGCCAACATGTCCTGCGGCACACCCCCATCGATCACCCATTGCAGCGGCGTATTGGAGACAAGGCCGCCGTCCCAGTAATGCTCGCCCTCGATCTCCACGGCGGGAAAGCCCGGTGGCAGCGCGCCGCTTGCCATGATGTGCTCTGGGCGAATCGTGTGGGTGCTGTTGTCGAAATAGACGAAATTGCCCGTTCTCACGTTGACTGCTCCTGCACTGAACCGCGTCATCCCCGCGTTGATGCGATCGAAGTCAATCAGGCGCTCCAGCGTGCTCTTCAACGCGCCGGTGTCGTAGAAGCTGGTTGCTTCGGTCGTGCCGCCGGCGTGGAGCCATGGCAGGAGGGGGCGCGCGGAGAAGAACCCGTTTGCGCCGCATGCCGCGGCAAGGCCCGCGCTCATCTGGTTGAGGATATTGCGCGCATTCTCGTTGCGCGCATCGAGAAACGGGTTTCCGGTCCAGTCCCAAGGTGCAGTCGAAGTTACCTGCGTCCAGAAATCGCGCAGCCGATCAACACGTGACTCGGCCGGGTTGCCCGCGATGATCGCGGCATTGATCGCGCCGATGGAAATGCCGGCAACCCAATCGGGGTGGATGCCAGCTTCCGCCAGCGCCTCGTACACCCCTGCCTGGTAGGCGCCGAGAGCGCCGCCGCCTTGCAACAGCAGGGCTATGCAATCGAATGGCAGCCGCCGTTGGGTGGCCGGCAGGTGTGATCGGGGCTGGAAATTCATGACTGGTCTTGCTCTCGGGTGTGGGATGATCGAGCCGGCGTTGCGGAAGCCGCGATGACCGTTCGCTAAAACAAACTATACGGTATAGTGTATATATTGCGCGTTAATGTGCAACTCACGAGATCGTGCTTCAGTGGCGCGCTGTCACGTTCGTGGCTAGCGCTGAGTTGACCGCTGTCCGACCTTGGGTGGCTCGAGCATCACTTCCTTCAGGTGATCGCCGGTAGCGATGACGACCACGAAGTTGAGCTTGCCATCCTGTTTCATCAACCCGCCAGCGAGCGCCTGTCCGTCCGCCGCGCTTTCCGCGACCCGCACCGCGTCCGACAACTCCTGCTTGATCCACTTCAGGGCTATGATGTTGGCGAGATCCGCGCGATCGAGCTCCTTGAGCGATGACGCGATCTCCCTTTGCGATACCCTTCCGGTGTTCGCATCTATGACATTCTCAAAGACCCGCTCGTTCTTGATCGTGCGCACGCGGTAGACCGGCGGACCGGATATCTCGAAGCTGATGTCTGCGGTCCTCGACCCATCGTGCAGACCCTCCGCAATCGCCATGGCCTGTCCGATCGGGACCTTCGTGGTGTGGAACTGCTCCAACACGCGGCGAATGGCCGCCTCCTCGACGTTGCCCTGCGCGGTCGCGCTTTGCTGTTCGGCGTCGGTAGGGACCTGCGTGACGCCGGCCAGAGCACCGGTGCCGGCGAGGGCCGCGGAACAAACGATGAGGGCAAACAGCTGCTTCTTTGGCATCGCGCATAATCCTGTGGTGTTCTTCATGATCGGTGGTCTAGTTCGGCACGAAGGCGTACCGGCTGATCTGGAAGCCCGGATGCCGAGCCGATCGCCACAACTTTCGAGGCCGCGCCGGAGCGAGCTTGTGCCGTCGCGCCGCGATCCGATGCGGGCTCCCCCGCCCTGCTTGGTCATGAAGGGCGGGCTGTAACTGGGCCAGGCTCTCGCGAACGCGTAGATCGGCCGCCGCCGCGTTACCGTCATCGTCGCGCACAACGGCGCCGCCGACTTCAGTTTCGGGCAACTGCGGTGGAGCCTGGGCGATATCGTGCTCGGCGGGCGCGGGACGCAGTCCGAACCCGTTGGTGTCGATGACGGCCGCTTCGGGTCCCCTCCGCTCCGAGTGGATCCGGATCGGCGGCAACGCAGAATGCTGCTCCGTGAGCCGGCTCGGCGAAGGTGCGGGCAACCCCCAGTCGGCCGCCAGAAGCAGCAGGAGCAGCGCCCCTCCAGCGGAGAGAAAATACGCCCGCAGGGGCATCTCGGGCTCGACGGCGGCGCTCGCACGTCGCGAAAGGACAGACTTCCTGCTCACGGCCTGTTCCCAGACATGAAATGATTCCGTCTCGTTTTCAGAAGCTCGTGGGCCGCGGGTGCCGGCACGCGCGTTCGGCGTCGAGATAGCCGCGCTCGTCGAGCCATTCGATCGGGCAGTAGGCCATCGCCTTCGGGTCGATCACGTGCCCGTCGCGCTTGAGGGCCGCTCGCGTGCCGGTGCGTCCGCTCCAGACCGAAGAGCCGGTGGCCGGCTCCACGTCCATGACGTCGAACACTTCGATGAAGTTGAGCATGTCGAACGTCCAGGATGCTCACGCGGCGGGCGGGGAAGGGGGCTCGACGCCTTCAAGCGCGACGCCTCTGCGGACGAGTTCGGATTCGATCGCGTCGAAGATGGACTCGACCGGCGCGAGCCCCACCGTGACCCAGCAGATGATGCAATCGCGAGCAAGCAACAGCCCTGACGTCATGCGCGGCCCCTCCGGCTGGCCGCATGCCGCACCGGCGCGGGTTCGCCGACGGCGAGCGCGTGCACCCAGGCGAGCACCGAAATGGTGAGACCCAGCAGCAGGCTCACGCCCACGAGCGACACGGCCACCATCAGATTGAGCGAGGCGACGGCAATCCCGGGCCAGGGATTTTCCCGCACGAGCGCCAGGAACAGGCTTGACATCTTCGGTCTCCTAAATAAACTACACCGTATATTTCATATACAGCGCGGATCGCGGGATGTGTCAAGAGCCGAGACTCACAAGCCCGTGTTCGTCCTGGTCGGGCGAGGGGACTTCGGAGTGAGGCCAAGGTTCCCTTTGAAAGCAGATGCCTCAACTTGAGAAAGGATTCGATATGTTCAAGAACCGGTTGGTGCTCGCACTCCTGGTGCTCGTTGCGTCGGGCGCCGCTGCGTTCGCGCAGGAGGACCGCGGCACGGCTGAGCAGAGAGCGGCGTGCACGTCTGACGCGTTTCGCCTGTGCGCCGGCTACATCCCCGATCCCACCAATGTGGAAGCTTGTCTCAGGCAAAGAAAGTCGGACCTGAGCGAAGCCTGCAGAGCCGTGTTCGACCATGCAGCCGCTGCGGCTTCGGTCAGGACCGTCGGGTCGCACCGATAGCGCGGCGCAAGGAATGAGGAACGATCGTATGAATACGATATATGCGCCTGCTTTCGCCGCGTTCGGAGGCTCGGCCTTCGGAGCGATTTCCACGATCGTGACGGGATGGATGTCCCGGCGCCGCAGACTCCGCGAGCGCCATCAGGCGCACGCGGTGTCGAAGCGCGAGAAGCTCTATCGCAGCTTCATTGAGGAGGCGTCCCGACTTTACGCGGACGCGCTCACCAGCGACAAATCCGAGATCCCGGCATTGGTGAACTTGTATGCGCTTATCGGGCGCATGCGGATTCTGTCCGAGGATGAGGTGGTCCATGCCGCAGAGCGGGCTGGCCGGCTGATCATCGAGACCTACCTTGCACCGAACACCCCGTTCGTCGACCTGCCGGGCTTCCTGGAGGAGATGGATCCGTTGCGTGAATTCGGCGAAGCCTGCCGGCGTGAGATGCACGCGATTCCGTTGCGTTGAGGCCGAGCATGCTGAAGGCGCAGACGACCCGCCAGGCTGGATTGTCCTGCACGCGTGAACGAATCGTGCAGGCTGCAATCTGCTTGTACCGGGAGATCGGGTACCGGAAAACCACGGTTGCCGACGTCGCTCGCGACGCTTCAATGTCCCCCGCAAATCTCTACCGGTTCTATCCCTCCCGCCGGGCGCTCGAGGAGGCCGTCGTGACGGAGCTGCTCGACGAGGTGTCGGCGGCGGCCGCAAGTGCAGCGCGAAGCGGCCGCTCGGGCCTGGAGCGCCTGAATGCAACGTTTGGCGCGATCTCCCGGCTGCATGAAGATCGGCTGGCAAACGATGTCCGCTTGCACGAACTGGTGGTGGCCGCAGGACAGGCGAACTGGCTGGCCAGCCTGTCTCATGCGGATCGGCTTCGTGGTGTGGTGCGGTCGATCATCGCGTCGGGGCAGGTGAGCGGGGAGTTCCGCGGCGGGAGCCCGATGGCGCTCGCCTGCTGCCTGCTGGACGCGATGGATGCTTACCTCAACCCCTCCCGTGTCAAGGCGACCGCCCTTCGGCCAACGTTCGACGAGATGATGCGCTTTTGCGCGGGGGCGCTTGGCAACCCAGCGTTCGCTGGCCCGGCGTCCCATCAACTCATCGACGTTCAGGCCAGTATGCGCTACAAATCCGCCTGCTAAACCCGACGCTCGATTGGCTCACGGCGTCCAGTCTGCCTCACAGGCCGCAAGGAAGAAGCCGACGCGTTCGCGCATGAAGGACGGCAGCTCCCGTCTCAGCTCCTTCGGTGTTTCCCCGACCAGCGACCGAAACAGCATCGGCAGCAGGATCAGATCCAGGAAGATCTGAGCGGTGGCAAGGCTTCGCTTGCCGCTGAAGGGCCCCTTTGGAGCGCGCGCCAGCTTCTGCGTCGCTTCATTCAAGAGTTGGGAAACGGCGTTGACGGAGCGATCGCGCGCGGCGTCGTGGACGTTGCGGCTCAACTCGGGAAAACGCTGCGCTTCAGCAATCGTGGCGCGAACCATGCCCAACGATTCCTCGATGAGCTTTTCCACGATGGTGGTGCCGAGGTTCGAGAGCTTGTCATGAAGGGTGCGGCCCTCGGGCTCGACGCCTTCGAAATCCGTCAGCCTGCTGATGGTGCGGGCCACCACCGCCGCGAACAGCGCCTCCTTGCCGGGGAAGTGCGCGTAGATGGTTGGCTTGCTCGCCGGCGCCAGCTCGGAAATGTCGTCGATGCTGGCACTGCGATAGCCCTTCTCGAGAAAAAGCTGCTGGGCTGCGTCAAGGATCCGGACCTGGACGTCGCCGGCAAGGTCTTTGGTCGGTCTGCCCCGTTTCGGGGTGCTCTTCTTGGTCATCCGTCGATCCTCCAGTCACGAGTCTGTGCGCGCGCAGATCGCACTTGACATGGCGGGCCGGAAAAGGCAACAAAAAGAAAATATACGGTATAGTTTATTTAATCGCCGCGACGTCCATCAGGACCCGCGGCGGCACTCCCGGACAGTCGAAGCCGCAAACCTGTGTGCATTGGCCTTGCGACCGTCCGGTCGACCTCAGGAGAGAGCGAATATGTCGTGCCCCGACCCGGACCGCCCACAACACGGCATCCTGCTGCGCGAGTTGCATCACAGGGTCGATAAGGGGATCGCCTCGGCGATCGATCTGGTCTCGGCGGCGGTCATCCGCGCCGACGGAGCGGAAGCAAAGGCCGCCCTGAGCGACGTCGTGGAGCTGATGCACGGACATGCGGAGCTGCATCGGGCGCTGGCCATGCCGGACGGCGATGTCCTCAACGATGCCGCGACTTACATTCGCCGACTGGGCTGCGCCATGCGCCAATCCTTTCTGGATCGAATGGGGATCCGGCTGACGCTCACCACCGAGTCTCTCCCGCTTCAGCCCGAGCGGTGCGGACGGCTTGGCCTGATCGTCCACGACCTCATCGTCAACGCAGCGAAGCATGCGTACTTCGACGCGCGCTCCGGCGAGATCAAGGTCAAGCTGTCGCGCATCGGCTCGGTCGCGAACTGCGTGGTGCTGGACAACGGCTCGCGGCCGGCGCGGGCCTTGGGCCGGGAGTTCGAGATCAGCAATGACCTTGCGAAAGGGCTCGGCGGACGGATCGAGCACGGCTTCGCTGCCGAGTTCACATCCGTCGTGGTCGCGTTTCACCTGAGCGAGCGGGAGCGGCAGGCAAGCTGGTCGATGGCGGCGCGCCGCATGAGGCGGCCGCGCCGGCTGAAGACCAACGCGTCCGTGACGCCCGGCTCGGGCGCCGGCCTCCCGGATCAGATCGAGCGTCCGGCCGCGATGCGCGCGGATCCAGATTCACTGCGAGCGCGCCCGAACGAACGGGCCACGCTGACCACGGGCCCGGACGTCCTGGGCAATCTACTGTCACCCTCTCACCGTACGGACGCGCTATGAACCCGCGTTATTCGAACCTCTCCAAAATGGGTCGAACCGAGCGCTTGCTGAGGCCTCTCGGTGGCCTGGCCCTCGCACTTGTTGCTGCCGCGCTTGGCGGCTGCGACGATCACGCTGCCAGTCCTTCCGCGCGCGCCGCTGTCGTGCGCACGGAAATCGTGCAGCCGAGAGATCGGCAATCCTCGCTTACCCTGACCGGTGAGGTGCAGGCCCGCTTTCGGGCGGATCTGTCGTTCCGCGTCAGCGGGCGCGTCCTCGCGCGCTATGTCGATGTCGGGACCCACGTGAAGGCCGGCGAAGTGCTGGCCATTCTCGACCCGGCCGAGCAGGAGGCCGATGTCGATGCCGCCACCGCCGCCGTTCTCGCCGCAGAATCCCAGCTGCGTGTGGCAAAGGCGACTTTCGATCGGCAGACGGCGCTGATCGCGAGCGGCTTCACCACGCGCACGGCCTACGACCAGGCGCAGGAAGGGTTGCGAACCACGGAAGGTGCGCTTGAAGCGGCAAGAGCGCAGCTCGGAACCGCGAAGGACGTGCTCGGCTATACCGCGCTGCGAGCCGAAGCCGACGGCGTCGTCACCGCACGCAGTGTGGAGACCGGTCAGGTCGTACAGGCTGCCCAACCGGTATTTTCACTGGCGCAGGACGGGGACCGGGACGTCGTCTTTGACGTTTATGAGTCCATTTTCCTCGGTGCTGCCGACGGAAGCAGCGTTTCGTTGGTGCTGATCTCGGATGCGACCGTGACGGCAGGCGGTCAGGTTCGGGAGGTCTCGCCGGCGGTCGACGCGAGGAGCGCGACCATTCGGGTCAAGGTGGCGATCAACGACCCGCCTGCCGCGATGACGCTTGGAAGCGCCGTCGCGGGAACTGTGAGAGTGAAGACCGAGCCGCAGATCGCATTGCCCTGGCGCGCATTGATGGCGGCGGGCACCAGCCCTGCGGTCTGGACCGTCGATCCGGCAACGCGGACCGCCTCGCTGAAGCCGGTGACGGTCGGTGGCTACGAGGCCGGAGAAGTGTTGATCAAGGCAGGTCTGGATCCGGGCGAGCGCGTCGTCGTGGACGGCGGCAAGCTTTTGAGCGTGGGTCAGCCCGTGACCTATGAAGGAGACCGCTCATGACGGGCCGCGCAACGATCGTGGCTGGCCCGCTTGCATGCGCGCTCGCGCTTGCCGGATGCCAGCAGGAGACGAAGGCACCCGAGGCCGTGCGGCCCGTCCAGTCGCTGCTTCTCGCAGCGGACCACGCGGACGATGCCGTTGCGGTGGGCGTTATCGAGCCGCGCTACAAAACCAATCTCGGCTTCCGCGTGCTGGGACGTCTGATCACGCGTCCCGTCTACGTCGGTGACCTCGTGACTGAAGGACAGGCGGTGGGCACGATCGACTCGACCGCCCTTGAGCTCGCCGTTCGCGCGGCCAAAGGCCAGCTTGCCAAGGCCGAGGCGCAGTTCGCGACCGCTCGCGCGACGGAGGAACGGCAGCGAACGCTCATCACCACCGATGCAACCACGAAGCAGATGCTCGATAACGCCGAGCAGGCGCGTGCCGGCGCCGAAGCGACGGTTGCGCGCGAACAGGCCAATCTGACCAAGGCGGTCGAGCAGCTCGGCTATTCGCAGATCAAGGCCGACTTCGCCGGTGTGGTCACCGCAGTCGGTGCGGACGTCGGCCAGGTGGTGTCCCCCGGCCAAAGCGTGGTGACGATCGCAAGGCCCGATATCCGCGAAGCGGTCGTCGATATCGGACCGGACTATCCGCTGCCGCTGGAGGTCGGTCTGCCGTTCACGGTCGGCCTGCAGCTCTTGCCGGCGGTTCAAGTGGAAGGCACCGTTCGCGAGATTGCGCCGCAGGCCGATCCGGCAACGCGCCTGCGGCGGGTCCGCATCGCACTCAGCAATCCGCCCGACAGCTTCCGGCTCGGCGCGACCGTCACGGCAAAGCTCGGCAGGCAGCAAGGCCCGGTTCTCCGGCTGCCTGCGTCGGCGCTGCTCGCCAAGGATGGCGCCAATTTCGTCTGGATCGTCAATCAGCCCGCCAGCACGGTGTCGCTGCAAAAGATCGATGTGGCGGCTGGCCAAACCGGGGCGCGCGTCACCGGTGGACTTGCTCCTGGCGCACGCGTCGTCACCGCCGGGGTCCACAGTCTCAAGCAAGGACAGCACGTCCGTATCGAACAGGATCAGCAGCCATGAAGGCGTTCAACCTCTCCGACTGGGCGCTCGGTCACCGCTCGCTCGTCTGGTATTTCATGATCGCCTTCATGGCGGCGGGACTTTTTGCCTATCTTCAGCTGGGACGGCAGGAAGACCCCGACTTCACCATCAAGACCATGGTCGTCCAGGCGCAGTGGCCGGGTGCGTCACCCGAGGAGATGACGCGCCAGATCACCGACCGGATCGAGAAGAAGCTCGAGGAGCTGGAATCGCTCGATTACACCAAGAGTGTGACGGTTGCCGGTCAGACCACCGTCTTCGTCTATCTGCGCGACAGCACCAAGGCTGCCGACGTGAAGCCGACCTGGATTCGTGTTCGCAACATGATCGCGGATATCAAGGGCGACTTCCCGCAAGGGGTGATCGGGCCCGGCTTCAACGATCGCTTCGGCGACGTGTTCGGCAACATCTATGCCTTCACCAGCGACGGTCTGAGCCAGCGCCAGCTGCGCGATCATGTCGAGGACATCCGTGCCAAGGTCCTGACCGTGCCCGATGTCGGCAAGGTGGACATCCTGGGCGCGCAGGACGAGGTGATCTATCTCGAATTCTCCACCCGCAAGATCGCGGCCCTTGGCCTCGACGTTCACGCGATCATGAGCTCCTTGCAGGGGCAGAATGCGGTTGCCCCATCCGGCGTATTCCAGGAGGGGCCCGAGCGGATCAGCGTACGCGTGAACGGCCAGTTCACGTCGGAGGCAAGTCTGAAGGCAGTCAATCTGCGCATCAACGATCGCTTCTTTCCCCTGACCGACGTCGCAACCATCACGCGCGGTTATGCCGATCCGGCCAGGACCCTGTTCAGGTACAACGGCGAGCCGGCGATCGCGCTTGCCATCGGCATGAAGTCCGGCGCGAATCTGCTGCATTTCGGCGAGGCGCTGCAGGAGGAGATGTCGAGAATTACCGCCGACTTGCCGGTCGGCGTCGGCGTTCACCTCGTCGCCGATCAGCCCGTCGTTGTCGAGCATGCCGTGTCCGGCTTCACCGAGGCGCTGTTCGAGGCCGTGATCATCGTTCTCGGCATCAGCTTTCTCAGCCTGGGCACGCGCGCCGGCCTTGTCGTCGCGATCGCGATTCCGCTGGTTCTCGCCATCACCTTCGTCGTGATGGCCTATGCCGGCATCTCGTTGCAGCGAATTTCGCTTGGCGCCCTGATCATCGCGCTCGGCCTGCTGGTCGATGACGCCATGATTGCCGTCGAGATGATGGTCGCGCGGCTCGAGGTCGGCGATCCCCTGGAAAAGGCGGCGACGCACGTCTACACCTCGACCGCCTTTCCCATGCTGACCGGAACGCTGGTGACCGTGGCCGGCTTCATTCCGATCGGGCTCAATAGCAGCAATGCGGGCGAGTTCACCTTCACGCTGTTCGTGGTCATCGCCGTCTCCCTGATCGTCTCGTGGATCGTGGCGGTGCTGTTCACGCCGTTGCTCGGCGTCACCATCCTGCCCGCCAGGATGAAGGGCCATCACGAGCAGAAGGGGCGCGTAGCGCAGTTGTTCACGCGTCTCCTGCTCGTCTGCATGCATCGCCGCTGGACGACGATCGGTGTTACGGTTGCGGCCTTTCTGCTGGCGCTGTTCGGCATGAATTTCGTGCAGCAGCAGTTCTTCCCGTCTTCGGATCGCGCCGAGCTCGTGATCGACTGGAATCTGCCGCAGAACGCATCCATTGCCGATACCAACTCGCAGATGGCGCGCTTCGAGCGCGAACAGCTCCAGGGCAGCAATTCGGTCGACCACTGGTCGTCCTATGTCGGCACCGGCTCGCCGCGCTTCGTCCTGTCCTTCGACGTGCAGACCGCCAACACCTGGTTCGGCCAGATGGTGGTCGTGACCAAGGGCGGCATCAAGGCGCGCGACCAGGTCAAGGCGCAGTTCGAGGACTACCTGAGGAAGACGTTCCCCGGCACCGATACCTACGTCAAGCTGCTCGAGGTCGGCCCCCCGGTGGGGCGTCCCGTGCAGTTTCGCTTGAGCGGGCCCGACATCGCGAAGGTGCGAGACCTCGCGCAGAAGCTCGCCGGTATCGTGCGGAGCAGCCCCGATCTCGGCAATGTCGTGTTCGACTGGATGGAGCCGGCCCGCGTCGTCAAGGTGGACGTTCTCCAGGACAAGGCGCGGCAGCTCGGCGTCACCTCGGAGGACATTGCCTCCACCTTGAACTCCGTGCTCGAGGGCACGCCGATTACCCAGGTGCGCGACAGCATCTATCTCGTCAGTGTCACGGGACGTGCGACGGCGGCTGAGCGTGCCTCCATCGACACCCTGCGCGACCTGCAATTGACCGCGCTCGGCGGCCAGGCCGTGCCGCTCGGTGCGGTGGCCAATTTGCGTTACGAGCTCGAGCAGCCGACGATCTGGCGGCGCGCGCGGATCCCGACCATCACGTTGAAGGCCGGCATCGTGGGCAACGCGCAGCCAAAGACCGTCGTGGATCAGCTCGCGCCGAAAGTCGCGGAGTTCACCAAGGCGCTGCCGGCCGGCTATTCGGTGCACATCGGCGGGTCCGTCGAGGAGAGCGCCAAGAGCCAGGCGCCGATCGTCGCCGTCGTTCCGCTCATGCTGTTCGTCATGGCCACGGTGCTGATGATCCAGCTGCAGAGCTTCCATCGCCTGTTTCTGGTGTTCGCGGTCGCGCCGCTGGCCGTCATCGGTGTCGTCATGGCGCTGCTGCCGAGCGGTGCTCCGCTCGGCTTCGTCGCCATCCTCGGCGTGCTCGCCCTGATCGGCATCCTGGTCCGAAATTCGGTGATCCTGATCGTGCAGATCGAGGATCTCAGGAAGGAGGGGCGACCGGCCTGGGACGCAGTGGTGGAAGCGACCGAGCATCGTATGCGGCCAATTCTGCTGACGGCGGCCGCGGCAAGCCTCGCGCTGATTCCGATCGCGCGCGAGATCTTCTGGGGGCCGATGGCCTACGCGATGATGGGCGGCATCATCGTCGGCACGCTGCTGACGCTGCTGTTCCTGCCGGCGCTGTATGTGGCCTGGTTCCGCATTCACCCCGATCACAACGATAACTCATCCATGCACGAGCCCGCAGCGCCTGCGCACGACATTTCGCCGGAGCCGGTCTCCGCGGCCGCGCCGGTGCCGGTTCTCGAACCACAGATTTAACAAGGGAAAGTACAATGCTTCGCAACACAGGTCTGATGCTGTCCATCGGTGCGGCACTTGTAACGGTGACGTTGACGTCAAATCCGGCGTCCGCGCAATTCCCGCCGCCGCCGCCCATGGCGGGGCCTCCGCCGATAGCAGCCGGAGGTCCTCCGGCCTTCGCGGCTCGTCCGCCGATCGGACCTGGCGGTGTGCCGCATGCCGGCCTCGGCGGCCCGGCGCCCCGCCTCGGTGCTGGAGCTGCACCGCGCGGGGCTCTCGCTGGAAGCGGGCGCGGCAGCCCGGCGGTGGCGAACGCCGCTCGCGCCACATCCGTCACCTACAACCGCTTCGGAGGCTACGGCCGCTACGGTGGAGCCCGGTACGGCTATCGCGCCGCGTATGCGGCCAGCGCTTACGCCGGAGCCGCTGCCGGCTACGCCTATGGCGGCTCGCGCTATTCCTCTGACAGTGACTGCTACTACGTTTACAGACGTTACCGGCGCGTGATGGTGTGCGAATAGACCGCACACCGACCGCTACGGCGAGCTCGCCATCAACGCCGCCCCGGCGAAGGCGGCGGCGGGGTAGGGCGTGTACTCCCCTAGATCAATCCCTTGTTGCACGCGTTTTTTGCCGCCGAGTTTCCGCCAGCGTAATGGCGCCGCTAGCCACCAGGACAATGACGATGACCGTGGCAAGCGCCTCCACCGAGGCTAGGGTGTCGTACCAGCTGTTCCAAAGCTCAAGCATGCGCTGGCCTCTATCTGAGCGGGCGTCCACCAGCGATAAAATACGCTCTGTCGAAAGGACGTGCCTTCGCGCACAGGGACAATGCTACGTTTCGCCGCGCGCGCTTTGATCGCGCGGCAACATGACCTATGCCCGGCGCCCGAATATCGAGCGAACGTAGGTTCCGGTCGCCGTACACAGAGATCGCCCGCGGCTATGTCGAAGATGTTGGCCGACTGTGAAGTAGCTTACATCCCGTGTTCTTGGCCCGGGCTAACGTGGCGGAAGCTTCTTGCTTTGAAGGAGGCATCCAATGCTCGCAGCAATCAAATGGAACTCCCGATACAACGCGCGCGAATGGGGGATGATGGTTGGGGCGCTCGCCGTCCAACTCCGTGCACTGAATGCAAATCGACGGAAGGGCGAAAGCAAGCCGAGGCGGCCGCCCTGGAAATACTTCGACGATACCCATCATTGGGACACAGCCGCGGAGGAATGGGTCCCCAACAATGATCGGTGATCAGGCTTCAAGATCCCTTTCGCTGATGGACCTGGTCGAGCGGTGCGGTCACGTACAAGCAGCTGGATCGGGATGTGCGTCGGGACTTCCCGAAGAGTGACGCAGCAGCGCGCCGCCGACGGGGCGTAGCGCTACGGCGCCGGGCCGGGACCCGGAGGCGGCATGGTAACGGCCAGCTTCCGGCACGCCGCCCTTGCTGATATTCTCCGCCAAAAGACGTTTGGCGGAGGATAACGATGCGGCCCCACGGGATGGCCTCGAATATAGCGGCTGGCGATGTCACGCCCGCGGTGCTCGCCATCGGACGGCCGGATTTTCCGAGCGTGCTGATCGATACGCTGCGCCGGCAGGCCGATGTCGGCCATTGCATGGTGTTTGCGCTGAGCCGGGCCGGCGCTGCCCGCTGCCTGCTCGATGCCGGCAACATCCCGATCGGCGGCGATCTCGGCGCGGCCTATGCCGGGCAGTTCCACGAATCCGATCCCAATCGCGATGCGCTGTTCGAAGGCGAGGGCGGCGCGTCGATCGTGCTTCCGACTTTCGCCCCGCGCATGTACGGCGCGCGCTACCGGAAAATCTTCTTCAACGATTCCGGCATCGTCGACAAATGCGCGACCGCGATCTGGGTCGAGGACACCTGCTTCTACGTCAATTTCTATCGCATCGCCGCGCAGGGCCGCTTCAGCGACGCCCAGCGCGAACGCCTCCAGGCGATCGCACCTGCGATCGGGGCGAGCGTCGCGCGCCATTTTCAGCGGAGCGCAACGCCCGATCAGTCTCTCGCCGCGCTGTTCGCCACGCACGCGCCGCTCGCGGATCTCACGCCGCGCGAGCGGGAGGTTTGCCGGCGCATCCTCGAAGGCTTCAGCTCCGAGGCGATCTCGCAGGCGCTCGGCATCAGCCTGCATTCGACGCTGACCTACCGCAAGCGCGCCTATGAGCGGCTGGGTATCTCCTCGCAGAATGAATTGTTTTCGATCGTGCTGCGCCTGCTCGCGGGGCCGAGCGGCCTGAACTAAGGGGTACTCTCAGGTCCGCTAACTCGAAATGGGTAGTTTCCTCAATGAACCCGATTTGCGATGATGCAGGGCAATTGCGGTGGCCGCCGCGGTTGTAGGGGGGCGGCCTTGGTTTCTATCAGGGTCAGCGACGGGCCGCTTAGCTCCGATAGGTTTGTGCGACTTTAGATCCTCGAGCTGTAGCTCCAATTCGCAGTTCTAGGAGGCCGCAATGGCAAATGTCTATTCAGTTCTGTCAATGTCCTTAGTTGCTACCGTTCTCATGGCTGGCAATGTCCAGGCCCAAAGCATTCTTCCGGAAGGCTCCGTCTTCGTTATATTCACCGCCACGCCCATTCCAGCCCCCAGGCCGATGCCGATCGGCATCGGCAGAGAGTTTGCCCTCGTGAACCAAACGCGCGCCATCTCTTCGTCCGTCGGCACTGCAGTGATCAATCCGGTCTGAGCGCATCTGCATTGTCGCACCGATCGGACGTAGGGGTGTCGATCAACCGCTTGGTGAACGGGAAAGTAGCGATCTTCGATCTTTATCAGGGAGATCAAAAGGTCAGCCATGATGGACAATCCAACTGCCTGGTCCAGGCGTCGACGATGTCCGATCCACGATCGCTAACGCCGGAGATGAATTTCCGCCAAGGCACCAGATATGCCGGCGTCCTGGTCGCGATTGGAGTGATCTATTTCGTCCTGGCAAAAGGCGGCCTCGCTCTCGCCTCTGTTCATCCCAGTGCAACGCCAATTTGGCCACCGACGGGTCTCGCGCTGGCGGCGGTGCTGTTGTGGGGATATCGGACCTGGCCGGCAATTTTCATTGCAGCAGTGATCGCCAATGCGACCACCGCCGGTTCCGTTGCCACCGCAATTGCGATTGCTTCCGGCAACACTCTTGAGGCCGTCGTTGGCGCTTATCTGGTCAATCGATGGTCGCGCGGCCGTCATACGTTTTCGAGACCAAACTCCGTCGCGAAGTTTGCTCTGATCTGCATCGTGATCGCGACGCCGATCAGCGCCAGCATTGGACTGACCAGCCTGGCGACCGCCGGGTACATCGATCGGACCAATTTCGCGAACGCCTGGGTCACATGGTGGCTGGGAGATGTGACCGGCGCGCTGGTCATTGCCCCCGTTGTCGTGCTTTGGGCATCAAGCTACGACCATGCTTTCAACCGCAATGATTGTTTGGAGACGGTCGGCGTCCTCGCAACAGCGGCGGCTGTTGGACTCCTTGCTTTCAGTCCCCTGATCGAGCAAACGCCGAGCAGAGATCCACTGGGTTTTCTCGCGATCCTGCCAATGTTGTGGGCGGCACTGCGCCGCGGTCCACGTGACACCGCAACGGTTGCGCTGGTGCTTGCCGGCATCACGGTTTGGGGGACGCTCACGGGCGGCGGCCCCTTCACGACCACGGACCTCAACGTTTCATTCCTGCTGGTGTTGATGTTCCTGATCAGCATTACGGTTCCGAGCTTGTTACTGAGCGCCGACGTCGAGGTCCGCAAGAGGGGGGAGAAACGTCTGCGCCGTGCGCAGGTCGAACTCGAACGGAAGGTCGCAGAGCGTACGCAGGAGCTTGAGCTCGCCAATGCAGCAAAATCGCGCTTCCTTGCCATGGCAAGCCACGATTTGCGGCAGCCATTGCATGCACTGGGCTTGTTCATTGCCCAGCTGCGCATGCCGCTCAGATCGGGGGAACGGACAAGGACGATCGAGCTGATCGATGCAACGCGCAAGGAAATGGATGAAATGCTCAATTCGCTGCTGGATATGTCCAAGCTGGATGCCGGAATCCTTATACCCACAATTACTGAATTCCCGATCGCGCGCCTGTTGCAAAAAATTGAGACGACGTTTGATCAGGCAACGCGAGAAACAGGCTTGCGTCTACGCGTCAGGCGAAGTGACGCCTGGGTGCGGAGCGACGCCATGCTCCTCGAACGCATACTGCTCAATTTGGTATCCAACGCTGTGCGCTATACGTTGCGGGGTGGGATCATTGTCGGCTGTCGCCGGCGCGGTCAAATGTTGCGCATCGAAGTATGGGATAGTGGTCCCGGCATTCCCGAGGATCAGAAGCAGAATATCTTTGGCGAGTTCTTTCAACTGGCCGCCCGAGACCGGAACCGGTACGGCAGCATGGGGCTCGGCTTGGCTATTGTCGACAGGCTTCGCCTGCTTCTCAACCATCCAATCGACTTAGCTTCGACCGTGGGCCGAGGTTCGCGATTCGCGATCCTGGTTCCGATGGCCGATGAATGCGATACATCCGCCGAGCCCGTCGACTCTCCCCACCCCGCGGCCTTTGCAGTCGAAGGCAAGCTCGTTCTTGTTATTGCCGATGCTCCGATTGTCCAGCAGGGAACGGGCGGATTGCTTGGCAGATGGGGATACACCGTCCTTACCACCGGATCCGACGAAGCGGCACTTATCCGACTTGCGGAGCGCCAACAACGCCCCGATCTCATCATCTCGGATTATCATCTTGCGAATGGAAAGACCGGGATCCGAGCCATTGAAAAAATCAATGCGGCGTTCGGTTCATCCATTCCAGCTATTCTCATCAGCGGCGATACGGCACCCGAACCAGCACGTGAGGTCAAGGATAGAGGATACATTTTGCTGCACAAGCCTGTCGACCCGATGCGGCTCCGCGCTGTCATGCACGAGCTCTTGATGGATCACGGCGATGGGAGGGATACCCGGGCGGCTTCATGACTCGGATTTCGGCGGCGATTCCCAGCCCATTTTTCCCACTTTGATGACTGCCTCGGTGCGGCTCGTTACGCTGAGCGCCTTGAGAACGACCGTGATGTGATTTTTCACTGTCGGCACTGCCATGTTGAGCGTCTTGGCAATGATCTTGTTGCTTTTTCCCTTCATCAGAAGCGCAAGCACTTCGATCTGCCGATCGGTCAATCCGAGGCCCCTGAGAAAGTCGGGCGTCGTCGGTTTATTTGCAAGCCGCCGAGACGGTGCTTCCTCCAGAATTTCAGAGGGAATGTAGATACCGCCAGAGAACACCAACTCAATGGCGTTGAGCATGACCTCTCGTTCGGTCGTCTTAGGGATGAAACCCAGCGCGCCAAGTTTAAAAGCGCGCTTGACAGTGTCTTGATCATTCGAGGACGAAAGAATGATGATAGCAATGGTCGGATAGCCGTCTCGCAGTTCGCGGAGGACAGAGAAGCCATCTCTGTCAGGCAAATTGATATCAAGCAGGATGAGGCTGATGTCGGGATGTTCCTCGACTATGTCCATTGCCTGACGGCTGCTCGAAGCTTCAAATATGACGGCCTCTCGCTTCAGCTGTCTCAGGACCGCGCACAACGCCTCGCGTATCAATGCATGATCGTCAACAATAAGGACTTTCATGAAAAGCTCTCCGTCATCCCATGGCACGGAGATCCAATTTGAGAAATCATACACCCGCCCTTGGGTCTTTGGCGAGGAAGAGGCTGGCGGGAAGACCGGCCTCGAGACCGTCCACTCTTCATCGCTGGTCCAGCCAGCGGGTCACGGTTAGGCACTCAAGATAGAAGTTGAATGCCGTTGTATGCTGTAATTGTAATCAGCTCACGGGACGCCAAAAAAGCGAGTGCGGATCACCAGAGTCGCGGATTCAGACTGCGGATATCCGTAAGTACCTTGATCATAGGACCTAGGAACCCCTCCGTGAGGACCTCCGGCTGATTTACGCGCGGTGCCGTTGAACGATAATCGTCACCCGACAGCTCCCGCGCCAGGAGGTTCTACCAGGCGTCGCCGTAATTCGCGGCCGGGTTCGGCGCGGCTGATGCTTTTCGTCAGTTTCGGTCCCTCTTGAAACGTGTTCGGACGCCGGACGGGGAACCAGATGCTTGATCGAACTGCCACCCTGAAGCCATTCGCAGGCGCGGTGCCGGAGCTGAACGGCTGCGGCCGCGATCTGCGCATTGATGCCTGCCGCGGCATCGCGCTCTGGTGGATCTTTCTTGACCATGTCCCCAACAACATCGGGAGTTGGCTGACGCTGCGCAACTACGGCTTCAGCGATGCGGCGGAAGTATTCATGTTTCTTTCGGGTTTGACCTGCGCGCTGTCCTACGGCAAGGCACGGCAGAGCGGGGGCTGGACCGGCGTGATCGGCCGGACGCTGTGGCGAAGCTGGGATATTTATGTCGCATTTCTACTGCTTACCGCCGCCTGCGCCATCGTGGTTCACCTCGCAGGCGGCGGCCCTCTTGCCGACAAGAGCAATACGCGCATTCTGTTGGATCAGCCGGGCGTGACGCTCGCGCACGCGGCGATCCTGCAATACCGCCCGGTGAATACCGACATCTTGCCGCTCTTCGTGCTTTATCACCTTTTGTTTGCGCCGCTGCTGTGGCTGCTGCTGCGAGCGCCGAACGCAACGCTGGGCGCGTCGCTGCTGCTTTACGCACTGGTGCACGTCTTCGGCTGGACCATCCCGGCATGGCCGAACGGCCACTGGTTCTTCAATCCGCTGGCCTGGCAGCTGCCGCTTGTGCTTGGCGCGTGGTGGATCATCGAGGGCAAGAGAGTTCGACCGTGGGTGACCTCACGCACCGTGCTTGTTCCTGCGGTTCTTTATCTGCTGATCAGCCTCATCATCGCATTGAGCTGGAGCGTCAAACCGCTGGAAGCGTTGGTCCCTCGGGCACTCCTGACGCTGTTTTACCCGATGGACAAATCGAATCTCGCTCCATTGCGACTGCTGCATTTTCTGGCCCTTGCAGTTTTGGCCGTATGGCTCATGCCTCGCGATTGGCGAGGGCTGACGACGCCGGTGATGCGTGGCGCCATTCTCTGTGGCCGGAATTCGCTGCCAATCTACTGCCTTGGCGTTCTGCTGACGCTGGCCAGCCACCTGGCGCTGCTCGACATCTCGGAGGGGCTGACGATGCAGATCGCGCTCAGTGTTGGCGGCGTCCTGGTGATGATCGTGGTGGCGGCGCTGCTGCATTTGGTCATGATCAAACCCAGGCAGCAGCTGCATGCGAAGGCCGTCGAGCAGCCAACCAGGTCTGAGCTGGTCATCAATCCCATGACAGCCAGGGCACTCGGCGTTGACATTCCGCCCGCGGTACTCGCCTGTGCCGACAAGGTTGATCGACTAAAGATGCTGTTTGCTCCGGTGCGCGAGTCCGGCTGCCGCGCGGATCCAGTGCCAGCAATCGCGCACGCCTTCGGGCCACCAGCGAAAAGTGCGGGTCAGGATGTGGATTAGATCACAAGGACCGACAAGGGACTGTGGAGCCTGCCCCTTGATCGTCCGGCCATCGTACAGGAGCCAAGGCCATGATTTCTCAACCAAGGACCCACAAGAGAGCGATGTTGATCGCGGCGTACGTGACGTTGGCCTGCGTAGCGGCATTTCTGTCGGTCAACCTGACATCACCCACCAGCGCCGCGCTCGGCGCGGACTGGCAGTGCAGCCGGTTTGCCCTCGTATTTACGACCTGCACCCCGGTGGGTTCACACGAGACCCTTTCCACTGGCATGCGCAGGCTGACCTAGGGTTAAGACCCAATTATCCATGTTGAGATTCAACGGGTTGGTCAACCGAATCGGGGGCCAACAGATGCGGGCGAACTTGTTTTGGTTTAGCGACGGGCAGTACGCGGGGAATTTGGCAGAGTATCTTCGAGGCGGCGGGCCGAACCTGCTGAACCGCCGGAACGAATGGCTCTCGACGGCACGCATGTCAAAGCGCATCGCTGCGCTGGCGGCGGAAAAGGGGGGCGTCGGAACAGGCGATTGGCATCACCAAGGGCGGGCGCAACAGCAAGATTCACGGCCTTGTCGATAAGCTGTGCCGCCCGTGGGTCTTGATCCTCACGCCTGGCAATACCGCCGACTGCACAGTCGGGCCGGCATGTGTCAGTCTGCTCGACGGCATCGCCGAGTTGCTCGGTGACAAGGCTTATGACAGCAACTCGTTCCGCAAGTCTCCGCGCAAGGACGACATCAAACCGGTGATCCCAGGCCGGTCAAATCGGAAGAAACGCATACGTCACGACAAGCAAGCCTATAAGGATCGCAACGTCATCGAGCGCTGCTACTGCAGGCTCAAGGACTTCAGGCGCATCGCAACGCGCTACGACAAACTCGCTCGGAACTACTTCTCAGCCCTGTGCCTCGTTGCCGCCGTGGCATTCTGGCTTTAGTCGTGCGCGGTTTCCGCTTTTGGGATAACGTGGCGAGCGTGTCGGCACCCGGATGACGATGGGAAACCATGACGGGGAGCTTGGAATGAGCTCGCAGCGAGTGTCGGGAACCGCCGTGCAACGAACCATTGCCGTCCTGGGCTCGGCGGTTTTCTTCGTGCTCGCCCCATGTACGCTGGCGGGGCTCGTTCCATGGTCGATCACGGGTTGGCAATTCCGGCCGCCGTTCCTTGGTCTGGAGCTGACGCGCGGCATCGGCGCGATAATGATTCTCGCAGGCGTGCCTGGGCTCGTTGACGCATTTGCGCGTTTCGCGCTGCAGGGTCTCGGCACCCCCGCGCCCATCGCGCCGACCCGGAATCTCGTGGTGACCGGTCTCTACCGTTATGTACGTAATCCAATATACGTCGCGGTCGTTGCCATCATCCTGGGTCAAGCGGTGCTGATGGGCGATTGGCGCCTCATCGTCTACGGCGCGCTGCTCTGGCTCTTCTTCCACGTCTTCGTCGTGGCGTACGAAGAACCCACGCTCGAGCGGACGTTTGGGAGTGAGTACGAGGGGTTCCGCGCCGCCGTCCCGCGCTGGATACCGCGGATGACCCCATGGCGATCGAAATGATCGGTGGCCCGCGGTTGTGCGAGCCGCTGCTCGCGACCGGTCTCGGACGCTTCACCGGCGCCGCGACCAGGCGCGCTGTCTGGCGCTCGGTTGGAATGTCGCCTCTGTCGCTTCATGGCCCTTGACGAACGTTGTCCCAACCGCTGGGGACAGACGGCAGCTCCTGAACGCGCTAGTCTGGCGGGACACAGCAGGGAGACCGCTTTGAGCACCGCGCCGCGCATCGACATCGACCCGGCCGCGTTCTGGGCCGACCCCTATCCGATGCTCGCGAACATGCGCAAGGAGGCGCCGATCGCCTTCGTGCCGCAGCTCGGCTCGACGCTGCTGACGAGCCGCGACGACATCTCGATCTCCGAGAAGCAGATCGACGTGTTCTCCTCGCACCAGCCCGCCGGCCTGATGAACCGGCTGATGGGCCACAACATGATGCGCAAGGACGGCGAGGCGCATCAGGTCGAGCGCCGTGCGATGTTTCCGACGGTGTCGCCGAAGACGGTCAAGGCGCATTGGACCGCGCTGTTCCAGGCCCATGCCGACCGCATCATCGATGCGATCGAGCCGGGGCGGATCGACTTCATGCGCGACTTCGCGCTGCCGTTCTCCGGCGAATGCCTGAAGTCGATCACCGGCCTCACCAATATCAGCTTTGCAGAGATGGACGCCTGGTCGCAAGGCATGATCGAGGGCATCGCCAACTATGTCGGCGATCCCGCCATCGAGGCGCGCTGCCATGCCGCGACGTCGGGCATCGATGCGGCGATCGACGACATGCTGCCGGTCATGCGCAAAAATCCCGATCAAAGCATCCTCGGTGTGCTCCTCGCGTCGGGCATGCCGATGGAAAGCGTGCGCGCAAATGTAAAGCTCGCGATATCGGGCGGCCAGAACGAGCCGCGCAAGGCGATCGCCGGCACGGTGTGGGCGCTGCTGACCCATCCCGAGCAGCTCGACCTCGTCCGGCGTGGTGAAGTCACCTGGCTCCAGGCCTTCGAGGAATATGCCCGCTGGATCTCGCCGATCGGCATGTCGCCGCGGCGCATCGCAAAGCCGTGGTCGATCCGCGACGTCGCGTTCGAGCTCGATGAGCGCGTGTTCCTGATGTTCGGTTCCGCCAACCGCGACGAGAAGCATTTCGAGCGCGCCGACCAGTTCGACGTGCGGCGCGACACCAGCAAGAGCGTCGCCTTCGGCGCCGGCCCGCATTTCTGCGCCGGTGCCTGGGCCTCGCGCGCCATGATCGCCGACGTCGCGCTGCCGACATTGTTCGCGCGTGCCGGCCGGATCGAGATTGCCGATGACGAGCCGGTGCGGATCGGCGGCTGGGCGTTCCGCGGCTTGCAGAATTTGCCGGCGAGATGGCTACACTAGGCCGGCTGGAAGGGAGCTTCGCGCCACAACAGCTCCCATTCGCCGATCATGCCATCATGCTCCTGTCTTGCCCGACGGGTCAAACGACTCGGCCTGCCGCGTAAGCTATTGATCCGACTATGGTCGGCTACTGTGCATGGGGTTGTTTTCGACGTTTTATGTTCCGGCCCTGCATCGTCGCACCAAATCCCCGCGGCTCTCACATTCGCGTGCGGAAAAATTCTCCCTGCATCATCGCGGCCGCTTGAAAGATTAATCATGCGCCCTGCCACGCGCGCAGTGCTCGCATCGCTATTTTTCCGCGTGTCTCGACACCTCCGGCAAGCCGCACCATCATTCCCTGGCGTGAATGAATGACGGCCGCATGCGGCCGGGAGTGTTGAATGCAGCGTCGGGACTTCCTGAAATTCTCCGTTGGAACGGCAGCTGCGGCTGCGTTCGCCTCGAGCGTCCGCGCGCAAGGCGCGGTGAAGGAAATTCGTATCGGCTATCAGAAGAACGGCGTGCTGGTCATCACGCGCCAGCAGGCCGCCCTGGAAAAACATTTCGCAGCCTTAGGCATCGAGGTGAAATGGGTTGAGTTCTCCTCCGGCCCGCCGATGATGGAGGCCATGAATGTCGGCAGCGTCGATTACGGCGCGGTCGGCGATTCCCCGCCGGTGTTCGCCCAGGCCGCGGGCGCCGCGATCGTCTATGCCGCCGGCCAGCCCATCACCAACGGCCAGGGCATTCTGGTGCCGAAGGATTCGCCGATCCGCGCCATCGCCGAGCTGAAGGGCAAGCGCGTCGGTTTCACCAAGGGCTCCAGCGCCCACAACATCGTGGTGCAGACGCTGGAGAAGGCGGGCCTCACCTATGCCGACATCACCCCGGTCTATCTGACGCCGCCTGACGCCGGCCCCGCCTTCGCCAACGGCAGCATCGAGGCCTGGGCGATCTGGGATCCGTACTTTGCGATCGGCGAGACGAGGCAGAACGGCCGCATCCTGATCAACGCGCGCGAGGTCACCAAGACCAATTCCTTCTACATCGCCAACCGCGACTTCGCTAGGAATCACGGCGCCATCCTGCAACAGATCGTCGACGTGACGACCGCGACGGCCAAATGGGCCGAGCAGCACCGCGACGAGGTCGCCAAATCGCTGGCGGCGGTGACAGGCATTCCCCTGGAGATCCAGACCATCGCGGCGAACCGCTCGGCCTTCGTGGTCGGTCCCGTCACCGACGACATCGTCGCGACCCAGCAGGGCGTCGCCGACCGCTTCCATAAGCTCGGCCTGATCCCCAAGCCGATCGTGATCCGCGACATCGTCTGGCGCAACCCGGCAGCCTGATCGTGCCGACCAATCTCCCCGTTTCAAAAGGTCTAGACATGAGGCGCATCGTTCTACGCGTGATCGCAGCCATCGTCATGTCGGTCGGCATCGTCGCGGCCGCCGTCGGCACGACCTACGGCTAGTCATCGGAGCCCATCCATGAGCCAATCCAAAAGCAACATCCTCTGGTTCCTGCCGACCCACGGCGACGGCCGCTATTTGGGCACCGCGACCGGCGGCCGCGAGGTCAACTTCAACTATCTGCGCCAGATCGCGCAGGCGGCCGACCAGCTCGGCTATTTCGGCGTGCTGCTGCCGACCGGGCGGTCTTGCGAGGATTCCTGGATCGTCGCCTCCTCGGTCGCGCCGTTCACCGAGCGGCTGCGCTATCTCGTGGCTGTCCGGCCCGGCCTGCAATCGCCGAGCGTGGCCGCGCGCATGACGGCGACGCTCGACCGCGTCACCAACGGCAGGCTCCTGATCAACGTCGTCACCGGCGGCGATCCCGTCGAGAACAAGGGCGACGGCATCTTCCTTGGCCACGACGAGCGCTACGAGGTCACGCGCGAGTTCCTCAACGTCTATAGCGACCTGCTCGCCGGCAAGGCCGTCAATGTCGAGGGCAAGCACATCCGCATCGAGGACGGCAAGCTGCTGTTTCCCCCGGTGCAGTCGCCGCGGCCGCCGCTCTATTTCGGCGGCTCGTCGGACGCCGGCATCGATGTTGCGGTCGATACCGTCGACAAATACCTCACCTGGGGTGAGCCGCCGGCCCAGGTTGCCGAGAAGATCGCGAAGGTGAGGGAGGTCGCGAGCGCGCGGGGCCGAAAGCTGTCCTTCGGCATTCGCCTGCACGTGATCGTCCGTGAGACCAATGAAGAGGCCTGGCGTGCGGCCAACGAGCTGATCAAGCATGTCAGCGACGACACCATCGCGCGGGCGCAGAAGAACTTTGCCCGGATGGACTCCGTCGGCCAGCAGCGCATGGCGCAGCTCCATGGCGGCAGGCGCGACAAGCTCGAGATTAGCCCGAACCTGTGGGCCGGCGTCGGCCTGGTGCGCGGCGGCGCCGGCACGGCGCTGGTCGGCGACGCCCAGACCGTCGCGGCGCGCATCAAGGAGTATCAGGATATCGGCATCGATACCTTCATCATGTCGGGCTATCCGCATCTGGAGGAAGCCTATCGCTTTGCCGAGCTGGTGTTCCCGCTGCTCTCGCTCGATCACGGCGGCAACGTGACGCGGCTGCATCACAACAGCGGTCCGTTCGGCGAGACCGTCGGCAACGACTTCCGTCCCTCCAGGTTGGCATCGCAATCATGAGCCTCATCGACAGTATTTCTCTTCCGCGCCGGGTCCGCCTGCCGCGTGCGGGCGGCTTGGTGCAGTGGATCGTGCCGCTCGCCATCGTCGCGATCTGGCAGCTCGCCTGCGTCACCGGCTTCGTGCCGACGCGCGTGCTGCCGGCGCCGAGCGACGTCGCGTTCGCCGGCTGGAAGCTGCTGCTCTCCGGCGAGCTCGCGCGCAACATCTGGGTCTCGTTCTGGCGCGCCTCGATCGGCTTCCTGATCGGCGGCAGCATCGGCTTCGCCTTCGGGCTTGCCAACGGCCTGTCGCAGCTCTCGGCAAAGCTCACCGACACCACGCTCCAGATGGTCCGCAACGTGCCGCACCTGGCGCTGATCCCGCTGGTCATCCTGTGGTTCGGCATCGACGAGAGCGCAAAGCTGTTCCTGGTGGCGCTCGGGGTGTTCTTTCCGATCTACCTCAACACGCTGCACGGCATCCGCACCGTCGATCCCCAGCTGATCGAGATGGGCCGTATCTACGGCATGAGCGACGGCGAATTGTTCCGCCGCGTGATCTTTCCGGGCGCGCTGCCCTCGATCTTCGTCGGCATCCGCTTTGCGCTCGGCATCATGTGGCTGACCCTGATCGTGGCCGAGACCATCGCGGCATCCTCGGGCCTCGGCTACATGGCGATGCAGGCGCGCGAGTTCATGCTGATCGACGTCGTCGTGCTCTCGATCCTGATCTACGCCCTGCTCGGCAAGCTCGCCGACAGCGCCTCCCGCGTGCTGGAGCGGGCGACGCTCTCCTGGCACCCCGCCTTCCAGAAACGTTGAGCAGCAATACTGGGAATCGCATGCAGACAGCCCGTCGGACCTCCCTTCCCGAAACCGAGTTCGCCAGCCGCGCCAATTTCGCGCCTCACGCCCGCGTGGTGCGCGAGGAGCGGGTGGTGCAGGCCAGGCTGCGAAAGTCCTTCGGCGACAATGAGGTGCTGCGCGGCATCGACCTGCACATCCCGGCCGGCCAGTTCGTCGCCATCGTCGGAAAGAGCGGCTGCGGCAAGAGCACGCTGCTGCGCCTGATCGCCGGCCTGGACAAGATCGATGCCGGCACCATCAGCCTTGGCAGTGACGTCCAGCCCGAGGATATCCGCGTGATGTTCCAGGAGCCGCGGCTATTACCCTGGGCGCGCGTGCTCGCCAATGTCGAGGTCGGTCTCGGCCGCGATCGCGCATCGAAGGATGCGCATGCTCGCGCCGAGAAGGCGCTGACCGAGGTCGGCCTCGCCGACAAGCGAGACCAGTGGCCCTCGGTGTTGTCGGGCGGCCAGAAGCAGCGCGTCGCGCTCGGCCGCGCGCTGGTCTCCCGTCCGCGCGTGCTGGCCTTCGACGAGCCGCTCGGCGCGCTGGACGCGCTGACCCGCATCTCGATGCAGCGGCTTCTGGAGCGGGTCTGGCGCGACCAGGGCTTTACCGCGATCCTGGTGACCCACGACGTGTCCGAGGCGGTCGCGCTGGCGGACCGGGTGCTGGTGATCGAGGAGGGCCGGATCGCCCATGACGTCGTGGTTAACGCAGCCCGGCCGCGGGAGCGCGGCTCGGCCGAGCTTGCGGGCCTCGAAGGCTCGATCCTGAGCCACCTTTTGTCGGCGGACGATCGTACCTAAATAGAGGGAACCCCGCTTCGGGGACCACGCCATGAATGTAGTGCCTCGCGATCTCATGACTGAAATCCCCGTCTCGCCCGCCGATTTCCGCGGCGCCATGCGCCACCTCACCGGCGGCGTCAGCGTCATCACCGCCGGGCGGGGCAAGGACATCAGCGGCATGACGGTGACCTCGGTCACCTCGCTGTCGGTCGAGCCGCCGACGCTGCTGGTCAGCATCAATCGCGATGCCTCGTCCTTCCCGCTGATCCGGCGTCACGGCGCCTTCGGCGTGAACATCCTCAACGCCGACCAGCTCGACGTCGCCGAACGCTTCGCCGGCAAGGGCGGGCTCAAGGGCGCAGACCGCTTCGCCGGCGCCCGGTGGGTGACGGCGGTCTCGGGAGTCCCGCTGCTGGTCGGCGCATTGTCGGCCTTCGATTGCGAGGTCGAGGAGATCGTCGAGCGGCACTCGCACGGCATCGTCATCGGCCGTGTCAGGGACGTCAGGAGTTCGACGCGGACCGCGGCGCTCGCCTATTGGCACGGCCAGTACGTCGCGGTCGACCAGGATGAAGACGCGGCAAGGCTCGCCGAGGTCAGCCTTCCCGCGCGCACCCGGCGCGGCGTTTGATCGCCGCAAAGAGGCAGCACGCAGGCTGGCCTTTTCCCTGTCATCGCTCTAGAAGCGCCCTGAGCCTCCCGTCCGGGACGGCAACGGAGCGGAACGATGAAACGCGTCGCGACCTGGGCCTTCTACGCCATCGGCGCGCTGGCGATCGCTTATCTCGCGCTCTACGCCTATGCCATGTTCAGCGGCCAGCCGATCATTCCCGGCGACCCCATCCACATTTTCCGCAAGCCCGACGCACCGAGTTATTCGTGACGCCCGAGATCTCGTAGGGTGGGCAAAGGCGCACTTGCGCCGTGCCCACCATCTTCGCTGCGAACGAAATGGTGGGCACGCTTCGCTTTGCCCGCCCTACGGAAGTTACGAATTCACCCTCTCAGAATCGCCAGCGCCAGCGCCTGTGCGCGCGGCACGATGCTGTCGATCTCGAGATATTCCTCCGGCGTGTGCGCGAGCCCGCCGACCGGGCCGAGGCCACAGATGGTCGGCGTGCCGACCGCGGCGGTGAAACCGGAATCGGCGCAGCCGCCGGAGAACTCGCCCTGGAGCGTGGTGAGGCCGACCTGCCTTGCGGCGGCCTGATAGCCTTCGAACAGCGTCTTCGAGGCCTCGCTCTGCACCACCGGCACGAACTCGCCCTTGATCGTCAGCGTTGCGCTCGTGCCCGGCACATAGGAGGTCGCGACGATTGTCTCGATCGCGGCCATCACCGTGGCGCGGTCTGCGGGATCGACATAGCGCAGATCGATCTGGCCCTCGGCATAGGGCGCCGTCGTATTGACGGACTGGCCGCCGGAGACGAGGCCGACATTGAGCGTGATGCCCTTGTCGAGATTGGTCAACGCGTGGACCTGGACGATCTTGTGCGCGAGCTCGCCGATCGCGCTGACGCCGGCGGCGAAATTGGCGCCGGAATGCGCAGCTTTGCCGGTGATGGCCAGATGCATGAAGATGCCACCCTTGCGGCCGGTGACGACGTTGCCTGTGGGGCGGCCCGGCTCGGAGTTGAACACCGCACGCGCGGCACGACCTTCGCGCTCGATCACGGGTCGCGACGAGGGCGATCCGATCTCCTCGTCG
This sequence comes from Bradyrhizobium sp. LCT2, assembly GCF_009931255.1. NCBI lineage: Bacteria > Pseudomonadati > Pseudomonadota > Alphaproteobacteria > Hyphomicrobiales > Nitrobacteraceae > Bradyrhizobium > Bradyrhizobium sp. LCT2. The sequence goes on along the minus strand of NZ_CP034432.1, from coordinate 8,466,871 downwards.
GAGGTGATCAGCACCTTGATCGGGTGCGGGCTGCCGCCGAACTTGTGGAAGGCGGTCGCCACGAAGATGTTCATCACGACGCCGGATTTCATGTCGGCGACGCCGGGGCCATAGGCGCGGTTGTCGCGGATCGTGAAGGGACGCCGTCCGGCCTCGCCCTTGCCGAACACGGTGTCGCGATGGCCCATCAGCAGCACCGGCTTCTCGTTGCTGCCGGGCTTTGTCACCTCGGCATGAATCGCATCGCCGAAGGTGGAGTTGCTCTCGCGCCGGAACGGGATGCCGTGCTCGGCGAAGTGCCGCTCGAACCGCGCCCCGACCGCATCGACGCCCTCCTTGTCATAGGACCCGGAATCGATGTTCACGACGTCGCGCAACAGATCGATCATCGCCTGCCGCTGCGACGCCAGCCAGTCCGTGATTTGAGCTTCAGACATGTTTACCCTCGTGTGGTTCTCACGCGGGGTTATACGGCCTTGCGCAGGCGCGACCTAGTCGGAGAACGCGGTGCGGCCATGCCGCCGTCTGCGGGTTTGGACGCACACTGTCTCCTCATCGTCGTCCTGGCGAAAGCCAGGACCCATACCGCGGAATCTACCGATGGAGGGCGGTAGGAGTACCGGACGACGAATCTTCGTCAAACTCCTCTCTGGGGTAATGGGTCCTGGCCTTCGCCAGGACGACACTGCGGATGTGGGCACCAGCCTTAACGCTTCGGCTCCGCCATCGCTTCCACACCGCGAAGCTGGGTCGCGACGGTCAGTGCGCCGATCTTCCGACCCATGTCCTTGCCGACCTCGGTCGAGAACCGGTAGTGAAAGCCGGCCCAGATGCGGGCGTTGGAGACTTCGTCGCTGTAGTCCTGGAGCCGCGACCATTTGCGCGTGACACCTGGTGCCGTGGAGCTGGTCAGCGAAAACTCGCCGAAATCTCCAACGACGCTCTGGAGCACGGTCGAAATCGCCGCCGACGTGATGCAGTGAGCACAGGGATATTCTGGATGCATCGGCGTTTCGCCGAGTGGCAGCCAGGACGGGTCGCGTGGCGTCGCCGGATTCGACGTCAGGTCGGCGTTGCGTATGGCGGTGATCGGTCGCCAGAGATTGTAATGGTATTTTGCATCGAACACCGCAACGAGGGCGTCGTTGCCGGCAATTGACGTCAGCGCGAACAGCCGGGCGCAGTCGACGAGATCCATGCCCTTGGCCATTGCAGCTTGCCTCACGATCGGATTGTAGGTGCGGGCACCGACAAAGAACCAGAATCGGCCGATCGTCGTTTGCTCCGGCGTCCGGGTTGTACTGCTTCGGCTGCCGACCTCGCGGATTTCATTGACATCCCGGGTCCACACCTCTGAACCAAGCGCCGGCGGCGGGCCGGGGCGAAACTGCGATCCGGAAACCATGACCCAGGGCGTCGTCGCGCCCGTGGTTGAGAACAGCGGAACGGTGGTCGGAACGTACGCGCCCGGTGTCGTCAGGGGGCGGTAAGTTTCCGGAGCGGCGCTGCCATCGTTCGCACGAAGCTCGATGATCTGCATCGCGGCCTCTTTCCCGAGGCTGATGCCGGCGATCTTGGACTCGCCGTCGGCAATCGGCGCCAGAGAATTCGTCAGCGTCGCATCCAGGTCCGGCTTGAGGTCCGGATAGACCGAAAGCAGCACGTCGTGAGCGGCAGCTGCCGCCGCAGCTTCCCGCGACGTCGAACGATCCGCGGGCAAGGAGAGCTTGTAGGGCGCGTACCGGCGGTCGATCGCGTTGACCGCCTCGAACATCGCGACGTGCATCATGGACAAGACGCGGCTGTGGGGCGCTGGAAGAATTTGCTTCTCGGCAGCGATCGCGTCGGCCTTTGCATTCCAGTCCATGATCACGTCGGCGCGTGCCAGCGACGCCGAGGCCGCGATCAGCGCTACAATCAGCGATAAGCGGGAGATGGTCCACGAGGAGCATTTCATGGCGTGCCCTTTCGATCTGAAGGACGTTTCGCGAGGCGGCTCTGGCCGACGTCGCGTCGCGCTGCCCGCGGACTCTAGCGATCTTGATGTGGCTTGATTGTGAACTGCTTCACTTGCCGCACGCGGTTCAACCGAGAAGCAGATTTTTCTCGGTCGGCAGAACAGTGGTGTCCCGAATGGGTAGGCTTGGCTTACCGTTCGCGCCGCATTATGCAGTCGGCTATAGTCGGCGCAAGCTGCCAGTTGGACGTGCCGAAGTCCGTAGCTCAATTTTCAAGGCAGCTCGCATGCCGTCGGCAGGCCGTGCCTTGCTCTCGTTTCAGGGCGTCTTTTCTAGGACGACATTGTCACGGTGTAACCTCAACGGAGAGAAACATGCCGTTGTTCATCTCGTACGTCTCATACTCAAATGCCGGTATCAAGGGAATGGTCGACAAGCCGGCCGATCGCACATCGGCCATCGGCGCGCTGGTCGAGAAGGCCGGTGGGAAGCTTCAGGGAGCTTTCATGACCACTGGTCAACACGATGCAGTGCTCGTCACGGAGTTTCCTGACGGCTCCGATGCCATTGCGATTGGAATGGTGGCGGCTGCGGCTGGCGCCGTCTCCAAGATCGAAACCGTACGCGCTTGGAAGATGAGCGAGTTCAAGAGCATCGCGGAGAAGGCTTCCAAACTCGTGAGCACCTACGTTCCGCCGGGCAAGTAGACTCGCGCGGGCGCGCTAGATCTCCCAACGTCGTCCCGGCCTAGTGCGCAATTCGCACTAGGCCGGGACGACACTTATTGTGTGGTGACTGGTTGCGTTCTCCTCAAAAAGAAAATGCCCGGGCCGAGCCCGGACATTCGCATCCTCTCGATATTCGCAGAAGCCTTACGCCCCCACCATCGGCATCCGCGGGTACTCACCCGGCGTCCCGGCTGGCGTGATCGGGATGCCGCCGTCGGCGTATTCGTTGAGCTTGTTGCGCAGCGTCCGGATCGAAATCCCCAGGATGTTGGCGGCGTGGGTGCGGTTGCCGAGGCAGTGCTTCAGCGTCTCCAGGATCAGGTCGCGTTCGACATCGGCCACTGTGCGGCCGACGAGCGCGCGCGTCACCTGCTCGGCGGCCATCGTGGCATGCGCCACGGCCGGTACCGTCTTGGCGAGGTCGAGGCGGTCGCCGTCCGGGGTGAGGATCGCGTCGGGTCCGATCTCGTCGCCCTGCGCCATCAGCACGGAGCGGTGCATGGTGTTTTCGAGCTCGCGGACGTTGCCCTGCCAGCGGTTGGTCGAGAGCACGCGGCGCGCTTCCGCCGAGATCGGGCGCACCGGCACGCCGTTGGCTTCGGCGTACTTCTTCACGAAGTGCTGGGCGAGCTCGAGGATGTCGAGGGGACGCTCGCGCAGCGGCGGGATCTTCAGGTTGACCACGTTGAGGCGGAACAGCAGGTCCTCGCGGAACGTGCCTTCGCGCACAGCCTCGGCCAAATTGCGGTTCGAGGTCGCGATGATGCGGATGTCCACCGGCACCGGCTTGGTGCCGCCGACGCGGTCGATCACGCGCTCCTGGATGGCGCGCAGCAGCTTCGATTGCAGGCGGACGTCCATCTCCGAGATTTCGTCGAGCAGCAGCGTGCCGCCGGTCGCTTCCTCGAACTTGCCGATGCGGCGGGCGATCGCGCCGGTGAAGGCGCCCTTCTCGTGGCCGAACAGCTCGGACTCCAAGAGATGCTCGGGGATCGCGGCGCAGTTGATCGAGATGAACGGGCGCTTGGCGCGCGACGAGCGGGTGTGGACGTAGCGGGCCAGCACTTCCTTGCCGGTGCCGGATTCGCCGGTGATCATCACCGAGGCATCCGAGCCTGCGATCTGCTGCGCGAGCTTGATCACCTTGGCCATCGCCTCGTCGCGATAGACCAGCTCGCGGGAATCGTTGGCGACGGCGGCCAGCACCGCCGCGATCAGCTCCGGATCCGGCGGCAGCGGGATGTATTCCTTGGCGCCGGCGCGGATCGCGGCGACAGCGGCGCGGGCGTCGTTGGTGATGCCGCAGGCGACGATCGGGGCGTGGATGTGCTCGGCCTCCAACCGCATCACGAGGTCGCGGATGTCGAGGGCGACGTCGACCAGCAGCAGGTCGGCCCCCTTGCCGCCGCGCAGCACGCGCATCGCCTGCTCGTGATCCTCGGCGTGGGTCACGGTGGCGCCGTTCTCCATCGCGATCTTGGTGGCGGTGGTGAGCTGGCCCTTCAATGTGCCAACGATGAGAAGCCGCATGTCAGTCTCCTGTCCGTCTGGTCGCGCTGCCGCGCGTCATTCCCTGCGTTCGCGCAATAATTACGTGCGTTCGGTCTTGATGATTTCGGTCATGGTCACGCCGAGCTTGTCCTCGACCAGGACGACCTCGCCGCGGGCGACCAGCTTGTTGTTGACGTAGATGTCGATGGCCTCGCCGACGCGCCGGTCGAGCTCGAGCACGGTGCCGGGCCCGAGCTTCAGGAGCTCGCCAACGTCCATCTTGGAGCGGCCGAGCACGGCCGAGACCTGCACCGGCACGTCGAACACGGCCTCGAGGTCGGCGGCGGCGCGCGCCGCATATTCGTCCTCGCTGTAGCCGACATCGGTGCCGGTTGGCGGCATCGGGCCGTTGAGATCGGGCAGCGGGACCTGTCCGTCGGTGTCGCTCATGGCTTAGCTCCCCCTGCGGGACGCGATATAGCGTCCGACCATTTCGTCGATCTTGGCCGCGATGGCGCCGCGCTCCAGCACGACGCCGCCATCGGCCCATTCGATCCGGCAATCGCCGGTCGCAATCTCCGGCTCGGCCAGGATCACCAGCCGGCCCTCGAAGCCGCTCTGCTTGGCGAGCCGCTCGATCTTCTCGCGGGCGCTGTCGTAGAGCGCGTCGTTGATGCGGACGACGAGATGCGGCGTCGCGACCAGATGCGAGAAGCAGTCCTTGACCAGCGCCACGATCTCGCCGAGCGGCTCGGCGGCGACCAGGTCGGCGCACAGCTTGCGCGCCACCGCGACCGCGACCTCCACCGCCTCGGTCTCCATCTTGATCTCGATGTTGCCCATGCCCGAGGCGACGCCCCGGATCGCGATGTTGATCTCTTCCATGGCGAGCGCGACGCGGCGGTCGCTCTCGGCCTTGGCCTCGCGCTGGCCGGCGGCAAAGCCGTCCTGATAGGCCCGCGCCTCCGCTTCCGCGACCTTCTGGGCGATCTCGGCCGCGGTCGCGGCCTTCTCGCGCGTCCGGTCCGGCGCGGCGAAGTCGGTGTCGAACAGGAATTTTGCCGGAGCGGCCATCAATACACCAGTTCGTCGTCGGCGCGGTTCTTGGTCAGCATGATCTCGCCCTTGGCGGCGAGATCCTTGGCGAGGTTGACCAGCAGCGCCTGCGCCTCGTCGACGTCGCGCAGGCGGACCGGGCCCATCGCCGCCATGTCGTCCTGGAGCATCTTGGCCGCGCGCGAGGACATGTTGCCGAAGAAGAAGTTGCGGACGTCCTCGTTGGCGCTCTTGAGCGCGACGCCGAGCTTGTCCTTGTCGACGTTGCGCATCAGGGTCTGGGCCGAGCCGGAATCCAGCTTCACGAGGTCGTCGAAGGTGAACATCAGCGCCTTGATGCGCTCGGCCGATTCCCGGTTGTCCTCTTCCAGCGAGGTGATGAAGCGGGTTTCGGTCTGGCGGTCGAAATTGTTGAAGATTTCGGCCATCACCTCGTGGGCATCGCGGCGGCGGGTCTGCGACAGGTTGGACATGAATTCGGTGCGCAGCGTCTTCTCCACGCTCTCGATCACCTCCTTCTGCACCGCTTCCATCTTCAGCATGCGGTTGACGACGTCGAGCGCGAGGTCCTCGGGGAAGATGCCGAGCACGCGCGCGGCGTGCTCCGGCTTCAGCTTCGACAGCACCACCGCGATGGTCTGCGGATATTCGTTCTTGAGATAGTTGGCGAGAACCTCTTCCTGCACGTTGGAAAGCTTCTCCCACATGTTGCGCCCGGCGGGGCCGCGGATCTCGTCCATGATGCCGTTGACGCGCTCCGGCGGCAGGTATTGCTGGAGCAGCCGTTCGGTGGCGTCGAAATTGCCCATCAGCGCGCCCGAGGCCGACATGCGCGAGACGAACTCGAGCAGCATGTCCTCGACCGTGTCGACCTCGACGGTGCCGAGCGTCGACATTTCCAGCGAAAGCTGGCGCACCTCGTCGTCGTCGAGCATCGACCAGATCTTGCCGCCGTACTGCTCGCCCAGCGCCAGCATCAGGATCGCGGCGCGCTTGGGTCCCGCCACCGCCTCGGTCTTGGCGCCCGCACGGCTGCCCTGGCGGGCGCCGAGCGTCGAGATCACGCTGGTGATGTCGTTGGAGTTGGCGTTTTGCAGGTTGGCGGCCATGTCAGTTCACTTCTCGATCATTTCGCGGGTTCGGTCAGCCATTGGCGAATGATGGCGACGGTTTCGTTGGGGTTGCGTTCGGCGAGCTCGCCGACACGATGAACTGACTGGGCGTGGACCTGGCCCTGGATGGTTGCCACGTCGATCGCGCTGGCGGCGCCGCCGGGCAGCAGCGCCTGGCCGGCGGCCGGCGCGGCCTCGTCCGAGGCGGCCGGGCCGGAGAGCACGCCACTGATGGCGGCGGCGACCTCGTCGGAAGCCAGGATGCGCTTGACCAGCGGGCGGATCACCATGAACAGCACGACCAGGCCGAGCAGCATCATCACGCCGAGCTCGACGAAGTACATGACGTCGTCCTTGGTGAACTGGAGCATGCCGAGGAAGCCCGACGGCTCGGCGATCGGGGCGGTGGAGGGGGCATCGGCAAAGCGCAGATTGACGACCTCGACCTGGTCGCCGCGCTTCTGGTCGAAGCCGATGGCCGAGCGCACCAGGGTCGCGATGCGGTCGAGCTGCTCCTTGGTGCGGTCCTGATAGGCCAGCTCGCCCTTGTCGTTCTTGCTGTAGATGCCGTCGACCAGCACCGCGACGGAGATGCGGTTGACCCGGCCGGCTTCCGTCACCTCGGTCTTGGTGGTGCGGGAGATCTCGTAATTGTTGGTCTCCTCGGTCTTCTTGCTCTGGTCCTTGGCCGCGACGCCGTTGTTCTGCTGGTTGCCCGGCAGCTCGTTGTTGACGGTGACCTGGCCGTTGTTGTCGGCGGTCATGCTGCTTTCTTCGCGGGTCTGGGTAGAGCGCAGCACGCGGCCCTCGGGGTCGAACTTGTCCGAGGTCTGGGTGATCTTGTTGAAGTCGAAATCGGCGGAGAGCTGGACGCGGGCGCGGCCCGACCCGACCACCGAGGAGACGATGTCCTCGACCTGCTTGCGCATCCGCTTCTCGAAGGTGGTGCGGCGCTCGTCGCCGAGCGCCTGCTCCGGATCGGTCGCGGCGCCGTCGGCGAGCAGCTGGCCGGCCTCGTCGACGATCGAGACCCGCTGCGGCTTCAGTCCGTTGACGGCGGAGGCGACGAGATGGCGGATGGCCCTGATCTGCTGCGCCTCCAGCGCGCCGCGGACCCGCACCACAATCGAGGCGGACGGCTCCGGCGCCTCGCGCGAGAACAGCGGGCGCTCGGGCAGCACCAGATGGACGCGGGCGGCCTGGATGCGGTCGATGGCACGGATGGTGCGGGCGAGCTCGCCTTCCAGCGCGCGCAGATGATTGATGTTCTGGACGAAAGAGGTGGTGCCGAGCGCGTCCGACTTGTCGAACACCTCGTAGCCGACGCCGCCGCCCTTGGGCAGGCCGCCCTCGGCGAGCTTCATCCGCAGCCGCGTCACCTTGTCCTTGGGCACCATGATGATGGTGCCCTCATTGCGCAGCTCGAACTGGATGGCCTGGCGTTCCAGGTCCTTGATAATGCTGGAAGAATCTTCCACCGAGAGGTCGGTGAACAGCGTCGTCATCTGCGGCGTGGTGACCCGCATGATGACGAACGCGAAGAAGCCGACGAGCGCGGCGGTGACCGCGATCATCGCCCCGAAGCGGGCGGCGCCGATACCTTTTAAAAAGTCCGCAAGACCTTGCAAGCAACCGCCCCGAAGCTTCGATCCGCATTCCAGCGCGGTCGACTGGGCAATTATTGCCTAGGTGATGGTTTCGATATGGTTAACGAAGGTTAAGAGCTGGGACAAAAGTCGCGTCATGAAAAAAATCGGCCTCGCAGGGCGAGGCCGATTTTCGTCAAAAGCCGCAGATTTCCGGATCGCTTACTGGCGATATTGCTGGATGCGGGTGGTGCGAAGACCCGCCAGACCGTGCTGGTCGATGGAAAACTGCCAAGAGAGGAATTCGTCGACCGTCAGCGTATAACGGCTGCAGGCCTCCTCAAGGGAGAGAAGTCCGCCACGGACGGCGGCGACGACTTCAGCCTTGCGGCGGATGACCCAGCGTTTGGTGCCGGGTGCTGGCAGATCTGCGATCGTCAGCGGACTGCCGTCCGGCCCGATGACGTATTTTACCCTCGGGCGATGGGGTTCTGTCATGGCGTACTCACAAACTCTCAACCACTGAACTCACGCCGTAACCCTACGCGCGGCGGCTTAAAAATCCGCTAAGCCTAAGGCTTCAATACAATTCTCGTTGAAACTTGCGGGAACACGGCCGGCCCGGAGGGCTGGAGACGTAATCTCGGCCGGCCGGGCGGGTAGAAGGTAAATACTTTACTAACAAACCGGGGCCGAGCGCGACGCTGCAAAGCTCTCAACCGTCGTCCCGGGGCGCGCGGAGCGCGAGCCCGGGACCCATAACCCCAGGGAGTAGTTTGACGACGACTCGGGGTTACGGTCTCACGCGAAAACGACGTTCTGTGGTTATGGATCCCCGCCTTCGCGGGGATGACATCTCGTGTGTGGCGGCCGCGCAGGCCTTTAATTGCTGCTCGTCGCGATGATGCTCTTCACCTGGCTCAGGGTGTAGCTGGCGCCGTCGATGGTGAGCAGCGGCGGCGACTGGGTCAGGTCGACCGACGACACCACGCCCTGCACCTGCGCGGCGATGCCGACATTGTTGTTCGCGACGTCCTTGCCCGTGGCCGAGATCGTGTACTTGCCGTCGGGCCATTGCGTGCCGTCATTGCCCTGGCCGTTCCAGGTAAAGGGAATGTCGGTGCCGGCGGCGGCGGTGTATTTGCCGGTGAACACGGTCTGGCCGCTGGAATTGGCAACGGTGATGTCGACGGTCGAGTCGCTGGGCACGTTGAGATGCCAGGTCGCCGACGAGTTCTTCATGGTCGCAGTCGAGCCGTCGACCAGCGCGGTCTTGCCGACGAAGCCCAGTGCCTGGGTCGCCTGCGTGGTCTGTTGCAGCGTGACGAGCTGGGACAGCGCATCGTTGGTCTTGAGCTGCTGCTCGACGCCGGCGAACTGCACCAGCTGCTGGGTGAACTGGTTGGTGTCGAGCGGATCGAGCGGGTTCTGGTTCTGCAGCTGCGTCGTCAGCAGCGTCAGGAAGGTCTGGAAGTTGCCGGCGAGCGTCGATCCCGTGCTCGAGCTCAGCGAGTTCGACGAGGACGATTTCGGGACGTCGGTCGTGCCGGAGACGACGGAAGGGGCGGTGGCGGCATTCGTGGTGGTCATTTGCGAATACTCCTCACACTCTGATGTCGACGCCGCTGCTCGATCCGAGCATGCGGCCGTAGCCGCGTCCCACGGGCGCTGCGGGAACGGTGTCGTCCTCGCTGATGATCAGGCGGCGGGCATTGCCGCCATTGTCGTTGTTCTGGCCGGAGTTCTGGCCCGACGAATTCTGGTCGCGCAGGCTGAAGGAGAGCCCGTTGCTGCCGGTCTTGAAGCCGGCATCGTCGAGCGCGCGCTGCAATTGCGGCGCGTCCTGCCGCAGCATCTGCAGCGTCTCCGGCTTCTCGACGGTGAGATGCGAGGTGACCTGGCCGTTGCGGTCGACATTGATGCGGACGTCGATGCGGCCGAGATCGACCGGATCGAGGCTGATGTCGAAGCGCGTCTTGCCGGCGCGCGCGGCGGCCGCGATCTCGATCGGCACGGCGTTGATCGGCACGGCGGTCGAAGTTGCCGCCGTCGCGGTGAGCGTTGCGGTGGATGCCGTCGCGGCCGACGTCGTCGTGGTCAGGGGCGCCTGCACGGCGGAGGCCGCCTGCGCGCTGGTGTCGGTCGCGGCTACGTTGGCCGGCGCATTCGCATGGGCGTGCGTGGCCGGTGCGCCAGGCTCTGCATCGGCGGCTCGGTCGGCGGGAGCAGCCTTCGCGTCGGTCGCGCCGGCATCGTCTTGCGGCTTGGCCGCTTGCGGATGCGCGGCGGCGCCCGTCGCGGTCGCCGGCGTTTGCGCGGTCGCGGCATTCGCCTTGCCCGCGTCCTGGCCGATATTGGAGACGTCGCTCGCGCCTGGCGCGGTGGCGGCGGCCTTGAACGAGGTCTTCGGCGTGCCCTGGTCAACGGCGGCGGCGATCAGCCCGCCATTGGTCTTGGCGTCGGTCGCGGTGCCGTCGGTGGTGCCGGTCGCGGCGTCCGCGAGCGTCGCCGAGGTCTCGGCATCGACCTTGGCGCCCGCGGCCTTGGCGCTCTTGTCGCCCGCCGTCGCGGTATCGGTCTTGGCGCCGGCGATCTGCGCCGCGGTGGAGGCGCTGGCGGCGAGGCCGGCGGCGGCGATCGTCAGCGGCGAGGCGGCGGCATCGCCGGCCTGGTTCGCCGCAGCGTTCGGATCGAGAGGCACGACCGGCGCGGTCACCACGATCGCGTTCGGATCGGGCACGGCGGCCTGGGTCGCGTCCACTTGCGCGGCCGCGGCGGCATCGATTGCGACGGCGGCGGCGAGCCCGTCGGTGCCGTCGGCCTTGTCGCCCTTGGTCTCGTCGGACTTGTCCGCCGATTTGGCGTCGGACGCCTCCGGCTTGTCCTTGGTCTTGTCCTTGCTCTTGGCCGACGCCGTGTCCGTGGCTTTGGCCGGATCGTCCGTCGTCTCGCTCCCGGCGGGCGCGGAATTGTCGGTGTCGTCGCTCGCCTTGCTCTGCGAGGACGGGTCGGTCGAGGAGGTGTCGCGCGGGCTCTTGTCCGACGCGGACGACGCCGAATCGGTCCGCCGCGGCGCGCTGTCCTGCGCCTGCGAGGCCGCGTTGTTGCTGATCGCCTGGGTATTGCTGTCGACCAGCGAGCCGAAGGCGTCGTTCGTCGACGTGTCCTTCGGCCCTTGCGAGCGTGCAGTCTTTTGCTGCGCGCTAGGAACCGGCACGCTGGCAGCTACATCTGACGTCCGACCGACCACAGGCGACCTCTTGAAAACATCTTCGGTACAGGGGTAGCAAGGAGCGGGCCAGCGCTGAGCGTGGAAAATTTAGAAGTAAAATCAATATCTTGATGCGTCGAGCTTGCTACCGCAGGGCCCTCCGCGACCCCGCCATTTCTGCCGCCCCGGCAAGAATTGCCCTAAGCCGGCCTCCCCTGTGATTGCTTCACCGGAATGCCCCCTATATTAAAGAGATCGCTCTCAGCCGCTTTCGACCGGGCCAGTCGCGCCCTGCGGGAACCGAAGTTCCCCGGGACCACCGATGTCCCGGCCAAAGGCACATCGCGGATCGCCGAACGCCGCCGTCACACCTTAAGAACCCATGCTCAACAGTCTGGATCTCGAAGGCCGTCCGCAGGACACCAGGATCGTCGTCGCCATGTCGGGCGGCGTCGATTCCTCGACGACGGCTGCGCTGCTCAAGGCTGAGGGCTACGACGTCGTCGGCATCACGCTGCAGCTCTACGACCATGGCGCGGCGACCCATCGCAAGGGCGCCTGCTGCGCCGGCCAGGACATCCACGACGCCCGCGACGTCGCCGCCAAGCTCGGCATTCCCCATTACGTGCTCGACTACGAGGACCGTTTTCGCGAGTCCGTCATCGACAATTTCGCCGACTCTTATGCTCTTGGTGAAACGCCGGTGCCGTGCATCGAGTGCAACCGCTCGGTCAAGTTTCGCGACCTACTCAAGACCGCGCGCGAGTTAGGGGCCCAGGCGCTCGCCACCGGCCATTACGTCGCCTCGCGCCGTCTCGACGACGGCTCGCGCGCGTTGGTCTGCGCCGCCGATGCCGATCGCGACCAGAGCTACTTCCTGTTCGCGACCACGCAGGAACAGCTCGACTATCTGCGCTTTCCGCTCGGCGACATGACCAAGCCGCAGACGCGCGAGCTCGCGCGCCGCTTCGGTCTTGCGGTCGCTGACAAGCACGACAGCCAGGACATCTGCTTCGTGCCGACGGGGCGCTACACCGACATCATCACCCGCCTGCGGCCGAACGCGATGGACCCCGGCGACATCGTCGATCTCGACGGCCGCGTGCTCGGCCGGCACAACGGCATCGCCAATTTCACCGTCGGCCAGCGCCGCGGCCTCGGCATCGCCGCTCACGCGCCGCTGTTCGTGGTGCGGCTCGAGGCCGCCAATCGCCGCGTCGTCGTCGGCCCGCGCGAGGCGCTGAAGATGCACCGCATCAGCTTGCGCGACGTCAACTGGCTCGGCGGCGGTGATATCGATAGCGCCATCGGCAATGGCCTCGAGATGTTCGTGCGCGTGCGCTCGACGCGCAGCCCCCAGCCGGCGTGGCTGCGCGGCGCTGGCGGCCATTACGAGATCGAGCTCGTCGCCGGCGAGGAGGGCGTCTCGCCGGGCCAGGCCTGCGTGTTCTACGATGCGCCCTCGGGGCAGGCCCGCGTGCTCGGCGGCGGCTTCATCCAGAGCGCCGCGGCGAAGGTTGCGAGCAACGCTGCGAGGCCGCTGGTGGAAGCGGTGCGCGGCTAGAAAATTTCCGGGGCAGGGGGCATGGCAGCAGACATCTCGCGGGCCGGGGTCGAGAAGGCCTATGGCCGCTGGGCGCCGGTCTACGATCTCGTGTTCGGCAAGGTGTTCGACGCCGGGCGGCAGTCGACCATCGCGGAGGCCGACCGCATCGGCGGCCGCATCCTCGATGTCGGCGTCGGCACCGGGCTTTCGCTGTCCGACTATTCGCGCACCACGAAGATCTGCGGCGTGGACATCTCCGAGCCGATGCTGCGCAAGGCGCAGGCGCGCGTGCGCGCGCTGCGGCTCAGCAATGTCGAGGTGCTCTCGGTGATGGACGCGAAAAACCTCGCCTTCCCCGAAAACTTCTTCGATGCGGTGGTCGCGCAATATGTCATCACCGCCGTGCCAGATCCCGAGGGCACGCTCGACGAATTCGTGCGCGTGCTGAAGCCCGGCGGCGAGCTGATCCTCGTCAACCACATCGGTGCCGAGAGCGGTCCGCGCAAGCTGTTCGAGCTCGCCTTCGCGCCCGTCGCCCGCCGCCTCGGCTGGCGCCCGGAATTCCCGTGGCAGCGCCTGGTCGACTGGGCAGCGAAGCACGGCGGCATCACGCTCGCCGAGCGCAGGCCCATGCCGCCGATGGGACACTTTTCGCTGATCCGCTACCGCAAATCGTGATCATGGGCTCGGAACACGCGGGCTTGGCCGCGCGTTTCCCTCCCATGCGCACGACATCAAAACTCCTCGTTGCGGGCCTCGTCATCGCCGCGTCAGGCGCCGCGATCGCGCAGGCCCCGCCGCTTCCTGCGACGCCGCCGCAAGCGACCGCGCCGCCATCGGCGCAGCACGCCGCCAATTGCCTGCCCCAGGACCGCCCGAACCGCGCCGCCGTACCCGACGGCACCACCACCGGCCAGTCCCGGGAACCGCTCGGCGACAGGCTGGCCAAATCCGACGGCGTGCTCTGCCCGCCCTCGGGCGTAGACCCCGACATGCACGCCCCCGCCCCCGAAAGCGGCGGCAACACCCCCGTCATCCCGCCCCCGGCAGCCCCGGCGGCGACCCGACGGTCCGGCCGAAATAGGCTCGCTCTTCCTTCGCCTCTCCCCGCCCGCGGGGAGAGGCCGGAGCGCATCGAAGATGCGATCCGGGTGAGGGGGACTCTCCGCGAGTCTGGTGCCCGAAATCGCGACTCCAGCGCCTAAAGGGGCCGGTTTTCCCCTCTCAAGCGCCATATCCGTCAAAGCTTTCGCAAACCCGGATTGACAGCCCGCCGCCCCCTTCCTTATATGCCGCGCGTTCGCGAGATCGGCGGTTTCGCCGTTCGCGACCCTGTGGCGGGGTAGCTCAGCTGGTTAGAGCACGGGAATCATAATCCTGGGGTCGGGGGTTCGAGTCCCTCCCCCGCTACCATAAAGCCGTTTGAAATCAATATGATATGCGGATTCGGCGCGAGCGCCGCATCTGAGACACCTGTGCCGTAGCAAATCGGTAGCGTCTCAAGTTTCTCGCGATTCGTAATCGAATCCTTGAAGGGCTTCGGCGGCCTGAATCCTTCAATTGAGCAATCTTTTCAGTTTTTCCCCGGGCCCGGGCCCTGAGTACCGCAATGCTTTCGGGCCCTGCCAAAGAAACTGCATCAAGCTCAGACCAGAACGGAGAGGATTGCACTCCGAGGGTGCGTCATTGGTCGGTCTCAAACCTGCGGGAGCGGAGCCGCGCGGGCGCTGTTGCAAGCGTCGCACAGTCGCCAACCTCACATCTCGAACCCTAGCAGTGCATCCTTCGTGGATCGTGGATGAAATCCTCTTGCGAAGCTTCCGCCGGGCAATGTTTGTCTGGATAGTTTCACCCTTGGTGATGCGACTATTCAGCTTGCGCGGCCGTGACGGCAGGTAGGCGCCTGACCCAGTCACCTAGATCCGTCGCTAAAATAAGGGTGCGCCGTCCACGCTTGACGGCACGTAGCTCGCCCGACCGGATCGCTTGATAAAGTGATGAGCGACCGCTGCACGCGAGGTTGCAGGCTTGAGCGATGGTGTACACTAGGGGGCTTGGCGTCGCTGCGGTATCCATTGTTGATCCTCCAGTGGTTCGGGATAATTCGTCCGTGCTGCCCGAGGACAAACCCTCGGAACGTTGCCTTCAAAGAAACAAACTGAACTTCGCCTGTCACCCAGGCCCCTTCACAACCGCTTTTCGCCAGACGCCCCGTTCTTCGCTTCCAAGGTAATGCCATTCGAATCCTTGGTTAAATCGGGCACTCCCGCTTCTCCCTCCGCAGACCCCGTCAAGTTGGGCTCGCGCCGATGCAGCGTTGGGGCTCGATTGCTGAACGCGGCCCCGCCGCAACACCTCCGAAACCTCCGCGCCCGCCACGCGCCCACGATCCATCAACCGCTGCGCCACAACCTCGACCACCGCGCGGTTTGCCTCGAGGAGTGACCGCGCGGCCGCGACCGCGTCAGCGAGCTCGCGAGCCACTCCCTCTCGGACCTCCGCAAATGATAACAATGTTCGCGTATCATCACGTGGACCGAAGTAGGTGATGTAATCCGCGCCAATCACTCCGAGCGAACCGACCATGGCGGCGGCCAGCGAGGTCGCATGGTCGAGGTCCGACTCCCGTGCGCCGCCCGCACCATGCGAGCCGGCACCGAGCAGCAGTTCCTCGGCAGCCCGTCCGGCCAAAATCACCTGGAGCCGCCGGCGATAGACCTCAAGCGTTCCTGCGCAAGCCGGAGCAGTGGTGCGCACCAACCTGCCGCCGCGTGAGCCGACCCGGGCCGTATTCGCAAACACGTTGTCGGGACCGAAATGGATCACGTCGGCCACAAGGTGGCCGGCTTCGTGCACGCAGTTGCGCCATCGCAGCTCGAGTGGCCGATCGTCGTTCGTCACCAGTGCGCCGCGCAGGTCGCGCAAAGCGAGAGGCCGGCCTCCGTCATTGCGCGCCGCGCGGCGCGCGT
The DNA here is from genome assembly GCF_009931255.1 of Bradyrhizobium sp. LCT2. Classification (NCBI taxonomy): domain Bacteria; kingdom Pseudomonadati; phylum Pseudomonadota; class Alphaproteobacteria; order Hyphomicrobiales; family Nitrobacteraceae; genus Bradyrhizobium; species Bradyrhizobium sp. LCT2. Next base: position 8,451,214 of record NZ_CP034432.1, on the reverse strand, counting down.
CCTTGACCACGCGCTCGACGTCCGCACCGACCATGCCGATAGCCAACTCGACGATCGCGGTCAGGTCCTCTTGCTGTAAGTCGCCGCGCAAGCGCACCCTGAACATGCGCTCCAGTTCGGCAGAGTCCGGCAAACCAATATTGACGATCTTCTCCAGGCGACCCGATCGCAGCAAGGCGGGTTCGCAGCGACTGATTGCGTTGGTCGCGCCGATGACCAAAACGCCCTCACGCCCTTTGATGCCGTCGATTTCGGCAAGCACCGCGTTCACAACTTCCACAACATAGTCTCGCCATGCGTGGGAAATGCTGGCGCGGTCAGCGATCGAATCGATCTCGTCGATAAAGACGCACGATGGAACATTGGCGCGTGCATCCTCGAAATCTTGCCGCACGGAACGCAGCAGATGGCCGAGGTTGCCCTCGCCAGACCCTTGCCACTTGGCCAGCGACGCACTCATCATGTGAAGGCCGGCTTCGCGGCAAAATACGGCAGCGAACGTCGTCTTGCCGCAGCCAGCCGGGCCGTTGAGTGCGATTCCTGACGAGATTGCAGAAGACCACGAGATATGTCCATCTTTCTAGGATTTGATGTCGGAGATTGTCGCCTCGGCGCAGGCGCGGGCCTCGCCCAGCCCGTGCAGATCCGACAGTGTCAGATCACGCGCCGCCTTGAGCTTGTCTTTTGCATCGCTCAAGCGCTGGAGTTCGGCAATGCATTGGGCGGGCGTACGATCGAACCGAACCGCAATGACAAGGTCTGTTAAGGTCGTTTGCGCTACAATCCTGCTGTCGATCGCCTGCCGACAGGCTCCGCCGGTCACGAGCCTTATCACCCGAACAATGGTCGCGGCGTCAAGTCTTGGAAAGTCGATCCGCGCCGTGGCGGCGTGACGCAGAGTGCTGGGACGGAAACGCTGTGCGAAGCGCTGATAGTTGGCATTGGCCTCCGCATAGCCGGGCGCGTCCTCGAGGGTGCGATTTATCGCACTCCGCAATCGGCCCAGGTTGTTCGCGAGGTCGAAGTTCCCGGATGCCTGCGCGCGCTCCTGTGCCCCGAAGTCGGTCTATAAGACTATGCGGCTACCAGCGGTCGCGGCGGCAATTTCTGAGTCGATCCAACTCGATCTCGCGGTGGTCGGCGCACCGCTGGCGTATCGAGTGGCGAAGTCACTTCTCCAGGACGCAAGCGTTAGCGCCCGCGTCTGGCGGATCTCTCAATCAAGGTTTTGGACCGGGCAGGGCACATTGCTCCTACTCGCAAGGACACGTCGTCACAACAGAAGGCGCTCTCTGAGATGTCTCGAGACGAACTCGCGGCCTTCATCGAGCGCAACCAAGCCGAGATTGACAAGGTCGAGGGCGAGCTGGCGTCGCGGGCTAAGGACGTGTCTCATTATCTTCGATGAGATCAGAGCACGGCTTCAGGTGCGATATTCGTCAATCGGCTCTGATTTCACGTTTACGGTGACTTCCATGCTGACATCCTCGCCGGCATCGCCCCAGTAGCTGCCTGAAAGTGGGATAGCCTGAGCCGGGGTTCGAGCTACGCCAACCCTAATAAGGTCCCGATTCCCGACTATTCCATTGGTTGGGTCGAACTCTACCCAGCCCGAGCCCGGGACGTAGATTGAACACCAAGCGTGTGTCGAGCCACCTCCGAGCCGGACCGGTCCATCGCGATCGGGCACATAGACGTACCCGGTGATGAAGCGGGCGGCGAAGCCGAGCGAGCGCGCGGCTTCCATCATTAGAAATGCGAAATCTCGGCAGGTCCCCTGTTGAAGGCCTATGGTTTCCGCGGGTGTTTGTGTACCTCGCATCGTGCGGCGCCGGTAGGAAAATCCCTCTGCGATCGCCTCGTTGAGCGTCATGAGTAACTGCCCGGTGGGTCGGTTAACGCCAGGCCCCATGAACTTGGAAAGCCATTCGTCGACGGCTGTATCGCTTGGATAATGGCGACGGATGTATGGGTCTAAATCCGGCAGCTCGTTGCCGTCATAAGCGAACGGATGCTCCCGGGCGTATTCCTCGATCCGAAAGTCTGGAGCGTTCTCTGGAGTATGCTCAAGACGAATTGTCGTTTCAAACTCCAGCACCTCTGCCAAAGTATTGAAGTCAACCAGCGTGAGGCAATTGCCGAAGACGTCATGTATCCAGCGAATTTCGACGGGATCCGGTTTTACCACAAGTTGGCAGTCGAGCAGCCGCTGATCAAAGCTATCTCGCGGACGAAAGAGCATTTGATGCTGCCCAAGCTTTACGGGCGTGGGATAGCGATAAACAGTGCTGTGGTGGACAGTGTAAATGGTCATCGCATGCGCTCGGAACCGCAAGATAAGACCCGGTCTTGCCCGTAGTCCGCAAGCGGAAATCGATTTGTTCGTCCCGCATAACTGTCCTTCATTTCAGCAGCATAGCCGAAGTGGAGCGAGGAACAAATCAGGGCTGGGCGCGCTTTGTCTGTCACGGTCAACGGCGACGGGTAGGGAGACGGCTGAAGGGCAATTTCCCGTGGTCGGATGCATCAAAGATCCATCCGGCGTCGCCGCGCTATATTTAGGAAAAAAGGAAGGTAAGAAGCTTGTCTATATGGGCAAGGTCGGAACGGGCTGGGACCCGACTACGTCCGGCAAGATGCGTCGGGCTCTCGACACCGTGATTAGTCCAAAGAGTAAACTGAGTAAGCAACTCAAGAACCGAAAGCTACCTGGGTTGAGCCTGTTTTTACAGCAGAAATTGAGTATCGCGATATCACGTCAGAAGGACTGCTGCGTGCCAGTGCCCTAAAAGGATTCTCCAGGTCTTGACGTTTGTTAGGTCTGGTTTCCGACTTGAGGTGTACGATGACTCTATCACCGCGCGGATCGTGCTTATATCGGTGATGAGAACGCCAATTGCGCTCCCAGCTTTCTCGAACGAAAGGAGCGCGCCATGCAGAAACGGCGTCGTTTCAAACAAACCGAAACTTTGGATGAACGTCTTGCAAGGGAAGCCGAGAGGTTGAGGGCGGAGGTCCAGGCAATGCCGCCGGGTCTCGAACGCGAACATCTTCTTCGCAAAGCGAAGCAGGCAGAAACAGCTTCGCATATGAATGACTGGCTCAGGTCCCCTGGCTTGCAGCCGCCAAAATGAAAAAATCTCCGTTGATAGTTCACGCGGCTCTACTGCTTGGGCGGGCTCGCAAGACGCCGGTCGGCCCCGCTCGAAACGATCTGCGGCAGTTGGCGCAAGGCCTCCTAAGACTTCACAAAGCAGGACTGCGAGCCAACGTGGAGGTCGTCGAGGCGAAGTACCGGTCGACAGTCCACTAGGAACGGCGGGCGGTGCTGCGGGTTCTGCTTTAATGAGCGAACCTATCCCTTGGCTGATTGAGTCTTCCATAAAGATCGCCTGGAATTATCTGGAGCGTACGGGCGAGATTGGGAATGCTTCAGAAGCCAGCCGCTTTCTCCTGAGGACTGTCGATGCGATGGTCCTCAAGGGAGAACATAGAAAGCTGATGCTCGCGAACCGCGCCATCGAAGCCTACCAACGCCATCGACGGGTGATCGCAGCATGACCAATTCCCATTGCCCAGTTTGCCATGGTCTCGGTTGGGTCTGCGAAAATCATCCGGACAAGGCGTGGACCGAAGGTGCGGGAGGCTGCCAGTGTGGCGCCGGTATGCCGTGTGTCTGCAACAGCGACGTGGATGGCGTACCCGACATCGAGGCGGTCATTGTAGAAATTGACACCGATCCCAAGCGACTCAATTGAGCACGAACAAGAAGGGGCTACAAATGAACCATCGGATTGACGAGAGCATTGCGGCCCGGGCCTACGAGTTGTGGGAGCAGGCAGGTAAGCCAGAGGGCCGAGACGAAGACTTTTGGCGTTTGGCCGAGCAGGAATTGCTCAACGAGGATCAAAGCTCACCTCGACGCACACCGGATACGCTTTAGGCGAGGGCTACCCGTCATACCCGCGCTTGCCGGCTATCATCTGCCCTGCGCAACCCTGAGGAAATTTGGCAGGCGGTCTTTCGAAGCCACCATGGAGAACTGGTCCAGTGCCGGCAAGGTCTCGGCCCTGACTGTCCGCAGACGGATCGTCCGTCATCTCCATTGAGAAGCCGAAGGGTTTGGAACGCTTTCCGTACAGATATTTTGATTTAGTCGCGGATTTCGAGCGAGTTGCCGCGTCCTGGTATCAGAGAAGGTCGAATTGATGGCTTCCGTCAAAGCGGAATTGGATAGATACTTTGAATTGTTCCGGCGACGGGTGCCCACGAAGGTGTCGACCTTCATTCTGTGGCTACAAGAACCATCCTCGTTTTTGGTCCGTGTCGTTGTCGCCTGTTTGCTCATCCTAGGAGGCGTCTTCAGCTTTCTGCCTATCTTCGGACTCTGGATGCTGCCTCTAGGCCTTCTTCTTATCGCACAGGACATCCCTGTTCTACAGAAGCAGCGTTGCGTGTTCTTCCATGCGACGGGATAGTGCCTCTCAGCTCGCTTGCGATTGGTGATGTCGTGCTGAACGCGAACCGCATAAAGAAAGCGCCCGTCAGCATCGCGGACGCTCGACGACGTCACCTGGGCCCAGATATGGCCGCCATCCTTGCGGGCAATGCGCTTTTCGATGCTGCAGCGCTCGAACTCGCCCGCGAGCTGGCGCTGGAATTGACGGCGATCCTCCGACACATCTTCCGGATGCGTCTCGTCGAAAATTGTTAGGCCCAGCAGTTGGGCCGCCGAATAACCTGTGAGCGAAGGCCTTCTAACCGCCGTCTATCAGTACCAGATCAGGGATGGCTGCACGCTGCAGCCCAATTTTCAGTACATTATTCACCCCGGTGGAGGAGCAACGAACCCTTCAGGACCTCTAGCCGGAACGCCACTCGAGAATGCTTCCGTGTTCGGCTTGCGGACGACTCTTAAATTTTAGGAGGGACTTCCGAAACGTAGTTCGCGCCGTAGGCGCCACATGAGGACGGCGACCGCGAACCAGACGAGCGAACCCGCTGCGAGGCAGAGCGCGGGCTGTAAAGCGCGTCCGTGCCAGATGAAGAGCGCGAAGCAGGCAAGGCCCAGACTTCCCCATCCGGCCCCGGCGGCATCAAGTGCGGCGGCAGCCTTTCCGCGTCGCTGCCCGCGCAGGCCGTTTTTCTCCTTGCGCTCACGCTCATGCTTCTCGATCAAGGTCGCACTGGCACAGAAGATCGCCGGAAAGGCCAGCATCAGCCCGCCGGCCTCCGGCCCTGCCCCGTCCGCGACAAGGCCAGCCACCACGGTTGCCAACCCGCCCAATGCAAAACGCACGACATATTCGTAAAGTCGTCCCTGCTTGAGTGCGGAGAACTTGAAGTGGACAACCATAGTGGTCAGCCTATCAAAAATTGCTTGAGGCCTATCGCGGCCACAAGCCAGATCGCGAAAGCGGCGAGGGTGGCCTTGAGCGCCGACCATTCGGCCCGTATCAGCAACTGACAAACAGCAACGCTGTAAGCCGCGAGCGCGATCGAACCGAGCATCATCGAGCGGCCTTCGATCGCAACATAGTCGCCGCCATGTTTTGAGAAGGCGAGGCCGAGCGTTGCTAGAGCTACGGAGGGCGCGGCGCCAAACAATCCCGCGAAGCTCTTGGGCCGCAGCACGTCGCCTATGACCGCAAACAGGGAAACGACCAAGCCGCCAATCAGAAAGCGCAGCGCGTAGTCCACCATTTCCTCCTTGATCGCCGTTTCTAGGACGATCTTGGTACCAGCATGCTGACCGCCATGCCGACGATGCAAAGAGCCATCGCCGCCGTCGACGCCCAGCCGAGCCAATACAGCCAGCCTTCGACCACGAGCTTGCCCATCACGTCACGCCGTCTGACAAGCAGCATTAAAACGGTCATTACCGGTGCTGCTAGCACCCCGTTAATGACCGCACTCCAGTAAAGCGTCTTGATCGGATCAATTGGCGTGAAATTGAGCGCCACACCGAGGCCGACCGAGAGGGCAAGCACCGAATAAAACGCCATGGCCTGCCGCGGTTTGCGGGCGAGGCCAACGGGGCATCTGCGGCCTTCGCCAATGGCATAGGCTGTCGAGCCGGCCAGCATCGCATGAATATTACATCAGGGCTGCTCAGGGCACTTTGACAGTCCTTTGGCCGACAGGCTCGCCTGACCTGTGCCGCTGGTTTAATGGTGCCAGAAGATCGCGAGCAGCAGAATGATCGGCAACGGTATGCCCAGCAACCACAACAATGCGCCTCGTCCAAAGCCCATGGCTCTCTCCTCCAGTGATCTGTCCCTCGCATCCAACGCGTCCGTCCGGCGCACAGTTCCTCGCCGGGAACGGTTTTCGAGGCGGTTGATTGAAAGACCAGGTCGACTTGCTCTGCTTTCCAATCGCTCTTTTACGGAGATTGCTGCAGGGCATAAGGACATCTGCGAGAGAAGGCAGTCGATGACGATACGAGTACATCCTTTGTCCGCCGATATCGAACTTGCGCGTGCGATTGCGCGACACACCCGTCCGCTGCCGGAGCGGATTTCGGGCGCGCTGACCTGGGGAGCGGATGAGCATATTCTGACCGCGGTAGCCGTCGGATGGTGGCTCTGGTGTCGCGCCAAACCACTGCCGCAGCGGCACGCAAGCGATCATGTGCTGCTGACGACGCTCGCCTCTGTCCTGTTGCCACACCTTCTAAAAACGCATTTTGACCAGGTGCGGCCGGACCGGCGCACCGTGCGCGGCCATCTGCATGGCATCCCACTCTCCGGCCGCGCGCTGGATGCGTTCCCCTCGGGGCATGCCGTGCATGTCGGTGCCCTCGCATCCGCCGCCGCGGTCCTGTCGCCCGCCAAGCGCAATCTCGCGTGGGGCCTCGGCGCCGTTCTGGTGTCGACGCGCGTGTTCCTGCTGGCTCACTGGGCAAGTGATGTACTTGCGGGTCTGGCGATCGGAGTCGCGCTGGAGCGCGTCATAAGGCGGCTGACGGGATTTGGTCGTCAGGGAAGATCGGGCTAGTCATGGGGCAACTGCTCGCACCCCCCGGTCCTCACGCCGTCCATCTCTGCATCGACATGCAAAGGTTGTTCGCACCGTATGCCCCGTGGGCAACGCCCTGGTTGGAGCGTGCGCTACCCGAGGCGGTCAGGCTGATTGCGCACGCGCCGCCACGTACCGTCTTCACGCGCTTCATTCCGGTCCGTAACAAGGCCGAGGCGCGCGGCGTCTGGAAAGCCTATTATGAGAAATGGGAATGCGTGACACGCGACAAGGCCGATCCGGGGTTGCTTGAGCTGATGCCGGCCCTGACACGCTTTGTGCCGCCTGCCACAGTCATCGACCGCCAGACTTACTGCGCATTCACCAATAGGCGGCTGCAAGCCTTTCTGGATGAGCATCAGGTGGACACGCTGATCGTGTCTGGCGGTGAGACCGATGTCTGTGTGCTCGCAACGGTGCTGGCTGCGGTCGATATCGGCTACCGTGTTATCCTCGCTGAGGACGCGCTCTGCAGCTCGTCTGATGAAAGTCACGATGCGCTCATCAATCTCTACACCAAGAGGTTCAGCTTGCAGATCGAGGTGGCGCCGGTTGCCAGCATCCTTGCGCGCTGGAGCATCGTCAGGTGATCAGTATCCATCCGGCCAAGACCGCGGCAGATCTGTTACGCGATTTGCCACGCGACGTGATCGTATCGTGCTCCGTCATTGACGAAGAAGTACGCAATCGCTTTGTAGCATTCTTCTAGATCTATGCACCAGGATAGGGGATGCTCGTCGACCTGCCCGTTGGAGATTGTGTAAGCGCAGGTTCCCTGATGGTCTGGGTTACCCTTTGTCACGACGCCGCTATCACCATTGAACCGCAGATACATAAGCCAAGCGTGGCTACCATTGCGCAGCATGGCTAAGGACTGACCGTTCGGTACCGATATCCAGAGTTCGAACTGCGGTTGCTTGTCGATGCGATCCAGAGCAAGGCTCAGATGCTCGACAGTGGCAATCGACAAGTCAGTTCCGTTAAACGTGATCTTCATCTGATCAGGCAGCGGCGACAAGGGTTCTGGGTTTTGACCAATTCCACGGCAGCAGCTCGTCGAGCCTCGACGCCGGATGATCATTGATCCGCAGCAGCACGTCCGTCAACCAGGCCGGCGGATCGAGATCGTTGAGCTTGGCGGTCTGGATCAGGGTGTAGATGGCGGCGGCACGGCGGCCGCCATCGTCGGAGCCGGCGAAGGTCCAGTTCTTGCGGCCGACGGCCACGGCGCGTAGCTCGCGTTCGGCCGCGTTGTTGGTCATGCACAGCCGGCCATCGTCGATGAAGCGCGTGAACACCTCCCAGCGCTTGAGGCTGTAGTCGATCGCCTTGGCGGTCTCGCTCTTGCCGGAGAGCTTGGCGCGGCGCTCGTGCAGGAAGGTATGAAGCTCATCGACCAGCGGGCGGCTGCGCGCATGGCGCGCGGCTTTGCGCTCGTGGGCCGGCAGACCGTTGATGTCGCGCTCGATCGCAAACAGGGCGTCGATCTTCGCGATCGCTTCGATCGCGATCGGCGCCTTCTTCAGCCGTGCGATCTCGAAGAACTTGCGCCGTGCATGCGCCCAGCAGCCGACCTCGATGATCGGGCCCGGCTTCCGCGATGGATCGTAGAGCCTGTTGAAGCCGGCATAGGCGTCCGCCTGCATCGGTCCGGCATAGGTCGCAAGATGCGCCTCTGGATGGGTGCCGGAGCGGTCGGGCGAGTAGAAGAACACGGCGGCCGGCGGCGCGTGCCCGGCGAAGGGCCGATCGTCGCGCACATAGGTCCAGACGCGCCCCGTGCGCGTCTTGCCCTTGGCCAGAACCGGCACCGTGGTGTCGTCGGCATGGATGCGCTCGGCAGCGAGGACATGCGCCTTGATCGCATCGACCAGCGGCATCAATGTCGCCGCCGCCGCGCCGACCCAGTCGGCCAGCGTGGAGACGTCCAGGATCACACCTTCATGCGCATACGTCGTGCTCTGCCGGTTGAGGGGCAGGTGCAATCCGTATTTGGCGAATAGGATGTGCGCGAGCAGACGCGGTCCAGCGCGCCCGCGCGAGATCGGATGGAACGGCGCCGGCGGCTGGCTGATCGCCTCGCAGGCGCGGCAGGAGAACTTCTCACGGACGTGCTGGATCACCTTCCACTGCCGCGGCACGAGCTCCAGCGTCTCGGTCACGTCCTCGCCGATCTTGCGCAACCTGTCGCCGCCGCAACACGGGCAATGGGCCGGCGCGGGATGAACGACGCGCTCCCGCGGCAGGTCCTCGGGCAGCGGCCGCCGCGCCGGACGCCGCCGCTCGAATGGCTGCACGTCTATCTTCGCGGCCTTGGCCCGTTCGGCTGCCAGCTGCGCATCGGCTTCGGCCTCCGATGCATCCTCCTCGAGGTCGGCGAGTTCTAGCTCGAGCTGATCGAGCACCGAGGCTCGTTCGGAGGATTGGCCGTGCTGTTCGTGCTTGAGCTTGGCGATCGTGAACTTCATCTGCTCGATCAGCAGCGTGCGGGCGCGGACCTCGGCTTCGAGATTGCGTGCCTTGGCTTCCGCCGCAAGCTGGGCCGCCTGGCCGGCGAGCACCAGCGCCTTCAGCGTCGCGACATCATCAGGGAGCGAATCGGCTGTGATCATCGCAGAAGATGGAATCACAGCTCCGCCCGGTACGCATCAGTGCCGTTACGTTCGAGCGCTCAACCAACAGCTTCCGGGCGCCACGTCCGCTGCGGATGCCGCCAGTCGATGCCTTCGAGCAGATAGCCGAGCTGGGCCGGCGTGATCGTCACGGCTCCGTCCACAGCCTGTGGCCAGATGAAGCGGCCGCGCTCCAGCCGCTTGGCGAACAGGCACATGCCCTGGCCGTCGTGCCACAGCACCTTGATCAGCCCGCCGCTGCGGCCGCGGAACACGAACAGATGGCCGCCATGCGGATCGCGCTTCAAGGTCTCCTGGACCAGCAGCGCCAGGCCGTCGAAGCCCTTGCGCATGTCGGTATGGCCGCTCGCCAGCCAGACCTGTGTGCCGGAGGGGATCGGGATCGTCATCGCGAACCCGCCCGGAGCGCCGTGATCACCGCCGTCACCGTCGCGGCATCCGCCGCGCCGCTGATCCGGATCTTGGTCTCAGTCCCGATCTCGACTTCGATCAGCCCCTGAGGCGGAGCTGCCGCTGCGTGAAGATCGGGATCGGCTGCAATCGTCACAGCGGCGAAGCCGGGCACGGCAGTCTCCTCGCCGCACAGCTGCTGGCGCCAGCGGAACACCTGGCTGGAATGCACACCAAACGCGCGCGCCACGCCCAGGATCGTCGCACCCGGCTGCAACGCTGCAGCGACGATGCGCTCCTTGTCAGCCCGCGACCAATGCCGCCGTCGCCGCTCCGACGTGATCACTTCCACTTCCGCTTTGGCCATAGGACTAGCTCCAGGACTAGTCCTATGGCTTCGCGAAGCCTCACTGCCGACGCAAGGTGGCCGTCACCGGGGGCTTACGGTGATCAGCCAACCTCGTAAAAAGCTCTCGTTTCTTCGGGGCGGTCGCCAGGTCACGGATGAGGGCGCACTCGGCAGCATCCGTGCGGAGCTTTTCCAATTGAGCCTGCATGTCTTTCATTGCGATCAGTTCCGTTCCCGAGCGGAACCATACCGCTTGTGTACGAAAGCGCACAGACCTGATTGCCAGTTTTTCCTAAGCTAGGGATGCTTAGCGACCCACTACCGCCAAGCACCTCCAACGGTCCCAGCATAGGGGTATGCTGGGGCCGTTTTTATTGGACCTCAGCCTTGATTAAGCCGCACGAAGGTTCCGCTCTCGTGCAGCTCGAGCCAGCCTCTCTCGACCGCATGCTGGATGCCGGTGCCGAACTCCGGGCCCGTCGCCTTGCAGCCGTTCCTGGAGAGGAACGGCGCGTTGATCTTCTCGATGTGAATGCGCCCATTGACGGGCTCGACGCCGGCGGCGAGCTCGAGGAGCTTGCGTGCGGCAACTTGCGGATCTGCGAAGTGGCGGGTCTCGACGTGCTTCATGCGCTGGCGCCGGCGAGCCAGTTCCTTGGCCTTGGCCTCGGCCTCGTTGCGCGTCAGCAGATCCGGTCGAAGCCGCCGGCCGGGCAGGTCGCCCCAGTAGAAATAGACGCTCGGACGGCCGTCCGCGAAGCGGACCTTATAGCTGCCGGTGTCGGGGACGAGTTCGTGCTTCTTGATCGTGATCGGCGTGGTCATGGGGGCTTTAATAGGAGCTCGGCACGGGCGCTGTCACGTATCAATCTTTGCGGTGGACCGCCAATAGCATAGGTCTAGGAGTTCGGTACCATAGAGCACGTCGCCAACGGGGTCGCGGGGCACCAGGAAAACTTGGCAGCCGCCTTGCCACATAGACAAGGGCCGCCGACTCGCCATCAGCGGCCCCGTCCGGGTTTCAATAATTCCGAGATCAAATGGTCTAGCCAGCCCCGGATTGCCGATTTTTCCCGATCCTCAAGATTCTCGCAAGCACATTTGTGAATCGTCTAATTGATTTTTTCGCTGCCACAGACGCAGCAGATTAGGCGGGTGTCTCCTGTCTGCCCCTGCGAGTGTCTTAACTAGTCACCTGAATCTAAAGTTCGCCACATAATGTCTGCTGGGCTTTGTGGCAGAAGCGTTTGACGGACGCCAAAATCTGGTCTGCGGACTTGGTTCATTTGAAGGGCTTCGGGTGTCTGTTGTGCAAATCGATGAAGGTACGGATGTCGGCCTCGAGTTGCCTGACGGAGGTGTGAACACTCGCTGGATCTGCTTTCTGGTGAGCTCAGCGAACCAGCGCTCGACCTGGTTGATCCATGACGCGGAAGTCGGCGTGAAATGGACATGATAGTGCGGCCGGCGGGCGAGCCACGCTTTGATCTTGGGTGTTTTGTGAGTGGCGTAGTTGTCCATGACGATATGGACATCGATCCCTTCAGGGACTTGAGCGTCGATCTCTTTGAGGAACTTCAAGAACTCGATTGCCCGGTGGCGTTTGTAACATTTGCCGATGACGAATCCCGAGGCGACATCGAGCGCGGCAAACAGCGAGGTCGTACCATGCCGCACATAGCTGTGCGTGCGCCGTTCCGGTACGCCCGGCATCATCGGAAGGACCGGCTGCTCGCGATCCAGGGCCTGGATCTGGCTTTTCTCATCGACACTGAGGACAAGGGCTCGGTTCGGTGGGGACAGGTAAAGGCCGACGATGTCGCGTACCTTGTCGACGAACAGCGGATCGCTCGATAGCTTGAATGTCTGGCTACGGTGCGGCTGCAAGCCGAACGCCGCCCACATTCGGCGGATCGTGGTGTGGGAAAAGCCGGTTTCCGCAGCCATCGAGCGGATCGACCAATGCGTGGCATCGGCTGGCGTCGTCCGCAACGTCCGCTCGATCACCTCAGCAACCTGATCGTCGTTGATGGTTCGAGGGCGGCCAGGGCGTGCCTCGTCAAGCAGGCCATCACAGCGGTCCTTCAAAAATCGGCGACGCCACTTGCCAATGGTGTGTTCGTGCAGGCCGAGTTCGGCAGCCACAGACTTGCTTGGCAATCCATCCGCGCATCGCAGGATCGCGCGGCATCGCTCAGATAGCGATCGGGCAACGCGATGACAACGAACTTGCCTCTCCAAGTACGCCCGCTCCTGCGGACTAAGCACCAACGGCGCGATCGGCCGGCCTCGCTCACCTGCATTAGCCACGAGCTCTCTCCTCTGTAGAGATTCGAGCTATCAACTAATGTGACGAACTTGCGTTCCAGATGACTAGGGCGCGGACTCATAACGCGCAGCCAGCCCTGTCCAGACGCAACGCTTCCGGGCAGGCCCCGGTTGGACACTTACCGAGTAGAAGGGGACCGACAATTTCCGCTGAAACCGTCCCAATGGACACCTTCTTGCCTTTGCTTTCGGTGCTATGATTGGGCACTAACGGCAGTGCAACATCTGGGTTTGGGGGTCCTATTGGCGATTGAAGGAGAGCCGGGACTTCAACGCGAAGCTCTCGTCAGCGAGCCGGCCCTGGACCGTGCCGAGCGGTTGGCCAATCTGCTGGCCTCCATAGTTGAATCTAGCGACGACGTGATCGTTAGCAAGAATCTGGACGGCATTATTACAAGTTGGAATAAGGGGGCTGAGCGCATCTTCGGCTATTCGGCCGCCGAGGCGATCGGCCAGCCTATTACACTTGTGATCCCGGAGGACCGACAAAGCGAAGAACGCGAGATTTTAACCCGCATCCGACGAGGTGAGCGCCTCGACCATTTTGAGACTGTTCGCCGACGTAGGGATGGTAGCTCAATCGTCGTTTCGCTGACCGTTTCTCCTGTCAAAGATGCCCACGGCAACATCATTGGCGCATCTAAGATTGCTAGAGATATTACCGAGCACAAGCGAGCTCAGGAGCAGATTCGCATTCTGGCTCGCGAGGCGGAGCACCGAAGCAAGAACATCCTCGCGAACGTACAGGCAATCATCAATCTTTCTCAGTCCGACACCTCCGAGCGCCTCAAGGAAGTGATCAGCGGGCGCATCCAAGCGATGGCAAATGTTCACTCGCTGTTTGTTGAAACGCGGTGGATAGGAGCCGAGGTCTCGGCGATCGCCAAGCAAGAGCTCGCCCCTTATCTCCAAGAAGGCCAAGACAAGCGGATTGTGATGGAGGGTCTGCAAATTGTATTAGAACCCACCGCTGCACAGGCGATTGCTGTGGTTTTGCATGAATTAGCGACCAACGCTGCCAAGTATGGAGCGCTGTCTAACGCGAAAGGCTGGATTGGATTGGATTGGTCGCGAGCCGAGGATGGACAGCTAATGCTCCGCTGGACCGAATTGGGCGGTCCGAGGGTAAATGCGCCCGAACGCAAGGGCTTTGGTAGCCGCCTCATCGAAGGAACGATCACCCCACTTGGCGGCAAGGTGCATTTTGACTGGCGCGCGGAAGGGCTAGTTTGCGAAATCGCCGTTCCGACGTAAAACCCAATCGAGCTTGGCTTCGCTGCTCTCACGACATATTGCGCTGCCCCAAGAACTTGGTCGCTATAGGAGCAAAGCAGACGTAGTCACCAGTCACATGACGCCGCCGGGTTTATAGGTACACGGCCTAGGACAGCACCCGATAAACCTTCGCGCGTTGAGCCGCTCGATCCTCGAACAGGAGAAGCCGCCAACTGAGGCGGCCTTTATTTGGTGAGATGGAGGGCGATCTTCTCGGCTTCGATTTTCTCGACCATCGCGCCGATTGCGGCGACTGTCTGTGCATCAGTCACCTTCGCAAGCAAGCCTTTCAGGTGGTTGATCCGTCTATCTAGCTCCACGCAATGTTCGCACATGCTTGCCATCCACGGTGGGAGGCGTGAACAACGACTCGCAGTCACCGGCAAAGGCCAAATGTTGTAACGGTGATGGCGATCAACCGGCCTATGCCGGCAAATGTTCCTGAAACCGCTGAGCGGATTACTCAGGCAGTGGCAATCCGGGCGATCTCAGCCACTCGCTCACGTGCGAGCCGGTTTCGGCTTGCCAGGCTTTGCGGAGCTTTTCTTGGCGCTCCATTCCTGGGGGGAGGGATTTGGCCTCTTCACGGAGGCGTTTTGCTATTTCGGCTAAACGTTCTTCAAGGGACTGTATTTGTTTGAAACGGCGGCGGCGCTGCATGACAACACCTCGTCTCACGGGTCCTAACCGCAGGGTTTGAGTTTTCCGATTCCTAAGATGCGGATCCCGACAAGTTGGTTCCATCTCGAGGAACAACGGTGGTGGGCTATCGTATGTGGCTCGCGAACACTCAGTTCGCAATGAAAATCGAACACTAAACGGCCAACTGAGGCGGCCTTACGCTGGTTTTTCAGCCCGAATATGCAGAACGTAGAGCGTGTTCTGAAACTCGTCGGCCACTTCCATCCGCCAGTCTCGGCCCGGTACTAGGTTCCCGTCAATGCCCTGTAGTATCTGTCCGGCGGTGACAGTGGCCTCCTTCCACGCGGCATGCTTGTCCGGGAGGTCCTCGCCCACGCGGTCGATCTCGGTGCGCTCGTGCGTAATGTGAAAGAAATATCTCGGCATGCGCGGTAATGCGGTACGTCAGGCTCACGTTCCAATCGGGCCGAAAAGCGTGCTCATTCAGCGGGGGCTGAATAGGGTAGTTCGAAAATAACATCGAAAGATCAAAAGGTTGCCCGCGCCTGGGAGACTAGGGTCGGAGGTTCAAATCCTCTCGCTTTGCAGGACGCGCTTCTCGGGACACCGGCCTCGACAGCCTCCTAGCCGGGGCGAATTTCAAGGGCCTTCTTAAAAGCTTTCTCTTGCGGTGTACGTCACCGCCTCAATCTTGTTTCCGTCGAGGTCGCGTACGAAGGCACCAAAATAATTCGCGTTGTAATTGTCTCGGATGCCGGGAGTCCCTTCGTCAACGCCTCCAAGCGCAAGTGCGGTCGCGTGGAAGCTCTCACTGTCTCGCGATCCGGTGCTTGAAAAGCTACGTGAGTGCCATTTCCTGCCGTTGCCCGAAGCCCGTCTATCGGGGTTTCGATACTGAAAATGATATCCGAGGCGCCGTAGTGGAGCGAACGGTCCGAGTGTTAGGAGCCGCAGTCCGAGAAGGGACATCAGCGGATCGTAGAAAGCTCTTGCGCTGTTGACATCGTTACTGCCGAGCGAGACGTGATGGATCATCTGGTCACCGTTTGAGGCAATACCGTCGCTTCAATCTTTCGGTCGTGGTCTCTGCGGCATAATGGATACGCCCGAAGTCGGCTTCGTCCTTTGCGGTGACATGGTGACATGAAGCCTCCAGGTCACGTCTCGGGCCTCGCCAGCGACGCATTCGACCTCGACAGAAACCGCATGCTCGCCGCCCGGGAAGCTCCGAATCTGCTGAAGCGCCATAAGCTCCAAGTCGGTCTTCGAGATCGATGTTCTTGCCACTGCAGCCTCCTCCCGCCGCCCCGTCCTTTCATCGGCAATCACTCGGCCAACCGACCGCGCGCGGAGATGTTCCTCGGGCGCTTGAAGGCCGCTCGTGCGGTCAGCTCCCTCAAGACTTGTCGAAACGCGAATGTCGCTGAGGACGGCTTTTCGTACGCTCGATATCGCGGCCACGTTCTTTGCCGCTGGGGCGCACCCACACAAAGATCGCTCGATAAGTCAGCTTTTCTCACAGTATTCATCCGGAGCTGTAGTTACACGGACTGGCGACGCCGGCGATCTCAACGGCAGGCGATGTGGCGAAGATGCAGCGAAGAAGATTGCGAATTCGACGATTGCAGGTCGGTATCAGCCTGCAGCGGAAGTGCGCAGTCTTCAGGCCGCGGCTTGGCTGACTGTGCGGATACGAAAACGGCGAAACAGGTGATCGCAAACATCAGCCGAGCACCTGCGAGCGGCCAGCAACCGCGCTCGCACAATAAGCGCGGGTGAGCGCCAGACGGATGGCTCTCTACGACGCGCAAAGCGGACATTCACCGTCAGCGGCTTCACCTAGCTGCCGACCAATCTCGCCCATAAGAGCCCGCGGGTCCCAGTTCGTGCCGTCACTCTTGACGACTCTCTTCGCGCGCTCGAAAGCATGGCTCTCGGCCGCATCATCCCCTATGCGGATGGTCACTTGAGAATGGAAGGGGCAGACCGCGATTGCACGGGTCGTCTCTAGAGCAAAGCGCACGGTCGCGCGGAGATCATCGGCGTAATTTTCGGCGGACACGTTAGCCTCCTGTCGCACATCGCCTGCGAGATCAACACACAGTCAGGGGCGGATAGGCAGTTAAGGCGAGGCCCGGTGCGCCTAGGAGCCCAGGGCCTCATAACCTCAGAAGCCTGACAATAGGTTGTTCGGCTACGCGTCCAGTCTGTCCGACATGGCAGGATATCGCTTTGACGCTGCGCAAAGCCCCTCGGACCAGCCCGGCCCACTTGCGGCGGTACGGAGGGGACAGTTGCGGGGCCGAGCGGTCCGACGGGCTGGCGCCGTGAGGAGGCGCCACGCAATTGGAGGCTAGTCCCAGTCGGCGATATCGCTCTGTTCACTTGTGACCCGGAACAGGTATTTGTAATGTTCCCGCACTGGAACATCGAGGCCGCAGATGAAAGACATGCAGGCCCAACTGGAGAAGCTACAGCGAGACGCCGCTGAGTGCGCCCTTATTCGCGACTTGGCGACGGACCCCAAAAAGCGCGAACTGTTTGCCAAACTGGCTGAACACCTTGCGGTGCTCGCATCCGCAGTAGAGCAGGCTATCGGTGAGAGCACGGCAGCGACATCGCTCCTGATCTGCCGCCCAAGCCGTAAAAATGTGGACGCCAGCTTGACCGAGTTGCCCTAAGCTCCATCTCGTAATCAGGCATCGAATGCCTATTTTTCCTGAATGCGTTCATTTGAGTTTTGCCTTCCCAGCAGAGGTGTGGCGGTCCCTAGCGGGCCGGATTGGCTTCATGAAGTAAATTGGCTTCATGAAGTAAAGTATGACGGCTACCGTCTTCGCCTTGAGCGCGAGGGCCACCGGGTACGCCTGATCACGCGCGGCGGGTACAACTGGGCCAGTCGCTATCCTTGGATCGTCGAGGCCGCGCGCAAGGTCCGCCAGAAGCATTTCGTCCTCGATGGCGAAGCAGTCGTGCTCGGCGTCGATGGCATCTCCGATTTCAACGCACTTCACTCGCGCAAGCGCGACCACGAAGTGCAGTTCTGCGCCTTCGATATTCTCGCCGAAGGCGGCGACGATCACCGCAGGCTCTCGTTGTCGATGCGGAAGACGAACTTGGAGCGCCTGCTGGCGCGGCGTCCTGAAGGCGTTTTCGTTAATCCCTTTGAGCGTGGCCAGCTTGGACCTGACCTATTCCGCGCCGCGTGCAACATGGGTCTTGAAGGATTGGTATCGAAGCGTCGCGACCAGCCTGATCAGGCGGGCCGGAGCAAGCATTGGGTAAAGGTAAAAAACCGCAGTCACCCCGCGATGGAGCGGGAGCTGTGAGGTCGCGAACAAACAAGTTGGCAGGCACTAGCATGTTGCACGCAAGCAACTCTTCTCTTGTTCCATGATTTGCACCGTGGTTTCGGCTTCACACGATAAGCCTGACCTGCGTAGATAATCTGCGCTAAAATTGGCTGGTAATATTATGATCGGCGGGGAAGAAGCCACGCGCATCCGGCGCCTACAGAAAGACCGTCTGTAGATGGTCTTTCTGTAACGCGCGGCCGTTCGTATTAGTCACGCAGGAAAATATTTTGGGCTTTCTCGCGAAGCCTAAGCCGCTACATTCATACTATTGCGATCTCATATTTTATGATGGGGCCGACTATGTTGGACGACGAATTTAATAGGCAACGTGCGAAAATATTACGTGAACTCGCAGAGCAAGCCGACCCATTCATCAAAAAGCGCCTTTTGAATTTAGTGCAGCGCTACGAACCCCGGCGGCAGCCAACGCCCGTGGACGAGCGGTTTGCAACCCGCGGAGATAACGTCGATAGATAGGCGGCCGTGGCGAGGCCGATCCGTTTCCCCTGACACAAAGCAGAAAGGCCCCGACGATGTCGCACGTCGTCGCCCTTCACGATCATCAGGCCGGTTACGTCCGCCGTGCCTGCTGATCCAAACAGAAACTGACCACCACCGTCTCGACCAAAGGCCAAGTGATATTGCCCAGGGCGATCCGAGACAGCGGCAGTGGCCGGCCAGAACGAAACTGACCACGGAGAACGCCCCCGAGGGCGAACTTGCAACCGCGCCCGGCTCGTCAGCAGCCGACGCCAGAGCAGACGTGGTGGGGATGCGGCCAAATGAACGCGAATGACCCAGTGTATGGTCCGGCCGTGCGTAGCAAGAGGTTCGTCGATCAGGTGGTGTGGTCTTGCATCAATGTATCCGGCCTTTGATTGGAGCATTTTCTCCGGGCCATCATGGATATCAGCGCGCGTGCGTTCTCATTAGCGGACAGGCCTCGATTGGGCCATTTGGGGGCCCACGACGTGGAACGAGTTTTTGCCGATATCGATGCCGATCACGGCGATCGCGGTACTGGGTGTCTGGGACATGGCGTGCTCCTTGTCTTGGCGCCCCTGGCCAGCTTATCGCTGGCGGGGCAGGAGCACGGCCGGACCATCCCATTAGCGGAAGTGAGGTGGTTATTGGGGTGATCTCCGGCCGATACTATAGGCCGTCGTTCTCCAACGCCTTTAAGCGATTGCGGCAACCTCAGCTTAACCAAGGACATGAGCGGTAAATTCACCAGCGCGCTCTACCCAAAGTGGGCTTTGGTTGAACGCCTCAAGAAGCGTTGAGCAGGGGTGAAGGTGCGCATGGAACTACAAGCGGCAAGGCCTCTCTTCAAGACGATCGGCTTCGTATTCGGGTTGTTCTGTCTTCTTATGGCCTATGCTTCGAGCGTTCGTCTTTACGAACACGTGCTGGGGGCCCTCTCCATGCCACAGCACGGGATAAGCGTTGTGCTCGACATCGGCGGGAATGTCCTCCTTTTAGCCATGAGTTGCTTCGGGGTGATTGCGGTATTGCTCATCGGCCGAAGGAGGTTGGACGGAGTTATCGGAAACTGGCCCTATGTCCTTCCTGCCGTCTTGGTCGCTGTATTTTGCGCGACGATGGCCGCTACGTTGGGCGCCGGACGAATGACCTGGGTTCTTCCTGCGGCCAGTCTTTTCGGCCTCGTCGGGCTATGGGCCGGATGGAGTGTTCTCAGACAGCATGGATTGCCGATCACTGCCCGCGTCTCGGACGTGTCCCTGATCCGAAGACAGAACGAGACCAGTCAATGACGGGGCATCCCGAACGTACGTCCGGTTGTGGCCCTTCGCGTCAGTTAGCGCAGTGGCACAATATGTCTGAAGTTGGGGGTAGATCAGAGGTAGCTTGACCGACCGCTAAACGACACGAATGACCCGTTGCGGACCTCGGACACCCGGATTAAAAATTGGACATTGAGGCCAAGCCGTCGGCCTCAAGTGGACGCCGCAAAGGCTAACCTATACCGCACCCGACACCGACGAAATGCCATCAAGAAGACAGCTTATTGCGGACGCGATGGTCGTTGATGGTCGAGGGCGCGTCTTTGTGCAAAGGCGCTCATCGACGCGTCGCTTGTTTCCCGGGTGTTGGGACTTAATCGGCGGGCACGTCGAAGACGACGAGGACGTTCGTTCTGCTCTGCGCCGCGAAATACATGAGGAGACAGGCTGGCACCTCAAAAACATCGTTCTTGAGCTAACACCTAAGTATTGGAGCTATGGGCCGACACCCTACGAAGAACGACAGTTCATCGTGACCGTCGACGGGGACCTCACAAATCCAGCTCTGGAAACCGACAAAGTGTCAGAAACTCTCTGGGTTGATCGCGCGAACGTGGAGAAGCTCAAAGAGAACCGTAAGCCGGAAGACCAATTGATCTACAATTCGGTGGTGGAGGCTCTGAAAGCTCTGGAGACAGTGCGGCCTCGGATATGAGATTGTCGTTGCGACTTGCTCCGCAACTGCGACGTCCGTTGTTGGCCCCAAGCAGCCACTGGAGAACGTCCGCTATTCCGCCGCTTATCAGGGGCAAGCGGACATCTGATCTGAGGCCATTTGCAAGTGCGCCCGCCCAACGATCCGGCAATCATTGGGCATCACCACAACAATTGCCCTTGAATGCCCAGCCATGTGGCGCAGGCCACAGGTCCATCATTCGCAAATCGGTTTGCTCTCCGTAGGCTAGGAGGCATGACACCATTCTTCCGACGAAAATCACCCATGGAAAAGCTTGAAGCCGAACTGGCCTCGCTGCGCACGCGCGCCGCAGCCTTGAATAGCCGCCATTCCGCTGCGGAAGCGGCCCACGATGACGCCAAAGCGAAACTCCAGCGTCACCACCTCGATGCCGATCTTGATGCCGATGACAAGGCCCGCGCGAAGTTGGAGACGGCGGTCGCCGCCTGCGCTGTGACCCGTGACGGTTACGCGAATGCGCTCGTGGAGGTGCAGGCGAAGATTACCGATGCCGAGCAGAAGCTCGCAGCAGAACGCGCTACTGTCGAACGCAAGGCCGCAAGCGAAAAGCTGGCCAGTGATCTCGATGCCGTCGAGCGGGCGCTGCCGGATTATCTGGCGGCTGGCAAGCGCTTTGCCGACGCCCTGGAGAAACTTCACTTCCACCATGAGAGCGGCGCAATGGTCCGCTTTATCTGCAACACCGCGACGCAGGTCGAAGTCGCTACCGGTTTTGCGCTCGTGGAGCTGCGCGGCATGGTGGTCGCGGTCCGCGAGGGCGTTGCGCCTATCCCGGCAGCCCAGCCGGTCACCACTTCGGTCCCGATTGCTGAGCCGTCGCCGCCGACGCAAATGATCTTCATGATGAAGTCTGCAAATTTCCGCGATCACGACGGCCGCATCCGTTTCGCCAAGCAATTTGAAGATGCAACCATGCCGGTGACGACTGCGCAGCGTGCTCTGCGCATGGGTGTGGCGGTCTTGGTGACGGATCCGAAGCGCGCTCGGCTCCGTGGTACGCGCGGCGGCGACTTCAATCCGCGCGCGCCAGATGTCATCGATCTCGATGTCGTCGAGGAGCCCAAGAACCTGCCGCACTACGATCCTGTGCCGCGCTCAGCGAACTTCACTCCGCTCCCCACCGCGGAACCGCGCACGATCCTGATTGACGTTCCGCGTTCGTGAATAAGCTTTCGCGGAGTCGGTGGAAGGCGGCCAGCTCATCGGACGCGATGAGCTGGCCGCAGGAGTTCCGGCATGAATGATGACTACATGAGCTTTGGCGACGAGCACGACGAATACGACGATCTGCTCGGCCGGTCACGCCGTGGCAGCGCGCTTGCTCGGCAAGCCGCTCGGCGGAGCGACAATCAATCCCGATCAGAACGGGAAGTACGGCGGTCTCGTGTGGGGGCCGCGCCACAGCGTTGCCTTCGGCAGCGATGACGACGCTGCTGATGTGCCGGAGCTGTGCGGCCAATTGCGGGACCTCATGCCCCAGGATGGCGAGGTTCGCGGCGATGCCGCAGATACGTACTTGCACGTGCTCGACCGTTGCATTGAGCTGGGCGCGGCATCTGTCGCGGAACGTATGCTTCTGCCAGGGAGCCCGTGCCCTCCGTTAGTGACGTTGAGCAAGCAGTTGCGCTCGCGACATTGGTCTGCAAGTCGGCACAGGCTGTCGAGCGGTTCCTGTCGTTCTGCGAGCAGCAGGCGCACGATCTGCTGCGCCCACACGGCCCAATCATCATGGCGCTGAGCATCGTGCTGAAAATTCGCCGGACCTTAACGGGCGCGGAGATCGACGACGTTATCGCAACGACGGTCGCGGGTCTACAATTGGCGGCCGAGCGCCGACGGCGCGCCGAGTGGCGCAAGGGCGAGCTGGCGGCCGAGCGCTTTCGCGCCGCATGTGATTACCTCAATGCCGTGCGGCTGCCATCATCTGCACAAAATCGGGTGCAGTAATCGGCGACATCTGGATCAGAGGGCACGGCGGATGTAACCGGCCTGATAATCTTGAAGGGCCCCGACGTGCAAAGCGTCGGGGCCATTTGTTGTGGTCGAACGTAGCCGTCTTTCCCTCGTTCCCTTAATGTCGCCGCTGCGCGTATATGGCGAGGAGACCCACTTGCCTCGCCCCGATCCGCCGATTGGATTTGTCAGCGCCAGAATTGTGCAGGATGTTGTAGGCATGTTGGTATCTTATCCCCAGACGCCGAGCAGTTTCCGCAGTGGTCGGGCCGTCGCCCGCCAAAGGTCGTGCTCGATCTGAGGTGGTCATTTCGGTCCGACCATAATCGGCGGCGGCTCGACCGTGCTCAGGTCCATTTCCATTGCGGATTGTTCTTCGGACAGCCGCCTTTCGAGGTAGTGCCGTTCGGCCTCACTTAACTCAGTTTCGAGCAGGCGCCGATATCGATCAATATTGTTCCTATGGGTACGTAAACGAGCAATTCGTTCTTCGGTCATCGTCGATCTCTCCGACGGACGTGGTCGCAATTACTTGGGATCGGCGTTGAGGTACTGGACGTCGTAGGTATCCCATTCCGTGGAAGCAGAGGGATTATTTTGACAACCTCGTGGTGAAAACGTGCCTGCTGTCCCATGCCCGGAAATGGCACCTCAAACGGCACGGCGTTACTACGAGCTGCATTGCCTCTCATCACAGAAGGAAGTCAGATCAGGTCATTCATTGCCTTCAGCCTGAACCGGCGGCTTCTGCGCGCCCTGCACACTCTGGCTCAGCGACGCCAGCGCGGTGTTCAGCTCATCAGAGATGGGCGCGAGGTCCCTAATGTCCTCGAAGGCTTGGGCGATGCGCTCATTCGCTGATTTCTCGAACGGCTCGAAGCCTTCAGAGATGCGCGTTCCTGCTCCAAGAACGGTGGAAGCGGCCATCGGCCCAAGCAGGAGGAGTGCGGTTCCGATGATGCCGATCTTGCGGATGCGAGCCATCGGCGGTGGCCGCAGGAGGCGGTCATTGATCATTGTCTTCACCTCACGGCGTACAGTCCGTGCATCATGCCAATCGTTGCGAACAAACGGTAGATCGGGCGTCTACCATTAGGAGGTAACTCAAGCAGAGGCGCGTTCTTGTCGAGTTGCCCGTGGCGCAGATCGTGGGCGCCGCGCAAGTAGGCGTTCTAGATTGGACTTGCGAAGATGCAGCGGCAGCCTCCGCAGATCGTCGCCCGTGTGGCTTTTACGGCCTTGGGCGGCAGGCTTGCCAATCGCCCGCTCCACCTCCGATGCGAGCACAGACAGGTGTTCGGCTAGCCTGGCAAACAGGTAATGCCAGCGCCCGACGGGGTCAGCGCCGACAGTGCCAGCGTCCTGGCGGCCAGAGAAAGCGAGCGTCAACCTCCGCGCCCCACGCAGCACAAGTGCTTGCGCTGCGAATAGGGCGCGGTTGATGTTTTACAATCCAGGGCCGCTTCATCATCTGACGATTCGTGTACGCTCTCACGCGCTTCTTGCGCGGCTTGACGAACGGCTTCTGATGTCGGCTAAGCGCACGCACAACGCCGACGCGAGCGAAGATCGTCGGGCCTCCGAGATCGACCACCAGCATCGGCGCCTCGATGGCGGCCTGCCATTCCGGAGCATCATGCTCGGGCTTCGGCAGCTTCGTGATGACGGTGGCGGCGTCGTGCAGCGTGATCAGCTTGCGGCCATCTGGCAGTAGGATCGGATCGTCGAAAGTCCCCTGCCAGCCTTGGTTGTTCATTACGCTACTGCGGCTCGTGCTTGTCCGTCAGTTCTCGCGCCGCCAGGCTAAGCTCCAGCTCTCGAAGCCGCTCTATCAGCAGTTCGACGATCTGCTCGTAGTCGGAGGGCGACAGCGAATTCACACCACGCAACGTCATCTGGCCTTGGAGAATGGTCGCCATCATGGCTTTGACGCTCATGGGACCTCGTCTGAAATTAGATCGTCATAAGAACAATCTGAAGTAGACGCCAAACGTTAGGGATGCGCATCGCCGTAGAATTACGGGCTATGGCGAGGACCTTTGCACTGCACTGCAAACTCGACAACCATTTTGGCGCCGCTCGACAATTGAGCGCGAATAAGAAGCACGGGTTGCGTCCGTTGTTTTCGGGACGCGATTTGAGGCGTAACGAAAGCCGAATCGCGCTTGCAAACCTAAAAATTGGTTCTGCGTCATAATCATAATGACTCCGACGCAAAAATAGAAAATAGGGTGGAAAAAACAAAGATATTGGGAGGAGTAGGTGGATACTCTAAGTCGCCTGCGCGCGATGGCATCGCTGTGCCGTCAGACTGCTGCGCATCACCCTGATCGAAGTTGGAAACTGCTCGCCGAAGCTGAGTTTTGGGAGCATTTGGCCGATGATGCGCTGCGCGATCAGTCATGCACATCTGCCTTCCCGCTCCCAGCAATTGGAGATGATGCGAACACCACGCAATCGGCCCACAGTAGGGCGGCATGAGCGCTTTCGGTACCAAGTCCCCTTGACGGTCACAGCTAGCTCTCACTCTTTGCAGAGCGTTCTGTTCTAGGGAAGGAGATCTCAAATTTCCTCGCGGGGTACGAGCGAGTCAGCGGTTGGAATCGCAGTAGATCACGGAAAACGCTGAATTGAATTTTTTCGGCAGGGGTTGCGTTCATGGATAGCGTAGAGCGGTGCTTCGCCGCAGTGACGGCAATCGGTTTCTTTGTGACCGTCGTCGGAATGATATTGTTGCAAACGATGTGAGTTCTGCTTGGCCAGCTCGCGCCGCGCCGCGCAGCGGCAACGCACCTCCTTCAGCTAGGTGGTGCAGCGATGCGCGCCTGCGCAAGATCGACGCGGCTTGCTTCGCCAGGTTATTAGCCTCGCCCCGTAGCCGAACAACCTGCCGTTCAGGCTGCTGAGGTTATGGGGGCTCGGGCCCGGAGTGTCACCGCTGCGCTACACACGGGAGCACGCAGCGGCGCTGGTCCGCCCGAACAGAGGCGAGCGAAACAGTTCATTAGCTTTCTTGTGGCTTGCTGGGAGCCGTGCCGATTACCGCTGATTACGGCACACGGAATGGGAATGTCGGCCCCGGCTGTTTCTCCCAACCTGCGGCTGGGGCCGATTTGAACTTTCGCTGTATGGTTCAACCCGGTCCACAACCATATTTAGAGGCATAGCTATCGCGCTATTTGGGCTGAGCATTCTTTCGCAGCTCGATCAGGCGCTCTTTTACGGCCGAAATACTGACGCTGCGTTCAGGCTTGTGCGGGAGATTGGCCGCGGTTTTGGGCTGTAGGGCCGCCGCCCTGCATTCAACGGATCAGGCGTCGAACGACGGCTACTTCTTCAATAGTATTCCCATCGTTCGCGCCATTCGCCTCACCGACCCCGCATGGCGGCCCAGTTCGGTGGCTATCTTCGATACGCCAACGCCCTGCCGGGCGAGCCTGACCAAGCGTCGGATTTCCTGCTCGGCCCATTGCTTTGGCTTCGGTGCTTTCATGGTACGGCGCTCAGAACCTGCCGACCACTTAACCAGCGCGCCTAGTCGCCAACACTTGGGAAATTTACGGGTAGCGCCCCACCACGAGGCACAGCGGCACGGCGGATTTGGCCCTCGCGAGAGGGCGCGTAAGCGGCGTCCCGAGTATCCAGGACAGCACCGCGCTTATCCATTGTCGTGCTTCCCTTCACCAACCTCAGTGGCGATCCGGGACAGGATTATTTCGCACACGGACGGCCTGACAACAGATCTCTCGCGAATTCAGGGCAGCTTCGTTATCGCGCGCAACACGGCGTTCACCTACAAGGGCAAGTCGATAGATGCCCGCCAGATCGGGCGTGAACTCGGTGTCCGCTTCGCGCTCGAAGGTAGCGTGCAGCGCGTCGGCGATCAGGTTCGAGTCAATGCGCAGCTGATCGATACTGAAACTGGCGGCCATGTCTGGTCGGACCGCTTCGATCGTCTGCGGAGCAACTATCTGGAATTGCAAGATGACATAACCGGCCGGATCGCCCGCACTCTGGGATTGGAACTGGTTGTTCTAGCGGCCCGCAGCATCGAACTGGAGCACCAGACCAATCCTACCGCGTCGGACCTTGCTTTGCAGGGATGGGCTGCCGTGTACAAGCCGACCACGCCCGAGACGCGTGAGGAAGCTCGGCGCCTGTTTGAGCATGCGCTTGAGATTGATCCGCATACATTAAGGGCGATGACAGGACTTTCCCTGACACTAGCCAATCTGGTGATCAATGGACAATCCCCCGACCCGGCAGGAGATTTAAGTCGCGCCGACGAGCTCTCGCAGCAAGCAGTCGGGCTCGATCCGAATAATGCGGCCGCTCATGCGTTGCGCGCCCGGGCCCTGCAGGCACAGAGGCGGCAGAAAGAGGCCGCCGAGCAGTACAGGATCTCCCTGCAAATCAACGGCAATATAGCGACAACGACGCTTTTTCTTGGCGAGACGTTTGTCTTCACCGGGAAATCTCTTGACGCAATCCCGCTGTTCGATCGGGCCATTGAACTCAGTCCACGCGACCCGGGTCTTGGAACGTGGCAGTTTGAAATGGGGCGCGCGATGATCCTGCTCAGGCGCGATGATGAGGCGCTAACCTGGCTCAGCAGGTCGGTGGCGACGAATCCGAGACTGGCATATGGCCAACTTTACTACGCCGCGATCATGGCTATCAAAGACGACATAACGGCTGCCCGCGCGGCACTCGCGGCGGCGGGTCGCCTGAATCCGAACTACACCAGTCTTGCGAAATTCCGGGCCACCGATCTGTCGGACGATCCTGCCTACGTGGAGCAGCGCGCTTACGTGGAAGGAGCGTTGCGCAAAGCGGGGCTACCGGAGCAGTGACTTCCGCATATGGCCCATCGCGTCCGTAGGCGCGGTGTAGCGGGATGTCAGTTCATAGGGGCAGACCGGAAGTTTGTAGCCGAGCGCCAGACGGTCGCTTTTGACCCATAGCGGGCGTCCATCGACTCCACCCGATATCCAGCTTGATCCTGATCAACATGCGATCCTTTCGCTAGAGCTAATGGAGACGTTGCGTAGCCCCCACTACGCGACCCCACCCAAAGCCGCTGGCTTCCCCAAGGGCTGGCGGCTTCCTTTTGTACGCATTTTTCCGGCCAGCCAAGAGAAGCACCCGCCTCCGGTTGACTACGTAGGTCCGCCCCAATTTGCGCCTGATCAATCTCGGGGATTTGCTCTATGCTCAACTCCTTGCCAAGCTACAAAACGGGGATGGTTGAACGGTGCTAGTCAATGCGAACGCTGCCACCCGCCAGCCTATTGACGGGCACCTCGCCGATCTCGCTGGCGAGCGCGTCTTCTGCAGCGAGTTCAAGTATCGCAAGGGCATCGAGATTTTTGGCGAAGGGGGGCACGCCGACGAATACGTCTACCAGATTACTTCCGGAGCGGTGCGGACGTATAAGATGCTCCCAGATGGTCGCCACCAGATCAATGCGTTCCACCTCCAGGGTGACATGTTCGGATTTGAGAATGGCGTCGCGCACCGGTTTAGCGCTGACGCTCTCGTCGAAACCCACGTTCGCATCATAAAGCGAGGCAGCATCCTCGATGCCATGCAAAATCGAGTAGTCAGCACAAAAAACCTCATTTGCTTTGTTACGCAAAACCTGCAGCACGCGGAAGATCACATGCTTCTCCTGGGGCGGAAGACTTCCCTGGAGAGAGTTGCCGCCTTCCTTCTTGAAATGGATGAACGGCTAGCACATCCCGCGATGATGTTGCTGCCAATGAACCGCCGCGACATCGCCGACTATCTCGGCATCACCTTGGAAACCGTCTCCCGCGCGTTTTCCATACTTCGAGACGAAGCGCTGCTGCGCTTTGACGGAAACATTCAGCGGCGGATCGAATTGCTAGATCGTCATGCTCTCGCGGAGTTCGACGCCTGACTTCCGGTAGCGAAGCGGCGACACGCCTCATTGAGGTCCATTCAACGGGGCATAGCAGACCCGAGCTTACGTTGAGTCCTTCGCATTTTGACCCACCTCAGACGCTAGCAATTCATAGCCCGCAAAAAAGCCCCGGCGAGCCGGGGCTTTGGTTTGCACAGACTGGAGCGATCAGTATCTCGCCGCGATCGGAGCCCCGTAACCACCAAAGCGATAGTTGAACCGAACGGTGACCATGTCCACGTCCTGGCTGATCCGGTCGTTGAGTACCGCCGCAAGGCGCGGATCGACCACGGAGAAGGAGTTATTTGCGTGCCCCATCCACAGGTGGTCGTACTCAACACCGACCGACCAGTTGGGCGTGAAGCCATACTCAAAGCCGACACCCAAGGTACCGCCCCAGCGCGTATTATCTGCCGAGACCAGACCGATCCCGGTGGTGTTGTCGAATATAGTCAAGCGATTGCTGGTCACAGCCGCACCGCCCTTCACATAGAGCAGCGCCGAATTCCAAGCCCAACCGAGTTGCCCGGTGAACAGACCGATGGCGTCAGTCTTTGCCGTGGTTGAGAGCGTCGGATTGAACAGGCTCACCCGCGTGTTCTTGAGGTCGGCCCAATCGCCTTGGGCTTCCAATCCGAACACAAACTGACTGGTTTGCCAGCGATATCCAATTTGCCCGCCGACGACGCCTCCCGACCGATCACCGCACCCGCTCGCGACCGTTCCAAGGGCAGTTACGAAATCCACGCAACTGTGGCTTTGGCCCCAACCGCCGTTGGCACCGATGTAGAATCCCGTCCAGTCATAGATCGGCGCGACCACCGGGGCGGCGCCTTGGTGTAGGGACGGGCCGCCAGATCAGCCGCCGACGCAGGGCGGATAGACCCACGGCCATCATCCCGGCCGCGGCAATCAGAAGCTTTTTCATTACGAGAAATCTCCCCAGAAAGAAGTTCAAAAAAGGCACGACGCCCACCTGAGGAATCAACGCTATCCCGTTCGCCTGAAGGTTGATGTAGCTAAGCTGCAACACTCGGCGCAGATATCTAGCGGAAATTCTTTATATATATTAAGAACTTGCTGGGAACCAAATGCACGTCAACGTGCATATTACGGGACTGTAGATCGCGATCGGGGCTTCCGGTCGCCGTTCGACTGTCGCATGGAACCCCGGCGCGAACCGGCGTCACAAGCCTGTGGCATGACCATTGCACAATGCAGGACGACTGGGATTTCAGCGCTCAGTTAGAGAATAAGCGCTGCCGGGACGCTTATTTCGAGCCCGGCGACGCTTCACTTCCTTTCGCTTGCGCCATCACTACGACGCATCTTGTTTCGACGAGCGGGGTATTCGGCGCATGACTTACGACACGGTAACAGTACATATGCTCCGCGACGTTCTAGACGACGTTCTTTCCAGTCCGTCATTCACTCGTCAGCAGCAGCGATCTGCGGTGGAAGTTGCCGAGCGCGTTCTCTTACTCGCTTCCCAAGGCGAGCGTGAACCGATCAGGATCAAACGACACCTGCTAAATGAGTTTTTGGCATCCGCTGCCAGCGAAGCCAACCGGGGCCGCCCCCTTCGCCTGATCGACGGTGAGCCTGCTAGGTGACCAAGTGCCGCTGGTAACGCCCAGCCGGTTCGATCGTGTCTGCCATGCCACCACTGCCGCTCATCGGAGCATTCCCTGCCCCCTGGCAGGTCGGCTTATGGCCCTTAGCGACAGAAGTTCATGTCCGCTCGCATGTCGGCGACCGAGGCAAGAGCGGACTCGTTGTGCTCAACGTGAGGTTTGTCGCTCGTGACCCAGAACGGACCTCGCGCCGTTTTGGCTTAGGTGCGGACATCAAGAATTTTGCACCAGAATTGCGGTCGAACAATTCCAACGGGTTGCGCAGCGGCGTCGTTTGTTGGTGGGTTGCGTCGCCGCATCAATGCGTTACCACGATGAAATCCGTGTCTTTTCCGGTCTCATGGCTAAATCCGTTGTCGGAAATAATCAATGAAGAGGCCGGCGTCAGAAGTTTAGAGATCCTCTCAACCGTATCCTGAGGTATTTCGATGCGGTTGAGGACAGCGTTGGCCTGATCGGGCGACGGTACCGATAGGGCGGTTTGCTTCACGGGCGCCTCGCGCCCTTTCGTGGCACCCTCGATGCGAGGAAATTCGTCCGGAATCGACACGACGGTCCAGCGAATAGCCGTTCCCTCGTTCTGGAATTCCATTGCGGTAAACACGTGTGTTCCCAGCGGCTCCTCCGAATTTTCGATCTTGACCGGGACATCAAACAACGGCGTGAATCCCTGACGCACGAACAGCTTGCTCAACTTACGACTGACGAAGATGGAGATTGGGACGATTTTTTTTGGCGCGCTTGCAGCGGGAACCGAGCCCGGCACCTGGAGACTGGCGGCTTCCGGAGTCTCCGCGTTTGACACCAGTGATCCCTGCGTTGCTGCGGCTGTACCGATGCTCTTGGTTGCGACGGTGGCAGTCTGGAATTCCGACGAAGCGGACGCGGCTTTCGCTTGAAAAAGATGCGGATTGGTTATCTCGACCGGCTGGACATCACCGTGCGCAATGATCACGCGCGTGCCGCGCTTCGTGAGATGCCAGAGTCGAACGGCAAAATCATTCTTCAAACGGATGCAGCCGTGTGACGCCGGATGCCCAGGCACGACACCGGCGTGCAACGCTATCCCTGACCAGGTGATGCGTTGCATGTAGGGCATGGGTGCGGCGCTATAAATATTTGAACGGTGCCATCGTTGTTTGCTGATAACGCTGAACACGCCGAGGGGCGTAGGATGCCCCTCCATTCCCGTGGACACCGAAGAGCGTGCAATCAGGGCGCCGTTGTCAAAAAGCGAGACTCGTTGGTCTGCTATTGAGATGATGATCTGGAGCGGGCCCTTCGGAAGGGGCTCGGGCGCGGTTTCAGAGTTTGTCTGCCGGTGGTGGTGCTTGTGAGCGTATTGGCCCGGCCAGAACGTGTGTTGGGGTTCAAACAGAAATTGAGCGTGTACGATCCCCGCAGGGAGCATGAAGATGGCGAATACAGCCGTTGTTATCGCGCGCTGCATTGCTCGTAATCCCTGAGCGAACATCGCCCGGTCCAATAGGCACGATTCCATCGTTTCGAAACGATGCGCGAAGCCGACGCCTGATGCGTCATCCCGACCAGCGCGCCAAGCCTCTCCTTCAAATCTGGTCGCAGTGGGTCGAAAATAGGACCGTACTCACAATCTTCGTCGGCAAGGATCGCCTCTACAATCGCCGCTTCCTGCAGATGTGCAGCCATTATCTGGTCGATCCGGTCGCCTGTACACCGGCCTCGGGCTGGGAGAAGGGCCAGGTCGAGAACCAGGTCGGGCTGGTCCGGGAGCGCTTCTTCACGCCACGGCTGCGGTTCAAAAACCTGGACGAGTTGAACGCCTGGCTGCTCGACAAGTGCATCAGCTACGCCAAGGTTCATCGCCATCCGGAGCTGGTCGAGCAGACGGTCTGGGAGGTGTTCGAAGCCGAGCGTTCCAAGCTCGTTCCCTATGCCGGCCGCTTCGACGGCTTCCATGCGGTGACGGCATCGGTCTCCAAGACCTGTCTGGTGCGCTTCGACAATAACAAATACTCGGTCGCAGCCAGCGCGGTCGGGCGCCCGGTCGAGGTCCAGGCCTATGCCGACCGCATCGTGATCCGCCAGGATGGGCGCATCGTCGCAGAACATCCACGATCCTTCGGACGTGGCGAGACGACCTACGATCCCTGGCACTATGTGCCGGTGCTTGCTCGCAAACCCGGCGCCTTGCGCAATGGCGCTCCCTTCAAGGACTGGGTGTTGCCGGCAGCGATCGAACGGATCCGGCGCAGGCTCGCCAGCACCGACGATGGCAATCGGCAGATGGTCGACATCCTCAACGCGGTGCTGACCGACGGTCTGCCGGCGGTGGAAGCCGCCTGTGCCGAAGCGCTCGGCCACGGCGTCCACTCCGCCGATGTCGTGATCAACATCCTGGCCCGGCAACGCGAACCCGCTCCACCGGCCAACATCATGACGCCGGCGGCGCTAACGCTTCGCCATGCGCCGATCGCCGACTGTTCCCGTTACGACAACCTTAGGAGGACCAGCTGATGGAACGAACTCAAATCTTCGACCTCATGGGCGAGCTCAAGCTCTATGGCATGAAGGCCGCCTTCGACGAGATCATGGCGACCGCGATCAAACGCCAGCACGAACCCCAGCGCATCGTCGGCGACCTGCTCAACGCCGAATCAACGAGAAGCAGGCCCGGTCGATCAAATACCAGCTCACCATTGCCAAGCTGCCGCTTGCCAAGGATATCGCCGACTTCCAGTTCGACGGAACGCCGATCAACCAGACGCTCGTCAATGATCTCGCTGGCGGCGGCTTCATCGCTCAGCAGCGCAACGTCGTCCTGGTCGGCGGTACTGGAACCGGCAAGACCCATCTTGCCATAGCCATCGCAAGAAGCTGCATCCGCAGCGGCGCCCGCGGCCGCTTCTACAATGTGGTCGACCTCGTCAACCGCCTCGAGGCCGAGACCCGCAGCGGACGTCAGGGCCGGCTCGCCGAGCACCTAACCCGGATGGACTTCATCGTGCTGGACGAACTCGGCTATCTGCCCTTCGCCCAGTCCGGTGGCCAGCTTCTGTTCCACCTCGTCAGCCGGCTCTACGAGCGCGCCTCCGTGATCGTCACGACCAACCTTGCCTTCGGCGAGTGGCCTAGTGTGTTCGGCGACGCCAAGATGACCACCGCGCTGCTCGACCGGCTGACTCACCACTGCGACATCGTCGAGACCGGCAACGACAGCTGGCGATTCAAAAGCCGAGACGACGATCAAATCACCCGCGCTCGTCTCGCCTCCGCTATCCCGACCAGCTCCGACGAGACGAGCGCTACCAGCAGAACGCGCCGATCAAAGGGGGTCCTTTTGGATGCCGATCGGGGGTCCCAGTCCAATGCCGATTGACAGTCGAAGCGCGGATCTGCGCGCGAACGGTTGAAATCTTCCTGGGGGGCGAGCGCATCGCTGCACACATGCGCGGCAGCGGCAACGGGCGGCACACGACGATCAGCGCCCACATGCCTTCCAGCCACCGGCGGTATGGCGAGTGGACGCCGGCAAAGATCCGCAGCGAGGCAACCCGGATTGGCCCGATGCTGCGCCAGCTGGTCGACCGGATCATCGAGGATCGGCCGCATCCCGAACAGGGCTATCGTTCGTGCCTGGGTATCCTCCGGCTTGAGAAGCGCTTTGGCGCCGAGCGCCTCGAGGCGGCCGCCCTGCGCGCGCTCGAGATCCAGGCGCGCAACTACCCCAGCGTCAAATCGATCCTCGAGAAGGGGCTCGATCGAACGCCCGCGTCGCCCGAGCGCGAGCCGATCATACACACCAACATCAGAGGCTCGGACTATTATCACTAGAAGGGAAGACAATGCTGACACACCCCACACTCCACTTGCTTACCCGGCTCGGCCTTACCGGCATGGCCGAGGCCTTCACGAGCCTCACCGACAATGAGGATGTCCAGGGTCTCGCTCACGCCGAATGGCTGGCGTTGCTGCTGGACCATGAAGCGACTTGGCGTAACAACCGGCGCCTGGCGCTTCGTCTTCGCAAGGCAAAGCTGCGTCATCATGCCGTGCCCGAGGATATCGACTACCGCGCTCCCCGTGGGCTCGACCGCCGCTTGTTCGACACGCTGCTCAAGGGAGACTGGATCAAGAACCATGAGAATTGCGCCATTGTCGGGCCGACCGGCGTCGGGAAAAGCTGGCTAGGCTGTGCACTCGGCCACAAGGCCTGTCGAGACAACTTCTCTGTACTTTACACCCGGTTGCCGCGCTTGATCGAAGAACTGGACCTTGCCCGAGGCGATGGCCGACTCGCCTCGCGGATGAAGAGCATCGCCACCGTCGATCTCCTAATTTTGGACGATTGGGGCCTCCAAGCCATCGATGCCAACGCCCGCCATTATCTGCTCGAAATCCTCGAAGACCGCTACGGCCGTCGATCAACACTCGTCACCAGCCAGCTTCCAATTACCAAATGGCATGAGCTCATAAATGATCCGACTTATGCCGATGCCATACTTGATCGCCTGCTTCACAACGCTCACAGGCTCGAACTGAACGGTGACTCCATGCGTCGCCCACCCGTTCCTCCTCGGCCTTGATTACGCGGTCGGCCGATGAAGACCTAGTCTGCGGCCCGCGAAACTGACCGGCCGCTACGGCACTGTCGGGGGTGCGCGTCCGGTCAGCTTCGCTCCGTCGAGCCAAAATCAAACATCAGACCCGCTCTCTTCGACAGCCGCTTGACCACAGGCTAACGATAGTGCCAATTGCCTTTAACGATCGGGGGCTTTACCTGCGCGCGATCAGATTGGGACGCTGCGCGGCATCAGATTGGAATACCCGCGCGCGATCATTGGAATCCGCAGTATGACGGCCGCACGCTTGCTCCCGTCATCCCCGAGCTCGAAAAGCTGACCGGTGTCGCCGTGCGCCGCATCCACGGCGACAAAGGCTATCGTGGCCACAACTATCCTCACCGCTTCAAGGTCTGGATCTCAGGTCAAGTCCGCAGGGTCACCAAAGCCATCCGCCGCGAGATGCGTCGCCGCGCCGCCGTCGAGCCCGTGATCGGCCATCTCAAGGACGGCCACCGGATGCGCCGCAACTATCTCAAGGGGCGCGATGGCGACCGCATCAACGCCGTGCTCGCCGCCGCCGGCTATATGTGTGGACGCCCCCTTCGATGCAAGAAGAATCTTTTGGATGGTGCGGCGTGTGATCGGGTGCTGACATGTGTCCGACCTCTGATGCGGCCTTTCACATGCCGCGGGCCCGTATGGGAGTAAGCGGATCGGGTCCAAATCAACTTCCCGTGCTCAAGGCACATATAGCCTGGACTGGTTTTCCCGACCTCGTCTCACCGACCGTTGCGCCATACCTCCATTGACCTTCTCACATCTTCGACCGCCTCAGATCCGCAATCTCGCTCACGCGGCTGCGGTCGGAGCTCGATAAATTCCACCCTTCACCATCAGCGCCCAGACGACACGCGCCATCTTGTTGGCGAGTGCGACAATCACAAGCATTCTCGGTTTCTTGGCGAGCATGCGCGTGAGCCACGAGCCAGCCAGGGCGCCGCGGCTGACCGCTTGGCGGACTACGCTGCTGGCTCCAATAATTAGAAGCCTCCGTAGCGTCCGCTCGCCCATCTTCGACATCTTGCCGAGGCGCTGTTTGCCACCGGTAGAGCGCTGCAATGGCGTCAAGCCTAACCACGCGGCAAAGTCGCGCCCCGCTCTAAATACCTCCATTGGCGGCGCGAGAGCCTCAATCGCTGTCGCAACCACGGCGCCTACACCCGGGATCGCCATCAGTCTCCTGGCAACGTCGTCCTGCTTGGCCCGCCTTGCGATCTCGGCATCAAGTACTTTAAGCTTGGCCTCGAGCGCCTGCAGGGTCTCGACCAAGATCGTAAGAATCGCGCGCGCCGCCTCCGGCAAATCGCATCGGGTATCTTGCACAAGTGCGATCAGTTTGGCGACATGTGCCGGGCCGTGTCGCACGACGTCGCCATACTCGGCGAGATGACCGCGTAGCGCATTGATGACCTGGGTACGCTGGCGCACCAGCAGATCGCGAGTTCGGAACACGACCGCGGATGCTTGCTTCTCCTCGCTCTTGATTGTCACAAAGCGCATAGTCGGGCGTTGCGCAGCTTCGCAGATCGCTTCCGCGTCAGCTGCATCATTCTTCTGGCGTTTAATGAACGGCTTCACGTAATGAGCCGCAATCAGCCTTGTAGTGTGACCGAGCTTTGCGATTTCGCGCGCCCAGTAGTGGGCACTGGCACAGGCCTCCATCGCAACTATACAAGCCGGTTGAACGGCGAAAAACCTAAGCACCTGATCTCGCCGCAACTTCTTTCTGAAAACGACCGCGCCCCCCGCATCCGCACCGTGCGCCTGAAATACGTTCTTGGCCAAATCCAAGCCAATTGTGCTAACAGTTACCATGGACGCCTCCTTCAAGTGGTTTCAACGTCTCCACTTTGGCACATCGATGCCGTCGGGGGGCGTCCACCCCATCAACTTCAGCCTGCTCCTGCGATGGTTCGCGGAACTCTTGCGTGCCTTGTTGATCCTCTATCGCAGCCGATCAATGCCAGACCCCGCATAATCCGGTCTCAGAAGTTGTTAATAAGCCGAACTGGGCTGAACTGGACAGTTGAGCGTTGGCCAGAGTGAGGGCAGGAAGAGGGACAAAAGGTCTCTGAGCCAAGCCAGGACACGGCGGAGGTTGTGGCCAACGGCCGAGAGGAGAACGTTAGCGGCATCTCCGGCGCGGCCTTTGAGATAGCAGCGGCCAAGGTGACCTTCGTTCTTCATGTGTCCGATGATGGGCTCGATGGCGGAACGGCGGCGTAGCTCGCGCTTGATGACGCCGAAGACGCCGCGCTTCTGGCCCGAGATGAAGACGCGGCGGGGATTTTGTGTGTCGTGGCCGCGATATCCCTTGTCGACATAGGCCCGTTCGATCGGGCAGCCGGTGAGGCTCTCGGTGCGCTCGATGACGTCGCGAAGGGTGTGACCGTCGTAGGGGTTGTCCGGCAGCGAGCAGGCGTGAAGCACGAACAAGCCGCCGGGAGCTCTTTGGTTGTTGGTGACGATGGATGCCTTCACGCCTAGCTTGTAAAATTCGCGGGATCCGCATAGCCGACCTCAGCCCCTCAGTCGGTTTTGCAGTGCTTGCCGATCGGGGACGAGTTCGTCGAGGTTCAGCTGGTCCGGCTGCTCTCCTTGCGCCAATTGACTAACCAGCTCCCGCGTGGCGTCGACGACAAAGACGCCGCAATCATAGGTGTTGTCCTGCCAAGGCGCGCGGGGCCACTCCAGACGGGCGCCTAGCCGGCCTGCGAGCTGTCTTGCAGGTGTTGCATTGTAGCGTCCGGCGGAGTCGTAGTGATAGGCGACCGGCTCTTGACGATCGCGTCGGTCAACGAGCAACAGCGACCAATGGCTGCCGCGGAAATCAGGAGGATGGGCATCGTTCACTGGCACGAACAGAAAGTCGGCTCTATCGGGACCTTGCCGATTGACGATGCTTTGGAAGGCACTTTGCGTATCGCCCCAGGCCAGCTGCTGATTGGCTACGATGGGGTCCACGAACTGCGTCCGGCCGGCGAGAATCGGATCGATGTTCCGCAAATCCTCCTCCAGGAGCTCATAATCCCTGAGAATATGGTCATCGGTGAGCCACTCCCTATCGCCGAGCATCAGCCCGCTCCGGCTGGAGACGGTCGGATCCAAAGTCCCGATCTGAGCATTGAAG
This sequence comes from Bradyrhizobium sp. LCT2, assembly GCF_009931255.1. Taxonomy (NCBI): domain Bacteria; kingdom Pseudomonadati; phylum Pseudomonadota; class Alphaproteobacteria; order Hyphomicrobiales; family Nitrobacteraceae; genus Bradyrhizobium; species Bradyrhizobium sp. LCT2. The sequence continues at coordinate 8,413,472 of NZ_CP034432.1, read as the reverse complement.
CTGGTTGGCCCCCGCCACGCAGAATCAGCCTCATCGCTGAATTCGGACAGCGTAGGTGCAGTCAGGTCAACCAATGGGAGACCTGAGGAGAGGTTTGAGCCAGCCCTGGCGACGTGCACCGGCGCAAAGCTCGTATTGTCACCCAATTCGAAGGCTGCAGGTGGATTCGGATTAACGGAACTGCGGTAAATGTCTGACAGCCTAGCCGATGGATCCTCAGACCACATCTGCTCGGTCAGCCAAGCTAATTCTTCCCCGCCTGGGATTGGGGCAAGCTCCTGCGGCGCTTCGCGCTGTCGAGCGCCACGGTGATGCCCTAGTCCTGGCCCTGCAAACGGCGGCGGAACGTCAAGCGGCGGCCCCCAAGTGTCATGCGGCTCGAAGGCTGCGAGCGAATTCGAATTAAACGATACTTCAAGACCATCGTCAGCGTCTGAGTGAGTCCTGACAGCAAAGCGCGCTGGCGCTGTTTCCAAGGTCGGCCACATACTCCAATCAAAGTCGGACGGCATCTGCGGCGACCAGGTTGAGGCGGACCAGCCAGATTCCTGCCCTTCAGCTTGAACTATGTCCTGCTCCTGCTGAGGAGGAATCCCGGGCCACCGCGGGCCGTCTTCCACCATCAAATGCAGACCCTGAACGTAATCTTCCGGGACGACCAATGGCCAACGGACAGCCTGCGGCACGCTGGGCTGCGCAGCGGCGGCGTCAAGGTCAGTCGCGACCGCATGCTGCACCGCGGCGTCTTCGTAGCCGCTCTCTGGCACTATCGGCTGCGCCTGCCAAGGCGATGGACCCAGCTGATCGGCGGAGGCCGGCGTCAGCAGGCGGCCGCCCGAATTGCCGACCGCGCTCAACTGCTGCCCGCTGCCAACGCCTTGCAAAGGGTCTAGGGTTCTCGGCCTCTTCGCTGGCCTCAAATCAGCTGGGTCATGCGCACCGCTGATGGGCAGATGGCCAGCCTGCTCCGCCTCCAGCCAAATGCGGTTGCGATCGCCAGCTTGCAATGGCCAAGGAACGGCTGCGCCAGGCTGATCGACACTGTCCGCTGGCGAATGGCGAGGTGAAGCAAGCGCCTCCAGAAGCTCCGCCAAATTTTCGCTCGGCAGCTGCTCAAACGGGTCTTCACTGTCTTGAAGCTCCGCCGCATTATAGATCGGCTGCGAGGACATCGGCTCGTCATCCAGTAGCCGTCGAAGCTCCTCTGGGTCAACGTTTAAGAGCGGCGACCAGGCCAGATCATCCTCCGCCTGCCAAGGGCCTTGCCCGGGGTCAGCGCGCTCCACCATGCGGTGATCAGGGATGATAAGGTCCCCCTCGCTTGGCAGATCACTCCTGGCACGCGCGCCTATCGGCTCGTCCGGCGATTGCCCGCCGTCTTGGCGAAAGGTCAAGGGACGGACCGACGCTCCGGGGTCGGGTGCCCCGTCATGGCGCGCGGCCGGCTCGACAGATAACACAGCGCCGGGTTCATCCATCAGCCCCAAAAGCGAATCCCGATCGTGGCATTCCGCCGGAAGCTCCTTTGGCCCGCCGCCGACTTCCTGCGGCGCGCTGTGCTGCGCAGCGGCGGCGCCGACCTGCCTCGGCTCCTTCAGGGCTGCGTCTTCGGGATCAATATGGCGCTCAAGCTCCATCGCCTTAGCGCCCGCCTGGGATTTGCGGAGATGAGCGAGCGCGGATAGGGTCCTCCGATCACCACCGTGGTGCGCTTTGAAAGTCTTGGCATCTTCATACAACGACGTTTCGGAAAGCCGAGCAGCTAAACTCGGCCGGTTGTTTCGACGAAGATAGTCACTGAAGCGGACAAGATAAGGGGCATAGTTATTGGTGGTTCGGGTCGGTGTTTCGCTCTTGTACTCTTTGATGAGAGTCACGTCCTCGAAGTGAGGATTTGGGCGTCTGACCTGCGCGACACCGCCCATCAACTGCGAGTCCCGAAGATGACGTATTGCCCCGATGATACCCCTGTAATTCCCCTCTGCGATGAACTGACGCGCATCAGCGATTAGTGACTCATGGCTCAGCCGGGTACCGATCGACTTTTTGTTGTTTGCTAAGAGCCAGTGGCCGAAGGTGATTAGGCGACACACATTGGACTTGGCGGTGCTTTCGGTGGCCCCGCCCTTGATGAGGGCGTCCTGAAGCCCACAAATAAGCGAAGCATCCTCGGGATAAAGAGGCTGCGGGCTGCGCCTTATTGCAACCGCTGTTGGCTGAGCCGGCTGCTCCGGCATTGCTTCACCGCTTCCAAAAGCGATCTCGGTCAGGTGCCGCTCAAATATCTCCGCTCCTGGGGACGGAACCGCGGCCGACCTCTGCTGCGGGCCTGCGCTGTCCGATTGTTCACGCACCCACTGGGTCGAGGGGAAATCCATCCGTTCTCACTTTCAAAGATATAGCACTGTTTGAAGCTGGCCTGAATCTGACGTCCCGGGGTTTGCGAACAAAGATCGAGGCCGATTATCTAAGAGTCCACTTCTCGACGTGGCCCTCACACCACAACACCCCCACGAGTATGCCTACACCGTGAGCATCGTGCGATGTGTTCCAGTCCGATCAGCGCCAAGTGTTTAGCCGGGGAAAGCTGTCGGTAACCTGACGATGACCACGTGCAGGGCCGAGAGAGAAGACTGCAACGCGTCCAGCCCTTCTGCGATAGAGCACAAACGCTGGGAGCCTGAGCTTGATCGTCTCCCACGGGACCATCGCAACTGAAATGGCCCTGATTTTGGGACCACGTGCTTGTTGAACGGGCTGCTCCGTTTGATAGACGGAACGCATGATGACGACGAAGACGAGACGCAAGGTCGACGCGGCACTGAAGGCAAAGATCGCGCTAGGTAGTGGTTCACCACAGTGATTTTGACGTTTTGATGCCGAGCCATTCGAGGATCGGCAAGCTTTCCGGCGGCACGAGGATTTCGATGCGTCTGGGGACGCCGGGTCGACGTCGGATGAAGCCGTTTCGTTCGAGGGTGACAATCATCTGGTGGACCGAAGGCGGGCTGACGCGGAAGTGGCGCTGGATGTCGGCTTCGGCGGGTGGGCGTCCGAACATGTGGGCGTAGGTATGGATGAAGGCCAGGTAATGTCCCTGCTTCTCGGTGAAGTGCGCGCCTGATTTTTGACTCATCACTGGATTCGTCCCGGCCTCCGACAAGGAGGCAAAGCATGAATGTACGTTATCGGGTCGAATTGATCCAAGCCGAGCGCGATGAACTGACGGCGATGCTCGGTGGCGGCAAGCACGCCGCCCGCAAGCTGAAGCGGGCGCAGAGCGGCCGATAGGGGCGGCCGCGACGAGGAGATTGCCCGGACCGTGAGTGTCAGCCTCTCCACCGTCGGCCGGACCAGGCGCCGCTTCGTGGAAGGCAATCTGGAGCGGGCCCTGAGCGAGGAGCCGCGTCCGGGCGCTGAGCGCAAGCTGACCGGCAAGGAGGAAGCCCTGCTGGTGGCGACCGCATGCGCCAAGCCGCCCGCTGGCTGCAAACGCTGGACGCTGACGCTGCTGGCCGACACGATGGTCAAGCTCACCGATCACAACAGCCTGTCGGGCGAGACCGTGCGTCGCCGGCTGGCCGAGAACGACCTCAAGCCGTGGCGCAGGGACATGTGGTGCATTCCCCATGTCGACGGCGAATACGTTGCCCGCATGGAGGACGTGCTCGACCTCTACGCCGAGACGCAGAATCCCGCCCGGCCGCTGGTCTGCTTCGACGAGACCCCCATCCAGCTGATCGGCGAGGTGCGCCAGCCGGTCCCGGCCCAACCGGGACAGCGCGAGCGCTACGATTACGAGTATCGCCGCAACGGCACCGCCAATCCCTTCGTCACCTTCGATCCACATCGGGGCTGGCGCAACGTCAAGGTCACCGACCGCCGCGCCGCCGTGGACTACGCCCACTGCATGCGTGATCTCGTCGACGTCCATTATCCCGACGCCGCCTGCATCCGTGTCGTGCAGGACAATTTGTCGATCCATAAGCCTGGGGCGCTGTATGAGGCCTTCGCGCCCGCCGAGGCCCGGCGCATCCTGCGCCGCCTCGAATTCCACTTCACCCCGAAACACGCCAGTTGGCTCAACATGGTCGAATGCGAGATCAGCGTGCTACAGCGCCAGTGTCTCGGCCGCCGCATCGCAGATCCCAAAAGGCTCCGAAACGAGATCGCAGCATGGCAACGGCGGCGAAATAAAACCCGAGCCAGCATAAAATGGATGTTCACAACCGACAAAGCCCGCGCCAAACTCGGCCGCGCTTATCCAGCCACCGCTAAAGAGTCAAAATCACTGTGATGAACCACTAGAAGCGGCGCGGGAGCAGGCGACGGTGGCCGATTTGGCCCAGCGCTATGAGGTTCACCGAACCAGATCTATGCCTGGAAGAAGCAACTGCTGGACCAGGCGGCCCTGGCCTTTGACGCGGGTGTCGGGCGGGAGAGCGAGGACGCTCGCGAAAGCGAGATCGAGAAGCTGCACGGCAAGATTGGACAAAGCGCGATTTTTTTGGCGCGGAGGTCGGAAGATGAGCACGCCGGACCGTCGAGGAATGCTCGATCGCGCCGACATGGCGCTGTCGATCCGCCGGCAATGCATGTTGCTTGGCATCGCGCGCTCTGGGGTTTACCGGCCGCCACGGCCATCTCACGCATCATCCTTGCATCGCTGCCTCCAGCGCAACGGCATCAGCCGATTGCCGGAGGTCGAAGGCAGCAAGCCTTCGAAGAAAAAATTCAAGGCTTATCCGATCGGCTACTTCCATATCGACATCGCTGAGCTCCAGACCGCTGAAGGTAAGCTCTACCTCTATGTCGCTATCGATCGCACCAGCAAGTTCGCCTTCGTGCAACTGGTCAGGAAGCCGGGAAGGACCTCAGCCTCCGCCTTCCTCGAGGCTCTGATCGCGGCTGTCCCCTACAAGATCCACACGGTTCTCACAGACAATGGGATCCAGTTCACTTTCCCACCGCGTTACGCGGGCGGCCCGACGGCACGATACGTGACACATATGTTTGATATGCGCTGCCAAGAGAATGGCATCGAACATCGGCTGACTGAGGTGGTCCCGGTTGTCTGAACAGCAATTCCGCGTCGATAAGTGGAGCTTCTGCCAAAGTTAAGCTGCCGCGCGGAACGGCAGCGGGTTGAAGTAAGCTTGATCCGGGGTGCCGCCGTCAAGGCTCGAGTGAGGACGCCGGCCATTGTAAAAGTCGAGGTATCGGCCGATCGAGGCGCGGGCGTCGGACACGGTGTCGTAGGCGCGCAGATAGACCTCCTCATATTTGACGCTGCGCCACAGCCGCTCGACGAACACGTTGTCGCGCCAGGCGCGCCGGCCGTCCATGCTGATGGCGATGCCGTGACTGGCGAGCGCGCCGGTGAACGCGGCGCCCGTGAACTGTGAGCCCTGGTCGGTGTTGAAGATTTCCGGCTTGCCGTGGCGAGCGAGAGCGTCCTCCAGCGTCTCGACGCAGAATGCGGCCTCCATCGTGATTGAGACGCGCCACGACAGCACCCGGCGGGTTGCCCAGTCGAGGACAACAGCCAGGTACACGAAGCCGCGCGCCATCGGGATGTAGGTGATGTCCATCGCCCAGACTTGGTTCGGGCGTGTGATCTCCATCCCGCGCAGCAGATACGGATAGATCTTGTGTCCAGGCTCGGGCGTGGTGGTACGCGGCCGGCGGTAGAGCGCCTCTATCCCCATCCGCCGCATCAGCGTTTTAACATGCCGGCGGCCGATCTTCAAAACTTCCGCCTGTTTCGTGATCGGCAGGTCGTGCTCTCGGTCGATCATCGCTTTGCGCTCAGCAGGCCGGCTTTGCTGAGCGCGCCTTCTAAAATCGTTCTCCAGCGTGAGCTCCCCGATCTTGGCGTGCAGCGTTTTCACGTCCACCGCGGGCTCGCTCGTTCTGTTGCCACCGCCAGGACCAAATACCTCGGCCGCCGCTTCCTGAAGCTGTGACTTCCACTGCGTGATCTGGTTCGGGTGCACGTCGAAATGTTCAGCCAGCTGGGCCAGCGTCATCTCACCCTTGATCGCGGCTAACGCCACTTTCGCCTTGAATGCCGGTGCGTGGTGCCGACGGGTTCGTCTGCTCATCGTCTCTCCTGATTCGCGGGACAATCTTGCCCGCCGTCAGGCAGAAACTCCACTTATCGCCCTGTCCAGAATTCCGGAGCCAGCTCTGCCCACGGACGGAGTCACGACCCGAGCAGGATGATGATTGCGGCTTGGTTCGTCGTGATCGAATGGGCAACTTTAGCCCTTGCGAGGCTTACTTCGCCTCCAGGGGAGCGAGCATCCTCCGCTGACGTTTTTCTTGCACCGGCGAAGTCGAGGTGGTCTGGCACGATCTGGTCGATCGTGGTGATATGTTGGTAAGCATTCGGAAGACTACGCCGGCCCACTGGAAGTGATCTCGTAGACGGGACGCCGCCTTTGGTTCTCCAGGACCGAGGAAGCTGCTTTGAAAGGACGTTGGGAGGGGTGGATTGGTCTTCCGGCTAATCCAGCACTTGCCCCGGCTTCCTGAAGAACTCTGCTCTACGTCGCATGTGACGTCCCCCGGGACAAAAGAGCAGGCCGGTCGTGGAGGTGTCAGATTGCATAACGACCGGCCTCCTCCGAGCATCGTTTGCCTCATTGTGTCGCTTCATCATTAGTTGGCAGTGCCGTATTCGTGGTGCTGAAACAGGAGCGCGTCGGCCCGCTCGCTGCGCCTGATTTAAGTCGGCGCCGAAGTTTGTCAGGATACCCGTGCCTGAAGAGCACGGCTCTCACGTCAACTGGTGCCGTCACGTTTACTGATACCGCACAGGGAGGCACGAGCACGCCTGTTTCCAGAATTCCGCCAACTGTCGTTGCGAACAGGCGGATCCGGATCATTTAAGGCGCTAAGTCCGACCCAGCTCGCCAAAGCCACGAATCCCAACAGAAACCAAATCACAAGAGCAGGCGGGCCACAACGAAGGGGAGGCTTTTGGGTTGCGGTTCTGAGTCTTGATGGTCGGTCCAGGCTTCCCATGATCGCCAAGTCTGAGGCGACATCGGTCCGTCAAAGTCATGAAGGCTAGTTTCGTCCACGGCTATCTCCCGCCACAACACCTAATTGATCAACCCATGGTAGAATGGCCTGCCCATGAGAGAACCCGTGCCTCTCGGTACAACACCCCGGCGCCATGTGGGGCGGATCGGCCCTCGCGAAGAAATGGGCGCCAACCAGATAGTTGGCCTCACCGATGGGCTCGGGCAGGGCAGTAACTTCGCGGTATTCCCGACGAAGGTGAAAGGCGCCGCGGCCGTGTTCGGTTGTGGACTTTCTGAGCCGCATATTGAGCAATCGCCCTGCCGGTCTTTAGATAGCAGACGGGGATAGGGGCCCCCCGCCGCCGACGGGAGCGGGCTGCCTTGCCTGGGCCAAGTGCTGCTCAAAGCCATCTTGTCGGGTCTGGCTCGTCTGCGGCTGTTCCGAGACGGCGTGCTGCACCTGCGACCAAGCTGGTACATTAAATGGGTCAGAACCTTGCGGGTCCACGCTAACCTCACCTCCAGGATCACCTGAACAGGTCTCGGTAGTCGGGCAAGCTTTCGAGAACCTGACCTGGCCATGGTACCATACAGGGAGTTATTCGCGCTGGCCCACCTCGGAAATGACGGCGCTCGGGACCAGCCTCTCCTCCATCCGCCCGATGCTCCCTGGAGAACTAACGAGATCCTTCTCCATAATCTCTTCCAGCTGGCGTCCGGTCATATCCGACCTAACGGGCTCGTCTAGCGCATTGCGGCCGATCCTTTCAAGGAGATCGCGAAGCTTCGGTCCCATGCGTCACGAGAACGTGGGAGCAGAATGGCGCATGCGATGATCAGAAGAAGATCAACGTAGATACCAACAGATTGAGCGCATGCTCCGTTTGGGGCGTGTGTGTGATGCTTGTCGGGTTGTGAATGTATGACAGTCCGACGCTTGCATATATCCCCGGGGCGAGATGCGCGGTGTATGTCCCCGTGATTGCTGTGGTCTGGCGGTGCGCAAGCTGGCCTTTAGCCAGAGCAGCATCCACTGCATGCTTGCTCCAGGCTGTGTTGGTCGCAACGAGAGCAATCAGATCACTGGGCCGACTATCAAAAGCTCCCTTCGCATAAAGACGCAGCTCATAATACCGGCTGATCCTGTTGAGGTCAGGTGGAGTTCCCATGACGGAGAAGCCGCCATAGATGCCGCGAGACGGCGACCCAGGGGCGTCACTCTGCGAGAGCTGCCTGTCGGCAGCGATGTAGTAGAAATTGTTTCCGCTCTCCCTTTGTTGCTTGGGATCCGCCAAATTCGTGTAGCGGCTATTGTTGAAACCGACGCCCGCCCGCAGCCACGTGTCGGTTACGCCCGGAGCAGCCTTGCTCTTGTAGCCGGCTTCTTCAACGAGAAGGATGCCTGCATTGGCCGTGCTCCAGTTCAAGCCGGTGGGATTCTCCGTTATCTGGGCATAGGGACCATCTGGACTGATTGAGCGTTGGATGGAGACCTTGTTGTACAAGCGATCGTCAAAATTGTACTTCAAGTTGACCGCCGGCGTGGGCGCGGCATTGGTGCTCATCCCTGCCTGGAACAAGGCAGACATGTTCGATCCTGTAATCCCTCCGAACAATGTGCCGGTGAACTCATTTTGGTTTCTGAGGTAGCCAAGTTTGAGTTCTAGTGTCCTGTCGAAGAGGGTCTGGTAGTAGGCGAGCGTATTGATTCCCACTCGATCTGGCCCCGGGCGATCCCACGTCCAGTATTGCTGCTCGGCTCCTACGACAATCTGTCCGTCGGCAATGCCAAACCGGCTGAGATCGTAGGTGACAATCATGAAGTTTGCCGACGCGAAGGTCGGATTCTGGCCCATATAGAGCTGGTTTGCGATAGTGCTTCTGGCTGCATTCGGCAGCTGGTTGTTTGCAAAGCTGTTGTGTGTCCAGCCGATGTAGCCGATGCCGACATCTGCCAGCGCCGATCTAACGTTGTCCTGATCAATTGTGTCCGCAGGGCCGGGTATGTTGAGCCACAACCCTTTTTCACGCAGATCGTCGTACCTTGCGAAGGGATCGATCGTCTTTTGCGGTCTCGTCTGAGCAGCCCTGTCCGCATTGCCGCGCTTCTCGAAAGGCACTCCGGGACCTGCTGCTGACGCCGGGGCAGGAGGGCGGATTGCCTGACGGATCAGGTCGATCGGGAGCTTTGCGGCCCGATCGGAAGCCCTTTTGCTGGCCTGATCCACAGGGTGGCTACTAGGATCAAGCCCGCTCGCGGTTTGTGCCAGTACGGAATTGCCGACCAGACAAGCCGTTAGCGAAAGTGCGATAACAAGCCAACATTGCTTTCCCCTTGGTCTAAAATTGGAAGAAAGTGCTGCCGTAGCCGCGTATGTCCGAGGCGAGGTCGTCGCAAGTAAGCAATCACGCATGGCGCACTTCGGGTCCATGTCTGCCGGCCATGAATAGATTGCACTGCGGCCTGATTGGCCCAAAGTGAGCTCCCGGCGTTTTCGCGTCCGAGGGCGAGGGGGACGAGCCAGAATTCGATCTATCCGAAAAGAACCACTCAGGCTTCCCAAACCTCTCCGCTCGCGGCGCGATGATGGTCTGGTCTGCAACTTTCTTGAGCATCACGGCCGCTGCGCCGAGAGCCAGCGGCGAGCGCTGGCTCGGCAAAATGCTCACGCCGAGCGCCCGGGACCTCGCTGTCCTGGCCGCCAAGACATTGCGAATGGCCAGCACTGTGAGTCAGGCGATTCCGGCGGTGCCGCGCATTTGCATCGAAGGCGGCTTTCTCGACGAAACGGCAGCTACCAGAAAGCAAGGCTCGCCCGGCAAGCGGCCTGGCTTCACGAAGCGCTCCATTGGTATCGTTGTCACCGAAAGACGCGACAATCGCCAGGCTCGAAGGCCGGAGAGCCTTTGAATTTGCGCGCCCGGCAACCACACCACAACGTCTAACGTGGTGGCCCAGGAGACCAGAGGAATCAGCCATCGAGCAGCTTTGGCGTGTATCGGCGAGCAGTTGCTGCCTCCGTCAGCGCCGTTGGCGCGGCAAAATCTGTCTTGCATCCGAATCCTTCACGTGCGCGGCGTTCGTTGGTCACGCTTGCCACGTGCCCGTCATCTCGAACAACCTGCCGGAATTGGTAGTTGACCAGGTGCAATGGTTGCCGGTCCAATCGGCCATTGCGGCTCGGCCGCTCAGCCGTGGCGCTCACGTGGCGCGTCCGGAATGAAGTTGCTGGTCTCGGCAACGCGTGAGGCGGGACTCCATCGAACACGCTGCAGCAATCGGTGGACGGTTTGCATTCGTGCAGCGGCAAGGTAGGAAAATCTGCAAGGTTCTTCTGAATGATGAGAAAATGCTGCGCCATCGCCGACGAAGACGAGAACCATTCGATGGTGATGCTATCATGGAGAACGCGCGCAAATTGTCGCGTTGCGTTGCTCAAGAAGGGAGTTTGATAAGAGCAGTGGCAGCCGATCGGGAAGGTCGCCAAGATTGATTATTCTCGACGCTGGCAGCTACTGGAGCGCGTGAGCATCGCAGGCTGTCGCTTCGACGAAATAAGCCTGCTGGAATGGGATGTTGAGCGAGGGACAATGGACTGGATTGATCAAGCGGCCGCTTCAGACTTGCGGCCGCTCTTGCACCGGCCGTCAAGACGGATTCCCCTGGTTTTCCCGCTTGTCCTCGTCGGCTCGTGTGCTGCTGGCGCCTGGCTTTGGGCTAACCTTGAAAAGTTTGTCGAGACGCCGGAAGCCCGGGAAGTCGCTTCAACGATGAGCCTGTCACCGGAGGACAGTGCATCCCTGTCCGACATAAAGTGGGCACAGCAGAAAGCTGGCGATGAGATCGCAGAACTCAACCGCCGGATCGATGCCCAGCGGGATGACCTCAAAGGGATCCTGGATCAGATCACCGTGCTGACTTCGCGGATCGATTCGCTGCAGAGTTTAATACCTGCCCCTTCGGCTGCTTCCGTGCCTCCTTTGTCGTCATCCGGGGCTGTTTCAAGCGTCGCCAGGAAACGCCTCGGGCAGTCCAAACCACAGGGACCTGTTTCCGTCGGAGGCGCGCCAGTGATCGCAGGACCGAAGACCACCGAGCCTTGAGGTCTCAGTGGCCGCTGCAGGCGTGGTCGAGTCTTCAACTGCGCTCGAGGAGGTGGACCGTAACTTCGCAAAGCTGCCTCCGGCCGTAAAATACCCAAAGCTTGTGCGGGTGCCGGCGTCTTCAGCGGCATATCGCTGAGGCCGTCACCATCATCGAGAGCACGCCGAGGGAGGTGGAGCAGAGCCCTTTCCGCGTGATCGAGGCGTGGCCCTGAACAGCGGAATCCGCTGCGTCTTCCTTTAAATCAACTTCCTTTTGATCAGCCCTCGCCGGTTTTGAGGCCATATCTGAAAGTTCATGTCATCACGCCGCCGCTGCATCCTCGAAATCTGGCCCGTCTGCCCGAGGCGATTCTTCGGATCGCCCCCTCGCGAAGAGCTTAGATGTTTGGGATCTGCTCACATGCGTGGCTTAGTTAATAGGGGTACGGTCGAGATAAGTGTCGAATGCGGCAGCAACAGCACGAATGACAAACCGGTGCTCCTGCTTGATCCGAATGAATCCGTCTTCAATGTCCACTATCCCGTCTTCGGCAAGCATTCCCAGGCGGTCGGCCGAATCGAGAAGAGGAATCGGATCAAATCCGTGAGCAGCACAGATCGCTGGTACGTCGGCCTGCAAATCGCACATCAGACGCTCGATAATTGCGGCTCGGAGGCGATCTTCGGCGGAGAGAAAGTAGCCTTTTGAGGTTGCCAGACGACCAGCCTGAATGTGTTGGTGATAGGAAGCAGTTGCGATCTCGTTCTGGACGTAACCGTCACGCAGACGGCCGATGGCTGACGGGCCTAAGCCGATCACGGTTTTGCAGGTATCAGCCGAATAACCCAGGGAGTTGCGGCGCAGCCGACCGGCTTTCTGCGCTAGCGTGAGCTCGTCGTCGGGCAGGGCGAAATGGTCAAGCCCGATCTGGCGGTAGCCGGCCGAGACCAGTGTATCTGCAATGGCCGCGGCTTGCTCAGCGCGGGCGACATTGTCCGGCAGCGCCGCCTCATCGATCTGGCGCTGACGTTTCATATAGGAGGGGACGTGAGCATATCCAAAAACTGCAAGCCGGTCTGGCCGCATGGCCAGAGCCGTCCGCGCGGAGTCCACGCAGGACCGGACCGTCTGATGCGGCAGTCCGAAGAGAAGGTCGAAATTGATGCGGCTTATCCCATGCTGGCGAAGACTTTCGACGACAGAAGCCGTCTGCACCTCGCTCTGGACGCGGTTGACCGACCTTTGAACCACGGGGTCGAAGCTTTGCACGCCGATGCTCGCGCGGCTGACCCCGGCTGCTTGTAACGTTTCGGCCATCTCGGCCGTGAACGCACGCGGGTCGATTTCTATGGCGATGGTAGCTGATTTGCTGAACGCGAAGCAGCGGCGCAGGAGTTCCATCAAGGCCAGGAAATCGGTTGGCGCAATGGTGGTCGGCGTCCCACCGCCGAAATGCACGTCGCTCACCGGCAGAGCGCGCGGCGCTTGCTCTGCGACCAAGCGGATCTCCTCATGCATCGCCGCCAAGTAAATGCTGATCGGTCGCTCGCTGCGAGTGAGGCTTGTAGGAAAGCCGCAATACCAGCAGATCGAGCGGCAGAACGGCACGTGGAGGTAGAGCGATACGGGTTCGTCGGGCGGCAGCCGCCTCAACCATGTCTCACAAGTCTCGGCACCGACCATCGCGGAGAAATCCGGTACGGTTGGGTAGATGGTGTACCAAGGCAGGCGAGCATCGCAATACTTGTTTAGGAGGGAGGTCTGCAAGGCTGAACTTTCCTATGCTCAAACAGTATGAAGCTGACCGACGCCCTCTCTTCTGTCCTTGCGTTACGTCAAACGGGCCTACCTGTTCCTCAAGTCTGGTCCCGCTCTCGATGTCACTGCCAACGCGGCTTAGGGGCCGGGAGTGAGAATGGGAATGAGAGCCGCTCGTTAGCGATTATCTGGATGCTTGTGGGTAGAATGAACTTCTCGTATGAGCACGGTCGGAGCGGCTAGTCTCCCCTGACTAGCCTGCGCGCAGTGTCAGTCATTCATCCGAGGGCGCGTCGCTTCCGCATTCCTTGACGCGCAACCTTTCGCGACGAAAACCACGGATCTAAAGGCATCACCAAAAGCGGGCCAGGCTGTCGCTGGGCTTTTCCGAGGAAAAGCCGATGTGGATGCTCATGGCATTCGACCAGGATGTGGAAATCACGATAAAGTCGCATGGTAAAATGCGCCGACGCTGGCGAGATCACGTCTAGTCCGGCAGCACAATAGGGCATGAGGGCTCAGAACCTGAAACACCCGCGGCGGGTGCCGCTCATCGGCCCACCCGAACTGCAATCACGAGATTCACCTCACCGATTCTCTTGCTGCTCCGTGAATGAGGGAACCGGCCGGCGCTTTCAGCAAAACTTGGCGGACAAGGATGCCGAGGTTGCCCGCAAGGCCGAGGCCTTGCCCAGCAGCGAGGGGCCACGCAGCGCGAGCAGTCGAGGACCAGCTCGCCGAGCGGTTAGCTGCCGAGCGCGGCCAGCTCGTCGCCATGGAAGCGAAGAAGGCTCGAGACGCTGCGGCGGCCGAGCTAATGGCACAAACTGCCGAAGCGGCCGAGCTTTGTCAAAACTTGGAGCCAACAATGCCAGGCTTGCCGAGGCGCAGCAGGCTCAAGCCGAGCTGATCCGCAAGCAACGTGCCCTTGATGAAGAGAACGTGAACTCGATCTGCCATCGAATAGGTCTCAATCGGTGATTTCCAGGCGAAAGCCAGGCAGGAAGCTGACGAAGCCGCGCGCTTGCGTGTGCTTGAGAAGGATCAATCGATGGAGTCGATTGCCCAGACGATCAAGGAGTTGAAGCGCAAGGCTGAGCAGCCCTCCAGCAATTCCCGGGCGAAGTGCGCGAGCTCGAGCTCGAAGCCTTGCTTCGCAGCCGTTTCCTACGGAGACGATTGAGGCGATCGGCAAAGGAGCTGGCGCGCACGTCGTCCAGCAGATCAACGGTTCGATCGCTCGTCCAGCCGGTATCATCCTTTGGGAATCCAAGGGCACTAAAGCATGGAGCAATGGCTGGCTTGGGAGGCGGGCGTCTCGCCGCTTACCTTCGATATGCAGCACCTCTCAGCAGATGCCACGAGTCGGATGCCTCCCGTTGAAGGCCGGCGTGTCACGGAAAATAAATTGCTTGCTAGATGAAGAGCGCCAAGTGCGCGATCGTACAACGTGACGCTACGTGCGATTCAAGTGCTTTGGAGCAGCTCACGAGAACATTTTTTAATTTCAAGTATAAAATGCATGAGCCTCAATTCCGCCACGCTGCTTGTCTCATTGCCGCAAGCATCATCACGGATGTACTGATGATGTTGGGGCGGGCCCGGCGCGCTTTCAACCCCCGGCAAAGTGCGTCGGGGCGCCTTGGTTCGGCGGCGTCCCGTTCCGGCTCCAATGCAGCTCACCAACTACCGAGCTCCTCGACGTATAGTCGACGCGCGAGTCGAGATTGGCGCGGCCTTCTAGTCACGTGAATCTAAAGTTCGCCACATAAAGTCTGCTGGGCTTTGTGGCAGAAGCGTTTGATGGAAGCCAAGATCTGGTCTGCGGACTTGGTCCATTTGAAGGGCTTCGGGTTATTGTTGTGCAGTTCGATGAAGGTACGGATGTCGGCCTCGAGTTGCCTGACGGAGGTGTGAACACCTCGCTGGATTTGCTTTCTGGTGAGCTCAGCGAACCAGCGCTCGATCTGATTGATCCATGACGCGGAAGTCGGCGTGAAGTGGACATGATAGTGCGGCCGGCGAGCGAGCCACGCTTTGATCTTGGGTGTCTTGTGGGTGGCTAGTTGATGGGGTGGACGCCCCTCACGGCATCGCTGTGCCAAAGTGGTATCGTTGACTATCACTTGAACGGAGGCGTCTATGTCGGAAGTTAGCATAATCGGGTTGGATCTGGCGAAGAATGTGTTCCAGATGCACGGCGCGGATGGATCAGGAACGGTGCTCTTCCGCAAGAAGCTGCGCCGGGAGCAGGTGCTTAAATGTCTTGCCGCGCAGCCGACGTGCACGGTCGCCATGGAGGCCTGCGCCAGCAGCCACTACTGGGGCGCGAGATCGGGAGATTAGGGCATGCGGTGCGACTCATTGCGCCAGACTATGTAAAGCCTTTCGGTGCGCCCCGACGGCGCGTATTACCAGTGGAGGAAGGATCCACCCAGAGAGTTGTCGATTGATCTGGTAGCTGACGAGCGGTTTGGACGAGCAATCGGACGGATCGAAGCCTCGTGACAAAGGTCGCTTTAGGCGGCCGAGCAATCCAGCGGGCCGTAACGTGAGTGAAGCCTGAGCACGCCTCGAAAGTTACGATGTGAATGCCGATCCGATCGTATGGCGGGGAAGGCCGTGCGGACAGGGAAGCAATCGACGCACGCACCTGTCTGGTTCACCGGGTAATGGGCACGGCACGTTGGAAAGGTAGTACGGGTAATCGGGGGAGACCCGTCTTGGTCGAAGGTCGCGCCTTCAGCATTGAGTAGTCGATGGACCGGACGGGAGTCGGACAGGGTCAAAGGTACCGATGAAACCGGGTAATTCCGGCGGAGGAAAGGACCCTGACTTCAGGTGCGCTTTTGAAGATGGCGAGGGAAAGGGTAGATTGGCGATGAGCCTTGAAACGCCCGATAAGATCAGGAGCCTTCAGAGAAAGCTTTATTGCAAAGCGAAGGCGGAGCCTGCCTTCCGCTTCTATGTGCTGTACGACAAGATCTGCCGCGAGGACATTCTGAGCCATGCCTACAAGCTGGCCCGCGCCAACGCGGGTGCGCCGGGAGTGGACGGAATAACTTTCGAACAGATCGACGCGTCGGGACTCGAAGCATGGTTGGCTGGCCTGCGCGATGAACTCGTCACGAAGACCTATCGGCCCGATCCGGTGCGGCGGGTGATGATCCCGAAGCCCGGCGGCGGCGAACGTCCGCTCGGTATCCCAACAATCCGGGACCGGGTCGTCCAAGCTGCTGCAAAGATCGTGCTGGAACCGATCTTCGAGGCGGATTTTGAGGACGGAGCTTATGGATATCGCCCGCGCCGCAGCGCGGTCGATGCCGTCAAGGAAGTGCACCGGCTTATGTGCCGGGCTACACAGATGTTGTTGACGCCGATTTGTCGAAATACTTCGACACGATACCGCACTCGGACCTCCTCAAATCGGTGGCCCGACGCATCGTCGACCGGAATGTGCTGCGGCTGATTAAGTTATGGCTGCGAGTACCGGTCGAGGAGCGGGATAGCAACGGGAAACGGCGCATGAGCGGCGGTAAGAGCAACAAGTGTGGCACGCCACAGGGCGGTGTCATCAGTCCGCTGCTCTCCGTCATCTACATGAACCGGTTCCTGAAGCATTGGCGTCTCAGCGGTCGGCGTGAAGCATTCCATGGCCAGATTATCTCCTATGCCGACGACTTCGTCATTCTCAGCCGCGGCCACGCGGAAGACGCATTGACGTGGACGAAAGCGGTGATGACCAAGCTTGGGCTGACACTCAACGAGACTAAAACCTCGGTGAAGAATGCCCGATTGGAAAGCTTTGACTTCCTTGGGTACACGCTCGGACCCCGCCACTTCCGCAATGGGGGCGGTGGTATCTTGGCGCGGCTCCGTCGAAGAAAAGCGTGCTGCGGATCAAGAGGAAGGTCAGCGAACTGCTGACGCCGGGCAACAAGGGCGCTTGGCCCGAAGTACAAGCACGACTGAACCGCCTTCTGCGCGGCTGGTCCGCTTACTTCAGCTATGGCTCGCTTGCTACGGCTCATCAGGCCGTTGATCGACACGTCTTTGACCGCGTGCTCGCCTTTCTGCGCAGACGACATAAGACGCCAGGACGTGGCGTCAGACGGTTCTCTGATCAGATCTATGGGAACCCTGGCGTACTTGTGCTGAACCGCGTGCGCAAAGTGTCGCCGACGTGCGCCTTGTGACGAAACCTGTCGGAAAGCCGGATGCGGGAAAACCGCACGTCCGGTTTGATGAGCGGGGAGAGGAAACGGAACGCGCAACAAGCGCATCACCGCGCCTCTCCTCGACTCTACTCAAGCGGCAGAAGAATGATGCCGCCGATGCGGAAGCAATCTGCGAAGCCGCCCAGCGGCCGACGATGCGTTTCGTGGCGGTGAAGAGCGAGGAGCAACAGGCCGCGGCCATTGTGTTTCGCGCCCGCGACCTCCTGGTGCGTCAGCGCACCCAAACCATCAATGCGCTCCGCGGCCATCTGACCGAATTTGGGGTGGTAGCGGCGCAAGGTCCCTCCCATGTTGCCAAACTCGTTTCCGTGATCATCAGCCATGATACCGACATTCCTGAGTTGGCTAGACCGATCCTACGGCTGCTCGTCGAGCTGTTGCGATCCCTGAACGAGAAGGTGGCGCTGCTCGACCGAGAGCTCGCCCGCCGCGCCAAGGAGGATGCCGAAGCGAAGCGGCTAATGACGATCCCAGGAATTGGGCCGATCACGGCTACGGCGCTCGTTGCCCTGGCGCCGACAGCCCAGGCCTTCAAGAGGGGACGCGACTTTGCGGCATGGCTGGGGCTTACCCCGCTGCAGCGCTCCACCGGAGGCAAGCAGAAGCTCGGCAAGACGTCACGAATGGGCGAACGAACCCTGCGACGACTGCTGATCATCGGCGCGAGCGCGGCCGTGCGCTGGGCAATGCGCAAAGGCTCGACAGCGGATTCTTGGCTTGCGCGCATGCTTGCCCTCAAGCCGCCCATGCTGGTGATCGTCGCCCTCGCTAACAAGATGGCGCGCATCGTCTGGGCATTGATGGCGAGAGGCGGAACCTATCGGGCTCCGGCTGCGGCGAAGTAGTTCCGCGGCAGGGACCGTGAGTGTGAGAAGGTCAACCGGAGAGTATGGCGCACGGTCACGAGACAGGAATGGGAAAACCAGATCATGGATACGCGCCTCGAGCACGCGAAGTTGAATTGGACCCGTTCCGCGAACTCCCATACGGGCCAGCGGCATGTGACAGCCGCAACAAAAGGCCGGACACATGTCAGCACCCGACCACGCTCCGCACTCTTCGAAAGATTCTTCTTGCACCAACGGGGGCGTCCACACATGTCCATGACGATATGGACAGCGAGCCCCTCAGGGATTTGAGCGTCGATCTCTTTGAGGAACTTCAAGAACTCGACCGCCCGATGGCGCTTATAGCATTTGCCAATGACAAAGCGGAAGCGACATCGAGCGCGGCAAACAGCGTGGTCGTACCATGCCGCACATAGCTGTGGGTGCGACGTTCCGGCACGCCCGGCATCATCGGCAGGACCGGCTGCTCGCGATCCAGGGCCTGGATCTGGCTCTTCTCGTCGATGCTGAGGACAAGGGCTCGGTTCGGTGGGGACAGGTAAAGCCCGACAATATCGCGCACCTTATCGACGAATAGGGGATCGCTCGACAGCTTGAATGTCTGGCTGCGGTGCGGCTGCAAGCCGAACGCCGTCCACATTCGGCGGATCGTGGTGTGAGAAAAGCCAGTTTCCGCGGCCCTCGAGCGGATCGACCAGTGCGTCGCGCCGGGCGGCGTCGTACGCAATGTCCGCTCGATTACCTCGGCAACCTGATCATGGTCGATGGTTCGAGGGCGGCCAGGGCGGGCTTCGTCAAGCAGGCCATCACAGCGATCCTTCAAGAATCGGCGGCGCCACTTGCCAACGGTGTGTTCATGGATGCCAAGTTCGGCAGCCACAGACTTGCTTGGCAGACCATCTGCACACCGCAGGATCGCGCTACACGATGACGACGAACTTGTCTCTCCAAGTACGCCCGCTCCTGCGGACTCAGTACCAACGGCGCGATCGACCGGCCTTTCACACCTGCATTCGCCACGAGGGCTCCCCTCTCTAGAGATTCGAGCGATCAACTAATGTCACGAACTTGCATTCCAGATGACTAGGTTCAAGCTGACTAAGACGCGGCTTGGCGCATCTCGCTAACAAATGTCGCAATCGCTTGGCCGAGGGCGCGGTTGCGATCCATCAGGTCATGAACTGTGCGGACGACGTCATCGACCGCCCCACGGCTGGTCGCAGCGGCGCCGGAAATTTCGAGAACGTGCCCGGCTACTGCGCGTGCTCCGGCCGCAGCGGATTCGGCGCTGCGGCTGATGTCCCCGATGGCGGCATTTTGTTCATCAAGAATGCTGACGATAGATGTAGTCGTTTCGCCAACTCGATTGATGACGTCGAATATTCGCCGGATAGCGGCCACGGCGGCATCCGTTTCGGTCTGAACCGCTACGATTTGTGTGGCGATCTCCTGAGTAGCATTCTTGGCCTGACTTGCTAGGGCTTTGACTTCCCCGGCCGCGACGGCAAAACCCTTGCCTGTTTCGCCCGCCTGGCCACGGCTTTTGCTAGCCGGAAGCATACTTGCGCGGTCGGATCAGCGGGCCTATCAAGACGCAGCGCTTCGTATCGCCGCCACCGCGGCAATCACGCTCTCCGCTAGTGAGACTATTAAAGATTCTGGCGCGGTTCTCTTAGGCCAGCTATCGAATTTTCGTGCGGTTGCGCTCGCGACCGAACGCGGATTGCTCACTGCCGATGTTGATGGACGACTCGGCATGGCGTTACGTATCGAGGCGCAACGCCGCCAGATGGATCAGTCGATCCTTGTCCAATCCAGTGGGCGATGGATTCGGGTCAATGACTTCCAACAACGATTCTGGAGCCAGGCCGACAATTACCAATGGCTTTCGGCATCTGCTCCGACAGCATCGGGAAAGACGTTCTTAGTCTTGCAATGGCTGATCGACCAAATCCGATCGAGCGAGATGCGTGTCGCTGTCTATTTGGCGCCGACAAGGGCACTTGTTGCTGAGATCGAAGCAAATCTAGTCTCGTTGCTCGGAGCCCGCAGCGGCATAGAAGTCTTCTCGCTTCCGATTCGGGAAAAGCATGACAAAGCGCAGGAAGGCGGTCCCACGCGCTATCTTTGTTCTGACCCAGGAGCGCATGCACCTGCTCGCTAACGCCGTCGGCGGCGCCTTCAAGGTCGATCTGCTCGTGGTCGACGAGGCACATAAGATCGGGGACAACCAACGCGGCGTTGTTCTTCAGGATGCCATAGAGCGCGCCAGCCGCTCCAATCCCACGCTCAAGCTCGTGTTCATCAGTCCCGCCACGCAAAACCCGCAGGAGCTTCTTGCAGATGCTCCGGAGGGAGCTCACACCGCGTCGTTTGAAAGCGACGTTCCGACTGTGCTTCAAAACCTCATCGTGACCGAGCAGGTGCCGCGTAAGCCAAAACTATGGAAATTGTCGGCACGCCAACACGCGTCTATGCTGCCGCTCGGCGTGGTCCAGCTGGGCAGTAGCCCAGGCTCTCTCAAGAAAAAGCTGGCGTTCATCGCCGCTGCTGCCGGAGAGCGCGGCGGGACACTCGTCTACGCGAACGGCGCCGCCGATTCCGAAGACATCGCCGATCTCATCAGTCAGTTGATACCGGAAGTACCATCTGCCCCTGAATTGCTTGAGCTTGCGGATTTGGCGCGCAAAGGCGTTCACCCGCACTACAGGCTCGCGCCGCTCGTCGAGCGAGGCGTTGCTTTTCACTATGGCAACATGCCGTCGCTCGTCCGCTCGGAGGTCGAGCGGCTGTTCCGGTCGGGCAAGATTCGCTTTCTTGTTTGTACCTCGACGCTCATCGAAGGTGTAAATCTGTCGTGCCGAACCATTGTACTGCGCGGCCCACGAAAGGGCATCGGGCATCCGATGGAGGCGCACGATTTCTGGAATCGTGCCGGCCGCGCCGGTCGATGGGGCGATGAATTCCAAGGGAATATCATCTGCATCGATCCTCAGAACGCACAGGCATGGCCTGATGGCGTTCCCGAACGTGCACGCTTCCCAATCAAACGCGGAAGTGACGCGGTGATCGAACAGGGAGATAGCCTTGCGGATTATTTGGACCGCCGGGCAACGACTGATTTGGCCGATTTCGAAGATCCAAATCAATTCGAGCAGGTCGCCTCATATCTGCTCGCTACATTTTTACGGCAGGGATCAATTGCACAATCCAGCCTCGCCAAACGCCACAATCCCGCGACCATCGAGCGGCTTGAAGCGAGTCTTGCAAATATCGCCACGCAGATCGCGATAGGCCCAGATATCGCAGCCCGACATCCTGGTGTTAGCGCCCTGGGCATGCAGCGCCTGTTGGATGCATTCCGCAACTACAAAGGTGATGTCGAGAATCTTTTGCCGGCCGCCGTCGACAGCCAGGACAGCTACGATCGTTTCGTGACGATTATGTGCCGGATCAACCAATATCTGTTTCCCGCATTCACACCAGACAAGATCATTCCGCTTCACGCACTGATTGTCGTGCAATGGCTAAAGGGGTTCTCCTTGTCTCGAATGATCGAGCGAAATATCGACTACCATCGCAGGACCGGTCGGTCATTTAAGCTGCCTGTCCTGATACGCAGCACGATGGAGATGGTCGAACAAATCGCGCGATTTCGGGCGCCGAAGTATTTGTCCGCCTATGTCGACGTTCTCAATATGCACCTAGTTGCATTAGGGCGGGAAGACCCCATTGATGGTGATGTCGATATAGGAACGCAGCTCGAGTTCGGTGTTTCTTCGCGGACCTTACTCTCGCTGATCGAGCTCGGATTATCGCGCGTGAGCGCTGTCGCGCTGTACGAAAAGATCGCAAGAGATGACCTCAATAAGGAAGATTGCATTTCTTGGGTAAGAGAACACGACGCTCAGTTCGAGGGCATGGACATTTCGGCCATCATCCTGCGTGAGATTCGCGCCAAACTGCTGCCTGAGGGCAACGCAGGAGCTGCCACGTCAACATCCTAATATTGATTGGGAGACTTTTATGGTCAAAAAGCCGGTTACAATTGGCCCTCATCACTTCAGTAAGAAGGGAGATGCCGCCGCGTTTTTGAAGGCAATGCTTCATAAGTATGATGTTGGAGACAAAGTCAGCGCGGGCGATGCCGAGGTACTGCTTGCAGCACTGGCGCTCCACCCGGATGCGACTACGAAGATGGGGCTAGGCATCACTCATTTCAGCGTCAGGAGCGCGGACTTCGGCTCAAAATGCTTTTGGGTCAATCGTGTCGATGGAAGCAGCGAAAAGTTTTCATACAAGGCCTGTATCCGCGGTTAAACTATTGAATGAGACCCTCCATTCGAGTCGATCCACGACCTGCCCAGTATTTCACTGTCCGTCTCTTTGCCGCCGGCATCTCGGATGCTCACCGCACTTTGCGGACCTACCAATAACTGTAGGTTGCCCACGGTTCGCGATGTTCACGGCGCTCACCTCGCTGCTGACCAACAGAACCGTGTGGAAAGACGCCGCCATGACCGGCGAGAATTCCCTCGGCCGCGGGAGGCCTGATGCGCGTCGTTCGACGACATTCCGAAGGGCGCCCGCGACGCGCTGGAGCTCATCTGGCTCGAACGCGTCGATCAGGCCGCCGAAGCCGCTTTGGATCCACCGCGAAATGAGTCCGGTCCGAGGCCAACCTCGCCGCCGCGCGATTTCGGCGCAGCGGGTCGGTTAGGCCGGCGTTTCCGTTATGAAATCGGTCGCCGGCACTAGGCGGCGAACCGCATCGGCCGCGCCGCCCAGTTTCTTTTCGGCATCGAACAGATCGACAGCCATCTGCAGGTTCATCCACAATTTCGCCGACGTGCCGAGCGCCTTGCTCAGCAGGATCGCGGTCTCGGCGGTAATCGCCCGCTTGCCGTTGACGATTTCGTTGACGCGAAATCGCGACACGCCCATCGCTTCCGCGAGTTGGTCCTGAGTGATTTCGCTCGGGGTGAGGAAATCCTCGCGGAGCACCTCACCCGGATTTGTCGGTCGTCGTTCGGTCATGTCGGCCTCGGTGGTCTTAGCCAGTGTCTTCAAGCGCGATGTTGACAGCCTTCTCATGCTGCCATTGGAACGTCACCCACCACCGGCCTTCGGTGTTGCAGCAGAAGGTGGGCGGCGTGGTGTTGCGACGCTTTGCGATGCGTCCGTGTCCCGCAATTCGACAGTCCTCGAGCTTGTCGGCTGCGAGCAGGATGTCGATTTGCCTGGCGGCTCTGGCTGCGACGCTTGCGGGCACATCCATACGGTGTCGGCCGCTGTAAACGTCCTCTGTTCGCTGGTCTGCGAACGTATTCATGGTAGTTCTCCTCGGAGATTGAGATCGATGCTGAGCTGGACGAAAAGGTCGTCCGGTTCGGGTCGATCCCAGGAGGAGAAATCCCGGTTCTAACGCGGTAGCAGTGGATCGCGACGCGCACTGCGTCGTCGTCGCACAGGTATGCGCGGGTCCATTTGAAGACGAACCTCTGGATGAGGCGGACGCGCTTTTCGATGGCTTGCTTGACAGCGAGCTCGATGCGCTGGACATCCGCCTCGGACAGATGCACGTGCGCGATCTCGTGGTGGAGACAAAAGTACAGGTCCGAATCTGGCTCCGCAGGAGCGTTTTCCGGGAAATCGTGATGTCCGGCGACGATGACCGGACTCGGCAGGATGCTCTTCCAGAGGTCGATGACCTCGTCGCGGATGGCATCGATCTTCTTGCGCGAAATGTACGCTTCGTCGATTTGCGCGTGCTCGCGCCAGAACGGCGTGGCTGCGGCACGGGCGACGTCGCAGACCTCGGCTTTTTCAGACACCAGCAGCGACGACGGCTTGATGTCGGAATGACTGATGGTCGACCAGAAGTGTTTCTTTCCCAGCGTTCCGTCGACGGTCAGCACCGCGATGAGCCGCGCCAAGTCGGCGGCGTGCTGGTGGTCGCGATCGTTGTGGCTGAGGAATACGGCAGCCTGGGTAGTCGGCAGGGAGACCGTCGTCTCCTCACCGAACAAAGCTATCTTCAAGTCTGGCCGTATCGTGATCGTCATGGTTCCAATATGTATCACATGGTGTGACATTACAAGGGGGTCGAGAAAATTCTCGGCGAGCCCGTTTCGAGCGCAATGTGTCAGGAACCGGAAAATTGGTGCAATATACAACAGAAGTTACAACGGCTTGTTCGGGCTCATCACCAAATTAGCAAAGTCGATCGACGCGAAAGTAGTGCAATTACACGGCACTAAATTAGTGTTTCCGTACGGCGCCGGATTAGTGTAAATAAACGATGCGAAAGTAGCGTAACCGAACAACGCAAATCTAGTGTAATTGAACGACATGAAACTAGTGTGAGCCGACGTCGCCAAATGCGTGGCGATGATCATCCGCACCCGCCCCCTGGGAGAAAATCGCATGGCGAGCCTCAACGAAAAACTCGCGGGCTCTCTGAGCAATCTGCGCGAACTCAGCAAGAACGGCGATAGGCGGGTCTTCAAACTCGCCGAGCTGGGTCGAGCCGACCGCGAACGGCTATCGGAAGCGGGATTTCTGAGCGAGATCATCCGAGGATGGGTCTTGATGGTCTGTCCCGGCGAGAAGCCCGGCGACACGACCTCATGGTATTCGTCGTTCTGGCAGTTCTGCCGGGCGTACCTCGACGACCGGTTCGACAAGAACTGGGTGGTATCTCCCGAAGCTTCGATCGTCCTCCATGCCGAGAATTTGAACGTCCCACCCCAGGTCATCGTGCATTCGCCGGCTGCGAACAATCAACGGCTCGATCTGCTGCACAACAATTCTCTGTACTTGCTCAGAGTGCCGAAGCTTCCAACGTCGGCCGTCGAGGTCGCAGGTATGCGCGCCTTTTCGCAGGCGGACGCTTTATGCTTGGCTTCGCCCACGTTCTGGCAGAACAACAAGAACGACGTCATCGCCCTGCTCGGCTCGATCAGAGGCACCACCACGATCCTGAATGCCCTGCTGGCCGGAGGCTACGTGCTCGCGGCAGGCCGGTTGGCGGGTGCCTACAGGCTTCTGGGAAACGCGCGCGCAGCGGACGAAATCGTCGCCACCATGAAGCGCGCCGGACACGAAGTCCGGGAGGACGCCGATCCCTTCAAGGGCCCCGTGAGCACGCAGCTATCCGTCACCCGCCCGGTGTCTCCCATCGCGACCCGCGTGAAACTGATGTGGGCGGAGATGCGCGACAAGGTACTGCAGAACTTCGACGTCGAGCCCCGAAGGATCAACGATCGCGACGGATACCTGGCATCCATCGACGATCGGTACACCTCGGACGCGTACCACTCGTTGTCGATCGAGGGCTACACGGTGACCGAGCAACTCATCGAAAAGGTCCGACAGGGATCTTGGAATCCGGACGGCGACGCGGACGACCGGCAGCAACGCGACGCGCTCGCCGCCAAGGGATATTGGGACGCGTTCCAAGAAGTACGCGCCGCGGTCGCCCGCATTCTCGACGGCGAATCCGCGGAGGAAGTCGTCGAGCGCGAACACCTCAATTGGTATCGCGCTCTCTTTCAGCCGTCGTTGGCGGCCGGCATCGTCAAGCCGGAGAATATGGCGGGGTACCGACAGCACTTTCTGCATATCCGCGGCTCCCGACACACGCCCGTGAACTGGGAAACCGTGCCGGACGCGATGGAATCGTTCTTCGAATGTCTGAAGGCCGAACAGGATCCGCGCGTGCGCGCGATCCTGGGGCACTTCATCTTCACGTTCATCCATCCCCTGCCCGACGGCAACGGGCGGACCGGTCGTTTCATCATGAACTCGATGCTCGCGTCGGCGGGAATTCCCTGGACCATCGTTCCCGTCGACCGGCGCGACGAATACATGAGGGCGCTCGAGGATGCGAGCGGCGGCCTCGACATCGTGCCTTTCACGAAATTGGTGGTCGATTGCACTAAGCACGAGCCGCCGCCTCCCAGGCGGAGCAAGCCTGGCGAGACATTGGCCGAAGTCGACCTCAATGCGGTCGGCTCGAAATCATGATGCGTCGAGCGGGAGCCCGTCATAGCCTAGAGGCGGACTGCGAGACGCGGGCGCGGCGCCGCGAAGGCCGGGAGCCGACAGGAGCGCTTCGCTGATTCCCATTGCAACGCCGGCCGTGACGGACTTCGGTGCGAGGGACAGGATAATCTCCCGGGGGAGCCTCGCGGCTTCGGCAAGCAGAACGACCGATGTCACCGCTGTGATTGAGCCGACAACCAGGGCGGCTAACATCGGAACGATCGCCGCGGTAACAAGCTTGCGATTTTGATAGAGTGGCACGGCGAGCGCGACTGTCGCAGGCCCGAGCAGGAAATGTACAAACTGCGCGCCGGCGAAATAGGTTGTGTAGGAAGTGCCGGTCAGAAGCAAAAACAGGCTGATAATCCACATTGCATGCAGGACCGGGTTCGCAAGTGGATGGCGATGCGTTGCCAAGGATAGCGCATCCGTGATCGCATAGACCGGCAACGTGGCAGTCAGCCAGAGTAGCGGCGACTGTGAAAGATAGACCCAGAGCGAGTGGGGATTGTCGTTCAATTCGCCTCCGGCCGGCCGATCAGGCGGCTAACAAGCAGGAAGGTCAGCACGGTCACGAGCAAAGTGACGGTCACCGAGAAGATGAGCACTAGAATACTGATACAATTGAAGTAGATCTCATGGCCCCTATCGCTCTTGAGGAAACCGAATGCGCCCCCTGGATCGATCTGCACGACCGTACCTATGCCGTCCATCAGGCGCTCTTGGTCCTGCAGCTACTGCGCGCTTGATTGAAGCTGCCTCGCACACAATAGACGAGATCGGCGTACGCCTCATCCTGCTCGCCCGCCCCGCTCGACATTGACCCTCCCGCCAACTCGTGCCGCGGCTCGCGCAAATGGCGCTGTCGCCTTTCCTCCTTATGTCATGATTGCTTCAATGCACTTACTTTGCAACCAACCGTCCGCCTTTCAAGCCTTTGTCCCGACGGTTGATTTTCACGAAATCAACAGTTGGTATGACACTTGCTGTCCGACCCCCGGGGTCCTCCCTTCTGGAGATGCGCATGCAAAGTGTCCTCTACATCAAGCAGATCTCGCGACCGCGCGTATCTCCCATTGCGCCTTTGACGTGGCCATTTTCTGCCCCTTCGATTCATTTTCGCCGGACCTGCCGGACGGGCCCGCTGAGACGCCGGCCAATCATGCGAGGGGTCTGGCTTCGGCTGTTCCGTGTTGCTCATCGATCGCGTCACCGACGCCGTCATAGGGCGGAGGATCAGCCAACTGTTTGCGATGGCAATTCGCAAGATCGGGAAGAAAAATGACGCTCCTGTTGTCTTCGTCGGCAAGCAGAGAATGGATACCGACAACGCGCAGGTCGAGTCCGGGACCGCCAAGTGCATCGGCGTGCTCTACCTTACCTGTATCGCGGAGCTCAGTGCCCAGGATCTCCTCGTGCTCGGCCTTGAGACAATGCGAAGCGTCGTTCGGACAGGACCTTAGTTTCTCGCCATCCAATCTGAACAGAGCCGGGCCTGTAGCCGCTCGTGCTGCTTGGTTCGCCTCGCCAGCTGAGTCGCCAGGGCCCTCGGACTTTCTATCACTGCCAGACCATCAACATGGACGACGGCGCGGTGATCTCCGATTTGGCCAGTGCGTCATCTGCGAGCTGGACCGATCACTTCGCATGTACAACGGCGCTTCGATTGCGGCGTGCCGCTCGGACCAGGGATGGTGGCGGCATCTCGGCTGTTTGACGGGACGATCATGCCGGCGCAGCCAGCGGCAGGGCAATTCGGGAATGGCGTCTGACGCAGCGTGCGAGCGCTCAGACTTCACGAAGAACAAACCCAAGAGTTCAGGTCATGGAATGGAATTTAGCTCTGCCTGAAACAAGCGTAATCGAACACAGTGACAGCGAGCTTGATCGGCGTTCTGAGGCGCCCATCATGGATCTCTTTAGCTTCACCGAATGCGCGAACCAGACGCATTCGCTCAAACCGCTGTTCGAGCTCCTTGTAAGCTGTGCCACCGAGGAAGGGTTCAGCGAAGTCGCTTACGGCGCTCTCAACTTCGTCGAGCCACTTCGGCTGGCGGAGTGTCCACCTCCGACTGTGGCTGTGAAGTGGCCGCCAGACTGGTGCGACCGATACTTCAAACGCAAGTACCATACTATCGATCCGGTGGTCCGCCGGACGCCGATGCTTTCGCGGCCATTTTTGTGGGATCAACTCGCCGCCCACTATCAACTTCAACCGGACGAGAGACGCGTACTGGACGAGGCGAGAGAGGCGGGCCTGAAGCATGGTATGAGCGTGCCATTGTTCGGCCCGTTGGGTCGGGTATCTGTGGTGTCGTTTGCATCTGCATCCGATGATGCTGATCCTCAGGACCACATCGGTCATCTCAATGCGCTGGCCTGGAACTTTCACACTGCCTATAGCGAGATCGCTCGTCCCTCCAATAATGGTTGCGACCGAAAAGTGGCACTATCTCAGCGGGAGGTAAATTGCATGCGGTGGGTGGCGGAGGGGAAATCGTCATGGGAAATTGGAATGATCCTGGGAATCAGCGAGAATACAGTCAATTTTCATATCAAGAATGCGATGCGAAAACTGGGTGCGACCAGCCGGATTCAAGCGATCGTTATGGCTATTCGCCTCAATGTTCTTTGAATTCATCAGTCGAATGGAACGAGCACCAACTGCCAAATTTTTGCTTCCAGCTTCTGGCAACTTCAGCATGGCACTTTCGGCCAAATCGCAGATGCAACGCTCATCGAGATAAGCGATCTCAAGTTGTCCGTGAACAAGCCTCCAAGCACTTGATTGGGAGTCTGTTTTCCGGTTGCGACGGCATTTGAGATTGCAGGGGATTGAGGCTTCACAGCCCAAAACCCTGCAATTTCGATTTTGGATTTCCCTGCCGCTGCGAACCGTGATTCTGTGCTGCATCGGAGGCACCGATGCGACCAAAGAAGCACAGGACGACAGGCTCGAACGATCTGTTCCGGTCCCGGCTGGACCAGATCATCAACATGCGACACGAGCTGGTTCTGCTCGCCGGCAGGGTCGATTGGGACTGGATCGACGGCGAGATCGCGCCGCTCTACAGCGACAACGGCAGGCCGGGTATCGCGACCCGATTCATGATCGGATTGCTGCTGCTCAAGCACATCTACGGCCTGTCCGATGAGGGGGTGTGCGAGCGCTGGGTCCACGATCCGTACTTCCAGTTCTTCACAGGCGAAGAGTTTTTCCAGCACGTTTTCCCGCATGAGCGCTCAGACCTGAGCCACTGGCGCAAGCGGCTCGGCGACAAGCTGGAGCGGTTGTTGGCCGAGAGCCTTCGGGTGGCGCACGCGAGCGGTGCGTTGCGCAGCCAGGACCTCAAGCGGGTCACGGTCGACACGACCGTCCAACCGAAGGCCATCAGCTTTCCGACCGACGCCAAGCTGCTGCATGCAGCGATCCGCGGGTTGAACCGCCTGGCGAGGAAGCACGGGGTCAGGCTCCGGCAATCCTATATTCGCGTGGCCAAAAGCGCGGCAATGATGGCGGGCCGCTACGCTCATGCCAAACAATTCAACCGGCATCAGCGACAGCTGCGCCTTCTGCGCAGCCGGCTGGGCCGGATCATCCGCGACATTCGCCGCAAGACCGAGGGCCAGCCCGCACTGGAGGAGGCATTCGCCCTGCCGCTGAGCCGAGCCACCCAGATCCGCTCGCAGCAGCAGCGCCAGCGCGGCTTCAAGCTGTATTCCTTCCATGCTCCGGAGGTCGAGTGCATCGGCAAGGGCAAGGCCGCCGCGCCCTATGAGTTCGGCGTGAAGGCATCCATCGTCACCAACAACCAAAGAGCTCCCGGCGGCTTGTTCGTGCTCCACGCCTGCGCGCTGCCGGACAACCCCTACGACGGTCACACCCTTCGCGACGTCATCGAGCGCACCGAGAGCCTCACCGGCTGCCCGATCGAACGGGCCTATGTCGACAAGGGATATCGCGGCCACGACACACAAAATCCCCGCCGCGTCTTCATCTCGGGCCAGAAGCGCGGCGTCTTCGGCGTCATCAAGCGCGAGCTACGCCGCCGTTCCGCCATCGAGCCCATCATCGGACACATGAAGAACGAAGGTCACCTTGGCCGCTGCTATCTCAAAGGCCGCGCCGGAGATGCCGCTAACGTTCTCCTCTCGGCCGTTGGCCACAACCTCCGCCGTGTCCTGGCTTGGCTCAGAGACCTTTTGTCCCTCTTCCTGCTCTCACTCTGGCCAACGCTCAACTGTCCAGTTCAGCCCAATTCGGCTTATTAACGATCGACTCTCAAACCTCACGCTGCCTCAGGTTGTGGAGCCCCATAGTCGTCGACGACGTGTCGAATCGACTGACCTGGTCCGCCAGCGTTGGGGGCCAGGCGGCGTCGTTCCATCCAGCCGGTGATCCAGGCTTAGCCGAGCTCGGGCCTGGTGCTTCGGAAGTGCGGCAGGGATGCCCCGAGGGAGAGGAGCGTCTGAAGAAAGAGCCCCGACCATGGTCGGGGCCCCCGATTTACGCAATCGCGTGGAGATCACTATTTGGCAAACGCCGGGCCAAACTTGTAATTGAGCCGTGCCGTGATGAGATCGATGTCCTGGTGGACGCGATCGGCGCCAAGGGCCGGTGGGAAGCTTACGTTGCTGCGCTGCATGAACAAGTGGGTATACTCGACGCCAGCTGACCAGTCCGGCGTGAGGCTGACTTCGGCACCGGCGCCCAGCGCGCCACCCCAACGCACATCATTGTTTTTGGCAATCTCGGTGCCAGTAGCTACCGAGTTGACGTGATAGGTGTTGCTGGTCACCGCAGCACCGCCCTTGGCGTAAAGCAGCACAGCATTGAACGCGTAGCCGATATGGCCGGTGAGCAGACCGAACGCATCTGTCTTGGTGCCAATAGTATCTGTTGGGAAGGCGGTGCTGACATTGGAGCCGCTGAAGTCGGCCCAGTTGCCCTGGCCTTCGATGCCGTAGACCGTTTTGAAGATGTGCCAACGATAGCCAATCTGGCCGCCAATGGTGCCGCCAGTCGAATTATGGCAACCCTCGGGAGTGACGCCATTGAAATCCCAGCAATTGCGGCTCGTTCCCCAGCCGCCATTGACACCGATATAGGAGCCGGACCAATCGATAATCGGGACTGCGACCGGCAGCGGGGGCGCCTTGATCTTGACGGGCTGGCCGGCGAAGTCCGCGCCGAATGCGGGAGCGGCCGCACTGAGTGCGCCGATGCTTGCGGTCAGAATCAGAAAAGTCTTCATTCGAGTGTCGTTCCTTTCGATGCCCCCCGGCGCCGTGCGTTTAACAATATGATCGCGAATTGCTGTAACTGCGGCACAACATGTCTTCGAAAGAAATGGGGCCAATCGCACGCCGCGTCAGATTGTGAGCCGCGCAACTTGCCATGCACTGCCTTGACCGAAATGCTGCGGCCTGACAGTGGTCGCTTGGCGCAGGTCCTTCTTTGAATGCGATCCGTTCGTGATGGCCTGTGATGCGACAAAATGCTGCGAGGTGTTTGGCGAGGCCAGTAAAGTGGAATCTAGAGCAAGTCGGCGACGAGGCTGCACAGCCGCGCTATTATTATTCCCTGGCGCCAGGAAAGGCATACCGTTTTCTCTCCTGACCTTGGGCTCGGCACGAGCTTGCGCAACTTCAAGGAAGAGCCTCGTCAAGCGCAGCCGCATCGGCTTCTTGACGCCCCTCGATCGAAGTAGAGATTGAGGAACATCGTGCTACACTTGTAGTAGGTCCGGAGGTACAAGCGATCGAGGTCTGTGATCGACCATCACCGCATCGCTCATGAGCTTCCTGCCGGAAGGATGAGCCTCAGCGCCCGAGACGCGTCCTCGATCAGCGGTCATTTGCCGAACTCTCTGAACCGCGAACATGCACGGAACAGGTTGGCCCAGCCTGGCTTTGGCGCTAGCTAGTTAGCGACAGAAGGAGCGGGTCGCCAGAAAAGCTGCACAGCCAACAGTCGTCCCGAACGTGCTCGTCTCCAGCGGGGCAGAACATGAGTGGAGGAAGGTCAGCTGGACCACGCTCTGACCCGGTTGTTTTCCTGCCGCATAAGATTCCCAAGAGCCTTAACGAAGCCAAACCCACCTGGCAGTAGAGGTGCAAGCGCCTTATTGCTCGCTCGACGGCGCCAGTTCAGCCCGCAACTTGCGTATCGCCTCGTTTGCAAGATTCAAAGTATTCCGTTCGCCGTTCCTTATCGAACACTCAAGGAAAGTTCGCAGTCGGCTATGAAGGACCGTCTTGAGATTATGCGCCAGCAACGGATCCTTCTCGATGAAGCGCCAAGCTTTATCAAATGCGACGCTCACGATAGCATCTCGCACCTGCACTTGCTCGGATGAGAACTGATCCATCTCAACACTCCTCGATGTCCTGATACAAGGAAGTACCATGCAAAAAGCTAACCGAGGGTCCGTGGCTTGTCCCAGCAAGTAGGACATCAGGGCCGCAGCCCGCTTGCCTATCGAGCCGCTCTCGGCGCTTCAATGAAGTTTATAGATGTTTGTTGAAGTTCCGATGACCGTCGTATTGCCAGGCGCGATTCGAATAATTCAAAGGCGCTTTAAGCGAGCACGCGTTGTTACCGGTTGTCATGCCGCTTTTGGAATCATGTGGCGTGTTCCGAACGCTACTTGTTTTCTTTCTGCCATGCGCCCGCGGCCCGTCGTCCTGTTGTTCGACCCTGCGCATGGCCTCCTGCTCTCAGTGCGGTTTGCTCCAGGTGAGGCCCACTAGAGCGTTAGCCGGTCGGGTGGCAAATATCCTGCGGCAGCGAAGTAGTTTGAGAATTCTGCGGGCGTGTAAGTGTCGATGATGCGGTCGATAGCGTCCCAGAGACCGCACGACAGAGAGCTGGCCCCGGTTGTCTGAACAGCAATTCCGCGTCGATAAGTGGAGTTTCTGCCAGAGTTAGGCTGCCGCGCGGAACGGCAGCGGGCTGAAGTAAGCTTGATCGGGGGTGCCGCCGTCAAGGCTCGAGTGGGGACGCCGGCCATTGTAAAAGGCGAGGTATCGGCCGATCGAGGCGCGGGCGTCGGACACGGTGTCGTAGGCGCGCAGATAGACCTCTTCGTATTTGATGCTGCGCCACAGACGCTCGACGAACACGTTGTCGCGCCAGGCGCCCCGACCGTCCATGCTGATGGCGATGCCATGACTGGCGAGCACGCCGGTGAACGCGGCGCCCGTGAACTGCGAGCCTTGGTCGGTATTGAAGATGTCCGGCTTGCCATGGCGAGCGAGAGCGTCCTCCAGCGTCTCGACGCAGAATGCGGCTTCCATAGTGATCGAGACGCGCCACGACAGCACCCGGCGGCTGAACCAGTCCAGCACCACCGCGAGATAGACGAAGCCGCGCGCCATCGGGATGTAGGTGATGTCCATCGCCCAGACCTGGTTCGGGCGTGTGATCTCCATCCCGCGCAGCAGATACGGATAGATCTTGTGCCCGGGTTCGGGCTTGGTGGTACGCGGCCGGCGATAGAGCGCCTCTATCCCCATCCGCCGCATCAGCGTTTTGACATGCCGGCGGCCGATCTTGCACCCCTCGGCAGCCAGCAGGTCTCGCAACATTCGCGAACCGGCGAAAGGAAACTCCAGGTGCAGCCGGTCAAGCCGCTGCATGATCGCGAGGTCGGCGGGCGACACCGGACGTGGTAGATAATAGATACTGCCACGGCTGATCTTCAAAACTTCCGCCTGTTTGGTGATCGGCAGGTCGTGCTCACGGTCGATCATCGCTTTGCGCTCAGCAGGCCGGCTTTGCTGAGCGCGCCTTCTAAAAAACTATGCGCGACGCTGCGCGCCCCCTGTGGGATAGAAACGGGCAACCGCTAGACTGCGGCCGGAAGGGAGCGGCCGATACGATTTTGGTGGCACGTGACCCCGTCAAAAAACCTGGTCCATGGGCTGTTGCGCACTTGAGAGTGGTGACGCCATCTCGGCGATCCCGTTTAGGAATTTGAATGAATTGCGCAGCCCAGCCCTTCCGCCGGAGTCAGGAGGAACTACAGATGAATCCCAAAAGATCGAAGTCGAAGGACGGCGGTAAGATGCCGATGGTGCACCCGAACGCGGCTGCCATCGACGTTGGCGCCACCATGCATATGGCGGCCGTTAGGGCAGATCGCGCACCGGAGCCAGTCCACAGTTTCGGTACCTTCACGGCCGATCTGCATCGGCTGGTCGACTGGTTTACGGAATGCGGCGTCGAGACCGTCGTCATGGAATCGACCAGCGTCTACTGGATTCCAATTTTCGAGCTTCTCGATGCCCGGGGATTTACGGTGTTTCTTGTCAACGCGCGGGATGCCAAGCACGTGCCGGGGCGTAAGACCGATGTCAGCGATGCGCAATGGCTGCAGCGGCTCCATTCATTCGGGTTGCTGCGGGCCAGCTTTCAGCCCAAAGGGCAGATTGCCGAGCTGCGAGCCTACGTGCGTCAGCGCGAGCGTCTGCTGGAGTACGCGGCCTCACACATCCAGCATATGCAGAAGGCCTTGACGGAGATGAATCTTCAGCTCCACCACGTCGTCGCCGACATCACCGGCGCGACCGGCCTGCGTATCATACGCGCGATCCTTGCCGGCGAGCGCGATCCCGAGGCGCTGGCGTGCTTGCGCCATTACAGTTGCCACTCCAGTGCCGAGACGATTGCGAAGGCGCTCACCGGGAGCTACCGCGCCGAGCATCTGTTTGCGCTCGAGCAGGCACTTGCGCTTTACGACACCTACCACGAGAAGGCATCTGCCTGCGACGCCCGGATCGAAGCCGTGTTGAAGGAACTGAGCAACCATCGCGGTCGTGGTCATGGACCAGCACCGCCGGCCTCGCTGCGTCGGAATCGAACCGATCAGGCGAACGCTCTAGCTTTCGACGTCCGCGAGGCGCTATTCGCGTTGCTGGGAAAAGACATCACCACGATCGACGGCCTCGGTCCTTACCTCTCGCTGAAGCTGATCGCTGAATGCGGTGACGACCTCTCCTCGTGGCCAAGTGCAAAGCATTTTACCTCCTGGCTAGGACTGGCGCCGAGCAACAAGGTCTCCGGCGGCAAAAGGCTCTCGTCCCGAACGCGCCGATCCGGCGGCCGGGCGGCGGCGCTTCTGCGCCTTGCTGCCGTCACCGTCGGACGCACCAATACTGCGCTCGGCGCCTTTTACAGGCGACTTTCATCGCGCATCGGTAAGGCCAAGGCAGTGACCGCCACGGCCCGCAAGATCGCAGTTCTGTTCTACAATGCTGTGCGATACGGAATGGACTATGTCGATCCCGGGGCCTCGTCCTACGAGACGCGCTACCGGACGCGAGTGGTCAACAATTTGCATCGGCGTGCCAAGGCATTCGGCTTCGTTCTCCAGCCCTTGGAGCCGAACGTCGGCGATGCTGTTTCTTAGGAATCGTTCTCAAGCGTCAGCTCCCCGATCTTGGCGTGCAGCGTTTTCACGTCTACCGCGGACTCGCTCGTTCTGTTGCCACCGCCAGGACCAAACACCTCGGCCGCCGCCTCCTGAAGCTGGGACTTCCACTGCGTGATCTGGTTCGGGTGCACGTCGAAATGCTCAGCCAGCTGGGCCAGCGTCATCTCGCCCTTGATCGCCGCTAACGCCACCTTGGCCTTGAATGCCGGTGCGTGTTGCCGGCGGGCTCGTCTGCTCATCGTCTCTCCTGATTCGCGGGACAATCTTGTCCGCCGTCAGGCAGAAACTCCACTTACCGCCCTGTCCAGATTTCCGGAGCCAGCTCTACAGTGCATTCGGCAGCCTTTCTCAGATTTGCTTTGAGCTTTGCGAAGGCGTTCTCTAGAGTTGAACGGGGCTGTAGAGCGGAAGATAAAGGAGCGTTGCGCCGGCAGCCTCGATCATCTCGCGGACACGCGGCCCTTTGTGGCTAGAGAGGTTGTCCATGATCACGATGGCATCGGTTGGAAGCTCGGGGACGAGCACCTTTTCGACATAGGTCTCGATGGCATCGCGGTTGATGGGACCATCGAGCACCCAAGGTGCGATGATGCCGCGTGTGGTTAGAGCGGCTACGCAGGTAGTTGTTCTCCAATGGCCGTGAGGAACGCTGGCCCGCAGCCGTTCGCCGCGCTGGCAACGGCTATGTGTTCGCGCCATGTTGGTCGATGCCCAGGTCTCATCAGCCGGTTCCGATTGAGCTTGTCCTGGCTCTCACGCCAGGCCTCGCGCCGCGTCAAGACATCCGGGCGATCCCGCTCTGTGGCATGGGCGATTTTTTTTACGCGCGATCTCGTGGCGCTCGAAGAAGCGGCGGATCGTGCCATAACCAAGGGATAGGCCTTGTTTGCTCAAGCTATCGCGCAATTCCTCGATGGTGATATCGGGCGTGGCCTACAGCAGAGGTAAGCGCGAAGCCGATACCCTGGCTTCAGAGTAGAACGAATGTGCGAAGAAGCCTCCCACTTGGAACGGAGGTTTGGATGGGATTGAACAGCAAAAAAGGACGTCCATTTGGACGGCTCGTCGGCAAGGTCGGTGAGCCGGCTGGCGGTTCTTGAAGGGCCCTCGGGACGTCGCGTGCGTTCCGATGCTGAGCGAGCTCGGACCGCCGCCGAGAGTCTGTTACCGGGTGCCCAGGTGTCCGAGGTGGCACGCAAGCACGGAGCGACGCGCTGGCAGATCTACGATTGGCGACGCGGTTTCGACAGCGGGGCATGTTGCGGCCGTGCGAGGCATTGCAGTCGACATTCGCACCGCTGGTCGTGGAAAGCGCGTTGGAGGAGCGTCACGTTCCGGCGATCAGCTTGAGATCGAGATCGGCGATGTCGTGCTGCCGACGGATACGGCCAATGATGCCAAGCAGCTGTCTCGGTGATCCGCGCAGTGCGAGCGTCACGATGATCGCGGCCGGTGCCGATCTGAAGATTTACATCGCGACGCGGCCGATCGACTTCCGCTGTGGCCACGATGGGCTTGCGGCGAAGGTTCAGGAGATGCTTCGTCTCGACCCATTCAGTGGCGCAGCCTTCGTGTTCCGATCAAAACGAGCGGGCCGGATCAAGATTTTGGTCTGGGACCAAACGGGCCTGGTGTTGGTGAACAAACGCCTTGAAGGTTGCAATTCGCTTGGCCAGCGATCGCGGACGGCGTGATGCGCATGTCGCCGGCGATGTTCGCGGCCTTATTCGAGGGTCTGGATTGGAGGTTGGTCCGCCCGGAGGAAACACGACGCCAGCAAGCGGCGGGATGACTGCGACAGAATGACTCGGAAACTATTTTGAACGTGGCATGCGCGGCGACGATGTGCTCGAAATAGCGCATGAGCATCGCGGCGCTGCGCGATGAAAACGAACGCCTGAAGGCGCTTTTGGCGCAAACGCAGGCGGCCTTGAGCGAGCATCAGGGGGGCACTGGCGGCGTCGGAGGAGGCCCGGCGTCGGCTGGAGGTCATCCTCGGCGAATTGCGACGCGAAAAGTTCGGTTCGAAGTCCGAGAAGCTGCGGCCAGATCAGTACCATTTGCCGCTCGAAGACGTGGAGATCGCGCAAGGCATCCTGGACGCGGCGCAGGAAAGAGCCGAGACGGTCATCCAGGGCCGATCGCAGAGCGATCCTGATCAAGGTTCTCATCGCAA
Organism: Bradyrhizobium sp. LCT2; assembly: GCF_009931255.1. Taxonomy (NCBI): domain Bacteria; kingdom Pseudomonadati; phylum Pseudomonadota; class Alphaproteobacteria; order Hyphomicrobiales; family Nitrobacteraceae; genus Bradyrhizobium; species Bradyrhizobium sp. LCT2. The sequence goes on along the minus strand of NZ_CP034432.1, from coordinate 8,375,851 downwards.
TCGCGGCTGCTTGCCTGCCCATTCCGCGAGTGGAACGGATCATCGAACCTGCGAGCACGCTCTGCTCGCCGATAACATCCGCTACGCTCAATCATTGGCGGGGACTGACCCGCTTCCTCGACGACGGTCGTCTCGAGCTCGACACCAATCCGGTCGAAAACGCCATCCGGCCGATCTGCTTGTGCCGGGCATGAGGTCGGAATCGAAGACCTCATGCCGTGGCGATTCGGCAAAGCGTCAAGCTGCGTCCATAGGGTGACGACGCCGTCCGAAAGGACGTCGCCAAATGCTCCTGCCGTCGACGACGTCCCGAAGGTCTGCTGGCAGCACGGCTATGCCCGTGCCGCGGGCTGGGCTATGGCATACCTATTCGGTGGGCGCGTCGCCGTGCGGCTGTCCAGGCCAAGCGCCTGCGTTCAGCGACGGTTTGACACTAACAAGCCCATCTTGTCGCAATTCGGCCGTGTGGGGCATACCCAGCATGGTGAAAGTTGTGGTCGGGGAGGTATTGGTAGGCAAGAGTCCGGCCCTGCTTAATATGTTGATCTGCGCATCCGAGGCCGTATGGGGCAAGAAGACCCAGAGGTCGGCTATAAAACGTTCGTTTTCTGGAATGAAATCTGTGAGTTCCAACAGCGCAGCCCCGGCGGACGAGGACGGCCCGGCTCGCGACGGCCCGGCTTGCGATGGTCCAGCCTGCGATGGGCCGGCTTCCACATGCTGCCAAATCAGCTCAGGATCGAACTCGGGGAGTTCCGCGATGGCTTGAGCAATCGGCTGCTGCGAGCCGGGTTGCGGAGAGCTTTCCCTGTCGGCCACCAATGGCCCGGGGGAGGGCGCAGCCGGCGCATATAGATCATCGTCCCAATCCAACAGTGATGGATCGGGATGCCCCGACTCCAAGTATTGCGAATAGGGATGCCCGGCGTCCAGATATGGCGAGTAGGCTTCGCCCTGCTGCACGGGAGACCCCGCAGCACGTGGCGGAGCACTACCTTCGAACTCGCTCAGCAGGTGCTCAAAGCCCGCTGGGTCCGCGGGCGGTGATGGTGAATCGGGCTGCGGGCTCGTGTTCGTTGGGCTGATTGAGTTGAAATCCATTCTGTTCCTCCTTTAAAAGGTCGGCTCGAGCCCTAGTTCGACGGAGGCCATTTGCATTGCGACCTCCAGAGAAGCGTTTCGAAGGCTCGTGTGGAGTGCAGCCTCCGAGCTGCCGGCAAAATGGCGCCAGCCACGCTTGCCGTTATTCCGAGCATCGGGTGCTCCATTACGATGGATAGGCGGCATCGCCGTCGTCTAGACATCCGCTCTCCCATGCTAAGAGAGTGAGCTTTCGAGAAGCTGACGAGCGTCAAAAGGATTGGCAATGAGCCAATGGAGACGGCATTGACCTCCGCCGAAAGCTGCCGCGCAATCTCAATTTCATCTCTGACCTGGCGCAGGCTCGCGCACGATGCTGTCTTGACGCGGCGCGTCTGAAGAATAGGGGGCTTCCGGTCGTCCATCGCGAATGACCGTGGGTAAGCGCGAAGCCGATACCAGCAGAGTCAGGATCGTCGTCTGATGGGCATCGATCAGATCTTGTTCCCGCTCGCGCATTCGTCTGGCCGGACGGGAGGCCGGCGGGCATGGCGAAGCCGCTGTCGATGGATCTTCGCGAACGTGTACTGACCTGTATTGCAGGGGGCATTTCTGGCCGGCAGGCTGCCGACGCGTGAGCCTTATAAGACACCATAGCTATCAGGTGCTCGAGGAACAGCAAGGTCTAGCTGGATCGAATGTAGCTGTGGCATCTCCGGCGCGAGGTGGTTTAATAGGGGCGCCTGCTTTCGAACATGGTAGCGAGCAGTTGCGGTATGGAAAGCCAGCGGAAGCGGCGCGCTTACGGGACGGTGAGCCCAGAAACCCCGAGCCGTCGATCCCTGATGCGTACGGCCGTAGCACGACTTTCAGCCCAGCGATAAACGTTTCGAGAAAAAGCCAAATGAAATCTCAGCCCGCTGCTGCACGTGACAGAATTAGTTTGGCGATCTTCAATTGGTTGGCGGGAGTTCGCAGCACTGCCGGTAATGCCGCCACTGCCTGATCGAGAAGACGTCCCAAAACCTGAAGGTCTTCGGGGTCGTAAACGCCACGGTCTCGCGACAGTCGCGCTGTTCGCCGGTCGCCAGCGCGGCCAGCGGTTCTCGTGTCGCCGGGCTGGCCGAGCTCCAGTTCCGCCGTAATCATTTGGTTTGTGAGTGCGTTAAGCAGTCGGATCGCTTCGAGCTCGTTGCCTTCTTCGCTTATGAGGGCAGCCACGATGTCGAGTTGAAGGTCGATGCGATTCTCGAGGTCCTGTATGCGTGAATTGGAGGGGTCAAGTTCCACGGTGTTGCTCCAGAGTAGTTAAATGCAGGGCAGGCTGGGTAACGGTTGTGTCGTGCTTCCCCGTTCGCGAGACGGCAGACGCGACGCTAGAATGAATGGCTGCTGCACCAGGCATGGTGCGCACGCACGGTCGCCGAGGAGAGAGGGTGGCAGGCATGTGCCGCTGGATCGCAAAGCCGGAATCGAGGGTATAGAGCGCTGCGAACAGCGTTGTAGATGACCCGTCATTTGATTGGACTGTCGAGCCGGTCGAGCGCGTCGGGCAATGGCAGTGACTCCAACCAGCTGGGACGCCGCTGATGACGGCAAGTCGAGAAGCGGCTGCCCAAACTGCTGCGGGATTTCTTGCCGCGAGGCATAGCGATCGAGACGTAACCAGAGGGCTCGCGAGCCGGAGTGCCATACAGAGCGCTTGGCGCTGGACGAAGCTGTTGCTGAAGATGCGCCGTTAGCTGGCCCAAAACCGGACTTCTCATCATGCCAGACATTGATGGCCCAGCCCATGCCAGGCAACCCAGAACCAACATCCGCTACATACGACTGAAGTTTGTCTCCGCGATCGTTGACTGGAGATGCCTGGCATGCTGAGCGTGCGGACGGGCTCCTGGAAGCTGTGCGCGCTGAGATCCAAGACCGGCAGATCGCGCACGTCCACCACTCGGTCCGATGGTGATGCAAGGATTGCTGACAAGGCATAACCGCGTCTTGATATGTTCCAAGAGCGGCGGCGCGTAGAATGAGATAGGGGGACGTCAGTCTGTAGGAAGCGGGTGTGGGCGCCGCCCACCGACGAAAGCTGAGCACGCGAGCAGAGTGAGAATCCACGATCACACGACGTACGGGGGCGGACAGTAAGATCGCGAGGCTGGTCTCATCACACGGATCGACATCAGTGCCTCGTCCTGGCCGGAGGATATGTGTCTTGCACTTAAGGTAGTTAGATAGCTGACTGTACTGCTTTGCTTGGAGGCCGCGACAGCGGCGGATTGTCGACGCTGCCCGCCTGGTCAGGGCAACAAGTCCAGCCCGCACCGGTGTAGAGGGCAGTTCGCCTGCCCGAGTTCTATGCAGCGCACGCATTTACCCGGCCAAACAGTGTGCGTGAGAGCCGATCTTTTTGGAGGCCTTTAGTATGATGGCAAAGGGGGAGGCGACAACGCGATCGATTGCGCGCCAGACGTTGCGATTGGCCATCCGCGCATTTCAAAGATTGAGCGGTGTCGTTGGGGATGTAGCCACGAGAAGCTTGAATTGGCCTGCGACTATGCTGAAAACAAAAAGGATCCATTGTCACACGACATTCGTGAAATGTGCTTTCCGGAAACCGGCGATCGACTTATGGGTATTTGGCTGAAATCTGTAAAATTGAAAGTGTCGATGGGATGCATCCAGTTCGTGGATGGCGAACGCGAGTAATCTCATCGCCTACATCGAAAGCGCGTTAGTTAGATTTTTTCCGCCGTCTTGTTCAGTGAGCTTAAGGGCTTTCAGGCAAGCCTGCTGATTCGTTGATGACCGGCCACTTCAGTATGACGTGTACCGGGCTACCCTCAACCATGAGCGCCTGTGGCTTCCCATCTGAGAAGTTGGCAGGCCAATCGAGCGTCAGGTTCCATCTGCTGTCTGCCGGTACCTGCATAGTTGTCCGTGAACAAGCCTCCAAGCACTTGATTGGGAGTCTGTTTTCCGGTTGCGACGGCATTTGAGATTGCAGGGGATTGAGGCTTCACAGCCCAAAACCCTGCAATTTCGATTTTGGATTTCCCTGCCGCTGCGAACCGTGATTCTGTGCTGCATCGGAGGCACCGATGCGACCAAAGAAGCACAGGACGACAGGCTCGAACGATCTGTTCCGGTCCCGGCTGGACCAGATCATCAACATGCGACACGAGCTGGTTCTGCTCGCCGGCAGGGTCGATTGGAACTGGATCGACGGCGAGATCGCGCCGCTCTACAGCGACAACGGCAGGCCGGGTATCGCGACCCGATTCATGATCGGATTGCTGCTGCTCAAGCACATCTACGGCCTGTCCGATGAGGGGGTGTGCGAGCGCTGGGTCCACGATCCGTACTTCCAGTTCTTCACAGGCGAAGAGTTTTTCCAGCACGTTTTCCCGCATGAGCGCTCAGACCTGAGCCACTGGCGCAAGCGGCTCGGCGACAAGCTGGAGCGGTTGTTGGCCGAGAGCCTTCGGGTGGCGCACGCGAGCGGTGCGTTGCGCAGCCAGGACCTCAAGCGGGTCACGGTCGACACGACCGTCCAACCGAAGGCCATCAGCTTTCCGACCGACGCCAAGCTGCTGCATGCAGCGATCCGCGGGTTGAACCGCCTGGCGAGGAAGCACGGGGTCAGGCTCCGGCAATCCTATATTCGCGTGGCCAAAAGCGCGGCAATGATGGCGGGCCGCTACGCTCATGCCAAACAATTCAACCGGCATCAGCGACAGCTGCGCCTTCTGCGCAGCCGGCTGGGCCGGATCATCCGCGACATTCGCCGCAAGACCGAGGGCCAGCCCGCACTGGAGGAGGCATTCGCCCTGCCGCTGAGCCGAGCCACCCAGATCCGCTCGCAGCAGCAGCGCCAGCGCGGCTTCAAGCTGTATTCCTTCCATGCTCCGGAGGTCGAGTGCATCGGCAAGGGCAAGGCCGCCGCGCCCTATGAGTTCGGCGTGAAGGCATCCATCGTCACCAACAACCAAAGAGCTCCCGGCGGCTTGTTCGTGCTCCACGCCTGCGCGCTGCCGGACAACCCCTACGACGGTCACACCCTTCGCGACGTCATCGAGCGCACCGAGAGCCTCACCGGCTGCCCGATCGAACGGGCCTATGTCGACAAGGGATATCGCGGCCACGACACACAAAATCCCCGCCGAGTCTTCATCTCGGGCCAGAAGCGCGGCGTCTTCGGCGTCATCAAGCGCGAGCTACGCCGCCGTTCCGCCATCGAGCCCATCATCGGACACATGAAGAACGAAGGTCACCTTGGCCGCTGCTATCTCAAAGGCCGCGCCGGAGATGCCGCTAACGTTCTCCTCTCGGCCGTTGGCCACAACCTCCGCCGTGTCCTGGCTTGGCTCAGAGACCTTTTGTCCCTCTTCCTGCTCTCACTCTGGCCAACGCTCAACTGTCCAGTTCAGCCCAATTCGGCTTATTAACGATCGACTGCATACCGCCGGTTGGCGCATATAGGTTGACAGTCCCCTTTATGCGACCGCATTGCTCGATGTAGGTGCCCCTATGCGAAGGTTTCCAACGTCCATCGCGACAATCTTGCCGTTGCCGACGTAGACGGCACCGCCGCCAGTTCCGCCCATGCCGACAAAGTTCATTGCGCAAAGCGCGCTCACAATGAAGAATTCCCTTCGAAAGCAGAGTTTCAGTGTCGAAAAGCTCAGTCAGAAAAATTGACCGCTTGATCGCTGCCATTGAGGCTGATGATCGCCTGTGCGGTAGGGCAAACGACAACCAAAATGGCAATCAGCGTTCGGATAGAACCTCAGTGCGTCGGTCTACTTGCCAAGTATATGATTCCCCAATCTAGACACTATCCGCCAAAGCTATCGAGAATTTCAGCTTTGATTGCCGTTGCGGTGTACAGGGAAATCTCCAGCGGAAGGTTTCCGAATGCAAGCTGGCAAAGCAAGTAGTTGGCACCTGCCTCTTCCATCTGGTTAAGAAGGAGCTGTCGGACGGAAGCTGGCGTTCCGACGACGCACAATTCGCTCTCAAGTGCTGCATCGAAGGTCAGCGGAAGGGCGGGCGGTGTCGGAATGGCATTCAGCTCGTAAAGAAACTTGAAGCTCTCCAGCCATCGTCGATACGCAGTTTCGGCCGCCGCATGAGCGTCCTGGTCAGACTGCGCAATCACGACCATGCGGGCCAGCCCGAGAAATGGCTCGCGGCCGTGTGGGGTTGTACTGTGGGCTCGATGGGCGCGGTAGGCATCCGTAACGTTCCGGACAACACAGGCGCGGCCTACGCACGCCAGATTGACGCCATTTGCAGCGGCCCACTGCGCCGACTCGGCCCGATTGCTCGCGATCCAGGTCGGCGGATATGGACGTTGATGAGGCCTCAAGGTTAAGGGTACTTCGCTGAGCTCAAAGTGGTGTCCCTGATAAGATAGCGTATGTCCCTTCAGCGCAATATTCAGGATTTCGCTGGCTTCAGTATAACGGCCTGGTGCGGCTTCTGCACTAATGCCGAAATAGCCACATTCAATCGGCTGGGAGCCGCGGCCGATCCCGAGCTCGAGCCTGCCGCCGCTCAATTGGTCAAGCATGCAGATCTCTTCGAATGCGCGCAATGGATGATAAAGGTTGAGCAACAGGACGAGCGGACCGAACCGCAATCGCCGGGTACGCTGCGCGACGCTTGACAGAAACAGGTTCGGCGAGGGCCCTCTGCCATGAGGTGTGCAGTGGTGTTCGGCGAGGTGATAAGCGTAGAAGCCGAGAGAATCGCAGACCTCCGCCAGCTTGAGACGATCTTCATATTGTCGTGCGGCATCTCGGCCGTCGTCATCCAAATGGTCGAAAATTCCGCACGTTAGTCTTGAAGGAAAGCCACTCTTCACTCGATCAATCTCCGATTATGGGATAGTTGGCGAGTCCTGGTTGCTTCATGCTCTCGCTCAAAAAGGTCTCGCTCGTCATTTGGCCGCTTAGTTCGTTCTCTTTGGGTGCGTGGATCTGTGCTGGCACGATGTGATTGGGGCACGAGAATGCGCAGATGACGGTCCGGCCCTTGCTTTGATAGAAGTTGGCTAAGCGCCTCCACACCGAGCATGTGCTCGACCGGAAGCATCGGTACCTTCGCGTTCTCCTCTTCCTGGGCCTTCACCGCCTGGCCGCAGAAACGCCCATGGCGCCAAACCTGGCACAATTGAAGATCGCTTAAGAGGTCCCGTGCCTGCGAGCCAGATCAGCTCGGCACGGCTACTATTTGTCTATCATCGGCCGTAGCGTCTCCTTCAGGTCGACATCGGGTAGCTGTGCGAGCGCTCCAACGAACGCGAAAAACGCTCCAAAAGCTGCAAGTATAAGAGAGGTTGCGAGTATCGCTGCTCCAACGTCCTGAGGGCGTCTCGTCATTCGTGTCACTTTGGGCTTGGGAAGGCGGCGTTGATGCCAATCAGTTCTGCTCGACAGTTTCAACATGGCCGTGGCGCCAGCGGTAAACGAGAAAACCAGGAGCCGCATTGTCTTCTTTTGTACCGAACCAGACCGGGCCAATCACGGTATCGATCGGCCGTGAACGAAGTGCACTGGCGACGCGCGCAGCATTGAAGGAGCGCCTCTGCCCATGCTTGCACGGCTGCATAGGCGTAAAGCGTGTAGCCTTCGGACAGGTTGGAAGCTTTGAGTCGGGCTACCACGCCGAGTGCATTGGCATTCCTGGCGGGGGCTGGCATGAAGGTAAACAATGTTCTATTTCCAGCCCTGCTGGTAATGACCCAGAATTCAGAGGTCATCAACGGATCGCTCGCCATGACGATGAGTCCGCTCCTGCTTCTGATGCCTGGCGTACAAACAATCCAATTTCGGTACGATAGCCGCCGATATAGGCGACGCGCACCCGATCCTTCTTCATTCTTAAGACCAAACGCCCTGTAATCCTTTTCACCGGCTACATAGCTTTGCCGAATGACTTGTTCTCCGAATCTCTTGAGCTGTGCCTCAACCACGTCGGCGATGCCCTTGCCCGCGGTGCTCTTGTCGTCGAACACTGCGATCTTGTCGTTAGGGTAGTTCCGGTGAATGTACTCAGCGGCAACGGTGCCCTGTTGGTCGTCGCGGCCGCAGATCCGAAAGACAGAAGGCCGCGTTCTGTTAGCTGAGGATTTGACGAGCCAGGGGACACCTGCAGGATGGCTGCTTCGGCGGAGGCCGGGATCGACGAAGAGGAACAAAAATGGCCAACGACCAACCGGACTCGCTCTGTTGTGAGCTTATTCGTGACTGCGGCAGCTTGCTTCGGGGCGTAGGCATCGTCGGCGACACTCAATATCACCCTGCTATCGGGAATTAGGCCCGAAGCGTTCAATGCCTCCAACGCCGCAGCCGCACCATCGCGCATTTGCGCGCCGAACGCATCGCTGCTTCCGCTCATTGGGCCAGCCACGGCAATACTGACCTCGGAACCGAGCACAGCGGAGGCGAGGGCGCAGAAGAGAAGCGCTGCAGGCGCAGCAGAAGCGTTACGCCCATTTAACATTGTAGAGCTCCCAATGTTCACCTGAAGTGAACCGCCAGCAGCTGTGATCAGACGTGCCGGCAAGTCGAGGTTGCCTGCCAAGCGAAGCGTGCGTTAGGTCGGCCGGATTGCAACCACGGTAGAGCCTACAATTTGACGTTACGTGCGGTTCAAGCCCCCTTTTGAAGGGAGTCACCGATCGGCAATTCTATGCGGAGCTGACCATGAGGACGTCAATACGGCTGATCCTCCAACCCGCCAAGGGCGAGATCGAGATATTGCATGAGGCTGGGATCCCAACCAGCCAGACTGCGGGGGGCGCTTAATCGTGCAAGTACCTTCAGGACCATCGAAACGCGTGAATCCGCGCCGGCGATTTCGCTGATCAGCAGGCGTGCTGCAACTGCGACAGCCTTTGCCCGCTCGCCGCAAGGGTGCTCGCCCCGATCCATACAATCACGCAGGTCGTCGCGGATCCGCCGCCACCGCTCCTCGCGATCTGCAGCTAACTTGCAGGTGCATCGGGATGTCTGACTACGCGTCTCGACCCGCGACATGGCATTCAGGGTGGCAGGCAGCTCATCCACACTTACCTGGATCTCACTGTCGATGGTCATGTTGCGCAAACGATCTCGCAACAGAGTAGTTCGAGCGACTTGAAGTTCTATCCGCTCTAGATGTTTGCGCAGCAGGTCGGTGAGTGAGGTCGTGCCCTCCATAGCTTTACGGATCTCGATAAGGGAGAAGCCAAGCTCACGTAGCGCCCGAATCTGGTGAACCCGTTGCACGCTTTCGCGGTCGTACATTCGGTGACCGCCGTCAGTACGCTCTGAGGCTGCTAGGAGGCCCGTGTGTTCATAATGATGCAGCGCGCGCACCGTTACTCCGGTCGCCTCTGCAAGTTCGCCAATGCGCCATCGACGCCTTCGTGGTGTAGCTTTGCTCATGTTGTTCATTTCAAAGCCTACAACCTGACGTCACGTATGATTCAAGCTATTTCAAAGCTCTAACTGGATCGTCTTCCATTCCAGCGCGAGAGTGGTGACTATCCTCAGAATGGCGGGGGATCAACCCTGAGCGGAAAAATGGTGATCAACAAGTTCGTCAGGCATGCCAGTTGAGCCTCGCCAGCCGCTGTACGCTCCAGGATGAGTTTGGCGATTGCCGTGCGATTCTCCGGATTTCGCATGTGGCGGTAACGCGGTGGCCGCGCCATCATAAGGGCTTCCCAGACGGAAAGCTCTTCCGGATCGAACACCCTGCTGCATTGCTCCAACGTTCAGCCCTTGTTTGTCATTGCGTCAGGGCAGCGCACGTCGTCAAGACGTTTGGCCGCGGTAGGGCCAAAAGAAGTCAGACCGGCGGCGCAGAGCGACGAAGATGCGATGTACTCCAGGGTGATGCGACAGGGCAACACACGTGCGCGATGCTTGCTTCGAGAGCGTAAGAGGTCGTGGTCATATACATGAGAGATGACCACCACGCTCACTGGAGCTATGGCGGAATCTGGGTGATGACGGTGTGAGGAAGGCGGCGTATCGAGGCGGGTGACGAGCCTGCCAGAACCTCTCGAGGAGAGCGATACGCCATGACCGAGACTACCAATGTTCTTGCTTTCCGTCAGCCGTCCGCGGTTGATGATCCACTGACCGATATCGTTCGTGCCGGCGCGCGGGACCTGCTTGCCAGGGCGATCGAGATCGAGGTTGGCGCGTTTCTGGCCAGCACGGCCAATCTGACGCTGCCCGACGGTCGAGCGCGCCTGGTCCGACATGGGCACGGTCCGGTGCGCGAGATTGCGACCGGCATCGGTCCGGTGGAGGTCGCTCGTCCCAAGGTCCGCGACCGCGGAGCGAGCGGGCCAGGCGACCGCCTCCGCTTCAGTTCGGCAATCCTGCCGCTATGGGCGCGGCGGACGAAGAGCCTGGATGCCTTGATCCCGGTCCTCTATTTGCGCGGCATCTCGACCGGCGACTTCCAGGAGGCGCTCTCGGCGCTGCTCGGCAAGGATGCGCCGAACCTGTCGCCTTCGGTGATCGCCGGCCTGAAGGCCGATTGGCAGGTCGAGTACGAACGCTGGCAGAGACGCGATCTGTCGGCGCGTCGCTATGTCTACATCTGGGCCGATGGCGTGTACCTGCAGGCCCGCATGGAAGATCACAGCGAATGCATGCTGGTGCTGATTGGCACCACGCCGGAAGGCAAGAAGGAGCTGATCGGCTTCCAGGTCGGCGTGCGCGAGAGCGCGCAGAGCTGGCGCGAACTCCTGATCGACCTGCGGCAACGCGGGTTACGGATTGCCCCGCAACTCGCCATCGGCGACGGCGCCCTCGGCTTCTGGAAGGCACTGGACGAGGCCTTTCCCGGCACGCGGCACCAACGATGCTGGTGCCATAAAGTGAGCAACGTACTCGACAAGGTCGCCAAATCCGTGCAGGGCCCATGAAGAACGACCTGCGGAACATCTATCTGGCCCCACACCGGGCCGAAGCTGAAACCGCGATCGACGTCTTCGTCGAGAAATACCACGTCAAATACGGACGTGCGGTGGAGTGCCTGATCAAGGATCGCCATGCGCTGCTCGCCTTCTTCGACTTCCCTGCTGAGCACTGGATCCACCTACGCAGCTCGAACCCGATCGAGAGCGTCTTCGCCACGGTGCGCCACCGAACGGTGCGGACCAAGGGATCGCTGTCGCAACAAACTGCGAAGCTGATGGTGTTCAAGCTCATCGACGCCGCATCGAAGACCTGGCGGCGATTGAAGAGCACGAACCAGTTGCCGAAAGTCATCGCCGGTGTAAAGTTCATCGACGGAATCGAAGTCATTCCGAACACTGAAAGCCACGCCGCCTGATCAGGCCGCGTCACCCAAAATCAGCCATAGCTCCGCTCACTGTGCGCGTGGTACAGCTCCGAAGAAGCGGAATCGTCTCCGCTCATTGGGAGCCGCTACTCATTCGGAGACTTGACGACGACAGCCGCGCGCCGATCCTCCCTGTATCGAGGCAGGTGCGCCCGGACGCCGGGTTGCAACGTAAAGGCCTGGCTTGGCAGCCAGCGCGTCGCTCCGTCCCTGTCTGTAAGAGGGCCGCCAGTCTGAGCCGCCGCTTGCACGACGAGCCTGATGCCAACGTGCGAAAGAGCTTCGCAACGTCGTCATGATAGCCGTCCGCTGCGAGGATCTTTATCCAGCGACAATGAGTTCGAGCGAGGCAAGCCTGAATTGCGTGCTTTGAGACATGTGTTGGGATATGAGGCTCGCAGACTTTGCGAACGTCCTTACGACAACGGCGAGACAGATCGTGCGAAATCGCCGGCAGTATCCGCTGGTTTCGAAGTGCAGATGATGGAGGGCTCTTGTGCAGTTGCCATGAGGGTAGCCTCCTGCAACAATATCTCTCGCATCCAGATGCTTTCCGGGTCGCTGTTGTGAAACACGGGCCATTGGACCGCCTCGGTGAAGGCGGGGAATGGCTGCGGAAGCTCGGCAATCCGAAGGGGCATCGTTCTTTGGAAATGCTTTACGAGCCTTAATGGCATCGTTCCTATGCGGTTCGTGCCTACCAGCAAGGGCGGGATCATGCTGAAGCTCTGCACGAGAATGTCGATGCGCCGATTGAGGCCGAGATCGAGTAAAAAGGATTCCTCGACCGGGATCTTGCGCGCACCTCCGAGCTTAACCGCAACGTGGCCCATCGACATATACCGATCCAATGTAAGCCGCCGTAGTAGTTGGCTGTTCGTGCAGCAGCCTACGCAGACGAGGCTCTCCTCGAACAGGGCCGCCCTGGGGTGCGCGCTGGACATGAATAATTCCGGCAGGATAACAAAATCGACTTCGCCGCGGCGCAGAAGCTCATCGTGCTGATCTGTGAGTGGCACCAGTTCGAAGCTGACGGCGGGTGCTTCTCGCGCGACGCGCTCCACGACATTTCGGAAGAATACGACTGTCATAAAGTCAGAAAGGCCGATCCTGAATCGCCGATTCGATCGAGCCGGGTCGAACACGTCCCGCGCGATAATGGAGAGCTCAACGTGCATTAGAGCCTCGCGAACTGGAGCTGCGAGTCCTTCCGCGCGCGCGGTCGGGACAAGTTCCCGCCCTCTCATCGCAAACAGATCATCACGGAAATAGGTGCGCAGCCGGGCAACGGCTGCGCTCATGGCCGGCTGACTCAGGTTAATCTTGCGTGCCGCTGCGGTGAGGTTGCGCTCAGTCATTAGAGCATCCAGCGCGACGAGAAGATTTAGATCCAGGCCGTTGAAACGCATGTCTTCTTATCCAGCACAAACCATCCTTGCGGTGCATACAACGAGCGGTGACGGCTCGTCTGATGCGGTCTTATTGCGTCGTCCGAATGGACATCGGTTCCATCGTGTGATCGCGAGAAGACGCTCGCGAAATGATCGCAAGAATGGCGAGCAAGGCGGTAGGCCGACCACCAGCGGCCGAAAACCGTCAGGTGCCCCGAAGCTGATCGGTCTCGCCCCTTCCGACGAGCCACGCAACAGGACCCGGTCAGTTCGTTAATGGAAGATCAACCACAGTGTCCGGCCAGCGCCCTAAGTTCGCCAAAGCGCTCCGTCGACGGGTTCCGTAGCGCAGCGTTAGTCACGGCGGCCAATCTACAACCTGACGCAGTGTGGGGTTCAAGCGATTCTATTGGGCAAGCCAAACATTTATTGTTCTGGAAGAAGCGAGCGCAATATTGCTGGGCGTCAAACCACACCTGCGAGATCACCACGCTCACCACCCGGCAAGCCTTCGCAACTGATCGCCGCCTCCCCGCGGCCTCTAGCAGCTTCGCCCCCGAGACGGTTGAGATGATAAAGTTGCCGAGCACATCGAAGGATTTAATAGCGTATTTAGAACCGGCTTATGGTGAGCCTAGCAGCGCCTTCGAGTTGGAGGCTCCTGATGCCCAGATGCCATGTTGGATGCCTCCTCCAGCAATATCCGCCTCATCCAAATGCTCGCCGGGTCGGTATTGTGGAACGCAGGCCACTGCACAGCCTCGGTGAATGTCGGCAGGGGGAGCGGTGGTTGGACGATCCGCAGCGGCATCCGCTTTTCAAAGTGTCTGGCGAGCCGTAATGGCATCGTGCCGATACGGCCCGTGTCTAACAATATCGGCGGAATCAGGCTAAAGCCCTGCACAACGACCTCAATGCGTCTCTTGAGGCCGTGCTCAAGCAAAAACCATTCTTCTAGGTTTGGTCTCAGCGCCCGTCCGAACTTGGCCGCAACGTGCCCCATCGAAATGTATTTCTCGAACGTAAGCTGCCGCGATAGCTGCTTGTTCGCGCGGCATCCCACGCACACGAGGGTCTCGTCGAACAGCGTCGCCTTAGGGTGCGCGCTCGACATGAACAATTCTGGCAGAATGAGAAAGTCGACCTCGCCCCGGCGGAGCAGCTCATCGGGTTCATCGGAAAATGGCAGCAATTCGAAGCGTACCGCGGGGGCTTCGTGTGCAATACGGTCCACGATTCTCCGAAAAAAGACGATTGTCATGAAATCGGAGAGAATGACCCTGAAGCGTCGGCTCGAGTGAGTCGGGTCGAACCCGTCCCGTGATATGATCGAGAGTTGGATGTGCAGCAGGGCCTCGCGAATCGGACCTGCAAGCGCCTCCGCGCCAGGTGTCGGGACGAGCTCGCGACCTCTCATGGTAAATAGTTCATCGCGGAAATAGGTGCGCAGCCGCCCGATCGCAGCGCTCATAGCGGGCTGGCTCAGGTTAATTTTGCGCGCCGCCGCTGTGAGGTTGCGCTCCGTCATCAGAGCATCGAGCGCAACGAGAAGATTTAGATCGAGTCCCTTGAACCGCATGTTGTGAGTCTATCCATCGTGTGGATGTGTTCTATCGAAACAATCGATTTTACCAAATCGCGAGATGTTGGATAGCAAACATCGGTTTGGAAAAGTAATCATGGCATACCACGATGGCTGTTGGTCGTTCGCGCGGGCTCAGAGAAAAACTCCTGGAGGTGCGAGCACCCGCCGCATCGGTTTCGCGGGCTGCGATGGGCGCGCCGTGCGTGCCGCATCGCTTCTTCTCGGTTGCGAAGCGCGCTCGATCGGACGCCAAGCGGGTCCCGATAAACGTTGGTATGCGTACTCCATCCGTTTCCATATTGGAGGTTTACCCACGTACACTTGAGGGCGCGTTCAGCCTCATTCTAGTGTCGCGGAATAGCGGCAGGTGCAGATTGCGCATGCCAAGTATTCCCGGCGACTGTCCAAACGGCTCGCCTGTCCACCGCATTCAGGGCGAGTCGAAGATGCATAAGAACCAGTTTGATCTAATGCCACTCCGATGCGCCCTCGAAGCGGCCCCGCGCATCGATGGCATGCCCTCAGACGTCAACACGTCGACAGCGATGCTGGACGAGGCGGAAAAGCTCCATGGTGCCGACAGGTTCTGGATGGTCCAATCGCCTCGTCGGCATCTTCCGGCATATCTCGCGCGGGGCATTGGCCGGGATGACGAGCGCGAACCATGCGATCGCTTCGTCGCGAGCGAAGGCGCACGGCACGGTGCAGGCGAGGGTGCTGAGCTCCTACGACGCATGGCAGCGCATTTCAGTATTGATCAGCGGTTCGGCGAGTAGCGACATCACGTGACCATCTCCCCTCTTAATTCGACTGGCGCAAGGAAGCCCGCCATGAACATCGCCGTATGCCGGACTGCGGAAGCTCCTTCTGCGCGCGCCAAAGTGCAGTGGAGCCGTCGCTGGGAAAACGAGCTGCGGCTCGCCGATCATGCCGAGCTCGCCGAGTTCTTCCGCAAGAGTTACGGGCCGACCGGTGCGTTCAATGCGCAGCCATTTGAGGGCAACCGAAGTTGGGCCGGTGCAAGACCTGAGGTCCGCGTAATTGGTTACGACGCCCGCGGGGTAGCTGCTCACGCCGGGTTACTACGCCGCTTCATCAAGATTGGTGGGGTCGATCTCCTCGTGGCCGAACTGGGGTTATATGCGGTGCGTCCGGATCTTGAAGGGCTGGGAATTAGCCACGCGATGCGCGTGATGTATCCCATACTGCAGGAGCTTGGGGTCCCGTTCGGCTTTGGTACAGTTCGGCCTGCGCTAGAGAAACATATGACCCGACTGGTCGAAAGGCAGGGGCTCGCCACCCTCCTGTCTGGCATTCGCGTCCGCTCCACGCATCCGGATGTCTATCCCAATTTGTCGCCGATCCGGATCGAAGACGTGATCGTGGTGGTTTTCCCGGTTGGACGCTCGATGAGCGAGTGGCCGGCCGGGACGATCATCGATCGGAACGGGCCTGAGCTGTGAACGAGCTTTTCCCCCTATCTGCTGTCCGATGCGACTACGCTGACGTGAGCGGAAGTCGCCCTGTCTATTTGACCTTTGACGATGGGCCAAATCCATTTTGCACGCCAGAGGTGCTCGATGTGCTGGCGCAACATCAGGTTCCGGCGACGTTCTTCGTGATCGGCACGTATGCGGCCGACCAACCTGAACTCATTCGACGAATGATCGCGGAAGGACACGAGGTTGCGAACCACACGATGACGCATCCGGATCTATCCAGATGCGGACCTGCGGAGGTGCACGATGAAGTGTTGACGGCGAGCGAGGCGATCCGTTCGGCGTGCCCGGAGGCCTCGCCCAGGCACATGCGAGCACCTTACGGCATATGGACACAAGAGGTGCTCGCTATGTCAGCGAGCGCTGGTCTCACAGCTCTGCACTGGTCGGTCGATCCGCGAGATTGGTCCCGCCCCGGGGTTGATAGAATTGTGAATTCAGTGCTCGCGAGCGTTCGCCCGGGTGCAATTGTGCTCCTGCACGACGGATATCCTCCTGATGAGGAGAGGCTGTGCACTGATGCTACGCAGCGTGATCAGACCACGATGGCGCTGTCATATCTGATTCCGGCATTGCAACGGCGCGGGTTTGTAATTCGTCCGCTCCCTCAACTTCACTGAACAAAAACTGGCACCCTATGGACCTGCTCGCTACAACCAGTGCTGTCGCCGTTTCGTGTTATGCACTGCTCTCCACTATCTACAAGAGCGCGCAAGCGCTTTATGCCCAACCGGCGAATAACTCATCGCTGCAGGACAACCTGGGACAATCGGACGTGGTCCTTCCCAGTGTAGACGTCATCGTGCCGTGCTTCAACGAGGATCCAAACACGCTCGCCGAATGTCTGGAGTCGCTTGCGAGTCAAGACTACGCGGGAAAGTTACAGGTCTATGTGGTCGACGACGGATCTGCAAATCGCGACGTTGTCGCGCCTGTACACAAAATCTATGCGAACGATCCGAGATTCAGCATCATCTTGCTGGCAAACAACGTTGGAAAGCGCAAGGCGCAGATCGCTGCAATACGCAGCTCATCCGGGGACCTGGTGCTCAACGTCGACTCGGATACGATACTTGCTGCTGACGTTGTCACGAAGCTTGTAGTGAAGATGCATGACCCAGAAATCGGTGCGGCCATGGGTCAGTTGATAGCGAGCAATCGCAGCGAAACCTGGCTGACCAGGCTGATCGATATGGAATACTGGTTGGCATGCAACGAAGAGCGTGCGGCACAGGCTCGTTTCGGTGCCGTCATGTGCTGCTGCGGCCCATGTGCGATGTATCGTCGCTCCGCGCTCGCTTTGCTGCTTGATCAATACGAAGCGCAATTCTTTCGCGGGAAGCCGAGCGATTTCGGCGAGGATCGCCATCTAACGATCCTCATGCTCAAGGCGGGGTTTCGAACCGAATATGTCCCGGACGCGATCGCAGCAACAGTAGTTCCGGACAGCCTTGGGCCATATCTGCGTCAGCAGCTCCGCTGGGCGCGCAGTACCTTTCGGGACACGTTTCTTGCATTACGTCTGCTGCCAGAGCTCGATGGCTATCTGACGCTAGACGTTATCGGGCAAAATCTCGGCCCGTTGCTTCTCGCCCTTTCATCACTGGCTGCGCTCGCGCAGCTTGTAATCGGCGGCTCGGTACCCTGGTGGACGGGATTGACGATTGTAGCAATGACGATGGTCCGGTGCAGTGTTGCAGCGCTTCGTGCTCGCGAAGTGCGGTTTCTCGGCTTCTCGCTCCACACACCGATCAATATCTTTCTCTTACTTCCTTTGAAGGCCTATGCACTTTGTACATTGAGCAACAGCGATTGGCTATCGCGCAAGGTCGCCAACGTGCCGGCCGAAGGGGAAAAACAGTGCGTCATCCTGCACCCGAACGCTGGACGAAGTCCTGCAAGTATAGGGGGAATGTCCGGCACAATTCATAAGGCGGGGCTTTCGCACCCTTCATCGAACCTGGCGGCGACGGAGAGTGTTTGCGCTCGCGATCGTTCGACCGCCTTCAAATAAGTGGTTGGCTCATGATCTCGGACAAAAATCATCAGCTATTAGAGCGAGAGTTGGCTGTCGACGATCCATGGCGCCTCGACAGTAGTTCGTTCGAGCAGGAGCGATACGCGCAAATGCTCCGGATGTCGCGTTGCGGTGGAGATGTTGCGTATGCCCTCGAAGTAGGATGTGCAGCCGGTGCATTCACGGACAGGCTGGCGCCGCTTTGCGAGCGACTCACGGTGGTCGATGTCATGCCGCAGGCGATCGAGCGAGCGCGACTACGGACCAGGAAGTGGTCACATATCACGTGGGTGACCTGCGACATTCAACGGTTCTCGACCACTGAGCAGTTCGATTTGATTGTCGTGGCCGAAGTTCTCTACTACCTCAAGGACATTGTCGAGATGCATGCGGCTATCCGCAACCTGGTGAGTATGCTTGCACCAAATGGAGCTCTGATTTTCGGGTCCGCACGTGATGCCACGTGTCAACGCTGGGGTCATACAGCTGGTGCCGAGACGGTGATCGGTCTCTTTAACGAGAGTCTATCGGAGGTCGAGCGTCTGCACTGCCACACCGGGTCGGTCAACGAAGACTGCTTGATCGTCCGGTTCCGGAAGCAGGGTCACCCGTCAGAACAATCAAACGTCAGTCACTAGGCAGGGGGTCGTATGCGCATCTGCGGCATCAAGTTAACACATGACGGCGCAATTGCTGTCGTCGAGGACGGGCGGCTTCTCTTTTGCACCGAGCAAGAGAAGCGAGGCAACAGTCCACGCTATCAATCCGTCGAGAATCTCGATGCAGTCGTGCTCGCATTGGCGGAGCATGGCCTGGATCCGCGAGATATCGATCAGTTCGTCATCGATGGCTGGGATGGGGAGATCGAGTCGCATTTCCAGGTCCTCAGTGGAGCTGTGCCGATCGCGCTGAAAGGGGCGCCATACGTCGAGCGCCATGCTGAGGGGCTTCTTGATTCCGTCGACGGCTTTGGCCTGATCCTCGGCGGCAAGGTGTTTCCATATAAGAGCTACCCGCACGTCACGGGCCACGTCGCGTCAGCATATAGCACCAGTCCCTTTGCCAGCGCGGGAGAACCGGCGTTGTGTCTGGTATGGGACGGCTGCATCTTTCCACGTCTTTACTATGTCGAACCTCGGGGGGCGCGGCTCATTGGATCCCTGTTTCCGATGATCGGCCACGCCTATGCTGCCGCGGGCCTTCACTTCGGGCCTTACAGGCAGCCGAACCGCTCCAGTTGGGATTTGGGCATCGCCGGCAAGCTGATGGCATACATCGCGCTTGGCGCTGTCGACGAAAGCATCGTGGCAGTGTTTCAGGAGCTCTATGAAAAGCGCTTCGCGGCCGACACCGAGCAGGCTCGTCGCTACCGCGCGGACATAAACAATGCGGAATCGTCTCTCGCAGCTATACACGAGTTCTTTGAGGCAAGCGCATTGCGCCTGACGGCCAAGCGAGCGGAGGACGTTCTTGCGTCGTTTCATGTGTTCCTGGAACGTCTTCTTGTCAGGGAAATCGCGATGGTTCTGCTGCGGCACTCGTCGCTTCCGGGGGCGCGAAATCTATGTGTCGCCGGAGGTTGCGGTCTCAATATCAAGTGGAACAGTGCGCTTCGTATGACGGGACTGTTCGATGATGTCTGGGTGCCGCCGTTTCCGAATGACAGCGGCTCGGCAATCGGCGCTGCTTGCGGTGCGATGGCGGCGCAAAATGGCTTCGGGCCAGTGGAATGGTCAGTCTACAGTGGGCCGGCCCTGCAGGACAGCGAGCTTCCGTCGGACTGGGAGGCCGCGCCGTGCACTCTGCGTGAACTTGCGGCGATTCTCGCCGACAACAAGCCGATCATCTTCCTTTCCGGGCGCGCCGAGCTTGGGCCGCGGGCGTTGGGCGGCAGAAGCATTCTTGCAGCCCCGACCTCCCCAGCAATGAAAGATCATCTCAACGACATTAAGCGTCGCGAGCACTTCCGACCGGTGGCGCCGATTTGTCTGGAGGATCGGGCCCCAGAGATTTTCAACCCAGGTACGCCAGATCCTTACATGCTGTTCGATCACCAGACCCGCGCGGAATGGCGCGACAAGGTCCCCGCTGTCGTCCATCTGGACGGTTCGGCGCGGCTGCAGACAATCTCCCGCAACTCTCCGCACAAAATCGCCGAGCTTCTCGTCGAATTTGAACAACTCACAGGCGTTCCGCTGCTCTGCAATACGAGTGCCAACCTCCACGGACGTGGATTCTTTCCGGATGCTGCCGCGGCCTGCGAGTGGGGACGGGTTGAGCATGTGTGGTGCGACGGCCTGCTCTGGACCAAGACGGTCGTAAGGAAGTCATCATCGGCCGAACGACTTCTGTCAGCCTAAGAGTGAGCATGTCCACCGTAGCAATCGACCTTGCCGGCGTGAAAAAATCATTTGGCGACAAGATCATCGTCAATGATCTGTCGTTCTCGGTCGCGCGGGGAGAATGCTTTGGCCTTCTCGGGCCGAATGGAGCTGGCAAGAGCACGATCGCGCGCATGCTGCTTGGCATGATCTCGCCGGACGGAGGAAAGATTACGGTGCTCAATGAGCCTGTACCTGCACGCGCTCGTGTCGCACGTGTGCGTATCGGCGTGGTGCCGCAATTCGATAATCTTGAACTCGAGTTCACCGTACGAGAGAATCTGCTGGTGTTTGGCCGCTACTTCGGCATGAGCGCTCGCAAGATCGAGGCGGTCGCCCCCTCGCTGCTCGAGTTTGCACGCCTCGAAAGCAAGGCGGACACGCGCGTTGCCGAGCTGTCCGGTGGCATGAAACGGCGGCTGACGCTGGCGCGTGCGCTAATCAATGACCCGCATCTGCTCGTGATGGACGAGCCGACGACTGGTTTGGATCCGCACGCCCGCCACCTGATTTGGGAACGTCTGCGAGTTCTGCTTGCGCGGGGCAAGACGATTCTCTTGACCACTCACTTCATGGAAGAGGCCGAACGCCTGTGCGATCGGCTGTGTGTCCTCGAGGGTGGACGCAAGATCGCCGAGGGCAAGCCAGACGGCCTGATCGATGAGCATATCGGCTGTAACGTGATCGAAATCTATGGGGGTGATCCGCACCAGCTCTGCGAGCTGATTAGGCCGTATGCGCGGCACATCGAAGTGAGTGGAGAGACGCTCTTTTGTTATGCGCCATATCCGGAGCAGGTACGCGTGCAACTGCGCGGGCGAGCGGGCCTTCGTATTCTGCAGCGCCCCCCGAATCTCGAAGACGTGTTTTTGCGGCTGACCGGGCGCGAGATGGAGAAGTGAGCGATGGGTGAAAGTTATGCGGCGGTGATGCCCGCTAACGCGTACAACTGGATCGCGGTATGGCGTCGGAACTTCCTGGCATGGAAGAAAGTCGCACTTGCATCGATTCTTGGCAACCTCGCAGATCCTCTAACCAATCTGTTTGGCCTCGGCTTTGGCCTTGGACTGATCGTGGGGCGCGTTGAGGGGACGTCGTACATCGCGTTCCTGGCGGCAGGCATGGTCGCGACCAGCGCCATGACGTCCGCGACCTTTGAAACCATGTATGCAGCCTTTGCACGCATGGACGCCAGCCGCACCTGGGAAGCAATCCTCTCTACTCAGCTCACGCTTGGCGATATCGTTCTGGGTGAACTGGTGTGGGCGGCCAGTAAGTCCGTTCTGGCCGGAACAGCGATCGGGATCGTCGCTGCTACGCTGGGTTATGCATCATGGCCATCCATTTTGTATGCGATGCCAACAATCGCTCTCACTGGCCTTGTCTTCGCCAGCCTGGCGATGCTCGTCATATCTCTTGCGCCAAGTTACGATTACTTCGTGTTTTACCAGACGCTTGTCCTCACTCCTATGGTGTTTTTGTGTGGCGTGGTCTTTCCGACGAGCCAGCTGCCCGGCTCGTTTCAGCACTTCGCCGGCTTGTTGCCGCTCGCACATTCGGTCGACCTTATTCGCCCAGCGATGCTTGAGCGCGGCGCCGACAGTGCTGCGCTGCACGTCGGTGCGCTCTGCGTTTACGCGGTCTTGCCCTTTTTCGCGTCGACGGCACTATTTCGGCGCCGCCTGCTGCGTTGATGTGAGTTGAGCGAAAACGGAGAATGTCAAATCGATTCAGTGTCACGATGCTTTCTGCGGTAGCTCGGGAGTGACCTGGTCTGTCACAGCAGATGCTGCAATGGCCTTAAGAGGTCGCGATCGAGTTAGGTCTACGGCCGCCTGTTCGGTCGATCGGTGTCGGACGCCAGCACCGTTATTTCTGAGCGCCTGTCGCTAGGCGCCGTGACGGACTTTGCAAAGTTGTGTTGTGCTGTCTGGCCCGCGCACCCGACGGAGCGTGACTGTACAGATTAAGTAGGTGGGACGGCAGTTGGCCTTGCCGTCATGATCAAATGGAGAACGGGATGTTGTGCCTGGGAGTGAGTGGCGGTCTTGACAGAATCT
This sequence comes from Bradyrhizobium sp. LCT2, assembly GCF_009931255.1. Taxonomy (NCBI): domain Bacteria; kingdom Pseudomonadati; phylum Pseudomonadota; class Alphaproteobacteria; order Hyphomicrobiales; family Nitrobacteraceae; genus Bradyrhizobium; species Bradyrhizobium sp. LCT2. Next base: position 8,353,488 of record NZ_CP034432.1, on the reverse strand, counting down.
ATGAAAGCTCGCCGGAGCTGCCGAATACATTTCTTCACGATGGGGCTGCGGTTCTTGTGCAGGATGGCCGCGTGATCGCTGCTGTCGAAGAGGAGCGCCTCAACCGCGTCAAGCACTCCAACAAGTTCCCGAGCAATTCGATCCGATACTGCCTTTCTACCGCAGGAGTTGAGCTCGGAGAGATCGACCGTATCGCGTTCTACGCGACTGAAGCCTACTGCAATACTATGCTCGAGCGCCTTTCTGTTTCTCAGCCCATTCCGTTGGACGCCAAACTGTTGCTGCGGCAGCTGCTGACACGGGAGTTCGGCGCCGAGATCGATCCGTCCCGAGTTTCCTTCGTGAATCACCACGAAGCGCATGCTGTGAGCGCGTTTGCCATGTCCGGGTTCGAGCAAAGTCTTGTTTTTGCGATCGACGGCGGTGGCGATTTTCTCTCCGGCTTATTGGCGGTGGGGTCTGGCACCGAAATTACGCAACTTGAAAGCTTCCCGGAACATAACTCCCTGGGGCTGTTCTATCTCGAGACGATCCGATATCTCGGCTACGGGTTGTTCGACGAGTACAAAGTGATGGGGCTTGCCCCGTATGGTGATCCCGCTCCCTATCGCGAGCTCTTCGCGCAGTTCTACGAGTTGTTGGACAACGGTGGCTATCGCGTTTACCTGGATCGAATCGGTCCGGCCCTGGTCCGCAACATCGAGGTTCGGCGAAAAGGAATGCCATTCACTCAACAGCATCGAGATGTCAGCGCTTCGCTGCAGGAAGCGCTGGAGCGGATCGTGTTTCACATCCTGCGGCACCATCGTGAAGCGACGGGCATGACACGCTTGTGCCTGGCTGGCGGGGTAGCGCATAATTGCACGCTGAACGGTAAACTGCTTTATTCCGGGCTATTTGACGACATCTTTGTTCAACCCGCGGCGCACGACGCCGGTTGCGCACTCGGCGCTGCATTGATGGTATCGAACGAGCTGGGCAGGCCAGCACCACGCGAGCGACTGCCGGACGTTTATTGGGGGCCCGATCTCGGGAGCGACCAAGCCGTAGAGCATGAGCTCAACGCATGGTCAGGCCACCTCGACATTCAACGAAGTGATGACATAGCATCCAGTGCGGCAGACTGGATGGCAAATGGCGCTGTAATCGGCTGGGTTCAGGGCCGCTCTGAGTTCGGCCCCCGTGCGCTTGGTAACCGCAGCATTCTTGCGGACCCGCGCCCTGCGGAAAACAAGGACCGCATCAACGCGATGGTCAAGAAGCGTGAGGGCTATCGCCCGTTTGCGCCATCTGTACTGGAGGAGGATGCGAGCGAGTTCTTTGAGCTCCCGGACGGCACGCAGCAGCTCCCCTTCATGAACTTCGTAGTTCGTGTGCGTGAAACCAAGTGTAACGTGCTCGGTGCGATCACGCACGTTGATGGGACCGCTCGGCTGCAGACAGTATCGCGCAAGACAAACCCCACCTATTGGGATGTAATTAATGCGTTCAAGAGGCGAACGGGCATCCCGGTTCTTTTAAATACGTCATTTAACAACAATGCCGAGCCGATCGTGGAGTCCGTGTCAGATGCGATCACCACGTTCTTGACGACTGATCTGGACGGACTTGTTGTTGGGCCTTTCCTCGTCAGGAAGCGGCCAGCATCACTGCAGGATTGGAGTGCACTGGGCGTTTCATTGCCGCCGTATGCATCCCTTCATCGTGTTCGCTCCCACACAGCGCCAGATCGTCAGGAAACGGTCTGCGAGATCCGCAAGGGACATTCCGCCCACGATAGTATGCGTATCTCACATGAGCTTTTCGAGATCTTGATGCGGATCGAGGGCGAGGCGTCGCTCGGCTGGCTTCTCGACACAACCATGCTGAGCCAGGCCCAGCGTGAAGATCTCGTGAAGGAATTGCGGCTCGTGTGGGAGCTGCGGGGCGTTCGCCTGCATCCGCCGCGCGCGGCTTGCGGCCACAATGAAGTGAAAAATAGACATAGCCGGGACTCATGAGCATGGCCATGCCTATACCTGCATGTGAGGGGGCCAGGCCATCCGACGCACACGGGGTTATCGGGCATCCGACTGAAATCGGGCACGTGGACGCGACACCGCTGAAGAAAAGACGGAAAGTGTTGAGAGAACGCGGCCCATCAAGGATAGCGCTGTTATGAAGTTCTACCGACGCAGCTCGCCGGCACTGCGATTTCAGACCATGACGTCGGACAAGATGATACATAAGATGTCTGCAATGACGTCTCTTGTCCAACCAGGAGCCCGGGAAGAGGCGATGCAGATGCTTAGCGGTTCGAGGAAGGATCGGTTCGTAGTTTCCCGGCGACGTACGGGGTTCGGCGACTGCCTGTGGTCACTGGCCGCTGCCTGGCGTTTTGCAAAGCAGACAGGACGGACGCTAGCCATTGATTGGCGGGGATCTTGTTATCTCGATGAGCCATTCACCAACGCCTTTCCAGTCTTCTTCGAACCGGTTCAAGACATTGCCGGCGTGCGGGTGATCTGCGACGACAGGATCAATCAGTGCTCATTTCCGGGACCATTCTTCCCGACATGGTGGAACAAGCCATCCATCGATTGCGTCTATCGTCCGGACGAGCAGATTTTCCGGGAACGCGACGAACTCGATCAATTGTTGCGAAGTCAGAAAGATAGTGACGCTAACACGGTCGTGTGTGACGCGTGCCTGATGTGGCGCTGCGACCAGGAGGCCGAACGAGAAATCTTTCGGAGCATCAAGCCACGACCTGAAATTCAGGCTCGGATTGATGCTGTCTACCGTGAGCACTTTGAGCCGTACAGCGTAATCGGCATTCATGTCCGGCATGGCAACGGCGAAGATATTATGGGGCATACTCCCTACTGGGCCGACCCGGAGCGCGCCTTGCGACAGGTCTTTGATGCCATTGATAAGGCCCGGGGGTTACCCCACGCAAAACCCGTGAGAGCTTTCCTGTGCACGGACAGCGCGCTCGTCCTTGAGAAAGTGTCGACTAGATTTCCCGATGTGTTCACGATCCCCAAACGGTTTCAGGCGCCTCAGGCCGGCCCATTGCACAACGCCGCGCTAGGAGCCGAGGGCGGCTTTTCCGCCCTGATTGATATGTATCTTCTTGCGCGCTGCGACACCGTGATCCGTTTTCCCCCGACGAGCGCCTTCACGCGCTATGCGCGTCTCCACGCACCACGCGTTATTGAATTCGATTTGAACGATCCGAGCCGCTTGGTCCTGATTGAAGAAACCTCGCAAGAGCTCGTTGCTTCATGAAAGTCGTTGCCCGCTTGATCGATCTGATTGCCGCTCGTTGCATCCAGCAGTGCTGGCACTTTTTTTCGGGGCGGCATTTGTCGCAAAGTAATGCTCTGTCGCACAACTCCACCGAATGCCTCCCGCCGAAGCTCGACGTCGACAACGATGGCCCTAACGTGCTGCCGCCACGTTAAACAGGTGGAACACGTCTTCGCCTTGCGCGGACCGCGAGTGGAAGCTAATCGGTGGTCGGTCGCGGACGAACATATCGAAAGGGTCTCCGTAGAGCCGGTGAGTTCCGTAGTTGCGGTCGGGCACGCGCTGGTGCGGAGCGGCGGTCTCGAGAGCCACTATGTTGGGCTGAACATCCAGTAAGCCAGGTCGTGGTCCAGGACCAATCCGGCGAAGTGCCAGTGCCGGACACTGCAGAGCAGAGCGCGATAAAGTCAGCATCAGTTGCCGACAAATCTGACGCACGAAGCTGGTAACGTCAGTTTTCGAGTTGACGCGGCTACTGGCCGCGGGCCGCTATCCTGATCGATCGTTCCTCCAACGAGAGGCGGTGCCCATCGGCTGGCTCCTCGGTTGCGCGATCAGGAAAGAGAGCGCGGCTGCACCCTCGTCTTGACGCAGGCGAGTGTGCTCGTGACATTACGTAGGTAATGCACCATCGTTGTCGCAGAGCACACGCACGGTGTCTTGAACCCACCAAGCATTCCGCGTGCGCGACATTAGGACGCAAAAACGGAGTTGATTTGCGTGCATCGCAGTGGCGCAAATTCTGCTACGCGTGCGCCGACGCAATAGGAGAGGAGGCGGGCGTGGGTCTCGATCTGCCGAATGACGATCTGATCAGAGGTCAGCTGCCCGAAACACACCTGGGTTGCCTCTTTCACGCCGATAATGCCCGTATTCATCGCGGAGAACATAAGGCGATGTTGCTGACCGGGGCATCGCGCGGAATTGGCCATGCCACTGCCAAGCTGTTTTCGGAGGCGGGCTGGCGCATCATTTCTTGCGCGCGCCAACCGTTCGACAGCAAGCGATGCCCCTGGGAGGCAGGGAACGAGGATCATGTCCAGATCGACCTGAGCAATCATCGAATGCTGCCGCGCGCGATCAGCGAGGTCAAGAAGCGCTTGGCAGGTGCTCCTTTGCACGCGCTGGTGAATAATGCTGGTGTCTCGCCGAAAACGCCCACTGGCGATCGGATGACGTCGTTGACGACTTCAACCGAGACCTGGATGAGCGTGTTCCATCTCAATCTGGTGGCCCCGATCATGCTGGCGCAGGGTTTGTTTGACGAGCTAAGAGCCGCGTCAGGATCGATCGTGAATGTGACTTCGATCGCGGGCTCGCGGGTGCACCCGTTTGCCGGCAGTGCCTATGCGACCTCAAAAGCTGCGCTTGCAAGCCTCACACGCGAAATGGCCCATGATTATGCGCCGCATGGCATTCGCGTGAATGCGATCGCGCCCGGCGAAATCAGGACGGACATGTTATCGCCCGACACAGAAGCGCGTCTCGTGCCAAACATCCCCTTGCGCAGAGTGGGAACCCCGGATGAAGTTGCCAAGGTCATCTTCTTCCTGTGCTCGGATGCGGCGAGCTATGTCACGGGGGCCGAGGTGCCGATCGATGGTGGGCAACATCTGTGAATTGGCCAAGCCTTGGCGCCGCAGTGACTTGAGCTGCAGCAGCGGTACTTATGCTCTCCGCTGACGACGCGCACACATTCCGCAAAAGGAAAAAGGCACACTGTAAGTTTACCGTCGTGCCATGAAAAGGTGTTACGGTTCTGTGTCATCTCGTCAACACTTGGCACTAGATCGAGAGTGACATGCAAAACGAACCTCGCAAACCCGAACAAGGTGCTACGGAGGATCATCAAGACAACGGAGGCCGCCTCATGCTGGATATCCCTTCCTCACTCGAAAGACCTGCCTCGCAACTTGAGCCGGAGCATAAGCTCTCGGGGGAGCCGTTGCGTGAGAGTGCGTTAGCCGGCATCTTCGAAATATCGAAAATACTCACGGCTCCTTGTCCGCTCGAAGTCACATTGGCAAACGTTGTTGATCTTCTGCAATCGTTTGTGCAGATGCGACACGGCATCGTCTCACTGTTCGACGATGACGGCATGCCGGACATTACAGTGGGCGCCGGCTGGAGCGAAGGCAGCGACGAGCGTTACCGGATGCGCCTGCCACGGAAGGCAATCGATCAGATCGTCGCGACAGACAGGCCTCTTGTCGCCGAGGACGTGGCCGCCGAGCCGGCATTCAGCGCTGACGACCGGGAAGTGCTCGGCGCCTCCGATAATATGCCAGTGTCGTTCATCGGGGTTCCGATTCGCATTGGTCCGAAGGTTGTGGGTACTCTGACGATCGACCGTATCCGCGACGATAGGTCAAGCCTCCGCATCGATTACGATGCGCGGCTGCTCGCCATGATCGCCAACCTCGTGGGACAAACAGTGAAGTTAGACCGCGTGTTCGCCTGCGATCGCGAACCACTGGTGGCGGAGAAAGACCGTCTACAAAAGCAGATATTTGACCTCAGGCAGCCCGCTCGAGAGCGCAAGAAGCTACACGTCCATGGGATCATTGGCGACAGCCCGGCGCTGCGCGGGCTGCTCGAGAAGATTGCGGTTGTAGCCAAATCGAAAAGCACGGTTCTGTTGCGTGGCGAATCCGGTACCGGGAAGGAACTCGTAGCCAAGGCCATTCACGAATCGTCGTCCCGCGCCAAGCGGCCGTTCGTTAAGCTGAATTGCGCGGCGCTTCCTGAGACCGTCCTGGAATCGGAATTATTTGGCCATGAGAAAGGTGCCTTTACCGGTGCGTTCAGTTCGCGCAAGGGACGCTTCGAACTTGCTGACAAAGGAACGCTATTTCTTGACGAGATCGGCGAGATTTCAGCTCCGTTCCAAGCGAAGTTGCTGCGCGTCCTGCAAGAGCAGGAGTTCGAGCGCGTCGGCAGCAACCAGACGATTAAGGTCGATGTTCGAGTCATAGCTGCGACCAACAGGAACCTTGAAGAGGCCGTGGCACGGAGTGAGTTCCGCGCGGACCTTTACTATCGCATCAGCGTAGTTCCCTTGCTGTTGCCACCGCTGCGCGAAAGACGCAGTGATATTCCGCTGCTTGCCAGCGAGTTCCTCAGAAAGTTCAACAACGAGAACGGCCGTACGCTGACCTTGGAGGCGAGTGCGATCGATGTTCTGATGAAGTGCGGCTTTCCGGGAAATGTCCGCGAACTCGAAAACTGCATCGAGCGGACAGCGACGCTGTGCGCCGGATCATCGATCGTAAGAACTGACTTTGCATGCCACCAGGCCCAGTGCCTTTCCGCGATGCTGTGGAAAAGTACATCGGACGGGAGGCCAGACCAGCCGGCACCCATCCCGCCGGTGCCCGGAAAGTCCATCATTCCGCTAGCTGAAGCGACCCCGCCGGTCCCGTCCGTCGGCAGCGAACTGACCTCACTGGCTCCTCCCGGCACAGTTCTCGTAAGCGGCGCGAAGATGGCCGATCGCGAACGGGTCATTGCGGCCATGGAAAAATCTGGCTGGGTGCAGGCAAAGGCAGCGCGCCTGCTCGGACTAACGCCACGCCAGATCGGCTACGCGCTGAGGAAATACGGAATCGAAATAAAGCGGTTCTGAACGACAAAATCGGCCGGAACCTTTACTATCACAGTTGAGCCAAATAGCTATGTGAGGACGATCTCCGGTGGCCAATCTCATTGCAATCTTAAAGGAACGGGTCCGCCCTCGGCGGCGACTTGGCCACGACCGAAACCGCTCCGCTCGCTTCCGAGACTGCTGTCGCAAGCAAACTCACCTGGTTCGGTGAGAGATGGATTTGCGCGCCACGACATACAGAGCGTCACCTTCGGTCTGCAAGCGCGAGCCGTCAATTGCTCGACATCAGACGAGCTATCACGCGTATTCGTCCATCAAGCCGGACTAGCGGCAATTCTCATTGACCGTCAACCGGTCCGCCGCCCGCTCGTGATTAGCGGCGGTAGTCTGTCGCAAGCCGTCCTGGCGTCACTCGGCTGGCGTGCCCTGCGGAACAGCGCTGTCGCAGCCCCGACTTGTGTCAGCATTCGTTCGTCAGGAAGAGCGGGCTAGAGGGGCGCATTACCCGCTCTAGCCACTGTGATGGCAAGCCGATTTCAAAAGGATGGCGATGGTACAACACTTGCTGTTCTCTTCGCAGCTGTCGCAACTTTTTGGAGCAACTCCGTGCACAATGTCGTTTGCATCAAACAGGTTCCGGACTCGGCGCAGATCCGCGTGCACCCCGTGACCAATACGATCATGCGTCAGGGAGTGCCGACCATCATCAATCCATATGACCTCTTCGCACTCGAGGCCGCGCTGGAGCTTCGCGATCGGTTCGGCGGCGAAATTACCGTGCTTACAATGGGGCCGCCATCGGCGGAAGATTCCTTGCGAAAGGCGCTGACTTATGGCGCCGATCGCGCCGTACTCCTCACCGATCGCTGTTTTGCGGGCTCCGACACCCTGGCCACAACGTATGCACTTGCAACAGCCATCCGAAAAATTGGTAAGGAATACGGCCCGACCAACCTTATCTTCACGGGAAAGCAGACCATCGACGGCGATACCGCGCAGGTTGGGCCCGGCATCGCAAAGCGGCTTGGCGTACTGCAGCTAACCTACGTTGCCAAGGTCAGATCCTTAGATCTCGCCGCCCATACAATTGAAGCGGAACGACGCTCCGAAGGTGGTGTCCAGGTGCTGCACACGAGGCTGCCCTGTCTCATCACCATGCTGGAGGCAACGAATCAGATTCGGCGCGGCGCGATGGCGGATGCCTTGCGTGCCGCGCGTGCCCAAATCGTGAAATGGAGCGCGCACGATGCCGGTGTCGAAGACGTCTCCAAATGCGGCCTCAAGGGCTCGCCGACCGTCGTCAAACGAGTGTTCGCTCCCTCTGCGCGGGCTGAGAAGGCAACGTTGGTTGAGGCCGCCGAGCAACCGGCACAGGCGTTGATAGACGCTATTTTCAAGTATCAACCGAAGCTCGAAACCGATCTTGCGGCACTTGTCCGTGACGCGTGATCTGGAGAGCCCTGGCAACGATAGATCGGAAACGGTCCGAGGATGTACCAAGGGCAAGAGGCACCGTCCAGTGAGAGCGCGCAAGATGTAGTACGCATCTCAGCCCGCGACCTGCGCATTCTGGTCTATGGCGTTCTTCGATCGCTCGCGATCACCCGGGACTGCATGTTCCGTAGACCGATCGATGCCCCGAGTTGGCTGCGATCAGGCGCATCGACTAAGGGCTGCGCATGCGTGCAGACCCCCACTGTGTGGTCGTATTCGACGACTGCTTCGCGCGTAGTTGTTACGAACGAAGACGGAACACGTCAGCGACTAGGATCACCATGCTAGCGCGATGCCGCTTGAACGCCCAAAGTGCTGTCGCGCGGTTCAGGGCGCAAAGCCCACCTATGTGTCGCCTTTTGAGCAATGTTCGCAATTCAACAGCCCTATACCCATTGTGAGTGGCCGCTGGCTCTTCGCTGTTTGGTTTCCGAGGGCCGTGCAAGTCCTGTCAGGTTCAATACACTTGCAATGAGGAGTCGGTCGCCAGCGTTTCGTCAACGCACTCATAACCTTATGGGGCGAGTGCACGGTTTTGGCACGGTGATTGCTGTAAACGTGCAAGAACACAATATGGCGGCGCTCGCAACGCGAAAACTAGCGGCGGTCTCTTTGAGACGCTCGTGCCGCCCAGCAGCCGGCATTTCGCGCAGCTTGCGGCCAAAGGCGTCAAGCGCCAGGTAGATGCGGATTGATCCTTGCAATGTTGTACGTAGGTCATAGCCGTTCGATGAACTGGCAGGAGCAGCAACCGCGAGGGCTTGATTCATCCACGACAGATCGCGAAAGCTGGAAGCGCCCGGGCGACTCGCGCAGTGACGTTAGCTTCCCGATGGCGTGCGCCGGCAAGATCTCACCATGACTCTACAAGCGATTGCTAGCCGTGCCGGGCATTCACGGCATCGGACTGCTCATGGTCCGGAATCCGACTGGATCGCCGCCGCTCAATTTGGTGGACATCGCGTGAGCAGGATTGAGCATGCCGCTGTCTGGTACGTGAACGTCGGCACGAGGAAGTTCGCCTCGATGGTGAACGCGATCATACGACCATCGAACCAACGAAGTTGCAGATCTCCGCGGCGGCCAATAGCCGGTCCGGACACGAAGTGGCTTCGTTCTCTCCTCATCGCCATAGGTCAAATGACATCTCAAGCGTCTCGATTTCCACCGGATCAGCCTCCGCAGATATGCTGCGAGTATTTGACTGAGCAAGCGCGAGCCCTGTTCGGCCCGCACCCGTTCGATGTGGAGATGTCCGAAGACCAGGTCGCTATCCTGATGCCTGAATACCTGGCGATGTCACAGGCGTTCTCGTACCTGCAGGCAGAGTCGCAAAGGGATCTCATATTCGATGCAATGCATCACAATCGAGATCGTGCGAGGGACATTGAACTGACCAGCATGGTCGCAAATTTTAACTGTTGGGATGAGAGGGGTGGTTATCGCCGAGTTCCCCAGGGCGGCAAGGCAGCGCTACCCGATATTCCGGTCATTGAAAACCTCCACTCAAACCTCTTTAGAAAGAATGCTTCGCGACTACTCGGCAGAGCAGTGCGGACCAACTACAGTGCCACGACGAAGCGGTACCTGTATTCTCTCTATGCCGGATTGTCATCGAAAGACCCCCTAGTGGGTTGCGCCTACATGGTCGGTTTTGAGCTACACGCTGCGGACATGATCCAGTCGCGGCGGACCACTTTGGTAAAAACCTTTGAGGCGCGGTCTGACGATCTTGAGAATTTCCGCAGCCATGTCCGCGGAGAAGATCCCGCGGAGAAGTATCACAGAGAAATGACAAGCCGGCTGCTTGGCGAACTTGTCCCGGCAGACCTTAATGGTCGCTTTTTGAATGAATTCGATCGAGCCTATCGGCTCAGCTTACTGTGGTGCCGCGATCTGCTCCGAATCGTCTCACGTGAGGGAGATGGTCACTCGGAGATCGAACACCATGGCCGTTGCCATTGTGGTTCTGTCAAGTTCTGCGTCCGAGCGCCACGAGAGCTTCTGCAGTTCGATGCAATTGCTCAATCTGCCAAATGTCTGGATTTCTGCACTTGCTCGTACCTGGCGATAGGCTCGGCATTAAGTGCGGCGAAGAATTCCTCACTGCGTACCAGTTCAACAAGAACATCGCTCGGCACACGTTTTGCCGGCTTTGTGGCCCAAAGCCATTCTATAGGCCGCAGTCGAACCCTTCCGGATTCAGCCGTAAATATTCGATGCCTGGATAATCGAATGCATAAGAATAAACGAGTTCGATGGCGAGCATTGGGAGCAAGCATTCCGCTATATGCGCCAGGACCCGGTAGCCCTGCCTCGAAGATTGAAGCCCTGGAGTGAACTAGAATGGCGCGCGCAATGAATGATAAATCCCGTCTGCTTTCAGAAGAAGCTCTGACAAAATACCGCATAGAGCTGTTGGTGAAGGGGACGGTCGTGATCGGCCCCCAGATATTGTTCACCCAAGATGACTTGGCCAGGATCGATCAGCTGCAGGCTGAGATTCCCGAAGAAGAAGTGCGGGAAGGAGATGCCGGCGACTCGCACCATGTCTTTGTCAAACGCGTGAGGGTAGACCCGCCCGGCCGCGCTCCTAGCAACGCGAGTGGTGCAGCTCCAGGGCAGATCATGGAACTACTTGAAAGGAAAGACCGCAGAGTCGCGGTAAGAAAGATCTTGGGGGCATCGTCAGATTACGTGATTCGCCGATGCCAAATGCATCGTATGCCACCTGGTTCCTTTGTTGGCATGCATCGGGATGCGGCGAGCGACCCGGATTTCGAGTACTCGGTGATTGTGCAGCTCGCGAGAGACTTCGATGGGGGGGAGTTCGTGGTATATCCAAGCGGATACGAACAGCAGGTATTCCGACCGCCCTTTGGCGCCGTGCTTGTCACCACATGTAGGCTCCGACATGAGGTGAAGCCTGTGCTGACCGGGGAGCGCCGATCGTTGGTCTACTTCTGTTCAAAACGCACCGGCGCGAACCGCCGGGTCGTCGGAAGCCCTACCGGTGGCCTGTGATTGAGGTGGTTGAAATGGCCTTTGAATGAGTTGGGTATCGGGTGAGCTCATCAGAAGATGAGGTTGGTAGCTCGGCCATCTTGTGAAAGAACCAGGTTGGGACATAGACGTTTCTTTTAAAGCCCAACGAAAGGTCGCCGGCTAAAGCCGCTCGGAAGAGTAACTCCGCTGGGTCTCGCAACAGCGCCGTCCAGTTCGCCGCCCGTCTCGGCTCCCGCGTGCAACCGCCCCGCATAGCCCGGCAGCAGAACGGCCATGATTGCGGAGTTTTTTGGTAGACTTGACACGAGCGCTGATTAGAGGCCGGGGAGGCCGTCTTGCGCGTTGCGCTGCCTTACGCCGTTGGCGCAGGGTAAGCCTCCGAGGAAAGACGCCTTGCGACGGGCTGGCTTGATGGTTGAGAACTGTACGTATGGACAGCCATACGATCAGTGCGCTGAATCGACTGGAAGTGGTGGAGACGGGCCGGCGGCGGTGTTGGTCTGAGGAGGAGAAGGCGCGGATTGTTTTGGAGAGCCTGTCCGAGCCGCGGCTGGTTGCGGCGACAGCGCGGCGATACGGCTTGTCGCGTTCTCTGCTGGTGACTTGGCGAAGAGCCTTCGCGGCGGAGCGGACCAAATCCGAGGCTGGCTTTGTCAGGGCAGTTGTGGCCGAGGATGGGCCTGTGGCGTCGGTGGCGGCTTCATCGGAGAGCGCGACAGCACACTCGACGGAGCGTCGGATTGAGATCGAGCTGGCTGGCGGGCGGCGCGTCATTGTCGATGCGGGCGTCGACGTTGAGGCGCTTCGGCGGCGGCGATCTCGCCCATTGCGCTGGAAGCGGTGCCTCGAATTGACCAGCTGTTCGAGATCGAGCGCGAGATCCATGGGTTGAATGCCGAGGAGCGGCTGCGGGTCCGCCAAGACAGAAGCGCGCCGCTGCTGAGCGATTTTGAGGCTTGGCTACGGGCGGAATCCGCCCGGCTCTCGCGTTCGTCAAACGTGATCAAGCCGATCAATTATCTGCTCAACCGATGGGATGGCTTTGCTCGTTTTAATCATGGATACGCGCCTCGAGCACGCGAAGTTGAATTGGACCCGTTCCGCGAACTCCCATACGGGCCAGCGGCATGTGACATGCCGCAACAAAAGGCCGGACACATGTCAGCACCCGACCACGCTCCGCACTCTTCGAACCCCGTGGGTCGGTCAAAATCCCCCGGGTATGGTCACTTGAAACTCCCCCACCTGATGATCGCCGTCAGCGCCGCTGAACAGCAGTAGCCGGTCAGGCAGGACGTTTATGTTCGACCCCTTTAGCCAGCAAGGGGCCGGGGAGTTGAACGTCTTGAAGCGACATCTGCAAAGCACCGTACTTACATTACTTGATCGCAACACCAGCCAGCGCGAGATTCACCGGCTGACGGGTGTCGATCGCAAGACGATCCGGCGTTATCAGGCGCTGCGGGCTGGTGCGGAGGCAAATTCCCCCGGGGAAGTGACCACCGGCCGGTGAGCGCGGACGGCCAAATTCCTCCACCCCGACCACCGGCTTTTGGGACATCGGAAGCGACGGTCACCAGCAGCCTGGCCCGTTCGGCTTGCGAAGCGCATCGGACGTGGATCGAAGAACAGGTCCGCTGAAGCGGAAGCGCAGGCGATTTACCAGGACCTGGTTGATCAATTTGGCTTTCCGTCCAGCTACCAGAGTGTCAAGCGGTTTGTGCGCCGGTTGCGGCACGCTGATCCTGAGCAGTTTGATCGTCTTGAGTTCCTCCCCAGCGAGGAAGCTCAGGTCGACTATGGCGAGGGCGCGCCGACGGTTGATCCGAAGAGCGGGCGGTACCGTCGTCCCCGCCTGTTCGTGATGACGCTACGCTACTCGCGGCGCAGCTTCCGGCGGGTAGTCTGGAAGTCCAGCCAACAAGTCTGGGCGCAGCTCCACGAAGAGGCGTTCCGGTATTTTGGCGGGGTCCCCAGCTATGTCGTGCTCGACAACCTGAAGGAAGGCGTCCTCAAGCCGGATTTGTACGAGCCCCAGCTCAACCCGATTTACAGCGCGATGCTGGCTCATTACGCCGTGGTCGCCGATCCCGCGCGCGTGGCCGATCCAAATCGGAAAGGCTGCGTCGAGAATGCGATTCAACATACCCAGGGCACTGCGCTGGCCGGACGGCGCTTCGAGACGCTGGAGGCGCAAAACGAGTTCTTGAGGCACTGGGAGGAGAACTGGGCTTCCAAACGCATCCACGGCAGCACGCGCCGTCAGGTCGAGGCGATGTTCCAGGAAGAGAAGCCGCACCTGCGGCCGCTGCCTGTGGCTGCCTTCCGCATCTTCACCGAGGTCGTTCGGACTGTCTGCGACGACACCACCGTGCGCGTCGACAACAGCTATTACGCCGCGCGGCCCGCGCCGATCGGCAGCCAGGTCGTCGTGCGCATCTACACCACCACGATCGAGATCCGTGATCGCCACACCCGTGCGCTGCTGCGTGTTCATTCCCGGATGGCGCACCCCGGTTCTGTCGTCCTGCCGACCAGCGAACGGCCGTTCAACCCGTCGCGGCAAACCGCCGTGCTGCTGGCGAGCGCCGAGCGCATCGGACCGCAGACCAGGGCCTTGTGCCAGCAGGTGTTCGACACCGAAGGGCGCCCCGGACAGCGCGCGATGTGGGGCATTGTCGGGCTGGGCCGGAAGTATCCGGCGCGGCTGGTCGAGCAGGCCTGCGCGCACGCCATCGACAACCGCATCTACCGCTACAAGCACGTGCGTGCGACCGTCGAGCGGTTGTTCGAACAGGCGATCGAGCAGGTTGGAGTGACGCCACAGCCGGCATCGCCGCTCACCCAGGATCATCCGCTGATCCGTACCCCCGCGGAATACGGCGACCTCTTCAGCCGCGCTGTGCGGCGCGACGCCGACGATAATGGTCGGCAGGCCGAGGCTCACGACGATCACGCCACGGCAATCCGCGCTAGTGTCGCCTGCGCAACCCCGGCCAGCTCCGGCGCCACGAGCGCTCCCGCTGCACCTTCTCACCTTAAACTGGAGACCTAGCCACATGATGACCATGCCGGAAATTGAGCGTTGCCTGCGACAGCTGCGCCTGTCGGGTGTCCGCGACACGCTGCAGACGCGCGTGCTCCAGGCGCAGGGCGCCAACCAGCCCTTCCTCGAGACCTTCTCCCTTATCCTGCAGGATGAACTGGATCGTCGTCAGTCCCGTCTTATCGAGCGGCGATACCAGCAATCCGGGCTCGACGAAAAGCTGACGCTCGCCGAGTTCGACTGGTCCTTCAATCCCAAACTGCCACGTCAGACCTGCTTCCAGCTCCACACCCTGGCGTTCATTGCCGCTGGCGAGAACGCTCTGCTTGTCGGCAAACCTGGCACCGGGAAGTCGCACATCGCCAAGGCGATTGCCTATCAGGCGATCCTGCAAAGCCACAAGGTCCAGTATCTTGAGACCGACGACTTCTTCCACCGCTACGCCCTGAACTCTCCGGCACAACGCGAGGTCCGGCTGCGAACCATCATCGACTGCGATCTCCTCGTGCTGGACGATCTATTCCTCGCACGCGCCATCCCCGACGACGCCGGCACTTTGCTGCAGACCCTGATCCATCAGCGCTACAAACTGCGCCGCAGCGTCATCGTCACCTCCAATCGCGTCGTGCAGGATTGGGGGGCATACCTTGGGGACAACACTATGAGCACGACGATCCTCGATCGCCTTATGCATCATTGCCATCTGCTTGAGTTCGACGGACGCAGCTATCGGCTCAAAGAAGCCGCTGAAGCTCTTGCCCGGGAAACAAACTCAAACTAACAGTCCCTTGTCCTGCCTCGCGGGTGGAGGAATTTGACTGACCACACCCGGCGGAATTTGAAGTGACCCGCGGGGCGAAAGATTCTTCTTGCACCAACGGGGGCGTCCACACATGTCCATGATAACGGTATCGCCCGGCCGCAGCGATGGGGTGAGCAATTGCTCGACGTAGGCCAGGAAAGCGTCGCCATCCATTGGGCCGTCCAGAACAAGCGGCGCGATCAGACCGTCGGAGCGCAATCCAACGGTGAATGTCGTCGTCTTCCAATGTCCGTGTGGGATAGCTGCACGACATCGCTCGCCGCGTGGCGAGCGCCCGTGAAGCCGCGCCATTTTGGTGTTGGCGCTGGTTTCGTCGATGAAAACGAGACGCTCAGGGTCAAGATCGATTTGCCCTTCGAACCACTCCTCGCGCGCGGCATTTATATCGCCGCGCCGTTGCTCGGCGGCGTGCGCTGTCTTTTTTTAAGTGTGATCTTTCTGCGCTGGAAAAAACGCCAGAGCGACGCGATGCCAGTCGATATTCCACGACGTTTCAACAGTTCTCGCAACTCGGCGAGCGTGATATCCGGCTTCGCGTTCACCGCCTCCAGAATCAATTGCGAATGCGCTTCGATGCGCTGCGATTTGCGGTCACCGCCCTGGCGTTTAGGAACGATGTCGCCAACTTCCTTGAGGCGACCGCGCCAGCGGATCGCGCTGGCCGCGCTGACACCAAAGCGCTCGGCAGCCTGTCGACAGGACATGCCACCGTCAATCGCTGCTACCACCCTTTGGCGAAGATCAACCGAAAGCGCCCTGGCCATACATGCTGGCCTCCCTCGCCAGCATGCAGCTTGAATCTGACTCGCGCCGCTTTGGGAATCCCCACCCGATTCATTCCGGTCGGAAAATGCTCTAACGAGACGAAGCAGACATTCACCTCACGTCCTCAGGGTACCGCTTTCCAGCGCGCGATCGAAAGCTTGGGCAAGTTCGGATGAATTGAGCGATTTAAATATAGTCAGGGGCAGACTCTCAGCTACGCCGGCCTCAATCGACAGATCGAGCGGATCGCCCGCGCCTTCAAGAGCCAGCTCGGCGTCCAGAGGGGAGACCGGATCGCGATCGTCAGCCTCAATAGACCTGATTATCTGGCGTTGCTCTATGCCTGCTGCGAGGCTCGGCGCAATCCTCGTATCATTGAATTGGCGCCGTGCGGCCGCCGAGCACTTTTCATTTTGTCAAAGCGCTCGACAATGCCGCGCGGCGAACAGGATGGAAGTGGAGCGTCGACCATGATGAGAGGGCTACGCCGGGCTCATGACGCAGGGAGGGCGTAGCCCGACCGGAGTTACGAGCCCGGCGTCGGCGCGATCCACAGCGGACCGCGCCGACTGGTGATCGCGGCCGGCTGGTTATGCAAGTGGTTCTTCCGCCAAGAGGAATCACTCGCGTGCCAGGCCGACACATTACCGATCACCAAATGAGGCTCTACATGAAGTACCGTCAGACCGATAGCCCACCCGTGGCCGCCGCCAAGGCGTCGTTCAGCACCTCGACCGCTTACCGGATCGAGAAGGATCGACGCCTTCCGTCGCAGAAGAAGGCTCCCCGCGGCCGTCGCCGGCCAGATCCCTTGGCCCGCGTATTTGAGACAGATATCGTGCCGATGCTGAAGGCCGCCCCCGGTGTGCGGCCGGTCACGATCTTCGAGGAGTTGCTCCGACGCCATCCCGAGCTCGGCGCCGGCATCCGTCGCACGCTGGAGCGCCGGATCCGGGCCTGGCGGGCGATCCACGGCGAGGAGCAGGAGGTCATCTTCCGCCAGACCCACGAACCCGGTCAGCGCGGCCTGTCCGACTTCACCGACATGGGCGAATTGGGTGTCACGATCGCGGGCGTACCGCTCGACCATCGTCTCTATCACTTCCGGCTGGCCTATTCCGGGTTTGAGCACGCCCATGTCGTGCTCGGCGGTGAGAGCTTCGTCGCTCTGGCCGAAGGCCTGCAGAATGCCTTGTGGTCACTCGGTGGGGCGCCACGGGAGCATCGCACCGACAGCCTGTCGGCCGCCTTTTGCAATCTCGACCGCGACGCCAAAGACGATCTGACGCGGCGATACGAAGACCTCTGTGCCCATTACAGCATGCGGCCTTCCCGCAACAATCGTGGCATCGCCCACGAGAACGGGGCGATCGAGAGTTCGCATGGTCATCTCAAGCGAGCGATTGGCGACGCGCTGTTGCTGCGTGGCACCGCCGACTTCGACGATCTGGCTGCCTATCGTGGCTTCATCCATGAGATCGCCAGCCGCCGCAATGCCCGCAACGCCAAGCGGATCGACAGTGAACGTAGCGCACTTCAGGATCTGCCGGACCGCCGCACGTCGGACTATGAAGAGGTGATCGTCCACGTGACGTCGTCCGGCGGCTTCACCTTGCGCAAGGTGTTCTACACGGTGCCGTCGCGCTTGATCGGCCATCGGCTGCGGGTGCGCCTGTATGACGATCACCTCGACGTGTTTGTCGGCGGCACGCATCTCCTCACCTTGCCGCGCGGGCGGCCGCATCCCAATGGCAAGCACGATCAGGTCGTCGATTATCGGCACGTGATCCATTCCTTGCGGCGCAAGCCGATGGCGCTCCTCAACCTGGTCTACCGCGACCAGCTGTTCCCCCGGGAAGCTTACCGCCGAGCCTTCGACGTCTTGCGCAAACGCTTACCGGACAAGAAGGCCTGCCGGATCATGGTCGATCTCCTCGCACTCGCCCATGAGCGCGGTTGCGAGGCCGAACTCGCCAATCAGCTCACGGCCGACCTGAACGACGGCCGGCTGCCCGACCTCAACCGGCTACGTACTCACTTCGCCCCGGATCCCGCCCAGGTGCCGAACGTCGTGGTACGCCTCGCACCGCTCGCCACCTATGAATGCCTCATCGGTACCGCCGAGATCGGAGGCGCCGCATGAGCACAACCAACGTAGTCGACACCGCGCGCCTCAATCTGTTGCTCAACGAGCTGCGGCTGCCCGCCATCAAGGCGCTGTGGCCGCAATTTGCCGAGCAATCCGATAAAGAAGGCTGGCCGGCGGCGCGCTTCCTCGCCACCATTGCCGAGCACGAGATCGCTGAGCGCGGCCGCCGCCGCATCGAGCGCCATCTCGTCGAGGCGCGGCTGCCTACCGGAAAGACCTTTGACAGCTTCGACTTCGAGGCCGTGCCGATGATCTCCAAGGCGCAAATGACCGCACTCGCCGCCGGCGACGGCTGGCTCGGCAAGGGCGCCAATCTGCTGCTGTTTGGTCCGCCCGGTGGAGGCAAGAGCCACTTGGCGGCAGCAATCGGCTTGGCCCTCATCGAGAACGGATGGCGCGTCCTGTTCACCCGCACCACCGATCTCGTGCAGAAGCTCCAGGTGGCTCGCCGCGAGCTCAACCTCGAGGGCGCCATCAACCGCCTCGATCGCTTCGATCTCGTCATCTTGGACGATCTTGCCTATGTCACCAAGGACCAGGCCGAGACCAGTGTGCTGTTCGAGCTCATCAGCGCACGCTACGAGCGACGCTCTTTGCTGATCACCGCCAATCAGCCCTTTGGAGAATGGAACAAGGTCTTTCCGGACCCAGCTATGACCCTCGCGGCGATCGATCGCCTTGTTCACCACGCCACCATCGTCGAGATGAACGTCGAGAGCTATCGCAGGCGCACTGCCCTCGAGCGAAAGCGTGGTCCAGGGCGGCCACCGGAGCACGCGACACAAAAAACGCTCGCTTGATTGACGCTCCGCGACAACCAGAGCCAACAAAACGCTTGCACGCGACAATCATCGCGGCGATCATCATCGCGCCGCGACACTGACTCGCCATCCTGATCGCCGCGCTCTTCCGACCCAGATCGTCGCGCTATACGACAAGGTGCTCCACACCCGCTTTATGCCGGAGACCACGCTTAATGCATTCGAGCGGGGCCGGTCGACGCTGGCAGCCCTGGTGCCAGCCATGATGCAAGCCCAGGCCAGCAATGACGCGCTCGATCAGTATGCAGCGATCCAACTTGTTATCCATGCGCATCAGGTCCGCACAGCACGATTGTCCCGATGCGCTTCAGTCGCAACCCCGAAATGCTTGTTCGAGCTCCCGCTCGTATGCTTCGGTTGGCCTTCGTACAGGCTATGATCGCACCGCCTTGGCAGGATTTGGTTCTGGATGGTTGTCATTGGCTGCGAACAATGGATATTGCTTGAGGGATCTCGGGCGATTGATCGCTCACTCTGTTCTGCTCGGCGACGGTCGTGTGCATCTGTCGGTAGTGATAGGCACACCACGAAGATAGTTTCTTGCCGCGTCCTTGATATACAGGCTCGCCGCACATATAGGCCGCTCTGGCATCTCCATCTTTGAAGCCGATGATGCAACGGCATTGGCCTTCAATATGGTCGATTAACAGGACCTTCTTGACGCCGTCGGGCTCTTTCAACTTGGATGCTCCATAATGCCAAGCAATATCTTCCGATGCCGCGGGATCACGCGGAGCGGCACTCGCAGCTCAGGATCTTAGGAAACCTGCGGAGGCCCGCCGTCAGCCGCACCTTTGCGCCATGGAAATGCCTAGCCAGCCACGGGAAAGTAGTTTGAACAGAGCGCAAAACCGGTTCGGCGAACTGATTTTGGCGCGGTGTCGCGCGGCTCTCTGGTGGCTCGGCTCAGGTTAGCCCCATAGTTTCGGTTCCTGAATGCCTAAGCATTCAAAGCTACGAGCGAGCCGTAGCGCCATCGGGTCGTGGATCTGACCTGCTGAGACATTCGCAATCCTTCATAATCCCGGCGGCAGACCAAGATAGGTGCCAACCTCAAGACCGTACAATTTAACGTTACGTCAGATTCAAGCTTTTTTTGGCAGCCTGTGAGAACATGGCCAAGCTCTCGGGCTGCCGGATCGGCCGGTCTGGTGTCGCAAGCATTCAGCGCTGCAATTTGCGTCAAGAGAGTTCGTCATCTCGTTGGTGTCCGCTGGATTAGCTACCATCATGACCCGACGGACGTGCAATATTTCGCCGTGTAGGCCGGATCAGCGATCCAGCGGCCAACTGAGAATTGCCGCACAATAGGACCCTTCTCAAGCAGGAAACCACGCTGAGCGGCCGGCGAAGTGCACATGGAGTCGCGATCCGACCGGCTGGGCTGGAGCCTCGCTGGGCCCCCGTGCGGATGGGATGATGCCGATTGCGGTACCGGTGCGCGCCTGCCAGAGTTTCTCCGCACGTAGACGGCAGCGGCGCACCTAAGGCACTTTTAGGAGAACACGCTTTTTTGCCTCGAGAAGATGCTTATCGAGCGTCGCGTGCAGCGCACCCCGCAGCTCCGGCGGGATCGAGCTATCTGTATCGATCAATTCCCGAAACTTCCGAATGATGTGTTCTATCATTGCAATAGATCCGAGTGCTTCAATATTCTGCCGGGACATCATCGATTTTCTCCTTCGGAGCGCAGCGCGCGCTTCGTCGGGGGCTCACCTCGGCAACCCCGGCTGCAACAGGCTCTTCGATAAAAAAAATTGGCTCTCGGGCCGCGTGCTCAGCGCGAATTGCTTTGGTCGGGGCGAGTGCAGGCGGCGCACGCTCCTTGAAATCCCACAGACGTGAGCGCATTCGCGGCTGCAATATCGTCGCGCTCGTGAGCCGCAGTCTTGGTCGGAATACTGGGACATCGGCCAGCCTAGCTGTCACGCGTTCGAAACCGCGATCAGGCGCTTCAGTCGAGCGGCTGCGGCGCCGCGATCAAGTGATTCTTGTCCAAGTGCTACGCCTTCCTGCAGGGTCGAGGCCCGCCCGGCCACGACCAATGCCGCCGCTGCGTTCAAAAGCGCAGCGTCGCGAAATCGACCTGGTACGCCATCAAGCGCATTTTGCAGTGCAACGGCATTAGCCTCGGCATCGCTGCTCTCCAGCGCGTCGTTGCGGCAGCGGGGGAGCCCGGCTTCTTCCGGCGTCACTTCGAAGGTGCGGACTATACCCGCCTCAAGCGCAGCAACAAAGGTTGGACCGGTGAGGGTCATTTCATCGAGCCCGTCCGAGCCATGAACAACCCATACCGACTGGGCCCCAAGGTTCTTCAAAACGTGCGCCAGGGGCTGGACCCATTCGGCAGAGAACACCCCAACGATCTGCCGCTTTACCCTGGCCGGATTGGACAGAGGCTCGATCAGATTAAAGATCGTGTGGGTTCCAAGTGCGTTCCGGATCTGGCCGACGCGCTGCATCGCCGGATAATGGGCTGCCGCAAACATGAAGCCGACGTCGGCTTCCTGCACACAACGTGCAATGGCCTCAGGCTTGAGATCGACCTTCACGCCGAGCCGCACCAACAAGTCTGCGGTGCTTGATCCCGAAGACGCAGCGCGGCTGGCATACTTGGCGACAGGAATGCCGGCCCCGGCGACGATAAAGGAAGCACACGTCGACACGTTGACCGAATACATAAGGGTGTCGCTCGCGCCAGCGATACCGAAGGGGTCGCATGCCGCCTCGACACGCGGCATCCTATTCCGCATCGCGGAGGCGGCGCCGGTGACTTCTTCGACCGTCTCGCCCCGGACCCGCATCCCCATCAACAAGCCACCGATTTGCGAGGGAGTCGCGTACCCCGACATCATGCTTTCGAAGGCTGACGCAGTTTCCTCACGCGTCAGAGTGGCGCCGGTGGCAACTTTGCCGATGATTGATCTAAGCGCTTCCATCGAACTTTACACGTTCCTTGTCCAAGCCTCGCGCTCTTCCGTTCAACGAAGCATCGTTGAAGAGACCTGGCACCGGTTGCCTTGATGCAGCTGCCCGCCCCACGGGGCATGGTCTCATTGACGCTTGAGGCGGCAGTCGGTTGAGTGTGCGCACCTTGGCGAGGCTACAACCTGACGCTACGTGAGGGGCAAGCTTCATTTTATGGTGCCGTCGATAGGAGATCGCCGCCTAGTTGGAACTTGCAGTTTGCTTGACGCCGGGACCAATGGCACTGTCTAGGGACCGCTTGCCGCGTCCGCAGCGCCCTCTTGACCGCGGTGTTCCGGCCGGATCACCGCATCCTTCAAAGCCTTATGGCTTTCCGGCGCCGCCGTCGTGGAGCGTTGAAGCGGCTTCCTCTACCTGCTTCGAGGCTATCGGTGCTGGGTAGATCGAGCCCGCTCTACAAAAGAACCCCAGCCGATTGCAAATGAAGGTGCGCAGGACAGCCTTCGTAGAGCGATGGACGTGTTCCGTTGATCCGCCCACATGAGGCGGTGAGCCGCCGGTCTTCGGTCCCGCCTTACAGTCGGACTACGCCGTACTGCGGCGCGTCGAAAAGCGCATGGATCAAACGCGCGTCCCGACATAGCGTAAGTTCCTGCGCCGTGCGAGCTATTACAAATGATCGCAAACGTCGGCACGGACGCGCCATGATCAGCTTTGCGTCCTTGGTGATCCCACGCCGTTCATATTCGCGGCCAACCATCAAGCCCGTTGCATTCTGCAGGAAGAGCAGGAGCGTTCTCGCAAACCGGGGTCCGCAATTCCGGCGATAGCGCCAGCGTGGGCGTTTCCTCGATGATCTCTTGGAAACGGCGCTGCACCCGAACATTCGCGCTCGAAGAGAGGGATCAGGTTACCGAAGCAGTCACCGAGCACCTGTACTTCAATATGTCGAGGGCTTTCGACATATCGTTCAACATCAAGTCGGACATCTCCAAAGCAGCGACGCGTTTCACTGCTCGATTGCTCAATGGCTGCCTCCAACGTAGCATGGTCGCGTACAATCAGCATTCCTTTGCCGTCACCGTCCCCTGATGGCCTTGACGAGCAAAGGAACTCCAACAGCCCGCGCTCTCGAAACGAATGTTGGCGGATCATCTTCCTCGATGGCGCAGGGTGCGAAGCCGTTGCCCTGAACGAAATTACGGGCGCGGATCTTATCGCCCATTAGTTCGATAGTTTCTGGAACCGGCCCAATGAACGCAATTCCGGCCTTTAACACTGTCCTCGCGAATTCCGCACTCTCAGAAAGCACTCCATAACCCGGATGTATCGCGCCGGCGTTCGCCTTGTGGGCGGCAGCGATAATCTGCGCGATGTTCAGATAGCTTGCGATCGGCGGGCGGCCGCTGATCGGAATGGCCAAGCCGGCCATTGAGACGGCCGGGGTCCCTTCGTCAACCTCATGCTGGGCAATTGCAGAACGACGTCCAAGCTTGTGCAACGTTTTGATGATACGTGCGGCTATCTCCCCGTATTCGCGGTCAGACCGGTATTGAAGGGTAATTTGCGCATTCGCCGATCCAGACAAGCGCGATTGAACCAGAGCGTCGGTCAATTGTAGGCGAGCCATGCTCGTCACCTGACCTTGGGCGACGGTCCTGCTGGTCAGGCTGGGTCCACTTCTGAGGATGAGGCAAACGAACAGGCCGCCATATCTTCAGTTCGAGTCCTTGCTTTTCTTGCCAGTGTCACGCACGGAGATCACGTAGCGACATTGCTGACTGAGGCTCGCTTGTCTGGATCTGAGGCAGGTAGTGATAGCGGTGCGATCTGGTATGTGGCTGCTACAAAGGCGAAACACGTCCTCCATGCAAGCCTCTTTCTCCTCTGCGGTCGGCGCTTGATCGCGCGCGTCGACTGGCCCGGGCATCACAGCTGTCATTGCGACCGCAAGAGCGATGGCGCAGTAGTAAATTGTGAGGCTGGAAGCCAATTGAGCTCGGTGATTTTGAGTCATGATATCCCTTCAAATCGGTGAGGCTGCGGTATTGTTCTTTGCGCAAAGCGCAACATGACCTGTCAACCGGGGGGAAACAGGCCGGAACTGCTTAAGCGCGGTGCCGCAAGCTCGTTCTTCCACTTTTGCGGTCTTGACTGTACGGTGCTGGTCATCGGTCCGGCACGACAGAAACGACACCTGCCGAAGTGGCGGAGCCAGCCGAAGAGGGGAAGTACTGGCGGCTGAACTGGTCCAGCAAGGGATCATTTTGGAGCTTCCGGTCGATTGTGCGGTCGGTGCCTGCCTGGAGTCGCGAGGCATTGCTTGGGCGTGACAGGTGCTTAGGTACTCTGGCTCAGCGTACCCGCCAGCCGACTAATGACCCCGTAGCCGGCGCGAGGGGCCCGGGCCAGTTATCGCGAGGCAGAGAGATCAGGCAAAAGCCAGGTGCGCTCAAGGCATTGTTGATGATGCATTCGATTGTGCAGAGCGAACCATGATGGCGCGCGCCGAGACTATCTTTGGTGTAATCGCGCGCCTGTGTTCCACGTTATGTGAAGACGTGGGTGGGGTATCTGGGATGGAGAATTCGTCTTGCGTCAGTTCCGGTGAGGCTACGGTGGTGGGAGCGCCTGCCGTGCAGATCTCGAAACGCGCGATTCGTCCAGTTGCGACAGGAACACCTCCGATGAAGCGCGGACAAGCGGGCATCTGGAGGATCTTGTGGTCTTATGCGGTCGTGGCAGGTGAGTTTAGATGTTTGAGACATTTGCAATTCTCATGACCTGTCAGGAAGCGTCTGGATTGTCAGAGGTCGTTCCCACGTGTCCAGGATCGTACAATCTAACGCTAAGTGCGATTCAAGCCCCTTCGTGCGTCCGATCGTCTGAAGATGTTGGAGCTGTGCAATCTTCGTACGAGCTTCGGCTGCAATGCGCACTTTGGCGTTTCTGAATAGCGGCTGTGCAGGGCGACTGTCCGCTTCGGCAGCCGGGCAACGAGCGTCGCTGTTACGTTATTATACGGAGGCCCGTGTCGCATTTCTTTGATCTACGAATTGCATGCTCTCGGCATGAATCCGAAAAGTAAACTCTACCAGCCCGACCACTGGCGAGGCCGTGCGGAAGCAACGCGAAAGAAGGCGGAAGCGCTCGCCGACGGCAAACCGAGAGACAGGCTGCTTAAGATTGCCATGGAATATGACAAGCTGGCTCTCCGTGCCCAGGTGTGGCAGACGCGCAGCGGCGAGGATGATGTGGCCTGAGCAAGAGCTGTAAAGCGTCGCTGCGGTTCCATAAAAACGCCCCGGCCTGTTGATCGCTACCCGATCCAATAAAATGTCGCTCAGCAGGCGAGTCAGTGCGCTTGCACGGGACGTTGAGGCGGCACCGTAGGGCGAGGCATCCCGACGGTCCTTTGCCGCAACACGTAAGTGGTTGTCCGTGAACAAGCCTCCAAGCACTTGATTGGGAGTCTGTTTTCCGGTTGCGGCGGCATTTGAGATTGCAGGGGATTGAGGCTTCACAGCCCAAAACCCTGCAATTTCGATTTTGGATTTCCCTGCCGCTGCGAACCGTGATTCTGTGCTGCATCGGAGGCACCGATGCGACCAAAGAAGCACAGGACGACAGGCTCGAACGATCTGTTCCGGTCCCGGCTGGACCAGATCACCAACATGCGACACGAGTTGGTTCTGCTCGCCGGCAGGGTCGATTGGGACTGGATCGACGGCGAGATCGCGCCGCTCTACAGCGACAACGGCAGGCCGGGTATCGCGACCCGATTCATGATCGGATTGCTGCTGCTCAAGCACATCTACGGCCTGTCCGATGAAGGGGTGTGCGAGCGCTGGGTCCACGATCCGTACTTCCAGTTCTTCACAGGCGAAGAGTTTTTCCAGCACGTTTTCCCGCATGAGCGCTCAGACCTGAGCCACTGGCGCAAGCGGCTCGGCGACAAGCTGGAGCGGTTGTTGGCCGAGAGCCTTCGGGTGGCGCACGCGAGCGGTGCGTTGCGCAGCCAGGACCTCAAGCGGGTCACGGTCGACACGACCGTCCAACCGAAGGCCATCAGCTTTCCGACCGACGCCAAGCTGCTGCATGCAGCGATCCGCGGGTTGAACCGCCTGGCGAGGAAGCACGGGGTCAGGCTCCGGCAATCCTATATTCGCGTGGCCAAAAGCGCGGCAATGATGGCGGGCCGCTACGCTCATGCCAAACAATTCAACCGGCATCAGCGACAGCTGCGCCTTCTGCGCAGCCGGCTGGGCCGGATCATCCGCGACATTCGCCGCAAGACCGAGGGCCAGCCCGCACTGGAGGAGGCATTCGCCCTGCCGCTGAGCCGAGCCACCCAGATCCGCTCGCAGCAGCAGCGCCAGCGCGGCTTCAAGCTGTATTCCTTCCATGCTCCGGAGGTCGAGTGCATCGGCAAGGGCAAGGCCGCCGCGCCCTATGAGTTCGGCGTGAAGGCATCCATCGTCACCAACAACCAAAGAGCTCCCGGCGGCTTGTTCGTGCTCCACGCCTGCTCGCTGCCGGACAACCCCTACGACGGTCACACCCTTCGCGACGTCATCGAGCGCACCGAGAGCCTCACCGGCTGCCCGATCGAACGGGCCTATGTCGACAAGGGATATCGCGGCCACGACACACAAAATCCCCGCCGCGTCTTCATCTCGGGCCAGAAGCGCGGCGTCTTCGGCGTCATCAAGCGCGAGCTACGCCGCCGTTCCGCCATCGAGCCCATCATCGGACACATGAAGAACGAAGGTCACCTTGGCCGCTGCTATCTCAAAGGCCGCGCCGGAGATGCCGCTAACGTTCTCCTCTCGGCCGTTGGCCACAACCTCCGCCGTGTCCTGGCTTGGCTCAGAGACCTTTTGTCCCTCTTCCTGCTCTCACTCTGGCCAACGCTCAACTGTCCAGTTCAGCCCAATTCGGCTTATTAACGATCGACTAAGTGAGAAGGCGGAGCAGGCAGCCTGCCTAACGGTCACTTCAGTCTACTCGTTTAGTCAGCTTCTCGAAAGCTAATCCTCTTATCATGAAGATGCCGAACCTAGATTTCCGCCTGCAGTCAATGCGTCGCGCTGAACGTAGAAGGCCGGATGCCATCCTCGCGTGGCCGTGTTGAGCTGTTACAGGTCAGTGTTTGGCACTTCATCGCCGCTGCAATCCACGCGGGCAAGCTGGCCGCATATCAGTTTCGCCAATTCGAGACATCTGCGTCATGCCTCAATATTTCGTTTGCGTTGGTCGGAGGTGCGGATTTTATATCCTGGTAGCCGCGCCAAGTCTGGGCTTGACCAAGTCTGTGAAGAGGTCTCCACGTCCGATTGATGGTGTGCATACGTTGCGGCCGCGGCACGTGAGGGGCGTCGGAAAGCCCCTCGCGCCTTTGCCAGCCGCGAGATTATTTCAGAAGAACGCTGCGATGATCCAGTAGATACCAGCCCAAAGCAGCGCATTTATGAGGAGTGCGGCCAGAGGCCACAGGTTCCACCTCCTTTGCGCCTGCCAGGAGCGACAATCGGCGCCATAATGGTTGATCGTTGAGTGCTTTGGTGCGCGCCAATGTGTCATTTCATCACCTGCCGCGCTGGTCCGCGGAAAAAGTCCAGGCCTTACATGCCTCGTATCACTCATAAGTTCGCAGTCCTCTTTCAAAGCGCGAGTATCAGAATCCCTGTTTGTTGCGCGGCTAGCATCCGGCCGATGACATGCTCGCGCATCGTCGGTACAGGGAGGTCGCGTTCCGTCACCACAGCAACCTACATGCCACGACGGAGGAGTGCCTGCACGGCTTTGATGCAAAAAAACAAGCGCGCTATCAGCGTTGGCGACACGGAGTCGCCGCCCGTTGTCGGATTCGCGACGTCGACCTCTGAAAGACAACGCCCGTATTAGCGGCAAAAAGGTGAGCGCTTCGCGTGCGCGATACCGGAAACAATGCGTTAGGAGTTGCATCGTAGTGACGCGGGAAGATCGGCCGCCGGTCGCATTTGCAGTCAATGAGATCGATTAATCATTGTTCCTGATCGCCGACTTACAAGGAGCACCGAGATGGTAGGCGATCCGCTGGCTGTTATCGGCTCGAAGACAGTTCATGCCAGGCGTCCGCGGCTCTGGTGTGAGCCCGTTCG
This sequence comes from Bradyrhizobium sp. LCT2, assembly GCF_009931255.1. NCBI lineage: Bacteria > Pseudomonadati > Pseudomonadota > Alphaproteobacteria > Hyphomicrobiales > Nitrobacteraceae > Bradyrhizobium > Bradyrhizobium sp. LCT2. The sequence continues at coordinate 8,325,418 of NZ_CP034432.1, read as the reverse complement.
ATTTGACCCCATACAACTCAATCGTGGTCACATAGATGGCTCAATGGCACTGTTTCAGACTCGGCGAGAAAGCAGCGAATGATCAAGTACGACCTCACGAAGCAGCAACATCGCCGCGAAGCGTCACCTGGTGCCGCACTGGTTTGAGAACCATCATGGAATTTAGATGCAAAAGGTTTATTGAGAGCATTGCCATGATGACGAGCGATTCCTTGAGGGCGGGCGATGAGCCAAGAGCCGCCGATTTCATGGACTTAAGCAAGTCGCCATGAGACATGAATTGGCAGGGGCACGAACGCTTGCTGGACGCACGAAAGCTCGATGGCGGATATTACAATTGCTGGTGCGGGCGCTCTGTTCGGCGATGTGCGGCCAGCACCGGCGGGCATGGATGACAAGATGCTTCGCATGAGAGGGCTTGATGACGGAGTTGTCCCGTGAGCGAACCCCGTCGGGCCACCATGAGCGGGAATGTGCGATCTGCGGGCTTATTCGCCATCGCGCAGAAGCTGCGCGGCTCGTAGTCAGGCAATCAACGAGCTTCGAGAGCGTTCGTCAGCCACGATGCCAGCGTTAGAAAACTAATAACAGGAGAAGAGTGACGATGGACATCTGCAGCTTTATCGGCAGATGGTTCGCTGAAGAGCGATGTAGCAACGCCGCGCAGAGGACCCAGCCGGTTAATGAGTTGCGAGACAACGTCATCTACGTCGAGTTCAAGGCCATCCGAGAGGCAAAGGAGGGGGCGTGCGAGCGCAGATCATAGAGAAGTTGGAGGCCGGCCGCGTGCAAAACGGCCAGTTCGCTACCGTTCCGGGATCAGGCCCTTGCGGTCTGTTCTTTGTGCAGGGGCCTTGCGGGTGTGAACTCAAGATAAGTGGATTTGTCCGTCCTGGCTGGGAACATGTCGCTGTCTCGACGCCGCGGCGTTGTCCGAATTGGGAGGAGATGTGCTTTGTCAAAGACCTGTTCTGGGATGAAGAGGAGTGCGTCATGCAGCTGCATCCGCCACATTCGCAGTATGTGAATAACAGCCGATACTGCCTGCACCTGTGGAGACCCACTCATCGGGGCATCCCAATGCCGCCGCCGAGCTTTGTAGGCATCGTTGGGCTAGGGCCATCGGAAGCGGCAATGTTGTTCGCGCGGATGAGCGCGACAGCATGATGAGCTGAGTAAACGATATCGGAGCGAAAGATGAGGCCAGTGGATGCAGAAGAACTGGTTCGGCGCCACCGGAATGAGGCGTCACAAGCGGATATATGTCAAGACCGATCGCCTGAAGGAGCCCGCTGACAGTGCACTAATCCGGTTCAAGAGATGTCTCGTACGCGCTTAGACCAGTTATTGTCGGGAGAACGATAGATTGGAGTTAGGATCTTGGCGGCATTGAAACCAGTGTTTGCGGAATCGTGATGAACGCCGGCTCGGCAGCAACAACAAAGTCTCACCTGGCCGACGACGGGTCACAAGAGAGCTGGCCCCGCAAATTCGGACAGTAGCTTGAGTGGATTTTCTGCCTGACAGCGGCGAGGATTCTTGCTGCGAATCAGGAGCGAAGATGACGAAGAAGAGCCGCCGGACGCATTCTCCGGCATTCAAGGCGAAGGTTGCTTTGGCTGCGGTCAAAGGCGACAAGACCCTGGCGGAGCTGGCGCAACTGTTTGATGTTCATCCGAACCAGATCACGATCTGGAAAAACCAGCTCCTGGAAGGCGCCGCCGGCGTGTTTGGGCACGACAAGACATCGGCCGAGACGCCGGTCGATTTGAAGGCGTTACATGCCAAGATCGGCGAGCTGGCGTTGGAAAACGATTTTTTGTCCGGCGCGCTCACCAAGGCGGGCCTACTGAGCGCAAAGCGATGATCGACCGCGGTCATGATCTTTCTATCGTGCGCCAGGCGAAGGTCCTGAAGCTGGCTCGCAGCACGGTCTACTATGAACCTCGGCCAGTTTCGGCCGAGGACCTTGCCTTGATGCGTCGGCTCGATGAGCTGCATCTCGATTATCCCTTCGCGGGAGCGCGTATGCTGCGATCGTTGCTGCGGCGGGAGGGCGTATACGCCGGTCGCGGCCACATCGCGACGCTGATGAAGCGCATGGGGATCGAGGCGGTCTATCGTCGCCCGAACACGAGCAAGCCGGCTCCGGGTCACAAGATCTACCCGTACCTGTTGCGCGGATTGAAGATCGAGCGGCCCGACCATGCGTGGGCAATGGACATCACCTACATTCCGATGCGGCGTGGCTTCGTCTATCTCGCGGCGGTCGTCGATGTGTTCAGCCGACGGGTCCTGGCCCATCGCGTCTCGATCACAATGGAGGCGGCCTTCTGCGTCGAAGCGGTCCAGGAGGCGTTGGCGAAGCACGGCAGGCCCGAGATTTTCAACACGGATCAGGGCAGCCAGTTCACCAGCCTCGAGTTCACCGATGTGCTGCTGGACGCGAAGATCGCCATCAGCATGGACGGCAAGGGCGCCTGGCGCGACAGCGTGTTTGTCGAGCGGCTCTGGCGCACGGTCAAATACGAAGAAGTTTATCTCCGCGCCTACGACAGCGCGTCCGAGGCGCGAGCGTCAATTGCCAAGTATCTGGCCTTCTACAATCAGGGACGCCCTCACTCGAGCCTTGACGACCGCACGCCCGACGAGGCTTACTTCGGCACGCAAGCTATGGTGATGGCCGCATGACCGTCGCCGACGATTTTGTCGTCGCTCTGGTCGGGCTACGCCCTCCCGACGCAACGACAAAATCGTAAAGCCCCGCGTTCAGCATAACCCGGCAGGAATCCACTTAAATCCAGCGGGGCGCTGTCCAAACAACCGGGGCCAGCTCTCAAGGCAATCACTGGACGATCCGACGACGCGAATTGCGCACTCTTTGGAGCGAAAAGCATGTTCCTACCAAACGGCATAACGCGAAATTGTAGAACTGATGGCAAGGCTTGAACTGGCAGGGAATTGAAGTGGACCCTTTGCTGAGGACCACCGGGTCCGGTTCTTAAGTGGAGCTGCTGCCGTTCGTTCTTCCCATACGCTACTCTTGCGTGCCGCTGTTGTGGCTGCGGGATGTGGGCAACGCGCAGCGCTGTCCAAGCTTCTCGCTTGCGGGAAGCGACATATCCACAGCCTCTTCGCTGTAAAAGAAGGGACTTGAGCTGACAGTGAGTGCTTTGCCGCGGCAGGTGTCCGACAAAGGTTTCATGTCCGACCTCACGCAGCCGGCAACAATTTCTCTCTCGACAGAGCACTTGCGTCAAGCAATGTTTGCATCGGCGTCTTGCCGTAGCACCAGCGCCCCTGATGCGGGCGCACCTCATTGTAGGCAGCGATCCACTCATCGAGATCGCTCTGCAAGGCGGTGATGCTCGGATAGATCTTCTTGCGGAACACGACGCGATAGAACTCCTCGAGCGCGGTGCGGTGGAAGCGCTCAACAATGCCGTTGGTCTGTGGGCTCCTCGTCTTGGTGCGGGTGTGATCGATGTCTTCGACGGCGAGGTAGAGCTCGTATTCGTGATGCTCCGGATTGCCGCAATACTCGGTGCCGCGGTCGGTCAGGATTCGGTTCAGTGGGATGCCCCGCGCATCGAAGAACGGCACCACGCGATCATTCAACAGTTCAGCCGCACGCTGCGGGCTGCGCGGGAGCGCCCTTTGGGTGAGCGCTCCTGCTCGCCCGCAGCTCCATTCCCTGCCAGTTCAAACCTTGCCGTCAGATTAAGTCAAAACTTCTACACTCTTCGCCGAATGCGCCGGTTACAGCGGTCCGCCAGACCGCCATCGGCGCGCAGTTTTCCAGGCGCCTGATGCCTCCTCGATGTCTTGGTTCGTGCATGCAGGATTGTCGTATGCCGTTACGGAGCTGTTGGATATAAGTTGATGCGCCAAACGCACGCGCGCACGAGAGATTATCGAACCCGGCAATCCGATCGAACCGAGACACGACGCCGTCGGGCTCCGCTAGGTGCGGAGCGCCGCCGCCGCTCAATCCGAAGCCCGCCAATGCACAAAATCGATTCCCACAGGGGAAGCAAAATGACCTGATGATGTCTCTTGACGTGAGATTGCTCATACAAATCGCGCTCGACTGTCATTGTCCGATCTTGGCTTGCAGCTACTCGCGTTCGCGCGTCGATCGTTAATAAGCCGAATTGGGCTGAACTGGACAGTTGAGCGTTGGCCAGAGTGAGAGCAGGAAGAGGGACAAAAGGTCTCTGAGCCAAGCCAGGACACGGCGGAGGTTGTGGCCAACGGCCGAGAGGAGAACGTTAGCGGCATCTCCGGCGCGGCCTTTGAGATAGCAGCGGCCAAGGTGACCTTCGTTCTTCATGTGTCCGATGATGGGCTCGATGGCGGAACGGCGGCGTAGCTCGCGCTTGATGACGCCGAAGACGCCGCGCTTCTGGCCCGAGATGAAGACGCGGCGGGGATTTTGTGTGTCGTGGCCGCGATATCCCTTGTCGACATAGGCCCGTTCGATCGGGCAGCCGGTGAGGCTCTCGGTGCGCTCGATGACGTCGCGAAGGGTGTGACCGTCGTAGGGGTTGTCCGGCAGCGCGCAGGCGTGGAGCACGAACAAGCCGCCGGGAGCTCTTTGGTTGTTGGTGACGATGGATGCCTTCACGCCGAACTCATAGGGCGCGGCGGCCTTGCCCTTGCCGATGCACTCGACCTCCGGAGCATGGAAGGAATACAGCTTGAAGCCGCGCTGGCGCTGCTGCTGCGAGCGGATCTGGGTGGCTCGGCTCAGCGGCAGGGCGAATGCCTCCTCCAGTGCGGGCTGGCCCTCGGTCTTGCGGCGAATGTCGCGGATGATCCGGCCCAGCCGGCTGCGCAGAAGGCGCAGCTGTCGCTGATGCCGGTTGAATTGTTTGGCATGAGCGTAGCGGCCCGCCATCATTGCCGCGCTTTTGGCCACGCGAATATAGGATTGCCGGAGCCTGACCCCGTGCTTCCTCGCCAGGCGGTTCAACCCGCGGATCGCTGCATGCAGCAGCTTGGCGTCGGTCGGAAAGCTGATGGCCTTCGGTTGGACGGTCGTGTCGACCGTGACCCGCTTGAGGTCCTGGCTGCGCAACGCACCGCTCGCGTGCGCCACCCGAAGGCTCTCGGCCAACAACCGCTCCAGCTTGTCGCCGAGCCGCTTGCGCCAGTGGCTCAGGTCTGAGCGCTCATGCGGGAAAACGTGCTGGAAAAACTCTTCGCCTGTGAAGAACTGGAAGTACGGATCGTGGACCCAGCGCTCGCACACCCCCTCATCGGACAGGCCGTAGATGTGCTTGAGCAGCAGCAATCCGATCATGAATCGGGTCGCGATACCCGGCCTGCCGTTGTCGCTGTAGAGCGGCGCGATCTCGCCGTCGATCCAGTTCCAATCGACCCTGCCGGCGAGCAGAACCAGCTCGTGTCGCATGTTGATGATCTGGTCCAGCCGGGACCGGAACAGATCGTTCGAGCCTGTCGTCCTGTGCTTCTTTGGTCGCATCGGTGCCTCCGATGCAGCACAGAATCACGGTTCGCAGCGGCAGGGAAATCCAAAATCGAAATTGCAGGGTTTTGGGCTGTGAAGCCTCAATCCCCTGCAATCTCAAATGCCGCCGCAACCGGAAAACAGACTCCCAATCAAGTGCTTGGAGGCTTGTTCACGGACAACTCGCGCGCTTCCTCGCTCTCGCGCCCGACACCCGCGTCAAACGCTCCGGCCGCCTAGTCCAGCAGGTGCTTCTTCCATGCGTAGATCTGGTTCGGGTGAACCTCATAGCGCTGGGCCAGAACGGCCGCCGTCGCCTGCTCCAGCACCGCTTCCAATGCGCGGCCCTTAACTTCGCCCCTGGTCCCAAAACCGGGATCCATTTCAGTCTCAGCGGTCCCTCGGATAAGCGACATGGATGAAGTGGACCAGTTCTGCGCGTTCGTTGAACTCGAGCTTTCCCAGCACAGCCGTGACCGCTGCCCGCCATCGCGCGCCTCGGTCGTGGTGGTGACGTCGCCCGACGTGACCCGCATGCCGCGCTATCCGTGCCTCAGAAGCCGATTGCGATCGTCCCGAATGTTCGTAGACCTATACTTAGCATGTAGGTTTCATTCAAGACGGGGGGCACGCCACCTACTGTAAAATTGTAGGATTTCAGATAGTTCAATCCCAGCACCAAGCAATCGTCGACATAGCCGGCGCCGACCACGTATTGGTTGATCTTGTTGGCTTCGAGGTCCCAGCGGGCGGAGCCCTGCATGAGCCAGTTGGAGGCGACTTTCACCGATGCGGAGGTGAGAATGCCTTCGCGTCGCGTCAGGTAGCCGAGCTCCGGCTGCGGCGCGTAATTGCCGTACATCATGCTGAGCGACCAGCGGTCGAAATTGGCGCGGCCTTCAGCCTCGAAGCGCTGGACGTTCCAGGTTTGCTCGTCGAACCGGCCGCGGACACTGAAGGTGTAGGTTCGGTTCGGGGAGTAGTCGACGCTCGCGACATAGTCGGATCGCGGCTTGTCGAGACCTGAATCGAGGCCAGTATTGGTGGAATCCCGGACGGCAAACAGCTGGTAGGACTGCCCGAACAGCACCTTGACGGCGCCGCCCCTGTCGAACTGGGTGGTGGCCTGCACGCCGACATTGGCCCGGCCGCCGCCTTCGACGCGATCGTAGCCGGAGAACTTGTCGACGCTGAACAGTTTCGACGTTTCGAATACAAAGCTTTGCGCGTCCTCGTTCGGAAGCTTGCCGGCATAGGTCTCGTTCGGACGGATGATGACCTGCGCGATCGGCTCGATGGTGGTCGAGCCCCAGGGCTGAACGTTGATGAAGGGATAGCGGTATTCGAGGCCGACGGTCGGCATCAGGCGGAACGCCTGGGTGTCGCCGACGGGCAGGTAGTTCGACACGCCCGGCTGGTTCGAGACGTCGGCGTTGATCGCGTCAGCGCGCAGGATCGCGAAGGGCGTCCAGATCTCGCCGAACGGATCGGTGTAGGACTTGCGCCATTGCGCCTCCGCCGACAAGCGGGTGTAGGTGCCGGGGAAGCCGCGCAACAGGCACTGCGAAGGCGTGCGCGCGAGCGGATCGGCCGACGCCGTCGTGCACAGGCTGTTGGTGTTGGCGAGCGTCGTGATCGGATCGAACACGGCGGTATCACGCGACAGGTTCACGAAATTGGTCTTGTAGGAGACCTCGCCGCCGAAGATCGGATAGTTGAGCACGTTCGAGTAGTCGATCACGGGATAGATGACCGGAACCTGCTGCTGGTTACCCGAGAAGCTCAGGAAGTACATCGTGCGGGCATCGAAGAAGCTGCGATTGCCGACGCCGGTCAGATAGAGCTGCGAGATGGCTTCCGTCGGCAGATTCAGGAACGATCCAAGCGGATCGCGATACGCCGCCAGGCGATAGTCCGACATGAAATAGTAATCGGACAGCAGAACGCCGTCCCAGCCCCACACCCATTTGTCATTCAGTGCGAACTGGCCCTTGGTCTCGACGCCGCCACGGATCTGGCGGTCGCCGGGCTGGCCGGGGAAATTGCCGCGATTAAGCTGATGGATCCCGTAGGCGCGGATCTGGTAGGCGCCGTCCAGCAGGCGCTGGCGGAATTCGGTCTGCAATAGCACGCCCTGCTTGGAGGTGATGCGCGGGTTGAAGGTCGCGTCCATATCGGGCGCGATCGCCCAGTAGAACGGGACTTCGATGCCGTAGCCGAACGCCGTATAGGAGGTGAAGCCCGGCATCAGGAAGCCGGTCTTGCGCTTCACGGTCGGGTCGGGCGTCGAGAAATAGGGCATGTAGGCGAGCGGAACGCCGATGAATTCGAGCTGCGCCGTCTCGAAATACAGCATCTTCTCCTGCTGGTCGTGGATGATGCGGGCACCCTTGACCTGCCAGAGCGGCGGCTTCTTCGGATCGTCCCTGCAGGGTGCGCAGGCCGTGTAGACGCCGTTCTCGAACACGGTGTAGTTGCCGCTGGAGCGGTCGGCGCGGGTCGCAGCCATCCGCGTCTGGTCGGCGGTGTCGACCCGGAGCGAATCAACGAAGCCATCGCGATAGTCGTCGGACAGATCCAGAATCTCGGCATAGGTGATCTTACCCTCCGTATCCGTCATGCGGGTGTTGCCCTCGGCATGCAGCCGCTTGGTCTTCTGGTCGTAGATGACCTTGTCGGCCTCGAAGCTGGTGCCGTTGTAGAACAGCTGCACGTTGCCGACCGCCGAGATCCGCGAATTGTTGTAATCGTAGACGACCTCGGTCGCCTGAACCAGCATCTGGTTGTCGTTGGCGACCTTCGGCGGCTTCGGACGCGGCGGCAGCGGATTGTAGGTGAAGCTCTGGGCGGATGCCTTAACGACGGGGCCGAAACCAGTCGCGATGACAAGGGCTATGGCAAGCAAGCAGTGGCAGACTAGCGACGTGAAGAGCCACGGATCGCGCCCCGGCGCGACCGCAATCAGTTTGTGACGATGCGCAGCCACAGCCACTAACCTTTCCGTCGGGTCAGCAAGGCCAACAATCTGATAAAGCGGCCAACCAGTACTGGCGGCCAGACGGAAGTCACCAGATGCATGAACGCACATTTTCTTGACGTCCAGATGCAACTAGCCACAACCAGTGAACACAAAGATGGTGAACACGGTACCTCAACTGCATGGGAAGGCTCAGACCGAAGCCGCAAATAACGCAACCGCGCCGGGGCCAGAGCCCAATGCTGTGTTCTGCTCCCCCGTTTGCGGATTGGCACCAGGGCTTCACTGCTGGCCCAAAGTCGGCCCAGCCGGCCTGCCGCCGGCTAGAAGCGCAATGGTGGTGGCTACTCAAAGAAGAACTCCAAATCGCATCATGCACTCTGTCCAATACCGAGCGCCTGCGCAAACGAAGCAAGCTGCATGCCGCTCGAAGATAGAGCCTCAAGCGGGTTCGTTCATGGGACGTGCGTCCGGTTGTCGACATTGGTCCGAACCAGACAATCGAGCCCTTGGCAGGGTATCGGTAGTTGGTGAAACGCACGATTTCATTAGTGCGTGTAAGCGGTCGTCAGCCCAGATGGCGATTGATGAGGGCGCGCCGCCTGTGTTCGATGAGGGACCAGATCGTCGATCGTCGACGCCCAAGTTATGAAGACTGCCTGCCAGTTGTCCGCTAACCCGCACCCCGACGCGCCCACACGATTATCAAGCGACGGCATGCACCGCACTTTTCAATTCGGCACGCTTCACGGCCAGAGGGCGGGTGCTCGACGACATGGAATGGCTGGGCGACGAGCATATCGGGCGGATTACGCTCAATCCGGATCTGGCGACCCGGACTCGTTCGTGGAGTTCGCGAAGCCCACGTGCTGCGCTACACTATCGCTCCCCTTCCATTATTATTTCCGAGCAGGCAACCGCCCATAATGCCATTTGTTGCATTAGCAGCCCAGTTGTTCGCGAACAAATCATCGACATCCTTGCTCGGGAGTCCCCCGCCGGGATTCGCCGCTTGTTGAACAAAGGCTTGCGCCAGCGAGTGCCGAAACGCAGAGATGCTTTCCGCATCCGTGGGCGAGATCGCGCAGACCAAAGCTTTACTGTCGGCATCCATAAAGACCTTTGGACCAAAAGCAGTACCGCTCGGGTTTAACGCCATGATCAACGTGAAGCTAATTGTGACCCCGGCTGAGGTCGTAAAACTATGAGGTGCCAAAGAGACTGGCCTCTGCATCAGCATCGGACCGGCAGGCGCCTCCGCACGGAGAGCCGGACTATTCTGCCGGAACGATCCTGCAAGCGCGAACGACGCCACTCGGCACCCTTTGTCTGCTCTCCTCTTTAGAACGTCTTCGTCGGGACAATATGACGGCTCGTCACTGCTCAGCGTCATCGATCGACAGCGCAGACGGGAGGGCGCTGGAAGAATCACAGGAGCCGATACAGCGTTGCACGGTGCCTTCGCATTAGCCCCATTGACGCTGAACAGATCCGCACCCCCCTCAAAGATCTTTCTTCGTGCGGGCTGGTTGTCACCGAAAAGAAGGAGAGCGCGGCATTCCGACTGAAAATTATCAACAAGTAGCATAGAAGAAACAATCAGCATCCCGGCGCAATCACTCCGATAGCCGGGGTGTTTTTCGATGGCTCCGCGAATGCTCGCCACCAGCAAAAGCAAGGCCGCGAGCACGCTCACGAAGTACACAAACACCAACCTGGTGAACTCAATCGATACGGTCCTCATCAAAGAGGTTCCTTCACCCCAATGTTATGGGCCATCACGTGCGAACCGATGTCCGCGTTGGCACTGAGTTCTGATGCCACATTCGTGCCAAAGGCCACTGTTGTTCGCGGAAGCTTGTCACTTGCGTTCGCCGACCGACGCCTGGGTATAAACCCCTTGCTGAGCAGAGCGACAATCTCGATGTCCATAAGAACAAATGGCCGTCGGCATCACGTCTGATACGTCCGACGCGATATGAGGGCGGAGGCGCCAAGCCAACGCGACCTTATCGCTTGAGCCTAGTGTTTTGTTGCCTCAGAGCAAGCTGACGATCACGGCGCTCGTGGCGACACGCAAGAAGGCAACCTTCAGCTTCACCCACTCTGTGACAGCGATCCGAGATCTTCGTAGATGAACCAAGCATGGACGTGCCGATGAAAATCGCAGCTTGCTCTGCGTCTTCTACGAATGTTTGTAGCGTCGACAATCAGACATTGTTTCAGAGCTGACAATCGACGCTGTTAGAGTCTGACAGCACGCTGCGCAAGAAGGGGTGGCATCCCGGTCCATAGTCTATATCTCGTCATCAGGACTTTAGAGATGATCAGAGTTACGGCTGTGACGCTATGTAACCGTCCACGCAGCCTCACTGATCGTCAGACCTGCCTGCGGTCGTAATCATGTCCCCCCATACTCACAGGCAGTGGCGGGCTCGCCGCCCGCTCGGTTGGGTGTCGCCGGGCGTTGAATACCCTCAATTGTGGGCTTCGAAATTCCCTAGCTGGCATCCCAGCATCAAGGGGCCGCGGCGCGTTGGCCTCACTTTCAATCCGCCCTTTAATTGCGGGTAGGTACGCATACGACGAAGACGACGAAGACCGCCTGATTGACGCATGCGCGCGGGCGTGGCGAGCTCTATGATGGGCTGCGCGAAGGTTAGGCGACCTGCTGATCGGTGGCCTTGTCGGCTTGGCGCAGGAGCTTCCATTCCCAGGGCAGCAGCACGCGCAGACGCGATGGGGGAAGATCGGCGATACGGGCCAGGACGTCGGCGAGCCAGCCCTTGGGATCGACGTCGTTGAGACGAGCAGATCCTGCCATCGTCGAGGAAGCGAGCGAAGTCGCAACCGTCACGACATTGAAGGGACGCCTGCCGAGCAGCTCTGCTATCCAGGTATTGGTGACTTGTGGAGACCGCGGCCCGTACAGTTCGCGTTTGTGTTTCTCGATCCGCAGCTCGAGATGCGCCGTACCGGGATCATCGACGCATCAGAGCATCGAGAACTCGACGCAGCGCTTCGTCATCAACGGCGCTTCGGCCACATCCCGCGGCGGCACAGACGGGCTAATCTCGACCGGCATCAACGGCGCTACACTCGTTTCACCGTGCTTGCAAAGCTCTTTGCGCACCCTGAACAGCTGGCTCACATGAAGGCTGGCCATGCGAGGCACCTCGGGAACTGTAGCCCCGAGCCCGAGCGATGCTGCAACGAGCCGTTCCTTTTCATCTTGCGACCACCGCCGCCGCCGCTCGACCGATGTGATCACCTCCGCCCGCGAAATCGTCATAGCGCTTCTCCTGGGATTACCCCTAGGACCTGCAGCACTCGCGTCCATCAAACAAGGCGGTCCTCAACGGCCTCAACGGAGGAATACGCGGGTTGTTGTCGAGCTATTATTCTTTCTCTCTAGTGACATGCCGGCAGCGATTGCTCCGTCGGAGCTGTCGGGGTTGCGGAGACGGAGCGATCGCGGAGACGATCGCCGATGGGATTGGATAATCGATGTCGTTGGCGGCTTCAGCGTGATTGGGTTTGATGTCGCAGCTGGGGTCATGGTCATTCCCGTTTCGCAAGCGCCTCATGATGACGTCCGGATCGCGCGCCTCAACATTTGCGGCGGAGTGCGGACGAACCGTCACCAGCCGATTGACCGAGGTCGCCACGACCACCGTCCCCGCGGGACATCGCCAGTCCGGCGGACCGGACTATGAACTTGCAAAATAGGATTGGGCCTCTTTCGCCTGCCCCCAGTCGAACGATGTGCCGTCGACCCAGATGAAGTGCAGGTTACGGCGATCTTCCGGGCAATGGCTACCTTTGCCTTCCTCATGCCAATCCGCTTGCGAGGTTCATCCCCCCGGCCTTGAGGCAAGTCCATTTCTTTGTTCGATACAGCAGAACGGTCGCGGCCTCGAGCTGTAAGTTCGGAGAAGTCGGTCGCCCCATCGGGATATCTTGCTGTTGGTGTCAGTTTCGCCAGATTGGTTACGTACGCGGCGTAAGGCCCAGGTGGGCGCCGATCGTCGAGGCCGATCGGAAGCGCGGAGGGTCATCGATCGTGTGGCGGAACGTTAGGGCGTTCACGACGCTGACACCCGGGACCGTCATCTGAGGCGCGTCGTCTCGTGCTGTTTTGCCAAACGACGGAGTTCGTCATCAAATTTGCACCGTTGTTTACTGACGTTCTCGCGGATCGACAAGAGCGGCGCTATCACGCTCAGAAGCTGATGATCATCGCCCAAGAGCTCGTGGACCTAGTGGCGGAACTGCAGGCCGATTGCGCGAGGGAACAATAATCCATACTCCTTGATCAGGCTGCGAGCCCTTACTCCATGCCGAAACACACTCCCGTACTCCTCAAGGTCGGGGACTAGAGCGCTTGCGGCCGCTGAGCAGCAGGCTAGGCCGTAGCGATCCGAATATAGACAAAACCACGACAGTCGGTCGTCGGTACTTTGACAGTCACGATTTTTCGTTTGGCACGATTCGCGATTGAGCGTCTTGGAAGAAGACCCTTGCCGTCCAATTCATTCTATCAACGTCAGCTTTTGGAAAGCTAACGCTCGTAGCTAGGGAACCAGATCAGCGAGGCCAGCGGACGAACATGGAGCGACTCAACAATATCAACCGAGCCGGCAATGATTCCGCTGTGTCTGATACTCCCGCGGAGCAATCGCAGCAGCAGCGAGCGCAGTTTGAGCAGCACCTGGGAGACGCGCGATCGGTCGGTCCCGTATATTCCCATAGAGAGCTTCACGACGTCAGTGAGGAAGACGATCGCCTCATCCAGGCTGCGTTGGCCGACGCCCTCGAGCGAAGGCCACCGCCCAATCCAACCACCGTGAGCGTTTATGATCGTCAACTTCGCCAATTGGCTGCTGCGCTGAAGCAGTCTGGCAAATCAATCGCTGGCCTCGATGGCGATACGTTGCTCGGTTGCGCCAAGCAGCTGTTTCCAAACGACAAGATCATTGCCCCAGCATTGTTAATGGTCAGGCGGTACCGCAAGTCTTATGCCATCGCTCGGCCCGCCACAACACATCATCGTCCTTATCGTCCTTCCATAGAAGATGAACGTCTCATCAGGGAGGCAAGTGAGGCAGGTTTTGGTCGAGGGATCAGCGCGAAAACCGCCGAGACCTATGCGAGCTGTCTGCGGAAGCTGGCGGCAGCGCTCCGACCGTTGTCTATGGCCAAGCTCGGTGATGATACCCTGCTCGGTCACGCCGACACTTTGTTTCAGAATGACAGGGGGCTCATCTCCGCCTTGAACGGTCTTCGCGAATATCGTGCGATCATCGGTCACAGCAATTTGGGCGCAGAAGGAGGCAGCTCGCGGCAGGCCATTCAGCCGGCTGCCCCTTCGCCCATGCGGCTTGTCGATGAGCAGCGCTTGGGAGACGCTGCGGATCGCGGCTGCTCGTTGCGGGCTGACGGTTTCAATACTCTGCAGCTTTGGCAGGGACCGAGTTCAGCCGCTCATTCTCCGATACAAAGTGTCGCCCAGAACGTGCTTTTCGACGCAGCGGAGCCGAGCGCCGAGTCTCCAGCTCCGGATCTCGATGCACCAGTGCTCTGGCAACATAAGCGTTCAGTCTCTCCCTCGCTCGTGCAGAGTTTCGCCCAGGACGAGCTCCTCGATGGCGTGAATTGGGACGGCTCCAAGTCTGCTGATGGTCTCGATGCGTCGGAGCTTTGGCCAGAAATAGCGGGTGCCGCGCAGCCGCCGGAAACTGTCCGCCAGGACGAGCTTTTGGATCCCGCAAGCTGGCCGCCCGCCTCGCGGCCGCGGTATTCCGGCCCTGAAGACTACTTTCACAGGATGATCGACCAGCGCGATGCGGCTTCGGTAGCGCTTCAACAGACGCTCCCTGCAACCAGTGAGAGCTTCGATGCTTCTTTGGCTGTTCCCGAGGACTTCTCTCACGGCACCCAGCCCGCGCCGGATATGATGCGCTCCAAGCTGGGCCGCTGGGGCCTATTGCCTGATGCAGCACAGCGGGTTAAGACCTACGACATTCGGGGTGAATGCTATGCGGCCGTGTTAGGACCGGGAGGGCTCAACGATGTTCAGCTCATCCATCTGCGCTCTCCCGCTATCGGCGATATCTTTGATGTATCGTTCGCCGTTCCCAAGGACTTTTACCATTGCACCCAGCCCGCACCCGACTTGATGCTGTCCAAGTTAGGTGAGTGGGACTTCTTGCCTAATGCGGAATATCCGATGATGAGCTACGAAATTGGCGGCGAACGTTACACGGCCGTGTTGGGACCGGGGGGATCCAAAGACGTTCAACTCATTCATCACCCCCAGCCCGCCTTGTTTGGTGAAGCTGCGCCTACGGTGCCGAGGGCATCCTCAGATATCTACGGCGGTCTTGCATTAGGGGTTGATTCGCCGCCGTCTTTCCAATTGCAAGAGCATCAAACGGGACATGCCGGGCAAGAGCAATTTCAGGGGCACTTGGGCGAGGTGGGCCGAGCCAACGCCGCAATTCCGGCTTCCGGCATCGTGGTCCGGCCAGACCCGTTTCATCCTCATCTGTCTCAGGATGATCTGGACCTCATCGACGCCGCGGTTCAGGCGCGGCGGAAACTGCGATCGAGTACCGTGAGGCAATATATTGGGTATCTTCGCAAATTGGTAAATCACCTCAAGTCTGAGGGCAAAACGTTTGAAGGCCTTGCTCACGACTCGTTGATCGAGCTCGCTGCCACCGTATTCCCGAAGAGGGAATTGGTTCCCGCCTTGGAGGCGCTTCGTAAGTATCGCGAACGCAGTGCTCCGGCTGTTCGAGACGACCACGGGCCTGTCGACGGGCCAGCTCGCGGGGAGCGCGCCTCTATCAGGAGCGGCTCTCGACAGGACCGACAGGCTGCCGCCCCGCCAGTCCCAGCTGTCAACGAGGAGCAGAACCACCAGGGCACGGACGAGCTGACGGACGCACGTGTCAGGACCAGCCGCCTGCCAGGCGAGGAGCTCCTCATCAACGGCGGGCATGCTACAGCGGACTTGAGGCCAGCGAAGAGGCAGAGGACTTTTAACAATCCGCAAGGCGTCGACATTGAGCGGCAGCTGAGCGATGGCAAGGCAGGCGGTGGCGTGCTGATCCAGGCCCCTCTCGCGGCTCGTGTGCTCATGCAAGACGCCGGCCCGCCGCCGTCTCTCAAGCCAACAGCGCTCCATCACCAGGCGCCGGATTTCGGAGAGGCCGTTCCTCCCTTGAACTGGCGGCACGGCGACCAGAGCGCGCCGGACAAGCTGATCGTTGCGCTTGACGGGAGCGGCGTCCTGCCGAGCCAGGACAACCGACCGACCAGCTTCGTGATCAACGATGACCGTTACACGGCGTTGTTGGTGCCCGCGGGAGTGATGAGGCAGAGCATCCCACTCAATCAGCCAGGCGCTGCCATTCGTCTTAATTATCGGCCGGAAAACGCTCCGCATTCCAGCGCGCAGCTGGGGGATGGGGCGTTGCCAGAGCTGCGTGCACGGAGGATGGAGCAAGTCGCGGCGGCGTCCGACAGGGCTGAGGAAACCTCGCCAGCGCTCGGCGAGACTTTTGATGCTTCATCGGCCCTTCCCGAGGGCTTTTCCCACGGCAACCACCCCGCCTCGGAGATGATGCTCCCTCGCGGTGAGTACGGCAGATCGCTGTTGGGACCGGACGGGCGCAATGACGTTCAGCTCATCCGTCACACCCGAATTGGTAGTCAAGCTGTGCCAGCGGCAGCCGCGATGGATCCGTCAGACATCTACGGCGGTCTTGCCTCTCTGGTTGATTTGCCGTCCAATCCGCAGGAGTTGAGCGATGAGGCTGACTATCCGTTGATGCTCCCGCGCGCACCGTTCGATGCTCAGATCGGGGCAGCCTCGCTCGCCGGCCGCAGAGGACTTGAGCTCGATGCCATGGCATGGCTGGGCGACGAGCATATCGAGAGGGATTACGAGCTCCTGGCGCAGGAGTTGCAGCGGGCCAATCCGGATCTCGCCGCCCGGACGCGGTTCGTGGATCCCCTCGAAGCCCTTTATAGGCAGCGCTGGGGCTCCGTGAGCGTCGCGCGAGGCTCATTCGACCGCATCGTTTCTAATCGGAATGGAGAGGATACAGCCGACTTCGTGTTCCTGCCGCTGAATGATGCCAGTCCGGATCGCCGCGGCACGCATTGGTCGCTGCTGTTCATTGATCGCCGCGATCGGGAAAAGCCGGTCGCCTATCACTACGACTCCATCGAGACCATGAACTGGGGCATTGCAAAAGCGCTCGCGGAAAAGCTTGACCTTCACCTGGAGCCAGCCCGCATCGCCCAGCAGGAGAACGGTTATGATTGCGGCGTCTTTGTCGTTGACGGCACGCGGGCGCTGGTTGGTCGATTAGCGCAAGGAGAGCGGCCAGAGCACGAGCCGCTGGACCTCGACAATCTCGTCGCCGATCGGCGGGCACTCCAGGACCGACTGAGGGGCTGATCCTCCTTGGGCTGATGGAGCTGGTGGAACGGCTCTCACCGACACCAGACTGTGCGGCGGACCGAACCAGAGGTTCAGGGGCAACGGTTACCTCCCTCTGTTTTGGGGATCGGCCGGTCCGTCGAGACGCGGCCTCTTTTCAAATCATTGGCAAGCCGGCGAGGAACAAGTCGATCGGCGGACCGCAGTAGTCGATCGCCCGCCCGACTTCAGGGGCGGCTAGATCTTGCTGCGCCAGCAACTCGATCGATTTCTAAGCTATGCAGATTACCCGCGATCGGGCTCGAACCGCGTCGGAGATACGTGGGGTCGGCTGCCAGGCGTTAGTGCGGTGGCGTCGCGCACTATGAGATTTCCGGATGCTTGCACCTATGTCGAATACGCGCGATTTGCTAACGACTGTTGATCGAACCCTACAAACGTCGTGACTGGCTGATGGGAGCCGTGACCAAACGACTCCGGGAGGAGTTCGCCAAGCCGCAGGTGGGGCGCAGCATTGAAGGTGGGCTCGCCCTAACCGGCAGCGATGTCCCCAGCTTGACGCATTACTCTTTGGAATTGGTCCAGCTTGCACCGACTACATGGTCATTTGCCAATTTTCTTCCCGAATAATGCGAGGTGACATTCTGATTTACGGCCCGTGCCCATTCTCGGCGGAGCGGCGCAAGCTGGCTATTAAGCTTGATCTGGAAGACCGTCGCCCGGTGGCTTGGATATGATTCCAATCTCACACGGAAGCAGCGCGGGCGCGACTCGGCGCTGGTCCGGCTGGGATGGATCAGACGCTGTCCCTGCCACGCCCGCACTACTGAGTGAAGTTAGCAGAAACGTGACTCGGCGCCCCAAAAGCCCCACGCATACACAGGGCAAGCGCTGTCCCTACCACGCGCCGCTAACTTCAACGGCGTTGTACGCGGACTAGCTTTCCGAAAGCTGACGAACCCGACGCGATTCACAAAACGAAAAGTGGCCGGTGTGGGTCGGTGCCCTCTGTCTGGAAACCACCCATCTGGCCAGCGGATCGCCCGATGCGGTTGTCAGGCCTGAAGCCCCCGATCACTACCAGTGTCGATTACCGCCGCCGCTAGCTAGTGCATCCGCCGTGCTTGGACCGACCAAGTTGCCGTTGGCGTGCCGGTAAAGACCGATCACACATTAAGGTAGAACGTAAGCGCCGCTCTCAGACCACGGCTCTGAAGGTTTGACCTCGGTAGGCCCAGGGCAGTAGCTGGTCCATGTCGCGGTTTGGATGCCCGTTGACGATCCTGTCGGACGTTCGTGAGATAGGCGAGGGGATCGACGTCGTTGATCTTGCACGACTCGAACATGCGAGCAGCGAACCATCAGGCCGCTTACACATGGCTGATGGGTGCCTGGCTTGGCCGCTCATGCCCAAAATAACAGATGCCCCATGGCACTAGCTAGGTCATGGCGGATCTCGTTGCAGCATGCGCTTGGGCGCCGTCATCCCAACGGAGCGGAACAGTACCAAAAACGAAGGGCTTGGGCTTTTGTGTGCGTGGGGCGGCACCGCGTCCTTGGGCGGTACATGACGTTTCTCGGGCGCATTACGAGAAAGGTCGGAAGCCGCATCCCTATCGCGCAGTCGCCCGGGCGCAAAAGCACGGTGGTTTAGTATCGAACATGGAAGCCCCCGAAACGGTGGCTGGCCATCACGGACAAGGGACAGAACGTGCTCAAGTTCATGGATGCGGCCGACCGTTGTCGAGCCACAGCCGGTCGAGGAGGCGGTGCTCCTCCTGAACGCGCAAGCCTTTGCTGCGGCCGGCGCTGCCCGGAAGCGAGCTTGGGTTAGGGCCTCATAGCAGAGCCTGCCGGATTCAGAGGTGGCAGTGTTCAGGGACGCCTCGGCTTTGCGCAGCTGCGTCGTCGCGCGCGGCCCCACCACGTGGAAAGACGTCCGGCACCCATAGCTAGATGTCAGACATACTGCACCAGTTTGAGGTAATCGTCTGTGAGGACAGGTGAACGAATGGAACAGGCCGCGTCTTGAAGGAAGGTGGTCAGAGTCCGGCTGGCCCGATTGCGGCCTTCGAAAGATTGCCGTGCCGGCGCGCGAGTACGGAGAATTGCTAATTCGGAACTGACCAGGTCAGCCGCTGCTGCGGCGCAATCTGAGGCAGAGAAGCAACCAGCAGACATGACAGCCTGTGCCAGTCCCAGTGTGGTGAGCCAACCCGCATAGATCAGCACGGCACCGTCGGTCTCACTGAGCGCAGAGAGTTCCTCAAGTACAGCAGCATGGACTGATGCCGCACCAACAGACCGAAAGAGATCGGCTATCTCGTCCCGCGTGGCTCTAGAGAGGAGGCAGCGGCCGAGATGTGATAGGAGCGCCTCAGTCGGACCTTCGAAGATGCGAAGGATGCGAGCGTCTCGATAGATTTTGGCTAAAGGCGTTCCCTCATCGTAACCACGGCCACCTAACAGCTGGACGCATTGATCAGCGACAAGGCCGCACCACTCCGAGGACAAAACCTTCGTTGCCGACGCAAGGTGGACGTTGGGCGCGCCCTGCGCTGAAACAAGTCGGCAGGATGCTGCCAGCATCGCCTTCACTACTTCCCGCCGCAGCACCATCTGCCCAAATAACTGCTCGATATAGCTGTTCTCGATCATGCGCAGTTTACCGAGTCGACGATGGCTCGCATAAGAAGCTGCGACCTGGATAGCGCGCTCAAGCGCTCCAAGACCCATAGCGGCCACACCGATACGGCCGCGGTTCATACTAGATGTCGCCGCGCCCCAGCCGTCTTGATCGCGAGAGAGCACGTAAGCACGCGGCACCTCGACATCCTGGAACTCCAGAGTATTCTGAATAATGCCACGTAGACCGAGTGTGCGATGCTCGTGCGTGACCTTTAGGCCTGGAGCCTGCCTGTCAACGAGTACACCAACGAGCCGACCTTTCGCATCGAGACCAGACGCGCGCGCAAAGCAAACGATCCAGCGGGCCCAGTCAGCGAGGCCGATCCAGATCTTGCGGCCAGAGATACGAACTTTATCTTCGTGCATGAGAGCCGAAGCCTCTATATGCCTCGGGGCAGAGCCAGCTCCAGGCTCCGTCAAAGCGAAAGCGCAGAGATCGCCGCGTGTTGCACCCCAAATGATATGCTTTTGTTCGGGGATGTGCGGTGCCGCTTCGATGCAGGGCAAGGCCAGGAAGTTATGGATGACGAGGGTAGAGGCAGCGGAGACATCAAAGGATGCAGTGGCGGAGATGAGGTCGATGGCCTCTTGCAACGGAAGAGCTAACCCGCCGTGCTCTCCTGGTGTGGTGAGCCCGAACAGTCCATGCCTTGCCAATATGCTGTGTAGGGTGGGAGGGAATGCTCGGCGGTCGTCCGCGTCTGCGAAATTCAGCTGACTGAGGTCAGCGATTAAACCGGAGTATAGTGCAGCTGCACGGCCTTCAGCTGTGCGTTCCTGCGCCTCCCCGAATTGGGCGTAAACCTGAGTTTGCATAGCCATAAGGTCCACAATGATCCCGGCCGCGCTTCGTGCCAATTCATCCCCGGGGTTAGCTCGGTTACACATTGGTATAGTGTGGATGCAAGTATAAGCACGTTGTCCGGGACTGGGATCTATTGCGGCCGCCGCATGGGTCTCCCGTCAAGATGCGTCTTGTCGATATGACCTATCGGAGGCGCACGCTCGTTTCAGTGACCTCCCATTCTCCTCAAGACTCACTCAGGGTTGTCGCTTGGTGTTTCGTCCCTAAGAGAGCCTCCTGGGGAGACATCCGTCATGCACCGATCGCCAGGATAGCGAGCCGATACGTGACATATGGCACTTAAATCATGTTCACCGCCACTCCGTGGTTGTTCGGCATAGCGCGGACATACGCGCTTGTCGCTCAAGACTGCAAGCAATCGCTCGCATCGTGTTCACGGTCGCCGACCTTGATCTCTCGCGACGGGCACTCGGGACTTCAAACGGTGATGTCGGACAATGGTCAAGGCAGGAACGCATTTCGAAAGTGAACCGACACCGGCGTTTCGATCGCTGGGCCGGCTCCTTGTGCAAGGCCCCATGATCGTCATTTGTGCAGTTCAGCTAGTCCTTGCTCGCGGACACCACTGCGGATCCGTTGTCAAGAACCGCCTTGAAGACCTTCTTAAGGTTCGGGTCCAGCAGGATCTCCTCTGCAGCGCTGAAATCCGCGATGGGGTGCCACGTCATGCCTGCGCCGGGAGATGGCAAGGCGGATGGCTCGAAAGTGGACGCGCTTCGGCCTGGCCCTTCGTCAGACGGGCCTTGCTCAATGAATTTTCGCAACCAATTCAAACTGTCTCCTGCATCGCATTATACGTGATGGATTTGAACTCAGCCGCGCGCAAAGTTGATGGTGGGCAATATTTGCGCCAGCAAAGTCGCGTGCGACTATGGGCCCAGCGCTTTGGAATACCAAGCCTTCGGCTCGCGCTTCTTGCGGTCGTTCGGCTTCGTTTGCCTCCGGCCACATTGGACGGTGGCAATGGGGATTGCCGATGACTTTGCTGATCAGAACCGGAAGTTTGATTGTTTGCGGCAAGACCGGATGGGGCCGCCCCGGTGCGAAGTCTAAGTGGCACAGCTGCCGCCCGGGACGGCGGTTGCTCGCAGCAGGCCGATTGTCCTTCTGGGGTCGCCAAGTCTAGATTTGGCATCCGCCTGATCTCGTCAGGCTTCCTGGCAAACGAACGGCAGGGATGAGGAGGGGGACGTATCCAACGCATCTTTGCGACTATGACGGGTCTGCCAACTCCTACAACATCCGGGGAGTCCGCTCGCTCCGGACGAACGTCACTGATTAGCTTACGACGATGATGACCAATTGCACCTAGCAACCTTGGCGCCCTGAGCATATTGCAACAGCAGAGTTGATCTCCCCACTCCTTGCGCTGTGCGGGAGCCTCTCGGATTTTTCATCGTGGCGTACGCCCAATTGCGATACGGGTGTCCTGCGACAAGATCGCCGTAAAGAGCTCGCAGGCTGCGTCCGTCGGCTTGACGCAAACTTCTCCTCCGGGCGGGAGGCACAATCACGATGGTGCCTCTCTACGACGTCATGAGCGGCGACATCTACCCCGACGTCACGCGTAACCTGGCAATGAAATTTGCGGGCAAAGACCGCCGGCGAGGCGCGGCAGGCGGTCGGCAACGTCCGCGGCTGTCCGGGACAGCTTTACCTGTTCCGGCGGTCATCCAACTGGGGTTGTGCTCTCCAGGCACTCTTCAGGCACCCGGTTGTCCAGCTCAGTTGCGGCGTTCACTGCAGTCGCGCTTTGAGCTTCCTAGTAGGGGCCGACGTAGCGAAGCCGGTCGGCATTTTGGGATAGATGCGTAGTATTTGGGCAACTGCACGCTCTGCGGCCTCTCTCTCGCGTTCGTCGAGCGCAAACCCGAAGCCGGTGCGTAATCGGTCCGGCGGTAGTCCGGCACTCAGGGTTTGATACCAGCCGCGGCGGCCGCAACATGGTCGTGAACCGGCGAAGATCTTGGGCCACCTCGCGCGCGGCGGTGCCGACGGACAATGTATCCGATTGCATCATCGCCGCGTTGTAGGCCGCGAACGAGTCCCAATGCGTCGGCAACTCGCTCGACGTCAGCCCGAATATTGCCCCGAACAGCCGGCTTTTAGCCCAATAGCGCTCGCGCTTTTCGACGGAGAATGGAGGCAGGATCAGGTCATGGACGGCCAGAGCGGTGTCAACGAGAGTGGCGTGGACTTAGCATAACGCTGCGACCTCGCTGACGCGGTGGGACGAGCCGCTCTCGAACGGACCGATTGCTTCGGGCAGGCGAGCGACGATCACGGTATGACGTGGTGCAGGCGCGGAATACGGCGGCCTGAAATTTGGCCGTACCCCATGCAGGCAAGGCTGGGCCGGGTGCGGCGGCGGCGGACGCGCTGATCGCGGCAGGGGGCTATGTGACCCATCACCATGCCGTTGGCTGCGATCATCGGCCCTGGTACGACCGGCAGCGGTCACAGCTTTTGCGATGTGCTCACGCTCTCGGCCTAATAGCTTTCGCGGAAATCATGCTCAAGCAAGAACCTAAACCGCGATGGTAATTGATCCTTTGGCGCTGCCTTCGCGGATCCTTCATCTTCTCAGTCTGCCGCCAGGTAGATCACATTCCATGACGCCGGCTTGAGTCTCGCCCGCAACCTCCCGCGGTCAAAGGCCACGCTTTGCAAGGGCGCCGGCTTGACTTTGTCCGGCGTATTTTCGGTATTTGCCGCCATCAGATCATCGTGCCGGAGCTCGAGCCGCTCGTGAACTGTCAGGGGACCGAAGCTTCTAGCCTCGACGCTCACCTCCATCTCCTGCTTCAGATCACGATTGAGCAGAAAGAGCGACAAGCCGCCGCCTTGCTCGGCGACTGCCGCTATCTTGAGATACGGTACGTCGGGCGCTGGAAGGGTGTCGGCCGGTCTACCGTCAGGATTGTTGTACGACGCATAGTAGGCCTCCGACTCGACTTGCGCGCGCAAAATCCTGCCGCGGCCAAAGCGGCTCATATGCGCAAAAGGAAAGAAGATGGTTTGGCGCCACGCACCTCCGCCTGTCTTGGTCATGATCGGCGCGATGACGTTCACGAGTTGCGCCAGACAGGCAACTCTCACCCGATCGGCGTGATTCAGCAGGGAAATGCAGGCGCCGCCGAAGGCGAGCGCGTCCTCCATCGTATAGAGTTCCTCAAGAATGGGGGGTGCCACTGGCCAGCGGTCTACCGGGGCAACCTCGTTGCTCGTTCGATACCAGATGTTCCATTCGTCGAAGCTCAGCATAAGACGCTTTTTGGAGCGCCGCTTGGCCGCAACCGCATCAGCTAGGACGACGACCTCATCGATGAAGCTGTCCATCAGGTCGGTGCTCGCGAGAAACGATGCGGTGTCCTGACTGTAGTTCTCCAGATAAGTATGGATTGAAATGTAGTCGACGTAATCGAAGGTGTGTTCCAGGACCGTTTCTTCCCATTGGCCAAAACTAGGCATCTTGCGCGACGATGAACCGCATACCGCAAGCTCGATGGTAGGGTCCACCCGCCGCATCATCTTGGCCGCCTCTCTTGCAACTACCCCGTAAGCGGCGGCGCTCTTTTGCTCTATCTGCCAGGGCCCGTCCATCTCATTGCCGAGGCACCACAGCTTGATCCCATGAGGCGTCTGCCAGCCGTGTTTGCGGCGGAGCTCCGACCACGCAGTTCCTCCGGGATGGTTGCAGTATTCGACCAGATTGCGAGCGGCATCGCCGCCGCGTGTCCCCAGATTGACAGCCATCATCGGCGCGACATCGGCGGCCCTGCACCAGTCCATGAATTCATTGGTGCCGAAGCTGTTCGGCTCGGTGCTGAACCAGGCCAAGTCGAGGCGCGCCGGCCTCGTCTCCAGTGGCCCAACGCCGTCCTCCCAGTTGTATCCGGAGACAAAATTGCCGCCAGGATATCGAACGAGGGTCGGGCCGAGCTCCTTCACCAGCGCCAGCACGTCCTTCCGAAAACCCCTCTTGTCTGCGGTCCGATGGTTGGGCTCGTAGATGCCGCCGTAGACGCATCGGCCCAGATGTTCGATGAAAGCACCAAAAAGACGAGGGTCGGTGTAACCAATGGTGAAGTCGCGGTCGATCAGAACTTTGGCTTTCCTCATGTCCTTCTCGGGCGGCTTGGGGTGATGACAGTTACGAGGTGGCTGCTGCTGTGCGAAAGAAACGAATCAAGATTCGTGCCGTTTGCACGGAGAGAGCTCCATGAAGCCGATCCGCAAATATTGAGCGATTTGCGGAGCGCGAGCCTTCCGCGGCAGCGACGTCGTGGGCTGGAAAGAGCCTGCAAGGAAGTGGGGCTCCCGGCGACGATCCGTGTCGATCAAGGCAGCGAGTTCGTGTCGCGCGAGCTCGATCTGTGGGCCTATCAGCGCGGTGTTACGCTGGACTTCTCAAGGCCGGGCAAGCCAACCGACAACGCCTTTATCGAGGCGTTCAACGGCCGCTTCCGGGCCGAATGCCTCAACGCCCATTGGTTCCTGTCCCTTGCAGACGCCCAGGAAAAAGTGGAGACTTGGCGCAGATACTATAACGAGGAACGGCCCCACGGGGCGATCGGCAATCGGCCGCCGATTTTGCTGCAGAATCACGCCGGCGCCACCAGCCCGCCAACGTGATGAGAGGCGCAAAACTCTAGTTCTGGCTGGTCCAAAGTTCGGTCTCGCTACAAGAGTCGTAAAACTCCATTTCTGGGCGGTCCAAACTTCGGTGTCGCTGCTTCCTCAAAAGTCATTCCCCGTGATCTGCCTGGAACAGCATCAATTGCACGACCTGCCGACACACACTCTCTCTAAAACAGATATCCATGGTAGGACGCTGCAGCGGAGTTGAGGGGGCCCCCGTAGGCGAAGCGGAGCCCGTCCGCGAGGACAAAATAAAGCGTACACTAATCATGGCACTTCCGCAGGATACTGTGTGGTTTTTGACAATGAGCATTCTCGCTGCTTTCAAACGAGCCCTCTGGCCATGAGATGTGAGTGCGAAGCTCCAGGAAAGGGCATTTGGGCGCTTGGGACTACGCGTCAGGACAGGAAAGTACGCAAAAGGTCGAAAGCGGGTAGGCAGCACCGGATATGCCGCAGACCAAGGGTTCAACACTCGGATGAGCAGAGGCAGCTTCGTGAGAGTCAAATAGCGATAGGCCCGGTTCCATCGCAGTGCTGGACCCGTTTTACCTTGGCCGAGGCCCTGTCGCCGCCGAGGGAAAAGTCACAAGTAAATTAGGTCTGGGCCCAACCGCCGCTCATATCGATAGGCCGATGGGTTGGGCCTTCGGGGCGGCTTGCAAGGGCTATTTGCAAGCTCCCGCGGAGCAAAAAACCCTGGCATTCCTGCCAGGGTTTTGCATGTCATCGACGCTTTGAGAGGTGGATCAGAAGTCCATACCGCCCATGCCGCCGCCCGGAGGCATTGCTGGACCAGCCGCGGCCTTCTTCGGCAGCTCGGCAACCATCGCTTCCGTCGTGATCAGCAGCGCCGCCACCGAGGAGGCGTTCTGGACCGCGATGCGCACGACCTTGGTCGGGTCAATGATGCCCTTGGAGACAAGATTGCTGTACTCGCCTGCCTGCGCATCGAAGCCATAAGAGTACTGCTCGTTGTCGAGAACTTTGCCCACCACGATCGAACCGTCTTCACCGGCGTTGATCGCGATCTGGCGGGCCGGCCAGGACAGCGCCTTGCGCACAATCTCGACGCCGGTCTTCTGGTCGTCGTTCTTGGTGCGCAGGCCCTTGAGCTGCTCGGAAGCACGGAGCAGGGCGACGCCGCCGCCCGGCAGGATGCCTTCCTCGACTGCCGCGCGGGTCGCGTGCATCGCGTCATCCACGCGATCCTTGCGCTCCTTTACCTCGACCTCGGTCGCGCCGCCGACGCGGATCACCGCGACGCCGCCGGCGAGCTTGGCGAGACGCTCCTGGAGCTTCTCACGGTCGTAGTCCGAGGTGGTCTCCTCGATCTGCGCCTTGATCTGGGACACGCGCGCGTCGATGTCGGCCTTTTTGCCGGCGCCGTTGACGATCGTGGTGTTCTCCTTGTCGATCATCACCTTCTTGGCGCGACCGAGCATGTTGAGCGTGACGTTCTCGAGCTTGATGCCGAGATCTTCCGAGATCGCCTGTCCGCCGGTCAGGATCGCGATGTCCTGCAGCATGGCCTTGCGGCGATCGCCGAAGCCCGGAGCCTTGACGGCCGCGACCTTCAGGCCGCCACGCAGGCGGTTCACGACAAGGGTCGCGAGCGCTTCGCCTTCGACGTCCTCGGCGACGATGACCAGCGGCTTGCCGGTCTGCACCACGGCCTCGAGCAGCGGCAGCAGCTCGTTCAGCGAGGAGAGCTTCTTCTCGTTGATGAGGATGTAGGCGTCGTCCATCTCAACGCGCATCTTGTCGGCGTTGGTGACGAAGTAGGGCGAGATGTAGCCGCGGTCGAACTGCATGCCCTCGACGACGTCGAGCTCGGTCTCGAGCGACTTGGCCTCCTCGACCGTGATCACTCCTTCGTTGCCCACCTTCTTCATGGCGTCGGCGAGGAACTTGCCGATCTCGGCATCGCCGTTGGCCGAGATGGTGCCGACCTGGGCGATCTCCTCGTTCGAGGTGACCTTCTTGGAGTTCTTCTGCAGGTCCGCAACCACGGCTTCGACCGCGAGGTCGATACCGCGCTTCAGGTCCATCGGGTTCATGCCGGCGGCAACCGACTTGGCGCCTTCGCGCACGATCGCCTGGGCCAGCACGGTCGCGGTGGTGGTTCCGTCGCCGGCAGCATCCGCCGCCTTCGAAGCCACCTCGCGCACCATCTGGGCGCCCATGTTCTCGAACTTGTCGTCGAGTTCGATGTCCTTGGCGACGGCAACGCCGTCCTTAGTGATGCGAGGCGCGCCGAACGACTTATCGAGCACCACGTTGCGGCCCTTCGGACCGAGCGTGACCTGTACGGCATTGGCGAGGATGTCGACACCGCGCAGCATGCGGTCCCGCGCGTCCACTCCGAATTTGACTTCTTTCGGTGACATAAAGAATTCCCTCAGTTCTTAGTTTCTGATCCTTCAGCGCGCCCGGTGGGCGCTCGTCAGGGGTGAGCTGTGCGAGCGCTGGGTTAGGCGGCTTTCTTTTTGGACAACACATCGGTGAGAACGCCCATGATGTCGCTCTCCTTCATGATCAACAGGTCCTGCCCGTCGATCTTGACCTCGGTGCCGGACCACTTGCCGAACAGCACGCGGTCGCCGACCTCAATGTCGATCGGAATCAGCTTGCCGGTCTCGTCGCGGCCACCGGGGCCGACAGCGATGACTTCGCCCTGCGAGGGCTTTTCCTTGGCAGTGTCGGGAATGATAATGCCGCCAGCGGTCTTCTCATCGGCGTCGATGCGCTTGACCACAACGCGGTCGTGAAGCGGACGGAAAGTCATACAGGTCTCCTGAGCGTTTGAGCAAGTTGGTGATAGGCACATTGTGACCAGCCCAATTGTAGCAAGAGTCAGGCCAAAAATGAGCTGAACGATCCATCCCTGCAGTTCTGCTGAATCGTTGCCTGGCCTGCGCGTGTCTTTGTCCGGAAGCCAACGCCCTCAGGTACACGGCCCGCCAAGCTGTGACGAAAATAACATTGCGTTTCGTCGAAACACCCAGATTGAACCTTCCTCAACATTGGCCTGGCGGCCGTTACACCGGTAGAAGCGCCGCGTGTTTCGACGGCGGTGGCCGGAATGCACATGATTGCTTCGTCTGACGGCAGCATCTAGGAGCTGACGCCGACGAAGCGTGCGGTGCACAAGACTCATCGAAGATCGGCGCTCGATGAATTTGACGAAGTCGCGCACAATAACAAGTATGCCAACTATCTCAAAAACTCAGGCGGCGTGCTCCAAGAGAGGCCATCATCGAATTGTATCGAATTGTCGATGTCCAGCCGTGGCACGGTCGCTCAAAAACTGACTGAATTTACCCCGATCGTTCGTAGACCGAGAGTGAGCAGGCAGGTGTTGTTCAGCACGGGCGATGCCGAACCAGCGGAGTAGTTGTAGGAACTTACGTAGTTTGCCGCCAGTACGAAGCAATCGTCGACATACGACCGCGAACAAGGCTCGAGGTGTCGAATACAAAATTCTGCGCGTCCTCGTTCGGCAGCTTGCCGGCGTGGGGCTCGTCGGGCCGGATGATGACCTGCGCGATTGGCTCGACGGCGGTCGTGCCCCGTGGCTGCACAGTTGTCCGTGAACAAGCCTCCAAGCACTTGATTGGGAGTCTGTTTTCCGGTTGCGACGGCATTTGAGATTGCAGGGGATTGAGGCTTCACAGCCCAAAACCCTGCAATTTCGATTTTGGATTTCCCTGCCGCTGCGAACCGTGATTCTGTGCTGCATCGGAGGCACCGATGCGACCAAAGAAGCACAGGACGACAGGCTCGAACGATCTGTTCCGGTCCCGGCTGGACCAGATCATCAACATGCGACACGAGCTGGTTCTGCTCGCCGGCAGGGTCGATTGGAACTGGATCGACGGCGAGATCGCGCCGCTCTACAGCGACAACGGCAGGCCGGGTATCGCGACCCGATTCATGATCGGATTGCTGCTGCTCAAGCACATCTACGGCCTGTCCGATGAGGGGGTGTGCGAGCGCTGGGTCCACGATCCGTACTTCCAGTTCTTCACAGGCGAAGAGTTTTTCCAGCACGTTTTCCCGCATGAGCGCTCAGACCTGAGCCACTGGCGCAAGCGGCTCGGCGACAAGCTGGAGCGGTTGTTGGCCGAGAGCCTTCGGGTGGCGCACGCGAGCGGTGCGTTGCGCAGCCAGGACCTCAAGCGGGTCACGGTCGACACGACCGTCCAACCGAAGGCCATCAGCTTTCCGACCGACGCCAAGCTGCTGCATGCAGCGATCCGCGGGTTGAACCGCCTGGCGAGGAAGCACGGGGTCAGGCTCCGGCAATCCTATATTCGCGTGGCCAAAAGCGCGGCAATGATGGCGGGCCGCTACGCTCATGCCAAACAATTCAACCGGCATCAGCGACAGCTGCGCCTTCTGCGCAGCCGGCTGGGCCGGATCATCCGCGACATTCGCCGCAAGACCGAGGGCCAGCCCGCACTGGAGGAGGCATTCGCCCTGCCGCTGAGCCGAGCCACCCAGATCCGCTCGCAGCAGCAGCGCCAGCGCGGCTTCAAGCTGTATTCCTTCCATGCTCCGGAGGTCGAGTGCATCGGCAAGGGCAAGGCCGCCGCGCCCTATGAGTTCGGCGTGAAGGCATCCATCGTCACCAACAACCAAAGAGCTCCCGGCGGCTTGTTCGTGCTCCACGCCTGCGCGCTGCCGGACAACCCCTACGACGGTCACACCCTTCGCGACGTCATCGAGCGCACCGAGAGCCTCACCGGCTGCCCGATCGAACGGGCCTATGTCGACAAGGGATATCGCGGCCACGACACACAAAATCCCCGCCGCGTCTTCATCTCGGGCCAGAAGCGCGGCGTCTTCGGCGTCATCAAGCGCGAGCTACGCCGCCGTTCCGCCATCGAGCCCATCATCGGACACATGAAGAACGAAGGTCACCTTGGCCGCTGCTATCTCAAAGGCCGCGCCGGAGATGCCGCTAACGTTCTCCTCTCGGCCGTTGGCCACAACCTCCGCCGTGTCCTGGCTTGGCTCAGAGACCTTTTGTCCCTCTTCCTGCTCTCACTCTGGCCAACGCTCAACTGTCCAGTTCAGCCCAATTCGGCTTATTAACGATCGACTGCACATTGATGAGGGGATAGCGGTATTCAAAGCCGACGGTCGGCATCAGGCGGACCGTCTGGGTGCTGCCAACCGGCAGGTAGTTGGAAACGCCCGGCTGGCTCGAG
Source organism: Bradyrhizobium sp. LCT2 (assembly GCF_009931255.1). Lineage (NCBI taxonomy): Bacteria > Pseudomonadati > Pseudomonadota > Alphaproteobacteria > Hyphomicrobiales > Nitrobacteraceae > Bradyrhizobium > Bradyrhizobium sp. LCT2. Next base: position 8,295,103 of record NZ_CP034432.1, on the reverse strand, counting down.
ATGTCGGCATTGATGCCCGGCGCGGACACTGACGAACGGCGTGCAAGGGCTTGCGCCACTGCGCCTCGGCCGTCAGGCGGGTATAGGCCCCCGGCATGCCGCGCAGCAAGCGCTGCGACGGCAATCGCGCCATCGGATCGGTGGACGCGGTCGTGCACAGACCATTGGCGTTGGCGAGTGTCGTCATCGGATCGAACACCGCTGTTTTGCGGGTCAGGTTAGTGAAGTCCACCATGCAGCTGAACTCGCCACCCAGGATCGGACTTTCAAGCCAAGCACTATCTGCTTTATAATTGCAGCTGCAGCCCCTGCTAGCCCCAAAATTCAGGCAAATGCTCCCAACGATATTGACCTTGCCCCAAGTTTTATCCAGTCCTGAGTTCGCCCGTGCCGTTGGATTTGCCCGGTTGGGCGGTGGCAGCGACGGGGGCTGGCGCGGAGCCTTCGGCATAGCGCAGCGCCAGATCCCGGCGCGGGTGGCATGTCATCGCGAACTCGGACGGGGTTCTCCATCCGAGCTGCGAGTGTGGTCGTGTGTCGTTGTAATCGGCCCGCCAACATCCAAGTGTGACGCGGGCTTGTGCCAGTGACGTGAACAACGTCTCGTTCAACAGCTCATCCCGCAGCCGGCCGTTGAAGCTCTCGATGAAGGCGTTCTGCATGGGTTTGCCCGGCGCGATGTAGTGCCATTCGACACGGCTTTGGTCGGCCCACACCAGGATGGCGTTGCTGGTGAGTTCGCTGCCGTTGTCGCTGACCACCGTCCTGGGCTTGCCGCGCTCGATCATCAGCCGGTCCAGTTCCCGCGCCACGCGGACGCCGGAGAGCGAGGTGTCGGCCACCAGCGCCAGGCACTCACGGGTACAATCATCGACGACAGTCAGGATGCGGAAGCGGCGGCCGTCGGTCAGCTGATCCGACACAAAGTCGAGCGACCACCGGTCGTTCGGCGTCATCGGAACCAGCATTGGCGCCCTGGTCCCGATCGCCCGCTTGCGGCCACCACGGCGACGCACCGTCAGCTTCTCTTCCCGATAGAGCCGGAAGAGCTTTTTGTGGTTGATCAGATAGCCCTCCCGCCTGAGCAGAACATGCAGCCGCCGATAGCCGAAGCGGCGGCGCTCCTGGGCGATCGCCCTCATGCGCTGGCGAAGGCTGGCATCGTCAGCCTGGGTCGTCCGGTATCTCATGGTCATGCGGCAGCAGCCGATGGCTTTACACGCCCGCCGTTCACTCATCCCATGGGCATCCACCAGATGAGCGACAGCTTTCCGCTTCCCCGCGGGCGTCACCACTTCTTTCCCAGGAGATCCTTCAGCGCCGCATTGTCCAACATGGCGTCTGCCAGAAGCCGCTTCAGCTTCGTGTTCTCGTCCTCCAGCGACCGCAGTCGCTTGGCCTCCGAGACGTCCATCCCGCCGAACCTGGCCTTCCATTTGTAGATGCTGGCGTCGCTGACACCATGCTTGCGGCAGAGATCGGCGACCGGAACCCCGGCTTCGTGCTCCTTCAAAATCCCGATGATCTGTTCTTCCGTAAACCGCTTGCGCTTCATGCTCTGGTCCTCGTCTTGGGCCAGAACGAACTTCAAACTGGATTAAGCCCGAGGGGCAAGGTCAATATCGACCCTCCCGAAGTTGCAGATGCTGGTTCGCGGGTTAGTTAGGCTACACGCTAAGCTGACATATTGGTCCTCATCAGAGTCTCCTTTCCAAACAAGAAGGTCCGGCGTGACGCTGGCCGACAACGCCTGCCGCCTCGCGCAAATAGAAAACCAAGATTCGTGCCATGGAGCGGAGACAGCGGTGCGGGAAAGAGCGCGGGAGTTCTTGAAGAATGATCCGCACCGACCTCGATCTGGCCATTGCGCGCCCCAGTACGAACGCGCAAAGGCCGGCCAGCGGTGCTGATGGGAATTCGCTCCAGCAGTTCTCGGGTAGCCGGCTCGCCCAATACGGATGCTCACCGGCTTCTTCACACTTGTTGTGTTCGCGACTGATTAGTCGCATTGGCGACGTAATGTTCGCGCGGCCTGCAGCACAGTTCGGTTAAGCCTCTGAAGACGCAGAGCCGCTTATTTTTGGCTTTCCCGAGCTTGTTGGCTTTCCTGAGCGCTTGGCACGAGATTTGATTATCCTGCGTCGGCGGCAGCAGTTCCTGACCGCCGACTACGCGAAGGGAAAAAGCATGAATATGTCAGCTTATGACGTGACCGAATTGACTCTCGAAGAAGCGTGTGCTGCTGCGGGAGGGCAAGATCCGTGCGGTTGGGTAGTTAGGCCAAATCCGGAGGGTAATTATATCATCGTCGAGCCAATCTACTGCCCGCCTCCGACTCCGAGTGCATAAGTAGCCTGCGCAAAAAGTAACTTGGTGAGCCAGTCTGTGGCGCAGATACCTGTCCTCCAGGCTGGCTCGCCTCATGATGCAGAAACTTCTGTACGGGACGGAAACGCTTTCGCGCCGCAGCTACGGTTGGAATATCCTCTTCAACGTGCGTCCGCTAACAGTCCGTCGCTCTGGAGCAGGACAAATGTGGGCGCTGAGGGTCTGAGAATTTCTTAACTTCTCTCGGTGACCGAGCAAGCCGCCGACCTGCAGAGCCGACCGTTCCCCATTCAGGAGGAGACAAACAATGAAGCTCGATGTGCCATCTTTCAATCTGGCCGAACTCACCGCTGGCGAAGCAGCTGCGATCTCGGGAGGGTGGGTTCTCGGATTGTTTGCAGCAGTTATTGCGGTGTTCGCAGCTGTAGCTGCATGGGATATAATGCGTTGATCGTTTGGTCCGGTGAATAAGAGGCGGTGCATCCCTCGGAGGTGCTCAAGCTAGATCTGCATGTTGGGCCTGCTAATCGCCATATAGCGTGACTACTATGACTGATGAGTTACTGCCTCCGGAAGTGGTCGGTTGCACTGCGGAGAGTATTCTGTCGCGAGGATCAGGGCGATCTTTGGCAATCTACAAGCTGATAGTACTGTCTGTCGTTGCGACCATGTCGTCGCTGCCGATCATTACTGTCACGCTTTCTGTTCAAAGTGCCGGTACTATTCGTCCCACAATGGAGAAGACTCCCCTGATTGCGCCGCTTTCCGGGCGCATCTCCCGGGTTCTTGCGGTCGAGAACGATCGCGTTGAACAAGGCCGGGAGATCCTAGTTCTCGACGACAAGGTCATTGAGGAAAAAATCGGTACGCTAACGGACGAAATCCGTCTGAAGCGAGATCGTGCCATCGACCTCCAGACCCTGATCTCTTCTGGCGCGCAGTTCGCCCCTCCCATCCGCCTCCGGACCGAGGCCGCCGAGGCCGAGCGGCTGCATTTTCTCAATCTGTTGCGGGAGAACCAATATGCCCGCGGCAATGCCGCGGTGGAGCTCGATCGGGCCAAGCGCCTCCTCTCCGTTGCTGCAGCGCCCGCCAAGGCGGTTGAGGAAAAGACCTTGGCGCTGCAGAGCCTCGAAGTAAAAGGCGAGATCCTTGCACGGAGCAAATCCGCCGAATGGAATCAGCAACTCTTCGATACGAACCTCCGCCTTCAGGAGCTCACTGCGAGCCTGCACCAACTTGAGAGCGAACGCGACCTGACCCGCATTCGCGCTCCCGTGTCCGGCGCGCTCGAGCAATTCTCTGGCCTGTCGCCAGGCGGCTACGTCCAGGCAGGGCAAACCGTGGGTTGGATATCGCCTGAAGGCGAACTGGTGGCAGAAATTTACGTCTCTCCCAAAGACATCAGCTTCGTGCAGCAGGGGCAGGCGGTGCGGCTCCAGGTCGACGCTTTCAATTACAATCAGTGGGGGGGAATCGACGCGAAAGTGCTAAACGTGGCGCAGGACTTCATCCTCCTGGACAAGAACCCGGTCTTCAAGGTCCGTTGCGCGCTCTCTCGCAGTTACCTTGCACTCAAAAACGGAATTATTGGCCATCTGAAGAAGGGCATGACCGTGCGAGCCCGCTTTTTCGTGGCTGAGCGCACTCTACTGCAACTCCTCTACACTGAGGTCGACGATTGGCTCAACCCGCTCCTGGCTGCCCGCTAACTATTGATTATTCGAGAGCCAGTGAGCCAATGTCGAGACAGATCATCAAGTTGAAGCAGCGGGACATGACGGATTGTGGGGCAGCCAGCCTTGCTTCTGTTGGCGCCTTCTATGGCTGCAAGTTGCCCTTGTCTCGCATCCGACAGTTTGCCTCAACCGACCGCTCCGGCACCACGGTGGCGGGTCTTTTGCACGCGGCTCAAAAGCTGGGCTTCATTGCTAAAGGTGTCAAGGGCAACTTCGACAGCTTGTACAAGGTCCCGAAGCCCGCTATTGCGCATGTGATCGTCAAGGACGTCCTGCATCACTTCGTGGTCGTCCAGGCGATCGACGCGAGGTGCGTCACCGTGATGGACCCAGCTTTTGGTGAAATTCGAAAGCTGTCGCATGAAGAATTCAAAGGGCAGTGGACCGGTGTCCTGGTGCTCCTGGTTCCGGCAGATACCTTCAAGCGCCGCGATGAGACCACCTCAACTTTTCTTCGCTTCGTCCGACTGCTTGCGCCGCACAGAGCTGCGCTGGCGCAGGCGCTCGTCGGCGCACTGGTAACCACCATTCTGGGACTCTCGACGGCCATTTACGTACAGAAGATCGTCGATCACGTGATTGCATCGGGCAACCGCAACTTGCTCAACCTCATGAGCGTCGCGATGTTGCTGATCCTGGTGCCACAAATCCTTATCAGTCTCCTTAGAAGCCGGCTCGCCCTGGAAACTGGGCAGAAGATCGATGTGTGCTTGATCCTCAGCTACTACAATCACATCCTAAGCTTACCCCAAAAGTTCTTCGATAGTATGCAAGTGGGAGAAATCGTTTCCCGGATGAACGACGCGGTGAAAATCAGGAGCTTCTTGAACGAGGTCTCCATCACGATGTTCGTCAACATCCTAGTCATACTGTTCTCGTTCGGGTTGATGTTCCTCTACTCGTGGAAGATCGCTGTGGTCGTGGCGATCTCGGTTCCACTATATTCGCTGGTATACTGGACCACTAATCGGCTGAACAGCAAGCGCCAGCGCGCAATCATGGAGAATGCCGCCGATCTGGAGGCGCAATTGGTGGAATCGCTCGGAGCTGTTTCTACGATCAAAACATTCGGGATGGAGAACAGCTCCTGCCTTAAGATGGAGACCCGCTTCGTTAAGACGCTGCAGTCAGTCTACAGTGCCGGCCTTATCTCGATCCTAGGAGATAACGCTTCTTCGTTCCTCTCAACTCTGTTGACGATCCTGCTAATGTGGTTCGGGACGACGCTTGTTCTGGATCAGACCGTCACTCCGGGTGAATTACTTTCGTGCTATGCGCTGCTCGGCTATATCACCCGCCCAGTCGCCAACCTGATCCAAGCTAACAGAGTTGTGCAGGACGCCTTTATCGCGGCGGATCGCCTGTTTGAGATTTTTGACCTTGAGCCGGCGCGTGACGGAGGCGCTGATGTCACGAAATCCAGTCTCGGTGATATCATCTTCGAGAATGTCACGTTCCGTCACGGCGCCCAGCCCAAGCTATTTCAAGACCTCAGCGTCACGTTCCGCAGAGGCGAGATGACGGCCGTGGTCGGGGAAAGCGGCTCCGGCAAGAGCTCCCTTGCCGCGCTGCTGCAGAACATCTACCCGCTCGAGGGTGGGCGCATCCGGATCGGCCCCCATGATCTCAAAGACTTATCGACCGTATCCCTGCGTAACGTTGTTGCTTCGGTACCGCAGTCAACGGACGTATTCTCGGGCTCGGTGATCGAGAACATCGCACTTGGCGAGTTCGAGCCGGAGATCGACAGGATCATGAAAATCTGCGATCAAACTGGGCTGCGGGAGGTGATTGAGCGTTGGCCCGGAGGCTTCCAGGCCTATCTGGGCAAAAACGGCGTAAGGCTCTCTGGCGGCGAGAAGCAGCGCCTTTCGTTGGCGCGAGCTCTCTATCGGGATCCGGCAATCCTAATCCTAGACGAGCCGACTTCCTCTCTCGACCCGGTTGCCGAAGCCACGGTGCACCGGCTCCTCCAGGATTTGCGTCGGGCCGGCAAGACCATCGTGGTCATCTCTCACCGACTCAGCACCATCTGTGATGCCGACAAGATCGTCGTCTTAGACAGGGGCCGCATCGTTGCGGAGGGCAGGCATACTGATCTGCTTGGTGAAAGCGCTTATGCTCGCTTGTGGCAGACGCAAATCGGCGGAGGCTAAAGTTGAGAAGATGGCTCATCGCCAAATTGGGCGGAATCGTTCGCTGGCTTTAGAGCCTGAAGATTCCGTCGTGTCATGGAGGACGGGGATCGGTCCCTCCGTCGCCGCTACGCGCCCGCGCGTCGCCTCGAAATGACCGCAAAGAATATCCGCCTCGTCGACCCGTTCGTTGGAGAAGAAGCGATAGGCGGCCTTCGTGTTGGCCCAATCCTGATAAACCAGCGGGATGCTTTGACCCATGTCGCGCCCGATTTGGCGAGAAGTTTGCAGAACTGGCGACCAAGCCGCTCATCCTTAAACTCAAATCCCGCAACTTCCCGATCAACCCATGTCTCGATACCGGTCGTCAATCGCTGAGCACGCGCCCCCGCGCATTCTTTCACCAAGCCCATCGAATACTCCGCGCTTCCGAATCAGGTGCTCAACAACGAATCACAACAGATTCTAGCGATTTAAGATTTCGCCCGCGGCGCCTCGCTCAAATCCGATGTCAAATGTGGGTAATTGAAAGCAAGCTGAGGCCGTCAACCTCGGTAAACAGTTGGCAATACGGCGAGCCAGGCGAACGGATCGACATCGTCCACTTTCGCTGTTTGCGGCAGCGTTGCGATAGTTGCCCAGGTTTGTCCGCCGCCGCTGCCCGCGAAGAGCTTTCCCGTAATTTTTGTGGCGGTGGCGCGTTCGACGATGCTGCAGTCGAGCTCAATGCGGCCGTCGGTGAGGAAGCGTTCGAAGATGGCAACCCTCGAGACGCCATAACGGATTGGCTCCGCCAGTTTTGGGTTGCCGGAGATCCGCTGCAAGGTTTGCTGCAGAAAGTCGAAGAGATCTGCGACGAGCGCTGCGGAGGATTGCTGCAGCAAACGCGTGCGTCGAGACGCGGATCCGCGTATGGTCTTCTCCAAAGAGCAGATGAGTCCGAGGAAGGTATCGTCCGGAGCTGCTCGCACATTGCGTCAGCCGAATCTGAGATGGCGGCCGTCAGCCGGCAGAGCATATCTCGCGCAACTGTGATCTAGGTGATAGGCTATTGCTGCGCACGAGAGATCACTCTGCCCGGCACGCTCCAGGGAGAATAGCCACAGGTGACATTCGAGCGAAGCTCATCTTTTGGCCGCCCCGAAAAAGAACCGCAGACGACGATCTGGCTCACAGAGGGCGCGTCTGCCGACGCTGGGTGGCAATTTCCATTCCAGGCAGTCGCTGCACCTCCCGGTCCGACAGGTTCCCTTTTGATGTCGATGGCATCCAAATAGCCGTCATGGATCAAGGGAACTGACGGACATATGCATTGTATACCTTGATATACGTTGTGCCGGCGCGTCTGGCGTGTGATTGCGGCTTCGAAGTCGAAATTCACCCGATCTCCGCGCCCAAGGGATAAAGCACCTGTGTCGTCTGTAGAAGTACACCAGCACATCGTTTCACTTCTTCAGAAGCCGAATCCGGTCATCCTGGATATCGGCTGCAATGACGGGACCGATACGGAACAGTTTCTCAACCTGTGCCCGCAAGCTCAGCTCTACTGCTTTGAGCCGGACCCCAGAGCGATCGCGCGCTTCAAGAAGAAGCTGGGCCCATCCCTCAATAGGTTGAAGCTGCTTGAAATCGCCATCAGTGATCGAAACGGGATGATCGACTTCCATCCAAGCAATGCAGATGGTGATGCGAAGGAATGGGACCTCTCCGGCTCGATACGCCGCCCGAAGAACCATCTTACCGAGTATGATTGGGTTCGGTTCGATCGCCCTGTCTCGGTTGAAACGCGGCGGCTGGACGACTGGTGCAGCGATGCCAAGCTGAACACGGTCGATTTCATCTGGATGGATGTCCAGGGAGCCGAAGCCGATGTTATCGCCGGCGGCATGCGGACCTTGAGCAACACGCGCTTCATCTACACGGAATATAGCGACCGCGAGCTCTACGAAGGGCAGTTGTCTCTGCAAGCCATTCTGGACCTGCTACCATCATTCGAAGTGGCGGCCCACTATCCACGCGCAGTGGAAGGTGATGTATTGCTCAAAAATACGCGCTTCTAGTGGCTACTCATATCGAGCGCCTCACTCATCGCTGGAAGACGTGACTGGTGCGCTCTATGCCACCCAAAGCTGCACAACTCCCCGCGGGTCACTTCAAATTCCTCCGGGTGTGGTCAGTCAAATTCCTCCACCCGCGAGGCAGGACAAGGGACTGTTAGTTTGAGTTTGTTTCCCGGGCAAGAGCTTCAGCGGCTTCTTTGAGCCGATAGCTGCGTCCGTCGAACTCAAGCAGATGGCAATGATGCATAAGGCGATCGAGGATCGTCGTGCTCATAGTGTTGTCCCCAAGGTATGCCCCCCAATCCTGCACGACGCGATTGGAGGTGACGATGACGCTGCGGCGCAGTTTGTAGCGCTGATGGATCAGGGTCTGCAGCAAAGTGCCGGCGTCGTCGGGGATGGCGCGTGCGAGGAATAGATCGTCCAGCACGAGGAGATCGCAGTCGATGATGGTTCGCAGCCGGACCTCGCGTTGTGCCGGAGAGTTCAGGGCGTAGCGGTGGAAGAAGTCGTCGGTCTCAAGATACTGGACCTTGTGGCTTTGCAGGATCGCCTGATAGGCAATCGCCTTGGCGATGTGCGACTTCCCGGTGCCAGGTTTGCCGACAAGCAGAGCGTTCTCGCCAGCGGCAATGAACGCCAGGGTGTGGAGCTGGAAGCAGGTCTGACGTGGCAGTTTGGGATTGAAGGACCAGTCGAACTCGGCGAGCGTCAGCTTTTCGTCGAGCCCGGATTGCTGGTATCGCCGCTCGATAAGACGGGACTGACGACGGTCCAGTTCATCCTGCAGGATAAGGGAGAAGGTCTCGAGGAAGGGCTGGTTGGCGCCCTGCGCCTGGAGCACGCGCGTCTGCAGCGTGTCGCGGACACCCGACAGGCGCAGCTGTCGTAGGCAACGCTCAATTTCCGGCATGGTCATCATGTGGCTAGGTCTCCAGTTTAAGGTGAGAAGGTGCAGCGGGAGCGCTCGTGGCGCCGGAGCTGGCCGGGGTTGCGCAGGCGACACGAGCGCGGATTGCCGTGGCGTGATCGTCGTGAGCCTCGGCCTGCCGACCATTATCGTCGGCGTCGCGCCGCACAGCGCGGCTGAAGAGGTCGCCGTATTCCGCGGGGGTACGGATCAGCGGATGATCCTGGGTGAGCGGCGATGCCGGCTGTGGCGTCACTCCAACCTGCTCAATCGCCTGTTCGAACAACCGCTCGACGGTCGCACGCACGTGCTTGTAGCGGTAGATGCGGTTGTCGATGGCGTGCGCGCAGGCCTGCTCGACCAGCCGCGCCGGATACTTCCGGCCCAGCCCGACAATGCCCCACATCGCGCGCTGTCCGGGGCGCCCCTCGGTGTCGAACACTTGCTGGCATAGCGCCCTGGTCTGCGGCCCGATGCGCTCGGCGCTCGCCAGCAGCACGGCGGTTTGCCGCGACGGATTGAACGGCCGTTCGCTGGTCGGCAGGACAACAGAACCGGGGTGCGTCATCCGGGAATGAACACGCAGCAGCGCACGGGTGTGGCGATCACGGATCTCGATCGTGGAGGCGTAGATCCGCACCACGACCTGACTGCCGATCGGCGCGGGCCGCGCGGCGTAATAGCTGTTGTCGACGCGTACGGTGGTGTCGTCGCAGACAGTCCGGACGACTTCGGTGAAGATGCGGAAGGGAGCGACAGGCAGCGGCCGCAGGTGCGGCTTCTCTTCCTGGAACATCGCCTCGACCTGACGGCGCGTGCTGCCGTGGATGCGCTTGGAGGCCCAATTCTCCTCCCAGTGCCTCAGGAACTCGTTCTGGGCTTCCAGTGTCTCGAAGCGCCGTCCGGCCAGCGCGGTGCCCTGGGTATGTTGAATCGCACTCTCGACGCAGCCTTTCCGATTGGGATCGGCCACCCGCGCGGGATCGGCGACCACGGCGTAATGAGCCAGCATCGCGCTGTAAATCGGGTTGAGCTCGGGCTCGTACAAATCCGGCTTGAGGACGCCTTCCTTCAGATTGTCGAGCACGACATAGCTGGGGACCCCGCCAAAATACCGGAACGCCTCTTCGTGGAGCTGCGCCCAGACGTGTTGGCTGGACTTCCAGACCACCCGCCGGAAGCTGCGCCGCGAGTAGCGCAGCGTCATCACAAACAGGCGGGGACGGCGGTACCGGCCGCTCCTGGGATCAATCGTCAGAGCGCCCTCGCCATAGTCGACCTGGGCCTCCTCGCCAGGCAGGAACTCAAGTCGATCAAACTGCTCGGGATCGCTGTGTCGCAACGTGCGCACAAACCGCTTGACGCTCTGATAGCTGGACGGAAAGCCAAATCGATCGACCAGGTCCTGGTAAATCGCCTGCGCATTCCGCTTCAGGCGGACCTGTTCTTCGATCCATGCCCGATGCGGTTCGCAGGCCGAGCGGGCCAGGCTGCAGGCGGCTGTCGCTTCCGACACCCCAAAAGCCGGTGGTCGGGGTGGGGAATTTGGTCGTCCGCGCTCACCGTGCCGGTGGTCACTTCCCCGGGGGAATTTGCCTCCGCACCAGCCCGCAGCGCCCGGTAACGCCGGATCGTCTTGCGATCGACCCCCGTCAGCCTGTGGATCTCGCGCTGGCTGGCGTTGCGATCAAGTAATGTAAATACCGTGCTTTGCAGATGTCGCTTCAAGACGTTCAACTCCCCGGCCCCTTGCTGGCTAAAGGGGTCGAACATAAACGTCCTGCCTGACCGGCTACTGCTGTTCAGCGGCGCTGACGGCGATCATCAGGTGGGGGAGTTTCAAGTGACCATACCCGGGGGATTTTGACCGACCCACGGGGCACAACTGGTGATCAATAAGGCCAGGGGATATCGGTAGCCGGACGGGCACTCCGGTTTCCGGCTGCCATTGCAAACCCCGCGCGCGACGTCCGCGTCGGGCGGGTGGTGGGTTTCTGACAATCATTTATTTAGCCGAGCCGGCGCGACCGACGACTTCGCGGTCGGCAGCTCGAGCAGAGGCTTGAATCAACACTGTCAGCCGGCGCTCGAGGCGTTTGATCGTCTGAACGGCTGCTGTATGGTCTGGCCCTCTGGGAAGCTGGTGCACTGCTTCGAACAAATGCCAAAGCAATTGCATCAGTTCTCCTAGCTCCTTGAGATGGGCAGATTTCATCACGCGCTTGACGTCGCTATTGTTGTCTCAATGGGAAAGCGAGCTGAAGCATGTTGTTCATTCCGGATCAAGATTGCCGTGAGGGGTCCAGCATAACTGCCGAAGTCGATTGTCCCGCAAGGCGTCCTGGACACGGTGCAGGAGAAGGCGGCGGCGATCATCAGGGGCCGATCGCGCGCCGGATCGGATCAAGATCGTGATCGCAATCGCGGCTGCTTGCCTGCTCATGTGCCCCAGGTGGAGCGGATCATCGAGGCTGCGAGCACGCTCTGTCCGTGCGGCTGCGGCGCCATGACGAAGATCGGCGAGCACCTCAGTAAACGCCTCGACCTGATCCCGGCGCAACGGCGGATTTTTGGTCACGCGCCGCCCAAAATACGTCTGCCGTGGCCGCTCGGGCGCTATCGGAGGCACACGCGACGGAGCATGTCGTGCCCGGCAGACTGTCGACCGAGGCGGCCATTGCGCACGTGATCGTCTCCAAGTTCGGCGACCATACGCCGTTTTACGATGTGCAAGAGGCCGGCGGCCGCTCACGTCGGAAGTACTGAATTCCGGCGGAAGGCCTCGACCCCTTCAATGCCGCGCTTGTCAGCTTGATCGAGGTGGTCCGGAGTTGCCGCTCGATCAACCGCAATTTCAGGCCGGTCCGATCGGCGTCCGCGTGCCCATGGAGGCGAGCAGCAAGAGCAGCTCGGGCGTCAGGATCGGATCAGGATTTCAGCATGTGACGAACTATCATCCCAATCGATCGCTTATGCTTGTCTCTGTCTCCCTAATCGTCCAATCATCAATCATCAGACACGGCGGGCCAGAACACTCCAAACTGTCGTTCATTGGTAGCAAAAAAAGCCCGGCCTCATTTCGATGGCCGGGCGGAAGTCAGTCGTCGACAGAGGGAGGACCTGCCGACGGTTATTTGCGGCAAAACGCTTACCGCAAATTCAAGTTGCGAGAGGATCAATGATCGAGAAATCTGTCGTCGTTTCCTTCTCTATCAAGACGATATTGATGGAATGCGGCTCAACACTGGCTCGCACAGACCTTGGAGGGGGGTCTCCGCTGCCCTGAGGATCGTCAAAGTCATGCTGATTAAATGAGCAGCGCCGAACAGAGACGATCCGCGGCTGTTCGAACGGCTTCAACGTGCCGGCCGCAGAGCGCAGCAGCCCAGCATCCCCCGCGGCTGTCATCGTTCGCATGCGAGCACTCGGAGCCCGTTCGCGCGATCCCGCAGGCGGGGTTTGGGCCACCTGCGTCGCCCTCTGCTGTACACACATCGACCGCATTGGTATCATCGTCTCACTGATGGCAGCAAACAGCGGGCCGGTCTGACTTGCCGGGCATCCTCATCAGTTACTTCGAAATGTACAACGTGACGCTACGTGCGATTCAAGGCCTGTGAGCTGATCCGCATAAAATTTAAGTCGCCGAGCTGTCACAGGCAGCTAAGTGATCCGCCAGTGGTCGGAAAATTGAAGTGATCGATGATGATCTCGGTCGTTCAGCGGCCGGCGGCATACAACGCACCGGATTCGAGCGAATGGTGGCGGAGGTTTGCCTCGGCAAGGTTGGTGCGGTTTGCGCCCGCGAGGTCTTGCGCTTCGCCCGCAACAGCCGGGATAGGCAGCAACTCATCGAGATGTGCCGCGTGGTCGATACCGTGCTGGTCGATCAAGAGACCATCTATGCGCCAAGGCACGGCAACGACGCCCCTGCTGCTCGGGCTCAAGGGCAGCCTCAACGAGTACGAGCTGGATCTGTTGCGCCAGCGCTCGCTCTCGGCTCGCTACGAGAAGGCGCGCCGGGCAAGTTGGTTGTGACAGCGCCCGTCGGACTCCTGCTCGGAAGTGCAGCATACCAGGCTTTCCATGAAATGGTTCATCCACGAGCAATTCCGCACGCCCCGCAGCAACGGATTGCCAGACCTGCGTCATGATGTGGTCTGCCGCTGGAGGACCTGGCGGCCTGCCAGCCTTGTTTAAAGGCCAAGAGAGAGCGACCCTTGAGGAAAACCGCTTCTCAAAAACACCCGCGGTATATCCGTGAGCATTCCCTTCCCAGTCGCCAACATAGCGAGCTCTCATAAGCCTCTACGCCCACTGCCTTGATCATTGTCGTGTCGAGCACGATCCACTTGCATTTCAGCGCAACGACTCCCGGTTCAACTCACGAACCTTCCAAGCCACTGTCGCTAAAAGGGGCGAGCGACGTCCGCCCGGCAGGCCCGGTACAGGGGCAGACACGCGCATTTCAACCACCATGGCAGCAAGATGGAATGTCAATCGGAACACAGTGACCTATCCGGGGCAATCGTGCCCGAACCTCGCACGTCTTGCTCACTTCGCGCTTGGGCCGCGTTCACCCCAACACTTTCAAAGAATGCTGGTTTGACCACACGCACCACTGGTTGACATCGCTCAAGCTGATCGGCTTTGCACTTGGAGCAGCGATTGCGCCGTCCACCGCGGCATGTTGGAGGATATCACCATCGCCGTCGCTAGATCGATAGCAGGGAGCGAGTCCGCCTTCGGGCGACAAATGAAGAACGGCAGAGATGGCGGCGGAGCAGATTAACGCTTCCCGCGGCGTACTCGGCAAGACGCTCGCCCTCGACATCGTATGGCTGCGATCCCAAGGAGGCGCGATCGGTAGCGGAGAAGGTCGCCAGATTGTCGCGGGTTGGGCCAACAGCCATCCGGTAGAGCGACTGAACTCCCGTGCGTCTCCCGGCTGCTAAGCGCAACACGACCTGATCGGGCTCCATTGTCAGGTGTGCTGGTGCAAATAGCGAAAATATTGTACTAAAGGGACGGACGCGCGCCCGTCTTGCGATTGGGTGCGATCTCGAGCGGCGCGCATGCGGGATTGTGGTGAGAACAGCCACACCTTCGACGATCTCATCGATGTGAGTCGCATCCTTGGGCGAACGAGACGATGTAACTTAGCATGGATGCGAAGCTGGTGTCGCAAATCTGTCAGATCACTATCGTGAGATTGGCCGCATCGCAATGCTGGTGCGGCTGCCGTGACGCGCGGCAAGACGGCCGGTGGTTCGGCATACCGAAACTGGAGATCTTCTCAGTTCGCTCCCGTACGCACCGTACGCTTCTGAGACGATCAGACCACTCTCGCTGAGAGAGTGTGCGTTTGTCCGGTCAGTACGAAGGTTGCGCGCGCCTGCCGAAGCGCAATCTGCCAAATAAGCATGCGGGGAGGAATCGCCCGCACCGCACCGGTTCCTTCCTTCGGCGCGCCTTTGGAAAGGCCCTTAGGGGCAAAGAACTGGGGCGCAGGTGTCTCCGCGTGGCGCTGGCATCAAGGTGTGCAGTGGCGGCATCACCGGCATGGGCGAGCGTGTCGAGGGTGACCTAGGTATGCTGGTTCTGCCTAACCGTCATTCCTCTGGAATGGCGTCAAGCATGTGCCGTTTGGTGGCGTTGAGGAGTGCGCTTGGTCGCGACATGCACCCCAACAGGAGACTTGTTTTCCGGGCGGCAGCAAATAACGGATGGCACCGGCTGCGCCCGGCTTCGCCAGCGCGCGTTCGATCTTCCTACAAATGTGTCGCGCGCCGGTGACACGAGCAAGTTTGTGCGACGAAGGCTCGACCGCGCGCTGTCGCGGGGGGCGGGATCGTTGATCAACGGACACGCTGTGACCTGCCAAAATCGAAACCGAAGCGCTGTCACATACGTAATCGAAGCACTCCTGTCGCCAATCATGGTGGCGATTAATGGGCGCGCGACTGGCTGCAGTTATGAGTCCTTCGGGGCGGGAAAAACGTGCAGGCCGCGCATCGTGCTGGTTGATGGGAGACAGTTACGTCCGACCGGCTGAAAAAGTGCACGGCGGATCCTTCATCTTCTTTTTGTAGCCATCACAGTCGTTTCACGATTGATGGCATTGGGCGGATTGATCAATGTACCCAACCTATATAGGCAAGCTTAACAGCTATGCCGCGGCCCTGGAAGCCTTGAGACGAGGCGATCGACTGCGCGGCCTAATGCCACGCGCAGGAACCGATTTTGCTTCGAACGATTATCTGGCCCTGGCGAGCGCGCCGCGTATGAAAAAGGCTTTGTTCACCGCGCTTGAGGGCGGCACGCCGATCGGAGCTGGTGGGTCACGGCTGCTGCGCGGCAATTGCGAGGAGCACGAAGCTCTCGAAGCCGAGGCGGCGCAGTTCTTCCGATCGGAGACAGCGCTGTTCTTTGGCGGCGGTTATATCGCAAACTTCGCTGTTCTGACGACGCTGCCGCAGCGGGGCGATCTGCTCGTTCTCGATTCGCTCGTGCACGCCAGCATTCATGAAGCCGCGCGAGCGGGTCGAGCCGAGTTTCGGATAAGCGCCCACAATGATCTACAGTCGGTTGCAGATACGATTAGCGACTGGCGCGCCAAGGGCGGAATGGGGCGCATCTGGATCGTGGTGGAGAGCCTCTACAGTATGGACGGTGACTTCGCGCCGCTTAAAGATCTGGTCGCAATGGCCGAGCGCTACGAGGCGTTCCTGGTCGTGGACGAGGCTCATGCCACAGGCGTTTACGGCGAGCAGGGCCGGGGGCTCACCGCTTCCTATGAGAGGCGCGAAGATCTGGTGGTGATCCACACTTGCGAGAAGGCGCTGGGCGCGGCGGGCGCGCTCGTCACTGCTTCCGGCGTATTGCGCGACTTCATGGTCAATCGGTGCCGTCCATTTGTGTTCGCCACCGCGGCATCACCCCTTATGGCTGTCGCGGTGCGAGAAGCACTCTTGATCCTGCAGGAGGAACCCGAGCGGCAGCAACGCCTTATCGATCTGATCGACTTTACACATCGTCAGCTCGTTGTGTGCGGGCGCCCGAGCCGTTCGAACTCTCAGATCATTCCTTACGTCGTGGGTGACAACGGCCGCGCGATGCGGCTCGCCTCTGCACTACAGGCGCGCGGCTTTGATATCCGCGGGATACGGCCGCCCAACAGTGCCTGTGGGAACGGCAAGGTTGCGGATCTCGCTGACGCTTAACGTCGGGCAAGTTGATGTATCCGACATGATTGATGCGTTGGTCGAAGAGACTTGGGGCGACGTGCGATGACGGCGCGAGCCGCGATCATGGGGCTGATGTCCGCATCGGCAAAGCGATTTTCAAAGGTGCGCGTCGGCGCGCGAAGATGCTCCATTTCGATGCGCACTTCAAATCGCAATGACAAGCCCGGCCTGCGCAGAACCAGGAACGCTCTTTGGATGGCACGTCGAGGCGTTCCCAAGCAGATGCAACGAGGCTGCTTTTCCGAGACTGGCGGTCTCCAAAAATCTGATGCAGGAGAGATCGTCCGATGCCGACGCGAGTAGCAATTTTCTTTACATCGGCCGGCTGGGCAGTGGTCGTGGTCGTAATCCTGCTCTATGTGATCTTCGGCCCTGACTGAGGCTGGTGATTATAAGCAGAACCATAGGTGACTTGCCGGATCGCGGGTGAGGGTCTGCCGGAATTGTCGCGTGTCCTGAGGCCGAGAGCTCAGCCCCAGCGCATGCCTCGCACCGCAATCTGCCTCTTGAACCACCTCTGTGGGCTTGGCGGATCAACGTGAAGGTATGGATGCTGTCGGCCGCGGTATGAGTGTTTCTTGGTGCTGGTCTCGCATTGCCAACATGAGTACGTAGAGTACGAGGAGAATTAAGAGGCCGCGCATACCAAAGGTCTTCCCGAAGCTATGACATTTGTGGAGCGAATTGTATTCGGTGCATTTGATGCAGCCGATGGACGAGTGATTACGTAGAACTCGACCGAAGCCCTGTATCAGGCGGCAAACGACTAGCCGGCCGCCCGAAGGTGCCAGCGTTAGCTCAGCAAATCGACCCTGCCGGTGTCGAGCCGATACAGGCCCCCGACGATCTTCAGTCTGTTCTGCTCAACTGCCGCGTTCAGAATCGGGCCCGCCGATTTGAGTTTGTTGACATTATCGATTACATTTTGTCGGGTTGCATTGGCGAACGTGTCACCGGTTTGCTGGCGAGATGCCGTTACCGCAGGCGCAAGCGCAGCGACGAGGGATGAAATGTGCCCCGGCGGTGGCTTATCGTGGTGGAGCGACTTGACCGTGGTGTCTATCGCACCGCAATGATCGTGACCAAGTACCAGGATCAGCGGCGTGTTCAGCACGGCGACCGCATATTCCACACTGGCGAGCGTGTCATCGTTGACGAAGTTGCCGGCGAGACGGCAGACAAACAAATCACCAAGTCCGCTGCCGAAGACAAGTTCAGGCGCCACGCGAGAATCGGCGCAGCTCAGAACCGCCGCATAAGGATTTTGCCCATCGACCAAGACTTGGCGCTCGCGTTTGAAATCGTCGCCTCGTGAAGTGCCCTGGACATAGCGATCGTTCCCTTCCATCAGCCGCTTCAGCGCAGCATCCGGCGAGAGCAGGTTATCTGGCTTCGGCGGCGCTTTTGCTTCCTTCGCATCGACAATGTTGGCAAGCCGCAGGCAACTCGCCGAAACAGCGAACAGCAACAGCGAGCGGCGCGAAGGCGCGATCTTGGTCGGATAGGACATATTCGGAGAACGGCCTGCATGCATGTGCTTCACCTCATCGCACGGCTTTATGCCACCCGGTGGCTTCAGCTTCCGCTTCGCTGCAGAGCCAGCGGTCACCAGGCATCTTCGTTATGTCGATTTGTTCGTAACTGAGTTGTCCGGGCAGGTGATAAATGCGCTCGCCGTTGCGGTCCACGGTGCCTTTTATCAGACACTCGGGCGAGGGCGGGTCCGATAACAGAGTGGAACCGAGCAGGAGTTCCCGAGCGTTGATCGGAACCGAGCTCGCACCGACGATGATCGTCGACTTGTTGCGGCGACGCCAGTCCCAAGGCGCGATGAACGCCCCCGACCACAGCCCCACATCGGCTGTGCTCGCCACCAACTCATAGATGGCGTAGTTAGGGTTAGATCGACCCGACGAAAGTGCCCAGCCCGAGCGTACCATCCAGGCGTTCACATTCTCGCCTTCAATGAAGCAAGTGCCGAGTGACCTCCTGTACTCATCAACTCCTGTGGTATGACAATCCCACGTTCGTCCTTTTGAATGCTTGATAAGCTCGTCGCGAGCCGCTACGCCGCAAGCCCATTTCCGGCCGTGGGCGTCGACGCAAATCTGATCAGTCGCAGGAGCTTCGATGCCTGAGAGCCGTATTTTGGTTTGCTCGATCTCGATCGTATTGCCGTCGAGGATGCGCGGAGCGTCGCTGAGTTTCGCCGCGCAAGCCGGAGATGTCATGACGGCGAGCAATGCGACCATCATTCGGCGGTGTTTCATCCCGACACTAACCTTTCGTTCTTGGTCCATGTTTACGCACGATCCGGCGCCGCCACATTCGACTGCTTGACCGCACCATGTCCGTTATTGGGCCAGCATCGTTCGACGTGCTTTATGAAAGCTTGGTCGTGATTTCCAACCTACGACCTGACGCAGCGTGAGGTTCAAGCGATTTCTTACGGTGTGCGTGTCTCGGTATCCTTCGAGGCTCGCCGGTCTCTCTCAGTCGGCGCGCACTGCACCCTGACGACCTGAGGAGGAGATCCCCATCGCTCGAAGATGCAGGAGAAAGCCGGACCTCGGAACGCTGTTTCTCACGCGCTTGAACAAAAGCGCCTGTGAATTTTCGGCGGTCGAGCGCAAGTCAGTCGTGGAGGAGCGACCTTGCTACGCTTCGTGCCAACCTGCATCGGCAGACAGAAGGCTGCCGACGGTTTCGACGACGGTGATGACAGTTCGTCGTAAAATTCTTGTCGCGAAAAGACCGATGTAGAAATATGGTCTCGCTTCCTCTGACCGGTTTGGACAAAGGCGCCAAGGAGTTCAGCTCACCCCTCGCTGCGTAAATGAGTCGGAATCTCGTTGCGCAAACCCTGCAAAACCTGGAGCTCTCTTTCGTACAGCCAGCCGGATGGTCGTTGATACCGATCACATTATGGCTTTTCGCACCTCCGAGCTCCACATAATCGTACGTGGTGCTGCCGCACCGTTCGTATAATCGGACCGGATTGTTCATGACCCAGGCTGCCCGATGGGCGGCCGCTCTTTCGTGGTACTGACCGCATATTGACGCGCCACGCGGACCAACTGCCGCTTTTCTTGAGAAGCAAGCATCATCGATCGTCGACGCTCGATCGGGCCGTGCTCTATGCTCGCCCAGCAGATCAGCTGATCCGACCGGGCCCTCGTACAAAATGGCCGGCTTCATCGGGCGACGGCAGGACATTGCCCTCCTTGAACGTGAATTTGAAGTTCACCGTGTATCGTTGATCATCCGTACGGGCGGCGTCCCATCGGCAAATCACCCATATCGAACAGGCCTCGCTGGGGCAGCCCGTCATCTGCCGCCCGTAGCCCACCAGGCGGCGAACGATAGCTCCGTTCTTTTGTGCGACGAGTGCCTGACCGTCCTTCTTGTAGGCCCTGGAACGAGTGACTTCAACATCGTGAGCGGCGCCACGGCACGACCGTGTCGTTCGTGAACGCTGTCGTTGTCAAAATCGAGCCCGCGAACGGGTCAGGGAAATAGGTTCTGCGCGCGCTCCGATCACGGCCCGAAGGCTCGCGACTGTTGCGAAGGCGTAAACACCGCGACTTTGGAGCGCATATGTTTTGCAGTTGCTCTGAGGCGCTCGGCGCCCAAAGAGCTGCGGCGCGATCCTGCTCTGCGCGACTATTTACCGAGGCCTGTCGCGCCCGTCTAACTCTTCCCATTCCTTTGGCTCTATGCGATCGAACCAGGAGCCGGGAGGGAACGCCGCGATACGCTTGGCAAAGAAGGATTGCGGCTCCCAATCGTATCCTTCGCTCTTCTCGAAAATGATGACCCCGTTGTGAGTAAAAAAGCGGGGCCCGGGGATATTACAGTTCACCAAAAGCAGAACGCGCCATAGACCCCCTTTCTCGGTCGGCTTATCATTCGGCTTCGGCAAGTAGTCCACTCCAACAGGTTCGACGATAGTGCAGCGGCCCTGCCGCAGAAGATTGCCGAGCGGACCTCGCGTGGTCGTGACAAAGTCGAAGTTGGCCAGGTCATGCAGAAAGCGATGATTTGCGTCCCTTTCGCCATCCGCGACTTCACTGGCGATCAACGAGAGCGCCAGGGCGCGCCAGCCCAATTCCATCGGCTTTGCATAGGTCGACGCAAGTTGAATCGTTCCGTCGAATGCGATCTTCCAGGTGATAACGTACTGTTCGTCTGATTTATTGTCCCGGTGCCTGGTCCAGGAAACGAAAACATATTCATCTCGGTCAAATCCTTCAGCAACGCCCCACGTTCGAGGGACGAACTGTGCGACCTTCGAGACGTTGGAGAGAATGTGTTCTATCGTCTCACCGTTTTGCGCTCGCCACGTGGACTTGACTCTTTCGACGAGGGCGCTTTCGTTGGCACGAACACTGTTGCTCGTCGCAGCCAGTCCGACCAGGCAGATCAGCGATGGACCAAGACAAAACCATAGCGCGCGTCTTCCAGACATTTTCTTCACAACCGTCGGCCTATCTGGTTTTTCATCAACACGTCTTTCAAGGCGGGCAACCTTCAACCTGTTATGCGCGAGCGCAATAAGTTAGCGTCGACGCGACGGGGCGACCGATGGTGTCCCGCGCGAGCAGGCGCTCCCCTCTATGTCACGCGCCGCTAACTTCAGTCGCCAGCGACAGCCCGGATTTGCTGTGCTGGACATGCCCAGCAGGAGGGCCTGGGCATGCCGATGACTTGCATTCTTCGTGCCAGGTAACAGACGGAAATTCTTACCGGTTTTGTGTCTTCTTTGTCGACTTTCCGACTTGCACACGTTTCGATCGTTCCATTCAGCCTATCCATCGCGGCTTACCCATCCTCGTCCCGCACCGGATATTCGACGACGCAGGGGAACGCTTCGGTGCCAAGTTCCTGATGAGAATTCGGAGCACGTTTGCCGCCATTGAACCGTTTGGTTCGGTTGCAGGAATGTGGGCTTTCGATCTCTGCCATGCCTTTGGGCGCTTGTGGCCACGGGGCCGCGGCGCGTTTGGCGCTCCTTTCGCGATATGCGGCGGCTCCGGAAGTCGAGAGCAGCCTCAGTCAGCTGCGGATTGCACTCGATGGCCAACGACGCCAAGCCGATCTTTACGCCGAGCATTTGGAGTCTGGCTCGCACCGCAAATCAACATGCTCGCCGGTATGTTGCTGACTTTCGCCAGGTGTCTTAGGCCTATTCAATACGGATCCTGTTGGTCGAGAAGGCGGTTGGATGGCGGACGTGCTCGATGAACCGCTGGGAAGCCGGGACTCGCATCAAATGCGTTCTGCTCGAGGCAGCAGTCCCGACCGCGCAAGCCGCATTTGCCCCTTCCACCGATCTGGCGTGCGGCCCCACGCGCACGCAGCTCCGATGGTCATTCCGACATCGCTGATTGGAGAGCGCTTCTACATCGTGGTCAACGAAAGATATGCACGTCATTCCCGTAGCAGATGTCGCAGCGTTAGCTTGAGATATAATCTGAGAGGTTGACGGAAGAGTTCTCTTGCCGATAATCCAACTCGTCGAGGTTCTCCGGTTTGCATTTGATCCGGAGCTAAGAGGGAAGCCGGTGAAAATGCCGGCGCTGCCCCCGCAACTGTGAGCGGCGAGCCGCTGTCCAACGATGTCACTGAAGCCTGCGCGGCTTCGGGAAGGCCGGACAGCAGCGATGACCCGCGAGCCAGGAGACCTGCCCCGACATCTATTCGTCCGCGGGCGGGGTGTCCCGGTGGTGCGCTAAGCAGCCGTCGCACGCGCGACTTCCCCTGCCTGCGTCCGCCATGGCCTTTGCCCCCAACATGGGGTTAACGCTATGTCTCTTCTCTCCCTTCCGGTTGCCACGCTCGGAACGCCACGCATGGGTCCAAGGCGCGAGCTCAAACGCGCTCTCGAAAGCTATTGGGCCGGAAAAAGCAGCGAACAGCAGTTGCTCGAGGACGCAGCTGGCCTGCGTGCCGCGAACTGGGCTCGTCAGAATTCTATCGGCGTCACGGTGATTCCATCGAACGATTTCTCGCTGTATGACCAGGTGCTCGACACAAGTGTCATGGTTGGCGCCATCCCGGGCATCTACGCCTCGAAAGCCGAGTCCGTTTCGCTCAAGACGTACTTCGCCATGGCCCGCGGTTCACAATGCGACGACCAGGATGCGAGTTGCGGTCACGGACCGCGCGGATTTGGCGCACCCGCGCAGGAGATGACCAAGTGGTTCGACACCAACTACCACTACATGGTCCCCGAGTTTCACGGGGGACAGACTTTCAGACTGTGCTCTCGCAAGCCGATCGAGGAGTATGAGGAAGCTAAGGCCCTTGGCTTCCAGACCCGCCCTGTCCTGATCGGGCCGGTCACATTCCTAAAGCTCGGCAAGAGTGCCGATCCTGCGTTCCAGCCACTCTCGCTACTGGACGATCTGATACCGGTCTATATCGAGGTCCTGCAGGAATTGGCCAAACGCGGGGCAAAGTGGGTTCAGTTCGACGAGCCCTGCCTGGTTCTTGATCTGGGCGAGGTGGCGCGAAAATCCTTGCTACATGCTTATAACCGGCTCGCGAAGGAGGGGCCGGCCATCAAGATCATGGTTGCCAGCTATTTCGGCGACCTAGGCGACAATCTGGACACCGCCTTGAGCCTTCCAGTTGCCGGACTGCACCTCGATCTGGTTCGAGCGCCAGAGTTATTGGATCAGATCATCGCTGGCGGCCGAAGTGATCTTGTCATGTCTCTCGGTGTCATCGACGGCCGGAATGTATGGCGGTCGAATTTGTCGTCGCTCCGCCAGCGGCTGGAACCCGCGATTGCGGAGCTTGGCAAGGATCGTGTACAGATCGCCCCATCCTGTTCGCTGCTTCATGTGCCGGTCGATGTTGAACTCGAGACCGGACTCGCTTCCGACGTCAAGCGTTGGCTTGCTTTCTCGGTTCAGAAGATGCGTGAGCTTGCAACCCTGGCGCGGGCACTCGCAGGCGACCAGAATGCTGCGCTAGCTCTTGCCGAGTCGGAATGTGCCGCGACTGTCCGCCGGACTTCCCCGAAAATCCGTGATGCCAATGTCGCTGTCCGGATGAGAGCGATCGACCAGACCATGCGCCGGCGCGCCAGCCCATTTGCCCGTCGTGCCGAGATCCAAAGCAATCGTTTCGGACTACCGGCTTTCCCTACCACGACGATCGGATCGTTTCCGCAGAGCACAGAGGTCCGGAATGCCCGTGCAGCGCATGCACGAGGCGCGATGAGCGACGAGCAATACGACCGGTTCCTCAAGGAGGAGACTGCGCGCGCCGTACGTTGGCAGGAGGATATCGGTCTTGACGTCCTCGTGCATGGCGAATTTGAGCGCAATGACATGGTGCAGTACTTCGGCGAGCACCTCGCCGGCTTCGCATTTACCACGAACGGATGGGTGCAATCCTACGGCTCGCGCTGCGTCAGGCCACCGATCCTGTTTGGCGATGTCTTGCGGTCGAAGCCGATCACCGTGGAGTGGTGGCGCTACGCGCAATCACTAACCAGGAAGCCGATGAAGGCGATGTTGACCGGACCGGTGACGATCTTGAACTGGTCCTTTGTTCGCGATGATATTCCCAGAAGCGAGATCTGCCGCCAGATTGCGCTCGCGATCCGAGACGAAGTCCGCGATCTCGAGAACGCTGGTGCGACCATGATCCAGATCGACGAAGCTGCACTCCGCGAAGGATTGCCGTTGCGTCGATCGGAGTGGACGGCTTATCTCGACTGGGCCGTGGATTGCTTCCGCATCTGTTCATCTGGCGTCGCCGATCAAACGCAAATTCATACGCATATGTGCTACTCGGAGTTCAACGACATCATGAGTGCGATCGCTGCAATGGACGCGGATGTCATCTCGATCGAGACGTCGCGCTCGAAAATGGAACTACTCGACGCGTTCAGGAACTACGAATATCCAAATCAGATCGGGCCAGGCGTGTACGACATCCACTCTCAACGTGTTCCCGAGACGGGCGAAATGAAGGAGCTGATGGCATTGGCTCGGGCACGGCTGCGGGATTCGCAGCTCTGGGTCAATCCGGACTGCGGCCTGAAGACGCGCAAATGGGAGGAGGTTCGGCCGGCGCTAGCGAACATGGTCGCTGCCGCCCGCGAATTGCGCGCTGCATCCGATCCGCTAGGCCGTTGATCGCGGGCCTGGGCCTTTTCTCGACAAAGCTGATCCGCTTGTGGTCATTTGCGCTCTCGATAATCTCGAGGGAGCCTTGGGAACGCAAAAAAATGCCCGGCCTTGGCGGGCCGGGCGGAAGGAAGTCTGGGAGGAACGACCGCTGGCGCATCGCGCCGACTTCCATCGGCGGAGGGAGGACAGCCGACGGTTCGATCACGGCGAGGACATTCGCCGAAAATCTGAGCCCAGTTAAAGCACAAGCTCAGCGTAAGCTCAATTATGCTGTGGTATGCGACCGTATAGCCTGAGTTTTAGAAGTCTACACGAAGGTTTGTAGCTCATGAGCACGTCGGCAACGAGGGGCAGTGATGCCGGCGGTCGCCGCGGGGGCCACCCGCAAATTGGTGCGCTTCCTGGCTGGAAACGATATGCTTGATCACCGCGGCGATACGAAAAACCGGGCTCCAAGGATCTCGCAAACGTACGAATGCATGAGCGGCTACTGTTGATTGGGACCCTGATTAAGGCAGTCGTCGGTTGACCGGTTCCACCGATAGTCAGTTTCGGCTTGGGCCTGTGTTTGAGCTCTATGAGCGGACGAGTTAGAGAACGTCACGAACTTGAAGGTGGCGGGTGCCAATAGGGTGCTACTCAGAAGTGAGTGTGGTCCTGCGCCAAAAATAGGCCAGTTAAGTGATGGCGATCTCGAACCCGACACGACTCGGCTCGGCGCAGCCGGTTTAGACCGCCGGACTGTGTGTAGCCCCGCACCGAGGAAGATGAGCGTCGAACGACGATGCGACGCTGCGGACCAGGAACCGGAACTCTGCGCCATCAGCTACGGAAAGCCGGGCATCGTCAATCAGCACGACCCCATCTGCAATAAGGCTGTCTATTCGAGAACGATCGACGACGGCGAACTTCGGATCCAGACCGTGACGACGGGATGTCTCTGAGAGATCGACTGCCATGTCGCACATGATTTGCTCGATGATCTCGGCGCGAAAGCGATCCTCATCCGTCAGCAAATAGCCCTTTGCGGTGGCGAGCCGATCCTCGGTGATGAGAGCAAGGTAGTCCTTTGCCGAGACAGCGTTCGCGCGAACCCTTGTTGCATGCGCCCGATGGCGCCCGCGCCGAGACCAATGAGGGCGTCCGCGCAATGGTCAGTATAGCCCTGGAAGTTGCTCTTCAGCCTGCCTTTCTGCCTCGCCCGGGCAAGACTTTCGTGCGGCAGAGCAAAGTGATCGATGCCGATGCGTACGTATCCAGCATCAACTAAAGCTTCCGCGATCGTTTCGAATGGGGGTAGCGCTCGACACTGTCCGGCAGAGTGAATTCGTCGATCTTGCGTTGGTGCTTTTTGAATGGAGGAATGTGCGCGTACCAAAGGCGGCAAACCGGTCCGATGCAACTCGAGGCATTTGGCTGTCCAGGCATATAGGCTTACTGTCTGCCGGGACAGGCCATAGAGCAGGTCGAAATTGATCCGGCCGACGCGGGCGCGGCGTGACCGATCGACCGAAGGCATAGTCGCGATCGGCTCGCCGCGTTTCGTGACTGACGTCTGGCAGCCGCTGTATCAGCACATGCTTCGACCAAATGCAGGTGCACGTAGATCGAGGCGGATTGCCGCCTGCCCAAGGACTTGAGCCACGCTTGATGGTCCAATTCGCGAACTGACGCTGAGAAATGCGGGGACGTCAGATAGCTGGTGTAGCGCGGTAGGCGATGCTGCCCTTAGGATTGTGCCAGGTCCGGTCGCATTCGGATGCCTTTCTTGCTTTCTGGGTCCGATTATCGGACACGCCCGGAGAAGCTTTGCGCTGCCTCAAAATATCTGTCTTGCTGATGGCTATGGCCACTCCACAGCGCAATTGGTAGGGCATACTGCACGCGGCATACATCGTATCTTGGATTCCGATGAAGCGGTCACACGCCAGGAATGAGCATCCTTACGATGCTGAGCCCCACAGCTCGTTGTGATCCAATACCGCTAGAACTGGGCGAGGCGATCGACATCCAACGCCTTGCTGTTCGTGCTGAACGTACCGGGACGTGGCAGTTGGCGTCCAGTGAGCCGAACCAGGATGATTCAGAGCATGCCGGGCGGGGAAGGAATGGGAGTGTTTCGCCGCCCCCCGAGGCCGCAATCGTCCGTCCTTATCGGTCGGCGGAAATGAGAGGCGTCCGCTTAGTGCGATATTACTGCGCATGCCGAACCTGCAACGGTCCCAGTGTGGAACGTGCCGGAACAAAACCTCAGGAAGTTCGGCCATGCCGTTTGCACCGGTGGTCGAGGAAGCGATTATTGCGCCGAAGCCATATTCGCAGTACGGCAGCCTGCGCGCCGGTGAGCACCCCCAAGCATGAGGTCCACTTCCTGCTGTGAAACGGCAGCGGTCAATACGCCCCATCCGTCTCGGCGCCGTGTCGCGGGTTGCCGGCCTTGGCGGACGACAACGCGACCGAGCTCCGTTCGGACTCAGCTTCTTGCTCCAATTGCAAAATATGCGCTCTTAGTGCATCGGAAGTCGCTGTCGCTGTCTCGCTGAATAGCGGATCTCCATCATCGGTGAGGGCGGAGGCGATTTCGGTCCAATCCTGAGCCGAGAGAGCCTTCAGGGCGGCGGGAAAGAAATCTCGTTCTTCCCACATCATGTGGTGCCGCTCGCGTACTATAAAGTCGCGTACGATATTGCCGACGTTTTGCCGAAGGACTTCACGATCCGCGAGGATGGCATCAATAGCTTGAGCGAAGTGATGCAAACGGTCGACGACTTCCTGGTGTTCAAGCGCGAGATCGCCGACGATTGCAGCCGCATCCGGATCGCGAACCTTGAGCTTGGAAAAAAATCAAGTCTTCCTGTGGATGATGGTACACCTCCGGGTAAACCTCGAAATAGCTGATAATCGCGCGAATGACCTCATAGTCGGGACGGATCCCTTTCTCAAAAATCTCCAATTCGCGTTGAAGAGCGACCAGAAGCAGATCAATATTGCGATGCTCTCGAACCAAAAGATCGATGATCATTGCCATACTCCTAGAGGAACAATGTAGGCTGGACGCGTTTCTGCCATTTGCCAGATCGCCTAAGCCGAATTCGGTGTCCTTATGCGCTGCAATTTGTCAGCGCTGTTCGACGCAAAAGCGTAGCGCGCTTCAATTCGAGCTGGCATAAATCAACTTAACCTAGGTTTTTGCACAAAGCTCCTGGGCAATCTGTACGAAGCTCCAGTCGGCGTGATGTCGGCAGGGCGATCACGCCATTCTGCTCAAGTTGGGTAAAGGTGCGCGACACCGGTTCGATCGTGAAGTCAAGATAATCGACGACCTCCTGCCGTGACTGGGCAGTTCGATGGCAGCGTTCTTCATAGCGCGGCGAGACATATCGAGCAGGAAGGCGACGATCCGGTCTTCAGCGCTGCTGATCAGGATCATCATATGTTCGTGAAAGCGGCGGAGCTCAAGCGCCATCGCGTCCCACAGCTCCCATGTTAGCTCCCTCTCATGTTGACTGCTCTTGACGAACTGGGGAATTTGGATGTTTTCCCTAGGTAGAAGCCCCTAAGTATTTACACGTAAGTCCCGTGAGGAGGGCATCTCGTATGCGCGCCGCGGCGCGGTCCCTTGGTTGCTCAAACATGCTCAAATCGGATTAGGAAGCTGCATGCTGGCTTCGTCGGCCGCGACCATGGGAACAGTCGGAAGCGCACGGCCGCACCCGTGAAGAGCGCCAGCCAAGTCGAACGCGGGCGTCCACCGCCACTTTCGGCTCGCCGCAGGAAGTCTTGTTCGCTCGCCTTGACTCTGATGCTCGTCAGCATCGGTCGGCCGCGGAGGTGACGAGGCGGATATTGACAGCATCCTGATCGATGTACGCAGGCCGACGTGGTCGACGTGCTTGATGATCATGCGATACTTGCGCCTGTGGACCGAGTTGGGGCCCACCCGGATCATAGTGCTTGGCTCGCGTGACATATTGACCTGGCGCAACGGCCGGCCTTGCCGACTCTCCCGCGTTTTTGAAGCCGGAGGAAATCGTGACTGGCCTGGCTTGAAGCTAAGCTCGGGGCATCACCGGTGGGCTCGGCCGCACCTCGTCGATGGAGCGCCGGCGAACCGTGAGGGCTCCGGACAGACGGCACTCCTGTTCCTGATGCGCGCCTGGCGTCGCCATTGCGCCGATTGCGACGGCCTTTTGACCGTATCTGAAATTCTTGCCCTCATTGTGACATCAGGACTGGGATGGTAGATTGCACGAAGCATATCTCCCGCGATACCGCCGAGCAGCCTTTCTTGAGCCGAGAGCGGCCGTATCCGCCCATCACCAGCAGGTCGAGGCTTTCGTCCGCCGCAAGCGATAGGCGGGCGCGCTGCGCTGACCGGGATGTCGGGAGTGAGACGACCTTTGCAGTAAGTCCTGGCTTTGCAAGGTACTAACCCAGACAGGCGGTGGAACTTTCCGGCGGGACCTTGTCCGGAGCGGCGGTCGCGACGATGGTGAGGGCGTCTGCTTTACATAGCAGCGGCATCGGGTCGTGCAACGCGCGGGCCGCACGGCGCCTGCCGCCCGAGCAAATCCCGATTCGTCTGATCGAAAAAAAGCACCATGGAAGATGTATGGCTGGTAAAAAACAGGGTCGCCGGCCTGGCGATGGAGGTTGCGTGACGATGGCTAGGTCGTAGACCCGCGCGCTCGTGCAGATAATCCGGCGCGCCTCGGCCGGAACCCCACTCAGTGCGCTGGTATGCCGGCGGTTCCGTGCCCGCAGATCAAAGACCCGAAGTGCCGCTTCGGCCCGCTCCAACGCACGCGACCGTTTGATTTCGAACACCGAAGTGACTGCCGACCAGCCTAGCGCAATCACTGAATGATGGTCCTCTCGTAACCGATCGCCATAGCGTCAAAATGCGCACCCGTGCCCAATATGCGAAGGAAATCGAATTGTTTACTGCAGCCCGCACCGGGAGCTCCGTTGGAGGATGGACCAATATATTGCCGAACTATGCCGTTGTCCGTGTTGCATCGGGAGCCGTCACCGAAAACATGATCGGCTCGGTGCCGTGCGCCCGAAAAACCCTCCGTTCGTCGTCTGCACTGCGCAGCTTGAATGCAGGAATCAGCCATTCGCGCCATTTGCGCTGCTGCTAGAGTCCCGCGGTAATGGCGATCCGCATCAACTCGGACATGCTGCGGACATTGATCTTGGCCATGAGGTTCGCACGGTAAACCTCGACTGTCCGGGGACTGATGCCGAGATCATGGGCGATCACCTTGTTAATCTTGCCGGCTAATAGTCCCTGCAGGACGTCACGCTCGCGCGACGAGAGGTCCGCGAGGCGGGCTTCCGCCTGTAGTTTCGCTGCGTCATCGGCTTGCCTTGTTGGCCGCGCTTCCAAAGCACTATTGATCGCACGCAATAGCACCTCCTCCTCGAACGGCTTCTCGATGAAGTCGACCGCACCCGCTTTCATCGCTTCGACTGCGAGCGATACGTCGCCATGACCAGTTATCAGGACGACGGGGCAGTCGACGCGATCGGCCTTCACTTTGCGGACCAGTTCGAGACCGCTCATACCGGGCATGCGGATGTCTGACACAATGCAGTCAACCGGACCGCTCGCGACGTCATTGAGAAAGGCGGTCGCCGTCTCATAGGTTGCTACGTAGAAACCGTTAACATCAAGCAGAAACGCGAGCGATTCCCGCATCGCCGCGTCATCGTCGATCACAAGAATGCGCTGGCCAATCATGTCTCTTCACTAAGCTCCGCAAATGGCGCGGTGAACTGAAAGATCGTGCCGCCGCCCGAATTCGCTTCCGGGACAATGTGGCCGCCATGTGACTCGATGATCGTCCGGCAGATTGATAGCCGCACACCCATGCCATGCTCTTTGGTCGTGACAAAGGGCTGGAACAAGCGGTCGGCGATATCAGGGCTGGTGCCGGGGCCCTTATCAGCAACGGCAAACCTGTCGACCTTGGCAAGTTCAACGGTCAATTCGCGGCGCGGGCAGGAAGCCATGGCTCGATTGCATTGCGTATCAGGTGCAGCGCGACCTGCTGGATCTGGATCTTGTCGACAATCATTGATGGCAGATTGCGGTCGCTGCGGATGGCCACGCGCCCGGCTTGCACTTTGGCGCCGACTAGGGGCAAAGCCACAGCCTCTTCAAGGAGCGTGAGCGGATTCTCCGCCGTGTGCTCCGTCTCGCCCTTGGCAACGAATTCCCGCAGGCGCTTGATGACAGCGTTGGCGCGCAGAGCCAGTTGGGCGCCGTGTTCGAGTGCGCCAGCAATGCGATTGGCGTCCGGCTTGTCGGGCGCCAGCAGAGCCTTTGTGCCGCGCATGTAGTTTGTAATTGCGGAGAGCGGCCGGTTGATCTCATGGGCAATAGTCGATGCCATCTCACCCATGGCGGTCAGCCGCGACACGTGCACGAGTTCAGAATGCAGCTCTTGCAAGCGCCGTTTCTGCGCTCGCCGTTCGGTGAGATTTGGGATGAAACCGAAGAACCGTTCGCCGCGCACTTTGGCCTCACCGACGGCAAGCTCCATCGGAAAGGTCGAGTTGTCGCTCCGTTCACCGACCACGATGCGGCCGATGCCGTGTGCCGCTCGCCATTGCTCAGATAACGTTCGATGTGGTGGTCATGCTCGGCGCGGCAGGGCTCCGGCAGCAACCTGGATACATTCGTTCCGACGACTTCGTCCGGAGAGCAACTAAATAAACGCACTGCCGCGGCGCTGAACGAGCGAATGATGCCCTTCTCGTCAATCACGATCATGGCTTCCGGCACGGTGTTCAGGATCAACTGCAGAAGGGCTAGCCTATACGCGCCTGCTCTGATTCCCGCCGCAGCCGATTGCCCATGAAGCCAAGGAGGGGGCCAAGTACCGCGAATTCCGCGATATTGATCATGTTTGCGGAATCGGTGATGAGGCCTTTCGCAAGAAAGGCCACGCTGATGATGAGGCAGGGCACGGTAGCGAAGTTGGTCCGTCCGCCGCCGCGGCGAGAGCGGCAAAAACGACCACTGGAAGGTAGATGATCGTGAACGTGCGGTCCGGACGATACCGATTTAGCGCTGGGCGCAGTACGAGAGCCAGCCCGGCGACGGCCGCGGCAGTGCCATAGCGGTACCAGATGTGGTCCGGCATGTTTCCTCGCAGCCCCTCTCATTCGATCGACTTTACATTGTTTCCCCCGAGAGGCCACCGGAGGCAGTCCGCGTCTCAACTCACGCCAATCTATTGTGCAGGATGGCCGCAGCTATCTCGGCCAGATGCGCCAGTGCGTCGGCTGCACGGTGACGTGTTCTCCGGTCTTGGCCTTGATCCAGCCGCCGAAGATCCGGCGGCAAGGAAAGACCACCCGGTGAATGGTGTTACCCTCGATCACGGCAATCTCCAAATCTCGATCAAAGGGCGGCGCCGTTTCGAGTAGCTCCCAGGTCAGGTCGCCATTAGATCCTGAACGGGGTTCATCGCTGCGGGCTGACAAATTCAGGCAACCTTCTGGGCACTAAGGAAGCGATCGCTTGGCCGCCGTGCGAACAGGCTCAGCCCAATATTGCCCAGGCGGCGCGTGGTCTCGATCGCGTCAGCCGTGACCGGGGTTTTATCGGCCGCGGCGCCGTGGCACCTATCGTGCCGGGACCTGATCCGCTCACCGACCGAAATATTAGGATTGGCGCTGCGAAACAACTCCCGGGCTTCGGTCGAATCGATCTGGATCAGCTCGAGCCTTCGGCGGTTGGTATTCATCGCTGTTCTGCAGAAGTTAAACTGGACTGCCGCTCCCGCAACTTGGCCCGCGGCGGGACAAATGTCCGTCATGTCGAAACATCCTTCGTTGGTGAGGAATCTCCTTGTCCCACGGCGTCAGCGTGGGGCGTTGGGTTATGATGACTTCAGCCGCGCCCTTGCGAGCGGGCGGCATCCCAAGCTAGAATGGGAAGATGCCGGAAATCGCTTGACGCCATTCGGATGATGCGCTCGGCACCGATCATCGCGCGCCGGTCCGCAGGTCGATGAAGTGCGCCATCGCAAGCGACGCAGGCTATCGGGTGCAGGTCATCGGCACACGGTTCGGGTGCGTCCGGCAGCAGTCCTTGAACTAGGTCGCCGGTATCTGGACATGAAAAGATGATGGGGCGCCAAGTCTTTCTGTCTGCCATGTGTCTGACCTTGGACTGGAAGATCACTTGTATCAGTAGGCAGCCGTCGCAGTAATTGATACAGGTCAAAAAAAGAGCTGATGCGCGTCCAGAATGGCCGAGCCCGAGCGGCCGCTGCGAGCCGGACAGGCCCGCGTTGGCAGGCGACATGTCACAACTCGTGCGATCCGCCAGAGCGTCGCGTTGGTCCGCGACACGCCAGCGTGTAGCAGGGTTGATTTGAGGCGCACCGCACGCGGATGGGCCACGACAGCATTTGTCCTCAATGCTGCGATAGCCGGCAAGCAGATGGTAATTTGATCGCTCGCCTCGCATTGTCGGTAGCCTTGCCGGGGCTAATCCCAGCCATAGGCTTTCGCGCGGAAGTCCTGAACCTTGGGCTTATCGAAACGCTGGCTGTGACAAGCCTGATCATCGGCTTTGCTGTCGCGGCGGCAGGGTGGACCGTCAGGACCGAGATCGAGGCGGTTCGCCTCATTGGCCATGATCACGTGCGCGTAGGTTTCGCCGTCGATAGCCCCCGGCCGCCGGCGCGCGTCAGAAATGGCTCTACCCGGTGATTGGCCAATGACCCGGTATTTGCGGCGATGCCTCGTGAGACCAAGTATCGCGTGCAAAGTTCGCGGCGGCTCGAGGTTCGATATTGCCAGCGGTTGAGTATGGGATCGATAGAGATCAATAGCCGGCATCTCGGGCGTGACGGTGCATGCTGTTCTCAATCGTCTCTTCGAGACGTTCCTCGATCATCGACTCAATTTTGTCGGTCGAGGGCATGAGCAGACCAGAAGGCGCTGTCCGTCGGCTCAAAACAGAGTGCGGTCCGCCAAGCTGCACAGAGAGCTATTGCGGGGTTTGCGGGCCGACGGGAGCGCTCGCGCCGCGTTACCCAAGTCTCGACCTTATTTCGATCGGAGGAGCGGACAACCTCTTGGGGATGCTGCTTGAGGCAGATCAAATACTCTTGTGGCGCGAATGGCAGAATGGTGGATGAGTAAACCCACAGGAAGAGGCTGTCATGCCTTCATTTAACGTTCGGTTCATTAAGACCGTTCGTGACGATACCGGCCACGAACATCGTGCCTGTCAGGCAGCGTTCAAGGTCGATGCCGCCTCGCTGAGTGCTGCTGCAGAGCAGGCGGAGACCGATTTCTGCAAGCAAAAGAGTGTCCGCGATTGGACAGTCTTCGCCGATGTGATAGAGCTTCGCGCTCCGCCTGCATTGCCGTCGGCATGGGGAGGGTAGCTTGGTTTTGGCCAGGGAAGCCTGCAACTTGAAGTGTGGGGTCAATCTGTGAATCTAGGCGTGATCAGGACATCGATGCGATCGCACGTGAGCTCAATCTGCCACATCCGCCTTTCGAACCATGGCGCAAAAACCGGACTCTCCTGAAGTCTTAAGCAAGCGCCTCGACTTGCCGGTTTTTTCGAGAATGCGCTTGCTGCCACATGGAGACGTATTGCGCGATCTGCAGCGGGTGTGCGGCCTGCCTCAGGCCAAGACCCGCTGCGCCGCCGACCTCGAGAGGCAGAACCATGCAAATCCGCTCAAAGACTGCCCAAACGAAAAGGCCCTGCGCGTTCGGTCGTGAGATATCCTCCCGCTGCGCTTTCGCGATTGATCGCGTTCAATCAGTTCCTCGCCGAAAATCTTGACTCCTGAGCAAGCCGGCTTTCAAAGAAGGCCAATGCAATGAGGCGAATCTGATGCCCCAATTTTGCGATCTCTCGCCCCAATGATGGCTGCTCGCCAAGGCTTCCATGGCAACCGTAGAGGCCGACTGGGTGGCAAAAAACTTAAGTACCTTATCTCGTCGCAGCTGCTTGCGGAAGATCACGGCTGCTGAAACACCCGAGCCATGTACCTGAAACACGTATTTCGCAAGATCCAATTCAATTGTACCAACTCCTGACATGGGAACATCCTTTTCGAATCATGCACCCGCCACCTTGCCCAGGGAAGCTGTGAGGGGGTGTCCACCCCTCCGTGATAGGCGCGGTGCCCAAGTCGAACGGCTCGAAGTAGTGGACACAGGCCGACGGCGGCGCTGGTCCGAGGACGAGAAGCTCAAGATGGTTCTGGAGAGCTTACAGGCGCCGCGTCAGGTCGCGGCGATATGGCGTTTCGCGCTCATTGCTGCTGCGATGGCGACGGTCGTTTCGTCCCGAGCCGAAGGATGCCGCGTGAGCGTCATCTGGCGACCACGCACTGAGGGTTGATCTAGTCGGCTAGGAAGATCTCGTGGAGAGGTTTGTCACGAGGTCACCATGTCAAGAGCGAGTTGTAAGGATGGCGATAAGGATAGGCATACGCCTATCCTTGAGGACGGCTCCGACACGCTGCGGCGCGTCGAGATCATCACGGGGACCGGCCGACGACGGCGCTGGTCGACCGATGCGAAAGCGGCGATTGTCGCGGAGAGTTTTGCGCCGGGTGCAAGCGCTTCCGGGGTGGCGCGGCGACACGACATCAGCCCGAGCCTGTTGTTTCTTTGGCGTCGTCAGACAACGCGGGCGAAGCTCGAGGAGCATGGAGGCATGCCATCAGGCTTTGTGCCGGTCGCAATCACCGACTGTGGAGGCAAATTGCCGCTATGCGAGGAGCAGGGAGCGATTGAGATCGAGGTCGGCGCAGTTCGCATCCGTGTCATGGGAACGGTCGACCGGCGAGCACTCTGCGAGGTGCTTGCGGCAGTCGGGACGGTCGGCCGATGATCGGGCCCCGCGCTGGGTTATCGATCTGGATCGCGACGCAGCCGGTCGATTTCCGTCGCGGCATGGACTCGCTGGCGATGCTGGTAAGCGAGGCGTTTGGAGCCGATCCGTTCGACGGCGGGCTGTGGGTGTTTCGATCCAAGCGCCGAGATCGCGTGAAGATCCTGACCTGGGACGGAAGTGGCCTTGTTCTCTACTACAAGAGAATCGAAGGGCAGTTCAGCTGGCCTCCGATCAAGGAAGGCGTCATGCCGCTATCTCATGCTCAGCTCTCGGTGCTGCTCGACGGCTCGGACTGGAAGCGTGTGCCGATGCGGGTTGTGGATCAACCAACACGAGCTGGTTGATCATCATCAAGAGTAGTTCGTCATTCATGCAGAGCTGTAGTAGAACGCGCTGCATGATTGATTTGCCTTCCGATCGAGCATTGCTCCAGCAAGCCGTGACGGCACTGTCGTCACGGCTTGCCGTGGTGTCGGCGGAATGCAGCACGCTGGCGGCCGAGCGTGATGTGGCGATCGCCCAACGCGATGCTGCAGTCCAGGAGAACGACAAGCTCCTGATGATCCTGTCCCAGTACAAGCGCACGATCTTTGGTCCCCGCTCCGAGACACTGGATCCCGGACAGCTGTCTCTCTTCACCATCACGGCGCAGGCGGCAGGTGCCGCCGCCAACGACGACGGGACCGGAGGCAGGCTGCCTGATGGAGCGGAAGGCCGTAGCAAGCGACCGGCGCGACGCAACCGGGGGAGGCTTCCGGAGCATTTGCCGCGCATCGACGTCGTGATCGATATCGAGAGCCACATCTGCCCCTGCTGCGGCGAGCGGCTGCACAAGATCGGGGAGACCGTCAAGGAAGCCTTCGACGTCATTCCGATGCAGTACCAGGTCAAGCGCATTGTGCGTCCGCGCTACGGCTGCCGGGGATGCCGCCAGGGTGTGCTGCAGGCACCGGCGCCGGCCCAGGCGATCGACGGCGGGATGGTGACGGAAGCCTTGCTGGCCCACATCGCGGTGATGAAATACGGCTACCAGCTGCCGCTGTATCGGCAGGAACAGATGTTCGCCGCGCAAGGCATCACGCTTGACCGGCAGACGCTGGCCTCATGGATGGGCCGCGCCGCCTGGTGGCTGAAGCCGCTTCACACGCTGTTGCGCGACACAGTGATGTCCTACCCGCGGCTGTTTGCCGACGAGACGCCACTGCCGGTTCTCGATCCCGGCCGTGGCAGAACCAAAGTCTGCCAGTTCTGGGCGATCGCCACCGATGACCGTCCGTGGGGCGGCCCCGCGCCGCCGGCGGTGGTCTACATGTTTGCCGAGGATCGCAAGGCGATCCGCGCCAAGCAGCTGTTCGGGGATTACCAGGGCATCCTGCAGGTCGACGGCTATGCCGCCTACAAGGGCCTGATCAAGAACGGCGGCCGTCTGGTGCTGCTGGCGTTCTGCTTCGCGCATGCGCGGCGGAAGTTCTGGGACGTTCACGTCGCGACGAAGTCGCCGATTGCCGCGGAAGCGCTGCAACGGATCGCGATGTTCTACGCCATTGAGGATCGCATCCGCGGTCTGCCGGCGGCGCATCGGGCTGCGGTGCGGCAAACCGACACCAGGCCGCTGATCGAGGACTTCAAACCCTGGCTCGAGGCGCGACTGCTGGAAGTCTCGAAGAAGTCCGGTCTGGGCAAAGCCATCCGCTACACCCTCAACCATTGGGACGGCCTGACGCGCTTCATCGATGACGGACGCATTGAAATAGACAGCAATACGGTCGAGCGCAGCATCAAGCCGATAGGCCTGGGAAAGAAGAACTACTTGTTCGCCGGCAGTGAAGGCGGCGCCGAAACATGGGCCATTCTCGCCTCGCTCATCAACACGGCAAAGCTGCAAGACATCGACCCGCGACACTATCTGACCGATGTTCTCGAGCGCATCGTCTCCGGACGTACAAAGATCAATCAGCTGCACATGCTGTTGCCGTGGAATTGGAAGGCCGAGCGCGACAGTTCGCTGGCAAAGCTCGCCGCCTGATCAGTTCGACGGCAAGGACTCTGGAACTTCCTGCGCATCGCTGGTGTCGTCATAGATCTCCTCGCGGATCACGCGCAGCGTCATCTCGTGCAGATAAACTTGCAACGCCCTCTCCAGCTCGGTGAACTCCGGCAACAGAACTTTGTCGACGAAGCCTCGGGACGCACGGATCACCACCGTGTTGCGTCGTTGGCGGTGATAACGAAACGGCCGCAGCCCGTACCGGCGGCAAAGCGCCAAAAACAGGTGCCGCGACCATTGGTCAGGAAGTGAGAATTGCTGCTCGATCGGCGGATCGTGGCGAGCGAGCTCCGCGACCCGGGCACGCACCCGCTGTAGCGCAGCTTCCGCCGCAAGGCGCTCACCGGCAGTTCCGGCACCCGCGAACAACGCCTCGATCTTCCGAAGCTTCTCGCGCAGCTGCGATTCGCTGGTCATTCTGATCCCCGTTGCCCGCTCCGAACCGGGATCACCCCATCACCGCGCGCCGGCAGCGTCAATCATCCAGACCGCGCTATCCAGAGCATTCCGCGCAAGTCAAGCCCAGGCGCCAGTGATCCTCTCGTGACGCTCACGATGCCGCCCATCAACGGGCTTCGTACCGGCGATGGTGGTCGCGGAATCGGGGCCGACGCCTTGGTGACTACATTCTGCCGTCTCAGCCCCGCCAGAGCGGCGTCACTGATGGACACCGGTTAGGCCCTGCGGCGCTTGTTACAGCCTGTTCGCGCCAATGCGGGCCAGAGCCTCCGCTCTGTGTTCCTTTGGTGCACTCGATATCGTGGTGCGCTCTGCGGTATGCACGCTCAAGTGCGGGCGAAATCCGGAAAAAACTCGCGTAGAGTCTTTAAACGACTGTTGCTTCGATGTCACCAAATGGATGAGCCGGCGATCTACGCTCGTGTCAAACGAGGGACGGCATGTTCGATATTTATTTGAACGGAAGACACGATCTTTTGGTCGTTCCGCGAGGCTTTGCGATCCCCGCGGGATTGGACGGCAATTGGAAGCGAAAGAAGCGGGCGGTGCGCTCAGTGAGCGATCTCATTCGCCAAGATGTCCAACAGCGCGGTTACCATCGACGTAGTTTGATCTCAAATAGGTCGAAGGCGGCAGTTGAGACCTCGTCACACGCGTAGCCAACGCGGCGATCTACGCTGATCCATTCTTCGAAACACTCTGGGCAGGATGCCGTCGAGAACCTTGCTTACCGCGTCGACGGCAACGGGTATCTCCCTTCATTAGGGTTAAGGAGCAAGGTTTCTTTTGAAAAGCGGCCGCACGGCGCTGCGGCTTCCTCAGGATAAGTATTGGAGCTTTTCCTTGAGTCGATTGCCCCGAGTTGGAGCTGTTCAGGTTCATCGCGCTTGGCTCGCTCATTCCAGAACATGTTCGTTTACGTGCTCAGCTTCGAATAGAAAGGCGTCGATTGGGGGCCGCATTCAAGAAGCCTCTCAACACGGCGTCTGTACGAAGTTTACAATTCCACAGCTGCACTAGTCCAGACTCCTTGTCTTCGGAAAACATGACCGAGCTTATATCCTGGCGCGAGTTCCTATGATTGCCTCTTTTTTGCGGTGTCGCTCAGAAAAAACTATGTTACAAGCCGCTCCTCTCAAAAGGAACATTCATCGTGAAAAAAGCAACCAAGAATCGCGTTAAGCGGCGCGAGTGGACGAAGGCAGATATCAAAGAGCTCAAAGTCCACTCGAAGGCTCGGACCCCGGTCATAAAAATAGCAAAAATGACCAAACGCAGTGTCGGTGCGCTACGCCAGAAGGCCTTAAATCTCGGAATCGGACTCGGACATCAGCGGTAATTTTCAGCAGCGCTGGCTACTGGCGCGGTAGGGCGGCTCGCGGGCCGCCCTCTATGGCCATAGAAATTTTGTCGCACATCAGCTTTGCCGATCCGCGCTGAGACGTTTTTCACGCACGTGCTGGATGGCCTCCCAATGTCGCGGAACGGGCTCCAGCGCCTCCTCATCTTTGATGAAGTTTCTTGGAAGACGGTTTCGACGGCGAAGACCGCTTGCGATTTATGATCGCGAGTGAAGACATCGTCTTAGCCACAGCCCTGTCTCGAAGATTTCCCGGCTGGAAATTGTCTCGCAGGGCGCTCGGCGCCGTTGATTGTTCAAGAAAAACTTTTAATTGCGGTTTGTTGTCAAGCTTTCCTTTTGATCTCGCCAACGGCACGACGGTAGCGCTCGTGCCGATGGAGCCACGGCGCCGGCGCGGCTGAGGTATGATGGTTAGTCAGGCATCGGACCGGTCTATAGTTGAACCTTTGATGCCAGCTGGGGTCATGGTTCTTTCCGAGGTCGCGTAGCGCCTCATGATGATGTCCGGGTCGGGCGCCTCAACGTATGCAGCGGGACCAGCCGCCAACAGCCGAATGACCGAGGTACTTGCGCTCCGTCAGCCACGGCACGCTCACCGCGGCGATGATTGATCCGTGAGACTTTTTCTCCGCCAAGCGGCGTGCAGAACCGAGAGATGCTGCCAGCCGAACGATCGCGCTCACAGAGGCACACGTGCCACTTATCTGGAATCGGCTCGACGTGGACTAGGGTCTGTTTGGATTCAGGATTGAACTTCCAAGCCGGAACGATTCAAACTCAATCCGCTGCAGAAATGCCGGGGCCAAACACCTAGTTTTCCGTTAATTTCTCGGCGTCAGCTTACGGACAGCTAAGCTGCTTATCTGCGGAGTCCGGTCTAACGACCTGAAACACAATGCAATCGCCATAGGAGTGTGGTCGTCATGGACGATCGAGTTAACAATACGTCGCATGTTCCATCCTACGATGAGTATCATTACGCTAGCTCCCCGGAGCACAGGAATGCCGACGATTTTGCGGACGCGTTCCGTAGAATGGGATTGCAGGACTCGGGTGCCAGCTCATCCTCGCAGCCGAGTTATTACCTCAACTCAAGACCTCCCGTTATTGAGATCAACCGGGCCGAATTCCGGGAGCGGGTGAGGAGCTTTCATGGTGAAGAAATCGATCGTATCGCCAACAATCCGCAGGAATACTCAGAATTTGTATCCGAAAGAGCTAATCGCACCGCGGATACCGCCAGAAGTTTCGCGATCCGAAGGGATTCCGATGCCGCGCGATATTACAGCTACCAACTAGGAAATACGAGCGTCGGCCTCCAAAGAACGGAAGCCGGATTTCCTATGGCGACTGAGTTCACCAGCCAGCGGTGGCGAGAACTGTTTCCCGGACGGACTGATGTCACATCAATCGTGGATTTTCAGGTTGCACATCCGCTCGTCGGTAACGCCGGCGATATTCTGCTCGAGCACCAACTACGGCAAGACGGCGAACGGCCGCTAGTGAACTGGCGTCCTGCCAATGACGAAGCGAGAGCCCGTGCAGAACAACTGGGCTTCGTTCATGTGGATCCCGATGATATGGTACTTGATCCCACCCAGTCCAGCCAGTGGAGATATAGGGATGGTGAATGGCAGCGCGCAACCAATTCTTCGATGTATCTCTCCAAAGCGTCGAGCGATGATGAACCTTCATCAGAATCCGACTCGGATGGAGACTTCATGTGACGTGAGATCTCTACCAATCCATTTGAGGTGGAGCAGGAGCGCAGACCAACCGACACCTGCGGCTTACGATCGAGCCTTGGACGGAACGAAGCCCAAGCCAATTCGGCTCAAGCCGTGAGGTGCACTGTACTGGCGGCGGTTTACGAGAGCTGGTGCCTATAATAGCACAAAGAAAACTCCGGCTTCCAGCCGGAGTTTTCGACTCCCGCCCGGGCGGGAGGAGCGGATTGCAAATCGTCCAGGGCGCCACCGTCATCGTGCTCAACGCCATCTACGAAGGAGACTTCTGTGGCTTTTCCTACGGGTTTCGGCCCGGCAGAGGACCACATGATGCGTTGGACGCGCTCTGCACAGCGATCGAGACGCGGCACGTGAACTGGATCGTTGACGCCGACATCCAAAACTTCTTTGGCGCAGTCAGTCAACCTTGGCTGGTTCGCTTCTTGGAACATAGGATCGGCGACAAGCGCATCATCCGCCTCATTCAGAAATGGCTGAAGGCGGGTGTTCTCGAAGACGGCGTCGTAGCCGCTGATGACAGGGGAACGGGTCAAGGTTCGGTGATTTCACCGCTTCTCGGCAACATCTACCTGCACTACGCTCTCGACCTGTGGGCCAAACGCTGGCGACAGCGCGAGGTCTCCGGCGGCATGATCATCGTGCGTTACGCGGACGATGTAGTAGTCGGCTTTGAGCGCGAGGATGACGCACGTCGTTTCCTGACGCGATGCGCGCGAGACTGGAGGAGTTCGAGCTGACGCTCCACCCGGCCAAGACCCGCCTGATTGAGTTTGGTCGCCATGCGGCGGCTCAACGCAAGCAGCGCGGACTCGGAAAGCCGGAAACCTTTGCGTTCATGGGGTTCACGTTTATCTGCGGCAAATCACGCCAAGGGCGCTTCCAGCTTCAACGGAAGACCCGTAGCGACCGCTTGCGAACCAAACTCCGCGAAATCAAGGAGGAGCTAAGGCGCCGAATGCACTGGCCGATCCCTGCACAAGGGAAATGGCTGAGGCAGGTCTTGACCGGCCACTTTGCGTACTTTGCTGTCCCGACGAATGGCCGAGCGCTCAATGCGTTTCGGTTCTATCTGACCGATCTCTGGAGGCGGACGCTTCGGCGGCGCAGTCAGCGGACCTGTCTGACCTGGGATCGCATAACGCAGATCACCGATGACTGGCTCCCCAAGGCTCGCATCCTTCATCCATGGCCGAAGCTGCGCTTCGCCGTCAAACACCCGAGGTAGGAGCCCGGTGCCTTAATTGGGCTCGCCGGGATCTGCGCGGGGGGCGCCCAGTGATGGGTGTCCCTACCGCGAACAGATTGTTAGAATTTGGCTTTTTATTAGGATTGAACGAGCCGCTGCCGCGGCGTAAGGGGCAAGGTGGCGTAGATCGCCTCCTGGCTGAAGGATGTGGGGGTTGGAGCCCACCCCCTCAGACAGGAGTATCGAGATGGCCGATTTGAGCCCTCTTCGCCGCCGCATGATCGAAGACATGACCGCCCGCAATCTGTCGCCGGCGACGCAGCGATCCTACATCAGCGCGGTTCGAAGTTCAGCCGCTATTTTGGCCGATCACCTGACCGGTTAGAGTTGGAAGACGTCCGCGCCTTCCAGGTGCATCTGGTCTCGACCGGCATATCATGGCCGGCGCTGAACCAGATCGTCTGTGCGCGGCTGTTGGCGATGGCGACGCGATGGGTGTAGCGGCCGAGATAGGCCAACACCACCTGGATGACGCCGCGGGCGCTGTCGATGTCTTCGATCCGCAGTCCCGCAACCTCCGAGGCCCTGAGCCCGGCCGCATAGGCGGTGGTAAGCGCGGCGCGGCTCTTCGATGGCTTCCATCGCATCCGCCACTTCGGCTTCATGGCCAACGGCCATCGCGCTGCCAAACTCGCCCTTTGCTGCAAACTTCTCGATCGTGAGCGGACAGCGCCAAACGATGGCGAGCCGTCGCCTGTGGATTCGGAAGCTCAAACCTGGGCCGAGGCTCCTGCCTGTCCCGATTGTGGTGGCGTCATGCGCATCATTGAGCGCTTTCGACATAGCTTCAGACGCCCCAGCCCTCGAACATCACCGTTCCGATGCGACACATCGTGAGCCAAGTCATGCCGTGCACGACGATCATCATTCGTCATTTCGCTCCCAGCGTCTCGATCATCGCGGACGATGTCGAATCCGTGCTGTCACACCGCGCCACAACAACCGTCCGATGCAGCAAAAAGCCTATCGCGATCTCCGGCGAAGCGCGTCTGATCTCAACTCTTCCCCGATGCGCACATCCCGTTTCTCTGCCTCTCGCGCCGAGCCAGCAGATCGGGCATTGCGATCTCGAACAATCCCCATAGCTGCAAAACCGCGCATAGCCTCCCGCGCCTTCGTTCAATCCGGCTTCAATGAGGTCGCGTCATAAGCGCCTGCCGCGCCCTCGCGTGAGCGCGACCTCACAGAACCCTCAAGATTCTCATCCTGGCTTGGCTGTGATTCAAGCTTGGGATGGACCGATTCGTTTTGACTGACGCCCAATGGGCGAAGATGGAGCCGCTGTGTCTTGGCAAGCCTAGCGATCCCGGCCGGAGCGGCAATAACAACCGGCTGTTTGTCGAAGCCGTGCTGTGGATTGCCCGCACGGCAGTCCGTGGAGCGATCTTCCGCGCGCCTTCGGCAACTGGATAACTGCGTACTCGCGCTTTCGCGACTGGGCGAAGGCGGGCGTCTGGAAGCGCATGTTTGATGCGGTTTCAGACGAGCCGGACATGGAATATGTCATGAGAGCTGGCCCCGGTTGTCTGAACAGCAATTCCGCGTCGATAAGTGGAGTTTCTGCCAGAGTTAGGCTGCCGCGCGGAACGGCAGCGGGCTGAAGTAAGCTTGATCGGGGGTGCCGCCGTCAAGGCTCGAGTGGGGACGCCGGCCATTGTAAAAGGCGAGGTATCGGCCGATCGAGGCGCGGGCGTCGGACACGGTGTCGTAGGCGCGCAGATAGACCTCTTCGTATTTGATGCTGCGCCACAGACGCTCGACGAACACGTTGTCGCGCCAGGCGCCCCGACCGTCCATGCTGATGGCGATGCCATGACTGGCGAGCACGCCGGTGAACGCGGCGCCCGTGAACTGCGAGCCTTGGTCGGTATTGAAGATGTCCGGCTTGCCATGGCGAGCGAGAGCGTCCTCCAGCGTCTCGACGCAGAATGCGGCTTCCATAGTGATCGAGACGCGCCACGACAGCACCCGGCGGCTGAACCAGTCCAGCACCACCGCGAGATAGACGAAGCCGCGCGCCATCGGGATGTAGGTGATGTCCATCGCCCAGACCTGGTTCGGGCGTGTGATCTCCATCCCGCGCAGC
Source organism: Bradyrhizobium sp. LCT2 (assembly GCF_009931255.1). Lineage (NCBI taxonomy): Bacteria > Pseudomonadati > Pseudomonadota > Alphaproteobacteria > Hyphomicrobiales > Nitrobacteraceae > Bradyrhizobium > Bradyrhizobium sp. LCT2. The sequence continues at coordinate 8,250,700 of NZ_CP034432.1, read as the reverse complement.
AGATACGGATAGATCTTGTGCCCGGGTTCGGGCTTGGTGGTACGCGGCCGGCGATAGAGCGCCTCTATCCCCATCCGCCGCATCAGCGTTTTGACATGCCGGCGGCCGATCTTGCACCCCTCGGCAGCCAGCAGGTCTCGCAACATTCGCGAACCGGCGAAAGGAAACTCCAGGTGCAGCCGGTCAAGCCGCTGCATGATCGCGAGGTCGGCGGGCGACACCGGACGTGGTAGATAATAGATACTGCCACGGCTGATCTTCAAAACTTCCGCCTGTTTGGTGATCGGCAGGTCGTGCTCACGGTCGATCATCGCTTTGCGCTCAGCAGGCCGGCTTTGCTGAGCGCGCCTTCTAAAAAACTATGCGCGACGCTGCGCGCCCCCTGTGGGATAGAAACGGGCAACCGCTAGACTGCGGCCGGAAGGGAGCGGCCGATACGATTTTGGTGGCACGTGACCCCGTCAAAAAACCTGGTCCATGGGCTGTTGCGCACTTGAGAGTGGTGACGCCATCTCGGCGATCCCGTTTAGGAATTTGAATGAATTGCGCAGCCCAGCCCTTCCGCCGGAGTCAGGAGGAACTACAGATGAATCCCAAAAGATCGAAGTCGAAGGACGGCGGTAAGATGCCGATGGTGCACCCGAACGCGGCTGCCATCGACGTTGGCGCCACCATGCATATGGCGGCCGTTAGGGCAGATCGCGCACCGGAGCCAGTCCACAGTTTCGGTACCTTCACGGCCGATCTGCATCGGCTGGTCGACTGGTTTACGGAATGCGGCGTCGAGACCGTCGTCATGGAATCGACCAGCGTCTACTGGATTCCAATTTTCGAGCTTCTCGATGCCCGGGGATTTACGGTGTTTCTTGTCAACGCGCGGGATGCCAAGCACGTGCCGGGGCGTAAGACCGATGTCAGCGATGCGCAATGGCTGCAGCGGCTCCATTCATTCGGGTTGCTGCGGGCCAGCTTTCAGCCCAAAGGGCAGATTGCCGAGCTGCGAGCCTACGTGCGTCAGCGCGAGCGTCTGCTGGAGTACGCGGCCTCACACATCCAGCATATGCAGAAGGCCTTGACGGAGATGAATCTTCAGCTCCACCACGTCGTCGCCGACATCACCGGCGCGACCGGCCTGCGTATCATACGCGCGATCCTTGCCGGCGAGCGCGATCCCGAGGCGCTGGCGTGCTTGCGCCATTACAGTTGCCACTCCAGTGCCGAGACGATTGCGAAGGCGCTCACCGGGAGCTACCGCGCCGAGCATCTGTTTGCGCTCGAGCAGGCACTTGCGCTTTACGACACCTACCACGAGAAGGCATCTGCCTGCGACGCCCGGATCGAAGCCGTGTTGAAGGAACTGAGCAACCATCGCGGTCGTGGTCATGGACCAGCACCGCCGGCCTCGCTGCGTCGGAATCGAACCGATCAGGCGAACGCTCTAGCTTTCGACGTCCGCGAGGCGCTATTCGCGTTGCTGGGAAAAGACATCACCACGATCGACGGCCTCGGTCCTTACCTCTCGCTGAAGCTGATCGCTGAATGCGGTGACGACCTCTCCTCGTGGCCAAGTGCAAAGCATTTTACCTCCTGGCTAGGACTGGCGCCGAGCAACAAGGTCTCCGGCGGCAAAAGGCTCTCGTCCCGAACGCGCCGATCCGGCGGCCGGGCGGCGGCGCTTCTGCGCCTTGCTGCCGTCACCGTCGGACGCACCAATACTGCGCTCGGCGCCTTTTACAGGCGACTTTCATCGCGCATCGGTAAGGCCAAGGCAGTGACCGCCACGGCCCGCAAGATCGCAGTTCTGTTCTACAATGCTGTGCGATACGGAATGGACTATGTCGATCCCGGGGCCTCGTCCTACGAGACGCGCTACCGGACGCGAGTGGTCAACAATTTGCATCGGCGTGCCAAGGCATTCGGCTTCGTTCTCCAGCCCTTGGAGCCGAACGTCGGCGATGCTGTTTCTTAGGAATCGTTCTCAAGCGTCAGCTCCCCGATCTTGGCGTGCAGCGTTTTCACGTCTACCGCGGACTCGCTCGTTCTGTTGCCACCGCCAGGACCAAACACCTCGGCCGCCGCCTCCTGAAGCTGGGACTTCCACTGCGTGATCTGGTTCGGGTGCACGTCGAAATGCTCAGCCAGCTGGGCCAGCGTCATCTCGCCCTTGATCGCCGCTAACGCCACCTTGGCCTTGAATGCCGGTGCGTGTTGCCGGCGGGCTCGTCTGCTCATCGTCTCTCCTGATTCGCGGGACAATCTTGTCCGCCGTCAGGCAGAAACTCCACTTACCGCCCTGTCCAGATTTCCGGAGCCAGCTCTATGGTCGATGCTACCATCGTCAAAGTCCACCGCCACGGACAGGGCGCAAAAGGGGGACGCAAAACCAGGCCATCGGCCGCTCGAAAGGTGGAATGACCACCAAAATCCTGGCACTGACCGACGCGCTCGGCAATCTCGTGCGCTTCGTGCTGCTGCCTGGGCAGCGCTTTGACACGGTCGGTGTCCCGCCGCTGATCGAAGGGCTGGCCTTCGATGCGCTGATTGCAGACAAGGCGTTCGACAGTAACGCAATCATCGCCGACCTCGACGCACGCGGCGCCAAGGTTGTCATCTCCCAGCACCCGCGGCGCGCAAATCCTCTCGCCATCGACAAGGAAATGTACAAATGGCGGCACCTGATCGAAAACCTCTTCTGCAAGCTCAAGGAATTCAAGCGGATCGCCATGCGAGCCGACAAAACTGACCTCAGCTTCGAAGCAATGATCAATCTCACCGCCGCCGTGACAAATTCAAGATGAATCCAAACAGACCCTAGCCAAAGCAGGACGACATGTTCTGCTTCACGGCGACTCGCCGAAAGGTATGGAACTGATCGTTGCTAAAGGGTCAGCAATCGCAAGGTCGCTCAGATTGCCTTCGAGCCGGACTCGACCAAGGCCGCTCCATTCAAGCGCAACGACGTGATGCCGGCAGTCATGTGCGACGAGGGCGTACACTTTCCAGGCATGAGCCTCCAGGCGGATCTCGCCGGCACGGCGGAGAAGCTCGGTACCTCCATCTGGGGGTATGGCGAGGATCGTACGTGAACGGGAAGATTGGGCCATCACTTACCTGCAGATATCGCGCTCGCAGGCGGAATGCCGACGGTCCTGATATCGAACTATCAAATTCTTCTAGCTCGCTGTGAATCTCCGCACTCTGCCGCCCACGTCGGCTTGTCGCCGCCAGATGGGAGGACGTGTCAGGAAAAATTCACGCAAGAAAATCCTGGAGAGGGTTGAAACGCCCCTAACGTCAAGTTGTACGATCTTGAAATGGACAACGGCAGTCATCAGCGTCCCAAACCCTCCAACGAGCGACGGTGTGCGAATGCATCAAGTCTCAAGCCCACGCATCAGACTCCCGCTGCCAACGACGATTATCAAGTGTGCCATGCCTTGATCTGCATCCGGGCGCGATGATTTGCATCGATTTCCAAACGTCAAGTTTGCCTGAATGGCGCAGGTTCACACGTAAGTCGGTCGGCCGACCTGCCGCTTCGCAAGAAGGCGACCACGCTAAAACCTGCGCATGCGTGATGGCTGGGTGAGAGCGCGCGTCGGCGCCAATTGCGTTCGAGGGCGCGGTCGCAAAGCCAATTTCTAGGAAGTCTGAATGGCATCGGTGAGGAGCTTTGAAGATCGCTCTGCATCTGCGATGAGATATGGAGGTTGTCATCCGGCAGGCTTTTCGGACGCCGACCAGAAACGCGCCCGCGATCTATGACGTTCCTAAGCTGTTGACCGAGGAAGTCGACGCTCGCCACAGGGGCTCCCCTGGTGGGGTGGGCGTACTTCAGATCCATTGACGAATACAACTTGAGGAGGAATGGTTTGACAAGACAGCGCTCTTTGCTGACGCCTGGTCCATTGTCGTTATCGCTGGCGGTCAGGAGCCAGATGCAGCTTGATCTCGCATCGCGCGATTGCGAGTTCAAGGAAGTGACCGCCTGCATGAGGCGGCTGATGCTCAACTTGCTGGGAAATGCTGGCGACCATTCGGTGGTGCCTATTCAGGGAGGCGGCTCCTTTGCAATGGAAGCCGCTCTCTCTTCATTTGTGTCCCGAGCCCACAGGCCGCTCGTTTGCATAAACGGCATCTATGGCGAGCGCATTTTAGAAATTTTGCGGCTGTGGGGCGTCGAAGCACTGAAGCTTGTCAAGCGAGCGACCGATCCTTTGGATCCTCAAGAAATTGGCGAGCATCTGAGCCGAAACCCTGGCGTTACGCACCTGTGTCTCGTGCACTGTGAGACGACCACCGGGATCGTCAATCCGCTGGACGCGATCGTGGAGGAGGCGAGGCGACGTGGCGTAAAGACCATCATCGATGGGATGAGTTCTTTCGGCGCCCTTAATATCGACCTGAGCCAGCGTGGACCTGACGTCCTGGTTACGTCGAGCAACAAGTGCATAGAAGGGCCGCCGGGAGTAGCGTTTGTCATCGCGTCTCGCGAGCTGCTGGAGAATGCGGTTCAAGAACCGAGGTCGTTTGTGCTCGACGTGAGAGATCAATGGCTCTCACTCGAGCGCACCGGCGAGTGGCGATCGACCCCTCCCACCCACGTCGTTCAGGCAACGACAAAGGCCTTGAAGATTCTGCACGAGGAGGGCATTGATGCCAGGCGCTGCAGATACGAGAAGGTCAGGGACGATCTCGTCAAAGAACTCGAAGGAGTAGTGTCTCCGCTGCTGTCCGCGGACTTGCAGTCGCCGGTCTGCGTCGCGTTCAGTGCGCCGTCCGGAATCGTGGACCAGGCAGGATTCGATGGGCTGTATCGCCACTTGGCGGCCCACAACCTTTACATCTACTCGAAGCTGCATCTTGCGACGCGGAGTTTTCGAGTCGGTTGCATCGGGGAAATCCAATCCAGCTGGATCGAGCAGTTGGGGTGCGCTTTTCGTACATATTTCCGGTCCGGTCAGGCTCGGTCAGCGGGCCCGATATCGGGCCAAGAGACATGCGGGGCTCGCGTAAAGATGCCGGCTCGAGCGGCTGCGGACCCGCAGCTGTCGTTCTCTGCCGAGACTGCTGTTTTGCATGCGGGCTATCGAAGCGACCCGGTGACGAAAGCCGTCGCAGTGCCGATTTACCAGAATACGGCTTATGAACTCGATGGCGATCTAAACCACATTGCTGACGTCTACAACGTTAAGGCTGATGGGTTCACCTATACGAGGATCATCAATCCGACGACCCGCGCGCTGGAAAGACGCTACGCCGCCGTCGATATGGGAAGCGACTCGCTCGCCGTTGCGTCAGGTCAAGCGGCGACGTTCCTTGCTATTGTCAACCTGTCAAGTGGCGATGTGGGGGACAATGTCGTCGCCTCTCCGTATCTATATGGCAATACCTGGAACCTGCTCCACAACACATTAAAGCGTCTTGGGATCAGCGTGAGGACGGCAGATCCTCGAAGGCCCGAGACGTTCGAACGTGCCATTGATGATCGCACGATATGCCTGTTCGGAGAGGTGATTTCGAATCCCTGTCTGATTCCGCTCCCCGTCAAACAGCTGGTGGAGATCGGCCGAAAGTACGGCGTGCCTTTGGTCGTGGACAATACGACGACGCCACTGGTATGCCGGCCATCAGATCTTGGCGCTGCGATTACGACGTACTCCGCAACGAAATATATATCCGGCCATGGCACGACGCTCGGCGGACTGATCGTTGACAACGGCGAGTTTAGCTACCGGGGAGCCTCTCGCTTTCCCTTGTTCAACCGTCCCGACGATGCGCATGGCGGAATTGTCTGGCATAACGCGGTGCGCGATGTCGACGATCTTGGAAAGAGCGAGTTTCTCCTCAAGGCTCGCATGACCTGGTTGCGCGATACCGGCGCGGCGATCGCCCCGTTTGCGAGCTTTCAACTGATCCAAGGGCTTGAAACGCTGCCCCTTCGCATGAAGCAGCACTGCGCGAATGCCAGGATCGTGGCCGACGTTCTCAAGGAGCATCCTAAAGTGCGCCGTGTCTTCTACCCGGGGCTCTTTGAAGGCGCCGATCGGGAAACCGTCGACCAGACACTCAATGCCGCATACGGGCACGGGGCGATGGTCATGTTCGAAGTGGAGGATGAACAGGCTGGGCGCAAGTTCATCCAGAACGTCGACTTGATGTATCACGTTTCGAATGTAGGGGATGCCCGCACGCTCGTGACCCATCCTGTCTCGACGACCCACACCACCGTCCCGCGGGAAAAGCGCGAAGCCGCCGGCATATTTGGCGGCTCGATCCGACTTTGCGTCGGCATAGAAGATGTCAGCGACATCGTACGCGATCTGGACAAGGCGCTTTCCGCAATCTGACAACCCGCAAGGCGATCAGGAAGAGGTTCTCATGAATCAGGCAGAGGCTTGGAAATTGAGGTCATCACGCTATGAGGCCGTTCAATTCAGCCGAGAGATCAATAGGCAGCTCTCCGAGTTGAGGCCCGACAACATAACGGGAGCCGCTTATATTGCTAAAGATTACGCTGTGATCACAGCGTGCACGCTCGCGACTGTGTCCGTCTCATGGTGGCTCTACCCGCTGGCCGTTCTTCTGATTGGTGCCTATCAGCGCGGATTGACAACCATCGCTCATGATGCGGCTCACCGCACGCTCGCAAAGAACACGACCTGGAATTATGTGCTCGGCATTCTGTTCGCGGCCTATCCCTTGTTCCAGCGCCACTGGGCCTACCGGATCTCGCACGTCTATTTGCATCATCCCTATCTCGGCGACCCGGACAAGGATCCCGACCTGAAGTTCTTCCTGGCCAGCGGCGTTTACGACGTGCAGTCTCCGGAGCGGTACGCTTTCAACATCATCTGGAAGCCGATCTTCGGCGGCGCAACAGTGACGTATCTGAAATATCTTTGGACGAATCGGTTTTCGATCACAAATGCCGAGGATCAGAGCCGCTCAGCCATACTTGTCGACAAGTATGGCTTCTATCTCTTCTGGATCAGCATCCTGGCCGGGTCATATGCTCTTGGGCTGCTCCATATCGTCGTCCTGTTTTGGATCGTGCCCTATCTTACCACGTTTCAGGTCCTCGGCTGGTTTATCGAGCTCGCTGAGCACTCACCTATGTGCGAAACCGAGACGCAAAACGTCTATCTCACCAGGAATCGGAAAGGAAGTTTCCTCGAGCGGGCCATCCTTGGACAGAATCTGGATGAATACCATCTTGAGCATCACCTTTCGCCGGGTATCCCGTTTTGGCTGTTGCGCAAAGCTCAGAAAATCCGAATGCAGGATCCGAACTACGCGAAGGTTGCCGCTACCTGGGGCGGGCTCTTTGTCAAGGGACCTCAAGGTCAACCTAGCGTCATAGCTCAGTTGAAAGAGCGAAATCGACGGTTGTATGAGCAGTCCGTTGCCGACGTTCGCACGCGAGGGCAGGGGGCGTGACGTTGCTTCGGCCAGAGCGCGCCCGAGCCGTGGTCGGCGTCACCTCGAACCGTCTTTTGGTCGATGGTGTGCATCGCGACTGGTTGCGGCGCAAGTACGTGCAGGCACTCCATCGGCATGCGGGAGTGGCTTGCGTCATATTGCCGACGGTCGACGCCGAAGACGCGCGGGAGGAGATCGCCCCGGCGATCATGCGCCGGCTCGACGGCCTGGTGTTGACTGGTGATGAATCGAACATCGACCCCGCCGTCCTGAGAGCGCCTGCGTCCTTGACGGAGGCTGATCCGCAGGACGTTGAGGTTGGGATCCTTGACCGCCCGCGGGACAGGCTCTCTGCCGTAACCATAGAGAGCGCCATCGCGCTCGGAATGCCTATTCTGGGCATCTGCCGTGGGCTTCAGGAACTCAACGTCTATTTCGGCGGCACACTCCGCCCATCGCTTGCGGAGTGGAGGCCGGAAAGTGGCGCGATGCATGCCGAGAAGTCAGATCGTCCTAGAGACCGTCAGTACGACGCCGCGCACAGCGTCAGCATATGTTCCGATGGCGCGCTCTTTCCAGTCGCGCGGGCGATCGAAGCGCAAGTCAACTCGCTGCACAATCAAGGCATCGAGGCGCTTGCCCCGGCGCTGAGGCGGGAGGCGTGGGCGCCTGACGGTCTGGTCGAGGCGGCCTCGGTCATTGGCGCGCCGACGCTGCAAACCGGTGTGCAATGGCACCCCGAATGGCACGTCTCAACCGATCTCCTCAGCAAGCAACTGTTCAAGGCATTTGGAGAGGCGTGTGTTGGGTACTGCCGAACTAAGAAGCACTAGAGGCGGATTGTGACATTTCAAACCAAACGTGGTCCGTGCAGGTCGAAACGAGAATCCGTCGGAGCCGATGTACGCGTCTGGTCCTGCGAGGGCCGTGCGCCGCCGCGCGGGCACAGGAAGAGTGCGCGATTGACGAATCGCTTCGCTCTAGGAGTTTTCTTTGTGGCGCTTTATGTCGTCGTGAGCGCGGCAGGCGAGGTTTATGCGGCATCGTATTTTCAGCAAGCAGATGTGTTCGTCGCGCTCCTGCTGTCCTTCGCTGTGATTTGTCTGACGTTCAATCTCCTGGCTCACCACGAGGGAGGCGAAGCAAGGGTGGCGAAATGGTCGCTCCTGATCTTCGTCGCGCTCAATGCCGTGACAGCGATCAGCTGGATCGGCCTGTTTATCGGCCTGAAATACGCTGAACCTGCGATCGTCGTCGCCTTTATGGTGGCGTTGGGGCCCACTGCAACAGTGTGGTTAAACGCACTGATCAGGCGCCAGGGCGCCCCTCCAGCATCCGATATTGTCGTGAGCGTTACGATCGCGACGATCGGGAGCTACATGATTTGGATCTCGGCCAGCGGCAACGCGGGCGTGGAGTGGGGGGCTCGATCGTCCTTTGGCATCGTCTTGGCCATCGTGGCCGGCCTATCGCTGGCCGTTACAAATATACTTGTTAAACTGCTGTTCGACCGTGGCTTTTCTGGCCGACAAGTGCTGGCGCATCGCTTTTATGGAACGATTCTCTTGCTGCTGGGACTGGTCGACCATTCATCTATGGTGATCGAGATCTCGCAGCATTGGTTTGCGATCGCAACAACTGGGCTGTCGACGATCATTGTTCCTTTGCTCTTGATCCAGCAGGGCATTCGCCGCCTAGAGCCCTTCACCGTCAACATGGTCCTGTCCACCGCCCCTATCATCACCTTCCTGTTCCAGTACTTCGATTCTCGCATCGTGCCTTCGTCACATACGTTCGTTGGAAATGTTCTCATTACGGCTGTCTCTGTCGGCAGCATCTACTTGCAGTATCGGAGATCCGCATGAAAGAACGGAACTGTGTAATCGTAGACGCATACTCTAGCGGCCGCTACCTACCGGAAGAATTCAAGCGCTATGGAATTGGAACGGTGCATGCGATGTCGGCTGCACAGATTCCACCCATATTCCAATCGCATTTCAATGCGGATCTGTATGATGAAGTCATTCGCCCCAGCGAGCACATGGGGTATGACGACATCGTTGAATATCATCTTCAGGCTCTCCATGGTAGGGAATTGGAGTTCGTTATCGCGGGCTGCGAGACCGGAGTTGAGCTCGCCGATTCTTTGTCGGAGCGGCTGGGCTTACCTTCGAATGGCACCGCGCTATCGGCTGCTCGGCGTGACAAAGCGCGGTTGTCTTGCGCGCTGACCTCTGCAGGCGTGCGATCGATCAGACAAGTCGTGTCCGACAGTGCTGTAGAGTTCGCAAGTTGGAAGCATGAAGCGAAGTTCGACGAGATCGTGATCAAGCCTCTGAACAGTACTGGTACCGAGGATGTATTCTTTTGCTCGACAGATGCTGATATTCAGCGGGCTCTAAGCGCAATTGTCGGGAAGACGAACCGTGTCGGAGCGTTGAATCGCTTTGCCCTTGGGCAGGAAAAAATAAACGGCCAGCAATACACCGTAAATGCCGTCTCGATCGACGGGGAAGCCTTCGTTACGGAGGCCTGGACCTATGACACCGTTCCTATTCAGGGGGCATCATCGGTCTGCTCACTTGAGAGGTTGTTGGGGGGCAGCGAACCAATCGTTCAGGAGCTGTCCGACTACTTGGTGCGTGCGTTGCAGGCGCTTCAGATCGTCGACGGACCAGCTCATGCTGAGATCATTGTCGATCGTCGGGGGCCGGTTCTGGTGGACTTCGGAGCGAGGCTTCAAGGGACCATGTCGGCAAAAGCACGAACCATGGCGTTGGGGCACAACCATATGACGCTGACGGCCTGGCGCTACGCAGATCCCAAGAGCTTTGGTGAGTACATGAGGCTGCGCGGGCCATACAAGCGGCAAGCTCACGCACTATGCGTCTCGCTGATCTCCGATATGGGCGGTGTCGTTGTCGGTTACCCGGGACTCGAAGCTATCCGCAAGCTCCCGAGCTTCGCGGATGCCATTGCATTCGTTCCGATTGGTCAAGAGCTGGTTCCGACGATCGACTTGGCGTCGACACCAGGCATCGTTTATCTCGTGAATAGCGACTTGACGCAGCTTGAGGATGACTATGACAAGTTGCGAGCAATGCGGATGGATCAGGTGTTCGATTTAGTGGATCGCGACTAATGCCAACTAATGCCAGGTTGACCGGGGCGAATCCAGCCCGCGCGGCGATGATCGGCGTAAGCGACTTCGATGGCGTCCTGCGAGGCAAACACGTCTTAGGTGAAGATCTGTCGGATGGCGATAAAGTTATCAAGTTCTCTGAAGCGGTGCTGGCGTGGGATTGCTCGGACCGGGTCATTCCGGCCAGTTTCACGCAAAAGCCGCTATCAGCGTTCGGAGATGCTGATCTGCGTATTCTGTCAGGCACCGGCCGTTCAGTGTCTTATGTCGGCGATCAATATCTCTACCTGGCCGAGTTCACGGGCGCACATGAGAACATCTGCCCGCGCGGTATTCTGCGTAAGGTCCTGAGAAGGGCCGCTGACCACGGATACGGCTGCGCTGCCGGGTTCGAGTTTGAATTTATGCTGTTCAAGGAGAACGCCGACACAATTGAAGATAAGCCGTTCGGCGAATGGGCTCCTTTAACACGGGGCCCGTTCGGCTACTCGATTGCGCGCTCTGTCGCGCAACATGAGCTGTTCGATGAGATCTTGGCGCTTTGTGAGAAGGCTAGAATACCTCTCAGCGGACTGCACTTTGAAACGGGGCCTGGCGTGGTCGAAGCGTCACTTCGTCATTGTGATGCGCTGGAAGCTGCCGATCGAGCAACCATATTCAAGTCGATGATAAAAGCCTGGGCGCAAACGCGAGGCATGATGGCTACATTCATGGCCAAGGTTTCCGAGAAATGGCCTGGCCAGTCCGGCCATATTCACATCTCGATGTCCGCGGATGGTCAGAATGCGTTTTACGACAGCGATGCGTTCGGCAACGTCTCGAAGCTTATGAGGCAATTCATCGCCGGACAACTGGAATACATGAATGATTTCTGTGTGCTCGCAGCGCCGAACTTCAATAGCTACAAGAGATTGGTACCCGGCTGCTGGGCACCAATCTGTCCAAGCTGGGGAGTTGACAACCGCTCCTGCGCGGTTCGTGCGATTCCGGGAGATTCGTCGGCCCATCGCCTGGAGTATAGGCTGGCTGGCGCAGACGCGAACCCATATCTCGCGCTCGCATGTGCCATTGGTTCCGGAATACTGGGCGTCGAGACGGATGTGGCACTACCGGCTTCGATCGTCGGTGATGCAGGCGTGGAGATGTGTCGTCCGTCCGCGAGACTGCCCCAAAGCCTATCAGAGGCAACATCACGGTTTGCACAGTCTCCAGCGGCCAATGATGTCTTCGGAGAAAGGTTTGTTGAAGCCTTTTCTTGCTCCCGCCGTTGGGAATGGGAAGCCGTTCAACATCGGGTCACCGACTTCGAACGTCGGAGGTACTTCGAGATCATTTAGCTTGAGCTCCTCGACAGTCTGCACCTCAGTCCTGTAAATGGCGCCGGAGAGCTGGTGCGACTATCCGTGCTGCCGATGTTAGACTTCAAGCAAATGTGGGTCACTCGTTAACTGTGCGGACCTTGGCGATTGCTCGAAGATGCGGCGCTGAGCAGGACGCTCTTCACCAATTGGCAACTGGCGTCGGTTCCAGGATTCCTGATTGCTGACGATATCGAGCGAGCCATAGCCGCTTGCGACGGCGAAATCCGTTTCCACACGCATCGGCGCTGTTTGGGGAGCTATGGCGGAATCTGGGTGATGACGGTGTGAGGAAGGCGGCGTATCGAGGCGGGTGACGAGCCTGCCAGAACCTCTCGAGGAGAGCGATACGCCATGACCGAGACTACCAATGTTCTTGCTTTCCGTCAGCCGTCCGCGGTTGATGATCCACTGACCGATATCGTTCGTGCCGGCGCGCGGGACCTGCTTGCCAGGGCGATCGAGATCGAGGTTGGCGCGTTTCTGGCCAGCACGGCCAATCTGACGCTGCCCGACGGTCGAGCGCGCCTGGTCCGACATGGGCACGGTCCGGTGCGCGAGATTGCGACCGGCATCGGTCCGGTGGAGGTCGCTCGTCCCAAGGTCCGCGACCGCGGAGCGAGCGGGCCAGGCGACCGCCTCCGCTTCAGTTCGGCAATCCTGCCGCTATGGGCGCGGCGGACGAAGAGCCTGGATGCCTTGATCCCGGTCCTCTATTTGCGCGGCATCTCGACCGGCGACTTCCAGGAGGCGCTCTCGGCGCTGCTCGGCAAGGATGCGCCGAACCTGTCGCCTTCGGTGATCGCCGGCCTGAAGGCCGATTGGCAGGTCGAGTACGAACGCTGGCAGAGACGCGATCTGTCGGCGCGTCGCTATGTCTACATCTGGGCCGATGGCGTGTACCTGCAGGCCCGCATGGAAGATCACAGCGAATGCATGCTGGTGCTGATTGGCACCACGCCGGAAGGCAAGAAGGAGCTGATCGGCTTCCAGGTCGGCGTGCGCGAGAGCGCGCAGAGCTGGCGCGAACTCCTGATCGACCTGCGGCAACGCGGGTTACGGATTGCCCCGCAACTCGCCATCGGCGACGGCGCCCTCGGCTTCTGGAAGGCACTGGACGAGGCCTTTCCCGGCACGCGGCACCAACGATGCTGGTGCCATAAAGTGAGCAACGTACTCGACAAGGTCGCCAAATCCGTGCAGGGCCCCATGAAGAACGACCTGCGGAACATCTATCTGGCCCCACACCGGGCCGAAGCTGAAACCGCGATCGACGTCTTCGTCGAGAAATACCACGTCAAATACGGACGTGCGGTGGAGTGCCTGATCAAGGATCGCCATGCGCTGCTCGCCTTCTTCGACTTCCCTGCTGAGCACTGGATCCACCTACGCAGCTCGAACCCGATCGAGAGCGTCTTCGCCACGGTGCGCCACCGAACGGTGCGGACCAAGGGATCGCTGTCGCAACAAACTGCGAAGCTGATGGTGTTCAAGCTCATCGACGCCGCATCGAAGACCTGGCGGCGATTGAAGAGCACGAACCAGTTGCCGAAAGTCATCGCCGGTGTAAAGTTCATCGACGGAATCGAAGTCATTCCGAACACTGAAAGCCACGCCGCCTGATCAGGCCGCGTCACCCAAAATCAGCCATAGCTCCTGTTTGGGACGTACACATCCGGTCAAGCTTTCAATTACTCACAATTTCTGCCCAACGACGGCGCCCAACCCGATGTCAGTAAGGCGTGACAGTCCGCGCCACATAACCGTATTGCCGGGCGGGGGATCATTGGAGCGCGCGAGGTACCGCCGAGTCGTGCGATCTTGGTCAGGTAATGAGACAGTGATTTTTGTCGGAACGACCTTTGGCCTTTATCCTTTACAAGATGATCAAGCAGGTCGATCTCGATGTCGGACAGCGCAAGGCTCGGTGGCGCATCTGGAGCCGAGCGGTTGAGCATCGTCATCCAGAAGACCCGCCAACTCAGGATGCAAAAGACCGAGATCAGATTGGCAAGCCGTTGGGCGGTCCTGAGCTTCGACTCGTCAGCTTTGCAGCCCGATTTGAGGATCTTGTGGAACACATCGATTTTCCACCTCAGCGCATACCATTCGAGCTTCTCAATGGCGTCCTTGCGTGACTGAACGAGCAGGTCGGTGATCAGTTTCCACTCGATTTTCTTTCTGTTCTTCGGTGTCCCGCGTTCTTCGGCATGGATCACCGTTAATGTCAGCGCGAAATATCGCTTCTGCTTTCCGATCGGCGGGAGGACTCGAATCTTACGATTCGGATCTCGAGAGACATGAACGTGTAAGCGCTTCATCGTCTGTCGTTTCAGGCTGGGACTTTGGTGTGCTTCCGCCCGGGTTTGCAGGTGGCGGGGGTGCCTGGAGCTGCAGCAGTTTTCGTTCACAAACCCGAGTGGCGAGATCGGCTATACGCAGTCGGTTGATTGCCGCTTCAAACTCGGGCTCCGCAAGGCAAGATGATCCATTAACGAACCATATGAGTGGATTTGGTTCACAGATGGACCAGAACTTGACATGATCCTCGAGATTGGTTTATAAATGAGCCATACTAACCACAATGGTCTATTAATGGATCGTGAGATGCCCAAGAAAACGAGACCATACTCTCGATATGCCAAGGATGCGGCTGCACTTCTGGGGCAGCTCATCCGCAAGGCCCGCATCGATCGCAAGATGACGACCGAAGAGCTCGCCGACCGGGCGGGCCTTTCCCGTGGACTCTTGCGACGTATCGAGAATGGCGATCTTGGCTGCACACTTGGCGCCGTTTTCGAAGCCGCCACCATCGCGGGCGCACCGCTGTTTGAAGCGGATGAACGCACGCTGACCAGCGCTCTCGCATCGAATTCGGCCGTGATGAGGCTATTGCCAAAAGCCGTCCATGCCCCGCGCGTGAGGCCCGATGACGACTTCTGACAAGAAGCCGGCCGAGGCCTTCGTATGGGTCTGGCTACCCGGTAAGACCACGCCGGTCGTGGCCGGCCGCTTGTTTGCCTCTGGCAATCAGTTCCTCTTCAACTACGGACAGACCTATCTCGCGCGCAACAACGCCATTGCGCTCTACGATCCGGAACTGCCGTTACGTCGTGGGGTCCTTCCCCTGACGCCGGGATTGATGATGCCTAATTGCATTCGCGACGCGGCTCCCGACGCCTGGGGACGTCGCGTAATCATCAACCGCAAATTCGGGAAGAGCAGCAAGGAGGTCGACGCTGCGGAGATCGACGAACTGACCTATCTTCTCGAATCTGGCTCCGACCGCATCGGAGCCCTCGATTTCCAGTCGTCGGCAGAAAAGTACGTGCCGCGGGAGGCTTCGGCTGCATCGCTCGAAGAACTTCAAGCCGCGACCGCGCTCGTCGAAAAGGGCCTGCCGCTGACGCAGGACCTCGATCGCGCGCTTCTGCACGGAAGCTCGATTGGCGGTGCCCGGCCCAAGACGATGATCACGTCGGACAGCAAGAAGTACATCACCAAGTTCTCTTCACAGAACGACCTCTACAATGTCGTGAAAGCCGAGTTCGTGGCAATGCGGCTGGCCACCAAAGCAGGACTTGCCGCCGCTTCCGTCGCTCTCGAGCGCGCCGCCGGCAAAGAGGTGCTGCTGATCGAGCGTTTCGATCGGCAGAAAGTCGATGACGGATGGCAGCGTCGCGTCATGGTATCAGCGCTGACCTTGCTCGGGCTCGACGAGATGATGGCGCGTTACGCAAGCTACGAAGACCTTGCGACTATTATCCGTCACCGGTTCACTTCGCCCAAGGAAACGCTCAAAGAATTGTATGGCCGGATGGTGTTCAATATCCTTTGCGGCAATACAGACGATCATGCCCGCAATCACGCGGGCTTTTGGAATGGAAAAGATCTCGCGCTGACGCCCGCCTATGATATCTGCCCGCAAGTCAGGACGGTCGGCGAGACAACCCAGGCAATGCTCATTGTCGGCGAGCAACGCACAAGCCAAATCTCCGTTTGCCTGAAGGCGGCGCCGCTCTTCCTGCTCGATACCAACGAGGCCACGGATCTCATTGCTCGACAGATCAGGGCGATCAAGACATTCTGGAATGACGTATGCGACGCCGCGTCACTTACAGAGGTCGATCGCAATTTCCTATGGGGGCGGCAGTTCCTGAACCCGTTCGCCTTCGTTGACGCTCCCGAAATACTCGCCAAACTCGTCAAATGACGTCGGGCTTGCGGCAACAATGAAGAGCGTCAAACCCAAGGACGGCTCGGGCGAGCCGCCGGCGCAAGGCGGCGGGCGCAATGCTGATGCGGACTTCCACGGCCAGAAACGCTCGAACGACACCCATGCTTCGACGACTGATCCCGATGCCAGGCTCTACCGCAAAGGTAAAGGCAAGGAGACGAAGCTGTGCTTCATCGGGCATGGGCTGATGGAGAACCGCCACGGCCTGCTGGTCGACGCCTGCCTGACGCGGGCCGACGGGCATGCCGAGCGAGTGGCCGCGCTGCACATGATTGAGCCTCGTGCCGACCGGCCGACAGCAATCACGCTTGGCGCCGACAAAGCCTACGACGCAGAGGACTTCGTCAACGAGCTGCGCTCGATGCACGTAACGCCGCATGTTGCGCAGAACACCAGCGGCCGCAGCTCTTCGATCGACGGGAGAACGACCCGGCACAGCGGCTATGCCGTCAGCCAGCGCATCCGCAAGCGCATCGAGGAGGCGTTCGGCTGGATCAAGACGGTCGCCGGTCAAGAGAAGACCAGCTTCCGTGGCCGTGATCGCGTCGCATGGGCCTTCACCTTCGCTGCCAGCGCCTACAATCTGGTGCGGCTGCCCAAGTTGATCGCGGAGACCGGCTGATGGGCAAGGTGCCCGGCTTCGCCAAGGCCTTTGTCGGACGTTGGCGCATCGTCGAGATGGACGTCTGGGACAGCGACTTCCTCGATCTTGTCGAAGAGGCGCATCTCACCTTCCAGGGCAAGTCCGATGGCGAAATCGCCTTTGGGGCTCTTAAGGGCTTCTTGGACGTGCGCTACGGCACCCGCGACGGTTCGCCCTGCGCGGAGTTCTCATGGGAAGGGCACGATGAGAATGATCCATCCTGCGGTCGCGGATGGGCTATGATTGGCACCAAGGGCAGGCTCGTCGGCCACTTCTACATCCACAACGGCGACGATTCCGCCTTCGTTTGCGAACGCGGCTGAGTTTTTCAACACCCTGCTCTCATGTTTGCTGTCAAGCGACCCGATCAAGCGGAGCCGCTTCCGGCTGAGCGCCCGGATGCTGGACTTCGAAGGTGCCCACGGTAGGAGGCAGGGCTAAAGACGACGGTTGATCAAGCTCTCATGCGCGGGTTGGCTACCGCATGACCGTGGTTTCGTCTTGGGGCTGCCTCGGTCTAGAGGGCGAGCGTCGGCAATGCCGGCTCATAACAGGCCACGAGGATTCCCCACCGCGCCCTGCCTCCTGCCCTGGGCACCGATATGGTCGGCGCTCTTCAGGCGGCCGGCCCGAGTTGTACTTGACGAGTGATCGCCCACAGGAAGCCGACCATCTCACGTGCAATGGCGGTGGTGACGATCACCTTGGGTTTGCCGGCCGCCGACAAGCGCCGATAGCGAGCGCATAGCCTGACCTGGGCCTTCCAGGCGATATCGCGGATAACTCCCCGCGGGTCACTTCAAATTCCTCCGGGTGTGGTCAGTCAAATTCCTCCACCCGCGAGGCAGGACAAGGGACTGTTAGTTTGAGTTTGTTTCCCGGGCAAGAGCTTCAGCGGCTTCTTTGAGCCGATAGCTGCGTCCGTCGAACTCAAGCAGATGGCAATGATGCATAAGGCGATCGAGGATCGTCGTGCTCATAGTGTTGTCCCCAAGGTATGCCCCCAATCCTGCACGACGCGATTGGAGGTGACGATGACGCTGCGGCGCAGTTTGTAGCGCTGATGGATCAGGGTCTGCAGCAAAGTGCCGGCGTCGTCGGGGATGGCGCGTGCGAGGAATAGATCGTCCAGCACGAGGAGATCGCAGTCGATGATGGTTCGCAGCCGGACCTCGCGTTGTGCCGGAGAGTTCAGGGCGTAGCGGTGGAAGAAGTCGTCGGTCTCAAGATACTGGACCTTGTGGCTTTGCAGGATCGCCTGATAGGCAATCGCCTTGGCGATGTGCGACTTCCCGGTGCCAGGTTTGCCGACAAGCAGAGCGTTCTCGCCAGCGGCAATGAACGCCAGGGTGTGGAGCTGGAAGCAGGTCTGACGTGGCAGTTTGGGATTGAAGGACCAGTCGAACTCGGCGAGCGTCAGCTTTTCGTCGAGCCCGGATTGCTGGTATCGCCGCTCGATAAGACGGGACTGACGACGGTCCAGTTCATCCTGCAGGATAAGGGAGAAGGTCTCGAGGAAGGGCTGGTTGGCGCCCTGCGCCTGGAGCACGCGCGTCTGCAGCGTGTCGCGGACACCCGACAGGCGCAGCTGTCGTAGGCAACGCTCAATTTCCGGCATGGTCATCATGTGGCTAGGTCTCCAGTTTAAGGTGAGAAGGTGCAGCGGGAGCGCTCGTGGCGCCGGAGCTGGCCGGGGTTGCGCAGGCGACACGAGCGCGGATTGCCGTGGCGTGATCGTCGTGAGCCTCGGCCTGCCGACCATTATCGTCGGCGTCGCGCCGCACAGCGCGGCTGAAGAGGTCGCCGTATTCCGCGGGGGTACGGATCAGCGGATGATCCTGGGTGAGCGGCGATGCCGGCTGTGGCGTCACTCCAACCTTCTCAATCGCCTGTTCGAACAACCGCTCGACGGTCGCACGCACGTGCTTGTAGCGGTAGATGCGGTTGTCGATGGCGTGCGCGCAGGCCTGCTCGACCAGCCGCGCCGGATACTTCCGGCCCAGCCCGACAATGCCCCACATCGCGCGCTGTCCGGGGCGCCCTTCGGTGTCGAACACCTGCTGGCACAAGGCCCTGGTCTGCGGCCCGATGCGCTCGGCGCTCGCCAGCAGCACGGCGGTTTGCCGCGACGGATTGAACGGCCGTTCGCTGGTCGGCAGGACAACAGAACCGGGGTGCGTCATCCGGGAATGAACACGCAGCAGCGCACGGGTGTGGCGATCACGGATCTCGATCGTGGAGGCGTAGATCCGCACCACGACCTGACTGCCGATCGGCGCGGGCCGCGCGGCGTAATAGCTGTTGTCGACGCGTACGGTGGTGTCGTCGCAGACAGTCCGGACGACTTCGGTGAAGATGCGGAAGGGAGCGACAGGCAGCGGCCGCAGGTGCGGCTTCTCTTCCTGGAACATCGCCTCGACCTGACGGCGCGTGCTGCCGTGGATGCGCTTGGAGGCCCAATTCTCCTCCCAGTGCCTCAGGAACTCGTTCTGGGCTTCCAGTGTCTCGAAGCGCCGTCCGGCCAGCGCGGTGCCCTGGGTATGTTGAATCGCACTCTCGACGCAGCCTTTCCGATTGGGATCGGCCACCCGCGCGGGATCGGCGACCACGGCGTAATGAGCCAGCATCGCGCTGTAAATCGGGTTGAGCTCGGGCTCGTACAAATCCGGCTTGAGGACGCCTTCCTTCAGATTGTCGAGCACGACATAGCTGGGGACCCCGCCAAAATACCGGAACGCCTCTTCGTGGAGCTGCGCCCAGACGTGTTGGCTGGACTTCCAGACCACCCGCCGGAAGCTGCGCCGCGAGTAGCGCAGCGTCATCACGAACAGGCGGGGACGGCGGTACCGGCCGCTCCTGGGATCAATCGTCAGAGCGCCCTCGCCATAGTCGACCTGAGCTTCCTCGCCAGGCAGGAACTCAAGTCGATCAAACTGCTCGGGATCGCTGTGTCGCAACGTGCGCACAAACCGCTTGACGCTCTGATAGCTGGACGGAAAGCCAAATCGATCGACCAGGTCCTGGTAAATCGCCTGCGCATTCCGCTTCAGGCGGACCTGTTCTTCGATCCATGCCCGATGCGGTTCGCAGGCCGAGCGGGCCAGGCTGCAGGCGGCTGTCGCTTCCGACACCCCAAAAGCCGGTGGTCGGGGTGGGGGAATTTGGTCGTCCGCGCTCACCGTGCCGGTGGTCACTTCCCCGGGGGAATTTGCCTCCGCACCAGCCCGCAGCGCCCGGTAACGCCGGATCGTCTTGCGATCGACCCCCGTCAGCCTGTGGATCTCGCGCTGGCTGGCGTTGCGATCAAGTAATGTAAATACCGTGCTTTGCAGATGTCGCTTCAAGACGTTCAACTCCCCGGCCCCTTGCTGGCTAAAGGGGTCGAACATAAACGTCCTGCCTGACCGGCTACTGCTGTTCAGCGGCGCTGACGGCGATCATCAGGTGGGGGAGTTTCAAGTGACCATACCCGGGGGATTTTGACCGACCCACGGGGATAACTTGAGGCAGGCGCTCGTTACGGTCATGGAGCTTGCGACTGACGCGGGCTTGCATGCGATAGGTCCATGCCCCCTCGATCAGAGCCCGCCTGGCCAGAGCGTTGCCAGCCTTGGTGATACCGCCGCGTCGGATGGTGCTTGGCGCAAGATCACGTGGCGTGAAGGGACGGCAGAACGCTTATCCTCGCGCTTTGCCCGTGTGCGCATCCGTCCGGCACATCGAGATTACTGGCTTGCCGAAAGCCGGCCGCAGGAATGGCTGCTGATCGAGTGGCCGGAGGGCGCGGAAGCACCCACCAAATATTGGTTCTCGACGCTTCCGGAGAACATTGGATTCCGTCAGCTGGTTGACACGGCCAAGCTGCGTTGGCGCATCGAGCGCGACTACCACGAACTCAAACAGGAGATCGGTCTTGGCCACTTCGAGGGACGAGGCTGGCGCGGCTTCCACCATCATGCAACGCTGTGCATCGCGGCCTACGGATTCCTGGTCTCCGAGCGGGAGACGATTCCCCCCTCAGCAACAGGTTCGGCCGGGTTTTTCAAAGAGGTTACAATTCCCGAAACTTATCGCCCGAGGGGGTTCCGCCATTGCGGCCTGAACGCCACGTTCCAAATTCGATCTCGACTGTCCGGCGGAAATTGAGCGCCGCTCTCGCGTCCACACTATCTCGATGCCCTTGTTGTATCAGAGCAATCTCAAGACAAAGCAGTCATCGAAATTTATGATGCAGTAAGACTAGCTCTCGACCCCAGGGATGATCGCTTGAGCCGCGCAGGCATTGCTCGGCTTACACAGCGACGGCCGCGAAGCTGATGGCGCAAATCAACCAAAACGCAGATTTTCTGCGGACACCTTACCCGAGCTACCCATCTTGACATCGAAGCTGATCCGCGCCCCCTCCGCAAGAGCGGTGTAGCCGGCCTTCTCGACTGCTCTGATGTGCACGAATACGTCGGCTCCCCCATCATCCGGCCTAATAAAGCCGTAGCCCTTCGTCGCGCTGAACCACTTTACTATACCGGTTGCCACTATAATATCTCCATGCAAATGACCGCGATCTATCTACTGTTCGCAGAATGATCAAGACCCTCCTCGTAGGTCGCGTGCGATGTTGCCCCGCCGCTCACTATTGAGCGACATCGGTCGTCGCTCTGAGCTTCACAGAGCCGTTAGGCCGATCGATCGTCCCGCGTCCTCGGCTGTTTCTGGCCGCGACGCCTGCGGCTGGCGCTGCGGCGTTGCAGCGCGGGTGGAAGCACGGGAAGCTTACTTGCGAGAGGCGTCTCACGCGATCCTTCGAGCGCTCGCTCTTGAGTGGTCGGCATGGCCATCTGTTCCAGCGAACCAAGAAGGGCCCTGCCTTTTTCCGTTATGATCCACTGTCCGGATTCTCGCGCAACCAGCTTCTGTCCGAAAATATTGAGATCCGGGGCCCGCTCTGCCAATCGCTTCATACGAGCCGTCCACTCCGGACCGCTGGTGTAGAATACCGCTAGGTAATCCTTCAGGACAGCGAGACTCGCACGGCCCTCCGGTTGGCCGGCGAGAATCTTAAGTATCGAGAGCTGAAAACTCACATTCGTTAACCAAACGCAGTGGCACGATCGCCGCACACATTAGCGGCCCCTAGCGGACCCCGCGCTGGGCTTCAAAACAAGAACCTGAAAACAAATGCTAACGCACGGATCGTCCGACAAGTTTGGACGCAAGCTTATACTGTCCTTTCGGATCTGGGGAGGCCCTTCGATGCAATTCCTCGGCCGTTCCAACAGGGCTTGCGGGAAGCATCGAACCTGCTGATCGTGGACAGCCCAGAGCATTGCGAAACGGAGCTTACGCGTCTCAAAGAGACGCAGTCCGAAACTCGCGAGAGCGAATTGTCGATCTAAGGTCGCCACGTTGCAAGAAGATTGAAAACTACCATACGCGCGTGAATGTATCCGCGCCCTTCAACTTGCCGGGCTTTCCGTTCTTATCAACGTAGAACAGCGTCCATGACGTTGGCATTTGAGCCCCGTTAATTTTTCCAACCCACCGGGTGAACGAATTGCACTGGGCAAAAGTAACAACAAAATACAGTCCGGTTGGACCGACTGCTCCCGATGCAGGATAAGGGATACCCTGGCAAGCAAACCCTTGAGCATGGTTCGTGAAAGTCCCTTGGATTGCCCTGCCATTAGTGGACCAAACATACAGCTCTGAACCCCGTTCATTCTTCCAGTATGAGGGAGCAGGAAGCCCCTGCGCCCTGGCCTCGGCGAAAAGCAAGAAGAACTGAGCGATCAACAAAAATCCCAGAAATCTCTTCATATTGAAGCCCCAAAAGAGTTCGCTTAGAAGTCGCATCTTGGATCACTAATTTGGTGCAACTTGAGGTGACGTTCGCTGCTGTTATCCCGCATTCGGCAACGGAATGCGGCGCAAAAGCGCAAGATCATGCTGGATCGCGGCGAAGGCGGTGTCCCTCGATTGCTTCCCCGCGTCGGTTCGCCTGGGGCGGCCTTACGAGCCCTTGACCATGGCTCGCTTGATGGATCTCGCGCCTAAAGCCCGCGCGGAGATGAATAGCTATCCATCCATGCGTCGACCAAAATGTAGGTCAGTCGGATCACGTCGCGCAGGCGCGGCGCATTCTCTAGGCGTGACAGTGTCGGTTGGGAACAAAGATCGCGACCGCTGTCCGGCAGCCGTCCGCAGGCCAGCTTGAATGCGGGATCGGACGTAAGCGGTGTGTCTCCCGCACCTTGTTCGGCGTGAGCTGATCGGCAACATGCGAGCCGTCATATACAGTACGGTTCGCATATATGGTTGACCATATAGTTGACGCTTCAGAGCCACGGGGCCGGGTGGATATCCAGGTCGGAGCGGGGCGTCGGCGGCGGTGGAGCGCCGTGGTCAAGGGGCGGATCGTGGCGGAGTCATATGCGCCGGGCACAGTTGTGTCCGAGGTGGCGCGCCGGCACGACCTCTCACCGCAACACCTGTTTGCTTGGCGCAAGGCCGCGCGTGCCGGTCTGCTGAGCTTGCCGGCGGAGGATGCACCGCTCTTCGTTCCGGTGGTGTCGGAGCTTCGCCCCGCTGGGATGTGCGTGGAAGCGGCAACGCGGAACGGGATAACGATCAGCATCGAGATTGGCGATGCGGTAGTTCGCGCAGCGGCGGGGGTCGATCCGGCCTGGCTGCGCGATGTGCTGCGGGCCGTGAGGGCGACGACATGATCGCGGCTTCGGCGGGCGTGAAGATCATGGTCGCGACGCGGCCGGTCGACTTTCGTAAAGGTGCCGATGGTCTCGCCGCGCTGGTGCGCGAGCAACTCCACCATGATCCGTTCGCGGGAACGATTTTCGTCTTCCGTTCAAAGCGAGCGGACCGTTTGAAGATTTTTGCCTGGGACGGGTCCGGGCTCGTGCTGCTGTGGAAGCGGCTGGAGCATAGCGCGTTCCGCTGGCCGCCGATCAGCGATGGCGTGATGCGTTTGTCTGCCTCACAGCTCGCCGCGCTGATGGACGGCCTGGATTGGTCGCGCCTGCATGCCCGCGACATTGGTCAGCCGAGCGCAACGTCGTGAACCCTGTGACCAATTGAATCATGTCGGCTGCAGTCTTCCACAAGGGCCCGCGAATCAGCTTGAGTACCGGGCGTGAGCGAGACCACGGATCAACTTCCGACCGATATCGAGGCGCTGCAGGCGCTGGTTGCGGCGGCACGTGCGGAGCGCGACGCGGCGATCGCAAAGTGCGACGCGGCGATCGTCGAACGCGATCAGGCGCTGTCGCAAATGGATCGCCTTCAGCATCTCTTGCGCCAGCTGCAACGCGCGCAGTTCGGTCGCCGCTCGGAGAAGCTCGACCCTGAGCAGTTGCAGCTGGCGATCGAGGACATCGAGCAGGCCATTGCCGGCGATGAAGCGGTCCAGGACAGGAAGGACACGGCAGGCGCACGCCAGCGTGCTGAACGGCGCCGCGCCAGCCGTGGTGCGCTTCCGGCCATCTGCCGCATATCGACGTCACGATTGCCCCGGAGGATACCAACTGTCCGTGCTGCCACACGCCTCTGCATGTGATCGGTGAGGAGACCTCACGGCGGCTCGACGTCGTCCCGGCACAGTTCCGCGTGATCGTCACCCATCGTCCCAAATATGCCTGTCGGGCCTGCACGGATGGCGTGGTTCAGGCGCCGGCACCAGAGCGGCTGATCAAGGGCGGCTTGCCGACCGAGGCGATGGTCGCCCATGTTCTGGTCGCCAAATATGCCTGGCACCTGCCGCTGTATCGGCAGGCTCAGATGCTGCTGGCGCAGGGTATCGACATCAAGCGCTCGGTTTTGGCGTTCTGGGTGGGCTATGCAGGCGCAGAGCTTCGTCCGCTCTGGCTCAGGCTGCGCGAGATCATTTTGACCGCGAACAAGATCGCGGTGGACGAGACCACAGCGCCTGTGCTCGATCCCGGCCGCGGCCGCACCAAGAAAGGCTTCTTCTGGGCGATCGCGCGCGACGATCGGCCGTGGGGCG
Organism: Bradyrhizobium sp. LCT2; assembly: GCF_009931255.1. Classification (NCBI taxonomy): domain Bacteria; kingdom Pseudomonadati; phylum Pseudomonadota; class Alphaproteobacteria; order Hyphomicrobiales; family Nitrobacteraceae; genus Bradyrhizobium; species Bradyrhizobium sp. LCT2. Next base: position 8,225,884 of record NZ_CP034432.1, on the reverse strand, counting down.
GGGCCGATCCGCCGGCAGTGGCCTACACTTATGCGCCTGGTCGCGGCGCCGTCCACGCGCTCAAGCTGCTCGACGGTTATCGCGGCATCGTGCAATGCGACGGCTACACCGTCTACAAGACCATTGCCGACACCGCGCCTGACGCGGCGATCACGCTCGCCTTCTGCTGGGCTCATCTGCGGCGGCGCTTCTTCGACGTTGTCCAGGACGGTCCTGCTCCGATCGCGAGCGAAGCGCTCGAGCGTATTGCCGCTCTCTATGCGATCGAGAAGACGATCAGGGGCCGCAGCGCCGATGAGCGTCGTGCCATCCGCCAGGAGCGCAGCAAGCCGCTGGTGCTGGCGCTCAAGGCCTGGTTCGAGCAGCAACTCACCCGCGTCTCGGGCAAAGCGACAATCGCCGAGCACATCCGTTACGCCTTGAACCACTGGGTTGGCCTGATGCGCTTCCTTGACGACGGCCGCATCGAGCTCGACACAAATATTGTCGAGCGAAGCATCCGTCCTCTTATCCTCAACCGCAAGAACGCACTGTTCGCGGGGCATGATGAGGGCGCGGAGAACTGGGCCTGCATCGCTTCGCTGATTGAGACCTGCAAGCTCTGCGGCGTGGAGCCGCAGGCCTATCTGACCGACGTCCTCACCAGACTCGTCAACCTCTGGCCGGCCTCGCGTCTGGACGAACTCATGCCCTGGGCGTGGAGCGCCGAGCAAGCTAAAAGCCTCGCCGCTTGATGAACTCGCTTCCTGGATCGCGACCGCTCCAGCCGGCCTCGTCGCCGCCGGCTCCGTGTGTTCCGACAACGTCAACAACCCGTCGCGCACGGCCTTGCGCCAGGTCGACAAATGCTGCGGCGATAGACCGTGGCGCCGCGCGACGTCCGAGACGATCGCGCCGGGAACAAAGGATTCCGCGACGATCCGTCCCTTGACCTCGCCGCTCCAGCGCCGCCGAACCCGTAGTTCCGATGCGTCGACAACACGCCCGATCATATATGCAAACCGTCCTCTTCAAGACGGAACGCATATTGCCGGTCTGCTCAACAGCAACAAGGTGCGGGAGACACGCCGCTTACGATCGGACCGCAGATGATCGAGGTCGTCGGCGTCCTCGTAGCCGCAGCAGATCGCGAACATGCGCGCGCGGAACATATCGACCAGGCTGTGCACGACCCGCGTCGGATCGCGCCGATCCGGGAACACCCGGGCCAAATTGTCGGCCAAACCAAGACGCCGCTCGGCCATCGCCAGAAGCATCACCCCCCCCTTTCGAGGTTAGGCGCCCACCATCGAGGCAGCTGTGACTTTCTTGGCGTGAACGGCTGGAAACGAAAAGGGCAGAATCGTATCATCGTTCATGGCGGGCGTGGCGTTCACGGTTGAGGTGATGGGGTTGGCTTCGCAACCGAATCCTACGCCGCATCAACGCTTTACACCACGCTCGCCAGCCCCTCAGGCGCACGCTTTCGAATAAGACGGGCTAGCTCGACGCTGAAGAAGATGGTCAACGGCGAGTTCGACTTGCGCCGTCTGAACGACGTCACCCAACAGCTTCTCGAGTCCAAGCAGATCGAGCAGCGGTTCGCCTCGACCAAGACCGGCGGTCGCCCCTCGCATCGGTGGTTCGCACTGTGACGGAGCGGAGTGCCTTTTTACATTACTTTCTGAATAGGATAGGCAGGCGAATGGGGCGCACGCTGCTAACGTACGCCCCCCTCGTTTAACGCTAGGACCTTCGCGGCGCCGCGTCCATTCACGAAACAGCCGTTATTTCCTGCCCAGGTCTCTCTTTATTGCGGCTGTTCTACTCCATGCGCAATCGTGCGAAGTGCTGGTCCAAGAGGGATGCCGGATCACCACCTGAAGAGGTCGTTTCGGCACTTTCGACACTTGCTTCAGAAGCGGTGTCACTATCCTCGACCTTAGTAAGATACTTCGTAGGTTTGTCTACTCGCTGCCACTCGTTGCTCTCGTTCTTCGTCCACACTTCGGGATGCTGGTTAGGATCAAGCGCCCAATCATTACCACCCATGTGGACAAAACCCATTTTTTTCAGACGGGGTTCCATGCCCTCCATGCCAGGACGTGACAAGACCAAGGGATGGTCGCCGTCCAGTCGCAGTTGATGCTCCAGCAGAATATCGCCCGCGTTATCGACCAACGGATGAGTAACCCGAAGCTCAACCACGGACGTGATATCGTTGCGTCCAAACTGTTGCCAAAACTGCTCCCCCTCGATTTGAGTCGGCCCACCTGCTTTTAAAAGCCCGACGGTTTCGTCACCTAACTGATAGCTGTAGAATCGTCCTGGCTTGATTGAATATTCGGGAGTGTTGAGGTAGCTTCCAGCAACCGCTCCTGTGCGCCAAGCCTTCTCGGACACGTGATCCGAGTACTCTTCTGGGTTACCGGCGACGTGCCTGATGTCGCCGCCCAAAAATCTCCTCAGTCCGTTTTCGAAGGAATTTTGATCGATCTCTATGATCGGCGGCTTGGAAGCCAGAGAGTATGGCGTCGTTGTCACCGACGACGACGTACTGGGCTCCATGCCCGCAACTGTGTCCGCAAATCGGGGACTCTCTCCCTCATCTCCAGATTCATCAACATGGCTGGCGCTTCCAGGCTGGCTGGACGATCCGACGATTCTACCATACATCAGATTCGCTCTCCTCTCGGCACAATTGCACGCTGGAGCTCGTGCCGCGCAAGCTCCGTGCGGAGGAGGATATACAGCTTGGCTGACCACAACCTGACGCATAGGCGGCCAATTTAGGCTCATTCCCAATCCTCAAGGGAGCAGTGCAAACAAATAAATAAAGAGTGCTCCGTGAAAAACGCGGACGAGCGATGATTTAAGCAATCTTTTGAGCCGGGACAGTTTCGGCGAAGGCACGGATGATGGCACGTCTGCGGGCCATCGCAGGAGCAGGCCGAAGTTGTAGCCGGCCGACTCGCTCTTCAAGTCGCTCCCGCAAAAACATGGCGAGCCAAAGCACCTAAGCCGTACAATATCGCGCACGGTACGCTACTGCCGACCACCATGATGACCAAATAGATCACGCCGCGCTCTTTAAGGCCAACGCCCGCAGCGCGTGGATTGACCAAGAAGAAAAGGACGGTCGCTGCCGCGCCTAGCCCGTCCTATTCGTGAGAGTGCGGCTTTTTAGTCCGATTGATGCGGCCGCACATCTTGTCTGACGAGGCGCACAGGATTGCCTTCGGCTATTCACCGCCTGACGACCCGTACTTTGCAACGCGCTTGAGGGATGGGGTGGGCGAACGGGGGCGCACGCCCCGCCGGTCAAGGACCGAGTGGCAGCAGCGCGCCTGGCAAGCCGCGGATCAGGTCGGCTTCGGGACATGCCGCGGCGAACGCAAGGCGAATGCGGCTCGTGGTCTCGACGACACGGGCAGCGATTTTCAAGAGCCGAAGACGCAGCGTCGCGAACTCGGCAGCGGCCAATTCCCGGACTTTGGGAATCGCCTCGCGCACGGTCAGCATCAGCCAATAAGCGGCCGTATGGAGCACGAGACGGACCTGGTTGGCGAGCGCCGAACGGCAGCTGGTGCGGTCGGAGGCGAGCTGCGTCTTATGCAGCTTGATCAGATTCTCGGCTTGGCCGCCCGCGCAATACAGGCTGTCGTAGATCCACTCGGCCGAACCGACATCGAGGCTGGTGACGACGAAGCGGATGTCGAGGCCGAGCATCGTCGCCTCGATACGGGCGACCATGCGCCGTTCGCGATCCGAGGACTTTGCCTTGTGGCGCGTCTCGGTATAGCCACGCAGAACCGGCAGGTTCTCGATGGCGCGTCGCGTGCGGATGTCGTCGGCGACCTCGTCGACTTTTCTGGCGAGCGGCTTGGTGCCGGACAGACCGAAGATGTAGTCGATGCCCGTTGGTCTCGCACCACGCCATTGCCTCCGGCCGGGCATAGTGTCCGTCGCCACGGAACGTAATTCGCGTGTTGTGCCATCGCGTGCGGATGCCGTACCAGGCGGCGCAGATGGCCACGCACCTCGACGCCGCCCGGCGTCTTGCCGGGCCGCAGCACGACCGCCACGGGCCGGCTCTTCTCCGTGTCGTAGACGTGGATCGGCAGAAAGCAGCGTTCGTCATAATGAGCGTTGAACAGCGAGAGCTGCTGATGGCCGCGGACGACGTCGCAGGTATCATCGATGTCCAGCGTGACGGATGCCGGCTGGTGGGGGTAGCTATCCATCCATGCATCGACCAAAATGCAGGTCAGTCGAATCACGTCGCGCAGGCGCGGAGCATTCTCCAGCCGCGACAGCGTCGGCTGGGAACACAAATCCCGGCCCGCGTCCGGCAGCCGTCCGCAGGCCAGCTTGAATGCAGGATCGGACCTCAGATGATCGAGGTCGTCGGCGTCCTCGTAGCCGCAGCAGATCGCGAACATGCGCGCGCGGAACATATCGACAAGGCTGTGCACGAACCGCGTCGGATCGCGCCGATCCGGGAACACCCGGGCCAAATTGTCGGCCAAACCAAGACGCCGCTCGGCCATCGCCAGAAGCATCACGCCCCCATTCGAGATTAGGCGCCCACCATCGAAGGCAGCTGTGACTTTCTTGGCGTGAACGGCCGAAAACGAGAAGGGCGGAATCGTATCGTCGGTCATGGCGGACGTGGCGTTCGCGGTTGAAGGTGATGGGTTGCAACCGAATCCTACGCCGTATCAGCGCTTTACACCACGCTCGCCAACCCCTCAGGCGCACTCTTGCGAATAAGACGGGCTAGCTCGACGCGGATACGGGGCGGTCATATGTGGAATTTCAGTCGAGCCGCGGCTTGCGTTGGTATTTGCCTCGCCATGGGCGGGTGTACCAGTCTGTATTATATTCATGAACCGCAGACAGGCGTGATTACGGCCGGTGGGCTGCCGTATTTCCTCAAGTCGATCCGATGTGAGGTCGTGACTTTCTACCAGATCGAACGGGAGCGGCGGAAGGAATACCTCAAAATCTAGAAGTCACGCCCTGAAGAGGCGTTCGACAGGTACGCTCATTTCGACATTGATCCGTTCCTGTATGGCACTTTCTTCCTGGAGTTGAAGGTGACCGATACCGGCGGGCTCGGCTCCGGTACAGCGTTTGATTACAAACGGATTCTGAGCGCGACCAGTAGTGAAATCACCCATGGGGTCCCACTGCTTCAGCCCAGGATACCTATGACCTGATCTGGTCATTCCTGATGAAACAGAACGCACAACTTGCGTCCGATACGACGCCAGCGGCCGCGGGACCGGCAACGTATGAGCGCGGCTGCTATCATGGAACGCCGGCGGACCTGATCGAGCTCGAGGGGCGTGCTGAGAACAAGTACCCGGACCGAGCCGCCTATAAGCGCATCATTGTCGACGCGTCCAAGCCACAGGCAGCCTGGTGCGGGACAATGCTATTCTCATCGCCGCTAACAATCTCACGCCGGCGATGCCTACCGAGAGCGCGGAGCCGGCGCAAATGACATACACTTTTCTCCATCCAGGCTTGGATCAAAGGATAATCCGATTTACACGGCTCCCTCGCCGGGAGGAGAGAAGCGGAAGGAATACCTGAAGATCTACAAGGCCAGGCCTGAAGAGGCCTTCGACAGGTACGCTCATCTCGACATAGACCCGTTCCTGTATGGCACCTTTTTCCTGGAGTTGAAGGTGACCGATACGGGCGGGCTCGGATCCGGTACAGCGTTCGATTACAAGCGGATTCTGAGCGCGACCAGTAGTGAGATCACCCATGTGGGTCCCACTGCTTCAGCCCAGGACACCTATGACCTGATCTGGTCATTCCTGATGAAGCAGAACGCCCAGCTTGCGTCCGACTCGACGCCGGCTGCCGCGGGACCCGCAACGTACGAGCGTGGCTGCTATCGAGGAACGCCTACGGACCTGATCGAGCTCGAGGGACTCGCCGAGAACAAGTACCCGGACCGCGCCGCCTATAAGCGCATCATTGTCGATGCGTCCAAGCCACTGGCGGCTTGGTTGCGGGACAATGCTATTCTCATCGCCGCTAACAATCTCACGCCGGCCATGCCTTCGGAGAGCGCGGAGCCGGCGCAGATGACTTACACGTTTTCGATCCAGGTTACCGGCGGCGTCGAGGCAAAGTACTCCCTCACGTCGTCGCGTTGGACGCCTGCTGCAGTTCAGGCCTCTGCCTCCGCTCAGCAGTTCAGCAATCTCGGTATCTACATTAACGGTCCGAACGCGGTGCTTGCCAACGGAGCCAAATCCGGGTCCGCCGGCTACGCGGCAAAAACGCCGCCGCTTGGATCAAAGGACAATCCAATTTACACCGCTCCCTCGCCGGGAGGAGAGAAGTCGCAGGAATTCCCGGGAGGCGCCGGACGCCGTACGGGCGGCGGACCCCGGACAAATGGTTTCATCGTGGCGCCGGTGCCTGTGTTCCCGCCGACCCCAACCCCGACGCATTAGGACAATGATTCGCCTCTGGTTACCCAGACTCGTTCTGCTGCTCGCGCTCTTGATCTCTTGGGGCGCGAATGCTCAGCCCGCGCTTCCTTCGGGCGTGTCCGAAATGGAGCTGTACGGCACGGTCATTCGCGGATCGAAATGGGAGATTAAGGAAATCCCCGTCTGCTGGGAGAATCTGCAGCCGAAGGATCAAAAGTATGCCGACCTAGTTCGAAAAGCGGTTGCGGAGACTTGGCAGACTGCGGCGCAAGGCGGAGTGTGGTTTTCGAAGACCTGGTCGTTGTGTACCGACGGCGCGCCCGGTGTGCACGTGCGGGTCGCTGATGAGGGCGCTCACACCGATGTCGTCGGAAAATACCTTGACCGCAAGCCATCGGGCATGACTCTCAATTTCAGTTTCAATCATTGGAGCAAAGGCTGTCGAGATAGACGCGAGTTCTGCATTCGTGCGGTTGCGGTCCACGAATTCGGACATGCGCTTGGTTTCACGCATGAACAGAACCGCGACGATGCGCCGGAGCAGTGCCGCAACGAGAAAGCGTCTGGCTCGGTCGGCGATTATAAAGTCACCAAATACGACCCCAATTCCATCATGAACTATTGTAATCCAGCATGGAACGGAAACGGACAACTCAGCCCGCTCGACATCGCCGCTGTCAGAACATTCTATCCTTCCTGACATTTGGCCTGTCTCTATTCTTCTGCCCGCCGGCGCAAGCGGACCGCGCGGCGGTGCAGGTTGCTGCGCGGTACAATGTCAGGACGGTTCACGTCCAGTATGTTGGCGTCATGTACAACGACAAGCAGGAGGTCGGCGGCGGCTCCGGGCTGCTGATCGGCGACAACCTCGTGCTGACCAACAGCCATGTGATCGGACGCGAGGAGAACTACAAGAGCTTCGAAGTCAATGCTCGTCTCGGATCGCGCAATGCGAACCCGATCAAAGTCACCGCGATTCATCGCGATGATGCCAGGGACCTGGCGCTCCTCGAATTGTCTCAGCCCGTCAACAACAGCGGTGGCGCATCGCGTTGCCCGATGCCGGTGATCGACGACAACCAGCAAGCCCCGATGGGGACTCAGCTGTATCTGCTCGGATATCCCCTCGATCTGGATCTCAGCATATCGAGCGGTCTGATAAGCAACCAGACTAGCCCGAATGGTCGCTGGCAGACCGACACGGTCATGAACGTCGGCAACAGCGGGGGACCCGCATTCAACGAGTTCGGCGCACTGCTGGGGATTGCGGTCGGTGGCATTATTAAGTGGAACGATGCGCAGGTTTCTGGCGTCAACTTCATCATTCCAGCCACTGTGATTACCGCCAGCCCGCTCTACAGCATGATCACGGCCATTCCCCAGCCCTCTGTTTGCTGGACGAAGTGGGTCGACACGACGATCTCGTTTGAGAACTGGAGCAGGCTGAATTCCACGCATGTGCAGACGCAAGCCAATGCCGGCGTGAAAATTCCCAAAATTCTTGCCGGAGCGATCCACACTCTTCTGCCGGAGGACCGGCGACTGATAGTGAACGTTCCGGTATCGCAACTCGTCGAGCCAAAGCAGATCGAGCGGTCGTTTACGGTGGACAAGACCAAGGACGATCACCCGGTCGTATTTGCGGAGCACTCGGCTGATTACGCTGAGACCTTCGCGGCTGAACCTGGGTACCGAATCACGGGGTGCTCCTGGCACGTGGAGACCGCCAATGGTGCCGGCAATATTGCTTGCGCGATAAACGGCAGCGGGGCACAGGCTCGTTTCACCTACAGGCTCACCAGCGGACCTGCCGTCGACAGGTATCGCGGATGGCTGGGCGCGACCGTCAATCTTTCCCAGATTCTAGCGAAGTAGGTAACGGACCGGATGGTTATGCTCGCCCTGCCAACCCACGCTTCGAACCGGTTACATTGGCTCCGCCACGCGTTCCAGCACGTTCGGACAGGGCTCGTTATCTTGTTCTGCGCGCTCGCCACCGGTTGCGCCCACCAAGGTCCGGTCTCACAGCCTGCCAAGCCGCATGTTCACAAAGCTCCGCAGAAACATGGGAGCGCGTTCAAGAGATTCGGCTATCGCTATGGCCCCGGGTATTACCATCATGTCCGTCACTATCATGGCTATCGGCCGTGGCGACCGACAACCGGTGAGGCGAGCCAGGAGGCGCCGCCTGACAAGAGCACCACCGGTGCCGAGGTTGTGGTCAACAAGTCGGCTATCAAGGGTCTGGTGCCGGTCTACTTCGCCACGAATCGCATGGTGACGGGCGGGCCTGGTCTCGAATTGAGCCAGATCTCCTATGCTCGTTCTGCCACCAACACTTTTGGTTACGTGACCGTCAGTATTCCCGTCGTTCACAAGATGGGCGAAGTTGAGACGCCGAAGACGAGCTGGTTTGGGCTACGCAAGGAGGCGGAAGACGACAGAAAGCATTTCCGAATCCAGAAGCTATATCGTCTGTCTCGCGAAGAGTTCGCTTCCGCTATCGCAAATCCCGCCGACAGCATGATGCTCTTTGTGCATGGCTACAACGTCGGTTTTTCCGACGCTGCATTTAAGGCAGCGCAGATTGCTTTCGATGCGAACTACAAAGGTCGCGTCATGATGTATTCCTGGCCGTCCAAGGGCGGGCTGCTCGATTATGACTACGATCGCGAAAGCGCACTCTATGCGCCAGACGGCTTGTTCGATCTCCTTCAGCTCATCAAGAAGGAAGCGAAAGTTTCCAGGATTATCGTGATCGCACACAGCTTGGGCAGCGAGGTGCTATTGGGAGCTTTGCAGCAAGCCGCGCTGAGCCAGACGACGCTAGGCATTACCGAGCTGATTTTTGCGGCGCCGGATGTTGATCGCGACCTCTATCTGGAAAGAGCTAACCAGATCAAATCAGCAGCAGGCGCGGTCACCCTATACGCCTCCTCAACGGATCTCGCCTTGCTCGCCTCCATGAAGAAGGCGCAATCCACCTCGCGAATGGGGTTCGTATCCAAGAGTGGGCCGACTCTCGTGCCCGGGATCGAAACGATTGATGTTTCTGCGGTGGGGAGCGAAATGTTTGCTCTAAATCACAGCACGTACTCAACCAGCCGCGCGGTTCTCGATGATATAGGCCGGATCATCTCTTCTTCGACGCATCTTAAACCCCCGCAGCGGACCCCGACCTTGCGATCGATGCCCGACGATTCCACCGCGACTTATTGGATGTATCCCTATTAAAATTGGCTCTTCGGCTGTGCTTAAGCCAAGAGGAGGGCCATGGTTGCAGTCACTCTGAGGAGCGCGTGTTTTGCCCCTCAAGTTGCGCCACGAGCCAATCTGCAAACGCTCGCACGGCCGATCGCTGTCGGCTGGCGCGCGGGTAGATCAGGCGGTGACCGACGTAGCGGATATCGTTGGCCCGTCCCGCCAATGGAGCTACCAATCGCCCGCTCGCCAGTTCGCGTTCGGCCAGAAGGGTTGATTCCAGCGCTACGCCCAATCCCTCCGCAGCCGTCGCAATCGCAAGAAAGCTGCGGTCGAATCTCATGCCGTGAAGCGCAGGTGCTTCCAACCCATTCGCGGTGAACCATTGGTGCCACTGCACCCGCTTCACGTCGGAGCGGATGAGCGTCTGATCGAGGAGATCGGCAGGCTTTCGTATCGATTTTGCGAGCGAGGGCGAGCAGAGTGGCGTGACCGTCTCCTCCGGCAAAGGAACAATTTCGACGCCCTCCGCGCGCGGCGGGCCGTAGACGATGTCGATATCGAAATCGTCGTTGCTGAAGCGCGCATAATCTGTGCTTGCTGCCAGCCGAACTTCGAGCTTCGGATAAGCGGCGAGAAACTGTGCGAGCCGCGGCGCCAGCCATTGAGCGGCAAAGCTTGGCGCGGAGTGGACGCGCACCAATTGCGGTCCGCGCGCGGCGACTTCCTCGAGGCCGCGGCGGAGCTGATCGAATGCTGCTCCCGTGTGGCGCATCAGATTTTCGCCTGCTGGCGTGAGCCGCACTGACCGCGCGCCGCGCTCGAACAGAACGGTCCGAAGCGTGTCCTCCAGCTTACGGATGGCATGACTGACCGCACTTGGCGTCAGGTGAAGCTCATTCGCCGCATCGCGAAACGATCCGGTGCGGGCAGCCGCTTCAAAGGCACGAATTGCCGATAGGGGGATATTCGACAGCATCCCATAAGTGAACCAGATTCATCGATCCGTGACAACTGCGCGCTTGTCCGCTGGCCGTCGGCGGGTCATTCCTAAGCGCCAAGGAAGAACAATTTGCGGGAGGAACTGATGCTGCTCAGCGGTAAGACGGCGATCATTTCGGGCGCGGCCTCGCCGCGCGGGATCGGGCTTGCCACCGCCCGGCGGTTCGCCGCCGAGGGCGCTCGGGTCGCCATTCTGGATATTGACGCCGGCGCTGCGGCGGATGCTGCGGCATCGCTCGGAAATTCCCACATCGGACTAGGGTGCGACGTCGCCAACAAATCGTCCTGCGAGCAGGCAGTCGCCTGCGTGATCGAATCCTTCGGCGCCATCGATGTCCTGATCAACAATGCCGGCATCACCCAACCGGTGAAGTTCCTGGAGATTTCGGCAGCCGATTGGGATCGCATTCAGGACGTCAATCTCAAGGGCATCCTGTTCCTCTCCCAGGCGGTGATCCCGCATATGCGCGCACGGAAATCTGGATCCATCGCATGCATGTCATCGGTCTCGGCTCAGCGCGGCGGCGGAATTTTTGGCGGTCCGCACTATTCGGCCGCGAAGGCCGGCGTACTTGGTCTCGCCAAGGCGATGGCCCGAGAGTTCGGCCCGGACGGCATTCGCGTCAATTGCGTCACGCCCGGCCTGATCGGCACCGATATCACCGCGGGCAAGCTGACCGACGAGATGAGGGCGAAGATCCTGGAAGGCATTCCGCTCAATCGTCTCGGTACGGCCGAAGACGTCGCCGGTATCTACACCTTCCTGGCCTCGGATCTCTCCGCCTACGTAACCGGCGCCGTGATCGACGTGAACGGCGGCATGCTCATCCACTGAGCCAGCGAGACAAGGGTCAGATCGATGGAAACCTCGACCAACGCGCTTACGAACACGCCCAAGCTGACGGACCGCGCCCACAATATTCGCCGCAATGCCCTGCGCATGGGCGAAGTTCAGGGCCAAGGCTATATCGCACAGGCGCTCGACATCTCTGACGTTCTCGCCGTCGCCTATTTCCATGCGATGCGCTACAGACCCGAAGATCCGTCCTGGGAGGAGCGAGACCGCTTTCTGCTCTCCAACGGGCATTATGCCATCGCGCTCTACGCGGCCTTGATAGAGGCGGGGATTGTCCCCGAGGAAGAGCTCGAAACTTATGGCAGCGACGAGAGCCGCCTGCCGATGTCGGGCATGGCCTCCTACACACCCGGCATGGAAATGTCGGGCGGCTCGCTCGGGCTCGGACTCAGCATCGCGGTCGGCATGGGCCTGGGACTCAAACGCAAGAAATCCGAGGCGCGGGTGTACACCTTGTTCTCCGATGGCGAGCTTGACGAAGGCTCGGTCTGGGAGGCCATCCAGTCGGCGGGTCACTACAAGCTCGACAATGTGATCGGCATTGTCGACGTCAACAATCAGCAGGCGGACGGCCCTTCCACGCAGGTGATGGCATTCGAGCCGCTGGTGGACAAGCTTCAGGCCTTTGGCTGGTTCGTGCAGCGCGTCAACGGCAACGATCTCGATGCCGTGATTGCCGCCTTCGACGCCGCCAAGTCTCATCCCGAGCCCAAGCCGCGGATGATCGTCGCCGACACGCTGATGGGGAAGGGTGTTCCCTTCCTCGAGCAACGCGAGAAGAGCCATTTCATCCGCGTCGAGCCGCACGAATGGCAGCTCGCGCTTGCCGCGCTGGAAGCCGGGAGGCAGGCATGAAGACCGTCAGATCAGCACCGCAGCCGGGCAAGCCGCGCCTGACCACCTCAGCGATGATCGCATCGATCGCGGCCGAGGGGCAGAAGACGAAGCCTGCGCCCTTTGGACACGCGCTCGTCGAACTCGCACGCCACCGCCCTGAGGTGGTCGGCATGACGGCCGATCTCGGCAAATACACCGATCTGCACATCTTTGCGAAGGAATTTCCGGACCGTTATTACCAGATGGGCATGGCCGAGCAGCTTCTGTTCGGCGCAGCCTCCGGCCTCGCCGCCGAAGGTTTCATGCCATTCGCGACAACCTACGCGGTGTTCGCGTCTCGGCGGGCTTACGATTTCATTCACCAGACGATCGCGGAGGAAGACCGCAACGTGAAGATCGTCTGCGCATTGCCCGGCCTGACCTCGGGCTACGGCCCGAGTCACCAGGCCGCGGAGGATCTCGCGCTGTTTCGCGCCATGCCGAACATGACGGTCATCGATCCCTGCGATGCCCACGAGATCGAGCAGTTGGTGCCTGCTATCGCGGCGCATCACGGGCCGGTCTACATGCGCTTGCTGCGCGGCCAGGTGCCGGTCGTGCTGGACGAGTACGACTACAAATTCGAGCTCGGCAAGGCCAAGCTGATCCGTGACGGGAAGGACGCCCTGGTCATTTCCTCCGGCATCATGACCATGCGTGCGCTTGAGGCCGCGCAAACCTTGAAGGACGACAGCGTCGATGTTGCGGTGCTGCATGTGCCAACCATCAAGCCGCTCGACGCCGAGACGATCTTGCGCGAAGCCGGCAGGCCGGGCCGGCTCGTCGTCGTTGCCGAAAACCACACAACAATTGGCGGTCTCGGCGAGGCGGTTGCCGCACTTCTGATGCGTTCAGGCGTCCATCCGACTTTCCGCCAGATCGCATTGCCGGACGAGTTTCTTGATGCTGGTGCACTTCCGACGCTGCACGACCGCTACGGGATTTCCACTGTAGAGGTCGCACGACAGATCAAGAAGTGGCTTTAGGATACCGGCGCTAAGCGCCAATCGAGCCAAGCTCAGGTGAGGAGCTACGCCCGTCGCATGTTGTGGCGGCGAGTGATTGCTCCTGCCCAAATGTCTGTGATCTAGAGCCGGCAACCGGAGAACCCGGAAAGCCGCACGCCAGCGTGCGCTGATGCAGCGGGCAGCAACGTCAATAAAGGACCAGGAGGAAAACATGATTGTCTCGAAGCCCGGAAGTATCAGCCGCCGTTCGCTGTTGATGGCGGCCACGGCCGTTCCTCTCATCGGGATTCTGACCCGCCCGGCGTCTGCCGCCGAGTTCGTCTACAAGTTCGCGACCGGACAGGATCCAACGCATCCGGTGAATATCCGGGCGCAAGAGGCGATCGACCGTATCCGCGAAGCGACGAGCGGTCGGCTGGAGATCAGGCTATTCCCGGCCAACCAGCTCGGCTCCGACACCGAGCTTCTGACCCAGGTTCGCAGCGGCGGCGTCGAGTTCTTCAACCAATCGTCCTCGATTCTTGCCACCCTCGTACCTAGCGCAGGCATTGTAAACACCGGCTTCGCATTCGCCGACTACGATGGCGTATGGAAGGCGATGGACGGCGACCTCGGCACCTACATCCGGGCGCAGATCGCCAAGACGCCGATCATGGCGGTGTCGAAGGCCTGGGATAACGGCTTTCGTCAAGTGACCTCGTCGGGCCGCGAGGTCCGGACACCGGATGATCTGAAGAATTTCCAGATCCGCGTTCCGCCCGCGCCGCTGCTCACCTCGCTCTTCAAGGCGCTCGGCGCCGGGCCGACGCCGATCAACTTCAACGAGGTCTATTCCGCGTTGCAGACCAAGGTCGTCGACGGCCAGGAGAATCCGTTGCCGATCATTGCGACCGCGCGTCTCTACGAAGTGCAGAGCACGTGCAGTCTGACCGGGCACGTCTGGGACGGCTACTGGATCCTGGGCAACAAGCGCGCCTTCGAGCGTCTGCCGAAGGACGTGCAGGAGATCGTGACGCGCGAGCTCGATCGCTCCGCCGTTGACCAACGGGCCGACATCGCGAAGCTCAGCCAGTCATTGCGAACCGATCTCTCGGCCAAAGGCCTCAAGTTCATCGACGTCGATCGGACTGCGTTCCGCCAAGCCTTGTCCAAAACCAGCTTCTACGCCGACTGGAAGGGCAAGTTTGGCGAGGAGGCGTGGTCTCAGCTCGAAAAAGCAGCGGGCCAGCTGTCATGACCAGCATGAGCCATACGCCGCATGTGGATACCGGGACCGCGGCCGGCACATCTCAAGCGAACTCGCGCCGATGGGTGGTCGAGGCAAACATGGTACTTGGCCACGCCGTCGCGGTGCCGGCGGCGCTGCTGGTCCTGGCGGAGATCGCCGTGCTGTCCGCGGGCATCGTGAGCCGATACGTGTTCCGCTCGCCGATCGTCTGGTCCGACGAGCTCGCCGGCATTCTCTTCCTCTGGCTCGCCATGTTCGGGTCCGTGATCGCGTTCCAGCGCGGCGAGCACATGCGAATGACCGCCATCGTCGGCGTTCTCAGTGCGGAAGTTCGTGCGTTCCTGGATGTCGTCGCGGCCGCGGCATCTCTGGCGTTCCTCGCGCTCGTCGTTTGGCCGGCCTATGAATTCGCCGCCGACGAGGCATTCGTCACCACGCCGGCGCTCGAGATCGTCAACAGCTGGCGAGCGGCGGCGTTGCCGATCGGGATCGGGCTGATGCTGATCGCAGCCGTCCTCCGGCTCATCCGCATCGCGAGCCTGCGCAGCTTGCTGGCTTCGCTCGCGATCGTCGCAGGCATCATCGGGACGTTCATTCTGCTGGCGCCGGTCTTGAAGCCGCTTGGCAATCTGAATCTTCTGATCTTCTTCGTTTTCGTGGTCGGCGCGATGGTCTTTGCGGCCGTGCCGATCGCGTTCGCATTCGGCCTCGCCACGGTCGGCTATCTCGCCCTGACAACCAACACGCCCGACGTGGTGATGATCGGACGAATGGATGAGGGCATGAGCCACCTGATCTTGCTCGCCGTGCCTCTCTTCGTCTTTCTCGGCCTTCTGATCGAGATGACGGGCATGGCGCGGGCCATGGTCAGCTTCCTTGCAAGCCTTCTGGGCCACGTGCGCGGCGGACTGCACTACGTGCTCGTCGGGGCGATGTATCTGGTCTCGGGCATTTCCGGCTCCAAGGCGGCGGACATGGCTGCGGTGGCGCCGGTATTGTTTCCCGAGATGCGGCAGCGGGGGGCCAAGCCCGGCGATCTCGTTGCGCTCCTGGCCGCGACGGGGGCGCAGACCGAGACGATTCCCCCGTCACTGGTTTTGATCACGATCGGCTCAGTGACCGGTGTATCGATCTCGGCGCTGTTCACCGGCGGGTTGCTTCCGGGCGTGGTGCTCGCGGTCATGCTCGCGGCCGTGGTGTGGTGGCGATACCGCCGCGAGGACCTGTCTCACGTCAAACGAGCGACGGGGCGGCAGATCGGCCGCGCCTTCGTGATCGCGATACCGGCGATCGCGCTGCCATTCGTGATCCGGACCGCTGTCGTCGAAGGGGTTGCGACGGCGACGGAGGTCTCGACCATTGGCATCCTGTACTCGGCCTGTGCGGGTCTCTTGATCTATCGGCAGTTCGACTGGCGTCGCATCTATCCGATGCTGCTCGAGACGGCCTCGCTGTCGGGGGCGATTCTCCTCATCATCGGCGCGGCGACGGGCATGGCGTGGGCGCTGACTCAGTCGGGATTTTCCGCCTCTCTTGCCAAGTTCATGACCAGCCTTCCCGGCGGCGTTCCTGTGTTCCTCGCCGTGACGATCGTGACCTTCGTGATCCTGGGCAGCGTTCTGGAAGGGATTCCGGCCATCGTCCTGTTCGGACCGCTGTTGTTCCCGATCGCGCGGCAGGTCGGGGTGCACGATGTCCACTATGCGATGGTGGTCGTTCTGGCCATGGGCATCGGGCTGTTCGCGCCACCGTTCGGCGTCGGCTACTACGCGGCCTGCGCGATCAGTCGCATCAACCCGGACGAGGGAATGAAGCCGATCGTGGGCTACATGATCGCGCTCTTGATCGGTACACTGATCGTCGCAGCCGTGCCCTGGCTATCGATCGGCTTCCTTTGACGCCTCGGCGGGACGCTTCGCGGGACAAAACCGCGAGGCACCTCGTCAGGCGAATTTCGGCAGATGCAGCGGCAAGCCTTCGCAGGGCATATCGATCTCCTCGACCTGGCCCTTGCCGACTTCAGTCACGCGTAGCTTCTTGCCCTCGAGCGTGAAGGCGCAATTCGTCGGCCGCGGCCCATCCAGGATCAGCCGGTCGGCGACCTCACCCCGGCGGTCCAGCACCGTGACGTTCTTCTGGTTGTAGACCGTGCAATAGAGTCGGCCATCCGTGCCGAATGCCATCCCGTCCGGACCTTTGAAATCGGGATTGGCATCCGGTTGCAGCACGTTGCCGAAGACCTCTCGTCTAGGCGAGGCTTCGCCGAGCACGTCATATCGGTAGATCTCGCCGGTGAAGGACGCGTTGGCATAGAGGTGATTGTCGGAGCCGAAAGCAATGCCGTTGGTGAAGCGGATCTTGCGATCGAGTACGCGTAGCACCTTCATGGCGGCCGGATCGATCTCATACACACGGCCGTCCCAATCAAGGTTCAGATAGCCGTCGACGAAGGCCTGACCATTGATGAAGTCCTCCGCGGCCATGCCGGAGTCAGTCATGTAGAGCAGTCCGTTCGGGCCGAAGCAAAGATCGTTCGGAAATAGAAAGCGGTCCGTACCTGCGCCTTGCATGCGCCGGATCTCGTTTCCGCCTTCGTCGATGCAAATCAGCGCCCGGAGGCCTGCTTCCGCGATCCAGATCCGACCGTCGCCGTCAGTCGTCAACCCGTTCGGACGCCCACCCGTCGTCCGGATGACCCTGCGATTGCCGCGAGGATCAAGCCGTGTAACACAAAGGGTCGACGCTGACATTTCGGTCACATACATCGATCCATCGGGCAGGCACACCGGCCCCTCCGGCGCTCCAATTCCGGTGGCAAACAGTCTCGACGCCATCTTTTCCTCCCGTTCTCCAGATTGCCGGCGCTCGTTACGAGATGACCAGGCCGCTGGCCGGATCGATCAGCACCACGCGATTGAGGTCGATGGCGAGGTCGATCCGCTCGCCATGGCTGCTGACGTCATGAGCCTGGAGCTCCGCGACCGCATCGACGCCGCCGATCTTGATGGTGGTGAATGTACGGGTCCCCGTCGGCTGAATGAGATCGGCGACGGCCGAATAGGAGACCACCCCGTCGCGCAGAGGTCCGCCGCCAGCCCGGCTGAAGTGCTGGGGTCGAATGCCGACGAGAACTTCTTGGCCATCCGCACCTGTCAGCAATTTGGCTCTTGCGCTCGGAAGCGTCAGCGCACCGCCGGACTGAAACACAACTGCGGCGCAGCCGCCGTTCGTCTTGAGGGTCGCCGGGACGAGATTGATCGACGGAGACCCGAGGAAGCCGGCCACAAAGCCCGTACGGGGCTGCTCGAACAGTTCAAGCGGGGCCCCTTGCTGCTCGATCTTTCCATCGCGGAGCAGCACGATGCGGTCAGCGAGCGTCATCGCCTCGACCTGATCGTGGGTGACGTAGATCATCGTCGTCGTGATCTCGTGATGCAGACGCTTGATCTCGGTCCGCATCTCATCGCGCAATTGAGCGTCGAGATTCGACAGCGGTTCGTCGAACAGGAACAGGTCCGCCTTGCGGACGATGGCGCGTCCGATGGCGACCCGCTGACGCTGTCCGCCGGAGAGCTGACGCGGATAGCGCTGCAAGAGATTTCCGATGCCGAGCATGTCGGCGGCTTCGCTGACCCGCTTCCTGATCTCCATTTCTGGAGTCTTGCGGGCGCGCAGACCGAAGGCGATGTTCTCGTTGACCGTCAAGTAGGGGTAGAGCGCGTAATTTTGAAATACCATCGCGATGTTACGCTCGCGCGGGCGCAGATCGTTGACCACCGCGCCACCGATCGTGATGGTTCCGCGGTCAGGGTCTTCAAGACCGGCTATCGTTCGTAAGAGCGTGCTCTTGCCGCAGCCGGACGGCCCTACAAGCACTGCGAATTCGCCGTCGGCGATGGTGAGATCGACACCTCGAACCGCGTGCACGCTGCCGTAGTATTTATGCACCCCGGATAGCTTGACATCAGCCACTCCGCTCTCCCTAACCCTTGACTGCGCCCAAGGAGATGCCGCGCACGAGATAGCGCTGCATCACCGAGACTGCGACGAAGATCGGCAAGGTCCCCAATACGGACATCGCTGCGATCTTTGCCCAGAAATTTGATTGTCCGCCGAAGTAGTGCGTCAGCATGACCGGAAACGTGATGACCTCGGTGCGTGTGAGCACCAGCGCGAAGAGGAAGTCATTCCAGGCGAATACGAAGGTGAAGACCGACGTCGCCATGAGCCCCGGGCGCACCATCGGGAAGACGACTTTCCAGATCACTTCCCATCGGTTCAGGCCGTCAACGAGAGCGCTTTCCTCGAGCTCCAGCGGAACGTCGACGATGTAGCCGCGCATCATCCAGATGACGTAGGGAAGATTGAACGCCGTATAGAGCAGGATCAGTCCGAAGTAGCCGTCGACGAGACCGAAATACACGTAGATCAGGAAGATCGGAAATACGACCGCGATCGGCGGGATCATGCGCTGGGAGATGATACACATTGCGAGGTTCTCGCCGCCGGTTCCGAACCGGGCGAGGCTGTAGGCGCAGAGTGTCCCAAGAACGATCGCAATGGCGGAACTCACGCCGGCGACGATCAGACTGTTCAGGACGGCCAAGACGTCACCATCCTTGAACAGCACGTAATAGTTCGAGAACTGGATCTGTCCGGGGATCCATAAGGGCGGCACATGATAGATCTCGTCCGGCGTCTTGAACGAAATCATGAACAGCCAGTAGACCGGAAACAGAAACAGCAAGGTTACGACGCCGGCGCCGAGATAGCGAAGCGCCAGGATGCGGGCTTTTCTCGCCGGAAGCTTGGCAACCCTCATCGCGCAAGGTCCATACGCTTGAGGACCAGGGTGGTGATGAGCGTCAACAGCGCAATCACCAGGAACGAGATCGCGGCCGTATAGCTCGTCTCGAATTGCGAGAAGCCCTGGACGTAGGTGTAGAGCGAGACGGTCTCGGTCATCGACCCCGGGCCGCCTTCGGTAAGAGCCCAGATGATGTCGAAGATGCGGACGAGGTCCAGGCCCCGGATCAGGCAAGCGACGGCGACCACGGGGGCGATGGCCGGCAGAACGATCGCGCGGAGCACGCGCAGGTATGATGCGCCATCAATCTCCGCAGCTTCGAGCTGCGACTGGTCGACATTTGACAGCGCTGCAAGCAGCAACAGGAACATGAACGGCGACCACTGCCAGACCTCGCAGATGATGATCGCGGGATAGACGTAGGCGGGATTGACCGTCCACAAAATCCGGACCGGCTCGCCGGCGATGAAGCTCAGGATCTCGCCGATCGGACCGAAGCGGACGTCGAACATCAGACGCCAGGTCGCTCCCGCGACAATCGGAGAAATCACCGTGGGGAGGACCAGCAGCGCGACGAAGATCTGGCGACCGGGCATACGATCAATGAAGAGCTGCGCCATCAGGAAGCCGATCAGCAGCTCAAGCGGCAGGGCGATTGCCGTGATGATGGCTGTGTGGCCGAGCGAAGCCCAGAGGCGAGCATCCCGGAAGAGCTCCGCATAGTTCAAGGGGCCGACAAAGGATGTGTCGTTCTCGGTCATCGTGATGCGCTGGAAGCTCACGATCAGCGAGTAGATGAGGGGGAACAAGCCGACCAGGAGAAGGATCAGAATGGCCGGTGCGACGATGAGATAGGGGAGGCGGTCCTCGAGCATGCGCCCGAGGCGGCTCGGGCGGCGTTGCTCGGCACCATTGAGACTTGCGGAAAGCGTCATCATCAGTCCAGGAAACGACGCCGAACGGGAGGGCGACGCCTCCCGTGTGGTGTCCAGGGCAGCTATTGCGGATAGGCGCCGGGCTTAGCCGCCCAGACCTTGTAGACGGCCTTTTGATTTTCAATGCCAACCTTCTCGGTGATGGCGTCGAATTGTTGCGCCATGCGGTCGAGGATGGCCTTGGGATCTTCGCTAGCCCAGAGGCTCGAAATCGCCTTGGTCATCGCCTCGTCGTATTTGTCCTGCTGCAGCAGGGAGAGATCGAGCAGGCCCTTCTCACCGGATGTCTTGATCGTATCGAGATAGGCAGGAGCCTCAGGCCAGAGCGCACGGTATTTCTCGCTCGCGTAGTGCGACAGGCGGAACGGATCGCGGAGCGTATAGGGGAGCTGGACGCGCTCGAGGCTGGTCTTCTTGCTGTTCAGCCACTGGATGAAGAGATAAGCGGCCTCCTTGTTCTTGCTGGTGGCCGACACCGACAAGTCGAAGCCGACGCCGAGTTCGGGGCGGCCGAGAGGCGTGAGCGCGTAGCCGACCTTGCCGGCGACTTGGGATTTGGGAACCCACTTCAACGCTTCCTCGCCCGAACCGTAGCCGGCGGCCCAACGTCCGTAAGGCGGCCACGAGATCGTCATCGCGGTTGTGCCCTGAAGAAATGCCGCGAGGTTGTCGACGAAATTCCACTGCTCCACGCCCGGCGGCATGAACTTGTTTTCCGCCAGCATTTGTTTGAACACCTTGAGGCCGACGTCGCCATTCACCGTCGTCTTCATGGTGTCCGCATTGAAGAACTTGCCGCCCTCCATGCGGAAGCGCTCCTGGAACATGTATTGCGGATAGGGCGCTGTGCGGAAGAAGCCGGCGCCGTAAACCTTGGGTGCCATCTTGTCGGTGATGAACTGGCCGATCTGGTCGAACTGTTTCCAGTCCTTTGGCGGAGCGAGTTCGTAGCCGAACTTGGCCTTGAATTCGTCCTTCATCTTCGGATCATCGAAGATGTCTTTCCGGTAGTAAAGCAGCATCACGTCGCCGTCGTCCGGAAAGCCGAAAATCTTCCCGTCATACTGCATCTGGTTGTCGCGGTAAGCGGCCGCGATGTCCTGCAACTCGTCGCGATAGCTGAACTTGTCGACGTACTTGTCGAGAGGCTCGAGCGCGCCGGCGCGCGCAAGATCAGGCATCCAAGACGGAATGACGTTCAGCGCGTCGTAGGCTCCGGCGCCCGATTTGAAATCCTGCATGATCTTGGTGAACATCTGGTCGGTGGGCACTTCGACAACCTTCACCTTGATGCCGGTCAGCTTCTCCCACTTGGGGCCCGAGTAATTCAGTGGGTCGAGCGATTGGAGGCCGGCCTCCCAGACAATGCTGATCGTCGTGCCCGCGTACTTCTTTGCTGCTTCGACCGCAATGTCGGCGGCATCTTTATCGGCCGCTGGCGCCGAAGCACCGGTGAGCGCTAGGACAACGACCGCGCCGAGAAACGTCCTGAACTTCATCCCCTTTTTCCTCCTCTTCTGGGCGTCCGCAGACCGCCAAGGCGGCTTTGGAGCGCTTCTCACGTGACTTTTTCTGATCAGCAGGTTGGGGATATCGCCTCGCGGCGCGAGCACGGTCGGGCGGTACCGATGCCGCGGGCAAATCGATTCATCTGTGGCGAGAATTGCCACTCATCTTTCGGCCAGGTCTGCATCAGCCAGACTGGGCTTCCCGAATGAACGCGATTTGGCTTCCTTGAAGCACGCATCCTTCCCAAAACGCTGTTAAGCTCTGATTTTGCGGCTAGTCTGCGTTGTCGCAGAACTCTTCGACAAATGAGAACTTTGCATGCATGCGTGAGCTGTATTCACCTGTCTAGCCTGCGGCTCTCAGAAGCAAGAACGGATGCGCTCTTCCCGCCTAGCTCTATCTGCGAGCGGCGGTTGAAACAGGAGCAGCTCCTGCGCACATCGTATGCTGAGCATGCGTGATACGGACCAAGTGTTGCCGCCACCGGCCGTCAAGCTCAGCGCCGTTGCCGTGTGCAGACCGCGGGCATCATCGACCCCACTGCAATGTCGGCGGCGCAGTGCGGGCTCAGTCCACCACCGCGCCTGTGGCGATCACCGCGCATTGATGTTGGTCAAACGCTCGAAGATGATAGCTGTTGATCGTACGTCGCAGTCGACTCGTCAATTGCTTGCGCGCAGTGCCAGCGCACAGATCGAGATCGCCGCCGAGCATAAAGATCCGCCCGCGGCAATCACGATACTGCCGACGTACGGGCGTTCGCATTTGTCGCCATTACAGAGACAGGTGGCTAACGTCGCAAAAGCGCGACCTCATCGGGTGGTGCTGCGTCGGCAAACCTCGTTAGGAGAGCGGTCGCAGGCGCGGCGCCATCTCCGAGTCGAGGATCAGTCGTCCATCGAGTCGGCCATCCAGACGCTTCACGTACTCAGAAGCCTCTTCCATATGCGCCTTCATGAGCGCTCGCACGCGCTCGCTGTCTCGCGCACGGGCGGCTTTCGCGATCTCCGCGTGAATCTTGACGTTGGCGCACCCGAATTTGG
The DNA here is from genome assembly GCF_009931255.1 of Bradyrhizobium sp. LCT2. NCBI lineage: Bacteria > Pseudomonadati > Pseudomonadota > Alphaproteobacteria > Hyphomicrobiales > Nitrobacteraceae > Bradyrhizobium > Bradyrhizobium sp. LCT2. The sequence continues at coordinate 8,203,022 of NZ_CP034432.1, read as the reverse complement.
TGTGTTCTTCCGGAGGTGTCTGCGTGCTGAAGACAACCAGACGACGGAGCATCTCGTTGATCAGCTCGCATGCGAAGCGCAGGAAGGGATTGGGATTCGCAGCAGCCAGGATGTCGTGAAAATCCAGATCTGCCTGGCGTTGACGGACCAGAAGAGCAGGTTCTTGCGAGGTCGGTTGGCAGGTCTCGATGTTGTGCTCCAGAGCGTCGAGCTGCTCGTCGGAAAGGAATGGCACTGAGCCGGCAGCCAGTTCCGGCTCGAGCAATCGGCGCGCTGCATAGATGTCCTCCATGCTGACTTCCTTGAAGAACAGATAGTTCTGTAGCAGTTGAAACGTCCGCGCGAGCGGCACCTCGATAATGGTTGCGCCGCCGGTCGGACCGGTGCTGACCGTGATCAGTCCTTGCACCTCAAGCGATTTTAGCGCCTCGCGGATGGTGCTCTTGCTGACCGAAAACAGCCGCTGAAGCTCCTTTTCCATCGGGAGCTTGGCGCCGGGGCGCAGGTTCTTCTGTGTGATCAATTGCTTGATCTCTTCGGTAACGAGATCCGCCCGCTTTTGAATTTTCAGCCGCCCGGGCTGCTTCGGCATTTTTTCCAGTTCCACCGTCATCTGAATTCTCCAGAGCCATCAATGGGTTCCTGTGCATGCTCCGGGCGGATCAAGCGCGGGCCCGCGAAAAAGAACCGACTCGTCGATTGACACTTCTCCCACAACGGGCATATTCATGCAAATCCGGTTTATCATGATAAATAGAATGAACCGGTCAATAAGCGGAAACGGGCATGGTGATTGGGCAGAACATCCCTGAAATCTGGGCGGCGATTCACACGCCTTTCGACAATTCCGGAGCTATCGACGAGGCCGGGGTTCGCCGGAATGTCCGCCACTACATCGCAACTGGCCTTGCGGGAGTGTTCTGCAATGGACTGATCGGCGAGGTCTGGTCGCTCACGTTGCAGGAGAGGAAGCGCGTTATCGAAGTGATCGCCGATGAGGCCGGAGGCCGTCTCGGGATCTCAGTGGTGATCTCGGGTCCTTCGGTTGAAGAGACCATCGAGCTTGGCGAGCACGCGCGTCGACTCGGCGTCAGTCACGCCGTGCTGATGGTCCCGACCTCAGGGCCGCGATCCCCTGCGCAGCAGTTCGAGTATCTGCACCACATCTGCACACGTCTGGAGATGCCGATCGTCATCTTCAACGCCCGAACCGCTGCAGCCAGCCCGTTGGATCCTGCCGTTTTCACGCAGCTTTGTTCGCTGCCCAATCTCAAGCTGCTGAAGACGACCGGCACTACAGCCGAGAACGCTGCGCTTCGCCAAGCCGCGCGCAATGGCGTGCTCGTCTCCGATCCTTTGGAAGAAAACTTCTTCGTCAACATGCAGGGCGAAGGTCAGTCGATCCTGTATGCCGACCCTGAGCCGTATCTTTACCAACGCGGGGACTTTCGTCCGATCGCGAACTACGTGACGCTGCTGGCGTCCGGACAAACGGATGAGGCGGCGCGCATCTGCGCCTCACTCGCACCGCAACGGGTCGTCTTCAACAAGTGGATCATGGACCCGCTGAAGAGCGGTCATATGCCGAACGCGGCGGTCAAGCACTGGTGCGATCTGATCGGCATTGCCGGTGGCGCCGTGCGCTCGCCCGTCACGCCTCTGTCCGCCGCCGAGCGGAGAGAACTGGAAGCAGATCTCGTCGCATGTCATGCGCCAGGCCTGCTCTCTGCTGCCGAACGATTCTCGTCATAGCCTGATCATCCAGGAGAGAAAAATGACCTTGAAACCCTTCGACCGTCGCTCGTTCCTTCAGATGCTTGCCGCTGCCGGCTCCGCACCATTCGTTCTCGATATTCCGGCTGCGCACGCTGAAACACCCCTTACGGTTGGGATCCTCTACTCCGGCTCCAAGCAGGATTACGGCTTCAACCAGTCCCACGCGCAGGCCGCCGCCGCGCTCAAGAAGCTGCCTGGCATCAAGGTCGTCGAAGAGGAGCGCGTGCCGGAAACAATCGCGGCCCAGCGCAGCATGGAAGGGATGATCCGCCAGGATGGCGCTCAGCTCATCCTGGCGACGTCCTTCGGCTACTTCAAGCCTCACGTTCTGGAGATGGCGGCCAAATATCCGGATGTCACCTTCGCTCACACCGGCGGCGTCTGGACGGCAGGCATGCCCGAAAACATCGGCACATTCTACGCCTACATTTTCGAGGCGCAGTACATTTCGGGAATCGTCGCGGGCCACATGACAAAGAGCAAGAAGCTCGGCCTCGTCGCTGCGAAGCCGACGCCCAATCTTCTTCGCAGCATCAATGCGTTCGCAATCGGCGCACGTTCGGTCGATCCGGCCATTCAAGTGCAGGTCATCTTCACGGGCGATTGGGTGCTTCCCGTGCGCGAAGCAGAGGCGACGAATACGCTCGTCGACCAGGGCGCCGACGTCATCGCGGCCCAGGTGGACAGCCCGAAGGTGGTGATCGAGACGGCCGAGAAGCGCGGCGTCATGTCGTGCGGCTACCATTCGAGCCAGGCGGATGTCGCTCCCAACGGCTATCTCACGGGAGCCGAATGGAATTGGATCACGCCTTATCTTGTGTATGCCGGAAGCGTGCGTGGCGGCAAAAAGCCGGAGCACTACCTGCGTGCCGGCATCTCCGACCATTTCGTCAAGAACAGCCCTTTCGGAAAGCTCGTCACGCCCGAGGCCCGCGCGGCGGCCGATAAGGCAAGAGCAGACCTTATCGGCGGCACGCTCGTGATCTACAGCGGCCCGCTCAAGGACAATAAGGGCAACGTCATTGTTCCTGCCGGCGTCATGCAGAACAGCAACGACCGTGTCCTCGACGGCATCAACTACCTCGTCGAGGGAATCATCGGCCAAGTCTAGGAGGCGATCTTGTCTTCGATCTCGGGAATCGAGTCCGTGCCTTCGAGACAGCCGCGAACCGCAGCCCAGCTCAGCGTGGCTTTGCCCGTCCTGGCGGTGCTGCTTGCATCGGCGGTCTTTGCAGCCTTCGTCGCCTTGTATGGTCAGAACCCTTTCACGGTATTCGGCCTGATCGTTCAAGGCGGCTTCGGCAGCAGCTTCGCCTGGCAGGATACCTTGTCGCGGGCCGCACCGTTGATCTTGGTTGGCTTGGCCGTTGCCATACCCGCACAGGCAGGGCTGGTGATCATCGGCGGCGAGGGCGCTCTGGTGCTCGGAGGACTTGCAGGGGCCGTCGTGACGTTGCCGTTTGCGGGGTCGCACGCACTTCCGATGCAAGTCATCATGTTAGCTGCAGGCGCTCTCGCCGGAGGACTCTGGTTCGGTTTGGCCGCTGTGCTCCGGCAATATCGCGGTGTGAATGAAACGATCTCGAGCCTGCTCCTGTCCTACATCGGGATCGCGATTTTTCACCATCTGACGGAAGGACTGCTCCGGGATCCGGCGAGCCTGGACAAGCCGTCGACCCATCCGATCGATCCGTCCTACATGTTGCCCATGCTGCCGGGCGTTGGCGTTCCTGCCGGGCTTGCGGTCAGCCTGGCGCTGGCCATCATCGCCCACGTCGTGCTGCGCTACACACGATGGGGCTTTGCGCTGCGCGTGGTCGGCGGTAGCGCCAGGGTCGCGAAGATGGTCGGCCTGGCCGTGAACCGCTGGGTCATCGGTGCGACATTTGTGGCGGGCGGAATGGCAGGAGTTGCCGGCGCTATCGAAGTGGCGGCCGTGCAGGGGACGGCCAACTCCTCACTCATCGTTGGCTATGGCTACAGTGGAATCCTGGTCGCGTTCCTGGCGCGCCACCAGCCGCTTGCGATTGTCGCAGTCGCGCTCTTGATCGGCGGCATGCAGGCGAGCGCCAGCCTGCTGCAACGGCGCCTCGAGCTTCCCGACGCGACGATGCTGGTGTTTCAGGGCTTGATCTTCGTTTGCGTCCTCGTCGCGGATGCAATTGCGCAACAACTCCGAGAAAACACACGGAGGTAAGGCATGGACGTGACATCAATCGGCTGGCTCACGCTGCCACTCGCAATTCTGGGAGGAGCGATCCGTGTTTCCACGCCCTTCATCTTCGTCAGCATCGGCGAGCTCATCACCGAAAAATCGGGGCGCATTAATCTGGGTCTCGAAGGCACGCTCATGCTGGGCGCCATGGCGGGATACGGGGTCTCCTATCTTTCTGGTTCGCCCTGGCTCGGCGTGCTCGCAGCGGGACTGGCCGGAACCGCTTTCGGCCTGCTGCACGGTCTCCTGTGCAGCGTGAAACGCGTCAACGATACGGCGATCGGTATCAGCCTCATCGTGCTCGGCACAGGCCTGGCGTTTTTCTTCGGCAAACCCTTGATCGAACCCAAGGCGCCAGCGCTTCCTTCGATATCTCTAGGATTCTGGTCGAGCGTGCCGCAAGTGCGAGCAGCTTTGGACGTGAACGCGCTGTTCTTTGTCGGAATTTTACTGGCCTTTGCCGTCTATGTCTTCCTGAACAGGACTGGCTGGGGACTGATGCTGCGCACCGTCGGGGACAGCGAGGATGCGGCACGCGCGCTTGGCTTTCCGGTATTGCGGGTGCGCATCCTGGCGACGATGGCCGGCGGCTTCCTCGCAGGCATCGGTGGCAGCTTCCTGTCGCTCTCATATCCTGGGAGCTGGAGCGAGGGGCTGTCCAGCGGGCAGGGCATCATGGCGGTGGCGCTCGTCATCTTTGCGCGTTGGCGTTCCATCAACGCCCTCGGCGCATCACTTCTGTTCGGCGGTGCAGGCGCCCTCGGGCCGGCGCTGCAGGGTGTTGGCGTCACCGGCTATTACTACCTGTTCAACGCGGCTCCCTACATCCTGACCCTGGCGATCATGGTGGCCTCGACGTCGCGCGCGGCGCCGTTCGCCGATGCGCCCGGCGAACTCAAGCTGCACCGATGAGAAGCGCTGTGACGGGAATACATCCTCTGAGGATCGTCCGATGACCGCTCCGCAAGTCGAACTCAAGAACATGACGAAGCGTTTCGGAGCGAATCTCGCTCTGAACAACGTGTCGCTGCTGATCCGGTCGGGCACCGTCCATGCGCTGCTCGGGGAGAACGGAGCCGGGAAGAGCACGTTGGTCAAATGCCTCGTCGGCTTTTACCATCCGGACGACGGCCACATCCAAGTGGATGGGCACGAGCACCGGCTGAACTCGCCCAAGGATGCCGACGCGCTCGGCATCGGTATGGTGTACCAGCATTTCACGCTGGTTCCGTCCATGACGGTCGCGCAGAACCTCGTTGTCAGCGGCGCGAGACTGCCGGCCTACATCAACTGGCAAAGCGAGCTGAAGCGGCTGGCCGAAGTCACCAAGAAGCTTCCGTTCCACGTCCCGCTCGACGTGCGAGTCTCGCAGCTCTCTGCGGGCGAGAAGCAGAAAGCCGAGATCGTCAAGCAGCTCTATCTCGGGCGCAAGCTTCTCATCCTGGACGAGCCGACGTCCGTACTCACGCCGGCAGAAGCCGATGAGGTGCTCGGCTATGTTCGTAGCCTGACGCGGGCGGGCGAGCTCAGCGCCGTTCTGATCAGCCACAAGTTTCACGAAGTGCGCCGATACGCCGACGACGTCACGGTACTGCGGCGTGGCGCGTCAGTTCGAACCGGAGCGGTCGCGAATCTGTCAGACGATGCCCTGGCCGAAGCAATGATCGGAGAACCCGTCAGCAAGGCCGTGCAGCACGCACCGAAATTGCCGCCGAAGAGCAATATTGTCCTTTCCATGAAACAGGTGTCCGTGAACGGGGACAACGGACTACCAGCCGTGAAGGATCTCTCACTGGAGGTTCGCGAAGGTGAAATTGTGGGAATTGCTGGGGTGTCCGGGAACGGACAGTTGGAGTTGGTCGAGACCTTGATGGGCCAGCGCGATCGCAGCGGTACGATCGCCGTATCCGGCGCCGCGTTCAACGGCACGCGGAAGGAAATTGCCCGCCTCGGCGTCTACGGGTTGCCGCAGGAGCCGCTCAAGAACGCCTGCATCGATCGGATGTCGCTGGCGGAGAACCTTGCCTTGCGCAACTTCGATCGGGCGCCGCTCTGTCGCGGTATTGCAATGAATTATGGAGCGCTCACGGAGCAGGCCAAGAAGCTCGTGAAGCAATTTCGTGTCAAATCCCCTGGCTTGACGGCGAGCATGAGCGCGCTGTCCGGAGGCAACGTGCAACGGGCGGTTCTGGCGCGAGAACTCACTCAAGATGTCCGATTGCTGATCGCGTCCAATCCGACCTTCGGACTCGATTTCGTTGCCTGCGAAGAGACCTACCGCCGGATCGTCGAGGCACGGAACGGCGGCGCTGCTGTGCTGCTCATCTCTGAAGACCTCGACGAACTGCTTGGCCTGGTCGACAGGATCCTCGTCATGAGCGGGGGGCGCATTGTCCATGAGGTTTCGGCTGACGGCGCCGACAAGCGCGTGATCGGAAAATATATGGCGGGAATGAAAGCGGCCTAACTTAAGGCGCGTATCGGAACGTACAAGGAGGCTGCTCGTGGTTACGCAGATAAATCATTTCATCAATGGCAGGCGAGTGCCAGGCGGTACGGAACGTAGGTTGCCTGTCTTCAACCCGGCAACCGGCGAGCAGACGGGATCTGTCGCGGCCGCCAACGCGACCGATGTGGCGGACGCCGTGGCTGCAGCCAGCCGGGCAGCGCAGGGCTGGGCCGATACGACGCCCTTGCGACGGGCGCGGGTATTGAATCGCTTTCTACGGATCCTTGAAGACCGCGCAGGACAGCTCGCCGACGTGATCGTATCAGAGCACGGCAAGGTTCATTCCGATGCCCTCGGGGAAGTTCAGCGCGGGATGGAAGTGGTCGAGTTTGCGACGGCTGCCCCGCAGTTGCTCAAGGGCGAGCTCACCGAGAATGTCGGGACCCGCGTCGACAGCTATTCCACGCGTCAGCCGCTCGGGGTAGTCGCCGGAATCACGCCTTTCAATTTTCCGATCATGGTCCCGATGTGGATGTTTCCGGTCGCGCTCGCCTGCGGAAACACCTTCATCCTGAAGCCGTCGGAGCGCGTTCCCTCGGCATCCCTCGTCATGGCGGAATGGCTGAAGGAAGCGGGCCTGCCGGATGGCGTCTTCAACGTCGTGCAGGGCGACAAGGAGGCCGTGGATGCACTGCTGCATCACCCTGATGTCTCGGCGGTCAGCTTCGTAGGGTCCACGCCCATCGCGCAGTACATCTATTCGACCGCCGCGAACACCGGGAAGCGTTGCCAGGCGCTCGGCGGCGCCAAGAACCACATGATCGTCATGCCCGATGCCGACATGGATCAGGCGGTCGATGCGCTGATGGGCGCCGCCTATGGCTCCGCCGGTGAGCGCTGCATGGCGATCTCGGTTGCCGTGCCGGTCGGCGAGGGGACCGCGGACAGGCTGATCTCCGCGCTCGAGCCCAAGGTTCGAGGCCTGAAGGTCGGGCCGGGTACCGATCCCGAAGCCGAGATGGGTCCTCTCGTCACGAAGCAGCATCTGGAGAGGGTCCGAAGCTACATCGATGCGGGCGTCGCGGACGGTGCAAGACTGCTGGTCGACGGACGCAGGTTCAGGATGCAGGGTTATGAGCGTGGCTATTACCTCGGTGGGACCTTGTTCGATCATGTCAAGCCGAGCATGAAGATCTACATGGAGGAGATCTTCGGGCCGGTGCTGTCCGTCGTTCGTGCGCCGGACTACGCGACAGCCGCGAGGCTCATCAATGAGCACGCGTTCGGCAATGGCACGTCGATCTTCACGCGCGACGGCGATGCCGCGCGTGAATTCGCTCACCAGATCAAAGTCGGCATGGTCGGCATCAACGTTCCGATTCCGGTCCCGATGGCGTTCCATTCGTTCGGCGGCTGGAAGGCTTCCATCTTTGGCGATCACCACATGCATGGACCTGAAGGCGTTCGCTTCTACACGCGAATGAAAACGGTCACCAGCCGCTGGCCAACCGGAATACGAGCCGGGGCGGAATTCGTCATGCCAACCATGTCATGATGGCGCCCGGATACTGCCGTCGGCGCAAACCGGACCGCTGCCTGCACCACGTGATCGGCGGCGTCCTAGGATCTGTTTTGACGCAGATGGCCCGAGATTGCCGCGCGGCGAACAGGATGGAAGTGGAGCGTCGACCATGATGAGAGGGCTACGCCGGGCTCATGACGCAGGGAGGGCGTAGCCCGACCGGAGTTACGAGCCCGGCGTCGGCGCGATCCACAGCGGACCGCGCCGACTGGTGATCGCGGCCGGCTGGTTATGCAAGTGGTTCTTCCGCCAAGAGGAATCACTCGCGTGCCAGGCCGACACATTACCGATCACCAAATGAGGCTCTACATGAAGTACCGTCAGACCGATAGCCCACCCGTGGCCGCCGCCAAGGCGTCGTTCAGCACCTCGACCGCTTACCGGATCGAGAAGGATCGACGCCTTCCGTCGCAGAAGAAGGCTCCCCGCGGCCGTCGCCGGCCAGATCCCTTGGCCCGCGTATTTGAGACAGATATCGTGCCGATGCTGAAGGCCGCCCCCGGTGTGCGGCCGGTCACGATCTTCGAGGAGTTGCTCCGACGCCATCCCGAGCTCGGCGCCGGCATCCGTCGCACGCTGGAGCGCCGGATCCGGGCCTGGCGGGCGATCCACGGCGAGGAGCAGGAGGTCATCTTCCGCCAGACCCACGAACCCGGTCAGCGCGGCCTGTCCGACTTCACCGACATGGGCGAATTGGGTGTCACGATCGCGGGCGTACCGCTCGACCATCGTCTCTATCACTTCCGGCTGGCCTATTCCGGGTTTGAGCACGCCCATGTCGTGCTCGGCGGTGAGAGCTTCGTCGCTCTGGCCGAAGGCCTGCAGAATGCCTTGTGGTCACTCGGTGGGGCGCCACGGGAGCATCGCACCGACAGCCTGTCGGCCGCCTTTTGCAATCTCGACCGCGACGCCAAAGACGATCTGACGCGGCGATACGAAGACCTCTGTGCCCATTACAGCATGCGGCCTTCCCGCAACAATCGTGGCATCGCCCACGAGAACGGGGCGATCGAGAGTTCGCATGGTCATCTCAAGCGAGCGATTGGCGACGCGCTGTTGCTGCGTGGCACCGCCGACTTCGACGATCTGGCTGCCTATCGTGGCTTCATCCATGAGATCGCCAGCCGCCGCAATGCCCGCAACGCCAAGCGGATCGACAGTGAACGTAGCGCACTTCAGGATCTGCCGGACCGCCGCACGTCGGACTATGAAGAGGTGATCGTCCACGTGACGTCGTCCGGCGGCTTCACCTTGCGCAAGGTGTTCTACACGGTGCCGTCGCGCTTGATCGGCCATCGGCTGCGGGTGCGCCTGTATGACGATCACCTCGACGTGTTTGTCGGCGGCACGCATCTCCTCACCTTGCCGCGCGGGCGGCCGCATCCCAATGGCAAGCACGATCAGGTCGTCGATTATCGGCACGTGATCCATTCCTTGCGGCGCAAGCCGATGGCGCTCCTCAACCTGGTCTACCGCGACCAGCTGTTCCCCCGGGAAGCTTACCGCCGAGCCTTCGACGTCTTGCGCAAACGCTTACCGGACAAGAAGGCCTGCCGGATCATGGTCGATCTCCTCGCACTCGCCATGAGCGCGGTTGCGAGGCCGAACTCGCCAATCAGCTCACGGCCGACCTGAACGACGGCCGGCTGCCCGACCTCAACCGGCTACGTACTCACTTCGCCCGGATCCCGCCCAGGTGCCGAACGTCGTGGTACGCCTCGCACCGCTCGCCACCTATGAATGCCTCATCGGTACCGCCGAGATCGGAGGCGCCGCATGAGCACAACCAACGTAGTCGACACCGCGCGCCTCAATCTGTTGCTCAACGAGCTGCGGCTGCCCGCCATCAAGGCGCTGTGGCCGCAATTTGCCGAGCAATCCGATAAAGAAGGCTGGCCGGCGGCGCGCTTCCTCGCCACCATTGCCGAGCACGAGATCGCTGAGCGCGGCCGCCGCCGCATCGAGCGCCATCTCGTCGAGGCGCGGCTGCCTACCGGAAAGACCTTTGACAGCTTCGACTTCGAGGCCGTGCCGATGATCTCCAAGGCGCAAATGACCGCACTCGCCGCCGGCGACGGCTGGCTCGGCAAGGGCGCCAATCTGCTGCTGTTTGGTCCGCCCGGTGGAGGCAAGAGCCACTTGGCGGCAGCAATCGGCTTGGCCCTCATCGAGAACGGATGGCGCGTCCTGTTCACCCGCACCACCGATCTCGTGCAGAAGCTCCAGGTGGCTCGCCGCGAGCTCAACCTCGAGGGCGCCATCAACCGCCTCGATCGCTTCGATCTCGTCATCTTGGACGATCTTGCCTATGTCACCAAGGACCAGGCCGAGACCAGTGTGCTGTTCGAGCTCATCAGCGCACGCTACGAGCGACGCTCTTTGCTGATCACCGCCAATCAGCCCTTTGGAGAATGGAACAAGGTCTTTCCGGACCCAGCTATGACCCTCGCGGCGATCGATCGCCTTGTTCACCACGCCACCATCGTCGAGATGAACGTCGAGAGCTATCGCAGGCGCACTGCCCTCGAGCGAAAGCGTGGTCCAGGGCGGCCACCGGAGCACGCGACACAAAAAACGCTCGCTTGATTGACGCTCCGCGACAACCAGAGCCAACAAAACGCTTGCACGCGACAATCATCGCGGCGATCATCATCGCGCCGCGACACTGACTCGCCATCCTGATCGCCGCGCTCTTCCGACCCAGATCGTCGCGCTATACGAGATGCCGTTTTCTCCGTCGGGATGGCTTGTGGAATTCGGGAGCAGTCGCGGTCGGGCCAGGTAGGTCGCGCGCTCTCGCTGCTAGGGAGCCGGGTTCTATCGGCTTCATTTCAAAACTGCCGGAGGCCGCGGCAGTCTCAGGCGCTTCTGGCGCCGGGCCAGGCGACCACCTGTCCCGACATCACGAGGCGATCACGGCCGCTGTCCTTGGCGGCATAGAGCGCGCGATCGGCCGCTGCCACCAGGGAGCCGCAGTCCATCGCGCCCTGAGAGGGCATGTTGGCCGCGCCACCGAGACTCACCGTGACGATCTTGGACGGGGGGTTCAGCGCGTGCAGCATGCCGAGGTCGCCGAGCGCCCGGCGCACATTCTCACCGACTAGCTCGCAGCCCTCTGCGTCGGTGTTCGGCAGGAGCAGCGCGAACTCCTCGCCGCCGTAGATCGGCCGGCCTGCGCACCTGCGCAGCAAGGATCCGCGCCAGCGCACACAGGCAGGCGTCGCCGGCCTGATGGCCATACTGATCGTTGAATTTCTTGAAGTGATCGACGTCCACCAGCAGCAATGAGAGGGGCGTGCCGTCGCGCTTGGCCCGCGCCCATTCCTCGGCGAGGCGGTCGTCGAAGTGGCGGCGGTTGGCGATGCCGGTGAGGCCGTCGGACGTGGCGAGCGCGGCGAGCTTGTCCTGCAGGTCCTTGTGCTCGGTCATGTCGCGCGAGATCGCCACCACGCCGTCGATCTCATGGGTTTCCGACGACCGGGTGACCCGCAACGCCGTCTCGACCCAGATATCCTTCTTCTGGCGATGATTGGCGCGATAGATGATGCGCGCCTCTTCGGCCTCTCCGGCCTTCAGTGCCGCAACGACCTGCTCCAAGCGCGGTCGATCCTCCGGATTGACGCCGTCGAGCGCCGAGGTCCCCAGCAGCCTGGCGGGGTCCCAGCCGAGGATGCGGGCACATGACGGGGACGCGTAGAGAATACGCTCGTCCAGCCCGACCCGCATCACCACGTCACTACACTGTTCGGCGATCAGGCGAAAATCCCCCTCCTTGGCGACGAGGGCCGCGGCCATGCGCTGCCCCTTCGAAAGGTAACGCACCAAGAAGAAGCCGATCAGGGCGATCGACAGGGTCAGACCGGTGACGATGCCAAAGCGCGTGAACGCTTCCTGCCACCATGGAGAGAGGACGTCGCTCTGCGCCTTGGTCGCCAAAACCAGGATCGGATACCGGCTGCTCTTCTGGTAGAAGCTCAGTCGCTCCTGTCCGTCCAACGGAGACTTGAAGTAGTAGGCGCCGGCATCGGGCCGCCGGCCCATGGTCCGGAACAACGGCGAGCCCGACATGTCGCGCCCGACGTAGGCGCCGTCGTCGTCGCGGCTCCTGGCCAGCATGATGCCGTCGGCGGTCAGCAGCGAGACCGCACCGTTCGGTCCGATGTCGAAGCGGCGGTAGAACTCGGTGAAGTAGCCCACGTCGACGCTCGTCAGCACCACGCCGGCGAAACTGCCGTCGGGGTGATTGAAGCGGCGGGACGCGGTGATGATCCACTGTCCGCCGGACCGGCTCTTGACCGGCCGACCTAGCAATGTCCCGCGATCAGCCGTGGCGCGATGACGCTGAAAGTAGTCGCGGTCACTGTTGTTGAGGCCGGCGAAGTCGATCTCCTCGGTCGTAGCGAGCCAGTGACCTGTTTCGTCGTAGACAAAGATGCCGCGGACGCGTTGCCTGTTGTACTTGCGGGCTTGCAGGAAGTTTTGGATCTTCGCGACCGCGGCCGGGCTCGTTCCGCCGACCTCCATCCGGTCGACCATTCCGGCAAGAATGGTGTCCGCGAGCTCGAATGTGTCTTCGGCGTGCTGGGTCAGCGACTGGGCCAGATTGGCCATGTCGACTTCCGCATTGCGCAGCTCGACCTGGCGGGACTCCCACTCGCGCCATCCGCTCAGCGCCAGAATGGCCACGCAAGCCAACGCGACGAAGGCCGCGGCCCACAACGGGAAGCGAGCTTTCTCGACCTCGCGGCGGCTGCTTGGCATCGGACCGTGGCTCCTTTTCGCGCAAGCTGCCACCTAGGCCTTAATGGTCGGTTGCGACCGCGGCAGGATGCGGCCATCGGGTAAGGGTTGCCTCATCATGGTGTCCGGGATCTTACGCGTTACGGTGAGCGTCCATTAACCAGGGAGCAACCGGACCGCCAGCAGCGGGTTGGATGCCTATGGAAGACGAGAAGACCCGATTGCTCGCGGAGGCCCAAAGGTGCCAGCGCCTGGCGGCTTGGATCAACGATCCGGAGACCGCCGAGCGCCTCAATGCGCTGGCTGATGAATACGAACGGCGCGCTCAAGCCGCCAAGGACGAGGAGGGGTGAGGTCCCGCAAGCCTTGCCCGATCCGGGTAGGGCGGTGGCCGGCGGAACGGTGCGCAACGGCAACGCATTCCAGCGCCATGGCGAGTCACCCCACCAACGCTACCGACGGATGAAGTTGATAACATCGGCGGCGCAAGCGGCATCGTTCGCTGTGGCGTGCTTCGCGATTTCCCTTGAGCGAGCGCTCGTTGCGGCACTAAGCTGGGCGTGGCAGGAAAATTCAGATGTCCGAGCTGCACCGCACCCGGAAGCGGTGTCCGCAATGCGGGAAGGCGATGAAGCTCGTCCCCGACGAGACGGGCCGAGGCGGCGAGCGATACGTCTGTCCCGCCTGCGAGGAGGATCCGCTGTACGACCCCGCCGCCCCAAAAATGGGCGGACGGCCCGCTGCGCCCGCCGGCTAAGTAGCTTCCGAAGAATCCGGCGCCGAGGCCGGTTGTCCATCCGTCTTCCATTCAGGGTTTGTGGCCGTCCAACCCGCGGTGGGTCATCCGTGCCGGCAACAGGACTGGCGGGATCGTCGCCGGCGCACCAACTTATTTGAATGGTGCCGCTGCAGAACATCGGGAGGGCGCCGCTATGTCGACCTTCGCGAAATTGCTTGCGAGGAAGGAACGGCTCCTGGCGCAACTGGCGAGCGATCCCGGGCCGAATGAGCGAGGAAATCGAAAGGTTGCTCGCGCAGATCGAGACCGCACTGAACTTGTTCGAGCCGAGAGATGTCGTCGGTCAGTGCGACGAGTGACCCGGATTTGCCGGCGGTCAGAGTGCGCTCAGATCGTCCGGCACGTCCCCAAACTTCCAAGCGGCAGTCCGCCGGAACACGTCGGCGAGCGCGCCGCCAGTTCAGGACAAGAGAAACGCTCGCAACCGATTGGCGGTATCCTCAGGATTCTCCTCCGGGAAGAAGTGACCACCGGCAACGGGACCACCCTCTACGTTGTCAGCCAACGCCCTCCAGATCGCGAGCGGGCCCCCCTCGTCCGATACCAGTTATTTAATCCTCCCATTTCGCTCCACAACGCGAGCAGCGGGCAAGCGATTCGTCTGCGGGCTTTCATATCCTCTCGGTCGTGGTCCCGGTCGATCGATGCTGCCGCACGATATTCCTCACATATCGCGTGAATGTGGGCGGGGTCGCTCAGTGCCTCGACATAGGCGGTTCTTATGTCCGGTGGGAAGACGTGGGGCGGCGATCCCCAGTTGGCGAGCGCATTGTCGATCACCGCTTCTGGGCAGGAGCCGATCAGCCGCTCTGGCAATGGCTCTGGCTGGGCCAGAAGCGAGAAAGGCCAAAAACTGAGCGTCAGGCGCGCATCGGCTCGGTCCCACAGCATCCCTGTCGGGATCACGTCAAGGACGACGAGTTTGCTTACGACATACTTGCGGTCGAGCGCCATCCGATACGCGACACGACCACCACGATCATGTCCCACGACCGCAAAGCGATCGTGGCCAAGTGTAGCCATTGCCTCGACCAGCGCCTGGGCCATCGAGCGCTTGGAGTATCGCGTACGCGGGATCGTCGCCCCTGCTCGATGACTTTGCGATCGACCGTGACATTTGCGGCTAGCGGCGGGCGACAAGGCAGCCAAGCATGAAAGCGACGAGCAATGAGGGAAGCGGAGCCTCACGAACCACGTCGCGGAGAAAGCCGAGCGCTTGGCCAGGGGCCTGACCCTCTTCGAGACTCTGCCGCACAGTGCGGGCAGTCTCCCGCACGCCTTCCGACACTTCTTTCATTTTCGCCATGGCGTCTTCGTTGTCCATTTGATCCTCCTGCAGGCCTGCCGCACAACAAATGTCTCGGCAGCTATCCGTTCCTGCAACCCACGGGGCGCGGATGCGGATCGTTGCCTCCCATGACTTGAGGAGCGAGATGAGAGGTCGCCAGCCAGACGGGTGAGAGCCGCATCTGAAGCAGTGACAGGCAACGCGCAATATGTCGGCCTTCACTTCGCTTTTCCGATCGCCGGAGGCGGTCGCCTTGTACGACGTCTCCGAAAATATTCGAATGCCTTGAGAGCAGGGACGCGGGTCCTTTGGACAGCAGCGCTTGACGGAGAAGTGGCCCATCCGAGGGGATTGGACGGGCCACTTTCGAAGCGAACCTCCATTTACTCAATGCATGTGAATTTACCAATAGCCGGCGCCGCCGATGACGATCGCCGGGGCGACGACCCACAACAGGAATACTGGCAACTGTATTTGCCTGGGCCGATGCCGGTCCGTCCGAAGTTCTTACTGCTCGGTGCAGACCTTGGTGGTCTTGACTGCGGACTCCGCTTCCGTCTTGGTCTTGTAGACACCGTCGCCCACGACTGTCGTGGTAGTCGTCGTCGGCTTGGTGTCGACCACGGTGCACTTCTTCGTGGTGGCATCGCGGATGATGTAGAACTCGGCGGCGCTGGCCGCCTGGGTACCCAGAGCGAACGCGGCGAGCGCGCCGCAAACGATCAGCTTCTTCATTTCTGTCTCCTCCAGTGGCTTCAAAGTAGTCACTGCCAACGACGGGTTCAGTTGCAAGTTCCACTTGTTCCCGAAAGATGCCGTAGCGCGCTGCTGCGGTGTCGCAGCAATCTTCCTCTCGCTGAGACAAATGCAATTTTGATTGCCGAGTTTTCCCGATTTGGAACTCGGCCCGCCATCGCGTGTTAAGCGACCGCATTCAGGAGGTCTCACATGAATAAGCGTTTATTTTTGGCTACGACGGCTGCAGTCGCGATTGCGACTTCGGCATTTGCGCAGTCGTCCCCCAACACTTCGAACTCGAATTCGCCGACCGCGCAACGACCGCAGGATTCCACTTCCACGACGACGCCGTCCTCCACGGCCACTACACCGTCGTCCAACTCGTCCGGGCAGGCCAGCAATCCGTCGACGAACTCGGCCCAGACGCAGCAACCTTCTTCGACCGGTCAGAACGCTGCGAACCAGTCGTCCAATTCCGGGACCGGGTCCAACACCACGCAGGCGCCGACCTCCGGCAACTCGACCAATCAGGCCCAGACCAGCCAGCCTTCCAACCAGACCACTACGCCCTCGAACCAGGCGCAGACCAATTCGCCCTCGACCGGCCAGACCCAGAGCGCGAATCCGCCGGCCTCGACCAGCAATCAGGCGCAGTCTCCGACCGGAAGCAACTCGACCAACACGGCCCAGCAGCCGAACAACCAGCAGAACACGGCCGATCGCTCGTCGAACACCAACATGAATGCGTCGGTGAACATCAACGATCTGCAGCGGACGCGGATCAGCACGTCGATTTCGCACCTGAACGTGCAGCCCCTCAACAACGTGAACTTCTCGCTGTCGGTCGGCACGGTCGTGCCGCGCGACGTCCGCGTGCGGCCGCTGCCGGCGGAGGTGGTCGAGATCGTGCCCCAGTACCGAGGCTACGACTTCGTTCTGGTGAAAGACGAGATCGTCATCGTGGAGCCCTCCAGCTACAAGATCGTCGCCTTGATGCCGTACTCGGGCCGCTCGACGGCGGCAGCGCCGGCGCGCTCCGAGCAACGCAATGTCACCTTCAGCGATCGTGACCGCGAGGTGATCCGCAAGCACGCCAAGGCGCGTCCCGTCGAGCGCGAACGACAAACGACCGGCAGTACGGTGCGAACCGAGATCCGCCGAGGCGAGCGAGTGCCGGAGGGCGTGGAGATCGATGCTTTCCCGGACGAGGTCTATCGCGAGGCGCCGAGTCTGCGGGAGTACCGATACATTCACCGGGATAGCCGCACCTACATCGTAGAACCGCAGGAACGTCGTGTCATCGAAGAGATCGACTGATCTCGCCAAGGAAGGAGAACGCTCATGAAGACAATTGCACTTGGAGCTTTCGCGACGGCCTTGTTGGCGTCGGCTGCCCCCGCCGCTCCGCTCAATCCGACCGCGGTCGGTTCACCCGAGTTATCGGGCATCGATCAGGTCCGGCTCGTTTGCAACGAGTACGGCCGCTGCTTCCGGACCGGCGGTCCCCGCTATGTCCAGCGCTATTACGGCGACGATGACGGTTACGTCGTGCGCCGGAGCTACGGCTACTACGGCGGACCAGGATACTACGATCGCGGCTACGGCTACTACGGCGGTGGCCCGAGCATCGGCTTCAGCTTCGGCACCGGCCGTTGGTGACCAAAGAAAGGGCCGCTCCCGAGCGGCCCTTTCTTACGGATATCGACGTTGCGGTGATCGGATGGCCGCTCTTGCCAGATTGCTAGGACAGAAAGAGCAACTGCTGGCGCGGCTTGAAGCCGGACCCGGCCCGAACGAGCGTGCCGAAATCCAGGCGCTTCTCGCCAAGATCGATACCGCGCTGAAGCTTCTCGGGGCTGAAGAGTCTCCCGGAGCAGAGCCGACGGACTAAAGACTGAGGGGCCGTTAACTCACCAGCCCCCTGGCGGGCTCGCAGACAACCGAAAGCCCCAGCTCGGGGGCTTGGGGGGCGGTGAGCTGGGGCCAGTTCGGGGTTGCCCCTTGGGGCAGGGGCTTTGGGAAAACTTGGCAGCCGAGCTATCGTTCCTCTGGGTCGTTAGGAAGTTTTGGAGGGCGGTACCCGCCTAGCCGTACCGAGCCGGTCAATCCAAGTCCGGCGGCCTCATGGGCTGCAGTCCCGGTAAAGGCGCTTGCGAGCAAATGAAGATTCCGGCCACGTTGAACGCGATGTGGCGTTTAGGTTCAGGGTCGCCGTTGCAAGTCGAGGCATTTGCGGGCGGGGACAATGCAGCGGCGTCCCGGTCGAGCGGCGAGGCGCCTACCGATCACAGATTCTCCTGCAAGCCCTTGAAGTAGGGATGCCGGACCTTGCCCTCCGCAGACATGGCCCGGGATCTCCGCTAACAACTTCGGCTCGACCCAGATGCCCTTGTGGCCGACGCGCTTCGCGTAGGGCTGCGTCTCCCGGATCAGCGGCTTCAGCCGCTTCTGCAGGTCGGCGGCGGAGGCCTTGTCGAAGCCATGGTCGACCTTGCCGGCGTAGATCAGCTCGCCGTCTTTGCGTCAGCCGAGGTAGATACCGTCTCGTTTACCCTCGTCGAGCGCGAAGCCGCCGATGGTCAGGGTCTACCGCTCCGCGCAGGTCTTCTTCACCCTATTGTTGCCGCTGCCGCTCACGTAGGCGCAGTCACGGACCTTCGATACCACGCTCTCGAGTCCGAGCTTACAGGCTGCGCGAACATCTCGCGCCCGTCGATTGACTCGACTCGACGGGACACGATTTTTCGGGAAAAGTAGAAACTTCATCTTCCGAGACGAGTTGGCATCCAGCGATATCTCTTCTCGTCGGAGCCGAACATGGTCGATGACGTCCCGCTGCGCACGGCGGTACATACGGTCTGGTCTCTCTACCTGACGAAGCATCGCAATGTCGATGCTTCCGACACCCGCCGCTGTCTGCTGGAGCGTCATCTGCAAGGGAGATGGGAAGCGCATGTGAGCGATGCCGAAGAACTCACGGGATTCGGCGTGGCTTACCTTGAGCGCCTTCCCGAAAACGAATGTTGAGGCTGGTGGAGGCGCTCGTCAGGCGAGCTGCGGTCGACAGCGCCAGGCCGGATTGGACGTTGCTGGCCGTCTCAGAACTTGCCTCCGCGGCCATCGTCCTGTTCTTCCGCTCGATGTTTTCGGTCTAGAGGATCGGCATCGATGCGCATCGCTCAACTCGCTCCCCTGGCCGAAAGCGTCCCCCCGAAGCTGTACGGAGGCACGGAACGGGTCGTGGCATGGCTGGTGGATGAACTGGTCGAGCTCGGCCACGACGTCACGCTGTTCGCGAGCGGCGACTCCCGGACGAAAGGCGAGCTTCATTCCGTGTGGCCCCGCGCGCTGCGTCTCGGACGGAAGGGCGCCGATCCAAATGCCGCCTGCGCCGTGCTGCTGGAGGCGATCGCAAAGCGCGCGAAAGACTTCGACGTGATCCACGCGCACATCGACTGGCTGCCCCTTCCGCTGCTCAGTCGGCTCGGCGTGCCCTTCGTGACCACCATGCATGGCCGGCTCGACCTGCCGGGCCTTTCCGAGGTGCTGCGGCAGTTTCCCGGCGCGGGCTTCGTGTCGATATCGGACCATCAGCGTCTGCCGTTGCCGGAGGCGAATTGGATCGCCACGATCCAGCACGGACTGCCATCGAACAACTTTCGCCCGTCTTTCGATCAAGGATCCTATTTGGCGTTCCTCGGCCGCCTGACCGCGGAAAAGGGCCCCCAGGACGCCATCCGCATCGCGCGCGCCGCCGGAATGCCCTTGCGCATCGCCGCCAAGATTCCGCGCGGCGAGACGGCCTACTTCAAGAAGCAACTTGAGCCCCACATCGACGGTCGGGCGGTCCAGCTCGTCGGCGAGGTCGACGAGGTGAAGAAGCAGCCGTTCCTCGCAAAGGCCGCGGCCCTGCTGTTTCCGATCGATTGGCCGGAGCCTTTCGGCCTTGTCATGATCGAGGCGATGGCCTGTGGGACGCCAGTGATCGCCTACCGCTCCGGCTCCGTGCCCGAGGTCGTCGAGGACGGCGTGACCGGCTTCATCGTCGAGAACGAGGAGCAGGCTGTCAGAGCCGTGGGCGATCTGGGCCGGCTCGACAGACGAAAAATACGCGCCCGCTTCGAGGAACGCTTCTCCGCGGACCGAATGGCGCGAGAGTATGAAAGCGCGTATCGCGGATTAATGTCTGCCGCGGTGGGGCACTCGGCTGCGGCATTCGCGGCGCCAAACGCTGAACATCGGCGCGCAACGATGCCGACCGACGAACAACCGGCGCCCAGCTAACCGATTTTTCGCCGCCCCTTGAACGCCGCCTCCGGACATCCATATGACAATGTGCGCGAGCTGCGACCCCGGATCCCCGATACCGAGAAGATCACGATCAACCTTGGCTATGTCGATCTGGGTCAGGTCGATCTGATGGTGCAGGAAGGGTTCTATTCGAACCGCACGGACTTCATCCGGACGGCCATCCGCAACCAGCTCGAACGCCACGCGGACGTCGTGAAGCAGTCGACGGTTCGAAAGAGCTTGGACTTGGGCTTGCGGAACTACAGTCGCGAGGATCTCGAAGCGGCGCGGCGCGCCGGCGAGATACTGCACATCAACGTGCTGGGTCTCGCGACCATCGCCCAGGACGTCACCCCCGAGCTGGCCCGCGCCACCATTGCTTCGGTCTCGGTGCTCGGTGCCCTTCACGCCACTCCCGCGGTCAAGGCCGCCCTCTCCGACAGAACAAGGTGAATGCGATGCTGAGCCAGAACTTGATTTCCGAGGCCACGCGCCTCACGCGTGCGGGCCACCTGGTCGAGGCCACCGCGCTCCTGCAGCGCATGCTCCGCGGCGAGAGCGCCTCCGAGCCGTCGGCCAGCACCGCCCGTGGCGCGCCAGCTCGGCTCGAGCCGCCGACCATCGACGTGACGGCCAGCGTCGTCGAGGAGAAGGAAAGCCGACGAGCCACCCGGGTTTCTCCCGCTCCTTTGCAACGCTTCGATCGCTTGAAAGACTTCCCCGGACTCAACCTGCGTGGTCAGATGACCCGCGCTCCGCCTGCCACGACGGATATCGCACCCGAAGGCACGAGGTTCATCGCAGGCACCTTCCGCAGCGCGAATGGAAGCCGGAGCTACAAGCTGTTCGTCCCAAGCCGCTCGCAGGAAAAACCGCTTCCCCTCGTGGTCATGCTTCACGGCTGCACCCAGTCGCCAGACGACTTCGCGGCAGGCACCCGGATGAACTTCCTGGCGGAAGAGCGGAATTGCTTCGTGGTCTATCCGGAGCAGCCCAGCGGAGCCAACCAGGCGAAATGCTGGAATTGGTTTCGCACGGGCGACCAGCAGCGGTACGGCGGGGAGCCTTCGTTGATCGCAGGCATCACTCGCCAGGTCATGCGGGACTATCCGATCGATCCGAAGCGGGTCTACGTCGCAGGTCTGTCGGCCGGCGGGGCGGCCGCCGCCATCATGGCAGCGACCTACGCCGATCTGTACGCGGCCGTCGGGATCCATTCAGGCCTCGCCTGCGGGGCGGCTAGCGATCTTCCCTCCGCGTTCGTCGCCATGCGGCAAGGAGGCGGATCTAAAAATGCCGATGGCGGACCGCCGGTGCCGGCCATCGTTTTCCATGGCGACCGCGACGCCACGGTGCACCCGAACAACGGCGACAGGATTGTCGAGCAGTCCGTCAAGGCGGCAGGTTTGAAAGTGAAGGTGAGCGGCGGACGAGTGCCCCATGGGCACGCCTACACCCGCACGAACCTTGCCGACGCGGACGGGCGCGTCGTCTCCGAGCATTGGAACGTTCACGGCGCCGGCCACGCCTGGTCGGGCGGCAGTCCCGCCGGTCCTACACCGATCCGCGCGGGCCGGATGCGACGAGGGAGATGCTGCGTTTCTTCCTCGAGCATTCGCTCCCGGGTTAGTCGAGCTTCGCAACGCACTCCGGTCGCCCGCGCGTCGCCGAATTTCCGGATCGGCTGGCGTCGCCGAAATTCGCCGTTCGCGGAATTCCCGCTGCGGCGTTGGCGGCGCCTACGCCTGATCCGGAGCTACCCGCCTGACGGCCCTGACGATGTCCTCCGGACGATAGGGCTTCTGCAACATCAGACTTCCGGGCACCGGACGGGGCGCGACGGGCGAGAAGCCGGTCGCATAGATCACCGGGAGTCCGGGATCATGCTCACGGCAGCGTTCGGCGATCTGCCATCCGTCGACGCTTCCGGGCAGTTTGACGTCCGTGATGAGAAGGTCGACGACCCGCCGCCCGCACCACGCCAGCGCCTCCTCGCCATTGGCTGCATGGACGACGTGGTATCCTTCCTCTCGTAGAGTCTCCACCACGAACTCGCGGATGAGAGGGTCGTCCTCGACGAGGAGTATTCGCACCGCCGACACCTTCAAATTCCTGACAGAGCGTTTCTGCCGACCGCTGACGCCTTGATCGCCGCCGGCAAGCCCGCTCTCAGCGGCGGGCTTGCCGGCAGGTGTCAGAACCCGGAATAGTAATCATTTACTGCTCTTGCTCGTCCGGGGTCATTCCAATCCCAGGCGTTGTCGTTGCCATACTTCGGCGCACCCTGGAGCCTGTCTGCGGTGAGATTGGTTCGGTACCCGCCAAGGCCCGTGTCGTACTTCAACGACTGCCATGGCAGCGGGTAGTGATCGTCTCCGATGCCCAGGAAGCCGCCGAAGCCGAGAACCGCGTACGATACTTGGCCGCTAACCTTGTCGATCATCACGCGCTCGATCGAGCCGATCTTCTGGGCGTCGGTGCCATAGACGGCAGTGCCTTCGACCTTGTCGCTACCGATCAACGTTCCTGTTTCACGCCTTTCCGTTTCCATCGTCATCCTCCTCCTAAAAACGATGATGCAGGACAACTGCGATCGGTAGGTGCTCGTTCCTCCGCTTTCTCGATCGCTAAGACCGACGCGTAAGTGAGGCGCCGGATTTGCGAAGCGCCTCGCGCTCCTCGCGGAGGTCGTCGACCTTCGCTCTCATCCGCGACAGCAGAAGCTCGGCGGCTGCCGTCGGAACGCCGGCTCGCTGCAGCATCCGGATCGGCCGTCCTGCGCCGGGCGCGAGATTAGCGTCAGAGTGTCGCCTACGTTCGCTGCACGGGCCGGTCACCCAACTCGCTCATGAATGCAATGAACGGGACGGCCCACGTCGCCGAAGCATGCCCCAGCAGGACTATCGTCACGACAACCTGTGTGAGCATCCCGCTTACCTCCGCAAGGCGGCGGCCCAGGGCCGCCGCAGCCGCATCGGCACGCCCCCGGGCGGCGGGGGATCGTCGTCGCCGTCAAGCCGCCTCAGCGCGGCGAGGATGTCCGCGAGCCGGATCGTGTGGCCCATGCCGGGAATTTCGCGTAGCGCGGGACAGGATTCGACCGCGAACATGTCGGACGCCCATGACGACAGGATGATCCGCTTCTCCGGTCCGGAGAGTTCGTCGTCGTTCAGGACGTCCTCCGGAGACGCATAGTGCGCTGCCGGATGGAAGAATGGATCGAGATTGCCGGTGTTCGTGTTGGCGTTGGTCATCGATTGCCTCCCTTTACGCTCCTTTCGTCGGGACGGGTTACGGGGGGCGACGACCGCCGCCCGTGATGGTGTTTACTGCGAGTTGATAGCGATGCGCTTGACGCCGGCCCGCGGGTTCTCGGACTTCGGCAGCGAGATCGTCAGGACGCCGTTCTTGAACGAAGCTTCGGCCTTGTCCTCCGCGACGTCCTCGAGCGCGATCTGCCGCTGGAACGAGCCGTAGTAGCGCTCGGTGAAGTATCTGCCTTCGTCCTTGCGCTCGCTCTTCTTCTCGCCGCAGATGGTCAGCACCCCGTTGGCGATTTCGATCTGGACGTCGTTCTCGGTCATGCCGGGAAGCTCGGCCGAGATCGTCAGTGCCTTCTCGGTCTCGCTGAGCTCGATCTTTGGCCAACCGAATTGCCCTTCCATGAGCGGCGACAGGCTTGTGCCGCCGAAGCCGCGGAAGACATCGTCGAACAGCCGATTCATTTCGCGATGCAGCGTCATGAACGGATCGTGGCTGGCGCGCGCCGGCGCGAGCTCCTGGTTTCTGGACCAGGGAATGAGATCACGAACTGCCATGGTTTTTCTCCTTTGTTGCATGAGGCAGGGAGCGCGGCCGCGCTTGCGCGCGCCGCGTTCCGCTGTTGAACCTCGATCAGGCGTCAGGCCGCCTTCTTCTGCTCGATCTGCGAAGCGGGAGAGGCGCCGCTTCCGATCTGGATCCGGCGGGGCTTCATGGCTTCCGGCACCTCGCGGACGAGATCGATGATCAGGAGTCCGTCGCGGAAGGAGGCCTCCTTCACCTGAACGTAGTCGGCGAGGTTGAACACGCGCCGGAAAGGACGCGCGGCGATGCCCCGGTAGAGGTATTCGCCGGCCGCTTCCTCGGGCTTCCTGCCCTCGATCGTGAGCGCATTCTGCTCAGCCGTTACGGCGACATCGTCGGCTCCGAAGCCAGCGACGGCGACCGAGATCCGGTAGTGGTCCTCGCTGGTGCGTTCGATGTTGTACGGGGGATAGTGGTCTTCGCTCGCCTGGCGGAGCGTGCTGTCGACGAGGTCGGCCAGGTGGTCGAAGCCGATGGTGGAGCGCCACAGGGGCGCGAAATCAAAGGTGGTCCTCATAACCAAGTCCTCCAAAGAGCAAGATGGATACAAGGAGCGCAAGGCTGGAATCAGAGCGGGTCTGGTGTCCGGCCCGGCGCCCGCGCCGGACCCGTGAAGGCGCCCGGCACACCGCTCTCGCGGCGAAAAATGAATTAGAAAATCGAGAAGTCGTTTCAAGGGGCGGATCGAAAAAAATTTATGCGCGCTCGGTCGCGGTGCAGAACTGTCGGCCATCGCGGCACCGCAAACGCCGGCCAAGATTTGGGCGTTCGACCGCCGCCGAATCTTGACTCAGGTATCGCCCCGAATATCTTTGCGTCGGGAAATTCCCTTTCCCAGTTTTCTAAGCACCGAATGACCGTGACGACCGTCAGGAGTGACGACGATGCTCGACGAAGACTTTGCCCGCATTCGTGCGCACCGCAACAACATCCACCGCTATCGACGCCTGCTAGGGACGAGGCTGTCGGACATCGAACGCCAATTTATCGAGAGACGCCTCGCCGAGGAGGAGACAGCGCTAAAGGCGCTGGCCGCCCAAACGTTCCCGGTCGCATTTACCCCTCCAAAAGGTCAGCCGGCTTCCTCGTTCTTTGGGGGCGGCGGTCGTCCTTCGCCTGCTTAGCGCTACTGGTGACGACCAAGATCGCTGTGCATGATCCCGGCGCGCAACCTTAATGTCATTCGTATCGCCGGTCGGCCTGGGCTTGTGCGCAGTCGGGCCGAACAGGTAGCGATCTGCGGCCGTGCCGATTCTGAATTCTGTGCGACCACCCCGGAACGAATTCAGGGTCGGAAGGATTCGCTCCGCGGAGAGAGTAACATTGATGCCGACGAAGGAGCCACGAGGGGAGGTCGGCGTCATTCACGAACGTGAAGAGCATGGCTGGGCGAAGGACCGGCCGATCCTCATGCCCGAGAACGCGCCTTCGGCATAGCCCGCCAAGACCCGCCGTCCGGCGTATCGCGGGAGGAAGCCGCCATAGAGCTCGACGAGGCGTTGGGGCTATCGGTGACACTTGCCCCGAATGTCCGCCGCGACACTGAACGCGCAAGTGGCCGCAAAGAAAGGTTTTTGCAGCGCGGCAACGTGTTTGGTTCCAGAAATTGTGAAGCCGCTCACGCCGTTTTTCTTGTTGGCGGCTTCGACCGCCGGGGCCTAAATTTAATCCGTCGCCGAACGGCCGGAGGCAACTATCGGCGGCGAGAACACCGTTGTGATCCCGCCCGAGGAGGAAGCAACGCCATGTCGAAACGGCGTCGTTTCAAGCAATCAATTTCCCTCAAAGACCGGCTCGCCAATTTCGCCGAGGAAGCCCTCAAGAAGCATCGAATCTTCCGCCCGGCAGCGACCGCGAAGGGATGCTCAAAAAAGTCCGCTAAGCAGACATCGCGTCCCACCTGGATGAATGGGCCCACTCGCGCGGACCGCAGCCGCCGACCCGGAGCATCGACGATCCATGAAAGCTCTAGACGACCGGACGATGGCCAATCTCGATGTCGCCCTCGAAGAAGCTTGTCGATCACTCCCTCACGGGGGCGATCACGAAATCAGACGGGAAATCGCACAAAAGCTGCTCGACAGCGCCGTCCAGGGCAACAAGACGTTATCCGGATTGACGGAGATCGCGCGGGCGGCACTCGCGGAAGCGACAAAGAGGTCCGCCTAACAGCACGACTCCATCGATGCTACGCCTCCTGATCCGCCGGCGAGCAGCGGGGCGCATGATCGGTTTGCATGCCCACACCTCGCATCGCTTCCGCGTTGAGAGACGTCCTTAGATTGGAACTGGCGGCCCTTCCGAGTCTTAAAACGAATATTCCAACCGACGGGAGCAACGACATGCCTCGTGGCGACAAGTCAAGTTACACGGACAAGCAGAAGCGACAGGCCGAGCATATCGAAGAAGGCTATGAACACCGTGGCGTCCCGGAGAAAGAAGCCGAACGACGCGCGTGGGCGACCGTGAACAAGGAGACCCACGGCGGGAAGAAGAGCGGATCCGGCCGCGGCACTGAGGAAGATCATTCGCCATCTCGAAAAGGTGGCCGATTGGGCGGTGCGGCCTCGGCCAAGCGGCCGGCATCGGAGCGTTCGAGGTCCGCCAAGAAGGCTGCCAAGACGAGAAAACGACGCGCGGCGTAAGTCATCGAAAGGAGAGCAAGATGGGTCTCGAAGCCGTCTTTTTCCTTGGAGCGCTTGTACTACTCACGGCGCTGATCTACGGCGTCCTTAGCTATCGCTATCGAAACCGGGCGTTGGATCGCCTAGCCGAAGACGTCACGCGCGAGAGATATCGGAAGAACGAAACTTAGTGCGACGCAGTCTGTCTAGTCGACGTCGACCATACCGACCCGTCACGTCTTTCCCTTTGCGATATCGATCAGCGCTATGCCCAGATCTGGCTCCTTCTTCCGTCTGAGGTGAGCTGGCGTGTCCGCGATGACAATCTCGAGCGTCGGTCTAACCTTTCCTTCGAGAAGATGCCGCCCCGGGTTGTACCGTCGGCCAGACCCAGGACCACATGCACGTGGAGGCTCGCCTTTCCGTCGTCGCCAACCGCAATATCGCCAATCGCGCTCAACACCTCACACTGCTCCGCGACCTCGATTTTCTTGTAGGTCTTCTTCTCGAAATCGAACCAGCCAACGGTTGCCCTTTCGAAGGCGCCGATGGCTGTGAGCGACGCCGCCGTGATGGCGGCGTCGTTCGCGAACTTGGTGAGCGTCGTGAACGCTTCCTCGCCGGAGTCGAGGATGACGACGCGGGTTTCAAGACCCGCCTTGCCCGATATCTTGACACTCTCCATCGTCGTCAGGCCGCGCTGCGCTGGGTGTGTCGACCTTCCTTGACCTCTTCCACGATCTTGGCGCAGAAGGCCTCGAGATCGCCCGGGTTGCGGGAAGTGATGACGCCCTGATCGACGACGACCTCAGCGTCCTCCCACTTCGCTCCTGCGTTCGCTACATCCGTCTTGATCGACTTGAAGGAGGTCATCTTGCGACCTTTCGCGATCCCGGTCTCGATGAGAAGCCAAGGGGCGTGGCACACGGCCGCGACGATCTTCTTGGCATCGAAAATATCCTTGATGAACTTCAGCGCCTTGGGCTCAACCCGGAGAAGATCCGGATTGATCTGCCCGCCGGGCAATACGATTGCGTCGTAGTCGGCGGCCGATGCCTCGTCGAGCGTCTTGTCGACCTTTACCGGCCGACCCCAATCCTTCTTGTTCCAGCCCTTGATCTCGCCTGCGGCGAGCGAGACGACATCGACCGTCGCGCCGGCCTTCTTCAAGCGCTCCTGCGGCACTTCCAGCTCGGCCTGCTCGAAGCCGTTTGTGGCGAGAATGGCGATCTTTTTGCCGGTCAGATCCATGGGTCCAATCCTTCGTTTTGGGGTTTTGTCCAACAATCGATCTTCTCGAACATCGTTCCTGAAAAGGCCAGATCGGTCGGCGATTAGGACCCGACCGCCGCGACGACGGTTATGAGGATTGAAAGCAGCAGGAGAGTTTCGCATGGTCGACAGGTTCCACGGCAAGGTCGTCATCGTCACGGGAGCAGCTTCCGGTATTGGAGAAGCGACGGCGCGCCGCTTCGTTACGGAGGGCGCGAAAGTGGCGCTGGTCGATCGCGATAAAGCCTCACTGGAAGAGGTCGCCAAGAGTCTGCCCGCCGACCAGGTAATGATGCAAGCCACCGACGTGTCGGATTCGAGTGCCGTCGATGGAATGGTTGCGGCTGTCGTCGGCCGCTTCGGACGGTTGGACGTCATCGTGAACAACGCCGGCGTCCATGAAGGCGGAGACCCGGCTTCAATCACTGACGAGAAATGGCGGAAGGTAATGTCGACCGACATCGACGGCGTGTTCTATGGTTGCCGCGCGGCACTGCCCCATATTGAAAAGACCAAGGGCTCGATCGTGAACACGGCGTCAGTCTCCGGGACCGGTGGCGATTGGGGCATGAGCCCCTACAACGCGGCGAAGGGCGCCGTGGTCAATCTGACGCGTGCCCTTGCCCTGGATCTCGGCAAGAAGGGCATCCGCGTGAACGCGGTCTGTCCCAGTCTCACCCGTACGGGCATGACGGAGGACATGATGAACGATAAGAAGCTGCTGGCGAAGTTCGCCGGGCGGATCCCGTTAAGCCGGGTCTGCGAACCGGAGGAAGTCGCCGCCGTGATCGCGTTTCTCGCAAGCGACGATGCGAGCTTCATGACTGGCGCCAACGTAGCGGTGGACGGGGGTGTATCCGCCTCCAATGGACAACCGCCGCAAGAGTAGCCGCGCAGCGCCGGTCGTCGTCCTACTTTGCGAGCGCCGTGTCGTCGAAGCGTGAGAGATCCCGATCTCGGCCACTTAACCGGACCGAGGATCGCACGGCGGATATCACAACAGCGGCGTCGAGTGGGTCTTTGTCTTGATTCTGGATCAGGGCGCGGAGGTCTTCAAATCCATCACCGAGTTCGCCGATCGCGAGAATACTACCGGCGCCTCGGTCTCGGCGATCGGCGCCCTCTCACCAGCGAAGGTCGGCTGGTTCGATTTCGCGGCCAAGACGTACAAGCCGATCGAAATCAACCAGCAATGCGAGGGGCTGAGCGTGCTCGGCGACGTCGCGCAAGGCGATGACGGCAACGCCAGCCTGCATCTTCACGCTGTGCTCGGCCTGCAGGATGGCACGCTGCGCAGAGGCCACCTTCTGTCGGGATCAGTGCAGCCAACGCTGGAGGTGACGATCACGGAGTCCGTGCTTCATCTGCACCCCGCCTTGATCGAGGGCTTGTCACAGATGTTCCAGTCGCAGACGAGGAAGGCGGCCAGCTCCTGCCGGCCGGCTATCACGTCCGACAGGTCGACTAACGGGCGCACCCGCGTGGGGTGAAAGGGCGCTCCTGATGGGGCGCGCGATCAGGCGGTCAGGAACCTGCAAATCTGCCGCTCTATCATTCTTCATAGCCGGCGCCTGAGGGAACAGTCGACAGCGAGACTGCCTCCTCCACACCGCCTAGGAACCGTGTCCCGAGCCCTGGGTTGGTCGGCTTGGACCAATCCATCGAGGCGCCAGCATGACGGAACCGGACGTTCGCAAGGGAATGCCGCCCGTCAATTTGTCGCGTGAGGAATTCGAAAGCCGTTACAGGAGCCAGTTCGTCGATCCTGCCTTCGCCCCGCTCAAGCGGGAACTCGATGCGATCGTCGGGGCTGCTTGGGATGCCTACAGCCATTCGCGCAAATCGCCAGAGACGCGGAAGGCGGGTGTGGGGTTCGCCGATCCTGACTACGATCTCGCCGTCGACTGGCTGGCGGCGCGTACCGCCATCCTTGAGGCACAGCGCCGGCACGACGACGCTGGCGCGCCGCCGCGTATCCTCGTCATCAACGGCTCGGCGCGCAGCGAGCACACCTGTCCAGGCGAGATGTCCAAGACCTGGCGCATGGTCAAACTCGCCGAGCCCGTCTTCGTCGAGAAGGGCTTTGCCGTCGACATCCTAGATCTCTCTCGCCTGACCTCGGAGTTCGGCAAGAATATTCATCCCTGCAAGTCGTGCGTCTCCACCGCCATGCCGCTCTGCCACTGGCCGTGCAGCTGCTATCCCAACTATTCGCTCGGCCAGACCAGCGACTGGATGAACGAAATCTATCCGCTCTGGGTGGCCGCCCACGGCATCCTGATCGTGACGCCGGTGAACTGGTACCACGTGCCGGGCGGCCTCAAGGCGATGATGGATCGCCTGGTCTGCGCCGACGGCGGCAACCCGGATCCGACATCGACGCATGGCAAGAAGGTCGCCGAAGCCAAGGCGCTCGAGCTGAAGGGTTGGCCGTATCCGCGTCATCTCGCCGGCCGCCATTTCGGCCTCATCGTTCACGGCGACAGCGTCGGCGCCGAGAGCGTGCGCCGAACCCTATCCGACTGGCTGACCGACATGCACCTGATTTCGGCCGGCCGCTTCGGTGAGACGGACGGCTACGTCGGCTACATGGAACAATATGCGACCTCTCACCGGGAGCTGGACGAAGACCGCGCATTTCAGCAGGAGGTGCTGAATACAGCCAAGGCGCTGGGCCGTGCTGTGAAGCTCGCCCGCAGCGGTCGGTTTGAGGATCCGGGGGCCGAACTCTCGGATCCGGATCCGAAATGAAGTGCGACCTGCCTGTCGCTGCCGATCGCCGCGGGTTGATCGCGGTCGTCAATTGAGGATGTCGTCGGGTGAGCAAGACGGCGGAAGGATCGTCGAAGACCATCGTCTATGCCGCGCTCGTCGGCAACTTCCTCGTTGCCGTCACCAAGATCGGAGCTGCGGTCTGGACCGGAAGCTCGGCGATGATGAGCGAAGCCGTGCACTCGGTGGTCGATACCACCAATGAGGTGCTGCTGCTTTACGGTTACCATCGCGCGAGCCGTCCGCCTGATGAATCCCATCCGCTTGGCAACGGGCGCGAGCTATACTTCTGGAGCTTCATTGTCGCTCTGTTGATCTTCGCGCTCGGGGCGGGCGTCTCGCTCTATCAGGGCGTCCTCCACGTCACCGCGCCAGAGCCGATCGAAGATCCGATCGTCAGCTTCATCGTGCTCGGCATGTCCTTTGTATTCGAGGGTATCTCGTGGCTCTTCGCCTGGCGGCGTTTCCGGTCCGAGACCTCGCGCCTCGGGTGGTATGAGGCCTTCGTGCGCAGCAAGGACCCGCCCGCTTTCATGGTGCTGTTCGAGGACAGCGCGGCGCTGATCGGCATCGTCATTGCGGTTGCCGCGACCGCGGCGGCAGAGTGGTTCGCTCAGCCGGTCTGGGATGGCGTCGGCTCGATCCTGATCGGCATTCTGTTGGGCATCACCTCCATCGGCCTCGCCAGGGAAAGCAAGAGCCTGCTCATCGGCGAACCCGCTCATTCCGATCTGTCACGATCCATCCTCGACATCGCGCGACGGTCACCCGGCGTGCTCCGGGCCAACGGGCTGCTGACGGTGCAACTGTCGCCGGCCGAGGTCGTCGCGGCGCTGAGCGTCGAGTTCGCGGACGACAAGCGCGCCGATGATATCGAGCAGTGCGTCATCTCGATCGAGACCGAGATACGCAGACAGCATCCGAGCGTCGCGGCTCTGTTCATCAAGCCGCAAACAAATGCGCGGTATCACGCCGTTCGCGCTAGGCGCTGGGGTACGGGCGCCTGAAACACCGTGGCCAGGAACCAAGCGCGCCGCGCTGAGTCGACTGAGGTTGATGGCTGTTGCCTTTCCAGCGATCGTCCTGCGAAAAAGCGCCTCGGCGTAGCATCAACGGCACGGGCTCGTGGTTTCTTTCCAGGCCCGATGAAGCCTGATCCGGGGCGCCCCGTCCGGACGGGAGCGACAGCTGAAGCAACCCGGCAGTCCTCCGGTGCTTACCCGGTTATCGGGAAACGCGGCTTTCCTTGATTACAGGCGGCACATTGTGGGCCAGCAAGGAACCTGCTCGCGTGTCTCGCATTGAAGTCGCGAAGAGGAGGACTTCACATGAATGGGATCATCTATCTCGTGGGCCTGATCGTAGTCGTCATGTTCATCCTGTCGCTGCTCGGTCTTCGGTAAGACGCCATGACCATTGAACCGCTCTCCGGGATCGAAACCGAAACTCTCCCAGCCACCGGCCTGACCAGGCCATGGGGGTTGCAGTGGACGTCCGTCATTGTCGGAGCCTTCGTCGCGACGGCGTTGTCGCTGATCCTGATCTCCTTTGGAACAGCGCTCGGCCTAGGCATGGCCTCCGCTGCGCCGACCTGGAGGGATGCCTCCGTTGCGCTATGGCTGTTGTCGGGTGTCTACCTGATCTTCCAATCCCTTATCAGTTTTGGCTGCGGAGGCTATTTTGCCGGGCGCGTCCGGCCACCCTACGCCTCGGCGACCGACGACATCGAGACGCGCGACGGACTGCATGGCGTTGCTGCCTGGGCGCTGGCGGTCTTGATCGGAGCCGTTCTGACCGCGTTGATAGCGGGTGCTGCAAACCGTCCGTCCGCAACTACGCAGCCGCCGTCGGCTACCGAACCTTCTGTCCTAAGTTTCGAGCTCGACCATCTTTTCCGTGCCCCTCGGCGACCGCCGAACGTTGATCTGACGGGTGAGCGCGCTGAAGCCGCGCGAATTCTGGCAACCGCTTCGAGCCACAGCGGGGTCCTTCCCGAGGATCGCGCCTATCTTGTTCAGCAGGTCACGGCGTTGACCGGGCTGGCAGCGCCGGAGGCCGAAAGGCGGGTAGATACAACGTTGGCCAATGCCAAGAGCGCGATCTCAAGGGCTCGTGCGGCGAGCATTATCATTGCCTTCTCGACGGCTGCAGCATTGCTGTTCGGGGCTGTCGCGGCTTGGGCCGGTGCGGAGGCCGGAGGCCGGCATCGCGATGGCGAGCCGATTGCCGAGTGGATGGCCCATTCTAATCGCTGGCATAAGAGTCGTGTGGCGGATCCCCGACCTCTGCCGTAATGCCAACGCTACGTATTGATAGCAGGCAATGGGGCCTGCTACCAACGATCAACTCAGTCGCACTCGACAGAACGCCACCGCCATAACAAAATTTCGGATTTGCCGTGGGGTAAAGTACCGAGAAATGCTACCCGAGTAAATCGATCGCAAGCATCTCAGTAAAGGTGGCTCCTGCGGCAGGCGTCGCCGCACATCACTTTGCAGCAGGCCAAGAACTTCTCGCTTGCCCTGATGAGGGGTGACCCCAACCAAAGCGGCGTGATCAAGGGGGCGGCACGGCAGATGCTTGAAAAAATCCTGCCGGGAAAGGAATGAGGTGAACCATGAGCGACTTCCGCGACATTCAGCACGGCGTCAACGACCCCGTCGACGGCGTCGACGTGAAGCACCAGATCAATACCAACCAGACGCCGCATGAGCGGGCGCAGCATCATGCCGATGTACGTGCTGCCCCGTCGGCCTCGCCGTCCGAACCGTTCCTGCCGGAACGGCTGCGGCGGAAGCCAACTGATCCGATCAATCCCCGCACCGGTCGCCATCCGACGGATTAGGAACATCGGTCCCGGCGCCGTGTTGATCGGCGCAAAGATCCGCGCGGCTCGTAGCCGCGTGTCCAATCAGAGGGACCCGCACCATGAAACGTACCATCATCGCCGCAGCCTGCGTGCTTCTTGCAGGACCAGCGCTCGCCCAGTCGCTCGGCGAGAAGACCGGCGTCAACTCGGCGCTCGGTGTCGCGCCGACGACTGCCGATTTTGTCAAGGAGGTTGCCGTCAGCGACATGTTCGAGATGCAGTCGAGCAAGCTCGCAGAGCAGAAGGGCAACGCGCAGGAGAAGAGCTTCGCGCACCAGATGGTGACCGACCACACCAAGACCAGCAGCGAACTCAAGTCCCTCGTCGGCGCCGGCAAGGTGCAGGCGACACTGCCGACGGCGCTCGACAGCTCGCACCAGAGCAAGCTCGACAAGCTCAACGATGCCACGGGCAAGGATTTCAGCTCGGACTACGACTCCTACCAGGTCAGCGCGCACAAGGACGCGGTAGCGCTGTTCGAGCGTTACGCCAACGGTGGCGACAATGCCGCGCTGAAGGACTGGGCCGGCAAGACGCTTCCGGCGTTGCGCCATCACCTCGACATGGCGGAGGAGCTCGGCAAGGCACCGAGCGTCGGACAGTCGAAATAGGTCTCTCCGGGGACGCCGGCCGCCCCGCGTCCTCCATTGGCAACGATGCTCCTCTCCACGGACGAGACGGCAGGTCCCACGGACGAGACGGCAAGTCGCGGAAACCCTCATGACCGCTCAAGGCAAGAATTCTATATCCCGCCGGCACCTCGTGCATGCGGCGAGCGCAACGCTCGTTGCGGCCTCGCTGGCATCTTCGACCGCGAAAGGAAACACTGATATGGCCGAGCAGGACCTGATCGATCCCGTTACCCGCTATCCGAAACCGCCGTTCAAGAAGCAGTCGCAGCCTTGGCCTGGCCTCGCCGGCAAGATGGAGCCGCGACCAGACCATGGCGAGACCAGCTACAAGGGCTCTGGACGGCTCGCTGGCCGCAAGGCACTGATCACCGGCGGCGATTCCGGCATGGGCCGCGCGGCTGCGATTGCCTATGCGCGCGAAGGCGCCGACGTCGCCATCAACTATCTGCCCGCGGAAGAGCCCGACGCGCAGGAGGTGATCGCGCTGATCAAGAAGGAAGGCCGTACCGCCCTCGCGATCACCGGCGACCTCAAGGAGGAAGCCTTCTGCAAGAAGCTGGTCGAGCAGGCCATGGAAGGTCTCGGCGGACTCGACATCATCGTCTGCAACGCGGCACGTCAGCAGA
The DNA here is from genome assembly GCF_009931255.1 of Bradyrhizobium sp. LCT2. Classification (NCBI taxonomy): domain Bacteria; kingdom Pseudomonadati; phylum Pseudomonadota; class Alphaproteobacteria; order Hyphomicrobiales; family Nitrobacteraceae; genus Bradyrhizobium; species Bradyrhizobium sp. LCT2. The sequence goes on along the minus strand of NZ_CP034432.1, from coordinate 8,168,504 downwards.
CCCGCGCGTCCATCCCCGACGTCTCGTCGGAAGATTTCGACGCGACCATGAAGACCAACATCTACGCGCCGTTCTGGATCATCAAGGCCGCGCTGCCGCACCTCAAGCCCGGCTCTTGTATTGTCGGCACGACATCCGAGCAGGCCTACGATCCCTCGCCCGACCTCTACGACTACGCACAGACCAAGGCGGCGACGATGAATTACGTGAAATCCCTGGCGAAGCAGCTCGCCTCCAAGGGCATCCGCGTCAATGGCGTTGCGCCGGGACCGATCTGGACACCGCTCCAGGTTTCGGGCGGCGCCACGATGGAAAAGCTCGAGAAGTTTGGCGGCATGACGCCGCTCGGCCGTCCCGGCCAGCCCGCGGAGCTCGCCTCGATCTATGTGCAACTCGCAGCGGCCGACGCAAGCTATGCGACCGGGCAAGTCTATGGCTCGGCAGGCGGATCGGGACAACCGTAGGCACTGGCAGCCGAACTCAGGAACCAGCCGTCATGGAGAATATCTCGCCGGCTGGAACCCGAAGCACGTCGCGACATTGAGTCGGAAATGGTCACTGACTCGTGGAGCTTGCATGATTACGGCCGCCAGATGCAAAGAGCTCTCAAATCACTACAAAGCCCTTTCTTCGAGTCCCGGCATTTCCGAAAGCCGAGCCTTCCTGTTGAGAAATATCGCCAGGAGCCTTGTTGGTTTAGCTGGTCAACTGGAAAGACTGGACATGGCGACGAAAGAGGAAGGGGCTGTGACGAAGCAGACCGCCGCGTCACTTCGTATTTCGATAACCCATGCCACCGATCGGCCCTCTAGCCGTTCCAGTTGAAGTCCGGCCTGACCTCGGCACCGCGCCGGCCGCAGGCGGTGCAGACGAGGCGCAAGTCGACATCAAACAGCCGCACCTCATCAGGCCAGCGATCCGCGCTCAAGGCAATGTGGTGGCCGCAGGAGCAGCAATAGATCAGGACCCCGGACGCCCATCTCGCGCATCTCGCCAAGGGTGTAATCTTGACTGGGCGGCCACCGGGGCTGGTCGGGGTGATGCGTCTCGGGCGAGGTATCCCGCTAAGAATGTCCGAGTTGGTGGCCGAGTCAAATCGTCAACTCGCGGCGGGTCGGAACGGAAGGCCACTGCGGATAGGGATGTGGATAGCCATATCGAATGAAAGGAGTCGGAGGCGCCGTAGTGCAGCGAACGCTCCGAGTGCTTAAGGAGCCGCAGTCCAATGAGGGACATGAGCGGATCGTAGAAGGCTCTTGCGCACTTAACGTCATTGCTACCGAGAGAAACGTGATGGATCATCTGGTCACCACTTGAGGCAATACCGGCGTTTCAATCTCTCAGTTGTGGTCTTCGCGGCATAGTTGATACGGCCGAGCTCGGCTTCATCCTTGGCGATCACATGAAGTCGCCAGCCCATGTCGCTGTCCTCTTCTGCGCTGCATTCGATCTCGACGGACACAACATGCTCCCCACCTGGAAAGCTGCGGATCTCCTGAAGCGCGACAAGCTCAAGATCTTTCCTCAAGATCGCTGTTCTGGCCACCGCAGTACTCCTTTCGCCGCATTAAGCGACGCTCTGCGACGATCATCGGCCCAACAAGAGTCGGACGGAGATGTTCCTAAGCTCCATAGCGTGCAAACCACTACCCAATCGTCTCAATCGCAATTGCGCGTTGACAACCAAGCGCTCGCCCGCGCGTTAGCAGTGATGACCGACGAGCAATTTGCAGACCATTGCCGCAAGGAAGCCAGGGATTGTGAACGCGAGGCGGAGAGAACCATCAGCCCGCTCGATAAGGAAGCATGGCTTCGCCTTAGCAGGGAATGGGCCAAACTCGCGGGCCTCGCCTCACCGCCGCGGGTGAACCGTCGGACGTAAGCCAGGAACAATATTTCGACGCGCTCATTGTTCGGCCAGAGGAGAATGCGCCATGATCGGCCTGCCGCGGTGCTGTTAGCGTTGCCTGTTGTCGGAATTGGTATTCGTGCTGGAGCTTCAGTCGACGGAGCTGCCGTTACGAATTCGCCGCGCCCCTGCGCCGGTGCCGGACGGAACAGTTGCGGCTGAGCCTCCCGCGCCCGCGGAGGAAGCGGCCCCACCAAGGCCGCCACCAGCGGAACTGCCGGCGCCACCACCGCTACCGCCACCGCCGCCTCCGCTCTGGGCAGGGGGCGAGGATAGCCAAGACAAGTGCAATGCTCGAAATTCTCACGGCGCAACTCCTTTAGCGACCAAGCCACGCTCCTGCGTTTCGTTCCTGAGCGACGGAAGAGGCCCCACACCGTTGCCGATGCGGGGCGCATAACGTTGCACGTTGCAAGTCATCGCTTTGCGGGCGGACCGCTCTTGTTTCCTGGCAGTCCCTTTACGTTCGCCGGATCCTGTTCCTGCACGGAGAGGTTCTGCGACGCCGAGCCAACCGTGCCCTGTTGCGAGGGACCGTTCTTGCCGCCAGGCGCTCCGCTAATCCCCGCCCCAGAATTCTGGGCGCTCGGAGCTGTCGAAACCGTGCCGGATGTGTCCGCCCGATTCGCGTCGCCTGGCATATGAGAGGCCGAGCCGGGCTTGTCCTGTTCACCGACGTATCCCGATGCGCCTGAGTTTTGTGTCTTGATGCCCTTGTCCGCCTCGTTCTGGAGGCTCTGCGATGGCGTCGTCTGTTGGGCAATGGCTGGTCCCGTCACACACGAGATCGCCACGAGTGCTGCGAATGCTAATAGCCGCATGATGAAAGTTCCTCCGTAGGTTTTGTTGTCACCAACGTGCGGAGGAAACGACGTTTCCAATTATATAAAGGATTTCTAAGCGAGTTCGCGGTGTGGTCCGAAGGACGACCGATGCTGCCACAAGGAACTCCCGTTCCATTGGCGGCTTGGGCCTAATGCAACTGGGGAGTTTGAGATGTCAGACTTAAGCGAAGAAGATATCCGCAAACGCGCCTATGAGCTTTGGAAAGGTGCAGGCGAACCGTGCGGGAAGATGGATACGTTCTGGTATGAAGCCGAGAAGCAGCTCCTTGCCGAGCGATCAACGCAAGGCGAGCTACCGCCCGGCATGACCGACAACCTCCCGGTTTAAGCCACGACCCCGCCTTGCACCTAGAAGACGTCGCGGACTTGTGGTTTGGCCGCAAATAGAGAAGGGTATGTCAGGCTTTCGCTCGGCATCGAACATATCGATGACATCATCGCCGACTTGGACCAGGCGTTGACAGCAACGTAGTGTCAGGGCTGTGACGATGCGGGCCGGGCGCCTGCTGCGCACCGACGCCAGCTTTCATTGCGAATGCAACTCTGTAATGCTTCGCATGAGGCCGCTTCGACCGCTTACGCCTCCTTCGTCGAATCCTCATCAGGCGTGGAGGTGTGTCCTGTTGCTTCTGACGCGCTTGCGGCTTCAGGAGGCGTTCGATCGAGCGCGCTCGCGTCCTTCACGGCGGCGCTCACGTCGTTCACGGCGTCGCTTCGCCCGGTCCGCGAGCGGCGGCAGAGGGGGCACGGGTGCATCGACCGTCTCGGACTGAGCCGTCTCGACCGATTGATTGAGTACGGTGCGCGCCTCCATGAATTCGAGCACGGCCCGACCTTTTTCCGTGATCTTCCACCCACCGCTTTCGCGATCGACCAATCCTTGCGAAAATATATTGAGGTCCGGTACGCGCGCAGCCAGCCGCTTGGTCCGGTCGGCCCAGTCCCGGCCGCTGGTCGCCAAGATCGCCATGTCGCGTTTGATGTCGTCCATCACAGCGAATCCGTCCGGGTAGGAAACCAGGACCTTCAACACCGTGACCTGAATATTCACCGCCGCGTCTCGCTTTCAGCGCCACATGGTCGGCGCCCCGGAAAGGGCTTCGCGGCCGACCCGTCTAAGGTCTTCGGGCGAGACGTCTCCACGGGTCGCGGCTTCCAGGATCTTTGACGCGACGTGCGTGCGCGCTCCGGTTTCGCGCGCCGAAACGCTCTCGCAAACCTCGTCGAGAACCGCGCGCAAAAGCGCGGTGGTGGCTGCGTCGAACATGAGGCGCCCCCGTGCGGGAAAGCATTAGACTAGCCAAGTTTTCCCGATATGCGAGTCGTTTATGAGGCCAGCAAATCTGACCTTCGATGCCAGCCTCGCGCCTCGCGAGCAAGCGCCGACACTGCCGCTCGACCGAGGACGCAGGAACGGAGGCATTCGACGCAGGTTCTATTTTGATGAGCGAACCTATTCCGTGGCTGATCGAGAATGCGATACAGATTGCCTGGCACTACCTCGAGTCGACGGGCCAGATCATCGATTCTGCCGAAGCGAGCAGGTTTCTTCTGAAGACGGTCGATGAGATGGTCCTCAAAGGCGAGCACCGGAAGTTGATGCTCGCTAACCGCGCGATCGACGCCTATCGCGTTCCTACGCCAAGGTCGGTGGCTTTTTCTGTCTGGAGATCAATGGAGCACTGACCCAGAGTCAAGGTTGCTTCGCGCAAAACGCACGAAGGCCGCAGCAAGGATGCTGCTGCGGCCCGCGCTTGTCAAAAATTCCGGGTAAAAAGAACTAAGTGAAGTATGCGGCCAGCCCCGGTACGCGCGATCAGAACACTGCATTATTTCAGCAGTATTTCGTCGTTCGAAGAAAATGCTGTTCCTTTCTAGGAACTTAGACGGTGTGGCAATCGTGCGCTGACTGGTGAGGGAACGCCCGCCGGGCTGGCTGCCGACGGTCCTTCACAAGAGCTCGATGGCTCTTTTGGGTTAGCCATAGACAGGAATAGCGAACCACGTGGAACGCTGCTTTCACTTGGAAACGGCTGCCAAGCAATTGAATCTGTTCTAGAGCCGTTTTCCAAATGCGCCTTGAAGTCGTTCAATAATCAAACTGATTTTGATTCCGCCATTCGGAGGGTCAATGCGTTGCGGCCTAAACGAGGCTTAAGGCGCTGAGATCGCTCCGCACAAACTCCGGTAAGCGCTAAATCCTAGCGCGCGTTTGGAAAAGCGGCGCAGTCCAGTCACAGTCGGCTGACTTAACGGCATCGCGCCTCACATATTTTGAACTGCTACAACGACGTTGATCACGCACAAGCGACTGCTTTAGGGCCGGGCGGCGCGTCCCGAGCCAAGCTGGGCTACCTTTCGATAGATGGGAGAATCTTTCAGCTGCCGTCGGCGGCATCATGTCAATGATCCGATCGTTCGTTTCTGTCGGTCGTTTGCTATTGGCGCTGCTGTTGCCAAGTCCAGGCCGCGATGTAGAGTCCTAGGGATTTTAACAAGCTTAAATTCGACGCCCTTGTGGTTGCGTTACGATAGTTCTTTCTTCTGGGGGGTCCCCATGTTCGATCCTGCCACCACCGCACTTTTGCGCGCGGTCCTGGACGAGGTATGCGAAAACGTCTCCCCGATCCGAGACCGGTGCCCGTACCCACGTGGCTTCGAAAATTCTGGAAGCCGCAAGCCGGGGCGACAAATCTCCGGACCACCTCAAGAAGGTCGGGCGCGAAGCTCTCTCACAAGCGCCCACCATGTGGCGCTGACGGCCGACGGGGGGCGGGGTGAATTTTCAGGTCACGGTGCTGAAGATCCTGGTGAGCTACCCGGATGGATTTGCCGTGATGGCCGACCTTAAGCGCGACATGGCGATCCTGGCGACCAGCGGTCGAGAGTGGACCGATCGCACCAAGCGGCTGGCTGCGCGCGTTCCGAATCTCGACATCTTTTCGCAAAGACTCGTCGAGCGCGAAAACGGTGGCTGGAAGATCACCGCTAAGGGGCGCACCGTGCTGGAATTCATGGAGGCCCATCCTGGCTCCGTTAAGCCAATGGAGACAGTGTGGACCGAGAGGGTGGATGCGCCGCTGCCTCGGCTACCGCAGCCGACCGAACGGGCGAGGTGGCGACGCGCGCGTCTCGAGCGTCGACGCGAGGCGCGCGAACGGGCGCGGGCGAACGCTTGCTAGTCTGCCCCGCGGCGCCCGCTCAGACGGCTGCCGGATCCGGGCCGTAGCTCATGCGGTGAGGGAGAGCAGCGGTCCGGAGCCGCAGAATATCGCGATGGTCTTGAACTCAGCGACCGCGGCCTTCGAACCGACCGTTAGCATTCTTGCCTCTGCATCCATCTTTTTGATCCCTGCAGCGTAAGGGGGCGCCCGCAGCGCCTCGCGCTGGCGACAGAGGTTATCGGCCTTCGTCAGCATGCGCGCGAGCAGGAGCTGGGCCCAGACGCTCGAGACCCCCGTCTGCGGCAGTATCCGCATCTCACTGGGCGGCGGATCGCGGGTCTACCCGCGCACATGGGAGATCTCGTTCCGGACCGAGCGAATTTTCACCGGTGCTCAGACTGTCAGTTGTTGGCGCAAAAGCGAGCGCACTGACCGATCCTCCCCGACGGCAAGCTGTCCCAATCTCGCAAACGGCGACGGTGGCGCAGCGCATCGTTCGATGGCTTTCAAGACCAGGTAGCCAGACTCGCCATACCCACCCGTTAAGGCGTGCATCCAGCGAGGCGAACTGTTGGGCTCCGAGGAATCGCGGCGATGTTCACCGTTCTCGCTCCAGACCGCCGCAACGAAATCGCAACGAATTGGGTGAAACGAGCGTGAACAAAACGGGACGGAAGGATCCGCCACAGCAAGAAAATCAATAGCTTAGAAGATGCTCACTGCGTTCGGGAGGCAGGGGCGGCAGGTCGACTTCCTGATGGTCGGTCCCACTGCGGCTAGCTCTAAGTCAAACGGCCTCCAACAGCGAATGTCGGTACTGGTGGTTGCGAGTCTCCGATTGTTTCAGAATCATTCTCCCGATGCGGCCAACGGCGCGAAGGTCGTCGAGCGCATTCGCTCTCACCTCATTGACCTACTTTAAAGATGGAAAGGAGACTGCCGGTGTGAACCGTCGGCGCCACGTACCTCTGACTCCTCGAAGACTGCTTCACGCGCGGACCGAACTAGCATTACAGTTGCTTTTTTGATTTGAAGTGGGCGCGTTGAGCGGCAGCCTGGTGAGCTCTGCGCCAGAAAGACCATGCGATGATGTGTGCGGGTTGAATCCGCTTTCGAGCAAGTCTGATGGCAATGCGGCGTATTTCCTGGATTGACCAACGGATCAGTGGTGGGGTGGTTATGCTTTGGCTTTTGCCGGGGGGCGCCGTTTCGTTTTTTTGGGCGGTGGCGGATTAGCGCGATGTCGGATCGCGGCCATCATGGCGAAGGCGAGCATCACCAGGGACACATGACGGTGCCAGCCATGCCAGGACCTGCTTTCGTTGTGATCAAGCCCGAACTCGTTTTTCGCGGTTTCAAAGCTGTCCTCGATCGCCCATCGATGGCCTTCGACCGCGACCAGCGTTTCAATGGCTGTTCCCGCTGGGCACCAGGTGGTGAAGAAGGCGAGGTCATCATCGGCGATGCGACGACGGATCAGTAGACCGCGTGTCCACAAACCGTCATTTGCACTGTTGGACTGCTCGGCCTCGAGATCGGCCAATTCGAGATAACACCAATCGTGCAGCCGCGGCCCCTTGGTTCCGGCTCCCGCCGACAGGCGCTTCCAGTCGGATGAGCGCCGCGTCCGGGCGAGGTCTGCAGCCGTACCAGCGACCGGCGGTCGCTTGCCCCAGGATCGAAACACATGAGCGCTGCTGACCCCAAGCACGTAGCCTTTGCCTGCCCGACGTAGTTGCTGTTCGATGTTGCCAACACCGTAGACGGTATCACCGGCAATCCACTTGAATGGTATAGACGCGGCTATCGCGCGCGCGATCATTCTCGTCGCCAGCTTTGGTTTGGTCGCAAAGCCGACATCGGCAGGCACATATGTGGCTTCCAGACGATCTGGATCGTCGGTCCATTCCTTCGGAAGATACAACGCGCGATCGATGAACGCATGGCCATGACGCGAAACATAGGCAGCGAAGACGCCGATCTGGCAGTTCGTGATCTTCCCTGCCGAACCAGTGTATTGCCGCGCCACTCCGCATGACGCTTTGCCCTGTTTGAGAAAACCGGTCTCGTCGATCACCAGCACCGCATCGTCATCCGCCAAATGCTCGATGACATAGTCGTGCACGATATCGCGCAGGGCATCAGCGTCCCAGTCTCCACGACCCAGAATCGCCTGCTGCCGCCATGGGCCGGGATCGCCAGCCGCCTCCGCGCGCATCCAACCGGTCTTGCGCTGCTCATCTCCGAGCAGACCTTCCAGGAACAGGCCTGCATTCGTCGCAACACGCTCTTGCGTGAACAACGGACGTATCCGTTGCTTGATCTCTCGAAGCGACGCCGCCCACAACGCAAGCGTCTCCTCAACCGACGCGGCCCGCGCCCACGACATTCGAATCATGGTTGCCCATGGATTCAGAAGCCCGCAATAAAAGCAACTGTAATGCTAGGTGTTTAGTCCCAGACTTTGATGGTGCATCCTTATCGCACGATTCGAAGGAAGCGCTATGGGACAGATTTTACACGGCTGCGCCACCACGACGGAGGCAGTCCGTCGAGCAATACAAAATAGTCAAGAGAGCCTGAGAGGCCTCGCTAAGCGCTATGGGATCAACCAGAAGACTGTCGCAAAGTGGAAGCAGCGTGGGACGGTCGCCGATCTCCCGACAGGCCCCAAGGAAGCCAAGTCCACCGTGCTCTCCATCGAGGAGGAGGCGATCATCGTCGCTTTTCGGCAGCACACGCTGCTGCCGCTCGACGATTGCTTCTATGCTCTGCAGCCCACCATCCCCCATCTGACGCGGTCATCCCTGCATCGCTGCCTCCAGCGCCATGGCATCAGCCGATTGCCGGAGGTCGAAGGCAGCAGGCCCGCGAAGAAAAAGTTCAAGGCTTATCCGATCGGCTATTTCCACATCGACATCGCCGAGCTCCAGACCGCCGAAGGCAAGCTCTACCTCTATGTCGCGATCGATCGCACCAGCAAGTTCGCGTTCGTGCAACTGGCCAGGAAGACGGGACGGACCTCGGCCGCGGCCTTCCTCGAAGCTCTGATCGCGGCTGTCCCCTACAAGATCCACACGGTTCTCACCGACAATGGGATCCAGTTCACCTTCCCCCCGCGCTATGCGGACGGCCCGACGGCAAGATACGCGACGCATATGTTCGACATGCGCTGCCAAGAGAACGGGATCGAACATCGGCTGACCAAGATCAAGCATCCCTGGACCAATGGCCAGGTCGAACGCATGAATCGCACGATCAAGGAAGCGACCGTGCAACGCTACCATTACGATCGACACGATCAGCTCGAAGCTCACCTGGCTGACTTCATCAACGCCTACAACTATGCTCGGCGGCTGAAGACCCTGAAAGGCCTCACGCCCTACGAATACATCTGCAAATGCTGGACATCCCAGCCAGAACGATTCAAGCTCAATCCGCTCCAGCAAATGCCGGGACTAAACACCTAGTGAAGGCCATCAACGATTGAAGACTGCGGCTCGCCGAATGCTATCTCTTCCCGGCAGGCATGATGTCGTCGTGCTCCATCGCAATCTCGACGTTCTTACGGAAGGTGCGGTGCAGGTCGAACTCAAGTGGCTGGTCCAAACACGTACCGGCCGATCGGACGAGCGCGGATAGCGAACCTTTAATGTCGGCAAACAGTCCAAATTTCAGACAAAAATACGCGCCAGGGCTCCAATTCGAAGGCACCACCTGACCCAACATGTCAACGCGTGCGCCTCCGGCTGATCCCGAACGGTCAATCATGCTGCCCCGAGATGGGCAACGGACGCTCGCGTGAAGCGATCTTACGCGAAAAAAAACGTTCGAGATAACTCACGGGCCATGGACAATTGATTGATTTTACGTTTCAATTGATGGTTGAAACGGTCGGTGATTGCTCCGTTCCACATCGCATTTTCAAGCGGGCTTTTTGCCGGCGCCTGCAGCCGGTAACCAATAATTGTCGAGGAGAAAATGGCAGCGGAAGGCACCAGCGTCTCTATTTCAGAGACGGTTCTCAGGGAGATTGCGCGGCAGGCACATGGCACGGTCGATGGCCTTCCGATGCATATCATCAGGTTCGTCCTGGAATTTCCGAGCGCGCCGGACCTGGCAGAGGCCGGAGTACAGCTCAGATCCATTCTTGGATCGGATAAGTTCGATCTTCGCCCGTTGGATGACCAGCTACCAAAGTTTTTCGTGCTTCAATTCCCGGGTGTGCCACGCACCATTGCGCCGCCCCGGCTTTTTGCTGCGGCCGATTTCCTTTGCGATAAGCTCAGCCTTGTGTCTTGTGTGCCTGACATTGGATCAACTCTCTATGCCGAGCCCGATGCACGCCTTCTGCGCGATGGTGCGCCTGAGTCGGCAATCACGAATGCATTCTGCTGGTCAGATGCCGCTGCACCGGAGGACATGCACTGGGCTCCCAACGCGATCAAGGCAAACCTGGCTTGGACTCTGGAGAACGGCAAGGGTGATGGCATTCTCGTTGCTCAGCCCGATACGGGCATTGCTACACATCCCGAGTTGGAGCTGGGGATGTTCGACCTCGAGCGAGCCGCGAACGTGCTCGAGGGAGGCTCAGATCCTAAAGATCCGCTGCGCGCCGGAACTGCCAATCCGGGCCATGGTACAGCAACCTCCAGCGTTGTGGCCAGCAGAGTACAGGGGAAGATCGTCGGCGCGGCCCCTCTCGCCAAAGTCATTCCCATCAGGTGCATCGAGGATGTCAAGATTTTCGATGGTGCTCCGGTAGCTCGTGCAATCCTGCACGCAGTATCGGTCAATGCCGACATCATCTCGATGAGTCTCGGCGGAATTTATAGCCCTTCGATTGCTGCGGCACTCGAAAAGGCGGTCGCCGCCGGCTGCATCGTGGTGGTTGCATCCGGAAATTGCGTTGGCTTCGTGGTTTACCCCGCGTCCGACCGCAACTCCATAGCACTTGCTGGCGTGAATGCCGGCGACGTGCCATGGAAGGGCACGAGCCGCGGTTCGGCCGTTGACGTCTCCGCTCCAGCTGAGAACGTCTTCGTCGCCCGTCGTACCCCTGAAGACAACGAAACTGGTGTCGTTGCCGGTGGCCAAGGCACGTCCTTCGCTACGGCGCTGACGGCCGGCGCGGCCGCAATTTGGCTTTCCCACTTTGGCCGGGATCGCGTTCGTGCCGAAGCGAAGCGCCGCAATGACCACGTTCAGGAACTGTTTCGCGCGGCGTTACGGCGGACTGCTCGCAAACCTGCGGGCTGGAATGGGAATCTCTACGGTGCGGGGATCGTCGATGCGCAGTCGCTCCTGCAGCTACCGCTTGCCGAAATTCCGTCACCCTCTGCGACGGCCGAAGCCGCAGCACCAACTGGCTTGTCAGAGGAAGACCGAGATACGGCGACGGTGTTCGAACTTGCAGCGTCGCGTGCAAAAATCGAGGGGTTCGATTGGGCAAGATACGGCGCCGAAGCGAGCTTCCTGGCCGCGGATGAGCGACGCCGGTCGGATCCGACAAAAGCGGGCCTTGTCGAGTCGCGCATTCGGCCGAAGCCGACGTCGGGGCTCAGCGCTAGTGCACCCCCCGTACTCCAACGGGTGCTGACGCGGCTGGAGTACGCTCCAGAGCTGATAGCCCCACTCGATCGGCAACCAGAGGCCAAAAGCACGTTTCGAACGCTCTTGTCGCGATCTCGTATCGTGCGTCCCGGAGTCAGCGCAGAGTCTCCTCTTCGAGGAAGGAGTGCACAAGAGATACAGGATCGGCTCAACAGCGCCATCAAAAAAATGGATGATCGTCCCGACGCCACGCCCGAAAGCAAGTCGCGACGGCGTGACCTGTTCGATCGAAGTGAAAAACTGCTCAAAAAGGCCGAGGGATCGGGCGGCGCGCACAATCTGATCTGGACCGAGCGCGCAGACATAGAGGCACTTGTCCGACTAACCGGACGACCCGCCCTGAAGATTACAGACGGGAAGGTCGATCCGGCGGCGTTGGCGGCGACCGAATGGGAGGACACCTTCAAGGTCGACCCGAAGGGTCTGCAGACGCTTTTCGAAAGAGTCGGTCGCGTCGATCTGGATGGCGAGCATGTCGGAACGGGCTTCGTCGTCGGTGAAGGTCTGATTATGACGAACCGTCACGTGGCGGAAGCCATCGCAGACGAGATCCGCGGAAGAGGGCCGTCTACCTGGATTGTACAAGACAATGCCTCCATCAATTTCGACGATCGCGGTCTGGGCTCTGCGAAAAAGTTCCGAATAAAGTCGTTAGTGTTCGCCGGCAGCGATACAATAGGGCGCGAGGTGAATTTCGCTCATCTGGACATGGCCTTGTTTGAGGTCGAGACCAGCAACGGAAGTTCGAGTTTTCCTACAAAGATGTCTCAAGTCGGCGACAGGGATGTTGGCGAGAGCAAAGTTGAGCTCATCGTCGTCGGCTATCCTGCGAGGCCAGACGTATCTGCGCTCGAAGATCCCGAAACCCATCAAGTTCGCGACGATATTGCCAAACGGCTCGGCGAAATCTTTGGCCTCGATTACGGGCGTAAATACTTGGCGCCAGGACGCATTGAAGATGTCGCTGGCAGCCTAGGCGACGATCAATCCCATCGCTGGGTGTTCTCGCACGACTCGACGACGCTCGCTGGATGCTCCGGCTCATGCGTGTCGCAACTTATCGACTTTTTCCCGATCCTTGGTCTGCATTTTGCTGGGCGAAATCTGACGGCGAACTACGCCCATTCTCTTGCGGCTGTGCGCGCATCCGGTCAGGTGCCAGCCGCGATCCTTGAGCGATTGGGATGGACAGCCTGAAATGCCGAACGGAGCCAACACCGCTCTTAGTCCATCCAAGCTCGCCCAACAGGTCACTGCGTCGCGAGATATCTTCAAGAAGTGCTACGACGAATTTGCGGCGAATTATGAGGGCGCCAGACGCTTTATGACGATCACGGCGCTTCGTCAAAGGGGCGCACCGGTGCCGTTGGGACCCGGCCTAAATCGTGCGGACTTCGAGGCTGCTTTGGAGGAAGCAGAACGAAAGGGATTCCTGGCTTCGTTCGTTAAGACGTACTCGGAGCGGCTGTTCACGTCGTCGGCAACAGAAGTTGAAGCCTCCGACCTGCTGGATGACGAAGAGGGAGAAGAAACGTACCGGGCGACGCTCCAGAAGATTCTCGATGATTTCACGCCCATGACCGATGCGGGCAAAATCAAAGAGGGAATGCCGAGGCTGGCAAGGAACACCTGCAAGCTCACCGTCAAGCTCTCGGACGGATCACTAGAGACCGGGACCGGTCTTCTGATCGGGCCGAGACTGGTGCTCACATGCTGGCATGTCATTAGTTCGCTCGTAACCTTCGAGGCTGGCTTAGAAGGGCCCCAAGGAGAGCCCGATTGGCCCGGCGTTCCGGATAGACGGCTGTCTTCTCGTCTTTCGGTCGAGTTCGACTACGAAGTCAGAGCGGGTCAAATCGGAAACAAGTGGACGTATGGTGTCACGGAAGACTGGCTCGTGGTGGGTAGCCGACTTAGCGCAGATCCAGAGGAGAGGCTGGGCAATTGGAAGCCCCAGCAGCTTGATACTTATCTAGATTTCGTAGTGATCGAGCTGAACAAGCCGGCGGGCTTTGATCGACCATACTACAACCTCGTGAATGAGACTCCTCGCGAGGCTACAGGAAAGATGATCGTATCGCATCATCCCGGAAATTTCACGATGCGCTTCTCACCCGGCGAGTTCGAATCCAGTAGCCCCGTGCCGAAGTTCAATGGCATCGCAGCCAGCGGTGAGCGGGTTCTGCATACGGCGAATACGATACGCGGATCGTCGGGTGGACCTTGTCTCACCTACGACATGAAGCCGGCGGCTCTGCATCAGTTTGTCTACCAGGTAGAAAGAAAGACCAAGGGCAAGGTCGAACAGCACGCGACGAACGTAGCAATCCCACTGTCCAAAATCATGCAGAGGGCCCAGGAGACGATCAAGTCGCGCATGGGTAGCCTGAGCGCTCCGCGGTGCACGCTCCAGAGAAGCGGAAAGGCACTTATCGGTCGTTACAGTTTGCAGGAAGCAATTGCCGCCGCCCAGACGCCAGGTGGCCCCAAGATTCTGGTCGTTCAGATTCACTATGGCTTGGACCGGAAGCCTCTCAGTCAGATCGGCAAATCGTTCTCGTACGAAATTCTTGATGATGCCCTTGCGCCGGGCTGGCATCGACTCATTACCATCAACGCATCAGATATTAAGGACAATGCGTATTCGACGGCGCAACTGCTTCTGGATAGGATCAGCGTCGGCAACAATCTTTCAAGAAAATTGACTTCACCGAGTCAGCTGGCGGGTGCCGGAGAATCGACCGAGATCAACGATACGATCGCGACACTTGCTCGCGATGTAGCAAACGTAATGGAAGAGGACGCAACGCGGGACACGATCTGGATTGCGATCGACGAAATGGACCGGCACCAGATTAGCGACACGTCGACGAGGGTGTTTCTCGAAAAGCTCTATCCGGAGATCGCTACGCGACAGAAGTTGCGTCTCGTTCTGATTGGCATGTCCGATCCGGACATGCCGGCCCTTAAAAACGTCAACTCCAAATCGGTTGATCCACTAAAGGATCACCTGAATATCGAAGACGTCATTGCCTGGATCCGCAACAGGCTCAGTGCAGATCCCGACCGCATGCTGCTCAGCCTTGGTCGCATCGCGACCATGCTCGCTGAGCGAGAGATGCTTACCGAAGAAGAAAAACAAGCCGAGCGCGAGCGCGAGCGCGAAACGCGTAAGCGGGAACGCCAAGAGGGAGCTCTGAGCAGGAGTGCTGCCATCGCCAAAATCGTAAATGACATCTTTATGCCGTCGACCACGACATGACAGCCCACACCGACCAGCGGCTCCGAGAAAAGACCGACGAGGTGCTGGCCCGCGCCGCGCTTGTCGGCGTCTTCGATCCGCTGGAGTTGCTGGAGTTGGCTCAGAGCGGCGGCATGGGCGAGCGCATCCTGGACAAGATCGTTGATCATGTTCAGGAAGTTGTGTTCGAAGATAGAATGTATTGGAAATTGACGGCCAGAGCGCGGCACGACGCGTTGGAACGTGCGATTGCGCGCACCGACTTTGAAACTCTCCTTCAAGAAGCGAAACCCCATCCTAGCGAACGCTTCGCACACTATCTCATCGCACTCCTCAGAGAGAACGAAGACTACGAGGAATTCCTGGAGAACCAGCAGCTATCGAGGTCCGAGCTGCAGGACCTTGCTTCGGCTCAGGACTTCGTACATCGGGCTCGTAAGAAGCCTTCACCCACCGGCAAGTCGGATCCCCGTTGGAAGCTCGCCAGGATGGATGATGAGCAAAGGTTACGTCACGTCGCGCCGAAGTTGGTTGGACGAACTCACGAGCTAGGACTACTTACGGCTTACGCTGCCAACGGAAACGTCGAGAGCTCGATCGAACTTGACAGCATTATCGCCGACCCAAAGAAGTTGGATTGGTTGCGGCCGCTTCTTCTCACCGGGATTGGGGGGAGTGGAAAGTCGGCGCTGGTGGCCGAACTGGTAAGAACGGTGCGGAAGGACGATTGGAGCGGCCCAATTACGGTACTGCTCGACTATGATCGGCCAAATCTGGCGCTGGGCGCGGAGAAAGATTGGACGGCGGAACTGACTCGCCAAATTGGACGCGCGCGGACGGAACTGGACGGCGAGATGGACGAACTCAGACGCGACGCGCTTCGCGTCGCTGCTGAAACCAGTAGTGACCTCAAGTCCGCGGACATCCTGCTTGAGCGACTCGGTGACACCCTCGGTCGTCAGGCGGTTCGGCATGACCTCCTTCTCGTCGTCGATACATTTGAGGAGCTGATTGTTTCCTCTGAAATGGGGCTGGCCGACGAGGAACTTGAGCGCGAGCCGTTCGGGCTGGTCCTATCCTGGATAGACCGGCTCATGGACCTTCAAACTGAAGATGGGTCGCCGGCGTTCAAGACCGTCAGGGCTATCGTTGCGGGACGTATCCAACCATTCGTAAGCGAACCCCGTAGGCTGCCAGCTTGGTTCTGTGGGCACCTCGAACTCGGGCCGTTCTCCCCACAGGAGACCGGAGACTTTTTGCGAGTAAGGGATACGGAGAACAAATTCAATAAGCAGTGGATTGAGCTCATTTCGGAGTCCAAGATCAGGTGGTATCCGCTTTTTCTCATCGTGTTAATTAAATTTGCGGCACAAAAGAGCAGCCAAGAGCTCGACGAGATCGCTCGCGATGTGGGGGGCGCGACGTTATACGGAACCGTCGAGGCAATGAGAGTCCTGTACTCGAGGTTCCTGGATAGAATTAAGGACCACATAGTATCGAGAGGGCCGAACGACAGAAGAACGATACCGAAAGAGCAGATTTGCCAGCTCGCCCATCCCGGTCTTGCGCTTAAGACGGTTACTGCTGAACTCATTCGCGATGTGCTCGCCGGACCTTGCGGGCTAGGCAATATCGACATTGACCGAGCCAAGGATCTTCTACGCGCGTTGTCCAAGGAAGCGTGGTTGGTCGACTCTTACGGGCCAAATGAGGTCCGGCACGTAACGAATCTACGTCGGCTTATGCTGCCGATGCTTTGCGGTACGACGCGAACCCCAGACGGTGAGCCATCGGATCTGCATATTCGGGTACGCTTTGTGCAGCAAAGGGCCGCGGAATGGTACGAGGAACCATCTCGGGTGCAAGAGCCGGAGTCGCCCGCCATGGCTGCCTACTATCGAGCATTCTACGGAGACGTTTCTGCGATCACTGTAGATGAGGCGCTCGCGCGAAGGGTACTCCATATTGGACGGGACGACATTCACGCGATGCCTCCGGCCGCACGCGCGATTCTGCTGAAAGATGAACAGTCTTTGACTTCCGAGGAAAGGGCCGCGCTACCTGAACCCCAGAAGCGAGACGTGGAAGTCCGCAACTTAAAAAGGCGATCGAAAGCGGGTGTCATCCGCGCCTCCCAGCCACCTAGCGCCTCCGCGCCGCAGCGCACCGATACTTACGGCGTCCCGGCCGAAGTGCCGGGCCCTCCAAGTTCCCCTTCAATCCGTCGACAAGCGACGCTCGAGGAAATCTTCGACGATGCTGATTTGGCCGCTCGTGTCGACGTCGCATTCAAATCAGCGGACTTTCTGGAGGCGACGAGGCTAGCGGCGCCTTCGATGGAGAGCTTATCGCGGCAGATGATTGGTAGACTGCCGTCATCGATGTTTCAGCGCCTGACTAATCATTGGACGTGGAAGTGGGCTTGCGCGCACCTCGCCTTGGGCAGTGGGAGAACAGTGGTCGAGCAGTGGCAACTGCGCGATCTCGACATACGCCCGGGTTGGGTTGACTACGTTCCTTTGATCGCCATTGCTCGCATAGCAGCGTGCGACGTTTCGCTGTTCCAATCACGTAGAAACCGACCGTGGATGACTTCGGGCGATATGCTTGATCTTGACGGCATGAGAATGATCGCGCTGGACCTGGTCGCGTTCGATATCGATCCTGTACTTCCAATGTCGCTCAGCCAGGCGTTCTCGGACGAAGGGTGGTCATCGGCGGAAAGAGGATTCGGTCCGTTCGAGTTTTCTGAAGAAGCAAGGGTTCAAATGCTCCTTCTTCAGAAAAGCGACGTCCATCGTTATCTCGCGCTCAGTGAGATGTACAATTCAAATCAACCGGTTCGCCCGCACCCCGAGATTTTGGAAAACAGCCAGCTGCGTGCTTTCGTTCGAGGTCGAACGCCCGAGCTCTATGATCCCATCCGAGCCGCGCTAATCGATGTCGTGCGATATGCCCCGGGGCAGTTAGGCGACGTGCTTGAACGGTTCTCACGCGAGCGCCGAATTTGGCCTGCTGATATGCGCCCGGAGCGACTGCTCTCCGAACTGCAAAAAGCCCGCCAAGCTGATTTCTTGTTGCTCCGACTTATCGAGTTTGTCGATGTTTGCGGCCTCCTGAAAAGCTTTGTCACCTGCTTTCACGGTGTGGCCCTAGAGAGAGTACGAGTGATGTCGCAACTCATGGAAAAGTACGACTCGCTCTTGCTTACCGGAAAACAGCCAAAGCCCAGCAAGAATGCTCGCGTGAGGGGAAGACGATGAAGTTCAATCTGGAGGCGCGTCCCTTTCTTTCCGACTTGGAGTTCGTGGCGCCTCGCGCCGGTGATGCCGGCCTCGAGGCAGCTGACTTGGAGGGTGCCCGCAGGGTTAGGCGCTCTCCTCCCGAGCGGTTCGAAGGTCGTACGGGATACAACGCCAACTTCCTTGGTTTCGCGATCCCGCTCCCGGATCCTGCTAGACTAAGAGGGGATGTGCTGGAAATCGAAGGTAACGCGGAAAATCGCCTGGATTACGAACACTTCTCGGTGGTGATGTCGAAGTCGCGACGGATGCCGATGTTCGTAGGCGTCAATATCGACGGCGAGGCGGCCGTCAAGGTGGTCCGCAGTCCGCCCGATAAATGGCTCTACGACGGGCGCATCCCGGACGAAGCCCAAATCGGCGAAGACCTGTACGTCGACAATATCCTCGATCGTGGCCATCTGGTCCGCAGGGAAGATCCCAATTGGGGAGAGACGGCTGAGAGTGCAAACTACGATACATTCCATTTTACGAATTGTACGCCGCAGGCTTCACATTTCAATCAACAGACATGGCTGAGCCTGGAAGACTACATCCTTAAGAATACGAAGGCTCAGGAAGCCAAAGTGAACGTATTTAGCGGCCCGATCTTCCGAGACAATGACCGTCTGTATCGCGGGGCAAAGATACCTGTGGCGTACTGGAAGGTGATCTCGTTCGTGTCCAATGCAGGAAGGCCGTCCTCGACCGCTTACACGATTGATCAGGTTCAGGAACTGAAGGAGCTCGAAGCGGTCTTTGGAGCCTTCAAGACCTATCAACGGAGCGTGCGCTCCATTGAGAAAATGACGGGCCTTTCCTTCGGGCAACTGCGCGATTTCGACGGCTTCTCTAACGAGGAGCAACGAACCAGAACGTCCATCGTCGCGGAAGTGCGCGATGCGTCCGATATGCGTGTCTGAACATGTCCTTGGCTGCCGATCAATTTTGCTGTGGATCGCGGGAAAACGAGCCGCGGGTCGTGCTGCCCGTGCGAGACTCGCAACCACGAATCGCAGCTTTGCCGGGAGATTGTCAGGTGCAGTTGGGCTTGCCGTTCGCTGAGCGAGTGCCTGAACCGGTGTCGTACGTCTGGCTCCTTGCATGCGAATCTCGTTTTGAAGAGGCTGTCGCCGCGCGCTTTCGGCAGCGAGCCCATGCAATCGTGGATGGACGCGACGGCAGGCCGGTGGTCCTTCCTCAAGACGTCATTCTTCTGCATCGCTCGGACGGCTCGTTCTTGGCGTTCGGGCCTGTCGGAGTTGACGGAGGCTCCGTGCTGGAATCGATCCGACGCTTTATTTTTATCAGCCGAAACGTCGTCGCTCGGGAACCTACCTGTGACGTGATTGGCCTGTTTTTGGGCGATGGCGGAATAAGCAATTGGACGCCGCCAACATTGAGTACCCCGCTCGAGCGGGCATTAGCGACGCTACGTCACCACTCTACGCGTGATCTTCCTGAAGTTCGTGAGCAGAGATGCCGAGCGATATTGGAGCTCCTGCCGCGAGATGCGGATCCGCTGCTCGTCGCGCTGGTCGAGCTTGAGCGGATCGACGCGCGTTGGATGGCAAAATCCGGAGTGAGCAGGCGAGAGTATCTGGAATGGACAGACCGCTTCTCGCAGCTTGGGGCAACGCGAATGGCGCGGCGGCCGCATCGGGTGTTCCGTCAAACCGGCGAGCTTCCTGATCTTTTCGGTGATTCCGCTAAGGAGCAGCCTTCGTGGTATCGCGCCGGATATCGTGCGGTACCGATGCTCGCTCAACGATTGACCGTAAACGAGTCGATGAGGGGTACCGCGCGCGGCGGAGGTTATCGTGACGAATTACCGCTGCCAGCGATACCGGAAGCGCAACTGTGTGCATGGATTAGAGGTGTGCCATCGGCAAAACTTCAGCCGATGGTTAGCGCACGACCGCTAGGCGCCTCGTTAATCGATTTCGAAGTTCGCGCCGTCCTTGACTCGGAGCTGGCAGTTCGTCTCGGCATTCCCGGCAAAGCAGGGATTAAGGACGGGATTTGTGAGTTGCGGGCATACAGTGCTTCCTGCGAAGTGGTTCCCACCCGCATCGAGCGTTCGATTGGTGAGCCTGGATATTTCCATGTCGCGGCCCGACGTCCCGGCAATGGCGCCGTTGACGTCGAGTTTCACTTTTCTAGCGGTTCGCCGCTGGTGGTCAGGACCTCTCTCTCAAAATCCCATGTAGCAGCATAATGAAAATAAATCGCGTACATTACAGTGGCCGGCGCCCGGTCTACATTCGTAACTCGATCGCCAACGGCGATCTGATCACTTCTCTCGTTTTCGACGATAAGGACGACATAGACTTTTATGCTCCGGCCAAACATGACGAGATCAGAAGGCACTCTAACGACATATTGGACTTTGTTGGAGGCAGCGACTTTGAGCAATTAAGGTTTGATAGTCTGTCCGACGAAAAAAAGGCAGAGCTTCTCGATCAGGTCGCAAAGAGAGGAGCTGAGCTTTTCGATGCGCTGATCGCGGACGAGGACAAGGAAGAATTCATCAAGAGTCTTCACGAGCATGCGGGAGAGGACGGTGCAGTTAGTGTGCGTTCGACGGCCGTGCGCGTTCCCTGGGAATTCGTCTACATCAAACCCGCCACAGAGCGCTACAATCCGCTCGGCTTTCTAGGGCAGCTGTATCTTCTGCCGAGAATCGCTCCACCGCTGCATTCACCATCGCGGAGTGACGGTAGCTACCGTCCCTACCAAGGCGAGGGCGGCAAGCAAACGGGTACAGGGAAGTTAGACGTCGGCGTGATCTACGATGATTGGAGGGATAACAAATCATCGCGGCATATTTCTTCGGCTTGGTTTTCTTCTCGTCCCCACATAAGCGTCCAAGCACTCCCCCAACTGACGGCCGCCGCTTCAGTTCGCCCGCAGATGCTCGATCGTCTTCGAACTTTTCTCCTTCAGCCCGTCGATAGCTTCCTATTCACCTGCGGGCTTTGGCGAACTCCGCGGCCAAGCTATTCGGTAGACATGAGGATCTGGGACCGTTTCGAGTGGCGGTTTGCGGATACTACAAACTTGAAGCTACGCGGTCACGACCACTTGCTCGTATTCCTTGATGTCGATTACGCGGCTTATAACGCCCTGTCTCCCGCGCCGAGCCTGGCCGAAAAAATGCACCACAACGGTGCAGCCGTCGTGGTCGCGCCAATCGGAAAGGTTGATCATCTGCTTTCAGAGCAGCTATCGGATCAGTTTTTTCAGAACGTCATGGGCGGGCAGGGGATCGGCCTTTCGTTGCTTTTCGCGCGCAGGCATATCCTGCAGGTGAAATCGAATCCGACCGCTCTGTTTTGGACTGCGTTCGGTGACGTCTGGACCGACCTTACTGGGGAAGGAGCGGCAGCGTGAGGACGGGAGTATTAGCTGTGAAAGAGGGGATGTCGCGGGTCTTCGACGCCAGCGGCAATGTGGTCCCGGTTACCATTTTGCGACTGCCGAACTGCCAAGTTCTTGGGCACCGCACGGAGGAGAAGCACGGCTATGTCGCCATGCAATTGGGGGCGGGAACTCGCAAGACGGTTAACATGCCGAAGGCCTTGCGCGGGCAGTTCGCCGTCGCGAAGGTCGAACCGAAGGGACGTTTGGAAGAATTCCGTGTATCGGAGGACGCCCTTATCCCGGTGGGGGCGGAAATCACGGCCGATCACTTCGTGGTGGGTCAATTTGTCGACGTCACCGGCACTACAATTGGCAAAGGCTTCCAAGGAGGCATGAAAAAGCACGGGTTCGGGGGTTTGCGTGCCACCCACGGAGTATCTATTTCCCATCGATCGATCGGCTCGACAGGTGGTCGCCAAGACCCCGGAAAAACCTGGAAAAACAAGAAGATGCCGGGGCAAATGGGCGGCGAGCGGGTAACCGCCCTAAGCCTGCGCGTCGTGGAAGTAGACACATTCCACGGCGTCATAAAAGTGTGCGGAGCTGTTCCTGGCCCAAAGCATGCTTGGATACGGGTTCGGGATGCAGTCAAAAAGCCGCTCCCTAAAGAGGTACCTAAACCGGGCCGGTATATCGAACCAAATTTAAACGACTACGTGCTGTCGTCTGATACAGTCGTAGGGTCGGAGAACGAACTGTTGAGTGCGTTTGTTGATCTCGAGGAGGGGGACGTACCTGGCCGCCTCGCCGCGGTCCGGTCGATGCTGGCGCACGTCGGCGTCGTTCGTGCGCAGTCATCCGAAAAGCCGGACCGGGCTAAGCGGGTTCGTGCCATCGAGAAGGCATTTGTTGATGCACTTTTCGACGAGGCCCCTGACGTCCGGTGGGCGGCGGCATACGCGATTGCCACCCTTAAGGACAAGGACCACAAGCTGGACCAGTCGCGCATTCCCGACTACGGCAAGAGCAAAGGCGACGAGCCTCGCGTGCAGCGGATGTTGGAGGCATACCTCCAGGATGCGGATGTCGATTTGCTTACCGGCCTCTCGATCGACGTCACACAAAAGAGCAAGCGCACCATAAAGCTGAAGCTGGAAGCACAAATATCGCGTGAGTTACCTATCGTGCTCAATGGCAAGCACGTGTTAACCGGATCGGTGGATTCGCTCAAAGTCGGAAGCATGGTAACGGTGACAATTAGCGATGCGGAGCTATGGCTGATTTTGGGTGACGCGGCCTGATCAGGCGGCGTGGCTTTCAGTGTTCGGAATGACTTCGATTCCGTCGATGAACTTTACACCGGCGATGACTTTCGGCAACTGGTTCGTGCTCTTCAATCGCCGCCAGGTCTTCGATGCGGCGTCGATGAGCTTGAACACCATCAGCTTCGCAGTTTGTTGCGACAGCGATCCCTTGGTCCGCACCGTTCGGTGGCGCACCGTGGCGAAGACGCTCTCGATCGGGTTCGAGCTGCGTAGGTGGATCCAGTGCTCAGCAGGGAAGTCGAAGAAGGCGAGCAGCGCATGGCGATCCTTGATCAGGCACTCCACCGCACGTCCGTATTTGACGTGGTATTTCTCGACGAAGACGTCGATCGCGGTTTCAGCTTCGGCCCGGTGTGGGGCCAGATAGATGTTCCGCAGGTCGTTCTTCATGGGGCCCTGCACGGATTTGGCGACCTTGTCGAGTACGTTGCTCACTTTATGGCACCAGCATCGTTGGTGCCGCGTGCCGGGAAAGGCCTCGTCCAGTGCCTTCCAGAAGCCGAGGGCGCCGTCGCCGATGGCGAGTTGCGGGGCAATCCGTAACCCGCGTTGCCGCAGGTCGATCAGGAGTTCGCGCCAGCTCTGCGCGCTCTCGCGCACGCCGACCTGGAAGCCGATCAGCTCCTTCTTGCCTTCCGGCGTGGTGCCAATCAGCACCAGCATGCATTCGCTGTGATCTTCCATGCGGGCCTGCAGGTACACGCCATCGGCCCAGATGTAGACATAGCGACGCGCCGACAGATCGCGTCTCTGCCAGCGTTCGTACTCGACCTGCCAATCGGCCTTCAGGCCGGCGATCACCGAAGGCGACAGGTTCGGCGCATCCTTGCCGAGCAGCGCCGAGAGCGCCTCCTGGAAGTCGCCGGTCGAGATGCCGCGCAAATAGAGGACCGGGATCAAGGCATCCAGGCTCTTCGTCCGCCGCGCCCATAGCGGCAGGATTGCCGAACTGAAGCGGAGGCGGTCGCCTGGCCCGCTCGCTCCGCGGTCGCGGACCTTGGGACGAGCGACCTCCACTGGACCGATGCCGGTCGCAATCTCGCGCACCGGACCGTGCCCATGTCGGACCAGGCGCGCTCGACCGTCGGGCAGCGTCAGATTGGCCGTGCTGGCCAGAAACGCGCCAACCTCGATCTCGATCGCCCTGGCAAGCAGGTCCCGCGCGCCGGCACGAACGATATCGGTCAGTGGATCATCAACCGCGGACGGCTGACGGAAAGCAAGAACATTGGTAGTCTCGGTCATGGCGTATCGCTCTCCTCGAGAGGTTCTGGCAGGCTCGTCACCCGCCTCGATACGCCGCCTTCCTCACACCGTCATCACCCAGATTCCGCCATAGCTCAGCGATGCGCTAGGCGGCCTGCATGCGACGATCAAGAAAAAGGTCGAAAAGTCAAACGGAGTGTCGGCAACCGCGGAAGTCGAAGTCCCGGCCTCTAAGGACAACGAGATCTATGTCGACTTCAAGATAGGTGGCCGCTCTCTCGACACGCTAAGCGCGCCTCTCCAGAACGTATTGGAGCAACACGGAATCCCTCTGCATCCGACCCGGTGACGATCAGATTTCCAGCGCTTCCGGGAGTTACCTTGTCAGATTAGGGAGGTCTCATTTCTTAGGCAAACGGCACTGTCCTTCGTTGCCTGTCGCGGTGAACGCGTCGAACAGGCCGGGGGCGACGCTCGTGCCATTAAACATGACGGCGATCTGCTTTGCGATGCCAAAAGCATCCTCGCCCTCCCTCTTCGCCGTCCGCTTGGCGTTGATCGTCCGAGCGATGTTCCATTCGTCGTGAGACCCGAAGCTGAAAGCCACGGACGCGCGCAGCCCGTAATAGTTTCGGAAGTCCGCCTTCTTGATTTCAGCTAGCTTGCTGTCGGTTTTGGCGAGCCCTTCGTAAAAGCGTTCCAATTTCTCTAGATCGGCCCGGCCGTCGAAGGAGAAATAATTCGCGAAGTCGGAAGGGCCCGCGAAATATATGAAATCAAAATCGCGGCCGAAGCCGTCATGGCCTTCGAGGACGCGCGTCCACATCAGCATGTAGTCCTCGCCTTTCGCTGCCTCGGGCAATGAAAATTCCTTCGCGGCGGTGTTCAGGAGCCATAGGGACCGGGGACCGAAACGTTCCTCGACTCGCTCTTTCGTCCGCGCCGCTATCTTGACGTTGACGGGAAGATAGCTGCCTTGAATGGTTGAAATCGGAATGCTGAGATATCCGATGGCTTTCCCCTGCTGGCGCTGCGCTGAGATGCGGGTGCGGATTTGTTCGACGCGAGTCGCGATGACGCTCTTGAGGTCGTTCTGAACGCAGTAGCATAGCCCGTTTGGCGTGCATTCGGTGGAGGTCTCGGCGCGGGTGGCCGTGGGGATAGCGGCCGCATATGCGGTTACGGCCGCGGCTGCGATCAATTGAAGAGCTTCATTCGGGTCTCCCATGCATACCGGGTCCAAGAATCACGGGCAGGCGGTTGTCGGTTTAAACGTGAGCGTCACGAGAGGATCACTGGCGCCTGGGCTTGACTTGCGCGGAATGCTCTGGATAGCGCGGTCTGGATGATTGACGCTGCCGGCGCGCGGTGATGGGGTGATCCCGGTTCGGAGCGGGCAACGGGGATCAGAATGACCAGCGAATCGCAGCTGCGCGAGAAGCTTCGGAAGATCGAGGCGTTGTTCGCGGGTGCCGGAACTGCCGGTGAGCGCCTTGCGGCGGAAGCTGCGCTACAGCGGGTGCGTGCCCGGGTCGCGGAGCTCGCTCGCCACGATCCGCCGATCGAGCAGCAATTCTCACTTCCTGACCAATGGTCGCGGCACCTGTTTTTGGCGCTTTGCCGCCGGTACGGGCTGCGGCCGTTTCGTTATCACCGCCAACGACGCAACACGGTGGTGATCCGTGCGTCCCGAGGCTTCGTCGACAAAGTTCTGTTGCCGGAGTTCACCGAGCTGGAGAGGGCGTTGCAAGTTTATCTGCACGAGATGACGCTGCGCGTGATCCGCGAGGAGATCTATGACGACACCAGCGATGCGCAGGAAGTTCCAGAGTCCTTGCCGTCGAACTGATCAGGCGGCGAGCTTTGCCAGCGAACTGTCGCGCTCGGCCTTCCAATTCCACGGCAACAGCATGTGCAGCTGATTGATCTTTGTACGTCCGGAGACGATGCGCTCGAGAACATCGGTCAGATAGTGTCGCGGGTCGATGTCTTGCAGCTTTGCCGTGTTGATGAGCGAGGCGAGAATGGCCCATGTTTCGGCGCCGCCTTCACTGCCGGCGAACAAGTAGTTCTTCTTTCCCAGGCCTATCGGCTTGATGCTGCGCTCGACCGTATTGCTGTCTATTTCAATGCGTCCGTCATCGATGAAGCGCGTCAGGCCGTCCCAATGGTTGAGGGTGTAGCGGATGGCTTTGCCCAGACCGGACTTCTTCGAGACTTCCAGCAGTCGCGCCTCGAGCCAGGGTTTGAAGTCCTCGATCAGCGGCCTGGTGTCGGTTTGCCGCACCGCAGCCCGATGCGCCGCCGGCAGACCGCGGATGCGATCCTCAATGGCGTAGAACATCGCGATCCGTTGCAGCGCTTCCGCGGCAATCGGCGACTTCGTCGCGACGTGAACGTCCCAGAACTTCCGCCGCGCATGCGCGAAGCAGAACGCCAGCAGCACCAGACGGCCGCCGTTCTTGATCAGGCCCTTGTAGGCGGCATAGCCGTCGACCTGCAGGATGCCCTGGTAATCCCCGAACAGCTGCTTGGCGCGGATCGCCTTGCGATCCTCGGCAAACATGTAGACCACCGCCGGCGGCGCGGGGCCGCCCCACGGACGGTCATCGGTGGCGATCGCCCAGAACTGGCAGACTTTGGTTCTGCCACGGCCGGGATCGAGAACCGGCAGTGGCGTCTCGTCGGCAAACAGCCGCGGGTAGGACATCACTGTGTCGCGCAACAGCGTGTGAAGCGGCTTCAGCCACCAGGCGGCGCGGCCCATCCATGAGGCCAGCGTCTGCCGGTCAAGCGTGATGCCTTGCGCGGCGAACATCTGTTCCTGCCGATACAGCGGCAGCTGGTAGCCGTATTTCATCACCGCGATGTGGGCCAGCAAGGCTTCCGTCACCATCCCGCCGTCGATCGCCTGGGCCGGCGCCGGTGCCTGCAGCACACCCTGGCGGCATCCCCGGCAGCCGTAGCGCGGACGCACAATGCGCTTGACCTGGTACTGCATCGGAATGACGTCGAAGGCTTCCTTGACGGTCTCCCCGATCTTGTGCAGCCGCTCGCCGCAGCAGGGGCAGATGTGGCTCTCGATATCGATCACGACGTCGATGCGCGGCAAATGCTCCGGAAGCCTCCCCCGGTTGCGTCGCGCCGGTCGCTTGCTACGGCCTTCCGCTCCATCAGGCAGCCTGCCTCCGGTCCCGTCGTCGTTGGCGGCGGCACCTGCCGCCTGCGCCGTGATGGTGAAGAGAGACAGCTGTCCGGGATCCAGTGTCTCGGAGCGGGGACCAAAGATCGTGCGCTTGTACTGGGACAGGATCATCAGGAGCTTGTCGTTCTCCTGGACTGCAGCATCGCGTTGGGCGATCGCCACATCACGCTCGGCCGCCAGCGTGCTGCATTCCGCCGACACCACGGCAAGCCGTGACGACAGTGCCGTCACGGCTTGCTGGAGCAATGCTCGATCGGAAGGCAAATCAATCATGCAGCGCGTTCTACTACAGCTCTGCATGAATGACGAACTACTCTTGATGATGATCAACCAGCTCGTGTTGGTTGATCCACAACCCGCATCGGCACACGCTTCCAGTCCGAGCCGTCGAGCAGCACCGAGAGCTGAGCATGAGATAGCGGCATGACGCCTTCCTTGATCGGAGGCCAGCTGAACTGCCCTTCGATTCTCTTGTAGTAGAGAACAAGGCCACTTCCGTCCCAGGTCAGGATCTTCACGCGATCTCGGCGCTTGGATCGAAACACCCACAGCCCGCCGTCGAACGGATCGGCTCCAAACGCCTCGCTTACCAGCATCGCCAGCGAGTCCATGCCGCGACGGAAATCGACCGGCTGCGTCGCGATCCAGATCGATAACCCAGCGCGGGGCCCGATCATCGGCCGACCGTCCCGACTGCCGCAAGCACCTCGCAGAGTGCTCGCCGGTCGACCGTTCCCATGACACGGATGCGAACTGCGCCGACCTCGATCTCAATCGCTCCCTGCTCCTCGCATAGCGGCAATTTGCCTCCACAGTCGGTGATTGCGACCGGCACAAAGCCTGATGGCATGCCTCCATGCTCCTCGAGCTTCGCCCGCGTTGTCTGACGACGCCAAAGAAACAACAGGCTCGGGCTGATGTCGTGTCGCCGCGCCACCCCGGAAGCGCTTGCACCCGGCGCAAAACTCTCCGCGACAATCGCCGCTTGTCAATCGGCCTGTAAATTTGACCCCTCATCGGCGTCCAATTTTGACCCCTTCGTGCGCCGCGGTTTGACGGTAGCGCTCGGCTCGTTGGAGCTGGCCGGGATAGCGGAGACGAGACGAGCGCGGGTGGCGTGATCGTCGTCGCGGCTTTTGAAGCGCCAGCTGTCATTGCCGGTCTCGACGATGTCACAGTGATGGGTCAACCGATCGAGCAGCGCGGTGGTCATTTTGGCGTCGCCGAACACGCTCGGCCATTCGCCGAAGGCGAGATTGGTGGTCACGATGACGGAGGCGCGCTCATAGAGCCGGCTGACGAGGTGGAAGAGAAGCTGGCCACCGGACTGGGCGAAGGGCAAATAGCCGAGTTCATCCAGCACAATGAAGTCCATCCGGGTCAGATGCTCGGCGAGCCGTCCTTGCCGTCCGTTGCGGGTCTCGGTCTCGAGGCGATTGACGAGGTCGACTACGTTGAAGAAGCGGCCGCGGGCACCGGATCGGATGCAGCTTCTGGCGATGGCAATGGCCAGGTGGGTTTTGCCTGTGCCGGTGCCGCCAACCAGCACGACGTTGCGTTGTTGGGCGATGAAGCCGCCGCCAGCAAGATCATTGACGAGTGTCTGATTGATCGGCGTGCCGTCGAACTGGAAGTCGGCGATGTCCTTGGCAAGCGGAAGCTTGGCAATGGTGAGCTGGTATTTGATCGACCTGGCTTGCTTCTCGTTGATCTCGGCGTTGAGCAGGTCGCCGACAATGCGCTGAGGTTCGTGCTGGCGCTTGACGGCAGTTGCCATGATCTCGTCGAAGGCAGCCTTCATGCCGTAGAGCTTGAGTTCGCCCATGAGGTCGAAGATTTGGGTTCGTTCCATCAGATGGTCCTCCGGAGGTTGTCGTAGCGGGCACAATCGGCGATCGGTGCATGACGGAGCGTCAGTGCGGCCGGCGTCATGATGTTGGCCGGTGGGGCGGGTTCACGTTGACGGGCCAGGATATTGAGAACGACATCGGCCGAATGGACGCTGTGACTGAGCGCTTCGGCACAGGCCGCTTCCACCGCGGGCAGACCGTCAGTCAGCACCGCGTTGAGGATGTCGACCATCTGTCGATTGCCGTCGTCGGTGCTGGCAAGCTTGCGCCGGATCCGCTCGATCGCGGCTGGCAGCACCCAGTCTTTGAAGGGAGCACCGTTGCGCAAGGCGCCGGGTTTGCGGGCGAGCACCGGCACATAATGCCAGGGGTCGTAGACGGTATCGCCGCGGCCAAAGGATCGCGGGTGCTCGGCAACGATGCGTCCATCCTGACGGATCACGATGCGATCGGCATAGGCTTGAACCTCGACCGGTCGCCCGACTGCGCTGGCTGCGACCGAGTACTTGTTGTTGTCGAAGCGCACCAGGCAGGTCTTCGAGACCGATGCCGTCACCGCATGGAAGCCGTCGAAGCGGCCGGCATAGGGAACGAGTTTGGGGCGTTCGGCTTCGAACACTTCCCAGATCGTCTGATCGACCAGCTCCGGATGGCGATGAACCTTGGCGTAGGCGATGCATTTGTCGAGCAGCCAGGCGTTTAACTCGTCGAGGTTTTTGAACCGCAGCCGCGGCGTGAAGAAGCGTTCCCTGACCAGCCCGACCTGGTTCTCGACCTGCCCTTCTCCCAGCCCGACGCTGGCGTGCAGGCGACCGGATCGACCAGATAGTGGCTGCACATCTGCAGGAAGCGGCGATTGTAGAGACGCCCTTTACCGACGAAGATCGTCTCTACGGCGGTCTTCATGTTGTCGTAGATGCCGCGGGTGCAGGTGCCTTTGAACAGGGCGAACGCCCGGTCGTGGGCGTCGAACACCATCTCCTGCGTCTCCCGCGGATAGGCCCGCACGAACAGCATGCGGCTGTGACAGAGCCGGACATGGGCGGCCTTCACCATCACCGTGGTGCCGCTCAGCAAGACCACCTCGTGGCTCCAGTCGAACTGGTAGGCTTCGCCTGGGGCAAAGCTTAGCGGGACATAAGCAGCCGCGGTCGATTGCCCGCGTTCCTTGCTCCACCGCCTGGCGTAACGCCGCACCGCATCGTAGCCGCCGTCATAGCCACGGCTGCGCAGCTCTTCGAAGATCCGGATTAACGTCAGCTGTTCACGAGCCGGTTTGGCCGCGTTCGCCGCCAGCAGTCCGTCGAGCTCTACTGCCCATCGTCCCAGCTTTGGCCGCGGCTGCACTTGCCGCTCGTACTCGAAGGAGGTCTCTCCTGACCTCAGCACCTTCCGGACCGTGTTCCGCGACACCTTCAGGTCACGGGCAATCTCCTTGATCGTCTTGCCCTTGATGAAGTGCTCGCGCCGAATCCGCGCAATCGTCTCCACGATCAGCATCCTCGACCACCTGCTTCATTCCAAAGCAGGCAGCGCAACAGACCAACCTATAGGGGGTCAATTTTGGACGCCGATCCCCCGGCTTAGGGGGTCAATATTGCAGGCCGAATGACACGCCGCTTTCGCATCGGTCGACCAGCGCCGTCGTCGGCCGGTCCCCGTGATGATCTCGACGCGCCGCAGCGTGTCGGAGCCGTCCTCAAGGATAGGCGTATGCCTATCCTTATCGCCATCCTTACAACTCGCTCTTGACATGGTGACCTCGTGACAAACCTCTCCACGAGATCTTCCTAGCCGACTAGATCAACCCTCAGTGCGTGGTCGCCAGATGACGCTCACGTTTAAACGTATCCTTCAAAAATTTCGCGAGCCGCATGCCGGCGACCGCAAGCTGACGGTCCACAACTGGCAGCGCCGCAGTGTAGTAATTCATCTCCAGCGCGCCGCCGTCCGGAATTACGTAAGCGGTCTCGCGAGCCAATTGGTGCGCCTCAAGCGCCCAGTCGGTCGGCGACCCGCCGTCGAGGCTAGTCACGTCGCGCCCGGGAAACCATGTCGTCTCAAGCCGAGTCACGTAGGCGCCCCAGGCAAAAACGGTGTGCATGATAATTTCGGTATCCCAGCCAGCATGAAGTTTCACGCTCTTGCCGAAGAACGTCACGACGACATCGTTTCCGCCGTGGTCGTTGCAATCGGTGTCGTGCAGCGGCTGATGGATATCGCCGATGAGATGAACGAGGAATTTTAGCGCTTGCGCCCGCTCGGCCGGCGTTCTAGTGCAGTCGGCTAAGAGAACTCGGTTCCGCTCAATCGCGTTTATGATGCAATCGCCGAATTTAGGGTCCGCCTTGCAGTCAACCCGCGGATCATAGGTCCCGCGCTCGAACGGAATGTTAACGAAATGCCAGTTGCGAGTCTCGTCATGCTGCGCACGGTAATCGTCCGCCCAGCTGACAATTGATCCGAGCGATACGCGAGGATCATGGGTTGCCGACGGAATCTCGATTTTAAGCAACACGCGGATTTTTTCTAGGGTCGGTTGGTCAAGCCGATGCTCCGCAAGTTCGGCAACGATGGAATGGCCCTCCTGGCCCCACGCGAATACCTGTTCGCAGGGAAGCGCGAGTGCCAGAATTGCTAACCAGATCGTTTTCATGGCTCCTCCAAGACGTGATATTCGATAATTTTTGCTGTGAAGCTTTGCGGCGGCGCTACGGGGCTCCGATCTCAATCGGGGTTGGCGCGCCTTTCTTTTCACTGTCAAAGAGGATCAGGGACGCGCAGTCCCGACGGGGTTCGGTCCAGCGGCAGGAGACCCTCGGGCTTCCGCTTGGGATCAAAGGAGGACAGTTCGGCGAGTCGCCTGACCTCCTCACTTTCTCCGTCACAGGCGTAGATCGCGTACACGCCGGGTCCGTTCCCGGCAGGCCCCGCGAGAATGAGAATGCCATTCTCAAAGACCGCAAGGTCGCGCACGCCGCGGCCATTTCCCAAGGGTAGCCGGAAAAGCCGATGGTCTGTCCCCGATCCGCCGAACAAAGTATCAATCCGGGCCGACAGAACGATGGCGCGGTTGCCGTCGAGAACCGGGCCGCGGAATCCCGCCAAGAGCAAGACATTATCCTTGATTGCAACGCCTTCGATCATCAGGCCGTTGTTTTCAAGCCGCTTGTCCATGAAAGGGGCAAGTAACGGCTCCGCCGCGATGATCTCTCTTAGTCTCGGCGTGCGCTCGATCTCCGAAGCAGTGCCGTCTTCGCCCTTGGTGCGGAAACGAATAATCTGGCTACTTGCGGAAATCCGCGCCTTGATTTCCCTGCCGGTTAGCTTGCCTTTCTTGTCCCGCGGATGCCCGTGCGACCCCATGACATAGTAGCGACCGCCGGCAAAGGCGACGCCTTCGCCGTCAAGCTCAAGCGCTTCGCCGTCGAGCTTGTCGCCGATCAGGCTGGCCGTGCTGCCCGCAACGAGTTTTCCGTCGGTCACTGTGACGAATTGCGCCTCCTGCACATTGTCGTAGATGACAAGGCATGAGCGGGGGAATCCCTGCGCTTTCGCGCAAGCGATGCCGCTGACATCTTTGGCTTTGCCACCGTCCTTTCCAAGCAGCTTGTGTTTGACCGGCCAGGCGTCGCCCGGTGCGCCAAAAAGAGGCTGGGTGTAATCCGCGGCGGCAAGGCCGAGAAGCAAAGCGCCGATCCCACACCTCCTCGCGAAAGTCATCATTGCGTTGCCCTCGACTGCCGGTGGCTCACGCAGGGATGCAGACGATCGTCGCCATTAACGCCGAGAAGAGACGGCTTTTCGTCTGTGAATTTAGTCGATCCAGCGAGAGCGTGTGAGACGTTCAGATTCGTAAAAAAAACTTCGGGGGAATTGGTCGTCGAAAATGAGTGCTTGCGGTCCTGCGGTGCTGGCCAACGCTTCCGCCTCGTCGGGAATGATGACGCCTGGAAACTTGACCGCGCTTCCCGGTCGTTGTGGAGATAAAGCCCATAATTTTCCACGGACCTCTCCTTTGCCTTTAGCCGTCACCCTCGCTTCTTGCCCGCCGCCTTCTTCCTTTTTGCGGCTTTCTTCTTCTTAACGGCCTTCTTCTTTTCGCAGCCTTTTTCGATGTTTTCTTTACGGCTCTTTTCTTCACCGCTTTAGCGGCGGCCTTTTTCTTCGACTTTTTCGGAGCAGTCGTTCCTTCCTCCTCCTTCTTGGCATCCCTGGCCGCCTTTGCCTTCGCGCGTTTGTCCTTGGCCCGCTGCGCTTCATTGACGAATACGTCGGGATCGCGGGCCGCCTGCGGTGCCCACGTCAGACCGCGGTCCGCGAAAAACATGATCCTGCGAATGCATTTGAAATTTCCATCCTGAAAGAAAGGCGCAAGCCAAATCGCGCCAGTGTCCAGTATGGCCGCCTTTCTCTTCGCCTCTTCCTCATCCTCATGGTTCATCGCTGCGCGGTTGGCGGTCATTCGGAAAAAAAGTGACGGAAGATGCGATCGAACTCCGTCATATAGATATCGGCGACGCGGGTGTCGCCCCGGATGAAAAGCATATTCTCGTCGTTCGCCGTGAGCGACGCGCCTGAAAAGTTAGCCGAGCCTGTGCAGACAAGAGGGGCGTCCGACAGCGGATCGATCAGGAGGAATTTTGTATGAACGAAGAACACGAACCCTTTGCCGTCCTTCCGCGCCAGTTCTTCGTCGACAAACCATTTTTCGAGCGGGAAATTCGGAATGGGAACGAGTTTCGTTCCTCCTGCGCCCTTCTCTGTTTTAAATGAAGTCTTCGTGACCTTCCCAAGTACCGACCCGTTCGACATGATAAGACGGTCGAGGCTGTCACGCTCGGCCTTGCGCGCTTCCGCTGTGGCAGGCTTTTCGAGTAGTACGAAACGCATGGAATCCTGCTGCTTCCCAAGAGACCGGCTTTTCAGATAGTCTGCGTCAATCGTTACGCTCCCGTCCGGCTTGTCGCAGGACTGTCCGTGCTTCTCGCAATACTTCGTTGCGATGGCTTCCGCGAGGGCAAAGGATATCGAAGAACAGGTCCGGCTGAAGCGGAATGCGCAGGCGATTTACCAGGACCTGGTTGATCAATTTGGCTTTCCGTCCAGCTACCAGAGTGTCAAGCGGTTTGTGCGCCGGTTGCGGCACGCTGATCCTGAGCAGTTTGATCGTCTTGAGTTCCTCCCCGGCGAGGAAGCCCAGGTCGACTATGGCGAGGGCGCTCTGACGATTGATCCCAGGAGCGGGCGGTACCGTCGTCCCCGCCTGTTCGTGATGACGCTACCTACTCGCGGCGCAGCTTCCGGCGGGTAGTCTGGAAGTCCAGCCAACAAGTCTGGGCGCAGCTCCACGAAGAGGCGTTCCGGTATTTTGGCGGGGTCCGCCAGCGATGTCGTGCTCGACAACCTGAAGGAAGGCGTCCTCAAGCCGGATTTGTACGAGCCCCAGCTCAACCCGATTTACAGCGCGATGCTGGCTCATTACGCCGTGGTCGCCGATCCCGCGCGGGTGGCCGATCCAAATCGGAAAGGCTGCGTCGAGAGTGCGATTCAACATACCCAGGGCACCGCGCTGGCCGGACGGCGCTTCGAGACACTGGAAGCCCAGAACGAGTTCCTGAGGCACTGGGAGGAGAATTGGGCCTCCAAGCGCATCCACGGCAGCACGCGCCGTCAGGTCGAGGCGATGTTCCAGGAAGAGAAGTCGCACCTGCGGCCGCTGCCTGTGGCTGCCTTCCGCATCTTCACCGAAGTCGTCCGGACTGTCTGCGACGACACCACCGTACGCGTCGACAACAGCTATTACGCCGCGCGGCCCGCGCCGATCGGCAGTCAGGTCGTGGTGCGGATCTACGCCTCCACGATCGAGATCCGTGATCGCCACACCCATGCGCTGCTGCGTGTTCATTCCCGGATGACGCACCCCGGTTCTGTTGTCCTGCCGACCAGCGAACGGCCGTTCAATCCGTCGCGGCAAACCGCCGTGCTGCTGGCGAGCGCCGAGCGCATCGGGCCGCAGACCAGGGCGCTATGCCAGCAAGTGTTCGACACCGAGGGGCGCCCCGGACAGCGCGCGATGTGGGGCATTGTCGGGCTGAGCCGGAAGTATCCAGCACGGCTGGTCGAGCAGGCCTGCGCGCACGCCATCGGCAACCGCATCTACCGTTACAAGCACGTGCGTGCGACCGTCGAGCGGTTGTTCGAACAGGCGATCGCGCAGGTTGGAGCGACGCCACAGCCGGCATCGCCGCTCACCCAGGATCATCCGCTGATCCGTACCCCCGCGGAATACGGCGACCTCTTCAGCCGCGCTGTGCGGCGCGACGCCGACGATAATGGTCGGCAGGCCGAGGCTCACGACGATCACGCCACGGCAATCCGCGCTCGTGTCGCCTGCGCAACCCCGGCCAGCTCCGCCGCCACGAGCGCTCCCGCTGCACCTTCTCACCTTAAACTGGAGACCTAGCCACATGATGACCATGCCGGAAATTGAGCGTTGCCTACGACAGCTGCGCCTGTCGGGTGTCCGCGACACGCTGCAGACGCGCGTGCTCCAGGCGCAGGGCGCCACCCAGCCCTTCCTCGAGACCTTCTCCCTTATCCTGCAGGATGAACTGGATCGTCGTCAGTCCCGTCTTATCGAGCGGCGATACCAGCAATCCGGGCTCGACGAAAAGCTGACGCTCGCCGAGTTCGACTGGTCCTTCAATCCCAAACTGCCACGTCAGACCTGCTTCCAGCTCCACACCCTGGCGTTCATTGCCGCTGGCGAGAACGCTCTGCTTGTCGGCAAACCTGGCACCGGGAAGTCGCACATCGCCAAGGCGATTGCCTATCAGGCGATCCTGCAAAGCCACAAGGTCCAGTATCTTGAGACCGACGACTTCTTCCACCGCTACGCCCTGAACTCTCCGGCACAACGCGAGGTCCGGCTGCGAACCATCATCGACTGCGATCTCCTCGTGCTGGACGATCTATTCCTCGCACGCGCCATCCCCGACGACGCCGGCACTTTGCTGCAGACCCTGATCCATCAGCGCTACAAACTGCGCCGCAGCGTCATCGTCACCTCCAATCGCGTCGTGCAGGATTGGGGGGCATACCTTGGGGACAACACTATGAGCACGACGATCCTCGATCGCCTTATGCATCATTGCCATCTGCTTGAGTTCGACGGACGCAGCTATCGGCTCAAAGAAGCCGCTGAAGCTCTTGCCCGGGAAACAAACTCAAACTAACAGTCCCTTGTCCTGCCTCGCGGGTGGAGGAATTTGACTGACCACACCCGGAGGAATTTGAAGTGACCCGCGGGGAACAGGGAAACGCAACATGTAATCCTCCCCCCTTTACAATGGCTGAAGTCTATCACCCAGAAATTGCAATGTGAAGGCGACGCAAGAGCCCGGTCGGCGCAGCCGACGCGATGTAGCCATGGCAACTGATCGGGCGGTTTGACCCTCCGCAGGGGAAATCGGGTAGATTTCGCTATTCTTCCTGCAAGAGCGCTCAGTACGGAAAGTCAGCTTGAAGCTCGCCCCCGAACGGGTCAGTGCCGTCCGGCCTTGTGAACGGGCGGGTCGGCCAGGGACGAGAACCACTCTGCCCGGTTGACCGTGCTTCGCGCGACGAACGTCGATGCCGAGGGCGGTTTTGGCCAGCCTATGCCCGTGCCCTCCTTGATTTAGGGATGGACCCT
This sequence comes from Bradyrhizobium sp. LCT2, assembly GCF_009931255.1. Taxonomy (NCBI): domain Bacteria; kingdom Pseudomonadati; phylum Pseudomonadota; class Alphaproteobacteria; order Hyphomicrobiales; family Nitrobacteraceae; genus Bradyrhizobium; species Bradyrhizobium sp. LCT2. The sequence goes on along the minus strand of NZ_CP034432.1, from coordinate 8,131,806 downwards.
GGCAGCCCCGTGGGTGAAGCCAGGATGAGAGGGGCTGGCTCCCGCTATCACAGCGTCAGCGCGTCCCGCCCTTTGGGCTGGCAGGGCCGCGACGTATTCTGCCCAGCGTTCAAGCGCCAAGGTCGCGGCAGCAGCGCTCACGGTCACGGGAGGTTACGGTTACCACCGCGGCCCGATCGAGCGCGCCTTCCGTGACGCGCGGGCAGCCATCGCCATGGGACCATCAAACGTGATTGCTCGGGACTGGATCGGTAAGGCGCTGGTCGGCCTGCCGCTCGAGCTGTTCTACGAAGGCGGCGAGTAGATCCAGTTCGCGAATTTTTTCGCTACGGTCGTCTGGCAATGAAGCTGGAGCTTGTCGCCTTTTTAGGCTCTGAGATTTGGAATGCGCTGTATATCCGTTTTTGGGAGATGGTCTCCTCAAATCCAAGCCTTGACCGACTATCCAAAGAGCGCCTGCACCGCGTCTGTTCGCTGCGACTTGAGTGGGTCTCGACTCGCCTCACCGCGGCCCAAGATGGTTCTTACCGATTCAGAAGAACTCTCGCACGGCGAAAGGAGGCTGACCTTTCCAGCGCTCGTCTCAGCTCGTCTCAGATTTCAGCGCAGCGTGCAGCCGAGCCTTTTCCAACCGAGACCTGAGTCCACTAAGGCAGCTCGCCAATTTGGCGAATTCCTGAATACTGAGATAATTAAAGACAAACTGCTCGAGTTCTTCGTGCTGTGCCGCGATGCTCGCAAGACGTTTGCGAGCGTTGTCTGTTAGCGACAGGAGTACAAACCGAGCATCATTTGTGTCGGATTTCCGGCGCACGAACCGCTTGTCCTCAAGCTCCTTCGCATTTTTCGTGATGAAGCCCGATTCAACTTTCATCAGCTTTGCAACCACGTTGACTGGAACACCGTCATCTCCTTCCAGGTCGGTCAGCGCCATCAAGATCAGCATTTGCGGACCTGTAATGCCGAGGGCACTCGCCTGGTAATATCGGAGATCTTCCAGACACACATTAATCGATCTGATCTCCCACGTGAATCGCCTGAGTACATCCTGCCCCCCGCGAGGGTCCTTTCCGAGCTGTGTTTTTATTCCAGGCAACTTCGGCGCCATCTGATCTCAGGAGCTCCATCCTCGAAACTATTCCTTGCTGGCTGAGCTCAACAAAAGGAGTGAGATGCGTTGATCGTTTCGACCTGCCAAGCGCCGGAGCCTGGATTAACGAGCCGCATTCAGGCCAGCTCGCTCCCGGGCCAACGTTATGGAGGAAATTCGCTAGTCTACCCCCCAATTATACCACGCAACTTCACACAATCACTGTCGTGAAATCCGTCAAAAACTTCCAACTCTCCGCAGGATTTCTGTAGATAGGCGGTTTCTGTGCGTTTAATCCGCAACTGTAGCGCGCAGAATAGGGCGAATCGCGGAAAGCGACTTTGAGCTGTCGAGAGCGGCGTGGAATGGGCTGATCCACCGTGGACGCCAAAGTCAGTGTCGTGCCGCTCTTTTGGAAAGCGAGTCCTGCCCATCTGGATTGTGCGCTCTCGTCACACAGTTACATTGCTCGGCTTGCACAACGACGGCGTGTAACTGATGGAGCAAATCATCCAATACGCAGATTTTCTGCGGACACCTTGCCGGCGCTGCCCGTCTTGACCTCGAAGCTGATCCGCGCCCCCTCCGCAAGAGCGGTGTAGCCGGCCTTCTCGACTGCTCTGATGTGCACGAATACGTCGGCTCCGCCATCATCCGGCTTGATAAAGCCGTAGCCCTTCGTCGCGTTGAACCACTTTACTATACCGGTTGCCACTACAATATCTCCATGCAAACGACCGCGATCTATCTACGATTTGCAGAATGATCAAGACCCTCCTCATAGGTCGCCTGCGATGTTGTCCGCCGCGCAATATTGAGCAACATCGTCGTCGCAATGAGCCTCACAGAAGGGTCAGGCCGACCGATCGTCCCGCGTCCTCGGCTGCTTCCGGCGGCGATGCCTGCGACTGGCGCTGCGGCGTTGCAGCGCCGGAGGAAGCACGGGAAGCTTACTTACGAGAGACTTCTCACTCGCTCCTTCGAGCGCTCGCTCTTGTGTGGTCGGTACGGCCATCTGTTCCAGCGAACCAAGAAAGGCCCTGCCTTTTTCCGTTATAATCCATTGTCCGGATTCTCGCGCAACCAGCTTCTGTCCGAAAATATCGAGATCCGGGGCCCGCTCTGCCAATCGCTTCATACGAGCCGTCCACTCCGGACCGCTGGTGTAGAATACCGCCAGTTAATCCTTCAGGGCAGCGAGACTCGCACGGCCCTCCGGTTGGCCGGCGAGAATCTTAAGTATCGAGAGCTGAAAACTCACATTCGTTAACCAAACGCAGCAGCACGATCGCCGCATACATTAGCGGCACCTAGCGGACCCCGCGCTCGGCTTCAAAACAAGAACCTGAAAACAAATGCTAATGTACGGATCGTCCGACAAGTTTGGACGCAAGCTTAGACCGTCCTTTCGGATCTGGGGAGGCCTTTCGATGCAATTCCTCGGCCGTTCCGGCAGGGCTCGCAGGCAGTCAAGCATCGAACCTGACTGATCGTGGACAGCCCAGAGCTGTGCGAAACAGCGTCACCTTCGTTCCGTCGTCGATTGCGGCCGCTTTCACTCGCTTCACCGAACATGGCTAAGAAATACCGATTGGCATCTTCCAGAGGTCTACGACTTCCTGCCAGATCTGGGAATCACAAGCATCGCGGCGACACACACACAGTTGATACGTTGCCGATTTAAATCGAGATCCGGTAGGGCTGCTATTTGGTCCTTTCCAGGACGCTGTGATTTCCGAGTCTATGTTCGACATGACATCGATTTATCAGGAGCGGCCGGACCCAAGGACTCTTTCGCAAAGATTGGCCGAGTACCACTTACCTTATCACCAGGCGCTATCTCACATCATCGGCCGTCTCCGAAAACCGTGCGGGCGCGTCCTGCTTCTCGATCTGCACGCGTTTTACGGGCCCATCGAAGACGATGTATGCATCGGCGACTTGCGGGGCGCGTCATGTCAACCGGCCACAACAGCGATCCCCGCGACCGCGTTCGAGCGACAGGGCTTCCGGGCAGTTTCCAATTAACCGTTTGCCGGCGGCTATGTCATCAGGAAACACTACAGCGCTTCGACCGAGGCGTTGCAGATCGAACTGCGCTACACAACCTATATGGATTGCGGTCGTATCGATGACCCTGTCCGGCCAGAAATCGATAACGCGCGGCTCCAGTTTTTGAAACCCCGCTTCGCGGTGCGCTCACGGAGATGGTTGATCGATGGTGCCGAATCTAGAAGAACGCTTCACCTGCAACTGCGTGACGAAAGGTGCTGACCTCCAATCCCGACATCGCAACGCGATTGCTGACACGGCGATAGCGAAATTGCCGGGGAAATTGCGGTCAGCACCCGCGCCTCACCGCAGCTCTTGACCGTTGCGAGTTATCACGTCAACGAGAAAGGCCGATGAATGGGAATGGCAAGCTGAGATGGATGTGATTGATCAAGCGAACGCCTCGGAGTTGCCGCCCGTCTTGCACAAATCCCCAAGGCGCTTTTCTTGGATTCTCGCGCTCGTGATCATCTCCTTTGGTCTGTGCGCCGGGGCAGCCTATTATTGGACGAACATCGAGACAGTTTTCGCGACGTCATCGGCGCGTGAGCCTGTTCCGATCGCAGGCTTGTCACCTGAGGATAGGGAAGCTCTCTTCCAGATACGATCAGGACAACAGAAGGCGAGCGATGAGATCGCAGAGCTCAGTCGCAACATCGGTGCGCAGCAAGCCGATTTGAAACGGATGGCGGGCCAGATCGAGGCGCTCACGGCGAAGATCGAATCTTTGCAGAATTTGCCGGTTCCTGCCCCTGTGCCCCAGGCTCCTTCTCTGCCGGCCGTCCACTCCGCTTTGAAGCCCGCGAAGAGAGTAGTCCAACCGTCTAAACCAGAAGGGCCAATCTCGATCCGGGGCGCGCCGCTGATCCCGGAGCCAGGTGCCGACCCGCGTTGATACAGACGACGACCTTGTCGTCGACTGCTTTCGTAGTTGCGCCGCTCCCGGCCTTGCGAGCCCCTGACCATGGCTCGCTTGATGGCTCTGTGCGCCTAAAGCCCGCGCGGAAATGAAGACCTGCGCAGAATCAACATCGTTATTGATGCGCTATTCCCAGTCAATGATCGTATAAATCCGCTTTCTCACGCCTTCTCCGTAATTCGAAGCAAATGAGAGGCGCGGGTCTCAATGACGGTCCGGATCGTCTTGAGAATCGCGTGGGTGACGCCTGCCTCTTCCAGCTCCGTCAGGAGGCCGTCGGCCGCGCTTCTGATCCGGTCTGCCGATTCCTTGATATCCTTGATGAGCAAACGCTGTGCCCCGCGTGTTGCGGGAACGAGTGTCAGCCAGTGCTGCAACTGGATCGTATCCGGAACCGAACGCCCGCCAATGGCCATGGCGAGCTTCTTTGCCAAGCGCTGGTAAGCTGCTGTGCAGACGACGTCATAGAGCGGGGCGAGGTCCGGCACCTCGCCTCGGTAAAGCAGAGCATAGTTCTTCCCATGCGCGTCGGCATTGCCGACCAGATAGTGAAAGATCAGCATGCGGATGAAGCTCAACCGGTCGGCTGCCGGGCGTGCTGTGGCGCGACCGATGAGGTCTAGTGAACGCTCGGTCCCAGGTCCTCCTTCCTCCTCGTACTTGAGCTCTGGAGGAACGCTCAACGCCTGGCAGAAATCCTCCTGATGCAGGCGCGAGATGGTGCCATCGTTGTCTCTCGAACGGTCGTAGCGCTCGACTAGAAGATATGAAATGGCCCCCTGCCGTCGCATCTGGACGTCAGGCACAGGCAGCGTCAGGAGCGCAGCTAGGCGCAGACAGAAGAGTTCATTCTCGACGCTTCCCTCCAGCGCCTGAATGAAGGGCTTCAGAATGTGCGTGGTCGGCCGCCCGCCCTTGGCGAGTCCAATTCTCTCTCCCTCAAGACAAACGGCGAGCTTGTCCTGCACTCCGGCGAGCGACAGCCGCACGCCCTCCTCTCCGCCGAGGAGGGGGCGCTCGCGGAGTTTGCCCAGAATTTCTTCGAGCCGGGCAGGAGTGAGCACTTCGACACCGTCGTCATCGGAGGAGGGAGGTGCCTGACCGGCTGGATAGAGTGACAAGGCGCCTGCGCATTCCCCACCAATCACCTCAAGGAGACCGAAGGCATTTCCTGCCGAGATCCCCAGCGCACCAGCCAGACGTTGCCGGGCGCCCTCATCGGGCAAAAGGCCTGAAAAGAAGGGACGGACAATGCGATCCGGGTGGGGGGCCTCCTGTAGCGGCATGGAAAAGGAGATTGCCCGAGCTGCCCCACCGGCAAGGTAGCCGGTGTCATAGCTGTAGCTGAGCATCCCGGCATCATCCTGGTTGAGGATGCCGGCCTTAACGCTGCCGAAATAGACATCCAGCAGATGGTTCATCGGGGCGTCTCCCGACGGCTGTTGACTGAAACGGTGAGACCCAATGCGGCCGCGACCTGAAGCGCGCGACCGAGCTGACAGCTCTCTTTTCCGGCTTCCAATTCGCGCACGAAACGCACGCCGACCCCGGTCAGGCCCGCAAGCTGTTCCTGCGTTAGGCCTTGGTCCTTGCGTTCATCTCGGATCAGATTTCCGAGGGTTTTGCTGGTAGTTATCTTCGGCATAATCATCCCTATCGGGGCGATAATAGTAGGTTCCGGGCCGAATTACATGAAAAAGAACCGATCGGGACGTTTCTGCCGAAACTGATGGCCAATAAAATAACATAGTCCCGAACGGGACGTTCTTGGAGGCTCTTTTGGTGGGGTTCTGGACCCTTCCTGTCGTCACAAAGGCATAACGAGGAAAAAGCTCGGAAATGAAGCAACTCCGCACAAAAAATAGTTTGAGTACCAGCAATATAGCTTCCCACGTGAACTATGCGGCACCAGGAATGATAGTGAGCACGAAAGTGCTTGACGCCAGTTCTTGATATGTTCTATTCATCTCGGCCGGACATTGACGGATCTTTCATCTTCTGGTTGCAGTCCTAACCAGGGGATGAGGTCATGATTTTTGAAAATTTGAACGTCAAACGAATTTCGATTCACGAGGTTTTCGAACGTGAGGCTGACCGCAGGCGCAAGCAGCCATCCTACGCCGAGGCTCTTGAGCAGCTTCACGTCGACGCCATTGCTGAATTCCGGCAGCGAGTGACCGCAGCGCTAGCTGCAGAACAGAAGAGCCTACAGATGCGGATCATTCGGCATGGACCAGGCTCCCACCTGTACGACGTGCAGGAGTTGGTCGCCGCCGCCGACACTGATTTTCTTTCCATTTCGAGACGAGTGCCCGATCGGCTCGCCGATGTGCAGCTCTCGCAGTCCATCCCCGGCGGGGTTGTTCTTGTTTTTGACGGCACAGTAGGCGCAGGAAACCGGAGGTACGTCGGCGTCATCAAGGCTGAGAAACACTCGGGATTCCGGCGGTATAGAAGCCGCGATGCGACATTCACTGAATTCCTGGATGATTTGTTCCTCACACCCACTCAGCGACTATACAAAATCGGCATGTTCGTTGAAACCTCGGCGGGACTCGCTCCTCCAAATGGCTGGGATGCATATGTGTTCGACACCAATATCTCGAAAAGTCATCGCGAGGCGGCTGCGCTCTACTTCTACGATGCGTTCCTTGGCTGCGGCCTCATGGAAGACGGAGCCTACGAAACCACTCGATTTTTTGATCTCACTAAGGACTTCGTTCGACGATCCGGTTTTTCGCGGGACCAGAAGCAGGATCTTGTGGATGCTCTGCATACGTTCGTGAAGACAGAGACGGCAAATACTTTCAGTAGCAATGAATACGCAACGCAGTATCTGCCCGCCGATGCACGTGATGCTTACCGAGCTTTCATGGAGGCAAACAGATTCCCGTCCCGCGCCATCGTCCGCGACATCACACAGATGGGACAACGATTGCGCAGGCGGCGATTTCGTTTCGGAGCAGAAATTGAGCTTTCCGTTTCTACCGATGCTCTAAATTCGCATGATGTCGTGATCGAGACAGGAGCCGCATCAGATTTCGGGGGAGAAGGCTCAGATACCTGGACCCGTGTGACAATCCGTCACTCAATGACAGACGAGCGATAGTGACAGAAGCAGAGTTTTTGGACCGCTGGCGCAAGGAGCTTCCAGCCTATACGGCTTGGGGCAAATTCGTCGCGCAAAGGCTTTGTGGAGCAATCGAAGCTACTGTTTCGCCGCTCTCACTTGAGGCGTTCCTGAAGATCCCAGTCAAAGCGCGCACCAAGCAGGACGACTCACTACTTCAAAAGGCCTTTTACCGCGAGAAAGGCTATCAGGACCCATATAGCGAAATCGAAGACAAGGTCGGACTTCGCTTCGTCGTCCTGTTGGCAAATGACGTGGACAAAGTGCAAGAGGCCATTTTGTCTATCGACGACTGGATAGCCGAGAAGGCGCGCGACTACCTGCAAGAGCAGAAAGCGCGGCCATATGAGTTTGATTATCAGTCGGTGCACTACATACTCAGATCGCGCTTGCCATTCCGATTTGAGGAGGTTGAGATTTGGGCTGACTTGCCCTGTGAGGTCCAGGTACGGACACTGTTACAACACGCCTATAGTGAGCTCACGCACGACACCATCTACAAGCCGAATGTCCAAGCTTCCCCGGCATTGAAGCGCGCCGCCGCCAAGAGCATGGCGCTCATTGAAGCGACAAGCGACTACTTCACCGCGGTCAATGACGAGATTGAGGAGGCGCTGGCTAAGTCGAAGGAAATATCCCGGCTTCTCGATACCTGCTACTCGGAATGGCTCGGTGTTGAGTCCAGTGAGGGGGCGCTGCAGTCGTTATTGGTCGATCACTACGCCAAACTGGTCAGCGAGAGCTTTGAAAGCGAGCTTAGGAAATGGTGGTCTGAGAAGAGTTTCTTGCGCGAGATCATTCTGCAGCGGCGCAAGGAGTTGGTCACCTATCGATTGTCGGCTATTCTTCTTGTGTATTTCTGTGTTTCGAATTTTCCAGCTATGTCGAAGCGGGATGCGCCCCTTCCGGATAAAGCGCTTGCTCACATCTATTCAGACTTAGGTCACTCTCTCGCTAGTTCATAGTGATCGCGTGGATCAGCGCGCACTCAGGACTGGAGTGCCGTTGCACCTCCGACGATTTCCTGTTGCCGGCCGGCGCAGACGCGTTCACGACAACAAGAGTTCGACCGAGCCGGTCAACAGCTGCCTCACTTTTTCATCGTGCTTTCTCAGCACTGCAAAGATCGCTGTGATCTTTCAAGTGAACCGCCCCGGGTTTGCCGGAGGCTCCAACTCCTGAGAGGATGGAGCCATGACGAGCAAGACAACGAACAAGTTTTCAGCCGAGGTCCGGACCCGAGCGGTTCGGATGGTTCTGGATCACGCCGGCGAGCACCCGTCGCGCTGGGCGGCAGTGACGTCGATCGCGGCCAAGATCGGCTGCACGCCGCAGACGCTGCATGACTGGGTCAAGAAGGCCGAGGTCGATAGCGGGCAGCGGGCCGGCGTTCCAACCGAGATGGCCGAGAAGCTGAAGGCGCTCGAACGGGAGAACCGCGAGCTTCGGCAGGCCAACGAGATCCTGCGCAAGGCAAGCGCCTATTTTGCGATGGCGGAGCTCGACCGCCGGTCCAAGCCATGATCGCCTTCATCGACGATCATCGTGGGGCGCATGGGGTCGAGCCGATCTGCAAGGTGTTGCCGATCGCCCCCTCGACCTACCACGCCCATGTGGCCAAGCGGCGCGATCCGGCCAAGTTGTCGGTACGCGCCAAGCAGGATGCCAGGCTGAAGATCGAGGTTCGGCGTGTGTTCGAGGAGAACTTCTCCGTCTATGGCGCGCGCAAGGTGTGGCGTCAGCTCAAGCGCGAAGGCTTCGATGTTGCCCGTTGCACAGTCTCGCGATTGATGCGGGACATGGGTTTGCAAGGGGTGATCCGCGGCAAATCCGTCAAGACTACGATCAGCGACAAGGCTGCGCCATGCCCGCTGGATCACGTCAACCGCCAGTTCAAGGCGACAAGGCCGAACGTTCTCTGGCTCTCCGACTTCACCTATGTCGCGACCTGGACCGGCTTTGTCTACGTCGCCTTTGTGATCGACGCCTATGCCCGCAGGATCGTGGGCTGGCGAGCCTCGCGCACGGCGCATGCAGGCTTCGTGCTCGATGCTCTGGAGCAGGCACTGCACGATCGACGGCCGGTCCATCGCGGCGGCCTCGTGCACCATAGCGACAGGGGTAGCCAATACGTCTCGATCAAATATACCGAGCGCCTGGCTGAAGCAGGCGTGGAGCCCTCCGTCGGCAGCGTTGGAGATTCCTATGACAATGCTCTCGCCGAAACCATCAACGGTCTCTACAAGGCCGAGGTGATACATCGGCGTGGGCCATGGCGCAGCTTCGAAGCCGTCGAGTTCGCTACCCTGGAATGGGTCGATTGGTTCAACAACCGAAGGCTCCTTGAGCCCATCGGCAACATACCGCCGGCCGAAGCAGAGCAACGCTACTACGCCATGCTGGAACAACCCGCCATGGCGGCATAACTTAAACCAAATGGCCTCCGGCAAACCCGGGGCGGTTCACAAGGGCATCACTGTCCTGGCTCAAGATCGACCTTGAGTGGAAATTGCCACCGGCGCTTTTCGCCACAACGTCTTCAGTCCTAAAACTCACTGCACCAGATCGTCTCTGCGTCGCTATCGCTACCCGCATCGCTGAACACAGACAAAGCTAAGCAGGAACGCGGAGGTTCAGAATCATGTTGTAATATTTGCTGCCTATAGAGGATACTTGTGTTGCGCTCTTGGGGCGTAGATTCTCCTTTTGCTCGGCCGCCGGGCGCAGGATGAGACCGACAACGCCCGACAGGCTGCAACGCAAACCGACTTAAGAGTGGCGAGGCTCGCGAATGGGCGGAAGCGGAAAATTCTACATTAAGAATGGCTACATCTATGGACCGACAAACGGCGGTCAGTTCCCGCAACAACTACATTTGAGCTGCTGCCGGTTTGATGGACACCGAGATTGGGTGTTTTATCAAGCCGGAGGTTGGTCATGCAGAGACGGAAGTTCAGCCGAGAGTTCAAGATCGAAGCGGTCAAGCTTGTCAGGGAGCGCGGGGTGTCCGTGGCGCAAGCCGGCCGCGACCTGGGGGTTCATGAGAACGTACTGCGCAAATGGGTGAAGGAGTTCGGCTCTGACCCGGTGCAGGCCTTTCCCGGCCATGGGCAGATGAAGCCCGAGCAGCAAGAGATCGAGCGGCTGCGCCGCGAGGTCGCCAAGCTGAAGGCCGAGCGGGATATCCTAAAAAACTATCGCGGGCCGTTGCCCGCCTGCGCGCGGTAGAAACTGCCCGTGCTATCCTCACCTTGCGGAGGGTGGCGGCCGTCGGCTTATTGGAGGTTAGTCCCCGTTAAAAAACGTGGTCCATGGGCGCATGCGAACTTGAGAGTGGTGACGCCGCTTCGGCGGCGATCCCGATTAGGAAGATGACGATTGGCATAGCCCAGACCCTCCCGTTCATATTTTGACGGAGGATTGTGATGTCCAAGACGACGACCGGCAATCGCCCGGAATTGAAGCCGGTCAATGTTGGTGCGGCCGCCATCGACATTGGATCAAAAATGCACATGGCAGCGGTCGACCCGACCTGCACCGACGCACCGGTGCGCGCGTTTGGCACATTTACGCAGGACCTGAACGATATCGCGGACTGGTTCAAGGCATGTGGCGTGACCAGTGTGGCGATGGAATCCACCGGGGTCTATTGGATCCCGGCCTACGAGATTCTCGAGCAGCGCGGGTTCGAGGTCATTCTCGTCAATGCGCGTTATGCCAAGAACGTGCCTGGGCGCAAGACAGATGTCAGCGATGCCGCATGGCTGCGCCAGCTCCATTCTTACGGTCTGTTACGCGGGAGCTTCCGCCCAGATGGCGAGATCGCAACCCTGCGCGCCTATCTGCGTCAGCGGGAGCGACTCGTGGAATACGCAGCCGCCCATATCCAGCATATGCAAAAAGCCCTGATGGAGATGAACCTGCAACTTCATCACGTTGTCTCCGACATTACCGGCGCGACCGGGATGCGAATTATCCGAGCTATTGTCGCGGGCGAGCGCAATCCCGACGTGTTGGCGACCTATCGCGATGTTCGCTGCCATTCCTCCGTCGAGACGATCCGCGCCGCACTGGTCGGCAACGATCGGGACGAACATGTCTTCGCGCTGACCCAGTCGTTGGAGCTCTACGACACCTACCAGGCCAAGATGCTCGACTGCGACCGCAAGCTGGAATCTTTGATAGCGGCGCTGACTGACAGAGGGATCAAGCCGGTCGGCAAGCTATCCAGGCCGCGGGTGAAAACCAAGCAGGTCAACACGCCGTCGTTCGATGTCAGGGCCGCGCTATACGGTGTCCTCGGCGTCGATCTGACCGAGATCCATGGGTTGGGTCCCTCACTTGCGCTAAAGCTCATTGGCGAATGCGGCACTGATCTCAGGGCATGGCCGACCGCCAAGCACTTCACCTCCTGGCTGTGCCTGGCACCGGGGAACAAAATCTCCGGCGGCAAGCTGCTCTCTTCGCGCACGCGGAGATCGTCCAGTCGAGCAGCGGCGTTGTTACGGCTGGCGGCCACGACTATCGGGCGGAGCGATACGGCGCTCGGAGCATTCTATCGACGGCTGTCCTCTCGTGCGGGCAAGGCAAAGGCCGTGACGGCGACCGCCCGCAAAATTGCGGTCCTATTCTACAACACCCTCAGGCACGGCATGACCTACAGGGATCCGGGTGCGGACCACTATGAGGAACAATATCGCAGCCGTGTCCTCGCCAATCTGAAGCGGCGCGCCAAGTCACTGGGCTTTGTTTTGCAAGCTGTTCCGTGTGACGCTGAGATGGTTGTTTCTTAGGAAGGCCGCAGCCTACTTCGCGAAGGAAGCGACATGAAGTTCGCCTTCGTCGCGAAGCACCGGACGATCTGGCCGGTGGCATGGCTATGCGATGCGCTGGGAGTGTCGCGGTCGGGCTTCCATGCCTGGCTGAACCGCTCTCCCAGCGCCAGATCCCGCAGCGACGAGGAGCTCGGCGGCAAGGTCAAGGCCAGCTTCGTCGCCAGCGACCGCACTTATGGCGCACGCCGGGTGTGGCGTGACCTGCTCGCCGACGGGGCGGATTGCGGCCTGCACCGGATTGAGCGGCTGATGCGCCTGCAAGGCTTGCGGGCGCGGCCGCGACGCCGGCGCTTGCCGAAGGATGACGGCGATCGACAGCTCGAGACCGTACCGGCGAACCTCCTTGACCGGCAGTTCGCCGCCGAGCGTCCCAACCAGAAATGGATCGCCGACTTCACCTATCTCTGGACGGCCGAAGGCTGGCTCTATGTCGCAGCGGTGATCGACCTGTTCTCACGTCGCGTGGTGGGCTGGTCGATGAGTGCGGCCATGACGGCACAACTCGTGACGGACGCATTGTTGATGGCCGTCTGGCGACGCGGCAAGCCGGATGCGCTGTTGCATCACTCCGACCAGGGCAGTCAGGGCGGATTCAAGCGGTCGTCGCAACACTCCGAGGTTGGAGGTTGCGGTGAACATTCGAAAGCGGCGATCGGCACGATCAGGACGAGCGCCATTGCCATCGCCAGGGCGGCCGTCTGCTGCAGGGCGCGACGAACAGAATAAATTCTGGCGGGCGATCGCCAGCGGGCTGAGCAGCGAAGAGGCTGCGCTCGAAGCAGGAGTGTCGCAACCTGTCGGTACCAGATGGTTCCGAAAGGCGGGGGGCATGCCACCAGCGATGTTCAGATCTTCGGCCAAGCCGCTCTCTGGGCGGTACCTCTCATTGGTAGAGCGCGAGGAGATCGCACTCCTCAAGGTGCAGGGTCATTCCATACAGGAGATTGGGCGCCGCCTCGCGCGGGCTGCCTCGACAATCTCCCGTGAACTGCGGCGCAATGCGGCCACCCGCAGCGGCGGGTTGGAATACCGGGCGACGACTGCCCAGTGGCATGCAGATCGATCGGCCTGTCGTCCGAAGCTGACCAAGCTTGCGCTCAACACCACCTTGCGCACTTATGTGGAAGAGCGACTTGCCGGTGTCGTCGTGGCTCCGAGCGGCACTCCCGTTCCTGGTCCCGCCGTTCCGTGGAAGGGCCGCCGGCATGGGCCGGCAAGGATCGGCGATGGGCCAAAGCCTGGAGCCCTGAGCAGATTGCCCGACGCTTGCCGATCGACTTCCCGGACGACAAGACGATGCGCATCAGCCACGAAGCTATCTATCAAGCCCTCTTCGTTCAGGGCCGTGGGGCGCTACGCCGCGAGCTGACGGCCTGCTTGCGAACAGGGCGTGTGTTACGGACGCCAAGAGCGCGCGTACGCAGGCGAGGCAAGGGCTTTGTCTCGCCAGAGATCATGATCAGTGAGCGCCCCGCTGAAGCGGCCGATCGAGCCGTGCCGGGACATTGGGAGGGAGATCTTATCCTCGGTCTTGGCAGCTCGGCAATCGGCACGCTGGTCGAGCGCACGACGCGCTTCACGATGCTCTTGCACCTTCCACGGTTGGCGGGGCATGGCGAAGCTCCGCGCGCGAAGAACGGGCCCGCCCTCGCGGGACATGGGGCCGAAGCCGTGCGCGACGCGATCACGCGCACCATCATCACTTTGCCCGAAGAGCTGCGCCGCTCGCTAACCTGGGATCAGGGAGCCGAAATGGCACAGCACGATCGTCTCAAGATCGATGCGGGTATCCAGGTCTACTTCTGCGACCCGCAAAGCCCTTGGCAGCGCGGCACTAACGAGAACACCAACGGATTGCTGCGGCAGTACTTCCCGAGAGGCACAGACCTGAGCATCCACAGCGCCGACGAGATATCCGCTGTGGCAGCGGCCCTCAATGCCCGACCGAGAAAGACACTAGAACCTATCTCAAAATTGAAGATCAGCGTCGATCGGCTATAAAGGAAAGATGATTCGGCTGACGGACGAGCAATGGGAGCGCATCCGGCAACACTTTCCGGAAGAGCACCTTGCCGACGGCCGGCCGGGCCGGAAGCCGATTGCGACGCGTCAAGTTCTCGAAGCCGCTCTTTGGATTTTGAACACGGGCGCGCAGTGGCACATGCTGCCGCAGTGCTATCCGAACTATAAGACCGTACATCGTCGCTTTCAGAACTGGTGTCGCAATGAAGTGTTGCGACGCGTTCTGACCGATATCGCCAACGAACTTCGCGAGAAAGGCTTGCTCGACGAAGAGGAGTGTTTCATCGACGCGACCTTTGCGATGGCCAAAGGCGGCGGTGCAGAGATCGGCCCAACGAGGCGCGGAAAGGGCTTAAAAATCATGGCGATTGTGGATCGCCACGGTTTGCCGCTTTCAGTGAGCACGCATGCCGCGAACCATCACGAAGTGCGCTTGGTACAGCTCTGCTTCGACTTCTACATGATCGAGGCCAAGCCAGAGAACCTGATCGGCGACCGCGCCTATGACAGCGATGCGCTCGACGATGAACTGCGGTCACAAGGCATCGAGATGATCGCGCCACATCGTTCAAACCGAGTGAGGTCGCTCACCCAGGACGGCCGCAGGCTCCGTCGTTATACTCGGCGTTGGCTAGTCGAACGCTTCTTCGCCTGGATACAGTGGCGGCGGCGCCTGCTGGTCCGCTGGGAGTTCTATCCGCAAAACTTCCTCGGCTTCATCCAGCTCGCTTGCCTGTGATCCTGTTTCGACAATTTTGAGATAGGTTCTAGGCTGGAAAACCCCGGCGGAGGCGCTTGACGAATTGCTGTCATGAGTGAAAACAACTGGTGTTGCGACGACCGTTTGAATCCGCCCAGTACACCAACGAGCAGTTCCAGCGCCTGATGGCCGACCACGGCATCGTTTGCAGCATGAGCCGCTCCGGCAACGTCTGGGACAACGCGGCGATGGAGAGCTTCTTCTCCTCGCTCAAGACCGAGCGTACGGCCAACAAGATTTATCGAACCAGAGACGAGGCACGCGCCGATGTGTTCGACTACATCGAACGATTTTACAACACGACCCGCAGGCACTCGACCATCGGCTATCTCAGCCCGGTTGAGTTCGAGCGCAAGGTGGGATTAGCTTAACCGGGTGTCCATCAAACCGGCAGCAGCTCAATTTACGGGCCGCGCAACAGTGGCCAGTACTACATCAACAATAGCTATATCTACGGTCCGCGATCTTCCGGGCGCTGGTATATCTCCAACGACTATTTTTATGGCCCATCGGAAGAAGATTACCCTCCATTCATGACCTGAGCGTCGGTCAGCATGCTGCCACGCACAAGATGAGCGAAGATTTGCAGCCCCCGCGATCTATTAGGAAATCGTTGCCTGTCGAAGTCGAAGGATTCCCTATTGAGCGCACAACATCTATCTTAGGTCGCGCCGTTAGACCAGTCATTCGCCGAGCCGTTCGGACGATGACGCTCTCGATCCAATAAACCAAACCCCAGCCTGGGTTTGTGAACCCGCATACCTGAAACGTCAAGTGCGCGCTGCGTTCTTTCGCTGGTGCTCATGCGAGCGGTATTGAATACTCTACGTACAGCGGTGCTGCGTCTGAATGTGCTGACTTGGGACCTGCGCTGACGCGCGCGAAGAAGGATTCCCAGTCATCGCGACTGAGCTCGCCTGGTTTGTCCTGACGGTGATCCCGGTCGGCATGCAAATCATCCAAAGACTTGTCTGCACGCAATACTCTCCCCTTCGTTCTTTCCAAAAGACGTGCCAGTAGCGAGGGAAATGGCATGTTCCAGTGCTTCGTTTTGCGAGCGAATTCCTCTCTCACCGGAATCATGGCGACAAGATCTGGATGGGTCATGAGTTCAAGTCCGTTGGCCCGCAGTGTCGCATTATGGCTGGCATGATGGCCGACCTTATAGAGCACCGTTGCGGCTAGAAGTTTTTGTATGTCAATAGCGGCTGGGTCTTCTCGCTTGGCGCCGCTCGGCCAAACGTATTGCTGCCAAGACTCCCAGTTTCCGACCTGTGCATCTCCCGGGAAGAGCAACACGCGAGGATCAGTTTTGCTTCCAAACGCGAAAGCAAGAACCAAGCTCGTGTTGTTGGTATCCGAATCGAGCTTCAGAGCCAGCTGTTCCGCGGCGCCGAGCCAATCGCGGTCGATACGCCGCCATTCTTCGCGTTCGGAAAAATAAGGCTGGTTCTGTTCCCGTTCG
Organism: Bradyrhizobium sp. LCT2; assembly: GCF_009931255.1. NCBI lineage: Bacteria > Pseudomonadati > Pseudomonadota > Alphaproteobacteria > Hyphomicrobiales > Nitrobacteraceae > Bradyrhizobium > Bradyrhizobium sp. LCT2. The sequence goes on along the minus strand of NZ_CP034432.1, from coordinate 8,115,533 downwards.
ACTTCCGAAAGCCGGCGGAAATGCTGGTTGTCGAAGGGCATCGAAAGTTCGATGGCTCTGGCTTCGTCAGCATCAAGCGCAATGGCTTCTTTCTCCAGCTGAACCGCCGCGGCCAAATAGACGCCGAGTCCAGCGCTCTCGTCGGTCAGGTAGACCTCTCCCTTTCGCGGGTTGCTGCGGAGGAGAAACTTGGTATCCTTCGGAGGACCGAGAATGTATGCTTCGACGGGAATTCCAGCGCGCAGGGGAATCGGATCCGCGCCTGGCGTGAAATATCTGACCTTTTTGGCAAGCCCCTTGAGCATCGTCAGAATGGCTCCGGTATCCATCCTCGATGCAGCCGCACCTGGCGATTGACCCGTGAACGCAAGCAGCTCTCTCACTTCATCGCGTTGTCCTGCGCGTCTTTGCGCTGTTGCTGCCTCTTCGTCATCCTCGTCCGGAGCGGCTGCGGCCGGCCCGAAGTGCTTGTCAAGCGTCAGCAGGAGCTGAAGTGCCTTTTGCCGTCGCGCACGAATCCGTGCCGCATCCGCATCCTTGTCGTTCTCTGTCCAGGCAAGCCAGAGCTCGTCGATCTCGAACTTTCGGAAAATAGTCTCCGCCTGACAAAATCCGGACAGATGGTCCCAATGTTCATGGGTGACCACCAAGACATCGAGATGAGAACCCGTCGTTCTTGCTAAGTCAGCGGCGATCTCGTTCATAATGTCCGCCGCTGACGGCATTCCCTGGAGCGCTCCGCAATCGATCAAGATCTTCACGTCGCGTTCGGGGCCGACGGGAACCCTGATCAGAAAGCAGTCGCCGAGGATGTTGTTGTACATGCGAACGGAGATGTGGCCGGGCTTGGCTCGTGCAGGTGTTGCGTCTGACACTGCATCCGCCGCGCTATCCAGTCCCGCTTCAGGAGATGGAGCAGAGGGGGCACCTCTCTTGCGCGCCTGCTTCTTATATGCTGTCTTTTTCGCAGTCTTTCGCTTTGCTGCCGTTTTTCGTGCGCTCAACATGGCGTTATCCGTTCCGATGCAGAAAGGCGAACGGCTCTTCGCGGGAATCGAGACCGAAATATGTAGCTCCGAGCGACTCCGTCTCACGCTCAAACAGAAAACGCCTCTGCGCTTCGAGTCGCGATGCGCTTAAGATGTCCTTGCTTACGATGTACCGAACTTTCCCGGAATGAAGGTCGATAATCAGCGTGCAGCCGCCGCGGAAGGTGAAGTCCGCCCCGCGCGACCGGTGACCTGATGCGTCGGCGTTCGTTTGGTCCTTGGCGTCGCTGAAGCCTCTGCGCTCCTGGACGATCTCCACCACGAGCTGTGGAAGTTCCTCGCCGTCAGGACCGATACGACGCGTGGTTCGGACCGACTGAACATCAAAAGCCGGGGCTCCGCCATCCCTGATCGACCGCCTGATCGTCTTCGGCGCGTCGTCATCAAGCGCCAATCCCATCTTGCGGAGAGTTTCTGCCGGTAATCTGTTTCGATCCTTCAGCCGTCCATAGAAGACCCCCGCGTTATCGACGGCTTGCTTCCAAAGATCCTCGCGGCTTTCCTTGTGGCTCGTGTCGATTCCGTCGAGCCATCCGAGAGCCACGTCCTCGTCCGGCTCCCCCCACAACAGGCTGTCGACTGCCAAGGATCGGCAATCCCGCGGGTAGATACCTCTTCTTCTGAACGATTCCACAAAGGCAATGCGGTATCCACGATCATCATCAGCGACGAGATCGCTGTCGGCGGTGACAACCGCTCTCAGAAAGTCGCCGAACGTGATGTCGACGGGAGGAAGATAATCGAGCGCACGGATGCACATCCGCAGGACATGGCCTGCCGTCTTGTTCGCCTCCGCAGTCAACCGGTTTAGCAGATCGGGATGAAGATCTCGGTCGGGAAAGCGCTCGCCTTCGCCAGTAACCATTCGGATAAGGTCCGCCACGCGGGTTCTATAAATGGTTACGAATGCGTCGAAGACCGCCGCGACAAGGATGGCGCCGCGCTCGTGTGGCTCCGTCACATGCGCAATCGCACGTGCGTCCGGAAGACCGGTCACGGGGTCGATCTTGTCGATCCCATCGCGCAGAGCTCCGTAGTTGCCGATCGCCTGGCCGAACTGCAGAGCAAGATTGCTGAGTAGCGATCGCTGGGAGAGATCGCCGCGTAGCCGTCCAATTTGGTTCTTGACCGCCTCGGGCATAGTAAAGTGCTGCAAGAGCGCAACGATGTCGGCGAATGCTTCGTGGAATGCCAGCGAGTCGGGATTGCTCGGCTCAAGATACATTCTGTGCATGCCGTCCAGAATCGCATGACTCATCTCGTGCGCGATGATGTCGTGCGACAGACAAGAAAAGATCATTCCGCCCGGCAAATTATTGCCAACGTCCTCACCACTGGCCCGAAAGTAGCCAAACAAGAGAGCTCGCTTTTGCGGACTGTAGTATGCGTTGGCCTCACGCAGCGCGTGTGGATGGATGCGGAGTTTGCCAATGTAAGTCCTGCGTTTATACGCAGTCAGATCGTCCCTTCGCGCCCATCTCCACGCCCAAAGAACACGTCGCCCGAGCGCGCTCTCAAAATTGCGGATCGTCGTCATGCCGATCGCATAAACCATCTGTTGATGGAATTGCGGGTTGCCCTCCGATGGAGCGTGCCCGTCTTGCGCCAGCAGCTGCGGTGAGTTCAGGTCAACCGGTTCGTAAAACGCCCCACTCGCGGGGTCTACGTCAATCACCTCAAGGTATTCGCCCGTTGGACCAGCCTCAAGTTGTTCCCAGGGTACTTTGATCACTGCCGCGTTCATGGTCGCGGTCCGCAGATCGGTCGAGGCGGAAGGGTCGAACGCATAGACGCGCAATCGTCGGAACGCGGGAGAGCTGGGCTCGCGCACGATCAATATCCACCAGCAAAAGGAAATTGCGTCGGAGGGGTTATGGTGACGCCAAGCTTCGTCTGCAGTGCCGGATCAATATGTGCACGCAGGGCCGCATCGCAGATGGCATAGCCCCAGTTCATGAGCCGATCCTGTAAATTCCTGGGCATCGCCTCCAGTCTGGTCGGCACCTCAGCGAGGGGGATCGGATTGCGGGTCGTACATCCAAGCGGATCCTGGCCAAGCCTGTAGTCGGCGAAGGTCGTCCGAATACCCCAGTACGTTCCCGTGTGGTCTTTACGTTGGAAGGAATCGATCAGGTGTCGCTTGCGCAAACTCCTGACCTGGTTGTCCACTGTATCAAGCACGCGCAAGGAGTGGCGGGCCCAATCCCGATGCGGATCAGGCTCAGGAGCGATTTTCTGTCCTGCGTCGCTGACCAGCAACGTCGTGTACCTCTTCGAAATCGTCTCCAGGCCGAGATTGTCATACACTCCGCCATCGCTCAAGATCGCCGTCTTTGTGTAGGGCTCGCGGTGAAGGTCAGCCCCTGGGGTGTTCACGACGTCCTGTGAGATATCGAGTTCGCACGGGGACAGGATCGGGGGAAAGGCCGAGGACGCAGCCACGGCCTTCGCAAGCGGAACATCCGGGCGCTCGACCAATCCTACCCTGTAGTCGCCCATGTAGTTGCGCGAAAAGCGCCAGAGTGCCGCCGTCTGAATATTGGTCGCGTTTATGACGAAGCGCGGATTGCCCGGTTGGCTATCGTCGGGAAGATCTGCAAGTTTCGCCCCCTTCAAGGCGACATCGTCGTAAGCTTTTGCGACGCGGTCGCTGATGGAGCCGGGCAGCAGGATGCCACCTATGATCGCACCAGCGTCGATAGTGGTATCAGCCATGGATCTTACTTGGTTGATGATGATGTCGAAGTTGGTTGCAACATCGTTCTGGAAAGTAAGCTTCTTCCAGTTAGAACCGAGTATCCCAGCGGTAATTGAGCCGCCGGACACGCTGGAGATCCGTTTGATTTTGCGCAGCAGCGACAGCTCATTCAGTCGGATCAGTGCCCCGACATGGAATACCATGGCACGGTAGCCACCCCCAGAGAGCGCGAGGCCAATTCCCTCTTCAGGCTGGGAGGGGGCTCTGTCGATGAACTCGTCCACGGACATCAGAAACGCTCCAATAGCTTCATGCTGAGAGGTTGGTCTTAGAGGAGCATCCATCAATTGGCATGCCGCTCCGCAATATGCTTACGAACATACAAAGTAGGTTTTATGAAAGGGCGGAAATAACGATACACGCTTCGGTAGAATTGGCAAGCGACCGACCCATTGGGTGATGGACCCTCCGCTCATCCTGCGAAGCGTGCCACGCTCTCTCCGATCACAAGCATGCCCTGGGTTTCCACTGACTGCCCGTTGACTCCCGGTTGCGATGGACGCAACGTAACTATTTTGGGTTATAGGAGGGGGCTGTGCGCTTTCAATTGAAATGTCGGGTGCGATCAGCACGTCGTGCTGTTGCTTTGATGATGTTGTTGGCTTGCGCTACGGGCTGCACACGAGGCGAGCTTGAACATAAGGCTGACGCCTACAATCAAGCCATTGCCGAATCGAACAATCGTCAAATCCTGCTGAATGCGGTCCGAGCGAGTCAACGTGCGCCGATGTCCTTCGTCGGCTTCGGAGACGTCGCTGCGACTCCGACTTTTTCGGGGGCTGCTGGGGGGACGTTCAATTTCGATCCGTTGGGCCTCACGACGTACAATATCAATCCTACGCTCAACGTGAATGGCGGATTCACATCATTCACGATGAACAATCTGAACTATGCGGCTTTCGCCCAGGAGCTGCAGCGTCCGCTGCCGCCCAGCATTGTCGAGTATTTCGATCAGCTGAAGTTTCCTAAGGAATTGGTGAAGCTGATCTTTGTACAAGAGTACACGCTTCCGGTGCAAAAAAGGCAACGGATCGCAGCCGAAGCGGCGGCGAAGTGCAGAGCGAGAGCCAATCAACGTGATGCTGATATCTGCGACGCAATGGAACGGGATCGTGACCGCTTTGACAACGCCGGCTGCCGAGACTTTCCGGAAACCCATGCGACCATGACACTGCTAAATGTTGGCCGTGATCTATGTGCGATGGTCACCTTCCAGACGTTTGTAAGACAATTGCGGCTTCTCGAGATTGAACTGCCATTCAAGCCGCGTACCACCCAAGCGATTCTGTATTATCTCGGCGACCTGATCGCGGCCCAGAATTACTCGACGCATCCGTTTGTACCCGAGGTACTGGTCGAAAAGGACAACCGAAGACTGACGGTTCCCCTTTTCGAGGTCAGGCGGGCCGTTCCAGCCCCCGCCGGAGCGGCCGCTGCCGTCTCGTACAGTGGCGAGAATTTCTTCATCCCGACACCTGCCTTTGGCAGCACCGAAGAAGCACGTTCACTGCAGGTGTTGGATTTGGTGTCACAGGTGATAACCGCCGCCACCTCCAAGGATGCGCTACCAAAAACCTCGACCGTCACTTTGGTGCAAGCTCGATGAATTCGGCAAGCCAGCTCTCAGGCGGTGCTGTCTGACGGACGGCCGTGAGCGGCCTGAAGTCTATGCGTTGATCGCGCTGGAAAAATGCAATTTCGCTCCAGAAGAAGCATAAATGATGCGTCAGACTTGGGTAATGATTTGCAGTTGACCGATAGACAACTCGCTCTCTGACGGCGCGTCACAAGCGGGTTCATTGGCAATTTCCGTCATGCCGGTCTCCAAAGCCGGAGATTATTTTCTCGTCCTCGACCAGAAAAGTTTGCCCGGTACATCGTCCATTTGAGTCCGTGGGTCGTGCTCGGCCAAAAAGCAATGGATCAGCCTCGTTACGGCTCGGGTTCAGGTTGAGTTACCAACGGGTATTGATGGGGTTCTTCGCGACCTTGGCGATGGGAGGTTTAAGTGGCTGAGACACCGTCGCCTGAAAGCCTTGGAGGGTAGTTATCCGCTGGTAATCTTGGCGGGTTTATTTTCGGGAAATCTGGGAGTACGTAGCCCCTCCGCTGCCGTCCATAAGGAGATCCACGTCAGGACGACTGGATACGAACACGCGGTAACGGAGAGGCCTCCTTCCATTCACCCAGGCGGTATGGTAGTATACATTTGATATTGCAAGCATCACGTGTTGTTACGTCGGGACGACGGGAAACGGGTAGGCGTCAAAAACCCGGGCTCTCCAAGACGTCGCTCGTGGAGCTCATAGTTCTATCAAGAAATTTGGGTGTACCAATGAATTGGAAGCCCGCCAAAAAGCGGATCACCGGTTTGCAAACCATCCGAGTTGCTCATCCTCTTACGCATGAAGGAGGCACTTTGTCGTATGCAAGTCCGCTTCTCTTCAGCTGGAAGGATTTGGTCCTATCGCTCGTTCGCACAACGACGCTCCAGTCTGCGGTCCCAAATCTATCTCAAGAGGAGAGGATATGGCTCGCTCACTCGAACGCGGCTTGTCATGCTGAGCGGATAAATCTTTTCGTCAGTCCTCGGAATGCCGAGTTTTCGGTCACGACAAAGGTCGATATCCTTCCGGATGAAGATCTGACCTCTTTGGCTGCGAAAATGGGAGTGGCTGTCGCAGATCTCGTGATGGAGCGCCTCGGCTTTCATTGGCGAGCAAATGTACTGGAGATCGAGCTTAGTCCATCCGTAGGCGATCCTGACTCGAAAAAGAGAAGGCCGGATTTTGTTTACGATCCTGCCGGCAAGTATGGCTTCCAACCAAAAAGCGTTGTGGTCGCCGAAGCTAAGGGAAGCCTCTCGAGAGTCCGGGCAAAACGCGCCGCGATACGGACGCTTTCGCGCAAGGCGTTTGCGGAACAAGTGCAGCATGTCATTGGCCAGCCAGCCCGTGATGTCATCGTGGCCGGCGGATATGGAATTGCGTTCGGCGCTATTCAGGGCGACCACGCCCCGGGCGCCGTAGGTGAACAGGTGTCGACACTGGCGGTTGCGAGCCCTGAATCGATCGCTGTGGTGGCGGCGAAGGCTAAAACGAAAGTAAACTCACTGTCAGCCGCCGCAACTTACGGGCCGCGCCAGGTTCAGAAAATTCAAGTGCAACAGGTACCGCAACGGCAACAACAGCAGGAGGAGTTGCGGCGACAGCTCGAGCAAAGGAGACACGGGCCCCGTGGGCCCGGCGGTCCCGGCGGGCCCACCGATGGTGGCCCTCGTCGGGAGCGTGAACAGAGAACGGCAAGCGGCCGCATAGCTTATGCAAACTATGAATCAGCCTTTCTCCTCTGCGGCGCCGACATCGCTGCAGGCTTCCTGCGCAATATTCTTGACGGACGAGGAGTTGCGGACATAGGTCCGGATCGCTCTATTCAAGAGTTCTGGGTTGTAAACCACTCTAGCGGTCCCTTCTGGACGAGTTCGTCGCGGGGAGTCCCATGGTGGCCTTGGTGGGGGCGCGAGCCGTTGTTGTTCGGAATCCATGAAACGTCGGCCAAGGAGATTCTGCGCTCCGTTGCTAACAACCTTGAGCGCGTTCCAGACACGGTCAACCTAACGGTAGCGCCGATCGAAGTAGGTTCGGAGCCAGATGCTGATCTCGATATCGCCATTCAGGGCGACGGCTTAGCTCTGTTCTCCGATCCGCGGCTGCGGCCCGAGCGTCGATACTGGGACCTGCGAAAGGGCGAGTTGTTGTGACCTAGTTGCCCCCGGCAGCGGTGACGCGCCGGCACATTGACGGAGACATTTGCTTTAAGAGCCAGTCAGTGAATCGTGGCAAATTGCGGAGAGATCGACAGTTTAAGGACGTGCAGGCCGGAACGGCCCAGAGTTGGGACCGATCTGAAATTGGCTGCCGAAACGGGGAGGGGATTTTGCCATGCGTGCGATGCTGATTTCCGTGTGGCGAGCGCGACGCGCGATTGCCGTTCCAGTTGTCACGCTGATGATCGCCGCAGCACCTTCACTTGCCATGGACAAGCCAGGCAGTGCCGCACCTCCGCAGGACGTTCAGCAGCAGCCACTGAACGCCCAGAAGATGCCACTGAATGTAGAGCAGACGTCGCCAAGCGCTCAACAGCGCTCGGCCGTCGAAAAGTCAGCACCAGCCAAACCTGAGGTGCCCGTCCAGCTCGGGTCCCCGCTCCAGATCCTTGATCTTAGTCTCGGCAACGTCGAGCCGGATCCCGTAATCCTGGGCAGCGCAGCGGTTGGGTATTTCGAACTGTTCGTGCGGTATGTGGACGACTCGAGCGCCCGACTGGGCATGGGCGAGGCGTTGGATCGGCTGGCAATCGCGATCGATGGCGAGACTATCGTTCGGGGTGTGGCCTCGACGCGCCTTCCTGATTCACCCCAGGCGAGCGCAGGCAACTCACGCGTTGATCGGATGAAGGGATCGATTGTCTTCACACTCGATAGCCAAGTGCGCTCAACGTTCCTCGGCATCAACTGGGGCTCGTCCCATATCGTCTACCTTATCGACCGCGAAGCCGGTATCAAGTCGAACCCTCTCAACATTACAGTCCGCAGCCCCTTGCTGACACTGATCGGCTTCTCAGCGGCTGGCGTGGTACTCTTTGCCCTGTTCGGCCTCGTCGCGTTCCGTACTGTTCGGGGCAAGCCTCAGAAGCTCGATCCACCCATTGTGGTTCCGTTCAAACAGCCCGAAGCGGAGGCAGGCGCGGTGGCGCGGCCGGTACTGCCGACACCCGAACTGCCACCGACGTTACTAACGGCACTTGCGGAAGGGCGGGCGATGTTGGCGCTCGGCGGGGGCGCCTCCGCGCAGGCTGGTTTCCCGGATGGCCCGGCATTCGTGGCCCGGCTAGTGGAGCAGCTGCGTGATGGGCTGCCGAAGAGCCTGATTGACAGCGTCGAAGCCGAGGCAAAATTGGCCGTGTCAGGCGATGGCTTTAACAAAGTCATGGATGCAATCGCAGCCGCGGTCCCACACGAGCGCATCGCGCGCGAGATGCAACAGATCGTCTCCGGCACGCGGCCGAATCGTTCGGTGCACACGACTCTGGCTGATCTTGCGTGGCGCGGCGCCATTACGCTCGCGCGCGACACGCTGGCAGACGGGATCTTCGCAACCAAGTCCGGCTGGGCGAAGTTCGCGCTAGACCAAGCAAGCGAGCTGCCGAACGCGATCAAAAGCGGTACGCATCCGTTCCTGCGGCCGATGGGCGATCTCGATCGGCCCGATTCCCTGTCGCTGTCGATGACCGAATTCCGCCGCAACCTCGCGCGCTGGCCGGAGTTTCAGCGCCAGATGGCGCTCTTGCTGCAAACGCAGAATTTCATGTTCATCGGCGTCGGCGCCACCACGCTAGAGCAGTTCCTTCAGGCGGTTGGCGTCGACCTGGAGGTTACGGGCGACCGGCACTTCGCGCTCGTGCCCGATCGCCATGACATCGGCCTGTTAGGTGCGACGCTATCGCGATTCGGCGTGACGCTTTTGCCCTACACTGCGGACGCGACCCACACCGCGGTAACGGAGTTCGTAGGGAAGCTGGCCGCCCGCAGCCGCGCCGCCGCGCCGGCCCGTGCCCGGCCGCAAGGCTCGTCCCATGAGTTCGCGACCAGCCGGATCGAAGCGATCAAGCTAACCAATATTGGTCTGTTCGAGAACCTCGACCTGAAATTCCAGACGGAGATTTCCGGCGTCCCCGGGGCCGCATGGACGGTGATCTTCGGTCCTAATGGCTGCGGCAAGTCGAGCATCTTGCGGGCCATCGGTCTTGCGCTCTGCGGGAATGAAGCGGGGGCCGCTGCCACCCGCCTGCTCCAGGTGGGGAAAAGCGAAGCGACAATCGAGCTCACGTTCGGCTCGCAGGTTCTGCGCACGCGGCTCGTGCGCAATCGCGATGTATCGGTGGTGGCGAGCGCGACCACCCCGGTGCAAGGCGGTCTGGCGCTCGTGCTCGGCTTCCCGGCCCTGCGCGGCGCCCCTACCATCAATCCGAAGGGTGTGGCTCCAATCGAGGCTCGTCTTGCGGAGCCCGCGGACGGGCTGCCACTGGTGAGCGGTGAGGTCGATCGCAGACTCGGCAGCTTCAAGCAGTGGCTGATCAACGTGCTGGAGCAAGCCGGCCGCGGAGATGCACGCGCTTTGGCGAAGAAGACCCTACTCGACGACATGATCCGCGATGTAGTGCCAGGCATGTTTCGCAAACTTGCACCGCTCGACAGCAGCTATGTCATCCGTGTGAAGACCGATGACAGGGACGCTGCTTCGCCCGAGGACGTGCCGTTCGATGATTTGAGTCAGGGTATGGTATCGATCTTCAACTGGCTCGGCGTGCTGGTGCAACGGATGTACGACTTCTATCCGCATGTATCTGACCCGCAGAAGCAGCATGCAATCACCCTGATCGACGAGATTGACGCCCATCTGCATCCGGATTGGCAGCGGCGACTCGTCGAACTATCGAAGAAATTCTTCCCGAACGTCCAGGTGATCGCTACCTCGCATTCGCCGCTGCTCGCAGGTGCGCTGCGCGCCAAGGAAATGTGCGTGCTGGAGCGCGACAGGCGCACCGGACGCGTCGGCCCGCTGCCATTCGACCTCGATTTCTACGGTCGCAGCAGCCAGGAAATCCTGACAAGCGTGGTGTTCGGCCTGCAGTCCGACCGCAATCCGGAAACGGAACGCCTCATCCACCGCTACTACGACCTTTTCGAGAAGGTGAAGAGGACCGAGTCCGAGGAGAAGGAGCTGCAGGAGCTGGGCAAGCGTCTCAACAATGTGAGCTACGGCGCGATCACCGAGGCCGCCGTCGCCAAGACCACAGAGCCAGAGGAGTGGTCGGCCGAACAGATGGAGACCCTGCGCAAGCACTTCGAGGCGGCTAGCACAGAAAATTCGAAGGTGGTCTCATGATTAGGGTAGCAAAAGACCCCCAACAGGACCCGTCCTGGCAGGACGTCTTCACCGAGGCTACGCGTGAGCGTGGCGAGCTGATCAAGGAGTTCAAGAAACGGGGCGACACCACAGTCAGCGACCAGCTCTACAAAAAGTACATGAGCTTTCTGCTGAAGCTGTTCAATCAAAAATGCGCGTACTGCGAGACTGTGATCGGCAGCAATCAGCCCGGCGACGTCGAGCATTTCCGTCCCAAGGGCCGCGTTGCCGACGACAATTTCAAGCCAATCAAAGTCAAGGTCAGCAAGTGGGGCGAAATCGATCATCCCGGCTACTACTGGCTCGCTTACGACTGGGACAACTTGTTTCCCGCCTGCATTGACTGCAACCGCTATCGCAAACACGGCGCGGGCAAGGACGAGGGCGCGGGCAAAGCGGATCGCTTTCCGGTCGACGGATTCCGCGCATCCGAGCCCGATGAAGAAAAAAAGGAGATCGCACTGCTCATCAATCCGAGCAAGGATGAGCCGAATGATCACCTGCAGTTTCTGGACAGCGGCGAGGTCGTTGCGAGAACCGAGATGGGCAAGCAGACGCTTCACCTGTTGGGTCTGAACCGCCGCGAGGTCCTGGTGAAGGCGCGCAAGCTTGCTTTTGGCAGCGCACGTGCACTGCTGCAGCAATACTGCACGGCTGTCCTGACCGGCAGCGAGGAGCAGGACGAGTTGCGCGAGCGTATCAATGCGATCTGGGAGGGGCGAGAAGCCTATACGGCGATGCAGAAACTCGGATTCGAGATCATCCGTCAGCGCATCGCGGGCAAGGGAATAGCGATAGAATTGCCGCTAAGGAAAATTTGAGAACGAAAGGCGATGGAATGAATTTCGATGTTGCGCGGCGGGCTGCAACAGCTCTCGCCATTCTAGTGCTGATCCCCGTTGCTGCAGCATATGCAAAAGTCGAGGTGGCCCCGGGCGGGGTCGGGAGGAGCCGTGGCCCTATCCGAGACAAAAGGTCCGAACCCGCAGACGACTCTGATCTACCTGCCGCCTGCCGGGGCGCGTGAGCTCGAGGATAAGGTGAGCTACAAGATCGGCGATGCGCCCCAGACGCCGATCGAGATCAGCGTGCGGCCGCGCGCGCCGACGCTGGACAGCCCAAACATCTATGATGCCTCGTTCAAGGCGCTCTTCGTGTTGTTCATTCTTGCGGTTCTGGTGGAAAACGGGCTTGCACTTCTGTTCCGCTGGCGGCCGTTTCTCAGCTATTTCGATTCCCGCAGCACGAATGCACTAGTGGTTCATCACAGTGATTATGACTCTTTGGCGGTGGCTGGATAGGCGCGGCCGAGTTTGGTGCGGGCTTTTTCTGTTGTGAACATCCATTTGATGCGGGCTCGGGTTTTATTCCGCCTCTTTTGCCATGCTGCGATCTCGTTTCGGAGCCTTTTGGGATCGTCGATGCGGCGGCCGAGACACTGACGCTGTAGCACGCTGATCTCGCACTCGACCATATTGAGCCAACTGGCGTGCTTCGGGGTGAAGTGGAATTCGAGGCGGCGCAGGATGCGCCGGGCCTCGGCGGGCGCGAAGGCCTCATACAGCGCCCCAGGCTTGTGGATCGACAAATTGTCCTGCACGACACGGATGCAGGCGGCGTCGGGATAATGGACGTCGACGAGATCACGCATGCAGTGGGCGTAGTCCACGGCGGCGCGGCGGTCGGTGACCTTGACGTTGCGCCAGCCCCGATGTGGATCGAAGGTGACGAAGAGATTGGCGGTGCCGTTGCGGCGATACTCGTAATCGTAGCGCTCGCGCTGTCCCGGTTGGGCCGGGACCGGCTGGCGCACCTCGCCGATCAGCTGGATGGGGGTCTCGTCGAAGCAGACCAGCGGCCGGGCGGGATTCTGCGTCTCGGCGTAGAGGTCGAGCACGTCCTCCATGCGGGCAACGTATTCGCCGTCGACATGGGGAATGCACCACATGTCCCTGCGCCACGGCTTGAGGTCGTTCTCGGCCAGCCGGCGACGCACGGTCTCGCCCGACAGGCTGTTGTGATCGGTGAGCTTGACCATCGTGTCGGCCAGCAGCGTCAGCGTCCAGCGTTTGCAGCCAGCGGGCGGCTTGGCGCATGCGGTCGCCACCAGCAGGGCTTCCTCCTTGCCGGTCAGCTTGCGCTCAGCGCCCGGACGCGGCTCCTCGCTCAGGGCCCGCTCCATATTGCCTTCCACGAAGCGGCGCCTGGTCCGGCCGACGGTGGAGAGGCTGACACTCACGGTCCGGGCAATCTCCTCGTCGCGGCAGCCTCCATCGGCCGCCAGCAAAATCTGCGCCCGCTTAAGCTTGCGGGCGGCGTGCTTGCCGCCGCCGAGCATCGCCGTCAGTTCGTCGCGCTCGGCTTGGCTCAATTCGACCCGATAACGTACATTCATGCTTTGCCTCCTTGTCGGAGGCCGGGACGAATCCAACGATGAGTCAAAAATCAGGCGCGCGCTTCACCGAGAAGCAGGGTTATTACCTGGCCTTCATCCATACCTACGCCCATATGTTCGGACGTCCCCCCGCCGAAGCCGACATCCAGCGCCACTTCCGCGTCAGCCCGCCTTCGGTCCATCAGATGATCGTCACCCTCGAACGAAACGGCTTCATCCGACGTCAACCCGGCGTCCCCAGAAGCATCGAAATCCTCGTGCCACCGGAAAGCTTGCCGATCCTCGAATGGCTCGGTATCAAAACGTCAAAATCACTGTGATGAACCACTAGTCGCGTTCATTTTCTCGCTCGCCTTGGTATTGTTGTTCAATCTTGATATCGCGAACCAGCTGATCGGTATCTACACCGATACACCGAGGACGGTTGAGCTGGGTGGCTGGAACGGGTTGCCAGGGACACTGCTCACAGCAATGATTGTGGCTGGCGGAAGCGCTGGTGTTAATAAGGTCTTCCAGGCATTCGGCTTTCGCCCGAGTAGCGTCGAGGAGCAACCTCCGCCGCCACAACTGGACGAACAGCATGCGTGGGTAGCTGTCACGCTTTTGCGCGATAAGGCCGTCGGTACCGTAGCCGTATGGATCAACGACGCCGTAGCTGGCTCGATTCCAGGTTCATCACCAAAAAACAAGTTTTGGCGGTTCTTCGTGCGCGACAAAGGACGCTACCCACAGACTGCAGGTCGTCCGGTTGCTTCGGATGCTCAATACGCAATCGAGGTCAAAGGCCTCGATAAGGGGGGCAATGAGCTCAAAAACTCCTGGGGTCCTTACAAGATCGGCAAACGCGCTATCGTCGACATCGAGTTGAAGCTCTAGCGACTTGCCGGAAGCGAGGGATTGATATTTGCAGCGTTGTGTAAGATGGCCTTCAGTAAGCATGGGGCAGAGAATTAACCTGATCTCGCCGCCCCGTTCGGCGTGATGTAGGGACGAGCATCGCCGTCAAGATCTAGCGCCATTCGGATACGAACTGAGACTGCTTACTTCTGCTGGATGTCCAGGTCTGCGCCGCAGGCGAGTGCCGAGGGAATAGATGAGTCTCTGATACGATCCGGAAGGGGGTTTCGGGATGTGCGGGGAATTCGAACGGCCGCCGTGGTGGGGACACAGGATGGCATCATGTTGGCCGCTTGCTGGAATCACGCGGAGATCGTCATATCCGGCGTCGGCCGGCATGAGTACTGGTAGCCCAGTGACCCCGGACGGCGGATGGACCTCAAGCGACAGCTCGGAGGTGTTTTTCGAGGAGCCGGTGCATAGACTGATTGCAAGCTGACCAATCCGTTTCGTGCTCAGTCCGGACGGCCAAACCAGAATGGAGCCGCCTGCGGCTTGGATTGCCTTGATGAGTGAAGAGTGATGAGGCGCACGTTTGGTGCTGTTCGAAGTCTGTCGCGGCACAATCCATGTCTGCGTATGGACGCGGGTATCGCGGCCCTCCGAAGACCAGTGATCGTGATCCCAATGCGATAGGATAATCGGCGGGGTATTGCACTGGCAGAACGAGGCAAGCGCTGCGGGGAACGTGAAGGCGTTGGGAGCGGCGCCGCCCCGAAATCGAAGTAGCAGACGACCTCCTGATTCGAGATGAGTCCGTTGGCCGAACCTTGCCCTACGTCGTAAACCGCGATTTCGTCTAAGGTGGACGAAGAGCGGAGCGCGTTCTCGATCTCCTGCTCAGTTGCGTCCGGCACTCCCGTCACCGGATCAAGCGGATCGAGAGAATTCAGGAACTGTCCGGCATCGGGTGCGGCTGGTTCTATCGATACCACCCCGACATCGATCGCGGGGCCGAACAGATTGTCGAACAAGGCTGCAGGCCTTCCGCCGTAGGCCAGCGCTATTCTCACCCAAATGCCCTCGAGTGCCAGAAGCGCTGCCTCGATCGACGAACCGAAAGATGTAGGGCCGCCGATCGCGATCACGTCAACCGGGTCGTACCGGACTTCGAGCAGATACAAAGGCATTGAAGCGTAGAACTGTGTGCTTCCTGCCGGGTCGAGCGGGACAGTCACCGCCGAGGTAAGTTGCGCCTGCAACCAGTCTCCGGCGACCGTGCCAAACATGAGGACGACGCTTCCGTCGTCTGAGATTTCGGCCTGATCGAGCACTCCGTATAGGACATCCGGAAGGTCTCGCTTTCGCATTTGTGGGCCGGATGGCGTCGACGGGCCGTTCGGCTCCAGAGCTTGCATGAGTAGGAACGGGTTGCAGTACGGGATCGATTTCCCTCCACCCCCCGGCTGCCCGTCTTGGTGGCCCGAAGATCGCGGTGGAAACTGCATCACCGTCCGGACGTGCCCAGAAGACGGCCGTTGCATAGGTTGCTGCATCGTGACGGAAATCGCAGAATGAGCGCGGGTCATCGTGCCACCTTCAGGAGAGACATGAAGTACTGGACGAACAGTGGGCCCCGTGCTCGAACTGCGGACCTCTCTCAAGCCGAGACATCGTCTCCGATTTTCCTGTCCACTTCGCTGTGAACTCTACGGCCCTGTTTGCTCGCTCCTCGTGGAAATCTGCTTGCGGTGCTACTCACCGACGAGTGCACGGCGGCGATCAAGGTGAGACTCCGGCGACAATCAGGGGTTCTTCCGCACATTTGGTGCAGGGTGCAGGATTCACGAACAGTGCGAATAAGGGCATAAGGTCGGAATCGCAGTCGACGTCCGTGATTCGCCTTGCTCCATGCCTTCCGCTCGCTGGTTTCCCCCGAACTTTCGATTGTCCAGATCCTTCCCCAGACGGACAGGGTGGTGCTCGTGGCTCGGCCGAAGTCAGCGGTCTCGCTCTGTCCCTGTTGCGGCTGCCAGACGGGTCGCGTCCACAGCCATTACGTGCGACGCTTGGCCGATCTGCCGTGGCAAGGTCGAGTGGTCGAAATCCGGCTTCAGGCGCGACGCTTTCGATGCGCTAATCCGCAATGCCCGCGTCAGATATTCACCGAGCGGCTACCGGCAACGGTGCGGCCGAAAGCAAGACGCACAACCCGCCTCGGCGAGAGCCTACTGGCAATGGGCTTTGCGGTCGGCGGAGAACCCGGCTCGCGCCTGTCGCGCAAACTGGCCATGCCGGTCAGTGGCGACACCTTGCTCCGGATGGTTCACTCGGCTCCCTTGCCGGATTTCGTGGCCCCGACCGTCGTCGGCATCGACGATTGGGCTTGGCGTCGTGGCCAGCGATATGGAACGATCATCTGCGATCTGGAGCGCAATTGCGTACTTGACCTGCTTCCCGATCGTAATGCCGACAGTGTTGCGCGCTGGCTGAAGCGCTGGCCGGAGATCAAGGTCGTCGCGCGCGACCGTGCGGGCCTTTATGCTGATGGCGCGCGCTGCGGCGCACCCGACGCGGTGCAGGTGGCGGACCGCTGGCACCTGCTCAACAGTCTGGGTGAGGCCCTGCGCCACGCGGTCGGCCGCCATCGTCACAGCATAGCCGCCGCCGTGCAAATCATGGCGTCCGTGCAACGACCGAAGACTGGCAGTTCCACGCTCCCGCCCGGCCTTGCACAATTGCGGGCGGATCGAAAGGCTGCACGACGCGAACGCTGGGATGAAATCTGTCGCCTACGCGAGCAAGGTTGCCCGACATCCGGGATCGCCCAACTGCTCGGCGTCGACAGGCGCACGGTTCAGCGCTGGCTGGCCGCTGGCGGCGAACCAGAGCATTCGCGTCCTCACAGACCTTCACATCTTCTCGCGCCCTTCTCGGCATGGCTCGAAGCGCGGTGGGCCTCCGGCTGCCAGGGGGCCAGCAGCTTTGGCGCGAGCTTCAGCAACAGGGTTATACTGGAAGTCGGGTGACCGTCGCGCGATGGGCCGCTGACAGGCGTGCACATGCAGGCTCCGGAGGAGCAGCACAACCGCACCCAACCTGGAAAGCTCCCTCGCGTCGTCGCTGTGCTTGGTATTTGAGCCGGGATCTGGATCAGATCGATGCTGACGCCAGGCTGTTCCTCGGTCACTTGTTTGCGCGAGCTCCGGAACTCGCCACGACAGCAGAGCTAGCGAAGAGGTTTGTGTCTCTTCTCAGGGGCAGCGACATCGCCGAGCTCGATAAATGGATCGCACAAGCAGCCACCAGCGAGCTCAAGAGCTTCGCCAACGGCATCGCGCGCGACATCGACGCGGTCCGAGCGGCAATAACTACCTCCTGGACAACCAGTCCAGTCGAAGGCCAGATCAGCAGGATCAAAGCCATCAAACGACAAATGTATGGCCGGGCAAGCTATCCGCTATTGCGTCGACGCGTCCTTCTGGCTGCTTGAGTATGACCGGGCAACCTGTCCAACCCCAGCTACTCAAGCTGCACCAAATGTGCGGAAGAACCCTTGATTGACGCGCCGCTCTCATCCTGATTGGGTTCTTCCGCATATTTGGTGCAAGGTGCGGGATTCACGGACGGTGCGAATAAGGGCATAAGGTTGGAATCGCAGTCGACGCTCGTGATTCGCCTTGCTTCATGCCTTCCGCTCGCTGATTTCTCCCGAGCTTTCGATTGTCCAGATCCTTCCCCAGACGGACAGGGTGGTGCTCGTGGCTCGGCCGAAGTCAGCGGTCTCGCTCTGTCCCTGTTGCGGCTGCCAGACGGGTCGCGTCCACAGCCATTACGTGCGACGCTTGGCCGATCTGCCGTGGCAAGGTCGGGTGGTCGAAATCCGGCTTCACGCGCGACGGTTTCGATGCGCGAATCCGCAATGCCCGCGTCAGATATTCACCGAGCGGCTACCGGCAACGGTGCGGCCGAAAGCAAGACGCACAACCCGTCTCGGCGAGAGCCAACTGGCGATCGGCTTTGCGGTCGGCGGAGAGCCCGGCTCGCGCCTGTCGCGCAAACTGGCCATGCCGGTCAGCGGCGACACCTTGCTCCGAATGGTTCACTCGGCTCCCTTGCCGGATTTCGTTGCCCCGACCGTCGTCGGCATCGACGATTGGGCTTGGCGTCGTGGCCAGCGATATGGAACGATCATCTGCGATCTGGAGCGCAATTGCGTGCTTGACCTGCTTCCCGATCGTAATGCCGACAGTGTTGCGCGCTGGCTGAAGCGCTGGCCGGGCATCAAGGTCGTAGCCCGCGACCGTGCGGGACTTTATGCTGATGGCGCACGCTGCGGCGCGCCCGACGCGGTGCAGGTGGCGGACCGTTGGCACCTGCTCAACAGTTTAGGTGAGGCCCTGCGCCACGCTGTCGGCCGCCATCGTCACAACGTAGCCGCCGCCGTGCAAATCATGGCGTCCGTGCAACGACCGAAGACTGGCAGTTCCACTGCTGCCGCCCGGCCTTGCACAATTGCGGGCGGATCGAAAGGCTGCACGACGCGAACGCTGGGATGAAATCTGTCGCCTACGCGAGCAAGGTTGCCCGACATCTGGGATCGCCCAACTGCTCGGCGTCGACAGGCGCACGGTTCAGCGCTGGCTGGCCGCTGGCGGCGAACCGGAGCATTCGCGTCCTCACATACCTTCACATCTTCTCGCGCCCTTTGAGGCATGGCTGGAAGCGCGGTGGGCCTCCGGCTGCCAGGTGGGCCAGCAGCTTTGGCGCGAGCTTCAGCAACAGGGTTATACTGGAAGTCGAGTGACCGTCGCGCGATGGGCCGCTGACAGGCGTGCACATGCAGACTCGGGAGGAGCAGCACAACCGCACCCGACCTGGAAAGCTCCCACGCGTCGTCGCTGTGCTTGGTATTTGAGTCGGGATCTGGATCAGATCGATGCTGACGCCAGGCTGTTCCTCGGTCACTTGTTTGCGCGAGCTCCGGAACTCGCCACGACGGCGGAGCTAGCGAAGCGGTTTGTGTCCCTTCTCAGTGGTAGCGACATCGCCGAGCTCGATGAATGGATCACACAAGCAGCCAACAGCGAGCTCAAGAGCTTTGCCAACGGCATCGCGCGCGACATCGATGCGGTCCGAGCGGCAATAACTACCTCCTGGACAACCAGTCCGGTCGAAGGCCAGATCAGCAGGATCAAAGCCATCAAACGACAAATGTATGGTCGGGCGAGCTACCCGCTATTGCGTCGACGCGTCCTTCTGGCTGCCTGAGAACGACCGCCCAACCTATCCAACCCCAGCTGCTCAAGCTGCACCAAATATGCGGAAGAACCCCTGATTGTCGCGCTATAGACGAGTGCAAAATAGCCCTGCCGCCCCGTTGCGCTTAGATCCTCGGCGACTACGGGCATCGCGCCGCTGGTCTTGGTTTTATCCGCCGCAAAATTATGCTTAAGGGTCGAGTGGCGGGCAAGCCGTTAGTCACGATGAAGTTTGTGGTGCCAGGCTTCAACCTTGGCCAATTATCCTGAGAGCCTCTCCGCGGAGGTCTGCTCGCAGCGCCCCTTAATGCTCGAGTAGGCGTCAAGCCTCCCTCGATGTGTGAGCTTACCGATGTTGATCGTCGCGGCAACCGCCCAAGGCCGGCGGCAGCAGCGATCACGTGGCATGTGGGCCCAAGTGATTGGGGCGACTGCCCCGCGTTGCGGTATGAGCCTGGGCTGGAGAGCGCGCGCCGCCGCAGAACAGTGAGCAGTACCCGAATGCGCCCGTGCGTCTAGCCACTTCGTGTTCGACCCAGTACCGACTTGGACCAGGAGAGAAGACGTTGCTATTGGTGCGCGTGCGAGTTAGGCGGAAGTGCTTGCGCAGACGCATTGCGGCCGTTCGTGTTGCACGATTTTCCCCCCAACAGACATTCGAGCCCCTTCCGTCGGTCTAGGCGAGATTAGATATCTGCTGCGTTTTCTTCCGGCGTGTTTGGTGGGTCGGTGCAGCAATTGCGCGCTGTTTTGGGATTTGACGTAGAAAATATGCGACGCTGAGCTGTACTAGCCACCAGGATCAGGCTGATCAGCAGCCGAGCTAAGTTGGGCTAGGCAACAAAATCAGCAGCACAAACCTACTTCGGTAGTTGGTGTGCTGAACTAAGCTGCTCCGTTCTTTGCTTTTAAGTTCGTGGTTGTGTTGCGGATGATCCTAATAACGGCGGGTGGCCGTATACTGCAATTTGTCAACATAAACTGACGTTTGGGCGACAGGAGCTTCCACAGGGTAGGGCATTGTGTCCTATTGGTTTTCTCCAAAACTCAAAAGCCATCCACAGGAAATGCGCCCATTTTTTCGGGTATAATCTGCGCGTATCGCGAATCGCCGCTTCATCTTTCAGGGAATCACAGATAAGTGCGGAAGACGTGCAGCGCCTCGTACAGCGCCGCTCGTCGCCTGGTGGTAAGTCCTGCGTTCTCCCCCGCAACGCCGAGCGTTGTGGCTCCCCCCAGGCCTTGCGTCAACCGTAAGCGCGGGCGAAACCGCTTCGCGCAACGAAAGGGTTTGGTCTGATGTTTGCGAGTAAAAAGCCGGCGACGCTTCGTGAGGTCGGCATCACCATCACAGTTGAGGAGGTCGAGCTGCTAAAGCTGGCTGAGATGCGGTCCGTTTCCGACGGCTCGTCCGCGGGTGATGCATGCGGAGCGAACCTTCTGGGAAGAGGCAACGGCTATCCACGTCTTCTGCGTCCAGCAGCGGTTGCGCGTTGATCGCTTCGAGGCCACTTGGATGACGATTGCGCTGGGATGAGGCCGGTCTGGCGGATGCGGCTATCGCTGCTCGAGAGCTGGCGTGCGGTCGTGCGCCACAAGGGCATGTTCTTCACCGAGAAGGCGGCCGATCGCAACCCGATCGATTACGCGGTCGTCGTCAACGGCGGTCTGCAGCTCACGCCCGGCGGAGATGCCTCGAAAGCCTGGAAGAGACTATCGCCATATGGTCGAGAACGGCCTGCTCTTGGAAGATGCCGAACCCTTCGAGGTGCTAAGGGCGCGCTGCGCCGATATTGTCGCGTGGGCTAATCGGCGGGCGGAATAAGAAGGCGGGGACAGAGTGCGCATATCACGGGTAAAAATAAGCAACTTCGCGAACTTCTCGGAGATCGACGTCGAGACCGGCGAAAGTATCGTCATCGTCGGCGAGAACAAGGTCGGCAAGAGCAACTTCGTCCGCGCGCTGCAACTGATTCTGGACCCTGGTCTTTCTGAACGCGATCGGCAGCTTGGGCTTGAGCAATTCTGGGATGGTCTAGGAGAAGACAAGCTTGGCGAGACGATCGAGGTCGCGGTCGAGCTGACTGACTTCACGGGCGATCCGCGGTTGATGGCGCACCTCAACGACTGCGTGGTCGATCCGGGGCCGCCGATGGTTGCGCGTCTCACCTACCGTTTCCAACCGAAGGCCAATCTCGGGCGGGATCCGGAGAGCATTGCCGACTATGAGTACATCGTCTTTGGCGGCAACGATCCGGAGATGTCCATCGGGCCGTCGCTGCGACGGATGCTTCCGCTCGACGTGCAGGTCGCGTTGCGCGATGCCGAGAAGGATCTGTCGAGTTGGCGCAATTCGCCGCTAAGGCCTTTGATCGAGGAACTGGCGACCTCTCTCGATGAAGACGCGCGGGCCGAAATCCAGGAGCAGGTCAACGAGGCGCAGGCCGAGTTGGTCAGCCATGATGAAGTGGTCGCAACCGCCGAGCGGATCGGCCAGCGGCTGATCGCGATCGCCGGCGAGCAACATGCGGTGCCGTTGACGCTCGGCCTCGCGCCGACCCGGGTTGATGCGCTGCTGCGCAGCCTGCGTCTCCTGATCGACAATGGTGCGCGCGGCATTTCCGATGCCAGCCTTGGGACCGCCAACCTGATCTTCCTGGCGCTCAAGAGCCTGGAACTCGATCGGCTCGTGACGGATGGCGAGCGCGACCACACTTTCTTTGTCGTCGAGGAGCCGGAAGCGCACCTTCACCCGCACGTCCAACGTCTGGTTTACCGCTATTTCCTCGGCAGCGGCGGGGATGACGAGGAGCAGACGCCGCCACTCACAACCATCCTGACCACGCATTCGCCGCATATCGCGAGCGTCACCCCGATCCGGTCGGTCGTGCTGCTTCGTCAAGACGCGGCGACAAATGCGACGATCGCCGTTTCGACGGCCAAGGCGCCGCTCGACGAGCGCGACGAGGCGGACCTCCAGCGCTACATCGACGTAAGCCGTGGCGAGATCTTCTTCGCTCGCGGGGTCATCCTGGTCGAGGGCGACGCGGAGCGGTTTCTCGTGCCTGCCTTCGCCGAGGCGCTGGACATTCCGCTCGACATGCTGGGCATCACAGTATGCTCGGTCAGCGGCACGAACTTCACGCCCTACGTCAAGCTACTGGGTCCCGAGGGCCTCAACATTCCGCATGTCATTTTAACCGATCGCGACCCGAACGGAACGAAACCTCCACTGGTCCGACGTCGCTTGATCAATGTCCTGCGGTTGGTCGAAGACGGCGTGAACTATACGCCTCTGGATGCCGACGCCGTGATCGCGCGTGCGGAGGCGTTCGGGTATTTCGTGAACAGCAACACGCTCGAGCCGGAGCTGTTCGCCGGCGGCCTCGCTGAGGCGATGCAGGAGGTCATCGAACAGGAACTTTCGATGGGCCAAGCGACACGCGACCTGATCCAGGGATGGGTCGACGACACCGACAGTCTCGACGAGGAGCAACTGATCAAGGTCATTGAGCGGATTGGCAAAGGACGGTTCGCGCAGGCGCTGGCGCCGCACGTCGATGAGGATGCGTGCCCGGATTACATCCGGCAGGCGCTGGAGCATATCCGCGATGCCGTTACGTAGCGTCAGCGCTGCCTATCTTGCCGAAGCGGGCGATCTGGCCGGCAACCCGGGTCAGCAGGCGGCCTATGACTCGACGGGAAACTGTGTCGTTCTCGCGGGGCCCGGTAGCGGCAAGACCAAGACGCTGGTTCTCAAGCTCGCGCGGATCATGGCGGAGGACGTCCGCGCGCCGCGCGGTGCGGCATGCATCACCTACAGCCAGGAATGCGCGCGCGAGCTGACACGCCGGCTCGAGCGATTGGGCCTGCGCGAGTCGCCCAATCTCTTTGTTGGTACAGTCCATGGTTTCTGCCTGAGGCATCTCCTCATGCCTTATGGCCGGCTTGCCGATCTTCCGGTGCCGTTCCCGCTCGCCGTGGCCACGCAGCGGCAGAGCGAGCAGGCGATGAAGCGCATCGGTGATCGACTGTTCGGCGTTGGCCATCCCAATAAGCCCATGGACCTGGGGCGGCATCGACGGTCGGTCCTCGACAGGACGTCGATCGCTTGGACGAGCGAGGCGGAACTCGCCGCTTGGGCGGAGGGATATGAGGCCGAGCTGCGACGGCTGGGCCTTGTCGATTTCGATGACCTTGTGGTGTTCGGTCAGCGCCTGGTGTCAGAGCATGACTGGGTGCTGCCCCTGTTGCAGGCGAAATTTCCGGTCCTCGCGGTCGATGAATATCAGGACCTCGGCGTGGCGTTGCATCGCATCGTCAAGCGTGTGGCCTTCGATGGCGGCGTTCGGCTCTTTGCGGTGGGAGACCCCGACCAGTCGATCTACGGCTTCACCGGCGCCGACGGAGCACTGCTCCAAGAGCTGGCCGAGCGGGTTGATGTCGAGCGGGTTCAGCTTCAGCTCAACTATCGTTCGGCGTCGCGCATCGTCAGCGCGTCCGAAATGGCGCTCGGCGAGGCCCGCGGGTATCGGTCGAATGACCTGGACCGGCAGGCGGTCATCGAATTCGTTCAATGCGCCGATGGCCTTGAAGGACAGGCGGCACACGCGGTAGCAGAGATCATTCCGGCAGCTCTAGCGGCCAAGCCCGGACGCGCGCTCGGTGACATCGCCATTCTCTACCGGGACTATCGGGCGGGCGACGTCGTAGCGGAAGCCGTTGCTGCCGCGGGCATCGATTTCGTCCGTGTCGATACTGCGGCACCTTACCGCAAAGTCGCGCTTACGAGCTGGATCGAGGATTGCGCGGCGTGGTGCGCCGGCGGCTGGCGCGAGGCCCGGCCACAGTTGCGCGGTCTGCTCGACCGCTGGGTCGGATTTTATCGTACCCGGATATCCGAAGTCCAGGCGAGAGATGAATCCCGGAGTCTGACGCAGCTTCTGTGGTCCCTTCGCGTCGAGGAGGGACTCGCTCGGGATTTCGTGGCCGGGATGCGAGCAGGTATGCTTGATACGCTAATGGCGGCCGAGCCGGGTCTCGCTGATCAGCACGAGCAGGTAGATCGCATGTCTGCGGCTCTGGCGGTCGGGGGACCGCTCGCCGATCTCGACCTGGCGAGCCTTGGCGGCCGCGATGGCTCTCCGCGGCACCTGAACTTGTTGACACTGCACTCCGCGAAGGGGTGCGAATACGATGTTGTGATCATGGTTGGGCTCGATCTCGGGAGTTTGCCCTGGCGCAATGAATTGCCCGCCGCCCGCCGCGAGAGCCGGCGGCTCTTCTATGTCGGCCTGACACGCGCTCGGGACGAAATCCATATGCTTTATTCCGGTTACGTCGATACGGGCCGCGGCAGGATGCATTGGGGGCGCTCGCCTTTCCTGGATGAACTTGAAGCGCGAATGGAGGAGGCCGAGGGCGAGTAGTCTATGATGTCATTTCGTGAAGCCCAGGCGGTCGAAGACCTGGCGGACCTCCTCTATGATTTCCTTCCCGGGAGCGGAAACAACAGGACCGCATTTCCGCTTGCTGCCGCGCAGGCTGGCGTTGGCGATCTATGGGGCCCCGGGAGCAAGCGGCCCGCGATCGTGCAGCTTCTAACCGCGACGCTCGAACAGCGCAGGTCGTGTTTCACGAAGTTGATCGTGGCGATCGTCCGACAGGCGATGACCTACCGGCGCGGGAAGGGCAATCCACTGAGCCGCGAAGAGATTGATCGGCTGAACAGCCTTCTTCCCGGCGTGCAATTCAAAATTCCGGAGTTGCTCGATCCGAGCTTCCTCGGCAGCTTCGCATCGCCGAAGGCGGGAGAGCCTATGCCGCAGGCACCGTCGACGCTGAGTGCGGCGAAGGCGCAGGAGCTCGCGACGCTGCTTATCGAGATCACCAAACTCGCCCCCCAGGCGCGAGGCCTGCGCTTCGAGGGTTTTCTCAACGACCTGTTCGCCGGCTTCGGGCTCGCGCCGCGTGGCTCGTTCCGTCTCGTCGGCGAGCAGATCGACGGCAGTTTCAAGCTGCATGGTCAGACCTACCTGGTGGAAGCGAAATGGCACGGGCCTCAGATAGGCTTTGCTGACCTGATGACATTTTCGGGCAAAGTCGGCGGAAAGGCGTCCTGGTCGCGCGGACTGTTCGTTAGCAATTCCGGCTTCACGGCCGAGGGGCTAGAGGCGTTCTCACGAGGGTGCCAGACCAACTTGATCTGCGCCGACGGACTTGATCTCTACAAGGTACTCTCGCGCAAGGTATCGTTGATCGAGGTTTTGGAAGGGAAGGAGCGCCGTGCTGCCGAGACGAACCGCGCGTTTGTCGCCGTACGAGACTTGAATCTTCGAGGGAGTTGAACGGCCTTGGGCGGCGATGGCTGTAGCAACGAAGGACTATGCTCGTGCGACGGATGCCCATTTCAGCCGGATAAGCCTGGGGTGCGACCGATAAGTCATTGATTGTATTTGGCCCGTGGCTGACTCTTAATCAGCGGGTCCCAGGTTCGAGCCCTGGTGCGCCCACCAAGTCTTTCAATGACTTACCCTCGCGAACCGTTTGAGAGGACCGAACTAAAACGGTTATTCTCCGCAATAATTTCCGCCCCCCGCTCGGGTAGCAGCCGCATAACGAGGAACTGTCATTGTGCGACGAATGCCCAGCTTCGGCCGGACCGTCGCCGGGTATCCCTCGATGCATAACCAGTACCGGACTATTCGGGTCGGGGCTTCTATTCGCTCCACTGACTCGAACCCTCGACAACTCGCAAGGCAGTAAAAGTGGCCGCGGTGCACGACGTCTTGCGAGGCGGCCGTCTCAACGGCCCCGCCTGGCATCGTTCGGGTAAGGGCGGACTTACTTGCTGTCCCCGAGGATGACAGCGGTACCGGCAGCGGCCTTGGCCGCATCGACCACCTTGTCGCCGGGTTTGCCGAGCTGCTCGTGCACCTTGTCAGCCTCCCGCGCCGCGTGCTTGCCAGGGCAAAGACCGGCGTCACTCTACTTAAGAACAGGGCTGGCCTAACCTTCGGGAGTCAGGGGTTCGAGTCGCTGACTGCCCGCAGACCAGCTTCATTGAGCTACGAATGGACCGCCGCAGCCCGGTGGGTGAAAACCGGATGAGAGAGGCCGGCCTCCCTCTTCACAACGTCAGCGCGTCCCGGTTTTTGAGCGGGTAGGGCAGCGACGTGTTCCGGCCAGCGTTCAAGCGCCTCTCGGCGTCCAGGCCGCGACATTTCCGCCTCGGATTTCAGCGAGAAGTGATGGCAATTTGAGACAACTTCAGGTACACCCACCGGTGTCCGGGGCGTCATATACCCTCGGAGCCGCGGCCAGGACAAAAGCCGCACCGCTCGTTAGCCGGACAACGCGTCGTACCGGACGACTTGGGGCCGAAAGCCTCACGACTTGTGACCGATAGCCACAAACAATGCAGGCATCGCGCGGTGCCGAAAACACTGAAACCGCTTGGTCCAAGCCCTCCAACCAGAAGGAGAAAGCTTGTGAAGATAAGCCTTTCAATAGATCCGGGCGTGGCCATGGCCATCCTGTATCTCCTAGCAACCACCCTCTAAACGAGGGGAGCCCGCACATCGGCCAATGTGCGGGCTCAATCATTTGTACCGCAGATTCCTCAGACCCTCTTTTTGCGAATGATAGGCTTCTTCTTCGGCGGCCCCCGACGTTCGTCGCCCGCGCGGACGGCTTCAACAACGTCTGTGCGTAGCTTGACGATCGCGTCCGAATGCTCGTCCAGGTCGCCCTCGTACTCGAACATCTTCTGCTGCTTCATCGATCCGCGCGCGACTTGGTAGACCCGATCTCCGCCGTAGGTCGACGACCAACGACCGTGCACAACGGCGACGCGAGCTTCGTTGACCTTGTGGCAGGCGCCTTCAGCAGCTTTACGAGCACGGGATCCGGCTTGCCGTCTTGACGGTCCTCCTCGATTGCTGATGCGGCGAGGATTGCTGTGACCAGCTTCGCGAAGTCGAAAGCCGCCGTCATGATGTCGTTGTGCTCAAGATCGATGCTGACCTTCTTCCGGAATATGCGGCGCAACTCGGCCTCAAGCTGGCTGTATTCGAACACGAAGCGACCGATCTCGCGATAGAGATCGCTCTTGTCGCCGTTCCAGCCGATGATGTCGGCCAGCGAATTGTTCATCCGCGCGCGGCGCTTCTTGCCTGTCCTTACTTTTTCGTCGCTGGACATGGCCACGCCTTTGTCAACGCCTTCGGGAACATTATCGCCGGCAGCCCGTTGCGCTCAGCCGGGTTGTCCGCGAGATATTTGCAGAACACGTCCGTAACCTGCTCGAGGGTGGCGCGGTCCGGCTTGCAGTACCCGACGACGCGATCCAACGCGAAGTCGACCTCTGCGTCATTGTTCGGCATGTCCTTGTGCCAATGGCGCATGTTGTCGATCGCGGTAGCGCCGTGGGCGGCCATGTCATAGAGGCCGGCGACGTAGCTCTGCGCCATCGGCTTGTCTCGCTGGCACCACTGGCGGACGTCGTTGCCGGAGAAGAACGCTGTCGACGGCACCTCGGCGGCGAGCGCAAAACCCGCTAGGCCGAAGCAGGCTGCGACCAGCGTCAGCCGCTTCATTGTATGATGCGAAGGTGGGATGCACGGCCCTTCTCTTGGCCGGGGAGCTCGATCGAATATGTCTTCGCCACCTCGGTCTCGTTCATCATCAGCACTTTCGACAGATCGGCTACCGAATAGCCCATGTCGTTTATGTGCAGCGAGATAAGGTCGGACAGCGTACGCGGCTCCTCGACCGGGAAGTCGAGTTCTGGCGGCTCGCGCAGCCTTATCTTTTGTATGTTGAATTGCTTCCAGATGTATCGGGCCTGGGTTTCGTTCAGGAAGCCCGCGCGCTTGGCGGCGAACACCAGCGAGCCCATCGAAACCTTCCACTCTGGTTTCAAGGCCGCGAGCAGGCGCAAGTCAACACGGCGTTCGGCGAAGTACGGCTTGACGTCCTCGGTGGGAACCAGGAAACACGAAGCGAAGGTATCGGCCTCTTCCTCCATGTTCGGCGTCGGATACCCGTGCATGATCACGTGGCCGAGTTCGTGGCACAGAGTGAATCGCATGCGGTCCGCAGGCTGCTGCCGGTTGAGCACGATGATGTGCGGCATGCCCGGCACGGAGAAGCGCACGCCCGAGACTGTCGAGCCACCCAGGTCGGAATGCGCCACCAGGATGCCGGCTTCCTCGACCAGCGCGGTGAGGTCCTGGATGGGGCCATCGGGGACCTGCCAGAAGCGACGGAGCAGGCCGGCGATCTTCTCGGCGTCGTTGTCGTATTCGTCGGCGTCGAACCTCGGCAGCTTGTTCACCGGATCGAGGTCAGTCGCCTCCAGCAGCTTGCGCAAGTGCATGACGCGCACGTTAAGCTCGGCGACGATGCGGTGGAGCTCGGTCGCCGACACATTCGACTTTTTGCGCCACATCGGCGCATGCACGCTGATCGGCGCGCCGTAGATGGCGTCGGTCTGGCCGAAGAACTCCACCGGCACCGAGAAGATCTCGGCCGCCGTGTCGAGGAGTTGCGCGGTCGGCTCCTTCAATCCGTTCTCGATGCGCGACAGTTCAGTGTTCGGCAGGCGGAGGCATTCCGCCGCCTCGTTCTGCGGGAATCCGCGTAGCTGCCGCGCGAGGCGCAGCATGCTTCCAACCTTCGACATTTCGCAGTCCTCACCCTCGCAGTCGGCGACCATTCTCGTTTACGTCCGGTTAACCGCCTCGGGCGGGTCAGGACGCTTCGCCGCCGTTCTTTTTCTTGGCCTTGGCCTTGAGCTTCGCCACGCTGCGGCGGCGGGGCTGCGGGACGGCGGTCTTCTGCGGGAACTCAATGATGCCCTGCTGTCCGCCGGGCAATTCGTAGCTCCAGAGCTGGCCATCCCCGTCGCGCGCCGTCACGTGCACCGACTTGTAGCTGGTGCCGAGTTCGTTCACCTTCCAGCAGACCTCGACCTTCATCGCCTGCGGCGCGTCCGCGAATGGGATGCCGGGATCCAGAAAGTTGTCGTTGGCGCCGGTGGAGATGTTGCTGCCCTTGCCGCGGCGGACCGCCTTCTTGAACCGCACCAGCACCCGGCCGCCGAACAGGAAGCGCGCCGTCGCGCCGGTCGGGAAGACCACCACGTCCGGCTTGCCGTTGAACTCCGCGATCGCGGCGCGGATGACGCTGTCGAACACGTCGGCCGCGTCAGTCCGCTTGTACATATTGCCGGCGCCGCGCTTGGCGAGGAAGTCCTTGAACGCCTTATCGAGGACCTTGCGGAACCGCTTGTTGAACGGCTCAAGGATCTCGCGGACTTCCGTCTCGACGGGCAACGACATGCACGGTGGTCTCCGGTGAATCGGTAGCCGGAACCCTATCAGGAAAACGCCAAATTAAAAGATTATTTTTCAAGTCTATTGCGTATGTATGGTAATTATATGATTTTGCGTGATTTTATTGGATATAAGATTCTCATAAATTTTCGCTTAGCGGGCGTCTGACCGGCTTGAACTAGGAATGGAAATCCGGACGAGAGCCGGCGCCAGCACGCCCCGCCTTTTGCGCTGGTAAGGCCGCGATGTGTTCTGCCCAACGTTCGAGCGCCGCGCGCATCTCGGCCGTGTACCGCGCGCGGTTATATACACCAGCAACGCCCGCCCGGTGGCCGCTGACGTGGTTTAGGATCGCCTCCACGATGTGTGGCAGCACGCCAAGCCGGTCGGCCATCACAGTGGACGCCGATCTGCGAAGATCATGAACAGTCCAATGGGGTAGGGATTCACCCAGGGCTTCCGCAATGCGTGCATCAAGCGCCGACTTCGACTTTGACCAGCCGGAGAACCCGCGATGCGGGTCACCGCTGCGTCGGGGTCCGTCACCAAAGAGGAAGTCTCGACCATCTCGGCGGGGTGGGAGTAGGGCCAGAGCGGCGGGAACCAATGGCAGCAAATGCTCGCGATGGTTCTTGGTCCGGGTGCCTGGCAGCGTCCAGAGCCCCGAACTGGTGTCAAGTTCGGCCCATTGCATACTGCCTACTTCATCGCGGCGTTGGGCTGTGAGCAGCAACAGACGCACGATGCGTCCGTAATCGTCATCGCCACAGACCCGCCAGATCACTGATAGCTCGGTCTCCGTTAGGACCCGTTCGCGGCTTCCCGGCTGCGCGGGTCGATTGGTGCCGAGAACCGGGTTCGCAGCAATGTCGAGGCCCTCGCGTATTGCCCAGTTGAACATTGAGGACAGGGCTGTCCGGGCGCGGGCTGCTGAGACCGCCCCGTGAGTCGATGCAATGTCAGTGACACGAGCCGAGATATGACGGCGGGTGATCTGGAAGGCCGAAACCGGATGCAGGGGTTTCCAACTGACCAATAGATATCGTTCAATTTCCGAATAGGTCCGGGGCTTCAGCCTTTGTTTGGCGTTCCGGAGATACTGATCCATGGTTGTCCGGAGCGTGTCGGCCGCCTGCAGGCGTGCTTTGGCTTTCTCGTCCGCCGGGTCTTTGCCATTCGCAACCAAACCCAAAAGCCGCTTGGCTTCCTTGCGTGCAAGCTCTGGTGTCCAAGGGGCGCCGTGAGGACCGATGGTCACGAAGCGCTGCCGACCGAACACTCGGTACTTGAGAACGTAGGTCGGTTGATCGCGTTGACGCCGAACACCAAAGCCCCGCACCGCTTCGCGGTGGTCTGCGTCCCAAATAGTCTCGCCCGGCTTAAGGGCTTGCACTGCGCGGATCGTAACACTCGAAACAGCCATCGATCGCCTCTGTAGCTACCACGTAGCTACCACCATAACGCCAATTGTAGCGCAGGTAAGGCGGGAGGCGGCCGGCTTATTCATTGATAATATTGATATTATCGTAGGAATGGCGGGACTGGCGTAGCACCGGCGGAGTTCTTGCTGTGTCTGTGGAACAGGAGGTCGGTGGTTCGAGCCCACCCAACTGTACCAGTCCCCCCGGATCAGCCAGCAGCTTGTTGAATAGATCCGTACTCAAGCTGTTGCAGCCAAGCCACCTTGATCAGAGATTGAATATACCATGTGTCTCAACCGGCTTCTCCGGTTGCGGTTGGGTGCGCTATCGTCTTCCGATTAGGCCGAGGCTCGTCGGTCGCGTCGGGGTGGTGAATGGCTGGTGGAGCTTCGGAGAAAGTGGGGGCCGCAAGCCGTCCGGATAGTGTCATTTGGTACGAGCGTCTGGCTGGTGCGGCGCTCGTCACGGGCTTGGGGTCGGCTGCTGCGAATCCCGCCAGCCTTGCCAAGTACTACAATCTGTATCCGATCGGCTATCCGATCATGTTCGTCTGCTCCATCGCGGGGCAGTCGTTGTGGATTTGGCTGATTGCGCGAAAGCGACAGAATTGGGCTCGCTGGATCAGTCTCGTCATGGTCATTATCGGAGTTCCGAGCGTCATCATCGATTTCGACGAACGTTTCCGGTTCAACGCTGTCGCGGCAATCCTCTTTCACACCGGATATCTATTGTTGGTGGTCGCCGTGGTGCTGCTCTTTCGTAGCGACGCCCGCGCGTGGTTCTCGCGCGCGCGTGTCGCACCAGACACCTAATCATTGCGCCGGTATCTCGGTGGCGGCCCCTTGGCGGATATCATGGGCGAATCCCCGAACGTGAAGTGCTTGCGGCCGCAAAAGTACTGCTCATGCAGCTGAGTAAGCATTGGTCGAGCCGCGACACAGTCGGAAAAGAATTGTCGTTATCGATTAAGTGCACTGTCACCGTATTCCGACATGCGTGAAGCAGCGGCCGGCCTTTCGGCCATCCTTGATGTCGAGATGAACCTGCATGTGAAGCTCTGCGTCGATTGGGGTCTGTCCCCGACAGACCTTGAACAGACCCCTCCGGCGGCCGAGATGCTGGCCTATACACGCTACGTGCTCGACGCGGGAATGCGCGGCGATCTGCTGGCACTCAAGGTGGCGCTTGAATTACGGTGACAGTGCACGAAACTCCACGAGATCAGGCGACTTCGGTTTAGTGCTGCCGGCGGCCACCGGTCAGTGAGCTTGGCGCCGAGCTCCTTCCTGAGTGAGGTTGACTACGCCTCGATTCTCAGGGACGGGGCTCTCCACTGCTACCAATATCCTCTCAACTGGCTACCGACCTCTCGCCTCTGGCTCCCGCGCAGCGGGCTGGAGCGCAGCGACTTAATTTGGAAAATCTGCTTTTGCCATTTCATCGAACGGGACAGCAGTGCTGGCTTGAAGAGCGTCGCCGCCAGTCACATGTGATAAGGATCGGGGATCGTTGGCCCGACACAGTGGCAACGCACCCACCGGCCTCATTGAAGGTCGTGTGCGTCCAAATAAGAGCAAGCACGGGCTGCGTTCGAGCACCGCTCGACGCAGTACCTCTACTCAAATGCAACGGCACGAGCCGTCGAGGGAGACCTTGGCGGTTTTTTGCGTGTGGCCAGATATGCGCAAAGAAAAACGGCCCCTTGGGGAAGGTCGGCCAGCCGAGGTTCTTGCACCTGGGTATGGAGATCGGCCGCGCCTTTCATGCCATTACGGTGACAGTGCACAAGACTCTCGACGCGGGGAGTGCCCCATCCGCAACGCTGCTCAAAGCCAGTTTTGTCCGCGGTCACCGTAGCTCCTCCGTTCGCGATGCGCTATCGGTAGCGAGCCAAGGACGTTCATGGACAAGCAAGCCGGAATTACGGTGACAGTGCACGAAACTGCACGACGTCAGGCGACTTCAGTTTAGTGCAGTGTCACCGTAATTCCGGTCACAGCGCCGCCGCGGTCCGGAAGAAGGCGTCGATCTGGGCATCGCTCCAGCCGTAAGCGCGCCGATTGCCGCCGTCATTGGATGGCTGCGCTGAAACACCGTGGCGTTGGCATTTGCGGCCGCGACCAGCGCGTCGAGCACATCCCTCGAAAACATGGATTTCCCCCTCTCGAATGCGAATGGCCGCCCGATAGGGGCGGCCTTTCATTGGACTCCGGGCATAAGGCCCGATCAGGAGTTGTTAACGCACTGCAAAACCGCGCACAGCCTCCGGTTGACACAATCACTGGTTAGGTGTCAGAATTTTCTCTCGCATTTGGAAAAACATTGACGATTTTGGAAGAACATTGCCGATGTCAAATTGCATTGACCAGAAACAGCAGCATCATTCCGGCGACAGCGATAACGACTGGCGCATTGTCACACTCTTCGTGATCTGCCTGCTCGCCTTCGCCGTCTGCCTCAAACTCGGCGAAAAGCTCTACTCGTCGAACGCCAATCTCAGAATTGCCGAGTGCAGCGCGATATATTGGAAGGGCCGCGCCGAAGGACGCCCCGAAAACTATTGCGCGCCGGGATGCTGCACGCCGCCGAGCGCCCCCTAGGAGCCTCCTCCCCGTCAATCTTCTCCGGTCACAGCGTCGCGGCGGCCCGAAAGAATGCGTCGATCAGGTCATCGCTCGAGCCATAGGCCGCGCCGATCGCCGCCGTCATTGGATGGCTGCGCTGAAACACCGTGGCGCCTGAGAGCAGCATCTCGGCGTTGAATTGCTGATCGGCCGGCATCGCGCTCACGATGGCCATTAGCGGCGCCGGGATGTCGCCCGTCTTGACCGCTGCCAACGCCTCGGCCGTCGTGATGATGTTCGATAGCGCGAGTTGCTGGAAGAACTGGCGGTCCGAAATGTTCTCCGGCAGCGGCGAAATCTCGGCCGGATCGCATTACGGTGACAGTGCACAAAACTCTCGACGCGGGGAGTGCCCCATCCGCAACGTTGCTCAAAGCCAGTTTTGTCCGCGGTCACCGTAGCTCCTCGGTTCGCAATGCGCTATCGGTAGCGAGCCAAGGACGTTCATGGACAAGCAAGCCGGGCGAAAAAGATCGTGAGTTTCTTCGAGCGTCTCAAGACAGCAGCATCCGTTGAGTGGCGGGCCTACACCGAGCATCCCTTCACGAACGGATTGGCAGACGGCTCGCTCCCCGAAGCGGCGTTTCGTCACTACCTCGTTCAGGACTACCTGTTCCTCATCGAGTTTGCTCGCGCCTACGCGCTCGCGGTCTACAAGTCGCCCAGACTTGCCGACATGCGTGAAGCCGCGGCCGGCCTTTCGGCCATCCTTGATGTCGAGATGAACCTGCATGTGAAGCTCTGCGCCGATTGGGGTCTGTCCCCGACGGACCTTGAACAGGCCCCTCCGGCGGCCGAGATGCTGGCCTATACACGCTACGTGCTCGACGCGGGAATGCGCGGCGATCTGCTGGCACTCAAGGTGGCGCTTGCCCCCTGCGTGATCGGGTACGCGGAGATCGCCACACGGCTCGCCGCGCGACCCGATGCGGACGCCGCGACGAACGCCTATCGCGTCTGGATCGCCGAGTACGCCGGCGCGCCGTACCAGGAGGTCGCTGCCAAGGCGCGGGCGCACATGGAGCATCTCGCCGATCTCTACGCCACGCCGGCCCGCGAGGCAGAGCTGATTGCGATCTTCAAGGAAGCCACCCGACTCGAGGCAGACTTCTGGGAGATGGCCTGGCGCGCGGGCCAGCTTGTTCAATAGCCCTTTCGGCAGTGAGGCTCATAGCCTGAAGGTTATACAATTACGATGACGATGCCCCTCGATCTGTCGGGTCGAGCTTCCGTCACGATGCCTGAAAGCCTAACGGAAACCACGTCTGTCGGCGCGACCTACCTCACCCCCGCCACCACCATCACCACCACCGGCAACGTCACCGCCGCCAGCAGCGTGCCCAGCGCCACAGCCCCCGACACCGGGTTCACCAGCCGCTGATACTGAACCGCGAAGATGTACGCGTTCGCGCCGGTCGGCATTGCCGCGAACAGCACGACCACGCCGGCCGCGGTCGGCGGCAGGCCGAGCAGCTTGGCCAGCACGAACGCGGCCGCCGGCATCGCCAGCAGCTTGAGCGCGCTCATCACGACGACGCTCGACATCTCGCCCTTCACCTCGAAGCGGAACAGGTTGATGCCGAGCGCGATCAGCGCCGCCGGGGATCCCGCCTGCGCGAGCAGCTCGATGGTCCTGTCCACGACGGGATTGAGGCCGAGGCCGGTGAAGCGCCAGACCACGCCAAAACCGATCGCCAGCATCAAGGGGTTGCGCGCGAGATCCGCGAGCACGGGCCAGATGATCGTCAGCGCCGAGCCGGTCCGCTTGCGGCTGACGAGCTCCATCTGCAGGATGCCGCAGAGCCAGAGCAGCGGCGTGTTCACCGACAGGATCAGCGCCATCGGTCCTGCGGCCTCGTTGCCCAGCGCCGCGAGCGTCAGGGGAATGCCGAGCATCACGATGTTGCCGTAGACCGAGCCGATCGCGAACACGACGCCGTCCTCGCGGTCCTCGCGCCGCGCGCGCAGCAGCGCCGAGAGCGCCAGCGCCGCGATCCAGGTGATGGCGAGCGCGCCGTAATAGGCGCCCCACATCCGGTAGGGGCTGACATCGGGGAATTCCGACACGACGATGGTGCGGAACAGGAGGGCAGGGATCGCGATGCTGAAGGCGAATTCGGAGATGCCCTTGTGCGCGGTCTCGGAGACGAAGCGAAACAGCACCGCGGCATAGCCTGATGCGATCAGGGCAAACACCGGCGCGACGATCAACACGGTGGCCATGCGCCCCCTCTCCTCACGGGGATATCAGCCGACCACCCCACGCACTCTCGACGATGCCATCATGCCCCTGTTTTGCCCGACGAGTCAAAACCGCTTCGTAAAATCCGCAAGAAGCGATTTCACTGGGCATATCAAGGCCCCGGCTACTGTGCATGGGGTTGTTTTCGCGGTTTTTGTTTTGAGGGCGTCGGGGCCAGCAGTGGAAACCTGATCTCGTTAGTCCCGCCAAGGCGTTAGCCGGAGTCCTTCCCCTCCCACCGCCGTCATCCCCCGCGCAGGCGGGGGATCCAGTACGCCGCGGCTCCTCGGGGAACGTCAGGCGTCTCTGGAATACTGGGTCACCCGGTCAAGCCGGGTGACGACAGCGGAGGAGAAGGAACGCCCTGTTGCCGAGAGCGCACACATCAGGGGTTTCGCCTCCGGCCTCGTTGCCAACGAACGGCGGTTCACCCACACTCCGCCCCGACCAGACATTTGGGGGGGATCGATGCCCGCTTTTCACTTCAGGAAGTCCGCTCTTGCTGCCGTGTCGGGGCTTGCCCTGGCCGTCCTGGTCCACCCCGGCGCCGGCTTCGCCTACACCCAGGAGGAGCAGCAGGCCTGCACGCCGGATGCGATGCGGCTGTGCGGCGAGTTCGTGCCGAACGTCGATGCCATCACCGCCTGCATGATCCAGAAGAAGGCGCAGCTCTCGCCGCAATGCAAGGTGTTCTTCCGCCAGGGGCCCGAGCCGGGCCAGGCCCGCGCCGGCAAGCCGACCAACATCGCGCCCAAGACGGCGAAGAAGAGCACCAAGCCGGCGCCGAAAGTGGCCAGGAAGAAGAAATCCGAAGAAGGCTGAGCGCGACAGGCGCGTTCCTTTCCTGAAACTCATGCCTTGGCAAAAGCGCGAAGCGCGTCTTCGCGCTTGACGACATAGGCTCCGCGACAGCTACCGGACTCGTTTTGTTCGCGCGCCCTGCGCGCCTGCTTGCGGAAATTACCGCCACACGTGATCGAAAAGAGTCGCGAGACGGTTTGCGCGGCAAGGTTGCATTCCGGCTTTCCCCTTCTCGCTGCTCAAAAAAACCAACGATTGCGCGCATCGCAGGCTCTTGATTGCCGTTCGTGTCTTGTCGCGCGCAGCAGTGTGACTCAAAAGCCAACACGTCTTGTTATTTCGTGGCTGCAGAGCAACTCCCGGTAAATTTTTCTTTCCCGAATCAGCGCGGTGATTCATTTTCGGAGCCTGGGGTCAATCTGGAGGCCGAAGGTATGAACGTTATTGTTTTTGCATCGCGTAAAGGCGGCTCGGGCAAGAGTACCCTGGCCGCACATCTCGCCGCGCAGATCAAGGCGAGCAAACAGGTCATGCTCGTGGACGCGGATCCGCAGGGGTCGCTCACGCTGTGGCACAAGCTGCGGGGCACCAACGAACCGCCGATCAAATCGGCCGTGAACTCCGTCAGCGGCATCGTCTCCGCCGCCAAGCGCGACGGTTATGAATGGGTGTTGATCGACACGCCGCCGAACCTCTCGGCCGTCGTCGACGACGCCATCAAGAATGCCACCATGGTGGTCATTCCCGCCCGTCCCGGCGTGTTCGACGTCAACGCGGTGCAGGAAACCATTCAGATGTGCCGCGCGGCGCGCAAGCCCTACGCGGTCGTGCTCAACGGTGCTCCGGCCAAGCGTGACGAAGCCGAAAGCCCGATCGTCACCATCGCCCGCGAAGCGCTGGCGAAATTCCGTGCTCCGGTGTGGGGCGGTCAGATCACCAATCGTTCGGATTTGTTGATGGCGCTCAGCCACGGCGAAGGCGCGCGTGAGTATCAGGCCGAGAGCCGTGCGGCTCAGGAGATTGCAAGGCTGTGGGCGGCGATCGAGCGTTCGGTCAAGGCCATTCGCGGCACGGCGTCGGCATCCGGCGCAATGCACAAGCAGGCGGCATAATTTTCACAAATCATTCCCCGGACGAAAAACGCGCGGATGTCTGCGCGTTTTGCGTTTCTGGGCCTCGCTCTGTCATTCCGGGATGGCGCACAAGCGCCAGACCCGGAATATCGAGATCAACGTTACGCCACCATCAGCATGTAGAACACGATGACCGGCGACAGCGTCAGGATCACCGACCAGATGCCGGCGGCCCAGAGAATGTCCTCGGTGGTGAAGCTCTCCTCGGTGGTAAAGCTCTGTCGTGCGTCGTAATGCGACGCCATTTCATTCTGACTATTCACAAACGCCCCCGCGATTTCTTCGCTTATGGGCATCACGCTACGCGAGATGTTTTAAAATTCCGGGTTGCTGCGCCGCTCGCATTTTGAACGCATTTGTGACGCGGGTTTAACCATCCGCGCGCGTTCTCGTCAGCCGACGAGCCAGACCCGAAACAGCAGCACCGGCATCAGGCCGAGCATCACCGCCCAGAACCCGAACGACGAAACCACCAGGATTCCCCGCAAAAGATCGGCGGGCGCGAATTGCTGTGCGGCCGTAGGCCGGGCGCGACGTCCCATGGTCATTCCCCCTTTGGAAGGCTTTGGAGAAAAACGATAGGCGCCAGAGCGTAAACGAGACGTGGATACGCCATGCGGCAGCAGCGAAGCCGATTGGGGCGCGGTTAACCACGAGGTCTCTTACCCTCCCCCCTTGTGGGGGAGGGTGGCTCGCCGCGTAAGCGGCGAGACGGGTGAGGGGTTTCCCTCCCCACGGACAGTTTGCGCGCGGAGAGAAACCCCTCATCCGGCGCTTCGCGCCACCTTCTCCCACAAGGGGAGAAGGGAAGGCAGCGTGCACGAGGTGAGATTGCGTCGCGCTAAACCCACCCGCTGTATTCGCGCCTGATCTCGTCGACCCGATTCCACTCCCGCGTCACGATATGTTCGCTCAAGCCGATGTCGCGGCGCAGCCAGGCCGACGCTGGATATTTGTCGGTCCATGTGAAGCCCCCCGCGCATGACAGGAATTGCCAGAGGGCCTTGAGGGCGCACAGCCACCGGTGAGGTCGCATGGGTTGATATCCACTGAGATTGCGTCGGGCAGCACGCGGCCGTTCGAACCGGAGCCAACCGGTTCGTTCGAAAGGCCATGTGCGGGTGAGGTGAAGAGGGGGGCTACGCCGCGACTTTCATCCGTCGCTCGATCTCGCGGTCGATCGTGGCGGCGAGCTCGCTGCTGACTTCCACCATCGGCAGGCGCACTTCGGGGCTGTCGATCAGGCCGCTGCGCCACAGCCAGTGCTTGGCCGGCGCGGGGCTCGGCTCGGTGAACAACAGGCGCGTCAGCTCGGCGACCTCCTGCCAGCGCGCCTGCGCCGCGTCGCGGTTGCCTCGCTTCAGCTCGGCATGCACGGCCGCGAACGTCGCGGTCTCGACATGGGCTGAGAGCACGATGCCGCCATCGGCGCCGTCGGTGAGCGCCTCGAGGTAATTCGCGTCCTCGCCGGTGAGCACGCGAAAACCGTCCGGCCGGTCGCGCAGCAGCGCGATCGACTGCTCGCGGCTGGCGCCGCAATCCTTCAGGCCGACGATGTTGGGATGCTCGGCGAGCCGCAGCATGGTCTGGTTGGTGATGTTGACCGCGCAGCGATAGGGAATGTTGTAGAGCGCGAGCGGCCAGGCGGCGTGGTCGGCAAGTGCTTCGAAATGCGCCAGGAGCCCGCGCTGCGACGGCCGCACGTAATAGGGGCTCGCGATCAAATAGCCGTCGATCGGCCAGTCCGCGGTTTCATCAAGGCGCTCCTTCAGCCGCGAGGTGTCCGCGCCCGACATTCCGAGGCAGATAGGCAACGTTCGGCGGCCGGCCGCCATCTCGTCGCGGACGATGGCGACGAGGCGTTCGAGCTCGGCGTCCCGCAGCGTCATGCCTTCACCCGAGGTCGCCCCCAGGATGAAGCCGTCGACGGCCTGTCCGCTGTAATGTCGCGTCAGCCGCCGCAGCGACGTCTCGTCGAGCTTGCCGTCTCGAAACGGCGTCACCAGCGGCAGCCAGAGTCCGTGCAGATGCGTTCGCAGGTCGGTCATGTCCAATCTCCTTCTCGGGAAAAAACCTGAGACGGAGGGCACATGAAAAAACCCCGTCCAGGTGGCGGGGTTTTCGAGATTTGCTGCGATGACGAAGCGTAGTTAGCGCGCGCAAAAATCCGAGGTCCCCGGGTGGGGGCCTTTTTTCGAAACGATTGCGCACGACTTCGTGATCATTCGCAAATGATGCGGGCGATACGTGGAACTGTCAATACACGCGGAAGGCGAATGCCGAATTGGGCAGAAAAAAAGCCGGGCTCGAACGAGCCCGGCTTAAGGTATTGGCCACGTGAGGCCGACACAATCACCTTCCAAGAGGGATTACTGAACTCCCGCGCCACTGGAGGAGGGGGACAAA
Source organism: Bradyrhizobium sp. LCT2 (assembly GCF_009931255.1). Lineage (NCBI taxonomy): Bacteria > Pseudomonadati > Pseudomonadota > Alphaproteobacteria > Hyphomicrobiales > Nitrobacteraceae > Bradyrhizobium > Bradyrhizobium sp. LCT2. The sequence continues at coordinate 8,075,301 of NZ_CP034432.1, read as the reverse complement.
TGCGCAACGCGAAGGCTCAGCGTGCAAACATTATGAGCTTGCCTAACGCCATGCAGCAACAGCCGAGGCCGCATGTCAGACATGCGGAAATCAGGAAGGCCAGCGCTGCGCCTTGCTCACCACGAAGTCGCGGAACACCTGCACGCGCGCGACCGTCTTCAACTCCTCGGGATACACGAAATATGTATCGAGCTGGATCGAATCCGATTCGCCGAACAGCTGCACGAGACGGCTCTGCTCTTCGATCAGATAATCCGGCAGCGCGGCGATGCCGAGGCCCTGCTGACAGGCGCGCACCAGGCCGAGGATGTTGTTCACCCTGAAATAGGCCTCGCGCGGACCCGAGCCGTTGCGGCCGGCTTCGACCAGCCAGTTGCGGTTCTGAAGATGCGGCGCGAAGGTGCCGTCCGAGAGCGTGATGATGCGGTGGGAGTCGAGCTCCTCCAGCGTGCGCGGCGTGCCGAAGCGCTTGATGTAATCCGGCGAGCAATAGGCGTGGAAACCCATCGCGAACAGCTTGCGCTGGATGAGATCCGGCTGCGTCGGCTTGCGGGTGCGGATCGCGACGTCCGCCTCGCGCATGGACAGATCCAGCTCTTCGTCGGTGACGATCAGCGAGATCCGGATCTCCGGATAGAGCGCGGTGAATTCGCCGAGCCGCGGGATCAGCCAGTTGATGCCGACGCCGGGCGTGGTGGTGATCTTGAGATCGCCGCTCGGCCGCTCGCGGCTATCGGTCAGCTTGGCGCGCGCCGCCTGGAGCTGCATGAACACGTCATGCGCGGTGCGGAACAGGAGGTCGCCCTGCTCGGTGAGGATCAGGCCGCGGGCGTGGCGGTGGAACAGCGAGACCGAGAGCTCCTGCTCCAGCGCCGAGACCTGGCGCGAGACCGCCGATTGCGACAGGCCGAGCTGTTCGCCCGCATGCGTGAAGCTGCCCGCTTCAGCCGCCGCGTGAAACACCTTCAGCTTGTCCCAGTCCATATCCGTAAATCCGTCGCGTGTTCGAGGCATGATCTTTATTCCGCTGCTGCACGCTCGCTGGCGCGCAAGGCCAAGAAACGTTCGGCTTCGAGTGCTGCCATGCAGCCGAGGCCTGCGGCCGTCACGGCCTGGCGATAAGTCTCGTCGGCGACGTCGCCGGCGGCGAACAGGCCGGGCACCGAGGTGGCGGTCGAGTTCGGGGCGACCTCGACATAGCCCGACGGTTTGAGCTTGACCTGGTCCTTCACCAGCTCGGTCGCCGGGGCGTGGCCGATGGCAATGAAGATGCCGTCGGCCTTAAGCTCGGTGAGCTTGCCGGTCTTGACGTTCTTGAGGCGGACATGGGTGACCTTGTTCGGGTTCTCGGTGCCGCAGATCTCGTCGACGGCTGAGTCCCAGACCACCTTGATCTTCGGGTGCTTGAACAGACGCTCCTGCAGGATGCGTTCGGCGCGGAAGTGGTCGCGACGATGCACGATGGTGACCTGCGAGGCATGGTTGGTGAGGAACAGCGCTTCCTCGACCGCGGTATTGCCGCCGCCGACCACGATCACTTCCTTGCCGCGGTAGAAGAAGCCGTCGCAGGTGGCGCAGGCCGAGACGCCACCGCCCTGGAATTTCCCTTCGGACGGCAGCCCGAGCCAGCGCGCTTGCGCGCCCGTGGCGAGGATCACGGTTTCGGCGAGATAGACGTCGCCGCTGTCGCAGGTGAGGCGGAACGGTCGTCGCCCGGTCTCCAGCTTGGTCACCAGGTCGGTGACGATCTTGGTGCCGACATGGACCGCCTGCTTCTCCATCTGCTCCATCAGCCAGGGGCCCTGGATCACGTCGGCGAAGCCCGGATAGTTTTCGACGTCGGTGGTGATGGTGAGCTGGCCGCCCGGCTGGATGCCCTGGATCAGGATCGGCTCGAGCATCGCACGCGCGGCGTAGATCGCCGCCGTGTAGCCCGCGGGGCCAGAGCCAATAATCACGACCTTTGCATGAACAGGAGCGGACATTTCGATGGACGCCTTTCACGGGGGATTTGCAGCGCGGGCGCGGAAGGAGCCAGGAGGCCTCGCGGAGGCGCTGAAATATCAGAGCTAATCTAAGCGTTCTGGTGAGCTATGCAAGAATTGCATTCCCTGTCGGCGGATTTTTCCAACAGGGAACAAAAGTCGATTGCGCTGCACGCGCAATAAAATTGCGCAATGGGTGCGGACTGGGCTATGAGGATTGCGACAAACCCACCCGATACCGCCGCAAAGGCCAGGAGTTCCAATCACGTGTCGCGGAACCTAGACGAGATCGACCTGAAAATTCTCACCGAGATTCAGGCCGACGGTCGAATCACGAATGTTGAGCTGGCCAAGCGGGTTGGCATTTCGCCGCCGCCCTGCCTGCGCCGGGTCCGGGCGCTGGAGGAGGAGGGCTACATTCACGGCTATCGCGGGCTGCTGGACGCGCGAAAGCTCGGTTTCGACGTCACGGTGTTCGCGGCCGTGCACCTGTCCAGCCAGGCCGAGGCGGATTTGCGCGCCTTCGAGGAGTTCGTCCGCGCCGAGCCCCTGGTGCGGGAATGCTGGATGCTGTCGGGCGAGGTCGATTTCATCCTGAAATGCGTCGCGCCCGACATGGCGACCTTCCAGGATTTCGTCACCCACCTGACCGCCGCGCCCCATGTCCGCAACGTGCGGACCTCGCTGGTGCTGCACAATTCGAAATATGAGGCGGCCGTGCCGCTGGATGTGAAGGGGCGGCGGTAGGTTCGCCAAGCCTGTTAGTCCCGTCATCCAGGCGCGAGCGCGTAGCGCTCGTCGCTGGAGGTGCGAGTGATGGGGCGCGGAGCGCCCCATCGGGAGCCTCGAAGGATGAGCGGCCCGCGTGTCGCCGCGCGAGGCAACAATGGGGCCGTCGCCCTTCGAGGGCCGCTGAAGAAGCGGCCACCTTCAGGGTGACGGTCATAGAGTTGCGCTTCGCGGTCTCCACACCGTCATTCCGAGCAACACGCCTAAACAAAAAGGCCGCGCGGTTTGCGCGGCCTTTTCAAAACATCATCACGCGCAGCGGCAAATCCTTACCGCCACTCCACCTTGGTGATCTCATACGCCTTGGCGCCGCCGGGTGCGTTGACCTCGACGGTCGAACCCTTCTTCTTGCCGATCAGCGCGCGGGCGAGCGGCGAAGTGATGGAGATGCGGCCCTTCTTGGCGTCGGCCTCGACCTCGCCGACGATCTGCCACACCGCCTTCTTCTCGGTGTCCTCGTCGACCAGCGTTACGGTGGCGCCGAATTTGATGGTGTCGCCGGACAGTTTCGAGATGTCGATGATGTCGGCGCGCGCGAGCTTGTCCTCGAGCTCGGCGATGCGGCCTTCATTGTGGGACTGCTCTTCCTTCGCGGCGTGATATTCCGCGTTTTCCGACAGGTCTCCGTGCGAGCGCGCCTCCGCAATATGCTCGATGATGCGCGGACGGTCCTCGGACTGGCGCTTCTTCAATTCTTCCCCGAGCGCGGCAAACCCGGCCGAAGTCATCGGAACCTTTTCCATCTTCTCTCTCGTCCTTCGATCGTGCGCCCCAGAACGCGAATGGGCGCCCAACCTTGATTCGTCGGTATTTCCGGGGCTCGGTACATGAGCCGCCGGACGTCGACAGATATGGGCTTGGCGCCGGAACAGAACAACCATATGGCCGGACAGTTCCTGCGGCCATTGTGGCTTGACTGCCAATCACTTAGCGGAAGGCTTAACCTTTCAAGGCCTAGCCTTCCGTTCGCGATCAGGTTTCCGAAAAGTAGCTCTGCAGGGTACGAACCTCAAGGTCCCCGCCAAGATAGGCGCGGATGCCCTGCGCGGCCGCCACGGCCCCGGAAAGAGTGGTGTAATACGGCACTTTATGCAAGAGGGCCGCGCGCCGCAGTGAACGGCTGTCGGCGAGCGCCTGCGGGCCTTCGGTGGTGTTGAAGACGAGCTGGACGTCGCCATTGGTGATGGCGTCGACGATATGCGGCCGCCCTTCGAGCACCTTGTTCACCTTCTCGGTCGGGATGCCCTGGTCGGTCAGGAAGCGCTGCGTGCCCGACGTCGCCAGCACCTTGAAGCCGAGCGAATGCAACTCGCGAACGGCCTCGGCGATACGCGTCTTGTCGCTCTCGCGCACCGAGACGAACACCGTGCCCTTGCGCGGCACCCGCGTGCCGCCGCCGAGCTGGCTCTTGGCGAAGGCCACCGCAAACGAGCGGTCGATGCCCATGACCTCTCCGGTCGAGCGCATCTCGGGGCCGAGCACCGTGTCGACGCCGGGGAAGCGCGCGAACGGGAATACCGATTCCTTGACGCCGACATGCTTGAGCTGCGCCTTCTTCAGCCCGAAATCGGCGAGCTTCTCGCCGGCCATGATGCGCGCGGCAATCTTGGCGACCGGCGTGCCGACCACCTTGGCGACGAAGGGCACCGTGCGCGAGGCGCGCGGATTGACTTCGAGCACATAGATCTCGCCGTCCTTGATGGCGTATTGCACGTTCATCAGGCCGACGACGTCGAGGCCGAGCGCGAGCTCGCGCGTCTGCCGCTCCAGCTCCTCGATCATCTTCGCATCGAGCGAGTGCGGCGGCAGCGAGCAGGCGCTGTCGCCGGAATGGATGCCGGCTTCCTCGATGTGCTCCATGATGCCGACGATGAAGGTGTCCTTGCCGTCGCAGAGGCAGTCGACGTCGATTTCGGTCGCGTCCGACAGGTAGCGGTCGAACAGCAGCGGGTTCTTGCCGAGCACGGTGTTGATCTGCCCGGTCTTGTCGTTCGGATAGCGCGCCTTGACGTCGGCCGGCACCAGCTCCGGCAGCGTGCCGAGCAGATAGTCGTTGAGCTGGTTCTCCTCGCGGATGATCTGCATGGCGCGGCCGCCGAGCACGTAGGACGGGCGCACTACCAGGGGCAGGCCGAGATCGGCGGAGACCAGCCTCGCCTGCTCGACCGAATAGGCGATACCGTTCTTCGGCTGCTTCAGCCGCAGCTTGTCGAGCACGCGCTTGAAGCGGTCGCGGTCCTCGGCGAGGTCGATGGCGTCCGGCGAGGTGCCAAGGATCGGCACTTCGGCGGCCTCGAGCGCGCGCGCCAGCTTGAGCGGCGTCTGGCCGCCGAACTGCACGATCACGCCATGCAGCGTGCCGTTGGTGCGCTCCTTCGCGATGATCTCCAGCACGTCCTCGGCGGTGAGCGGCTCGAAATAGAGCCGGTCCGCGGTGTCGTAGTCGGTCGACACCGTCTCCGGGTTGCAGTTGACCATGATGGATTCGTAGCCGGCGTCGTGCAGCGCGAAGCAGGCGTGACAGCAGCAATAGTCGAACTCGATGCCCTGGCCGATGCGGTTGGGCCCGCCGCCGAGAATGATGACCTTCTTCTTGTCCGATGGCGTGCTCTCGTCCGCCGGAGCGCCAGCAAACGGCGCCTCATAGGTCGAGTACATGTAGGCGGTTGGGGAGGCGAATTCGGCCGCGCAGGTGTCGATGCGCTTGTAGACCGGGCGAACGTCGAGCGCGTGGCGCTTCGCCGTCACCTCGGCTTCCGTCGTGTCGGCGAGCACCGCGAGCCGCGCGTCGGAGAAGCCCATGGCCTTGAGCGTGCGCATGCCGAAGGCATTGCCCGGCAGGCCGTTCTTCCTGACCTTCTCCTCCATGTCGACGATGCCGCGCATCTCGCCGAGGAACCACGGATCGATCTTGCAGGAGTTGAAGATGTCCTCGTTCGACCAGCCGAGCCGCATCGCCTGGGCGACCTGGAGCAGGCGGTTGGGTGTCGGCGTGCCGAGCGCGGCACGGATCGCATTCTTGTCGTCGTGCTGGCCCAGCCCCTCGATCTCGATCTCGTCGAGGCCGGTCAATCCGGTCTCGAGCCCGCGCAATGCCTTCTGAAGACTTTCCTGGAAGGTGCGGCCGATCGCCATGACTTCGCCGACCGACTTCATCGACGTCGTGAGCGTCGTGGAGGCGCCGGGGAATTTCTCGAAGGCGAAGCGCGGCACTTTCGTGACCACGTAGTCGATGGTCGGCTCGAACGAGGCCGGCGTGGCGCCGCCGGTGATGTCGTTGGCGATCTCGTCCAGGGTGTAGCCGACCGCGAGCTTGGCGGCGACCTTTGCGATCGGAAAGCCGGTGGCCTTCGAAGCCAGCGCGGAGGAACGCGACACGCGCGGATTCATCTCGATGACGACCATGCGGCCGTCGTCGGGATTAACTCCGAACTGCACATTGGAGCCGCCGGTCTCCACCCCGATCTCGCGCAGCACCGCCAGCGAGGCGTCGCGCATGATCTGGTATTCCTTGTCGGTCAGCGTCAGTGCCGGCGCCACCGTGATGGAGTCGCCGGTGTGCACGCCCATCGGATCGAGGTTCTCGATCGAGCAGACAATGATGCAATTGTCCTTCTTGTCGCGCACCACCTCCATCTCGTACTCCTTCCAGCCGAGCACGGATTCTTCGATCAGCACTTCGTTGGTGGGAGACGCGTCCAGGCCGCGCTCGATGATGTCGAGGAACTCTTCCTTGTTGTAGGCAATGCCGCCGCCGGTGCCGCCCATGGTGAAGGAGGGGCGGATGATCGCGGGCAGGCCGATCTCGGACAGCGCCATCATGGCCTGGCCGAATGCGTATTCCTGGTAGCGCTTGCGGCGGTCGCTTTCGCCCAGCGTCCATTGCCGCTCGAGCTCTTCGAGCGCGGCGCCCGAGAGCTTTTCGCGTTCGGCGAGATATTTGTCGCGGAACGACTTCTTCAATGCCGACGCATTGGCAAGCCGGGACTTCGGCGTCTCGAGCCCGATCTTGGTCATGGCCTCGCGGAAGAGCTGGCGATCCTCCGCCTTGTCGATCGCGTCGGCGGTGGCGCCGATCATCTCGACGTGGAACTTTTCCAGCGTGCCCTGCCGGCGCAGCGACAGCGCGCAGTTCAGCGCAGTCTGGCCGCCCATGGTCGGCAAGAGCGCGAAGCCGCCGGGAACGACGTGACGTTCCTTCTCGATGATCTTGGCGACGATCTCGGGCGTGATCGGCTCGATATAGGTCGCATCGGCCAATTCCGGGTCGGTCATGATCGTGGCCGGGTTGGAATTGACGAGGACGATGCGATAGCCCTCTTCCTTCAGCGTCTTCACCGCCTGCGTGCCCGAATAGTCGAACTCGCAGGCCTGTCCGATCACGATGGGACCGGCGCCGATGATCAGAATGGTGGTGATGTCTGTACGTTTGGGCATCAACTCTCGCCGAAGTCGGATTTGGGCACAAAAAAAGGGCGCGCGGCTGCGCGTCCCTTTGGCCGAGAGCGCGGTGGTCTCCCTCGCGCGCGGGTGGGTCTTAGACCAGTTTTCGGGGCGGCGAAACCCCGAAAAACACCCATCAACCGGCAATTTTGACCGGTTTTGGCCGTGCCTGCCAGCCACGGGCGAGGTGCACCAGAAGCGAGGCCGCAACGCTCGTTCCGCCGATCCAGCCGAGGTCATTTGGCGACAGCGTGGCCAGCACCGCGCCTCCCAAGGCGCCGCCGATGGCGAAGCCCAGATACATCGACGAGGCGTTGAGCGAGAGCGCGATCATCGAGGCCTGCGGCTCGATCCGGATGATGCTGGCGATCTGCGCCGGATAGAACGCCCAGCCCGAGATGCCCCAGAGGAAGATCGTGCCCAGCACGGCATAATGCGCCTGTCCGGGCATCAATTTGAGGACCAGCGAATGCAGGATCAGCGCGGTCGCCATGCCTGCGAGCCCGAACGCTGCGGTGGCGAGCGTGCCGAGCCGGTCGGCCAGGACGCCGCCGAGCATGTTCCCGATCGCGGCGGCGCCGCCGAACACCAGCAGCGCAAGGCTGATCTGCGAGGCATCGAAGCCGAGGCCGCGCAGCGGCACCGCGAAATAGGTGAACACGGTGAAGCCGCCGAGCCCCCATAGAATCGTGATCAGAAGCGCCACCAGGACATTGCCGTGACGCGCCACCGCCAGCCGCTCGCCGAGTGAGGCGGTGTTGCGCGGCAGGCCGCGGGGCAGGCCCAGCAGGAGGCCGGCGAGCGCGACGGCACCGATCAGGGCGACCATGGCAAAGGTCGCGCGCCATCCGAACAGGCTCCCGACGAGATTGCCGAGCGGGACGCCGATCACGGTCGCAACCGTCAGTCCCGAGGTGACCAGCGCCACCGCGCGGCCGCGCCTTTCAGGCGAGGCGACGGCTACCGACACCGCGAGCGCCGTCGGCATGCACAGCCCGGAGCCCAGGGCCATCAGCATCCGGGAAGCCAGAAGCAGGGCGTAGCTGGAAGCCACCATCGCGGCGAGATTTCCGGCGATGAAGGTGGTCAGCGCCAGAGCCAGCACGGTCCGGCGGTCGATATTGTTCAGCGCCACCGCCAGGATCGGCGAGCCCACGGCATAGGTGAGGGCATAGGCGGTGACCAATTGGCCGGCGGCCGAGACCGAAATCGACAGGTCGGTGGCGATCGCCGGCAAAAGCCCTGCGATAACAAAGCCTTCGGTGCCGATCGCGAAGGCCGCCAGGGCCAGCCAGAATACGCTCATTGGAAAGATCCCTATGTTCAATGTTTATTGAACTATCGAACGCGACGGTTTCAGTGTCAATTGGTTCAAGAACTATTGAACATTGCGGCCGCATCGCTATGATCCGAACCATGAGCCGCACGCCCCTCCATCCCACCCGCGAACAGATCGAGCTGCCGATGGTCCTGGATTGCCTGAGCGATCCGATCCGGTTGGCGATCGTCTACCAGCTCGCCCAGCAGGAACGTGTCAGCAGTGAGCTCTGCTGCGGCGACTTCAATGGTCTCGCCGGCAAATCCAACCTCGCCTATCACTTCGCCAAGTTGCGCGAATGCGGCCTGATGCAGACGCGCGTGGCGGGCACCAACCGCTTCATGCGGCTGCGCCGCGAGGATCTGGAGGTGCGCTTCCCCGGCCTGCTCGATGCCGTGCTCAGCTCCGCAGCCAAGGATGCGGACCGGCTTCAGCTTCTGTCGGAGTGTGAAGTCGCCAAGGCAGATTGAGCCGCGGATACAGTCCGTCTACGCTTTCGCTTCGCTCAATTTGCGCCGGACACGCTTCCGCTGCCGGTCTAGCATGGCTGCGCCACGCGTAGCCCGTCAGGGCGAAGCGTGGAGACCCGGCCTGGATTTGAACCAGGATAAAGAGCGATGCACCGCTCTCGCGTAGACACTTCCGCCACCGGGCCGGATGGATCATGTCCGAGCGAGGTGCGACAAGCCACCTCAGCCAATTGTTATGCTTAACGAACCATTGGCGGTCGCGCGATGAAGGTCATGCGCCAGCGATTGTGGCCGATATTGGTGTGGGCGCGCTGGACCGCGAACCCGGCCGCCTTCAACCTGGCCGTGATCTCGTCCTCGCTGTAGCGCTGCAGCCCGATGCGCGAGCGCAGCTGACGGTAATCGGACAGCGCGGTGCTGATCAGCCCGATCAGCGCGTCCTTCAGGAAGCCGTGACGCAAGCCGAAGCCGAGCAGCGCCATCACGTCCCTGAACATGCCGACATTGGGCTGGAGGATGTCGCCGAGCACCAGCTTGCCGGACGGGGTCAACAATCGCCGGATGTTGAGCAGCGCGGCATCGAGCTCCTCCGGCGTCATGTACTGCGCGACCGAGTTCATCACCACGAGGTCGATCGACTGGTCCTCCATCTTGCGGACGTCGTCGAGCGAGCGGACACGGATCTTGGTGTTCGGGGCAAACCGCGCGATCAGCCGGCCGCGTACGCCCGGCGCCGGCTCGGCAAGGATCAGCTTGCCGCAGGCGGCTGCCACCTGGCTCGCCGACAGCGCCTCGCCGCAGGCGTAGTCCAGCACCGTCGCCTCGGGCGAGGAGATGTAGCCGATGATGTCCCGCGCGATGATCTGGAAGTGCAAATCGCGATGCAGCTTGCTGACATAGATCGTATGCGTGGAGTCGTAATAATCGATCCAATCGTCCATGGTGTCCGAACGTCCCGGCCAAACAGCTCCTGCACAGGAACCGGCGCTGCCCACCTTGCGTTAGGGGGGCGACGGCGCGCCGTCAATGTCCGCGTCCTAACAGGAAGGTTTCCCGTGAGCAAAGCTCCCAACAAGGTCTCGCCCGACCTCGACACCCCCACCGATCTGTCGCCCCAGGCGGTCAACAAGGTTTCGGAGGCGCTCAACGTGCTTCTGGCCGACGCGTTCGCACTGTATCTCAAGACCAAGAATTTCCACTGGCACATCAGCGGCCGGCATTTCCGCGACTACCACCTGCTGCTCGACGAGCACTCGGACCAGATCTTCGCCACCACCGACCAGCTCGCCGAGCGCGTCCGCAAGATCGGCGGCGCGACGCTGAAGTCGATCGGCCAGGTCGCAAAGCTCCAGACCATCAAGGACAACAACGAGGATTACGTCCCGCCGCGCGAGATGCTGCGCGAGCTGATGCAGGACAACAAGCATGTCGCGGGCGCGATGCGGAAGGCCCACGAAGTCTGCGATGACGCCGGCGATGTCGCCAGCGCCAGCATCCTCGAGGTCTTCATCGACGAGACCGAGCGCCGCACCTGGTTCCTGTTCGAAGCCACCCGCCAGGAAGGCGCGAACGAGGCTTAGTCATGGTGCTGTAGGGTGGGCAAAGGCGCGCGCCGTGCCCACCATCTGTCCGCACAGTTCAAATGGATTGGTGGGCATGCTTCGCTTTGCCCACCCTACGGCACCGCGCTTGTAGCTATCGCCACAACCGCATCAGCGCCCCGTCCTTGCCTGTCACCGGATCGGCCGGCGGCAACGCGACCTTTGGAATCGTCTTCAGCGCCTTGGCATGGTTCTCCGGCGTCGCGCGCGTGATCTCCATCTTGCTGCCCGGCGGATAGGCGCCGATCACGCAGAAATCACCGCTTGCCTTGATGCACTGATGTCCGGTGCCGGCTGGCAGGATCGCGACATCGCCGGCCTTGATCTGAAGCTCCTGGCCATGGTCGCCGCCGAAGCGAACGCGTGCACTCCCACGCGCAACGCCGAGCACCTCATGCACCGTCGCGTGGTAGTGCAGATAGTCGTAGACGCCGTTGCGCCACGTGCCGCCCCAGCCGTTCTCCTCGAACAGGTTTTCGATCGTCTGCTCCGGATGCTCCGGGTCGAGCTTCACCGCCCCCTGGTAGACCAGGAAGGGGAGGATGTTGTTCGGCACGAGCCCGTCATCCTCAAACACGATGGCGAGCGGCTCGGCATTGTCGCGGACGACGGACATGGGAGGCTCCAGTGGCAACAGACCAGGAATCAAGACGGCGCAGGCGTCCTTGTTCCTGACACAAGTCCATATGCCGGCTTGACGGAGATCAAGGCGCGGGCGGCCATTCAGGGGCACGCAAATCAACGCGAAGGAGGGGGACGCCATGTACGCATCCGACGTTGCGCAGCGCCATTTTTCGGCGGCCGTCGACGAGGCGGAGACGGCCGGTCTCGGGTACGAAGCCGTCTGCCGCGCCTTGCTCAGCCTGGTGATCTCAAAATATCTCGAGACGAGGTCCGTCGCCGACATCCAGGCGGAGCTGCACTTCATCGCTGAGAACTGCGATCCCGACACGGACTTCATGTTCATGCGTCCGTGACGGTAGGCCCCGGCGGATTCATCCGCCGGGTGATCTTGCAGCTTACGCGCTCTTCTTCTGCCGCATCAGATCGGCGAAGCGCTGGAACAGGTAGTGCGAGTCGCGCGGGCCCGGCGAAGCCTCGGGGTGGTACTGCACCGAGAACACCGGCTTGCCGTCGAGCTGGATGCCGCAATTGGAGCCGTCGAACAGCGAGATGTGGGTCTGCGTCGCACCCTTCGGCAGCGTCTTCTCGTCCACCGCGAAGCCGTGGTTCATCGAGGTGATCTCGACCTTGCCGGTGGTCTCGTCCTTCACGGGATGATTGGCGCCGTGGTGGCCCTGATGCATCTTCTTGGTCTTGGCGCCGACGGCGAGGCCGAGCATCTGGTGGCCAAGACAAATCCCGAAGGTCGGCGTGCCCGACTTGATGACGTCCCGGATGACAGGCACGGCATATTTGCCGGTCGCGGCCGGATCGCCCGGGCCGTTCGACAGGAACACGCCGTCCGGCTTCATCGCCAGGATATCTTCGGCTGACGTCGTTGCCGGCACCACCGTCACCTTGCAGCCGACGCCGGCGAGCAGGCGCAAAATGTTGCGCTTGATGCCGTAGTCGATGGCGACGACGTTGAACTCGGTCTTGTCCTGCTGGCCAAAGCCCTTGTCCCAGAGCCACGGCGTCTCGTCCCAGGTGAAGCGCTGGCCGGAGGTGACCATCGGCACGAGGTCCATGCCCTCGAGCCCCGGCCATTCGCGGGCTTCTTCCTTCAGACCATGCAGGTCGAACTCGCCGTTCCTGGCATGCGCGATCACGGCATTGGGCATGCCCTTGCTGCGGATCAGCGCGGTCAGCGCGCGGGTGTCGATACCGGAGAGGCCGATGATGCCGCGCGCCTTCAGCCAGGCGTCGAGATGCTTGGTGGCGCGGTAGTTCGAGGGATCGGTGATGGCGGTGCGCAGGATCACGCCGCGCGCGCCCGGCGTCGCGGCCATGTTCACCGTCTCGATGTCTTCCTCGTTGGTACCGACATTGCCGATATGCGGGAAGGTGAAGGTGATGAGCTGGCCGGCATAGGATGGATCGGTGAGGATCTCCTCGTAGCCGGTCATCGCGGTGTTGAAGCAGACTTCACCGACGGCGTGGCCTTCGGCGCCGAGACCGAAGCCTTCGAGCACCGTGCCATCGGCGAGCACGAGGAGCGCGGTCGGTTTATGGTCCGGCCAGGCGGGATCGTTGTCATGTTGTGTCATGAGCGCGTTTCATAGTCTGCCCGCGCGCCTCCGTCAAAGCGGGAGAGGCCCGATTCACATGCGTTTTTGCATATTTGACAGCCCGTCCCGGGTACTTAAGCTTGGCCGCACAATTTCCGGCAAATCTAGGGGCTTTCGAGGCAATAATGGACCAGACCACCCCGCTTCTGCTGGTTCCGGGGTTGGCCTCCTCGGCTCGGATCTATGCCCCGGTGATCCCGGCGCTGTGGCGGTTCGGCCCGGTGATGGTCGCCAACCATATCCGCGATGACAGCATGGCGGCGATCGCCCGCCGCGTGCTGGGCGAGGCCCCGCCCCGCTTTGCGCTCGCCGGCCATTCCATGGGTGGCTACATCGCGCTGGAGATCATGCGCCAGGCGCCCGAGCGGGTTTTGAGGCTCGCGCTGATCAACACCCAGGCCCGGCCCGATACGGCGGAGGCGACCCAGCGCCGCCGCGGCCTGATGGAGCGCGCGAAGCGCGGGGAGTTGCGTGCCGCGCGCGAGGAGATGTTTCCGGAACTGGTGCATCCCTCGCGCCGCGACGATGCCGACCTTCGCCGGCTCGTGCATGAGCAGGGCGACGACGTCGGCGTCGACGGCTATCTGCGGCAGCAGATCGCGATCATTGCGCGGGTCGACTCGCGGCCGACGCTGGCCACGATCAAATGCCCGACGCTGGTGCTGACCGGCGATCAGGACAACACGATTCCCAATGCGTTCTCGAAGGAGATGGCGGACGGCATTGCCGGCGCGAAGCTCGTCGTTCTGGCGAATTGCGGGCATCTGCCGCAGCCGGAACAGCCCGCGGCGACGGTGCAGGCGCTGACCGAATGGCTGCAAAGCCAGGTTGTCTCAGGAGCGCGAACGGCCTAGATCAGGCGTCGGATATTCAAAGGGATCACGACCATGCTGCGCGACGACATCAACAATGCGGTCAAGGAGGCCATGAAGGCCAAGGACGAGCGCAAGCTGTCCACGCTGCGCATGGTCAATTCGACCTTCAAGAACGCCGACATCGAGGCACGCGGCAGCGGCAAGCCACCGCTGTCGGACGCCGACCTGCTCGCCGTGCTGCAGAAGATGATCAAGCAGCGCCAGGAATCGGTCGAGCTCTACGACAAGGGCGGCCGCGCCGAGCTTGCCCAGCAGGAGCGCGAGGAGATCGCGGTGATCTCGGCCTACCTGCCGAAGCAGATGTCCGATGACGAGGTCAAGAAGGCGATCTCGGACGCGATCGCTGAAACCGGTGCAGCCGGCATGAAGGACATGGGCAAGGTGATCGCGGTGTTGCGGGCGAAGTACGCCGGCCAGATGGATTTCGGCAAGGCGAGTGGTTTGGTGAAGGCGGCGCTGTCGGGCTGAGTTGTCATTCCGGGGCGACGCGTCAGCGTCGAGCTATGATGCGCAATTGCGCATCAGAGAATCCATCGGGCCGCCAGTTCTGTTGCGCAATGGATTCCGGGCTCGTGCCAAGGGGCGCGCCCCGGAATGACAAAAGAACAAGGGGAGGCAACCGATGACCGGCGCCATCAAGCCGTTCCGCATCGCCATCAGCGACGACATCCTCGCCGATCTCAAATCGCGCCTCGCCCGCACGCGCTGGCCGGAGGCTGAACTCGTCGACGACTGGAGCCAGGGCGCGCCGCTGAAATGGATCCGGGAGATCTGCACCTATTGGGCTGATGGCTACGACTGGCGCGCCCGCGAAGCCAGGCTCAACCGCATCGATCAATACACGACCGAGATCGACGGGCTCGATATCCACTTCCTGCATGCGCGTTCGAGGGAGCCCTCCGCGCTGCCGCTGATCATCACCCATGGCTGGCCCGGCTCGATCGTGGAATTCCAGAAGGTGATCGCGCCGCTGGTCGATCCCGCCGCGCATGGCGGCAATCCCGCGGATGCGTTCCACGTCGTCTGTCCCTCGCTGCCGGGCTTCGGCTTCTCCGCCAAGCCGCAAACCACCGGCTGGGGCGTCGACCGCATCGCCGCGACCTGGGCCAAACTGATGGACCGCCTCGGTTATGCGCGCTACGGCGCGCAAGGCGGCGACTGGGGCTCGGCGGTGACGACCTCGCTCGGCGCGCAGGACGCCGAGCATTGCGCCGGCATCCACATCACGCTCGCCTTCAACGCGGCGCCGAAGGTCGAGGGCGAGCCGACGGTGGAGGAGAAGCGCGCGCTCGCCGGCCTCAAGCATTACGTCGATCTCGACTCCGGTTATTCCAAGCAGCAGTCGACGCGGCCGCAGACGCTCGGCTACGGCTTGACGGATTCGCCGAGCGGGCAGGCGGCCTGGATTCTGGAAAAGTTCTGGGCCTGGACCGATTGCGGCGGCCATCCCGAGAACATCTTCTCCAGGGACGAGCTGCTCGACAACGTCATGCTCTATTGGGCGACGGAGACGGCGACCTCGTCCGCACGGCTCTATTGGGAAAGCTTTGGCAAGCGCCGCACAACGCCCAGGGTCGGCGTGCCGACCGGTGTCGCCGTCTTCCCGAAGGAGATCATCACGCCGGTACGGCGCTGGATGGAGCCCAACTTTTCCAACATCACGCATTGGAGCGAGATGGAGAAGGGTGGCCATTTCGCCGCCTTCGAGCAGCCGGAGCTGTTCGTGGGCGATGTCAGGAAGTTCTTCGCGACGGTGCGATAATTCTCTCGCGGTCATTCCGGCGCGCGCAAAGCGCGAACCATGGTGCGCGCTTGCGCACCTGAGAATCTCGAGATTCCGGGGTCGGTCCTGTGGACCGCCCCGGAATGACGTCGAATGCAGATGTTATGCCCGGGCTTGTCCCGGGCATCCACGAGCTTAGACTAGGCTCAAGAAGCAAGGGCGTGGATGGCCGGGACTTTGATCGCGAAGACGCGCTTCGCGCTTTCGCCCGGCCATGACGCCAAGACCGTGGAAACGCGAGCCATGCTCACCGAAGCCAAGACCTACGACGAGCTCTATCGCAACTTCCGCTGGGATATCCCGGCGCGCTTCAACATGGCGGAGGCGTGCTGCGACCGCCATGCCGACGGTACCGGCCGTCTCGCGCTGATCTATGTCGACGAGAACGGCGCCACCACGCGCACCTCCTTCGACGAGGTCGCGGAGATGTCGCGCCGCTTCGCCAACGTGCTGAAGGCGGATGGCCTTGCGCGCGGTGACCGCGTCGCGGTGTTCCTGTCGCAGTCGCTGGAGCTGCCTATCGCGCATATGGCAGCGTTCCGCTCCGGGCTGATCTCGATCCCTCTGTTCGCGCTGTTCGGCGAGGACGCGCTGGAATTTCGCCTGTCGAATTCGCAAGCAAGAGCCATCATCACTGATGAGGCGGGCTGGGAGAAGCTCACGAGGGTCCGCGATCGGCTGCCCTATTTGCAGGACATCTATGTCACGAGCGGCGCCGTCCACGCCGGCGCAAAACCGTTCTGGCCGGCGATCGAAACCGCGTCCGAGGATTTTGCGACCGTCGACACCTCGGCCGACGATCCTGCGCTGATCATCTACACCTCGGGCACAACGGGCAATCCGAAGGGTGCGCTGCATGCGCATCGCGTCGTGCTCGGCCATCTGCCGAACGTCGAGATGTGCCACAATTTCCTGCCGCGCCCCGGCGATCTCATGTGGACGCCGGCGGACTGGGCCTGGATCGGCGGCCTCGTCAACGGCCTGCTCGCGTTCTGGTATCACGGCATTCCCCTGGTCGGTCACCGCGCCCGAAAATTCGAGCCGCAGGCGGCGATGCAGATGATGGCCGATCTTTCCGTCCGCAACGTCTTCCTGCCGCCGACGGCGCTGAAGCTGATGCGGCAGGCCGGCGTGAAGCATCCCGGCGTCAAGCTGCGCAGCATTTTCACCGGCGGCGAATCGCTCGGCGGCGAACTCTTGGGCTGGGTGCGCGAGACCTTCGGCATCGACGCGCACGAAGTATTCGGCCAGACCGAGTGCAATCTCGTGATCGGCAGCAACTCCAACCTGTTTCCGATCCGGCCCGGCGCGATGGGCAAGGCGACGCCGGGCTTCGACGTCCGCATCGTCAACGACCAGGGCGAGGAGCAGCCGCGCGGGCAGCGCGGCATCATCGGCGTGCGCCAGCCGTGCCCCGTCACGATGCTCGAATACTGGCGCAATCCGGAGGCGACCGCGAAGAAATATGCCGGCGACTTCCTGCTTACCGGCGATCTCGGCGTGCAGGACGAGGACGGCTATTTCTGGTATGTCAGCCGCGAGGACGACGTCATCACCACCGCCGGCTATCGCGTCGGCCCATCCGAGATCGAGCACACGCTGATGAAGCATCCGTCGGTGGCGATGGCCGCGGTGGTCGGCATTCCCGACCCGATCCGCACGGAGTCGATCAAGGCCTGGATCGTGCTGCGTCCGGGCTTTACCGGCAGCGACGCGCTCGCGCGCGAGATCCAGGAGTTCGTGAAGGTGCAGCTCGCCGCGCACGAATATCCGCGCTTCGTGGAGTTCGCCGAGACGCTGCCGATGACGGCGACCGGCAAGGTGCTGCGGCGCGAACTGCGGGCGAAGGGTTAGCTTCTTCCAATGCCAAAGACGTCTCAAGCCGCGGGGCTTCACCGCGCCTCACTTGCGAAGCTGCACGATCTCGATGCTGCGCTGGAGCTCATGTATTACGGCTGGCGCGGGATGACGCTGGAGGCCGACGAGTATCTTGCAAAGCAGGGCCTGTCGCGCCCGCACCATCGTATCCTCTACGTGGTGGCCCGCCGGCCCGACATCGCGATCGGCGCGCTGATCGAGATCCTCGGCATTTCCAAGCAGGCGTTGAACCGGCCGCTCAACCTGCTGCTGGAGCGCAAGCTCCTGACGTCGAAGCGCTCGCCCGAGCAGCATCGCTCCAAGCTGCTGCGCCTGACGGACGCCGGGAAACGTATCGAGCAAAGGGCATCGGACCACGAGCGCAAGGCCCTGCGCGCGGCGTTCGATCGCGTCGGGGCGTCCGGCGCGGCGTCATGGATGGCCGTCATGGGGGCGATCGCCGACAACCACTGACGAATTCTCAAGTCAACATAGTTGACATGAGGCGTGGACTTTGCCACTTTCCCGGCAACGAGCCAGGGGAGGGCCGCGTCATGAGCGGACGGAAGCCGGGAGCGCTCAAGAGATGAGCGCTCAAGACACGAATGCACAGATAATGAATCGCGCAGCCGCCGAGCGCTTCGTCGCGGCATGGTGCGCGAACTGGTGCAAGGTCGATATCGACGCGGTCGTCGCGCACTTTGCCGACAATGCGCAGATGCGCAGCCCGCTGGCGCTGACACTGACCAGCTCTCCTGTCGTCGCTGGCGCCGAAAACATCCGCGCCTACTGGCGGAAGGCCTATGGCCACATCGAAAGCGCCGACCTGAAGATCCTGAGTTGGAGCTGGGACGAGACAATCGCGCGGTTGACGGTGTGGTGGCAATTGGGCGACACGCGCGCCAGCGAGTTCATGGATTTCGACGCTGCCGGCCGCGTGGTGCGCAGCGAAGCCTTTTACGGAAAATAGACATGCGCCTTTCGGATTTCGTTCTGCTTCTCAACGCGCTCTGGTTCGGCGGCGCATTCATCCAGTTCAGCATTGCACAGCGCAACACGTTGAAGATCTTGCTGCCGCGGGAAGAGCGGAGCAATCCAATCGCGCCGACCCTCGCGGCCAGCGTGGCGTTCCTGGGCGGGATGAATTTGCCGATCGGGCTTTTGTCGTTCTTTCTTCTGGTCGCGCGCCCGCCGTTCTTCCAGCCCGTCGAGGCGCAGCTTGTGCTGTTCCTGTTCTTCGCCGCCTGCCACTTCAGCCAGTTCGCCTATAACCTGCCGATCCTGATGCGTGGCGGACGTGTCGGCGTGGCTTACTGGCCGGTGCTCAAAGGCCCGATGCTCAGGATATTCGTCATCGACGCGGCCCTGTTCGCGGCCAATCTTGGCGTGGCGCTTCTGCTCACGTGGTCGTCCTGACGTCATCGCGGCGGCGCCGACAGGGCGGACCGCAGCATCGCGGCGAGGTCGTGCCGCCGGAACGGTTTTGTCAGAATACGGGCGTCGCCGAGCCCGTCGGGCGTCTTGACGGGATTTTGGGTGTAGCCGGAGGTGAAGAGCACCTTGAGCTCGGGCCGCAAGCCGGTGGCCTGCCTGGCAAGCTCCGGCCCGAACATGCCGCCGGGCATCACGACGTCGGTGAACAGCAGGTGGATGTCCCCCGGCCGGCGCAACAGGTCGAGCGCCGCGGGGCCGTTCGGCGCCGCGATGACGCGGTAGCCGAGCGTCTTCAGCTCGTTCACGACATAGGCCCGAACCATGTCGTCGTCCTCGACCACGAGAATGGTCTCGCTTCCGTCGGGTGCGACGGTCCGATCCTGGGGGGATGGGTCCTCGGTCGGCGGCATTGCGAGGCGGGGAAAGAACAGCCTGACGACGCTGCCGTGTCCCGGTTCGGACTGCATCTGCACCAGGCCGCCGGATTGTCGCACGAACCCGTAGACCATGCTGAGGCCAAGCCCGGTCCCCTTGCCGACCTCCTTGGTGGTGAAGAACGGCTCGAACGCGCGGCTCGCCACCTCGGCGGTCATGCCGCTGCCCGTGTCCGTCACCGCGACCATGACGTAGTCGCCGGGCCGCGGCTCGCCGTTGACGTCGACGTCAGTTTCTTCGAGCGAAACGTTGCGCACCTCGACCGTCAGCTTGCCGCCGTCAGGCAAGGCGTCGCGCGCGTTGAGCACGAGGTTGAGCAGCGCAGTTGTCAGCTGGCCGGGATCGACGCTGGTCAACCACACATTCGCCTCGAGCGCGAACGCGCACTCGATGTGCCCGCCCAGGGTCCGACGCAGCAACGGCTCCATGTCGCGAATCCTGCCGGCGATGTCGATCTCCCTCGGCCTCAGGGGCTGCTTGCGTGCGAAGGCGAGCAGGCTGCGCGTCAGGTCTGAGCCGCGCTCCGCGGCGGTCGCGATATCGCCGGCGATCCGGTGCAATTCCTTGTTTCCCGCCAGGCTGTCGGCAAGATGCTCCGCATTGCCGAGAATGACGGTCAGCAGATTGTTGAAATCGTGCGCCACGCCGCCGGTGAGCTGGCCCATGGCCTCCATCTTCTGGGACTGGCTGAGTTTCTGGTTGAGCTCCGCGATGGCGGCGCGTTGCTGCTGGAGCGACTCGGCGGTGTCGTTGAGCAGGCTCATCAGTCCGCCGAGTTCGCCGCGCGGATGGGGCGGCGGAATTCGCGCGCCGAGGTCACCGCGCCCGAGCCTCTTGGCCATCGCGGCGAGCCGCCCGACCTGGCGGCCGACGCTCACCGTCGCGAGGATCCAGACCGCCGCCAGCAGCAGCAGCGAGGCCACCGCCAGGATCGCCATGTCCTCGTAGAGTCGTCGGTTCGCTGCCGCGACCAGCCCGTCCTTGGACCGTCCGACCAGGATGTAGAGACCGGCATCCCGGGTCGACGGCGAGCGGGCGGCGACACTCCAGACATGGGTGCGGCCCTCGCGATCGGTCACTTCCTGAAACGCCTTCCGGTCGGGCGTTGCCGCGAAGCGGAACAGTTCGGATCCCGCGATCGACCCGCCGACGGGCTCGGTCCAGCCTCCGCCGGAGGGAGCGACCAGAACCGTGCCCTTGGCATCGACGAGCAGGATATCCTTCTCGGCGAGCAGCCGCTTGTGGTGAAACTCCGCGAATTTGCGCAGGTTGAACGAAGCCAGCAGGATCAGCTTCAGCGCGCCGGCTTCCGATCGCACAGGATATGCGATCTGGAGCACTGACAGTCCGGTCAGCCGGCCGAAGACCGGCTCGAGCACGACACCGCGCGAGACTAGGGCCTGCTTGAAATAGGCGCGATCCCTCAGGTCGAGCGTGCGGCTGGTCCGCAGCGAGTCGCAGAACAGGCTGCCGTCGGGATCGATGGTCAATATCCCGGTGAACTGCGGGTATTCCTCGCGCACTTCCGATAGAAACGCCGAGCACGCCGCCTTGTCGCGCGTGTCGAGGTCGCGGGCACGGGCGAGACCATAGTGAAGCTGCGCGGTGCCCTGGATCTTCTCGTCCAGATCGCTTGCAATCTCGTCGGCCGCCGCCGCCAGATTGGTCAGGGCGGCGTTGATGTCGCTGCTTCGATTCTGCATGAAACGCAGCCCGACGAGGCTCGCCGGCACCAGCATGGCCGCGATGACGAGTATCAGTAGCCGGGTACGCAAGCTCATCGGTCGGGTAGTCCGCTCTAGTCATCGCGTGTGCTGGTTCGAAGGTGCAATTTGCGGCACCACCGTCCGTTCCGTCCATAGGCATCGTGCCCAAAAGCCCTCGAGGGGGGAAAGATTCTGAGGTTGCGCGCAGCACGGGTGAGCCCCCGACAGGGGGCGTCGACGCAGCGCCGCCGGGCTCCCAGGATACCGTCATCCGGAACCAAACTGCGCGTGCGCGCGGCGCCCGACGGCGCTAATATCACGGACGAACCGCGTGCGACGAAGATCGCACCGGCAAATGAGGAGGAAGCTGATGTCCATCTCGGGCAAGGTCGATCCGGTGGTGCGTCCCGTTATGGCGACCGACATTGCCGAGGCGCTGGTCGAGGGTCTCCGCGATTTCCAGGCGCTGCCGCTCTACGGGCTTTGCTTCGGCGCACTCTATGCCGCCGGCGGCATCGCCATCATGCTCTGCCTCACCGCTTTCGGCATGGTCTACCTGGTCTATCCCCTGGCCGCCGGTTTCGCGCTGATCGGCCCGTTCGTCGCGATCGGTCTCTACGAGGTCAGCCGCCGCCGCGAGCGCGGCGAGCCCGTCTCCTTCGGCGCGATCTGGTCGGCGATACGCTCGCGCAGCGAGATCGGCTGGATGGCGTTCGTCACGCTGTTCATGTTCGTGATCTGGATGTACCAGGTGAGGCTCCTGATCGCGCTGCTGCTCGGCCTGCACGCCTCGTTCTCGAGCCTTCAGGAGTTCATGACGGTGGTGCTGACGACCAATGAGGGTCTGCTGTTCCTCGCCATCGGCAACGCGGTCGGCGCCGTGTTGTCGCTGATCCTATTCTCGCTCACCGTGGTGTCGTTTCCGTTGCTGCTCGACCGCGAGGTCGATTTCGTCACGGCCATGGTGACGAGCGTGCGTGCGGTCGTGACCAGCCCGCTGCCGATGATCGGTTGGGCGGCCGTGATCGTGATGCTGCTGATCGTCTCCGCGCTGCCTTACTTCCTCGGGCTGATCGTGACGCTGCCGGTGCTCGGCCATGCGACGTGGCATCTCTATCGGCGTCTGGTGGCGCCGGTGCCGTGAGAGGCAAGCCCGACGCACGACCAAGCAGTTGAAAACGAGGCTTCGGCGGCCTTATTCGATCGAGAACGGCATTTGGCGCGTCAAAAGCGCGGCGCGGGCGAGAAAACGATAGCTAATTGCAGTGATTGCGCGCACGGTGCGCCAATGTCGGAAAGTCCGGTCGTCCTTTCGCACACGCGGCGCCGTGACCATGCGCGCGCGACGCGAAACGGCTCATTCCTCGCACCGGCGGAGCTGGCTCATCACGCCATCGTAACGGCGATGGTTGCGCATATTGCCCGTTCCCGCGGGTGAGCCGGACGCGGCGGGCGCGTGCCGGATATGCCTGAAAGATTCCACCGCGGTTCGATACGAGATCGAACGCCAACCGAAAGCACCTGATGCAAACTCTCTCCCCAAGACACGTCAAGACAGACGAAGCACTCCGGCTCGGCGTGGAGTCGGGCTGGTACGCGATCAAGGTCAGTGGGACCTTTGTGTCGGGCCCGCACGATTCGGAAGGGGATTGCCGTCGCAAGATCGACGAGATTCAACCGCCGCCGGCGAAGAAGAAGCGATGAGGGCGCAGATTCCGGCCGCTACGGCGTCTTGATCCCCATCGCCTTCAGGGCATCCAGCATCCGCTGCGGCGGGCCCATCTTCACCACCAGCGGCTTGCCGGTCTCGAGCATGCTCTTGAGGCTGGAGAGGATCGCCGGCCAGCCCTGCCGTCCGCCGGAGAGGATGTCGTCGCTGAGCGGCCGGTCATGGCCTTCGCTCATGGTGAGACGGACCGCGTCGCCGACCTCTTCGATCTCGTAGGTGACGAGGGTCGGGCCGAGCTTCTCGATCAGATCAGGCCAGTTGACGTTGAAGGTGACCGAGAGCTTTCGCGGCGGATCGTAAGAGAGGACCTCGCCGCTGATGTGCAGGGCGCCGTCGGGCGTGCGCACGACGAACGCGCCGCCGAGCCGCGGCTCGACCTCCACGGCATTGCCGAAGAAATACTGCCGGCTGAACTCGGCCGAGGTCAGCGCCTCCCACACCTTCTCCGGTGTGGAGGCGATGTAGATGGTATAGACGGTGAGCGGCTTGAATTGATCGAGGTTCATTTTGCGTCGAATCCCTTGTTGAGGGCTGCGCGGGGAATGGCGAGCACCTTGCCTCGCTCCAACAGGCTCTTGAGGCCTGACAGGATCGCCGGCCAGCCATTGGAGACGGCGCCGAGATATTTGCCGCCCTCGACGAAGCCGTCATGCAGCACGGTCAAACGCACGAGCGAGCCGAACGGTTCGATGGTGAAGACGACGCGCGAGATCGGCTCGCCGCGGAGCTCTTCGTATTTCTGGTGCTTGAAGCTGTAGGACAGGCGCCGCGGCGGATCGGCCTCGAGGATCTCGCCGGAATCGGTGATTTCGCCGTCCAGCAGAAGCGCGAAGGGCGAGCCGACCTTCCAGTCGGAACGGATCTCGGCGCCGAACCAGTATTGCCTAGTGAACTCGCTCGACGTCAGCGCCTCCCACAGCTTTTCCGGCGAGGTCTCGATATAGCTCACATAGACGAATTGCGGCTTACTCATCGCGCTTCTCCAACTGGCGTTTCAACTCGCCGAGCGCGGCGAGCTTGCCGCGTTCGAACTTCCTGATCCAGCGTTCGCCGATCTGATGGATCGGCACCGGATTGAGGTAATGCAGCTTCTCGCGGCCATGCCTGATGGCCGTGACCAGGTTGGCCTCTTCCAGAATCACCAGATGCTTGGTCACGGCCTGCCGCGTCATCGCGAGGCCTTCGCAGAGTTCGTTCAGCGTCTGGCCGTTCCTGGCGTGAAGCCTGTCGAGCAGCGATCGTCGTGACGCGTCGGCGAGCGCTTTGAAGACCTCATCCATGGCGGTGATAATAGGCAACCAAATGGTTGCATGTCAAGCGGCACGTCGTTCCGGGTTCGCACTTCGTGCGCCCCGGAATGACTGGCCGCGAGATCGTGTTTTGGGCGCCTGCAGTCGGCTGTGCTATCCTTTCAGCTCAGCCAACGCAGATTGGTTCCGGGAGGATTCATGTTCCGTTGCGTCTTAACTGCCGCGGGCCTCGTCTTCTTCGCTTGCGGCACACCGGCCTACGCGCAGAAGCAGACGATCGGCGCGCCGCCGGAAGCTTCCAACATGAAGCTGGTCGGGACCAACGACCTCCAGGCGCGCAGCGCCTATCAGCCGACCATCCATCATCAGGGCGAGCGCTGGATCGCCTATATCGGCCATCACGGCGGCACCGACGACGTGCCCGCTCCCGTCAATCCGATGACGGGACAGGCGGAGCCGAACGGAACCTCGATCGTCGACGTCACCGATCCCGCGCATCCCAAATATCTGCGTCACCTGCCGGGGCAGGAAGGCAAATATGAATCCGGCGGCGCGCAGATGGTGCGGGTCTGCGACGGCAAGTCGTTGCCGAAGGGCGATCCGAATGCGGTGTACATGCTGCGCACCTTCGGCAGCGAGGCGCATGAGATCTGGAACGTCGCCGATCCCGCCAGCCCTGTGCTGATCGCGCGCATTGGCGGCTTGAAGGACACGCACAAGAGCTGGTGGGAATGCGACACCGGTATCGCCTTTCTCGTCTCGGGCGCGCCGGACTGGCGCACGCGGCGCATGACGCAGGTCTATGACCTCTCCGATCCCGCGCATCCGCAGAAGATCCGCGACTTCGGCCTGCCCGGTCAGGAGCCCGGCGCCACCGGCGCGGTACCGACCGAACTGCACGGGCCGATCTCGACCGGGCCCCAAGGCAATCGCGTCTTTTTCGGGTACGGCACCAACAAGGGCGGCATCCTTCAGATCGTCGATCGTGACAAGCTCCTGAACGGGCCGAAGGAGCCGACGCCGGACAATCTGCGCTATCCCGAGATTGCGCGGATGCCGATGTCCGCCTTCAACGGCGCGCACACGACGTTCCCGATGCTCGACATGCCCGTTGCGGAATTTTCCGAGGACAAGGACGGCAGGACCCGCGACATCGTGATGATCGTGGACGAGGCGATCCTCAACGAATGCGGCGAGGCGCGGCAGATGGTGTGGTTCGCGGACGTCACCACCGAGACGCGGCCGATGATGATCTCGAGCTATACCGTGCCGGAGGCCAGCGGACAGTTCTGCCAGCGCGGCGGCCGCTTCGGCTCGCACTCCTCGAACGAGAGCATGGCGCCGGTCTACTACAAGAAGCTGGCTTTCATCGCCTTCTTCAATGCCGGCGTGCGCGCGCTCGACATCCGCGACCCCTATCACCCGAAGGAGGTCGGCTATTTCATTCCATCGATCACGAGCGCGACCGACAAGCGCTGCATCCCGATCGAAGGCGGCGAACGCTGCAAGGTCGCGATCCAGACCAACAATGTGGAGACGGATGATCGCGGCTACATCTACATCGTCGACCGCGCCAACACCGGCCTGCATATCCTCGAGCTGACCGGTCCCGCGCGCGCCGTCGCCGGCCCGCCGAAGAGCTGACGATGCGGCGCGGGGCGAGGATGCTGGTGGCCTTGATCGCCCTCGGCGCGCTGCCCGGTCTGCGTGTCCATGCGACGGAACGCGCCGGGCATTGGCAGGAGATGAGCTGGCCGTTCCCCCGCGACGGCTGGCCCGCCGGCCGCGCGTTCCGTTGTACGGCGGGCGGCTGCGATGGCGCCGAGCTCTATGTCCGCGCCAAGCGCGGCTTCTGCAATTGCGACACCGGCGTTGCCGATGATGACGAGGTCGACCGCGTCACCGATATCGACCTGATCAGTCCGCGCTTCACGCCTGTCGCGGCCGGCGAGGCCGTGAGCATCGCGGCCATGCAGGGCCGCATCAGGCACTACGATCTCGACATGCCCGACGGCGCGCGCCATGCCGCCGCCGGCCTCGCGCTGTCGCGCCGCTGCGATCTGCTCGTCGCGGTGGCGCAAGGCGCGGGCGAGGCGAATGCCGTGCAGCGTGCCGCGCTCGTGTTTCTGGAAACGGAGGAGATGAAGCAATGGATGGCCGCCGCGTTGGATGGGCGGTGAGGGGGGCGCGACCCGCGCCACGTTCTCCGCTGGATCACCCGCGAAAGCGGGTGATCCAGTATTCCGAGGCGCTCGTGGGATACCGAGAAGCCGCGGCGTACTGGATACCCCGCCTCCGCGGGGTATGACACCGGTGGTTGGGCGGGCACACTGCGCTCATCTGTCTTCCGTTCCCGTCCTTCCCGTGCATTAATGCCTTCAACCGCTTTCAGCCGAGTCCCTCCATGATGTCCATGCAAGCCTATCTCGCCTTCGTCGCCGCCTGCATTGCGCTGGCGCTGCTGCCGGGTCCGATCGTCACCCTCGTCATCGCCAACGGCCTGCGTCACGGCACGCGTGCGGCGCTGACCAATGTCCTTGGCGCGCAGGCCGGGCTCGCCATCGTGATCGGCATCGTTGCGATCGGCCTGACGTCGCTGATGGCGACCATGGGCTACTGGTTCGACTGGGTGCGCTTTGCCGGCGCCGCCTATCTGGTCTGGCTCGGCATCAAGCTGATCTGGGCGCCGGTCGAGGGCGTCAATGTCGACCAGCCGCCTCCGCCGCCGCGCGGCGGGTTCTTCCTGCAAGGTTTCCTGGTGTTGCTATCGAACCCGAAGGTGCTGGTGTTCTTCGGTGCCTTCATCCCGCAGTTCATGGACATGAACCGCGACCACTTCCCGCAAGTCGCACTGCTCGGCGCAACTTTCATGGTCACCGCGGCGATGACGGACGCGCTCTACGCGATTGCAGCCGGCCGCGCGCGAAAATTCTTCTCGGCTCCCCGCACGCGGATGATGTCGCGCATCTCCGGCGGCTTCATGATCGGCGGCGGCATCTGGCTGGCGCTGACCAGGGCGAAATAACCTTCCAGAGGCCGGTTTGGTTTGAACCCTTCGCGGCGGCAATGCGTCCAATCGGGCATTGCCGCTGACGAAGGATTTTGCCGTGCCTGCTCTGCCCCCGCTCGTTTACGCGATGCTGCTTGCGCCGCTCGCGCTGATCCTGATTGCCGCCGTCGTGAAGACCTGGCAGGCGCGCGAGGCGCGGAGCTGGCCGCAGGCGCCCGGCAAGGTGGTTACATCAGTTGCCGAGGTGCGCGAGGTCAGGGTGTCCGACGACGAGCGCGAAGACGGCTATCGGATGGAGAACCGCAACTTCGCCAACGTGACCTACGAGTATTCGGTCGGCGGCCGCAAGCTGCGCAACAACCGCATCTCGATCGGCGAAGACCTCGGCAATTTCCAGGTCGCCGAGAAACTCGCGAAATATCCCGCCGGCAGCATCGTCACCGTCTACTACAATCCGCGCCATCCCGATCAGGCCGTGCTGGAGCGCGATCTGCCCAAAGGCCTATGGGGCTGTCTCGGCATCGGTACCGTGGTCGTGCTCGCCATCGTGTTCGGCTCGGCCTTCGGTCTCAACCAGAGTTACCAATATCTCGCCCATCACGTCGCACGGCCCGATCTCGCGGGCCTGGTCGTCGCCTTCGGTGCGTTCGGCCTCGTCATCGCGCTGATGGCGTGGGCCGTGCAGCGGCAGGCCTCGATGGCGACGCGGTGGCCGACCGTGCCGGGCACGATCAAGCTGTCGGGAATCGAGGAATATCACGAGGCGAGCGAGCCGGGCGAGCGCCGCGGCACCGAGATGTTCGGCAAGCGCGTGACCTACACCTACCTCTATCAGAACGTCAGCTACACCAATGAATGCGCGCGCGTCGCGGCAGGAACGACGTCGGCGTCTGACGAGATGCTGCGAAAGCTGATGTCACGCTATCAGGACGGCGCGACCGTCGAGGTCCGCGTCAATCCCGACAATCCGGCCGAGGCCACGCTCGACGCCCGCGGCGACGGCCGCATCGCCTACGTGCTGTGGGGCATCGCCGCGATCTTTGCCGCGCTCGCGGTGTTCGTGGCAACGCGTGGCGGTTGACCGCAGCGCCGGCCTGGCTGGCTATGCCACCCTCTCCGCGCGCAACCCCAGCTCGATCTCCGCAAAGATCCGCGCCAGCCGCTCGGCCCATTGCTGCTGGCCGGACTGGTCCGCGATCAGATCCTGGCGGATCTCGATGCCGGTGTTGACGAGGCCGCGGGCTTCGCCATGCACGGGGATGGTGTAGTCGGTGAGGTCGTTGACCGCATAGGGCTCGTTGTCGCCGACGACGAGATCGCTCTCGGCGCGTAGATGTTTGATCAGGAGCTGCGGCAGCACCGTGTCGCGGTTGTAGAGCGCGCCGATATGCCAGGGCCGCTCAACACCGGCATAGACCGATGTGAAGCTGTGCAGCGACACCAGCACCGTCGGCCGCTTGTCGTGCAGGCGGCGGCCGATCGTGGCATCGATGCGATGATGATAGGGCTCGAAAATCTCGCGCCGCCTTGCCGCGCGCTCGCCCGCGGAGATGCCCTCATTGCGCGGGATTGCCGTTGCCTCCGACATCACGGGAATCGAGCTCACGGCGCCCGGCGGGCGGTTGCAGTCGATCACGAGCCGCGAATAGCGCTGCGCGATCAGATGCGCATCCAGCATTTCTGCCAGCCGCTCGGCGACGCCGGCAATGCCGATGTCCCAGGCGATGTGCCGCGTCAGCTCGTTCTCGGCGACGCCGAGATCGCCGAGCGCGCGCGGCAGCACCCGCCCGTAGTGATCCGCGGTGAGCAGAAAGGGCGATGCCCCCGCCGCATTCACCTCATGCACTGGCGGAATGTCACCCTCGCCGAGCAGTTGATCGGTCGCGTCGGCTGTGTCTAAAGCCATCCTGATTGCCTATGGAAAATGCAGTCACCCCAAGAATCGGGCAGAATCGCTATAGATTGATCCGCCCAAAGTCACCATGATCGCCTCACGATGCCGCTGCTCACGATTCATCACAAGACCGAATATCGCTATAACCGCCCCGTGGCGTTCGGCGAACACCGGATCATGCTCCGTCCGCGCGACGGGCACGATCTGCGCGTGCTCGACTCCAGGCTCGAAATCTCGCCCGAGCCGATGTCGCTGCACTGGATCCACGACGTGTTCGGCAATTCGGTCGCGATCGCCAATTTCGACGAGCGCGCGGACGCGCTGATCTTCGACTGGCATGTCACCGTCGAGCACAATCCGGTGGAGGAGTTCGCGCTGACGCCGGACGATCCGGCCTATTTCTATCCCTTCGTCTACGACGACGAGGAATTCCCCGATCTCGTCCAGTACATCACGCCGCAATACACCGATCCCGACGGCGAGATCGCGGAGTGGGCGCGCGGCTTCCTCGACGAGGACGCGCCGACGCCGACCTTCAAGATCTTGAGCGGCATGACGCACGGCATCCGCAGGCAGTTCAAATACCGCAAGCGCCACGAGTTGGGCACGCAGCATCCGCTCGACACTTTGCAGTCGGGCACAGGAACTTGTCGGGACTATGCGCTGTTCATGATTGAGGCGCTGCGCCAGCTCGGCATCGCCGCGCGATTCGTCTCCGGCTACATCTTCGTGCCGGAGGATATCGAGCAGCGGCACGTCGGCGGCGGTTCGACGCACGCCTGGGTGCAGGTCTATTTGCCGAGCGCGGGCTGGATCGAGTTCGATCCGACCAACGGCATCGTCGGCACCCGCGACCTGATCCGGGTCGCGGTCGCCCGCGATCCGCGCCAGGCGATCCCGCTGCACGGCGTCTATATCGGCTCCGGGGATGCCTTCGAAGCCATGGACGTGAACATCAAGGTGGTTTCGGACGACCAGGACAACGACCAGGAGCTGGAGGCAGAAGTCTTATAGGTGGACATCGGGGTCGGCTTCGAGATCGCCTACGCGGCAAGGCGGGCACAACGCCTCTCCAACGTCGTCCTGGCGAAAGCCAGGACCCATACCGCGGAATCTATCGATTGCGAACGGTAGCCGTACCGAACGACGAGTCTTCGCCAAACGGCTCCCCGGGGTAATGGGTCCTGGCCCCCGTGCGCAATTGCGCACTAGGCCAGGACGACATCGAATGTGCAACGCTGTCGTTCCGCAAAATTCACAGTTATAGACACCCCATGACCTCCGATCGTCTCTTCGTCTATGGCACCCTGATGCGTGGCTTCGACCATCCGATGGCGCGGCTGCTTGCCGGCCACGCGGAATTTCTGGGTAAAGCGACCTGCCGCGGCCGGCTCTTTCTCATCAAGCATTATCCGGGATTGCTGCTGTCGGATGCGCCGTCCGACCTTGTCCATGGCGAGCTGTTCCACATGCGCGTGCCCGACGAGCTGCTGCGCGAGCTCGACATGTACGAGGCCTGCGGCGAGGGGTTTCCGCAGCCGACCGAATATCTGCGCAAGCTGATCGACGTGACGCTGCCGGACGGCACCGCCGGCAAGGCCTGGACCTATGTCTACAACTGGCCCGTCGCCGATCTGCCCCGCATCGAGTCGGGGCGGTTCCTGGAGCACTAGAGCATGATCCGGAAAAGTGCGTAGCGGTTTTCCGACAAGATCATGCTCAAAAAAAATAACCTAAAGCGCGATCTCTTCGCGCTTTAGGCCGACAGCACTTCCTTGACCACGCGCACGTCCACTTCGCGTTCGACGTAAGTCCATTCCTCGGTGCGCCTGAGCATCGCCACCAGCTCCTCGAACAGCGAGGCGTGCGCGGGGGCGAACTCGAACCAAGTCAGGAAGTCGAAGGGGCCGCCGAGGTCGCGGCAGTGATAGAGCTGCCGCGCGATGGCGGGCAGGAAGCGCAGGCTGCTGGCGATGTGGTGCGATCTGTCCTCGAAAATCCTGCGGCGCTCTTCCTGCGTCAGCTCCCACCAGGCCTGCGACTTGCGGATCGGGATCAGCGCCGCGCTGGTTGCCTCGAGCCGGCCGAGCCCGGCCTGCACGGCCACGAGTTGCTGCTTCTCGGCGCGCTCGGTGTAGCGCAAGCTGCTGGGCACGCCGGCAAGCCGCCACGCATTGCGCGAAGGCACCAGCGGCAACGAGACCGCCTCGCTGTCGGTGACCGACAGCGCCGGCATGAAGGGCAGGGGCTCGCCCGTCACCGGCGAAATCGAGGTGATGCGCCAGCCCCCGCTGTGGCCGCCTCGAAAGGTCCTGAACATAGGGATATGGAAGCGTGGAACCGGGTTAGGTTCAAGCTTTTCGCGTCATTCCCGGCCACCTGTTCCGTCGCCCTTCGAGGCTCGCCGAAGAGGCGAGTGCCTCCAGCGACAATGGCTTCGCCATTGCGCGGGGGTGACGGGATGGGCGCCTCGGGGAGACGGCGCCTGTGCATAGGTCGAATAACCCGGATAAGCCTGACAAACCTGACTTTTGGGCGGGCCGCACCTATATCCCTGATCCTTCGCCCGACTCACACGGTTTCGCGCTAGACACACCCCCATGCGCTTCACGCCCCAATTCCTCGACGAGCTGCGTGCCCGACTTTCGGTTTCCGAAGTCGTGGGCAAGCGCGTCAAGCTGAAGAAGGCTGGACGGGAGTGGAAGGGGCTGTCGCCGTTCCAGCAGGAGAAGACGCCGTCCTTCTACGTCAACGACCAGAAGGGTTTTTACCACGACTTCTCCTCCGGCAAGCATGGCGACATCATCACCTTCGTGATGGAGACCGACGGCCTGCCGTTCGCAGAGGCGGTCGAGCGGCTTGCGAGCATGGCCGGCCTGCCGCTGCCGGCGGTGACGCCCGATGCGGCGCGCCAGGAGCAGCGGCGCCGCTCGCTGCATGACGTCATGGATCTCGCGGCAAAGTATTTCGCCGAAACGCTGGCTTCGCGCGTCGGCGCCAAGGCGCGCGGCTATCTCGCCGATCGCGCCATCTCGCCGGCGACGCAATTGCAGTTCCGCCTCGGCTATGCCTCGCCCGATCGCTTCGCGCTGAAGGAGCATCTCGGCAAGCTCGGCGTCTCCGTCGACGACATGGTCGAGACCGGCCTGCTGATCGGCGGCGACGATATTCCCGTGCCCTATGACCGTTTCCGCGATCGCGTGATGTTTCCGATCACCGATCTGCGCGGCCGTGTCATCGCCTTCGGCGGACGCGCGCTGGAGAAGGACGTTCCGGCCAAATACCTGAACTCGCCGGAGACGCCGCTCTTCCACAAGGGCGACAATCTCTACAACCACCAGACCGCGCGCAAAGCCACGCATGACGGCAGCACGCTGATCGTGGTCGAAGGCTATGTCGACGTCATCGCCATGGTCACCGCGGGCTTTGCAGGCAGCGTGGCGCCGCTCGGCACCGCGCTCACCGAAAACCAGCTCGCGCTGCTCTGGAAGATGGCGGACGAGCCGATCCTCTGCTTCGACGGCGACAGGGCCGGCCAGAAGGCGGCCTATCGTGCGGCCGATCTCGCCTTGCCGTTTCTCGCGCCCGGAAAAAGCTTGCGCTTTGCGCTGCTGCCGGAAGGGCAGGACCCCGACGATCTTGTCCGCTCCGGCGGGCGTGGCGCGATGGAAGAGGTGATCGCGGCGGCGCGTCCGCTCGCCGACATGCTCTGGTCGCGCGAGCTCGAAGGCGGCAACTTCGCCACCCCCGAGCGGCGCGCTGCACTGGAGGCGCGCATCAAGGAGCTCGCGGGCGGCATCCGCGACGAGGTGGTGCGGCGCTATTATCGCCAGGATCTCGCCGAGCGGCTTCAGCGTACGTTTGCGCCCGAGAGCGGGCGCGGCGGCTTTGCCGGCCGCAATTTCCGCCCCGGTCAGAGCGGCCGCCCGTTCCAGCCGCGGAGCGGCGGGCAGGCGAATCGATTCGGCGGCCAGGGGTTCCGCGGCGCGCCCGGCCCCACCCCGCTACCCTCCGGCCCCTACCAGGCGGCGAGCCCCCAGCTCGCGATGAGCCCGATCATGAAGGGCCAGCGCAGCGTCATCTCCCGCAGGGAGGCCCTGATCCTGCAATGCCTGATCAACCACCCCTGGCTGCTGCATGAGCACCTCGAGGAGGTTGCCGCCCTGGAATTCGCCCATCCGGAGGCCCACAAGCTCCGCGCCGGCATTATCGCCGCTTTCGCCAACGACCATCACCACTCGCCGGACCCTGGCGAGCTGGCCGAGAAGATGCGGGCCGACATCGAAAAGGGAGGATTTTCTCAGCTTCTTCAAAGGGTTGAGAATGGCATCACGACCGCGGCGGTGTGGGGCGCGCGGGAAGGCGCGGCACGGGACGACGTTCTCTCCACTTGGCACCAGCTGGTTGCCTTGCATCGGCAATGGCATTCACTACTTAGAGAGCTGAAGGACGCCGAGCTGGCCTTGGGGGAGGACCCCAGCGAGGCCAATTTGGCGTGGCTGCGTGACGTCAAGGCTCGGATAGGCGAAGTCGACGGCACCGAGGCCCTGATCGAGGGTTTTGGCGAGCTGTCGGGCCGGTTCCAGAAGAGCGTGTGATGAAAGAATCATGCGGACGGCCGGGGCCGGAACCGCTAAAAGACTCGCCAAATCCATGGTTTGGCGGCAAAAACAGGGTTAATCGAGGCTTAACGGTCTTGTAGCACTTTGGCCCAGAGGCGGCCGCAGGCAGAACAGACGCGTCAGGAATGAA
Organism: Bradyrhizobium sp. LCT2; assembly: GCF_009931255.1. Taxonomy (NCBI): domain Bacteria; kingdom Pseudomonadati; phylum Pseudomonadota; class Alphaproteobacteria; order Hyphomicrobiales; family Nitrobacteraceae; genus Bradyrhizobium; species Bradyrhizobium sp. LCT2. The sequence goes on along the minus strand of NZ_CP034432.1, from coordinate 8,041,739 downwards.
TCCGCGCGAGAACTGTTGGCACTACACCTGCATCCGCTGCGACAAAGAGGCTCACGAAGCGTTAGGCAAATCCGGCGAGAGAAAGTTGGGGGTGGCGAGAGATGTGCGCGCCGCCCTTTCCGTGTCGAGAGCTGACGAAGCGAGAGCGTCGAGCAACAGGTTCAAGTGATTTCAGGCAGGCGCGGCGAACGTCTGTTTGAAACGCGTTTAGGAGCAATGGATGGCCACCAAGGCAAAGACGCTGCAGGCGAAGGACAAGGAAAAAGACGACAAGGCAGCGGATGCTCCCGAGAAGGATTCCCAGGACGCGCCCTCGCCGTTGCTCGATCTGTCCGACGCGGCCGTGAAGAAGATGATCAAGCAGGCCAAGAAGCGCGGCTTCGTGACCTTCGATCAGCTCAATGAAGTGTTGCCGTCCGATCAGACCTCGCCCGAGCAGATCGAGGACATCATGTCCATGCTCTCGGACATGGGCATCAACGTCACCGAAGCCGACGATAGCGAAGGCGAGGAAGACAAGGACGAGGGCGGCGAGGACGAGACCGACAACGAGCTCGTCGAGGTCACCCAGAAGGCCGTCACCGAGGTCAAGAAGAGCGAGCCGGGCGAGCGCACCGACGATCCCGTGCGCATGTATCTGCGCGAGATGGGCACCGTCGAGCTGCTCTCCCGCGAAGGCGAAATCGCGATCGCCAAGCGCATCGAGGCCGGCCGCGAGGCGATGATCGCAGGGCTGTGCGAAAGCCCGCTGAGCTTCCAGGCCATCATCATCTGGCGCGACGAACTCAACGAAGGCAAGATCTTCCTTCGCGACATCATCGATCTCGAAGCGACCTATGCCGGCCCCGAAGCCAAGGGCGGCATGAACACCGCGATGATCGGCGGCCCCACCGGTGAGAACGGCGAAGCCACGGCCGAGGGCGGCGAAGCGGTTGCAGTGACCGGGGCTGCGCCCGCGCATGTCGCCCCGCCCGCCGCGCCGCCGGCGCCGACCCCGTTCCGCGCCGCGCCTGCCGTCGGCAACGGCGCCGAGGCCGAGAAGGATCCGGGCGAGGCCGCCGCCGAAGCCGACATGGACGAGGACGACGAGTTCGAGAACCAGATGTCGCTTGCGGCGATCGAGGCCGAGCTCAAGCCCAAGGTCGTCGAGATCTTCGACAAGATCGCCGAGAGCTACAAGAAGCTGCGCAAGCTTCAGGAGCAGGACATCCAGAACCAGCTCGAGAGCACCTCGCATGGGCCCTCGCTCTCGCCGCACCAGGAGCGCAAGTACCGCAAGCTCAAGGACGAGATCATCGTCGAGGTGAAGTCGCTGCGCCTCAACCAGGCGCGTATCGACAGTCTCGTCGAGCAGCTCTACGACATCAACAAGCGCCTCGTCTCGCATGAGGGCCGCCTGATGCGTCTCGCCGACAGCCACGGCGTCGCGCGCGAGGATTTCCTGCGCAACTACACCGGCTCGGAGCTCGATCCGCGCTGGCTCAACCGCGTCTCGAAGCTGTCGGCCAAGGGCTGGAAGAACTTCGTCCACCACGAGAAGGACCGCATCAAGGACCTCCGCCACGAGGTGCATCAACTCGCCGCGCTCACCGGCCTGGAGATCGTCGAGTTCCGCAAGATCGTGCACTCCGTGCAGAAGGGCGAGCGCGAAGCCCGCCAGGCCAAGAAGGAGATGGTGGAAGCCAACCTCCGGCTCGTGATCTCGATCGCCAAGAAGTACACCAACCGCGGTTTGCAGTTCCTCGACCTGATCCAGGAAGGCAACATCGGCCTGATGAAGGCCGTTGATAAGTTCGAGTACCGCCGCGGCTACAAGTTCTCGACCTACGCCACATGGTGGATCCGGCAGGCGATCACCCGCTCGATCGCCGACCAGGCGCGCACCATCCGCATCCCCGTGCACATGATCGAGACGATCAACAAGATCGTGCGCACCTCGCGCCAGATGCTCAACGAGATCGGCCGCGAACCGACCCCGGAAGAGCTCGCCGAGAAGCTCGGCATGCCCTTGGAGAAGGTCCGCAAGGTCCTCAAGATCGCCAAGGAGCCGTTGTCGCTCGAAACCCCCGTCGGTGACGAAGAGGATTCGCATCTCGGCGATTTCATCGAGGACAAGAACGCGATCCTGCCGATCGACGCCGCGATCCAGTCGAACCTGCGCGAGACCACCACGCGCGTGCTCGCCTCGCTCACTCCGCGCGAAGAGCGCGTGCTGCGCATGCGCTTCGGCATCGGCATGAACACCGACCACACGCTGGAAGAAGTCGGCCAGCAGTTCTCGGTGACCCGCGAGCGTATTCGCCAGATCGAAGCCAAGGCGCTGCGCAAGCTGAAGCATCCGTCGAGGAGCCGGAAGCTGCGGAGCTTCCTGGATAACTAATTCGGATTCTCATGCCCGGGCCTGACCCGGGCATCCATCCAAACGAAAACGGCGGGCCGAAAGCCCGCCGTTTTTCGTTTGTGCTGACGCGTCGCACTCGAAGTCCTACTTCTTCTTCACCCCCACCCGCTCGATCTCCTTGATCGCCAGCGGCGGGCGGCCGGATTTTTCGGCGATCTCGCGGTCCTGCTCCATGATGAAGCCGCGGGCGGGCTCGTCGCCCTCGAGGCCTCCGAGCAATTCCGCGGGGACGCGCCGGTTGGAGCGTTGGGAGCCGTCCTCATAGACGACGTTGAAGAAGGCAAACTCGCCTTTGGGATTGGTCCCGGGTTTCTTGGCCATGGCGGCTTGTCGTCGATAAGGGCGCCATAGTCAAATGGCTTTGGGGGTTGTCAGCATGGAGCCGCGGCCTGCGGAGGTCTCCGTGCCATCGATCGGCGAAATCTGATTTCAAGAAATGGATGCGCCCGGCGCTTCGTAAGGTCCGTTGCGGCCCTTCCTCAATAAACGGCGGGCCGAAAAGCCCGCCGTTTATTTTGGGTCTTCAGTGTCGCCCGGGGCTGGCGGGGCGACAACCTAGAATAGAATAATATAACTCGCGCCATGCCGTGGCAAGATAAATCGCCGCAGCGTTGGTGTCGCAGTGAGCGCATCAGATATGCGTCGATCGCGATCTCTGGTTTCGATGCGCGCCGAAACAATTGCTTGGACTATAAAATCACTTTGTTCATCTTGTCCGCTCTCGCGATGCAGCGAGAGTTACGCGCTTGTAGCGAGGCGCGTCGGGCTGCACGTGTTCCCGTTTGCGTGCCGACAATGTGATCCGGTGCGGACGAGTTCCATCTTCGCGGTGCACATCTCAATGCGTGCGCCTGCGCTGCGCCAGTTCCTGGACGGCGAGCGGCGATTGGTGTCCGCCGCCGCGCCCGCTATCATCCTCCTTACGTCCCTGCGCCATGATCGCGCTGCCCATCGCGGCGGAACCGAAGGTGATGAGGAACGAAGCGAGCAGCAGAACAAGCGCAACGCCGCCTGCGCGGTCGGCGAGGATCAGCTCGCGCAGATGCCCGGGGTTGAGCCAGAGCAGGCCGCCGACGAGAAGCGCCGCGGCGCAGGCGCCGATCGCGAGGTTGATGGCGAGCAGGCGGAAGAGCGGGATGCGCAGCAGGGCGGGGCGGGTTGGTTTAGGTTGCTGATTGTTGGGCATGGCGGTTCGCCTCATGCTGGCTCAACGCACCACTGACGGCGCCGCGCGAGCATCGATACTATAGCGGTAACTCTCTCATCCGTCATTCCGGGGCACGCGTTAGCGCGAGCCCGGAATCTATTTACCCGCCAACTCTGCTGCGTGATGGATTCCGGGTTCGCCCTTCGGGCGCCCCGGAATGACGAGCGTTGGGCGTTACGGCGCCACCAGCTCCACCCGCCGGTTCAGCGCGCGGCCGGCGTCCGTCGCGTTCGAGCCGACTGGCGCGAGCAGGCCGACGCCGGCGGTGCGCAGTCTCGCCTGCGCGATGCGGAAGCTCTTCGCGAGTTCGGCGGCGACCGCTTCGGCGCGGCGTTTCGACAGGTCGAGATTGTACTCGTAGGCGCCCTGGCTGTCGGTGTGGCCGACGATGAAGACGTTGAGCTGCGGCTGGCTGGTCAGGAGCTTTGCGATCTGCTCCAGCGTCGGGCGGCTCTCCGGCTTCAGCACGGCCTTGTCGGTGTCGAAATAGATGCCGTAGAGCGCGATGTGGCCGGTCTCGCCCAGGCCCTTCGCCATCGCGGCGGCATCGACCATCTTGTTCGCGATGGCGCCGAGCTCGGCGACGGTGACCTGCGCATAGATATCCTGGTTGTTCTGACTGACGATGACGCTGGCATAGGTCTCGCGCCCGCCTTCGCTCTTGCGGCCGGCAAAGTAGCGGTAGTTGAAGCCGTCGACCCACATCTGCGGGATCGGCAGCGTGTCGATGTTTTCCGTGAAGGGAATGGCGCCGCAGGCGTCGGTGTCGCAGGCGAGCAGGGTCTCGAAGCCGGCTTTCGCGAGCTGCGTCTCGAAATTGCGCGACACTTCCAGGATCGAGGGACCAGGATTGGTGCGATAGGCGATGCGGACAACGCGGCCCTCGAGCCGCCGCGCATCGGTCGGCTGGCCGTCCTTGAAGGCGGCCGCCTGCATCCGCGCGGCGTCAAAATCCTTCACCACATAGCCGGTGATGACGCTGCCGGCGAACCGGCCGATGCCGGGATAGTCGCGGCTGCCGGCGACATCGCGCGTCTGCGCGGTCGCGGTGGTGACGGCGAGAAGGCAGAGCAGGGCGGCAAGGACGAGCGATCCGGGGATGTTTCGCGGCGCGGGCATCGGCACTCTCTATCGGTTGAGGAGGGGGCGCAGACGTTAGTCGCCTGCACCATACCGCCGGTTCTCACCGGCGGCCCATTCCCTTGCCGATTGTCCGGAAAGCCGCCGCCCGTTTCAAGCCGCCGGTGCAATCCGGCTGCCGGCCTCGGGCGCCTGCGCCGCCTGCTGGCGTTCCATCATGGTCTGCCACAGCGTTGCGATGCTGGTCTGGGTCTGCGGCGCGATCAGGCAATGGCCCTCATTGTCGAAGCCGCAGAACCGCACCGATGGGTCTTTCCTCACCTCGGTCAGTGCCTGGTTCAGCATCTCCAGGCAGGTCATGACCTGGCCGACGTCCTGCAGGCGGGTGTGATGCAGGATGTCCATCAGGCGGAACGTCATCACTGCGGGCTGGCCGATGCTTATGCCGGGACGGCCGAGCTCGAACAGCACGTTCACGGCGGGAAACACGCCGCGGACATGCTCAAGCACGCCGGCCATGTCCTCCACGCTGCAGGCGACGAGATGGGCGGCCTGCGGCGGCGCGGCCGCAGGCGTCCGCGGTGCAAGGCCGAGCGAGGTGATCACCTCCTGCTCGATCCATTGCCGCACCAAGGCGGGCGCATTGCGGATCTGCTCGGCGGTCAAGGTAATTCCGGTCATAGGCTAGTCTCCTGGGAGGCTCTCGTGTTTCGCTCAATCTAGAAAGCGGGGCGTGAGACACGTTGATGCGGATCAAGCGCGCCGCTTTGACGGTTGCCGCTTTCCCGGGCATGATCGCGCGCTGCTTCGCACTGGGATTTTGGGGGATCGCTCGACATGCTGAGATACGCTCTGGCCGCCGCTTGCTTCGTTGGTCTGGCCGGCGGCCCGGCCCAGGCCGCGCGCTGCGGCGGCGACTTCAACGGCTTCGTCGCCGGCATGGCCTCGGAAGCGCAAGGAGCCGGCGTCTCGGCGAGCGTGACCAGTGCGGCGTTCAGCGGCATCACCCAGGACGGCGCCGTGCTCGCCTTCGACCGGCGCCAGCGCTACACCTTCAACAAGAGCTTTGAGCAGTATGTTTCGACCCGCGTCGGGCCGGGCCGCATCAATGGCGGCAAGGCGCTGTTGCAGCGTCACGCCGCGCTGCTCTCGCGCATCGAGCAGCAGTTCGGCGTACCCCGCTATATCCTGGTTGCGATCTGGGGGCTGGAGAGCGATTTTGGCAAGGGCGACATCGGCAAGCTGCCGGTGATCCGCACGCTGGCGACGCTCGCGCATGACTGCCGCCGCACCGATCTGTTCCAGGGCGAGCTGCTCGCCGCCCTCAAGATCGTGCAGCGCGGCGACCTGCCGCTGCGCGACCTGATCGGCGCCTATGCCGGCGAGATCGGCCAAACCCAGTTCCTGCCGTCGTCCTACATCAAGTACGGCGTCGATTTCGACGGCGACGGTCACGTGGACCTGCGCCACAGCGTGCCCGACGTGCTCGCCTCGACCGCGAACCTGCTCCACACCAGCGGCTTCAAGATGGGCCAGCCCTACGGCGAAGGCACCGCCAATTTCGAGGCGATGCGGGAGTGGAACAGGGCGGTGATCTATCGCAAGACGATCGGCTATTTTGCCGATCGGCTGGCGGGGCAATGAGGGTGGGAGACGGCTGCGAGGGCACTCCCCATCGTCGTCCTGGCGAAAGCCAGGACCCATTACCTCAGGGAGTAATTGTTACGACGGCTCTCAGTCACTTGCATTGGCTGAGTAACTGCCCGCCTTCGCCAAACTGAGTTCGGTGGCTATGGGTCCTGGCTTTCGCCAGGACGACAACGGTGGGTGCGGAGGGCGGCGTCGCATCACACTCACTTCTTCCCCTTCGCCATCTTCTCCAGCCTCCGCTGCAACGGCGCCCAGTACGTCCCCGGGCGGAAGCGCTGCAGCAGGTCCATGAAGCGGGCGTCGTTGCCGATCAGGATGCGGGGCTCGTTCCTCTCGATGCCCTTGATGATGCGCAGAGCGGCGTCCTTTGGTGTGGTCTTTGCCGCGTTCTCGAACCGCTCGATCATTTGCGAGCGGCGGGCATTGTCGGTGACGCCGACCCCGGTGCGCGAGCTCCGCGCGATCGCGGTGGCGACGCCGCCGGGATGCACGACCGACAGCTTCACCGGGCTTCCGGCGACCGCGAGCTCGTGCCGCACGCTCTCGGAAAAACCGCGCACGGCGAATTTGGCCGCGGCATAGGCCGATTGTCCCGGCGGGGCGATGATGCCGAAAACCGACGAGACGTTGACGATATGCGCCGCTTCCATCGTCTTCAGGTGCGGCAGAAAGGCGCGTGTGCCGTGCACCACGCCCCAGAAATTGATGTCGAACAGCCACTCCATCTGCGCCTGGTTGATCTCCTCGAAGGTGCCCAGCAGCGCCACGCCGGCATTGTTGACGAGGATGCCGAGCGACGGATGCGCCGCTGTTGCTTCGCTTGCGAACTGCGCGATGTCGCCGGGCTCGCTGACGTCGACGCGATGCACGGTGACCTTACGTGCCTTCTCGCTTCCTTCGCCGATCTCGGCGGCGAGCGCCTTCAGCCCGGCCTCGTCGCGATCGGCGAGCGCAAGGTCGCAGCCGCGCTGGGCGAGTTCGATGGCGAGTGCGCGGCCAATGCCGCTTGCAGCTCCCGTGATGGCGGCGGCGCCGCGAATCGCAGTCATGGATCCCCCCCTCAAGCTCCGATTTTGGAACTATGATTTACATTTTTTCAGAATGGAACCGAACCGTATTCGAGTTGGCTCCTTAACGTAAGTTACTTGGACGAAGACAGGCAGCATTGGGAGTCGCCGATGGGACAATCGAGACCATTTCCTGCAACGGCACTCGTCGTTGAAGACGACCCCATGCAGAGGGAAATGCTCAGTCTCCTGCTGGAAGAGAGCGGCTATCAGGTCATCCAGTGCGAGAGCGCCGAAGCGGCCGAGCGCGTGCTCGAGAAGAGCGCAGGCGCGCTCTGCCTGATGGTGACCGACGTGCAGCTTGCCGGCCGCATGAACGGCGTCGAGCTCGCCCATGTCGCCAAGGGACGCAATCCCAAGCTCGACGTCGTCGTCACCTCCGGCCGCCCCTTGAACCAACCCTTGCCCGACGGCGCCAAATTCTGGGCCAAGCCCTGGGCGCCGCTCGACGTGCTGCGCGAGGCCGAGATCGCGCAGGTGGTCTGACCGGGGCAGAACCGCTTTGTTTGTAGGGCTGGCCAGTTCTCACCTCGTCATCCTGAGGTGCAAGCCGCGCGGCGCAAAGCGTCGTGTGGCGAGCCTCGGATGAACGGCCGAGATGCAGCCGGGCCATCACCCTTCGAGGCTCGCCGAAGAGGCGAGCACTTCAGGGTGACGGTGTTGGAATTGCCTTGTCTGTAGGGCTGGCCTGTTCGCACCCCGTCATCCTGACGGCTGATCCCGGGGGCGCCGCTTTCTTGCCGTGAGGCGGGGTGGTAGGGTCTGCTCATGACCTGGTCCTTCCTGCTCACCTCGCTGATCGTCGTCGCCTCGCCCGGCACCGGCGTGCTTTACACGCTGGCCGCGGCATTGACGCGCGGCTCCCGCGCCAGCCTGGCTGCCGCCTTCGGCTGCACGCTCGGGATCGTGCCGCACATGGTTGCCGCCATGCTGGGACTTGCCGCCGTGCTCCACACCAGCGCGCTCGCCTTCGCCGCGCTGAAATGGTGCGGCGTTCTCTATCTGCTTTACATGTCCTGGCAGGCGCTACGTGAGCGGGGTGCGCTGGCGGTGGAGGGCGAGATCAAGGAGCGGTCGAGCGGCCGGGTCATCGTCACCGGCTTCCTGATCAACATCCTCAATCCAAAACTGTCGATCTTCTTCCTCGCCTTCCTGCCGCAGTTCATCGCGGCGGACGAGGCCCATGTGCTGGCGCGAATGCTGGAATTGAGCGGCGCCTTCATGGCGATGACGTTTGCGGTGTTCGTCGTCTACGGCCTCTGCGCCGCATCCGTGCGCGAGCGCGTCATCTCCCGCCCAGCGGTGATGACCTGGCTGCGCCGCAGCTTTGCGGCGGGATTTGCCGCACTCGGCGCCAAGCTCGCGTTTGCCGAGCGGTAGCTTCTCCAGCCAATAAAAAAGCGGGCCTCGCGCCCGCCATCTTCAAACTCTCTTAGCCTTACCCGACGCCCGGGCGGAGCGGGCTCCACCCGGGCAAAGAACATGCTGGCTACTTCTTCTTCGCGGCCTTCTTGGCCTTCTTCTTTGTCGCCTTCTTCGCCTTCTTCGCTTTCTTAGCCATAGTATCCTCTCAAGGGTTAATGGTGGAACGCGACACGAGGGATGCTCGGCGGAGGGCCAGCCTCGCAACATCCTCGACGACAAACTCAGCAGATTCGCAGGTCTCTGCCCCGCGCCGTCATATCTGTGTCATCACGTTATCCACAGCTCAGATGCGTTTTCGGGTGATTTTTGCCCGCGAATCCGCTCCGCGGCGGATCGCGATACGACCGCACGAGGCCGATGGCGACATGCCTAACGATCCGACAATCCGCGCGCCGTTCACGAATCCAAAACCAAAGGCGCGCTTTGAAGGATCGCAGTGAGACTCCGTTAAGTGCAACCCGCGCATTGTTCCCCGCAAGAAAACGGGGATGGGTTATGGACGGACGGCTACCAGTAATGGGGGGCGGGGCGCTGCGCTTGCCGCACGCGCCATGCTGAACGTACCGACACTCTGGACGGTCTTCGTCGTCAACTTCCTGGCGCTCGGCCTGATCTGGGCCTACGTGACGCGTTCCTATCCGAAATTCGCGGCCGCACGGTTCTGGATGGCATCGGCCTTCGTCGGCGCGGCCGGCGCGATGGCGGCGCTGATCCGTCTGTTCGTCGCCTCTCCCGTGCCGCTTCTCATCGGGGCCACCGGTATCATTGCGGCGAGCTGCTTTGCCGCCATGGGCATTCAGCGCTTCTTCGACCGGCCGGTCTCCTGGCGCGTTATGGCTGCGACGGGGATCATCAGCATCGGCAGTGTCGTCTTCTTCATGGTCGGCTTCGAGCACATGCAGCTGCGCATGCTCAGCTACACGATCGGCCAGGCCCTGCCGCTGGTGCTGTCGCTGCGTCTGTTGCTGTTGCCGCCTGAAGGGCACGTCAATCCTGGCGCCCGTCTGGCCGGCATCGTCATCATCACCATCATTGCGATCTTCCTTGCCCGTGCGGTGGGCAATCTGCTCGGCCACGATTTCTCGGCGGTCGCCGGCGGTCAGACCCATGCCGTCATGGTGCTGGGGCTTCTGTTCCTGTCGATGACGCTCAATTTCGGCTTCCTCCTGATGGCGATGGACCGGCTGCGTGGCGAGGTCGCCGACCTCGCGCTGCTCGACGATCTCACCGGCGTCGCCAACCGGCGCCATCTGTTGCAGCGACTGTCCGAGGAATGCGCCCGTTCGGAGCGCAGCGGCGAGCCGTTCTCGCTGCTGGTGATCGATCTCGACGGCTTCAAGACCATCAACGACACCCATGGCCATGCCGCGGGCGATGCCTGCCTCCAGCACTTCACCCTGATGGCGCAGACGCGGCTGCGGCCCGGCGACATGCTCGCCCGCACCGGCGGTGACGAGTTCTGCGTCGTGCTGCCGTCCTCTTCCTTGCGCGAGGCGGCCGCAATCGCCCGCCGTGTGCTCGAGGTCTGCCGTCGGGACGCTGCGGCCTGCAACGGCAACGACATCCCGATCGCGATCTCGATCGGCGCGGCGCAATGGGATCCCGGCATCGGCCAATTCCCGGACCGCCTGATCGCGCATGCCGATCACGCCCTCTATGCCGCCAAGAAGAACGGCAAGAACGATTTTGCCGTCTACGATCCGGCACCGCCGCTCTCGCCCGAGCCGAACGGCATGGGCGAAGCCGCGCACAATTTCGCCTGACAGCGTGCTAGGCTCGGGTCCGCATTGGACCTTTAATGATGATGTCTCGCCTGCTCGCGGCCATTCTCGCCGCCCTCCTGATCGCACCCGCCGCCGCCGCAACCGACGCTGAACTCGCAAAGCTCGCGCGCGCCTCCGGCACGCCCGATATTCCCGGCCTGAAGATCGTCTGGCTGGCGCCGTGGGGCGACGTCCGCAGCGCCCATTCCTGGCGCAACATCATCGTGCACCAGACCGAGGGGCCGGCGGGCTCGGCCCGCGGCGGCGCGGCGGAGCAGTCGAAGAACCCGACGCGGCGCGGCGTCACGGTCTGGGTCGAGACCGACGGCACGGTCTATTGGGCGGTCGCGGAAAACCTGGTGCCGACCCATGGCGACGGCGCCAACCGCAACGACAACAAGTACATCGACAACAGACCGACCTATCGCCAGGTGGTGCGCGACAATTCGATCGGCGTCGAGTTCGCCGGCAATTATCCCGATGTTGCGGCCGGTCCCACCGAGGCGCAGGTCGCGGCGTGGAAGATCCTCGTCCAGGTGCTGCGTGCGCGCTACGACATCCCGCTCGACCGCGTCTATGCGCACAATTGGATCGACTACAAGGACGCGCGCTATTGCGAAGGCTGCTGGCTCGCGATGCTGGCGAGGACATGGGGGGAGTAGCTCGCGTGTCATTCCGGGGCCGCGCCCCGGAATGACGGGAGAGGCTACACCGGCTGTGCCATCCAGCCGAACAGCCGCCGGATCAAACCCGGCCGCTGCGGCAATTCCGGCGGCTCGTCCGCTGCGAGCACGCGTTTGAAGAAGTAGTCCAGGAACACCATGTCGTTCGGCTCGGTGACGGTGAATGTCTCGTCGCCGAAGTACACACTGTAGTTAAAGAAGAATGGACCCATGATCGGGATCGTCGCGGTCGAGGCGTAGTCCTTGGAGATCACGAACTCCGCGGGATCGAGCCCGTGCTCCCGCATCGCCTGCTCGACCAGCGGCAGCTTGCGCATGAACTGGGCGGAGAAGCCTCCGACGGTGGATTGCAAAATGATCGACACGGCGCGTGTCCGTTCTCTGGATGTGGCCCGTCAAGAGTGTGTCGGGCGACCCGTCACGGGCGTTCAAGGTGCCTCGCCGGCATCGCTGCGAAATATGCCGCAGCTCACACCCAACAAAAAAGCCGGCGTTGCCGCCGGCTTTTCCGTCTCTTTCGATCCGCCAATCTCTGGCGCCAGCGAAGCCTTGCTTAATGCGCGGCTTCCAGCGCGGCCTGTTCTGCTCTTGCGATCGTGCCCTTGACCGCGGACTGCACCTTCTCGAAGGCGCGGACCTCGATCTGGCGGACGCGCTCGCGCGAGACGCCGAACTCGGCAGCAAGGTCTTCCAGCGTCATCGGCTCATCGGCGAGGCGGCGGGCCTCGAAGATGCGGCGTTCGCGCGGGTTGAGCACGCCCATGGCGCCGTTCAGCGCGTCACGGCGGTGATCATACTCCTCGTGCTCCGCCATCATGGCTTCCTGGTTGGGCGTATTGTCGACCAGCCAGTCCTGCCATTCGCCGGCTTCGCCGTCGTCGCGGATCGGCGCGTTGAGCGACGCGTCGCCACCGAGGCGGCGGTTCATGTCGATCACGTCCTGGTCCGTCACGCCCAGCCGCTTGGCAATGGTCGCAACCTGGTCGGGGCGGAGATCGCCCTCGTCCAGCGCGTTGATCTTGCTCTTCGCCTTGCGCAGGTTGAAGAACAGCTTCTTCTGGTTCGCGGTGGTGCCCATCTTCACGAGCGACCAGGAACGCAGGATGTACTCTTGAATTGACGCCTTGATCCACCACATCGCGTAGGTGGCGAGACGGAACCCCTTCTCGGGTTCGAAACGCTTCACCGCCTGCATCAGGCCGACATTGCCTTCCGAGACGACCTCGGAGATCGGCAGGCCGTAGCCGCGATAGCCCATGGCGATCTTGGCCACGAGGCGGAGATGGCTGGTGACGAGTTGGTGCGCCGCGTCGCGATCGTCATGCTCCCGCCAGCGCTTGGCGAGCATGTATTCCTGCTGGGGTTCCAGCATCGGGAACTTGCGGATCTCGGCGAGGTAGCGAGAAAGGCCGGATTCTCCATTGAGGACCGGCAGAGCAGCGGTACGGGCCATAGTTGAGCCCTCCAAAGGTTCAGGCCCCCGATAGCGGCGGGCCAGGCAGACGACCGCTGTGTTAAAGCCGGCCGTAGCTGCGATGTTCCGCGTTGGTCATTTCCAACGCAGGCGCAATATACCCCATGGGGGGTCAAAAAGGGAAGGATTGCTGACGTCACGTCCCCGTGTGGCAGCTATAACTTTTTGTAATGTAACGCTTTTCCTAACGAGCCTGCGTCATAGCGCCGCTTTCAGGGCGCTCCTGAGGAGAAGCAAATCCTCCGGCAGCGGCGCCTCCCAGTGGAGTAATTCTCCCGTCCTCGGGTGCTCCAATACCAGCAGATAGGCATGCAGGGCCTGCCGCCCGAGCGCCGCTAAAGCGGCCTGCGACTCTGGCGCCAGCTGGTTCGCCTTTGTCTTGAAGTGTGGGCCATAGACCGCATCGCCCATCAGCGGATGGCCGATATGGGCGAGGTGGACCCGGATCTGGTGCGTGCGCCCGGTCTCGAGCTCGCAGGCGAGCAGCGCCGCGATCGGCTTGCCGTCGCGCCCCGGAAAACTCTCCAGGATTTCCCAATGCGTCACTGCCTCGCGGCCGCCCTGGCGCACCGCCATCTTCTCCCGCGCATACGGATGGCGGTCGATCGGCGCATCGACGGTGCCGCGATGCCGGCCCGGCACCCCCCAGGCGAAGGCCATATAGCCGCGCCGCATCGCCCCGGTGCGGCCGTGGTCGGCGAACTGTGCCGACAGCGAGGCGTGGGCGAGGTCGTTCTTGGCGACCACCATCAGTCCCGTCGTGTCCTTGTCCAGCCGGTGCACGATGCCGGGCCGGCGTACCCCGCCGATCCCCGACAGCGTCGAGCCGCAATGGGCGATCAGCGCGTTCACCAGCGTCCCGGTCTCGTGTCCGGCCGCGGGGTGCACGACCAGGCCCTTGGGCTTGTTGATGACGATGATGTCGTCGTCCTCGAACACGATATCGAGGGCGATCTCTTCGCCCTTCGGCTCGGCGGGCGCGGCCTCCGGCACGTCGATTATGATCGTATCGCCGTGACTGACGTGATAAGCGGGGTCGCGGACGGCGGAGGCCTTCAGGCTCACCGCCCCCGCCAGGATCAGGGCTTTAAGCCTCGATCGCGACAGGTCCGGCAGGCGCGCCGCCAGCACGCGGTCGAGCCGGGCCGAGCCCTCGTCGCCGGCGACGACAACCTCCAACCTTTGCGCAGAGCCTGAGTTTTCCATGACGACGTCTGATACCGCTGTTCCCGAACCGACCCCCGAGCAGGCCGCGCTGTTCGCGCGGGTGCGGCGGATGATGCTGATCGCGGGGCTGACCACGGCGCTGGCGATCTGCGCCGTTCTGATCGCGGTGGGCTACCGCCTTTTCAAGTCGGAGGGAAGGGCGCCCGAGATCGCGGGCGACGTCACCGCCACCCTGCCGAAGGGCGCCAGGATCGTCTCGACCGGGGTCGCCGGCGATCGCCTCGTGATCACGCTGGATGTCGGCGGGGTCACCGAGATCCGCACCTTCGACGCCCACACCCTGAAGCCGGCGGGAAAGCTCAAATTTGCCAACGAGCCGTAGCGCCGCCCCGGTTCGGGACCTGCTCAACCAGGCCATAGCCGGCAACAGCGGCGAGCAGATCCGCTCGACGTCGCCGTCCAAATCCGCATTTTCGGGCTCTGGCCTGTTCCGCCTGGAGCCGGCCGCCGGCGCCGCCGCGATCGAGAAATTGAAGAAGCCCTGAGTGTTCCCGGCCATGTGACGGGAGCGCGTGCGGCCGGGCGGTCCTTCGCGCCGTTAAGCCTGAGCCGCATTCGCCGTGCATATCCGCCGATTTCGCCCCCGATCGAGGCTTGCCGCCGGCAAAATTCGCGGCTATGTCCTGTCCCTCACGCTCCCTTCGTCTAGCGGTTAGGACGCGGCCCTCTCAAGGCTGAAACAGGGGTTCGATTCCCCTAGGGAGCGCCAAATCCACGATATTTCCCGACATTGTACGATGGCACTCCGGTTCGGGAGCGCCATGTTGCGCGATAGCTGATTGATCGCGCCGGCTGCATCAGCCGTGCTTGGCGCCTTGCGCCGTTTCGAAATGCCATATTGCGCCGCGGTCCTAGCGACGCAGCTTCGAGCACTTGCGTCGCCCGCCTCGAGGCGTCATCCCGACCACGAATCAAGCGGCGGGCGTCCCTGATTTCGACTATGATCAGGCGATGACGATCGGGATTACAGGACCCGAGCGGAAGGCACCAAGGCAAAGTGCCGTGGTCGGGCTGATTATTGCGGCCCTCGTCATTGCGATTGTCCTGACCCTGCTCGCGCTCGCCAGCGACTTCCTGGTCGACTGGCTTTGGTTTTCCGTGATCGGTTATCGCGAGGTTTTCTGGACAACAATCGGCGCCAAGGCCGTCGTCTTTCTTGCGGTCTGGACGGCAACTGCCGTCATCCTGTTGTTGAACGGATGGCTCGCACTGCACTTCGCCCGACGGCGGTCGACACAGCTTGCCGCCGCTTCCGTGTGGAGCGCCGCGGGCAACGCGCCGCCAGATCTGCTTGCGCTTGTGCGCGACCGACTGCGGTGGCCGCGGTTGATCGCAGCTGGTGCGGCTTCGCTCGCTCTGCTTGTCGCGGCGGCCGAAGCCGGCAACTGGGGCGTCTTCCTGCAGTTTGTCTATCAGGCGCCGTATGGGGCAGACGATCCGCTCTACAACAACGACATCGGCTTCTATCTCTTCTCGCTGCCCGCCTATATCCTCATCAAGAATTGGATGATGCTCGCGCTCGCGCTGAGCGCGCTGTTTGCCGCGGCGATCTACTTGGTGCACGGCGAGATCGAATACGACATTCATCGCCGATCAATGTCGTCGACGGTGATTGCCCACGGCTCGGCGCTGCTCGGTCTTCTGTTTGCGGTGAAGGCCTGGTCCTTTGGTCTCGATCGCTACCTGCTGCTCTATGGCGATAACGGCGTGGTTGTCGGTGCAAGTTACACCGATGTCCATGTGGGGCTGCCGGCCTTGTGGCTGATGATCGGACTTTCGGGCATCGCGGCGCTCGCCGCGTGGGCAAACGTGCGCGTGCGCACCTACCGGCTTCCTGCCGCCGCGTTCCTGCTTGTCGCGATCGGGTCTTTCGTGCTGTCCGGCTTGGTTCCCGTGCTGTTCCGGCAGTTCTTCGTCAGGCCAAGCGAACTGGAGCTGGAAAGGCCCTATATCGAACGCAACATCGCGCTCACCCGGCAGGCCTACAATCTCGATCAGATCGCGGCCAAGCCGTTCGCCGCCGAACAGAAGCTCAGCTTCAAGACGCTCGATGCCAACAAGGCGACCATCGACAATATCAGGCTGTGGGATTGGCAGCCCCTGTCGGACACCTACGCGCAGCTGCAGGAGATCCGCACCTACTACAAATTCCATCACCTTGACGTCGATCGCTACTGGCTCAATGGCTCCTACCAAAGCGTCATGATCTCGGCCCGCGAACTGCGACCTTCCTTGCTGCCGCCGAATGCCCAGACATGGGTCAACCACCACGTGCTGTTTACTCACGGCACCGGCGCAGTGATGAGCCCGGTCACTCGCAAGAGCAGCGAAGGGCTGCCATTCCTCTATTTGCGCGACATACCTCCTGTCGCGGACGGAGGCCCGCAGATCCGTGAACCGCGCATCTACTACGGCGAAGAGCACGACAGCTACGTCATCGTCAAAGGGAGCACGCCTGAGTTCGACTACCCGAAGGGCAAAGACAATGTCTACGCAGCCTATGACGGGACGGGCGGCGTTCCGATAGGAGCGGCGGTATGGAGAGGCCTGTTCGCTTACTACTTCAACGACCCGAACCTGCTGCTCTCAAGCTACATCACGGCGGACAGCCGGATCATGATCCGCCGCAACATCGGGGAAAGGGTGCGAACGATCGCTCCGTTCCTCAGGCTCGATCACGATCCTTATCTGGTCATCAGCAATGGGCGGATGTTCTGGATGCAGGACGCCTACACGGTGAGTTCCTACTTCCCTTCCGCGCAGCCGGCGCAAGATCAGGATCTCAACTACATTCGCAATTCAGTGAAGGTCATCGTCGATGCCTATAACGGCACCGTCGACTTTTATCTGATGGACACCGGCGATCCGGTTGCCGCAACCTGGCGGCGCATCTTTCCGAACCTGTTCAAGCCATTCTCGGTCATGCCGGCGGATCTGCAGAGGCACATCCGCTATCCGGAGGATCTATTCCTGATTCAGGCGCAGCTCTATCAGAGCTATCACATGGAGGCCGCCGACGTTTTCTACAACCGCGAGGATCTCTGGCAGTTCCCGCGCCAGCCGGGCGGCGGCGGCGTTGCAACGATGGCCCCATATTACATCATCATGCGGCTGCCCGGTGAGTCGCAGGCTGAGTTCTTCCTCATGCTTCCCATGGTGCCGAGCCGCCGCGACAACATGATCGCCTGGCTCGCCGCACGCTGCGATGCGCCCGACTACGGCAAGCTGATTGTCTACGAATTTCCCAAGGAGAAGCTCGTCTACGGGCCGTTCCAGATCGAAGCGCGGATCAACCAGAGTACCGAGATATCGCAACAGATCACGCTGTGGAATCAGATGGGCTCGCGGGTGATACGCGGCGCGAACCTGCTTGTGATCCCGATCGAGAACTCGATCCTCTATGTCACGCCGCTCTATTTGCGAGCGGAGCACGGGCACCTGCCGGAGCTGAAACGCGTGATCGCAGCCTATGGCGAGCATGTGGTGATGAAGGAGACGCTCGATGAGGCCTTGTCGGCTCTGTTCACCGAGCCTGGCGCGGTGCGGCCGGTCTCGAGCACGATGGAGGAAATGCCCGTCACACGCCCATCGGCAAGTCAGGCACGGGAGGCGCTCGACCGCTACAATCAGGCCGTTGAACGATTGAGGTCCGGCGACTGGAAAGGCTTTGGCACGCAGTTCGACGCCATGCGCGAGCTCCTGGAGGACATGAACCGACACTCCGCCGACCGCTAGGGCCTCGACTTTTCAGTTTAGCCCGTTCACGCCGACGCAAAGTCAAGCGCTTCGGGCCGCTGCTCTCGCGCCGCGCGATGGTTGCATGACAAACGCCTGACTCCGGCCCAGCTCGACGTCTGGCGATCGCGAGAGCAACTCGGGCGTCAATTCAATGATGCGCCGAAACACTCCTGACGGTCTCGGTCAGCAGATCATTTGAGGCGGAGCGGCTGAGATCGCCCAGGCTGATGATGCCGACCATCCGCTTGCTCTTGTTGATCACGGGCAGCCTGCGGACCTGCAGTTTCTCCATATGATGCATCGCCTTTGCGAGGTCGTCGTCCTCCCGGCAGCAATGAATACCCTCAGTCATCACATCGCGGGCCGTTGCGCGGCGAGCATCAAAGGTGTGGCTCGCGAGCCCTTTGCAGACGATATCGCGGTCGGTCACCATCCCGACCAGCTTGTCGTCCTCGCCAATCGGAATGCAGCCGATGTCATGCGCCCGCATCAATTTGGCAATCTCGGCGATGGGGGTGTCGGGGCTGACCCAGTCGACACCCTTGTGCATCACGTCTTTGACTTTCATGGCGAGCCTCCGTTGTTGCAGCAGCGCCCCCATTCGTTTGAACTGTACAACCGATCGGGTGCGAGGTCACAGGAGAAAGCATCATTACTTCGCGATCTGACCAGACAAGCGCCGACGCTGTCGCCGTCGCTTTCCTGAACAGTTTGACGGCGACGTCGCGGCCGAGGTTCCCGCCCAAGATTGGGCAGTGCGCAAATCCTCAGTCGTGCGCGCTGAAGCGCCCGTGCAGTGCGTTGGCCGTCAGGCGTGCAAACTGCGCGTGACCCATATGAAGCAGCGTCTCGTGGTCGCCGGCTTCCATATAGATGTCGGGCTGCGCCTCGATGCTGTCGTCGACGATAGTATCCAGCCCGTAGCACTTGCCGACGGCGGGAACTGCACCGTGCGCACAATCGCGGAACAGCTCACCGATCTCGGTTTCTTGTGCCATGTGGACATTTCCGCCGAGTATCGTCTTCAGTTCCGACGGGCGGAGGTGATGCGATGCGGGCAAGATGGCCAGCATATATTCGCCGTCGCGCCGCAGCACGACGCCCTTGGCGAGGCGATCGCCCGGGATATGGCATGCCTCGGCCGTGCGAGTGGACGTCATGCTGAGCTCGTGCGGGACCACTTCGTATTGGATGTTCTCAGCGGCGAGGTACTTCTGGAGTGTGGGAGCAATGGCCATGATGTGACCTCCGGCGCAAAATGCACGCCATCCACCGTGAGGTCTCTCCCCTGCAGACTCTCGCCGTACGATGGGCGGCTGCTTGGTTGGAGACTCAACATAGGCCTTCAATCCGCAAGCTGCAATTCGTTGTCGTTGACCAATCTGACGCACGGTCGGCAGTCGGAAGCGCGCGCGTTGCGCTTGTTTTCCCGAACGGGCTCGGGATCACATGAGGCAAGACCGTATAAATTACATAGCAATTTCAATTATATGAGAGTTCGCGGGTTTGTTCGCTCGACAACTGATTGATCGCGCAGGCATCGGCCGAGTTTGCGCACCTTGCGCCAGTCAACTCAGTTGCCGGACTTTGGCGCGGCCTTCATCCGCTCCCGCAGACGCTGGAACGTCACGTAGAGCGTCGGGACGAGAAAGATGCCGATTGAGCTTGCCGCGAGCATGCCCGCAAATACGGCTGTCCCGACCGCCCTGCGGCTGAGCTCCGCAGCGCCGGTTGCAATCACGAGCGGCAGGAGGCCAAGGATGAAGGCGACCGAAGTCATCATGACCGCGCGAAAGCGCATATGCGCGCCCTGGATCGCGGCGTCGTTGAGCGCCACGCCCGCTTCGCGTTGCTCCTTGGCAAATTCGACGATCAGAATGCCGTTCTTGGCGGCGAGCGCGATCAGGACCACGAGCCCGATCTGGCCGTAGAGGTCGAGATTGAGGCGGGCGAGCTTGATGCCGACATAGGACCCGAGCACGCCGACGACGACCGATAGCAGCACCGGGATCGGGATCACCGTGCTCTCATAGAGCGCCACCAGGAATAGGTAGGCGAACAGCACCGCAAGCATGAGCACGATGCCGGTCTGGCCAGCGGCCTGCTGCTCCTGATAGGCGGTGCCGGTCCACGCGAAACTGTAGCCCGCAGGCAGCACGGTGTTGGAGATTTCTGCCATTGCGACCATCGCGGTTCCTGAGGAGACGCCCGGCGCCGGGCTGCCGTTCACCGTCACCGAGCGATAATTGTTGTAGCGGGTGATGACCTGAGGCCCGGTCACGATCCTGATCCCGGCGAGCGACCTGATCGGCACCATCTGGCCGGCGCCGTTGCGCAGATAGATCCGCCAGATGTCCGAAATATCGGCGCGATCGAACGCTTCGCCCTGAACGTTGACCTGCCAGGTGCGGCCGAACAGGTTGAAGTTGTTGACATAGATGCCGCCGAGCGTCGCCTGCAAGGCCGTGAAGATGTCGCTGACCGTCACGCCGAGCGCCTGCGCCTTGCGGCGGTCGATGTCGAGATGGATGGATGGATTGGTCGCAGTGAAGGTCGAAAAGACACGCGCAAGCCGTGGATCGGCATTGGCTGCACCGATCAGCGCCCCGGTGACGCTGGAGATCGCGGCCGGAGTCTGTCCTTCCAGCGCCTGAAGCTGGTATTCGAACCCGCCTCCGGTGGAGAGCCCAATGATCGGCGGCAGATTGAACGGCAACACGTTGGCCTGTCGAATCTGTGCGCCGGCTGCGAAGGTTTGCCGGATCAGCGCCTGCGCGGAATCGGCTGCCGCCTTGCGATCGGAAAACGGCTTCAGACGCGTGACCACCAATGCGCTGTTCGGTTCGGACGCGCCGTCGAGCAGGGAAAAGCCCACGATGGCAAGGACGTGATCGACGGCGGGGATCTGCTTCAGGAGATCCTCGATCTGTTGGGTGACTTCGCTGGTTCGCGCCACCGATGCGCCGTCTGGCAGTTGCACCGAGGTGAAGAAGGCGCCCTGGTCTTCCTCGGGGAGGAAACCTGTTGGCGTGGTCAGCGACATGCCGAAGATGCCGGCGGCAACGACGGCGACGAACGGCAGCGAGAGACCCGCCACGCGCACCAGGCGGCGGACGCCGCCGCTGTAGCGGTCGCGCAGCCAGTCGATGAAGCCGAGGACGCGTCCCATGATGCCGCGCCTGGGCCCGGTGTGGCGCAGGAACAGCGCGCACAAGGCGGGCGACAGCGTCAGCGCATTCAACGCCGAGATCATCATCGCGGCGCTGATCGTCACCGCAAACTGGCGAAACAGCGTTCCGGAAATGCCGGGAATGAATGCGATCGGTACGAAGACCGAGAGCAGCACCAGGGTGATCGCGATGATCGGCGCGGTGATCTGGGTCATGGCCTTCTTGCTGGCCTCGGCGGGGGAAAGGCCCGGCTCCTCCTCCATCACCCGCTCGACGTTCTCGACGACGACGATGGCGTCGTCCACCACGATGCCGATGGCGAGCACCATGGCCAGCAGGGATACCGTGTTGGCCGAATAGCCCAGCACCAGCAGGACGGCGAACGTGCCGACCAGGCTCACCGGAACGGCAACGGCCGGGATCACCGTGGCCCGCAGATTGCCGAGGAAGAGGTACACCACGATCACGACCAGGACGAAGGCCTCGCCCAGCGTCCGCAAGACCTCCGTGATCGTGTCGCGCACGAAGCTCGTGGAATCGTATTGCACGAGATAGCTCAGGCCGGTGGGAAAACGCAGCGACAGCCGCTGCATCGTCGCCGCCACGGCCTGTGCGGTGCTCATCGCATTGGCACCCGGCGCCAGATAGATCGCGACCGGCACGGCCGCGCGGCCGTCGATCCGCGCTTCGCTGTCGAGATTTTGCGCGCCCATCTCGACACGGGCAACGTCCTTCACGAGCAGCGACGAGCCGTCCGGGTTGGCGCGCAGCACGATATTGGCGAATTGGTCGACGGTGGCGAGCCTGCCCAGGGTCTGCACATTGAACTGGAGCTGCTGGTCGTCGCTGATCGGACGTGCACCGATGCGCCCCACAGGCGCCTGGACGCTTTGCGTGCGGATCGCGGCAATGACGTCCGATGGCGTGAGATCGAGGCTGGTGAGTCGCTGCGTATCGAACCAGATCCGCATCGAGTAGTTCATCTTGGCGAACAGGTTCGCCTGGCCGACGCCGGGCGTGCTGGCGATCGCATCGAGCACGTTGATGATCGCGTAGTTGGTGATGAACAGCGGATCCTGCTGGCCATTGGCACTATAGAGCACGAGGAATTGCAGGATCGACGAGGACCGCTTGTGCACCGTCACCCCCTGCTGCTGCACTTCGGTCGGTAGTTGCGACAGTGCGCTCTGCACGCGGTTGTTGACGTTGACGGTATTGATGTCGGGGTTGGTGCCGAGCGCGAACGAGACCGTCAGTGTGTAGCTGCCGTCATTGGCGCTGGTCGATTTCATGTAGAGCGCGCGGTCGACGCCGATGATTTGCGCCTCCAGGGGTTGGGCGACGCTGCTCTCGACCACCTCGGCGGATGCGCCAGGGAAGGTGCCGGAGACCGTGACCTGCGGCGGCACGATGTCCGGAAATTGCGCTACCGGAATCTGCATCAACGCCAGCGCGCCGGCGATGGTGATGATGAAGGCGATCACCATCGAAAGCCGCGGGCGATCGATGAAAACGGCGGATATCATGGTTTGCGGTCCAGCGGGCGGGTGCTGCCGGAGGCGCCGTGATCCGCTTGCGGAGCCGGGGCGTCCGCGGCGGGCTTCATGCTCGACAGGATCAGCGGACTTGCCGGTCCCGGCGAAACGGTCTGGCCGGGACGAACTCGCTGCAAGCCTTCCGCGATGACCTTGTCGCCGGCCGCAAGTCCGGCGATCACGGCGGCGATGGTCGTAGTCGATTGTCCGAGCTGGATGCGGCGCTGCTCGGCCTTGTTGTCGGCGCCGACAGCCAGCACATAGTCGCCCTGCTGATCGGAGAGCACGGCGGAGCGCGGGATTGCCAGCACGTCGACCGGCTGGACGCCCTCCAGCACGACGGTGACGAACTCGCCGTCAGTCAGCTCGTGAACGGTGACGCCAGCCGCCGAAGAAGCCCGCAGGATTGGATTGCCGATCTCCCCGCGTACGATGATGGTATCGGTGCTCTGGGCGATGGTGTTGTCGACGAAATTCAGCTTGCCGGAGTGGCCGTACATGCGGCCATCGGGCAGTCGCAGCTTGATCACCACCGCGTCCAGGCCGCCTTGTGGTCCGTATCGTTCCCGCAGCTCGAGCCCCTGGCGGAGTGGCACCGGGAAGGTGACATACATCGGGTCCTGGCTGACGATGGTGGTCAGCACGCCCGAGCTCGGACCGACGACGTTGCCTTCGGTCACCGCCGTGCGTCCGATCTTGCCGGCAATCGGCGCGTTGATCTTCGTGTAACCGAGATTGATCTGGGAGGCTTGGACCTGGGCTTGCGCGGCCTGCACCTGGGCTTCGAGGCTCAGCTGGTTGGCGATCGCTGCGTCGTAGATGGACTGTTGCCCGGCGGGACCTCCGAGCAGGGTCCGCGCGCGTTCGGTCGTCAATTTGGCGTTTTCGAGCGTTGCCTGGAGCTGCGCGACCTGCGCCTGTTTCGATGCAAGATCCGCTTCGAAGGGACCACGCTCGAGCCGGTAGAGCTCGTCGCCTTCCTTGATCTCGGCGCCCTCGTCGAACAGGCGCTTGTCCAGAAATGCCGTCACGCGCGCGACGACGCTGACCCGATTGATCGCCTCGATCCGTCCAAGAAATTCGCTGGTCTCGGTGATCGGCCGCCTGGTCGCTTCCACGACGCCGACCGCAGGGGCTCCGGCCGCGGCAGGTTGTGTCCGGGCGGTCCCACCGGCGATGAACGTCAGGAGAGTTGCCGCCAGCAGCCTGATCGAGACGCCAGCAAGGTTCATTGTCCGCTCCTTGCTCCAGACCTAAGAGCCGGGCCGGGTCGGTGCTTCACCAGCGCCTCGTTACTTCCGCCGTATCCGATCGCTGCGCGCGGGCTCGTCATAACCCTTGCGACGGCTATAGAACATCAGCGCGATCAGGCCGCAGCCGAACACCAGCATCAGGACGACGGCCCCTCCGAGGATGATGTTGCGGTAGAGCGGCATCGATGGAGTTGCCTGCCATACCGACACGCAGAAGGCGGCTGCCACCACGAGAAGAGCTATCAGAGCGGCCCACAGGAGCCATTGATTCACGTGGCGCACGATCGCCTCCATCGCCTTCGTGGCAAATCTGCTCCCGGCGGATTGCGCAAGTTAAGAGGGCGGTCCTAGCGCCACCGCCATCCGCAACGACGACGGCCGCGATGCCACCAGCAAACCCATCGGCGCCGGCGCGGCGGTGGGCGGCCCCAGCCCGGACCAGGTCCCCAACCGGGACCGGCTGGGGGTCCCCACCACTGAGCTTGCGTCAGGAGGTCCGACGGCTCGCTGGCCTGGCCAAGATCGTGGGCAATCGGCATCGCTTCCGCAGTCTCAATCAGACGAACTCCGACAGCGCCGATCGCCGCGGCAGCAACGGCATTCTGAGCAAAGCCAAGGAAAGCTCGACGGGTGGGAGCGTCCATCATCATCTTCTCCATCGTTACGCAGTTCGCCGCACGGACTGAAGCGCATAAAGCAGCCACGCCAGGCCGTGCGAGATCAGGTCGACGCCAAGCAGGAATCCGAGGGCCCAGACGCTGATGGTCGGAAAGCTGAACAGGATCAGCACGCCCGCGAGCAGTCCGAAGATGCCGGAGATCAGCATCATCCATCCGTTCTGTCGCCAATGGGCGAAGCTCAGCACGCATCGAATGACGCCCGAGGCGAGCAGCACCGCGCCGAGGAAATAGGTGAGGATCAGGGCACCGGAAGCCGGCTGGGTGAGCAGCACAAGCCCGAAGGCGAGATAGAGAGCGCCGAGAAGGATCTGCCACAGGAAGCCGCCCCATCCCTTGGTCCAGAAGGCATGCATGATCTCGAATGCGCCGGCCGCGATAGCCGTCAGCCCGATCAGCTTGACGCTGATGATCGTCGCGAAAACCACGTCGCTGAGAGCCGCGATGCCGGCGGCGATCATCACGATGCCGAGGAGAGCGCAGACCCACAGCGGAGGCGAGCCCAGAACCCCGATGTCCGACCGGCTGTCATAGACTGTCATGCCATCCTCCTGATCCGCGCGATGATCGGCACGCTTGGGATGGTAGCTTCGAGCCCGCGCCGTCGACATCCGACGAAACCCTGAGCGACGGGGTGGGAATGTTCTCGTGAGCCCACCGGAATCCGGCGATCGCGCGCGGGATCGCGGTTGCGAGCTAGCGGCTGCCGCGCGGACCCAGCGTCAGATTGGTGACACCAGCCGCGAGATTGATTCCGATCGATCGCTCGATCGACAGCGGCTGCAACATCACGCTCCTGCGCGAGCCGCCGATCAGGACGTTGGCGCCGAGACCGGGGCCGAATGCCAAGCTGCCGCTCGCGCCGACATAGTTGCCGCGCAGGGTGGCGGAGCCGATCCGCGAGTTCTTGGCGAGCACGGCCCACGACAGGCTGCCTGCACTGGTCACGCCGAGATCGAGGCCAACGCGCCGGATCCGTCCCTCATAGATGAACTGCCTCGGCGGGTTTCTCGCAAAGAATGTGCAGCGCAGTGACTGCACCGATCCGAGCACAAGCCCGACGCGCGGGTTGCTCAAGCAGAGGAGCCGGCCGACCCTGAACGTTTCGGCGCGCGCGGGCAGGTTGGCGATGCATAGCAGCGCGGATGTGGCGAAGACTGCAACAGGCCGTGTCTTTCGCATTCAAGCCTCCACTTGGCTGTTGGTGTCGGAGGGCGCAATCCTCGGTCGGCTGTCCTGGCGGAGCCAGAAGGTGATGCCGAGGCCGATCAGCAGCACCGCGCCCAGCAGGAAGAAGAAGACGGACTGCTTCAGCCAGGAGATTGCCGAGACGGCCACGCCCATCGCGAGGCCCAGGAACGAGATTTGCAGCGACAACAGGCTGACGCCGGCAAGGAACGTGCCGAGTGCGAGCAGCGTCAGCAGGACGAGGCCGGTTGCCGGTGTCGGAAGCAACTGCTGGACGCCCGAGATCAGTATGATGTTCATTGTGATCAGGACGGCAATCCAATGCAGCGCCTGGGTCCAGATCAATCGGAGCTGGGCCTCTTTGCCCTGGGCCTCCGGCCATTTGGTAACGACGCAGACGACGCAGATGGCAAGCGCCAGGAATTCCCAGTAGCCGACGAGAGGCTGGTGGGAGACGTTGGTATAGGCGACGCCTGCGATAGCGAGCACCAGCGCCACGACATAAGGAAGCTGCTGCCACAGGAAATGAGCCATTCCGGGACGAGGCGAGGGAGGCTCCGTACCCACGTTCCGTTGTACATCGATCTTGCTCATGGGCTATCCAGTCACGATCTACCGCCGTTGAATGTCTGCTTGAGGTCGTCGCCAAGGTAGTCCTCGACGTAGAATCGGATGATTGCGACACGGCCGATCGCGACCAGTGGCATGGCCAGCGCAATGCCCAGGACGCCGAACAGCGCGCCCAGAATGACGATGGCGACCAGCGTCCAGGCAGGCGGGATCTCGACCGCCTGACGCTGGATCAGCGGGCCGATCACATAGCCTTCGACTGACTGGATGATCGTGTAGATCAGGACGGCCCAGATCAGCAGCGAACTGCCGAGCGGCATTGCGACGAGCGCGATCGGAATCGCGGCCACGATGGGTCCTAGTGGTTCATCACAGTGATTTTGACGTTTTGATACCGAGCCATTCGAGGATCGGCAAGCTTTCCGGTGGCACGAGGATTTCGATGCTTCTGGGGACGCCGGGTTGACGTCGGATGAAGCCGTTTCGTTCGAGGGTGACGATCATCTGATGGACCGAAGGCGGGCTGACGCGGAAGTGGCGCTGGATGTCGGCTTCGGCGGGGGGACGTCCGAACATATGGGCGTAGGTATGGATGAAGGCCAGGTAATAACCCTGCTTCTCGGTGAAGCGCGCGCCTGATTTTTGACTCATCGTTGGATTCGTCCCGGCCTCCGACAAGGAGGCAAAGCATGAATGTACGTTATCGGGTCGAATTGAGCCAAGCCGAGCGCGACGAACTGACGGCGATGCTCGGCGGCGGCAAGCACGCCGCCCGCAAGCTTAAGCGGGCGCAGATTTTGCTGGCGGCCGATGGAGGCTGCCGCGACGAGGAGATTGCCCGGACCGTGAGTGTCAGCCTCTCCACCGTCGGCCGGACCAGGCGCCGCTTCGTGGAAGGCAATATGGAGCGGGCCCTGAGCGAGGAGCCGCGTCCGGGCGCTGAGCGCAAGCTGACCGGCAAGGAGGAAGCCCTGCTGGTGGCGACCGCATGCGCCAAGCCGCCCGCTGGCTGCAAACGCTGGACGCTGACGCTGCTGGCCGACACGATGGTCAAGCTCACCGATCACAACAGCCTGTCGGGCGAGACCGTGCGTCGCCGGCTGGCCGAGAACGACCTCAAGCCGTGGCGCAGGGACATGTGGTGCATTCCCCATGTCGACGGCGAATACGTTGCCCGCATGGAGGACGTGCTCGACCTCTACGCCGAGACGCAGAATCCCGCCCGGCCGCTGGTCTGCTTCGACGAGACCCCCATCCAGCTGATCGGCGAGGTGCGCCAGCCGGTCCCGGCCCAACCGGGACAGCGCGAGCGCTACGATTACGAGTATCGCCGCAACGGCACCGCCAATCTCTTCGTCACCTTCGATCCACATCGGGGCTGGCGCAACGTCAAGGTCACCGACCGCCGCGCCGCCGTGGACTACGCCCACTGCATGCGTGATCTCGTCGACGTCCATTATCCCGACGCCGCCTGCATCCGTGTCGTGCAGGACAATTTGTCGATCCACAAGCCTGGGGCGCTGTATGAGGCCTTCGCGCCCGCCGAGGCCCGGCGCATCCTGCGCCGCCTCGAATTCCACTTCACCCCGAAGCACGCCAGTTGGCTCAATATGGTCGAGTGCGAGATCAGCGTGCTACAGCGTCAGTGTCTCGGCCGCCGCATCGACGATCCCAAAAGGCTCCGAAACGAGATCGCAGCATGGCAAAAGAGGCGGAATAAAACCCGAGCCCGCATCAAATGGATGTTCACAACAGAAAAAGCCCGCACCAAACTCGGCCGCGCCTATCCAGCCACCGCCAAAGAGTCATAATCACTGTGATGAACCACTAGATAGGGAATGAAATTCGACAGGCCCGCCTGCAATCCGAGCACGAAGGGACCGGGCAGCCCGATGAGGTAGAGTGCGATCCAGACCCACAGCGTCATCAGGATGATGCGGATGAGCTGTCCGACCAGCCACAGCCGCATGACGGTGCCTATCTCGTCCATGACGGCTCTTGTCCGCGCGCGATAGGACTGCTTCACCAGCATGACCAGGCTTTCGCGATGGCTGTTCGGATCGAAGGCAAAGAGGATCCCGAGGAACAGGATCACCAGCGCGCCGGTCAGAAGAGTTGAGGCTCCGCCGAGCAGAAATTGTGCATGGCTGAGAAAACGGCCCTGATCCGAGAACAGCCATTGCGCAAAGTCGCGGCCCCATTCCGGGCCGAGGAGGTCAACGCCATATGACAGGAGATGCTCCTGCAGGACGTCGATCTGGCTGTCCATGACCTTCAGCAGGAGGCGCGTCTGCTCCGGCAGCTTGCCCGCACCCCAGACCATTCCAAACCCCGACAGAGCGGAGAACAGCAACAGGACCAGCGTCAGGCGCCAGGCGCGATTGAGCGGAAGGACCGGCGCCAGAGCCCTTGCGCACGCGTCCAGAAATGCGGCGAACAACACGCCTGCGAAGATGAGCAGGAGACTGGACACCGTCTGCCACGCCAGAAACAGGAAGACGCATGCGGCGAGCAGGGTCAGCCCGGTCGCGAGAATGCTGCGTCGCGCGTCCGGCAGATCGGCGGACGTGTCGCGCAGAACGACCTCGTGGAGCTTCTCCGGTCCTGTCCTGGACTCGCTCATGGATCGGTCCAATCGCTGGAGTGGGCTATCGTCGTTTGCGCCTAGGTCCGGACGCGCCGGCTGCCATAGTGCGGATGCTTTCCGCCGCGATGACGCCAGTAACGGTGCTTCGTCGGGTTCGTATTGGTGTTGGGCGCTGCGCTCTTCGGTGCCGGCGCGCCGGCATCTTTTTGGGCAGACACGCCGGTCTCGGTCGACTGGGCCAGCGACAGGGTTGGATATGCGGAGACCGCCACCAATCCGCCGAGGATCAAGGCGCTACAGATGGCCCGGGTGCTCATATCCGCCTCCATGTAACCAGGGACAAGGACTCAAATCGAGATGGCTCCGGTGGCCAGCGCGTAGACGCCGGCGCATGCGGCGATCGTGATCGCTGCAAAGAGGATGATTTCGAACGGCCGGAAGATCGCTTCCTTGCGCTCGCGTTTTGCGAGAAGGAACAGCAACGTGCCGGGCGCATAGAGGATCGACGACAGCAGGAGAAACTTGGGCCCGCCTGCGTAGATCATGCCGGCCGCGTAAACTGTCGCGATGGCCGAGCGGATCCAGTCGACAATCCGGGCGTGCTCGCCGGCGTGATAGGCCTCGCTGGTCCAGGCGAGCTTCAGGCCGTACGCCGCAACAAAGAAATATGGGATCAGCGTCATCGCGCTCGTCATCTTCAAGGCAAGCGTGAATGCGTATTCCGCAAACCAGGTGACGAGCAGAAAAATCTGGATGACGCAGTTGGTGAGCCAGAGCGCGCCGGCAGGGACCTTGTACACGTTCACCGTGGCGAGAAAGGAGGGCATGGTGCGGTGGATCGCGGCGGAATGCAGGATCTCGGCCGCCAACAGCGACCAGGACAGGTAGTTGCCGAGGACCGAGATCAGGAGTGCCACGCTGATGAACACACTGCCCCAGCGGCCGACGACCGCCTCCATCACGCCGGCCATGGATGGTGTCGGGAGATCCGCCAGCTCCGCTCGTGGCAGCACGCCGTACGACAGGAGCGTCACGAGGACGAGGAGGCACAGAACCGTCAGAAAGCCGGCAAGGGTTGCGAATCCGACATCGGTGCGGCTCCGGGCGTAACGGGAGTAGACACTCGCGCCTTCAATTCCGACGAACACGAACACCGTCAGCAGCATCGTGCCGCGAACCTGCGCGACCACCTTCGAAATGCCCGGCTGCTCCGTCCCCCAGAAATTCATGGAGAAGAGCGCGCCGTCGAAGGCGATGACGGCGACGACGATGAACAATAGTATCGGGATGATTTTGGCGTAGGTCGCGATCGTATTGAGCGCGGCTGCCCCCGTGATGCCGCGCAGCAGCAGAATGTGCACGCCCCAGAGCAGGACGGACGCAGAAGCGATCGCCACTGGCGTCGTGCCGTCGCCGAAGACCGGGAAAAACTGTCCGAGCGTCGCCTTGATCAGGACGAGGCAGGCGACGTCGGCAAGGCAGCAACCGATCCAGTATCCGACGGCCGAAGCAAAGCCGATATAGTCGCCAAATCCGGCCCTGGCATAGGCATAGATGCCGGCATCGAGGTCCGGCTTGCGCTGTGACAAGGTCTGAAACACGAAGGCGAGCATCAGCATGCCTGTGCCCGCGATGACCCAGGCGATCATCGCTCCGAGCGCGCCCGTGGTCCGCCCGAACGCTGCAGGCAATGCAAAGATACCGGAACCGACCATCGACCCGATCACGAGCGCGATGAGCGCATTCCGGGAGAGCCTTTGATCGGCCTGGCTCGATGGAGGCGCCATGGTGCAAGCTGGCCTTCCAATCGGAGATCGGGCAGGCGCGACAAACCTTTGCGACGGTGGAGCGCCGGCCACCCCTTGGCGAAGACCTTAGGAGCAGCCCTTCTGCTCGAACATCCGTGATTCTATGTAGAGAGCAGTGGCAGGAAACCAGTAGGCCGAACCTGGTCCGGCCAGCCTCGTCTTTCCTCAGTTGCGACCGGACGAAAGTCCGGGAGCAGTATCGGCCACAAACACGAAGCTCGACCGGACGAATTCCCCGGCCTTGGCCAGTTCTTCTGCAATGCGACGGGCATGCAGCATCGCCGCGTGCTGGTCAACGTGCTCGCATCCGCTCTCGTCCGGCGAGAGGCCGTATTTGTCGACGATGTGAAAGAAGTACCGCATGTCGGCCGATTAGGCCGGAAAGCGTGCCGCTTCCAGTGACAAATGCGTAAGGGGCGTGCTCGGAAGGACGAACGCAAGCGGCAGCACCATCTTACGATTCCGTAAGGCGGAAATCGCCACAACTGAAGGGCCGGCGTGCCACATTTGCAGGCCGAGTAGGGTGATCGTGCCCCCGGGATATCAGGTGATTGTCCGATATCCCGTGCGAGGGCAGAGGAATAGGGTCGCTGCCTCCCAACGGCTCCGCGAGGAGGCAAGCGATGTCAAACTACGATCAGAACCTGGCGACCTCTGACGCAATCGCGGTGGACGCTGGATTGCGCGGCTACATGCTGCGCATCTACAACTACATGGCCGCCGGCGTCGGCGTGACCGCCGTTGTGGCCTGGCTGACCTATCAGCTCACCGGTCCCGCATTGCTGCAGAGTCCGTTGATGTGGGTCTTCATACTGGCGCCGCTCGCGCTGGTCTTTTTCATCAGCGCGCGCATCAATACGCTGTCGGCGGCGACGGCGCGGCTTCTGTTCTTCATCTATGCCGCGCTGGTCGGGGTCTCACTCTCGATACTGCTGCATATCTACACCAGCGCCTCGATCACGCGCGTGTTTTTCATCGCGGCCGCGATGTTCGGAGCGCTCAGCGTATTCGGCTACACCACAAGGCGTGACCTGTCCGGTCTCGGCACTTTCCTGTTCATGGGCCTGATCGGGGTCATCATTGCCAGCCTGGTGAACCTCTTCCTGCAATCAAGCGGGCTCGACTGGTTGATCTCGGTCGTGGGTGTCGGCGTCTTTGCGGGGCTCACGGCCTACGACACCCAGCGGATCAAGGCGATGTACGACAGCGGGGACGATGAAACGTCGGCTGGCCGCAAGTCGGTGATTTCAGCGCTGTCGCTCTATCTCAACTTCATCAACCTGTTCATGATGCTGCTGCGTCTGGCCGGCAGCCGGCGCTGAGCGGCCAAAGGGCTGTCAGGCCGCCGGTCGCTCCGCGGCGCTTGCTAGCGCGTCGCGCAGGGCCTGTTCCCTGGTATCATCCAAAGACGTCTTCAGCACGGTCCCTCCGGCGTCCTTGATCTCCTTCAGTACCTTGTCGGCGGTCATACTCTTGATCAGGACGAACAGGGCGGCGTTGCCGGTGTGGAGCGACGCTGACAATTCCTTCATGAAGGAGTCGTCGATGCCGAAATCGGATAACGCGCCGCCGAGCGCGCCGGAGGCCGCGCCGACGGCGACACCGAGGATCGGATTGAGGAAAATCATGCCAATCAGAAGCCCCCAGAAACCACCGGTTACCGCTCCCATCGACGTCGTGTTGACGAGTTGATTGAGCTTGATGCCCCCGGAATCGGTCTTCACGGCGATCACGGCATCGCTGATCGTGATCAGATATTCCTTCTGCAGGTTGAGCAGCCGTTGACGAACTTCCTCAGCCTTCGCTTCGGATGGATATACGATCGCCACTAAATCGGACATGAAGACCTCCTGCTGGATCGCAACTCCCGGCCAAGCCTGGTACGCCAGCGCCGCTGGCGGGATGCGTTGTCAGAGATTAGCCGTCGGTTCACCGGCGCGGGATCGGAGAAAACCCTGAGGCGTCGGGATGAATGTTCCTGATCATGGCGATGGGGAACACTTGGGCCTGACCTGTTCTTGGGCCTCACCTGTTCCCGGCCGATGCATGAGCCGGCGCCTCACGCGGCCACAAGCATCAACACGCCGAACAGCAGGGCCAGCATGAGAAGGCAGATGCTTGCCGCCGGCCACTCGCAGAGGACACCGTTGCCCCTTTCAACATAGCCACCGAACGCGCAGCAGCCGCGCCGGAATGAATCGAACACGCCGATGGCGAGCCTCCAACGCACCGAAGACGCAAGCGGGTGCGGCCAGGGGCGGAGCAGGATTGCCAGCACGACGCCTCCCAGGAGAGGCAAGAGGAATTTGGAGAGAGTTTCGAGATCTAAGAGACCTGACGGCGAGATGCGCTGGACAGGCAGAAACAGTTCCCAGGGCACGAGGCCAAGCAATAACGAGCAGAGCGCCAGCACGAGCACCGCCACGTCCGGAAGGCGCGGTGCCGGGTCGGTCAATACAACAGACTTGTCCGGAGGGACCAGCGCATGAGCCAGAACCAGCACGACATAGGAGGCAGTGAACGCCCCGCTTGCCTGGAGCACGACCGCCCACCACCATTGCTCCCTCTCGGTCGCGGCCTGAAGCAACAGGTCTTTCGCCAGGGACGCGCTACTCGGCTGCACGCCCATCAGCGCGATGCCGGCGATGGCAAACGCCAGGACGCTCAAGGGCAGGACGCGCGCGATACCGCCGAGCCCCGCGATGCGATCGTGGCCCAGCCCGGCGTAGATCGATCCGGCGGCCATGAACATCGCCGCCTTTGCGGTGGCGTGAGAGGCAGCCTGCAGCAGGCCGCCCGCCAGGGCCTCGCCACTCTCCAGATGACCCGAGGCATTGAACGCGAGCGGAAACATCAGGAAGAGATACCCGATCTGGGCCAGCGTCGAATACGCGATCAGGAGCTTCAGTCGCTCCTGGCGCAAGGCGAGGACGCTTCCGAGCACGATTGCCGCAGCTCCCAGCGCGGCGAGCAGTTGTGCGGCGGCGAAACCAGGCAGCCCGGGCATCACCTGGAACCAGAGCCGCACGATGATGAAGAAAGATCCCTTCACGACGAGGCCAGACAGGATCGCACTAGCGGCAGCCGGCGCGCCTGCGTGGGCAGGCGGCAGCCAGAGATGCAACGGAAAGAGTGCGGTCTTGGCCAGAAGACCTGATGTCATCAATGCCGCCGCGACGAGCGAGGCAGGCTGTGCTCCAATCCGGTGCGACAACAGCACGATATCCAGGGTGGCATGAAGACCATAGAGGAGCGCCGTGCCCAGCAAATAGAGCACGGAGCCGAGCAATGCGAAGAGCAGATAGCGTATCGCCGCGCGCAGGGTCTCCGGACGGCCATCCAGCGAGACCAGCGGCACCGCGGCGAATGTCAGCAATTCCAGGGCAACATAAAGCGTGAAGAGGTCTCCACCGACAAAGATTGTGTTCAGCGCGGCCCAGACCGCCAGCAGCAGGATCCAGAACACGAATGGCGCGCGCGCCTCCGTCGTTGTCACGGAGAATTCAGTACCGGCATAGACGGCGACTGCGGAGATCACGACTGCGGTCGCCGCAAGCATCACGGCCGACAATCCGTCCGCGCGCAGCGCCACCCCCAGCGGCGGCGGCCAGGCGCCGAGCAGGTAAACGAGAGGGCCCATGCGCTGCGCAACTGCTGCCAGAATCGCCACGACGATCACCAGCCCCAGCGGGATCGTCGCGAATGCGACCAGCCTGATGTGTCGCTCGCCCAGAACGAAGGCTAGCAGAACACCCGCGATGGGTATGGCAATCGACAGCACCAGCAGGAAGCCGCTTGGGGTTGTTGTCGCGTCCAGCGCTGGGGCAGGGGGCAGCATCAGCCACCGGCCTGATCTGGGTCATCGCGCGGCGAGGCGCGACTGCGCGGCGCCATGGAGGCACTCGTCTGGAACAGCCGCAGCAGCAGTGCAATCGCCAAAGCCGTTGCGGAAAACGCGACGACGATGCCGGTGATCACCAGGGCTTGCGGCACCGGATCATTGCCGATCCCCGCCGCCGCACCGCGCCGTCCAACGACGCCGAACAGGAGGAATACGCCGCTGCCGAGCAGATTGAAGGCGATGATCTTGCGGAGGGGCTGGGGCTTCGTGATCAGGCCGTAGAGCCCAAGTCCGACCGTGGCAGCAGCGCACAATCCGAACACCGTCACGCCGCTCACGGCTCCATGCCCCGTTCCGGTACGCCGGCGAGCAGCAGTCCGAGCGTCGCTGCGATCGTCAGGGTCATTGCGACCTCGATGCCAAGTATCAGCGGCTTGGCCAGCGCTGGCGGATAGGATAGGAACGCGGCGCCAAACAGAAGGCCGGCAAGGCCGACGAGCAGGAACAGGCCGGGCCCGGCAACGAGGATGAACCGTACCGATCGATCGCTCACGAGCGGTGTGTCCGCCAATCCGGCCATGACGGCCAGCAGCCACATCGACGCGAGAATCGCGCCGCCCTGAAAAGCTCCGCCGGGATGGTCGGAACCGGTCCAGAGGATATAGATCCCGATGACGATGCCAACCGGCGGCAGCAGCCGCGCAAGAAAGGCGAGAACGCCACGTGGATCGGCTTGGTGGCGCGGCCCGGGACGGCCGCCCCACGCACTGTCAGGCGCAAGCGACCAAACGCCGACGATGGCCAGCAACAGCACGATCTTCTCGAGCATCGTATCCATGGCGCGGAACGCCATGAGCACGTTGGTGACGGGGTTGGACAGACCCGTTGCCCAGGCATTTGCAACAGCAGCCGGAGCAAGCGTCGGAGCGGAATCGGGCAGCCACAGGACCGCGCCGGCCAGCGCCGCAGCCGTCAGCACGGACAGCGCTGCGGCGCCCGCTCGCAGCAGTTTGCCTGGCGCTTCGTCCGCCATCATGTCGGCATCCCGCAATCGCGCCGCCGCGCTCAGCAGCAAGACGCCACCGAGGCCGCCGCCGATTGCGGCCTCGGTCAGCGCAACGTCGGCAGCGTCGAGGCGTACCCAGATCAGTGCCACCAGCAGTCCATAGGCAACGAACCCGACCGTGGCCGAAAACGTCTCGGGCACGACGATCGTCCAGACGCCGAGGGTCAGCACGACCGCGGCAAGGACAATTTCAAAGACCGTCGCAATGCTCATCGGTTCAACTGGCCTTGGCGCGCCGCGCGCGCAATCAGTTGCGAGACGGTGGCGCCCGCGAGCAGGCCGAGCAGCCAGATACCAACCAGCTTCGACCCGTCGCGAAGACCCGCTGCTTGCGGGAGCAGTCCGAGCACGACCAGGCCGAGGCCGAGGTTGTCCGCCTTGGTGAGCGCGTGCAGACGCGTCAGGGTATCGGGAAAGCGAAGCAGGCCGACCGTGCCGGCCAGAAAAAAGAACGCGCCGGCCGACACTGCTGCAATCGTCATCACGTCGCGTGCGAGGCTCATTCGTCCTCCGTTGATGCGGTCCCATCGGCCTCGAAGCGGGAAAGCCCCTTCTTGACGAACGCGATGGAGGCGAAGGTGGCGAGCAGCGCCAGGGTCAAAGCCACGTCGATCGCTGCGGGTATGCTCGCAACGGTGCCGAGCAGCAGCAGCGCCGCAATGCCTCCGGTCCCGATCAGTTGCGTCGCCATGACCCGGTCGGCGTCGCCGGGGCCCCGCAGGATCGACAACAGTCCAAGCGCCAGCATTGCCAGAATGAAACCGACCACGACCGTCAGGAACTCAGTCATTGTAAAGCGCTCGAACCAAGGCCGCCTCCTCCTGATCAAGTTCGGCGATCACGGGCTGATCGACGTCGAGGCAGTGATAGAGGAGTTGCGCCTCCTCCTCTCCTGCCGGCACGGTGCCTGGCAACAGGCTGGTGAGCGTTGCGAACACGTTGCGACGCAGGCCACGCGGAAGACGGGTTGGATACGCGACAAATCCCGGGCGCAGCGGCAGGCCGGGATCGAGTGCGCGCCTTGCGACGTCCACTCCGGCCACAATGGACTGGTACAGGAACAGAAGCGCCAGTCGGAGGATGGCGCGAGGTGAGCGCCGCGACGTGCCAGGCTCCAGCAAACGCAAGCTCGTCCAGGTTGCCGTCGCGACGGCGATTGTTGCGGCAGGAATGTCATCGACAGAGGTGCCGGCAAGCACGAGCCAAAGGCAGAGGAACCATGCCGCTCGGGACGCCGCGCTTCGCCAGGACGCCCCGACGCCCGTACGCGCGTCTCGTTTTCCTGAGGGTCCGCTCACGTCGGAGTCCTCGGCTGGCGGCGGGTCAGCTCGCGCCGTTCTGCGATGTTTCGAAAACCAGGCCTTGTGCATTGAAGGACGGGATTCCGGCGGCGGCGCTGTCGGCGGCCGCAGCCGAGAACCCGTCGATGTGTCGAAACGGGGGTTGGCGTAGCGATACAACAGCATCCACACCGGTTCGAATGGCGTCCACGAGCGGATCGTTCGACGCCATCGCCCTGGATGGGCTCTCGCTGCCCTGCCACGCAACTAGCGTGACGCCTGCCGAGGGAAGCAGGTGCCGCCTCTTCCGCTCCGGGACGCCTGGCACTGATCCTGGGTGGAGTACTTGCAGTTCACCATCCCTTTGAACTTGGAGCACCATTGGTTCTGCTGGGTCTGTGCCGATGCAGTCTGTGGCGCGATGGTCAGCATTGCCGAGATCGCCGCTGCAACTAGGATCAACTTTCGCATCTTGAACCCTCCTGATTCATCAAGCCGACGCGCTCGATCGCTTCATCTGGGTGTGCAACCGTGCGCTCTTGATGAGACCGGCGATATTGGGTGATTGCCTGATCAGGCGTCAGGAATTCCCTAGAGCGCTCTCCGACGGATTGTCACGCCTCGTCGGGTTTCTGCCTGCGTTTGCGTTGCGCCGTAACCGCGATTGCATCCGGCCGCACCGAGTAGATTTGCCGATGTGTGCGGCCGATCCCCTGGGCAAGAATACCGAGGGGCGATATCGCGAAATCGCAACCTCGGGAAAGGCGGACCTGCCCGGCAACGTTTCAGGAGCTTGGCTATGCGCGGTCGCCGAACGACATCTCGGCAAGCCATTGCATTGACGCTGATGGCGGCTGCATCCGCGTCGGTCCTGGCTGCGTGTGACCGTCAAGTGGAAACCAAGGAATCGTCTCCGCGTCCGGTCCGGACCACGACGATCGAGAAGCGTGAGAGCCTGGTGCCGCTGACCTTCACGGGGCGCATCGAGGCGGAGGACGAAGTCAGCGTCGCTTTCCGGATCTCCGGACGTCTGCTTGCGAACGACACCAGGCTCGGTGACAGGGTCGAGGCCGGGCAGTTGCTGGCCCAACTCGAGCCTCAGAACGAGCTGAGCACATTGCGACAGGCGAAGGCCGCTCTTTCCGCCGCACAGGGCCAGTTGACGCAGGCACGCAACCATTACGAACGCCAGGAGACTCTGTTGGCACAAGGGTGGACCACGCGTGCCAATTTCGAGGCGGCGACGCAAGCACGACAGACCGCCCAGTCGCAGGTCGAGGCGGCGGAGGCGCAATTGAGCTCTGCGCACGATCTCGTCAGTTTCACCGAACTGCGAGCCGACGCGCCGGGCAAGATCACCGCGACGGGGCCGTCGGCCGGCGAGGTCGTTCAGGCCGGACAAATGATCGCGCGGATCGCCAGGCAGGACGGCCGCGACGCGATCTTCGATGTTCCCGCTCAGATGGTCAGATCAGCCCCAGCCGACGTGCAGGTCACCGTCAGCCTGACGGATGATCCGAAGATTACGGCGCGAGGCCGCATTCGTCAGATCGCGGCTCAAGCCGATCCGGTCACCCGCACCTTCGAGGTTAAGGTCGGCCTGACGGATCCACCGGCGGCGATGCGGCTCGGCGCGACTGTCAATGGCCGCGTCGAAACCAGTTCCGGTCCGGTGATCGACATACCGGCAACCGCGTTGACGCGGATAAATCGACAGCCGGCGGTGTGGATTGTCGATCCGTCGACGAACCTCGTCTCGGCGCGCAATGTTGATATCCTGCGTTTCGACCAGGCACAGGTCATCGTCTCGCAGGGGTTGGACGCCGGAGAGATCATCGTCACCGCGGGCGTGCAGGCGCTTCATCCGGGCCAGAAGGTGCGGGTGCTCGGGGCAGAGCCATGACCGGGCTCAATCTCTCCGACTGGGCCCTCAGGCATCGTTCGCTTGTCGTCTATGTCATGATCGTTGCCGTGATCGCCGGGGGCCTGGCGTATTTCCGGCTTGGTCGAAACGAGGATCCCTCCTTCACCATCAAGACCATGGTCGTTCAGGCGGCCTGGCCGGGGGCAACGGCCGAAGAGACGATGAAGCAGGTGACTGAGCGGCTCGAGCGCCAATTGCAGGAGACGCCCCATCTGGACTTCCTGCGCAGCTTCACCCGGGCGGGTCTCGTCACCATTTTCGTCAACCTGGAAGGAAGTGCGAACGCGAGGCAGGTTTCCGACACCTGGTATGAGGTGAGAAAGAGCATCGGCGACATGCGGCACACCTTGCCTGCCGGAGTTGTCGGTCCGGGCTTCAATGACGACTTCGGTGACACGTTCGGCATCGTCTACGGCTTCACCAGCGACGGCTTCACGCAACGGGAGTTGCGGGATCACGTCGAGCGCATCCGTTCTCGATTGCTTCAGGTCCCGGACGTGTCAAAGATCGAACTCCTGGGTGCGCAGGACGAAGTGATCTTCGTCGAATTCTCCAAGCAGGAGCTCGCGACCTTGGGCGTCGATCGGGCGGCTCTGCTCGCCGCGCTGCAATCGCAGAATATCGTCCGCCCGGCGGGCGTGATCCAGACCGGCAAGGAAAGCATCTCCGTGCGGGTGTCGGGCGGTTTTCAGTCGGAGCAGGACATCGCCAGCGTCAATTTCGTCGCAGGAGGGCGCACGATTCGGCTGAGCGACATCGCGCAGGTGCGGCGCGGCTACGTGGATCCGCCGCAACCGATGTTCCGGGTCAACGGCCAGCCCGCAATCGGGCTTGCCATCGCAATGCGCGACGGCGGCGACATTCTTGCGCTCGGCCGAAACGTCAAGAAGGTGATGGCGGAGATCACCGCCGATCTCCCGATTGGAATCGAGCCGATCCTCGTTGCCGACCAGGCCGTCGTGGTGGGAGGCGCGATCGGCGAATTCATGACCTCGCTCCTTCAGGCTATCGCCATCATCCTGGTGGTGAGCTTCATCAGCCTCGGAATCCGTCCCGGCCTCATCATCGCGCTTGCCATTCCGTTGACGCTGGCCATCGTGTTTCCGATCATGGAGATCGCTCGCGTCGACATGCAGCGAATATCGCTGGGAGCGCTGATCATCGCGCTCGCACTGCTGGTCGACGACGCGATGACGACCACCGACGCAACGCTCAATCGGCTGGCGCAAGGCGACAGCAAGGTCGACGCTGCGACGTTTGCCTACCGCAGTCATGCCTTTGCCATGCTCGCCGGAACGCTGGTGACGATCGCGGGCTTCATCCCGGTCGGGTTTGCCGCGAGCTCGGCCGGCGAATATACGTTCTCGCTGTTTGCGGTGGTTGCGATCGCGCTCCTGGTGTCGTGGCTCGTTGCCGTGGTCTTCACGCCCTTGCTGGGTGTCGTCATTCTCGTCCCGCCGGTGCAGAAGGGGGCTGCCGAGCCTGGCGCGATGTTCCGTTTCTATCGGAATTTTCTGACGCTGGCGATGCGCGCCAAGTGGCCGACGATTGCGATCTCGCTGGCGCTCTTTGCCGCGTCCGTTCTCGCGCTTCCGTTGATCCCGCAGCAGTTCTTTCCGTCGTCCGATCGGCCCGAATTGCTTGTGGACCTCACCCTGCCGCAGAATGCATCGATCCATGCGAGCGAGACGGCAGCCAAGCGCCTGGATGCAGCATTGGCCGCCGATCCGGACGTCCGTCATTGGAGCACCAATGTGGGGCGCGGCGCGATCCGCTTCTATCTTCCACTGAGCGTGGAGCTTCCGAACGATTCCTTCACGCAGGCGGTTGTGGTGGCAAAGGACGTCGCAGCGCGCGAGCGCCTGCAGGCGAGGCTGGAGCGTCTTCTCGCGGAGGAGTTTCCGGCGGCCGTCGCGTCGGTTGCGCCTCTCGGCCTCGGCCCCCCTGTCGGATGGCCGCTGCAATATCGCGTTGGCGGACCCGATGTGGAGCAGGTACGTGAGATTGCGCTCAAGGTCGGGCAGATCGTTGCCTCCGATCCCAGGACAAAGAGCATCAACTTTGACTGGATGGAGCCGGAGCGCCAGCTGCGGATTTACGTCGATCAGGATGAAGCGCGCCGTCTCGGCCTGAGCTCGCAGGCGATATCGAGCGTATTGAACACCGTGATATCTGGCGCAGTCGTCACCCAGGTCCGCGACGACATCTATCTGGTCAACGTGGTGGCCCGGGCTATCGACGAACAGCGCATTTCGCTGTCCAACCTGCGCACGCTCCAGGTGCCGCTGCCTGGAGGAAATACGGTGTCGCTCAGCCAGTTTGCGACATTCGGATATCATCAGGAGCATCCCCTGATCTGGCGGCGCGACCGTATTCCGACCCTGACGGTGCGTGCCGACATCGGCGGTGGAACGCTGCCAGATACGGTGGTGGATGCCCTATCGCCCGCGATCGAAAAGCTGAGGAAGACGCTTCCTGCATCCTACGGCGTGGCCGTCGGCGGGACCGTGGAAGAGAGCCGGAAATCGCAGGCCTCCGTGCTCGCTGTGGTGCCCATGATGCTGTTCGTGATGTTCACCGTTCTGATGGTCCAGTTGCAGAGCTTCCCGCGGCTGGTCATGGTCGTTAGCGTGGCCCCGCTCGGGATGATCGGCGTTGTGGCCGCGCTGTTGCTGTCCGGCAGGCCGATGGGCTTTGTCACCATTCTCGGCGTTCTCGCCCTGCTCGGCATGATCAGCAAGAACGCGGTGATTCTGATCAGCCAGATCGATGCGGAGCGCGCGCAGGGCAAGAGCCCATGGGACGCGGCGGTGGATGCCAGCAGCTCCCGTTTCCGTCCCATCATGCTGACGGCGGTGTCGACCGTTCTCGGCATGATCCCGATTGCTCCAACCGTATTCTGGGGCCCGATGGCCGTCGCAATCATGGGCGGCCTGCTGGTCGCGACCGTGCTGACGCTTGTCTTGCTGCCGACATTGTATGTGACCTGGTTCGGGGAGAAGGGACCAGCCATGGCCTCCGCTCCACCGTCGTCTTGAGCGGCTGTTTCCGGCGAGGGAAATCCCGACGCTCGACTAGGTAATCACCCGATATTCCAGGTGTCGCCCAAGGCGCATCGTGCGACCGCCGGCAAAGTCGCTCGGCCAGGATGCCGCGCACCCGCGCGTCGCGAGGTCTTCATATGACTGGGACGCCGTCAATCCAAAAGCTCTCCCTGTTCGCATTGACCGCGATGGTGGTCGGCTCGATGGTCGGCTCGGGGATATTCTCGCTGCCGAGAACTTTCGGCATCGCCACCGGTCCGTTTGGCGCGATCTTCGCCTGGTGCATTGCCGGCGGCGGCATGTACACCCTCGCGCGGGTGTTCCAGGCGCTGGCCGAGCGAAAGCCCGAGCTCGATGCCGGCGTCTATGCCTATGCGAAGGAAGGATTTGGCGACTATCCCGGCTTCTTGTCGGCATTCGGATACTGGATCGGCAGCTGCATCGGCAACGTATCCTATTGGGTCCTCATCAAGTCGACCTTGGGCGCCTTCTTTCCGGTCTTTGGGGATGGCAACACGGTCACCGCAATCATCGTCGCCTCGATCGGAATTTGGCTGTTCCACTTCATGATCCTGCGCGGCGTGCAGCAGGCGGCCGCGATCAACACCATCGTCACTGTCGCCAAGATCGTGCCGATCCTGGTCTTCATCGTTATCCTGATATTCTCGTTCAACGCCGACATGTTCCGCGGCAATTT
The DNA here is from genome assembly GCF_009931255.1 of Bradyrhizobium sp. LCT2. Lineage (NCBI taxonomy): Bacteria > Pseudomonadati > Pseudomonadota > Alphaproteobacteria > Hyphomicrobiales > Nitrobacteraceae > Bradyrhizobium > Bradyrhizobium sp. LCT2. The sequence continues at coordinate 7,999,384 of NZ_CP034432.1, read as the reverse complement.
CTGGGGCGGCGAGGGCATGCCGGACAAGGGCCTGTTCGAGCAGATCCGCGCCACCATGCTGGTCACGGTGTTTGTCTTTCTCGGCATCGAGGGCGCCAGCGTCTATTCACGCTACGCCAAGGAGCGCGCGCATGTCGGTGCTGCGACCCTGCTGGGGTTTGCGATCGTCACGAGCCTGATGGTGCTCGTCACCATGCTGCCATACGCCGTGCTTCTCCGCGCCGAGATCGCCGGCATGCGGCAACCGTCCATGGCGACGGTCCTGGAGGCCGTGGTCGGGCATTGGGGCGCGATCTTCGTCAGCATTGGACTTCTGGTTTCGGTGTTGGGGGCCTATCTCGCCTGGTCGCTGATCTGTGCCGAGGTGCTCTCCGCCGCCGGCCGGACCAGGGATATGCCGGCATTGTTCGGCACGGAGAACGCGAACAAGGTGCCGGCCGCGGCGCTCTGGCTCACCAACGTGATCGTCCAGCTCTTCGTCATCAGCACCTATTGGTCGCAGGATGCCTTCGCGCTGATGCTCAATCTGACGAGCGTGATGTCACTCATTCCGTTCTTCCTCGTCGCGGCCTACGGGCTCCTGCTCGTCAGGCGGGGCGAGACCTATGAGAAGAGCGGCAGCGAGCGAACGCGCGACACGATCTTTGCCGGCATCGCCGTCATCTACACGCTGTTCCTGATCTATTCGGCCGGAATGAAGTTTCTGCTGCTGTCCTTGATCCTCTACGCGCCTGGCACGGCGCTCTATTTCTGGGCGCGCCTGGAACAGAAGGCCAGGGTCTTCACGGCCGTCGAGTGGGGCATCTTCATCGCAGCCGCCGTCGGCGCGGCTGTCGGAATCCACGGATTGGCCACCGGCTACATCACGATCTAGGCAAGGCAACCCACAAGGGCAGTCCCATGGCAAAGCAGGCATCGGAATCCAACAGAGCCTTTGGCGTTCATTCGGAGGTCGGTCAGCTCCGCAAGGTCATGGTCTGCTCACCCGGCCGCGCCCATCAGCGCCTCACGCCCTCCAATTGCGACACGCTGCTGTTTGACGATGTGCTGTGGGTCGAAAACGCCAAGCGCGATCATTTCGATTTCGTCCAGAAGATGCGTGATCGCGGTGTCGACGTGGTCGAGATGCACAACCTGCTGACCGAGACAGTTGCGATCCCCGAGGCCCGGAAGTGGATCCTCGACAACCAGGTTGTTCCCGATCAGGTCGGTCTCGGTCTCGTCGACGAACTGCGGGGCTATCTGGAGAGCCTCACGCCGCGCGATCTGGCCGAGACGCTGATCGGGGGCGTTTCGACCCATGACTTCCCGGACGCCCATGGCGGCGAGATGCTCAAGCTCGTCCGCGAGGCCGCCGGCATGACCGAGTATCTGCTGCCGCCGCTCCCCAACACCTTGTATACGCGGGACACGACATGCTGGATCTACGGCGGGGTCACTCTGAATTCGCTCTATTGGCCGGCGCGGCATGAAGAGCCGATTCTCGCCACCGCCATCTACAAGTTCCATCCGGATTTCGCCGGCAAGGTCAATGTCTGGTGGGGCGATCCGACGCGGGATCACGGTCTGGCGACGCTGGAAGGCGGCGACGTGATGCCGATCGGCAAAGGCAACGTCCTGATCGGGTTGAGCGAGCGCACCTCGCGGCAGGCGATCAGCCAGGTCGCCGCGGCCTTGTTCAAGAAAAAGGCGGCCGAGCGCGTGATCGTGGCTGCAATGCCGAAGCTCCGCGCCGCGATGCATCTCGACACCGTCTTCACGTTCGCGGACCGAGATTGCGTTCTGCTCTATCCCGACATCGTCAACAACATCGCGGCCTTTTCCTACCGGCCGGCCGACAATTCCGCCGGCCTCGAGCTGCGCAGGGACGAAAAGCCGTTCGTGGACGTCGTGGCTGAAGCCCTCGGCCTGAAGAAGCTGCGCGTGGTCGAGACCGGCGGCAACGCCTATATGCGCGAGCGAACGCAATGGGACAGCGGCGCTAACCTGGTTTGCGCGTCCCCGGGCGTGGTGTTTGCCTATGACCGCAATACCTACACCAACACCTTGCTGCGCAAGGAAGGGATCGAGGTGATCACCATCGTCGGTGCAGAGCTGGGGCGGGGCCGGGGAGGCGGTCATTGCATGACCTGTCCGATCACCAGGGACGCGGTGGACTACTAGGCGGATCGAGCGGGGTCGGCCGCGAGGCCAGCGTGCCACGCGCGCGCGCGGTTCCGCCTTTGCTTGGAGGCAACGCAGCCGATCGGGTCACGTGCAGCGTGAGTTCCCCGGCGTCTCTTTCGCAGCGTCGGGAGCTTCCGGCATTTTACGAAATGGCAATCTGTCGGTTCAATCCCTGATTTAAAGTCCTATCACTAACACGCCACAATCGTTGCCCAATCTAAGGCGATTCCTGGTGTACGCAGAAGCCATCGGGGCATGCCATGCGTGGATCTATCGTTCTGTTGCCGGTCGTTGGATTGTTTGGAACAAGCACCGCGTGGGCCGCGGATGTTGATCTCACCGAGCTGAAGGCGAGCAGTCCCGTGCCGTATTACTCCGCTCCGTCGTGGAGCGTCGTCGGTTCCGTCGCGCCGACTTTCACCGACAATGCTTTGTTCAGCCGGGACAACCGCAAATCGGATCTCTACTATGAGCCCGACGTGAGCGTCAGGCTGGACGGGAATCTGACCAATGACCTTTCATACCGGCTCTACGCCCGCGCCCAATACGAGGCATTCGCGACGGAGAAGGATGGCAATGCTGCAGTCGCACGCGTGGGAGCGCGCCTGACGGAGAATTGGGACGGCTGGCGCTTCTCCGCCATCTACGAGAACCGATACGATTTCGATGGAGTCTACCGGGACCTTGCCTTCACCTCGCATGACGTGATGGGCTCAGTGGCGCGCGACTTCCGCATGAATAATGTGACACTCTCGCCGCTGTTGCTTGTGACCTACCGGTTTTCCGACCTTGCGGAAGCTCGCCGCTGGCGCTTCGATGCGTTGCTTGGCATCGAAGTCAAGCTCGATCCGAAATGGTCAATCGTGAGCACGCCGCTGTTCGAAGCCTTCTGGTTCACAGACGGGCTGAACCGGGGGCGGCAAGACCAGATCTACTCGGCGGACCTGGGTGTGAAGTACAATTTTACCAGCAACGTGTCGCTGACGACCAGTGTGTTGTACGAAGCGCGTACATCGAACGTTGCTGTGCGGCGCTACCGGGACCTCAGGATCGGTCCTCGACTTGACTTCGCTTTTTGAGGGGCCTGCAAGATGATGAAATGCGCGTGGGTGCTGATGGGAGTCGCCGTTGGGCTAGCGGCGCCGTCTGCCGCCGTCGCAGACCCGCGCGATTCTGTCGACCGAAGCCAGCGCCTGGATACTGATGCACTCAGGGACGACGCCGCCACTCACCGCCTCCAAGTGCCGTCTCATCCGCTGGTGATCGCGCCGCCTCAGCAGCCTTCTCCGAGCGCGAAGGCCGGAAAGAAAAGGAAATCCAGCGCGAGCGGAGCCGGAACCCGCTAGCGCCTGGTAGAGTGTCGTCCGATGTTGATCCGAGAACGATATGCATGATTCTCGGAGGGCGCTGCTTGCGTATCAGGGAAGCTGTTATCCTCTCGCGCCGTTTCGTGAAGGCCATTGGCGGCACTTTAGCATTTGTTGCATCTCTTTTGAGTCCAGTGCCGAATGGTCTGGCACGAACCGCATATTTGATCCCTTCAGGTCTCCCCTCACGAATTCGAGATTCTAATCTCGCGCTACTTCTACTTATGGCGCGATCAACCTAACGGTGTATAATCTGCGGACCCCACGGGCGTACTCTGATCCAGGGTGATGCCCCGCCTGCGGGGCAGGACGGCGACTCTCGATATCGAGCTTCAATGTCGGGCGTTGCCGCAGCAGAGTGAGCGCGTACCGTGAAGCCTCATAGCTTTCCCGCTTCCGAGCCAATTCGAACCAGCGGCACAGGGTCGTTCCGGCTCGATTTCGAAGAGGCCAGCGACCGGCTGTACTGGATGAGCTCGGCTGACTTTCTCTTCGTCGTGCGCCCTTCGCCTGGCCGTCGCTTCGTCTATGAGGGGATCAATCCGGCATTCGAGCAGCATCTCGGCATCTCGTCCGAAGACATCAGGGAGATGGACGTCTCCAGCTGCATGAGCAGGGATGACGCCAGATCCATCTATGAAGCCCTTCGCGCCTGTCTCGCGGAAGGAACGGAAGTGAGGATTCGCCATCGTCTCGCATTTGGCGACCGGCGGCAAAATATGGAGACGACCATCGCTCCGGTTGTGGATCCTGTGGCGGGTAGCGCGATCCGGCTGATCGGCAGCCATCGTACCGTGCGCCATGGTGCATTCGAAACCGCGACCGAAGGTGTCGATGATGTTCAAGTCATTGCCAATCTGGCGTCCATCCAGGAGGATATCCAGCAGCGGATTGCTTCCGATCTCCATGATTCGACATGTCAGCATTTGATTGCCGCGAGTCTCGGTCTCATGCGGCTCCGGCGTGAAATGAGCGACGCGGTCGGCGCCGAACGGCTTTGCGGTGAGATCGACGCGTCTATCGATGAGGCACTCAGGGAAATCCGTGCCTTTTCCTATCTGCTACACCCCCAGAATCTGACGATCGACAGACTCAAGGCCGCGATCGAGCACTACGCTGATGGTTTTGCGGCCCGCACCTCGTTGCGGGTCACGACCAGGATCGTGCCCGACGTCGATAGGCTACCTTACGAGAAGCAACGCGCCTTGCTGCGGATCGTCCAGGAAGCCCTCACGAACATATTCCGCCACGCGCAAGCGACGGAGGTGAGCATCGTTATCGACGCCATCGGCGCTCGTTTTCGACTGACGGTCACCGACAATGGGCGGGGGATGCGCGCCGACTACGCGAAGCAAGGTGCGAAAACCATATCCGTCGGCGTCGGCATTCCCGCGATGAGGGCACGGCTCGAACAGATCGGAGGGTCATTGGATATCCACTCCGATCCGGCAACACAGCTCTCCGGCACCATCCTGCGCGCGGTGTTTCCGCATGGGCTGACGACGAACAAGCCTGGCCGGCGAAAGGCCACGGGCTTCGGGAGGGCCCAAGCTGGCACCCACTGAGGCAAGAAGAAGAAGGTTATCGGTAGCGGGTGGACATGGCTGCCGTATAGCGACATTGGAGTGCTCTGCCATGAAACGCTTTCTTATCGCGGATGATCACGAGGCGGTGCGATTGGGCTTGCGAGCGGTGCTCGAACAGCGGGCGGATTGGGAGGTGGTTGCCGAAGCGAACGACGGCAGCAAGGCGCTGACTGCGGCAATCGAAAGCCGGCCGCATGTGGCTATCGTCGACTTCTCCATGCCGCGAATGACGGGAGTGGAGGTTGCGCGGCGGATCAGGGACTATCCGCTGCAGACGGAGGTTCTGATTTTCACGGTGCACAAGTCCGGTCTGCTCGCGCAGCAGGCGTTCGAGGCCGGCGCACGCGCTTTTCTGGCGAAGTCGGATGCGAACAGATCGCTATTGGCGGCCGTGGACGCGCTTTTGGCGCATAAGCGGTTCTGCAGCGAAAGCTGCCGGAACGAGCTGGATCACGGCGCGGGCGGCGAAGCAGACCGGGGCCGTGGGCTTACGCCACGCGAGCAGCTTGTCGTCAAGCTGGTGGCCGAAGGCTACAGCAACAAGGGCATCAGCGCGATCTTGAACCTCAGCGTCAAGACGACTGAGGCACATCGAGCGGCCGCGATGCGCAAGCTGGACGTGAACTCAACCGCAGGTCTGGTCCGGTACGCCGTTCGCGCGCAGCTGGTTGAGGCATGACGGCGCGTCGGTCCGTGGGGTCTCCTTGAAGCCGGCCACGTCGGTACATTCGCCGAGGCAGTTCAGGGTTTTGCAGGATGGCGCTTCGAGCCATGATCGGCATGATCGTTCGACCTTGCTGCTGCCGGCCGTCTCCATCGATTGCGGCCGGAAAACGAGAACGACGCCATGAAACGCATCTTGATTGCGGATGATCATGCAGTCGTACGTTCAGGGCTTCGCGCGATTGTCGAAACGCAGTCCAACTGGATCGTCGCCGGCGAAGCGACCAATGGCGAGCAGGCCGTCGGTTTGGCCGTGGAGACGATGTCGGACATCGTCATCGTCGACTATTCGATGCCACTCATGAACGGGTTGGAGGTCAGCCGCCGGCTCAAGGCACTCGATCTGCGCACGGAGGTGCTGATCCTGACGATGCATGAAGACGAGGAACTGCTGTCCGAAGCCGTTCTGGCGGGAGTCCGCGGCTTCTTGTTCAAGTCGGATGCCAAGAAGCACCTGATTTCCGCAATCGAGGCGCTGCTCGACGGCAGGCCCTACTTCACCAGCGCCCTGGTGGAGAAGCTGCTCCACGACTACCAGCTCAACAAGCATGGCAGGTCGGACATGCTGCTGACGTCGCGCGAGCAGAGCGTGGTCCAATTGATTGCGGAAGGGCATACCAACAGATCCATGAGCGTCATTTTGAAGCTGAGCGTGAAGACGGTCGAGACCCATCGTGCGTCCGCCATGCGCAAGCTCGGAATGTCGTCGACGGCCGAACTGGTCCGCTATGCCATTCGCAAGAAACTGGTTGTGCCTTGAGAGACGCCGCCGTTGCCGTGGAATGGGTGCTGTGCAGATCATGCAGGATGCACAAGCGTCGACACGACGATCACGTGGACCGAAGCCACCCTTCCGCAGTCAAAGCTTCCAGCTCAGCGAAATAATCCGCATTCGGGTCTCGGTCGGGCGGCATGTCGGCGTGGTCGGCGTCCGATTTGATCTCCCGCATCTGGTCATTGATGTGTCCGGCGAGCACCGAGCCGATCGCATGAACCGCATCATGACGATCCAGCCCTTCGGACATCAGTCGCTGCGCCGTGCGTCGCACCGGCAGCTCGGCATCGGCAATCTGGTTCTCGACGATGGCGTGAATGACGGCGTGCAATTGCTCCCGCGGGAGGCGGATCCCGGCATGTCGATGATATGCCAGCACGAGATCAATCCGTTCTTGCTCATCCAGCGCAAGCCACTGGTCCGGATGCGGCTCCACAAGTGGATCATATCGCCAGGTCGAGATTTTCTCGTCCTCAAGCGCTGATCGGGCGACTTCCCGCGGATCAAATCTGCGCAATCCGGATGATGGCTCGCTCGGGCTTTGTGAGCCGAGGCAGCACTTCTTGAACTTCTTGCCGCTACCGCAGGGGCAAGGGTCGTTTCGTCCCACTTTGTATGAATTCCCCATTGGGAGCACCTGCGATACAACCGCGTTGACGGATCCTCTTCCGTGGAAAGAGCCATTATGAGCGTGGTGAGCTGAGCAATCTCCTGGCCACGACGTAGCGGTCAGTTGGTGATTTCGTTCATCGCCTCAGTCCAGCCAGACCCAATTCCGTCCATAGCCAACCGAAGTTGTAACTGGCCATTGCGCTGTTGCGAGCGCCGGACTTGGCGGTCTCGTTCTCCATCATCTTGAGCCATTCGACGACTTTAATTCGGCCATCGTCTGTCTTGACTGCGGCACGTGGCGTCAGTCCTCCGAGTGCGGGAACCGGCTCATCGAGGACGCTGCGGTAGTGCCGATCCATTTGATCGTGGATTATCGCACATTTCTCCGCCTCGGAGATGTCGACTTCCTGAGGCTCAGCGGCGTTGTGCGATGCCATCATCTGTTCGACAGTCTCGGTTTCGATCGAGGGTTTCCCGACGAGCGAGCCGAGTACCGCGGACAGCAGCGCATTGCCGCGCTCGCATCGCTGCCGGGAGTTCACGCTGAGCACGACCGCCTTGTCCTCCAGCCTCACATCGCCGAGCACGAGTGAGCCGTCGTCGCGCCAGGTCTCGAGGTTCAACGCCTGCCCTGGCCGTTCGCCGGCCGCCGCGGTGGCCCGTCTTTCTCGGGTGATCCAGTTCCAGCTTGTCGTGTCCGTCATGCAAAATTCATCATGCGCCTGGAGCGCGCTCCGGATGCTTTTGCTCGTCGTGCCGGCTGCAAGAGGGAAGCGCGCAACACAGAGGACCACCTCGTCCCCTTCGGTGTTGCGCAAATCGGGAATTCGCGGTTCTCGAACCCGGTCGATCAGGTCGACCAGGCAAAAGGTCGCGAACAGCGAACTGTTTGCGCGCGCCATCTCGGTCGGGCGATCGCCTCGCCGCTGACGTCTTCTTGGAAAATATCCTCCGCCAGCCTTCGTCTCTCATCCCAACATCCCCCGCCAGGTCCAACCGAAAGCTGAAGCCCTACTTCAGCAAGCGGCTCTACCGCGAACGCAGCCTTACTGAACGCCTTTTCTGCAAACTGAATCACTTTCGCCGCGTCGCCACGCGCTACGACAAGCTCGCCAGCAACTTCCTTGCCTTCGCCGAACTGGCGTCGATGCGACTCTGGCTTCGCGTTTATGAATCTACGTCCTAGTCACCTGAATCTAAAGTTCGCCACATAATGTCTGCTGGGCTTTGTGGCAGAAGCGTTTGACGGACGCCAAAATCTGGTCTGCGGACTTGGTCCATTTGAAGGGCTTCGGGTGTCTGTTGTGCAAATCGATGAAGGTACGGATGTCGGCCTCGAGTTGCCTGACGGAGGTGTGAACACCTCGCTGGATCTGCTTTCTGGTGAGCTCAGCGAACCAGCGCTCGACCTGGTTGATCCATGACGCGGAAGTCGGCGTGAAATGGACATGATAGTGCGGCCGGCGGGCGAGCCACGCTTTGATCTTGGGTGTTTTGTGAGTGGCGTAGTTGTCCATGACGATATGGACATCGATCCCTTCAGGGACTTGAGTGTCATTCGGCCTGCAATATTGACCCCCTAAGCCGGGGATCGGCGTCCAAAATTGACCCCCTATAGGTTGGTCTGTTGCGCTGCCTGCTTTGGAATGAAGCAGGTGGTCGAGGATGCTGATCGTGGAGACGATTGCGCGGATTCGGCGCGAGCACTTCATCAAGGGCAAGACGATCAAGGAGATTGCCCGTGACCTGAAGGTGTCGCGGAACACGGTCCGGAAGGTGCTGAGGTCAGGAGAGACCTCCTTCGAGTACGAGCGGCAAGTGCAGCCGCGGCCAAAGCTGGGACGATGGGCAGTAGAGCTCGACGGACTGCTGGCGGCGAACGCGGCCAAACCGGCTCGTGAACAGCTGACGTTAATCCGGATCTTCGAAGAGCTGCGCAGCCGTGGCTATGACGGCGGCTACGATGCGGTGCGGCGTTACGCCAGGCGGTGGAGCAAGGAACGCGGGCAATCGACCGCGGCTGCTTATGTCCCGCTAAGCTTTGCCCCAGGCGAAGCCTACCAGTTCGACTGGAGCCACGAGGTGGTCTTGCTGAGCGGCACCACGGTGATGGTGAAGGCCGCCCATGTCCGGCTCTGTCACAGCCGCATGCTGTTCGTGCGGGCCTATCCGCGGGAGACGCAGGAGATGGTGTTCGACGCCCACGACCGGGCGTTCGCCCTGTTCAAAGGCACCTGCACCCGCGGCATCTACGACAACATGAAGACCGCCGTAGAGACGATCTTCGTCGGTAAAGGGCGTCTCTACAATCGCCGCTTCCTGCAGATGTGCAGCCACTATCTGGTCGATCCGGTCGCCTGCACGCCAGCGTCGGGCTGGGAGAAGGGGCAGGTCGAGAACCAGGTCGGGCTGGTCAGGGAACGCTTCTTCACGCCGCGGCTGCGGTTCAAAAACCTCGACGAGTTAAACGCCTGGCTGCTCGACAAATGCATCGCCTACGCCAAGGTTCATCGCCATCCGGAGCTGGTCGATCAGACGATCTGGGAAGTGTTCGAAGCCGAACGCCCCAAACTCGTTCCCTATGCCGGCCGCTTCGACGGCTTCCATGCGGTGACGGCATCGGTCTCGAAGACCTGCCTGGTGCGCTTCGACAACAACAAGTACTCGGTCGCAGCCAGCGCAGTCGGGCGACCGGTCGAGGTTCAAGCCTATGCCGATCGCATCGTGATCCGTCAGGATGGACGCATCGTTGCCGAGCACCCGCGATCCTTTGGCCGCGGCGATACCGTCTACGACCCCTGGCATTATGTGCCGGTGCTCGCCCGCAAACCCGGCGCCTTGCGCAACGGTGCTCCCTTCAAAGACTGGGTGCTGCCAGCCGCGATCGAGCGGATCCGGCGCAAGCTTGCCAGCACCGACGACGGCAATCGACAGATGGTCGACATCCTCAACGCGGTGCTGACTGACGGTCTGCCCGCGGTGGAAGCGGCCTGTGCCGAAGCGCTCAGTCACAGCGTCCATTCGGCCGATGTCGTTCTCAATATCCTGGCCCGTCAACGTGAACCCGCCCCACCGGCCAACATCATGACGCCGGCCGCACTGACGCTCCGTCATGCACCGATCGCCGATTGTGCCCGCTACGACAACCTCCGGAGGACCATCTGATGGAACGAACCCAAATCTTCGACCTCATGGGCGAACTCAAGCTCTACGGCATGAAGGCTGCCTTCGACGAGATCATGGCAACTGCCGTCAAGCGCCAGCACGAACCTCAGCGCATTGTCGGCGACCTGCTCAACGCCGAGATCAACGAGAAGCAAGCCAGGTCGATCAAATACCAGCTCACCATTGCCAAGCTTCCGCTTGCCAAGGACATCGCCGACTTCCAGTTCGACGGCACGCCGATCAATCAGACACTCGTCAATGATCTTGCTGGCGGCGGCTTCATCGCCCAACAACGCAACGTCGTGCTGGTTGGCGGCACCGGCACAGGCAAAACCCACCTGGCCATTGCCATCGCCAGAAGCTGCATCCGATCCGGTGCCCGCGGCCGCTTCTTCAACGTAGTCGACCTCGTCAATCGCCTCGAGACCGAGACCCGCAACGGACGGCAAGGACGGCTCGCCGAGCATCTGACCCGGATGGACTTCATTGTGCTGGATGAACTCGGCTATTTGCCCTTCGCCCAGTCCGGTGGCCAGCTTCTCTTCCACCTCGTCAGCCGGCTCTATGAGCGCGCCTCCGTCATCGTGACCACCAATCTCGCCTTCGGCGAATGGCCGAGCGTGTTCGGCGACGCCAAAATGACCACCGCGCTGCTCGATCGGTTGACCCATCACTGTGACATCGTCGAGACCGGCAATGACAGCTGGCGCTTCAAAAGCCGCGACGACGATCACGCCACCCGCGCTCGTCTCGTCTCCGCTATCCCGGCCAGCTCCAACGAGCCGAGCGCTACCGTCAAACCGCGGCGCACGAAGGGGTCAAAATTGGACGCCGATGAGGGGTCAAATTTACAGGCCGATTGACACTTGAGCGTCGATCTCTTTGAGGAACTTCAAGAACTCGATTGCCCGGTGGCGTTTGTAACATTTGCCGATGACGAATCCCGAGGCGACATCGAGCGCGGCAAACAGCGAGGTCGTACCATGCCGCACATAGCTGTGCGTGCGCCGTTCCGGTACGCCCGGCATCATCGGAAGGACCGGCTGCTCGCGATCCAGGGCCTGGATCTGGCTTTTCTCATCGACACTGAGGACAAGGGCTCGGTTCGGTGGGGACAGGTAAAGGCCGACGATGTCGCGTACCTTGTCGACGAACAGCGGATCGCTCGATAGCTTGAATGTCTGGCTACGGTGCGGCTGCAAGCCGAACGCCGCCCACATTCGGCGGATCGTGGTGTGGGAAAAGCCGGTTTCCGCAGCCATCGAGCGGATCGACCAATGCGTGGCATCGGCTGGCGTCGTCCGCAACGTCCGCTCGATCACCTCAGCAACCTGATCGTCGTTGATGGTTCGAGGGCGGCCAGGGCGTGCCTCGTCAAGCAGGCCATCACAGCGGTCCTTCAAAAATCGGCGACGCCACTTGCCAATGGTGTGTTCGTGCAGGCCGAGTTCGGCAGCCACAGACTTGCTTGGCAATCCATCCGCGCATCGCAGGATCGCGCGGCATCGCTCAGATAGCGATCGGGCAACGCGATGACGACGAACTTGCCTCTCCAAGTACGCCCGCTCCTGCGGACTAAGCACCAACGGCGCGATCGGCCGGCCTCGCTCACCTGCATTAGCCACGAGCTCTCTCCTCTGTAGAGATTCGAGCTATCAACTAATGTGACGAACTTGCGTTCCAGATGACTAGTACGGGTGGGTCGGCTTTGATCGCTTGGAGGCGACCTTTGGATAGGGCCGGCGGCGTAGAAGATGCGCCTCATGATAGTGATCACGAAACAGCGTGATTCAGTTGTCAAGCCTTCACCTTCAAAATATTCCACTTTACCGAAATTCGGATTTATCGTATTTGTCGGCCATCCCAGCCCGGCAAAAGGGGCGGTCGTACGTCGTCACGAACGCGGGCTGGGTTGCGGTGGACGCGGGCGGCGTTAAAGGCGGTCAGTAGCGTGCAGGGCGAGATGAACCTCGTGAGCGCACTACGGACCGCGATCGACGGACGGCGCTCAAGCCCTGCGAGGCCTCGGGTGAGGCAGGCATGTCCTGCGAAGCCCTCAGGCGAAGCAGGGGTGCCTGCGTACGGCGAAACCGTGTGGTCCTGGCCGTCGTTGCTACGGTCAAGCCCTGGCGAAGGCGTTATTCGCGTCAACCGGCGCGATGCCGTGCATTTCGCGAAGGCGAGGGAGGCCAGAACGAACTCGGCTCCCGGGAGAGCGCGGCATAGGCCGTCAAACCATCGCGCAGGGAAGGCCGGGTTTCGGCTGCCCTGTGTCTCCCCTGTGCATTGCGTGTGCATCTGTTCAGCGCAGGGGTCTTAATGGGTGCCAGCCGGCGCCCGGTCTTCCCTGCGCCCTTTCTTTTGGAGAGAGGGTGTGAAGCGAAGCATAGCTCGGGCAAATCATGCCGCGAGACTGCGGCCGCGTGTCGGCCTGACTGGGATGGGAAAACACCGCGTCCACTCACAGCGTGTCGAACGCCTTGCGCGACGGGGCCATCGGCAGCCAGTCCGGAATGCGGCGCTTGGCGAGCCAGTATGGCCGCCACAGGGGCACCCAGCTTCCGCGGTCGAGCGGCGTCGTTCCCCAATCTCGCTGCCTCATGTCGATCTGCGACAGATCGTGCCTGTGCAGCCATTGGCGCGCCGCCCACCACAGCTCGCGCGATACCTCGATGTTGCCGGGCCCTTTGAGCTCGACGATGTTCGGCAGCGGATCGCGATAGCGGCAGGCGATCCGCAGCGTCGCGACCCGTTGGCCATCCTCCCGTATGCTCCAGACCCGCGACCGGTTGTGCGCGAGGTTCTGGCCATAGGTGTTGAGGCAATTCCTCATTGCCTTCGCCTCCTCGGTGATGGCGGCAATCGAATCCAGCGGCAAAAATTCGTAGCCCGCCACCCGGCCGGGGCGCAGCCACATATCGGCGATCGGCTGGCGGCCGAGGTTCGCATGCAGGGCCACGATCGTCCGCCAATCCTCTGCGGCCGAACGTGCGGCATCGATGCGCATGTCCGGTGTCCATGGCCTCTCGATCAGATCATGTCCCAACGTCGCGGGCTCGGTCGAATACCAGGCCCAGAGACAAATCAGCCGCAGCCGTGCAGGCTTCACCCGTCGCGGCTCGCGCGCAAATTCACGCGCGATCCACGCCGCCATCGGTTCGTGCGCGAGCTCGGCGGCATCGGCCACGAGCTGAAGCCATGTCGGCGCGAGCTTGGGAGAGCGCGGAAGGTGGTTCGCGATCTGTCGCCGAAAGAGTTCGCCGTCGGGCAATCGCGGGATCGGACGCGCAAACGTTTCCGGAGGCAGCTTGCGCAGCCACAGCGGGGCGTCGGCGGCAGCCGCCGCCTCCGCGAGGGCATGGCCGTCGATCACGCACGCAATCGCGCGTGCAGGATCGAGCCCCCGCCGCGGAACAGCAAGCGCGAAGAGCAGCGCGGGAAAGCTCGCGGCAAGGTCCGCAATGCGCGGATGCCGCACGGCCAAGGCGCGCACCGCGCCCTGGAAGCGCGGGTGATATCGCCGCAGCCGGCTTTCCAGCAGGTCGCAACGCCGGTCGCCTCGATCAGGGGCCAGCTTGAGATTGGATGTCATGACAATAGGTTCGCAAACGCGCGCCAATAGGTCGCGGCAGATTCGATTTGATGCAGGGCTTGGTGGTCTCACCCGGGAACCGATCCCGGGAAGCGCGTCAAATATCGCGCGTCGAACCCGGGAAGCGTGCAGTCGTAGACATGGTCGCCTCCAAAAATGAAATTGCGCGCATCCCATAGCTTGGCATTTGCCGGGATGCAACCCGAGACTGCATCTCGTATGCGCGTCCCCGCGACAGCCGCGCGGCAATATGCATGCTGCATCGGCATCCGCGGCGGTGGTCGTTGTCACAAAAATCTGCCTCTATGCGGCCCAGACGCACCTCCGAAGCTGCTGCCGGGTCTTTGGAGGTTTTGGCAATGGCATGCGGAGTGACGATATGAGCGGTTTGGTGATCTCTGGCGGCCGGGTGGTGGATCCCGCGAGCGGGATGGATGCCATCGGCGATGTGGCGGTGGTGGACGGCAAGATCGCCGCCGTCGGCTCCTCGCTCGGCGGCGCCGAGCGGGTGATCGACGCCACCGGGCTCGTGGTGGCGCCGGGCTTCATCGACCTGCACGCGCATGGCCAGTCGATCCCGGCGGATCGCATGCAGGCGTTCGACGGCGTGACGACGACGCTCGATCTCGAGGCCGGCGTGCTGCCGGTCGCATCCTGGTATGAGCGCCAGGCCAGGAAGGGGCGCGTGCTGAACTACGGCGCCGCCACCAACTGGGCTTTTGCGCGCATCGGCGCGATGACGGGCTCCAACGCGGAGAGCTCGCTCGAGGCGTTCGGCAACGCCATGCGCGACCGCCGCTGGATGGACAATGTGGCGAGCGATGCGGAGGTCGCCGGCATCCTCGATCGCCTCGCGCGCGGCCTCAACGAGGGCGGCATCGGCATCGGCATCCTGAACGCCTACGCGCCGGGCGCCGGCGTGCAGGAGCTGACCGCGGTCTGCCAGCTCGCCGCGAAGCAGGACGTGCCGACCTTCACCCACGTCGCCTACATGTCGCGCATCGACCCCGAGAGCGCGGCGGAGGCCTATATCCGCCTGATCGGCTATGCCGGCGCCACCGGCGCGCATATGCACATCTGCCACTTCAACTCGTCGAGCAAGACCGACATCGAGCGCTGCCGCGTGCTGGTCGAGAAGGCGCAGGCGCAGGGCCTGCCCATTACGGTCGAGGCCTATCCTTACGGCACCGGTTCGACCGTGCTGGCCGCGGCCTTCTTCAGTGATCCCCAATTCGTCGAGCGCAACGGCACCGGTTACGATTCCGTGCAGCGCGTGACCGACGGCTATCGCTTCCATGATCGCGCGGAGCTGCTCAAGGCGCAGGCCGAAGAGCCGTCCTCGCTGGTGCTCTGGCACATCCTCGACACCGAGAACAATTCGCATCACCGCGACCTGCTCGACATGTCGGTGCTGTATCCCGGCGGCGCCATCGCGTCCGACGCGATGCCGTGGACGACGTCGGACGGCAAGACTTACACCGGCGATGCCTGGCCGCTGCCGGATGACGCCACCTCGCATCCCCGCTCGGCCGGCTGCTTCACGAAATTCATCCGCGAATGGGTGCGCGAGCGCAAGACGGTGTCGCTGCTGGAAGGCGTGCGCAAATGTGCGCTGATCCCTGCGGAGATCCTGTCGCAGAGCACGCCCGCGATGCGCGCCAAGGGCAGGCTCGCAAAGGACGCCGATGCCGACATCGTCGTGTTCGATTACGAGAAGCTGAGCGACCGCGCGACGTTCACGGCGATGAACCGGCCGTCCGAGGGCGTGCGGCATCTCGTCGTCAGCGGCCAGCCGCTGATCAGCGACGGCATTCTGGATGTGACTGCGCGGCCCGGCCGGCCGGTGCGCCGCCCGGTCGTCGAGGGCTGACCCATGCCGGTCCCCATTCTCCTGGTCACGGGCTTTCTGGGGGCGGGCAAGACCACGGTCGTCAACCATCTGCTGGCGCATGCGGAGGGACGGCGCATCGCCGCCGTGGTCAACGATTTCGGCGCGATCAACATCGATGCGGAGCTGATCGCGGGCGCGAGCGACGGCGTGGTGAGCCTTGCCAACGGCTGCATCTGCTGCTCGCTCGAAGGCGATCTGCTCCGCACGCTGTCGACACTGCTGCGGCGTGATCCGAAGCCGGAGTATATCGTCATCGAGACCAGCGGCGTCGCCGATCCCTCCGACATCGTGCGCAACCTGATGGATCCGGTGATCCTGCGCGAGGCGCCGCTGGAAACCGTGCTCTGCGTGATGGACGCAGGCACACTGCCGTCAGCCCTGGATGACGCGCTGGTGCGCGCGCAGCTGCGGGTCGCCGATATCGTGGCGCTCAGCAAGCTGGATCTGGCGGACGAGGGCGCGGGTGCCGGCATGCGCGAAGCCATCCGCGCGCTGCGCGTCCCCGCCGTGGTGGTCGATGCGCAGCACGGCGAGATTCCCGCCGCGCTGCTGTTTCCCGCAGCCATCGATCGCGCGCCAGCGACACGCGAGCCGGGGCCGCGGCGGCCGGCAGAGGAACGCTTCGAGACGTTGAGCTGGACCTCGGACCACCCAATCTCGTTGCCGCGCTTGCAGCAGGCGATCGGCCGGCTGGCGCCGAAACTCGCCCGCGCCAAGGGCCTGTTCGAGACCGTCGAGCAGCCCGGCCGTCTGACGGTGTTTCAGTTCGCCGGCGGCCGCGCAACACTGGCGCCGGGTGAGGCGCCGACACCAGGCGTGCCGCGGTCACGCATCGTTTTCATCGCCGAGCTCGGCGTTCTCTCGAAGGCGGAGCTCGATGGGATCATGGCGGAGTGCGTTGCGAGTGGGTGAGATGAGGCGGTAGGATGGATTGCAGTCACAGGGATCAGCTTGGCATGTCGCCCAAAATCGCACCCGCAGACGCCGCTTCGCGCCGCGCCGCCAAGCCGACGATCGTCTATCCGGCCGGCACGATGCCCGGGCCTGACCTGGCCGCGCTTGAGCAAGCTCGCCGCACGATGGTCAAGACGCACGAGCTCACCGTGCCGCCACGCGATGCCAGAACATTTCGCGTGGCGCGCGGCCAGTTTTTCCGCATCGTCAGCATCGAAGGTCCTCAGGTCGGCGACCTCAATCTCTGGAATGCGGAGGATCTCTCCGAGCGCTTCTTCAGCGGCAAGACGCGGGCGCTCCATGGTACGCATGTCGGCATCGGGGACCGGCTCTGGAGCAATATGCCCTACCTTCGGCCGATGGCGACCATCAGTCACGACACGCTCGGCTGGTACGGCTTCGACGAGGACGGCGCCGGCATTCATGATGTCATCGGCACGCGCTGCGACCCCTATACAAATCTCCTGTTGAACGGTACGGCTTACGATTTCTGTTGCCATTCCAACCTGTCCCGCGCACTTGCCGCTGAGCTCGAGATGGAGCCACGCGCGATCGAGCATCATATCCACGACGTACTCAACGTCTTCATGTGCACCGGCTTCACGAAGGACACGCACCAATATTTCATGAAGGCAAGTCCAGTCCGTCCCGGCGACTTCATCGAATTTCTCGCGGAGATCGACCTGCTCGGCGCGTTGTCGGCCTGTCCCGGTGGAGACTGTAGCGCAACCCATTCCAGCGATGCCGCGGCATGTCATCCGCTCAAGATCGAGATCTTCGAGCCGGATCGAACGGCACTGACGGACTGGAGCTGGCCGTCCCCAAGCGCGTATCACCGCCGCCACGGTGGGCATGCGCAAAGCTGAGCTTCAATCCTCCACCGGTAATCCGTCCCCGTGCGCGTACCAATCCGCGCGGGACGTCCAATGCACGTGCCGGTCAGGTGCCGCGCCCAGCGGCTCGTCGAACGCGCCGGCATGGATGATCGCCTCGCGTCCGCTGCGCGTGAGATGCGGCATCGGGCTGCCGCAGCTCTTGCAGAACGCGGTCGCAAAGCTTCGTGCATTGGGCAGATCGAAGCGCGCGACGGATGTTTCCCCGCGCAGCCAGCGCAGCGCCGCCCCCTTCACGATCACCTCGCAGGCATGCGCGGTCCCGGTCGCTTTGCGGCAGCGCGAGCAATGGCAGTTGAGGAAGCGATCGAACGGACCCTCGACCTCGAACGCGACCTCGCCGCACAGGCAGCTTCCGCGGAACGCAGCCATCTCACTCCCCCTCCGGCTCGGCCGGTTTCTCGGCCGCCTCTTCGGCATGAACCGGCGGGGCGCCGTGCGCGCCGCGCAGCCGGATCATCGTGTCGATCACGTCCACGTCGATCTTCAGCATGTCGAGATCGCGCGTCATCTCGCGTACCTCCTGGCCCTTGCGCGCCAGCTCCTCGGAAACGTCCACCGCCATCTTGCGCTCGGTCACATTGCCCTGCGTGTTGACGATCAGCTTTGCGCGCATCCATTCGAGCCGCGCCCGCTGGGTGTCGCGCTCGAACTTCTTCTCCGCGTAGCGGCGCCGCGCCTCTGCGTAGGCGCCGACCAGCGCGGTTTCAGGCAGGCTCCACAATTGCTCGACCGACATGGTCATGCGGCTCAGGTCCCGGGTTCGGCTCGGCGGAGGTTTCCTCCGCCGCCTATCAGACCCTTCCGGCCGGCAATTCTCAAGGGGGCGCGGGCAACTCCGCGCCCGGCAAGTTCACGCGAACTGTGCGAGGCCGTGGCCGACCGACCAGTTCTCCCCGGGGGCATCGAGCACGTTCACGAACACGTCCTCGGGCCGGATGCCCGGGTTCTCGCCGAGCAGCTCCGCGATCCGCCGGTACAGCGCTTTCTTCTGCTCAGGGGTGCGCGAGGCGAACACGGTGATCTGGATCAGCACAGCGTCCTCGCTTCGCTCGACGCCGTAGGCATTGCCGCAGCGGAAGTTCGTGGGTTCATGTTCGCTGATTGTCATGAACTCGTCGCCCTCGGGCACGTTCAGCGCCTCGCGCATGGCGCGGTAGAGACCGTCGAGGATCGCCTGCCGGTAGGCGTCGGGCTTTCCGGCGCGCATCGAGATGTGAAGAAGAGGCATGAGCTGGTCCCTTTGCATGCGGGCCGACCGGCCAGGGCGCATGGTGCGCGCCGGCGGTCCGGCTCATTGACGAAACGGGCTATCAATCCCAATTGGTTTTTGACACCATGTCGAGAAAACACGTTCTTGACACCGTGTCAAATACTTTCAGGCCGAGGATCGACATTTGAGACCGCGCGAGTTCGACCACGACGACGTCCTGCGCATTGCGTTCGACCAGTTCTGGCGCAAGGGCGTGCGCGGCACCTCGCTGTCCGACATCGCGCGCGACGCCGGCGTCCAGCGCGGCAGCCTCTACAATGCCTTCGGCAGCAAGGAGGCGCTGTTCCTGCAGGCCTATGAGCGCTACGCGGGCGATTACCTCCTCGCCCTGCAAAAGGCGCTCGGTGCCGGCAGTTTGCGAAAACGCCTCACCGCATTCTTCGACCTGACCATCGTGAATTTCCGCTCGGGCTCGCCACCGCGCGGATGTCCGACCACGCGCGGCCTGATGGAGCTCGGTGCGGTCGAAGGCGAGGGGCTCGACGAGGACGCGCGCCAGGCCTTTGCGAACCTCATCTCGCGCATCACCGCTTTGGTTCAGGACACATTGTCGGCAGGCGCGAAACGCGGCGAGTTCAACGGCAATCCTGCGGTCGCAGCGCTCCACATCATCACGGTGACGCGCGGCCTCGCCGTGCTCGAACGGGCCTTCGGCGACGACGCGCAGCTGCGCAAGATCGCGTCCCACACGATCGATCTCGTGCTCGGCAAGGCGGGCGGTTAGGCGTCAGCAGCAGGCAAGCGCGTTGACCGCCCGCGTTGTCGCATCCTCTTTCCCGGAGCCGACGAACCCGCAGACGATTGTCTCGAGTTCACCGGGCTGCTTGCTGCGCGCGACCGACAGCAGTCGCATCAACTCCGTCTCGTCCTTCGAGAGGCGCCGGCACGACGGTGGCAAGAAGCACAGCTCGCATGGCCGGCCGCTGCGCAGGATCCTGACGAGCGCAGCCGCTCGCGCGACCAGCAGCGGGCTGTCGGCAATGCCGGGCGCCTCGTCGGCGAAGCGATAGGCCGCCTCCCAGCAATCGGACGCGCCGGTCGCATAGGCAGCGCCAATGAAGCGGAACAGCGAAAGCGCGACGCGGCAGAATTGATCGTAGCTTTCGACGCCGGGACGGGTCGCAAGCGCGGCTTGAAGCGGGCAGAGCCGCGACTGGCCGGCTTCCGGGTCAGGCACGGAATTGCTCGCAGCCTCCATCATGAACGATCTCATCAATGCAACGTGGGACTGCCCACAAGCCAGCTCTTCATCACCATTGTCCGGTCCTGGTCAAAAGGCTCGACATGCCGATCAGGCAGAATGAGGCCGGCCATGCGGAAGATGGTCGCAAGTCCCCGGACCGGCGCCAGCGCCCAATCCGCGCCCACCGGCGGCAGCCAGCACTCGAACTGCTCGCGCGCGACATCGTCGCGCTCCTTCTGCGCGGCGGCGATCGCCCGCAGGATTCCGTGCTCGCTCTCCGACATGCGCGGACAGGTGGGGCAATGCACTTCGATCGCCGTATGCGCCGTGCAGGCAAAGATCTCGATGATCGATTCCAGCGACGGCACGGCATCGCCGACGCGGAAATGGTCGTACACCTGCTGGATGTCGGCCGCGGTCGGAACGGCGCTTCCGCTGCGCGCCTTGGCGCGAAATCCCCAGATGAAGAGTCGCTCGGCTGCGGTCAGTGCGGGAAGGTCGAGGGGCTTGGCGTATGTCGATTGATGCATTGAGCCTGTGGCCTTGGGCTGGGCGCACGCCGCGTCTGGCGCTGACGATCTGCGTTGATCGTTCCGCCAGAGCCTGTCGCAAGTCAACGCGTCGAGGGCCGATATCGAGGTCTTCTAGATTTGAAGCGTTCGGATCTCGGATGCGGCCGGCCCCGCAAACCTGCCGGACCGCATACGGCATGCCGCCGAGCGCCCACGCGATTTTGCGGGGATTTGGGGAACCCGAATGCTTAAAGCTTTGCTAAGGGGAGCGGGATAAACTGGCATATCAGCCCTTCCAATTTTGCGAGCCCCGATGATTTTCTCCCGCATCAGTTTCAAGCTGGTCCTGATTGTCGGCATCAGCCTCCTCGGCATGATCGCGCTGGCGCCGATCGCGCTTTCGACCCTGCGCACGCAGATGGTCGCCGATCGCCAGGCCAAGACGCAGCACATGGTGGACGTCGGCTACGGCATCCTGGCGCACTATCAGAAGCTCGAGAGCGACGGAAAACTCCCGCGCGAGCAGGCGCAGGCTGCCGCGATGGCGGAGATCAAGAGCCTGCGCTACGACAAGGTCGAGTATTTCTGGATCAACGACATGACCCCCAGGATGGTCATGCACCCGATCAAGCCCGAGCTCGACGGCAAGGACCTTTCGGGGATGAAGGACCCCGCCGGCAACGCGCTGTTCATGGGCTTCGTTGACGTCGTCAGCAAGCAGGGCGCCGGCTTCTACAGCTATCTCTGGCCGAAGCCCGGCTTCGACCAGCCGGTCGGGAAGATCTCCTATGTGAGGGGCTTCGCGCCCTGGGGCTGGATCATCGGCACCGGCATCTATCTCGACGACGTCGATGCCGTGTTCCGCCAGAACGCGACGACGTTCGCGCTGGTGTGTCTTGTCGTGCTCGTGCTGGTGCTCGGTGCCTCCTTCGTGATCGGACGCAGCGTCACGAAGCCGCTGGCAGGAATTACGGCGCTGACCGAACGCCTCGCCGCCGGCGACAGTGCGTTCGACGTGCCCTACACGATCGGCGCGATGAGGTCGGCGGGCTCGCCAACGCGCTCGCCGTGTTCAAGGACAATGCGTCGGCCGTGGGCCGGATGCATGCCGAGCAGCAGGAGGCGAAGCAGCGAGCCGACGACGAGAAGCGCAGGACGATGGCCGATCTCGCCGGCAAGTTCGAGGCGAGTGTCCAGGCCGTGGTCCGCGACGTGTTCGATGAGGCGCGCGCGATGCAGCAGGCTGCGCAAGGCATGTCGGAGACCGCGAACAAGGCGACCGATCGCGCCAGCTTCGTGGCAACGGCCTGCCAGCAGGCGTCGAGCAACGTGCAGACGGTGGCCTCCGCCGCCGGCCAGCTGTCGTCCTCGATCACCGAGATCAGCCAGCGCGTCGCGCAGGCCGCGACGGTGGCCGACAAGGCGGCCGCCGACGGCCAGCGCACCAACGATACGGTGCAGGGGCTTGCCGCCGCCGCGCACAAGATCGGCGAGGTCATCGACCTCATCAACCAGATCGCCTCGCAGACCAATCTGCTCGCGCTCAACGCCACCATCGAGGCGGCGCGTGCGGGCGAATCCGGCAGGGGGTTTGCGGTGGTCGCGAGTGAGGTGAAGTCGCTGGCGAGCCAGACCGCGAAGGCGACCGACGAGATCGGCGCGCAGATCAACGCGATCCAGGCCGAGACCAATCAGGTCGTCGGCAATATCGAGAGCATTCGCGCCACCATCATGGAGGTCAACGAGATCTCCTCGTCGATCGCAGCCGCCGTCGAGGAACAGGGCGCGGCGACGCAGGCCATCGCGCACAGCGTGCAGGAGGCGGCGTCCGGCACGGATCAGGTCTCGCAAAACATCTCCGGTGTGACCGATGCGACCGCCGAGACCGGCCAGGCCGCCGGCCTCGTGCTACAATCCAGCGGCCGGCTGACGCAGAAACTGCAATCGCTCGAGAACGAGGTCAGCGCCTTCGTTGCCGGCGTGCGGGCGGCCTAGTATAGCGGTGGGATGGACCAAAACCCTGATCGGCGTGCGCGCATCCTCCTGATCAATCCGAACAGTCTCGAGGCGACCACCGCGATGATGGTGGCCATCGCGAGGTCGGCCGCCGTGGCCGGTTTCGACATCGTCGGCGCCACGGCAACGCGCGCGCCGTCGATGATCGTGTCGGCGGAGGCGCTGGAGGCGGCCGCCGCCGAGGTCGAGGAGATCGCGCGGACGCATCGAGCTTCCCCGGACGGCATCATCGTCGCAGCGTTCGGCGATCCCGGTCTCGCCGGAATCAGGGCTGCGATGAAGCTGCCTGCGGTCGGCATCGGCGAGTCGTCGATGCTGGAGGCCGCCGCAGGAGGCCGTCGCTTCGGTGTGGCGACCACGACACCGCTGCTCAAGTCGAAGATCGACGCGTTGCCGGAGGCGCTGGGGCTGCGATCGCGCTACACCGGCACGCGCTTTGCCGAAGGCGATCCGCAAGAGCTGATGCGCGATCCGGCGCAGCTGCGCGCAGCCCTCGCCGGCGCGGTCGAGGCCTGCATCGCGAAGGACGGGGCGGAAGCTGTCATCATCGGCGGCGGGCCGCTGGGGGAAGCCGCGCGCGAGCTTCAGCCGATGTTCACTGTCCCTGTCATCGCGCCGATCCCATCGGCCGTGAGGCGGATCATTCGCCTCGTCGCGGCGTAACGTCCGCTTTTTCCGCGCCGCGGCATCGGCCGTGATGCGGAAAACTGTTTTCCTTGACATGAAGTGTGCGGTGCTCGACGTGTAACGACGCCGAGCGAGGGCACGCGCGTGCCCTCGCGAAAAGAAAAAACAGCACGGGAAAGACGCCATGAGTGCAGGCCTCAACGAGAAGGACTACCTCGCCACCTTGCGCGGGTTGTGGGACAAGGCCTGGCCGAAGGGCCTGCCGCATTCGCCGAACTATCTGCACGGCGAAGTTCCCTTGACGGAATATCTGCGCGCCTGGGCGAGGCGGAGCCCGGAGCGTCCGGCGGTGATCTTCTACGGGCACGTCACTACCTACGCCGATCTCGACCGGCAGAGCGACCGCTTCGCGGCCCTGTTGCAGGCCAAGGGCGTGCGCAAGGGCGATCGCGTCGCCGTCTTCCTGCCGAACTGCCCGCAATTTCACATCGTGTTCTTCGGCATCCTGAAGCTCGGCGCGGTCCACGTCCCCGTCAGCCCGCTGTCGCGCGCGTTCGAGCTGTCCTACGAACTCAACGATACCCAGGCCGACGTAATCGTGGCACTGGACCAGCTCATCTCCGTTGTCGAGCAGGTGAGGGGCGAGGTGCGGCTGCGCGAGATCATCGTCACCAGCTTTGCCGATGTCGTGCCGGCGGCGCCTGCGTTTCCCACGCCGGAATCGATCCGCGCGCCGCGGATCGCGGCCGCAGGCGCGACCGATCTGTTGCCGGCGCTTGCCGCGATGCCCGCGCCGTCGCCGCTGCCGCCGCCCGGCCTCGATGAGGTCGCTGCGCTCAACTACACCGGCGGCACCACCGGCATGCCCAAGGGCTGCGTTCACACCCATCGCGACATGGTCTATACCGCCGCCGCCAATTACGGCATCTCGGTCCTGTCGGACGAGAGCAGCGTGTTCCTGTCGTTCTTTCCGGAGTTCTGGATTGCCGGTGAGAACTTTGGCTTGATTTTTCCGCTGTTTTCCGGCGCGACGCTGGTTCTGCTGGCGCGCTGGGATGCCGTCGGCGCGATGGCCGCGATCGACAAGTACAAGGTTACGATCACCGCGATGCCGGTCGACGGAGCGGTGGAGCTGATGGACCATCCGCGCTGGAGCGAGTTCGACCTGTCGTCCTTGAAGCAGGTGCGCGTCGTCTCCTTCGTCAAGAAGCTCAACGCCGACTATCGCAGGCGCTGGAAGGACCTCACCGGCACGATCCTGATGGAGGCGGCCTGGGGCATGACCGAGACCCACACCTCCAACACCTTCACATCAGGCTTCCAGGACGACGATTTCGATCTGAACAACCAGCCGATCTTCGTCGGCCTGCCCGTCCCCGGCGCCGAGTTCAAGATCACCGATTTCGAGACCGGCGCGCTGCTGCCGCTCGGTGCGGAAGGCGAGATCCGGGTGCGCACCCCGTCGCTGCTCAAGAGCTACTGGAACAAGCCGGAGGCGACCGCGGAGTCGCTCGTCGATGGCTGGCTGCGCACCGGCGACATCGGCAGCATCGACAAGGACGGCTTCCTGCACTTCCTCGGCCGCCGCAAGGAGATGCTGAAGGTCAAGGGCATGAGCGTCTTCCCGCCGGAGATCGAGGCGCTGCTGGGTCAGCATCCGAAGGTGCTGGGCTCGGGCGTGGTCGGACGCGACGATCCCGACAAGGGGCAGGTGCCGGTGGCCTATATCCAGCTCAAGCCGGAGGCGGTCGGTACCATCTCGGCAGAGAGCCTGCGTGCCTGGTGCGCCGAGCGCATGGCCGTCTACAAGGTCCCGGAGATTCGCATCATCGAAGCTCTGCCCCTGACGGCGACGGGCAAGGTGAAGAAGCAGGACCTCGATCCAAATCTGCCCGCCGCAGTCTGAGTGAGAGACATCATGTCGTTCAAGAAACTCCTGATAGCCAATCGCGGCGAGATCGCCATCCGCATCGCGCGCGCGGCGGCCGATGCCGGCATCGCGACGGTAGCGATCCACCCTGCAGACGACGCGCTGTCGCTGCATGTGCGTGTCGCCGACGAGGCGCTCGAGATCCCTGGCCGCGGCGCGCGGGCCTATCTCGACATCGAGGCCGTGGTGACGGCGGCGAAGGGCGCCGGCTGCGATGCCGTGCATCCCGGCTACGGTTTTCTGAGCGAGAATGCCGCGTTCGCCAAGGCCTGTGGCGAGCAGGGGATCACCTTTGTCGGGCCAAAGGTGACAGCGCTCGAACTGTTTGGCGACAAGGTCGCGGCACGGCAACTGGCCAAACGCTGCGGCGTGCCGATCATCGCCGGCACCAGCGGGCCTTCGTCGCTCGAGGAGATCACGGCGTTCTTCACGTCGCTTGGCGGCAACGCGGCGATCGTGATCAAGGCGATGGCCGGCGGCGGTGGCCGCGGCATGCGCGTGGTCGAGAATGCGGCCGATCTGGCGGAAGCCTATGCGCGCTGCCAGTCCGAGGCCAAGGCGGCATTCGGCTTCGACGGCGTCTATGCCGAGCGGCTGATCCGCCAGGCGCGTCATATCGAGGTGCAGATCATCGGCGACCGTCATGGCGCGGTCTCTCATCTCTGGGAACGCGAATGCACCATCCAGCGCCGGCACCAGAAGCTGGTCGAGGTGGCGCCGAGCCCGTCGCTGAGCGAGCCCTTGCGCGGCCGCATCATCGAGGCGGCGAGGCAACTCGCGACCGCCGCGGCTTACGACAATCTCGGTACCTTCGAGTTCCTGGTCGACGGCACGGCGGAGGATAGCTTTGCCTTCATCGAGGCCAATCCGCGGCTCCAGGTCGAGCACACCGTGACGGAAGCGGTGCTCGGCCTCGACCTCGTCCGCGCCCAGCTCGCGGTCGCAGCAGGCAGCACGCTGGCCTCGCTCGACCTTGCGCAGGGATCGATCCCGAAGCCGCGCGGCTACGCCATGCAGCTCCGCGTCAACATGGAGACGCTGGACGAGACTGGCGCGACGCATCCGACCGGCGGCGTGCTCGCCTTGTTCGAGCCGCCGTCGGGGCCCGGCGTCCGTGTCGATAGTTTTGGCTATGCGGGCTACAAGACCAGCGCGGCCTTCGATTCGCTGCTCGCAAAAGTCATCGTGCATACGCCGGGCGAGGCCTGGCATGACGTGGTCGCCAAGGCTTCGCGCGCCCTGCGCGAATTCCGGATCGACGGCGTCGTCACCAACATCGCCTTCCTCCAGGCGGTGCTCGCGCATCCCGATTTCAGGACCAACCGGATCGCGACCGATTTCATCGATCGCAACATCGCGAAACTGGTCGAGGCGGCCGATGGCGCAGCCAAGCCGCTCTACTTCGCCCCGACCGAGCGAGGCGGCGGTCACGGCATGGAGACGCACATTACGCAGGCCGTGCCTGAAGGCGCGGTGATGGTCGCGGCACCCCTGCAGGGAACCATCGTCACCATCCAGGTGAAGGAAGGCGAAGTCGTGCGCCCCGGCCAGCAGCTTGCCGTGATCGAGTCCATGAAGATGGAGCATCTCGTCATGGCCGAGCAGGGCGGCAGGGTCACGAAGCTCGTCGCCGGAGACGGCGCCACTTTGATGCACGGCGAACCGATCCTGTATCTGGAGCCGCTCGACGTCGCGGCCGACGCGTCGGCGGCGGAAGCCGATGTCGACCTCGACCACATCCGTCCTGATCTCGCCGAGCTGATCGCGCGCCAGGCCAACACGCTCGATGCGAACCGGCCGGCCTCGGTCGAGCGCCGCCGCAACACCAACCAGCGCACCGCCCGCGAGAACGTCGCGCAGCTCGTCGACGACGGCTCCTTCATGGAGTACGGCAGCCTCGCGATCGCGGCCCAGCGCCGCCGGCGCAAGCTCGACGACCTCATCAAGAACACGCCGGCCGACGGCCTCGTCATGGGCGTTGCGACCGTCAATGGCGAGAAGTTCGGCCCGGAGGGCGCGCGCTGCATCGTCGTGGCCTATGACTACACCGTGCTCGCGGGCACGCAGGGCCACATGAACCACAAGAAGATCGACCGCATGCTGACGCTGGCGGAAGACTGGCGCGTGCCGCTGGTGTTCTACGGCGAGGGCGGCGGCGGCCGGCCCGGCGATACCGACCGGCTCGGCATGACCGGGCTCGACGGCCCGTCCTTCGTGCAGTTCGCAAGGCTCTCCGGCCTGGTGCCCGTCATCGGCGTCGTCTCCGGCTATTGCTTTGCCGGCAATGCCGCGATGCTCGGTTGCTGCGACGTCATCATCGCCACCAAGAACGCCTCGATCGGCATGGGCGGCCCCGCGATGATCGAGGGCGGCGGCCTCGGCGTCTACCATCCGGCCGAGGTCGGCCCGGTCTCGTTCCAGTCGCCGAACGGCGTCATCGACATCCTCGTCGAGGACGAGGAGGAGGCGACGCGCGTCGCGCAAAAATACCTGTCCTATTTCCAGGGCGCGGTGACCGACTGGCAGGCCGCCGACCAGCGTCTGCTCCGCCGCGCCATTCCGGAGAACCGCCTGCGCGTCTACGACATCCGCAGCGTGATCGATCTCGTCGCGGACAGGGACAGCGTGCTGGAGCTGCGCCGCGACTACGGCGTCGGCATGATCACCGCGCTGATCCGCATCGAGGGCAAGCCGTTCGGCCTGATCGCCAACAACCCGCGCCATCTCGGCGGCGCGATCGATGCCGATGCCGGCGACAAGGCCGCGCGCTTTCTCCAGCTCTGCGACGCGTTCGATCTGCCGATCGTCTCGCTCTGCGACACGCCCGGCTTCATGGTCGGCCCGGAAGCCGAGAAGACCGCGATCGTGCGGCACGTCTCGCGCATGTTCGTGACCGGCGCGAGCCTCACCGTGCCGCTGTTCGGCATCGTGCTGCGCAAGGGCTACGGCCTCGGCGCACAGTCGATGATCGGCGGCGGCTTCCACGCCTCGTTCTTCACTGCGGCGTGGCCCACCGGCGAGTTCGGCGGCATGGGCCTCGAGGGCTATGTCCGCCTCGGCTTCCGCAAGGAGATGGAGGCGATCGCCGACCCCGAAGAGCGCGAGACCTATTACCGCAACAAGGTCGCCGAGCTCTATGCCAACGGCAAGGCGGTCTCGATCGCGTCCGTGTTCGAGATCGACAACGTCATCGACCCCGCCGAGACGCGGCGCTGGATCATGGCGGGGCTTAGGTCGGCGCCGAAGCCGCCCGCGCGGACGGAGAAGAAGAGGCCCTGCATCGATACGTGGTGAGCGCAGTGCAGCAATTTTGATTGCGTTGCGGCTATTGCTTCAGCCGTCATTCCGGGGCGATGCGAAGCATCGAACCATGGTGTGCAATTGCACACCTGAGAATCTCGAGATTCCGGGTTCGGCTCTTCGAGCCGCCCCGGAATGACGAGGGGGTTCCCGATTGACATCCCCGCCCGTGCTGCCAGACTTTGCACAATAATACAGGGTGGAGACGTCCGCGATGGCCAGCCTTTCGGCCTCGAACCATGTCGCCCGTGTCTTGTCCGTCGCCAATCATGTGGCCGACGTCGATGCCTCTTCGCGGATCGCCAATTCGTGGCGGCGCTGCCTGATCAGCCACAAGCTCGATCCCGCCCGTCAGGGCCCGCCGCAAACACTCACCGAGGCCGAGATCCGGCATGTCGCCGAGCCGATGGAGGAGACGATCCGGCTCGCAACGCCCGAGCTCGACGACCTCGCCCGCGTGCTGCGCGACGCCGGCTACTGTGTGAATCTGGCCGATGTGAACGCGACCATGCTGTTCAGCCGGCTTCCGGGCGAAGCCGATGCGAAGATGTTTCTGGACTGGAAGATCTACACCGGCTCGAATTTCGCCGAGACTTTCGAGGGCACCAACGGGCTCGGCACCGCGCTGGCCGAGCAGAAGCCGATCCTGGTGCATCGCGATGAGCATTTTCGCGCACAGTGGCACATGTTCTCCTGCGCCGTGGCGCCGCTGTTCGACCAGGCCGGCCGGCTCGCCGGCGCCATCAACATCACCTCCTGCCGCGAGGATCTCGAGCGCGCCGCGCATCAGCTCGCGCTCGCGGTGACGATGGAGGCGACGCGGCGGATGGAGGGTGCGATCTTCCGCGGCCATTTCCGCAACGCCTGGATCGCGACGGTGCCGGGTGACGGCGGCAGTGGCCTCATCGCCTATGACGACGACCGCCGCATCGTCGGCGCCTGCCGTTCCGCGCGTGCGCTGCTCGGCCTCACCGACGGCATGATCGCATCGGGCATCGATCTGTCGCGTTACGTCAAGTTCGATCACCACGCCGCGCGCAGTGCGGACGATGTTGTCGAGCTGCGCCGCGCCGACGGCAGTCCGTTGGGCGAGGGCCATGTCGCCCCGCCGCTGCGCGCCAAATCCTTCACGGGTCCACACGCTCCGCGCCGCGATGCGCCTGTCGATCGCTTCGATGCTCTGAGCCGCCTCGCCGGCCGCGATCCTGGCCTGATCAAAAGCGTGAAGCGGCTCCGAAGCATCGGCGATCACAATCTGCCGGTGCTGCTGCATGGCGAGACCGGCGTCGGCAAGGACGTGTTCGCCCGCGCCATTCACGCGGCGAGCAACCGTGCCCGCAACCATTATGTCGCGCTGAACTGCGCGGCGATGCCGGAGAGCCTGATCGACGCCGAGCTGTTCGGTTACGAGGCCGGTGCCTTCACCGGCGCGCGGCGCGAGGGCTCAAAGGGCCTGATCGTGCAGGCCGACGGCGGCACGCTGTTCCTCGACGAGATCGGCGACATGCCGATCGCGCTGCAGACGCGTCTCTTGCGCGTGCTGGAAAACCGCGAGGTCTGGCCGCTCGGCGCGCTCAAGCCGGTGCCGGTCGACATCCGCCTGATCAGCGCCACCCATCGCGATCTCGGCCGCATGGCGGAGGAGGGCGCCTTCCGCGCCGATCTCTATTTTCGTCTCCGAGGCATGGAGGTGAAGCTGCCGAGCTTGCGCGAGCGCGCCGACCGCGACGACATCATTCGCCAGATCGCGCGCGAGGAAGCGCCGAATTGCCGCCTCTCGGACGAGGCCTGGGCGCTGCTGTCGGCCTATCCGTATCCCGGCAACATGCGCCAGCTCCGCCATGTGCTGCGGCTTGCCGGCTGCACGGCGGAGAACGGTGTCGTCACCGATGCCGATCTCGATCTGCCGCTGTTCGGCGGCCGTGCGGCGGAGCCGGACCTCGCGGCGGCCGAGCGCGCGACGATCGTCGAGGCGCTGCGCAAGCATGGCGGTCGTGTGACCGAGGCGGCGCGTGCGCTGAAGCTCAGCCGCGCGACGCTGTATCGCAAGATCAAGCACCTGAAGATCGAGACCGCGCAGTAGTGCTTTCGGTTGGAGATGAACGAGGAGCGAGCCGCGGGCTTTCGCCTCTCCCCGCGTGCGGGGAGAGGCCGACGCGCGAAGCGCGGCGGGTGAGGGGACTCTCCGCGAGTCCAACTGTCACCATCCTCGGAGAGACTCCCCCTCTCCCCACAAGCGGGGCGAGTGAGCGCACCGCCGCCGCCCTTACGAAAAATCCGTCCAGCTCAGATGCCTTGAATCGAGATCGCCGACTGTAACGGTGCCGCGGATTTCGTGAGGTACGTGGAAGCTGCTGCGCAGATAGACCAGCGGGGCGGCCCCGTCGGAATGCGACACCCCGCGGACTTCGCCGACGAAGATCGAATGCGTCTTCGTTTCGAATTCCTGCGCCAGCTCGCAATCGAACGCGGCCACCGCGTCGGTCAGCACGGGTGCGCCGGTGGCTCCGCGCGTCCACTGCCCGAACGCAAAGCGGTCGTCACCGTTGACGCCCTTCTGGCCGCTGAAGGTGAGTGCCAGCAGCGCGTGGTCCTCGTGCAAGAAGTTGATCGCGAAGGCGCCTTCCTCGCGGATCCGCGTATGTGCGCTGGCGTTGCGGTTGACGCAGACGATCAGCGACGGTGGATTGTCCGACAGTGAGCAGGCCGAGGTGACCGTGAGCCCGGTGCGCTTGCCGTGCTCGGCACCGACCGTGACCAGCGCGACGGCACCGGCGCATTGGCGCATCGCCTGCTTGAAATCCTTTGCGTCCACGCTCACGCGGAGATCTCCGAAACGGGTGCGGATGCGGCACGATCGCGCCGCATCCGCGTCGGGTCAAGCCGCCTTCTTCGCGGAGCCGAGATGCTTCAGGCGCGGCATCACCTCGCTGCTGAGCAACGAGAGCGAGTGGTGCCAGGCCTCTGCCTTGTGCTTGTAGTCGAAGCCGAACACCAGCAGCACGCCGAAGCCGCCGACCTCGTCGTAGATCTTCTCGATCTTCTCGGCGACGGTCGCGGGCGAGCCGACGATCCAGTTCCGCTTGGCGCAATATTCGACGGTGACGTCGCTGTCGGGCACGTCGGGCGCGTGCTTCAAATAGTCCTTGAAGCCGAAATGGCCGAGCAGGGGCAAGAAGTACTCGTGCATCATCCGGCCCATCATGTCGCCGGTGGAGAGTTTCCAGGCCTCTTCGTCGGTGTCGGCAACGAAGACCTCGCGCACCAGCCGCCAGTCCTGCCGGTTCGGCTTGCGCCCGGTCTTGGCCGCGCCAATCTCGACCGAGTCCCAATGGCTGCCGACATAGGCCGGGTTGAGGTTGAGGCTCATCGGGATGAAGCCGCGTTCGCCGGCGAGCTTCAGCGTGTCCGAGTTCTTCGACAGACCGGCAACGCCGATTGGCGGATGCGGCGCCTGCAACGGCTTGATGTGAGGCTTGAGGAAGTCGAACATCGTGTCCGGCTTGGTCACCGTCCAGAATTTGCCCTTGTAGGTCCAGGGCGCGGGATCGGTCCACATCTTCAGGATGATCTCCAGCGCTTCGCGGGTCATGTCGCGGTTCTGCCCGCTCATGCCGTCGACGTTGAACATCGCCCAGTCGCTCGGCAGGCCGCTAGCCGCGACGCCGAAATTGAGCCGTCCCTCGGACAGATGGTCGAGCATCGCGACGCGGTTGGCGAGCTCGGCCGGATGGTGATAGGGCAGCAGGAAGCCGCCCGGCCCGATGCGCAAGCGCTTGGTCTGCATCAAGGCCTGCGCGATCAGGAGATCCGGCGTGGGATTGGGTTCCCAGGGCGCAGTGTGGTGCTCGCCGACCCAGGCCTCTTGATAGCCGAGCTCGTCGAGCCAGCGCATGACTTGCAGGTCCCAGTCGTTTCCTTCCTTCAGGCCGCACTCCGGCGGGTGCGAAGGCATCGTGAAATAGCCGATCTCCATGGGTTTCCTCTCTACAATTGACGCGTCTTGGTGCGCGGTTCACGGATGTGAGTGGGGATGCATGAGCAAGCGGTGTGCCAGCGCGGCAGCGTCTCAGACCTGCGATAAAACGCTGGTTTGCGGCGGCAATAGCCGATATCCCGGGGCGAATTTGCCAGCCGCCGTCTCATTGTCGCGAGACGGCGTCTTGCCGGTGAGACGAGGACGAGAACCGAGATGAGCGAACCCGCCTATGTCGCGGTGGACTGGGGCACCAGCAGCTTCCGCCTGTGGCTGGTCGATCGGGCCGGCCAGGTCCTGGCCGAACGCCGCAGTGGCGAGGGCATGCTGGCCGCGGCCAAGACCGGATTTGCCGGCGTGCTGCAATCGCATCTTTCCGCCGTCGAAGCACCGGATCATCTGCCCGTTCTCGTCTGCGGTATGGCCGGCGCCAAAACCGGCTGGGTCGAGGCCGGCTATGTCGACACGCCGGCACCGCTCACCTCCATCCTGAAGCAGGCCGTGCGGGTGCCGGGCGAGGCGCGCGACATCCGCATCCTGCCCGGCATCGCGCAGCGCGACGCAGGCGCGCCGGACGTGATGCGCGGCGAGGAGACGCAGTTGCTCGGCGCGCTCGGCCTTAAGGCCGCCGGCGAAGCGCTGGTCTGCATGCCCGGCACGCATTCGAAATGGGTGCGGGTGAAGGACGGCACGGTCGAGCATTTCTCCACCTTCATGACCGGCGAGCTGTTCAGTGTGATCTCGCGCGAGACGATTCTGTCACTCGCGGTCGCAGGCGCCGATGACGCCGAGGATGTTGCAAGCTTCAAGGCGGCGGTGAAACCCGCGTTCGAGGCGCCGGCGTTCGCCGCCAACCTGCTCTTCGGTGCGCGGTCGCGGCAGTTGCTGTTCGGCGGCACGCCGGCCGCCGCGCGCGAGACGCTGTCGGGCACGTTGATCGGCACCGAGCTGGCGGCGGGTCTCTCTGGCAATGTGCCCAAAACCGGCATCACGTTGGTTGCGTCAGGGCGGCTGGCGACGCTGTATCAGCTGGCTTTCGATGCGCTGTCGGTGACCCCGCGGCTGGTCGATGCGGACGACGCCGTTCGCCACGGCCTGTCGATGGCGGCCGCGGCGATCTGGACGAGTTAAGAAGGATTTCCTGAGATGAGTGTTCCCTTTCCGTCGATGAAGCGTCCGCTCGTCGCGATCCTGCGCGGCGTCAAGCCGGAGGAGGCCGAGTCCATCGTCAGTGTGCTGATCGAGGCCGGCATGACCGCGATCGAAATTCCGCTGAATTCGCCCGATCCGTTCCGCTCCATCACCACCGCCGTGAAGCTCGCGCCGGCCGGCGTGCTGATCGGCGCCGGCACCGTGCTAGCCACCGCAGATGTCGATCGTCTCAATGACGTCGGCGGCAAGCTGATGGTCTCGCCGAATGTGGATACGCAGGTGCTCGCGCGTGCGCATCAATACGCCATGGTGACGTTGCCGGGGGTGTTCTCGCCGACCGAGGCGCTGCTTGCCGCGCGCTCTGGCGCATCGGGCCTGAAATTCTTTCCGGCAAGCGTGCTCGGCGCATCCGGTATCGCCGCGATTCGCGCGGTGCTGCCGGCCGGCGTGATGATCGCTGCCGTCGGCGGTGTCTCCGACCAGAATTTTGCGGAGTATATCAAGGGCGGCGTCACCGCATTCGGGCTTGGCTCCAGCCTCTACAAGCCCGGCATGTCGGCGGCCGATGTCGCAGCGCGCGCAAAGCAGACGATCGCGGCCTACGATCGGGCGATTGTGAAAGACTGAAGCTGCAATAAACCAGCCGTGATCCCGTCACGGCCGCGCTTTATCCTATCTTGCTGAATCAGCGAGATCAGGAGACCGACATGGCGATCAACAACGTGGCCGATCTGTTCGTGGCAACGCTCGAACAGGCCGGCGTCAAGCGAATCTACGGCATCGTCGGCGACAGCCTGAATGCTTTTACCGAGGCGCTGCGGCGTCGCGGCACCATCGAATGGATCCACGTCCGGCATGAGGAGGTTGCGGCGTTCGCAGCCGCCGGCGAAGCCGAGATGACCGGAAGCCTTGCGGTCTGCGCAGGTTCCTGCGGTCCGGGCAATCTGCATCTGATCAACGGCCTGTTCGACGCGCATCGCAGCCGCGTCCCCGTGCTGGCGATCGCGGCGCAGATTCCGTCGGCCGAAATCGGCGGCGGCTACTTTCAGGAAACCCATCCCCAAAACCTGTTCCGGGAATGCAGCCATTATTGCGAGCTGGTCTCGGATGCGAGCCAGCTGCCTTTCGTGATCGAGAACGCCATTCGTGCGGCCGTGGGCCTGCGCGGCGTCGCCGTCATCGCCATGCCCGGCGACGTCGCGTTCCGCGATCCGCCGAGGCGCGCGCTGTCGACGGCGCGGGGGCTCGCGCTGTCGGCGCCGAAAGTCGTGCCTGAGGCCGATGAGCTGAAGGCGCTCGCGGACCTCCTAAACGGCGCCGAGCGCATCACCCTGTTCTGCGGCCGTGGCTGCGCCGGCGCGCATGCGCCGTTGATGCAGCTTGCGGAGGCCTTGAAGAGCCCGATCGTGCATGCGCTCGGCGGCAAGGAGCACGTCGAATACGAAAATCCCTACGATGTCGGCATGACCGGGTTCATCGGCTTCTCCTCGGGCTATGCCGCCATGCACGCCTGCGACGCGCTGATGATGCTCGGCACCGATTTCCCCTACAAGCAGTTCTTCCCGACCGGTTGCCAGATCGCGCAGATCGACATCCGCCCGGAAAATCTCGGCCGACGCTGCAAGATCGACCTCGGCCTCATCGGCGACGTCAAGCTGACCATCGAGGCGCTGCTGCCGCTGCTGAAGACCAAGACCCAGCGCAAGCATCTCGACGATGCCGTCGCGCATTACAAGAAGGCGCGCGAGGGGCTGGACTCGCTCGCCAGGGGCACCCCCGGCAGCAAGCCGATCCATCCGCAATATCTCGCCAAGGTCGTCAGCGACCATGCGTCCGAGGATGCCGTGTTCACCGCCGATGTCGGCACACCCACGGTGTGGGCGGCGCGCTATCTCGAGATGAACGGTCGCCGCCGGCTGATCGGCTCCTTCGTGCACGGCTCGATGGCCAATGCGATGCCGCAGGCGATCGGGGCGCAGGCCTCGCAGCCCGGCCGCCAGGTGATCTCGCTGTCGGGCGACGGGGGCTTCACGATGCTGATGGGCGATCTGATCACGCTGACGCAGATGAAGCTGCCGGTGAAGGTCGTCGTCTTCAACAACGGCGTGCTCGGCTTCGTTGCGCTGGAGATGAAGGCCGCCGGCTTCGTCGACACCAATGTCGACCTGCAAAACCCTGATTTCGCGGCGATGGCGCGCGCGATGGGCATTTTTGCCAAACGCGTCGAGGACCCCGGTGAGCTTCCGGGCGCGGTGAAGGAGATGCTGGCCCACAACGGGCCCGCGCTGCTCGACGTCGTCACCGCCAAGCAGGAGCTGTCGATGCCGCCGACCATCACGAGCGAGCAGATCAAGGGTTTCAGCCTCTGGGTCTTGCGCGCGGTGATGAACGGCCGCGGCGACGAGGTGCTCGATCTTGCGAAGACGAACCTGCTGCCGCGTTAGCTGCGCTTCGCCGACGGCACATGCAACCGCTCGTGGCGGCGCTGGAAGCGCTGCCAGTGCAGTACGCTGCCGATCAGCAGGGCCGGCACGAAGCCGAGCACGATCAGGAAATGCGGCAGCTCCTTCGGCGAGATGAAGGCGATGGCGATGTCCGAGATCAGCCACAGCGCTGCGAACATCACCGCGAAATCCGTGCGCGGGCAGCGCAGATAGTAGAACACGGCGGTGATGACCACGGCAGGCCCGATCGCGATGGCGATCAGCACCGCGGTCAGCTCCTTCGGCGTCACCGCGTCGAGCACCATCGACGCCAGCAGCCACATGGCGGCGAACATGGCGATGATGTCGATCGGATGCCGCAACCCAATACCTCTCACGGGGAACGCGCTATCGTTGTGGTTCCAGGCCCCCGCCGTCAAGTAAAATAGGCCTATTCCTCGTCGTTTCCAGGCGTCGGCCGCAGCATGAAATGGCCGAAGGCAGTGGCGATCGGCTTGTCCGCATCGTCCTGCCAGGCGCGCGCCTCGAAGGCGACGATGCGCCGGCCCTGCTTGACGATCGAGACATTGGCAAAGCTGTCGAGCGCGCGGCCGGAGCGCAAGTAGTTGATGGTCAGCCCGATCGGCTTGGGCGGCGCGGCGGCGCCGAGCTCGCGTGCGACCCCGATGATCGCCGTGGTCTCGAGGAAGGCGCCGGTCATGCCGCCATGGATCGCGGGCAGGATCGGATTGCCGATGATCTTCGGCGAGAACGGCATGGTCAGGGTGCCGTCGTCGTTGACGCGGATGCCGAGGCAGCGCGCGAACGGGCTGCGGGCGAACGGGCCATCCGGATCCTCCGGCGCCTCCAGGGTCGGGATGCTGCGCGAATCCATCCTGCGGTCGGCGAGCATGTTGGTGCGGTTGGCGCCGATCATGAAGCAGGCCGTTGCGGTTGCGACCGGATCGTCCTCGGACTCCTGATACGCGGTGGAGCGTACGAAGGCGATCGAGCGCGTGGTGCGGTAGCAGACCGAATGCGCCTTGATGTCGAGGCCCGGCGTCGCCGGCTTCTGATAGTCGATACGCAGGTCGAGGGTTGCGATCGCGCGCGTGCCGTCGAGCGCGAGCTGCACGGCCATGCCGCAGCTCTCGTCCAGCATCGCGGTGACGACGCCGCCATGCAGCACCCCGGTCTCGGTGTCGCCGACGAAGACGGGACGGTAGGGCAGGCTGGACCAGGCCTCGGCGGGTGCGAAGCGGTCGAGCTGGAGCCCGCTGATATGGCCGTAGTCGGAGCGGCGGCCCTTGATGGCCTCGGCCAGTTCCTCGAACGGGAGCGTGGCAGGTAGGCCGGACGTCGATGAGCTGGACATGGCGATGTTCTAGACCAGTGCCGGGCGCCGCGCAAAACCCCGAATGCGGGTCGCACGGTAGGCCCGCGGTCGGTTGGGCCTCGACAGGGCGGTCCGAAGCGCCGATGGTGAGCGCTTCGTTCGTTCGACTAGCCGCAAGGAGCGCTTATGGCCGACCCCGAAACACCCGGCACCAATCAGGGGCCCGTCACCATTTCGAGCTCGAGCTCCGAGCGGGCGCCGATCATCTATTTCGACGGCGCGTCCTGCTTCGGCCATCACAACGGCGCG
The DNA here is from genome assembly GCF_009931255.1 of Bradyrhizobium sp. LCT2. Lineage (NCBI taxonomy): Bacteria > Pseudomonadati > Pseudomonadota > Alphaproteobacteria > Hyphomicrobiales > Nitrobacteraceae > Bradyrhizobium > Bradyrhizobium sp. LCT2. The sequence continues at coordinate 7,961,623 of NZ_CP034432.1, read as the reverse complement.
ATCCAGGTCGAGCTCGCCGCGAACCTCTTGATGCCGGTCGGAGCCGCGGTCAGGGTCGAAGTGGTCCAGACCGCGCACCTGCGTTGCAGCGTGGCCGCCGCGCTGGCCTTGCGCGAAGCGCTCGACAAGGCGCTCGCGATGTACAAGCAGGGGCAGCAGCAGCCGACGGAGGAGATCCCGGCGATGAAGAACTGAGGCGGCAGCGCGATCGCATGTCATTGCGACCGCAGCTCCTCAGCTCACATGCACCTTCGGCTTTCTGCCGCCGTTCCACTTGCCGTCGAGCGCGCGCTCGATCTGGGCGGCGAATTGCAGGAGCAGGCCGTCATTGGCCTGCTTGGCGATCGCCTGGATGCCGAGCGGCAGGTCGTGGTCCTGGGTTGCCATCGGCATCGAGATCGCCGGCATGCCGCAGAGATTGGCGAGCGGCGTGAAGGCGAAAAAGCGCCAGAGGTTGCCGAACCAGTCGAGCACGTCAGGATTGTCGGAGATGGTCAGATATTCCCTGGTGCCGACTTTCGGCGTCGGCAGCGCCGTGATCGGCGTCAGGATGACGTCCCACTGCTCGAAGAACGCGCCGAAACCGCGTGACGTCGTGTTGAACACGCCTTGCATCTTCGCCCGCTCGGCGAAGCTGGTGTGCCGGCCGGCTTCCCAGATCCTGATGTTCATCGGCTCGATGAGGTCTTCCGGCGGCTTGTCCAGCCCGCGCGCGGCCAGCATGTTCGAGATCACCACCGCAAAATTCGAGATGTAGCACATCGTCTGCGCCTCGAACGCCGCACGGAAGTCGAGCTCGGGCAGTGCGTAGTCGACATGGTGCCCGAGGCCTTCGAGGAAGCGGCCGGTCTTCTCCAGCTCGGCGGCGATCTCCGGCGTCGCGGTGTAATCGCCCCATGTGTGCGACAGCGCGATGCGAAGCTTGCCGGGATCGCGCTTGATCATCTCGGAATAGGGCTGCGCCGTGGTCCAGAACGGCATGAACTCGCCGGGCGCAGGCCCGCGCGCGTGATCGACGAAGGCGGCGGTGTCGCGCACCGAGCGCGACTGGCAGCCCTGGATCGAGACGAGCCCGGTGAGGTCGGACATGTGCGGGGCCAGCGAGAACACGCCGCGCGAGACCTTCAGCCCGATATTACCGTTGACGCCGGCGGGAATGCGGATCGAGCCGCCGCCGTCGGTCGCATGCGCGATCGGCACCACGCCGGCGGCAACCATCGCGGCGCTGCCTGCCGACGAGCCGCAGGTGGTGTAGTCGGTGTTCCAGGGATTGCGCGTGACGTAGACGGCCGGATTGTCGGCCGAGCTGCAGACGCCGAATTCCGGTGTCGTGGTGCGCCCGATCAGGTTCAGTCCGGCCTGGCGGAATTTACCGGTCAGGAAGGTGTCGGCGCTCGCGCGATTGCCGCGCATCAGCAGCGAACCCATCTCCTGGAGCCGGCCCTTCATGGTCGGCCCGAGATCCTTCATCAGGAAGGGCAGGCCGGCGAACGGGCCGGCGAGGTTGGCGCCGTCCTTGGCCGGATCGGCGATCACGTCCTCGAACAGCTCGACCACGCCCGACAGCGCCGGATTGACCTTGGCGACGGCAGCAGCGGCCTGGCGGGCCAATTCCTTCGGCGTCAGCTCGCCCTTGCGGACGCGCGCCGCCAGCCCCACGCCATCGTGCTGCGCCCACTCGTTCCAGCTCATCGGCAAAGTCATGAAATTCAAATCCTCTAGATGCGGCGGTCCTTCCTTTCGCATGGACCCTGCGTGAATCAACTGAGCCGGCGCGAAGGGCAGGGTTGCATGGGGCGGAGAGGTCGCACGACCGGGGAGGCCGGCCGTCTCAATCCGATAGTCGCGCGATCACCGCAACCGGCCCGCCGCCCGCCGGGCCCTGATGCTCGGCGCCGCCGGACACGTAGACTGCGCCGGTGCCGGCAAGACCCGCGATCAGGCCGCCGACCGCGGCGCGGGCGTGGCGCGTCGAGCTGATGTCGGTGTCCTCCAGCATGGTGTGGCGAAAGCCGCGCACGCTGCCATCGGGCGAGGCCTCCGCCTTGGCGAAGATGTTGACGAGCTCGCGCCCGGCTTCCGCTTGCGGCGCGACGCCAAGCCCGACACTCTTCAGCGCCGACGTCACAGCGGCGGCGTCGATCGCATCGTTCATCACGGCGTGGCCGATCTCGAATTCGCTGGCCGATGCCGCCGAATTTCCGAGCACGATGACGACGTTGTGCATCAGCTCGATTCCGGCCGAGGTGGATGCCACCTTCGAGAACAGATCGTAGCGGCGCAGCACGTCCCCGTCGCTGATGTCCGAGCCGGTCTCGCCGAGCGCGACCGCAACGCCGAGCGCGGAGGCGCCGCGCGAATAGGCCATCGAACCGTAGGCGCTGGTTGTCGCCGTCTTGTTGCCGCGTGCGCTTGCGGCCTCGACGCGATCGCTGGTGAGCAGCGGGCACTTGATCTGCACGAAATGGACGTCGGCGGGGTCGGCGACCCCGGCGTCCGCCATCGCGGCCTTCACGGCCGCGGCCGTCTCTGCGATCTGCGCGGCGCGTCCGAGCTCCTCCGGCAGGAAGTCCCGCGTGTGCGCCATGCCGATGCTCAGGCGCTTGCCCGACAAGCCCGCCGGCCGCCGCTCGACCTCGCGGCGCGTGAACACCGTGATATGCGGGCTGAGCACGCCTTCGGTGCCGCCGGACATCACGAAAGCGATGCGCTGCTCGACCTCCTCGGGGGACAAGCCGAGCTGTGGCGCCAGCGCCGTGCACAGCGCGGCGACGGCATATTCCCGGGTAAAGTCGTTGACGCCGCCATTGCCTTCGGTCTTGCCGAGGATGGCGAGGATCGATTTGGGATCGATCGCGCCGGAGCCGATCATGGCCATGAGGCCGGAGACGTCACCGGGGCCCTTGGTGACGATCTTGAAGACGCCGACCGATGTCGTCCGCATTGCAGTCCTCGTGTGGAGTTCGGTGGTCCGGCGGTGCAAACAGCCGTGGAACGGAGGCGGCTGTCAATCCCCGTCGTCGTCCTGGCTTTCGCCAGGACGACAAGAGCATAGAGTCTTCATACCAACCGCGCCCGCCGCATCCCCACGATTGTGGCGAGATCGCATCGGTTCAACAAAAAAATCGTCTGTCGACGGTTGCGCGCTGCACCTTGATGAATCAACCTGGGTTGGTCCATAAGCGGCGTCCCGCGACCGGATTTCGGTTTGCGTCGCGTGCTTGGAGAGAGGGATTCTCGCGTGGCAAATATCAACCAGAAAATTGCGCAGGAGCTTGGGGTTCGGGCCGAGCAGGTCGAGGCAGCGGTGACGCTGCTCGACGGCGGCGCCACGGTTCCCTTCATCGCCCGCTACCGCAAGGAAGCGACCGGTGCGCTCGACGACGCGCAATTGCGCACCCTGGAGGAGCGCCTGGGCTACCTGCGCGAACTCGAAGACCGCCGCAAGGCGATCCTCGAATCGATCCGCGAGCAGGGCAAGCTCGATGCCGCCCTCGAAGCCACGATTATGGCCGCCGACAGCAAGGCGCGCCTGGAAGACATCTATCTGCCGTTCAAGCCGAAGCGCCGCACCAAGGCTGAGATCGCCAAGGAAGCCGGCCTCGAGCCGCTCGCCAATCAGCTGATGGCGGAGCCCGGCAACGATCCCAAGGTCGTGGCGGAAAGCTTCATCAACGCCGAGAAGGGCGTGGCTGACGCCGCCGCCGCACTCGACGGCGCCCGCGCCATCCTGGTCGAGCGATTTGACGAAGACGCCGATTTGATCGGCGCGCTGCGCGAGGAGATGTGGACCAATGCGCGCATGGCCTCCAAGGTGCGCGATGGCAAGAAGACCGAGGGCGAAAAGTTCGCCGACTATTTTGAATTCTCCGAGCCGCTGACCAGGCTGCCGTCGCACCGCATCCTGGCGATGTTCCGCGGCGAGAAGGAAGAAATCCTCGACCTGCAGATTCAGGCCGAAGCCGAGGCGCCGCCGCCGGGCGTGCCCAGCGCCTACGAATTGAAGATCATGAAGCGGTTCGGCATCGCCGACCTCAAGCGCGCTGGCGACCGCTGGCTGATCGACACGGTGCGCTGGGCCTGGCGCACCAAGATCCAGGTGCATCTCAACATCGACCTGCGCATGCGGCTGTGGAACGCGGCCGAGACCGAGGCCGTGCGCGTGTTCGCGTCCAATTTGCGCGACCTGCTGCTGGCCGCGCCCGCCGGCACCCGCGTCACCATGGGGCTCGATCCCGGCTACCGGACCGGCGTCAAGGTCGCCGTCACCGACGCGACCGGCAAGGTCGTCGATACCGCCGTGATCTATCCGCACGAGCCGCAGCGGCAGTGGAACGAGTCGCTCGCAATCCTCGGCAAGCTTGCCCTGAAGCACCGTGTCGAGCTGATCGCGATCGGCAACGGCACGGCCTCGCGCGAGACCGACAAGCTCGCAGGCGATCTCGTCAAGGGCCTGGCCGAGCTGAAGATGAACAAGATCGTGGTGTCGGAAGCCGGCGCGTCGGTCTATTCGGCCTCGGCCTTCGCCTCGGAGGAACTGCCCGGTCTCGACGTCACCCTGCGCGGCGCGGTCTCGATCGCGCGGCGCCTCCAGGATCCGCTTGCCGAGCTCGTCAAGATCGAGCCGAAGGCGATCGGCGTCGGCCAGTATCAGCACGACCTCGGCCAGGCCAAGCTCGCCAAGTCGCTCGATGCCGTGGTCGAAGATTGCGTGAACGCCGTCGGCGTCGACGTCAACACCGCCTCGGCGCCGCTGCTCGCCCGCGTGTCGGGCGTGGGCTCGGGCCTTGCGCAGAGCATCGTGGCACATCGTGACGCCAACGGCCCGTTCAGGTCGCGCAAGTCGCTCAAGGACGTGCCGCGCCTCGGGCCGAAGGCGTTTGAGCAGTGCGCGGGCTTTTTGCGCATTCTCGGCGGTGAGGATCCGCTCGATGCGTCCGGCGTGCATCCGGAAGCCTATCCGGTGGTGCGCCGGATTCTCGCGGCCACCAAGAGCGACATCAAGGCGCTGATCGGCAGCAGCGAGATCGTGCGCACGCTGAAGCCGAAGGATTTCGTCGACGAGACCTTCGGTCTGCCGACCGTCACCGACATCCTGCGCGAGCTCGAAAAGCCCGGCCGCGACCCCCGTCCGGCGTTCAAGGCCGCCGTGTTCAAGGAGGGTGTCGAGGAGATCAAGCACCTCCAGAAGGGCATGATCCTCGAGGGTACCGTGACCAACGTCGCCGCCTTCGGCGCTTTCGTCGACATCGGCGTCCACCAGGACGGCCTCGTGCACATCTCGGCGATGTCGAAGACCTTCATCAAGGACCCGCGCGAGGTGGTGAAGCCCGGCGACATCGTCAAGGTGAAGGTGCTGGACTTCGAGGTCGCCCGCAAGCGCATCTCGCTGACGCTGCGGCTCGACGACGAGGTCGGCGCCAAGAAGGACGCCCCCGGCATGCAGCGCGACAATGGTTCGCGCAATGCGGCCCGCATGACCTCGTCGGCGCCGCGCAAGCAGGAATCCTCCGGCGGCGGCGCCCTCGCCGAAGCCCTGCGCCGCGCCGCCGAGAAGAGCGGCGGCAAGCGCGTGTGATCTCCAACCTCTCCCCGCTCTTCTGCGGGGAGAGGTCGGAATTCGCGCGCAGCGCGGATTCCGGGTGAGGCGCAGCGCACTATGTTGCCAAGATGGCGGCCCATCCGACTCCGATGTGAGTGCGCGACGAAAGCTTGGCCAACAGTCCGCATCGCATTCTTGGAGATAGCCCTCACCCCACCCTCCCCGTAAGAACGGGGCGAGGGAGCGGGAGAGTTGGGCCTCCCTAACACCCGCGTCAGAATCTGGCGCATTTGTAAGTTGAAGGTGAGGGCGCATTTTCCTCATCTGTTCCCCTTGAGCGGCGCGACCGTCGCCGCGACAAGGAGGATATTCAGATGAACAGCAGGCTTCTCACCGGCATCGTCGCGGCGGCCATGGCTGCAACGCTGGCGGTCGCTTCGCCCGTTCTCGCCCGAGGTGGAGGTGGGGGCGGCGGCCACGGTGGTGGTTTCGGCGGCGGAGGACACGGCGGCTTCGGCGGCGGAGGACATGGCGGCTTTGGCGGCGGAGGACATTTCGGCGGCGGCATGCACGCCGGTGGCTTTGGCGGGATGCATGTCGGCGGCATGGGCGGTGCTCGTTTCGGTGGCGCCCACTTCGCCGGCTCGCCGATGACCGCCCACGCTGCGATCGGGCCGCGCTTTGCCGGTGCGCCGCTCGCGACCCGCGCCGCCTTCGGGCCGCGTTTCGCCGGCACGGGCTGGCACGGCAGGCCCTTCATCGGCCGCCATGCATTCTTCTTCCGCCATCATCGCTTCCACCGGTTCGCCTTCGTTGGCGCGCCCTTCTACTACGCCAATTACTACGACGACGGTTGCTGGCGCAGGAGCTGGACGCCCTATGGGTGGCAATGGGTCAATGTGTGCGGAGACTATTGGTAGTCGCATCGCCGTACCGCACCATTGTCGCGATCGCCATCGGGCGGTTCCGCTCAGCCCCGGAACGGGATAGTCTGGTGGCGATCGTCGCGCGGAGTTTTGCATGACCGGAGGTCACCGCCGCATCCTGGTCGTCGAGGACGATCCGGAAACCGCAGGCCAGCTCGTCGAAGAGTTGACGACCTCTGGCTATGAGGTCGATCTCGCCGCCACGGGGCGCGAAGCCCTGAGCCACGGCGCCGCCCGCGACTATGCCGTGATCACCATCGACCGCATGCTGCCCGACATCGACGGCATCACCGTGATGCGCCAATTGCGCGACGACGGCATCGCGGCGCCCTTCCTGATCATCTCCGCGCTCGGCGAGGTCGACGACCGCGTGCGTGGCCTGCGCGCCGGCGGGGACGACTATCTCGTCAAGCCGTTCTCCTTCGTCGAGCTGCTTGCGCGGCTCGAGGCCCTCGGCCGCCGCAGCGAGACCATCGCCAAGGAGACGCTGCTGCGCGTCGGCGACCTCGCCATCGACCTGATCGCGCGCAACGCCAGCCGCCGCGGCCGCAAGATTCCGCTGCTGCCGCGCGAGTTTCAGCTGCTCGAATATCTCGTCCGCAACGAGGGCCGCGTCGTCTCGCGTGCGATGCTGCTCCAGCACGTCTGGGACCTGCATTTCGATCCCTCGACCAACATCATCGACGTTTATGTCGGGCGCGTCCGCCGCAAGGTCGACGACGCCCAGGCCTATCCGCTGATCCACACCATCCGCGGCATCGGATATTGTCTCCGTGCTCCTGGCTAAGACCCTCCGCTCCTCGACCTTCCGTCTGGCGCTGATCGCGATCGCGGCATTCGGGCTGATCGTCGCGGCGATCATGGCCTACGTCTATTTCGGTACGCTCGCCTATGTGGAGAGCCGGCTCGGCTCCGCCGGCGATCGCGACGGCTTCACCGGCACGATCGAACTCGCCATGGTCGCGGTCGCGGTGCTGCTCCTGGTGCTCGCCGGGCTCGCAGCCGTGCTGGTGACCCGGCGCACGGTGGGGCGGATCGAGGAGATCAACACCACCAGCCGTGCCATCATGCTGTCCGGTCTCGACCGCCGCATTCCCCTGCGCGGCAGCCACGACGAGTGGGACCGCGTCGCCGAAAACCTCAACCAGATGCTCGACCGCATCGAGACGCTGATGGGCGAGGTCAAGCAGGTCAGCGACAACGTCGCCCACGATCTGCGCACGCCGCTGACGCGCATGCGCGGCCGGCTGGAGAAGGCCTATCACACCCCGCGCAACAGCGAGGCGGATGCCACGCTGATCGGCGACACCATCGCCGATCTCGATGCCGTGCTCGGCATGTTCGCCTCCATCACCCGGATCTCGGAGATCGAGACCCGCGCCCGCAGGAGCGCCTTTCGCGCGCTTGATCTCGCCGAGATCGCCGGCGAGGTCGTCGAGCTCTACGACGCTGCCGCCGAGCAGGTTGCGACGCGTCTCAGCCTCGGCGGCGACCGCGAGGTCGCGATCACGGGCGACCGCGACCTCTTGTTCGACGCCGTCGCCAATCTCGTCGACAACGCGATCAAGCACGGCCGCAAGGGCGGGCAGGTGACGGTGACTTGCCGCAGCGCCGATGGCGGCGCGGTGATCGCGATCGCCGACGACGGTCCGGGCATTCCGACCGAGGCGCGCGACCACGTCTTCAAGCGGTTCTACCGGCTCGAACAGAGCCGCTACACGCCGGGCAACGGCCTCGGCCTCAGCCTCGTCGCCGCGGTTGCGCGCCTTCATGGTGCCGAGATTGCGCTGCATGACAATGCGCCGGGCCTGACGGTCCAGCTCCGGTTTCCGCTGCCTGCGCAGCCCGGCACCCAACTTGCATGATTGCACGCGTACCGAGTGGAAGTCCTGCAATGTCCCGCCTGCCAGACCTCGTCATCACCAATGCCCGCACGCGCGGCCGCGAGATCGTCGACATTGCGATCACCGATGGCGTGATCACCGCGATCGGCAACCGGGTCGATCCCGGTGCACAGGCCTTTGTCGATGCCAAGGGCGGCCTGGTGACGCCGGCCTTTGTCAATCCGCACCTGCACCTCTGCAAGGTCTGGACCCTGCCGATGATGTCGGAGGCGGCGCTAGAGGCCTATCAGGGCGGCGGCATGAGCGAGGCGGCGAAGGCGGTCGATCTCGCCGCAGCGGTGAAGAGAAATTACGACGCGTCCTGGATCGTCCCGAACGCACGGCGCGCGGTGGCGCTCGCCGCGCTCCACGGCAACCTCCACATCCGCGCCTTCGCCGACGTCGACACCAAGGCCCGGCTGGAGGGCGTCAAGGCGCTGCTCGCGATCCGCGAGGAGTTTCGCGGCATCGTCGACATCCAGGTCGTGGCATTCCCGCAGGACGGCCTGTTTCGCGAGCCCGGCGCAGAGGGCCTGATGCGCAAGGCGATGGCGCTCGGGGCCGACGTCGTCGGCGGGATTCCCTGGATCGAAGCCGACGAAGAGGACATGCGCCGCCATGTCGCGTTCTGCTTCGACCTCGCGGCCGAGCACGGCGCCGAAACCTCGATGCTGCTGGACGACGTCGGCGACGCCAACATGCGCACGCTCGACATGATGGCGCGCGCGGTGATCGCGCGCGGCGTCGAGGGCCGGGCGCTCGCCCATCATTGCCGGGCGATGGCGCTCTATCCCGAGAACTATCTCCGCGAGCTGAAGGTGCTGCTCGGAAAGGCCCGTGTCAGCGTCGTCAGCAATCCGCACAACGGCCCGCTGCACGCGCGGGTGAAGGAATTGCTCGGTGCCGGCATCAATGTCTGCCTCGGCCAGGACGACATTTCGGACGCCTATTATCCGCTCGGGCGCAACAACATGCTGGAGGTGGCGTTCCTCGCCTCGCATCTGTTGTGGATGACGAAGAAAAGCGAGTTCGAGACGCTCTACGACATGATCACCACGCGCGCGGCGACGGCGATCAACCTCGAGCGCTATGGCCTCGGGCTCGGCTGCGCAGCCAATCTGGTCGTGCTCGAACAGGCCGACGTCACCGAGGCGCTGCGCTTCCACAGCCCGCCCAGCATCGTGATCAGCCATGGCCGCGTCGTCGATACCGACCGCATGCGCGAGCTGGCGCAGACCGCGATCGGCGATTGAACCGCGCCGCTCAGAGCTCGATCACGCCGCGGCGCGCGGCATGTGCCACCGCATCGGTGCGGCCGGTGGCATCCAGCTTGTCGAGCAGCGAGCCGACATGGAATTTCACGGTGTGCACGGAGATGCCGAGCTGACGCGCGATCATCTTGTTGGAGCCGCCCTCGGCCATCAGCGCCAGCACGTCGAGCTCGCGCTGCGTCAGGGCGATGTCCTCGGGCATGCCGCGCGGATCGCGGGCGACGACGGTCGCGGCGGCCTGCTCGCCGGGCGCGGCAAGGCGCAGCCCGGCGACATTGCCGAGCAGCGCCGCCAGGCGATCGGCGAGGGCGGGATCGTCGACCTCCAGGGACAGCACGATCTCCGGTAGCTTCTCCTCGCTCACGCCTCCGGCCTCTCGCCGACCGTGACCTTGAAGCTGATCGGCTCGCCGCCGCGGCGCACCGCGACATCGACCACAGCGCCGACGCTCGCAGGTCCCAGCGTTCTCGACAGCGCGCGCACGCCGGAGAGTTTCTGGTCGTTGACCGCCACGATCACATCGCCCTGGCGGATGCCGGCCGCCGCCGAAGGTCCGGCCTTGTCGACATTCATCACCATGGCGCCGATGCCGTCCTCGAGCCGCACCGGCTGGAGTCCGAGCCCGAGATATCCGCGCGCGATGCGGCCGCGCGCCTCGAGTTGCGGCGCGATGCGCTCGATCGTCGCCGTCGGGATCACCAGCACGCGCCTTGGTCCGAGCACGGCCATGCCGAAGGCTTCACCGGTCGCATCGAGCGCAAGGCCGCCTTCCTGGCCGGGACGCAGGCGAACGTCGAGCTCGATCCGTGCATCGATGTCGCCGCCGCGCAAGGAGCGCCAGCTCTTGCCGGACGCCGATACCATCCCGAGCGCGGCGCTCGGCGTATCACGGTTGGTGGCCACGACAACCGACAACGCGCCGAGGGGCGGGACCGTCGCGGCGAGCTTGACCGGCGCGACGCCGGCCTCGGTGCGCAGCAGCGCGATGTCGGTGGTGTGGTCGCGGCCGGCGATCGTGGCGGCCACCCGGCTGCCGTCGGGGAGGCCGATCTCGACCTCGCCCTCGTCGGCCAACGCCTCGTCGGCGGTGACGATCAGGCCGGGCTTCCAGACGAAGCCGGTTGCGCGGGAGCGATGCGAGTGCACGGAGACGATGGAGGGCGCGGTGCGCGCCACGACATCCGCGAGCGCGGACGACAGTGAGGACAGTGGAGTTGGGGCGGTCATGGCGGTCTCCTGTAAGTTGTCCCCAATCTGGGATGTCGCGCGCGGTAGCGAAACTGGCCGGGTGGCCAGGACAGTGGCGGCGCCGGCCGACGAACATGTGATTGGGAGCCGTTCACGGGAACGTGTAGCAATCGGTCGACATTGCGCCGTACGGCCTTAGACGTTTCCAGCGAGCCCCGACCGATGACCATCGATCTCACCCGCCGCACCCTGCTCCAACTTGCCGGAGCCACCTCGCTCGCGATGGCGGCCGCGGCTGCCGCACGCGCCGAGGGGACTGCGCAAGGCGGCGGGCCGACCTATGCCAGCCGCACGCCGATGCGGGTCGGCATGGTGACGCTCCGGGTCAAGAATCTCGACACGGTTGCCGACTACTACCGCGACGTGATCGGGCTGACCGTCATGGAGCGCTCCGCCAGCGCTGCGAAGCTCGGTACGGCCGGCATCACGCTGCTCGTGCTCGAGGCGCGTCCGGATGCGGCGATCGAGCCGCGCAATGCCGCAGGCCTCTACCACACCGCCTTCCTGATGCCGACCCGCAAGGATCTCGCGCGCTGGCTGGTGCACGCCGCCTCGCATCGCGTGCCGCTGTCGGGCTTTGCCGACCATCTCGTCAGCGAATCCGTCTATCTCGACGACCCCGAAGGTAACGGCATCGAGGTCTATGCCGACCGCGAGCCCTCGCAATGGCAGTGGAGCGAGGGCAGCGTGAAGATGGCGACCGACGAGCTCAACATCCCCGACCTGCTGTCGCTGACCAATACGCGCGTTCCTGACTATGCCAAGGCGCCGGACGGAATGCGCGTCGGCCACATGCATCTGCGCGTCGGCGATCTCGCGCAGGCCGAGAACTTCTACCACGGCACCGTCGGCCTCGACCCGACCCGCAAGCGCAACGGCGCGGCGTTCCTGTCGTCGGGCCGCTATCACCATCACCTCGGCATGAACGTCTGGCAGAGCCAGGGCGCGGGCCTGCGCGACGATTCCACAACCGGTCTCGCCTGGTTTTCGCTGGTGATGGCGAAGCAGGAGCTGCTCGCCGCTCAGGAAGAGCGCCTGCGCAAGAGCGGTGTGAAGGTCACGGCGCTTGCCGACGGTTTGGAGGCGGTCGATCCCTGGGGCACGCGGGTGCGCTTGCTCAAGGTTTGATCGCCGGGGCGGGCATTGGTAATACCCGTCGGGTGCCAGCTTCCGGAGCCCCCGACATGTCCGAATTCCACGGCGTCTTCCCCTACCTCGTCTCCCCCGTCGATGCCGACGGCACGGTGCGGACGAGCGTGCTCGCAAAGCTCTGCGACGACCTTATCGGTGCCGGCGTGCATGGTCTGACGCCGCTCGGCTCGACCGGCGAGTTCGCCTATCTCAATGCCGCCCAGCGCACGGCGGTCGTGCAGACCACGATCGAAGCCGCGAAGGGCCGCGTGCCCGTGGTGGCCGGCGTCGCCTCCACCTCGACCGCGGATGCGGTGACGCAGGCACGGACGTATCAGAAGCTTGGCGCCGACGGCATTTTGGCGATCCTGGAGGCGTATTTCCCGCTCGCCGATACCCAGGTCGAATCCTATTTCCGCGCCATCGCGGACGCCGTGGACATTCCCGTCGTCATCTACACCAATCCGCAATTCCAGCGCTCCGACCTCACCCTCGAAATCATCGCGCGCCTCGCCGAGCATCCGCGCATTGGCTACATCAAGGACGCCTCGACCAACACCGGCCGGCTGCTCTCGATCATGAACCGCTGCGGCGATCGCCTGCGCGTGTTCTCGGCCTCCGCCCACATTCCGGCCGCGGTGATGCTGATCGGCGGGCTCGGCTGGATGGCGGGACCTGCCTGCATCATCCCGCGCCAGAGCGTCGCGCTCTACGACCTCTGCCGGGCGGGCCGCTGGGACGAGGCCATGGCGCTCCAGCGCAGGCTGTGGCGGATCAACGAAGCCTTCGCCCGCTTCAACCTCGCCGCCTGCATCAAGGCCGGCCTTTCGATCCAGGGCTACGACGTCGGCGATCCCATCCCGCCGCAGGCGGCGCTGTCGGCCGATGCGCGCAAGGTGGTGGAGACCGCGCTCAGGGAGCTGGGCTGAGCCGTCATTCCGGGGCGATGCGCAGCATCGAACCCGGAATCTCGAGATTCCCCGGTGCGCAATTGCGCACCTGAGGTCTGGTCCTTCGGACCATCCCGGAATGACGATCCCAACGGCATGACGAATGTGTGGGTTCGCCGCCCAAAACCGCGGCTGGTATGCCCCCGGTCGATCCGCTAAAAGGCTGCCCGCAGTTTCGAAAAGACCTCGAGGACCCCACGGAATGAACATTCTTCCCGGCAATTTGCGTTTCGGAGCGGGCCAGCCCGTCAAGCGTTTGGAAGACCAGCGGCTGCTGACCGGGAAGGGGCAATTCATCGACGACAAGCCGCAGGACGGCGCGCTGTGGTTGCACGTGCTGCGCTCGCCGCATGCGCACGCGAAGATCGTCTCGATCGACACCAGCGCCGCGGCCGGAATGCCCGGCGTCACCGCGGTCTACACCGGTGCGGATCTCGTCAGGGACGATATCGGCAGCATCCCGACGCTGAGCATCTTCAAGCGCCCCGACGGCAAGCCGATGACGGTGCCGCCGCGCCGGCTGCTCGCCCATGAGGTCGTGCGTTACACCGGCGAGGCGGTGGCGGCGGTGGTCGCCGCCTCCCGCGCGGAGGCGCAGAGCGCGGCCGAAGCGATCGTGGTCGAATACGACGTGCAGCCCGCGGTGGTCGACCCGGTCGAGGCGGTGAAGCCCGGCGCGCCTGTGGTGTGGCCGGAGGCGCCCGACAACATCGTCGGCGCGATGGCTTACGGCGATGCCGCCAAGGTGGACGAGGCCTTTGCCAAGGCCGCGCACACGGTCGAGCTCGACATCATCAGCCAGCGCCTCGTGCCCTCCGCGATGGAGCCGCGCTCGACCATCGCCGAGATCGACAAGAAGACCGGACGTCTCCTCCTGCACGTGCAGTCGCAGACGCCGGCCTCGACCCGCGACGTGCTGGCGGAAGCCGTGCTCAAGCGCCCCAAGGACAGCGTCCGCGTGCTGGTCGGCGACATCGGCGGCGGCTTTGGCCAGAAGACCAACCTCTATCCCGAGGACGGCATCGTCGCCTACGCCGCGACCAAGCTGAGCAAGAAGATCCGCTGGCGCGGCGACCGCACCGACGAGTTCGTCGGCGGCACCCACGGCCGCGACCTCACCTCGACCGCGTCCTTCGCGCTGGACGAGAAGGGCAAGGTGCTGGCCTATCGCGTCAAGTCGATCGGCTGCACCGGCGCCTATTCTTCGGGGGCCGCCAACATCATCCCGCTCGTGCTCGGGCCGTTCGTGCAGACCGGCGTCTACGATCTGCCGCTGGTGCATTTCGAGGTGCAGTCGGTGATGACCCACACCGCGCCCGTCGGCGCCTATCGCGGTGCGGGCCGGCCCGAGGCCGTGTTCATCGTCGAGCGCCTGTTCGACGCCGCCGCGCGAAAAATCGGCATGGATCCGCGCGCGATCCGCAAGGCCAACTACATCAAGCCGGCGCAGCTGCCCTACACCAATGCTGCGGGCCAGGTTTACGATTCCGGTGCCTTCGCCCACATGCTCGACCGTGCCGTGAAGCTCGCCGACTGGGACGGCTTTGCCGCGCGCAAGAAGGCGGCGAAGAAGAAGGGCCTGCTCTACGGCCGCGGGCTCACGTCGTACATCGAATGGACCGGCGGCCGCGCCCACACCGAGAAGGTCAGCCTGCACGCGACCTCGCAGGGCCGCGTCGTCCTGCACTCCGGCACCATGGCGATGGGGCAGGGGCTGCAGACCACCTACACCCAGATGATCGCCGACACGCTCGGCATTGCCATGGACAAGATCGATGTCGTCCAGGGCGACACCGATCTGGCGATGGGCTTTGGCAGCGTCGGCTCGCGCTCGCTGTTCGTCGGCGGCACGGCCGTGGCCGTCTCGTCGAATGACCTGATCCAGAAGGCGCGCGAGAAGGCGGCGAACGTGCTGGAGACCTCGGTCGAGGACATCGAATATCAGGGCGGCATGCTCACCGTGGTCGGCACCGACCGCCGCATCAGCCTGTTCGACCTTGCCGAGAAGGAGAGCGGCGCAAAACTCAGCGTCGATTCGGAAGGGGAGGTTGACGGTCCGAGCTGGCCGAACGGCACGCATATCTGCGAGGTCGAGATCGACCCCGAAACCGGCGTCTCCCGCGTCGTGCGCTACACCACCGTTGACGACGTCGGTGTCGCCGTGAACCCGATGCTGGTGACGGGCCAGATCCATGGCGGCGTCGCGCAAGGCATCGGCCAGGCGCTCTATGAGGGCGTCTCCTACGATGCCGACGGCCAGCTCCTGACCGCGAGCTATCAGGACTACTGCATCCCGCGCGCCGGCGACGTGCCGCCGATCGAGGTGACACTGGACGATTCCGCGCCCTGCCGCACCAACCCGCTCGGCGCCAAGGGCTGCGGCGAATCCGGCGCCATCGGCGGCCCGCCCTGCGTCACCAACGGCGTGATGGACGCACTCGCCGAGCTCGGCATCACCCAGCTCAACACGCCCCTGACGCCGCAGAAGATCTGGCAAGCGATCAGGGACGCGAAGGCGGGCGGGTAAGCGCAACGCCGAATCGTTGCGCTGGCTGTCGCCGCACACTCAACTGTCGTCCCGGACAAGCGCGCCATAAGCGCGCGCCGATCCGGGACCTATAACCACAGGGAATGGTTGTGGCGCGAAGCAGGTAACTCCGAGTCCCCGTAACCACATTCACCTGTGGTTATGGGTCCCGAATCAGCGCTCCGCTTCGCTGCGCTTGTCCGGGACGACAGCGGAGAGTGTGGCGCCCGGCGTGCCTCGAATCCTCAAATCCCCAGCATCATCTTCGCGATGATGTCGCGCTGAATCTCGGACGTGCCGCCGAAGATCGTGTAGGCCCGGCCGTTGAGATATTCCGGCACCACCGTCAGCATGTCCTCGGGTATCGCCGGCTCGTGGTTGAGCTTGTAGAGCGGGCGCATCGGCTCGACGGCGAGGGCGTCGTGGCCAATCACGTCGGCGCCCAGCCGTGTCACGGCCTGGCGGATCTCGCTGTTGCGCAGCTTCAGGATCGACGACACCGCGCCGGGATTCTGTCCGGTCTGGAGCGCCGAGAGCACCCGCAGCTCGGTCATCTCCAGCGCGTCGATGTCGACCTCGACCTCCGAAATGCGCGTCGCGATGTCAGGACTGTCGATCGCGCGGCCGGTCAGGTCCGACTCGGCAAGGTCCGCGACCGCCTTCAGCCCTTCGCGCAGCTTGGCGGAGGCGATGCCCGAGCCGCGCTCGAATTCGAGCAGGTATTTGCCGTAGGTCCAGCCCTTGCCTTCCTCGCCGACCCGATTGGCCATGGGCACGCGCACGTCGTCGAAGAACACCTGGTTGACCTCGTGGTCGCCGCCGATGGTGAGGATCGGGCGCGTCGTGATGCCCGGCGTCTTCATGTCGATCAGGATGAAGCTGATGCCGTCCTGCTGCCGCGGTCCGTCGCTGGTGCGCACCAGCGCGAACATGCGGTTGGCGTGGTGGGCATGCGTGGTCCAGATCTTGGTGCCGTTGATGATGTAGTGGTCGCCGTCGCGCACCGCGCGCGTCTTCAGCGAAGATAGATCGGAGCCGGAGCCCGGCTCGGAGTACCCCTGGCACCAATAATCCTCGCCGGAGAGAATCCGCGGCAAATAGAAGTTCTTCTGCTCAGGGCTGCCGAAGCCGATGATGACGGGCCCGACCATCTTCACGCCCATCACGTTGACGTTCGGTACCCCCGCGCGTGCGGATTCGGTCTCGAAAATCCAGCGTTGCGCCGGCGTCCAGTCCGGCCCGCCATACTCGACCGGCCAGCCCGGCGCGCCCCAGCCCTGCTTGTGCAGCGCGCGCTGCCAGGCCATGCCGATATCAGGATCGGAAAACACCGACGGCGTCAGCGCGGTCGCGCGCTTCATCTCCTCGGTGAGATTTTTGGCGATGAAGCCGCGCACCTCGTCCTGGAAGGCGCGCTCCTCGGCATTGAACGACAGGTCCATGATGCGCTCCTTTCGGTTCAGGCCGGCACGCCGGCGCGGCCAAGCCGGGCGTGGCGGGCATAGTGGTGCGCGCTGCCGCCGAACAGCGTGTCGAAGGCGACGAGCCGCTTGAAATAGGCGCCGACCTCGAGCTCCTCGGTGACGCCCATGCCGCCGTGAAGCTGGATCGACTGCTCGCCGACGAAGCGCGCACATTTGCCGATCTTCGCCTTTGCGCCCGACGCGGCCCGTGCGCGCTCGATCGGCGTGCTGTCTGCCTTCAGCGCGGCGCGCAGCGCCATCGAGCGCGCCTCGTCCACCTGCATCGCCATGTCGGCGAGGCGGTGGCGGATCACCTGGTTGGCGGACAGCGGCCGGCCGAACTGCTTCCGGATCTTGGTGTATTCCAGCGTCGTCTCCAGCAGCATCTGCATGATGCCGACGGCCTCCGCGCCGAGCGCGGCCATGGCGCGGTCGACGGCCCATTCGATTGCGGGCAGCGCATCCTTGCCGTCGCCGAGCAGGGCATCCTCCGGAAGATGCACGTCGGGCAGCTCGATATTGCAGGCGCGCCCGCCGCCGAGGCGCGGATAGTCGGAGATCGAGAGGCCCGGCGCCGTTGCCGGCACCAGGAACAGGCCGATCCGCCCCGATGGCCCCCGATGATCGTGAATATGCGCGGAGACGATGATCTCGTCGGCGGCATGGCCGTCGAGCACGGCGATCTTGCTGCCGGCAAGACGCCAGCCCTGCGCGGTCTTGTTGGCTGCGGTCGCAACTTTGGCGAGATCGAACCGCGCTGCGCGTTCGGAATGCGCAAGCGCCAGCTTGAACGACCCGTCCGCGATCTTCGGCAGGCTCGCCTGCTTCTGCGCCGTGCTGCCGCATCTGTCGATCAGCGCGGCTCCGAGCACGACCGTCGCGACATAAGGCTCCGACACTAGCCCGCGGCCGAAGGCTTCCATCAAGATGCCGATGTCGACCGCACCACCGCCGAGCCCATCAAACTGCTCCGGGATCGGCAACGCCAACCAGCCGAGCTCGGCAAACTGCGTCCATACCGCCGGGCTGAAGCCGAGCGGATCGTTCGCCATCTTGCGGCGATGATCGGCATCGTAGCTCTCGGCCACGAAGCGTTCCGCGCTTTCGCGCAGCAGCCGTTGCTCGTCGCTCAGATTGAGGTCCATCGCGTCTACTCCGCGGCCGCCGGCGGCTTGCGCACGGAGGGATGCAGGCCCGATGGATCGACGATCATGCCGAACTCCTGAAGGTTATGGGCGTGACAGAGCTGATGCAGGGCAAAGGCCTGGTCGATTGCAGCCGGCTGGCCCATCACATCGACCGAACGATTGACCGCCTCCTTGGTCAGCTTCAGCGCGAAGGACGGCTTTGATGCGATCCGGCGCGCCAGCTCCAGCACGCGCGATGACAACTCCGCGCGTGGCACGACCTGATTGACCATGCCGAGCTGATGCGCCTCCTGCGCGCTCCAGCTGTCGGCCGTGAACAGGAATTCCTTGGCCTTGCGCGGCCCGAGCTCCCAAGGATGCACGAACCATTCGACGCCGCAGACGCCCATGGCGACCACGGGATCGCAGAACTGCGCATCGTCGCTGGCGACGATGAGGTCGCAGGCCCAGGCCAGCATCAAGCCGCCGGCGATGCACTTGCCGTGCACCTCGGCGATAACAGGCTTTGCCAGATTGCGCCAACGGCGCGTGATCTGGAGATATATTTCCTGCTCGCGCGCGAAGCGGCCGTGCGCGTTGGCTTCGGCGAAGCCGCCCCAATTTCCGATCGGCGGAAAATCGACGCCCGCTTCATTCTTGCCGCCCGGGCGCAAATCGTGGCCCGAGGAGAAATGCGGCCCGTTGCCGGCAAGGATGATCACCTTG
The DNA here is from genome assembly GCF_009931255.1 of Bradyrhizobium sp. LCT2. Classification (NCBI taxonomy): domain Bacteria; kingdom Pseudomonadati; phylum Pseudomonadota; class Alphaproteobacteria; order Hyphomicrobiales; family Nitrobacteraceae; genus Bradyrhizobium; species Bradyrhizobium sp. LCT2. The sequence continues at coordinate 7,942,829 of NZ_CP034432.1, read as the reverse complement.
ACCGTGTCGTCCTGCACCGCGGCATCGAAGGCAGCGTTGAGGTCGTAGGTCATTTGCAGGTTCTGCGCGTTGCGCGCATCGGGCCGGTTCATGACGACCCGGGCAATCGCCGGCTCCGGCCGCTCCACGAGGATGGTCTCGAACGAGGACATCGCGTTCCCCCTGGCGTTTCCGTTTGGTCTTATTGTTTCGTTGAGTTGACTATGTTGGCCGGTGATAGGCAAGGGGCTTGCGTCAATCGGCTGGCGATGGGGCGCGCATATGCTTGTTGCAGTCATTCCGGGGCGCCAAGCGAACCCGGAATCTCGAGATTCTTCGATGCTCCGGGCCGCGCTTGCGCGGTCCCGTCGCATCGCCCGGGAATGACGAGAAGAAATCTCGACACTCGCCAGGGCCCTTCTGATAGTTTGCGCCGGATTCCACCGGGAGAAATTTTGATGCGCAAGATCCTGACCGTGCTGGCGGCGCTGGCCTCGCTCAGCCTCACCAATTGTGGCTACAACGCGATCCAGAGCGAGGACGAGCAGATCAAGGCCAACTGGTCCGAGGTCGTGAACCAGTATCAGCGCCGCGCCGATCTCGTGCCCAACCTCGTCAACTCGGTGAAGGGCTTTGCCCAGCAGGAGAAGGACGTGCTGCTCGGCGTCACCAATGCGCGCGCCAAGGTCGGCAGCATCCAGGCAACGCCGGAGGTGCTGAACGACCCCGCGGCCTTCCAGAAGTTCCAGGCCGCCCAGGGCGAGCTCTCCAGCGCGCTGTCGCGCCTCCTGGTCGTCACCGAGAACTATCCGCAGCTCAAGTCGGACGCGCTGTTCAAGGACCTGATGTCCCAGCTCGAGGGCACCGAGAACCGCATCACGGTGGCGCGCAACCGCTACATCAAGGCGGTGCAGGATTACAACGTCACCATCCGCTCGTTCCCGACCAACCTCACCGCGATGACGTTCGGCTACAAGGAGAAGCCGAACTTCTCGGTCGAGAACGAGAAGGAGATCTCGACCGCGCCGAAGGTCGATTTCAATCCTGCGCCCGCGCCATCGAAGTAAGTGCGTTCGCCTCTCATGCGCGCCACGCCCACCACTGTCATTCCCCGCGGAAGCGGTGAATCCAGTACGCCGCGGCCTTTCCGTATCTCGCTGCCGTCTCTGGAATACTGGATCGCCCGGTCAAGCCGGGCGATGACACTGAGTGTGTGGTTCGTCTTCGCACTCCTCCTCGCCTTCGCATTCCCCGCCGCGGCCGACGTCGCGGTGCCGCAGCTCACCGGCCGCGTGGTCGACCAGACCGGCACGCTCTCCAGCGGCGACATTGCTGCGCTCACGCAAAAACTGCGCAACTTCGAGACGCGCAAAGGCAGCCAGGTCGCCGTGCTGATCGTGCCGTCCACGCAGCCGGAAACGATCGAGCAGTTCTCGATCCGGGTTGCGGAGGCCTGGAAGGTCGGCCGCAAGAAGGTCGACGATGGCGCGATCCTCGTCGTTGCCAAGAACGACCGGCATTTGCGCATCGAGGTCGGTTACGGCCTCGAAGGCGCGCTCACCGACGTCACCTCGCGGCGGATCATCGACGAGATCATCACACCGAAATTCAGAACGGGCGATTTCAGCGGCGGCATCTCGGATGGCGTCGATCGCATGATCCGCGTCATCGACGGCGAGCCGCTGCCGGTTCCCTCGCCCAGCGTGAATTTCGGCAATCTGGACGACATCGGGCCGCTCTTCTTCGTGACGGTGTTCGCCTCGATCGGGGTCGGCGGGTTCTTCCGGGCCATGCTGGGGCGGCTGCTCGGATCATTGGCGACCGGGGGCATCATCGCAGCATTGACCTGGCTCATTCTCGGTTCTTTCGGGCTTGCCATGGTGCTCGGCGTCGCCGGCTTCATCATCGGATTCATCGCCGATGTGGTTTCCGCGATGGGACCAAGTACGGGGTCGTCGCGTCGGGGCTCGTGGTCGAGCGGATCCTCGGGAGGCGGCTGGAGCAGCGGCTCGTCGTCCAGCGACAGCGGCAGCTTCAGCGGCGGTGGTGGCAGTTTTGGCGGCGGCGGCGCCTCGGGGAGCTGGTAGCGGTCATGAGCATCAAGCGCATTGCCAGACATCTGGTGCAGCATCATTGGCGGGCAAAGCGGATTTTTCCGCCAAAGGTGCTCACCCGCATCGAGCAGGCGATCAAGCAGGGTGAGACCACCCATTCCGGCCAGGTCCGCTTCGTCGTCGAAGGCGCGCTCGACGGCGGCCCCCTGTTCCGCAACCAGCCGGCGCGCGAGCGCGCGCTCGACGTGTTCTCGCATTTGCGCATCTGGGACACCGCGCACAACAACGGCGTCCTCATCTATCTCCTGCTCGCCGATCGCGACGTCGAGATCATCGCCGACCGCGGCATCGACGCGAAGGTGGGGGCGGCGGGCTGGGAGACCATCTGCCGCGCGATGGAGGCGGAGTTCAGGTCCGGCCAGTTCGAGCGCGGCGTGATCGAAGGCATCGCAGCCGTGTCGCGCGAGCTGGCAAAGCATTTTCCTCCGCAGGGCCCGCATCGCAACGAGCTGCCGGATGCGCCCGTGACGATGTGAGCGCCTGCCAGTAATCCGCACGCCGTCATTGCGAGCGTAGCGTAGCAATCCAGAGTCTTTCCGCGGTGGCAGTCTGGATTGCTTCGCTACGCTCGCAATGACGAGGTCGAGATTGCGCGCCCAACTCTCTCACCGTCACCCCCGCGCAACCGCGAAGCGGTTGTCGCTCGAGGCGGCCGCTTCTTCGGCTGTCCTCGAAGGGCGGCGGCCCGACCGTTGCCCTGCCGTTCATCTTCCCCTGGTTACAAATTGTTTCACGCCCGCCACACCGGTTCCACTTTCCCGGCCAAATTCGGCCCCTGATGACTTCCTAAAATTTCGGTAAGCGGGTCCGAAGGTAAGGATTTCGCAAGCAATGAAAGTTACCAAAAGGTCAATCCAGCGTGGAGTATTTGAGCCGTGAGCGAACCAATGGCTGATCAGGCTGCCCAAGAGACCGGCGAACAGACGAGCGTCGAAGCCGCCGCGACCGCGCCGCAGGCCGTCGAGGCTGCCGGGATCGAGGCCCCTTCGATTGCCCCCGACCATGAGACGCCGCCCAAAGCCGATCCAGTCAAGGTCGAGCCGCCCAGGATCGAAGCCTCGAGGATCGAGGTGCCGAAGTTCAGCGCCACGCCGCAGGCTGAATCCAGGCCCGAGCCGAAGCCGGGCAAGCTCATCGTCATGCCCCCCTCGGATCGCGCCTGGGACCGCGAGGATTTCGCCCCCCACGTGAAGGCGGACGAGCCGCGCGAGGCCGGCGGCAAGCGTCGCCTGTCGGCGATGGCCGCGGTGGTGGCGATTGCCGCCAGCGTCGGCGCGATCAGCGGCGTGCTCGCGACCGCCGGCATGATGCACTTTGCAGCTCCGGTTCCGGCGCCAGCGCAGGTCGCCGACACCAGCGCGCTCGATGCCTCCGTCGCGCGGATCGATGCCGACCTCGTCGCGCTCAAGGCGAATGTCGAGCACACCTCCAAGACCGGTCTCAACCAGTTCAACCGGGCCAACGACCGTCTCGACAAGCTCGAGAAGGCGCAGGCCGAGCCGATGGCCAGGATCGCAAAACTGTCCGAGACCGTGGACAAGCTCCGTGCCACGCCGCCCGCAGCCCCCGCGCAGGCTGCCGCCACACCCGCCAGGGAGACCACCGGCTCGATCGCGCCGACCCAGGTTGCGACCGCTGCCGCCGCACCGGCTCCGGTGCCCGCCGCGCCCAAGACCGAGGTCGGCCGGCTCCCGACGATCGAGGGCTGGGTCCTGCGCGACGTCGCCAATGGCGGCGCGCTGATCGAGGGCCGGGGCGGCCTTTACGAGGTTTATGCCGGCGATCCCATTCCCGGCGTTGGCCGCGTCGATGCGATCCGCCGCCAGGACGGCCGCTGGGTGGTTGTTACCAGCAAGGGCCTGATCGTCGCGCGCTAAGCTGTCGGAATTCGACTTTCGAAGAGGCGCTTCACCACCATGTGAAGCGCCTTTTTTCTTGAATAGGGGTCCTTGCGCGGTGTTACTGAAGGCATGAGCCGCGTGTTGCGAATTCTCCTTGCTGTCGTCGTGCTTCTTGGTGGCGCCATGTCGCTATCGGCAGCGGAGAATGCACAGCTCACGCGCGGCACGGCGATCACCGATCCCGATGTCCTGCGCAGGCTCGACCAGAACGATGCGCTCACGATCTCGCGCCTGTTATGGCCGGAGCGCAACGCGAACTTTCCGCTCACGAACGATCTGCTGTTCTCCTCGATGCCGCAGCTTGCGCCAATTCCGCCGGCAATCGACGCGGAGTTCGATCGCTACATCGCGGGACACAAGGCGGCATGGCCGAGCGAGACCATCGGCGTCGGCGAAGGCTTTGACGTGCAGCTGTTCGATCGGGCCGCGCTGAAATCCCCCAACACGCGTTTCGTGCTGGCCGGCATCGTCAACCGCATGGACCGCGCCTATGTCGCGGAGGATTCCTGCGGCGAGATCCGCCTGATCTATCGGCTCACCCGTTTCGACGCCGGACCGGACGGGAGCAAGACGGCGACGCGCCTGCCGATGACGTTCAACCTGGTGCTGAAGGCGCGTGAGGCCCGCCAGATCGCCTCGAACGGCAAGCCGGTCACCTGCGCCGAGGTCGCGCGGCGCTGGCTCGACAATGGCGACTGGCAGGGGCTGATCGGCGGCGGCTTCTATCCTTACGATGCCATGCTCGATCGCATCGAGACCAACATCCAGGTCTCGATCGCGCCGAAATCGGCGCTGCACGACTTCCGCTCGGACTATTTGCTCAAGGTGTTCAAGTACGACGCCGCGACGAAGACGTTCGAGGAATCGACGCTGGAGAACCAGATCGATCGCGACCGGATTTTTGCGGACAATGATCTCCGGCGCGACTTCAAAGAGTGGCTGCTCGCGCCCGACCATCTGCGCGAGTTCGATCGCGGCACGGTGCTGATCCCCGAGAAATTTTTGGCCAAGGCCGCGGTGGTGCCGACACCGGCCGGCCTCGATGCCTCCGCGTTGCAGCCGGAGTTCGGCATGATGCAAGGCGAAGGCAAGGACAATCCCGTCTTCACGGACAGTGATGTGGTTAGCGCGTTGAAGCAGGCGACCGCGCGCGCTGACGTGCAGAACATCCGCTCGGTCGCGGGCTTCCAGCGCCGTCTCAACGACGTCACTTGCGCCGGCTGTCACCAGACCCGCGGCATCGGCGGCTTCCATTTTCCGGGCGTGGATTGGCTGGCGGACAAGCCGTCCAATGCCACCATCGTGCCGGCCTCGCCGCATTTCCTTGGCGACCAGCTTCGCCGCCGCGACATCCTGACCGCGTTCGCGGCCGGACAGCGGCCTGATTTCTCACGCGGATTCGCCAGCCGACCGCAGACCCGCGGCAGCCAGGAATTGGCCGGCACCGAATATCAGGACGGCTGGGGAGCGCATTGTTCCTTGCAAGATGCGGGATCGGGAACGCCGGACAAGAGTTTTACGTCATGGAGCTGTGCCAAAGGTTTGACCTGTCAGGCTGCCGCGGCCTCGCGCCGCATCGGCATGTGCTTCATCAAGACACATTAGCGCGTCCTAGCCCACCGCCCCGTTTGACCGCAGCTGCTTGATCGCTGCCTCGTCGTATCCCGCTCCGCGCAAAATCTCGTCACTGTGCTCGCCGACGCCGGGCGGCTTGCGCGGCTGCACCTTCTTGGTGCCGTCGACCCAGATCGGGCTGGAGATGGTGAGCATGGTGTCGTTCTCGAACGGCACCAGCACCTCGTTGTCGAGCATCTGCTTGTCGTTCGGGATGTCGTCCAGAATGCCGACGATGCCGAACACGAGGCCGTTGCCGTCGAGGATCTTGCGCCATTCGGCAAGGTCCTTGGTGGCGAAAGTCTCGTCGAAAATCTTGATCAGCTCGACCGAGCGGGCGTGGCGGTCGGGCTTGGTGGCAAAACGTGGATCGGTGATCAGGTCTTCGCGGCCAAGGCACTTGGCCAGCGTCGGAAACTGCTTCTCCTCGCTCAGCAGCGACAGGATCAGCCAGCGGCCATCCTTGCATTGATAGTGGTTGGCGACCGCATTCAGCGCGCGCTCGCGCGGGCGCCGTTCACCGAACTTGGCGCCGCAGAGTTTTGCCTGCGCCAGCACGCTCGCCGCCCACACCCCGTTCGCCATCAGGTTGGAAGCGACATGCGAGCCCTTGCCGGTCTTCTCGCGCTGATAGAGCGCGGTGACGATCGCGCCGTACAACGCCATGGCGCAGGGGTGGTCGCCCATGCCGGCGACGGAGCGGGCCGGCGTCGTATCGGTATCGGCGCGGACGAGGTCCATCAGGCCGGAACGCGCCCAATAGGCGTTGCTGTCGAAGCCGGGCTTGTTGGCTTCCTCGCCCTTCTCGCCATAGCCGGTGAAGGAGGCGTAGATCAGCCGATCGTTGAGATGGGCGAGGTGGTCATAGGTGATGCCGAGCTTGGTGCGCACCGGCGGCGGCATGTTGGTGATGAAGACGTCGGTCTCTTCGACCAGCTTGTAGAGCACCGCCTGCGCCTCCGGCTTGGAGAGATCGAGCGCGAGGCTCTTCTTGTTGCGGGCCTCCAGCAGCCAGGCGAAATTGTGCTCGCCGGTCGGGTAGCCCGGCAGGTTGGGCAGATTGCGGTAGGGGTCGCCGGCGCCGGGCGGCTCGATCTTGATGACGTCGGCACCGAAATCCGACAGCACGGTCGCGGCCGCGGGCGCTGCGATGAAGCTCGCGCAGTCCAGAACCTTCAGCCCCGCAAAAATGCCCTTGTCCATCGCGGCGTTGCTCCCTCGCTCTTGTTGTTTCCCGCGCGCTGGAATTGGCGCGGGTCGGATCAAGGCTGCATTAGACCGATGTTTCGGCGGGATGCAACGCTCCTTCCGGGACTCACTCCTCCCCAGCCAGCAACGCAGCATTGCCGCCGGCCGCAGCCGTGTTGATGGTTACGGTCTGCTCGGTGGCAAAGCGCGCGAGGTAGTGCGGGCCGCCGGCCTTCGGGCCGGTTCCGGACAGGCCGTTGCCGCCGAACGGCTGCACGCCGACCACGGCGCCGATCATGTTGCGGTTGACGTAGATGTTGCCGACCTGGACGCGGTCGATGATCGCCTCGATGCTGTCGTCGATGCGGGAGTGGACGCCGAGCGTGAGCCCGTAGCCGGTGCGCTCGATCGCCCGCAACACGCGTTCGAGGTTCTCGGGCCGATAGCGCACGACATGCAGGATTGGGCCGAACACTTCCTCGGTGAGCTGGCCGGCCTCCGTGAGCTCGAAGATGTGCGGCGCGACGAAGCAGCCCTCCGGCGCGGGACCGGCAAAGTGCAGCCGCGCCTCCGTCTTCATCCGCGCGATATGCGCATCGAGGCGCTGCTTGGCCTCAACGTCGATCACCGGCCCGACATGGGTTGCGACATCGCTGGGGTCGCCGATCTTCAGTTCCCGCGCGGCACCCGCGACCATCTCGATCATGCGGTCGGCGACGTCCTCCTGCACGAACAGCAGCCGCAGTGCCGAGCAGCGCTGGCCGGCGGAACGGAACGCGGAGGTGACAACGTCGTCGGCAACCTGCTCCGGCAGCGCGGTGGCATCGGCGATCATGGCGTTGATGCCGCCGGTCTCCGCGATCAGGGGCACGATCGGCCCATCCTTGGCCGCGAGCGCCCGGTTGATGCTGCGGGCGACCTCGGTCGAGCCGGTGAAGACGACGCCGGCGATGTCGGGATGCGCGGTCAGCGCCGCGCCGATGCGGCCGTCGCCGGTGACGAGATACAGCGCGCTCTTGGGGATGCCGGCCTCGTGCAGCAGGGCTACGGCCTCGCGCGCGATGCGCGGCGTCTGCTCGGCGGGTTTTGCGACAACGCTGTTGCCGGCCATCAGCGCCGCCGTGACCTGGCCGAGGAAGATCGCCAGCGGGAAATTCCACGGCGAGATCGCCACGAAGACGCCGCGGCCGCGCATGGTGAGCGCGTTGCTCTCGCCGGTCGGGCCTGGCATCGCCGTCTCGCTGCCGAACAGCTTGCGGCCCTGCGCGGCATAGTAGCGGCAGAAGTCGGCGGCCTCGCGCAGCTCCGAGAGCGCATCGTCGAGCGTCTTGCCGCCCTCGCGCTGCAATAGCGCGATGAAATGGGCGCTACGGCTCTCCAACAGGTGCGCGGCCTGCTCCAGCGCCGCCGCGCGTATGCCCGCGGGCGTCCGGCTCCAGCCGGCGAAACCCGCGCGCGCTGCGGCCACCGCTGCGTGGGCCTGGTCCGGCGTTGCATCGGCGATCGGCTTGAGGTCGCCTGTCTCGGCCTTGACGTCGGTCAGCAGTTGGTCGAGCGCGGTGCGCGCGCCGAATTCGACGCCGCGCGAATTGCGCCGCTCCGGCGCGAACAGATCGCAGGGGAGCGGAATCCTGGGATGGGCCGCCGCCTGCGGCCGGACGATCGCATCCGCCGGACGCTGCAACAGCGCCGGGACCGGGACGCGGTAATCGGCCGCCTGCGCCACGAAGGAGGAGTTGGCACCGTTCTCCAGCAGTCGCCGCACCAGATAGGCGAGCAGGTCGCGATGGCTGCCGACCGGGGCGTAGGTGCGGTAGGGGATGTCTGCGTGATCCTTGGCGAGCTGCTCGTAGAGCGCCTCGCCCATGCCGTGCAGGCGCTGGAATTCGAAGCCGCTGCTGCCCTCGGCCATCTCCAGCACGGTCGCGACCGTCAGCGCGTTGTGGGTGGCGAATTGCGGGAAGATGCGTGGCCGCAGGGCCAGCAGCTTCGAGGCGCAGGCGACGTAGTTCAGATCCGTCATCGCCTTGCGCGTGAACACGGGATAGCCGTCGAGCCCGCGCTCCTGCGCGCGCTTGATCTCGGTGTCCCAATAGGCGCCCTTGACCAGCCGCACCATCAGCTTGCGGTCATGGGCGCGGGCGAGCGCGTCGACATAGTCGATCACTGCGCTGGCGCGCTTCTGATAGGCCTGGATCGCGAGCCCAAAACCGTCCCAGCCCTTGAGCGAGGGATCGGCCAGCGTTGCCGCGATCACGTCGAGCGACAATTCCAGCCGGTCCGCTTCTTCGGCATCGACGGTGAAGTTGAGATCATGCGCCTTGGCGCGCTGCGCCAGATCGAGCAGCTGCGGCACCAGCTCGACCATCACGCGCGCGCGGCTGATCGCCTCGAAGCGCGGATGCAGCGCCGAGAGCTTGACGGAGATGCCGGGCCGGTCGGGCAGGGCATGGTTGCCGGCCGCCTTGCCGATCGTCTCGATCGCGCTGGCATAGGCGTCGAAATAACGCCTGGCGTCCGCCGCGGTGCGCGCGCCTTCGCCGAGCATGTCGAAGGAGTAGCGCGTCTTCTGGCCAGAGCGCGGCTTACCCCGCTCCAGCGCCTGCTCGATGGTCTCACCCAGCACGAAATGATTGCCCATCAGCCGCATCGCCTGGCGCGTGGCGGTGCGCACCGCCGGCGCGCCGAGCCGCTTCACCAGCCGGCCGATGGTGCCGTCGGGCGTCTCGCCGGGCTGGATCACCCGCGCCGACAGGCCGAGCGCCCAGGCCGAGGCGTTGACCAGGAAGGCGGTGGACTTGGTCTCGTGATGGATGAAGTCGCCCTCGCCGAGCTTGTCCTCGATGAACTGGTCGGCGGTGCGCGCGTCCGGCACGCGCAACAGCGCCTCCGCCAGCACCATCAGTGCGAGGCCTTCCTTGGTCGAGAGCGCGAACTCCCGCAGCATGTCCTCGACCCCGCCAAGCCGGTCGTCGCGCTTGCGGATCGCCTCGATCAGCCGTGTCGCGGTGCGGTCGATCCGCGCCTCCTGCGGCGGGCTGAGATGCGACGCCGGCAACAGGCGCGCGGCGATCTCGGCATCATCGGGCGCGCAGCGGGCGGTGAAGGGAGGCGGGATGTTCGGCATGGCGTGTCCTGTGGCTCAAATCCAGGATAAGGCCCGCGTTACCGGAGTTCGATAGACAAGTTAGTCGATTTGCCTTAGAAAATGAAGGTAGATACCGTTTTAGCCAGATAAAATATGGAACTTGATCGAATAGACCGGAGAATCCTCTCGATTTTGCAGGAGGATGGGCGAATCGCCAATGTCGAGCTCGCCGAACGCATCGGCTTGTCGCCGACATCGATCGGCGAGCGGCTGAAGCGCTTGCAGCGCGAGGGTTTTGTCGAAGGCTACGGCGCGCGACTCAATCCGCACCGGCTCGGCCTCGGGCTTCTGGTGTTCGTCGAGGTGCTGCTCGACAAGACCACGCCGGACAATTTCGAGCGCTTTGCGCGCGCGGTGAAACTCGCGCCTGAAGTCCTGGAGTGTCACATGGTCGCCGGCGGATTCGACTATCTTGTGAAGGCGCGGCTTGCGGACATGACGGCGTATCGGCGTTTCCTCGGCGAGACCCTGCTGTCGATGCCGGGCGTGCGCGAGACGCGGACCTACGCGGTGATGGAGGAGATCAAGCGCGACGCACCGTTGCCGGTGGGCTAGGGAAGTGCCGTCGCGATTGTCATTGCCGTGGCGTTGAATGAGCGGTCTTCGCGGGAAAAATAGCTATCCGTGTGCAGTCGCAACGCCCGTCGTCGAATGCACTGGCCGTCTTCTAAATTTTCTTGGCCTCGCTCCCGGATTTGATCCGGGAGGCAGCGAAACGCTGGCGGGCTTATACTTTGAGGTTTTCTGCGGAGGTCTTGCCCCGGTTTGCGATCTCTTCGTATTCAACCGTCTGTCCCTCGTTGAGGGTCGACAGACCGGCTTTCTGCACTGCCGAGATATGCACGAACACATCCTTGCCGCCCGACGCAGGCTGGATAAATCCATAACCCTTCGTCGGGTTGAACCACTTGACCGTACCTTTAGCCATCACGACTTCTCCGCGGGTCTTCCTCCAAGATCTCGAACCGCCAGTCCCCGCCAACCGGCCGGTTCGGTCCTAACAGGATACGCGGATTGTGGCAGGCTTGGTAGCTCAAACCACATCAGCCTTTTGCCGAATTCCGCTCAACTTCGCGGCGTTTTTGCCGGTTTTGCCCGTTTCGCGGTCAATCGGCCCGCGCTCCGTCAATACGTCGCGGCCAGGTAATCGACGATCTTGCCGACATCGGCATCGTCGATCGGTGCGCCATAGACCTTGATCATCTTGGTCACCTCGGCCTGCCAGAAGCCCTTCTTGTCCTTCATCGGCGGCTGCGTGTTGATGTAGTCGGCCGAGTGGCAGGCGCTGCAATTGCCTTGCACGACCTCGAGATTGGGGCCGGGCTTGAAGGCGGCGACCTCGTCCGGCAGCTGGTAATTGACGGGCGCCGCAGTCGCGGCAGTGATGCCGGCGGCGAGAGCGAGCGAGATGGCGAGGAGAACGGTGCGCTGCATGATCATTCTCCTTCAGGCCACCGTCACGCGGACGGTTTCGACGACGTTGCGCAAATAACCCGCCGGGTTCCAGCGCGGCGTGTCCGGCTGGGTCTCGCCGCCATTGCCGGTGGCGCGGACCTTTAGCTCGTAAGAACCGGCCGCGAGCTTCACCGGCAGCTTCCATTCGCGGAACGAGTATTTGCCGAGATCCTTGCCGAGCTTCGCGCTCGTCCAGGTCTTGCCGCCGTCGGTGGAGACCGCGACGTCCTTGATGCCCTTGCCGCCGTCGAAGGCGATGCCGCGCAGCGTCGTAGCTCCCGCCTTCAGCTTGGCGCCGTCAGGCACGCTGGTGATGAAGGAGCGGATGGTGAAACGGTTGATCGGGATCGTCGCCTTCGGCGTGGTGCCCGGCTCGATTGCATTGTTCGGGGTATCAGGAATGCGATAGGCCGACTTCATCCAGAAGCCGTCATAGACATTGTCGATGACGGTGATCTCGTTGAGGTGCTTGACCCAGTAGGTGCCGTAATAGCCGGGCACGATCAGGCGCAGCGGGAAGCCGTTGAGGAACGGCAGGTCCTCGCCGTTCATGCCGTAGGCCAGCATCACCTCGCCGTCGCTGGCGTGGTCGATGTCGAGCGCCTTGACGAAGTCAGGCGTCTTGTCGCTGGCCGGGCCGTCCATGCCGTTGAACGTGACCTGCTTGGCGCCGGCCTGCACGCCCGCCATATCGAGCACGGTCTTCAGCGGCACGCCGCGCCAGCGTGCATTCCCCATCGCGCCGTTGGCGAGCTGGCCGCCGGCGACACGCGGCTCGAAGAAGCCGCGGCTGTTGCCGGAGCACTGGTTGACGGCGACGATTTCGGTCGCCTTCATTTTGCGGATGTCCTTGAGCGACAGCTTGAGCGGCTTGTCGACCTTGCCCTTGATCTCGAGCGTGAACTTGTCGGGGTCGAGATTGTAGGGCAGGTCGGAGAGGTGATAGCGCACGAAGAACGCGTTGTTCGGCGTGATCGGGCCGTCGTTGAACACCGCGAACGGGGTCTCGAGTTGCGGCGGCCGGCTGGTCAGGCCGATCATCGGCCGCTTCTGCGGATATTTCACCAGCGGCCGTTCGCCGTTGGCGAAGGGCAGGGTGGCGGTGTCCAGCGCCAGCGCTTTGGTTGAATTCAGTGTGGCCGCCATGGCGGCAAGCCCCGCTCCCTTGAGCAGGTCGCGTCGATCGAACATCTGGTCCCCTCCCGGAGCTTTTCGGTGGCTCGCGGTCATCACCGCGATCCTGCATTCATCTGTCGCAACGATGCCGATGAAGTCAATTCGTGCTTTCGCAGCAGGCCCATGCCGCTGCGTTGCAGCAAGCCGGTGTTGCGTTCGTAATGAGAGTCGAGCTGTCGCCGCGACGGTGGTGCGCTCCACCTCTCCCGCTTGCGGGAGAGGTCGCGCCGAAGGCGCGGGTGAGGGCTCTTTCCTCTAGGGGACTGTCCCGTTGCGGAGACACCCTCTCCCCAACCCTCTCCCGCAAGCGGGAGAGGGAGCGCACCGCGCTCGTTGTTGTCTTACGCCGCCACCCGCGCGCCGCGATCGACCAGCATCGCCAGCTCCCTGGCGTCCGCAACCACGCGCACGGCCATCGGCTCGTCGCGGCCGCGGATCGCGACCTCCTGCTGCGGCAGCGCGTCGTCGGCGAGGCCCGCGGTGCGGCGGACCTCCTCCGAGACGATGGCCTCGCAGGCCAGCGTCTTGGTCATGTCCTGGAGGCGGGCGGCGACGTTGACGGCATCGCCCAGCGCCGTGAACACGATGTGATCGCGATAGCCGATGTCGCCGATGATGACCTCGCCGCCGTGAATACCGATGCCGAAGCGGATCGGCTGGCGCAGATCGTGGCTCAGGAGCTCGTTGAGCTCGTCGATATGCGTGGCGATGCTAGCGGCGGCCTTCAGCGCCTGCCGGCAGGCTTGTTGCGGATCGGCCGACAGCCCGAACAGCGCCAGCATGCCGTCGCCGACGAACTGGTTCGGCTGGCCGCCGCTCTCGACCACGGCCTGCGAGACCGCGCCGAGGAAGCGGTTGACGATGAAGACGGTGTCGAACGGCAGCCGCTTTTCGGCCAGCTGCGTCGAGCCGCGCATGTCCACGAACAGGCTGACGAGATAGCGCTCCTGGCCGATCCTGGCGGGCGTCGAGGCCTGCCCGCTCGCTGAGAGCGTATGGGCCGTAAAGAGCTGGAAGAAGGAGAGATCCGACGTCGGCCGCAGCTGGCAGGCGAGGCGGATCGAAGGGTCGGTGGCACCGACACGGGTGAGCACGAAGGCCTCGCGCTGTGACGGCTCGGGCAGGGCGCCATGATCGCCGATGATGCGGATGCGGCAGGTCGAGCAGCGGGCGCGGCCGCCGCAGACGCTGGCATGCGGCACATTGTGGCGCAGGCTCGCTTCCAGCACGGAGAGGCCCTTGGGGACCCGCACCGTCTTGCCGTTGCCGTAGGACAGCGCGATCATGCCGCCGCGCCGCTCGCGCAAGGCGCGCACGCCGCGCGCGGCCAGCGCCAGTCCGAGCAGGCCGACATAGCCGATGGTGAGGCCGCCGGTGATGCGGTCGAGCGTGTCGGCTTCCGCGACCGTGCCGACCTGGCGGCGGGTGAGATTGTGCGTGCGCCATTCCCCGTCGTCGGCTTCGATCGCTACGCTGCGGCCGCCCTGATAGACGCCGAGCAGCGCCAGCGTCGGGATCAGCACTGCGGCCGCGAGCAGATAGGGCGCGGCGCGCGTGAAGAATGGCTTGAGGCGGAGCCAGAAATAAATGCCGATGCAGCCGTGGATCCAGGCGATGATCAGCAGGATCGTCATGGTCCAGATGCGGTTCGACGCGACGAAGAACAGGTAGAGTTCCTGCGGATAGAGTTTTTGGTGTCCGTACAGCGTCTGGCCGAGCCGCACACCGATCACGTGCGCCATGACCAGGGCGGGGATGCTCAAGCCCAGCACGAGCTGGAGCGGCTCGATCGTTCGCCAGCGGAACTGCCGCCGCTGATACAGCGCATAGATGCCGAGCCCCATATGGGTGAGCGCGGCGGCGTAGAACACGATCGCGACCGGCAGGAACTGCCAGAATGCGGTGTGGTAGTAGACCCCGACCTCCATGGCATCGACCGAGACGTTGCCGAGCGCATGGTTGAGGAAATGGCTGATCACATAGGAGAACAGGATGACGCCGCAGACAAGCCGCACCTGCCGCACGCTGGTCGCGCGGACGAGTTCGGGCATGTGGACAGGAGCGGTGGCCATGATTCGGTTGTATCAGTTCATGAAGGAGAACAGCCAGCCTAGCGTTTAATTCCAGCGGTGGACAGTTTTCGGGATCACATGCGCGGCAAGGTTACGAAACCGTAGGGTGGGCAAAGGCGCGCTGCCGCGGTCAGCCTCCGCTGTCGTCCCGGACAAGCGCGCCCACAGGCGCGCGCCGATCCGGGTCCCCCGCGCGAGCGCTTGCGCTCGTCGCGATACCACAGGGAGTAGTTGCGGGCAGGCTGGTAACTCCGAGTCTTCGCCAAACCCCTCCCTGTGGGTATGGGTCCCGGATCTGCACTCGCTTCGCTCGTTGGTCCGGGACGACAGCAGATGGCGGCAATATCCCCCACATTGACTCCCCCTCCCAAGTCGGGGAAAAGCGCGGCCGTGACGATCGCTCCCGACATCTCCGCGAAGCCAGACGGCGCCGAACGCCGTCTCATCCTTGCTGCCGTGCTCGTCATCGCCGCGATGACGCTGCTGCGCATCGTCTACGCCTCCGCGATCGAGCTGCGCACCGACGAGGCCTACTACTGGACCTGGTCGAAGGAGGCGGCGCTCAGCTTCCTCG
Organism: Bradyrhizobium sp. LCT2; assembly: GCF_009931255.1. Classification (NCBI taxonomy): domain Bacteria; kingdom Pseudomonadati; phylum Pseudomonadota; class Alphaproteobacteria; order Hyphomicrobiales; family Nitrobacteraceae; genus Bradyrhizobium; species Bradyrhizobium sp. LCT2. The sequence goes on along the minus strand of NZ_CP034432.1, from coordinate 7,927,608 downwards.
ATCATCCCCCGGGCATCGCCTGGCTCATCCGTTTCGGCACCGCGATCTTCGGTGACACTGCGCTCGGCGTTCGTTTCGGCGGCATCGTCGCGATGTTGGTGACGCAACTCCTGCTCGCCGACATCGTCCGCCGCCTCACCCATGATGCGCGTGCGGTCGTGTTGGCGGTGCTGATGCCGGAGGCTGCGCTCTACTACGGCCTCTTGATGGCCAAGGTCGCCCCCGACGTCGCGATGATCCCGTTCGCGGTGGCGATGATGTGGTCGCTGGTGCGGCTGGCGCAGAGCGATGATGGACGCTGGTGGCTGGCGGCCGGCCTGTTCGCCGGGCTGGCGATGCTGTCGAAATTCACCGTGATCATGTTCGCGCCGGCGGTGGCCGCTTTTCTTCTCGTGCCGGATTGGCGCTGGCGCTGGCTGCGCAGTCCTTACCCTTATCTGGCCGTGCTGGTTGCGATCGCCGTGTTCTCGCCGGTGCTGATCTGGAATGCGCAGCATGACTGGGCCTCGTTCCGGTTCCAGGGCGTGCGCGCCACCGCCAATTACGGCATCTCGCTCCGCACCGTCGGTGACTACATCGGCCTGCAATTCGGTCTCGTCGGCTTCGTCATGTTCCCGGTGGTACTGTCGGGCCTCGTCATCACGGCATGGCGCGGCTATCGCACGCGCGAGCCGGTCGCGATCCTGCTGTCCACCGCGGTGCTGGTGCCGTTCCTCTATTTCCTCGCGAAATCGCTGACGCTCCGGGTCGGCGACACCTGGCCGATGTTCATGTGGCCGGTCGGCTCCGCGGCTGCGGCGGTGAACCTCGCCATGCTGCCGCGTGAAAAATGGTCGGCGCGGATGATCCGGTCGAGCCTGTTCTGGGCGAATACGGCGATCGTCTCGGGCATCGCCTTCGTCGTCATCGTGTTCCTCTACTACGTCGCCGCGCCCTGGAATTTCCTCGGCAAGATCGATCCGATCGGCGCCGAAGCCGGCTACGAGCAGGTTGCAGCGCGCGCGCAGGCTGCGCTGGACGAGACCGGCGCGACCTGGATCGCGACCACGGACTACCGCACCTATGCCATGATGCGCTGGCTGTTCAGGGGCCGCGTGCCTGTCATCGAGATCAACGAGCGCGGCCGCTTCCAGGATTTCCGCGATCCCGGCATCGATCGGATCAAGGGCCGCGCCGGCATCTATGTCGGGCGCGAGCCCGACAATCGTTTATCGCTGTGGGAGGACATTCCCGCCAAGCGCGAGCAGCTCGGTCGGGTCGAACGCCGCTGGCGCGGTGTTCTGACCGATACCTACGTGCTTGAAAAGCTCACCGGCTGGACCCCGGAGCTGTCCCCGCCGAAGGATTCGCCGCTGTTCCAGTGGCGGGTGCTGGCTTTCCTCTCCCTCTCCCCGCTCTTGTCCGCCGAAGCCTTGGCGAAGGCCGATGCGCGACGAGCTTCGCTCGCGCTGAGAGGGTTGGGGTGAGGGGGAGTCTCCGCGGAGGAGGTGACAGTTGGACTCGCGGAGAGTCCCCCTCACCCGGATCGCATCTGGCGATGCGCTCCGGCCTCTCCCCGCAAGCGGGGAGAGGCGAAGAAGCTACTCCTCCTCGCCCTCTTTCTTCCGCAGCAGATCCGTCGCGAGATCCGACAGCTTCGGCGGCGGCAGCGCCGCGAAGGGCAGCGGGCGTGTCACCTCGATCGCGGCCAATCCGAGCCGCGCCGTCAGCAATCCGTTGAGCACGCCTTCGCCCAGCCGCTGCGACAGCTTCGCTGCAATCCCGTGGCCCAGCATCTGCTGCACCAGGCTGTCGCTCGCGGCCATGCCGCCGGTGATGGCGAGATGGGCGATGACGTGGCGGAGCAGGCGGATCATGCCGAGCGCGCCGGGCCGTCCGCCATACAGGTACGCAAGCTGGCGGATCAGACGCAGCGCGGCGACGAACACGAACATCACGTCGATCGCCGCGCGGGGCGAAACGGCCGTGACGATCGAGACCTTTTGCGCCGCTGACGACACCAGCCGTCGCGCCTCCGCATCCAGCGGCGACATCAATTCACGCTCGGCGAGGCGGATCATGTCGGCGCCGTCGATGATCTCGCCGGTGTGGCTCTCCAGCGTGGCGCGGGCGCGTGCGAGCTGCGGATTCTGGTGCGCGATCTTCAGGAGGTCCTGCACGATGACGCGGCTCTCCTTGCGGTCGTCGCTGGCAAGGACTGCGGCTGCGCGCTGATGCAGTTTCTCGATCGTCGCGAGGCGCGCCAGTCCATACGCCTCGCGCCCGATCACCACCGCGAGCGCAAGCGCGGTGACGAATGCGAAGGCGAGCCCGACGAAGCCGAGGCTTTCGCTGCGCGCAAACAAATCCTCGATCAGATGAACCACGCCGAGCCCGACGCCGAGCAGCGTCAGCCCGGCAAGGCCGGACCAGAACAGCGCGCCCCAGGGGAGGCCGCGTCGTGCGGGCAGCACGGCTTCAATCGGCACCGGCAATGTCGCTGGATCGTGCTCCGGCGTGATCTGGATGGTGCCGCGGCCGAGCCGCGCCGTCTCGTCGGCTTCGGTGACGACGACGCCGGGATCGTCGAGCCGGAACGTCGCCGGCCGCCGCGGCGGGGATCGCTCGTTCATGAGAGCTTGTCTCCGATCAGGAACTGCAAGGCACGGTCGAGGCGGATGTGTGGCAGCGCCGGCTCGCCGTCACCCTCGCGCGCGAGCTTTGGCGGGCGGAAGCGCAGGAAGCGGAAGTCGCTCTTCTCGGCGGCCTCGGTCGAGAGGCCGCGGAAGGCATCCGTGCCGTTGAACAGCGGCTCGGGATCCAGGGGCAGGTCGCCGGGAAAGGTCGCAACCTCCGTGTTGCCGTCGAAGAACTCGCCGCCGGCGCTTTCGCCCGCCGCCGGTGTTCCCAGGATCGACGGCAATTTGTCGCGGCCGTGGGCGACCTGCGCCTCGCGCGTGGCGCGCACCGCGGCGAGCGCCACCACGTCGATCTGCGCGCCGGTATTTTCCGCGCGCGCCACCGCCTGCGTCACGGCGCGGCGGAGCACGGCCTCGAGACGGTCGTGGCTGGAATGATGCAGGTGGTCCGCCTTGGTCGCCGCGAACAGGATGCGGTCGATGCGCGGCCGAAACAGGCTGGTGAGGAAGGTGCTGCGGCCGATGTTGAAGCAGTCGAGAATGCCGGCGAGCGCGGCTTCGAGATCGTGCAGCGCCTCGGGTCCGGAGTTGAACGCGGCGAGCGCATCGGCCAGCACGATCTGGCGATCGAGGCGCGCAAAGTGATCGCGGAAGAAAGGACGCACCACGACGTCTTTGTAGGCTTCGAAGCGGCGCACCATCATCGCCCACAGCGAGCCGTCCGGCGCCTGGCCGCCGACGGGCACGTCGAGCGGCGCGAAGGTCAGCGCCGGGGAGCCTGCGAGATTGCCGGGCATCAGGAAGCGGCCGGGCGGCAGCAGGCTCATGGCAAAGCGTTCTTCGCGGCACGCGCGCAAATAATCGGTGAAGAGCTTTGCGGCTGTCAGTGTCGCCTGCTCGTCCTCGCGCGCGTCAGGCTTGAGCGTGGCAAGATGCGCGTGCCAGCCGGCGGCAAGATGAGCGCGTGGCGCCTCGCGCGAGAGCGCAAGACTCTCCGCCGACCATTGCTCGTAGCTCTTTTGCAGCAGCGGCAGGTCGAGCAGCCACTCGCCGGGATAGTCGACGATATCGAGCGTCAGGGTGCGATCGGCGCCGTTGTGGCGCTGGTAGTCGACGACGAGCCGAAGCTCGCTGATGTCGACGGTCGAATTCGGCCAGTGCCGTTCCTCGACCAGCGCGCGCAGATGGGTCTCATAGGCAAAGCGCGGCACGGCATCGTCCGGCTGCGGCGCGAGGTGCGCCCGCGCGATCCGGCCCGAGGCATAGGCTTCGAATACCGGAAACCGGCCGCCGCGCGTCAGCCCATGGATCAGCGCGGTGATGAACACCGTCTTGCCGGCCCGCGACAGGCCGGTGACCCCGAGCCGCACCGTCGGATTGAAGAAGTGCTCGCCATAGTCGATCAGCGCCCGGGCCGACAGGCGCGCCTCTTCGACCATATCCTGGAAACTGAATGCCATGTGAACGTTAGGGGATCTCGGCGGGCGGAAAAGTGAAGCTGTTCACAAAGGTGGCAATTGCATGAGGAAAATCAAGCTTCATACTTCCACCGCCTTTGTCGGTAAATCAGCCGTTTGAACGACGCGCCGATCCCGAAAGACCCATACAACAAGGGCATTGTCTTGCCTTGCGGATTGCCATGACCGTCTTCCAATTGAAACAGTTTGCATCCACCTCCGTCCATGCTGCAGCCGACGCGATCGGCTGGAACTACGACCGGGCCGAGCTGATCGCCGACGGGATCATCCATGCGGTTGGTGTGTTCTCCGGTACCGTCGCCGCGACCGTTCTGGTGGTGCTTGCGGTGCTTTATGCCGACGCCACCGACATCGTCGGGGTCTCGATCTATGTCGCCGGCCTGCTCTCGATGCTGGTGCTGTCGGCGACCTATAATCTCTGGCCGGTCTCGCCGGTCAAATGGCTGCTGCGGCGCTTCGACCATTCGGCGATCTATCTCCTGATCGCCGCGACCTACACGCCGTTCATCCTGGAGCTGAAAGCCAGCGTCTTCGCGCTGGCGCTGCTCGTCTGCGTCTGGTGCGTGGCGATCGTCGGTATCGTGCTGAAGCTGCGCTATCCCGGCCGGTTCGACCGCGTCGCGGTCGGCATCTACCTCGCGATGGGCTGGAGCGGCGTGATGCTCTACGACGCCGTGGTCAAGGCGCTGCCTGCGCTGGTGCTGGGCTTCATACTTGCGGGCGGGCTGCTCTACAGCTTCGGCGTGATCTTCCATGCTTGGCGGCGGCTGCGCTTCCAGAATGCGATCTGGCACGGCTTTGTCTTGGCCGGTGCGGCGTGCCATTATACCGCGGTGCTCGACCTCGTGTTGAGCTGAGCAGGACCCGCGACGCGGAATAAGCCAAGCGGTATAAGAGCGTATAAGACAAGCGAAGCGCTATAAGAAAAGAGGAGACGTCGCATGCAGGTGACCGGCAAGGTCGTGGTCGTCACGGGCGGCGCAAATGGCATCGGCAAGGCGCTGTGCGAGGCGTTTCACAAGGCGGGCGCAGCCAAGGTCGTCGTCGCGGACATGGACGCCGCCAACGCCAGGGCCGTCGCTGCCATGGTTGATGGTGCAGCCTTCAGATGCGATGTCGCGCAGGAAAAAGAGATCGCCCACGTCATCGAGGAGACCGAGCGGCAGTTCGGCCCGATCGAATTGTTCTGCTCCAATGCCGGCATCGGCGGCGGTTTCGATCCGATGTCGGTCAATGCCGGCGGCGCCTCCGACGAGCCGTGGCAGCGGAGCTGGGCGATCCACGTCATGGCCCATGTCTACGCGGCCCGGCATCTGGTCCCGCGGATGAAGGCGCGGGGCGGCGGCTATTTCCTCAACACCATCTCGGCCGCGGGCCTGCTGTCGCAGGTCGGCAGCCCCGCCTATTCCACCACCAAGCACGCCGCGGTCGGCTTTGCCGAGAACCTCGCGATCTCGCACAAGGCCGACAACATCAAGGTCTCGATCCTCTGCCCGCAGGGCGTCGACACCAACATGCTGCGCTCGATCCCGAAGGGCCCGCAATCCGGCGACGGCGATCTCACGCCCGAGCAGGTCGCAAGTGACGTGCTCGCGGGCCTGGCGCAGGAAACCTTCCTGATCCTGCCGCACCCCCAGGTGCTCGGCTACATGCGCAAGAAGACCGAGAACTACGACCGCTGGATCGGCGGCATGGCGAAGATCCAGGCGAAGATGCGGGAAGAGTTCGGGAAATAGGGAAGGCTGGTGCCGCCATCTCGGTGTCGTCCTGGCGAAAGCCAGGACCCATACCGCGTGATCTATCTATTGTGGGAGGTCGTCGTACCGAACGACGAGTCTTCGCCAAATTACTCCCTGGGGTAATGGGTCCTGGCTTTCGCCAGGACGACGATGGCGAGGCTCGGGCTACGCCGCCGACTCCGCCCCATCCTCCGCCCGGCTCTGCCGCAACGCCCGGGCATAGAGCATCATGCCCTCGCGCACCGTGCGCTGCTCGGCCTCCGTCAATGCCGCCAGTGCGCCGCGCACCTGCTGCCGTCCGAATTCATGCAGCGCCTCCAGCGTGCGCCGGCCCCTGGCCGTCAGCGACAGCAGCTTGCTGCGTGCGTCTAGCCCGTCAGGCGTCTCCTTCAGTTCCCCGCAATCGATCAGCTTGCGCACCAGGCGGCTGACGCTGGATTTTTCCAGCCGCAGGAAATCGCCGAGCTCGCCCGAGGTCATCGGCCCGCGGATGCCGATCTCCAGAATGGTATGCACGGCTGAGGGCGGATAGTCCGACGCCGCCACCGTCGCATCCATGAAGCCGAGCTCGCGCACCATCAGGCGCGAGGCGGCGCGGATGTCGTCGATCAGAGAAAGCCCGGCCATCTTGACTCCCGGCATATAGTTGTATCATACAACTATATGCGTGCAGCGGCGCCCGCAAGCCTTTTGGAGTGGCCCATGAGCGGAACTTTGCCGGCTGGTCAGCGGATGAGGGGCAAGGTCTGTCTGGTGACGGGCGGCGGCAGCGGCATCGGCCGCGCCACCGCGCTACGGATGGCGTCCGAAGGCGCGGAAGCGCTCATCATTGCGGGCCGGCGCGAAGCCGAGATCGAGGCGACCGCTGCGGCGTGCCGCGAGGTCGGCGCGGCCGCGATCGCGCTCAAGACCGACATCACGCGCGAGGACGACGTCGCGCGCCTCGTCGGAACCGCCGTCGAGCGTTGCGGCCGGCTCGATGTTGCCTTCAACAATGCCGGCTTCCAGGAGCGCCGCGCGCCGCTGGAAGAGCAGGGCACGGAGATCTACGACAGCGTGTTCGACACCAATGTCCGCGCGCTGTTCCTGTGCCTGCGCCATCAATTGCCGGCGATGCTGGCGCAAGGTCGCGGCAGCATCGTCGTCAATGCCTCCGTCAGTGGTGTGCGCAATCCCAATCCCGGCTTCTCGCTCTATTCGGCCTCGAAAGCCGCGGCGATCTCGCTGACGCGCTCAGCCGCCATGGAGAACGCCCCGCGCGGCATCCGCATCAACGCCATTGCCCCCGGCCGCGTCGTCACCGACATGATGCTGCGTGCCGGCGTCGGCGACGTCGCGACGGTAGCCGCAGGCCTGCCGTTGCGGCGGATGGGGAGCCCGGAGGAGGTGGCGGAAGCGGTGGTGTGGCTATCGTCCGACGCCGCGTCCTACGTGGTCGGGCACGTGCTGGCCGCGGACGGGGGATTTCTGGCGTCGTAGCCTTGCGGTGGTGACGCGACAAATTTGGTGTCGTCCCGGCGAAGGCCGGGACCCATACCCACAGGGAGGAGTTTGACGAAGACTGGTAGTGGGCACCTTCGCACCACAACTACTCCCTGGGGTTATGGGTCCCGGCCTTCGCCGGGACGACGATGAGGAGATACAGCGCGTCCCTAATGCTTCTGCCCGTACAGCACCGGCACCGCCGAATCCACGATGACCTCGACGAGGCTCGTGCCCTCAAACGCCATCCCGCGCTTCAGCGCTTCGCCCAGCTCTGCCGCCTTGCTCACCCGCACCGCGTGGCAGCCCATGCCCTCCGCAAGCCGTACGAAATCGATGCCCGGCAGCTCCAGCCCGGGCACGTTCCTCACCTGCATCACCTGGCTGAACGAGCGCATCGCGCCGTAGCCGGAATTGTTGATGATGACGACGGTCAGCGGCAGCTTGCGTTGCGCGGCGGTCCACAGCGCCTGGATCGAATACATCGCCGAGCCGTCGCCGATCAGGCACACGGTGCGGCTCTTCGGCTTGCCGAGCGCCATGCCGACCGCCGCCGGCAGCGAGTAGCCGAGGCCGCCGCTCGCCATGGTGTAAAAACTGTCCTGGCCGCGCATCGGCATGAACTTCTGCATCGCCGGCCGGTGCGAGGGTACTTCCTCGACCAGCGATGCGCCGTCGGGCATCGCCTGCGACAGAGAGTGCAGCAGGAATTCGACCGGCAGCGGATCGGCGGCCTGCGGCGCCGGCGGCAGCGTGCGGCCTTTGGGCGTCGCCCGTTTGCTCTCCGCCAGCAGGTCGAGCAGCAGGCTCAGCGCCGGCTTCATCGTGGCGACGATGCTGGTGCCGACCGGCGTCACGGCTGCGGCATCCGGATCATCCGTGATCTGGAAGATCGTCGCGCCGCCGTCGAAGATTGCGGCATGCCCTTCGACATGGAAGGTGAACACGGGTGCGCCGACCACGACGACGAGATCGTGCTCACGCAGCGCGTCGGAGAGTTGCGCCGGCGAGGCATGGAGGAAGCCGGCGAACTGCGGATGACGCTCGGGGAACGAGCATCGCGCCGAGAACGGGCTGACCCAGACGGAAGCCTTGGCCTTCTCGGCGACGCGCACCATCAGATCGACCGCGCCGGCGCGGTCGACGCCGGGGCCGACGACGAGGGCAGGGTGCTTGGCTGAACCGAACGCCGCGACCAGCGCTTTCATTGCTTCCGGCTCGGGTCCGATCTCGCGGCTGACCTTGCGCGCCTCGATCGGCGCCGTGGCATGCGTCCAGTCGTCGATCGGGATCGAGACGAAGGTCGGCCCGCAGGGCGGCTGCATCGCGGTATAATAGGCGCGCGCGATTGCGGCCGGCACGTCCTCGGGCCGCGCCGGCTCGACGCTGTATTTGACGTAGGGCCGCGGAAACTCCGACGCGCGCTCGGCATAGAGGAACGCCTGGAGCGGCAGGATCGAGCGCGCCTGCTGGCCCGCGGTGATCACGAGCGGCGTCTGGTTGCGGTGTGCTGTGTAGATGTTGCCGAGCGCGTTGCCGACGCCAGCCGCCGAATGCAGATTGACGAATCCGGCATTGCGCGTCGCCTGCGCGTAGCCATCGGCCATGCCGACCGCGGAGGCTTCCTGGAGCGCCAGCACGTAGTCGATGTCGTCGGGCCAGTCGCTGAGGAACGGCAGCTCGGTCGAGCCGGGATTGCCGAACACCCTGTCGATGCCGAAGGAGCGCAGCAGGTCGAGCGTGGCCTGCTTGACGGTGACGGACTTGCTGCCGGTCTTGCCGTTCTTGGACATGATTTCCGTTCCCGCGTGCCTATTGTTTGGCTCGTCATTCCGGGGCGCGAAGCGAACCCGGAATCTCGAGATTCTCAGGTGCGTAATTGCGCACCATAGTTCGGTCCTGCGGACCGCCCCGGAATGACGGTGTATCTATCACCACACCGCCGTGCCCTTCATCGTCGGCTGCCCCTCGGCGTTCGCGGTCCACAGCTCCATGCTCTCGCCGCTGTCATTGGCATTGATGGAGAACTCGGTGCCCTCGAACAGCGGCTGAAGCCCGCGATAGGTAAACTTCTTCGGCGCCTTGCCGCCCCGCAATTTCGCCGCCAGCTCGATGATGAGCGCCGCCTGCAGCGGGCCGTGGAAGATCAGGCCCGGATAGCCTTCGACCTTGGTGACGTAGTCGCGGTCGTAATGGATGCGGTGGCCGTTGAAGGTCAGCGCGGAATAGCGGAACAGCAGCACGGGATCGGAGACATGGGTCTCGCGATGCTGCGCCTTCGGCGGCGGAGGCGGGGCCTTGGCGCCAGCGGGCGCGCCGCTCGTCATCTCGCGATAGACGATGTCCTGCCGCTCGCGGATGGCAACGCCGCGCGGCGAGGTCACGGTGTGCTCGACCGCGACGAAGCACAGCGTGCCCGTCGAGCCCGTCTTCACCGTGACGTCGGCAATGCGCGAGGTCCGCGTCGATTCATCGCCGACGCAGAGCGGCTGCAAAAATTCGATCTCGCCGCCGGCCCACATCCGGCGCGGCAGCGGCACCGGCGGCAGGAAGCCGCCGCGGGTCGGGTGGCCGTCGGGGCCGAGCATCGACATCGGAAACACCGGCTGCGCCAGGCACCAGTGCACCGTGAACGGTGCGGCATCGCCCTTTTTGGGCTCGCCGACCTCCTGGAACAGCGTCGCGCGCAGGCCCATGACGAGCTGCGCGGTAACGATGTCGGTGGCCTCCGTGCTGCGGCCGATCCATTGCCGCAAGTGATCGATGTCGAGCTTCCCGGTCATGATGCCTCGCTCTTGTTATTTCTTGGATGGACGTTCGCCGATGCCAGGCACGGCACCATAGCTGCGCGTTTCGCCGACGATGATCGGCGCCGGTGCGGGATAGCTGACGCGGCCGTTCGGCGTGTCCACCTCGATGCGGCGCAGATGCGGGTGGTTGGTGAGGTCGGCCATGGTGTTGACCTCGGCAAAGGCGATGTCGGCATCCGACAGCCGCTTCAGCAGTTCGTCGCGCGTCATCTTGCCGAAGGCATCGGCCACCGTCTTGTCGGTGAAATCGCGGTTGCGCACGCGCTCCACCATGTTGGCGACGCGCGGATCGGCCGGCAGGTCGGGCTGGTCAAGCACCTTCGCGCACAGCGTCTTCCATTCCCGCTCGCTCTGGATCGAGATCAGGATGTCCTTGCCGTCTTGCGAGGTGAACACGCCATAGGGCGCGATCGAGGGATGACGCAGCCCCATGCGCTTCGGCGGATTGCCGGCCTCCGAGTTGAGCAGCGGCACGGTGCACCAGTCGGCCATGACGTCGAACATGGAGATGCGAATGTCTGCGCCCTTGCCGGTGCGCCCGCGCGCGATCAGCGCCTCCAGGATCGCCGCATGCGCGGTGGCGCCGGTCGCGACGTCGACAATGGACATGCCGACGCGCGAGGCGCCATCAGGGTTGCCGGTGATGGAGGCAAGCCCGCTCTCGGCCTGGATGAGGAGGTCATAGGCCTTGCGGTGCGCGTAGGGACCCTCGTCGCCATAGCCGGTGATCGTGCACGAGATCAGCTTCGGATAGTCCTTCAAGAGCCGCTCGCGCGAGAAGCCGAGCTTGTCCATCGAGCCCGGCTTGAGGTTCTGGATCAGCACGTCGGCGCTCGCGATCAGCTTCTCCAGTTCGGCGCAGCCTTCCTTGGTGGCGAGGTCGACCACCGCCGACTGCTTGCCGCGGTTGAGCCAGACGAAATAGCTGCTCTGGCCCTTGGCCGCCGCATCATAGCCGCGGGCGAAATCGCCTTCCGGCCGCTCGATCTTGATCACCTCCGCGCCGGCATCCGCTAGGCGCGAGGAGCAGAACGGCGCCGCCACCGCCTGCTCGACCGCAATCACCCTGATCCCGTCAAGTGCTCCCATGATTGCTGCCTCAGTACGAGCGGGGCATGCCGAGCACATGCTCGGCGACGTAGGACAGCACCAGATTGGTCGAGATCGGCGCCACCTGGTAGAGCCGCGTCTCGCGGAATTTGCGCTCGACGTCGTATTCCTCGGCAAAGCCGAAGCCGCCATGGGTCTGGATGCAGGCATTGGCCGCTTCCCAGGACGCATCCGCCGCCAGCATCTTGGCCATGTTGGCTTCCGCGCCGCAGTCGAGTCCGGCTTCGTATTTGCGGGTGGCTTCCCTCACCATCAGCTCGGCCGCGCGCATCGAGGCGTAGGCTTTCGCGATCGGAAACTGGATGCCCTGGTTCTGGCCGATCGGCCGGCCGAAAACGCTGCGCTCCTTGGCATAGTTCGTGGCCTTGGCGATGAACCATTTGGCGTCGCCGACGCATTCGGCCGCGATCAGGATGCGCTCGGCATTCATGCCGGAGAGGATGTAGCGAAAGCCCTTGCCTTCATCGCCGATCAGATTCTCCGCCGGCACCTTCATGTCGGTAAAGAACACTTCGGTGGTGGCGTGGTTCATCATGGTGCGGATCGGGCGGATCTCGAGGCCGTTGTTCTTGGCCTCGCGCATGTCGACGATGAACACGGAAAGGCCGTCGGTGCGCTTCTTGACCTGCTCCTTCGGCGTGGTGCGCGCCAGCAGCACCATCAGGTCGGAATGCTCGGCGCGGCTGGTCCAGATTTTCTGGCCGTTGACGATGTAGCTGTCGTTGCCTTCCTTGCGCGCAAAGGTCTTCAGCGAGGAGGTGTCGGTGCCGCTGGTCGGCTCGGTGACGCCGAAGGCCTGCAGGCGCAATTCGCCGCTGGCGACCTTCGGCAGATATTTTGCCTTCTGCTCGGCATTGCCGTGCCGCAGCACCGTGCCCATCGTGTACATCTGGGCGTGGCAGCCGCCGCCATTGCAGCCTGCGCGCTGGATCTCTTCGAGGATCGCGGCCGCCGCGGAAAGCTTCAGGCCCGCGCCGCCATATTCCTCGGGGATCAGCACCGAGAGATACCCGGCCTCGGTCAGCGCGTCGACGAAGGCCTTCGGATAGGCCATCTCGCGATCGAGCTTGCGCCAGTATTCGCCGGGAAACTGCGCGCAGAGCTTTGCGACGGCCTCGCGGATGTCGGCGTGATCTTCGCTGTGGTGTTCTTCACTCATGGCGTTTCCCAATTGTAGCGGCAGTTAAGATAACGCCGGCCGATCCTCTGGCGTTGTGAAAACAACGCCCGCCCCCTATGCTCATTTGCTATAGCGTATGGAGTAGCCTTCGAGGATTGGCAAGCATGGATTTCCGGCAGCTCAGGACCTTCAGTTGCGTGGCGGAGCTCGGCAGCCTCTCCAAGGCGTCCGACACGCTGCGCGTGGCGCAGCCGGCGCTCAGCCGCCAGATCAAGCTTCTGGAACACGAGCTGCGCGTCGAGCTGTTCACGCGCAACGGCCGCGGCATGGTGCTGACCGAGGCCGGGCGGCTTCTGCTCGCACGCACCTCCGGCATCGTGCGGCAGATCGACCAGATCCGCGACGACATCCAGTCGGCCAAGGGGCCGCCGTCCGGCCAGGTCGTGCTTGGCCTGGTTCCGACCGTGAGCTGCGTGCTGTCGGCGCGCTTCGCGCGGCGCTGCGTCGAGACATTTCCCGGCATTTCGCTGCGCATTGTCGAGAGCTACAGCGGCCACCTGGTCGAATGGCTGCACCGCGGCGAGATGGATCTCGCCATCCTCTATGGCCGCTCGGCCGATCTGCATCTCAACGTGCAGAGCCTCGGCCGCGACAACATCGTCGCGGTCGGCCCGCGCGGCTGCGGCCTCGCGCGCAAGAAGAGCGTCGAGATCGGCTGGCTGCTCCGGCAGCGGCTGGTGCTGCCCAGTCATTCCCACGGCCTCCGTGCGTTGATCGAGCACGCCGCCGCCCAGCGCAAGATCAAGCTCAACGTCCAGCTCGAGGCGGATTCGTTTCGCGTGCTGACGAGCCTCGTGGAGGAGGGGCTCGGTTTCGCGCTGCTGCCGCCCTCGTCGGTCCACGGCGAGGTCGCGGACGGGCGGCTGGAAACCGCTGTCGTGTCCAGGCCGATGACGCGCGAGCTCATTTTCGCTTCTCCGATCGACCGCCCGGCCTCGACGGCCTCGCTGGCCATCACCGCGCTCCTGCGCGAGGAGGTCGCCGCCTGCCGCAAGGAAGGCCTGTGGGACATCAAGTTGAGTTAGATGCCGTGTCGTAGAACAGCCGCGCGCCATCTTGCCTTCGTATCTGGCGCGACCTGTCATGCCGGAATTTTATAGCTGGGCCAGGGGCCCGATCCTCATCCTGAGGAGCGCGTCTTCGCGCGTCTCGAAGGATGCAGGCCCGGCTCTCGGCCTCGCCCTTCGAGACGCGCGCGAAAGAGCGCGCTCCTCAGGGTGAGGGGATAAAGTCGAATGCGCCGCAAGGACGGCGTAATCGCTACCCCGGAATCCTCACCGGCAGCGACTCATACCCCTTGATGAAGCTCGAATAGATCCGCTTGGGCTCGCCAACCACCTCGATGCGGTCGAAGCGCTTCAGCATCTCCTCCCAGACGATCTTGAGCTGGAGTTCGGCGAGGCGCATGCCGACGCAGCGGTGGATGCCGAAGCCGAAGGAGAGGTGGGTGCGCGGTCGCGGGCGGTCGATGATGAACTCGTTCGGGCGGTCGATCGCCTCCTCGTCCCGGTTGCCGGAGACGTACCACATCACGACGCGGTCGCCCTTCTTGATCTGCTTGCCGCCAATCTCGGTATCCTGCAGCGCGGTGCGCCGCATATGGGCGAGCGGGGTCTGCCAGCGGATCACCTCCGGCACCATGGATTCGATCAGCGCAGGGTTGGCGCGCAGCTTGTCGTATTGCTCGGGGTTCTCGTTCAGCGCCAGCACCGAGCCGGTCATGGTGTTGCGCGTGGTGTCGTTGCCGCCGACGATGAGCAGGATGATGTTGCCCATGAGGTTGTCGGGGTCCATGAAGCGCGTGGCGTCGTTATGGGCCATCAGGGACAACAGATCGTTGCGCGGGGCGGAGTTGACGCGCTCGTTCCACAGCTTGGACATGTAGGCGTAGCATTCGTCCATCTCGCGGCGGCGCTCTTCGGCCGAGGCGACGATGCCGCTCTTGGGCAGCGCGGTCGAGACGTCGGACCAGCGGGTCAGCTTGCGCCGTTCCTCCCAGGGGAAGTCGAACAGCGTCGCCAGCATCTGCGTCGTCAATTCGATCGAGACGCGTTCGACGAAGTTGAAGGTCTCGTTGCGCGGCAGGTTGTCGAGCACGGTCTGCGAGCGCTGGCGGATCAACTTTGCCAGCTCGTCCAGATGCGTCGGCGTGAACATCGGCGACACCGTCTTGCGCTGTGCCGAATGCCGGGGCTGGTCCATCGCGATGAAGCTCGGATAGTCGTAGCCTTCCGGCACGTCGCGGATCGAGATGCCGCCGAGCGTCGAGTCGGAGGAGAAGATGCCGTGATTGGTGTCGACATGCATGATGTCGTTGTATTTCACCACCGACCAGTACGGCTCGATCGGCGCGTTGGTGCAGTAATGCACCGGCTCTTCCTTGCGCAGCCGCTCGAACCACGGCCACAGCGTGTCGTCCTGGAACAGCCTGGGGGCGCCGGGGTGGAACTGCGCGAGCGGGGTCGCGTAGGCTTCCTCGCGCGCCCTGCGCATGCGTTCGGCCTTGTCCACTTTAACCGGTGTCTGGATGTTCATGGTCGTGGCTCCAGTTGTTTTTCTAACCTCTCCCGCTTGCGGGAGAGGCATAGGCCGCCTTCGGCGGCCGTCCACTTAGAACGCCGAGGCGCAGCCTCGGCTATGGCGTAGCGCCGGGTGAGGGCTCTTTCCTCTTGGGGGCTCTCGCCCGCGGAAACACCCCCACCCCAGCCCTCCCCCGCAAGCGGGAGAGGGGGCGCAGCTTCCTTGTGGATGTCGTTCACGCTCATCTTACTGCGAATCTACGCCGCAATCTTCACCGGCAAGGTTTCAAGTCCCTTTACGAAACTCGAATAGACCCGCTTGGGTTCGCCGACCACGTCGATATGATCGAAGCGCTTGAGGATCTCTTCCCAGATAATCTTGAGCTGGAGTTCGGCAAGCCGCAAGCCGACGCAGCGGTGGATGCCGAAGCCGAAGGACAGATGCGTGCGCGGGCGGGCGCGGTCGATGATGAAATCGTAGGGCTTCTCGATCGCCTCCTCGTCGCGGTTGCCCGAGACGTACCACATCACGACCTTGTCACCTTTCTTGATCTGCTTGCCGCGGAACTCGAAGTCGGAGAGTGCGGTGCGGCGCATATGCGCCAGCGGCGTCTGCCAGCGGATCACTTCCGGCACGAAGCTGTCGAGTAGCGCCGGATTCTCGCGCAGCTTGCGATATTGCTCCGGATGCTGGCTCAGCGCGTAGATCGAGCCCGACATGGTGTTGCGGGTGGTGTCGTTGCCGCCGACGATCAAAAGGACGAGATTGCCGAGGAAGTTCTTCGCGTCCATGTCGCGCGTCGCCGCGCCATGCGCCATCATGGAAAGCAGGTCGCTCTTAGGAGGCTGTTCGATGCGCTCCTTCCACAGGCGCGCGAAATAACCGGCGCATTCGGTCAGCTCGGCCTGCCGCTCGTCTTCGGTGGCGACGAGGCCGTCGGGGCCGGGAATGGTGGTGGCGACATCCGACCAGCGTGTCAGCTTGCGGCGGTCCTCCCAGGGGAAGTCGAACAGCACCGCCAGCATCTGCGTGGTGAGCTCGATCGAGACGCGGTCGACCCAGTCGAACACCTCGCCGCGCGGCAGATTGTCGAGGCACTCGGCCGAGCGGGCGCGGATGTTGAGCGCGAGATTGTCCAGATGCGTCGGCGTGAACATCGGCGCCACGGTCTTGCGCTGTGCCGCATGGCGCGGCGGGTCCATCGAGATGAAGCTTTCGCGGCGCAGGTCGGGATCGATGTCGCGGATGGTGATGCCGCCGAGCGCGGAGGCCGAGGAGAACACCGAATGGTTGGTCTCGATCTCCATGATGTCGTTGTAGCGCGTCACCGACCAGTACGGCCCGAACATCGAGTCCTTGCAGTAGTGCACGGGGTCTTCACGGCGCAGGCGATCGAAATAGGGCCAGAACGTATCGGTCCTGAACAATTCAGGATCGCCGGGATCGAATTGCTCCAGCGGCAGTGACGTGGCGCGCTCGCGCAATGCATCGAGCTTTGCCGTGCTTTCGATGGTCCCGTGCATGACCGCTCTCCCTGACGTGAACCGCGCGTTCTCGTTGAATTCTGCGCTGCGGTATTTGATTTGCAATTACAGCCGGTTGTCTGCGTCGGGGCAAGGGCGAGTTTTGCCACATCCAACCTTTGCGTGAGCATCCGGGGCCCGTCACGTAGATGTGTCAACGTGATCCCCCGCACGCCGGCGGACCGGGAAACGTGCCAGAAACCGACTTGAATCGGGGTAAATCGAACCCGCCCGTCTTGGGGATCGACCAATCTCTGATCTATAGTTTGACCGCAGCAGGCCAACATCCCGAGGTTGCCGCCGTGAACGACATGCAATGGGCCCCTATCGGCTCCGAGCCCGTCCCGCCGCCACTGCCGCCCACGCGCGTCGACTTCGCCGGCGACCGCTCCGCGTTCCGCAAAATGGTCACCAAGGGTGCCATGCTGGAGCTGGTCACTTTCGGCTTCTACCGGTTCTGGCTCGTCACCGACATCCGCCGTCACTTGTGGTCGAACACGTCGATCGACGGCGACGCCGCCGAATATACCGGCCGGGGCAAGGAGCTGTTGATCGGCTTTCTGTTCGCGCTGGCGATCCTCGTGCCGATCTATCTCGCCTATTTCCTCATCGGTATCGAGTTCGAGCGCTGGCAGGGCTTTGCCTCGACGCCGCTCTTCATCAGCTTTTATGCCTTCGGCCAGTTCGCGATCTTTCGCGCGCGGCGCTATCGCCTGACCCGCACGGTCTGGCGCGGCGTACGGTTCTGGATGGATGGCTCGGGCTGGGCCTATTCGTTCCGGGCCATGCTGTGGGGCCTGCTGGTGTTCCTGACGCTCGGCCTGGCGCTGCCCTGGCGCGAGGCTTCGCTCGAACGCTACAAGATGCAGCACACCCATTACGGTGATCTCTCCGGCGATTTCGAAGGCGATGGCTGGACGTTCTTCAAGCGCGGCTGGTGGCTCTGGCTGCTCAGCCCGATCGCGCTGGTCATCTTCCCGCTCGCCCCGTTCTTCTATGCCGAGTTCAAGGCGCGCGAATGGCGCTGGTGGCTGGACGGCATCCGCATCGGCGGCGTCAGCCTGTCCTCGGAGCTGCCGCATAACGCATTCTACGGCCTGTACTGGAAGGTGATCGGCTGGTGGATGCTGCTCTCGATCATTTTCGCCGCCTATCTCGGCGGTGCCACCATGCTCGTCGTCAAGCTGAGCGGCCTTCCGGTCGAGCAGGTGTTCGGCCCCGACAATACCGCCAAGAGTATTCCGATGCTGGCGATGATGGTCATCGGCTATTTCGCCCTGGCGCTTGCGATCAACATCATCATGCGGGTCTATCTTCAGCGCGATCTCTGGGCCAAGGTGCTGGAGACCGTCGAGGTGCATAACATCGGAGCCGCGGCGGATGTGCGCGGCGGCGGCGAGCTCGCCAGCGCGCTCGGCGAAGGCTTTGCCGATGGGCTCGATGTCGCGGGATTCTGATCTGTGAGTGAGTTGTCCACCGAGGCTCCGGCGCAGTCCGCAAAGCCGACGATCTACTTCGACGGCGTGTCGAGCCGCAGGCGGCAGGTGACGCTGACGCTCGGTGATGCGCTCGAGATCGTTGAAGAGGGCGCGACGCCCGTTCGCTGGGCCTATGCCGACATTCGGCGTGCCGACAGTCCGGCCGGTATCCTGCGTCTGGCCTCGACGTCCGCGCCGCCGCTGGCACGGCTGGAGATTCGCGATACTGCACTCGCGGCAGACGTGAGCGTCCGCTGCATGCGTCTCGACGAGCACCAGACCACGCGCCGCGGTATCGCGAAAATCGTCGGCTGGTCGGTGGCCGCTGCCGTCTCGATCGTCTGTGTCGTGCTGTTCGGCGTGCCGCTCGCTGCCGATCGCCTCGCGCCGCTGGTGCCGAAGCCGCTCGAGCGCCGCATTGGCGATGCGTCCGAGGTCCAGGTGAAGACCATCTTCGGCGGCCGCACGTGCGAAGACCCCGCGGGCAAGGCCGCGTTCACAAAACTGGTCAACCGCTTGCGCGATGCCGCCGGCCTCGACGACGATTCCATGACCGCGGGCGTGCTGCCGACCCCGGTGCCGAACGCGTTCGCGCTGCCCGGCGGCAAGGTGTTCTTGCTGCAGGGCCTGCTCGACAGGGCCGAAAGCCCCGACGAGCTTGCCGGCATCCTCGCCCACGAGCTCGGCCATCTCAAGCATCACGACAACATGCGCGGCCTGATCTACAACGGCGGCACCTCGTTCCTGATCGGCCTGCTGTTCGGCGACGTCACCGGCTCATCCGCCGTGATCTTCGCCTCGCGCAGCGTGGTCGAGGCCTCCTATTCGCGCGAGGCCGAGACCGGCGCCGACACCTTCGCCATCGACATCATGCACGCGCTCGGCCGCTCGCCGAAGCCCTCGGCCGAGCTGATGTTCCGCATCACCGGCAAGGAAGGCGGCAGCGGTTTCACGATCCTGTCGAGCCACCCGCTGACCGAGGACCGTCTCGCCCGCATGACCAAGGAAGATCGTCCCGTCAGCGGCCCGCCGCTGCTGACAGATGCGGAGTGGCGGGCGCTGAAGGGCATTTGCGGCAGCGGGAAGATCTAGAGCGGATGGCTTTGAGTTGAATCGATTGGCCGCGGGCTCGTTCCAACCTCTCCCGCTTGCGGGAGAGGTCGGCGCGAAGCGGCGGGTGAGGGTTCTCTCCACACAGGGGTTCTCGCTTGCGGAGACACCCCCACCCCAGCCCTCCCCCGCAAGCGGGAGAGGGAGCGCAGCCCCTTCGTTGCTGCATCAAACCTAATCTCATCGTGCTTTAGGCTTCGCTCTTATCTCGTCCCGTAGGCGCGGTCGCCGGCGTCTCCGAGGCCCGGCAAAATAAAGCCGTTCTCGTCGAGACCTTCGTCCACCGCGGCCGTCCAGATCGGCACGTCCGGATGCAATCCGCGCAGCCGCTCCAACCCTTCCGGCGCGGCGATCAGGCAGGCGAGGCGAATGTCCTTGGCGCCGCGCTCCTTGAGCCGGTCGATGGCGGCCACGGCCGTGTTGGCGGTGGCGACCACCGGTGTCACCACGATCGCAAGCCGCTCGCCGAGATCGGACGGCGATTTGAAGAAATATTCGACCGCGGCAAAACTGTGCGGCTCGCGGTAGAGTCCGATATGCGCGACGCGGGCGGTCGGCACCAGGTCCATCATGCCGTCCACGAAGGTGGTGCCGGCGCGCAGCATCGGCACGAACACCAGCTTCTTGCCGGCGATCTTGGCCGAGTGCATCGTCGCCAGCGGCGTCTCGATGACGGTATCGGCGAGCGGCAGGTCGCGCGTCACCTCGTAGCACAGGAGCATGCCGATCTCCTTGATCAGCTCGCGAAACGACTTGGTCGAGATGGATTTGTCCCGCACCAGCGTCAGCTTGTGCTGCACCAGCGGATGATCGACGATCGTGACGCCTTCCATGTAACGCTCCTAACGAAATGCGCGTTGATTGAAATGCAACCAGCCGGCGCTTCTTCCTTCTCCCCTTGTGGGAGAAGGTGGCGCGAAGCGCCGGATGAGGGGTCTGTTTCAGCAAACTCCGGTGAGAGATGTGCCCGCAGAGACATACCCCTCACCCGGCTTCGCTCTCGCGAAGCCACCCTCTCCCACAGGGGGAGAGGGTCAGAAAACCGTGCCGTCGCTGATCACCTTGAGCGGCGGCGAACCGTCGGGACGGCGTGCGAAGGCGATGGCGCGGCCCGCGGCCCAGGTGCCGCCTTCCAGGATGCTGGCGAGCGGCAAGGTGTCAGGCGTGCGGCCGAGCTTGGTACGAACCAGTTCGGCAAGACGATCCAGCAACGCGACGGTCAGCGCGCGCCATTCCACGACGAGCAGGGAATCCACCGCATGCGCGCGCCCGGCATCAGCGGCATCGCGGAGGCGCAGTACGTCGTGATCGACGAACAGGCCGCCATTGCGGTATTCGGCAAGTCCGGTCAGGCCGTCAATGTCGGTGATCGCGAAGCCGGCACGCTGGAGCGGCTCGATCAGCGAATAGCTCAGCCACTGCGACAGCTTGTGCAGGGGCACGAGGCCGGCGGTCGCATCATCCGCCTTGATCGCCGGATGGCGCCAGCAATCGCCGAGCGGAATCCCTGCAAGCTCCAGCCGCGACGGCCAGATCGGCCCGAGCTGGTTCAGCACCGCGGACAGGATCGCGGGCGCGGCGATGGCGCCGCCCACAGCCTGCGCCGCGATGTGGTCGAACAATCCGCCGGGCCGCGGCGTATCGTGCAGGCCGAAAACCTCGGCGCGGTCCGCCACCTGCTTGCCCAGACGCCGCAGCAGATCCGTGCGTCCGTCGAGGCCGAGCAGCGGATTGGCGTCGCTGACCTGAAACGCAGAGGTGAGGGCGGCAAGCGGCAGTTTTGCGAGCACGTCGGCGTCGGCCCTGAACGGCGCGCGGGCATCGCTGGAGAAGAGCCCGCTTGCGAACATGTCGAGGCTCGCGATCGCAAGCCCCTCGGACCGGCCGATGCTTTCGCCCGTCACCGCGTCACGATAGCGCCAGGCAGCGCCGGCGCCGGCATCGAGCAGCACGCTGACGATGGCAACGTCGAACTCCGCGCGCGCCCGCGCCGCGCGATCCGGCCACGACGCGGCGTCGGCAAGGCGCGCCCAGCGATCGGCGCCGCCGAGCACAAAATGCCGCCAGCGGGCGTGGAAGGGGACGTCCAGCGTCGGATAGGCTTTTCGCGTGACCGCGAGCACCGCGTCCGCAACGCCGTCCATGCGGTCGAGATCGATCGTGAAGTGGCTGAGCCCGCCCTTGAGGCCAAGCTCGAGCATCTGCCCGGCGCGCGCGCGAACCGCTGTTGCGGTGAGCAGCGAGCGGGCCTGTTGTTCTCCGGTGTCCGCCATCAATCGATCAGTATTTTTCCAGCGAACGCCCGACCACGCCGTTGACGTCCTTCTCCGGCGCGATGTCGGTCGAGTAGTAGCCGGCAGCCTTCTTGGCCGCGATCTCGACATAGGCGTCGGCGGGAATCAGCTCCGGCGGGATCGGCACGCGCTCGACGATGTCGATGCCCTGCGAGGTCAGCGCGTCGTGCTTCATGTCGCTCATCGACAGGAAGCGGTCGATGCGCTTCAGCCCCAGCCAGTGGATGGTATCCGGCATCAATTGCTGGAAGCGCGCGTCCTGCACGCCGGCGACGCATTCGGTCCGCTCGAAATAGGCGGCGGCGGCATCGCCGTCCTCCTGGCGCTTGCGGGCGTTGTAGACCAGGAATTTCGTGACCTCGCCGAGCGCGCGGCCTTCCTTGCGGTTGTAGACGACGAGCCCGAGCCCGCCCTCCTGCGCGCCGCGCGCGGATTCCTCGATGCCGTGGATGAGATAGGGCCGGCAGGTGCAGATGTCGGAGCCGAACACGTCGGAGCCGTTGCACTCGTCATGGACGCGGCAGGTGATCTTGGTGCGATGGTCGGGCAGCTTGCTGACGTCGCCGAACATGTAGACCGTGGTGCCGCCGATCGGCGGCAGGAACACCTTCATGTCCGGCCGCGTCACCAGCTCGGGGAACATGCCGGCGGTCTGCTCGAACAGCGTGCGGCGCAGCTCGGTCTCGCCGGTGCCGAAGCGCGCGGCGAGACCCGGCAGATACCAGACCGGATCGATCGCGATCTTCACCACCGACACGCTGCCATTGGCATGCACGACCTCGCCGTCGGCGCGCAGCCGTTTTGCGGCCAGCGCCTCGCGGATCTCGGGCAGGTCGAGCCGGGCGCGCGTCACCGCGATGCTCGGCCGGATGTCGGAGCCCTCGGCGATCTCCTTGCCAAAATTCTCGGCGACGAGATGCCCCCAGGGGTCGAGCGCGACGATCTTGGTGGGATCGTTCCATTGCGGAAACGGCCCGATGGTGGCCGCCGGAAACGTGTTGGTCAGGTCGGGACGCCTGATGGGATCGAGCGCCCCGGCGGAGACGGCGAGCGCGCGGTACATCGCATAGGAGCCGCCATGGCTGCCGATCACGTTGCGATCCCCAGCGCGCGACACCGTGCCGATGATCGGCCCGCGGGTGCGCGCATCGGCTGCGCCCCAATGGATCGGAAAGGCGGCCTTCCTGCCCGGCTCCGGATGGGAGGTCAGGCGGATGTGATCGGTACGGTTCGCGCGGCTCATGTCCAGGCTCCCAAAAAGCCAACGGCCCGCCGCTCGGACGGGCCTGCCTCACTTTGCGTTGCCGATGCGGAGCACCGGCGGCGCAAGCACAATCCAACATATTGTAGCGACCGAGCGCGACAGACAAGTTAATGCTGATGCGCCCGGCAGGCGCTCATCGCCAAATTCCATCGTCGGCGAACCAGCCCGGTCCGCGTGAATTCCGCGCCCTCGCTCCGGCCGAACCTTGCCGTTCGATCCGTGCGATAGGACTAAGGATTTGAAATAGTTTTGGTTTTCCTGTTTTCAAGAGGTGTTGTGGCGATTGCGCTGCGACTGGACAGAACGTATATAATCAGACAAATCGTGTAGATCATCTCTGCCATGGAGTCTGCCATGCCCGCCGCCAGCTACATCGACCCCCGCACCGGAAAGCTCTATCCGCTCGACCAGCCGCGCTGGTGCTCGGACCAGCGCACGCCGCTGCTGGTGACACCGGGGGCCGGGATCTCCCGCGAGGAGGTTGAGCCGCGCACACGGTCGCTGTGGCGCTACCGGGCGGCGCTGCCGGTCGAGATCAAGAATCCGATCACGCTCGGCGAGGGCTGCACGCCACTGGTGCAGCAGCAGTGGGGCGACCTGCGCCCGCTGTTCAAGCTCGAATGGTTCAACCCGACCGGCAGCTTCAAGGACCGCGGCTCGGCGGTGATGCTGTCCTTCCTGCGGCAGATCGGCGTCGACGCCATTCTGGAGGACTCCTCCGGCAATGGCGGCTCGTCGATGGCGGGGTTAGGTGCCGCCGGCGGCATGCGCGTGAAGATCCTGGCGCCGGCCTCGACGTCGCCGGCCAAGATCGCGCAGGTGCGCGCCTATGGCGCGGCGGTGCAGCTCGTCGAAGGCCCACGCGAGGAATCGGAGGCCGAGGCGATCCGCCAGTCGAGCCAGACTTTTTACGCCAGCCACAACTGGCAGCCGTTCTTCCTCGAAGGCACCAAATCGCTCGCCTATGAAATCTGGGAAGACCTCGGCTTCCGCGCCCCCGACAACGTCATCGTCCCCGTCGGCGCCGGCAGCAGCCTGCTCGGTTGCGCCTTCGGCTTCCGCGAACTGCTGAAGGCCGGCCAGATCGCGAAGCTGCCGCGCCTGTTCGCGGCACAGCCGCAGAACTGCTCGCCGATCGATGCGAGCTTCAAGGCCGGCGTCGATACGCCGGTCGCGCGCGAGGTAAGCAAGACCATCGCCGAGGGCACCGCGATCAAGAATCCCCTGCGTCTGCGCGAGATCATCGCCGCCTTGCGCGAGAGCGGCGGCGGCACCGTTGCGCTCGCCGAGGACGAGATCGTCGCCGCCCTGCGACGACTTGCACGGCAAGGCCTGTTCGCCGAGCCGACCAGTGCCAGCGCAGCCGCCGCGCTGGACAAGCTCTCCGCCGCTGGCGCCATCAAGGGGAGCGAGACCACGGTCGCGGTGCTCACCGGCACGGGGCTGAAGGCCGCCACAATCGTCGCCGATCTCGTGCAGTAGGGCCGGGCGATGAGCCGCAGCAAATCCGCGTCCGCCGCATCGGGCAGGGCCACGGCCGAACGAAAGCTGCTGTTCGACCAGTTGCAGCAGATCGCGCAGGGGCTGGGGGAGACCTTTGCGCCGTTCTGCGAGGTCGTGCTGCACGATCTCACCGATCCCACGAACGCGATCGTCGCCATTCACAACAACCTGTCGGGCCGCAAGGTCGGCCAGGGCGCGACCGAGCTTGGCCTCGCCCGCATCGCCGATCCCAACTACGCGCAGGTGATCTCGAACTACGCCAACAGCTTCGCCGACGGACGGCAGGCCAAGAGCACCTCGATCGGCATCAAGGGCGCGGACGGTTCATACGTCGCCGCCCTCTGCCTCAACGTCGACCTGACGCTGTTCCAGGGTTTGCAGAGCGCGATCGGCCAGTTCGTCAGCGTCGATGCGCAAAACAATCCGCCCGAATCCCTCAACCCCGTCGGCGCCGACGCCATCCGCGCCCATATCGACCGGTTCGCCGCGCGCCGCGCCACCACGCCCCGCGCCCTCTCCACGGAAGACCGCCGCACCCTGCTGCGCGAATTGCGCGATGCCGGCGGCATGCAGGTGCGCCGCGCCTCCGACATCATCGCCGCCCATCTCGGCGTGTCGCGCGCCACGGTGTATGCCGATGCGAGGTGAGGCGGTCCGCCAGCCGGAACGCAGTGCCGCGACCATCAGCCCGCGTTGAACCTTCCGCGCCCGTCGCCCGCCTCATGGGGATCGACCTCGAGCGATGGGAGAGTTCCATGACCGCGCAGGATCCGTTTGCAAGTTTCAAGGCTGTCCAGAAGGAAGCCTGGTCGCTGTTCACGCCGATGGAGGTTTTCACGACACCGACCGCCGCCAAGCTCGTCGGTTTTGCCGGCGTTGCCGCCGGTCAAAGGCTGCTCGACGTCGGATGCGGCACCGGCGTTGTCGCGATCACGGCGGCGCGTCGCGGGGCAAAGGTGAGGGGTCTCGACCTGTCGCCGGTTCTGATCGAGCGCGCCCGCGAGCATGCGCAACTGGTGAACCTCGATGTCGACTTCGTCGACGGCGACGCGGAAAGCCTGCCCTATGGCGACAACGAGTTCGACGTGGTGCTCAGCCAGTTCGGCCACATGTTCGCGCCGCGCCCGGACGTTGCCATCGGCGAGATGCTGCGCGTGCTGAAGCCTGGCGGCACGATCGCGTTCTCCACCTGGCCGCCGCATCTGTATGTCGGACGGATGTTCGCGATGATCGGCCGCCATCTGCCGCCGCCCGAGGGCGTGGCATCACCGGTGTTGTGGGGCGATCCGAAGATCGTCGCCGAGCGTCTCGCAGGGAAAGCGAAGGATCTCTCTTTCGAGATGGACATGATGACGCCGTCGGCACTCAGCCCGCAGCATTTCCGCCGCACCATGGAATCGACGATCGGGCCCTTGATCAAGCTCGTCGCCCAGTACAAGGACGAGCCGGACAAGCTCAAGAGCTTCCGTGCCGAGTTCGAGGCGCTGATCTCGGAGTATTTCGATGCCGGCCACAACGTGATGCGCCAGCAGTTCCTGATGACGAAGGCAAGGAAGGTGTGAGGCGGCGAGAGGTAAGAATCCCTCACTCCTTCAGATCGTTCACCCGCCTCACCCAGGCGCGCACGTCGGTGAGCACGGCGGGCAGCACCGCCTTGACCTCCAGCACGGTCATGCCGGGCTTGATGCGGGGGTCGTAGAGCAGGTTGAGGATGTATTGGTCGTAGACATCGAAATAGCCCATCGAGACGTTGTCGTTGAACATGGTCCAGGGCACGCTCGTGGTATCGTTGATCGGACCGAGCGACTGCAGCAGCTCCTCATAGGCGCAGTCGAGGAAGGTGAAGTCGCCGTTGTCGACGGTGAGGATGACGTCGGAATGCTCGATCTCGAAATTGTCGTTCTTGCGGAAGCCGGACAGGCATTGCGGATCGAGCGAGGTGCGGATCTCGCGCGCCTTCTCCGCGCCGTAGAAGCTCGAGATGGTGCGGAACAGATCGCGGTCGCGCACGAGCTTCACCCGCACGTTCGCCGCCTCGCTGCTGCCGGCCATGGCGATGTCGAGATGCTGCACGCGCGTGCCGATGTCGGCGACGACCTTGGCGAGCTGGGTCTTGCGGTCGGCGCGGTCGCTCTCGGCGAACACGCGCACCGGCCCGTCGAACTTGCGGATGCGGTCGACGCGGCCGGCGAGGTGGTATTCGGCGCCGAAAGCCGTCTTGAGAAAACCCTCGACGATCTCGCTGTCGGTAAAGCTCTTCTTCTCGGCGCGCTGGCGCGAGGCGATCGCGGGCAATTCGCCCGCGGCGGCCATGGTAGCGGTGTCAGGCACACCGGTGAGCGCTGCGAGCGCCAGGAGGGCGATGCGGAGGGAAAGCGAGGGCGGATTCAATGCGCTCATCGTCACCCGACGCTGCCGTATTCGCGTCGCGCGCACAAGACCGCAAATTCACGCGCCCTGCGGGTTCCCGCCAATCATCTGTAGCAAAAGCGTGACAGACTTCGTGTGATTCAGCCGAAGCCGCGGCTCCCTCAACCTCTCCCGCTTGCGGGAGAGGTCGGCGCGTAGCGGCGGGTGAGGGCTCTCTCCTCTGGAGGATTGTCCCGTTGCGGTGAGACCCTCTCCCCAACCCTCTCCCGCAAGCGGGAGAGGGAGCACACCACGTGCGTGGAGGCAATTGCGCTTCAGTTGTTCAGCACGACCACGGTGGTGCCGACCGAGACGCGGCTATAGAGGTCGCTGACGTCGTCGTTGGTCATGCGGAAGCAGCCCGAGGAGACCGCCTGGCCGATCGTCTCCGGCTCGTTGGAGCCGTGGATGCGGTACAGCGTCGAGCCGAGATACATCGCGCGCGCGCCGAG
This sequence comes from Bradyrhizobium sp. LCT2, assembly GCF_009931255.1. NCBI lineage: Bacteria > Pseudomonadati > Pseudomonadota > Alphaproteobacteria > Hyphomicrobiales > Nitrobacteraceae > Bradyrhizobium > Bradyrhizobium sp. LCT2. The sequence continues at coordinate 7,900,638 of NZ_CP034432.1, read as the reverse complement.
CGGGTTTTCGATGCCGCCCTTCATGTGGCGCGGCAGGTCGGGTCGGCGGGCCAGCATCTGCGACGGCGGCGTCCAGTCCGGCCACTCCTTCTTGGCGGTGATCCTGTGCACCCCGCCCCAGCGGAAGCCGTCGCGGCCGACGCCGATGCCGTAGCGCAGCGCCTGGCCGTTCTGGAGCACCAGATAGAGCCGCCGCTCGGAGGTGTTCACCACGATCGTGCCGGGGGCATAGTTGCCGGAGTAGTTGACGGTGGTGCGGGGGATCGGGCTCGAGCCGCCGCGGAAGAAGTTCGGGCCGCCGCCCATGATGTCGCGCGAGTCGAACTCTTCGGCAAAGGCGCCGCCGGCGGTGGCCGTCAGCAGTGCAATGGCGGCAATCGGCGCGGCAAAAAACCGGATCATTGTTTCCCCCAGCAAAAAAATCGATTCAACGAAGGCCACAGGCCATATTTGCCGGCATTTCGCAAGCCACGGCCCCGTGAGGCAAGTCCTTTCCGAACAAGCCAACCTTAACGAATGGCGTTACCAAATCGGCAACCGGGCCAGTTTGCCAAAAAGCGTTAGCCAAACCAGCGCGTCGCGGCGCGGGGCAGGGCCGCGATGCCCCCTATTGCTTTGACGGATGCCGCGAACAATGATTGGTCAGATGGATCACTCGAAATCGCCGGTTGTGGGAGCAAAAAGAATGAACGGTGCGGAAAGCCTGGTGCGGACGATGGTCAAGGGTGGGGTCGACGTCTGCTTCACCAACCCGGGCACCTCCGAGATGCATTTTGTCGCAGCGCTGGATCGCGTCCCGGGCATGCGCTGCGTGCTCGGCCTGTTCGAAGGCGTGGTGACGGGCGCTGCCGACGGCTATTTCCGCATGAAGGGCACGCCGGCCTCGACCCTGCTGCATCTCGGCCCCGGCCTCGCCAACGGCCTTGCCAATCTGCACAACGCCAAGAAGGCGAATTCCGGCATCGTCAACATCGTCGGCCAGCACGCGGTCTACCATATCGGCTACAACGCGCCGCTGACCTCCGACATCGAGGGCCTCGCCCGGCCGATGTCGTCCTGGGTCCGCACCTCGCCGGATTCCAAATCAGTTGCCGCTGACGGCGCCGCGGCGATTGCCGCCGCCAAAAGCGCGCCGCCGCAGATCGCGACCCTGATCCTGCCCGCCGACACGGCCTGGAACGAGGCCGACGGCATCGCCGAGGTCCCGGCCGAGCAGCAGCGCGCGAGCTATTCGCCGCAGGCGGTCGAGCAGGCCGCAAAGATCCTGCACGGCGACGGCGAGGGCACGCTGCTGCTGATGACCGGCAGCGCGCTTTCCGAGCAGGGCCTCGCGCTGGCCGAGCGCATCGCGGCCAAGACCGGCTGCACCGTGATGGGCCCGACCTTCCGTCCGAAGATGGCGCGCGGCCGCGGCCGCTTCTCGATCGATCGCATCCACTACGTGATCGAGAACGCGCTGCCGATGCTGGCGAAGTTCCGCCATATCGTGCTGGTCGAGTCCGACGATCCCGTGGCGTTCTTCGCCTATCCGAACAAGCCGAGCGTGCTGAGGCCCGAAGGCTGCGACGTCCATCGCATGACCTCCTGGGGCGAGAATTCGGTCGCGGCGCTGGAAGCGCTCGCCGGCGCGGTGAAGGCCAGTGCCAAGGACGTCAAGCCGCACGCAGTGCAGGAGCTGGTCAAGCCGACCGGCGCGCTGACCCACGCGTCGATCGCGCAGTCGATCGCCTATGCGATCCCCGAGAATGCGATCCTGGTCGATGAGTCGCTGACCACCGGCCGCGCCTTCTTCCCGCCGACGGCCGCCGCCGCGCCGCACGACTGGCTGCAGAACATGGGCGGCTCGATCGGCTTCTCGACGCCGCTCTCGATCGGCGCCGCGATCGCCTGCCCGGACCGCAAGGTGATCACCATGGTCGGCGACGGCAGCGCGATGTACACGATCCAGTCGCTGTGGACCCAGGCGCGCGAGAACCTCAACATCGTCACCATCGTGTTCGCCAACCGCATCTACCAGATCCTGCGCGGCGAGTTCGACAATGTCGGCGCCGGCGAGCCCGGCCAGCGCGCCAACGACATGCTGCGGCTCGACCGTCCGACGCTGGATTTCGTGGCGCTGGCCAAGGGCATGGGCGTGCCCGGCCGCGCCGTCACCAACGCGGACGAGTTCAACAAGGCACTGGCCGAAGCCGTCGCCGAGCCCGGGCCGCGGCTGATCGAAGTCCAGATGTAGGGCGTATCATACGGAGCGCCGAGGGCCGGGGGGCACGATGCAGACCGAGCTGAACAAGGTGATCGCGGCGCTCCGGGACTTCTACGCCCACGAAGGATTCCTGTTCGAAAAGGACATCGGCGAGCGCGCGATCACGCATCGCTTCGCCGTGCATCTGGAGAAGCAGTTCGCCGGCTGGTCAGTCGATTGCAACTACGACCGGCTCGGCGAACGCACGCTGCATCTGCCGCACGGCACCATCGTCTCGACCGACGACCATCTGGACAAGTCGATCTATCCCGATGTCGTCGTGCATCAGCGCGAGATCCCGAACAATTTGCTTAGCGTCGAGATCCGCAAGGCGAGTAATCACACGTCGGTGACGCACGACCAGCACAAGCTGCGGGCGCTGACCGATCCGCATGTCTGGTTCGCCTGTTGGATCGGCGTGCTGCTGGTGCTGGACAAGCACCATGTGACGATGTCGGAGGTCTATGTCGGCGGCCTCGTCGATGAGCCGCTCTCGCGCTGGTTCGCGTCGCGCCTCGCGGAGCTCGGCCTCGGCGCCGCGCGTTAGGGCGTGTACTTCTAAAGGTCAGATGTCGAGGACAAAGCGGAAGTCGCTCCGCTTGGCCAACAGCGAGGGCTTGTGACCCGAAGCCGTCGTTAACGAAACAGCGGAGCGTGTCCGCTTCGCGTCACAAGAGTCCGGCGTTAACCACCGTCAACGGGTTCCAGTCTGAGCGGGATCGCTTCGAAGTTTCTTAAATGTTGCCGGGTACCTCTCTTGGGCATGGTGACCTGGGGAAAGACATGAGCAAGCGGGCCAAACGTGGAAAGGCGAAGACGTTCGCACTACCGATGGCCGCGAGAGTTGCAGTTGGCGTCGTGGCCGTCGCCGCGTTGGGGTACGGTTTGCTGTCTCGCCCGGCGAGCGTGCAACCGATAGGGAAGCCGTCCGCACCCCAAGCCATGGCATCGTCATCCCCGGTTTACGTGGCAACTCCGGTTCATGCATCGGCGCCAGCTCCGGCTCCGATTCCGGCCCCGGCCCCGGCGCCGCTGGTCGAACCGCCAAAAGCCGCTGACGGTCCCGGCGCACTTGTCCGGCAGGTGGTTGACTACGCCAGCCACCAGACACCGGGCACTGTGATCATCGATACCCAAAACACATTCCTCTATTTCGTTCTGAACGACAGGCAGGCGATGCGCTACGGCATCGGTGTTGGCCGCGAAGGTTTCGCATGGTCCGGTGAGCAGACTGTGGCTCGCAAAGCAGAATGGCCGGATTGGCGCCCGCCTGCGGAGATGGTCTCGCGTCAGCCTTATCTGCCGCGTTTCATGGCAGGCGGTCCCGGCAACCCGCTCGGCGCCCGGGCGATGTATCTGGGCGAGACCGAATATAGAATTCACGGCACCAACAAGCCCGATACGATCGGGAAGCGGGTTTCGTCCGGCTGTATCCGGCTGACCAATGAGGACGTCGAGGACCTCTATGAGCGGGTGAAAGTCGGAGCGAAAGTGATCGTGCTTCCGGCAACCGCTGCCCGTCGGCCATCCCAGGGAGCGCCGCCTGACGCCGCTTCCCGATCGCCGGACCCGGCATCGCCGTCGAACCGGCCCTCGGCAGCCAACGCGCAGATGCTGTCATCCGGACCGAAGATCGCCGAGGCCCAGTAGCTCAGTCCTCCGTCCTCGGTCTGCAACTGAAGACAGGGAGGCAATTCAAGTCGCCGCTTTTTAGTCAGCTTCTGGACCGATAGCGGACGCTTTGCAGCACTCGGCCCCGACGGCCGCTTTTGACCCATAGGCGACATGCCGAAGTCCTGAGTGATCAGCATCACAGATCCAATACTTGCCTTTCGGCAGGCTCCGCATACGCTGCGCACGTGATGTTCGGGGCTGTGATGGGCGCATTTCGCTGGTTTTCATTGCTATTTGTCGTTTGGCTAATCTGCGGTTCGGCGCACGCCGAGCGTCGGGTCGCGCTCGTTATTGGCAATTCGGCCTACAAGAGCGTGCCGAGGCTTACGAACCCGGTTAATGATGCCACGCTGATCGGTGGCATGTTCAAGAAGGCCGGATTCGACCAGGTCGACATCAAGCTCGATCTCAATGCCGCCGAGATGCGCCGCGCGCTCCGCGACTTCGGCGGCAGGGCGCGTGAGACCGATGTGGCCGTCGTCTATTATGCCGGTCATGGCATCGAGCTCGACGGCACCAATTATCTGATCCCCACCGATGCCACGCTCGAGACGGACAGCGATGTCCTCGACGAGACGCTGCCGCTGGACCGCGCTCTGTTCGCGGTCGAGCCGGCCAAGCAGCTCCGCCTGGTCATCCTCGATGCCTGCCGCGATAACCCGTTCGCCAAAACCATGAAGCGGACGATTGCCGCGCGCGCCATCGGCCGCGGCCTTGCCAAGGTCGAGCCGACCAGCCCGAACACCATGATCGCCTTCGCGGCGAAAGCCGGCTCGACGGCCTCAGACGGGGACTCCAGAAACAGCCCATTTGCGGCAGCCCTGGTCGAGCGCCTCCCAACGCCGGGGCTCGACCTGCGTAAAGCTTTCGGCTTCGTCCGCGACGACGTCCTCAAGAACACCGGCTACAAGCAGGAGCCGTATGTCTATGGCTCGCTGGGTGGTGACGACGTTTCCCTCGTGCCTGCGGAGCCGGCGGCCACAGGACCGCAGGCGAGCCCTGATGATGCAATCCGCAGGGGCTACGAACTCGCACTTCAGGCGGGCGACCGTGACGCATGGGAGGCGTTTCTCAGGGCCTTCCCGAACGGCTTTTATGCCGACTTGGCAAAGGTGCAGCTCAAGAAAATTGCCGCCGAGGAAACACGCGCTGCGGCCGCCGACAAGGCTCGACAGGCCGAAGAGGAGAAAACCCGGCTCGCGGCCGACCGTGCCAAAAAGGTCGAGCAGGAAAAGGCAGCGGTAGCCGCCAAGGCCGCCGAGGATGCCCGTCTGGGCGCTGAGAGGGCTAAGCAGATCGAGGAGGCAAAAGCCGCCGCCGCTGAGCAGCGAAGAAAGGAGGCCGAGGCCGCCGTTGCCAAAGCGCTCGCCGAGAAGCAAGCGGCCGACAAGGCGGCGGCCGAGGCAACCGCCAAGCAGGCTGGCGAGAAACAAATCGCCGCCAACACCGAGCAAAAGGTCGCGGCCGTAGTGCCCTCTTCGACCCCGCCGGCGATGTCGCCCCAGGAAACGACGAAGCTGGTGCAGTCAGAACTCCGCCGCGTCGGTTGTCTGACAAGCTCGGCGGACGGCGACTGGAGTGCGGCGTCACAACGCTCGCTGACGCTGTTCAACAAATACGCCGGCACCAAGTTCGACGCCAAGCTCGCGAGCTTCGATGCGCTGGATGCAATCAAGGCGAAGCCGGGTCGCGTCTGCCCGCTGGTCTGCGACCACGGTTTCAGGGCCGACGGCGATGCCTGCGTGAAGATCACCTGCCGCGCGGGCTATCGCGTCAATGACGACAATGAATGCGAGAAGCTGCAGGACAAGAAGCCGGTCGCGACGCGGGATGAGGCAATCAAACGTGATGAGCAGCGGAAGCGGACAGAAACAGCGCCAGCCAAGCCACAAGCGTCTGGTCAGATGATTTGCAATGGTGCGGGATGCAGGCCCGTGGGCAAAGGCTGTCGGATAGCGAGTGGATACAGCCCAGGCAACGGATCGGGTATCCTCATTCAACGCGAGGTGTGCGACTGACCATCGCGCCGGCCGCGTTCGTCGGCATGCAAACGCCTTGCTTAGGAGTGATCCCTGTGACAGATCGGCGGCTTGCCTTCCGCAAGGCTCTGGATACTCTGATCACATTATGATTTTGGGCTGCAATGGGCGTGATGGTGGGCGGTCACGGATTCGAACCGCCGACCCTCTCGGTGTAAACGAGCGCTGAGCAGACATCACTGTTCCGCTGCGCACCTCTCTCGGGGCCGACGAAGCGATGGAATAAGCGGAATGTCAGCTATTGGCCCTTAGCCGAAGGTCGATTGAGCGCGTGTCATGTCGGATGTCGGGGGCAAACCGGACGCCGATCTTACTTGGCGTCCACCGCTGCTTTTGACCCGTTGCGGACCTAGATCGATCTGAAAGCTCTTTCAGGCCGGTTGTGTGGTGCGAGCATTAACGGCTAACGGGGATGAGTGTCACCCTCATGCTTCGGCACTGCGCGAAACGTGGCGTTCGCCCGAGCGATTACACTGTCGTCGGCCTTGATTAGACTTTGCGCGAAGCAGATCGTTCTGCCGGTTTTGATCACCTCACTGTCCACGGTGAGCCATTGCCCGATCTGCGCGATGCCGGTGAAGTCGACCACAAGAGTGATCGTCGCCAGCGACGATGCCCAGCCAATCGCCTGCGCGCAGCTATAGCCCATCGCGTTGTCAGCTAGCGCGGAGATCAGCCCGCCATGAACGTTGCCACGTGCATTGGTGTGCGGCTTGGCCAGCCGTAATCCGATGATCACGGCTTTGTCCGTCTGCTTCGAATAGAGCGGTTCCCAAGGATCGGTGAAAGGGCTCTTACGGAAGTGCGGTTCGAAACCTTCGGGGATACCGGTGCTGTTCATGGTCATGCGCGAGCTCCTTTCTTGGCGAAAACCTGTGCCATTCGCTGACGATCCGCAAGAAACAATCGTACCCGTGGTTCGGCATCCAAGTGCCGCCCAAGAAAGGTGGTTTCCACTGCCGACGAGGTGATCAAACAAAGCGTAGCTCGCTGCGGTGCATAAGTCCGGAATTGGCCCAAGGCGGAACTGGTGGCGTGTCGGTCTCGATGTCGCCTTCTGAGAGCAAACCGGACGTGACGAGTTTATGAGGACACGCCCGAGAGCTGACTGATCTTCAGCTCACTCGATGCGCGTTAGGAATCCGGTCGCTTCTCCCCGTCGCGTGCGATGACAAAAGGCCGCTCGCGTGATGCGGGCGGCCCTCGCGTCATCGTCCGCGTAGGCTCAGTGCAGCGGATCGCCCTGGCCGAGTGCGTAGGCAACGATGTCCTTCAGCGCGAAGCCGGAGCCGGTCACCGGCGTCCATTGCGGGTCCTGCGACAGCACCGAGGAATTGTCGCCGAACATCATGCCCAGGAACACCTCGGCGACGATGCGACCGCCCACGGGGCCGAGCTGCGGCGTCTTGACGGTGCCGGGGCCGCCCGTGACGGGGATCGGGACGTCGGCCGGGGACTGCCGCGCCTCGGCGAGGATGTAGGTCCAGAGCGGGCAATTGCCGGCGAACACGCCGTTCGCGATGTCAGCGATCTTGGTTTGTGGATCGCCTGCGCCGGGCTCGTCCACGGCCTTGCCGATGATGATCTGATCGTCCGTCAGCGGCGTCAAATTCATCGCCCTGGCGACCGCCTGGCCCGAGGGCAGGCCGAGCCGCCAGCTGCGTTCGAGATTGCGCAGCGCCAGCGAGGACGGATTCGACGCGACTTCCGGCGGCAATTTGCGCAGCGGATCCACCAGCGAGGCATCGATGCGATAGGCGAACTGAAGTCGCTTCTTGTTGTCGGGATTGGTGTCGTCGTCCTCGACGCCGTAAGGGCGCGTGTCCAGATCGATGAAGCGGCCCCAGTCCATGGCGCGGCCCGGGCCCATGGCGCGGAAGCCGGTCAGCGCGTTCGTGTCGGGATTGTGGGGGTCGGGGAAGATCTGCAATAGCATATTGCCCGCATCGTTCAGCCGATAGCCGGGGCGGATCATGGAGTGGCCGAGACGGTAGGCCGCAACCGAGAACTCGACCGGCATGAACGGATAGGTCTTCCAGTGATAGTGGGCGAGCTTGCTGCGGTCGTATTGGCCCGCGGTCTTCAGCTCATCCAGCACGTCGGCCGTGACGATGCGCGGCAGGAAGTCGTTCAGCACGACGTACTGATAGTGGAAGCGGACGCGCTGCTGCACCTCTTCGAACGACAGGCTGTCATTGTCGTCGACCATGCGGTTGTGAAAGCGCAGCATCAGGGCCTGGAACTGCGAGACGATGCTGTTCTCGTCGTTGCGGGGATCGCCGATCAGGGCGCGGCCCTTGAAGCGCGGCAGGTCGCTGGCATCGGGCACGCCCGCGCCGGTCAGCTTCTCGCCGAGGCGGAACTTGATGCCGTCGTACATGTAGGGCTGGTCGTTCGGACCGCGGCCGTAGAGATTGTCCAGATCGAGCGCCGGCGTGCGGAAGTCGACGAGCCCGTCGGGATCCTGCTGCTTGGTCAGCGAACTGACGGGATCGAACGTGATGTCGTGGTCGATGAACTGGCCGAAATAGGTGTAGAGCGCGGGAATGCCGCTCTCCTCCGCGTCCGGTCCGTCCTTCGGCCCATCGAAATCGGCGACCATCTTGTCGGCCAGCGCCGAAAGGTTCGCGACATTGTCGGCGTCGTTGTGGCCGAATTTCGCCGGGGCGAGCTTGCGGAACATGCGGCCGAAGCGGCCTTGCGAAAGCGACGAACGCGTTGCGTTCAGGCCGCGCGGAGTAATGCTGTGGCGGCTGCTCATAAATGACCTCCCTGGAAAATCACGATGGAAACAAATCGAGCTGAAGTTGTTCGCGCTGGAATATGCAGGCTAGGCTAGACCACGCCCGCCGAAAGCGAGATAGATCACAATTGTCAGGCATCGACGATTTTTGGGGGGAGGGAGCGTTGCGGACAAGCTGCGGCAGGGCTTTGCAAATTTTTCCCAAAACGATGACGGATAACATTCTCGTCATCGACGGGCGCAAGCTGCTTGGCGCAACGTCGGTTCGCCGGGCCATCGGCGCAGTGGACCGTCTTCTCGTAAAATTGTGGCGGCGCGCGCGCGTCATGCGCGCACGCCGCAAATTCGTCAGTAATAGCGCTGCTGCGAGAACGCGTAGCGCGGGTTGACGCCGCAATAGGCCGACGTGCCGGAGGCGGTGGCTTGGCACTGCTGATAGGTCGCGAACTGGCAGTTGCCGGGATAGCCCCAGATGCGGCCTTGCAGGCAATATCTGTCGTTGGCGGCGTGGGCCTGGGCCGCCGGGAATGTCGCGGCAATCAAGGCCACGAACGATGCGAGAGTGAGGATGGTGCGACGCATTTCAGTCTCCCTTTGGGAACGGTTGGATGTGGAACACCAGCTCGAACCGCGTGTTCCGGGACTTGCCCGACACTTTGTCGTGCTTGTCTTGGTGTCCGCAGTGGGCGCTGCGTTCGACGTGCGTCTATGATGAGGCAAGCCGCGGCGAGTAATGTGATCTCGGCCACAGTTCGCGGCCGGGTTCCGGCCTACCGTCGGCGGACGTGCCCACGTTGCTCCCGGAGGCGTACGCTTTGCCTCATTCGGGTCAGTTATTTTGGAGGTTCTGATGCAAAGGTCATATTTGCTGGCTGCGACAGCAGCGCTGGCGCTTCTCATGCAAACGCCGCTCGCGCTGGCGCAGAGCGCTCCAGCCGCCGGCGGGACCCCGGCGCCTGCGGCGACGACCGCCGCCCCGGCCGCGACGACGACAACGCCGAGCGCGACCACCGACACGCCAGGCCAGCCGTCCGACTCCAAGAAGAGCGCATCGAAGAAGCCGGCGAAGAAGAGGATGACGCGGCAGCAGGAGATCGATCATTCGGTCGACACCGGCACGGTGCCCGCGCGCTATCGCAGCTCGGTGCCCAGGCAGTACCAGCAATATATTCCGTTCGAGAAGCAGTGATGGATCGCACGGCGGCGCGGCGTAATTGGACGCGCGCGCCGCCGGTGCAACACGGAGGCGCCCTGGCCAGCGGGAGGCGGACCATACATACGTTGTGGCGATCTGCCGGAGCAGTGCTAGAGTAGGCCAAAGCCGGGGGACGTAATGAGTGACGACGTGAAGGATGCTGGCCTTGTGGCCATGATCAGCAGCATCCTGGGAGGCAACAAGCGCGCAGACGTCGTCGCACCGCCGCCGCTCACCGAGGGTCCACCGACAGCGCCGACGAATGGATTTGAGCCGGTCGAGGCGTCCATCCCCGAAGCGGCACCGGCCAAGCCCGACAATGCGTCCAATGCCGAGCCTGCGGGCGCCAAGCCGGCCGAACCGCCCGCAAAAATCGCCACGACACCGGATGGCAAGCGATTGCTGCCCGCGGAAGCGATTGCCGATCTCGTGCTCGGCGAGCTGCGCAAGCTGGACGACTTTCCCGCGTCCGGCGTCTCGGTCACGGTCTACGGATACCGGCATTGGAACGCGATGATCACCTTCGCGCCATTCTCGACCACGTTCCAGAACGCGACGCGGTTCCGCCAGGCCATGCCGGACCTCGTCTTCAAGCTGCGCCGTTTCGTCCAGCTTGAGATATAGTCCGGGCAATCGCCCGTGAGGTGCGGACGCGCGATCCCCGGGGATTGCGGCGCGAGCGCACCGCCGTTAGCCAAAACAGTACGACAGGATTTACGAATTGAGCGTCGCCTTTACCAAGGAAGAAAGCGCCGAAACCGCGTCCGAGACGCTGTTGCCGGATCGGCCGATCTCGCCTCATCCGAACCTCGTGACCGAAGCGGGCTTGCAGGCCTTGCAGACGCAGCTTCAAGAGGCGCGCGAGGCCTATGAGGCCGCGCAAGCCATCGACGACGTCAACGAGAAGCGCCGGCAGTCCGCGGTCCCCCTGCGCGACGCGCGCTATCTGACGGAACGGCTGCGCACCGCGCAGGTCATTCCCACCCCGGCCTCGACCGACACCGTCGCCTTCGGCAGCACGGTGACTTTCAGCCGCCCTGACGGCCGCGTGCAGACCTATCGCATCGTCGGCGAGGACGAAGCCGATCCGAAGGCCGGCTCGATCTCGTTCGTCTCGCCGGTCGCGAGGTCGCTGATCGGGAAGGCGGTGGGAGACGTCGTGGGAGCGGGCGCGCAGGAGATCGAGATTCTGTCGATCGGATCGTGCTGATATCGATGGTCTGTGCTGTGCCCGCGCAACAAAGCCCGATGGTTGGATGAGACGGTTTTTGTCGGGAGCGTTGCCGTTCTACGCGCTGGCTGGACTAGCCATGTGCATGTACCTCGTCCTGTACAAGACCGATCTCTTCGACTTGAACGCCATCGTCGAGGGGGCGACCGGGTCACCGTGGTTTCCGGTCTTCATGTTCGTCTGCGTGCTGCTGGAGTCGGTCTTCCCGTATTTTGGCTATTTTCCCGGGACCGCCCTCATCCTGATGTCCGTGGCGCTCAATCCGAAGCCTGCGGATGTCTCCGTCTTTATCGTGGCGTGGCTGGCCATCATCGTGGGTGCCGTCCTGAGTTACGGACAGGCTCGTTTTTTCAGACCGCTGTTGCAGCGGGTTGCCTCAAAAGCGGCACTGCGTCGGTGTGAGTCCCTGCTCGACGCCTACGGTCCCTACGCGCGCGTTGCCTTGTTCGTTCACCCCAACGCGTGCGCGATGTATTTCACGGCACTCGGACTGCTCGGCCGTAACCTGACGCGAGAGATCGTCCATCTTTGCGTGGGTGCAGCGGCCTCCGTGGGCGTTCTGTTCGTCGTCGTGACCAGACTTGTATCGTCGGTAGGCGCCACCGATGATGGCGAATTGCAGCTGCTGCTGGCGGCAGCGCTGGTCGCCATCGGGACCCTCGTCGGCCTCTACGCGGCCTTGCGGCCGGCTCGGGCCGCTTGAAGCTTGCGTGCGCGTGAACCGGCGCGGTCTCGTCCCTTGCTCCGTCATGGCAATGACGGGCTCAGGAACTCTCTCCTCGAATGCTGCCATCATGCCCCTGTCTTGCCCGACGGAGCAAGTCGATTCGGAAAAGGCGTAACCCATTGATCCGACTGATGTCGGCTACTGTGCATGGGGTTGTTTTCGACGTTTTTGATTTGGGCGGGGGACGACAGCCGCCAGGCGTCGGGGATCGTCAGCAACCGGCAGGGTTCAGGAGGATGGATGGTGGGCGCACAAGGGATCGAACCTTGGACCTCTCCCGTGTGAAGGGAACGCTCTCCCGCTGAGCTATGCGCCCGGGACCATCATGCCGACGGCCGGACTTTCGGCCGGCCGGCGCATCAGAGCCCGCGATTTAGAAGTGCGGGCCGAGGGTGTCAAGTTTCGAGGCGTCCTCCGGCCCGAAAACCTTTCGTAGATCACGCAATCCAGCGGTGAAGCCGGGTTTCGGCCCGCTTACGCACCCTGCTGGCGGGCGCGAGAGGCGTGGGCCTGGAGCGCGCGGATACGCTCGGCCAGTGTTCCGCCGCCCTCGGGCAGGGTGCCAGCGGCCGCGCCGTTGCTGGCGGCGTCGTTGGCCGGGCGCGGCGCCGGCTTCGGCGGCTGGCCGGCCTCGGCCGCAAGCAGCGCCTCGATCGGCGAGTTCGGGCCTTCGAGCTGCATCGCCAGCTTTGCGACCTCGGCGGCGATGTCGTTGATGCGCTCGCGCAGCAGCGCGTTCTCCATGCGCTCGGTCGCCCAGGAGCTCTCCGCCTGCTGCTGGATCGCGTTGATGTCGCGCTGGAGCTTGGCGCGCTCGTCGCGCGCGGTGCGGAGCTGCTCCTCCAGCGCGGCCTTTTCCGCGCGCAGCTGCTCCACGGCGGCCGACGATTTGCCGCCGCTCAAGGCGGCGATCTCGACGCGGAGCTCCTTGATGGTGCGCTCGGAGCCCTCGCTGGCCTGGCGGAGCTGGTTGTTCTCGTAGTCGCGCTCGGCGAGCAGCTTGCCTTGCGTGGCGAGGCGTCCCTCGAGGTCGGCGACGCGGCCCGAGAGCATCTCGGCCTCCTTCACCTGCACGATGAGCTGGCGATCGAGCTCGTTGACGCGCTGGCTCAGATTCTCGACGCGGCCGCGTGCATCGCCGAGCTCGCGCGAGGCGGTCTCGGATTCGGTTCGCTCCTGCGTCAGCCGCGCCTGCGTTGCGGCAAACTCCTTCTCGGCATCGCCGACGCGGTTCTTCAATTCCTCGATCTGCGCGCGCACCGCGACCAGCTCGACCTGGCGGCTCTCCGCCATCATCGAGCGGTTGGACAGTTCGGAGTTGATCTTTGCCAGCTCGTTTTGCTTGTCGGTCAGCGCATTCTCGGCGCCGCGCAATGCTTCGGTCTTGGCGCTGAATTCCTCTTCGGTGGCGCGGAGCTGCTCCTTCACCGCCTTCTCGCGCGCCTCCAGCGCGAAGATCGTGGCGTTCTTCTCGCCGAGCTCGATCTTCATGCGGTTGATGGCATCGCTCTTCTTGCCGAGCTCGGCGAGCTGGCTCGTGGTCTTGTTCTTGAGCTGGTCGACGCTCATCTCGAGCCGGCGCGCCGACATGGCGAATTCGGCGCGGAGCTGGTCCTTGTCGGCCTGGATCTCGGCCATCGACAGCGGGGTGGCGGCCTCGAGCCGGCGCGTGGTCAGGCGCACCGCGCGGTTATGCACCAGCGGCACGATGGCAAGCCCGCACAGCATCGCGAGCAGGAAACCGATCGCCAGGTACATGATCGGTTCGACCATGGGCCAGAACTCCCAAAGCTAAGGAAAAATTTACCAACGACAATGCATGGCGGGCCGGCAAAAAGCCAGCCCCGCCCTGTTGTTAACGTGAATCCGGAATTGGACCGGTGGAAGGAGTCCTAGAACGGGTTCCAGGTCGCGCGCGGCGTGTACTTCAGGTAGCCGATATTGGCTCCCAGCCGCAGGCCGAGTCCGGAGCGGATCGGCACCAGCACGATGTTGTTGGCGGTGAGCGCCGTCATGCCGAAGCCGCCGATGATATAGGCCGAGCCGTCGAGGCCGGCGAAGCGCTGGTAGATCGCGTTGGTGGCGGGCAGGTTGTAGACCAGCGTCATGGTGCGCGCGCCGTCGCCGCCCCAGTCGAAGCCGAGCGAGGGGCCCTGCCAGTAGACGCGCAGGTCGCCGGCGTTCTTGGTGTAGAGCGTGCCTTCGCCATAGCGCAGGCCGGCGACGAACGCGCCGGAGCCTTCCTCACCCAGGATATAGCCGTTCGGCAGGCCCCATTGGCTGACCGCCTTCTCGATGATCGAGGCGAGCCCGCGCGAGACGTTGCCGAAGAAGCGGTGGCCGGCGGTCACGAGCTCGTCCGGCCCATAGGTGCTGGGCGTCGGGGTCCGCTGCGGCGGCGGCAGGTTGGGCGGCGGCGCCTGCTGGGCGGAGGCCGGCACGATCCAGCCGACCATCGCGGCGAGCGCGAGCGCAGCAAGGCGTGATGCGAAAGTCATAAAAGAACCCCTGGTATCGAATCCGATCGCTTCCTTAACCTGACGCCAACAGGCACGGCTCTAGGTTGCACCGGATGTCCCCTCGACTCGGATGTTATCCGCAGCAACTATGACGGCACAACGGCAGGAAGATAGCCCTTTGCGCCCCGGAATTGCCTTGATCGGCCGCCTCGTCTGCCTGCTGGCGGGCATTTGGATGGCCTGCGCATGGTTGCCCGCCCAGGCTGCCACCACCGAACGGATCGTCGTCAACCGCTTCAGCGGCGTCGCCATCGAGGGCTTCGATCCCGTCGCCTATTTCGTCGATGGCAGCGCCGTGCAGGGGACAGCTGAGTTCGAAGCGAACCTCTGGGGTGCGGTCTGGCGCTTCCGGAACGAGGGCAACCGGGCCTCCTTCCTGGCCCATCCCGAGATCTATGGGCCGCAGTTCGGCGGCTATGACCCTGCCGACATCGCCCGCGGCGTCACCATCGCCGGCAACCCCCGCTTCTTCGCGATCGTGGCGCAGCGACTTTACCTGTTCAGCCGGGAGGCCAATCGCGACGCCTTCGCCGCCAATCCGGAGCGCTTCCTCTACGAAGTCGGCAAGCGCTGGCCGGCGCTTCAGGAGCAGCTCAGTCAGTAGCGGTCTACCGCCTGCGGGTCGCCCCAGGCGATGAACTCCGGGATGATGAAGCCGGTGTCCTGCCGCTGGCCGAACAGGATCTCGCCGCCCTTGCCGTCGGTGACCTTGCCGCCGGCCGCGGTTACGACCGCGCAGCCGGCCCCGACATCCCACTCCGAAGTGGGCCCGAAGCGGGGATAGATGTCGGCGCTGCCTTCCGCGATCCGGCCGAATTTCACGGCCGAGCCGACCGTCCTTCTGACGGCATTGGGCCTGTTGTCGATGAACGCTTCGCTTTTGGGATCGCCGTGCGAGCGGCTCACCGCCGCGACCCAGGGCTCGCCCGGCGCCGGCAGCTTGCGGGTATGGACCGGCTCGGCGGCACCGATGGTAGCGCCGTCAAATCTGACGCGCTCGGCGCCGCGGCCGACGATGCCGCGCCAGAGCAGCCCGAGTGCGGGTGCGCTGACGATGCCGAGCAGCGGCACCCCCTGAGTGACGAGGGCGAGGTTGACGGTGAACTCATCGCGGCCGGCCACGAACTCCTTGGTACCGTCGAGCGGATCGATCAGGAAGAAGCTGTCGCGGAACGGCGGAGCGGCGAGCTGGGTCCGTTCCTCCGACAGCGTCGGGATGTCGCCTGCGAGCTGCGCCAGGCCGTCCGCAATGACGCGGTCGGCGGCAAGGTCGGCCTCGGTCACCGGCGAGCCGTCCTGCTTGCCGTCGACCCGCATCGCCGCGCGGTTGACCGCGAGGATCGCTTCGCCCGCCTTCACCACCAGCGCGGTGAGCGGCTCCATCAGGTCGGATGCGGCCGCGCCGTCGATGATCCGCTTCACCTGCATGCCTCATTCATCGGCAATTCCGTTCCTGCTCGACTGATTCGCCCTGGCTTTATGGCCGCCCCGAACCGATCGCAAGCTAGCTGCCGCAGGCTTGCGAATGTTAGAACCCGCAGCATCCGTCAAGCATGCGTGATTCGCGGCGTCCAGCGCCGTGCAATTCCAGGAACCCTCCAGGACCCCATTATATGTCTGACGCCTCGTCGCCCGCGACCGTTACTGCTCCCGATATGCTCGAACTCGCCGCGCTGCTGTGCTCGCGGGTCTGCCACGATCTCATCAGCCCCGTCGGCGCCATCGTCAACGGGCTCGAAGTGCTCGATGACGATCCCAAGCCCGAGGACCGCGAGTTCGCGCTCGACCTGATTCGCAAGAGCGCCAAGACGGCCTCCGCCCGCCTCCAGTTCTGCCGTCTCGCCTTCGGCGCCGCCGGCTCCTCCGGCGCCCAGATCGACCTCGGCGATGCCCAGACCATGGCGCGCGGCCACATCGAGGACGGCAAGTGCACGATCACGTGGAATCTGCCGCGGCTGCTGCTGCCGAAGAATCGCGTCAAGCTGCTGCTCAACATGCTGGTCGTGGCCCAGCATACGATCCCGCGCGGCGGTACGCTGACGATCGATCCGGTCGGCGAGGGCGAGACGATGAGCTTTCGCATCACCGCGACCGGACACAACGCGCGCCTGCCGCAGAACATCGCCGAGCTCCTGAGCGGCGAGCGCGGGCCCGCTGCGGATGCGCACGCGATCCAGCCTTATTATACGCGGCTGCTCGCGCAGGCCTGCGGGCTCACCGTGACGCTGGCACCGGAAGGCGCGGCCATCATCGTTACCGCTTCGTAAACGCGCGCATCGCTCTCAAGACGTTAATCGAATCTTTACGAGGCGCTTCGGCTTGTCCGGAGCGCCTTATCTCTTTGTTGGTTCCGTTCTTTTCCACATACTCAACCATTATTAAACGCTTTGCGGTGAAGCTGGCCCCATTCCGAAATGGCGCATCACGCCTCGTGCGCGCCCTCCCTGTATGAAGGCCTGTTTTCATGGATGATCTGTTGCGGGAGTTCTTGACGGAGACCAGCGAGAGCCTGGACACCGTCGACAATCAGCTGGTGAAGTTCGAGCAGGAGCCGAACAACGCCAAGATCCTGGATAACATCTTCCGCCTGGTCCACACCATCAAGGGGACGTGCGGCTTCCTCGGCCTGCCGCGACTGGAAGCGCTGGCGCATGCCGGCGAGACGCTGATGGGCAAGTTCCGTGACGGCATGCCGGTGACGGGGCAGGCGGTGACGGTGATCCTGTCCTCGATCGACCGGATCAAGGAGATCCTCGCCGGCCTCGAGGCGACCGAAGCCGAGCCGGAGGGCACCGACCGCGATCTCATCGACAAGCTGGAAGCGATGGTCGAGCAGGGCATGGCGGCAATGGCGGCTGGCAGCGCCGCTCCCGTTGCTGACGCCCCGCCGCTGGTGCCGGAAGCTCCGGCCGCCGCTGCGCCGGCCAAGGACATGACCACGGGTTCACTGATCGATCAGACCCTGGAGCGCCCGCTGCGCCCGGGCGAGGTGTCGCTGGACGAGCTCGAGCGCGCCTTCCGCGAAACCGCGATCGAAGCCCCAATCCCCGCACCCGTTGCCAAGGCCGAGGTCAAGGCTGAGCCCGCGCCGGCTCCGGCCCCTGTTGCCAAAGAGGCTGCCAAGGAAGCTGCCAAGCCTGCCGCCAAGGAGAAGGCCGCGCCGAAGAAGTCGATGGCCGACGAGGGCGCCTCCGAGGGCGACCGCATCGCCAACCAGTCGATCCGCGTCAACGTGGATACGCTGGAGCATCTGATGACCATGGTCTCCGAGCTGGTCTTGACCCGCAACCAGCTGCTGGAGATCTCCCGCCGCAACGAGGACACCGAGTTCAAGGTGCCGTTGCAGCGCCTCTCCAACGTCACCGCCGAACTGCAGGAAGGCGTCATGAAGACGCGCATGCAGCCGATCGGCAATGCCTGGCAGAAGCTGCCCCGCATCGTCCGCGACCTGTCGAGCGAACTCGGCAAGCAGATCGAGCTGGAGATGCACGGCGCCGACACCGAGCTCGACCGCCAGGTGCTCGACCTGATCAAGGACCCGCTCACCCACATGGTGCGCAACTCCGCCGACCATGGCCTGGAGACCCCCACCGAGCGGCTCGCGGCCGGCAAGGGCGAGCAGGGCACCATCCGCCTCTCCGCCTATCACGAGGGCGGCCACATCATCATCTGCATCGCCGACAACGGCCGCGGCCTCAACACCGAGAGGATCAAGGCCAAGGCGATCTCCTCGGGTCTCGTCACCGAGGCCGAGCTCGAGAAGATGAGCGAAGCCCAGATCCACAAGTTCATCTTCGCGCCGGGCTTCTCGACCGCGGCCGCCATCACCTCGGTGTCGGGCCGCGGCGTCGGCATGGACGTGGTGCGCACCAATATCGACCAGATCGGCGGCACCATCGACATCAAGTCGGTGGCCGGCGAGGGCTCGAGCGTCACCATCAAGATCCCGCTGACCTTGGCCATCGTCTCCGCGCTGATCGTGGAAGCCGCCGGCGACCGCTTTGCGATCCCGCAGCTCTCCGTCGTCGAGCTGGTCCGGGCCCGCGCCAACAGCGAGCACCGCATCGAGCGCATCAAGGACACCGCCGTCCTGCGCCTGCGCAACAAGCTCTTACCGCTGATCCATTTGAAGAAGCTGCTCAAGATCGACGACGGCGCGGCCAGCGATCCCGAGAACGGTTTTATCGTGGTGACGCAGGTCGGCAGCCAGACCTTCGGCATCGTCGTCGACGGCGTCTTCCACACCGAAGAAATCGTGGTGAAGCCGATGTCGACGAAGCTGCGTCACATCGACATGTTCTCCGGCAACACCATCCTGGGCGATGGCGCCGTCATCATGATCATCGACCCCAACGGCATTGCCAAGGCGCTGGGTGCCGCCGGCTCCTCGGCCCATGACATGGGCGACGAGAACGGGGCGCATCACATCGGAAGTGGCGAGCAGACCACTTCGCTGCTGGTGTTCCGCGCCGGCTCGTCCCAGCCCAAGGCGGTCCCGCTCGGGCTCGTTACGCGCCTGGAAGAGCTCCCCGCCGACAAGATCGAGTTCAGCAACGGCCGCTACATGGTGCAGTACCGCGAGCAGCTGATGCCGCTCGTCGCCATGGAGAGCGTCACCGTTGCGAGCCAAGGCGCCCAGCCGATCCTGGTGTTCGCCGACGACGGCCGCTCCATGGGCCTCGTCGTCGACGAGATCATCGACATCGTCGAGGAGCGCCTCAACATCGAGGTCGGCGGCTCCAGCCAGGGCATCCTGGGCTCGGCCGTGATCAAGGGGCAGGCCACCGAGGTGATTGACGTCGGCCACTTCCTGCCGATGGCGTTCGCCGACTGGTTCACCCGCAAGGAGATGAAGCCGTCGATGCACTCGCAGTCGGTGCTGCTGGTCGACGACTCCGCGTTCTTCCGCAACATGCTGGCGCCGGTCCTGAAAGCGGCCGGCTACCGCGTCCGCACCGCGCCGACCGCGCAGGAGGGCCTGGCCGCGCTGCGCGCCCAGAGCTTCGACGTGGTCCTGACCGACATCGAGATGCCCGACATGAACGGGTTCGAGTTCGCCGAGGTGATCCGCTCCGACAACAATCTCGGCGCAATGCCGATCATCGGCCTGTCCGCGCTGGTGTCGCCGGCGGCGATCGAGCGCGGCCGTCAGGCCGGCTTCCACGACTATGTCGCCAAGTTCGACCGTCCCGGTCTGATCGCGGCGCTGAAGGAGCAGACCGCGGGCGCCGCCGGCGCCTCCGAGCTGAGCCGGGCAGCGGCGTAAGAGCATGATCCGGAAAAGTGTGAAGCGGTTTTCCGACGAGATCATGCTCAAAACGAAAAAGCGGGATCAGGAGATACGCTGATGGCCAACAAGACCCAGTCCACCGAAGGCGCCATGGTCGAATACGTCACCGCGATGATCGGCGGCCAGCTGTTCGGCCTGCCGATCTCCCGCGTCCAGGACGTGTTCATGCCCGAGCGCGTCACCCGCGTTCCGCTGTCCTCCCGCGAGATCGCCGGCGTCCTCAACCTGCGCGGCCGCATCGTCACCGTGGTCGACATGCGCGCCCGTCTCGGCCTGCCGAGGCCCGAGGACGGCAAGGTGCCGATGGCGGTCGGTGTCGACCTGCGCGGCGAATCCTATGGCCTGCTGATCGACCAGATCGGCGAGGTGCTGCGCCTGCCCGAGGACGGCAAGGAAGAGAACCCCGTCAACCTCGACCCCCGCATGGCCAAGCTCGCCGGCGGTGTCCACCGCCTCGACGGCCAGCTCATGGTCGTCCTCGACGTCGATCGCGTCCTCGAGCTCGCGCCCGAGATGATGGCGGCCTGATACGGCGGCACTGCCGCCGACGGACTTGCAATTGGAAGTGTCCCCGCGAAGGGGACAGGAAGCAGAGGTTCACATGCGCACTTGTCTCGTCGTTGATGATTCCAGCGTCATCCGCAAGGTCGCGCGCCGCATCCTGGAGGGCCTCGACTTCCAGATCCTCGAAGCCGAGGACGGTGAGAAGGCGCTGGAGGCCTGCAAGCGCGGCTTGCCCGACGCGGTGCTGCTGGACTGGAACATGCCTGTCATGGACGGCTACGAGTTCCTCGGCCATCTCCGGCGCATGCCCGGCGGCGACCAGCCCAAGGTGGTCTTCTGCACCACCGAGAACGACGTTGCGCACATCGCGCGTGCGCTTCATGCCGGCGCCAACGAGTACATCATGAAGCCCTTCGACAAGGACATCGTGACGGCGAAGTTCCAGGAAGTCGGCCTGATCTGAGCGACCGTCCGGAGGCTGAACGGCTCCTTCGGCGTTTGTCTTCAACTGAACCGTTTCAGTCTGAGTTGGTGAGTAATGAGTGTTGCGTTCGCAGGTAATTCGACCTCGGGTTCGTCGCGTGAAGCGGGACCGCTGCGGGTGATGATCGTCGATGACTCCGTCGTCATCCGCGGTCTGATCTCGCGCTGGGTCGGTGCCGAGCACGACATGGAGGTCGCAGCCTCGCTGCGTACCGGGCTCGAGGCGGTCAACCAGCTCGAACGCATCAACCCTGATGTTGCCGTGCTCGACATCGAAATGCCCGAGCTCGACGGCATCTCGGCGCTGCCGCAATTGCTGGCGAAGAAGCGCGATCTCGTCATCATCATGGCCTCGACGCTGACGCGCCGCAACGCGGAGATCAGCTTCAAGGCGCTGTCGCTCGGCGCGGCCGACTACATTCCGAAGCCGGAATCGACGCGCGAAGCGTCGGCCGCGGACACCTTCCATCACGACCTGATCCAGAAGATCCGTCACCTCGGTGCACGGCTGCGCCGGAAGGCCGCGGTTGCGAGCCCGCCGCTGGCGCCCGCGAGCCCCCCGCCGGCTGCGCGTGCACCGTTTGTCGCGCGGCCCGCCGCACCGGCTCCGGCCGCCAATGCCCTGTCGTCGGGGGCGCTGTCCACGCGCCCGTTCTCGACCCTGGCACCCAAGGTGCTGCTGATCGGCTCCTCGACCGGCGGACCGCAGGCGCTGATGGCCCTCGTCACCGAGCTCGGCCCGGTGATCGACCGCTTCCCGGTGCTGATCACCCAGCACATGCCGCCGACCTTCACCACCATTCTTGCCGAGCATCTGGCGCGTTCGAGCCGGCGGCCGGCAGCCGAGGCGGTCGACGGCGAGCCGGTGAAGCCGGGTCGGATCTATCTCGCGCCCGGCGGCAAGCACATGCGCGTGGTGCGCAGCGGTGCGGACGTGGCGATCGCGCTCGACGACGGCCCCGCCGTCAATTTCTGCAAGCCCGCGGTCGATCCGCTCTTCACCTCCGCCATCGACATCTGGCACGGCGCCATCCTCTCCGTGATCCTGACGGGCATGGGCTCGGACGGCATGCGCGGCGGCAAGGACATCGTGGCTGCCGGCGGCAGCGTCATCGCCCAGGATGAAGCCTCCAGCGTCGTCTGGGGCATGCCGGGCGCGGCGGCCAATGCCGGCATCTGCGCGGCGATCCTGCCGCTCAACCAGATCGGCGCCAAGGTCAACCGCCTGTTCGCGGGAGACCGCTCGTGACGCCGGTTGACTACGAGTATCTGCGCAAGTTCCTGAAAGAGCGATCCGGCCTCGATCTCTCCGCCGACAAGCAGTATCTGGTCGAGAACCGGCTGCTGCCGCTCGCCCGCAAGGCGAGCCTGCCAGGCATCCCCGATCTCGTGCTGAAGATCAGGAACGGCGATGGCCGGCTTGCGACCGACGTGGTCGAAGCGATGACCACCAACGAGACCTTCTTCTACCGCGACAAGATTCCGTTCGATCATCTGCGCGAGACCATCCTGCCGGGCCTGATCCAGGCGCGCGCTGCGCGCAAGTCGCTGCGCATCTGGTCGGCGGCGTCGTCGACGGGGCAGGAGCCCTATTCGATCGCGATGTGCGTGAAGGAGATGGGCGCGGCCCTGGCCGGCTGGCGCGTCGAGATCGTCGCGACCGACCTGTCGCAGGAGGTGCTGGAGAAATCCAAGGCCGGCGTCTACAGCCAGTTCGAGGTGCAGCGCGGCCTGCCGATCCAGCACCTGATGAAGTATTTCACGCAAGTCGGCGAACTCTGGCAGCTCAATGCCGACATTCGCGCGATGGTGCAGTTCCGCCAGCTCAATCTGTTGCAGGACTTTTCCCATCTCGGCACGTTCGACGTGATCTTCTGCCGCAACGTGTTGATCTATTTCGACCAGGATACCAAGGCGGTGATCTTCGAGCGCATGGCGAAGGGGCTGGAAGCCGACGGCACGCTGCTGCTTGGCGCCGCCGAATCCGTCGTCGGCATCACCGATGCGTTCCGTCCCATCACTGAGCGCCGCGGTCTCTATCAGCTCAACCCGGCGCGCTCCGGCCGCCCCATGGGCGGACTGATGCCGCAGCCGCTGAAGATCGCCGCGGCGCGGTGATTGCCGAATGACAGGCGCTCTGAGAGAGCGCCGTCGTTGCGAACGATCGACAACATCTGACGAGATATCTTCCGTCATTGTGCGCGACGCTTCACGAGCGCTTGAGCCCTGCGAGTTACTCCGCTACCGCGCAATAGACCTCGCGCCGCGATGCAGCACGGTCGTGACCCTGACCAGCATCTGAAAGACCTGCTATGCTGCCGAGGGTCCCGCGGACGCGGGACCCCATTCCATCATGAACGGATTTGAGGAGGACACACCATGCGAATAGCTTGTGCCTCGTACTTTCTGTTGGTTGCGCTTTCGTTGCCCACGACTGCTCGCGCTGGTGAGCAAGTGCTCGAATTCAAGCTCGTCACCAGGCCGGTGGACGTCAAGGTCACCGAGGTCGCGAATGTTGAAGGTCAGACGGTCATGTCCGGCAAGATGTTTGGCGTTGCCTTTTTCAAGGATGGCCGCATCGCCGTGAAGGACTTCGTCAACTCCAGTGATTTGCTCAAGGGCTCGGGGCCCATGTTCGGCTACAGCACCTACACCTTCGACGATGGCTCCTCGATCACGGCGCGCTACGCCGGTGCGATCAAGGACGGTAAGGCAAAGGGCGAATATACGATCCTGTCGGGCACCGGAACGTACGCAAACGCGACAGGCACTGGCGGCTTCGAAAGTGTGCAAAGTGGGTTCAAGGGCGCCTTCCTGTACGACGGACGATTCATCGTCAAGACGCCCTGAGCCGACACCAGGACCTTCGCGCTCGCGTGCCCTTGCCGACGGCGTCGCGAGCGCATTTCACAAGATCGCATGCGGAAGAAAACGCGAGCCGTTGCCGGTGATCGGACTCTCGTCTTCGCGGATCGACAGGCCGCAGGGTTCGTGGTTCACCAGCCAGCTTCCAATCACCGGATAGAAGCCCGAGAAGTTCGGCAGTGGCGAGAGCGCCTGCCGCACGAAGCCTTCTGCACCATAAGGACCTGCGTGCTCGTCGAGCGGCGTTCCGCCGGACACCAGCGTGACATTGGCGCCTTCGCGCGACAGCAGCGGCTTGCGCACATAGGAGCTGCCGAGCTCTGCTGCGCGCACATCGTCCTCGAAGAAGGCCGGCAGCAGGTTGGGATGGTTCGGAAACATCTCCCAGAGCAGCGGCAGGATGCCCTTGTTGGAGAGCACCGCCTTCCACGGCGGCTCGATCCAGCGCGTCGGCGCGCCCTCGAGCTTTGCGCCGAAGGCGTCGTGAAACATCCATTCCCAGGGATAGAGCTTGAAGGCGAGTGCGATGTCGCGATCGTCGAGATCGACGAAGCCGCCAGCCTCGTCGCGCCAGCCGATCGCTTCAATGTCGAGCAGCGTGGTCGAAAGCCCCGCCTGGCGCGCGGTGTCTTCGAGATAGGCCAGCGTGCCGGCGTCCTCCTCATTGCCGGTGGTGCCGGTGAGATGGACATGGCGGCCTGCGGCAATCTCTTTCCAGGCTTCGATCAGCCGCTCGTGGATGGAGTTGAACTGGTCGGCGCGCACCGGGATGATACGGCGTTCGATCGCTTGTTCGAGCCAAGTCCATTGGAAGACGGCGGCCTCGAAGATCGAGGTCGGCGTATCCGCGTTGTATTCGAGCAGCTTTGCCGGCCCCTTGCCGTCGAACTTCAGGTCGAGCCGGCCGTAAAGGCTGCGGTCGTCCCGCTCCCAGCTCTCGGCGATCAGGCTCCAGAATGCCTCCGGAATCTTCAAGCGCTGCAGATGGCGCTCGTCGCCGATGATGCGGCCGGCAAGCTCGAGGCACATCGCGTCGATCTCGCCGGTTGGCGTCTCGATGCCGCGCTCGATCTCGTCGAGCGTGAAGGCGTAATAGGCGCGCTCGTCCCAATAGCGTTCGCCGTCGATGGTGTGGAAGACGAAGCCGCATTGCGCTGCGGTTTGTCGCCAGTCGTCGCGCTCGAGACAGATGATGCGTCGCATGGATCAGCCACCGCCCGAGAAGCCATGGCCAAACGAGCCGAAGCCGCCGCGGCTCACGCTGCTGTGGCCCGAGTCGGATGACGTGCTCGACGAAGAATGGCTGGAGGAATCGCTGCTGAAGAAGCTCGAGCGCGACGATGAGCCCGAGCCGCCGCTGCCGCCTGAAGAGCTGCTTCTGCTGCTGCACGCGGTGCTCGTCTGCACCGCCGGATCCGTCCCGGGAGGAGAGGGCTCGCAAGTCTGCCGCGGCATCAGCGTGTAGGCGGTGGTGCCGACCGCGATCGTGCCCATCACCAGGAGCGCGACATGGCCGGAGCGCTTCACCGGCGCCCGCGGTGTCGGGGGCACCGGCCGGCGTTTCCCGAACTCCCTGCTGGAGCGTTTGTCGGCCATGTCAGTAGATCATGCAGGCGGCGTTCAACAGGCCCGCGGCGAGCGAGGACAGCCCGAGCCAGATCGCGGGGGCAAGCTCGCCGGCGGCGATCCGCGTCGACAGGTTCGGCACCGGGACCTTCACGAGAAAGAACACGATGATCTGGACGATCAGCGCGATGGCCGCCCAGATCAGGCAGTCCAGCACATTGGCCGAATGCGCGATCGCGCTGATCAGCGGGGCCACGAAGCCGAGCAGGCTGAGGCCCAGCGAGATCGCCGCGGCCGGCTCGTTGTCGCGGATGAGCTGGAACTCGTTGTACGGGGTGATGCGGGTGTAGACGAACAGATACGCCACGATCGCGATCAGCCCGGTGCAGAAATAGACCAGGAAGGCGGGCAGGCCGGCGAGTGATTGCAGGATCATCGTTCCCCCATCGTGCAGCGACCATTCGTCGGCGGGGGGAGGATAGCGGTTCAACGGCGGGACGGCGACGAAGCCGCGTTAGCGTCCCCAAAAAACAAAACCCCGCCATTTGCGGCGGGGTCCAGGCTGGGAGGAGCGAGCCCTGCGGCTCGCGACGTAAACCCAGGATCAGGCGGGAATGCGCTCTTCGTGCTCGTGCGGCTCGCGCAGCACGTAGCCGCGGCCCCACACGGTCTCGATGAAGTTGCGGCCTTCGGAGGCGTTGGCGAGCTTCTTGCGGAGCTTGCAGATGAAGACGTCGATGATCTTCAGCTCGGGCTCGTCCATGCCGCCATAGAGGTGGTTGAGGAACATTTCCTTGGTGAGGGTCGTGCCCTTGCGGAGCGAGAGGAGCTCCAGCATCTGGTATTCCTTGCCGGTCAGATGCACGCGCTGGCCGCCGACTTCGACCGTCTTGGTGTCGAGGTTGACGACGAGGTCGCCGGTCTGGATGACCGACTGGGCATGGCCCTTGGAGCGGCGCACGATCGCGTGGATGCGGGCCACCAGCTCGTCCTTGTGGAAGGGCTTGGTCATGTAGTCGTCGGCGCCGACGCCGAGACCCTTGACCTTGTCCTCGATGCCGGCGAGGCCGGAGAGGATCAGAATCGGGGTCTTGATCTTGGAGACCCGGAGTTGCTTGAGCACGTCGTAGCCGGACATGTCAGGCAGGTTGAGGTCGAGAAGGATAATGTCGTAATCGTATAATTTACCGAGATCGACGCCTTCTTCCCCCAAATCGGTCGTATAGACGTTGAAGCTCTCAGACTTCAGCATCAGCTCGATCGACTGCGCGACGGCGCTGTCATCTTCAATCAGCAAAACGCGCATGCCAGTTCCCCATAGTCGCCGCTCCTGGGCGTCAGGTCGGCCGCATTCGCGGCACTCAACAAAACGCCTTTGAACAACTGATTCGGATCCTGACAACAGATGGTTAACAAATCCTGATTCTGGAACGCAAGTCCCCCCGGTGCAATTTTTGTCGAATCGCCCTAAGGTCTTGCGCAGGAAGCAGCTTTCGTTATCCGGCTCCGTTCAAGTTCCACTTTAAGAGACGGGCCTAACCGACTCCCGCGACTCAGCCTTCTTCTGAAGGGGAGTCACGCTCAGTCACAAAGACAGTGACGCAATGATTAACGATGCGGGTAAACACGAAGTTAAGCGCCGTTCAGAAATATGGCGAAACTTAAGAGTTTCCCCGTGAAGGCCCGGGGATCACGACGACGACCACCTTATGAAGGCCCCTCCTATGAAGGCGCGCCGCTTATGAAGGCCCACCGATGAAGGCTCTGGCCGAACAGATCGGCGACATCGACGGCGTCAATATCTATGGCCGTGTGGTCGGTGTGCGCGGCCTGATGGTCGAGGTGGCCGGCCCGATCCATGCGATGTCGGTCGGCGCGCGGCTGGTGATCGAAACCGGCGCCAACCGTTCCATCCCCTGCGAGGTGATCGGCTTCTCCGGCAACAATGCTGTCGTGATGCCGTTCGCCGGTCTCGACGGCGTGCGCCGCGGCTGCAAGGCGGTCATCGCCAATGCCGCCAATCAGGTGCGGCCCTCGGCGGCCTGGCTCGGCCGTGTCGTCAATGCGCTGGGCGAGCCCATCGACGGCAAGGGGCCGTTGCCGCAGGGGTCCTCGCCGATGCCGTTCCGCAATACGCCGCCGCCGGCGCATTCGCGCAAGCGCGTAGGTAGCCCGCTCGATCTCGGCGTGCGCGCGATGAACACGTTCCTCACCTGCTGCCGCGGCCAGCGCATGGGCATCTTCGCGGGCTCCGGCGTCGGCAAATCGGTGCTGCTCTCGATGCTGGCACGCAACGTGGACGCCGCCGTCAGCGTCATCGGGCTGATCGGCGAGCGCGGCCGCGAGGTTCAGGAGTTCTTGCAGGATGATCTCGGCGAGGAGGGCCTGGCGCGCTCCGTCGTCGTGGTGGCGACCTCCGACGAGCCGGCGCTGATGCGCCGCCAGGCCGCCTATCTGACGCTCGCGGTCGCCGAATATTTTCGCGACGAGGACAAGGACGTCCTCTGCCTGATGGACTCGGTGACGCGCTTTGCCATGGCCCAGCGCGAGATCGGCCTGTCCGCGGGCGAGCCGCCGACCGCCAAGGGCTATACGCCGACCGTGTTCACCGAGTTGCCGAAGCTGTTGGAGCGTGCCGGACCGGGCCTGGGGGAGGGCGCGATCACCGCGATCTTCACGGTGCTGGTCGACGGCGACGACCACAACGAGCCGATCGCCGACGCCGTCCGCGGCATCCTCGACGGCCACATCGTGATGCAGCGCTCGATCGCCGAGCGCGGCCGCTACCCCGCCATCAACATCCTCAAATCCGTCTCCCGCACCATGCCGAAATCGGCCGATCCGGAGTTCTGGCCGACCATCCAGAAGGCGCGCCAAGTGATGGCGACCTATGCCGACATGGAGGAATTGATCCGGCTTGGCGCCTACCGGGCCGGCTCCAGCCCCGAGGTCGACGAGGCGATCCGGCTGCACGAACCCCTGGAAGCCTTCCTGCGCCAGCGCAAGGACGAAAATGCCTCATTGGCGGACGGTTACCGCCAGTTGGCGCAAATCCTCGGTAATTTGGAAACGGAACGCTAACTTTGTCAGGTCATCATCCGATCCTACAGAGTAGCAGAGCCGGTCTTGGCCCCAATTGGGCCTGTGGGGAGACCGGTGTTGTCCCACGTGCAGCCAGGGGACTTCTGGGGAGTACGAGTCGATGAAGTCACGTGATACCCTCATTCGCCTGAAGAAGTTTCAGGTCGACGAGAAGCGCCGCCGGGTCACCCAGATCGAGACCATGATCGCCGACTTCCAGCGGATGTCGGTCGATCTCGAACGCGAGATCCAGACCGAGCAGGAGCGTGCCGGGATCAACGATCCCTCGCACTTCGCCTATCCGACCTATGCCAAGGCCGCGATCCAGCGCCGCGAGAACCTGACCCGCTCGGCCGACGAGCTCAAGGGCCAGCTCGACGAAGCCAAGGCCGCACTGGCCGAGGCCTTCGAGGAGCTGAAGAAGGTCGAGCTCCTCGACGAGCGCGACCAGGCCCGCGAACGCGCCGAGGAAAACGCCCGCGAGCAGGCCGACCTCGACAGCATCGGCCTGATGCGGGCTCGCATCGGCGCTGTCGCCTGAGGCGCTAGCAGCAAGAACCGCCGAAAATTCGCGAAACCCGGACCCGCAAGGTCCGGGTTTTCGTATGCGCTGTCCACAGCGTGGCGCCACGCCCCTTGGTGGTCGGCTTGGCCGCGCGCTATGGTGGTGCAGTGCCGGGGGCCTGCGCGGAACGCGCCTGAGCCTACGCGTTGGGGGGCTGAATGCTGACGCCAGCAGAGCTGGTCGGGCTGATTGAGGCGGTGGCGAAGGGCGATCAGGCCGCGTTCGAGCGCCTTTACGTCGCCACGCGCGCGAAACTCTATGGCGTCGTGCTCCGTATCTTGCGTCGGCAGGATCTCGCAGAGGAGGTCATTCAGGAGACCTACGTCAAGATCTGGAACAGCGCCGGCCAGTTCAATCCGGCTCTGTCCTCGCCGATCACGTGGATGGCGTCGATCGCGCGCAACCGTGCGATCGATATCGTGCGCAAGAAGTCGGAAGTCTCCATCGAGGAAGAGCCTCAGGCGATGGAGGTTGCGGCCGACAGTCCCGATCCGCTGGCGCGCCGGGAGATGACCGAGGAGCTGAAGCGGCTCCTGGAATGTATCGGCCGGCTGGAGCCGGACCGTCAGAGGCTCGTGCTTCTCGCCTATTACAACGGCTGGAGCCGCGAGCAATTGGCGGAGAAATTCGCCGCGCCCGTCAACACGGTGAAGACGTGGCTGCGGCGCAGCATGCTGGATATCCGCGAGTGCCTCGGTTTATGAGGGTTTATGCTGTGAGGGTGGTTCTGGACTGCAAGTGATGGCCTACACGGAGGACCATATCGCGCTCGCCGCGGAGTATGCGCTCGGTACGCTCGACGCCGATGAGCGCGCGCAGGTCGAGACCATGATGGCGGTGGACAAGGCGTTCGCCGATGTCGTGCAGGCCTGGGCCTACCGGCTCGGCGTCCTCAACCAGATGGTCGGCACGATCGAGCCGCGCCCGATCGTGTGGGAGAACATCAGGTCCGAGCTCGCGCGGACCGGCTTCGCACAGGAGCCCCTGGCGCTGTCTGAAGCCTCGCCGCCGCCACCTGTACCGGCGTCTTCTTCGTTCGAAGCCGTCACGCCGGAAACGTCATCGGACCGCACGGAGCAACCGGAGCCGCTGCCTCCCGAAGCAGCGCAGACCGAAGCAGCTCAGCCCGAAGCCGCGCAATCCGAAGCCGCGCGACCGCCGTCCGATGCGCTTTCCGACGTCGCGCCGATCTTCATGCCGCAGGTCCATGCGCCCGATCCGGACGTCGCGCGCGCGCCGCCGGCGCCCGTCGTGGACAACACCAACGTGATCCGGCTCGAGGGCCGCGTGAAGCGCTGGCGCACGATCGCATCCGCCGTCGGCGCGCTCGCGGCAGCGCTGCTGGTGACGCTGTCGCTTCAGATCTTCCAGCCCGACGCGCTGCCGGGGGCCTTGCGTCCTGTACCGCGCATCCAGACGGTCGAGGTGAAGACACCGGCGCCGCTCGCGGCGTCCGCGCAATATGTCGCGCTGTTGCAGGGCCAGGCCGGCGGCCCGGCCTTCATCCTCACCATCGACGGCGCGACACGGAATTTCACCGTGCGCAAGGTCGGCGCGACGCCGGAGCCCGGCAAGAGCTTCGAGCTCTGGCTGATCTCCGACAAGCTGCCGCGCCCGCGCTCGCTCGGCGTGATCGGCGGCGGCGAATTCACCGCGCGTCCGCTGCTCGCCTCCTACGATGCCGACGTCGTCAACGGCGCGACCTACGCCGTCACCGTCGAGCAGGCCGGCGGCTCGCCCAACGGCCAGCCGACCTCGGCGCCGGTATTTACCGGCAGGCTGATCGAGACCGTGCCGCCGTCTCAGCCGCAGGCGCCGGCGAAGAAGTAGATTTTCCATCGTCGTCCTGGCGGAAGCCAGGACCCATTACCCCAAGAGCTTGTTGCAAGAGTGAGCTGTGGCCGCACGGGCGAGCAACCGCACAATCCTGTGGTAATGGGTCCTGGATCGGCGCTCGCTCCGCTCGCTGGTCCAGGACGACGCTTAGAGGCATTGGGCGCGTCACCATCGTCGCGGCAGCGCCTGATCGACGCATGTCGCCCCGGTCCACCCCGCTGTCGCATTCCGACAAGCCCGGCCAAATCCAGCCCCGCTTTGAACCTCTCCGCAATTCGCGGCGTCAAATCCCCGGAATTCAGGCGGCGCATGCCGATCATGGTGCCGGAGAGGGGCGAGAAATCAAATGGATGCAGCGAAAACGCCGGGCATCTTTGTTCACCAATATGCGGGCCTGCCGATTGGTCCGGCCTTCGAACAATGGCGCGATCGGGCCTTCGGGGCCTGCGGCCTCGACATCGGGCCGAGCCATGGCGACAGCATCGATTGCCGGCTCCAGATCAGCGTGGTCGACAATATCGCGCTGGCCATTCCCGAAGGCGCCTCCGCGCAATATACGCGCACTCAGAGCCACCTTGCCGACGGCAGCGACGATCTCGTCCTGATCGCGGCCCATGCGGGCCTCGTCCGCGTCGGGCAGAACGGCCACACCGTGGAGCTTGCGCCCGCGCAGATGGTGCTCGTCGACATGGGCATCACCGGCACCGTCGGCCATACCGACGAGGATCGCTTCACCACCATCCGCATGCCGCGTCGCGCGCTGCTCGACATCAATCCGCGCGCCGAGGAGAAGCTGTCGCAAGTGCTTGCCGACGGTGCGGTCGCCGAAACCATCTTCCGCTACCACGCGCTCGCCGCCAATCACGGCCCGCATCTAGACGCCGTCGGCCAGCGCCTGACCGCGCAGCACATGGTCGATCTCGTCGGCCTCCTGCTCGGGACCGATGCCGAGCACGCAAGCCTTATGCGCGGCCGTGGGCAGGCGGCGGCCCGTCTCGATCTCATGCGCGCCGACGTGATGGCCGCGCTTGGCCGCAACGATCTCTGCCTGGCGGAAGTTGCGACGCGCTCGGGCCTGAGCCCGCGCCAGGCGCAGCGCCTGTTCGAGCAGGCCGGCACGACCTTCACCGAATTCGTGCTGGAGCAGCGCCTGTTGCTGGCGCGCAAGCTGCTCGGCGATCCCCGCGCGAGAACGCGCAAGATCAGCGACATCGCGCACTCCTCGGGCTTCTCCGACCTGTCCTATTTCAACCGCGCCTTCCGCAAGCGCTTTGGCGCGACGCCGTCGGAACTGCGCGAGGCGTGAGCCGAGATCTTGTGCAGCGGCGCGCGCCGCAGCAGTTGGTCGGCAGGGGCTATTGAGCTATATCTGCCTGCGCGGGGCAGACCGCTCGATTCTTCGGGATAACGCAGTAGGCGGACATGACGCGTATTGTCGTGCTCGGCGCCGGGTTTGCAGGCCTGTGGGCGGCCATCGGAGCTGCGCGCAAGCGCGACGAGATCGGCGCTGCCGGCCGCGACATCGAGATCCGTGTCGTCGACCGCAATCCCTATCACAACATCCGGGTGCGCAATTACGAGGTGGACCTCAGCGAGGTCGCGCTTCCGCTTGGGCAATTGCTCGATCCGATCGGCGTCACTCACGGCCTCGGCGAGGTCGAAGCCATCGATCCGGCACGGCGCGAGATCTCGCTGGTCACGAGCGACGGCGAGGAGACCTTGGGCTACGACCGGCTTGTGCTCGCGCTCGGCAGCGAGGTGACGCGTCCCGACATTCCGGGCCTTGCCGACCACGCCTTCGACGTCGACACCTACATTGCGGCCCTGCGCCTCGAGGATCATCTCGTCTCGCTCGGGCGCAGCGTGCCGTCGCCGGGGCGTTCGACGGTCGTGGTGGTCGGCGCCGGCTTTACCGGCATCGAGGTCGCGGCCGAGATGCCGGACCGGCTGGCGCGTGCCGGGATCACCGGCAGCCGCCGCATCATCCTGGTCGATCCGAATCCGACGGTCGGCGCTACCATCGGCGCGCACGCGCGTCCCGTCATCGAGACGGCGTTGTCGGCGCTCGACATCGAGACACGCTTTGGCGCGCGTGTCGCATCGGTCGAGGCGGCCGGCGTTCACTTGAGCTCGGGCGAGTTCATCCCGGCCCAGACGGTGATCTGGTGCGCCGGGCTACGTGCGAGCCGGCTGGCCGCGAGCCTTCCAGGCGCGCGCGATCGCCTCGGGCGCCTTCTGGTCGATCCGTTCATGCGGGTTGCCGATCTGCCTGGCGTGTTCGCGGCCGGCGACGTCGCCTCCAGCGTGGTCGACGGACTGCATCCGACCGTGATGTCCTGCCAGTTCGCCCGCCCCATGGGCCGCTTCGCCGGCCACAATGTCGTGGCCGATCTCCTGGGCCTGCCGATGCTGCCGCTGCGGATCGACTGGTACGTCACCGTGCTCGATCTTGGCAGCTGGGGCGCGCTCTATACGGAGGGGTGGGATCGCGAGGTCCGCACCACCGGCGCGGCCGCGAAGGCGACGAAGCAGACCATCAACCGCAAGCGCATCTATCCGCCGCTCAACGGGAGCAAGGACGAGCTGTTCGCTGCCGCAGCTCCAACCGTGCAGACGCCGCCGCCGACCTATGGGGCGCGGTAGTGTCCCACATATCCGGTGTCATCGTCCGCGAAGGCGGACGATCCAGTATTCCAGAGACTGCAGGGGGATACGGAGAAGCCGCGGCGTACTGGATTCCCCGCCTTCGCGGGGAATGACAGCGGTGGTCTTGGCGGCATCCCGCGTGACATCCGCAGTGAAAAACATCACCCCAGACGTGAGAAAGCGCCCGTGGGGGGCGGGCGCTTTCTGTAGTCGACTTGGGGTTGGGGTCGTCTACATATCCACGTGGCGACTTTGGGGGGCTGGTAAAGAGCCGCGTGAATTCAAAAAACTCGTCAGATCTCCTTAGCGAACGAGGGATGCGTTCGAACTGGTGATAACAACCGGCTTGCCGGCCTTGATGACGCGGGCCGTCTGGGTCAGACCTTCGTCCGAACCCGTGCGTGCCGTGATGCCGAAGCCTGCCACCGCGATCCCTGCGACGAGGGCTACGACCACGATCTTCAGGTGGGTCGAGCGATCTGCGCTGTAAATCGAGTGGTTCATGGAAGGCTCCTGCCGCCATCTACCCGAAGTAGTCGCTACCCTGTTCGGGCAGGTTCATGCTTCCGGTGCCCAACAACCTAGTATTGGGGGGATTCGTTCCCAAGGGGCGATCACAAGAGCGTGACAGGACGTGAAAGATCGCGATCAAAAACGATCCTTCATCGTGTAATTTCGTAATTATTTCAATGTCGTAATGTGCTTGTCAGGCGCCTTTTCCGCATCTGGTCGACAAGGCGCCAGGAACTCAAAAACCATTTGCCTGTGGCCGAAAAACACACGGCTTCTTAAGGCAAATCAGATGCTTCCGACCGTTTTCAACCTCGCCCTGGGGTGGATTTCAGCCTGCGACAGCACGGTCGTCTGAGCGCGGAACCGCTCGACGAGAGAGCGGACGAAGGGACGAATTGCCGCAGAGGTGACCAGCACCGGCGCCTCGCCTTCGCGCGCGGCGCGCTCGAAGGCCTCGCGTACGGCGGTCATGAACTCCGACAGTTTCGAGGGCTGCATCGCGAGGCTGCGCTCTTCGCCCTGGCCGATGATGGATTCGGCGAAGGCCTGCTCCCAGCGCGCCGACAGCGCGATCAGCGGCAGATAGCCGTTGTAGGAGGTGTTCTGCGCGCAGATCTGCCGCGCCAGGCGGGCACGGACGTGCTCGACCATGGTGGCGGGATTGCGCGAGAAGGCGAGCGAGTCGGCGATGCCCTCGAGGATGGTGGAGAGATCGCGGATCGAGATGCGCTCGGCGAGCAGCAGTTGCAGCACCCGCTGGATTCCGGAGACCGTGACCTGTCCGGGGACGATGTCCTTGACCAGCTCGCTCTGCTCCTTCGGCAGCTCCTTGAGCAGCTTCTGCACCTCGCCATAGGAGAGCAGGTCCGACATGTTGGCCTTGAGCAG
Organism: Bradyrhizobium sp. LCT2; assembly: GCF_009931255.1. NCBI lineage: Bacteria > Pseudomonadati > Pseudomonadota > Alphaproteobacteria > Hyphomicrobiales > Nitrobacteraceae > Bradyrhizobium > Bradyrhizobium sp. LCT2. Next base: position 7,866,031 of record NZ_CP034432.1, on the reverse strand, counting down.
CTCGGTGAGGTGGGTCGAGAGCACGGTCGCGGCGTCGACCACGGTGTAGCCCTTGAGCGAAGCCTCTTCCTTGAGGCTGGCATCGACCCAGGTCGCGGGCAGGCCGAAGGTCGGCTCGGTGGTGTGGATGCCGGGCACCTGAACCTGGCTGCCGCCGGGGTCCATGACCATGAACTGGTTCGGCCAGATCTTGCCGGTGCCGGCGTCGACCTCCTTGATCTTGATGATGTAGGTGTTGGCTTCGAGCTGGACGTTGTCGAGGATACGCACCGCCGGCATCACAAAGCCCATCTCGATCGCGAGCGAGCGGCGCAGCGCCTTGATCTGCTCGGTGAGGCGGTCGGTGCCGTCGGGGCCGTTGACCAGCGGCAGCAGCGCATAGCCGAGCTCGATCTTGAGGTCGTCGATCTTGAGCGCCGCCGAGATCGGCTCTTCGGTCGCAGCGGTGCCCGGCGCACCGGGTTGACCTGCCGCGGGCGCGGCCTTGGCAATCTCGTCAGCCTTGGCGGTTGCGCGGTTGCGGTTGCGCGCGGTCCAGGCCAGCGCACCGGCGCCGGCGCCGAGCGCGAGGAAGGGAATGGTCGGAATGCCCGGCAGCGCCGCCAGCACCAGCATGACGGCCGAGGACATCGCGAGCGCCTGCGGATAGCCGGAGAACTGCTTCATCAGGGCCTTGTCGGCGGCGCCGGAGACGCCGGCCTTGGAGACCAGCAGGCCGGCCGCGGTCGAGACGATCAGCGCCGGCACCTGGGTGACGAGGCCGTCACCGACGGTCAGCAGCGTGTAGCTGCGCCCGGCGTCGGCGAAGGACAGGCCCTGCTGCGCCACGCCGATGATCATGCCGCCGACGACGTTGATGAAGACGATCAGAAGGCCGGCGATGGCGTCGCCGCGGACGAATTTCGAGGCACCGTCCATGGCGCCGAAGAAGCCGCTCTCGTCCTCCAGCGCCTTGCGGCGCTCCTTGGCGACCTTCTCGTCGATCAGGCCGGCGGAGAGATCGGCGTCGATCGCCATCTGCTTGCCGGGCATGGCGTCGAGGTGGAAGCGCGCGGCGACTTCGGCGATGCGGCCCGAACCCTTGGTGATGACGACGAAGTTGACGATGATCAGGATGGCGAAGACGATGATGCCGATGACGAAATTGCCGCCCATCACGAAGCTGCCGAAGGCTTCGATGACGTGACCGGCGGCATCCGTGCCCTCGTGCCCGTGCGACAGGATCAGGCGGGTCGAGGCCATGTTGAGCGACAGCCGCAGCATGGTCGAAATCAGCAGGATGGTCGGGAAGGCGGAGAATTCCAGCGGCGCCTGGATGAACAGCGACGTCATCAGGATCAGGATCGAGAGCGTGATCGAGATCGCCAGGAACAGGTCCAGCACGATCGCGGGCAGCGGCAGGATCAGGACCACCAGGATGGTGAGGATGCCGAGCGCCAGCGCGATGTCGCCGCGCTTGAGGATGTTGACGATCTCGGTGAGGGTGGGGACGCCGGCGTTTGTGCTCCCTACGCCCTGTCCCGCGGTGACGTCGACCATGGTAGCTGCCTCCCCGCGCGACTGCCGGCCGCGCGCCCCAAACGTCTGCGCGGCGGCCGAAGGGCCGCCGTTCCGAAAGTGAGGCACCGCACTGGCGTCCACGGGGGACCTCCCGTTTTACGCGGCTGACGACACTCGACTTCACCCGGCAATTCTTGCCGGGTGTATGGTTAGCAAAGGGTTAACGAGAGGTGCGGCGGGAGGTCAGACCGGGGTGTTTCGACCTTCCGGGTCGTCATTCCGGGGCGGTGCGAAGCACCGAACCCGGAATCTCGAGATTCCGGGTCTGGTCCTGCGGACCATCCCGGAATGACGGGGTAGGTGGCAAAGCTACTTCGCCTTCTCCATCTTCGTCACCGTGTAGCCCGAAGCCGCCTCCTCGGCTTCGAAGGTGACCTTGTCGCCGACCTTCACCTGCTTGAGCAAAGCGGGGTCCTTGACGCGGTAGACCATGGTCATGGGTTCATCCATGCCGAGGCTCTTGGCCGGCCCGTGCTTGAGCGTGATCTTGCCGGCGCTCTCGTCGATCTTCTTGACCTCGCCGCTGATCGAGGCGCCTGGCGCCGCGGCGGCACCGAAGGTCAGGCCGAGCGTCAGCGCGAGCGCGGCGGCGATGCGGGTGATCGATTTCATGGCTCTCTCCATTGCTTCACTTGACGGTGACGTGGCCGACCATGCCGTAGTCGCGATGGTCCGGGATCAGGCAGGAAAATTCGAACGTGCCGGCCTTGCTGAACTTCCAGAGGATCTCGGCCGTCTTGCTCGGGGCGAGCCGGACCCCGTTCGGGTCGTCGTGCTCCATGTGCGGATGTTTCTTCATCACCTCGGCGTGCTCGAGGTTCTCCTTGGTGGTGGCGAGCAGGAATTCGTGGTCTTCCTTGCCGCTATTGCGCAGCACGAAGCGGATCTGTTCGCCGCGTTCGACCGTGATGTTCGACGGCTCGTAGGACATCTCGCTCATCGCGATCTCGACGGTACGTGCCGGCTTCTTGGGATCGCCGGGCTCGCCGGCCGAAAAGGTCTCATGACCGTGCTGGTCATGAGCAATGGCCGGCGCGATCGAAAGCGCAGCCAGCGCGAGGGCGAGTTTGATCGTCTTCATCTTGTTCTCCAGTTGGTGGTTCATCGAAACGCTCACATCTTCATGTTCTTCATCGGCGGAGTGCCGCCTTGCTGCCGCGCCGGTTCCGCGGCCGGCGGCGTCACTTCGTAGGCGACGGTGCCTTGCGGGAATTTGTACGGGCCGGGATCGCCGTAATCGTCGCGCGCGAGGTCCTCGCGGATCTTCATCACCGTGAACATGCCGCCCATCTCGATCGGGCCGAACTGGCCGGTGCCGGTCATCATCGGCAGCGTGTTGTCGGGTGCGGGCATCTCCATGTTGCCCATCGCCATGCCGGTCGAGCCCATCGCCATGCTGTCTGGTGCGAGCTTGCCGACGGCCTTGGCGAGATCCTTGCGCGACACGCCAATGAGGGTGCGCACCTCGTGTCCCATTGCGTTCATGGTGTGATGCGACTTGTGGCAGTGGAACGCCCAGTCGCCGGGATTGTCGGCGAGCACGTCGAACACCCGCACAGCGCCGACGGGGACGTCGGTGGTCGTCTCGGGAATCTGCGCGCTCTCCGGAATCCAGCCGCCGTCGGTGCAGGTCACCGCGAAGCTGTGGCCGTGCAGATGGATCGGATGGTTGGTCATGCTGAGATTGCCGATGCGCACGCGCACCTTGTCGCCGAGCCGCACCGGCAGCGGATCGATCCCCGGAAACACCCGCGAATTCCAGGTCCACATGTTGAAGTCGGTCATCTCGTTGACCCGCGGCAGGTAGCTGCCGGGATCGACGCGATAGGTGCTCATCACGAAGACATAGTCGCGGTCGACGGGCCGGAAATTCGGGTCGCGCGGATGCACGACGACCATGCCCATCATGCCCATGGCCATCTGCACCATCTCGTCGGAATGCGGGTGGTACATGAAGGTCCCGCTCTTCTTCATCTCGAACTCGTAGACGAAGGTCTTGCCCGGCTCGATGTGCGGCTGATTCAGCCCGCCGACGCCGTCCATGCCGCTCGGCACGATCATGCCGTGCCAGTGCACCGTGGTGTATTCGGGCAATTTGTTGGTGACGAAGATGCGGACCTTGTCGCCCTCGACGGCCTCGATGGTCGGGCCCGGCGACTGGCCGTTATAGCCCCACAGGTTCACCTTCATGCCTTCGGCGAACTCGCGCACCACGGGTTCGGCGACGAGGTGGAATTCCTTCCAGTCACCGTTCATGCGGAACGGCAGCGACCAGCCGTTCAGCGTGACCACGGGGCGATAGTCCGGGCCGCTGATCGGATGCAGCGGCGGCTGCATCACCACCTTGTCCATGTGAGGTGCTTCCGGAATCGACGCAGCCTGGACGCGGCCGCTGATGGCCGACGCGCTGGCAAGCGCGGCAGTGCCCAAGAATCCTCGGCGGGAATACATGCTGGCCTCCATCTCAGTGGTCGCCGTCGGCAGACGCTGCCGCGGCGATGGTGGTTGACGTGTCGCCGCCGGAAGCAGGCGCGCCGCCGCCGTTGACGGCGGTCTGCAAGTCGGACTGGGCGAGGAAGAATCTTTGCCTGGCATCGATGGCGCCGCGCAGCGACGCCAGGCGCTGCCGCGCCTCGGTCAGCAGCGCAAAGATGTCGACCTGCATGCTGGAGAAGCGGAGCTGCATCTCCTCGGTGATGATTTTGCGCAGGGGGATGATCTCGCGCTGGTAATGACTGGCGATATCGTAGGTGGACCGGTAGGTCCGGTAGGCATCGCGCGCCTCCGAGCGAACGTTCACGGCACGCTCGGTCAGGCGATTGAAGGCGAGATTGTAAGTCTCCGCCGCTTGTCGCACGCGCACCTCACCGCCGTCGAAGATCGGGATCTGGAACTGCACGTCGAAGCCGCGTTCGCGGAACGGCGCCCCTTCCGGATCCTGGGTGCGGCGGGAGATGCCGGCGAGATCGAGCAGCGTCACGAAGCGCGTCGCCTCGGTGAGATTGAGCGATTTGGCCAGCGCCGTCAGCTCGAGCCGCGCGACCTGCAAGTCGATGCGATGGGCGACCGCGTCGGCCTCGATCGAAGGCAGCGCTTGTGGCCGGCGCGGCAATGGCGGCAACTGGTTGGGCAGACGGAAATCGAGGCCGTCGTCCCATAGTCCCATCAGGCGCGCGAGCCTTTCGCGCGTGCTCGTCGCGGCCTGCCGTGCGGTCGCGAGGTCGGCGGTGGTCTCGGCGTAGAACACCTGTTCGCGGGCCTGGTCGAGCTTGTTGATCGAGCCGGTTTCGCCGAGCTTTACGGCGAGTTGGGCCGTCGATTCCGCCGTCGCTTTCGCGTCCGTCAGCAGCACCGCCAGCTCGTTGCAGGTGACCGCGCGGACATAGGCGCGGCGCACGTCGGCCGCGAGCCGTAACGTCGCCAGTGCCGCGCGCAATTGGGCCTGGCGGAAGCGGTCGCGGGCGATGTCGGAGCGGAACGGCAGGGTCGCCAGCGCGAGGATGTCACCGACCACCTGGCGCTCGATCTCGTTCGCGCCATTGCCCGATATCCGCGAGATCGAGAACACGGGATTGGGCGGCAGGCTCTGCTCGACCTGCTCGGCTTCGGCCAGCGCCAGCTCGTTGTAAGCGGCTTGCAGCCCCTTGTTGTTGAGCAGCGCGATCTGCACGGCGGTCTCGGCGGTCAGCGTGCGCGCCAGCAACCGGTGGACGGTCGCGTTGACAGCCTCGGCGCCTTCTGCCGATCGGACGAAGGCGACGTCCTTGTTGATGGTCTGGCTGGCGAGGTCCGAGACCGTCGTCATGCCGCCGTCCGGCGAGAACGCCATGCAGCCGGAGAGTCCGAACGCTGTGAGCATGAGCAGGCCCCGCGCAGAATGCTGTGTCATGGCGGGTTCCTAGCGGTCTTGCTTCGGCTGCGGTGTCACGGCGTCGTTGCGGTCGCGCCATGGCGCCGGGGTCGCAGGCCGCAGGCTGGTATAGGGCGCGACGGTCGACCGATAACTGGCGCGGGCGACCTTTGCCGAGGGATCGGCAGGATCGGCGTCGGCCACTTGCGTGGTGGCCGGCATGCAGCCGGACAGCGCGAACGCAATCACGGCCAGCAGGGGCCAGCCAATTAGAAAGAGTCGTCCACGCACCGCGGATGCGGCGCCGGACTTCGCCCCGGAAAGGGTAAGCATGATTCATCCCTGAACTGTCGTGAGACCACAGGCCCGCGCGCGCAGACGCGCGCTGGCCCTGACGTCATCGTGTCAGATCAGGCGATGGGGGGACGGTAGAGCAGGGGCGGCGCCTCGCTACGCAGGCTGGCCACGATCTCGGGCGCGCAGGCGGAGATGGGCTGAAGCGGCTTGGCGACGACGGGCAGATCGGCCGGCAGCGCACTCACGCACATCATCGCGCAGCACGGGCCGACTGTTCCCTTGCCGTCATGATGATGCGGTGCAGGCGCGTCCTGCGCCGCGGTCTGGGGATGCGCATGCGGTCCGGCGTGGTCATGCGAGGCGCCGTCATGCATGTGGCCGGCTGGCGTCTGATGATGCACCGGCACGGGGTCGGCGAGGAGCGCGTCGTCGAGGCACGGCGCCGGACCATTGCCCCAGGCAAGGCTTGCGGCCGGCGCGAGCACGCAGAACAGATAGGCGAGGGCGATGATCCGCCCCACCCTGATCCGCATCGATCGTGTCAATCGCAACAGCATTCCGCCGATAGGCTCCTCGCGCGGCAGTCTTGCACACGCAGATTGCAAACTAATGGCAAAACGCGCATCCGCCAAGCATCTTCTTACCGCAGTGCACCGCGCATGCCCAATATCACGCCACGAAGCTTGACCGTGTTCCGATCCGCGGGCCATGGTTCGGCCCGTGCACGCCCCAAATCATCCCGGACAAACATCAGACTCATTAGACTCATTCAGCCCTGATTCCCGTCAGGCCTGGGTGCGGCTTGTCATTGCGCTTCTGATCGGATCGATCGGAGGCGTCGGCATGTGGGCGATCGTGGTCATGATTCCCGCGGTCCAGGCCGAATTCGCCGCCACGCGCGGCGCGGTGTCGCTGGCCTTCACCCTCATGATGTTCGGCTTCGGGCTTGGCGGCGTGATCGCCGGCAAGATCACCGACCGATTCGGCATCGTGCCGGCGATGGCGATCAGCATCGCCTTCCTCGGCGTCGCCAATGTGCTCGCGGGCCTGTCTGGTCAACTCTGGCAGTTCGTGGCGGCGTATTTCCTGATCGGGCTCGGCACCTCGGCGACCTTCGCGCCGCTGATGGCGGAGGCTTCGCACTGGTTCGAGCGCTATCGCGGGCTGGCCGTGACCATCGTCGCGAGCGGCAATTACGTCGCCGGCACAATGTGGCCGCCGCTGGTGAATTGGGGCCTGCAGACGATCGGCTGGCGCATGACCCATATCGGCATCGGTCTCGTCTGCGTGGGCTTGATGACGATCCTGGTGCTGGTCCTACGCGCGCAGATGGGCGGCAACAAGGTTCGCGATCATGCCAATGCACCGCCGCCGCGGGTCGATCTCAAGCTCTCGACCAATACGCTGACGGTGCTGCTCTCGATCGCCAGCATCTCCTGCTGCGTCGCCATGGCGATGCCGCAGGTGCATATCGTCGCCTATTGCGGCGATCTCGGTTATGGCGTGGCGAGGGGCGCCGAGATGCTGTCCTTGATGATGGCCTGCGGCATCGTCAGCCGGATCGGCTCGGGCTTCCTCGCCGACAAGATCGGCGGCGTCCGCACGCTGCTGATCGGGTCGCTGGCGCAGGGATTTGCGCTGGTGTTCTACCTGTTCTTCGACAGCCTCGCCTCACTCTACCTGATCTCCGCGATGTTCGGACTGTTCCAGGGCGGCATCGTGCCGAGCTACGCCATCATCGTGCGCGAGGCGATGCCGGCTGGCGAGGCGGCGACCCGTGTCGGCATCGTGATCTTCGCCTCGGTGTTCGGCATGTCGTTCGGCGGCTGGGTGTCGGGCGTCATTTTCGATGCCACCGGCTCGTATGCCGCGGCGTTCGCAAACGGCGTGGCCTGGAACGCGCTGAATATAGCCATCGTCCTGACCTTGCTGATCCGCTCGCGGACGAATTCGGTCAAGGCAAGACCGGGTTTCGCGACCTAAACCGCCTGTCCCGCCTTCAGCAGCGAGCAGCCGGTGATCTTGTAACTGCCATCGGCCTGCTGCTCGAGCGTGTAGAGCGCCTCCCAGGCCTCGCCATTGGCGTCGACGATGTGGACGCGCTGGGCGATCCAGTTGCCTTCGGTCTTGCTGTCGCCGAACTCGAAACTCTTGTGGCGGTAGACCGGCGCGTAGCCGTTTTGCACCATGGACATGAAGATGTCGGGCGCCGGAAAGATCTCCTTGATTGCCGGTGCGGCATAGGAATAGGCGGCCGTGGCATCGTCGCGGACGAACGCCTGCTCCTGGGCGCGGATGATGCCTTGTGCCGCGGCGATGTCGTCGGCCAGTGCGCAGAACGGGCTGAGAGCAACAGCGAGAAGGAGAAGCAAGGCTGCGACGCGCACGACAGGCTCCGCGTTGATATCCCGGCGGCCTTGATCCTAGCACGATTTTGCAGAACGCGGGACGCGCTATCGCTTCCGCTTCGGCGCCGGCGTCGCGGGCTTGGCGGCGGAGCGCGCCTTGGCCTTCGCGCCGGGCCGCACGCGCAGCCCGTCGACGAACACGTCGAGCATGCGCAGCACCGAGGATTGCCGGCCGGGCTGGTCGTGCATGTAGCACATGCCGATCAGAGCCCTGAGCAGGTCTTCCGGGCTGACATCGGCACGCATCTCGCCGGCCGCGACGGCGCGGTCGAGCAGCGAGCCGATCGCCTTGGTCAGCCGGTCCATCGAGAAGGCCGCAAGTTCCGACGAACTCTGGAACGTCAGCGCCAGCGCTGCCGACATGCCTTTTTTCGTGGCCACGAATTCGACCCCGGAACGTAGCCAGCGGCGCAGTGCGTCGACCGAGTCCTTCGCATTCTTCAACTGCTCGGCAAGCTCGCTGAGCTGTTCGACTTCGCGCCGGTATACCGCCTCGAACAGATCCTCGCGCGTCGGGAAATGCCGGTAGAGCGTGCCGATGCCGACGCCGGCGCGTTTCGCCACGGCCTCCAGGCTCGCCTCCGGACCGCCCGCGTTGAACACGGCCTTGGCCGCTTCGAGCACGCGCTCGCGATTGCGCACGGCATCGGCGCGGGGCTTTCGGGTCTGGTCGGTGTGATCGTCCATGCCGGCAATGTAGATCACGAATTGGTTAGATTGAACCCTTGCCTAGCTGCATCGCGTTGTCTGCGCATGGGCTTTTGACGAATTCCAAATATTTTTCGGCGGCCCTTGTTAAGCGGAGGGTGCCTCCGTATCTTCGTTGGGATGTTGCCCGGCTTCGCCCGGTCAACGCTGGAATCGACGGCGGCCACGGCGGTGGCGCGCCGCGCGATCACTCATGTCCATATCTGATCGGAGCCTTGTATGAACCACTCCATCAGCCTCACCGTGAACGGTGCGCGGCGCGACTTCGTCCTCGACGATCCGCGCGTCACGCTGCTCGATCTCCTGCGTGAGCGCCTCCATCTGACCGGAACCAAGAAGGGATGCGACCGCGGCCAGTGCGGCGCCTGCACCATTCTCGTCGACGGCAAGCGTATCAATTCCTGCCTCGCGCTCGCCGTCAGCCATGACGGCGCCGACATCCTCACCATCGAGGGCGTTGCGCGCGGCGACCAGCTTCACCCCGTGCAGGCCGCCTTCATTGTCCATGACGGATTTCAGTGCGGTTTCTGCACCCCCGGCCAGATCATGAGCGCGATCGGCATGATGCGCGAGGCCCAGGCCGGCGACGATCCCGAACGCATCCGCGAATGCATGAGCGGCAATCTCTGCCGCTGCGGCGCCTATGCCGGCATCGTCGATGCCGTGCGCGAGGCGCAAGAACGCATGGACGAATCCAATCAGAGGCGCTCCGCATGAAGCCGTTCGATTATGTCAGGCCGGCCACTGTTACCGAAGCCGTTGCGGCGGCCGCCCAGCCGGGCGCTGTCTATCTCGCCGCCGGCACCAATCTGCTCGATCTGATGAAGGGCGGCGTCAGCCGTCCGGATCGCCTGGTCGATGTCACGCATCTCGAAGGGCTCGACGCAATCGAGCATCTCGCCGACGGGTCGCTGCGTATCGGCGCGCTGGTGAGCAACGCCGATCTCGCGCACGATGCCGGCTTCGCGAAGTCCTATCCGGCCGTCGCCGAAGCGCTGCTCTCCGGGGCATCGGCGCAATTGCGCAACGCTGCGACCGTCGGCGGCAATCTGCTGCAACGGACGCGCTGCGCATATTTCTATGACACCGCCAGCCGCTGCAACAAGCGCGAGGCGGGCAGTGGCTGCGACGCCCGCGACGGCGAGAACCGCACCCATGCCGTGCTCGGCTGGAGCGAGAGCTGCATCGCCACGCATCCCTCGGACTTCTGCGTGCCCCTGGTCGCACTTGACGCCATCGTCGAGATCGAGGGCAAGAGCGGGCGTCGCGAGATCGCACTGGACGAACTGCATCGCCTGCCCGGCGATACGCCTCAGCGCGAGGCCGCGCTCGAACTCGGCGACCTGATTGTCGCGGTGCGCCTGCCGGCTGCGGCGCGCAGCTTTGCGGCGCATGCGCGCTACCTCAAGGTTCGTGAGCGCACATCTTACGCCTTTGCCGTCGTCTCGGCCGCCGCTGCGTTGCAGATCGAGAACGGCAAGATCAGGGAGGCGCGGCTCGCGCTCGGCGGCGTTGCCGCAAAGCCCTGGCGTGCCCGCGCGTCGGAAGACGTGCTCAAGGGTGTCGCGCCCACGGCCGACGCCTTCCAGGAAGCCGCCTGGCGTGCGCTCACCGACGCAAAGCCGTCCGGCGACAATGCCTTCAAGATCGAGCTCGCCCGCCGCATCGTCGTGCGCGCGTTGACTCTCGCCGCCGCCGGTGCGCCGGCGCGCCTGCCGGCGCTGCCGGCCTCTCCCTTTGCCTCGACCTCCGGAGCCATCCATGCCTGAGCTCAATCTCACCAGCGCTCCCGCCCATCTGCGCCACGGCTCGAGCATCGGCCAGCCTCTGACCCGGCGCGACGGCCTCCTCAAGGTCAAGGGTCAGGCGACTTATGCGGCCGACAATCATCCGCCCGGGATGCTGTTTGCGGTGATGGCGGTCTCGAGCATTGCGCGCGGCCGCGTGGTCTCGCTCGATGTCTCTGCTGCCAAGCGCCATCCCGGCGTCGTCGACGTCATGACACCAGACAACAAGCCGCCACTCGCGATCGACCCCGAGATCAAGACCAACCCGTTCGTGTTCCGGATGGAGGTGCTGCAGAGCGACGAGGTCCGCTACGCCAACCAGCCGATCGCCGTCGTGATCGCCGAGACGCTGGAAGCGGCAACGGAAGGCGCGGTGCTGCTGGCGCCGCGCTATGAGGCGCTGCCTGCGCTCGTCGGCCTCGATGCCGGCGAGAGCTACGTGCCGCCGGTCGTCGGCGTCGGCAATCCCACGGAAAGCCACCGCGGCGATGTCGAGGCGGGCCTTGCCTCGGCCGAGAAGCAGATCGATGCGGTCTACGAGACGCCGCCGCAATATCACAATGCCATGGAGCCGCATGCGATCGTGGCCAGCTGGGACGGGGACAATCTGTCGCTCGACATGCCGACCCAGGGCCTGATGCTCTCGCTCGGGCGCATCGCCGAGCTGTTCGGCATTGCGCCTGACAAGATCCACATCCGCAGTCCGTTCCTCGGTGGCGGTTTCGGCTCCAAGGGGCTGATGTCCGGCCCGCCGACCCTCGGCATCATGGCTGCCAAGCTCGTCGGCCGGCCGGTGAAGCTCGTGCTGCGCCGTGAGCAGATGTACGGCCCGGTCGGCCATCGCGCACCGACCCGCCAGCGGCTGCGCATCGGCGCCGACGGCGAGGGGCGCCTGACTGCGCTCGATCACCATGCGCGGACCGTGTCGAGCACGTTCGACGATTTCTACGAGCCCGCCGCCGATGCCTCGCACACGCTCTATGCGGCGCCTGCGATCCGCACCTCGCACGATGCCGTGCGCGTCAACACCGGTACGCCGCTGTTCATGCGCGCGCCGGGCGAGGCGACCGGTTCGATTGCGCTCGAGAGTGCGATCGACGAGATGGCCTGGGCCTGCGGCATCGATCCGCTCGCCTTCCGTCTGAAGAACTACGCCGAGGTCGAGCCGATCACGGGAAAGCCGTTCTCATCCAAGGCGCTGCGTGCCTGCTACGCGCAGGGCGCCGCGCGCTTCGGCTGGGCCAAGCGCTCGCTCCAGCCGCGGCAGATGCGCGACGATGCCGGTCTTCTGGTCGGCTGGGGCATGGGCACCGCGACCTTCCCGGCGCTGATGTTCCAGGCGGAAGCGCGTGCCGCGATCCGCCGCGACGGCACCGGCGCGATGGAGATCGGCGCGCATGACATGGGGCAGGGCGCCTGGACGGCACTCGCCCAGATCGCAGCCGACGGTCTCGGCCTCGATATCGATCGCGTCACGTTCAAGGCCGGAACGTCCGACCTACCCGACGCCGGCATCGCCGGCGGCTCGGCGCACACGGCGACCGCGGGCGCTGCGATCCACAGCGCCGGCGCGGCCGTGATTGCAAAGCTCGCCGCTCTCGCCACCGGGGACGAGCGCTCGCCGCTGTTCGGCGCCGGTAATGCCGGCGTGGTCGCGCGCGACGGAAAGCTGTTCCGGCGTGACGACGGGAGTCGCGGCGAGAGCTATGCCGAGATCCTCGCGCGTGCCGGTGTCGCGGAGGTCGAGGCGCGTGGCACCGGCGCGCCAAATCCTGCGGCAATGGAGGAGTATGCCATGCACGCCCATGGCGCGGTGTTCGCGGAAGTGAAGGTCGATCCCGAACTCGGCCAGGTCCGCGTCACGCGCATGGTCGGCGCCTTCGCCGCGGGGCGCATCGTCAATCCGCATCTGGTGAAGAGCCAGCTGTTCGGCGGCATGATCTGGGGCATGTCCTTCGCGCTGCACGAGGAGGCCATCACCGACCGCCGCAGCGGCCGGATCATGAATGCCAATCTCGGGGAGTACCACATCCCCGTGAATGCCGACGTGCCGCCGCTCGACGTGATCACGGTCGAGGAGCACGACCCGCATGTGAATGCGCTCGGGATCAAGGGCGTCGGCGAGATCGGCATCACCGGCAGCGCGGGCGCGGTCGCCAACGCCGTCTGGCACGCGACCGGGGTGCGCGTGCGCCGCTTCCCGATCCGGATCGAGGAATTGCTGACGCAGTCTTGAGCGCTGCGGCGATGTCAACGAGAGCCGGGCGGAGATCGCCGCGCGGCTCTCGCCCCGCGTCGAAGCGTCAGTTCATCTTCCGCCGGAGGGCCTTGATCGCCTCTCTCTGCGTCTCGATGTATGCGGCGATGGCCTCGCGCAGCTCGCGCGAGTGGAGCTTGTCGGCATCGCGCCGAACTTCGTCGAGCGCGGCTTCTGCATTGGCGAGCGTGATCTTCATCGGCGAGCCCTGTTACGAAGCGGCCCCGGAGTGCCTAGGAGTCCGGGGCCATAACCTCAGCACCTCTGCGCCAGGCTGCTCGGCTACGGTTCGTAATATATAGAGGTTCGGCTCGCGGAAATTGAGATGGCTCAAGCTCCGTAGGAAACCGGTGGCTCCGTAAGATCCCGGAGGAATTTGATCGGCGTCAAAACGTCGGCGGCGTGCACGCCGAGATCACTTCGCACGGCTTGCCGCCGACGCAGCGGAAGCGATGCGGGCGGCGGCTCTCGAAATAATAGGCATCGCCGGGATTGAGGATGCGGCGCTCGTCCTCGACGGTGACTTCGAGCTTGCCTGAAATCACGATGCCGCCTTCCTCGCCGTCATGGACGAGATGCACGCGTCCGGTGTCGCTGCCGGGCTCGTAGCGCTCCTTCAAAATCTGCAAGCTGCGGCCGAACAGATTGTCGCCGACTTGCCGATACGAGATCGGCTTCTTGCCGACCTCGGTCAGCTCTTCGGCGCGATAGAAGATCTTGCGCCGGCTCTCCGGCTCCAGTGCGAAGAACTCGGCGAGCCCCATCGGGATGCCGTCGAGGATGCGCTTGAGCGCGCCGACCGACGGGTTCATCTGGTTGGATTCGATCAGCGAAATCGTCGAATTGGTGACGCCGGCGCGCTTGGCAAGCTCGCGCTGCGACAGCTTCTGGCGCGCCCGGATGAATCGCAGCCGTCCACCGATGTCGACGCTCATGCCCCTGGTCCCTGTTGCAGGTGTTGCGGATCGCGCAAATATGGACCAGCGGCCCCAGTGAAATCAATGGCTTGCAGGTCACCAGAAAAGGACTTGTTGCGCCTTGGAAGCCGTGCCTCTGCTATCCCGTCAGCAAAGGAGCGCGGCCGTGACCCTTCATCAGATTCCGAACACTATCAAGACCGACTCGTTCTGGATGCCGTTCACGGCCAACCGGCAGTTCAAGAAGGCGCCGCGCCTGTTCTCCTCGGCCGAGGGCATGCACTACACCACCGTCGACGGCCGCAAGGTGATCGACGGCTCCGCCGGCCTCTGGTGCGTCAATGCCGGCCACGGCCGCAAGCAGATCGCCGCCGCGGTCGAGCGGCAGCTGATGACGCTGGACTTCGCGCCCACGTTCCAGATGGGCCATCCCCTGGCGTTCGACTTCGCCGAGCGGCTCGCCGAGATCGCGCCGAAGGGCCTCGACCGGATCTTCTTCACCAACTCCGGCTCCGAGTCGGTGGACACCGCGCTCAAGATCGCGCTCGCCTATCATCGCGCCACCGGCCAGTCGAGCCGCACCCGCCTGATCGGACGTGAGCGCGGCTATCACGGCGTCGGCTTCGGCGGCACGTCGGTCGGCGGCATGGTCGCCAACCGCCGCGCCTTCGCGACCCTGCTGCCGGGCGTCGACCACATTCGCCACACCCACGATCTCAGCCGCAACGCCTTCGCCAAGGACCAGCCGGAGCATGGTGCCGAGCTCGCCGACGATCTCGAGCGCCTGGTTGGCCTGCACGGCGCCGAGACGATCGCCGCCGTCATCGTCGAGCCGGTGCCGGGTTCGACCGCGGTGCTGCCGCCGCCGAAGGGCTATCTCCAGCGCCTGCGCGAGATCTGCGACAAGCACGGCATCCTCCTCATCTTCGACGAGGTCATCACCGGCTTCGGCCGCCTCGGCACGCCGTTCGCCGCCAACTTCTTCGGCGTCACGCCGGACCTGATGACGACGGCCAAGGGCATCACCAACGGCACCATTCCCTGCGGCGCGGTGTTCGCGAGCCGCAAGGTGCACGACGGGATGATGGTCGGCCCCGAGAACCAGATGGAGCTGTTCCACGGCTACACCTATTCGGCGCATCCGACGGCCTGCGCCGCCGGCATCGCGACGCTCGACATCTACAAGGACGAAGGCCTGCTCACGCGCGGTGCGTCGATCGCCGAATACTGGCGCGATGCGCTGCATTCGCTGAAGGGCCTGCCGAACGTCGTCGACATCCGCAATTGCGGCCTGATGGGCGCGGTCGAGCTGGCGCCGCGCGCCGGCGTGGTCGGCGCGCGCGGCTACGACGTGATGGTCGACTGCTTCAATACCGGCCTCTATTTGCGCATGAGCGGCGATAGCTTCGCGATGTCGCCTCCGCTCATCGTCGAGAAGAGCCATATCGACCAGATGGTCTCGATCCTCGGCGACGCCATCAAGAAGGTGGCCTGATAATTGCTCTCGCCGTTGCGAAAGTTCTTCTTGCAGCGGCGAGCGTGATGCCGCGGGAGTTTGACGAAGCGTGAAAGTTCTGATCCTCGGCAGCGGTGTCATCGGTGTCACCTCTGCCTACTACCTTGCGCGTGCTGGCCATGACGTGACGGTCGTCGACCGTCAACCGGAGCCGGCACTGGAGACCTCTTTCGCCAATGCCGGCGAGGTGTCGCCCGGCTATTCCTCGCCTTGGGCCGGGCCCGGCGTGCCGGTGAAGGCGGTCAAGTGGCTCTTGATGAAGCACGGCCCGCTGGTGATCCGGCCGAAGCTCGATCCGGTGATGTGGGTCTGGCTGCTCAAGATGCTGCGCAACTGCACCAGCGCGCGCTACGCGGTCAACAAGAGCCGGATGATCCCGATCGCGGAATACAGCCGCGACTGCCTGCGCGACCTGCGCCGCGACATCGGCATTCAATATGACGAGCGCTCGCAGGGCACGCTCCAGCTGTTCCGCCACCAGGCGCAGCTCGACGGCACCGGCGAAGACATCGCCGTGCTCAAGCAATATGGCGTGCCCTTCGAGGTGCTGGGCCGCGAAGGCTGCATCGCGGTCGAGCCGGCGCTCGCCGGCGTGAAGGAGAAGTTCGCCGGCGGACTTCGCCTGCCGCAGGACGAGACCGGCGACTGCCACATGTTCACGCAGGCGCTGGCCAAGCATGCCCAGGCGCTCGGCGTGCGCTTCATGTTCAACACCGGCATCGACCGCATCGTCACCGACGGCGCTCGCGTCAGTGGCGTCGTGACCAGCGCCGGCGTGTTGCAGGCCGACGCCTACGTCCTGGCGCTCGGAAGCTGGTCGTCGCGGCTGGTTGCGCCGCTCGGCATTTCGCTGCCGGTCTATCCGGTGAAGGGATATTCGATCACGGTGCCGATCAAGGATGCCTCGGGCGCGCCGGAATCGACCGTGATGGACGAGAGCTACAAGGTCGCGATCACGCGCCTCGGCAATCGCATCCGCGTCGGCGGCACTGCCGAAATCTCGGGCTTCTCGAGCAAGCTCTATGACGCCCGCCGCGCCACGCTGGATCACTCCTTGACTGATCTGTTCCCGCGCGGCGGCGATCTGTCCAAGGCGACGTTCTGGAGCGGCCTGCGTCCGATGACGCCGGACGGCCCGCCCGTGATCGGCCCGACGCAATACGCCAATCTCCACCTCAACACCGGACACGGCACGCTCGGCTGGACCATGTCCTGCGGTTCGGGACGGGTGCTCGCGGACATGCTGTCAGGCAAGAAGCCGGAGGTCGACGTCAGCGCGCTGACGGTGGATCGGTACACGCACCGGTTCGGGTGATTGACGCTGTCATTCCGGGTCGATGCGAAGCATCGAATCCGGAATCTCGAGATTCCGGGTTCGCCTCTTCGAGGCGCCCCGGAATGACGGCAATTGACTACCCCGCCCCCGTCACGCAATTCACCCACAGCACCACGGCCTTGGCATCCTGCGCCGGATTGGAAAACCGGTGCGGCCGGCGGCTGGCGAAGCGAAAGCTGTCGCCCGTCTTCAGCGACCACGTCTCGCTGTCCACCGTCAGCATCATCTCCCCTTCAAGCACGAGGCCGGCTTCCTCGCCGTCGTGGGTGTAGAGCTCGTCGCCCGCGGAGCCGCCGGGATCGATGTGCACCAGGAACAGGTTGAGCCGGTTGTCGCTGCCCGCGGCGCTCAGCAATTGCTTCGAAATTCCGCTGCGCCAGAGTTTCAGTTCCGGCCGCTGAAGCCCGCGCGTCACCACCTGGTCGGAGGCACCGTCGGCACTTGGGTTCGAACCGAACAAAGCCGCCATGCCGACGCCGAGCACGTCGGAGAGCGTTGCCAGCGCGCGCAGCGACGGCGACGACAGGCCGCGCTCGATCTGGCTGAGGAAGCCGATCGACAGGCCGGTGCGCGCGGCGACCGTTTCCAGCGAGAATTGCCTGACGCGCCTGATATCGCGGATGCGACGGCCGACCGCGACGTCCATCGCGGGCTCGGCCGGCTTGGTCATCGCCTTGGCCGGCACCGTCTTGGCCTTCAGCTTCCTGGCCGGCTTTGCGGCGGCCGGTTTGCGCATTCTTTTGCCACCGCTCACGTCAAACCGCTTCCTTCATGTGCATGAAAACCACTTGCATCACCTGCGAAAGTGTGACCAAATTTTCATATTGGTGAAAATAGGCCGAAACGGCTTGGCCCGCAACGTCTGCGATCAAGACATCTGCGAGCGCCGCCAGCGGCCGGACCCAAAGGGGGATGCGATGGCGTTGAAGCGTTTTGTCCAGGCCGCAGTCGCGGCGCTCGCGATTGCCGCAGTCGTGCCGGCCTCCGCGCAGCAGGTGCTGAAGGTCGGCTCGACGCCGACGGGCATTCCCTTCACCTTCCTCGACACCAAGACCAATACCATCCAGGGCATCATGGTCGATCTCATCACCGAGATCGGCAAGGACGCCGGCCTCAACGTGCAGATCGAGCCGATGTCGTTCTCCGCGCTGATCCCGTCGCTGACCTCGAGCAAGATCGACATCATTGCGGCCGCGATGTTCATCACGGCGCCGCGCAAGGAGGTCGTCGACTTCTCCGACCCGATCTACACTTATGGCGAAGGTCTGGTGGTGCCGAAGAACGACACCAAGGCCTACGCCACGCAGGACGACCTGAAGGGCGAGACGGTCGGCGCCCAGGTCGGCACCGCCTTCGTCGACGCGTTGAAGAAGTCGGGACTGTTCGCCGACGTCAAGGCCTACGACACCATTCCCGACATCCTGCGCGACGTGAACACCGGCCGCCTCAAGGCCGGCTACGCCGACTATCCGATCCTCGCCTACAATCTGAAGCAGGGCGGCTTCCCCGATGTGCGGCTCGTCGACAGCTACAAGCCCGTCACGGTCGGCTCGGTCGGCATCGGCGTGCGCAAGGGCGACAGCGCGCTGCTCGGCAAGATCAACGCCTCGCTGGCCAAGCTCAAGGCCAACGGCACCATCGACAAGATCCTCGAAAAATGGGGCCAGAAAGCCCAGGGCTGATGGTTAGAGGCTGATCGAAGGCTGCCCGATGAAAGGCTTTTGGCACGACGCTGCCGAGTTCTTCCCGATCCTGATGAGCGGCGTCGCGCTGACGATCGTCGTCACCATCGGCTCGCTGCTGCTCTCGACGGTGCTCGGCCTGATCTGGGCGATGATGCGGGTCTCCGGCATCAAGGTCCTGTCGATGCTCAGCGCCAGCCTGATCAACGTGATCCGCGGCATCCCGATCATCGTGCTCCTGTTCTACCTCTACTTCGTGATGCCCGATCTCGGTGTCACGCTGTCGGCCTTGCAGGCCGCCATCCTCGGGCTCGGCATCGCCTATTCGGCCTACGAGGCGGAAAACTTCCGCGCCGGCATCGAGGCGATCGACAAGGGCCAGATCGAGGCGGCGCAGTCGATCGGCATGGGCTGGTGGCTCACCATGCGCCGCGTGGTGCTGCCGCAGGCGGTGCGCATCGTGCTGCCTCCCTACGGCAACGTCATGATCATGATGCTGAAGGATTCGTCGCAGGCCTCGACCATCACGGTCGCCGAGCTTGCGCTGCAGGGCAAGCTGATCGCGTCCTCGACCTTCAAGAACACCAGCGTGTTCACGCTGGTGGCGCTCATGTACCTCACCATGAGCATTCCGCTGATCCTGCTGGTCCGCCACTTCGAAAAGCGGGCGGGCAAGAAATGATCGAGCTCACCGACGTTCACAAGAGTTTCGGCAAGGTCGAGGTGCTCAAGGGCATCACGGCGAAGGTCGAGAAGGGCGAGGTGGTCTGCATCGTCGGTCCGTCCGGCTCCGGCAAGTCGACCATCTTGCGCTGTATCAACGGGCTGGAAAGCTACGACCGCGGCGAGATCAATGTCGAAGGATTGAAGGTCGACCGCGATGCGCCGTCGATCGTGAACGTCCGCACCCAGGTCTCGATGGTGTTCCAGCGCTTCAACCTGTTTCCGCATCGCACGGTGCTGGAGAACGTGGTCGAGGGCCCGCTCTACGTGAAGAAGGAGGCGCGTGCGCAAGTGCTCGAGCGCGGCCGCGCGCTGCTTGCCCAAGTGGGCCTCGCCGAAAAGGCCGACGCGCACCCGCCGCAGCTTTCCGGCGGCCAGCAGCAGCGCGTCGCGATCGCGCGCGCGCTCGCGATGCAGCCCAAGGCGATCCTGTTCGACGAGCCGACCTCGGCGCTCGATCCCGAACTCGTCGGCGACGTTCTCGGCGTGATGCGCAAGCTCGCCGACGACGGCATGACCATGGTCGTCGTCACCCACGAGATGGGCTTCGCCCGCGACGTCGCCGATCGCGTGCTGTTCATCGACGGCGGCGTCATCGTCGAGCAGGGGCCGGCCAAATCGGTGCTCAACCAACCCCAGCACCCGCGCACGCAGGATTTCCTGCGCCGGGTGCTGCATCCGCTCTGATCGGTCTACGCCATGACTGCGCGCCTGCCTCTGCCGCCCTCGATTTATGCTGACACCGCCGTTGCGCCGGTCGCCACGTCGCCGCTCGACGCCGACAAGACCGTCTCCGTCGCGATTATCGGCGGCGGCTACACCGGCCTGTCCACCGCGCTGCATCTGGCGGAGCAGGGCGTCGAGGCCTTGGTGCTGGAGGCGCAGGAGCCGGGCTGGGGCGCGTCCGGCAACAATGGCGGCCACACCAATCCCGGCCTGAAGCACGATCCCGACCAGATCGAGGCCGATTTCGGCACTGAACTTGGCCGCCGCATGATCGAGTTCTCGTACGGCACGCCGAATTTTACGCACGAGCTGATCCGTCGCTACCAGATCCCGTGCGAGGCGCGGCAAAACGGAACGCTGCGTGCGGCCTATAACGAGGCCAGTGCCGCTACGATCGAAAAGACCGCGCAGCAATGCATCCGCCGCGGCATGCCGGTGACATATCTGAACCGCGAGCAGCTGCGCGAGATGACCGGCACCGACCGTTATATCGGCGCCATGCTGGACGCGCGCGGCGGCGACCTGCATCCCCTCAGCTATGCCCGCGGTCTCGCACGCGCCGCGATCTCGGCGGGCGCGAAGGTGCATGGCGAGACGCCGGCGCTGTCGCTGCGCCGCGACGGCGCGCATTGGCGCATCGAGACGCCGCGCGCGGTGGTTCGAGCAGAAAAGGTGCTGCTCGCCACCAATGGCTTCACCGATGATCTCTGGCCGGCGCTTCGCCGCACCATCGTGCCGGTGTTTTCCTCGATCGTCGCCTCCGCGCCGCTCTCCGACGAGGTCGCCCGCTCGATCATGCCGACGCGTCCCGTGCTCTACGAGAGCGGCCACATCACGGTCTACTACCGCATCGACCAGCACAACCGCCTCTTGATGGGCGGCCGCGGCCCGATGCGCTGGATCAGCTCGCCGTCGGATGTCTCCTATCTCATCCGCTACGCCGAGCGGCTATGGCCGCAGCTGAAGGGCGTCGCCTGGACCCATGGCTGGAATAGCCGGCTCGCGATCACCAAGGACCACTATCCGCATGTGCACGAGCCCGCCGAAAGTATCCTGATCTCGCTCGGCTGTAACGGCCGCGGCGTCGCGCTCTCGACCGCGATGGGCGCGCAGCTCGCCCGCCGCCTGATCGGCGGCGCCAAGGCCGAGATCGACATGCCCGTCACCGGCATCACGCCGATCCCGATGCACGCGTTCTGGCCGGTGGGGGTGACGACCGCGGTCATCACAGGGCGCGTGCGGGACCGGCTCGGCATATGAAGAAGGCGCCGCCTTGTCAGGGGCGGCGCCTTGCAGGAATTGCAGATCGCGTCAGCAGCGGCCCTGCTTCCACAGTCCGGGCGGGCACCCGTGACCGCGCCAGCCGACCTTGCGTCCATGCGACCATCCGGGCGGCGTGCCATGGTAATGATGGCCCATCGCATGGCCGTAACCGTGACCGTGACCACCCTTTGCAAGCGCAGGGTTGGTCAGTGTGAAACCCGCCGCAATGATCAGCGACGCGGCGAGCGCAAGTTTCTTCATCATGTTCTCCAGTGGGGCGAGCGCACTTGTCCGATCAATGAACGGACTGTGCGCAGCTAAGTTCCCTGCAAATGTGGAGGAGTCGTGACGCTCGCGGAGATACGCGATCGAGCATCGGCTCAACGCGTGCTGGCACATCCGCACTTGCGACGTGCCCGCGGTTCACCGCTGGCACGCTCTCTCGTAAACGGACTCAGGCCTCCGCCACCGCATCGGCCCACGGCTGGAAGATCTCGACCGCACCGGAATTGACCTCACCCTCGCGCATCACCACGCTCGGGCAGGCGAACTTCTGCGGCAAAGCCTGCACCCGGCTCTCTTCATAGTCGAAGCGCGCCGCGAGCGCCTTGCGTGCGTCCGCCGGCAGTCTGCTGTCGCCGATCACGACCGCGCCCTCGCTGGCGTCGATGCGCGGCTGGTGGATCGCCGCGTCGAGGTCCATGCCGAAATCCATCGCGAACGATGCGAGTTGCATCACCGCGGGCAGGATGCGGCGGCCGCCGGAGGCGCCGACGGCGAGACGCTTGCCGTCCCTGGTCTCGGCGATGACGGGCGTGTAGTTGGTGAGGCAGCGCTTGCCCGGAGCGAGCGAGTTGGTGGTGCCGGGCGTCGGATCGAACCACATGATGCCGTTGTTCATGGCGATGCCGGTGTGCGGCGTCACGTATTTCGAGCCGAAGGACGAAAGCAGTGTCTGCGTCACCGCGGCGACATTGCCGTGGCGGTCGACGACGGAGAAATGCGTGGTGCAGGCTGGTGCCAGATATTCGGCGCCGAGCGAGCGCTTGCCGTCGGCATCGCCCATGTCCTTGAGCCGTTCGCGATAGGCAGCTTGCAGGGCGAGCGCATATTCGGCGTAGGTGGCGGCATCGGGTGCACCTGCCGGTTTCAGATTTTGCTGCAACAGGCGCAGCGCGTGCGCCAGCGTCGGTCCGGCGGTGAGCTCCGGCGTCGCAAACACCTTGCCGCCGCGATAGGGGATCGCCAGCGGCTCGCGCAGATGGGCGCGGAATGCGGCGAGGTCCTCGACCGACAGCGAGCCGCCGTCGGCCTTGATGTCGGATGCGATGCTTTTGGCGAGATCGCCCTGGTAGAAATCACGCGGTCCGGCTTCGGCGAGGTGCGATAGCGTTGCCTTCAGCTTGTCCTGCGACAGCCGCGTCTCGGACTTGATGCCCCATGGCGCGGTCGGCGGCAGGCCGTCCTTCAGGAACGCTGCCGCGCTCGCGGGATAGCGCCGGAGGTCAGCCGCCGAGCTTGCGATCGTCAGTGTGGTCCACCAATCGGCCAGCAGGCCTTCGCCGGCGAGCGCGGCGGCCGGCGCGACCAGGTCCTTCCACGGCAGTTTGGCGTGGCGGCGATGCGCTTCCTCCATGCCGGCGACGACACCGGGCACGGCGATCGCGCCGGGGCCGTGGATGTTGCGATCGTCCTTCACCCGCGGCCAGGGAAAGAGATCGGACGCTGCGCCTTCGCCGCTGAGCGGATAGTCCGCGACGCGCAGGCTCTGCGGGGCGCACATGCCGTAGTCGATCACCTCGGTGCGATTTTCCCTGGCGCGGTAGAGCACCATCGCGCCGCCACCGCCGATGCCGCTGTTCCAGGGCTCCAGCACGTTCAGCGCCATGGTGGTCGCGACGATCGCGTCGACGCAATCGCCGCCCGCGGCCAGCACTTGCGCGCCCACTTCGGCAGCCCGGCGCGATTGCGCGGCGACGATACCGCCCTTGGTCTTGACGGCAGGCTTGCGGACGGTTTGGGCGAGGCTGAACTGATGAGGCATGATGCGGTCTTGTGTCTGTCTTCGCTGGTCTTGGCTTCGGTGGACTTGGCTTGGTGGTGCCGACTTGAAAAGCTCCGCATTTGGCGAAGCGCGCGGACAATGGCACATTGCAGCCAACGAGAACATCCAAAGGGAGAAGCGGCATGGCTGGTGTGAAACAGGCGCGGGATGGCGCGGTCGGGATCCTGACGCTGGACGAGCCGGCGAGCCTGAACGCGATGACGCCGGACCTGCTCGGCGCGCTGGCTGCCGCCGTCGGCGGCATGACACAGGACGAGGGTGTTCGCGCGCTGATCCTCACCGGCGCCGGGCGCGGCTTCTGCTCGGGACAGAATTTGAAGGCCTCCGAGGCGCTCGGCGAGGACATCGCCGCCGGCGTGATGCGCTTCTACTGGCCGGCCTTCAAGGCGCTCCGCGAATGCCGCGTGCCCGTCGTCGTCGCCGTCAACGGGGTGGCGGCCGGCGGCGGCTTCAGCCTCGCGATGGCCGGCGACATCATCGTCGCGGCGCGGTCGGCGAGCTTCATCCAGGTGTTCAGCCGCATTGCGCTGGTGCCCGATCTCGGCTCGACCTGGCTGCTGCCGCGCCTGGTCGGCCGGCAGCGGGCGCTCGAGCTGATGCTGCTCAACGAGCCGCTGACGGCGGAACGCGCCCAGGAGATCGGCCTGGTGCGGCAGGTCGTCGACGACGAGAAGCTGATGGGAGAGGCGCTGGTGCTGGCGCGCGGCCTGGCGGAGGGCCCGACGCGCGCGTTGGTCGCAACCCGCGCGCTGGTCGAGGAGAGCGAGCACGCGACCTATGAGGCCCAGTTCCGCCGCGAGATCGAGCTTCAGGCCACGATCCGGAAAAGCGCCGACGCCATCGAAGGCCGCAATGCCTTCGTCGAGAAGCGTAAGGCGAAGTTCACCGGGCGGTGACGAGCCGAAGACGTCAATGCCCGGGAGCTGCCCGGGCATAGCGAGTTTGGAGAACCGGTTTGCGGCAAGCGGCGAGACGACAGCTTCAGAGCGCGCGGTTCAGACGGCTGGCCTGATACTTGGCGTGCCATTTCGGGCCGGGGCCGCGCATGTAGTGCAGCTCGGGGCGGTAGGGGTCGCCGGCGACCCTGACCAGCGTCAGCCATTTGGTGGCAACGAAGTTCAAGGGCTGGCGGAGCAGGCTCAAGGACGCGATCAGCATGGCATCACCTCAATGCGGCTTGCCGAGCATGGCGGTGAAGGGGAGGTCGAAAATCTCCTCGCCGTCGTCGCCGCTGACATGGATCACCCAGTCGCGCCAGTCTTCCGCACCGGGCGTCAGGATCATCGAACGCATGATCTGGGCGGCACGGTCACGTGCCTCGGTCAGATTGGCTACCGCCGTGCCGTACCGATCGATCAGCGTGCCTTCGGTATTCGAGCAGTGGAAATACATCTGAACCATACACGCCTCCTGTAGAAAGCGATTGGGACGGCAAACCGATACCATCGGAAACGGTCGAAAAATATTCGGGTCGAGCCCGGTAAGGGAATCTACGGAGGTTGGTCGGCACCAAGGTCGTTACAGGTTTAATCACAGGCGGGTGATCGGCAACTGGACGGCGCGCAGGCGGCATGGAACAACCCTGGACGATACGTCCGGGAGGCCGCTGTGAACGACTTCACATTCCGCTGTGAACGCCCGAGCCTGCGCTTGTTTGCGGCGGCCGTCGTCGCAGTGCTGCTCGGCCTGGCCCCGGCCTCGTCCGAGTCGGTCAGGAAAAGCGGCTATGCGATCGGCACGGAAAGCTGCGGCAGCGGCGATCTCGCTTTTCCAAGACTCCAGATCGATATGAAGGCGGGATTTTGCGCCGGCCTCGTCGCCAGCGAGGAGGATCGCCTCAAGTTTCCGCGTTCGATCGTCCAGGTGCCCGGCCGCGACCTGTTCGTGGTCGCCGACATGGGGGGCTGGGGCCACACCGATGGGCGGCTGCTGCTGCTCGATCCGCATGCGCCCTTGGGCCAGCGGTTCAAGGAACTGCTGACCGGCCTCGAATATCCGTTCGGCCTCGTGATCGGCCCGGACAGGAAGCTCTACGCCTCGACCGCGGAGGCGATCTTCCGGTTCGATCCGCTCGCGGACAATCCGCGCGGTACGGTCGAGACCATCATCCGTCACATGCCGGGCCGCCGGATCACGCTGCCCGACGGCACCAGGCTCGACGAGAGTGCGCATCCGCTCAAGCAGTTCGTCTTTGACAGGAACGGCCGGCTGTTCGTCAATGTCGGCTCGCACAGCGACGACTGCATCACGCCTGCGCCGATCACAAAGCCCTGTGCGGCGGCCGAGGGTGCCTCCGCGATGGCCGCGATCTGGCTGTTTACGCCGCAGTCAGGCGGCGTCTTCCCGGCATTGAGGCCGAACGACCCTGACCCGCCGCACACCGTCTACGCGCGTGGCCTGCGCAACTCGATGGCGCTGGCGCTGCATCCGAATTTCCCCGATGCCGGCTATGCCTTCCTGCAAGGCGAGAACGGCCGCGACCTGCCCGACATCTTCAAGCCCAACGAGGAGATCAACGCGATCGAGCAGGGCAGGCACTATGGCTGGCCCTATTGCTACGACCTGTCGACGCCGAGCCCCGAGTTCAGGAGCGTGCTGCAATCCGGGACCTACAAGTCGCTCTGCACGGCCAATGCGCTCTACAAGCCGCCGTTCTCGCTGCTGCCGCCGCACGGCGCCCCGCTCGCGATGCTCTATTATCACGGCGCGAAATTCCCGGAGCTCGAGGGCAAGCTGCTGGTCGGCCTGCATGGCTATCGCCCGACCGGCAGCCGTGTGCTCGCCTACGATGTCGACGACCACGGTTTTCCCAAGCCGAGCCCGGCGCCAGTGCGCTACCATGTCAGCTGCGCGGCTGATCCGACCCACAGCTTCCAGACCGACGCCGGCGAGGTCGCTGCCGCGTCGTTCGAGGAGCTGATTGCAGGCTGGCACCGCGTCAACGGCGCGCGGCCGCAAGGCGCGCCGGTCGGCATGACGGTCGCCGAGGACGGCGCGATCTGGCTGGTCGAGGACAAGAACCAGACGGTGATCCGCATCGACCGTGCCGCGGGCGACGCGCCTCAGCCGCTGCCCTGCGACACGCGCAGCCAGGCGATGATCGACCAGCTCGCGGCCTTCATCGCCAGGGACGCGCAGAACAGCGTTCGCCTCACCACGCTGCGCAAGGGCCTCGTCGAGAAGCATTGCCTCGGCTGCCATTCGGATTTCGGCCTGAAGGCAGGACAGTCGGAAGCGGAGAAGGATGCGACGGTGCTCCGCTTCATGCTGTCGCAGGACGGCTGGATCTATCCGGGCGACCCCGATTCCGGCAGGCTGCGGACGCGCCTTCGCGGTCTCGGCGCCGAGAAGCTGATGCCGCCGGGCGGCGAAAGCCTGCCGAAGACCGAGCCCGGTTACGCACGCCTGCTCGATACCGCTGACCTGCTCGTTGCCAGAATGGTTCCGGGAACGCGGATGCGGATCAAGGCCGGTCCGCCGCAACGCAGGTTCTTTGGCAAAACCAACAAGGAATGCGGCGAAATACCGGCTGCCAAGGTCGTTGTCGTGACACAAAGGAGCGCTGTAGACAAAACCGGCTTCAGCCGATTCTTCCGGCCGGCCGATCCCTATCTGAATGGCGAGTGCACCGACGACGATGGCTATTACATCCGGCAGGAATTTCTGGTGCCTGTGCAGTAGCATCTTGCTCATCGCGACGCCGCCGGCCGCTGCCGAAACCAAGCTGTTCGACAGCGTGCAGGTCACGCCCGCGAGCGAATACACTTTCGGCATCGAAGGACCCGCCGCCGATCTCGACGGCAATTTGTTCGTCGTCAATCTCGGCAAGGCCGGCACCATCGGCAGGCTGCCTGCGGGCGCTGCGGCTTCGGAGCTGTTCACGACGCTCCCCGATGGCAGCGTCGGCAACGCGATCCGTTTCGATCGGAGCGGCGCGATGTTCATTGCCGATTACAAGAAGCACAACATCTTCACCATTGCGAAGGGAAGCACCGAACCTGCCATCTGGTTTCACTCCGACGAGATGAACCAGCCCAACGACATCACGGTCGCGCGCGACGGCACGGTCTATGCGACCGATCCGAACTGGAAGGGCCGCGAGGGCCACATCTGGCGCATCGCGAAAGCCGCCGACGGAACGGTGCAGGGGCAGGTGATGCCGGCGCCCCGCGCGATGGGCACCACCAACGGCATCGATCTCAGTCCGGATGGCAAGACGCTCTATGTCGGCGAATCCAGCAGCGGTCAGATCTGGTCCTACACGATCAGCGGCAAAGAGCTCACCGGCGCAAAGCTGGTGAAGTCGTTTCAGCCCGACACCGTCGACGGGCTGCGCACCGACGTTGCTGGTCGCCTCTACGTCGCGCGCATCCTCAAGGGCACGATCGCGCTGATGAAACCCAATGGCGCGGTCGAGCGCGAGATCGTGCTGAAGGGCAAGGAGCCGACCAACCTCGCCTTCGGCGGCAGCGACGGCAAGACCGTCTTCGTCACGCAGCGTCAGGGCGGCTTTGTCGAATCCTTCCGTACCGATCAGCCGGGCCGCGAGCACTGCCTCCAGCGCGGGCGCTGCTGAGCATCACAGGCGATCTGCTTGCGACGCAGAGCGGTGCGACAGAGGCGGCATTCTTCTTGCTTGCATCTGGCCGCCGCAGCGATCAAGAATCTGTGGCACCGTCAAAGCGACCACGGAGTGTTTGAGTGAAAGCCGTCCATACCGAACTGCACCGCAGCCATGATCCGCAATTCTTCCTGGTTCGCGGTGTCGTCAAGCGCACCACCGAGCAGCCCGAGCGCGCCGACCGCCTGCTCAAGGGGTTGAAGGACGGCAAGCATCAACTGGTCGAGCCGACGACATTCGGGCAGGGACCCCGCGCGCGCATCCACAGTCCGGAATATCTGTCGTTTCTGAGCGAGGCCTGGGACGCCTGGACCGCGCTCGGCGATTCCGGCCCCGAGATGATCGGCAACATCCATCCCGTGCGGCATGCCGCGACCTATCCGACCCACATCGTCGGCAAGCTCGGCTGGCACACGGCCGACACCGCAGCGCCGATCGGCCCGGGCACCTGGGCCGCGGCCTGTGCTGCGACGGATGTTGCGGTCACCGCCGCGCAGATGGTGATGGATGGCGAGGACGCGACCTACGCGCTCTGCCGTCCGCCCGGCCATCACGCCTATCGCGACATGGCCGGCGGCTTCTGCTTTCTCAACAACAGCGCGATTGCAGCCGCGCATCTGCGGCTCAAGCACGAGCGCGTCGTGATCCTCGACGTCGACGTCCACCACGGCAACGGCACGCAAGGCATCTTTTATGCGCGGCCGGACGTGTACACGGTGTCGATCCATGCCGATCCTGTCGCATATTATCCTTATGTCTGGGGCTATGCGCACGAGCGCGGCGAAGGCCCGGGCCTCGGCACCAATCTCAACATCCCGCTGGCGATCGGCACCGGCGACGACGGCTACATCCAGGCGATGGATGTCGCGCGCAAGGCGATCGAGTCCTTTGCTCCCGGCGCCCTCGTCATCGCGCTCGGCCTCGATGCCTCCGAGCACGATCCACTGAAGGGCCTTGCCGTTACCACGCCGGGTTTCCGCCGTATCGGCCAGGCCATCGCCAGGATGGGCCTGCCGACCGTGTTCGTGCAGGAGGGCGGCTATCTCTCGGAGATCCTGGGTGCGAACCTGACCTCGGTGCTGGCAGGGTTTGAAGAAGCGCGGTGATATCTTCGCCTCTCCCCGCGTGCGGGGAGAGGCCGGAATTTGCGACAGCAAATTCCGGGTGAGGGGGACTCTCCCCGCAAGCGGGGAGAGGGGGAAAACTCAGAACATCCCGCTCGCCGCAAGTGCCTTGCAGACGTGCTGCATCTCGGCCTCGTCCGCGACCATGTCGAGCATGATCGTGGTCAGGCCCTTCGCCGCGAAATCCTTCAGCTTCGCGCCGATCTCGGCATAGCTGCCGACGAGATAGGGGCAGTCGGCCTGGAAGGTCAGGAACGGCAACAGCCAATAGCCATTGTCCGCGAGCTCGCCGCTTTGCCCCTCGTACAGCCGCCGCTTCCACACGGAGTCGCTGTTCTCCACGGTGAGCGCGAGCAGCTCGCGATCATCGGGATTGTCGCGAAAGCGCGCCCTGGCCGCCTGCCGCGCCTCGTCGCGGCTCTCGCGCGCGAAAATGCCGAAATTCATGCCTGATACATCGAGCCCGCGATCGAGGTCCGGCGGCAACATCTGCATCTTGATGCAGCCGGTCTCCTTCGCCACGCGCTGTGCCGCCTCGGACTGGCCCGCGATCAGAAATTCCGGCATCAGCTCCGCGGGCAGGCGGGGGCGCAGTTGCAGGTTGCTCGCACGGTAGAACCGGCCCGCGACATTCACCGGCCGCGGGCTTGAGAGCAACTGGCGCATCAGCGCGACGAATTCGCCAAGACGGACGTAGCGGTTCGCATGGGACTGGTCGTCGCCGAGGCCCTGCAAGTCGCTGACCGCGGTGCCCGTGATCATGTTGAGATAGACCTTGCGGCCGTAGAACTGCGCGAAGGAGGAGACGAATTTGGCTGCCGTGAACGGGTGCATGTAGATGGGGTTGACGGCGATCAGCGGCGAAGATCGCGTCGTCCCTGCCATGATGTGCTGGGCCATTGCCCAGGGCTCGACGAACACGTCGTTGCCTTCGAACAGCAGAATGCCTTCGAAGCCGTTGCTGTCGGCGAACTGCGCCACCCGCATCAGCTCGCCGACATATGTCCTGGGGTCGCGGTTGCGCGAGATCGCGGGGAAGACGCGCAGCCGCGAGGTCGTCATTCAGCCGCTTCCTGGAGCGGCCAGGCGTTGCGGCTGATGGGAAGGCCGCCGTCCGCACGGGAGCCGTCGGCAATCGCGAGGCGATGCGAGGGGGAGGGCGAGCACAGCGAGAAGCGCCATCCCGACGGATCGTCGGCGATGTCGGGTTTGAAGCTGATCTCGATGGCCTCGCGCGACACCTGCATCGCGAAGGCGTCGAGCGGCAAATTGAGGCCAAAGCCCCTGGCCTTCAGATAGGCCTCCTTGAGCGTCCAATAGTCGAAGAAGCGCTCGATCGCCGCCGGCTCCGGCAGGCTGCGCAGCGTTTCGACCTCCTCCGGCGCAAAGAAACGATTCGCGGTGGAGAGCGGGGCGACACGCCGCGACACGGTTTCGACGTCGACGCCGACGGCCTCATGCCCGGACACGACGCAGGCGACGCAGCCATCGGCATGCGACAGGCTGAAATGCAGCGCGATCGAGGTCGCGGGCGCAGCGACAAACGGTCGCCCGTAGCGGCCGGCCCCAAAAGACCAGTCGGAGGGAGCGACGTTGGGCGCGACCCGCGACAGTGCCAGGCGCAGCATGGCATGCGCGAAAATATATTGCCGCCGATGCCGCTCGAACACGAAGCGGTCGGCGCGGACTCGTTCGTCGACCGAGAGCAGGCGCCGGCACGCATCGGCCGCGCCCGGCGCGTCAATAGTCTCGATCAGTCCGACAAACAGTTCAATTCTGTCGTCTGCCATCAATCAGGCCCATGGCGTCAGGCGGAGGCCAAATCCCCCGGTCCTGACGGAAGAATCAATTGAGCAAGAACCAACTGAGCGGAGCGTTGTTATCGGTCCACCCGGGCGAATTCTTGTCGATTTGCAGGCCGGTTTACGAGCTCAAGCTTGTGCGAGACCCCAACTCGCAGGCGAGCGGCCCGTTTTCCGAAAGATTCGTGCGGCGTCCCGGCCGACGAGTCTTACTTTTTCTTCTTGGCCTTCTTCGAGCCGCCCAGCATGGAAAGGCTGGCGTCGACGTCCTTCAGCGCGGACTGGAGCTTCTTCTTCTCGTCGGTCAGCAGCTTTTGCAGGGCCTTGCGGTCCTTGTCGCTCAACGAGGTGCCCTTGGTAAATTTGATGAAACCCATAACACTCCCCCGGATCAAAATAATCGTCCAAATCGAAACGCGAGAATAATCTTGCGCGCTGGCGCCAAATAATCAAGATGCAACTTGGTCATTCACAGCTTTGACGAGTGAACCTGTATTCGCCCGTGCTGTACAGGCGGTCAAGCAGCCCTGCGATCGAGCAATCGGTCGAGCGGCGTGTTGGGTTGGGCGGCGGCGGCCCCCAGCAGCGCGACGAAATCCTCCATCCACTCGCCGACCATACGGGCCTCGAGCAGTTCGCCCTTGTAATTGCATGAACCGGTGACTCCGGTCGGGCGCTCCTTGAGCATCAGCGACAGCCAGGTCTGGTCGATCGGCAGCACCGGCTGCCCCTCGCGCGCGATGTTTCCGATCGATTGCACCGCAATCTCCGGCAGATCGAGCGGCTGGCGCAGGGGATTTTGCAGCGTGAAATACACCTGGAGCAGCGCGGCCGGGTCGATCCCCTGCTGCTCCAGATGGTCGGCCAGCATGTTGAACGGCAGCTCCTGCCGCGCATGCGCATCGAGCACGCTCTGGCGCACGCGGACCAAGGCTTGGGCGAACGACAGATCCGGCGTGATTTTCGTGCGGACGATCACGGTATTCTCGAACGGGCCGACGATTCGGTCGGTGTCCGGCTGGGCGCGATTGGCCATCGCGGTGGCGACCGAGATGTCGGTACGGCCGGTCCGTGCCAGCAGCAGGGCCTTCAGGCCGGTGAGCAGGCACATGAACAGCGTGGCGTTATGCTGACCGGCGAACGCCGTGAGCCGCGCGATCAGGTCGGGTTCGAGCCTGAGCGGATGGTGACCGGTGGATGCGCCCGGGCTCGCGTTGCCGTCGAAGATTGGAGCCGCACCGCGCAGATTCTCCGTCCAGTCGGCGGCCTGGCGGCGTGCGGCGTCGGTGCCGCACCACCAGCGCTGCCAGCGTGCGACGTCCGAAAAGGCCGACGGCAGCTTCGGCAGCGGCGCTGAGGGACGTCCGGCCAGCGCCGCATAGCGGCTCGACAATTCCTCGAACAGCACGCCGATCGACCAGCCGTCGGCAACGGCATGATGCAGCGTCAGCAGTAGCACGTGATCGTCGGCATGGAGCCGCAACAGCCGTGCCCGCAACAGCGGCGGCCGCGCGGCGTCGAACGGGGTGTAGGTCTCCTGCTCGATCAGGAGATCGATCTTCCTGAGTTCGAGGGCCTGGCGCCGCTTGTTGTTGTGCGGCCGCCCGTCGCCAATGACCTCGACGGTGAGGACCGGCCCGAGTTCGCTGGGTGTGGCGATGCGGCTGATCGGCTCCCCGCCGCTCCAGCCGAACGCGGTCCGCAGCGATTCGTGGCGACGCACGATGTCGCCGAACGCCTGGGCGAGGGTGGCCGGATCGAGCGGGCCCTGGAGGCGGAAGGCGAAGGGCAGGTTGAACAGCGGCAGCCCCGGCAGGCTCTGCTCGATGCGAATCATCTGGTCCTGCGCGATCGAGAGCGTTGGAGGGCCGTTTTCAGCCAGCCTTGTTTCAGTGAGTCTTGGCAGGCTTGCAGCAGGCTTGTGCGGCTTCGCCGCCACGGCCTCGTCGACCCGCCGGGCAAGTTCCTCGATCGTCGGCGCCTCGAAGATGGTCTTGATCGGCAGCGAGACGCCGAGCGCGCGGGCGACGCGCGCCATCGCCTGGCCCGCCAGCAGCGAATGGCCGCCGAGATCGAAGAAATTGTCGGTGACACTGAGGTTCTCGACCTTCAGCAGATCGATCCAGATATCCGAGAGCACCTTTTCGGTGAAACGCCGCGCCGGCACGGCCGCATCCGGCTCGGATGCCTCTTGCTGTGCGGGTGCCAGCAGCATGGACCGGTCGATCTTACCATGGGCGTTGAGCGGAACCTGATCCATGAATAGGAATGCGGACGGGATGGCATGGCCGGGCAGTCGGCTCTTCAGGAAGTCGCGCAACTCGCTGGCGCTGACCCGGCTGCCGGGCCTTGCGACGATATGGGCGATCAGCCTGACGTCGCCGCTGGCCTCGCGGCGCGGCTCGACGATGCCGGCGCGCACACTCGGATGGTCAGCCAGCGCATTCTCGATCTCCTTGAGCTCGATGCGGTAGCCGCGGACCTTGACCTGATGGTCGGCGCGGCCGAGGCACTCGATCGTCCCGTCGGCGCGGCGGCGGGCGAGGTCGCCGGTCCGGTACAGCCGGCTAGCAGCCTGGCGCAAGAACGGATCGGGCAGGAAACGTTGCTTGTTCTGCGCGGGATCATTGATATAGCCGCGGCCGACGCCCGCGCCGCCGATGCAGAGCTCGCCGGTCACGCCGACCGGCTGCGGCTCAAGGTTTGCGTCGAGCACGTAGAGCTGGGTGTTCGGCAGCGGCGCGCCGACCGGAACGTTGCTCGTCGCGGTCGCGGGCGGCTTGGTCAGGCGATGCAGGGAGACGTCGTCGGAACATTCCGATGCGCCATAAGCATTGATCAGCGGCACTTTCGGGCAGCGGGCGAACCAGGCGCGGCAGAGGTCGACCGGCAGCGGCTCGCCGGTCGAGATCAGGAGGCGGAGCCTCGCGAAGGCGCGCAGGATCGGCGCTTCGTCCATGCGATCGACGATCACGCGCAGCAGCGACGGGACGATCTCGAGCACGGTGATGCCTTCGCGCTCGATCTCCCGCGCGAGCAGGGTCGGGTCCTGCACGATCGCGTTGCCGCAGACATGCACGCGCGCGCCGACCATCGGCGCGGCGAGGAACTGCCAGACCGAGATGACGAAGCTTTGCGGCGCGGTTTGCGCGATCACGTCCCTGGCCGACAGCTTCAGCTCGGAAATCAGCGACGCCAGATGGTTCGACAGCCCGCGCTGTTCGATCATGACGCCTTTCGGCGCGCCGGAGGAGCCCGATGTATAGATGAGATAGGCGAGGCTGGATGCC
The DNA here is from genome assembly GCF_009931255.1 of Bradyrhizobium sp. LCT2. Taxonomy (NCBI): domain Bacteria; kingdom Pseudomonadati; phylum Pseudomonadota; class Alphaproteobacteria; order Hyphomicrobiales; family Nitrobacteraceae; genus Bradyrhizobium; species Bradyrhizobium sp. LCT2. The sequence goes on along the minus strand of NZ_CP034432.1, from coordinate 7,832,099 downwards.
GCGCGCCGCGCGGCGCGGGCCGGCTTGGTCGCCCCCGGCGCGATCGCGTCGTCGAGCTCGGCCACCTGGATGCGCTCGACCAGCGGCTCGAGCAGAGCCTCGACCATGGCCGATTGGGCACGCCCGATCAGCAGCACGCGGGCGCAGCTCGATCCAAGGATGGTCGCAAGCCGCGCCGGCGGCTGGTCGGGATCGAGGTTCAGGAAGGCCGCGCCCACGCGTTGCACCGCGATCATTGCGGCGAGCAGATCGGGTCCGCGCTCCGCGAGCAAGGCGACCACGCTCTCGGCACCGACGCCTTCGCGGGCCAGCCAGCGCGCGGCCGCCTCGCTGCGCCGGGCCAGATCGCGATAGCTCAGCGATGTGTGTCCGTCCGATACCGCAACAGCGTTCGGCGTTGTCCTGGCCTGACGGTCGAAGCGTTCGCTCAAATTGCCGCGCGTGGTGAAATTGGCCGGCACGCCGTGGCCTTTCGCCAGCAGCTGTCGGCGTTCGGCTTCGGTCAGCAGCGGCAGGCGCGAGATGCGCTGTTCCGGATTGGCGATGACGGCCTTGAGCAGGGTCTTGAATTGAGCAGCCATGTCTTCGATCGTGGCCGCATCGAACAGATCGGTGGCGTACTCGAAGAACCCGGTGAATCGGCCGTCGGCCTCGACCAGCTCGAGCGTGATGTCGAATCGCGCCACTTTTGGATCGACCTCCAGCCGCCGCGTCGACAGACCCGGAAAGCGTGCCGCCTCGATCGAGGCGTTCTGGAGGATGAACATGATCCGGAACAGCGGATTGCCGTCGCTCCGGCGTGCGATCTGGAGCGCACGCAGCACCTCCTCGATCGGGAGGTCCTGGTTGCGGTAGGCATCCAGCGTGACCTGGCGCACCCGCCGCAACATCTCTCCGAAGCTGGGATCGCCGCCGAAATCGTTGCGCAGGATCAGGGTGTTGGCGAACAGCCCGATCAGACGCTCGCTCTCGATCTGGTTGCGGTTGGCGATCAGCGATCCGGTCGCGACATCCTCATGCGAGGTGTGACGGAATAGCAGGCACTGAAACACCGCGAGCAGGATCATGAAGGGCGTGACGCCCTGGTCCTGGCTCAGCGCGCGGACGTCGCCCGAGAGGGCCCTGGAGAATTCGAAATAGTGACGGGCGCCGTGACCGCTCCAGATCTCCGGCCGCGGCCGGTCGGTCCGCAGCGGCAGCGTGGTGACGCCGTCGAGCTGCGTCCGCCAGTAATCGAGCTGTTCTTTTGCCGCCGGCGTTCGCGCCCAGCTCTGCTGCCACAGTGCGAAGTCGCGATACTGGAAAGTGGACGAGGGCAGCGCTGCCACGCCCTTCTTGCGTGCCGCGGCATAATGGGCGGCGAGTTCCTCCCAGAACAGCCGCTGCGACCAGCCATCGGTGACGAGGTGATGCAAATTGACCACCAGTGCGTGGCTGGATTTGTCGAACGACAGCAGCGTGACCTTCAGTGGCGGCTCGTGCGCCAGGTCGAACGGATATTGCGCGAGCTTGAGCGTCTCGCGCCGGACGACCGCGACCTGCTTGTCCGCAGGGCAGGGCTTGAGCTTGATCCGCTCGAATTTTGGCGGCGATTGCAGCACAAGCTGCGCCGGCTCGCCCTGCCGTTCGACGAAGACCGAACGCAGCGCCTCATGGCGGGCGCAGATCGCGGTGAGGCTCGCAGAAAGCGCGGCGACGTCGACCAGGCCTTTGAGGAGCGCGACTTCGACGACATTATAGTTGTAGCGGGTCGGATCGAGCCGCGAGAGCAGGTACATCCGCTGCTGCTGGTACGACAGCGGCGCGTCCGCTGTCGCAGCTCCGGCCCGGCGCCAGGCCGGCAGCGCCGCTTCGCGATGGGTTGCGGCGGTCTCCAGCCGGGTCGCAAGCGCGGCGACCGTAGCGCAGTCGAAGATGTCCTCGAACGAGAAGTCGACGTTGAAGCGTTCGCGCAGGCGCGAGCGCATCTGCGTCACCGCGAGCGAGTCGGCGCCGAGCGCGAAGACGTCCTGATCGATGCCGACCTGCGGCAGCTCCAGCAGACCGGCCCAGATCTCCGCGAGCTGCGTCTCCAGCGTGGTGCGCGGCAGGCGCGCCGCATCGGCGTCCTCCGCCGTCGCGATCAGATCGGCCAGTGCGTTGCGCTTGACCTTGCCGCTGGCGCCCTTCGGCAGCGCCGCCACGCTGCGGATCAGGCTCGGCACCTTGTAGGCCGCGAGACGCTTTCGCGCGAACTGGCGCAACTGGTCCGAGGTCGCCTCGGAATTCGCTCGCAACACCACGACGGCGGCGACGTTCTCGCCGAGCTTTGGGTGCGGAATGGCAAAGACGCCGGCCTCCAGCACTGCCGGATGGCTGAGCAGGACCTCTTCCACCTCAAGCGGCGAGATCTTCTGCCCGCCGCGATTGATGACGTCCTTGATGCGGCCGACGATGAAGAGATAGCCGTCGGCATCGAGATAGCCGAGATCGCCGGTCCGGAACCAGCTGTCGCGGAAGGCGGCCTGCGTCGCCGCCTCGTCATTATAATAGCCACGGCTCATGTTCGCGCCGCGCAGCACGATCTCGCCGTGTGCGCCGCTCGCAAGCGCGCGGCCCGTCTCGTCCATGACCGCGATCTCGGGCCCCGCGGCTCGGCCGACCGATCCGAGCTTGCGCAGCTCGAACGGGTTGGCCGCGATCTGCGAGGCCGCCTCCGTCATGCCGTAGGTTTCGAGCACGGGAACGCCGAACGTCGCCTCCAGTCCGCCAAGGATCGCGGGCGCGAGCGAGGCCGAGGCCGAGCGGATCACGCGCAGCGACGAGGCCCGGCCGCGGTCCGGATTCGCTTCCGCCGCCGTCAGCAGCGCGCGATGAATGGTCGGCACCGCCGTGTACCAGGTCGGTTGCAGCTCCCGCATCCAGCCGAAGAAGGACGAGGCGTCGAAACCCTCGGTGCAGATCACGCTGGAGCCCGCGGCCAGCGCCGTCAGCAGACCCGAGATCAAACCATGGGCGTGAAACAGCGGCAGGACGTTGAGCAGGCGATCGTGGGACGTGAGCGACAGCACGCGGCCGGCATTGGTGGCGGACAGGCAGACATTGCGATGCGTGAGTGGCACCATTTTCGGCCGCGCCGCCGTGCCTGACGTCAGGAGGATGAACGCATCGTCGTCGCCGCGCGAGGCGCCGCTCGTGCTCGCCGGACCGACCGCCGGGCCCACGAACGCGCAGCCTCCGAGATCGTCGTTCGGCCCCGGCACGAAATCGATCACCGCGATATCGAGCGCCCTGGCGACGTCGCGACTGGCCGAGTTCATGTCGGCCCGGGTGACGAGCGCCGTCAGCTTCAATTCGCTGAAATAGCGTTGCAGCTCGTCCGCGGTCAGATCGGGATTGACGGGGATGCAGGCGCAGCTTGATGCGACCGCGATCAGTGCCAGCGCGCTGTCCGCGCCGCGCGGCAGCGCAACGGCAATCCGGTCAGCCGGCGCGATGCCGAGCCCGCGCAGCGTGCGGACCAGATCCTGCGTCCGCTCGCCGAGCGCGCCGTAGGTGAGGGCCGGCCGGCCAGGGGCGAGGAGGGCGGGCGCCGCCGGCGTCCTGCGGGCGTAGAAGTCGAGAAGGCCGCCGATATGGGAAAAGATCTTCGTTTCGCCGCTCGCGCCGACCGATCCCGCTCCGGATGCAATGTCCGACAATGCCATTCCTTTTTGATCTGATTGAGCTATTCTTCCTATGAGTTAGGGAACGCGTCCAGTCTGAGGTGAAGTTCGGGCCCCAAAATCTGTGGTTGAGGGGCCTAAAGCCCTTCGACGGAGTGATGGTCGGGCAGAATCACCATGCTGGAGAATGAGCCGAGCACGGGAGCGGAAGGCGGGCTGAAGCGCTGGCTCGAAGGCATCGGCCTTGCGCACTACTCCGATCTCTTCGCGCAGCACCGCCTCGATCTCGATGTCATGGCGGATCTCACCGAATCCGACCTGGTCGAGCTCGGATTGCCGCTTGGTGATCGCAAGCGGCTCCAGCGAGCGATGGCGGCGCTGTTCCAGGCTGAAACCGCGGAGGCGCCGGCCGCCGCGGCGCCCCCGCAGGCCCGGGCGGAGGTCGGGGCCGAACGACGTCAACTCACCACCATGTTCTGCGACATGGTGGATTCCACCTCGCTCTCGGTGCAGTTCGATCCGGAAGACGTGCGTGACTTGATCGCGAGCTTCCGCGAGACCTGCGTCCGCGTGGTCAAGCACTACGAGGGCTTTGCCGCTCGGTTCGTCGGCGACGGAATTTTGGTCTATTTCGGCTATCCGACTGCACATGAGGACGACGCCGAGCGCGCGGTGCGTGCGGGGCTCGAGATCGTGCGGGTGCTGTCGACTGCACGCGCGATCGAGCCGCGTGGCGCGCTCAGCCACTCGCCCGCCGTCCGTATCGGGATCGCGACCGGTCTCGTCGTGGTCGGCGACCTCGTGGGGCAGGGCACCGAAGAGCGCGACTCCGCGGTCGGAGAAACCGTCAATCTCGCCGCGCGCCTGCAAGCGCTGGCGCCGCCCAATGGCGTGGTGATTTCGGCCTCGACGCAGTCGCTGCTGAAGGGGAAGTTCGACTACCGCAATCTCGGCGTCCATGCGCTGAAGGGCATCTCGGAGAAAACGCAGGCCTGGCATGTGGTGCGTGCCTCGCGCGTGGAGACCCGGTTTGCCGCCGCGATGGGCACGCGGCTGACGCCGCTCGTCAACCGCGAGGAGGAGATCGCGCTGCTGATGGGGCGCTGGCAGCAGGTCAAGGATGGCGACGGCCAGGTCGTGGTCAAGTTCGGCGAGCCCGGCATCGGCAAGTCGCGCATCATTCAGGAGATATTCGAGCGGATCGCAGGCGACCGCCACGGACAGGTCTCGTTCCAGTGCTCGCCCTACTACACGTCCACCGCGTTCTATCCGTTCGCCGAGCAGCTCAAATTCTCCCTCGGCCTCGACCGGGAGGATGCGTCCGCGCACTCGCTGACGAGCCTGGAGACCGCTATCGCCGCCGCCCATGGCGACATCGAGCAGGTCACGCCGCTGTTTGCCGCGCTGTTGTCCATACCGACCGGAGACCGCTATCCGCCGCTCGAACTGTCGCCGCAGCAGCAGAAGGACGCGACGGTCGTGGCGCTGGTCAATCATTTCCTCGGCCTCGCACGCGAGATGCCGCTCGTGATGGCCTTCGAGGACCTGCACTGGATCGATCCGACCTCCCGCGAGGTCATCGATCTCTTCGTCGACAAGGTGCAGAACGAGCCGATCCTCGTCATCATCACGGCGCGCTCCGAGTTCCAGCCCAGCTGGAATGCGCATTCGCACATCACCACCCTGGTGCTGAACCGCCTGAGCCGGCAGTTGCGCACGACGATGGTCGAGCGCGTCGCCGGGAGAGAGCTTCCCAAGGAGGTCGTCGAGGAGATCATCGTCAAGACCGACGGCGTGCCGTTGTTCCTGGAGGAGCTGACCAAGACCGTTCTCGAATCCAACCTGCTGACCGAGCGGCACGGGCGCTACGTGCTGTCGGGCCCGTGGCGGCAACTCGCGATCCCGGCAACCCTGACCGACTCGCTGATGGCGCGTCTCGACCGGATGGGGCCGTTCAAGCGGATCGCGCAGATCGGTGCCACCATCGGCCGCGAGTTCTCCTATGAGACGCTGCACGCAGTCGCCAATACGCCTTCGGAGCAGATCGAGGCGGCGCTCAATCACCTGGAGGAGGCGGGGCTGATCATGCGCCGCGGCCATCCGCCGGACGCGCTCTATTCCTTCAAGCATGTGATGATCCAGAACGCCGCGCATGCGAGCCTGCTGCACAGCGAGCGGCGCAAGCTGCATGCCCGCATCGTCCAGGTGCTCGCCGAGATGTATCCGGAGAAGACCGAGCGCGAGCCGGAGCTGCTCGCCCATCATCTGACCGAATCCGGCCAGAGCGAGGGTGCGGCGAGCTTCTGGCTCAAGGCCGGCAAGCAGGCGGCCAAGAGCGGCGCCAATCTCGAGGCGATCGGCCATCTGCACCGAGGCCTCAGCGTCGTGCAGGCCAATGCGCGCATGCAGGGCGCCGACGAGATGGAGCTCGAGCTGCGCATCGCGCTCGGCAACGCGCTGATCGCCGCCAAAGGCTATGCGGTGCAGGAAGTCGAGGAGAACTACGTCCGTGCGCTCGAGCTCGGCCGGCAGCTCGACGATGAGGAGAATACCTTTGCTGCCACGCGCGGGCTCTGGGTGTGCCACTTCATCCGAGCGGATCTGACGCGCGCGCACGATCTCAGCGTCGAACTTTTGAAATTCGCCAAGCGCGAGCGGCTGAGCGAGCGGACGCAGCCGGCGCAGCAGACCGGCTATCTGATCGAGGCGCATCGCGCGATCGCGATGACCATGCTCTATCGCGGGCGCTTTGCCGCCTCGCAGCATCATTTGCACCGCTGCATCAATCTCTACAGCCCCGATCTGCATTCCGACCTGATGGTGCGCCACGGCACCGATCCCGGCGTGGTCTCGCTGTCCTATCTCGGCTATCTCCTGTGGTTCCTCGGCCGGCCCGACGCGGCGCGCCAGCACAGCGAACAGGCGATCGCGAACGCCGAAAAGATCCGCCATCCCTTCACGCTCGCTTTCGCGCTGGTGTTCGGCGCCTATCTCTGCCAGCATTTGCGCGACGTCGAAGGCACGCGCGATCACGCCAACCGTGCCATGATCATCGCCACCGAGCACAATTTCCTGCACTGGAAGCAGCAGGCCGCGATCCTGCGCGGCTGGGCGCTGACCCAGCTCGGCGAGGCCGACGAGGGCCTCAGCCAGATGCGCTTCGGCCTCGACGAATATGAGGCGATGGATTCCTGGCTCGCCGGCTGCTGGTTCCGATGCCTGCTCGCGGAAGCCTACGCCAAGGTCGGCCTGCGCGACGCCGCCCTTCGCGCGCTGGACGGAGCGCTGGCGACCGCAAGGCGGACCGGCGATCACTCCTACCTTGCCGAGGTCTATCGGCTGCAAGGCGAGATCACCCTGTCGGACGGCAATCCGGCGTCGGTGCAGGAAGCGGAAGATCTGTTCGTGCTGTCGCTGGAGACCGCGCGCAAGCAGGGCGCGCTGTCCTGGGAGCTCCGAACCGCCGTCAGTCTCGCGCGCCTGTCGCATGATGCCGGCAAGGGCGAGCATGCGACGCTCCTGCTGACGCCGATCGTCGGCAAGTTCAGCGAGGGCTTCCTCACGCCGGACCTGAAGCAGGCGATGCAGCTCGTCAACGACCTTCGCGCGGACGCGCCCGTTCGGGAACGGATCGATCCCTGACATGAGCGATCTCACCGCCGCGCGTGCGCGCTACGTGGAAAGAATCGCAAAGCGCGCGCGGATTTCCTCCAAGCGCCTGCTCGAAGCGCTCGCCGCCGTGCCGCGCGAGGATTTTCTGGCGAGAGGGCCCTGGCGCATCAAGAGCGAGGCGGCGCGGAGCTATCGGCTGACGCCCGACGCCGATCCCGTTCATCTCTACGACAATGTGCTGGTCGCGATCGACGCGCGCCGCAAGCTCGACACCGGCCTGCCGAGCCTGTGGGCGCATTTCATCGATTTGCTCGACGTCGGGGACAAGGACCGCGTGGTCCAGATCGGCTGCGGGCTTGGCTATTTCTCGGCGGTGCTGTCGAAGATCGTCGGTCCGAAGGGCAGCGTGCGTGCGATCGAATGCGACGAGCGGCTTGCAGCCCGTGCCGCGAACTTTCTTCGCGCCTATCGCAATGTCGAGGTCGTCCAGGGCGACGGGTGTGAGGACATCGGCGCGCCCGCCGACGTCATCATCGTGCATGCCGGCTTCTCGCATCCGCATCCGCTCTGGCTCCAGTCGCTCCGCCCGCGCGGCCGCCTTCTGGTGCCGCTGACCCAGCGGGACCGCGAAGGTGCCGTCATCAGGATCACGCGCAGGGGCAAGGGGTTCGAGGCCGAGCCGGTCCAGCAGATCAGGATCTTTCCCGGCCGGGGTCGCGGCACGACCGCGCTCGACGACCGCGTCGCCGACTGGTGGCAGCGCGCCTCCGCGCTGGCGCCGCTGCGGTTTCGCGGCATCGAGCAGGGACTGCCGTCGGATGGCTGATGCTTCGTTTCATTTTACCTTGATTGCGAATGTGAGTATCCAGCGCCCCCCGGTGCGGTTATGACTATGGCTTGATGGCCATTCGAGCACGCTCCATGCATTCCGTTGCACTGCTGACTGCCAGCTATGCCAAGGATATCGAACGCTTTTCGCTGCTCAGCGAGAGCATCGACACCTGGCTGACGGGATATACGCGGCATTATGTTCTCGTTAACGATGAGGACGTGCCGCTGTTCGAGCGGTTCGCTTCCGACAAGCGCGTCATCGTTCCGGCCTCGCGGTACTTGCCGAAATGGCTCTGGGCGCTGCCGCCGGCGCTCCAGTTCATCAGCAAACGACGCGTCTGGCTGTCGCTGCTGTCGTCACCCGTGCACGGCTGGCACATCCAGCAGATGCTGAAGATCGCCGGCGTCCTCAATGCGCCCGAGCAGCGCGTCTGCATCCTGGATTCAGACAATCTGTTCTTCCGCGAATTCGATGTCGGCCAATATGCCGGCGGTGAGAAGACGCCGCTGTTTGTCACGCGCAAAGGGATCGACGCCGACCACCCGTTACACGTGCTGTGGCTCCGCACCGTCGATCAGCTTCTCGGTATCAAGGAGCGCTCGTTTCCGGCGGACGACTATGTCGGCAACGCGCTGGTCTGGGACAAGGATACTGCGCGCGCGATGACCGACGCCATCAAGTCGGCGACTGGCCTCGGCTGGGCTCTCGCACTGTGCCGGAAGAAGAAGTTTTCCGAGTACCTGCTCTACGGCCACTTCGTCGCCAATTCGCCGGAGCATCTGGCAGCACATCGGGTGACGGAAGACAGCATCGCGGTCTCGCATTGGGATGACACGCGTCTCGACCGCCCGGCCATCGAGGCGATGATGCGCGCCGCCTCGCCCGAGCAGGTCGCGCTCTGCATCCAGTCCTATTCGTCGACCTCGATCGACGATATCCGCGATGTGTTTCGTCTCAGCTCGCGCGACCGTCGCGGACCGAGCCTGTCTCCCGATCATATGGGAGACGAAGCCGAGTTCGAGACGCCGAAGACGCGCTAGAACAAGCTGCCCTCAAACGTCCCTCGTGAACCTGCTGATGACGTCCATGAACGGCTTCGGCCTGAATTCGCCGTCGAGCGGCAGGGGACGGTTCGGCTGCTTGTCCGCGCGGGCGAAGGTGCCGTTGATCCAGCTGTAGCGATCCGAGAGGCCCCAGGTCAGGATCGAGCGCACCGGGCCGCTGGTCGAGATCGCGGTCAGGAGATCATCGACACGCTTGGCGACGATGGCGTCGCGCTCGGCCGGGTTGCCCGTCAGCTTCTGATCGTCCACGTCGAGCTCGGTGACGAGAACTTCCAGCCCCCACGAGCGCAGCTCGGTGACGAATTCGGCGAGCCCATGGGTGTCGATCTCGAGCTCGGCATGCAGATGCGACTGCAATCCCACGGCGTGCAGCGGGACACCTTGGTCGAGCAGCTCCATGATCAGGTTGCGGTAGGCAGCGCGCTTGGCGATGAAGGAGTCCTTGGCCGACTCGATGTCGTATTCGTTGATCGCGAGCTTGACGAAGGGATCGGCCGCGGCCGCCGTGCGGAAGGCGAGCGGGATCCAGTTGTTGCCGAGATGCTGCGTCCAGAACGTGTCGCGCCGGTCTTTCGGACTGCGGGGATTGTCCGGGATCGGCTCGTTGACGACGTCCCACGACGTCAGCTTCTCCTTGTAGTAGGAGACGACGGTGCCGATGTGGTCGAGATACGCACGCTCGACGCCTTTGGCGTCCTTGATCTGCTTGGTCCAGTCTGGAATGTCGTGATACCAGGCCAGCGCATGCCCGCGCATCGTCAGATCGTTCGCCCGCGCGAAATCCAGGATCGCGTCAGCGCGCTCGAAGGCAAACGTGTGCGCGTCCGGGCGCAGCATCGGCCATTTCAGCTCGAGCACCGGCACGACCTGCGTGCAATAGGTGCTGATGGCTTCGCCAAGCCGCGGATCGGCCTGCAGGTCCCAGAGCGTTGCCGCTGCACCAAATCCCGGACGGCGCTGGGCAAGTTTCGACGCCGGCAAGGCTGACGCGGATCCGCCCGCCGCAAGCGTTGCGGCAGTGCCGAGAAGGAATTCGCGTCTGTCGAGCCTGGCCACGGCATTCCCTCGGGAACCAATGCGCCATCGTACCAAGCGGCGCCGTGCAATGCCGGGGTTTCGTCGTGTTGGGTTAACCTTTGCCGGGTGTCCGGTGCGTCAACCCATGGGCCGCTGCATCGCTGTTCCGGCGCGTTCACGCGCTGGAAAGCGTCTTAAGGCGCCTGAATGATGGTCTCTTATCAGTGATCTGTGGCTCCGGTTCGAGGAAAGGGCAAATTTAACGCTAACGCGCGAAATCCGCCGTGCTGCTCCATTCGCGGCCCGATTTGCAGACTTATGTGACACTCTTCGGGGATGCTGCGGCGCAGTCCGATCGCCACCCCAAGGTCCAACTGATCAACGGCCGCAAAACTCGCATGACCGCTTCCGGTCCCGTGCCCGCATGCTGAACCGCCATTTCTCCATCTACCTGGTCGCCTATATCCTGCCTGCGGCGGTGGGCTTCTTCGCGGTCACCGCCTACACGCGGCTGCTGACGCCCGCAGAGTACGGCGTCTATGTCGTCGGCATCAGCCTTGCCGGCATTCTGGGTGCGATCTTTTTCGCCTGGATCAAGCTGTCGGTGTCCCGCTATCAGGCGATGTCGGCGGAGGTGGATTTTCGCGCCACGGCGATGGTCGCCTTTGGGCTCACGGCCGCGGTGCTCTGTGCCACGACCCCGCTGGTCTTCCTGTTCCGCAGCGACGTCAGCGTCGAGCTGCTGCTCGCCAGCATGTTCGTCGCGATCATGGCCAATGCGGTCGATGTCGGCCAGGAGTTCGAGCGCGCCAAATTGCGCCCTTACCGGTTCGCGGCGATCTCGATCGTGCGCAGCGTATCGAGCGTGGGCTTCGGCCTGCTCGGGATCTGGCTCGGCTGGGGCGGCATGGGCCTGCTCGCGGCGTTCGGGCTGGGCTCGCTGACCGGCATCATCCTCAATCTCGTGGGCGACCGCACCAGGATCGCGCCTTTCCAGCGCAGCCAGTTCATGCAGCTGGCGCGCTACGGCCTGCCGCTGACGCTGGCCGGTCTCTCGGTCGCGCTGTACTCGACCTGCGACCGCCTGATCGTCGCTTATCTCCTCGGCAAGGACGCCGCCGGCATCTTTGGCGTCGCCGCCGATCTGCCGCGCCAGTTCATGGTGATGATCGCCTCCAGCGTCGCCGCGGCGACCGTGCCGCTCGTGTTCCGATCGCTGTCGGAGAAGAACAATGAGACCACGCGCGAGCGGTTGACCGAAAGTCTCGAACTGCTGCTCGTCGTCGTCGCGCCCGTCGCGATCTGGCTGGCGCTGGCGGCGGACCAGGTCGCAGGCACGCTGGTCGGCGTCGACTTCCGCGCCGGCGTGTCGGCGCTGCTGCCGACCCTGGTGCTCGCCCGCTTCTTCGGCATCGCCAATCAGTTCTACGTCCAGATCAGCTTTCAGCTCGCCGAGCGGCCGTTCATGCTGGCGGCGCAGTCCTTCCTCACGCTCGTGGTGAGCGTCGCGCTGATGTTCGCGCTGGTCGCAGGCTACGGTCTCAACGGCGCGGCGCTGGCGACGCTTGCGACCGAGGCGATCGGCTTCGTCGTCGCACTCGTCCTGATGCACCGTGCCCATCCCGTGCCGTTCGACGTCAATCGTCTCGCCGGCGTTGCCGCCTCCGCCGCAGCCATGGCGGCTGCGATCCTCGTCGCGCGGTCGCAGGTCAACGGCACCGGGCTCGTCGCGCTGGTCATCGTGAGCCTTGCGGGCGGTTTCGCTTACGCCGCCGCGGCGTGGCTTCTCAATGTCGCGAACGTGCGAACGCTGTCGCTGCGTGTTCTGCGAACCTTCAATCGGAAGGCGCTGGGCGTCTAGCCGCGGTGTCTGCCGAGGCAACCGGGCCGGGCTCCAGGCGGCGGGAACTTTGCTCGAGCGAGCAATATTGACCAGTAACTTCGGTCCCGGCGGCTCATGCTGGCTGTATCACCGCCCCTTATCGGCATCTATCGGTGACTGAGAGTGCTGTAACGCTCCCGCCTGATCTCGAGGGTGCATCGCATGCATTTGCAACATTCCCACTCATTCGGTTCGTCACTTGCATCGGACCGGCGGCCGCGCTGTCCCAGGTGCGGCGAACCCATGAGCTTGGTGAGGATCCCCGGCTCATCCGCCTTTGACATCGGAACGTTCGCGCGCGCCTGCCATCACATTCGTGCTGCCGCAGTCGAAACCGATCCGATGAGATCGGCCGCGGCCCTCTGGCTCGCCAGTCACGATTTGAGGCCACCGACCTGAGCGGGTGCCCCCGAATGGAGGACCTGGAAGACTTCATCCACCTCGAAAACCTCAAAATCCTCAGACGGCAGATCGATCTGGCCAAAGACGACGTCCGGCGGCAATGGCTCATGATACGTCTGGCCGAGGAGGAGGCGAAAGGCCGGGTTGCGACCCGATAGGCGGTCGCCGGCGTACCGCCAAAGGGCCGTCGATGGGAGATGTGTGGTGAGCGGATACATATTCAACAACAGGGGAATCCGCGCCGGGGTTCTGAACGGCACATCGATCTTCGACCTCACCGGCAAGAAAGTCTACGATCTCCGGGGGAACAATATCTATCGTCTCTCGGGCGAGTTGGTCGGCCATACGCTCGACGCGTCGGGTGCTGACAAGCGTCTGGACCGCGACAGCGAAGCGCTGCTCTCCGTCCTGCGAGCACCGGAGCCTGACGAGCCCGAGAACCGTCCCGCTCCGCAAAGGCAGCCATCTGACAGCTTTGCGGAAGCAATACGTCTGCGCCGGCAGGTCTCGGACACCCCGTCCGATCGTCCCAAGAAAGGATGATCCTGCATTCCGAGAGCTTCACGAACACTTCGCACAGGCCCGCAACGACACCCGATGCGGGCCCGGTCACGCCGAAAATCTATTGCAGCGGGGACCGCGTCCCGGTCGCAGCATCGTAGACCAGGATTTGCAGCATTGGGAATCTGCCGAGCAGCTCGGCGCCGGCTTCTCGGGCAGCCGTTTCGCTGTCGTAACGGGTCTTGAAGTGGCCATCGACGACAAGCGTGAAGCCATCGGCCGGTGCGACGTCAGCCCTTTGAATGATTCTCGGCGCGATCTCGTCGGCGTGCGCGGTCGGCTTTTTCATGGGGTACCTTCATATCGTTGCAGGAGGCGGCTCGAGGCGTTCTTGCCCCCAACTGTCTCAGTCGTCCCTCACGATCTCAGGCTTGTCATACAAGACCGCGTTCAGGAGGGAACTGTGAACCTCGATCTTGCCGTTGTAGGTGATAAAGCCGAGCTTGCGAAATTTGTTCATGAAAAAGCTGACGCGTGAGCGGGTCGTCCCGATCATCTCTGCGAGCGTCTCCTGACTGACCTGCGCCGTGATGGGCTGCGTGGCGCCATCCTTGCCAAAATTCGCCAGGAGCAGGAGAAGACGCGCAAGCCGCTTCTCGCTCGAATTGAACAACTGGTCGATCAGGTCTTCTTCGATGCGGCTGTTTCGACTGAGCAGATACTCCATGAACAACTCGGAGAACTTTGGCTCGCCCTTGAGTATCGCAAGCATAGCCGATTTCGCGATCGACGTGACCAGGCATTGCTCCATCGCCACCGTTGTCGAAATCCGCAAGGGATGGCCGTTCAGGCAACCTTCGCCGAAGAATTGTCCGGGCTCCATGATTCCGACCACGGCTTCCTTGCCCTGCTCGGAGACGACGAGAACCTTGATCCTGCCCTTCTGGATGTAGAAAACCGTGTCCGCGGCGTCGCCCTGCGAGAACACGACCTGGTTCTTGTCGAATTTCAGTATGGCTTTGCCCTCGCCGACCTTGGCGAGAAAGAGTTTTGGATCGAACGAGCTTTTCGCCGCTTTTAGCATAACGTCGTCAAGAACCTGATGGAGGGGGCTTCAGTTTAGCAGGGCCGGGGCCGGGCGCGTTAGGCAAATCTTGCGTCCGCCTTCGGGCCCCCCGGTGATCCCGGCCAGGCAATTGTGGCGGCGGCCTCGGCCGGCTCGCCATACGGCTCGCCTGCGCTCTCAATGCCGTACGACCGTCTGATGCCGGTCCTTCATGAGTGCGGCATCCAGCTCCGTTTGGCTGACCGAGTAGAACTGGATCAGTAATTGGGGGGCAGACCTCGCGGGCGTCTGAAGCAGCGTCGCCACGCGCCGATAGGCGATCCTCGACAACCCTTCGATCTGCTCGTCGTCAGTGACGACGACATATTCACCGGCGGGCTGAGTGCCCTCCAGGCCCTGAAGGACGAAGGGATTGGCGAACGAAACGGTGGTCCGTGTTGTTCTGATAGTCAAGGTGAGATCTCCTGGACGAACTGCAGAGGCGTCAGCCGCGCCACTTGTCGACCCCTCTTCGTGCCGGTCGAGGGACGGCCATCAGAGAGCCTATCGGTTGGCTCGCCCTGCTGCAGAGCAAAATTGCTCAGCTTTGAAGGAATGGTCCGCAACTGATCCTGAGCCGCGCGCCGATCATACGATCGGCATCTGAGCAGTTTTGCACATCATCCGCCCTTGCCCGGGTCTAGTCTGACGGGTGACGGAACACTGCTTGGTCGTCCGTTGGTGAGGTGAAAATGAACATATCTGGTGAAAGCCTTCTCGTCATATTGGCTGTGGGCATCGCGGCCGGTTGGCTTGCGGGCCAGATCGTCATGGGTACGGGCTTGGGCCTGGTCGGCGATCTCGTCGTGGGAATAGCGGGCGCCTTCATCGCGAGCTGGTTATTTCCGCAGCTGGGAATCCATCTCGGTTCGGGGATCGTCTCGCAGATCATCGACGCCGCGGTCGGCGCGGTCTTGCTGCTCATGATCATCGGGCTCGTCCGCGGACGAAGCCGATGGGGCGGAAGCTGGGGCGGCGTTTGGCGCAAACGCTGGTAGGCGGGCATCGTGAGAGTCTGCCTGGAACGAACGTCGCCGGGACTACTTGGTGATGGCGACCGGATATGATGCCCACTCATCATACCCGATGAATGGCGGCCCCGGTTCGCACCCCCGTGCTGGGGCCGCTTCCTTGAGCGTTCCCCTTCAGCTGCTATTTGGCTGATCTCATCGGGTCGTCCATGGATATCTTGTGGACGTTCCCGCATTTGGCACATTCGAAGATTCGAAGATTGGGGCCGTCGCAGCTTGCCCCGACGTGGATCAGCATCATGCGGCTCTGGCAGGCCGGGCAGAGTGGCCGGGGTATCGGAATCAGCGTCGGTTCTGGACGAGCATAGACCTCGGACATATGAAGCTCCTGCCCATATGGCGGGGTACGCTGTACCCGAAGCCGCCGCCGATGACAGCCGATTCGCCGGCTGCGTCATGGCCAGCATGCCGCGCTCGCGTGTCAGCTTCAGTTCAATATTGCTCACATTGCCGGAAAATCGCCGGCCGGTCGGTGAACATCTCCGACCTGCGTCCCTTCCCATCTCAGTCGCGGTGTGTCATGGGGGGCAGGCCAATTCGGCGGGACGCCGGCTCCCGGCGTGAGCAATATTGCTCAGCAGGACATCCAGGCTCGGATCAATATGAGTGCGTGCGGGGCAGGACCTCAGAACTGCTGCCGGAGGCGTCCGTGGGCGATAACGATACTTCTTCGGCGGACATCGGGAACAGACCAGAAATGACTGAGAGAACGCCGGAGATCCGCGCGACGGCGCGGATGCTCGCCCGCTACCGCGAGCCCGACAGTGCGCGCGGTGTCCTCGAGCTGGCGATCACGGCGGTGCCGCTTGTCATCATCTGGGTTCTGATCTGGGCCGCTCTTGACCACGGCTATTGGTTTGCCCTGCTGCTCGAGGTGCCCGCGGCGGGTTTGCTGGTCCGTCTCTTCATGATCCAGCACGATTGCGGACATGGCTCGTTCTTCCGCGGCCGCGTTGCGAACGATTGGGTCGGCCGCGCCATCGGCGTGATGACACTGACGCCATACGATTACTGGCGACATAACCATGCACGCCACCATGCGAACTCCGGCAATCTCGATCACAGGGGCTCGGGCGACATCGATACGTTGACCGTGCGCGAGTTTCGCGACCAGCCCCTATGGGGTCGGATGCTGTACCGTTTGTATCGCCATCCCCTCGTGATGTTTGGCGTCGGTCCCTCGTATTTGTTCATCTTGAAGCATCGCTTGCCGGTCGGGCTGATGCGCGGTGGCTGGAAGCCCTGGCTGAGCACAATGGGCACGAACGTCGCGATCGCGGTTCTCGTCGGCGCGATGATCCGGCTGGTCGGCTATGGGCCGTTCCTGCTGGTACACCTGCCGATCATCGTTCTGGCGGCGTCGATCGGTGTCTGGCTGTTCTACGTCCAGCACCAATTCGAGCACACCCACTGGTCCCACGACGACAACTGGAATTTTCACGACGCTGCGCTGTACGGCAGCTCGCACTACCAATTGCCGGGTGTCTTGCGATGGTTCACGGCGAATATCGGCGTCCACCACATCCATCATTTGTGCAGTCGAATTCCCTGCTATCGCCTGCCGGACGTGTTGCGGGACCATCCGCAGCTCGCCGGCGTCGGACGGATCACACTGCTCCAGAGCTTGCGGACCGTGCGGCTGACCTTGTGGGATGAGGAGCGCTTGCGGCTCGTCTCCTTTGGAGAGGCAGCCTTGACCTCAACCGCCTCGCCGACGCCGGCGGCCGCCTCGCGGCGAGGCCGCTGAGGGTCGTGAAGGTGCGCGCCCGGTTGTGGCGTTTACCGCTGAGGTTCGGCCGGAAGGTGCCGGGCGTTTAGCCACCATTCTCAACCAAAGCCTGCCGGTTCAAAGAATATAGGCCGGTTTGCGCCGCACCGTTGTGATCCGGGTCGTGATCGCCGCGGCGCTCCACCGCAACGGGGGGAAAACCGGCGGATCCGCCCCCTCCAAGGCAGACATTCTGCCGCAGCGATCGCCGCCAGCCTCGGACCAGCCTTGGCCGGGAGCCACCCTTCCGCCCGCGCGAGCCGTCGTATATGAGAGATTTGTCGTTGGAACGTGCCGAATATCGCCACAGACGGAACGTATGGCGGCTGCGATTTCTTAATCCAAAGATCGCAATCTGAGACCTAATCGACATGAGCGCGGACTGGCATTTCGACCGGGGCATGGCATGAAAAACCGACTGACGACGGCGCAATCCACCCTGGCGATGCGGCGTTGGGCCCCTCCCGGCAGGATCGCGCTTGCGGCGTTGGCCGTGCTTGCCGTGGTGAACCCGGCGACCGCGGCCAAGCAGGCGCGCCAGCCGACCGAGGCGGTGGCGCCGCGCGAGGCCGGCGAGCCGATCATGGCGATCGTGTCGATCAAGAGCCAGCAGGTCACCTTCTACGACGCCGACGGCTGGATCCTGCGTGCGCCGGTGTCCACCGGCACCACCGGGCGCGAGACGCCGGCCGGCGTCTTCGCCATCGTCGAGAAGGACAAGGACCACCACTCGACCATGTATGACGATGCCTGGATGCCCAACATGCAGCGCATCACCTGGAACGGTATCGCGCTGCATGGCGGGCCGCTGCCGGGCTATGCCGCTTCGCATGGCTGCGTGCGGATGCCCTTCGGCTTTGCGGAGGGGCTGTTCGACAAGACCAACATCGGCATGCGCGTGATCATCTCGCCGAACGACGCGGCCCCGGTCGATTTCAACCATCCCTCGCTGTTCGTGCCGAAGCGCGAAGCCATTGCGGCGGTGCCGAGCCGGGCCGACAAGCTCTCCGCCGAAGCCGAGGAGGCGACCCGGGCCGCCGACGAGGCCAAGAAGGCCGCGGCGATCGCCGCGAAGGAGGCCGCCTCGCTTCCCGCCTCGCTGCGCAAGCTGGAACAGCAGAAGGCCCGCGCCGATGCCGAGCTTGCTTTTGCCGACAAGTCGCTCGCGGCGGCAAAGACCGATCAGGCCCGCGCCAAGGCCGAGGAGCTGAAGCAGAAGGCCGCCACCAAGGCTGCCGATGCGGCGAGCCAGCTCGACACCGCCAAGGCGGCCGCGCAACCGAAGCGCGACGCCGTCGCCGCCACGAAGGAGGCCGCGAAGGCGGCTGCGACCAAGAAGGCCGAGATCGTGAAGGCTGCGACCGACGCAAAGCTCGCGCTCGAGCCGGTCTCGGTCTACATCAGCCGCGCGACGCAGAAGCTCTATGTGCGGCGGAACACGCACAAGCCGGCGCCGGATGGCGGCGGCGAGGTGTTCGACACCAGCATCGAGGTCCCGGTCACGATCCGCAATCCCGACCAGCCGCTCGGCACGCATATCTTCACGGCGATGGCGAAGAACGATACCGGCCTGCGCTGGAGCGTGGTGACGATCGAAAACGGCGACGATGCCAAGGACGCGCTCGATCGCATCACCATTCCGCAGGACGTTTGGGATCGCATCGCGCCGACCGCATTGCCGCGTTCGTCGATCATCATCTCGGACGAGCCACTGAGCAGCGAGACCAACTACCGCACCGAATTCGTCGCAGTGCTGAGCAACCATCCCCAGGGCGGCTTCATCACGCGCAAGCCGACCGCGCCTCCGATGGACATTGCGAGCGACGACAGCTGGGACAATGGCGGCAACGGCTTCGGCTTCTTCTTCCAGCGCGATCCGAACCCGCAACCGGTCAACCCGCGCCGGCAGCGCGGCGGCCAGTACCCGTATTATCAGCCGGCGCAGCCGATGCCGCGGAGCTTCTGGTAGGACGCGCAGCCGTCGGGGAGCGAGCTCTCCTTCGACTAAGGTCGCGCCGTGATCACCAGGGCCTGAATCCTGGCTTCGACGGGGCCGGGCCCATGGCGCATTCGGATCGCCTCGGCAACGGCGTCCGTCGCAGCCTCAAGCTTGCTCGCGTCCCTTGCCTCGATCTCGTTTCGCAGCGGCGTCCCCTGGCAGTATGCGAACGCCACATATTCGGGTGTCGGCGCGCGGCTCACGGCAGGAAGCGTTTCGATTGAGATGTGGCGGAAGCCCGCTTGCTCCAGATCGGCGTTGATGACGGCCTTGTCGTGATAGCCGTGCGGCGTCCGCGCCATGAAACGCGGCGGATCGTCGGGAAAGATCTCTCCGAGCACGGCCGTCGCCTCGTCGGCGAACACGTTCTCCTCGATGCGGTCCCAGACGTTGAACACGAACGTGCCCTCCGGCCGCAAGACCCGCTTCGCCTCGGCGTAACCCTTGATGCGATCCGGAAAGAACATGGCGCCGAACTGGCAGCAGACCACGTCGAACGCAGCGTCGTCGAACGGCAGCGCGGTGGCATCCGCCGGGCGCCAGGTAATGCGATTGTCTTCGGCCTGGCGCTGCGCCGCGACCGCAAGCATCGGCTCGTTGAGATCGGTCGCGACGTAACGGATGCCGGGAGGCAATGCCGCCGTCACGGCCCGCGTCACAGCGCCGGTGCCCGCGGCAGTTTCCAGCAGCGTTGACGGGGAGAGCGCAGCGACACGCCTGGCGATGTCGGCGGCGTAGTGGGCGAAGATCAGCGGGACGAGATACTCGTCGTAGATTTTCGGGATCGAGCCGGCGAAGACCTTGTCGGTAGAGGACATGTTTGCCTCGCTGAAGGTTCGGACACGGGATCAAGCTACCATGGATCGCCATCTACCGCGCGAGCAGCGATGTGAACCCCGCCGGTTCCTGCATCGCCTTGCGCGCTTCGAGAAGGCCGGCGTCGTTGGTGGCATTCGCGAGCTTGGGTGCGCGTTGATAGGCCGAATTGCCCATCACCAGCGCTATGCGCTGGTCGGCCAATGCTGCGGTCGGCTGGAAGGCGAGCGCCAGGGCGCTGAGAAGAAATAGAAAAAAGAACTTCATCACGGCCCCCGAGCCGGGATTGCAATGTCGGCGAGAATATCCGACCGGGGCCGCAATACAATTTCTATTTGATTTCGTCCGGCGCTTGCTGTCGCCGCAAACCGACGACAGGTCCTAGGACTTACCGCCGCCGACCTCCCGGATCGGCCGCGATCCGTCCCAGTTCATCGCCGCCTGCCGGACCTTCTCGAAGAACGGCCCCTTGGTGCCGCTGGTGTCGGAGATCTCGATCACTGTTCCCGGATGCGCCTGGGTGTCGAAATAGGCAAAGCGTCCCTTGTCGCCGCCGATCTGGCCCTCGTGGCCGATCCTGTAGCCGAGCGCGAGCGCCTTGTCGTAGAGCGCCTGATAGTCGTGGCTCCAGTACGACATGTGCTGGAGTCCTTCGTGGCCGGCGTCGAGGAATTCCTTGTACAGCGAGGGCGCGTCGTTGCGCTGCTGGATCAGCTCGATCTGGAGATCGCCGGAATTGGCGAGCGCAATGCTCATCTCTATGCGAGAGTCCTGGCCGCGATGGCGGAACCAGTCGGTCCGGACGCGGTCCATGTAGTACCAGGGACCGACGCCCATCACCTCGATCCAGTGCTTCATCGCGGCGTGGATGTCCCGCACCACATATCCGTTCTGGCGCACCGCGCCGAAGATGCGGCTCATGCCCGCGCTCCTCTTGCCTTGTTCACTTGACCTCGATTCACTTGACCTCGATGCCGGCGTCCTTGGCAACCTGCTTCCAGGCCGCGATGTCGCGGGCGTTGATGTCGCGCTGCTCCTCGCCGGGGACGAATTGCGGCGTGATTCCGAGCGCCAGCAGCTTCTCCTTCACCTCGGCATCGCCGAGCGCGTCCTTCAGGGCCGCCGAGAGCTTCTTGGCGACCGGCTCGGCAAGGCCCGCCGGCGCATACATCGCCCAGGACAGGCTGCGGTCGAACGCCACGCCCTGTTCCTTGTAGCTCGCGACGTCGGGCAGGCTCGGCGAGCGCTCGCCGCAAGCGGCCAGCGCCTTGATCGAGCCGTCCTTCACCAGCGGCGTCGCGGTCGCCATGTCGAGTGTCGCAAGCGAGATGTGGCCGCCGAGCAGGTCGCCGGCGAGTTTCGCGATGCCGTTGAAGGGCACGTGATCCATCTTGATGCCGCTCTGCTGCATTAAGATCTCCGCGCAGAATTGCCCGGTCGAGCCGACGCCCCAGCTGCCATACTGGATCGGCTCGCCCTTCTTGGCGAGCGCAATCAGGCCCTTGATGTCATTGGCGGCAAAGTCCTTGGTCGCCACCAGCATGATCGAGGAGGTGCCGACGCGGCCGATCGTCGTGAAATCCTTGATCGGATCGTAAGCCAGCTTTGGATAGATCGCGGGCGCCAGCACATGCGTGGTCATGCCGCCGACGGTGATGGTGTAGCCGTCGTTCGGCGACGCCGCGACCATTTGCGTGCCGAGCGTACCGGCCGCACCCGTGTGGTTCTCGATATAGATGCTCTGCCCGAGCGTCTTGCCCATCCTGTCCGCGAGCAACCGGCCGACCACATCGCCGCCGCCGCCAGCCGCGTAAGGAAGCAGCATCCTGATCTTGTGGGTGGGGTAGGCGGCGGGATCCTCGGCCCGGACGGGCAACGCCGCCGACAGCAATGCGAGAAACGAAAGCGTGACGGTGCGCAACATCATGATGGCTTCCCCTAATCCTCGAAACGAAATCTGTAAGTGTCGCCATGCCGGATCACGCGTCCGGCGGTCGGCGCGGGAAAATGGCCGGTGAGCAGATAGCTCGGCGTATCCGCGAGCTCTTCCAGCAGCGCCATCCGCGTCGCGACCGCCGCTGCCGGATCGACATCGGCGGCATTGGACAGCCACGGCGCAGCGCACTGGATCGGGTGATGGATGACGTCGCCCGACATGACGGCGTGATCGTGGCCGCCGTTGAGGTGGATCTGCATGTTGCCGGCGGTGTGGCCCGGCGCCGGCGCGAAGCGCAAGGCCGCGTCGCGATCCTCGAACAGGCGATGGTCGGTCTCGACCAGTTCGGCGAGGCCGGCGGCGACGACCGGCAGCACGGAATCCTCGAACGAGCCGTGGTTCACCGGGTTCTTCGGTGCGGCATTGTGCGCGGCCTCGAAATGTCGGTACTCCTCGCGTCCCATCAGATAGCGCGCGTTGGGGAAGGTCGGCACCCAGCGGCCGTCGAGGAGCCGCGTGTTCCAGCCGACGTGATCGACATGCAGATGCGTGCACATCACGAAGTCGACCTCTTCAGGCGCAACGCCAAGCGCCCGCATGTTTTCGAGATAAGGCTGGCTGAGGTCGTTCCAGACCGGGACGCGCGGCCGTTTCTTGTGATTGCCGCAGCAGGTATCGACGATGGCGGTCCAGCGCGGCGCGCGCACGAGATAGGAATGATGGCTGAGGATGAAGCGGCCGGTCCCCGGCTCGATATAGCGGTGATCGAGCCAGCTCCGGTTCTCCGCGATCACGGCTTCGGTGACGTTGGCGAACAGCCAGCTCTTGTCGAAGGCGAGCGAAGCGATCTCGCTGACGAGATCGACCCGCATGCCGCCGACCTTGACCTGCCGCATCGCTCAATTCTTCAGAAGTTCGCCGAACGGCACCCAGCGCGTGCCGTCGAAGCGGATCAGCTGGAGGCTCGTCATCGGCGTATAGCGCTCCGGCGAGTTGTTCACCGTGGTGCCGTTAATTAGCATCGGCAGCTTGACGTCCTTGAGCGTCGTCGCCTGCTTCATCACATTGGCGCGGGTGAGGTCGTTGCCGGACGCCTTCAGCACGGTGACCAGCGTCTGCGCGATGGTATAGCCATAGACGTTGAGCCAATCGCTCTTGTTGGCTTCAGGCAGGTACTTGTCCATAAAGGCGAGCCACTCCTTGTAGCCGGCATCGTCCTTCAGCGCGGGGTCGGTCGCATCCTTCAGGTACTGGCTGGAGATGATTCCGGTGGAATTGTCCTTGCCGGCCGGCTCCAGCACGCCGCTGATCGAGGCCGAGACGTTGGAGATGATGGTCACGGGCTTCCACCCGATCTCGCCGATCTTGCGGATCGCCTGCGCTGCAAACTTTGGCGTCGCCGCAACCAGCACCACATCGGCGCCGGCAGTCTTCAGTTGCAGGATCTGCGTGTCCACGGTCGGCGCCGTGGTCTCGTAAGCGGCGCGCGCCACGATCGCCTCACCACCGCCGAGTCCTTCCTCCAGCGCCTTCAGATAGTCCTTGCCGAGATCGTCGTTCTGATAGAGCACGCCGATCTTCGCATTGGCATGGCTTGCCTTGATGTACCTGGCGTAGGCGATCGCCTCGTCGCGATAGGTCGGCTGCCAGCCGACGGTCCACGGAAAGTTCTTCGGATCGTCCCACTTCGCGGCGCCCGAGCCCAGGAAGAGCTGCGGTACCTTGCGGTCGTTGAGGTATTTGTGCACGGCGCTGTTGGTCGGCGTGCCGACGCCGCCGAAGATCAAGAGCACTTCCTCGCTCTCGACCAGCCGCCGCGTCTGCTCCACCGTCTTCGGCGGGCTGTAGGCGTCATCGGCGATGATCATCTGGATGCGCCGCCCGTTGACGCCGCCGTCATCGTTCACCTTGCGGAAATAGGCCTCGGCGGATTTTGCGATCTGCGCGAAAGCCGAGACCGGTCCGCTCAGCGGCGCGGTGGTGCCGATCTTGATGGTCTTGTCGTCGGCGCCGGGATCGTATTTTGCGCTTTGCGCCTGGGCGATGCTTGCCGCGAGCATGGGCAACAGGATGCAGGCCGCGGCCAGGCGAAGGCGGGCAAAGCGCGCCATGAGGTCGTCTCCCCAGATTTGCTCTCCGCCTCTCAAGGGAGCGGAGTTGAAACGCGAGAACAGGGCCCGCAACCGGATTTGCGGGCCGCGACCGTAGCCGCCAGACTGGCAAACGAACGATCGTTCGTACGGTTGACTAGCGAACGATCGTTCGTTAGTCAAGTCGCATGGCTGTCCACACCTCCAGCGCGGCGGCAGCGGCTGCGCCCACCACCCGCGAGCGCATCCTCTCCGAAGCGCTCAACCTGTTCGCGCAGAGCGGCTATGGCGGCGCCTCGATGCGCGAACTCGCGCGCCGTGTCGGCATTCGCGAGAGCAGCCTCTACAATCATTTCGCCGGCAAGGCCGCGATCCTGGAAGCGATCGTTGCCGAGCATGGCCCGGCCAGCTCGGCGAGCCGGCTGGAGGAGCCGCGCTACAAGCAGCTTGCGCGCCAGCCCGCCGCGTTCTGCCGGCAGTTTGCGCTTGATCTCGTCGAGCAATGGTCCGATCCGCGCGAGCATCAGTTCCAGAAGGTGATCACCGCCGAGCGTAACCGCGTGCCCGGCATCCGTGCCAAGTTCGCCGACCATTTTTACGCGCGCGAGCAGAGCCTGATGACGGATTACTTCCGCGGCTTTGCGCTCGCTGGCCTCGTCTCGACGCCGGATCCGCGCGAGACCGCGCGGCTGTTCGCGGCGGGCCTCATCTATATCCGCCTCGAACATTACGTGATGGGCGCGACGCCGTCGTCGCGGCCGAAGGTGATCGAGGCGATCGACCGCTACCTCGCCTTCTTCCTGTCGCTGATCGCGGCAGGCAATGACGACAACAAGAAACGAAAACCCAAGGGAGAAACGCGTGGCAAGGCTGCCCCTGATTGATCCGGAGACGACGAGCGGCGACATCCGCGCCTCGTTCGACCGCATGCCGGTCAAGCTGAACATCTTTCGCATGATGGCTCATGCCGAGGCCAACATGATCCCGGCGATGCGGCTCGGCAATTCGATCCTGCACAAGCAGAAGCTCAGCGCCGTCAACCGCGAGCTCTTGATCCTCCAGGTCGCCCAGCTCGAAGGCGGCGCCTATGAGTGGCGCCAGCATGTTCCGATCGCGCTCGGTGTCGGCTGTACGCAAGCGCAGATCGATGCGGTCGAGCGCAGTGACTACGATGCAGCCGGCTTAAGCGAGGCTGAGCGCGCGCTGCTCAAATTCGGCCGCGAGGTCGTCGAGAACGTCCGCGTTCCCGAGGCGACCTTTGCCGCCATGCGCCGCCACTTCAGCGACCAGGAGGTCGTGGAATCCATCGTCGCGCTCGGTTTCTACATGATGATGGCGCGCGTCACCGAGGCAACGGAAACCGATCTCGATCCCGCGGCGGGCATGAAGGTCTATGACGGCGGTAAGAAGCAGGGCGGCTGAGATGACGGAAACCGAGACCAAGCCGGAGCGTTACGTCCGTCCGCCGAGCGCGGAATCGCTGGGCGAAGCGCCGGGCAGGGGGCGCCTGAGCGGCCGCCGCATCCTGATCGTCGGCGGCGGCCAGCGCGTGTTCGATGCCTTAACCGATCCGATCGGAAACGGCCGCGCCATGAGCATCCTTTGCGCGCGCGAGGGTGCGAAGGTCGCGGTCGCCGATCTCAACCGCACCTCGGCCGAACAGACGGTGAAGCGCATCACCGCCGAAGGCGGCGAGGCATTCGCCATCGCGGCGGACGTCACGTCCGAGCCCGACGTCGTCCGCATGATCGACGAAGCGCACCGCGCGATGGGTGGGCTCGACGGCATGGTGCTCAACATCGGCACCTTCGGCAAGGTCGGTCTCGATGCCGTCAGCCCCGAGGAGTGGAACAGGATCTACGACGTCAACGTCCGCGGTCCGATGCTGTGCTGCCGCGCCGCCATGCCGAGATTCGACGATGGCGGCGCCATCGTCTTCATTTCCTCGATCGCCGCGCTGAAAGCCGGCTCGCAGATGGCGGTGTACGATTCCTCCAAGGCCGCGCTCGGCGGCCTCATGCGCAACATCGCCCATCTCGGCGCGCGCCGCGGCATCCGCGCCAACCTCATCTATCCTGGCCTCGTCGACACTCCCAACGGCCGCGAAGCCGGCGCCGGCCGCCCATCGCGCGGCAAGGGCCATGTCCCCTTCGGCCGCCAGGCGACCGCGTGGGAGATCGCCTATGCGGTGCTGTTCTTCCTGTCGGACGAAAGCGTCTATGTCACCGCGCAGACGCTCGCGGTGGATAGCGGGTTGAGCGGGATGTGATCGGACCGGTCACTGCGTGGCGAGGCTACGACCGCGACGAGTGCCTGGAAGCACGATGCCCCTTCAGCGTCGCCCCGGCGAAAGCCAGGACCCATAACCACCGTCGGATGTGGTTACGGGAACTCGCAGTTGCCCCTTCGCACCACAACCTCTCCCTGGGCTAATAGGTCCTGGCTTTCGCCAGGACGGCGGCGCTTCCCCAGATTCAGATTGCACGCGCTAGCCATTCCCTCTAATTACTTTGTACAACTGACCAAATAAGATGGTCGCGCGCCGAATGGCGCGATCGAGGATGGAAGCGCAGCATGTCGCAGGACGGATTTGGACTGGCGGGTATCATGGGCATGCCGGTTGCGCATTCGCGCTCGCCCGTCATTCATAATTATTGGCTGAAGGCGCACGGCATCCGCGGCAGCTATGTCCCGCTGGCGGTGAAGCCGGAGCGGCTGGAGGATGCGCTTGACGGGCTGATTGCGCTCGGGTTCCGCGGCTGCAATGTCACCATGCCGCACAAGCAGACGGCGATGCCGATGCTCGACCGCGTCCACGAAACGGCAAAACGCATCGGCGCCGTCAACACCATCGTTGTCGAGGCGGACGGCACGCTCTCCGGCCTCAACAATGACGGCAACGGTTTTGTGCAGAGCCTGCGCGACGCCAAGGCTGACTGGCGCGGCGATGCCGGGCCGATCCTGCTGCTCGGGGCAGGCGGCGCCTCGCGCGCTGTGGTGGTGGCGCTGCTCGAAAATGGCGCGCGCGAGATCCGCATCGCCAACCGCACCGCGGAGAAGGCGCAGGCGCTCGCAAAGGATTTCGGTTCCGCCATCAGCACCGTCGCGTGGGACGACCGCGGCGCCGCGCTCGGCGATGTCGCGCTGCTCGTCAATTGCACCGATCGCGGCATGGTCGGCAAGGCCGCGCTGGAGATCGACCTGTCGCGCCTGCGGCCGGAAACGCTCACCGCCGATCTCATCTACACGCCGCTGGAAACGCCGTTCCTCGCCGAAGCCCGCGCGCGCGGCTGCGTCACGGTCAACGGGCTGGGCCTGCTGCTGAACCAGGCTAGGCTCGCCTTCAAGGCTTGGTTCGGTGTCATGCCCGACGTGACGCCCGAGCTGATCAAGGCCATCGAAGCGACGTTCTGAACCGCCGGGGAGCTTTGCGCCATGACGCTGCCGGTGTCCCCCAGGATCGACTGCCACATCCACGCTATCGATCCCGCCCGCTTTCCCTATTCCGCCGATACGCCGTACCGGCCGAGCGGGCAGGAGATCGCGCCCGCGGCGCAGCTCATCCGCGTGTTCGACGCGTTCGATATCAGGCACGCGCTCGTGGTGGCCACCAACACCGGCTACGGCAGCGACAGCCGCATCCTGCTCGATACGTTGCAGCAGGGCGGCGGCCGCTTTCGCGGTGTCGCCGTCGTCGAGAACGACGTCGACATCAGCGAGCTCGAACGGCTGAAGGCGGCCGGCGTGATCGGCGTCGCCTTCAACGTGCCGTTCCACGGTGCCGCTTACTACCAAGAGACCGCACCACTGCTGGAGAAGCTGACCAGCCTCGGCCTGTTTCTCCAGATCCAGGTCGAGCAGGACCAGTTGCTCGACCTGTTACCGCTGATCGACAAATCAAATGTGCGTCTGGTGTTCGATCATTGCGGCCGGCCCTCCGTTGGGCAGGGATTGCAGGGCAAGGCCTTCCAGGCGCTGCTCGCGATCGGCCGCGAGCGAGACGCGCATGTCAAGCTGTCAGGCTATTACAAATTCTCGCAGCAGCCGCATCCGTATCAAGACGCCTGGCCGTTCATCACGGCGCTGGTCGAGGCCTTCACGCTCGACCGTTGCGTCTGGGGCTCGGACTATCCGTTCCTGCGCGCCCCAGAGCGGCTCGATTACGGTCCGCTGCTCGCGGTGCTGACACAACTGTTTCCCGACCCCGGCGATCAGCATCGCCTGTTGTGGCGAACGCCGGCACGGCTGCTCGGCTTCGACGGCGGGACGGATCAAGCGAGATAACAACAGAGCAAAATGGGAGGGAGGACGTCATGAGGCACTTTGCAGGGCCGGTTAGCATCGCGGTTGCGGCATCGCTGTGGGCGAGCGCGGCCTGCGCGCAGAGCACGGTCTACATCCCCGACGTCATCGAGCTGTCCGGCCCCGGCGCCGTCTCCGGCACCAACTGGCGCGACGGCGTCGCGCTCGCGGTCGACGAGATCAACAATGCCGGCGGCATTCTGGGCCGGAAAATCCAGACCGAGCATCTCGACACCCAGAGCAATCCCGGCATCTCGCGCGCGCAGGTGCAGAAGGTTTTGGACAAGGACCCTTATGTCGTGCTCGGGCCGATCTATTCAGGCTCGGTCAAGGTCAACATGGCGCTGACGCAGGCAGCCGAGATTCCGCAGATCGTCGGCGCCGAGGCCGCCGACATCACCACGCAAGGTAACCCCTGGATATTCCGCACGGCCTTCGGTCAGCAATTCTCGATGCCGAAGATCGCCAACTATCTGCACGACAAGCTCAAGGTGAAGACGGTCGCGCTGGTCTGGGTCAACAATGATTTCGGCAAGGGCGGCCACGACAACTTTCTGAAGGAGATGAAGGCGCGCAATATCGAGATCGCGGCCGATATCTCCACCGAGCAGGGCCAGGTCGATTTCGGCTCCGACGTCATCAAGCTGAAGAGCGCCAAGGCTGACGCGATTTTCGTCTATACCAATGAAGAGGAGTGCGCCCGCTTCCTGATCGAGGCGAAGCGGCAGGGCTTGTCGACGCCATTGTTCGGCGAGACCACGCTGCTGAGCCAGAAGGTGGTCGAGCTCGCCGGCCCCGCCGCCAACGGCGTGCGCGGCCATGTCGGCCTTTCCGCCGACGCTCCGATTCCCGCCATCGAGGACTTCACGAAGAAATTCGGCGAGCGCTACAAGTACCGGCCCGACCACAACGGCATCAAGGGCTACACCGCGGTCTATCTGGTCAAATACGTCACCGAAAAGATCGGCAAGTTCGACAGCAAGGCTTTTGGCGCCGCGATGAAAGGCCTGACCCTGAGGCCCGACAAGGCGCCGGGCATGCTGATGGAAGCGAGCTGGGACCAGAACGGCGACATCGACCGCGCCAGCTTCCTCGCCGAGATCATCGACGGCAAGCAGAAGATCATCGAGAGATTGCCGAAGCTGAAGGCGGGCAAGGGCGAGTGAGGAACGCCTCGCCCGCGCGATCGCTCCGCCCTCAGAGTTCGTCGAGCGCAGCCCAGTGCGGGACGTGCGCGGCGAGCTTGTCGAGCAGGCGCTCGAATTCATTGCGCTCGGCCCGCGTGAGGCACGCGAGCATGGCACGCTCCCGCTCGCGCAGGGCCGGGATGTATTGTGCGTAGAGCGCCCGCCCGGCCGCCGTCATGAACAATTGCTGGCGGCGGCTGTCCGTCTTGTCGGCGGCACGCCGTATCAGCTTCTTCTTCTCGAGCGCGATGATTCCGCGGCTGATGTTGGCCTTGAGATGGCCGGAGAATTCGCAGATCTCGCTCGCGGTCACGCCCTCTCGGAAATTCAGGAAGATCAGGGTGACGATCTCCGGCCGCGTCAGGCCGAATTCCATCTCGATCCGCCGGAATGACGGCTCGCGATAGAAGTTCAGCACGTAGCCCATCCTGTAGGCGATCTGGAGTTCGGTGCCGCCTATCACCGCCGCGAGCGGTTTTCGCTCGGGTGAATGGCTCCCGGTGGTGCCGTTCGTCGATTTTCGAGATGGTCTCATATGAGACTTTCTGGTTGCTTTTCGATCCGGCTTGATCTTAACATCGCTGCGAGGCCCGCAAGAACGGCCGTCGACGATAGTTGTGGAGGATCGCAGGAGCATGCCGCTGGCCGGGCAGAGGGTGATGGACCTGTCGTGCGACGGCGAGGTCCGGTGCTTCCATGCGGGAACGCCGGAGCATCCAGTCTATGTCGACCAGGTGCGATCGTCCCACGTGGCCTTGCGCAAAATGCCTGTTGTCATGGTCCATGGCGCCGGTCACACCGGGACCTGCTATCTCGCCACGCCGGATCGGAGACCGGGTTGGGCGCCGCGCTTTGCTGCGGCTGGCCGGGACGTGTTCGTGCCGGACTGGCCCGGTCACGGCCGTTCGCCGTCAGGTCCGGACTTTTCGCGGCTTGGAACGCGGGATGTGGCGACGTCGCTGCTGGCGCTGATCGAGGAGATCGGGCCGGCCGTGCTGCTGGTGCATTCGGCGAGCGGTCCGATGGCCTGGTGGATGGCCGAACGGCGTCCCGATCTGGTCCGCGCCGTGGTCGGCATCGCCCCCGGTCCACCGGCCAATCTGTTGCGCGATCTGCCCGACGATCCGGCAGCGATCCGCGCGCTGCGCGATGACGCCAGCGCCGGTCATCCCGTTTACTCGAGCGAGGATGCGCCGGTATGGCTGACGGCGGACTTTGCCGCCGCCTATTGGGCCAACGGGCCGCGCTTTCCGCACCACGCGTTCGAAAACTACTGCCGCTCGTTTGCGCCGGAGAGCGCGCGAATCCTGAACGAGCGCTTCAACATCGGCGGACGGGGGCTCAGGATCGCTGATCCCGAGCGTCTGCGGGAAAGGCCGATCATGATCGTGACCGGGGACCGCGACCCGCGCCATCCGCGCGAGGTGGATGCGGCGACGGCGAGCTATCTCGGCGCCGAGTTCGTCTGGCTTCCCGATCGCGGCATCGAGGGGAACGGCCACATGATGATGATCGAGGACAACAGCGATGATCTCGCCGCCATGATCCTGGCCTGGCTCGATACGGTCGGATGCTGAGATCCCGCGCCTTGCAGGCACATTGGAGGATACCAAGGATGAGACGGATTGCATGTGTCCTTCTGCTGCTGGCGCAGCCCGTCGCGGCACGGGCGCAAGTCAGTGGTGACGTCGTCAAGATCGGCGTCCTCACCGACATGGCCGGCGTGACCGCCGACATCACCGGCAAAGGTTCGGTCGTCGCCGCCGAAATGGCGGTGAGCGAGATCGGTGGCGCGGTTCTCGGCAAGCCGATCCAGATCGTCTTGGCCGATCACCAGCACAAGGCCGATGTCGGCACGGCGATCGCCCGGCGCTGGTTCGATGTCGAGGATGTCGATGCGATTGTCGATGTGCCCAATTCCGGCGTTGCGCTCGCGGTCCAGAGCCTCGCACGCGAGAAGAAGCGGATCGTTCTCTATTCGGGGCCGGGGACGACGGCGTTGACCAACGAGCAGTGCTCGCCCTACGGCTTCCACTGGACCTACGATACCTATGCGGTCTCGCACGGGACCGCGTCCGCGGTCGTCAAGGCCGGAGGCGGCACCTGGTTCATCCTGGCGTCGGACTATGCCTTCGGCCATCAGCTCCAGCAGGACGCGACCAGCGTGATTGCGGCCTTGGGCGGCAAGGTGCTGGGCAGCGCGCGCCATCCGCTCAATACGCCGGACTTCTCCTCGTTCCTGCTGAGCGCGCAATCCTCCGGCGCCAAGGTCATCGGCCTCGCCAATGCCGGCAATGACACCGTCAACGCGATGCGGCAGGCCGGCGAGTTCGGGCTGGTGCAGCGTGGCCAAAGCCTCGCCGCGCTGATCCTCTTCCTCCAGGACGTGCACGCGCTCGGCCTTAGGGATGCGCAGGGCACCTACCTGACGACGGCCTCCTACTGGGACATGAACGAGGCGACGCGGGCATGGTCGAAGGCGTTTTTTGCGAAGACCGGCATGATGCCGTCGATGCTGCATGCCGGCGTCTACGGCGCGGTGCGTCACTATCTCAAGGCCGTCGCCAGCGCCGGCACCAACGATGCCGGCCGGGTTGCGACCACCATGAGGACGATACCGGTCGAGGACGTCTTCTCGGAGGACGCAAGCATCCGTGAGGACGGCCGCGTCACGCGCACCATGTACCTCGTTCGCGTCAAGAAGCCGTCCGATTCGAAATATCCCTGGGACTACTTCGACATCGTGCGCAAGATCCCGCCTGAAGAGACCGTCTGGCCGCTCGCGGAGAGCAAATGTCCGCTGGTAAAGGCCTCCAGCCGCTAAATCGGAAACGGCCGTCGAACGGGTTGGCAAAGCGGGTTCGCCACGCGCATGATGCGTGCGTGATATCTCGCCCTCTTGCGATCCCGGACGACCCAGGAACATGAAAACCACGCTGCTGAAATCCGAAGACTACACCCGCTCGCCCTGGAAGAACGGCGGCGGCATCTTCACCGATATTGCGGATGCGCATCGCGCAGGCAGCCCGACGAAGGATTGGGACAGCCTGCTCTGGCGCTTTGCGTCCACGCCGATCGTGGCACCCGGTCCGTTCTCCTACATGCCCGGCATCGACCGCTTGCAGATGGTCGTGGGTGGGCGCGGGCTGGTGCTGAAAGCACCGGGGCGGGAATTCGACGAGCGCGAGCCGTTCACGACCGTGCGCTTCACCGGCGAGCTCGAGATCGTGACCGAGCTCGAGGCGGGTCCGGTCGAGGTCGTGAACCTGATGGCCCGGCGCGGTGCGGCGGAGATCGAGCTTCTGGCGCTCCGGGAGCCCGGCGATCGGCCATTGTCCGCCGGCACGCATCTGGTTTACGCGGTTTCCGGCAATTGCAGCATTCGTCTCAATAGCGAGGAGTTTGCGGTTCCCCACGGCAGCACGCTGAAGGTCGAGCTGACCGAGCCGTCTAGGCTGGCGCTCGTCTCGGGGCTGGGGGTGTTAGGTTCAATCCAGCTCGTCGGCTAGATCGCAACTGCGTTGCTGATGCGCACGATCCGTGCAACTGGCTAGGTTGACGCGGCCCCGCCAGCGCACGATATCTGCCTTGATGCAAGCCGCCGCGAAGGGGCAGGATATGAGCGCACCAGACAAGAATCCCCCCGCGACGCTGTCCGACGGCGTCGTAGACTGGCTGACCAACGGCACCCGCGACGAGCGCTTCATCGACAATATCTTTGCGCAGATGTGCATCCGCCTCCAGCAGGCCGGCATTCCGCTGAAGCGCTCGACGCTTCATGTCCTGATCCATCACCCGCAATGGCTGGGCGCCCGCTTCATGTGGTCCGACGGCATGCGCGAGGCCGAGATCGCGCGGGTCGATTATGACGTGCGCGAGCGGTCCGAATTCATCGGCAGCCCCGCCAACGAAATGTTCGACGGGGCGACCGAGGTGCGCGAGAACCTCGAACGCGATCCGGCGCTCGGCCGCAAGCACGCCCTCTATGACGAGATGCGGACGAAGGGCCTGACCGACTATGTGGCCTGGCCGCTCTACCACACCCTCGGCAAGCGTCATCTCATCACCTTCGCGACCGACCGGCCCGGCGGCTTCGAGGAGGCGCATATCGCTGCGCTGAAGAAGCTGTTGCCGGTGCTGGCGCTGGTCAGCGAGATCCGCATCAAGAACCGCCTGGCGCGGACCCTGCTGGAGACCTATGTCGGCGCGCACGCCGGCGAGCTGATTCTCGCCGGCGCTACCCGGCGCGGCACCGGCACCACGGTTCGCGCCGCGATCATGATCTGCGACCTCAGGGATTTCACGAAAATCTCCGACAACTGGCCGCGCGACGACGTCATCGACCTCCTCAACGACTATTTCGACGCGATGTCCGAGCCGATCGCGCGGCACGGCGGCGAGATCCTGAAATTCATCGGCGACGGCCTCCTCGCCATCTTCCCGCTCAGCCAGCCCAACGCCTGCGCAAACCTGCTGCATGCCGTGACCGAGGCTCGAGCGGCCATGGTCGCGCTGAACGAGCGGAATAACGGCAGCGGCCGCGCGCCGCTGAACTACGGCATCGGCGTCCATGTCGGCGACGTCATGTACGGCAATATCGGCTCGACCACCCGGCTCGACTTCACCGTGATCGGCCCGGCCGTCAACATGGCCTCGCGTCTCGAAGCGCTCACCAAGCAGGTGGGACGACCGGTGCTGCTGTCGCGCGACTTCGCCGAGCTGGTGGAGCGGAAGTCCGAGCTGGAGCGGGTAGGCGAGTACGAGGTGCGCGGCTTCAGCGATCCGATCGAGCTGTTCGCGTTTCACGGCTGAAAGCGCCGGGCGAAAGGCCTAGTAGAATCCGGCGAAGAACCGGATTGCGAGATATGCCCCTGCGACGACAGCCGCGGTGGCGCCGATTGCAAAGACGACCCTCAGGCTTTCGTCCATCGATCATTGTCTCCTTGAGACGACGCCGACTCCGCAAGGGGGGCTGAGAGCCGGAGCCGCCAAAGTGCCGGTGTCTTGTGGGACCCGGCCTGCGCCAACGTCCGAGCGATGCGCCGGTTCCTGTCAGCCTCATTACCGGATCAGGCGATTGCGCGAACGCACGGTTGCTGCGGTGCGCCCTCCCTGCGCGCGTCGCAAGTCGTGCGGATGGGCAATATCGGACGCATTGTCAAAAGAAATCTCCGCGCAGAACTCCTAGGTTGGCTTTACTGGCGGCCCTGCCAATGGTGCCGCACGAACGCATCGACGACAGTCAATGCTGCCGGCGCGATGCAACAGAAAAGGTGATCGACGCATCGGATGCGATCCCAAGAGGAGACGCCAATGCCAAGCTGTTCCGAAGATATTCGCAGTCGAACCGGGCGCTGTGCCGTGTGCGACGGCAGGTTTGGTCTGGTCCGCTACTACTCTTGGCGAAAGCCCCTTTGCTCGAAGAGGTGCCTCGCACGTTTCACGGTGCGCCGGCAGGGTGACTGCGACTGGGTGGGCCGATTTCCGTTGGCTTTCGACACGCTTTCAGAGAACCGCGCGAGGCCCCTATGACCATTCAGATGTCGCGACGAGGGAAGGAATATCTCGAGACGGCGCAGAGCCTGTTGCGCGCGGCCCGGACCATGACGGATGCCGTGGTCGCGGCTCGGCTCGAGATGCTCGCCACTGACTATCAGCGGCGCGCCGAGAAGGCATCAACGGTCGATGCGGCGAAATCATCGGCGCGTTCGACCGGCACTGGATACGAAGGGTACCCGTGAGGGCGGGTTGCGCCGCCGGTTTGGTCGCTTAACCAGGCCGGCTTGCCAGTTTCCTCTTTTGCCACCTGTGGAGCCGATATGGGCGAAGTTGTTCGACTGGTCACAAGGGCCGAGCGCGAACGAGCGCGTTTGATCCGGGAAGCGCGCGCCATCTGTGACGCCGTCTTTCCACCGACCGATCCCGACGGCATGCAGCCTGTCAGGCCGCGGGTCGACCACCCGGGCGGCGATGCAAGACCCGAGCAGGTCGAAGGAGTTCTCGTGACATGATCAAGATCATTGCCGTGCTCTGCAGCCTCTCGTCTCCGACAGACTGCCGTGAGCAGATCGTCACGACCTCGGACTTCGCGGACGTGACGATGCAGTCCTGTCTGATGGGCGCGCCGCAGCTTGCCGAATGGATGGCGCAGCATCCAGCCGAACGTCTCGCGGCGTGGCGCTGCACGATCGGCAGGCAGGAGGCTCGCAGAGGAGCGTAGGGTGCGAGTTGTCGAGGCTCGCTGATTGCGTCCGTCACATCAGGAGAATCGGAGCCGGCTCCAGGCGCCGGCCGCCGCGCGCCGGACGGCTTCACGCCGGATCGTATTGCAAACGCGAGGGTGTACCACTACGCTTTGAACTCGGTAGCCCAAACGTTCCTACGATTGGCCGCGCGTTCATGCCAAAATTTCTTCGCATCGGAGTCCATTGGTCGAACGTATCGGGGTACACGTCGAAGGCGTGGTGCGTCAGGCGCGTTGGCCCGGTGATTTTCCTGAAATGGGGGGCCGTGGAGGTCCATGGCACCGGTGCCGGGCGAAAGGTCTGCTGGACGCGTCTGCCGCAGGAGAAGACAATTCGTTGCGGCACCGTGCAGCGCGCCCAGGACTATGCCAAAGCCGCGATCGCGCGGCGGCGGAACCACCGCTACGAGCCGTTGACCGGGCCCATTGCGAACCGGCGCCGGTCGGCCGGCGATAGCGCCGAGCCCAAGCAGGCGCTCGCCACCATCCTGATCGTCGATATCGTCGGCTCCACCGCAAAGGCCGCGAAGCTCGGCGATGCGCGCTGGACCAAGATCATGGGCCACTATTACGCGGCCGTCCGCAAGGAGCTGAAGACCTCGCGCGGCAAGGAAGTCGTGACGACGGGCGACGGGGTGCTCGCGACGTTCAAGGCGCCGGCGGCCGGCGTCAGTTGCGCGACCGCGATCCGCGAAGCCGTGCGTACTCTGGGCCTGGATGTCAGGGTGGGGCTGCATGCCGGCGAGTACACGGTGAGCGGCGGCGAAATGGTCGGTCTCGCCTTCCACATCGGCACCCGCGTCGCCGCCAAAGCGCGCGCCGGCGAGGTTCTGGTGTCGAGCGCGGTCAAGGACCTGATGAAGACGCAGTCAACGTTCAGCTTCAGGGATCACGGTGTGCATCAGCTCAAGGGCGTGCCGGAGCGGTGGCGGCTCTATCGGGTGGAGGGGTAAGTACCTCCGGCTCGCAAACCCTGACCTCGCCTTGGACATCAAGCGACAGGTCGAGGCCGCGACTTCCGTTGCTCACTCGGTCGCCTCCATGTGGTTTCGGTCAACCACCCGCAGCGTCCGTCGCACCATGCCGTCGACAATTGCCGTCGACTCGCTTGGACGCAGATAGATCGCCGTGGACTTGAGCAGCCATGGCAACACCGCCTGCTCAAGCCGCTCCTCATAGGCGAGGCGCATCATGTCGAATGCCTGCAGGCCGGGCCCTGCCAGAATGACATGGTGTGGGCGCAGCACGGATATCGTTGCCGCCACCGCCTCGGCAAGCGCGCGACCCGCCTGCTGGAAGAGGTTCTCGAGGCGCGGATCGCCGCCCAGCGCCCGCTCGCGCAGCAGAGCCATCTGCGCCTCGGACGGCTGCTGCGAGTCCGCCGGCGGCAAGTCGAGAAAGGTGCGGGCGTCGCGGTAGAGCGCATAGTCGGCAAGATAGGCCTCGATACAGCCGCGCTGGCCGCAGCGGCATTGCGGACCATCCGGCGCCAGCTTGACATGGCCGATCTCGCTGCCGGCGCCCCAGTGCGCTTCACCATCGGCGACAACGCCCATGCCGATGCCGTGACCGACCATGATCGTGGCCGAGAGGCCCTCCGCCAGCGCCGGTTCAGCGGCCGTGAGGGCGAGCGCAACTGCGACGGCGTCGTTCGCCATCACGACCTCGACCCCGAACGCCTGACGTATCGGCGTCGCCAGATCGACGTCGGTGATCGACAGCGCCGGGCTCCACAGCGTCCGGCCGGTATCGGCGTTCACGATACCCTGCAGCGCAAGCCCGATTCCCAACAGCTGATGGCGCGGCGTCGCCGTCGCATCAAGCATCGCATTGATCTGCGCGATGACCAGATCGCGCAGTGCGCCTGCATCGAGAGCGCGCGTCGGGAGAGCTAGTCGCGACTGCGCCAGGCCAGAGCCTCCGAAATCGGCGATCAG
Source organism: Bradyrhizobium sp. LCT2 (assembly GCF_009931255.1). NCBI lineage: Bacteria > Pseudomonadati > Pseudomonadota > Alphaproteobacteria > Hyphomicrobiales > Nitrobacteraceae > Bradyrhizobium > Bradyrhizobium sp. LCT2. The sequence goes on along the minus strand of NZ_CP034432.1, from coordinate 7,794,730 downwards.
CGTCTCAATCAGGTTCATGCGTACGGAGACCGCGATGATGCGCCCGAACTCCGGGTTCAAGGTCAGCAGCACGACCGGCCGGCCACGGCGGCGGCCATTCAGCCCGTCCGCATCCTCGTCGTCGGTATCGTCGGACCATGACGTTGCCGCTGTCTCGGTCTCGCACAACAACTCTTCCGCCATCAGTCTCGACGTCAGACCGGAAACGGCGGGGAAGCTCAGTCCCGTGCTCCGGGCGAGCGCCACGCGGGGCAATGGCCCCTGGCGTCGCAAGAGTTCGACGAGGCGGCCGCGGTTCGACCCGCGGGCCAGGCTGGAAACGCGTCGCGGTGGCTCAATCTGGTCAACCATGCTGTCCATTTAATTCTGTTAGTGAATTTAATAGGTGCGTGTTTCGGTAGTGTTGTTGAAAAAGCACAGCCGAAGGGAGTCGTTATGCGTCATATTTACTATTATAATACCCCATGTACTATCTAAACTCGAAGAGTGAGCAAGTGCATCCTGATTTTTCTGTTTTGCTCTGCGGCATTTCTTCGCTGTGTGAATAAAATCAGGCGCAAAAAGCGCCGTGAAGTCGCCTGATGCGGGGCGACCAAAGGGAGGTGCACATGAACGGATCAAGGACGAAATTGATAGTGCCGCTGCTCGCGGCCGCCGCGCTCGCGATGACCGCGGGGATGGCGCAGGCGCAGCAGAAAAAGACCGTCGCGCTGGTTACCAATGTCGCGGCCGATTTCTGGACCATCGCCGGGCGCGGGCTCGAAAAGGCGCAGAAGGAGCACCCGGACTACAATATCGAATTGATCGTCACCAACGAAGGCACGGCGGCGGGCCAGCGGCGCGAGCTGGACGACCTCCTGGTGCGCGGCGTCGCCGGCATCTCCATCTCGGTGGACGACGCGCCGCACGCAACCGAACAGCTCAACAAGGTTGCGGCCAAGACCGTCTTGATCACGACGGACAGCGACGCGCCGCAGAGCAATCGCCTCGCCTATATCGGCACCGACAACGTCGCGGCCGGGCGGCAGGCCGGCGAGGAGATCAAGAAGGCGTTGCCGAACGGCGGCAAGATCGCGCTGTTCGTCGGCACGATGGACGCGGACAACGCCCGCGAGCGGGTGCAAGGCATCAAGGAAGCGATCGCCGGCACCAAGGTCGAGCTGGTCGACGTGTTCACCGACCAGGTGGACTTCGCCAAGGCCAAGGCGAACATGGAGAACGTGCTCGTCAAATATCCCGACATCGCACTGCTGTCCGGCCTTTGGAGCTACGAGACACCGCTGATCTATGACGCGGTCAAGGCGGCGGGCAAGGCCGGCAAGGTGAAGATCGTCGGCTTCGACGAGGACCAGCGCACGCTGCGGGGCGTTTCGGACGGCACGATCGAGTCGACGGTGGTGCAGCAGCCGTACGAGTTCGGCTATCTCTCCGCCACCAACATCATCAAGACGCTGAACGGGGACAAGTCCTGGATCCCGGCGGGCGGAAAGCTGATCGTCCCGACCAAGGTGATCAGCAAGTCCAACGTCGCGGAGTTCACCGCAGATCTGAAGGCCCTGCTGAAGAAGTAAGTAGCACCGCCTTTCGACGCCCGGCTGGCACTGCCGCCGGGCGTCGTGCGGGAGGAGATGAATGGCGGAAATCCTGTTCGAACTCGCCGGGATCAGCAAGTCCTATCCCGGGGTCATGGCCCTCGACGATGTCAGCCTGCGCGTGTACCGCGGCGAGGTGCTGGGCCTGATCGGCGAGAACGGCGCCGGCAAATCGACGCTGATGCGCGTGCTGGGTGGTGTGGTCGCGCCAACCCAGGGCGTGATCCGCATCGGCGGCATCGACCGCGCCCGCATGACGGTGAGCGAGGCGACGCAGGCCGGCATCGCCTTTGTGCATCAGGAATTGAACCTGTTCGAGAATCTCGACGTCGCCGCGAACGTCTTCATCGGACGCGAGAAGCTTGTCGGCGGCCCTTTGAAGCTGGTGGACAATGCCGAGATGCGCGCCCGCGTGACGCCGCTGCTGGAGCGGCTGGGTGCCGATTTCGCTCCCGACACACTGGTCGACAATTTGTCGATCGCCGAGCGCCAGATGGTGGAGATCGCCAAGGCGCTTTCGATCGATGCCCGCGTGATCATCATGGACGAGCCGACCTCCAGCCTGACGATTTCGGAGACCGAGCGGTTGCTCGAGGTGATTGCCGATCTGAAGGCGCACGGCATCGCGGTCATCTATATCTCGCATCGGCTCGGCGAGATCATGACCTGCGCCGACCGCGTCGTGGTGCTGCGCGACGGGCGCACGGTGGGGGAGCTGGCGCGAGACGAGTTGAGCCATGCCGCAATGATCCGGCTGATGATCGGCCGCGACCTGAAAGCGCTGCATACGCCGCCGAAACGGCCGCCGCAGCCGGGTGGCTGCGACATCCTCGGCCTCGTGACGTCGGCCTTTCCCGACCGGCAGATCGATCTCTCCGTGCGGCATGGCGAGATCCTCGGACTGGCGGGGCTGGTGGGTGCCGGTCGCACCTCGCTTGCCCGCGCGGCCTTCGGCATCGATCCTCTGCTGGGTGGCGAGATCAGGATCGACAACGCGCCGGTCGATGTCGCATCGCCGCGGGACGCGATCAGGCAAGGCATCTATCTGATGCCGGAGGACCGCAAGAAATCCGGGCTCGTGCTGGAGCTGCCGATCCGGGAGAACGTGACGCTGGCAAGCCTGCTGAATTATGCCCGGATGTGGCTGGTCAGCGGCGCGGCCGAGCGCAAGGTGGCGAAGGAGCAGGTCAGACGCCTCTCCATCAAGGCGCCGAGCATCGATATCGAGGCCATCACGCTCTCCGGCGGCAACCAGCAGAAAGTCGTGCTTGGCAAGTGGCTCTCCATGCAGCCGCGCGTGATGTTCTTCGACGAGCCGACCCGCGGCGTCGATGTCGGTGCCAAGAGCGAGATCTACGCGCTGATGCGCGAGCTCGCCGACCACGGCGTCGCGATCGTGATGATCTCCTCGGACATGGAGGAGGTCATCGGCGTTTCCGACCGGATCGCGGTGATGCATGAGGGGAGTGTCAGCGGCGTGCTGGAGCGCCCGCAGTTCAGCGAATACAACGTGTTGCAGCTCGCAATGGGCCAGGCGCCGGAAACCGTGGAAGCGGCGGCGCCATGATCAAGAAGGAACTCGGCCTGGGCCTGCTGCTCGTGGTGATTTCCGCCATCACGGGCCTGATCAATCCGGCCTTCCTGTCGCTGGTGAACCTGCTGAACATGGCCAATCTGATTGGCCTGTTCGGTGTGTTTGCGTTGGGCGAGGGGCTCGTGATCATCACCGGCGGCATCGACCTTTCGCTCGGCTCGATGTTCGCGCTGCTCGGCGTCATCTTCATCGATCTTCTGACGACTCATCAGGTTCATTGGCCGCTGGCGCTGCTGGCCGTGTTGCTGGGCGGGCTCGTGCTGGGCGCCATTCAGGGTCTTCTCGTCACCCGGCTGAAGATGCAGCCCTTCATCGTGACGCTGTGCGGGTTGCTGATCTATCGCGGCGCCGCGCGCTACTATACGAGCGACTCGACGCGCGGCTTCGGCTACGGCGACGAGGCCGGGACACTGAGCAACATTGCCTCCGGCAACTTGGCGGGCATCCCGAACACCTTCATCCTTTTGATCGTCCTTGCGCTCGTCCTCGGCGTGCTGCTGCATCGCTCGGTCTACGGGCGCTGGCTTTATGCCGTCGGCAAGAACGAGGAAGCGGCGCGCTTCTCGGGCATCAACACGAATCTCGTGATCGCAACCGCCTATATCATCAGCGGTGGACTGGCCGGCGTTTCAACAGTCCTGTTCGTGTTCTACACGAACTCGGTGTCTCCGAGCTCCTTCGGCAATTTCTATGAGCTCTACGCGATCGCAGCTGCCGTCCTGGGCGGGTGCAGCCTGCGCGGCGGCGAGGGCTCCATTCTCGGTATCGTGCTGGGGACTGCGCTGCTGCAGGTGCTGCAGAACCTCGTGAATATCCTGGGCATCCCCAATTCCTTGAACTTTGCGGTGATGGGGACGGTGATTCTGATCGGCGTGCTGGCGGATCAGCAATTGCAGGCGCGCCGGCGGCGCAGGCAGGCCCTCGCGGGCCTTGCTCGCACGGCGCCGAGATCGACACCGGTGCAAGGACAAGGCGCGTCACCGCGCGCCGCGGATGCCCTGCCGGTGAGAACGAGTGATCAAGCATGACGGATCCACGCTCCAGTTGACACAAGGCCGCTTCGTCGGCGGCCGCTGGGGGAGGGAGCGCGTTCCAGGCTCGAGGGCTTTGGGCCGGAACGTGAGGCAAGACAAGCAAAGCCTGAGACGGCGGGAGGACGAGTAAGATGTTGCGCAGGTTTGTAAACACCGCACGAGTGTGCAGTGTGGGGATTGCTTTCTCATCGCTGCTAGGCGGCGCGGTGCATGCGGCCGATTTTTCGACGAAAGCTGCTCCTGTTCCTTATGCTGCCGACGATTTCTGGACGAGACCGTATCTATTCGGCGATCTCGGCAGGACGAAGCTGAAGGAGCAGGGCATCGAGCTGGGCCTGACGCTGGGTAACGAATCTGTCGGCAACGTCACGGGTGGAAGCAGGAACACCGCAGCCAACGCTGGTCAGCTGTGGTTCGGCGCGAAGCTCGATATGGGGAAGCTTGCGGGCATCCCGGGCGGCACGGTCGGTCTGACGCTGGTCGACCGCTTCGGCAAGAATCTGAACACCGAAGCGGACATTCCCGCCTTGCAGCTGACCAACGAGGTGTTTGGCCGCGGCAATATTCTGCGCCTGACACAACTCTACTACTCGCAGAAGCTTTTCGATGACCGCCTCGAACTCAAGGGCGGCCGTCTTCCGGTCGGCTCCGACTTCTTCTTCGGCCTGTGCGAGTTCATCAACCTGACCTTCTGCGGCGGCCAGCCCGGCAACATCCAGGGTGGCTACATCTACAACTGGCCGGTGAGCCAATGGGCCGGTGTCGTCCATTACAAGCTGGCGCCGGAATTCACGATTTCGGTCGGCGTCTACGATGCCAATCCGAATTATCTGACGACGTCAGACCCTGCCATCTACTTCCTGCCGGGCATCCCCGCCTCAAGCCGCGCCAGCGGCGTGATGGTGCCGGTGGAGTTGGTCTGGGCGCCGTCGGGGCCGCTGAACGGGACCTGGAGATTGGGCGGCTGGTATGACAGCGCATCGACCATTGATGGTGGCCTTCCCGGGGTCATCTCCACCATCCCCGGCATTGGAGGCGTCCCGGATCAAAATCTCGGGGATCAACGCGGCCGCTACGGCGTCTACGAGTCCATCCTTCAGCGCTTGACCGTCGACGGTCCGGGCGCGCAGGGCTGGTACACTTTCCTCAACACGACCGTTGCCGATCACCGGACGTCGTATCAGGACTACCAGATCGCCCTGGGCTTCCGGCATACCGGAACGTTTAGCTGGCGTCCCCAGGACGAAGTCGGCTTCGCGGTGGGCACGACCCACGTGAACTCGGCTGCCCTCAGCCCCAACGCCGGCGGCAACGAAGTTCCGATCGAAGTCTGGTACGGATGGCAGGCGACCGGCTGGCTGAACCTCAAGTTCGACGCGCAGTATGTGATCAATCCCGGCGGGCGCGGCTATAACGCCGTGGGCGTGAAGACCGACAATGCCGTGGTTCTTGGTATGCGCACCGAGGTCCACTTCTGATTCACGGCAGCCTGCCCGGATCAGGACGTTGAGCGAGCCGGCAGTGAGAGGTGCATGCCCCAATCGGGGCATGCACGAAAGTCACCGTTCCAGATCGAGGATCCTCATCACCCGGTTCAGCTCAGCCCGCGCTTTTCGGTACCGGTGTGTTGAGCAACTGCTGCTCCCACAGGAACGCGATGCCGCTCCCGCCGGCATGCTGCAGGATCACCTCCGTCAGCTTGACGGCTTGATCGGCCCTGGCCCAGTCGCGCTGCCATTCGGCCGCCACTGCCAGCCAAGTCATCATGTTGGCGCCAGCCGTAATCATGCGCTGGATGGCGACCTCGTGGGCCTCGACCGAAACGGCGCCGGACGCATCTGTGACCACAGTGACGTCCCAGCCTTCGCCGAGGGCCTGGATCGTCGGCATCGCGACGCATATCTCGGTCCACAGACCGGCGATGATCAGCTGCTTGCGGCCCGTGGCCTTGACCGCGTCCACCACCTTCTTATCCTGCCAGGTGTTGATGAACGTCCGGTCGATCACCTCCTGTCCGGGGAACACTTCGGTGATCTGGGGGAAGAGCAGGCCACCCCGCTCGGCAATCACGCTCGTCAGGATCGTGGGGACACCGAAGGCCTTTGCCGCCTTCGCGAGAGCTGCCGTGTTGTTGATCACCATCTGCGGTTCGTGGCTGTTCACGTTCGCAAGCTGGTAGGGCTGGTGGTCGATCAGGACGAGCACTGAGTCTTCGGGACGAAGAAGCGAAGCAAGGCCGTTACGAAGTTTCATCATGACATCCTTTGTTGCCGTTCAATGCGGCATCGGTTTTAGGGAGATGCTCGCCAAAGGCGGGCCACCTGCAGGGCTTATTGCCGTTCCCGCGTTCGATGCGGTAGTACCGTTTTGAGGCAAGCTGTGTCGCGAAATGAGGAACGCCAAAGTGGACATCGAGGAGCTGCGGACATTCGTAGAAGTTGCTGATGCTGGCGGAGTTTCGCCTGCTGCGCTCCGGCTCGGCGTCTCCAAGTCAATCGTCAGCCGACGGCTCTTGCGGCTTGAATCGGAACTTGGTGTCCAGCTTCTTGCACGAACCACCCGCGGCGCCGCTCTAACGGAAGCTGGGGCGACGTTCCGAGACTATGCTGCCAGAGTCTGCACCGAGATCGACGTAGCCAAAGAGACGATCCTGCCTGCCGGCGAGCTTCGTGGACGCTTGCGAGTTGCTGTGCCGCTGTCCTTCGGCTCGAACTACTTCGCCCCCATGATGGCGGAAATGGCGCGACGACACCCTCAGCTCCAAATCCACACCTGCTACAGTGACCAATTCGTCGATCTCATCGCAGGAGGTTATGACTGCGCGATTCGGATTGGCTATCTTCAAGACTCCAATTTGATCGCCAAGCGCGTCGGACCGATCTACGGCAAGTTCGTTGCGAGTCCTGGCTACGTCAAAGAGCACGGGTCGCCTGAGACACCCGAGGAACTCGTCGCCCATCAAGCGCTCATGCAGGGCACCGAAACTTGGCAGCTCATGGACGGCGACAAGATCATCACGGTTCGTCCACAGGGTCGCTTCAAGGCCGACAACGGCACTGCTCTGGCGGCCGCCGCAACAGCAGGGCTCGGGATTGCCTACCTCCCCGATTTCCTTACCAATGAATTGCTGGCATCGGGTGCGCTTGTTTCCGTCATGACCCGTCATCCACCACCTCCGGCGGGTGCCTATGTCATCCGCCCGCCGGGCCAGCATCCCGCGCGGAAGATCCGGGTCCTCACGGAATTGCTGATCGAGCATTGCAATCCGGTCTCGGGATAACGATCAGCTTCGCCTTCACGGCAAAACGACCCGCGGACCTTACGCAGAGCTGCCCAGCTCGGAACGCGATCTCTCGATATCCCGCCAAAGCCCTGCAGGCCATCGTAGCCCTTCTACCCGCGGCGAGAATGCCGTAGGAAATGGCAGCGACGAGGATTGGACATGGCAAAGCAGACCGAGAAGAAGCCGCCTGCACTCAAAGGCGTATCGGCAGCCGAACGGGCGTTAGCGGTATTGACGGCATTTCGCCGGGGCGACGGCGCCTTGAGCCTGGCTGAGTTGGCCGAGCGGACCGGTCTGGTGAAGAGTACGATCCTGCGGCTAGCTCTATCGCTGCAACGTTACCGGCTGCTCGCGCGCCTGCCGGACGGCTCTTATCGGCTCGATGCGGAGACCTTGCGTCTGGGGACAGCCTATCAGCAGGCGTTTCGTCTGTCCGATCATGTCATGCCTGTGCTTGAGCAGCTCGCGGCGAAAACCGGCGAGACGACGTCCTTCTATGTTCGAAACGGCGAGGAGAGGCTGTGTCTTTTCAGGGTGGAGACCACCAATCGGATCCGGATGACCGTGCAGCCGGGCGACACCCGTCCCATGGACAAGTCCGCCATTGCCCAAACGCTCCGCCGCTACGAGTCCGGGCCACCTGGGGCGGATGACGAATTGCCGCTGTTCACCTCCGGCATCACGGATCCTCATGCGGCCGCTCTCGCCATGCCCGTATTCGGCATCGGGGACTCCCTGGTCGGGGCGCTGGCTATCTCCGGGCCGGTCAGTCGGCTGACGGCGGCGCGCGCAGAGCAAATCAAGGGGGCGCTGGTCGAGGCTGCAAACAGGCTCACTTTGGCATGCGGGGGAACCCCGCCATCTGGAGCCGGAAAGAGCACCCGCAAACGGGCGGCCAGCGTGTCTGCGTAAAACGCAACGTCGTTTCATTTTTTATTGCCTGGTCCGTCGACGCGACTTATAAGGCTCTCCATAACAAAGTATGGGGAGGACGAACGTCGTGGCTTCAGCTTCGCTCACGCGGAGGACGGTCTTGGCCGGACTCACTGCATCCGCGCTTCCCCAATTTGCGGCAGCGCAGGAGGTGCGCTGGTCGAGCGGCTCGGAGAAGCCGCGCTTCGTTCCGCCGCCGGGCGCGACCGATTGCCATTTCCACACCTATGACAAGAGCTATCCGGTCATGAAGGGCGCGACGCTGCTGCCCGATGACGCGTTGCCCGAAGACTATCGCGCGCTGCAGCGCCGGATCGGCACAACGCGGGGCGTCATCATCCAGCCCTCGACCTACGGTACGGACAACCGGCTGCAGATTGCGTCACGACAGGCGCTCGGGCCGGATAACTTTCGCGTGGTCGCCGTTGTGTCCGAGGACGTATCGGATACCGATCTGCAACGGCTCGACGAACAGGGCGTCCGCGGTGTCCGCTTCAATCTCGGTTTTCCGGGAGCGTTGACGGTGGACTCTCTCAAGTCGCTCGCCCCGAGACTGGCCAATCTCGGTTGGCACTGCCAGATCAACATGCGTCCCAAGCAGATTGAGGACAATGCGGACCTTCTGGCGTCTTTGCCCGGGGGCCTCGTCCTTGACCACTTGGCCCAGATACCGCAGCCGGCTGGCCTGGAGAGCGCGCCTTACAAGATCATCCGCGGCTTGCTCGACCGCGGCAAGACCTGGGTGAAGCTGTCAGGTCCCTATGTGTCGAGCAAGCAGGGTGCGCCGGACTACGCTGACGCAGGAGCCGTCGCGGCGGCCTATGTCAAGGCGGCGCACGAGCGAATGGTCTGGGGCAGCGACTGGCCGCACCCTTCCGAGAAGGAACGCAAGCCTGACGATGCGCATCTGCTCGATCTTTTCGCCGTATGGGCGGGAGGCGAGGCCGTGTTCAAGCGCATCCTCGTCGACAACCCTGCCGAACTCTACGGTTTTCCCAAGGTCGCGCCATGACGTTCTTCGCCCCACCGCGCCGGATCGAAACCAGCATCTTCACACGGCTTCCGGACCAGTTCCGCAAGCCACGCCGCACCGCCTGGGCGGACGCCAATCAGGGCGGACGTGAGATCGACTCCTTCCTTGAAGGGCCATCCTTCGATCGGCAGGGCCGCCTGTATGTCACCGATATTCCGTATGGACGCATCTTCCGTGTCAGTGCGGAAGGCGAGTGGGAGCTCGTGACCGAGTATGACGGGTGGCCGAACGGGCTGAAGATTCACCGCGACGGCCGCATGTTCATCACCGACTACAAGCGCGGGATCATGCTGTTGGACCCGGCCAGCGGCAGCGTAACGCCATTTCTGGAGACGGCGGCAAGCGAGAGCTTCAAGGGCGTGAACGATCTCATCTTCGCGCCGTCGGGTAATCTTTACTTCACCGATCAGGGCCAGACCGGGATGCACGATCCCACGGGCCGGGTCTGGAAGCTCGCGCCCGATGGCCGGCTCACCTGCCTGATCAACACGATCCCGAGTCCGAACGGCATCGTCGTCGACCACGAGGAGAGCTTCCTGCTGGTGGCCGTGACACGGGCCAACCAGGTCTGGCGCGTGCCACTGCCGGCCAGCGGCCTGACGACGAAGGTCGGCATATTCTCGCACCTGCACGGCGGTCCCGGCGGCCCCGACGGCTTGGCGCTGGACAGCGGCGGCAACCTGCTGGTCTGCCACACCGGCTTCGGCTCCGTGTGGCGGCTGTCACCCCTCGCCGAGCCGCTTGACCGCATCGTTTCCTGCGCGGGCGTGGGCACGACCAATCTTGCGTTCGGTGGACCGGAACGAAAGAGCCTTTTCATTACCGAGAGCCGCACGGGAACACTGCTCCGCGCCGAACTCGAAACGCCGGGCATGCCGCTGTTCTCGCACGCCGACTAGGTCAGCGCCCCGCTCGCGATCAGTTCGGTATGCATCGGAGCAGGTGGCCGCATATCGGAAACGCGCGGCAGCCTGTCTCTCTCCAGGCCTCCCGGACACCGTAACCGGTGGCCAGCACTTCACTTTTCCAGGGGAGCGCCTCCGATCGGGCGACGCAGGCGCTTCGCTGTAACTTCTATAAAATGAAACATCGTTTCATTATAAATTGCAACGTCGTTCTATTTTTGCTATGGCGCGTCATGGCCGGGAAACATCGGCCGGTCTCGGAGGGAACAATGGCAAGTGTCTCTGCCGCGTCGGTCGGCGCCGGCTTCACACCCGAGCAGGAGAAAATCCTCTCGAAGTTGCTGTGGCGGATCGTGCCGTTCCTGCTGCTCTGCTACATCGTCGCTTATCTCGATCGGGTGAACGTCGGCATCGCCAGCCTGACGATGAACCGCGATCTCGGCATCTCGCCTTATGAATTCGGCTGGAGCGCGGGGCTGTTCTTCTTCGGCTATTTCCTCGCAGAAGTGCCGAGCAACCTTGCCTTGCAGGCGATCGGTGCTCGCAAGTGGATCGCCCGCATCCTGATCACCTGGGGCCTGATCTCGGCCGCAACGGCATTCGTGGTCGGTCCCGTCAGCTTCGGCGTCATGCGCTTCCTGCTCGGCCTCGGCGAAGCCGGCTTCACGCCGGGCGTATTCCTCTATTTCACATACTGGTTTCCGGCGCGCGTCCGGGGTACGGCGACCGCGGCGTTCCTGCTCGGCATTCCGATCGCGAACATCGTGGGCGCCCCGATCTCGAGTTCGCTGCTGACGCTCGACGGCTTGGCCGGCTTGCATGGTTGGCAGTGGCTTCTAATCCTGGAAGGCCTGCCGGCCACGCTCCTTGGCTTCGTGTGCTTCTTCACGCTCACCGACAAGCCCGAGCAGGCCAAGTGGCTGAGCCCCGAGGAGCGGAGCTGGCTCGCGGAGGTGCTGGCGGCGGAGCGTCAGGCCATCGCCGCCAAGCACTCATCGCGGCTCAAGGACGCCTTCGTCAATTGGCGGGTCCTTGTCTGCGCCGCCGTCAACTTCTGCGCCATCATCGGCTCCGTCGGGCTTGGCCTGTGGATGCCGCAAATCATCAAGGGGCTCGGCTTCAGTGTCGTTGCCGTCGGCTTTATCGCGGCAATTCCCTACATCTGCGGCGCCGTCACGATGATGCTGTGGGCTCGCCTGTCGGACAGGGGCGGGGAACGAAGCTGGTTCGTGGCATCCGCGCTGCTGGTGGGCGCAGCGTCACTGATTGTCTGCGGCTATGCAACATCGTCCGCGCTGATCTCGATCGTCGCGCTCTGCGGCGCCGTGATCGGGATCATGTGTTACCAGTCCACTTTCTGGCCGATCCCGTCGAGCTTCCTCACCGGCAGCGCTGCCGCCGGCGGCCTCGCGATGATCGTCTCGATCGGCAATCTCGGCGGCTTCGTTGGTCCCTATCTCATCGGCATGATCCGGCAGTCGACCGACAGCTTCTCATGGGCCCTGATCTCGGTGGCCGCATTTCTCACCTTGGCCGCCATCCTGATCCGCGTGGTTGGTGCCAGTCTCCAGCGACCGGGCGGGGCGACTGACCGCCACACCAGCCCGATCGCAAGCCTCTCGAAAGGAATCTGAAGATGAGCGAAAAACAGCAGTTCCGCCTCGGTCTGGTCGGCTATGGCGAGATCGGCAGCACGCTGGGAAAAGGGCTGCGCGAGGCGGGACTGAAGCAGATCTTCTGCTACGACAAATACGCCTTCGACGGTCCATACGCCGACTTGATCCAGAGCCGCGCCAAGGCGGCAGGCGTCACGCTGGTCAAGTCCAACAAGGAATTGGCCGATACCGCGGAGCTGATCTTCAGCGTCACGCCGGGCTCGGCGTCGCTCGAGAGCGCGGATGCGTTTGCACCCGTGCTCGATGGCCGCCACACCTTCCTCGACTTCGCCTCCGCCACTCCGAAGGTGAAGTACGGCGTGGCCGAGCGGCTTGCCAGGACGGGCGCCACGCTCGGTGACGGCTCCATCATGGGGACGCCCAAGCACGGCTATTCGATGCACATGATGTCGAGTGGTCCCGCCGGGCAGCGCGTCGTCGATCTGCTCGTGCCCTGGGGCATGAGCATCGCATTCGCGGGCGAGAAGCTCGGCACGGCTTCGGGCATCAAGATCCTTCGCTCCGTCCTGATCAAGGGCATCGAGGCGCTGATCGACGAGACGCTGTTGGCGGCCCGGTCCTACGGTCTGGACGAAACCGTACTGGCCTCGGCGTCGAAGACGCTCACGCGTCCGTTCATGGACACCGTCGAGAGCCTGACGCCCTCCGGCGTCATCCATGCCAAGCGGCGCACCGAAGAGGTCGAGATGGCCGCCGAGGCGGTCGCGGATGCCGGAATCGAGCCGCTGATGGCGCGCGCCACGGCGGCGCGGCTCCGCTGGAAGGACAGCCTGGGTCTGAAGGAGCATTTCAAGGGCGTCGTTCCCGAAAACTACAAGATCGCCATCGATGCGATCGTGGCCAAGACGCAGGCCGGGGCGAAGGCGGCCGAATAAGGCCAAGCCCCGCCGGGAAGACAACAGGGAGAGAAACGTGACGGCCGCTCGAACAGAAATCGACCAGATCGAAAAGGTGACGATGCGCAGGGTCATCCTGCGCCTCGTGCCGTTCCTGATGCTCTGCTACTTCTTCGCGCTGCTCGACCGCGTCAATGTCGGCTTCGCGGCGCTGCAGATGAACAAGGATCTGGGGCTGACGCCGGCGATGTTCGGCTTTGCGGCCAGCCTGTTCTTCGTCTCCTATTTCCTGGTCGAGGTGCCCAGCAACCTCGCCCTGCAAAAGGTCGGCGCCCGGCGCTGGATCGCCCGCATCATGATCACCTGGGGATTGGTGACCGCGTGCATGGCGTTCGTCGTCGGGCCGTACTCGCTCTATGCGATGCGCTTCATTCTCGGCGCGGCCGAGGCCGGCTTCTTTCCCGGCGCCATCCTCTATCTGACCTATTGGCTGCCGTCGCAGTATCGGGCGCGCATCCTGGCGACGTTCACGGTTTCGATTCCGCTCGCCACGTTCCTGGGCTCGCCTCTCTCGGTCGGCCTGCTTGAGCTCGACGGGGCGCTCGGTCTGCGCGGCTGGCAGTGGCTGTTCATCCTGGAAGGGCTGCCGACGGTTCTGCTGGGTCTTGCCTGTCTGTTCGTCCTGACCGACAAGCCCGTGCAGGCATCCTGGCTGACCGTGGAACAGCGCGAATGGCTGACCCGGCGCATGGAGACGGAGGCCGCCGCGCGCAAGCCGGTCGGGCATCTCACGCTCTGGCAGCTCGCCACCAACAAGCATTTTCTTGTCATGGCCCTGGTCTGCTCCGGCGCCTCCGCCACGGGCAGCGTGCTGTCGGTCTGGCAACCGCAGCTGCTGAAGTCGTTCGGCCTCTCCAACCTGCAGACCGGCTTTGTCAATGCGATCCCGTACGGCATCGCGACCGTGCTCATGGTGCTGTGGGGCCGCCATTCAGACAGGACGGGCGAGCGCCGCTGGCACACGGCGATCCCGCTCTTGTTCGCAGCAGGTGGTTTTGCGGCACTGGGCATGACCGGGACCGCGGTTGCGCCGACCATCGTCATGGTGACGTTCTGCCTGGTCGGCGCATATGCTTTCAAGGGACCGTTCTGGGCACTTTCGGCCAGCTGGCTTTCGGCGAGTACGCTCGCGGCGGGGCTCGCCGGGATCAACGCGATTTCCAACCTGATCGGCGGCGGCCTGATGGTGAACGTCGTCGGAGTTGTCAAGGAGCGGACAGGCAGCTTCGTGCTCGGGATGTTGCCGCTCGCGCTGCTGTGTGCCGTGGCCGCAGCCTGCGTCCTTGTGCTTGGACGCAACGTCGCGCGCGCGGCGGAAATGGCGGCGGTGAAGCCATGAGCGCACGCATCAGAGGACCGCAGCGCGCCATCACGCGACGCGGCGTTGTCATGGGCATGCTGGCTTGCAGCACAGGCGCCTTGGCTGCCGGCGCGTTGGCTGCCGGGGCGGAGCAAGCGGTGCCCAACAGCACCGGGTCGGCGGCGCCACGCCTGGATGCGCCGGCGGGCGCGTGTGACTGTCATCATCATATCTATGACGGGCGTTTTCCCGTCTCGCCGCATTGGCGCCAGGGCTTTCCGCCGGGCGCGACGGTCGCCGATTATCGGCTGCTGCAGCGGCGGCTCGGCACCACGAGGAGCGTGGTGGTCCAGCCGTCGACATATGGGATCGACAATCGGTGCCTTGTGGACGCGCTGGGCCAGCTGGGCGCCTCGTCGCGAGGGGTTGCCGTCGTTGACACGGATGTGAAGGATGCGGAGCTGCAGGCGCTTGCCGATGCCGGCGTTCGCGCCATCCGCGTCAATTTCGTTTCTCCGCAGACCTGGGGCACGACGACACCGCAGATGCTGACCACGCTCGCAACGCGGGTGAGTCCGCTCGGCTGGCACGTGCAGATCCTGATGACGGGCGATCAGATCGCCACCCATGAGAGCGTGATCCGGTCGCTTCCCACCAGGGTGGTCATCGACCACCTCGGCCGTATCCCTCAGCCGGAGGGCGTCAAGCATCCGGCATTCGCCGCGATACGCCGCATGCTGGATGGCGGCCGCACCTGGGTGAAAGTGACCGAGCCCTATGAGGACAGCAAGCTCGGGCCGCCCTATGCCGACTCCAGCGAGGTTGCGCGTGCCTACGTGCACGCAGCGCCGGAGCGCATCCTGTGGGGCACGGACTGGCCGCATCCCACCCAGCGCGGGATCAAGCCGGATGACGCCCAGCTGCTCGATCTCCTCGCGGACTGGGCGCCGGACGAACCTACGCGCCGGCGCATCCTGGTCGAAAATCCCGCCGAGCTGTTCGGCTCTTAGCCACTAGGCGACAGGTATCTCAATCGATGCCTTCGCACTTCAGCTCGCGCAATTGCCGGTCAACCCAGGAGGCATCGTGCGCGCCGGCCTCGATGTTGGCGATCTGCTTCTGCTCGGCCTCGAACTTCGCCGTTGCGGCCTTGAACACCGCGCCGGTTTGATCGAACGGCACGCAGAGCAGGCCGTCGTCGTCGCCAATGATGAGGTCACCCGGCTCGATCACCATCCCGTCGATCGCGATCGGCACATTGATCTCTCCAGGCCCGTTCTTGTAGGGGCCGCGGTGCGTGACCCCGGCCGCGAAAACCGGGAGCTCCTGGCCGCGAATATGACCGGCGTCGCGGATCGCGCCGTTGATGACCACGCCGGCGACCCCTCGCTTGGCCATTTGCATCAGCATCATCTCGCCGATGATTGCGTTGGTCAGATCGCCGCCGGCATCGACCACGATGATGTCGCCGGGCTCGGCGAGCGCGATCGCCTTGTGCACCATCAGATTGTCACCGGGAGGTGCCTTCACCGTCAATGCGGGGCCTGCGAGCCCGCCACCCTGATGCATGGGACGAAGCCGGGCGCCGGCTGCCGTCAGACGGGACATGCTGTCGCTCACATTCGCGACGGGCAGGCGGGCAAAGCCTGCGACGACGTCTTCGCCGACCTTTCGTTTCCGCGGCAAAACTCGAAATCCGGCAGACATCGGTGTTCCTCCACTCGAAGGCGACTATATTTTAGAACAACGTTTCATTATCAGAAAGACGGGCGTTGACGCAAGGCGATCCACCTCGCGTCAGAGTTCCCCCTATGCTCGCGGTCGAACATGGCGCGGGACGCCTCTGCGGCGCCGCGGCAGGTTGCCGACACAGCGGCAGCGAAACGAAAGTCCGATAATCCGTTGACCCGTTGGTGGGCAGCTAGCGGCTTTTACCTTGGTATTGGAGAGGTCATCAGCTCAACATCACCGCACGCCAGTGCCCTTGCAGCGCTGGCACTTCACCACCTTGTCGCCCTTCTTGAGCAAACCTTTGCCTTCACAGTTTTTGCATTTCTGCTTCTTCTTGATGTTCGGGCCTTTTTCACTGGTCATGAAATTCTCCTGCCGCGAGAGAGCGGTCTTGTGCGGGTGTTCAGCGGAACAGCCGAGCGTCGCCGGGTCAACCCCGCACGGTCATCTATGCCGGCTTCGGCACGACCAGCACCGGAATGCTTCCGTCCACCAGGACCTCGGATGTCTGGCTGCCCAAAAACAGCTTTCTGAGGCCGCGTCGTCCATGAGAGGCCATGACGATCAGATCGCAGCCCCTGGACTTCGCCGTTTCAATGATCGCAGTCGCCGGGTGCGCATTCGGAACGTGCAAAAATTCTGCAGGCGCACCGATCTGCTCCGACATGGCGCGGGCGTCATCAAGCACTTTGCCCGCACGGGCCTTGCAGGCCGCGTTAAAGCTGTCAATCTCGCCCCGCGTCGGAATCCATCCCGAGTCGTGTCCGCCCCCATAGTCAACCGGCATCGCTTCCGTCACGGTGATGATTGTCAACCTGGCGTTCAAGGCCTTCGCCAAGGCAATGCCATGCTCAACGCCTCTTCTCGCGACGTCCGATCCATCCGTGCTCAAGAGAATGTTGGCGTACATTCAGTGGCTCCCTTGCTCGTCGAACAAAGTGATGCCCGGCTAATATGGTCCGATACGCGCCGCGGGTCCATTGCCGCGGTGACAACCAATACGGGTCGTGCGTTAGATTCATGAGCCTTCGAACCCGCGAAGCGGCGGGAGCCCACGGTTTGCCTCTCGTTCTCCGCGCGGCTGCGCCACGCGTAGCCCGCAGGGTTCAGATACCCGCCTTCGCCCTTTGGGCTTCGGCGCGGCAGCCTCACTCGCTTCGCCTTGGATGTGTGGCGCTGGCTCGCCGAGCCGAAGCTCGCGAAGCGAGCGAAGGCTGGTGGGCCCGGCAGGACTCGAACCTGCAACCAGACCGTTATGAGCGGCGGGATATGGTGCAGCTTCGTTGATCTTGCTGTGCCATTGTTCGGGTTGGATCGCGTTCGTTGCATTTTGGCGCGGTCGTTTCTGGTGCGAAACTGGTGCGGTGCGCGTGGTGGTTGGTGGGAACGGCGATTGCGTCGATCTCCGTAAGCGAGCAGCAAGAGCTGCGTCGCGGTACGGAGCGCTGTCGACCTCGCCTTGCGGACAAGGGAAAGCGACCCCGCATCAACCATCTGCAACGCCGGCTCACGGCCGTCCTTGTGGCAGAGGTGGTTAGCTACCTGTCGGCGCAGCCCCAGATCACGCGTCCCGCCTCAATTCAATGTCGGCGCCACTGCCCGCCATTTTTTGTGATGCGACAGGTAGGCTTGGGTGCTAAATTGTTCTTCAGGCGTCTATTTGGAAGTCTCGGCAAGCGGTACTCACAGTCCGGCTCGAGGCGGTGCGATGCCCAAGATCCTGCTGGTCGAAGACAACGAGATGAACCGCGATATGCTCTCGCGACGCCTCGTGCGCGGTGGGTACGAGGTCATCATTGCCGAGGACGGAGCGCGCGGCGTCGCGATCGCGACGAGCGACAGGCCAGATCTCATTTTGATGGACATGAGCCTACCGGTGATCGACGGTTGGGAGGCGACGCGCCAGATCAAGGCGACGCCCGAACTGCGCAAGATCCCTATCATCGCGCTCACGGCGCACGCCATGGCGACCGACCGGGACAAGGCCCTCAAGGCCGGCTGTGACGACTACGACACAAAACCGATCGAGCTGCAGAGGCTGTTGGGCAAGATCGAGACGCTGCTCGCAGCTACGGGACAATGAAGGAGCTAGAAATTCCGGACAGATGACGAGCTAGCTACACGGCTTCAGGAGGTTGTCGTCGCCATATTGCGGCCGGCGTAAGAACACACAAAATGGCCGCTCGCCGCGCTCCAGATGGGATGGACTCTGGCCAGGCGGTGGGTGCAGTCCTGCGAATTTCATCGCCGGCACCGGCGATCAGCTACCCTGCTCAGGCGGACGTCCTGACCGGGGCAGAGGCCCGATCGGGGCGGAGAGTTTGTCTTTGTGATGGAGACGACTCATGAAAACAGCGCAGTACGAGTGGTCCAAAAGTGACGGGTGGCGGCCGAATTTGCCAACTGGCGAAGTCGGACGTCTCGGACGTCAGAGTGTCGTGTTCGTTTTCGGTGCTAGGTCGTTGGTGCAGGCAGGCAGCCTCGTGGGCGAGTTGCGCGACCACTTCAAAGGGGCCGCCATGCTTGGTTGCTCGACTTCCGGCGAGATTCTCGGCGACGTGGTCGTCGACGACTCTGTGAGTGCCACCCTGGTCGACTTCGAACATACGCGACTGCGGTTCGCCTCCGCTACGATTGGTGACGCAAAGGCAAGCTACAACGTCGGCAAGGAGCTCGCGCAGCAGTTGAACGACGCCTCGTTGCGCCACGTGTTCGTGCTTTCGGACGGCTTGCACGTCAACGGCTCCGACCTGGCGCGCGGTCTCGCGAGCGGCGTCTCGGAAGGCGTGTCGATCACTGGCGGCCTTTCCGGAGATGGAACCAACTTCGCCGAGACTTGGGTCATTGCCGACGGTGGCGCTGGCCCTCAGCGCGTGGCGGCGGTCGGTCTGTATGGCGACGATTTGCGCATTGGCTACGGATCGATGGGCGGCTGGCAGGCATTTGGGCCCCTGCGCACCATCACACGGGCCGAAGGCAACATCCTCTATGAGCTGGATGAGCGTTCGGCGCTCGATCTCTATAAATCGTACCTGGGCCCCCACGCCGACCAGTTGCCAAGCTCTGCCTTGCTTTTTCCCATCCTGGTTACCGAGGCAAAGGGCGGCCAGGGTGTCGTCCGAACCGTCCTGTCTGTGGACGAGCAGAAAAAGTCAATGACGTTCGCGGGCGACATCCCACAGGGCGGAACGGCGCAGTTGATGAAGACCAACGTCGACGATCTGGTCGACGGCGCGACCGCTGCCGCCAACGCCAGTCTCAGCGGGCTCGGCGGCAGGCGACCGGACCTTGCAATTCTGGTGAGCTGCGTCGGTCGTAAGCTCGTGATGAAGCAGCGCACCGAGGAAGAAATCGAAGCAATTCGAAATGTCTTCGGGGCGGATGCGAAGATTTCCGGGTTCTACTCGTACGGCGAGCTTTGCCCCTTCATGCATGGCGGCGACTGCCGCCTTCACAATCAAACCATGACAATTACAACTTTCGCCGAGGACTGAACGGTCACAGGGCACAGATGCACAGGCTGCTACGACGCCAGCTCAGAAAGCACCTCGGTATGGAGGGCGAAGTACCGGCTGCGTTGCAGTCTTTCGTGGCGGCCGTCGATTCCGCATACACCGATTTCGATAGCGATCGGGCGATGGTCGAGCGCTCGCAAGAGCTGAGCTCGAAGGAGTTGTCGGAGGCACGCGACAAGGCAACAGAGGCGCAGCGCCGGTTGGTCGACGCGATCGAGAGCATCTCCGAGGGTTTCTCGCTCTACGATGCCGACGACAAGCTGGTTATATACAACCGGCGGTACCGGGACATGCACGGCACCGCCAGCATCAATGTCGTGAATCAGGGCGTATCGTTCGAGACAATCCTCCGCAACGCGACCGCGAGCGGCGAGATCCGCGACGCGGAGGGGCGCGTCGAAGCCTGGATCGAGCAACGCCTCGCTCAGCATCGCGATCCCAAGGGCACGCATGTGCAACGCCGCTCCGACGGGCGCTGGATCCAGATCAACGAGCGCAAAACCGACGACGGCGGCACCGTGGCGACCTACACCGACATCACCGACGTGAAGAAGGCGGAGCAGGCGATCCAAGAGAGCGAACAGCGGCTGCGCGTCATCGCCGAGGCCGCGCCTATGGCGGTGGCGATCGTAACCTTTGATGACGGAATCATCCGGTATGCCAATCGGCGCTTCAGCGAGATGTTCGAGCTCGAAGGTTCGTCTGCCCTGGGCCTGCAAGCGAAAACCCTCTACGCAGACCCGCAACATCGCGAGCGCTTCATCGGCGCGCTCACCGAGCACGGCCATGTGGAGGGCATGGAGATGCTGCTCAAGCGGGTTGGAGGCGAGGAGTTCTGGGCGCTCATAGCTTCTCAGCGCGTCGAGTTCGAAGGGCGCCCGGCGATGATCAACGGCCTCGCCGACATCAGCGACCGCAAGCGCATGGAAGGCGAGCTGCACAAGGCGATCTGGGCGAGCGAGCAGGCGACACGCGCGAAGTCGGACTTCGTAGCCAACATGAGTCATGAACTGCGCACACCCTTGAACGCGATCATCGGTTACAGCGAGATCCTGTTCGAGGACGCCCAGAGCGCCGGCCGCGAATCGGAGATGGCGGACCTGCGCAAGATTCAGGATGCCGGCAAGCATCTGCTCGGCCTGATCGACAACATCCTCGATCTTTCCAAGATCGAGGCTGGCAAGATGACGCTCTATCTCGAGACCTTCGAGCTCCGCCCCATGATCGATAGCGTCGCGGCGACCGTCACCCCGCTGGCCAAGAAGACCGGCAACGCTCTGGTGGCGAACTGTGCTGACGAGATCGGCACGATCCACAGCGATCTGACCAAGGTTCGGCAGACCCTGTTCAACCTTCTCAGCAATGCCTGCAAGTTCACGCGGAACGGGACGATAACGCTGACCGCGCTGCGTGACACGAATGCGGCTGGCGAATGGATCGAGTTCCAGGTGCGCGATACCGGCATCGGCATGACGCCAGATCAGCAGGCCAAGGTGTTCGAGGCCTTTACTCAGGCGGACGACTCGACGACCCGCGTCTATGGTGGTACGGGGCTGGGCCTCGCCATCACCAAGAGCTTCTGCCGGCTGATGGGTGGCGACGTGACGCTGACGAGCGAAGCCGGCAAGGGGACGGCGTTTGTAGTTCGTCTGCCGGCGGTAACACGCGCTGCATCGGACACTACAGTCTCGGCGGCAGACAAGCGTTCCGAGGGTCCGCAGGCTGCCGAGCCCGAGCATGCGCCGATCGTTCTCGTGGTCGACGATGATCCCAATGCGCGTGAGCTGCTTCGCCGACACCTGCAGCGCGGCGGTTACGCCGTTCGCCTGGCTGCAAATGGCGAGGAGGCGATGCAACTCGCCCGCACGCTGCACCCCGATGTCGTCACGCTCGACGCTCTGATGCCGCAGATGGATGGTTGGGCCGTGCTCAGCGCCATGAAAGAAGATGCGGTACTCGCGGAAATTCCTGTGATCATGGTCACGATCGTCGACAACCAGGGCATTGGCTTCTCGCTCGGTGCCGCCGATTACCTGGTCAAGCCGATTGATCGCGACAGACTGGTCAGCGCGGTGGAAAAGTGCTGCCCAAGGGGCGCGCCGCGACACGTGCTGATAGTCGAGGATGACGCGTCGGCCAGCGAGCTGATGGGGCGCGCCTTGCGGCAGATCGATTGCATGGTGACGCAAGCAGAGAATGGTCGGATTGGTCTTGAGCGTTTGAATGAGGCTTCACCCGATGCAATTCTGCTCGATCTGATGATGCCGGAGATGGACGGGTTCGAGTTCATCGCACGGGTGCGAGCCGAGTCCCGCTGGCGGAGCATCCCGGTCATCGTCGTCACCGCAAAGACGCTGACCGTTGAGGATCGCTCGCGCCTTAACGGCCAGGTACAGCATTTGGTGCACAAGGGCGAATACAGCGGCAAGGCCGTGCTGGCGGCGCTTGACGAGCTGGTACCCCTGCACGCCCGGCGCGCGCGCGCGGATCGGCCATGAGTATCATTGACACCGACAGCGCGCGCGCTTGGCGCATTCAGCTTGCCCATCTTCGCCAGGAACTGCAGTCCCCGGTCAACGCCTTACTCGGCTACGCAGAGATCCTGCACGAAGAGGCGTCCCGGAACGGGCGCTTGGACATCCTCCCCGATATGAACCGTATCCTCGGCGCAGCCCGGGATCTCGCCGGCAAGGTCGACCGGCTGATGGACGGCGATCGCGCCAAGAGCCCGCCCGGCTCAGCGGCCACCACGCAAGAACAGGATCTTCGTCACGAGCTGCGCACGCCGCTCAACGCGATCAAGGGCTATGGTGAGATGCTGCGCGAGGATGCAGCCAGTTTCTCAAGCGACTCCCTGAGGGCGGATTTCGATCGCCTGCTGGCTGCGGCCACCGACCTGTTGCTGCGCCTCGATCGCATCGTGCGATTCTCGGTTGATGTCGAGGAGACGAGCTTGGCTCCCGATCAGACCGGCGCGGTCATGGTTAGCGACCTGATGCGCAGCCTCGGGCCGGTCCGGCAGTATGCTGCCACCGAAACCGGTTCTATTCTCGTCGTGGACGATATCGAGGCCAATCGCGACCTCCTGTCGCGCCGACTGACCCGCGACGGCCATCGCGTCTCTTCGGTGGCCGGCGGCCAGCAGGCGCTGCAGGCGCTCGCCAACGATGAGTTCGACCTCGTCCTGCTCGATTTGATGATGCCCGATATCAACGGGCTTGATGTGCTGGTGCGCATGAAGGCGGATGAGCGGCTGCGCCGCATTCCGGTGATCATGATCACGGCCTTGGCGGAGACCGAGAGCGCCGTCCGCTGCATCGAGGCCGGGGCCGAGGACTATCTGCCGAAGCCGTTTGATCCGATCCTGCTGCGCGCGCGGATCAATGCTTGCTTGCACAAGAAGCGCTGGCGCGACCGCGAGCAGAAGTATCTTCGCCGCATCGAGGAGGAGACCGCCAAGTTTGAGCGGCTGCTGCTGACAATCCTGCCAAGACAGGTGATTGGCCGTCTGAACCACGGCGAAGCCATGATTGCCGACCGCTTCGAGGGTGTGAGCGTTCTGTTCGCCGATCTGGTGGGCTTCACCGAGCATTCGTCACGGGTCACGCCTGCAGCGATGGTCGAGTACTTGAACCGGTTGTTCTCGGAATTCGACGCGCTTGCCCGTGAGCTCGGTGTCGAGAAGATCAAGACCATCGGCGACGCCTACATGGCCGTCGCCGGTTTGCCCGATCCGAACCCCGATGCGATCGCAGCGATCGCGAAAATGGCACTTGGCATGATCGATCGGCTGGGACGCGTCAACAGCCATTTCGGCTGGCCGTTGCAAATCCGGATCGGCATACATTCGGGCCCCGTGGTTGCCGGCATCATCGGCGCACACCGCTTCATCTACGACGTGTGGGGCGATACCGTAAATGTCGCCAGCCGGCTCGAGGCCTACTCTCTGCCCAATCGAATCCATGTGTCCCGGGATATCGCCCGCCACCTCGTCGGTCGCTTCGCGCTGGAGCCACGCGGCAGCATTGACGTGAAGGGCAAGGGCAAATTGGAGACTTTTTTCTTGAGCCGGATTTAGGCTCGGCGTGGCTGCGCCACGCGTAGTCCGACGAAGGGCGAAGCGTGGTGGGCCCGGCAGGACTCGAACCTGCAACCAGACCGTTATGAGCGGCCGGCTCTAACCATTGAGCTACAGGCCCCGCCGCGAGACGGCCGCGGGAACGCGCGGCCGGCAACGGTGCGCGGTTCTTTTACAAGGCTGGAGGCGAGGGTGCAATGCCGGCCCCGGCCGATGGAAACGCCGGCGCAGCAATGCCTGCGAGTTCTAAAATACCGAAATTGGCGATGATGCCCTTATAATCCTGTTTTGCCCGACGGGTCAAACCAGCCCCGCCTAGGCTCGTTTTCCTGGATTTTGTAACCCCTTGTGATCGCTTGATCTTTCTACTGTGCATGGGGTTGTTTTCGATGTTTCGATGGGAGGGGCCTTCCTGGGGCCCCTCCAATGTCTTGCCGGCGAGCTGCAAGCTCGCCACAGATCGTTGTCTAATCCACCGAAACCCCGGCGAACTCCACCACCTTGCGCCACTTCTCGGTCTCGTCCGCGACCAGCTTGCCGAACTCGGCGGGTGTCATCGGCTTGGGGATGCCGCCGGTCTCGGCGAGGCGGGCGACCAGCTTGGGGTCCTTCAGCGCTTCGCCGACGGCCTTGTTGAGGATCTCGACCACGTCGGGCGGCGTGCCCTTCGGCGCGGAGATGCCGTAGAAGCCGACCGATTCGAATCCCGGCACGGTCTCGGCGATCGCGGGCACGTCGGGCACGATTGGCCAACGCTGCGGCGAGGTCACGCCGAGCGCGCGGACATTGCCGCCCTTCGCCTGCTCCAGCGCGGACGGCAGATTGTCGAAGATCAGCTGCACCTTGTTGGAGATGATGTCGGGGAAGGCGATCGCCGAGCCGCGATAGGGCACGTGCACCATGTCGCACTTGGTCATCACCTTGAACAGCTCGGCCGACATGTGCACCGAGGTGCCGTTGCCGGACGAGGCAAAGGAGATCTTGCCGGGATTGGCCTTGCAGTAGTCGATGAACTCCTGAACCGTCTTCACCGGCATCGCGTTGGAGACCACCAGCATGTTGGTGAGCTGCATGATGCTGGCGACCGGCACGGTGTCGCGCAGGAAGTCGTAAGGCAGCTTCTTGTAGAGCGAGGTCGAGATCGCGTTGTTGGGCGCGACGAACAGCAGCGTGTAGCCGTCGGGGGCTGCGTTGATCGCGGCGGCGGCGGCGATGTTGCCGCCGGAGCCGGCGCGGTTCTCGACGATGAATTGCTGGCCGAGATGGTCCGACAGCCACTGCGCCATGATCCGCGCCACGATGTCGACCGGGCCGCCGGCGGCGAAGCCGATCATCCAGTGCACGGGGCGGTCGGGATATGCGGCGGAGGCGGGAGGTGCGGCGCTGAAAAGACTTAAGAGAAAAACCAGCCCGAAAACATAGTTACGCAAAATTCGCAACATGACGCCTCCCGTTGCATTATTGTCGTTGGGCTGCATGCTTTCACAAAATCGGGCCGCTGCCTACATCGTCGCAAGTCGGTGTTGACGCAGGTCCGCCGGGAACGACCATGAGATTCGCGATCATCCTTCTCGCCGCGGCGCTGCTCTTAAGCCCCGCTGCTGCTCAAACCGGAGGCACGGCCATTCCGACCACGACACTCAGCCTCGGCACCGCAACGCCCGGCGGCGGCTTCCCGCTCTACGGCAACGCCTTCGCGGAGGTGATGAACGCGGCCGATCCGCAAATCACCATCGCACCCCGCAACACCAAGGGCAGCAACGAGAACATTCCGCTGTTGGAGAAGGGCGAGCTCGATCTCGCCTTGGTCGCGGGCGAGCCGGCCTACGAGGCCTTCGCCGGCATCGGCCGCGCGCCAGTTCGGCTGAAGATCCTCACCGCGATCTATTCCAACCCCGGCATGTTCGTGGTGCGCGCGGACAGTCCGTACAGGACCATCCGCGATCTCGTCGGCCAGCCCGTTGCGTTCGGCGCCAAGGGCTCGGGCCTGCCGATCCTGGCGCGCTACGTGCTCGATGGCCTCGGGTTGAGGCAGGACGAGGACTTCAAGGCCGTCTATCTCGACCGCGCCGGCGACGGCCCCGCGATGGTCGAGGACGGCCGCGTCGCAGCGCTCTGGGGCGCCGGCATCGGCTGGCCCGGCTTTGCCGCGGTGGCATCGAGCGCATCAGGCGCGCGCTTCATCGCGCCCAGCGCGGAAGAGGTCACGCGCATCCGCGCCAGGCATTCGTTCCTGAAGCCGATGATCGTGCCGGCCGGCAGCTACCCGAAGCAGGCCGAGCCGATCGCCTCGCTCGGTTCGTGGAGTTTTGTCCTCACGCGCGAGGATCTGCCCGACGATGTCGCCTACCGGCTGGCGAAGACGCTGCATGGCGTGGAGGCGACGTTCTGCAAGAAGCTCGCACAGGCCTGCGAGACGACCGCGGCGAACACCGTCGCGGCCGCGCCGAAGCCGGAGCTGATTCATCCGGGCGTGATGAAGTACTTCCGTGAGATCGGCGTGGTGAAATGACGGTCGCTCCCTAAGCGGCCGTCATTCCGGGGCGCGCAAAGCGCGAACCCGGAATCTCGAGATTCTCAGGTGCGCAATTGCGCACCGTAGTTCGGTGCTTTGCACCGCCCCGGAATGACGATCGCTTTAAGCGATCGTCACTTCTTCACCATCGCACACGCCGGGTCCGGCGGCCCGAACGCCTTGTCGCCCGAGATGGTCGTGAGGATCTTGTAATAGTCCCACGGATATTTGCTTTCCTCCGGCGTCTTCACCTGCACCAGCCAGAGGTCGTGCACCATCAGATTGTCCTCGCGCAGCTTGCCGTTGCGGGCGAAGAAATCCTCGATCGGTTTTTCCCGCATCTTCGCCGCCACCTTCAGCGGATCGTCGGTGCCGGTCTCCTTGACGGCGTTGAGATAGTGCATCACGCTCGAATAGACGCCGGCCTGCCACATCGACGGCATCTTGTTCATCTTGGCGAAATAGCGCTTCGACCATTCGCGCGTCTTGTCGTCCATGTCCCAGTAGAACGAGGTGGTCAGCAACAGGCCCTGGGCTGCCTGCAGCCCGAGGCCGTGAATGTCGGTGATCAGCGCCAGCAGCGCCGCCATCTGCTGGCCGCCCTTGAACACGCCGAACTCCGAGCCGGTCTTGATCTCGTTCATGTTGTTGGGGGGACCGGCGGCAATGCCGATGATCTTGGCCTTGGAGGCCTGCGCCTGCAGCACGAACGATGAGAGGTCGGGCGTTGCCAGCGGCGGCTTCACCGAGCCCAGCACCTTGCCGCCATTGGCGGTGACGACGCTGGAGGCGTCGCGCTCCAGCGAATGGCCGAAGGCGTAGTCGTCGGTGATGAAGAACCAGCTGTCGCCGCCGCGCTTGACCACAGCATCCGCGGTGCCGACCGCGAGCGCGCGGGTGTCGAACACCCACTGGATCGCGTAAGGAGAGCAGAACTTGCCGTGGAAATCGGCGGTGCCGGTGGAGTGCGTGATGAACAGCCGCTTCTTCTCGTTGGCGATGTTCTGCACCGCAAGCCCGACCGCCGAGACCGGCACGTCGACGATCAGATCGACCTGGTCGACGTCGTACCAGCGCCGCGCGATGGCGCCGCCGATATCGGCCTTGAGCTGATGGTCGCCGATCACGATGCTGATCGGCTTGCCGAGCACGGTGCCGCCGAAATCGTCGATCGCCATCTGCGCCGCCGTCACCGAGCCCTGGCCGGTCGGCGCGGAAGCGGGACCGTTCATGTCGGTGAGCACGCCGATCTTGACGACGTTGTCGGAAACCTGCGCCATTGCGGCGCCCGGCAGCAGGGCTGCCGCCAAGAACGTCGCTGCAAAGCCGGCTGCGACCGGCACTCCAAATCTTGCTGGATTCACGCTTGTCCTCCCCTGATCCGGCTCGTTGGCCGGTGTTGCCCGGGTATGCCCGGCTGAATTGGTTTCTTTTGCAACTATTTGGGGGCGGGCGTCAATGTCAGGCCGCGAAGCGGATCTGCCCCGCCGGCGAGGGGTCGTAGCCGGTCAGCTCCTCGGCGCGCTGACGCAGCCTTCTTTCGCTCAGGAACCGGATCAGGGCCTGCATGGTGGGGCGGAAATAGCTGCGCTGCCGCATCGCCAGATCGAGATTTTCCCAGACCAGCGGCACGAAATCGAGGCCGGCCGAGCGCGCAGCCGCGCGTGTCGCCACCCCGCAATCGGCCTGGCCGGCGCGGACCATTTCGGCAAGATCCGGCCCGGTGAGGGCCGGCGTCTCCACCCGGCGCAAATCGCGGGTGGTGGCGTCGGCGCGCTTCAGGAGCACGTCGAGCAGCATCTGCGCGCCTGTGCCCTGTTGTCGCATCGCCATCCTGGCGCCGAGCGCGAGCACGTCGGCGAGACCGCGCAATCGCTTCGGATTGCCCGGCGGCAGCACGAGACCCTGCTCGCGGCGCGCGAATGCGACCAGCAGCGCGTCATGCAGGTCCGGAGCGTCTCGCAGCGCCGTCACATTGGCGTCGGAGGCAAGATTGCCGGAGGCATCCAGGCGGTGGAAGTGCACTGCGACAGCCGTCACCTCGTCGCGCTGCAGGCGCTCGAGCCCGCGCGCGCTCCCCTCGCTCATCGATCCCAGGCCGGAGCCGGATTCGCGCAGGCTCCAGTCCAGGAGCTCGTCCTGGCTCCCGCCCACGACGGGTGGCGGCTCCGTGGCCAGCATGCCCGCAGGGCGCGCCAGTCCGGACAGCACCCAGAGATCGAGTTCGTGCCGCGGGAAGAGCCACTTCCCGGTCACCTTGCTACAGGGGATCGCGCCGGTGGTGACGAGTTCGTAGAGCTTGCGTTCGCCAAGTCGGAGATAGTCAGCGGCTTCACTGGTCGTCAGGAATTCCATCCTGCATTCCTATGCAAATTCTTGCTTCTTTTTGGACTTTCGTCGCAGGTGGAATTCTGCAGTTCATTTTCGGTCCGCGGGAACCATGCCCGATCATCTCGTTGCTTTGCAACACATCCGCGCTCGCCTCTTCCGCTTTGGTGAACGATCCTGAAGTGCTCACATGGTGCGGGCCTTGCTGTCGCGCGCGCGATTGCAATCGGCTGCAATTGCCGGAATTTCCCGAACGGTAGCGCGCGAGGGGCAAATGCGTCACGAGTGCGGCGCAATCGATCCTCATGATCGTGGCCGCATCCAATGGGAACCAGCTCATGGCCTTTCGCCGCCTGTCCGTTGCACTCGCGCTTCTCTGCGGCCTGACCGCGGACATCGCAGCGTCGTTCGCGGAGGACCGCGCCATCGTCCTGGCCTCCACCACAGCGACGCAGGATTCGGGCCTGCTCGATCATCTGCTGCCGATTTTCCGTGACAGGACCGGCATCGACGTGAGGGTGATCGCTCAGCGCGCCGACGAGGTGCTCAACGAGGCGCGCAAGGGCGATGCGGACGTCGTGCTGATGCATGCGCGGCCACAGGAGGAAAAGTTCGTCGCCGAAGGTTTTGCCGTGAAGCGCTTCGACGTGATGTACAACGACTACGTGCTGATCGGGCCGAAGAGCGATCCTGCCGGCGTGAAGGGCAAGGACATCGCGACCGCACTCAAGGCGATCGAGGCCAAGGGCGCGCCGTTCGTGACGCGCGGCGATCGCTCCGGCACCCACGCCGCGGAGCTCGCGCTCTGGATCGTCGCCGGCATCGACATCGCCGCTGCCAAAGGCGCCTGGTACCGCGAGGCCAAGGAGGGCATGGGCGCCGCGCTAGAAGCTGCGCGTGCCGCAAATGCCTATGTGCTGTCGGACCGCGGCAGCTGGATCGCCTTCAGGGAGCGCGGCGATCTCGACATCATCGTCGAAGGCGACAAGCGGCTGCTCAACCAATACGGCGTGATGCTGGTCAACCCCGAGAAGTTTCCGAGCGTGAAGAAGGAGCTGGGGCAGACCTTCATCGACTGGCTGATCTCGCCGGACGGGCAGGCGGCGATCGCCGGCTACAGGGTCGACGGGCAGCAGCTGTTCTTTCCGAATGCGGACAAGTCGGCCGGCTGACATCTGCATCTCCGGCGGTTGCCAAACGCAGCGTTGCATGGTCCATCATGGCGCATGACCCAGCGCCTGCCGCCATCGCTGACGCCGCTCGACACCGCGCTTGCCGCATTGCTGCGAGACGTTGAACCGATCGCACCTGTTGCGTTGCCGCTGACTGAAGCGATCGGCTGTATCGCGGCGGACGCTCCGCTGCTTGCGGCCTATCCGCCGCATGACATTGCCGGCATGGACGGGTGGGCGTTGCGCGCCAATGATCTCGTCGGTGCGTCCGCCTATTCGCCGTCGCCGCTGGCGACGGCGCCGGCCTGGGTCGATGCCGGCGACGCGATGCCGGCGGGATGCGACTGTGTGCTCGATGCCGACGCCGTCGAGATGTCTGGACCGCTCGCGCAGGTGCTGGCGGAGGGCGTGCCGGGGCAGGGTGTCCGCCGCGCCGGAAGCGACATCGCCGTTCGCACGCTTGCCGGCACAGAAGGATATCCGGTCGGTCCGGCCGCGCTGATGCTCGCCGGCGTCGCGGCGGTGGACAGGCTGAGCGTGCGGCGGCCGCGGCTGCGCATCGTCAATGTGCCTGATACGACGACGACGGCGCATATGATTGCCGGGATCGCGCGCGCCGCGGGACTGGATGTGCAGGCGTTCGAGGCCGCCGCGCGCGATGACGCATCGATTGCGGATGCGCTCGATGCTTCCTCCTGCGACCTGCTGCTGATAGTCGGCGGCAGCGGCGTCGGCCGCCGCGATGCCGCTGTCACGGCGCTGGCCCGGCGCGGTGACGTGATCGCCCATGGCATTGCGCTTCAGCCCGGCCGCACCGCCGCGGTCGGGCGGCTCGAAAAAGTTCCCGTCGTTGCCTTGCCCGGCTCGCCGGATCATGCGCTCGCAGCCTGGCTCGCGCTGGTGCTTCCGCTCGTCGATCGTTTGTCGGCACGGCAGCAGCGCCGGCAGGTGACACGGCCGCTCGCGCGCAAGATCGCATCCAGTGTCGGCATTGCCGAAATCGCACTGCTGGCCGAGGACCATCATGCCTGGATGCCGCTTGCGGTGGGGGAGTGGCCGTTCCAGGCCATTGCCCGTGCGGATGCATGGCTGATCATTCCAGCCAGCCACGAGGGATTTGCAGCGGGCGCATCCGTCGATGCCTATCTGATGTGGGAGTGATATGGGTTCCGGCATGACGATGATCCCGCAATCGCAAGACCGCAGCGCGCTCGAACAGGAGCAGTTCCTCAAGATCCTCTCGCGTGAGGAGGCGATGGCACGTTTCGAGGCGGCGCTGTTTCCCCGCGCGATTCCGAGCGAAACGCGCAAGCTTGCCGATACGCTCGGCACGGCGCTCGCCGAAGACGTCACCGCCCCGATCGACGTCCCGCCGTTCGACCGTTCCAATGTCGACGGCTTTGCCGTCCGCTCCGCGGACCTCGCCGCGGCCGGCGAAGGTGCGCCTGTTCGCCTTGCGTTGAACGGAGAGACCATCCACTGCGGCACCGCACCGAGGATGCAAGTTGCCACAGGCACCGCGACGCCGATCGCCACCGGCGGCCCGCTGCCGCGCGGCGCCGACGCCGTCGTCATGGTCGAGCACACCCAGCCGGCCGGCCCGGATGCGATCGATATCCGCCGTGCCGCGTCTCCCGGGCAGTTCGTCTCCTATGCGGGCTCCGACATCGCGCGCGGCGAAGCCCTGCTGCGCGCCGGCACGCTCGTCGGCTCACGCGAGATCGGCATGCTGGCGGCCTGCGGCATTGCCGAGGTGGCCGTCGCGCGCAAGCCGCGGGTCGCCGTGATCTCGACCGGCGACGAACTGGTTCAGCCCGGCGAGGTGCTCGCGCCCGCGGAGATCTACGACACCAACGGCGCGATCGTCGCGGCCGCGATCGACGAGAATGGCGGCGAGGCAATCTTCCTCGGCGCCATTCCCGACGACGAAGCGAAGCTCGAAGCGGCGATGCGCCGCGCGCTGGCGGACGCCGACATGCTGGTGCTCTCCGGCGGCACGTCGAAAGGCGCGGGCGACCTGTCCCACCGCATCATCAGCCGGCTCGGCCAGCCCGGCATCGTCGCGCATGGCGTGGCGCTCAAGCCCGGCAAGCCGCTGTGCCTCGCGGTCTGCGACGGCAAGCCGGTGGTGATCCTGCCGGGCTTTCCGACCTCGGCGATGTTCACCTTCCACGACATGATCGTGCCGGTGCTGCGCAGGATGGCCGGCCTGCCGCCGCGCTCCGATGCCAAGGTCAGCGCGACCGTGCCGGTGCGCATTGCCTCCGAGCTCGGCCGCACCGAATTCGTCATGGTCTCGCTGGTCGAGGGCAGGGGCGGCCTGATCGCCTATCCCTCCGGCAAGGGCTCCGGTGCGATCACCTCCTTCGCGCAGGCCGACGGCTTCCTGCGCATCGATGCGCTCGCCGATCAGATGCCCGCGGGGACCGAGGCCGAGGTGACGCTGTTCACGCCGCATGTGCGCGTGCCTGATCTCGTCATCGTCGGCAGCCATTGCACCGGCCTCGACCTCGTCACCGCACAGCTCGCGCATGCGGGCCTCACAGTGCGCTCGATCGCGGTCGGCAGCCTCGGCGGGCTTGCGGCGGCGAAACGGGGCGAGTGCGATCTCGCGCCGATCCATCTGTTCGACGACAGAAGCGAGACCTACAACACGCCTTACCTTGTCGAAGGGCTCGAGCTCGTGCCGGGCTGGCGGCGGATGCAGGGCATCGTGTTTCGCAAGGGCGACAAGCGCTTCGAGGGCCTCAGCGCAAAGGACGCCGTTGCCGCCGCGCTCACGGATCCCGCCTGCATCATGGTCAACCGCAACCAGGGCGCCGGCACGCGTATCCTGATCGACCGGCTGCTCGGCGGTGCGCGCCCCGAAGGCTATTGGAACCAGCCGCGCTCGCACAACGCCGTTGCCGCCGCCGTCGCGCAGCAACGCGCCGACTGGGGCATGACCATTGCGCCGGTCGCCCATGCGGTCGGCCTCGGTTTCATTCCGCTCGCGGAAGAGCATTATGACTTTGCGTTGGTGACGGCGCGCAAGCAGCGTCCGGCGGTACAGGCCTTTCTCGACGCACTCGGCTCGGGCGAGGCACGTACGGCACTGGAGCGAGCGGGCTTCCGGCCGGCGTAGACGATAGACGACGACGGGGCGTTCAAGCCGTGCGACAGGTTGGGGGACGCGATGGCAAGGCCGCTTTCGGTTGCGATCGTCGGTGCCGGCATGGGCGGGCTTGCGACCGCCGCGGCGCTCCGGCGCGTCGGCATCAATGTGATGGTCTACGAGCAGGCCTCCCAATTCGCCCGCATTGGCGCCGGCATCCAGATCGGCTGCAATGCCATGAAGGTGTTGCGCGCGCTGGGGCCGGAGGCGCGGATGCGCGAGGCTAAGCCGCGTCATCCAGCGCCGCGAGCCGCTCGGCCTCGGCGATGTCCTCGACCGTATTGGCGTTGAAGAACGGATCGAGCGGCTCGGCCGGCCACGTCACCGTCGCGAGCGGATAGCGTGCGGTCCAGCGGTCGATCTTGCGCAGGTCCTCGACGACGAGGGCGTGGCGCAATTCGTCGCGCAAGGCAACGCGCCACAGCCCGATCACCGGATGCGTCTGGTCGCCCGATGCGGCGACCGCGAGCTGCGCGCTCTCCCGCTCACGGGCTTCATGCAGGCGCGCGACGAGATCGCGCGGCAGGAACGGGCAGTCGCCGGCGGCACTGAGCACCCATTCGATCTCCGGCCGGTTCGCCGCGGTCCAGTCGAGCGCGGCGAGGATGCCGGCGAGCGGGCCGGGAAAGCCGGGCACGTCGTCGGCGATCACCTGCAAACCGAACGCGGCGAAGCGGGCGGGATCGCCGTTCGCATTGAGGATCAGCCCGCTGCACTGGGGCGAAAGGCGTGCGATCACGCGCTCCAGGATGGTGCGTCCGCCGATGGTGCGCATCGGCTTGTCGCCGCCGCCCATGCGTCGCGCGAGACCGCCGGCGAGCAGCACGCCTTGCGTCGGAATTCTAGTCGTCACCACCTTCACCCTTGCGCTTGTGCTTGGCCGACTCCTCCTCGACATAAGCAAGGTTCTGGTCGTAGACGATGCGTTCCTCGCCAGCGAGCGCGATGAAGCGCTTGCCGCGGGTGCGGCCGATCAGCGTCAGGCCCACCTGTCTTGCGAGATCGACGCCCCAGGCGGTGAAGCCGGAGCGCGACACCAGGATCGGAATGCCCATGCGTACCGTCTTGATCACCATCTCCGAGGTGAGACGTCCCGTGGTGTAGAGGATCTTGTCGCCGGCATCGACGCCGTGGCGGTACATCCAGCCCGCGATCTTGTCCACGGCGTTGTGGCGGCCGACGTCCTCGGTGTAGCAGAGCGGCTCGCCCTCCTTGCACAGTACGCAGCCATGGATCGCACCGGCCTCCAGATACAGCGAGGGCATGGTGTTGATGGTCTGCGTCATCTGGTAGAGCCATGAGGTGCGCAGCTCCGCCTTTGGCAGCGCGACGCTCTCGACCGCTTCCAGCAGATCGCCGAAGGCGGTGCCCTGCGCGCAGCCCGAGGTTTGCGTGCGCTTCTTCAGCTTGGCCTCGAAATTGGTGTGATGCGAGGTGCGCACGACCACGACCTGGAGGTCGTCGTCGTATTCGACCTCGGTCACCGCGTCATTATATTTCAGCATGTTCTGGTTGAGCAGATAGCCCAGCGCCAGATATTCCGGATAGTCGCCGATCGTCATCATGGTGACGATCTCCTGGGAATTCAGGTAGAGCGTCAGCGGCCGCTCCATCGGCACCTTGATCTCGACCCTGGCGCCGGTCTGGTCGGTCCCGGTCACGCTCTGGGTCAGGCGCGGGTCATCCGGATTGGGGACGATCAGGGGCACCGGGGCTTTGTCGATCTTCATCATGGTCACGACGTTAGCATGACATTCGGGTCAAGCCGATATAAGCATGCTGGCGGAAAGCCAAAATGTCGCCTCGCCGTCATTGCGCGCGCGGCGAAGCAATCCAGAACTATACCGCGGTGGCAGTCTGGATTGCTTCGCTACGCTCGCAATGACGGGGAGAGGCCGGCGGTTCCATCGGCAGGTGTGTCGTTGGCGGAGACGGATCGGTTATGAAAGTCATCGGCCTTGCGGGCTGGAGCGGTGCGGGCAAGACCACGCTGTTGACGCGGCTGATCCCGTATTTCAGCGCGCAAGGCCTGCGCGTCTCCGTCATCAAGCATGCGCATCACCAGTTCGACGTCGACGTGCCCGGTAAGGATTCCTGGCGCCATCGCGAGGCGGGCGCGGCCGAGGTGCTGGTTGCCTCGTCAAATCGCTGGGCTCTGATGCACGAGTTGCGCGGCGCGGCGGAGCCGCGGCTGCCGGAACTCCTGAGCAAGCTTTCCGCGGTCGATCTCGTCGTGGTCGAGGGTTTCAAGCGCGAGCCGCACCGCAAGATCGAAGTCCATCGTGCCGGCAACGGCAAACCATTGCTGTTTCCCGACGATCCCGGAATTGCCGGGATCGCGACCGACGCCCCGATTGACACCCGGCTGCCGACCGTCCATCTCGACGATATCCCGGCCGCGGCGTCGCTGCTGTTGCGTGTGGCGATGCCGGTCGAGGAAGCGGTCGCGAAAAGCGCTGCTATGCGCTGACGAGGCACCATGGCGCAACTGTCTGACGATTGCTTTGCCTTTGGCGGACCGATGATGTCGGTCGACGAGGCCGTCGGCCTGATCACGACGCGCGTCAATGCGATTGCCGATCTCGAAACCGTGGCGCTGGTCGATGCGGACGGGCGCGTGCTGGCCCGAGACATCGCCGCGGCCTTGCCGCTGCCACCCTTCACCAACTCTGCCGTCGACGGCTATGCCGTGCGCGACGCCGATCTTCCGGACAGCGCGGAACGGACGTTTCCGCTCGATGGCCGTATCCAGGCCGGCGGCCTTGTTGAAGCGCCGATCAGGCCCGGCCACACCGCGCGCATCTTCACGGGTGCGCCGATGCCGCCGGATGCCGGGACCGTCTTCATGCAGGAGGATGTCCGCATCGATGACGTCGGCAGGATCGTGCTGCCGCCGGGGCTGAAGCCGGGCGCCAATGTCCGCCCTGCTGGCGAGGACATTCCCCAGGGGCACGTCGCGCTGCGCGCCGGCCAGCGGCTGCGGCCACAGCATGTCGCGCTCGCCGCGGCGTTCGGCCTGACGCGGGTCGACGTCGTCAGGCGCATCCGCGTTGCGGTGTTCTCGACCGGCGACGAGCTGGCGTCGCCGGGCGAGCCGCGCGCCGCCTCGCAGCTGTTCGACTCCAACCGCTTCATGCTGATGGCGATGCTGCGCCGGCTCGGCTGCGAGGTCAGCGATCTCGGCATCCTGCGTGACGAGCGGACTTCCCTCGCGAATGGCTTGAAGCAGGTTGCAGGCAGCCACGACCTGATCCTCACCACCGGCGGCGTCTCGACCGGCGAGGAGGACCACGTCAAGGCGGCGGTCGAGAGCATCGGCTCGCTGGTGCTGTGGCGGATGGCGATCAAGCCCGGCCGGCCCGTGGCAATGGGCATCATCGGCGGC
The DNA here is from genome assembly GCF_009931255.1 of Bradyrhizobium sp. LCT2. Classification (NCBI taxonomy): domain Bacteria; kingdom Pseudomonadati; phylum Pseudomonadota; class Alphaproteobacteria; order Hyphomicrobiales; family Nitrobacteraceae; genus Bradyrhizobium; species Bradyrhizobium sp. LCT2. The sequence continues at coordinate 7,758,606 of NZ_CP034432.1, read as the reverse complement.
ACGCCGCTGATCGGCCTGCCCGGCAATCCCGTCGCGAGCTTCGTCACCTTCGTCCATGTGGTGCGGCCGACGGTGCTGGCGCTGATGGGTGGTTTGCCGGAGCCGCTGTTGCCGATCCCGGTGCGCGCGGCGTTCACCTACAAGAAGAAGATCGGCCGCCGCGAATATGTTCGTGTCTCGTTGCGGCGGGGAGAGGATGGCGCGCTGGAGGCAATCAAGTTCCCGCGCGAAGGCGCCGGGCTGTTGTCGTCGCTGGTCGAGACCGACGGCCTCGTCGAGCTCGGCGAGGACATCACGCGTGTCGAGCCAGGGCAGAGCGTGGGGTTCCTGTCCTATGCCGATCTGCTCTGACCGGTTGCGTTGACGCCATTGATCGGTCCCGCCATGTTGCGCCCATGACCAGAACCACGCTCGATCTCACCGGGCTGAAATGCCCGCTGCCCGCCCTGAAGACACGCAAGGCGCTCAAACCGTTGCAGCCGGGCGATCAGCTCGAGGTGTACTGCACCGATCCGCTGTCGGTGATCGACATTCCGAATCTGATTCGCGAGACCGGCGACACGGTGGAGATTACCGAGCGCAACGACGCGCGCATCGTGTTCTTGATAGAAAAGGCAAATGGTCCGATAGGCAACACCAATGGTGCGCTGCGTTCCTGACGCGTTACCGCGTTGATACCGACCTTTTGTCTATCGACATCGATCATGGCTTCTGCCCAAATTGACTTTCTCCGTGCGGGCGCGGAGGTTGAGTGTTGTCTGCGGTACGCGGATCAACGGGCCAAACACGAAGCCTGCACGTGGTATCGGGCATAGAGCCCCGCTCGAGGGGTTAACTTTTCGGAGGCGCGTGACCGATCCTGGCGCGCGCCGGATGATGATGCGGGGCAGCGGGGGACAGCTGGCTGCACCGTGAATGGCTGAGGATCAGGATCTTAGCGGCAGGCTGCTCAGAAGGGCGGCTTAGGGGAGGACTGTATGTCTACTATTGAGAGCGCTGGAACGATATCGGGCGCCGGCTCTGGCTTTCTTGATCGTGAGCGGACGATTGCGACCGCCGGCTTCAATCGCTGGCTGGTGCCGCCTGCGGCGCTGTGCATCCATCTCTGCATCGGCATGGCCTACGGCTTCTCGGTGTTCTGGCTGCCACTGTCGCGCGCGATCGGGTTGAACGCGCCGAAGGCGTGCCCCGACATCTCGCTGTTCCAGGAGTTGTTCTCCACCACCTGCGACTGGAAAGTCGCGAGCCTGGGCTGGATGTACACGCTGTTCTTCGTGCTGCTCGGCGTTTCGGCCGCGATCTGGGGCGGCTGGCTCGAGCGGGTCGGTCCGCGCAAGGCCGGCTTCGTTGCCGCGTTGTGCTGGTGCGGCGGCCTGTTTCTCGGCGCGATCGGCATCTACACCCACCAACTCTGGTTGATGTGGCTGGGCTCGGGCGTGATCGGCGGCATCGGTCTCGGCCTTGGCTATATCTCACCGGTGTCGACGCTGGTGAAGTGGTTCCCCGACCGCCGCGGCATGGCGACCGGCATGGCCATCATGGGCTTCGGCGGCGGCGCCATGATCGGCGCGCCGCTGGCGAACCTCTTGATGAACTACTTCAAGACCCCGACTTCGGTCGGCGTCTGGGAGACCTTCGTCGCGATGGGCGTCATCTACTTCGTGTTCATGATGATCGGCGCGTTCCGTTATCGCTTGCCGCCGCCCGGCTGGCAGCCCGAAGGCTGGACCCCGCCGTCCAAGGCCAACGCGATGATCTCGAAGAACAACGTTCATCTCAATGACGCACACAAGACGCCGCAGTTCTGGCTGATCTGGTGGGTGCTCTGCCTGAACGTGTCGGCGGGTATCGGCGTGATCGGCATGGCCTCGCCCATGCTGCAGGAGATCTTCGCCGGCAAGCTGATCGGCCTGCCGGACGTCGGCTTCAACGCGCTCGATGCCGGGCAGAAGGCGCAGATCGCCGCGATCGCCGCGGGCTTCGCCGGATTGCTGTCGCTGTTCAACATCGGCGGCCGCTTCTTCTGGGCATCGCTGTCGGACAAGATCGGACGCAAGAACACCTACTACACCTTCTTCATCCTCGGCATCGTGCTCTATGCACTGGCGCCGACCTTTGCGGCGATGGGCTCGAAGCTGCTCTTCGTGCTCGGCTTCGGCATCATCCTGTCGATGTATGGCGGGGGCTTTGCGACCGTGCCGGCCTATCTCGCCGACATGTTCGGCACGCAGTTCGTGGGCGCCATCCACGGCCGGCTGCTGACGGCATGGTCCACCGCGGGCATCATCGGCCCCGTCGTGGTCAACTACATCCGCGAGTTCCAGCTCGCGGCGGGCGTGCCGCGCGATCAGCTCTACAACACCACCATGTACATCCTGTGCGCGATGCTGATCGCGGGCCTGATCTGCAACTACCTGATCAAGCCGGTCGATCCGAAGTGGCACATGAAGGAGGCCGATGTCGCCAAGTTGCAGGCGGCGAGCGCCAGCGCCGCCGCAGCCGGACCGCACGGCTCTTACGGCATCGGGTTTGGCGGGCTTGACGCCAAGGCGGCGCTGTTCTGGGCCTTCGTCGGCATTCCCCTGCTCTGGGGTGTGTGGAAGACGCTGGAGAGCGCGGTCAAGATATTCTGATCGCCATCAAGACAGCCGCGGGATGCTCATCATCGGTGTCCCGCGGCGTTCGCCTTTCAGACATCATCAAGACTGGTACTTAGGGGATTTAAATGCTTCGCACCCGAATTTGCCTTGCGGCCGTGTTGCTGGTCGCTGGCCTTCATGCCGCGTCCGCGCAAACCGCGGCGGCGCCTGCCACCACGGCACCGGCCGCGACGACGGAGGCCAAGCCGGGCAAGATCAAGCTTACCATGCAGAAGCTGAAGGACATGAAGGCGAAGTGGTCCGCCAACAAGCCGAAGCTCAAGGCCTGCCGCGCCGACGTGAAGTCCAAGGGCCTCGCCGGCGACGATCGCTGGTTCTACATCGAGGAGTGCATGAACAAGACCTGAGGTCGGGTTCCACCAACAGTTCGAGGCAAGGGGCGTGGGGCTTGTTGGCCCCGTGCCCCTTAAATGCTTATCGGAATGGATGAATTCTCTTGGCATCTGGTATGCCAACGGCTAGACTTGGACGTGTTTTAAAGAAGGTTTACGAGACTCATCGATGAGCCATGACGTGCACGAGGTCCGCTCGTTCGAACATCCGGGCGAGGGGCGGAAGCGAGCCAAGGCCACGCCCAAGGGGCGGCAGGTCGATCCCACCGCCGCACACGAGATCGAGCAGCTGCTCGGCGATCGCCCGCGGCGGCGCGACCTCCTGATCGAATATCTCCACCTGATCCAGGACAAATATCACCAGATCTCGGCGGCGCATCTTGCGGCCCTCGCCGACGAGATGAAGCTCGCCTTCGCCGAGGTGTTCGAGACCGCGACCTTCTACGCGCATTTCGACATCGTGAAGGAAGGTGAGCCTGATATCGCGCCGCTGACGATCCGCGTCTGCGATTCGTTGACCTGTGAGATGCTCGGCGGTGGGCAGCTGTTGCAGGATCTCCAGCGCAGCGCCGGTCCCGGCATCCGCGTCGTACGCGCGCCCTGTGTCGGATTGTGCGACGCGGCCCCGGTCGCGGAAGTCGGCCATCATTTCGTGCATCAGGCTACGGCCGCCGAGGTGCTGGCCACGGCAGCGCGCGGCGACGTTCACGCGCACATTCCTGCTTATGTCGACTACGACGCCTATGTGAAGGACGGCGGATACAAGCTGCTGGAGCGGCTGCGCTCCGGGGCGGTCAGCAAGGACGATATCCTCAGGCTTCTCGAGGATTCCAGCCTGCGTGGTCTCGGCGGCGCGGGCTTCCCGACGGGACGCAAATGGCGCGCGGTGCTTGGCGAGCCCGGCCCGCGGCTGATGGCGGTCAACGGCGACGAGGGCGAGCCGGGCACCTTCAAGGACCGCGTCTACCTCAACAACGACCCGCATCGCTTCCTCGAGGGCACCCTGATCGGTGCGCATATCGTTGAGGCGTCCGACGTCTACATCTACATCCGCGACGAATATCCGGCCGCACGCGAGATCCTGGAGCGCGAGATCGCAAAGCTGCCGCCGGGCGGCCCGACGTTGCACATGCGCCGCGGCGCCGGCGCCTACATCTGCGGCGAGGAATCTTCGCTGCTCGAGAGCATCGAGGGCAAGCGCGGCCTGCCCCGGCACAAGCCGCCTTATCCGTTCCAGGTCGGCCTGTTCGGACTGCCGACGCTGATCAACAACGTCGAGACGCTGTGGTGGGTGCGCGACATCGTCGAGAAGGGCGCCGACTGGTGGAAGGGCCACGGCCGCCACGAGCGTCATGGCCTGCGCAGCTTCTCGGTCTCCGGCCGCGTGAAGAATCCCGGCATGAAGCTCGCGCCGTCAGGCATCACCGTGCGCGAGTTGATCGACGAATATTGCGGCGGCATGGCCGACGGCCACACCTTCTACGCCTACCTGCCGGGCGGCGCCTCGGGCGGCATCCTGCCGGCGTCGATGGACGACATCCCGCTCGATTTCGGCACGCTGGAGAAATACGGCTGCTTCATCGGCTCGGCCGCGATCGTGATCCTGTCGCAGAAGGACAGCGTGCGAGCCGCGGCTCTGAACCTGATGAAGTTCTTCGAGGACGAGAGCTGCGGCCAGTGCACGCCGTGCCGCGTTGGAACCCAGAAGGCGGCGCTGCTGATGCAGAAGCCGGTCTGGAACCGCGCGTTGCTGGAAGAATTGAGCCAGGCGATGCGCGATGCCTCGATCTGCGGGCTCGGACAGGCGGCATCGAATCCGCTTACCACCGTGATCAAATATTTCCCTGACGAGTTCAAGGAAGCGGCCGAATGACGAAGATTACGTTCGAGCTCGACGGTAAGCAGGTCGAGGCCAGTCCCGGCGAGACCATCTGGCAAGTCGCAAAACGCCAGGGCCGCGAGATCCCGCATCTCTGCTACTCGCCGGCGCCCGACTATCGTCCCGACGGCAATTGCCGCGCCTGCATGGTCGAGATCGAGGGCGAGCGCGTGCTGGCTGCCTCGTGCAAGCGCACGCCGTCGGTCGGCATGAAGGTGAAGACCGAGTCCGCGCGTGCGGTTTCCGCGCAGAAGATGGTGATGGAGCTGCTCGTCGCCGACCAGCCGGCGCGCGAAACCTCGCACGATCCGGACTCGAAGTTCTGGCACTGGGCCGAGACCACCGGCGTCACCGAGAGCCGCTTTCCCGCCGCCGAGCGCTGGGCGACCGACGCGAGCCATCCGGCGATGCGCGTCAATCTCGATGCCTGCATCCAGTGCGGCCTGTGCGTGCGCGCCTGCCGCGAGGTCCAGGTCAACGACGTCATCGGCATGGCCTACCGCAGCCATGGCTCGAAGATCGTGTTCGACTTCGACGATCCCATGGGCGAGTCCACCTGCGTTGCCTGCGGCGAATGCGTGCAGGCCTGCCCAACCGGCGCGTTGATGCCGGCCGTGATGCTCGACGAGAACCAGACCCGCGTGTCTTATGCGGACAAGAAGGTGGATTCGCTCTGCCCGTTCTGCGGCGTCGGCTGTCAGGTCACGTACGAGGTCAAGGACGAGAAGGTGATCTATGCCGAGGGCCGTGATGGCCCCGCCAATCACAACCGTCTCTGTGTGAAGGGCCGCTTCGGCTTCGACTACATCCACCATCCGCACCGCCTGACCAAGCCGCTGGTGCGGCTGCCTAATGCGAAGAAGGATGCCAACGACCAGGTCGATCCGGCCAATCCCTTCACCCATTTCCGCGAAGCGAGCTGGGAAGAGGCGCTCGACATCGCCGCCAAGGGGCTCGTCAAGATCCGCGACACGAACGGCGCGAAGGCGCTCGCCGGCTTCGGCTCGGCCAAGGGCTCGAACGAAGAGGCCTATCTGTTCCAGAAGCTGGTGCGCACCGGTTTCGGCTCCAACAATGTCGACCACTGCACCCGGCTGTGCCACGCCTCGTCGGTGGCGGCGCTGTTCGAAGGTCTCAGCTCTGGCGCCGTGTCGGCGCCGTTCTCCGCGGCGATGGACGCCGAGGTCATCATCGTGATCGGGGCGAACCCGACTGTGAACCATCCGGTCGCCGCGACCTTCATCAAGAACGCGGTCAAGCAGAACGGCGCCAAGCTGTTCGTGATGGACCCGCGCCGGCAGACGCTGTCGCGCCATGCGACCAAGCATCTGCAGTTCAAGCCCGGCTCCGACGTCGCCATGCTGAACGCGATGATCAACACGATCATCACTGAAGGCCTGACCGACGACCAGTACATCGCCGGCTACACCGAGGGTTTTGAGGACCTCAAGGAGAAGATCAAGGAATTCACGCCGGAGAAGATGGAGGCGATCTGCGGCGTCCCGGCGCAAACGCTGCGCGAGGTTGCGCGCACCTATGCGCGGGCAAAATCGTCGATCATCTTCTGGGGCATGGGCATCAGCCAGCACGTCCACGGCACCGACAATGCGCGCTGCCTGATCGCGCTCGCGCTGATCACCGGCCAGGTCGGCCGCCCCGGCACCGGCCTGCATCCGCTGCGCGGCCAGAACAACGTGCAGGGCGCCTCCGATGCCGGCCTGATCCCGATGTTCCTGCCGGATTACCAGCCGGTCGGCCGCGACGACTTGCGCGGGGCCTTCGAGAAGCTGTGGCAGCAGGATCTCGATCCCGTGCGCGGCCTCACGGTGGTCGAGATCATGAACGCGATCCATGCCGGCGAGATCAAGGGCATGTATATCGAGGGCGAAAACCCCGCGATGTCGGACCCCGATCTCCAGCACGCGCGCCACGCGCTCGCCATGCTCGACCATCTTGTGGTGCAGGACCTCTTCGTGACCGAGACCGCGTTCCACGCCGACGTGATCCTGCCGGCCTCGGCCTTCGCCGAGAAGGAGGGCTCCTTCACCAACACCGATCGCCGCGTGCAGCTCGCGCGCCAGGTGATCAAGCCGCCGGGCGATGCGCGGCAGGATCTCTGGATCATCCAGGAGATCGGCAAGCGCATGGGCCTGCCGTGGAATTACGCCGGCGCCGGCGATGTCTACACCGAGATGGCAGAGCTCATGCCGTCGCTCAAGAACATCAGCTGGGAACGGCTGGTGCGCGAAGGTGCCGTCACCTATCCGGCAGACGATCCGAACAAGCCGGGCAACGAGATCATCTTCACCACGGGCTTCCCGACCGCGAGCGGCCGCGGCAAGATCGTGCCGGCGAAGGTCATCCCGCCGGATGAATTGCCCGACGCCGAATATCCGATGGTGCTCTCGACCGGCCGTGTGCTGGAGCATTGGCACACCGGCTCGATGACCCGGCGCGCCCAGGTGCTCGACCAGATCGAGCCGGAGGCGGTCGCCTTCATGAGCCCGAAGGACATGCACAAGAAGCAGCTCGCGCCTGGCGATTTCATTCGCCTGGAGACCCGCCGCGGCGCCGTCGAGGTCAAGGTCCGCTCCGACCGCGATGTGCCGGAGAACATGGTGTTCATGCCGTTCTGCTACGCGGAGGCGGCGGCGAACCTCCTGACCAACCCGGCGCTCGATCCGTTCGGCAAGATCCCGGAATTCAAGTTCTGCGCGGCCAGAGCCGAACGCGTGGAGATGCGGGACGCTGCGGAGTAAGGGCGGCCAGGACCCATACCGCGGAATCTATCGAGCGCGGACGGTGGCAATACCGAACGACGAGTCTTCGCCAAACTGCTCCCTGGGGTAATGGGTCCTGGCTTTCGCCAGGACGACCCGGGGAGAGTTTGCGCCGTACTCGTCCCTTCGATATTCGCAATGACGGTGGTAAACGTGACCCATGTCCAAAGTCACTCCCGCCACACGCGCGCTCGCGGCCGCCGGTGTAGCCTTCACCGTCCACGCTTACGACTATGATCCCGATGCCGAGAGCATCGGGCTCCAGGCGGCGTCCGCCCTCGGTGAGGATCCGGCGCGCGTGTTGAAGACGCTGATGGCGCTCGTCGACGGCAAGCCGGTCTGCGTGATCGTGCCGTCCGACCAGGAGGTCTCGATGAAGAAGCTCGCCGCTGCCGTGGGCGGCAAGTCGGCGCAGATGATGAAGCCGCCGGAAGCCGAGCGCGTCACTGGCTTCAAGGTCGGCGGCATCAGCCCGTTCGGGCAGCGCAAGCCCGTGCGCACGGTGATCGAGCAGAGCGCGCTCGCGCATGACTACGTCTATCTCAATGGCGGCCAGCGCGGCTTGCAGGTGCGGCTCAAGCCCGCCGACGTCCGGGATGTCTCGAAGGCGGTCGCCGCGGATGTGCTGGCGTGAGCGCAGCGCTCTACTGCTTCTGCAACAATTTGAGCCGGCAGCGCAGCGCCTCGCGGATGTGTGCGCGCGCAAGCCGTTCGGCCCTGTCGCCGTCGCGTGCGGCGATGGCGTCGATGATGGCCTGGTGCTCGCCGTGGCTGGTCGTGGGGCGTCCCGTCACCGTGAAGGTGGTCGGGCCGAGCAGGGCGATCCAGTCCTGTAGTTCGCGGGAGGCGTTGTCGAGATAGCGGTTGCGCGCGGCGCGGCAGATCGCCTCGTGGAAGGCGCGGTTGAGCCGCGCCATCTCGATCGCGTCGGTCGCGGACGCCTCGACAAAGGTCTGCTCGATGTCCTTGAGTGCGTCGATTTCGGTCGCCGAGGCGTGCTCGGCGGCGAGGCGCGCGGCGGCGCCTTCCATGATCTCGCGCATGGCGTAAAGCTCGAGCACCTCCGAGATATCGAGGTTGCGGACGATCAGGCCGCGGCCGCCGGCGGGCTCGACGAAGCCGCGCGCCGCGAGGCGGCCCAGCGCTTCGCGAACCGGCGTGCGACTGACCTTCAGCCGCTGCGCCACTTCCTCCTCGCGCAGGCGATCGCCCGCGCGGTAGCTGCCGGCCTGGAGCGCCTCGCAGAGTGAGCGGAACACCGCTTCGCCCAGCGCGACGCCCGCGCCGCGCGCGATCGATCCTGCCTTTGCCGGGCGTCGCGTCATGTATCCTCGAAGCGCCAGGCGCATCCTGCCCATGCAGAGATGCGGCTTGCGGCTTCTGTATATCTTTGTATACAAAAGTACGCAATGGCAAACCGGTTGACCGAGGCCGCCGGCGGGCAGAATGTCTCCAACTTCGTCGCATCGGGCAGACGACATGAGCAGCAAATACGACGTGCTGGTGATCGGCGGCGGCAACGCGGCGCTGTGTGCGGCGATCGCGGCGCGTCGTGGCGGCGCCTCGGTGCTCGTGCTTGAAGGCGCGCCAAAATTCTATCGCGGCGGCAACACCCGCCACACCCGCAACATGCGCTGCGCCCATGACGCCGCCACCGAAATCCTCACCGGCCCCTACACCGAGGAGGAATTCTGGAAGGATCTGCTGCTGGTCACCGGCGGGCAGACCGACGAGGAACTTGCGCGCCACATGATCCGGGAGTCCAAGGACATCCTGAACTGGATCGTGGAGCAGGGCGTGCGCTGGCAGCCCTCGCTCGGCGGCACGCTGAGCCTCGGCCGCACCAACTCCTTCTTTCTCGGCGGCGGCCGCGCGATGCTGAATGCGCTCTACCTCACCGCCGAGCGGCTCGGCGTCGATGTCGAATACGATGCCGAGGTCACGGACCTGGTGATCGAGGACGGCATGTTCCTGGCCGCCCGCCTCAAGCGGCCGATCAAGGGCGAGACCGAGATCCGCGCGACGTCGCTGGTCGCCGCGGCCGGCGGGTTCGAGGCCAACATCGAATGGCTGAAGCAGTATTGGGGCGAGGCGGCTGACAACTTCCTGATCCGCGGCACGCCCTATAACCGCGGCTCGATCCTGAAAATGCTGCTCGACAAGGGCGTGCAGGAGGTCGGCGATCCCACCCAGTGCCACGCGGTGGCGATCGACGCCCGCGCGCCGAAATTCGACGGCGGCATCATCACGCGTCATGACTCGGTCGTGTTCGGCATCGTCGTCAACAAGCACGCCCAGCGCTTCTATGACGAGGGCGAGGACATCTGGCCGAAGCGCTATGCGATCTGGGGCCGGCTGGTCGCGGCGCAGCCCGATCAGATTGCCTATATCATCTTCGATTCCACCGTCGTTACCTCGTTCATGCCGACGCTGTTCCCGCCGATCGCCGGGCAGACGGTCGCGGAGCTTGCCAGCAAGCTCGAGCTCGATCCGGCCGCGCTGGAAACGACCATCACGGAGTTCAACGCCGCGGTGAGGCCCGGCACGTTCGACCACACCATCCTGGACGACTGCCGCACGGAGGGCATCACGCCGCAGAAGACGCATTGGGCGCGGCGGATCGAGACGCCGCCCTATCTCGCCTATCCGGTGCGGCCCGGCATCACCTTCACCTATCTCGGCACGCGCGTGACCAAGGAAGCGCGGATGCTGATGGCTGACGGCAAGCCATCAGGCAACATGTTCGCGGCCGGCGAGATCATGGCCGGCAACGTGCTCGGCAAGGGTTATGCGGCGGGCATTGGCATGACCATCGGCAGCGTGTTCGGGCGGATCGCAGGGCGGGAAGCGGCACGCCATGCGAAGAACTAGGGACCAAGAAGAAAGGTGATGGGAGAAACCATGTCGCGTATTGTCATTGCCTCGATCACGGCGCTGCTGATCGTCGGCCACGCCCGCGCCGCCGAGCCGATCACCCTGCGCGACATGGGGTCGTTCCATGTCGGCGGGCGTCTTGTCGAAATCTCCGGCAAGCCGGTGAAGGAGGTCGTGTTCGCGCCTGGCGGCGTGCCGGCCAACGTCGATCCCAATGGCACGTATCAGGTCGAGCAGATGTACGTGCAGTATTTCCTGCCGGCCAACGAGAAGGGGGCTTATCCGCTGCTGATGTGGCACGGCGGCGGACTGACCGGCGTCACCTACGAAACCACGCCTGACGGACGCGAAGGCTGGCTGAATTATTTTCTGCGCAAGGGATGGGCGGTCTACAATTCCGACGCGGTGGAGCGCGGGCGCGCAGGCTGGGCGCAATATCCTGATATCTTCAAGAGCGAGCCTGTCTTCCTCACCACGGCCAATCCGTTCGAGCGTTTCCGTATCGGTGATGGGCCAAACTCCTACGATCCCGATCCCGCCAAGCGAAAGGTGCTGCCGGGCAACCAGTTTCCGGTCGAGGGCTACCAGAATTTCGTCAAGCAGAACGTACCGCGCTGGACCACGACCGATGATGCGACCATCGCCGCCTATATCGCCGAGCTCGATCGCGTCGGCCCCTCGGTGATCCTGTTCCACAGCCAAGCCGGCAGCTTCGGCTTCAAGGTGGCGCAAGCCCGGCCTGACAAGGTCAAGGCGCTGATTGCGATCGAGCCGGCCGGCATCGGTGACCCCGCCAGGGCGGATGTGCTGAAGAACATTCCGACCCTCATCATCTACGGCGACTATATCGAGCGCGATTCGCGCTGGCCCAAGATCCGCGCCAACGGCATCGCCTTTGCGGACGCCATCAAGGCGGCCGGGGGCAACGTCGACATCGTCGACCTCCCACAGGCTGGCATCAAGGGCAATTCGCATATGGTGATGATGGACAAGAACAACCTCGAGGTCGCGGCCCTGATCCAGAAATGGCTCGAGGGCAAAGGCCTGACGAAGTAGAGCCATGCACGGAACCCAAATTCTGGACGAAGCCGACCGCCTGATGACGGTCTGCAATTCCTGCCGCTACTGCGAGGGTCTTTGCGCGGTATTTCCCGCCATGGAGATGCGCCGCGCCTTCTCCGACGGCGATCTCAATTATCTCGCCAACCTCTGCCATTCCTGTGGCGCCTGCTACGTCGATTGCCAGTTCTCGCCGCCGCACGAATTCGACGTCAACGTCCCGAAGACGCTCGCGGTCGCGCGCGCGGAGTCTTATGCGGCCTACGCCTGGCCGCGGGCGTTGTCCGGCGCCTTCGCGCGCAATGGTCTCGTGATCAGCATCGTCGCTGCGCTCAGCATGGCCGCCTTTATCTTCGGCTTTGCTGCGCTGAACGATCGCAGCGTGCTGTTCGGTGTCCATACCGGGCCTGGGGCGTTCTACAAACTGATGCCGCACAACGCGATGGCTGCGTTGTTCAGCGCGGCACTCCTCTATGCCATCCTTGCACTTGTCATGAGCGTGCGTGCCTTCTGGCGCGATATCGGCACGCCGATCGGCGGCAGAGCGGACGGCGGCTCGATTTTCCAGGCGATCCGCGATGCCGGCGAGCTGCGCTATCTCCATGGTGGCGGCGTTGGCTGCTACAACGAGGACGACAAGCCGACCGACCGGCGCAAGCTCTATCACCACCTGACGTTCTACGGCTTCCTGCTGTGCTTTGCCGCGACGTCCGTCGCCACGCTGTATCACTATCTCCTCGGACGCGAGGCGCCGTATCCGTGGTGGGATCTGCCCGTCGTGCTCGGCGCGCTCGGCGGCATCGGCCTCATCGTCGGGCCGATCGGCCTGTACGTCGCGAAATTGCGCAGGGCGCCGGAACTGCTGGACGAGAACAGCTACGGCATGGATGTCGGCTTCATCGCCATGCTGTTCCTGACCGGTCTCACCGGCATGCTGCTTCTGCTCCTGCGCGAGACCGCGGCCATGGGGCCGTTGTTGGCGCTGCATCTCGGCGCCGTGTTTGCGCTGTTCATCACCATGCCCTACGGCAAGTTCGTGCACGGCATCTATCGCTTCGCGGCGCTGGTTCGTTATGCACAGGAACGGCGGACGGCGCCGTGACCCGTTACCTCGGCCGAAAATGGCCGTTGCGCAGAAAAGCGATCGTCTGCGCGATCGCGGCGGCGTGACGCGGCAGCCCGGTGTGGGACGCCTTCACGACGACATGGTCGGTCATGCCGGCCAGCATCGCGCTCTGCACCGACACCCGTCCGTCATTGGGCTTCGGGAGAACGAAGAGGCCGGCGACGGGATCGATGAAGCGGTTTCCCGCGATCACGCCGACCGGATAGTCGATGGCGGGAAGGGCATTCGGCGTGGTCGCGGGCGTGGTGGTGAGCTCGAGGCCGGCTGGCCCGTAGAATGCGCGGTAGGGCAGCAATCCCTGCAGGAGATCAGCGACCTCGCTGCCGCTGTTCGGCGTGCCCAGCATCACGACGCGGGCAAGCCGGGCCGGGCGGTGTCGTGCGATATAAGCGCGCGCGACGAGGCCGCCCATCGAATGCGCAACGAAATGCAGCGGCGCGTCACGTTCGGCGAAACGGGCGATCGCCGGATGAATGTCGTCTGCGATGGCCGCGATCGGCTTGCTGCGGCTGGAATAGTCGATGTTGAGCGTCGTGAACCCGCTCGCCCGCAGCGCCCGTTCCAGCTTCGTCAGGGACGCCGAGGTCCGCGCGATGCCGTGAAGCAGAACAACTCCGGGGCATCGCGCGTCGCCTGGTTCAGGCGCCTCCTGCATCTCGTTACGCCACCTCGCGCTCCGGCGCGGACGCCTGCTCGCGGGCCATCGTCGTTGCCGTGACATAGTCGGTCTTGCCGGTGCCGAGCAGCGGCACCTTGTCGACCACCATGATCGCGGCGGGCACTGTCAGCTCGGACGCGCCGATCGCCTTGGCCTGGCTCTGCATCGCGCTGCGCTCGGCGGTCTTCTCCGTCGTCAGCAGCACGATGCGCTCGCCCTTGCGCTGGTCGGGGATCGACACGGCGACCGAGCCGGCCTGCGGCCACAGCGTCGCCGCGATGCTTTCGACCGCGGACAGCGAGACCATCTCGCCTGCGATCTTGGCAAAGCGCTTGGCGCGGCCCTTGATGGTGATAAAGCCGGCCGGGTCGATGGCGACGATGTCGCCGGTGTCGTGCCAGCCTTCCGCGAGCACTTCGAGCACGCCGGGATTTTCGGCCCTGAGGTAGCCGAGCATCACGTTCGGTCCGCGCACGGAGAGGCGGCCGCCGACCTCGATGCCGGGGACCGGATCGAGGCGGCTTTCCATCAGCGGCGACAGGCGGCCGACGGTGCCGGGACGGTTGGCCATCGGCGTGTTCATCGCCAGCACCGGCGCCGTCTCGGTGACACCATAGCCCTCGAGGATGCGGATGCCGTAGCGCTCCATGAACACCTGCCGGGTGCGGTCCTTGACCGCCTCGGCGCCGGCGATCACCAGACGCAGGGTGCGGAAGTCGTAGGCATGCGCCGAGCGCGCATAGCCGGTGAGGAACGTGTCGGTGCCGAACAGGATCGTGGCGCCGGTCTGGTAGATCAGCTCGGGCACGATCCGGTAGTGCAGCGGGGACGGGTACATGTAGATCGGAATGCCCGCGAGCAGCGGCATCATCATTCCGCCTGTCAGCCCGAAGGAGTGGAACACCGGCAGCACGTTGAACACCTTGTCATTGGCGTTGGCATCGACCCGCGCCAGCGCCTGCGCCGCGTTGGCGAGGATGTTGCGGTGGGACAGCACCACGCCCTTGGGCGTGCCTTCCGAACCCGAGGTGAACAGCACGACGGCCGGATCGTTCGCCTGGCGTGCGACACGCGGCGCGGTGCCTGCGAGCAGGCCCTTGATCTTGTCGGCCACACCGATCGAGGCGCGGACGTCCTCGAGATAGACCACGCGCGCCTCCGCGGAGATTGCGGCCATCAGCTTGTCGAGCTTGCCCTTCTCGATGAAGGCTTTCGAAGTCAGTACGGTCTTGACCTGCGCGGCCTTCATGGCGGCGAGGACGTTGACCGGACCGGCCGAGAAGTTGAGCATCGCCGGCACGCGGCCGATGTTCTGCAGGGCCATGAAGACGACGGCGACGCCCGCGGAGTTCGGCAGCAGCACGCCGACATTCTCGCCGACGGCGGTGCCGTCTTCCAGCTTCCGGCTCAGGACCTGCGCGCCCAGGATCAGCTTGCGATAGGTCAGCTTGGTGCCGAGCGCGTCCTCGACGATGACCTTTCCGGTGTCGCGGTCGCGATAGGCGTGTCCGAGCGCTTCGAACAGCGAGTGATCGAGCATGGCGTTCTTGACCAGAGCGTCGATCATCACGTCCTGGAGCGCTGCACCCGCGGCGTTGCGGCGTGCCTTGCCCTTCAGCGCCGGATCGACCGGAAGCTTGACCGGCGGCAGGATCGTGACCGTCACCCGCGGAAACCACGAGCGCTTGATCTGGCTGCTGTTGAGGTAGCTGAGATGCGAGCGCTGCGCGCCTTCGATGCGGACGGGCACGACCACGGCGTCGGCCTTGTCCGCGATCATCGCGGTGCCGTCATAAACCTTCATCAGCGAGCCGGAGACGGTGATGCGTCCTTCCGGAAAGATGACCACCGGCTCGCCGGCGGCAACCAGCTTGATCAGGTCGCGCGCGGCCAGCGGCTTGGTCGGGTCCATGGTGTAATGCTTCACCACCCGCAGGAACGGCTTGGCCCACCAGGCCTTGGCGATGCCGGTATCGACCGCGAAACTCGCGTCGATCGGCAGCACGGCGTGCAGCAGCGGGCCGTCGATCAGGCTGACATGGTTCGGCGCGATCAGCATGCGCGTGCCGGATGGCGGCAGGTTCTCGAGGCCGCGGATCTCGGTGCGGAACAGTGCGCGGAACAGCAACCCGCCGAAATCGCGCACGCCTTCCTTGCCCCATTTCGTCAGCACGAACCACACCGCGCCGAAGCTGGCGACGCCAAGGCCGAAGAAGATCCAGCCGACATGGAGGCCTGCGGCCTGCAGCAGCGCGACGAACAGCGAGCCGACCACCATGAAGGCAGCCTGTAGCACATTGCCGGCCGCGATGATGCGGGCGCGCTCGGAGGGGACCGACCAGGCCTGGACTGCGGCGAAGGAGGGGACGACGAACAGGCCGCCGCCGAATGCGAAGGCGACGAAGTCGATCAGCATGCGCAGGCCCGCGAACGAGGTTGCGAAGTCGAGCGCGGTGATGTCGTGACCCTTGGTGGTCACGCCAATGGCCCAGGCGAGATCGAGGCCGGCAAACCCCATGATGATGGCGCCGATCGGCACCAGGGCGAGGTTCGGGCGAACGTGGCTCAGTTGCGCCGCGAACAGCGAGCCGATGGCGATGCCGATCGCGAAGATCGCAAGACACAGCGTCACCACGCCTTCGGTGCCGCCGACGACCTCCTTGACCAGCGCCGGCAGCAGCGACAGCACGATGGCGCCGACCAGCCAGAACCAGGAGACGATCACGGTCCCGTCCCACAGACGGTGGTCGGCGTGCAGCGTCTTCAGTAAGCCGAGCGTCGAGGTCCAGGGATTGGCATCGACGGGCAGATCGGGCGCGGAGGGCGTGGTCTGCGGAATGCGGGAAGCGAAAGCCCAGGACAGCAGAGCCAGCACCACCACGGCGGATGCGACCCAGCCCATATGGGCGGAGCCGGCCACGAACTGGCCGCCGGCGACGGTGCCGAGCAGGATGGCCATGAAGGTCGCGCCTTCGACCAGCGCATTGCCGGTCGCGAGCTCGCCGAGCTCGAGCTGGTCCGGCAGCATGGAATATTTCACGGGGCCGAACAGGGCGGCGATGATGCCGAACAGCGCGAGCGCTGCGAACAGCAGCGGCACCGAGTGCAGGAAGAAGCCGGCGGCGGCAAAGCCCGCGGCGAAGATCTCGGTGAATTTGAGTCGCCTTGCGACGACGGATTTGACGTATTTGTCGGCGAGCTGTCCGCCGAGCCCGGACAGGATGAAATAGGGGAAGATGAAGACGGCGCCTGCCACCGTCACCAGCGCGTCGCCGTGGCCGGTCGCGGCACTGTAAAGCAGGATGATGACGAGTGCGTTCTTGAGCACGTTGTCATTGAGCGCCGAGAAGAACTGCGCCCAGAACAGCGGCGCGAAGCGGCGTGACGACATCAATTCCCTGATCATGACTAGTCCTGTTTTGGAAAGGCAGCCTGAGGTTGCTTCGTGGGCGGTGAAAGCGTCACGACCGGAAGGGAATGGGACGAACGATTGCAGAGTGACGATGGTCGTCGGCCTGCTCTGTCCCCTCGATCCCTCCGATCCTGTTGGTCTCCAAATGGTCTCGTTAGGTTCGCAAATTTCCGGTTGCGGCCGCGTCGGCTTTGGACGGAAGGGCCGCGCTGACCCGGATATGCGACGGGCCGTGAGCAAAAACTGAACCGCACCGGCAAGGCCCGCGACATCGGCCGCGAATGTCGGAAAATGGTAAGTCCTTCATTGCGGCCTTTTCTTGCATTCGAACCGCTTCGCGGCGGGTGCCTCAGGTGAGGTGAGCGAGGTGGCGAAAGGGGGAGAAGCGACCAAGCAGGCTGAACCTGCGGCCTTCGCGACGGGCGCGGCCACGGTTGGCGCGCCACATCCGGAAGGTCGCGCGACGCTCAGCGAGCACGCCGGCAATGTCGCAGGCATTGGCGATGCGATCGATCGGCGCCATCACGAGCTTGAGGGCGGCCCGGCCAAGACCGGTCACGAGGGCTGCGGCGTCGTCGACGAAGGTGGTGGCAATATCAACAGCGAGGGTTTGCATTTTGCAGGTCTCCGGGTTAATTTGAACAATGTTCACATGAGTAGCTTGAAAATGAACAATGTTCAAGAAGAATCGCTGCGCGACCAAAAAAAAGTTCGGCGACGGCTCCTGATCCTGGAGATCGCCCGCACCATAATTTCTTCTAAGGGTTTGAGATCATTGAAGGTTCGTGACGTCGCCGAAGCCGCCGGCTGCTCGGTCGGCAGCGTCTATAACGAGTTCGGCGACTTCGACGGGGTGATCCTGACCGTCAATCGGGAGACCGTTCAGGCGCTCACATCGCGGCTTTCGGGGGTTCCGGCCGGGGATCCGGTCGGCCAGCTCTACGGGCTTGCCGAGGCCTATCTCGAATTCTTTGCGGAGCACGCCAATTTGCTGCGTTCGCTGTTCGAGCATCGGATGGAGGACGATCGCCCCTATCCGGACGACATCCTTCAGATGGTGATGGACGCCTTCGCGCTGATGCACCCGCCGCTGGTGCGGCTGCTGCCGGAAGCGGATGACGTGAAGATCGCGCTGTTGTCGCGCACCCTGTTCTCCGCGGTGCACGGCATCATCTCACTCGGTCTCGAGGAGCGCATGGTGGCCGTGCCGCCCCAGTTGCTGCGCCAGCAGGTGGAGCAGTTCCTCGACGCGCACCTTGCGGGCCTCGGGATTCTGCCTTTGCGCCGATAGGGCGGGCGGCCTCAAGCGCGGGCCGCTTCGCGTGGCCGTGCTGCAACGAGGACGACGTCGGCCCGCACACCGTCGACCTGAACCCGATTGCGTCCCTTTTCCTTGGCGCGATAGCAGGCGGCATCCGCGCGCCGCATCGCGTCCTCGAGCGTGGTGTCGCGGTCGGTGATGCAGGTGATGCCGATGCTGGCGGTCACTGCAAAGCAGCGATCGTCCCAGGCGAAGCTGAACAGCTCGAGCGCTCGTCGCAGCCGTTCGGCGATGTCCGTTGCGTCGAACGGCGAGCACCGCGGCAGGATCAGGCCGAATTCGTCGCCGCCGAGCCGGGCCACCAGATCATGCGGGCGCCGGTCCTGTTGCAGGAGGCGCGAGACCTGGCAGAGCAGGCGGTCGCCCGCAAGATGGCCGCAGCTGTCGTTGACGTTCTTGAACTGGTCGAGGTCGAGCAGGATCAGGCCCAGCGAGCCTGCCGCGATATTGTCGAGCTCGCCTTGCAGGCGCGCCTCGAAGGCGCGGCGGTTGGCAAGGCCCGTCAGCCAGTCGTGCGACGCCTGCCAGGCCAGGCGCTCCTTCTCGGCATGCAGGGCATCCTCGAACGCCTGTCGTTGCAGCACCAATCGCCGCGTGTGCCAGATCAGCAGCAGGATCAGCGTCACGGCGGTGAGGATGTTGATGCTGGTCAGCGTCAATTTGATCGCGCGGGAGCCTTCGCCGAGGACGGTGGAGAAGCGGTTGGCATGCACCGTGAACTGGGTGTTGAGCTCAGAGAGCCGCGACGACAGGAATCGCAGGCGGCCGCTGTCCTGAACAGGGCCCTTCTCCAGCTCGGACCGGATGACCTCGCCGAACACGCTCAGCTCCAGCAGCATCGGATCGGTGGCCGCCCACTCGCGGATCGCTTCCTGGAGGAAGCTGACGCGGTTGAAATAGCGAAACAGCCAGATCAATCCCGGAACGTCATCGGGATGGTTGCCGCCTTGCAGGAAGCCGATGCGGGCGGCTTCGACGTCGACGGGATCTCGCTCGAGCGCCCAGCGTGCGAACTCGTCGCCGATCGGAACGGCGAGCGAGGCCTGGTATTGCGCGAACTGGCTCGGTTCGCCCGAATGCAAATAGCTATTGAGGAAATAGACGGCGTTCTTCTGCGAGCGCGACCACAGCGCTTCGCCCGCGACATAGGCGCGGACCGATGACATCACCTCGAGGCTGAATCCCGCAATCGCCGCCTGAAGCACGACGACCATCACGAAAGGCGAGACGAGCTTGATGACATGAAGGAAGCTGTGTCCCTTCGTCGACGCCGATGTCCTGCGAAACACCCTTAGTTCCCCAAATCGATCAACAACCCCAGCGGAGCGTTGCGCCTGCAACGTCAAGTAGAAGGGATGGTTGCTTAACTCGACCTGAAAGACGCGGGGGACTGCGCCGTAGGGTGAAGGCGTCGTGACGTGGATGCGCGCAGATCGCTTCAAATACTGAGGAAGCGGAACTGGCGCGGTATTGGCGAACCAATGCCGCGCATTCGTGGCGTGCGGTTTACCCGATCGAGAGAATTGCTAGACCAGCACCGGCTTGCGCACGCGGCCGACGTCGCCGAACACGCGCAGGTAACGCTCGATCTCCGAGGGGAGGCCGGTTGCCTTCTCCGGATTGTCGGAGAGCTTGACCGCCGGATGGCCGTCGACCGACGACACCTTGCAGACCAGCGAGATCGGATCGAGATTGAACGAGCCGTCCGGGGCGCAGCCGACGAAGTCGTTGGTGAGGTTGGTGCCCCAGCCGAAAGAGAGCCGCACGCGGCCGGTGAAGTGGTGATAGGTCTCCTCGATCGAGCCGACGTCCATCGCGTCGGAAAAGACGAGCAGCTTGTCCCTGGGGTTGCGGCCCTTCTTCTCCCACCAGGCGATGATCTCCTCGCCGGCCTGGATTGGCGGCGCGCTGTCGGGGCGGAAGCCGGTCCAGTCGGCGACCCATTCCGGCGCATCGCGCAGGAACGCTTTCGTACCGAAGGCGTCGGGCAGTGCGATCAGGAGGTTGCCGCCGTAGGTCTGACGCCACTGGTCGAGAATGCGATAGGGCGCCCAGCGCAACTCCTCGTCGTCCTTGGCGAGCCCGGCCGCGACCATCGGCAGCTCGTGCGCGTTGGTGCCGATGGCCTCGAGGTCGTTGTCCATCGCGAGCAGCACGTTGGAGGTGCCGATGAAGGAGGGGCCGAGGCCTTCCTTCACCGCCTCGACGCACCAGCGCTGCCAGAGAAAGCCGTGACGCCGGCGGGTGCCGAAGTCGGAGAGCCTCAGGTTCTCGAGCTTGCGCAGCCGCTCGACCTTGGTCCACAGCTTGGCCTTGGCGCGGGCGTAGAGCACGTCGAGCTCGAAGCGGCCGCGGCCCTTGATCGCCGCGCGCGAGCGCAGCTCGTTGAGAATCGCGAGCGCCGGAATCTCCCACATCGTGGTGTGGGTCCACGGCCCGTGGAAGTGCAATTCGTACTGCCCCTCGACCTTGCGCAGCTCGTATTCGGGCAGGCGGAATTCGGCCAGCCAGCGGATGAAATCCGCCGAGAACATGTGGGTCTTGCCGTAGAAGGTGTTACCGGCGAGCCAGATCAGCTCCTTCTTGGTGAAGCGGATGGTGCGGGCGTGGTCGAGCTGGGCGCGCAGCTCGCCCTCGTCGATGATCTCGGCGAGCCGCACATGGCGCGAGCGGTTGATGACCGAGAAGGTCACCTGCTGATTCGAGTAATCTTCCCGAATCATCTGTAACATCAATAGCTTATAAAAGTCGGTATCGAGCAGGCTGCGGATGATGGGATCCAGCCGCCAGCTGTGATTGTAGGTCCGGCTCGCAATATCGGTCACTGTCATGGCCGAATTCTAGCGTGGCGGTCCGCGCGCAACCAGTGGGTTTGGCGAAGGGCGGCCTGAATTTGGGAAAGGCCTGTTGGAAGGCTGCCTCCCGTCACCGCCGGCCCGTACCGGAAGATGGCTTCGGCCTGATCCGGCAACGACGCCGAACATCCTGATATCGAGGGCGGTGCGAAGACGCGTCTATCCGCGGCCGCTGCGCGCGCAGCTGATTGCCTCCGCGAGCACGTCGCGGTCGCCGATGTGATTGGCGAGCAGCAGGATCAGCCGAGCGTTCATGCGCAGCGCTTGCTCTTCGTTCAAATCCCGCTGGCTGCCGATCAGTTCGGCATAGAATCCGTCTGGATCGGCGATATTCGGTGAGCGGTTGAGCATCATGCCGCAATCTCCTTCTGCCGTACGGCGTCTTGAGCAGTAGCGCGCAACAGCGCCGCGGAGATCTTTCCTTCGTCGAAGCCGGCCCAGCGCGCGGCGACATATTGGTCGGGCCGGAAGAGGTATGTGGTGCCAGTCGACGTGCCGTAGCGACTCGCCAGAACACCCCTGGGATCATCAATGTCACGCCCGACACGGATGACCCGTGCCGCGATTGGCCCGACCTCGATCCGCTCGTTGTCCACCGCTTGGTCGAATGTCACGACGACGAAGCCCGCGCCAAGGCAGTTGAGAAACCAGTCGGGCTTGCCGCCAATCGTCACCGGAGCGTCCGCAGCGTTGGTGCCGGGCCGCATCTCGCCGTCGAGCAGGCTGTCGTCGAAGGTATTGAGGGGCGAGGTAACGTAAGGCGTTGGTGTCGACAGCCGGCCGCTGTTGACCAGTGGGCGCGCAAAGCCGTGATGCTGCGCGAGTTCGAGCACGGCGTCGCGGAAATGGCGGCTTACCTTGGTTTTTGGTGTGATGAAGTCGGTCGCTCGCGTCGAGTTCAGGATGTTGTCATCGGCGGCGTATGCGCGTTCGTCGTGATAGCTGTCGAGGAGCGCCTCCGGCGCCTCTCCACGCAATACCATAGCGAGCTTCCAGGCGAGATTGTCGATGTCCTGCACGCCGGTGTTGGCGCCGCGGGCACCGAACGGTGAGACCTGGTGTGCAGCATCGCCGGCAAACAGCACCCTGCCGTGGCGGAACTCGTCGATCCGCCGACAGGCGAACTGATAGATCGAGACCCATTCGAGCTCGAACTCCGTATCCTCGCCCAGCATCGCCTTGATGCGCGGGATGACCCGCTCCGGCCGCTTCTCCTCGTCGGGATCTGCGTCCCAGCCGAGCTGGAAGTCGATGCGCCATATGTCGTCGGCCTGCCGGTGCAGGAGCACGGACTGCGCGGGATGGAACGGCGGATCGAACCAGAACCAACGCTCGGTCGGGAAATCCGCCTTCATGGCGACGTCGGCGATCAGGAAGCGGTCCTCAAAGTACTGCCCCTTGAATTCGGCGCCTACCATCTTGCGCGTATCGGAATTGGCGCCGTCGCAGGCGATCACCCACTGCGCCTCCATAGTGAAGATGCCATCGGGCGTCTCCACCGCGAGCTCGGCATGATCGGCCGCCTGCTTGAGGCTGATCAGCCGGTGCTTCCAGCGTAGATCGATGAGTGGGCTGGCGCGGCACCTGGCGACCAGGATCTCCTCCAAATGATATTGCTGGAGGTTGATCATGGCGGGCCACTCGTGGTCGCTCTCGGGCAGGAGGTCGAACTGGTAGGAAAGCTCGTCGCGAAAGAATACCTTGCCGACGTTCCAGCTCACGCCGCGTTCGACCATAGGATCGGCGCAGTCGAGCCGGTTCCAGATCTCCAGCGGGCGCTTGGCATAGCAGACGGCGCGTGAGCCGATGCTGACGGTATCGTTGTCGTCGAGCAAAACAACCGGCTGGCCGCGCGCCGCGCAATCGAGGGCTGCGGTGAGCCCAACGGGACCTGCGCCGATGACGACGATCGGGTGCCGTTTGACGATGCCCTCGGCCTGTTCTTTCGAGCGCAAATAGCCGAACTTCGGATAGATGTAGTTCGTCATGTCCGGTTCCTCGCGAGTCGTGCCGAATTCAATGCGCGTCCTGAAACTCTTTCTCGTGCATCCAGGCGTTATGACGTGGCGGACGCTTGGTGCGTGACCATTCCTCGACCATCTCGTGCGCGACCGATTTCATGCGGTCGATCTGGTCCGGCGTGGCGGTCCAGGCCGCGATCTCGAGGCGGTGGCCGCTCGGATCGCGAAAGTAGATGGACTTGAAGATGGTGTGGTCGGTGACGCCGACGACGTCGAGGCCGGCAGCTTCCGCGCGCGCCCGGGCTTCCTCGAGCTCGGCGAGGTCCTTGACCTGAAAGGCGATGTGCTGGGTCCATTCCGGCGTGTTGGGATCGCGGCCCATGGGCGGCGAGTTCGGCAGCTCGAAGAAGGCGAGGATGTTGCCGTTCCCTGCATCGAGGAAAATGTGCATGTACGGATCGGGTGCCTTGGTGGAAGGCACGCGATCCTCGGCGATCGCGCCGAGAAGATCCATGTTCAAGACCTTCTTGTAGAACTCGACGGTTGCCTTGGCGTCGACGCAGCGATAGGCGACGTGATGGATCTTCTCGATTTTCATGGCGGCGTCACTCCCTTTGATGGTTGCGGAATTAGTATCAAATGTTACAATCTCCTGGGTTGATCTGGATCAATCTGCCCGGAAAACTTTTGCAGGAATGCAAGCCAGGGACTGAGCGGCATGGCGGGACGTTTGCGCGAAGCACGAAATAGGGCAGCGGGTCCGGCGCAGGATGCCGGCGCCGAGCTCGATCTGCAGCAGTATTTTCCGTATCGGCTGGCGCGTCTGGCCGAACAGGTGTCGCTGGCCGTGGCCGAAGTCTATTCGGAACGCTTTGCGCTGACGCGTCAGGAATGGCGTGTGCTTGCCATTCTTGGCGCGCGGACCCAGATTGCGACCAAGGAAATCGGGCCGCTCACCACGCTCGACAAGATGCAGGTCAGCCGCGCCGTCCAGGGACTGGAGACGCGCGGCATCGTCAGCCGAAAACATGCTTCTGATGACCGTCGCGAGCTGATCGTTTCGCTGACGTCAGCAGGCCGCGCGCTTTTCCGCAAGATCGTGCCGTTCGCGCTGGAACGGGAGACGAGGCTGCTTGCCGTACTGACTTCGGAGGAGGTCGAGGTTCTCGACCGCGCGATGCGCAAGCTGTCGGCGGAATTGACCTGAAGTTCGGACGTTCCCGATTCTGCCGTTCATGTTCCTGCGGCGGTCTCTGCTACCGTCTCGAGCTGGTTCCTGATCCAGCGATGGGCCGGGTCTTTCTGGTAGCGCTGGTGCCAGACCATGAACATCGGCAGCTCGGCCAGGGTCCGAGTGCCCGAGGCCAGCGGAATTCGGGCATGTGCGAAGCCCTGCATGACACCGGACGCGAGCAGGCTCGGCATGCTCGCGAGCATCTGCGTGCCGCGCAGGAACGACGGCACGCCTGAAAAGCTCGGCACGGAGATGGCGATGTCGCGGTGGAAGCCGTTGGCCGCCAGCCGGCGGTCGAAGTCGAGCCGCTCATTGTCGGTGTAGACCACGGTGATGTGGCGCGCTGCGAGATAGGCGCTGCGACCGGCGGGCGCGGTACGTGCCTTCGGGTCAAAGTAACAGACGTAGTGGTCGCTCAGCACGCGCTTCTGCACGATGTCGACGCCGGACGGCGGCAGCGGCGTGATCATGAGATCGCACCGGTTCTCGCGCAGCATCGCGGGTGAGGGTGACTGCGAGGGGATTACCCGCAGGTGCAGGCTCTTCACCTGTTCGCTGACATGGCCGAAGAAGCGCGGCAGCAACAGGTCGCGCTGGAAATCGTTGGCGGCGATCGTCAGCGAGAGCTGGGCCTGCGCCGGCTCGAAGCTGACGCCGCCGGCAAAGCTGCGCATCTCGTCGATCAGCGCACGCGCCTTCGCCGCGAGGGCCTGGGCGTGCGCGGTGGCGACGATGCCGCGGCCGGACTTGGCGAACAGCGGATCTCCAGCGATCCGCCGCAGCTTATTCAGGCTGTGGCTGACGGCGGATTGCGTCAGGCCGAGCCGCGTTGCCGCCGCCGTCACCGAGCCTTCTTCCAGCACGGCGAGGAACAATTCGAGGGCATGGCCGTCGAGGGCCAAATGATCGATTTTTTTCATGGAATTCATTATAATCGATCTATTTATCTTGAGAATAGGTGGCGGCATTATCGTTCAATAAGCCGCGCACCCGGACCCCGGGATGCCCTAGGGAGAGACAACGCCGATGAATGCCCAGGCGACAGCCTTGCAGGATCCCCGCCTCAACCGCCCCGAGCCGCTCACGCCGCCGCTCGGCGACGGCGGCTTCTTCCAGCGCGACCGTTCCATCCATCCGCCCGCGTATGCCCCGGGCTACAAATCCTCGGTGCTGCGCTCGCCGCGCCAGGCGCTGCTGTCACTGGAGAATTCGGTCTCGGAAATCACGGGACCGGTCTTCGGCCACAACGATCTCGGCCCGCTCGACAACGACCTGATCCGCAACTACGCCAAGGACGGCGATCCCGTCGGCGAGCGCATCATCGTCCACGGTCGCGTGCTGGACGAGACCGGCCGCGGCGTTCCGAACACGCTGGTCGAATTCTGGCAGGCCAATGCCGGCGGCCGCTACCGGCACAAGAAGGACACGTATCTGGCGCCGATCGATCCGAATTTCGGCGGCTGCGGCCGCGCGCTGACTGACGACACCGGCTATTATTATTTCCGCACCGTGAAGCCGGGTCCTTATCCCTGGCGCAACTTCGTCAACAGCTGGCGTCCCGCCCACATCCACTTCTCGGTGTTCGGCTCGGGCTTTGCGCAGCGGCTGATCACGCAGATGTATTTCGAGGGCGATCCCCTGATCCCGGTCTGCCCGATCCTGACGACGATTCCGGACAAGGATGCGCTCGATCGCCTGGTCGCGCCGCTCGACCTCAACGCCTCGACACCGTTCGACTCGCTCGCGTACCGCTTCGACATCGTCCTGCGCGGTCAGCGTTCCACCTATTTCGAAAATCGCACCGCGGGGAACTGAGCAAATGCCGCAGCCGCTCAACTATCTCAAGGAAACCGCCTCGCAGACCGCCGGCCCCTACGTCCACATCGGCCTGATCCCGGCCATGGCCGGCTTCGATATCTTCGAGAAGAACTTTTCCAACGTGCTGGTGACGCCGAACACCCGGGGCGAACGCATCACGCTGGAAGGCAAGGTGCTTGACGGCACCGGTACGCCGCTGCGCGACGTGCTGCTGGAAATCTGGCAGGCCAATGCGGCCGGCCGCTACAACCATCCGGCCGACCGCTCGGCCGGCGCGCTGGAGCAGGAGTTTCGCGGCTGGGGCCGCGCCGGCTCCGACTTCGACAGCGGGCTCGTGACCTTCGAGACCATCAAGCCCGGCGCCATCACCGACAAGGCAGGGCGCAAATGCGCGCCGCACGTCAATGTCTGGATCGTCGCGCGCGGCATCAATATCGGTCTCAACACGCGGCTCTATTTCTCGGATGAAGAGGCTGCCAACGCCGGAGACCCCGTGCTCAACCTGATCGAACAGCCGGCCCGGCGCAAGACGTTGATCGCAACGCGAAGCGAGCGCGCCGGCAAGGTCGTGTATTCCTTCACGATCAATTTGCAGGGGCCCGAGGAGACCGTGTTCTTCGACGTCTGAGAGTCGTGCGGCCTCCCGCAGGATCACTCCACCTGGTCGCCGCGATCGATCGCTACGCGCGCGAGGAATTGCGGTAACTGGCGCATCTCGCGCGATCCCGGCCGATTGGCCGGATCGCGCCCCACTTTTGGTTTCAGTTCTGCCAAATCAATGAATACGTCCGCCTGTCGGCGCAGGTCGTCGGCGACCATGGCTGGCTGAGTGGAGAGTGTGGAGACGACCGTCACGCGGACACCGCGGCGCTGCAGCGCTTCCACCAGCGAACGAAAATTGCCATCGCCCGAGAACAACACGATCTGATCGACGTGCTCGGCGAGCTCCATCGCATTTACGGCGAGGTCGACATCCATGCTGCCCTTCACCTTGCGGCGGCCGGTGATGGCGTCGACGAATTCCTTCGTGAACTTGGTGACGACGGTGTATCCGTTATAGTCGAGCCAATCGATCAAGGGGCGGATCGACGAATACTCCTGATCCTCGATGAGGGTCGTGTAGTAGAAGGCCCGCAACAGCGCACCTCGGCTTTGGAATTCGCCGAGCAGACGCCTGTAGTCGATGTCGAAGCCGAGCGCCTTGGAGGTGGCATGGAGATTGGAGCCATCGATAAAGAGTGCGATCTTCTCAATCGAAGACATTATGCGTAAATCTCCAGTTGCACGCGAAAGGCGGCCGATCCCACCGCCAGGGCGCGGTGTGTGTCGGCCGGAAAAACAATGAAGGCACCGATGGCTTGCCGAAAAAAAGCAGCGCAGACGACCGGACAGGGGCGGCCGTCTTGCGCCCAGGTTAGGGAGGATCCAATGCCACCAGCGCCAGGGCGCCGAATGCAGCCAGGCTAAGGCGCGCGCATTCCCTACTCAATTGTACTGAGGTAAAGGGCCTCTATCCAAAGGATAGGGCCCGATATACGAAGGTAAGTGGCAGCGCGGGCAACGAAGGCCATTGCGGTTCCCAGCGTGGCCTTCGACCTTGGGCGCGGCTGTTCGATCGGCTGATGTGTCAGCCTTCATCACCATGCAGCCGGGTGCGAAAGGCGCGCGGCGATAGCCCCGTGGCGGCGGCATAAACGCGGCTGAAATAGGCGGGGTCCTCGAAGCCGAGCGCGTAAGCGATCGTCGAGACCGGCAGGTTGGTGTAGACGAGGTTGCGCCGCGCCTCGCGGATCAGGCGGTTGAGGATCAGGTGCGAGGCGGTGTCGCCGGTCGCCGCCCGCGTCACCCGGTTGAGATGGGTCGGCGTGATCGACAGCGCGCCTGCGTAGTCCGCGACGCTCCAGCGTTCCAGATGATGCTGCTCGAGCAGCGCCTCGAAGCGGCGGAACAGGCCGGATTCGGCAGTGCCATTGCCACCGGTCTCGCTCGTGAGCGCGCGGGCCACCAGCCCGATCATGGCTGCCGACAAAGCGCGCAGCACATGTGCGCGGCCGAAATCGCGGGCGGCGTGTTCGGCGAAGATCTGCTTCATGGTGGCGCGGATCTGCGGGGTGCCGCGCACCACGCCTGATTGTGACAGGGCCCCGCGCAGGCCTTCGGCGGCGAGCAGCGCCTCGTCCAGAATCTCCGCCGCGATGGTCAGCACCCAGCCTTGGGTCTCAGGCACGAAGCGGAAGCCGTGGACGTGTCCGACGGGTACGTTGACGATCTGCATCGGCTTCAACGGCACCACGCGTCCGTCGAGCGTCGCCTCGCCGCCGCCGCGCTCGATCAGCAGGACCTGGTGCAGCCGGGCATGGCGGTGCACGGCCAGGGTCCAGTCGTGAAGTACGGAGCGGGACGCGATCGTCTCACAATGCACGACGTCGGGCAGGTCGCCGGACTCGCCGAACAGATTGTAGACGCGGATCGCGGGGGCAGGGGCGGCGCTTTTCATGTTCGAATAGTACAAGACAAAGACGAAACCCTCCATCGGTTTGCGCGGCTGAATCTGCAAAAAAGTGCCGACGGGAGGACGCGAAAATGAAAGTTCAGGTCTGTATCATCGGTGGCGGGCCGTCCGGGCTGCTCTTGTCCCAGCTCCTGCATCTGAAGGGCATCGACACGGTCGTGCTGGAGAAATACAGCCGCGACCACGTGCTGGCCCGGATCCGCGCCGGCGTGCTCGAGCACGGTTTTGCAAAACTGATGCGCGAGGCGCAATGCGGCGAGCGGATGGACCGCGAAGGCGAGATCCACCGGGGGTTCGAGATCGCCCATGACGGGGGGCTCTCCCACATCGA
This sequence comes from Bradyrhizobium sp. LCT2, assembly GCF_009931255.1. Taxonomy (NCBI): domain Bacteria; kingdom Pseudomonadati; phylum Pseudomonadota; class Alphaproteobacteria; order Hyphomicrobiales; family Nitrobacteraceae; genus Bradyrhizobium; species Bradyrhizobium sp. LCT2. The sequence continues at coordinate 7,729,794 of NZ_CP034432.1, read as the reverse complement.
TCTGCACAAGCACTCCGGCGGCAATTCGGTGCTGGTCTACGGCCAGACCGAGCTGACGCGCGACCTCTACGAGGCGCGCGACCGCCTTGGCGGCAAGGTCGTGCATAATGCCGAGGACGTGACGCCGCATGATCTCGCGTCGGACCGCCCCTACGTGACGTACCGCTCGAACGACGAGATCGTTCGCGTCGATTGCGACTACATCGTCGGCGCCGACGGCTTCCACGGCGTCAGCCGCAGGTCGATCCCAAAGGACGTGCTGCGCGAATACGAGAAGGTCTATCCGTTTGGCTGGCTCGGGGTGCTGTCGCGCACCAAGCCGGTCTCGTCCGAGCTGATCTATGTGAAGCACGAGCGCGGCTTTGCGCTGTGTTCCCTGCGTTCACAGGTGCTGAGCCGCTACTACATCCAGGTGCCGCTCACCGACAAGGTCGAGGACTGGTCGGACGACGCGTTCTGGGCCGAGCTGAAGCGCCGCCTGCCGGAAGAGGTCGCCGGCCGCTTGATCACGGGGCCCGCGATCGAAAAGAGCATCGCGCCATTGCGCAGCTTCGTCGCCGAACCGATGAGCTATGGCCGCCTGTTCCTCGCCGGCGATGCCGCCCACATCGTGCCGCCCACCGGCGCGCGCGGGCTGAACAGCGCCGCCTCCGACATCTACTATCTCTATCACGCCATGCTCGCACATTATCAGAGCGGCGATGATTCCGGCCTCGAAGGCTATTCCGCCAAGGCGCTGGCGCGGATCTGGAAGGCGCAGCGTTTCTCCTGGTGGATGACGATGCTGCTGCATCGCTTCCCCGATCGTCTCGACTATGAGGATCGTCTTCAGCAGACGGAGCTGGAATATCTGTTCTCGTCCGAGACGGCGCAGCGCCTGCTCGCGGAGAATTATGTGGGACTGCCGTTTTGAGCGAGATGATCGCGCAACACGCGATGCTGCCCTCCCTTCTCCCCTTGTGGGAGAAGGTGGCGCGAAGCGCCGGATGAGGGGTATGTCTCCGCGAATTCAAGTGAGAGTTGGATGCGCCGAGAGAAACCCCTCACCCGTCTCGCCGCCTTGCGGCGAGCCACCCTCTCCCGCAAGGGGAGAGGGGAAGCTAGCGCTCTCGGCTGACGCGGCTACTTCCCTTCGAGCGTGTTGACTGGTGTCCATTCCAGCGACGGTGGATTTGCGACAAGCGCTCTGGCGCGCTTTGCAAACATTGACGATGGCGGATCGACCTTGGCTAGCCGGTCGAACGCATCAACCGCCTTCGCGAACTCCCGTGCGCGCCAGCAGGCCAGTCCTTCCGCATACAACGCCGTCACCTTCTTCTGCTCGGCACTCTCCCCGTCTCTCTCCGCCAGCGGCTCGAACACCTTGATCGCCTCGCCGCGGCCCTGCACCCTGATTGCGTCGAGCTCGCGCCAGGCGAAGGCGTCACCTGTCTGCGCCACTGTCGCCTCCGAGGCCATGATCGCGGTGCCGTAATATTTGTTCGCACCCTCGAGCCGCGAGGCGACGTTCACGGTGTCGCTCATCACGGTGTAGTTGAAGCGGCGGCGGGAGCCGATATTGCCGACCACGGCTTCGCCGCTGTTGAGCCCGATGCGGTGCGACAGGCCGTGGCCCGCGAAGGCGGCGTTGTTGGCGTTGAGGTCCGCCAGCTTTTCGTGGCACTTCAGCGCCGCGCGGACGGCATTGCGCGCGTGGGCGGGATCGTCGGCCGGCGCGCCGAACATGGCGACGATGGAATCGCCGATATATTTGTCGACATAGCCGCCATGGCCTTCGATGATGTCGGTCATGGCGGAGAGATATTCGTTCATCAACGTGACCAGCTCGCCCGGCGTCATCGTCTCTGCGATCGAGGAGAACCCGCTGAGGTCGGAGAAGAACATAGTGACGTTGCGCATCTCGCCGCCGAGCGCCGGCATCTTGCCGGAGGCTACCATCGTCTCGATCACCTCGGGCGCGAGATAAAAGGCGAAGCTCTTGCGCAGAAAACGCTCGTCGCGATCGGCCAGCATGAAGCGGTAGCCGATCATCATCGCGAGCGCGGCGAGGCTCGCGAGCGCGGGTTCCGTCAAGGGCAGCGCCAGGGCATGCACGAACGCTCCGACGGCCACACCGGCGTAAACGGCGGTGAGGGCGAGCCAGGCGATCACCGCGCCGCCGGGTGCGAGCATGCAGGCCGCGCAGGCGATGATCGCCGCGAACGCAATCGTGAGGATGGTCCGCGCCGGAAAGCCGAGCTCGGTCACGGCATCGCGCTCGATCAGGTTTCGCACGACGGTGGCATGCACGAACACGCCGGCGATATCGCTGCGGGCCTTCTGCGCGGTACCCGCCGAGGCGGGCAGGGCGCAGCGCGGCGCGGGCGAGCCGTCATATCCGCCGGAAAGCCGCATCGAGGTGAGCTTGCGGTCCTCGAAATTGAGGACGGTGCCGAGCAGGACGACCTTGCCCTCGAAGGCGCGGCGGAAGAAATCGCGGTCGCCCTTCTCGACGCAGGCACGCAGGTTGGCGAAGGAATAGGCCGGGATGTCGCGGCCCATGCCGCGGAAGTTGAGCGTCAACGTGTTGGGGATCGCGCTCGGGATCGTGTAGCCGGACAGCTGCATCGCGCCGGATGGCTCGGTTCCGGGCGTCGTGCCGAGCGCGCGCGCGGCGAGTTCGATCGCCATCGCAGGGACCGGCTTGCCGTCGATGGCAAAGCTCAGCGGCATCCGCCGGATCACGTCGTCGATGTCGGTGTGAACGTTGAGGGCGCGGACATTGTTTTTCACCGCAAGTCGTTGTGCGGGGTAGGGCCTGTCCGGATGGTCGTTGCTCAGGATCTCGCCGAGCACCAGCTTGCCGCTGTCGGAGAGTTGCCGGAGTGCGATGAGGTAGTCCCGGTCAAAACCCTTCATGCGGCTGCCGAGTGGCGCGTCGCCGAAGGGAATCTCCGACTGCTCGATCGAGCTGGGAAAGATGACGTCGAAGCCGATCACCTTGGCGCCGCCCTCAGTGATGCTTCCGAGCACGCGGCCAATTTCGCGCGTCCAGGTCAGCGTCGGCGATCCCTTGAAGGGCGGAGTGTCGTAGGTCTCCCCGTCGATGGCCACGACGACGACCGGCGATGTCGCGGGATCGCGGCGGTCGCCGACCAGCTTGCCGCGCATCGCGGTGAGGATGTCGAGCGACAGGCCCTGCAGCGTCTGAAGCGGCGGAGACGTGAAGACCGCGCCCGCGAAGAGCGCAATCAGGATCGCTGCAACGATGTCCCGCCTTCCGATCCGCCGCATCGCCCCGTCGCAAGCCGCCTATTCGAGCCGCAGCAGGCGGCCGACGATCGGCGTCGGCGATGAGGTGGCGCTGGCGTCGACCTGGAAGGCATAGCGCTTGGCGCCGAGAATGGCGAGATAGCTGCCGCCGGGGGTCAGCGACTTCCCGGCCTTGGCAAAATCATAGAACTTGCCGCCGATCATGGCTTCGCTTTTGAGCGGCACGGTGATCGTGGGTTCCTTGCCGTCGGTGCGCTCGATCACCAGCGTGCTGCCGCTCTTGGCCTGCACCAGCGGTGCGACGCCGTAGATCGTCGGCAGCTTGGCCGGCGCGCCCTTGGCGTCCGAGCGCATGGTGCGGAAGGTGGTCGCGGCGCTCTGGTTGGCCTCTCGCTCGGACAGCTTCGCCGCGTTGGTGTCGCAGGGCACCTTGTCCCGCTTGACCTCGCCGAGCTGTACGGTGCTCTGCTCGGCGCCGACCAGCACGACGCCTTCGCTGATCGTCTCGCGCAGGCAGGATTTGAGATAGCTGAGCGTGACGCTCGCCTTCGGGCCGAGCTTGATGATCTTGCCCGGCGCCACATAGTCCATGAACGCGATGCCGTCGACCTTGCCCTGGACGTCCTCGACGATCGCGGCCGGGGTCTCCGCCAGGGCGGGGGTCGCCACACAGAGCGCGCCGACAACGGCGCCGATCAGGCTTCTCATGGGGATTCTCATTCAATTCTACCGATGCTCTACCGGTCCCGTCCTGGTTCGATGCTTAGCAGAGGAGCGCCCAGGCAAGTGTGACCGGAATCACTCTTGGACATTGGTGCACTCTATCAGGAACAGGTTCAAACCGGCGACCGGAGAAAACAGAGCCGCGGCAAGCTGTTGTCGGGATATGCGACCTCAGGCGGCCGGAACGGCCTGCGGCGAACGGTCTTCGGCCGTCCGGCCCTCGACGGCTCTCTCCATGACAGGGGCGAGCGTCGCCTCCGTCTTCTGAAATGGCGTCGCCTGCTGCCCGGCAGCGATCTCCATGACTTCGTTCCAGCGCGACAGAAAAGCCTCGACGCAGGCCGGGTCGAACTGCCGTCCCTGGTTCTCGACCAGGTAATTGCGCGCCGCCTCGAGCGGCATCGGCTCTTTATATGGCCGCCGCGTCGTCAGCGCGTCGAACACGTCGGCGACCGCGACCACGCGTGCGGCCACCGGGATCTCGTCCGTCTTGAGGCCGTTCGGATAGCCTGCGCCGTCCCAGCGCTCGTGGTGGCCTGCGGCAATTTGCGCACCGAGCTGGATCAGCTCGCAACTGGAGTCCGCCAGGATCCGTTCGCCGATCGTGGCGTGGGTGCGGATCACCGCCATCTCCTCGTCGGTCAGCCGGCCGGGCTTGAGCAGGATATTGTCGGGAATGGCGACCTTGCCGACGTCGTGCAGCGGTGCGGCGAGATAGATGTCGCGGCAGAGCCGGGCCGGCAGGCCGAGCTGCTCGGCGATGATGCGGCTGTAGCGGGCGACCCGCAGGGTGTGCTCGCCGGTGTCGTTGTCGCGGTATTCGACCGCGAGCGCGAGCCGCAGGATGATCTCTTCCTCGCGCTCGCCGAGCTTGCGTATCGCGGCCGCGACTTCACTGGCCAGATGCGCGGCGCGATCGTTGAGCTTGCGTACGGCTGCACCAAGCTGAATCAAATTCCGTAGACGCACCGTCATCTCGACGCTCTGCGGCTGCTTGGGCAGGAAATCGGTTGCACCGGCCTGCAGCGCTTCCATCTTCACGTCATCGGTCTGCCGCGACGTGATCATCGCGATAGGGATGTCGACGCAGCCGGGAAGGGTGCGGAGCGTGCGGATGAAGCTGATGCCGTCCATGTGCGGCATCTCGTAGTCGACCAGCACGAGGTCGAAGACGCGCTCCCGTGCGCAGGCCAGTGCCTGCACGGGATCGAGGAAGGTGGTGGCTTCGACCAGACCTTCGGCCTCGATGTGACGTTTCAGGAAGTTGAGGACGGAACGGCTGTCGTCAACCAGAAGCGCTTGGGTCAGCATCGGCGGCCGGGGCTCTCTTCGCTGGCAAGGGCACGAACCGACTGCATAACCCGAGCGAATTTAACGCGAAGCAAATGCGCCGTGCGTGCGCACGCGCTGCGATATGCGCGCCTCGCATGCGATTTCAGCAGGCTATGCACCGTTGCATGCAATTGCGCGAAGTCCTCGGGAATGTGACCCGTAGTTGTACGGACCTCTCCGTTAGGGGTTTGCTCACTTGATTCGCGTCAAACGTGTATCGGAATTTTGCAAGGGCGGGGGCAGCGATGGCGCTCAATCCGACGGAGCCGAAGTGGTCGTTGCGGTTACCCGCCGATTGCAGCATCGCGGCCATTCGCAGCGTCTATGACCTCATTCGCGAGGCGTTCGGCCGCGAGCAGCGGCTCGAGATCGATTGTTCGCGCGTCGACAAGGCCGACGTGACCTCGATCCAGCTTCTGCTGTCGACCGCCAAGACGGGCGAGGCCCAGGGCCGCCCGGTGGTGCTCACCGCATTCTCCCAATCTCTGCGCAACACCCTTCGCCGCGCCGGCTTCGCCAGCGAGGCGATGATCGAACAGCACTTCCCGCAAAAGAAAGATGGCACCTGATGGCCACGATTCTGACCGTCGACGATTCCCCCAGCATTCGGCAAATGATCAAGGTCGTGCTCGAGCCGGCCGGTCATAACGTGATCGAGGCCGGTGACGGTGCGCAAGGGCTCGCCAAGGCCCAGGCCGGCAAGCTCGACCTCGTGATCACCGACCTCAATATGCCGGTCATGAACGGGCTGGAGCTGATCCGGGCGCTGCGCAAGCTGCCGAGCGCGGTCGGCATGCCGATCGTGTTCCTGACCACCGAATCCAACGACACGGTGAAGCAGGAGGCCAAGAGCGCCGGCGCCACGGGCTGGATCACCAAGCCCTTCAAGCCGGAGCAGTTGCTCGCCGTCGTCGGCAAGCTGGTGCGCGCATGAGTGCAATGGACCCGACCGAGGTCTTTCGTCAGGAAGCCAGTGAGCTCTTCGAAGTTCTTGAAGGAGCCCTGCTCGATCTCGGCCTGCGTCCCGATGACCGCGAACTCGTCGATTCCGCCTTCCGCGCCCTGCATACGATCAAGGGCTCGGGCGCCATGTTCGGCTTCGACAAGGTCGCCTCCTTCACCCACGAATTCGAGACCGCGTTCGATCGCGTCCGCAAGGGCGAGATCAAGCCGACGCAGGAACTGATCTCGGTCGCGCTCGCCGCCAAGGACTATATCCGCGCCCTGATCGAGGATCCCCAGTCGACCGATGACGTCATCGGCGAAGGCATCCTCGACGACCTCAAGCGCTTTGTCTCGTCCGACCAGCCTGTTGTGCCGGTCGCCGGGATCGCGGAGGCGGCGGCGCCGGTCGAGAGCAAGCAGGCCGGCTGGCACCTGTATCTGGAATTCGAATCCCACATCCTGCGCAACGGCTCGAACCCGCTCGACCTCCTGGAAGACCTCTGCAAGCTCGGCCCCTGCTTCGTCGTGCCTGTTACCGACGGCATCCCGTTCCTCGACGAAATGGAGCCGGAGGATTGCTATCTGAAGTGGGACGTCAAGCTGCACGCGGCCTGCGACAAGGACGCGATCGACGACGTCTTCATGTTCGTCCAGGACGAGATGAAGCTGACCCTCTCGCCCTTGGAGCATGTCGAAGCGCCCGCGCCGATGCCGCTATTCCAGCTCATCGACGAGGAGCCGGCGCCTGAGGCCGAGATGCCTGCGCCGGTGGTCGAGGCTGCTGCCGCGCCGATCGCCGCTCAGCCCGCCGCAAAGGCGGAGCCCAAATCTGAACCGAAGCCGGAGCCGAAGGCCGAGGCCAAGCGCGACGATCGCGGCATCGCCACCGTCCGCGTCCAGGCCGAACGCCTCGACGAACTGATGGACCGGGTCGGCGAGCTCGTCATCGCCCAGGCGCGGCTGACCCAGCTCGCATCGTCCGGCTCCGACCTCTCGATCAAGATGATCGCCGAGGAAATCGAGCGCCTCGCGTCTTCCTTGCGCGACACCACGATGGGCGCGCGCATGGTGCCGATCGGCTCGCTGTTCGGCCGCTTCCGCCGCCTGATCCACGATCTGTCGCGCGATCTGTCGAAGCCGGTCGAATTCGTCACCACGGGCGAGGACACCGAACTCGACAAGACCATGATCGAGTGCCTGGCCGATCCGCTGGTGCACCTGATCCGCAACGCCATCGACCACGGCATCGAAGACACCGCAACGCGCGCCGCCAACGGCAAGACCGAGCAGGGCCGGATCGAGCTCGCCGCCGTTCATTCCGGCGCGCAGGTGCTCGTCACCGTGAAGGACAATGGCGGCGGCCTCAACACCGCGCGCATCCGTGCCAAGGCGGAAGAGCAGGGCCTGATTGCAGCCGGCGCCGTGCTGACCGATCACGAGATCCACCAGTTCCTGTTCCACCCGGGCTTCTCGACCGCACAGACCATCTCGGCGCTGTCCGGACGCGGCGTCGGCATGGACGTGGTCAAGCGCACCATCGAGAACATGCGCGGCACCATCGACCTGTCGACCAAGCCGGGCCAGGGCACCACCGTGACGCTGCGCCTGCCCTTGACGCTCGCGATCATCGAAGGCCTCCTGATCCGCGTCGGCGAAGGCCGCTACATCATTCCGCTGTCGGCGGTGGAGGAATGCGTCGAGCTGACGGCCGAGGACGAGCGCTCGCGCGGCCGCAATTTCCTCAACGTCCGCGGCAACCTCGTTCCGTTCCTGCGCCTGCGCGAGATCATGTCGTCGTCGGGGGCGCCCGACAGGCACCAGAAGACGATCATCATCTCGACCGGTGAAAGCCGCGTCGGTCTCGTCGCCGACCAGATCATCGGCAACCACCAGACCGTGATCAAGTCGCTCTCCAAGCTGCATTCGGATGTCACGATCTTCTCGGGCGCGACCATCCTGGGTGACGGCACGGCGGCGCTGATCCTCGACGTCGCGCAGCTCGTCGCGCTGGCGCAGTCGAAGGTCGAGAAGCAGCACATCAGCGAGGCGGCGTGATGAACGAGACTTTGGCCGGCGAGCATCAGGCCGACGCGATGCAGGTCGTGATGATCGGCCTCGGCGAGGAGAAGTTCGCGCTCGACGCGGGCCTCGTGCGCGAGATCATCGATCCCGTGCCGGTGACCAGGGTCGCCGGCGCACGGGCTTTCGTTCCCAGCGTGATCAACGTACGCGGCAACGTCATTCCGCTCGCGGACCTGCGCATCCGCTTCGGCATGCCGCAGCTCGACAACTCGGCCGACACGCGCATCGTCGTCATCGAGCTGGAGCTCGACGGCGAGCCCGTCCTGGTCGGCGTCACCGCCGACAAGGTCTATGAGGTCACGGAGATCTCGCAGACCGACGTGCAGCAGACGCCGCGCGTCGGCATGCACTGGAAGCCGGAGTTCATTCGCTTCATCGCCAAATGGCGTGAAGAGTTCGTCATCGTTCCCAACATGGAACGCATTCTGAATTGAAATGAGTCCCAGGGGTGGGACTTGAGGTCTAGGGGCTGGAAATGAGATTTACGGTCAAAGCGAAGCTGGCCAGCGCATTCGGCCTGGTCATTGTCCTGTCCATGGTCGCCGGCGGTGTCGCGTACATGAAGCTCGGCGACATGATGGCCACTGCTGACAGCATGGTCCTGCGCGCGACCCGGATGGAGAAGGCGACGCAAATCGAAAAGGATATCCTGCTTCAGCTGCGGGCGGAGAAGAATTCAATTCTCGGAGCGGAAGCCCAGGCCGAACAGTTTGCCGCCGATGCCGCCAAGATTCGTGACCAGGCGCTGAAGACCAAGGACGAGGTCTACGCGTTGGCGAGCGAAGCCGGCAGGAAGCTGCTCGACAGCTTCGCTGTGACATACGCCAAGATGAATGTGTATCAGGAAGAGACGTTCAGACTGGCCAAGACCGACAAGGCAAAGGCGACCGAACGCTCCATGGGCGACGGTCGCAAGGTCGTCGCGGACGCGATGGAAGCCATGAGCGCCTATGTCGGCAACACGAAAAAGCAGATGGCGGAGCAGGCGGTCCAATCCAAGGAGGAAGGCCACCAGGCGCAGTTCGTGCTGATGACGCTGCTCGGCATTTCGCTGGCGATTGCGATCGGGGCTGCGCTCTGGATTTCCATCTCGATCAGCCGTTCGCTGGGCCGCGCCGTTGGCCTTGCCGGCGCGGTTGCGGAGGGCGATCTCAGCCAGACCATCCCGTCCGCCAGCAACGATGAGATTGGCGACCTCGTCAGGTCCCTGAACGTGATGGTCGAGAAGCTCCGGCAGATCGTCGCGGAGGCGTTGACCGCCGCGCAGAACGTCTCGGCCGGCAGCCAAGAGCTCTCCGCCAGCGCCGAGCAGCTCTCGCAGGGCGCGACCGAGCAGGCCTCGTCCGCCGAGGAAGCTTCTTCCTCGATGGAGGAGATGGCCTCGAACGTGAAGCAGAACGCCGACAACGCCAACCAGACCGAGAAGATTGCCGCGCAGTCCGCCAAGGATGCGGAATCCAGCGGCGCGGCCGTCGGTCGTGCGGTTAACGCGATGCAGACGATCGCTGAGAAGATCACCATCGTGCAGGAGATCGCACGGCAGACCGATCTGCTGGCGCTCAACGCCGCGGTCGAGGCCGCGCGGGCCGGCGAACACGGCAAGGGCTTTGCGGTGGTCGCTTCCGAGGTCCGCAAGCTCGCCGAGCGCAGTCAGGCGGCCGCGGCCGAAATCGGCACGCTGTCCACGGAGACGGTGAAGGTCGCCCGGGAGGCCGGCGACATGCTGTCCAAGCTCGTGCCCGACATCAAGAAGACGGCTGAGCTGGTCCAGGAGATCACCGCCGCTTGCCGTGAACAGGACGTCGGTTCGGCCCAGATCAACCAGGCGATCCAGCAGCTCGACAAGGTCGGCCAGCAGAACGCCAGCGCCTCCGAGCAGGTCTCCTCGACCTCGGAGGAGCTCGCTTCGCAGGCCGAGCAGCTCCAGTCCACAATCTCGTTCTTCCGCATCGACCATGCCGGCCGCGGCGAGAGCGCGGCGCCGGCGCCGATCGATCGTGCCGTTACCCAGCTCCGCGCCAAGGCGGCGCACATGGCTGCGGCGGATCGCGGCGTGAAGAAGCCCGCGCCTGTCCGCAAACCCGCACGTGCGATGAAGGTCGCCGGCAGTGGCGGCTTCGCGTTCGACATGCACGACGGCGAAGACGACCGCGACGCCGAATTCCAACGTTGATCAGGCGGTCCGGCCTCGTGCCGGATCGTGCTCATTCGCAAACCCCGGGACCCCTGGACTGCAGCATGGCCGCAACCTCGCAATATCTGACGCTCGGACTCGCCGGCGAGACGTTCGGCATCAGCATCCGCAACGTCCGCGAAATTCTCGACATGCGTCCGATCTCGCGGCTGCCGCATGCGCCGAACTTCCTGCTCGGCATGATCGACGTGCGCGGCAGCGGCTATCCGATCGTGGACCTCCGGACCAAGCTCGGCCTGCCGAGCGTGGCGACGACCGAGGCGACCCGCATCATCATCCTCGACGTGCCGATGAAGGACCGTCTGGTCGGTGTCGGCTTCGTCGCCGATTGCGTGTTCGAGGTCACCGACATCGACGAGCAGGCGATCGAGCCCATCCCCGAGGTCGGTGGCAAATGGCAATCCGACTACGCCGCCGGCATCGGCCGCAAGGGCGAGAAATTCGTCGTGATCTTCGATCTCGCCAAGCTGATGGCGCATGACGAGATCCCGGAAGGGCGCGATGCGCCCCGCGCCGCCTGAGTTTGCAAGAGTAAGCATGGTCAAGCGTATGCCCCCCAATTCGAACCAACGAGATTGACATGAGATTTACCGTCAAAGCCAAGCTTGCCAGCGCCTTCGGCGTCGTCATCCTGCTCTCCATGATCGCCGGCGCGGTCGGCTATGTGAAGCTGTCGGACATGGTCGGCACCACCGAGACTCTGGTTAGCCGCGCGGGCCGCATGGAAAAGGCCGCGGAACTCAAGGAAGGCATCCTGTTTCTGGTGCGCGCCGAAAAGAACTCGATCCTCGCGGCGACCGATGCTGAATACGATCAGTTCGTAGCCGACCTCGCCAAGAATCGCGAAGCGCTCGTCAAGTCCAAGGACGAGATCCACGCCGCCGCCAGCGAAGGCGGCAAGAAACTGATGGAGAGCTTCTCCACGGCGTTTGCCAAGCTGAGCGCCTATCAGGATGAGACGGTCAGGCTCGCGAAGTCCGACAAGCCGAAGGCCCTGGACCGGTCCATGCATGACGGCCGCAAGGTCGTCGCGGACGCGCTGGAAGCAGCCGACGGCTACATCAAGAACGTCAAGAAGAACATGGCGGAGCAGGCCGAGCAGTCCAAGCAGGACGGCGCCCGCGCCGAAATGCTGCTGATGAGCCTGGTCATTGCCTCGCTCCTGATCGCCGCTGTTGCCGCCACCTGGATCGCCCTCAACATCAGCCGCGCGCTGGCACAGGCCGTCGGCCTCGCCGACGCGGTGGCGATCGGCGATCTCAGCCGTAAGATCGAGTCGTCCAGCAATGACGAGATCGGCGATCTCATCAAATCGCTGAATGCGATGACCGTGAACCTGAACGCCACTGCGGCCGTCGCCAACGAGATTGCGCAGGGCAATCTCATGGTTGAGGCCAAGCCGCAGTCGGACAAGGACACGCTGGGCCTTGCCCTCGAGCGCATGGTGGAAAAGCTCCGCCAGATCGTGTCGGAAGCTCTGACGGCGGCGCAGAACGTCTCTGCCGGCAGTCAGGAGCTTTCCGCGAGCGCCGAGCAGCTTTCGCAGGGCGCGACCGAGCAGGCCTCGTCCGCCGAGGAAGCCTCGTCCTCGATGGAGGAGATGGCCTCGAACGTGAAGCAGAACGCCGACAACGCCAACCAGACCGAGAAGATCGCCGCGCAGTCGGCCAAGGACGCGGAGGCCAGCGGCGCGGCCGTCGGACGCGCCGTCAACGCGATGCAGACCATCGCCGAGAAGATTACCATCGTGCAGGAGATCGCGCGCCAGACCGACCTGCTCGCGCTGAACGCGGCGGTCGAAGCCGCGCGCGCCGGCGAGCACGGCAAGGGCTTTGCAGTCGTCGCTTCCGAAGTGCGCAAGCTTGCCGAGCGCAGCCAGGCTGCGGCGGCCGAGATCGGCACGCTCTCGACTGAAACAGTCAAGGTCGCGCAGGAAGCCGGCAATATGCTTGCCAAGCTCGTCCCTGATATCAAGAAGACCGCCGAGCTGGTCGAGGAGATCACCGCGGCCTGCCGCGAGCAGGACGTCGGTTCGGCCCAGATCAACCAGGCGATCCAGCAGCTCGACAAGGTCGGCCAGCAGAACGCCAGCGCTTCCGAGCAGGTGTCCTCGACCTCGGAGGAGCTCGCCTCGCAGGCCGAGCAGCTCCAGTCCACTATCGCTTATTTCCGCATCGAGCAGGGTGGAAAGGGCCGCGCGGCCGCACCGATCGACCGGGCGGTCAATCAGTTGCGCGCCAAGGCGGCCACCATGGCGGCCGTCGAGCGCCCGGCCAGGAAGCCGCCGGCCAAGCCCGCGCGTGCCATGAAGGTTGCGGGCGGCGGTGGCTTCGCCTTCGACATGAACGACGGCGAGGACGATCGGGACGCCGATTTCCAGCGCTAAGGCTCTCTGAGGGATCGGCCCCCACCGGGGGCCGATCTGTGATTGCGTAAACGTGTAGGATTCAAGATGGCCCGGGTGGCCCGACATTCAGTGCAGGCGGCCATCTCGGACCGGGGCCGGCGACCATGATGCCCGCCGTGCAGGACATGGCCGTGCATCTGTCGGACCGCCACTTCCGGACCATTGCCGAATTGATCGAGGGCCAGGTCGGCATCAAGCTGCCGCAAGGCAAGCGGCTGATGCTGGAGGGGCGGCTGCACAAGCGCGTGCGCGCGCTGAACTTCTCCGACCTCAACGAATATGTCGACAACCTGTTCGGGGCGGAGCATTTCGACACCGAGCTCACCCATTTGATCGATGTGGTGACGACCAACAAGACCGACTTCTTCCGCGAGCCCCAGCACTTCACTTTCATGCGGGACGTCGCAATCCCGGCCCTGCTCAAATTGCATGGACGGAAGAACGCGAACCTGAAGATCTGGAGCTCGGCGAGCTCCACCGGCATGGAAGCCTACACGACCGCGATGGTGCTGGACGACATGACGCGGAACGGCTCGCGGTTTCAGTACCGCATCCTCGGGACCGACATCTCGACCGCGGTGCTGCGCCTTGCCAAGACCGCGATCTACACCCGCGACGTTCTCGCGCCGGTGCCGGAGCCCTTCGTGAAGCGATACTTCCTGTCGTCGCGGGACAAGTCGCGCGGCGAGGTGCGGGTGGTGCCGGAATTGCGGCGCATGACGCATTTCATGCGGATGAACCTCATGGATGCGTCCTATCCCGTCGACCGCGACGTCGACATCATCTTTTGCCGCAACGTCCTGATTTATTTCGAGCGCGAGACGCAGCGCAAGGTGATCGAGCAATTGTGCAGCCATTTGCGGCCCGGCGGCTATCTGCTGGTCGGACATTCGGAATCGATGATTCACAGTGCAGTGCCGGGTTTGAAGCAAGTTCAGCCAACCATCTTCAAGGTCTAGCCGGAGCACAACCAGAATGCCGAGGGAGAAAGTTCGCGTGCTGATCGTGGACGATTCGGCGTCGGTGCGCCAAATCCTTCAGACGATCCTCAATGACGATCCGGACATCGAGGTGATGGGGACCGCGTCCGACCCGTTCGCAGCCGCGCGCCGCCTCCAGAACGAGATCCCCGACGTCATGATCCTCGACATCGAGATGCCGCGCATGGACGGCATGACGTTCCTGCGCAAGATCATGGCGCAACGTCCGATCCCGGTGATCATCTGCTCCTCGCTGACCGAAGAAGGCTCGAACGTGATGTTCGAGGCGTTCGAGGCGGGCGCGGTCGACATCGTGCCGAAGCCGAAGATCGACACGCGGCAGGCGCTGCTCGAATGCTCCACGCGGCTGCGCGAGGCCGTCAAGTCGGCGGCGCGCGCCCGCGTGCGCCCGCGTGCGGAGCGCCGGGTGGTCGAGAAGAAGCTGACGGCCGACGCCATCATCCCGCCGCCGGTGCAGGGCAAGGTCCGGCCGACGACGGAGCGCATCGTGTGCATCGGCGCATCGACGGGCGGCACCGAGGCGCTCAACGACGTCCTCGAGATGCTGCCGCCGCACTGCCCTCCGCTTCTCATCGTCCAGCACATGCCGGCGGGGTTCACCGCGGCGTTTGCCAGACGTCTCGACAGCGTCTGCCAGATCCGGGTCAAGGAGGCCGAGGACGGCGAGCCGGTGCTGCCGGGCAGCGCCTATATTGCCCCGGGCGCCCGTCACATGCTGCTTCAGCGTATCGGGCTGCGCTACCAGATTGCGATCAAGGACGGTCCGCCGGTGTCGCGGCATCGCCCCTCAGTCGACGTGCTGTTCCGCTCGGCGGCCCAGCACGCCGGCGCCAACGCGCTCGGCGTCATCATGACCGGCATGGGCGACGATGGCGCGCGCGGAATGCTGGAGATGCGCAAGCTCGGCGCCTCGACGCGAGCACAGGATGAAGACAGCTGCGTGGTGTTCGGCATGCCCAAGGAAGCCATCGCCCATGGCGGGGTCGAGAAGGTCGTGCCGCTGCACCATATTCCGCGCGAGATCATGCTCTGGTATCAGGCCGGGCACGTCGCGGTGGCAGGTTGATTGCAATGTCCGCCATTCCGGCCACCACGCTCACTGAAGCGGCCGCGGCGATCGAGGATGTCTCGTCGCGCATCGAGGATGTCTTTGCGCGCGTCGGTCGGGAGCTCGGTCGCGGCCACATCATCTTCAAGGAGCTGAACCAGGGCCTCGCCACGCTCTCCGAGGAGCTCTCCGGCGCCGAGATCGAGGGCGCCGCGACCGCGCTGCAGGAGATCGCCGCGCGGCTCAGCGAGCTGGCGCAGACGCTGCCGGCCGAGAGCGCACTGCTTGCGACGATCGGCAAGAGTACGGAGGAGGCGTCCTCGCTGCTCAAACCGCTGTTCAAGCACATCGGAATGATCACCATCATCGCGCGCAGCGCGCGGATCGAGGCGGCTTCGCTCGATGGCGACCGTGAAGGCTTTCTCGCCTTTACGCAGGAAGCCTACGATCTCGGCAAGGCCGTGCAGCGCTCGATCGAGGGCTGCGCACGGGACCAGCAACGTCTGTCGGAAGCCGTTGCCACCGCCTCCGGCCGGCAGAAGGAGTTCGAGAGCCGTTACGGGAACCAGCTGGTCTCGGAGAGCGCCGAGCTCGGCAAGGCCTATGGCGGATTGCGCGACCAGCGCAGCAAGAGCAGCCATGTCGCCGATCTCGCCAGCGCCAGCACCAGGAAGATCGCCGAGGCGGTCGGCAGCGCGATCATTTCCTTGCAGGCCGGCGACAGTACGCGCCAGCGTCTCGAGCATGTCTGTCACGGTCTCGGTCTTGCGTCAGGACCTTCACCAAGCCTCGTTCCCGAACCCGTCACGAGCGATGACGGCGCGCGCGCCATCTGCCTGTTGCAGGCCGCCCAGCTGAGGGACGCCCAGCGCGAGTTCGGTGGCGACATCGGCCAGATCGTTCGCGCGCTGGCGGCTATCTTGAATGATGCGGCCAGCGTCGTCGGCCACGGCCGCACCCTGTTCGGCGGTGAGGATGGCGGCTCGTCGTCGTTCCTGACGCGCATCAAGCAGATATTGGCGCATGCCTCGACCCTGATCGCCACCTGCGAGGGCGCCGGCCGTGCGGTCGATGACGCGCTGGCCATTGTCGAGGATACGCTGGCGAAATTTCGCCAGGCGATCGCCGGGCTCGCCGATGCGACCGTCGACATCACCCTGATCGGGATGAATGCCGGTCTCAAGGCAAGCCATCTCGGCAGCCGCGGCAGCGCCTTCGTCGTGATCGCCAACGAGCTCAAGGCGACTGCGGACCAGGTTTCGGCGGGGGCGGGGCGCCTCCGGCCCGTGCTCGACGGCATCGAGCGCTCGGCCAAGGCACTGAAGGAGCTTCGCGTGCAGGGCGATCCCACGCAGCTTGCCAACCTCGAGCCGCAGATCCTCCAGGCGCTGCGCGAGGTCGAGGCCGGCAACGAACGGCTCGACAAGCTGATGAGCCGGCTCGTCGACGAGGGAGCGGAATTCGAGAGCCTGATGAATTCGGCGCAAGGCCTGATGAGCAAGCTCGGCGAAAGCTCCGCGACTTTGCCTGCGGTGGCCGCGCGCCTCGAGACGAGTGCGGTCGCCCGGCGGCCGCAACCGGGTGCGCAGGACGAGGCCATGCTCGACGATCTCTTCGCGCGCTACACGATGGAGCGCGAGCGGGACGTCCACCGGGAGTTCCTGCAAACGCTCGGGCTTGCGTCGGTCGCCGCCACGCGGCGCGTCGAGGCGGTCGACACCGCCGACGACGGCATAGAATTGTTTTGACGTCGGTGCCGTCGCGTCGCGCGCCGGCGGCAATTCGATGAATCGGGTTTTCGGGGCGTTAACCCTGCCGAAAGCGCTGGCGGTTTGGTCATTGTCGCGCCCCAGAGTTGGTTGCAAATACCCGTCAATTTTCACGCCGAGAAATTCGTATGTTGAGAGACGGCAAATGCGCTGCCTGGTTCAGGACGCCGCGCGGCCAGGGCACCGGCGTCGTGGATCTGATCGAGGGCCGGATCTCGGGTAGCGACAGCTTCTTCACCTATGGTGGCTCTTATCGTGTCAATGAGAAGCACTTCTCGGCCGTCTTGACCGTGAACCGGCACACCGATGGTCCGCCGAGCGTGTTCGGGCCGGACGAGGTCGAGGTCGATCTTGCGGGTGTGTGCAATGGCCTGGTCGCGACCTGCTCGGGCACGGCCAAGGAAGCACCCGACGTCAAATTCGAGGCGACGCTGATTTACAGCCAGGAAGATGCGCCTGCCGCCGACGCTCGATGCGCGGTCGTGAAGCTCAATGCCGACAAATTGCCCAAGAATCTCGACAGCCGCTCCCGGCCGCGCCATCCATTTGCGTCGCCCAAGGATACAGCAAAGGATACAGCAAAGGATCCCGCGTCTTAGCTTTGCATTGACGCTGTTGTCGCGAAAACCCTTCGTCACCGCATTGCGGCAACCGTGCCTTTAGAGGTGAAATCTAGGTTGAGGTCCATAACAAAAGACGGACAGGGATATGCCTCAAATCTGGATGACATATGACGAACTCGCGACGCTCAACGGCTGTAGTGCTGCCGAAGCCCGGCTTCAGGCGCAGCATCTGTCGCTCGATCGCCGCAAGAGTCGCGACGGTAACACCCGCGTCAAGCTGAACCTCGCCTTGATGGCCCGGTTCTTCGAGACCATTCGCGAAGCCGAATTCGGTCTCGATGATGCGATCGCGGCGTTGCGTGAAACCCATCGGCAGATGTCGGGAGTTCTCGCGACCCAGCAGGAAAGCCTCAGGCGCGGAGTGGCGTAGGTCCGCCGCGCCCTCGGCCGCGCTAAGACGGCGGCCTTGGCAGGAAAGCCAGGATGGTTTGGGCCAGAAGGACGCCGACGGTGCCGCCGGCGGCCTTTTGCAGCACATCGATGAGCCGCGGATCACGATCCGGCGTCACCGCCTGCAAAACCTCGAGACCGACTGCAACGGCCACTACGAACGCGCAAGCCAGTTTGACGCGCCCCGGCAGCAGAAACGACAGCAGGAAGCCCAACAGGCCGTAGGCGCTGAAGCGCTCGATGACGACGACCGAGTAGGCCTCCGCATGGCCCATGAGCGCCGGCCTGCCCGCGAGCTTGGCCAGCGTGGCATAGATGATGAGCGCGAGGCAGATTCCGGCGGCTGCGATGAGATGGTTGCGGCGCATGGCGCCAACATAACCGGTCGGCCCGCTGGTCGCTTTCGAAAGCCAGGAACATCGTTAAGGTTTATAGACCTTCGCGGGCATGAACCGAGGTTCACGAGCGAACGGCAGAGACGGCCCATTTCGGCGGTTGCGCATCTGACGACGTCAAGCGTGGCGATGCAGTCGCGATTTCATGCTGAATTGGCTGGGGGCGTCATCAACTCGCCGGCTCCCCGGTCTTGTGACCCACAATCTCACGGCCACGAACAGGATGTTGATGCCAAGCCAGATCGACATCACGATCAGGAAAGAGCTTGCCATGGCGCCGCCTCCCGCATTCCTTTCGGGAACAATGCGGGGCGCGGTCGAGAGTTCCGGCTTTGCGGAGGGGCAGCCGATCGTCCCTGCCCAAATTCTCGTCATTGACGAGCCGGGCCAGCCGGGTCAGGCACGAAGCCGCGCGCCCGACCGCATGACGAAGTCGTCGGCAGGAGGGCGACGTTCAGCGCCGATTGTAGGACCAGCCCTTGTCGACATCGGTCGGGTAGTGGGCTGCGAAGTACGGATTCTTGAGGCAGTTTCGCGCAGGATCATAGATCCAGTCCGCGCACTCGCGGTAATTCAGAAATCTGCAATCGAAGCCAAAGGCACACCATGGCGCGCCATTCGGAAATCCGAACCGCACGGGGACTTGCGCCGACGCCATCGAGGGCAGAGCCAGGAGCAAAGCTACAGCCAGTGCGCGGGACAACATGATCCATTCCTCCAACAAACGATCGGGCGGACATCGAAGCCCGTCGATGATCAATCTTCATCGCCGGGCAGCTTAACATCCAGGCGCGGAGAGATCGAGTGCGCTGAAGGCGTTCGGGCTGCGTCGATTGGCGGCTTTCCGCTCACCGGTCGATCGGGCAGGCGCGCACGTCCGTGAACTGTCGCGCACGGCCGGCGCGACGGACGCTAGTTCTTCTTGCTGCCCTTGGATTTCAGCGACAGGCCGAGACGCAAGGCCATGCGCTTGATCGCATCGGGCGAGCGACCGAGAAGCTTTGCCGCCTCTTCCAGCGAAGTCGAAGACTTGGCCAACTCCATCAGCCGGCGGTCTTCCTTGAACGACCAGGGCCTGCGCGCCATAACCGAATTCATCCTCTCGTCGACACAACGACAAAGCCGCCAAGCGGACCCATGTTCGCTCGACGGCTTTGCTTGGGTGGGGCCGGGCTTGGGGCAGCCCGGTGTGAAGATGGATATGCGATCCCTCGGCATTCGCAACAAACAACGCGGATTAAGCTAACCGCTCAACCTTACCGCGATGAAATCGGCGCGCGGCGCTCCGTAGTACCACGGTGTTTTTGTGAACCGCGGTTGATCCGCGCGCTCCGACAGCCGCGATCGAGGATGTTCTGTCATCATGTCCGGCTGTCGCAGAGCCAGCGGACGGCCTTCGCCAAGCCCGCTTTCGAAGCCTCGCGGGGACGCCGGCCGGGCTCGCGTCCGGCCTTGCCGGAATCCACGGCGTCGCGGAGATCGTGGCCGGACCGATCCGCCACGAAGCCGGCCTCGTCGCGTACCCGTTGTGCGGAGCCGGGTCGCCGCATCCTCGACTGACGGGCGCCGCGCCATACCCGGAGACATCATCTTGCAGCGATCACTTGATCTTGCCGCGATCACCTGCGCGCGATTGCAGAATCGTCGTCGCGGCGGCTGCGTCGCGCGGAATCAATTTGAATTGAATCACCGCGCGGTGTCGATCGCAACCGCTCCGAACGAGAAGCGATCCAATCGCGACGACGCGCAAGGTGCAAGCAAATCCCGACAAGCAGCATTGCGCTTCGCTCAGACGACTCGTCACGAGATCGTCGAATTCGTTCGGCTATGTTCGCGCGAACGGCGAAGAACAAATCAAACAAACAATCAGAAGACCGAGATGCTTCAGAGAGCGCGAGCGGCACTTCCCCTCACGAAGATCAGAGAGTGGGCATTCGAAGGCGCATTTTTCAGCGTTGCGCTGATTGCGATGGCGGGCTGGGTGTACTTCATCACGCTGTTGCTGGTGCGGTTGTTCCTCTGGTTCTTCGGCTGAGCGCGCGGCGGACCACTTCGCAAGCACGGTGCTGCCCAAAAAATCTCGGGCGTGGCAAGAAAATCAGCGGCGCTCATCATGATCTCGACACAACTCGAAGATGACACTGGCGCATCGTGTTGGCGATGGCGCGGACGTGTATTCCGATGATTTACAACCGGCGTGGCACGGTTGCAGGCAGGGGCGTGGATGCAGGGGAGTGGATCATGACGGGAACGCGGGTAGACGCCATCACCAGTTCGACGAACACGGCGCCGCGGCGCTATTTCGTCGATGCGGGTGGACGGCGTGTCCTGATTGGCCTGACGCCCGAGGAGACGTTCGAGTTCGAGCGGCTCGACAGTGGCCAGGCGCCGGGCCGGGTGCAGGTCGCGTCCGGCGGCCGTGACGTGTGGCCGGATGCCGGTGAGCGGCGCCGGCTCGAGCTCTACGAGAAGCACGAGGGCGCCTGGAGGGCCTGGATGGCGCAAAGCCGCACCGAACGGCGCGAAGGCTTCAATCTTTATTAACCATCCCGGACCCATTTTCTGGTCTGGCGCCTCGAACCGGAAAGTGCACGCATGTTTCAGCTCTTCTTGCGGGCCCGCACCCATAACTTCCTGAAGGACCGTTTCGGGGGAGAGCAGACGTTCCGTGCGCGCTCGCCCGAGCGCGACGCCGAAACCGATCGCACGCGGATCGAAGCCATCATGATCGCGATCGAGGACGCGCTCCATGCGGCGGAGCGGGAGCAATCGGGCCTCAATCGCCGGGTGGAAGACGTGCTGGCGCGTGCGGCCGTGACCTTCGGCAACGGCGATGACGAATATCTCGAGCGCGAGGCGCTCGACAATCACCATCAGGATCTGTTCGATAAGGAGATCCTGAACGGCCAGCGCCGGCTCAAGGAGCTCGGTGCCTCGATCGCGCATTTCAAGTTCCTGAAGGCGGCGATGCTGAGCCGCTTTCCGGAATATCGGCCTCCGGCAAGCTCCACCAATTAGAGTGTGGCGCGCGAGCGCGGGCGGCTAGATCGCGAGCATGCTGTTGCCCTGGATGGACAGCAGCGTCAGATTTCCGGTGGCGTACGCCCCGGTATCGATGTTGGCGCGGTTCTCCAGCAGCTCGGCCTGCCGCACCGGCGTGTGGCCGTGCACGACGTACTTGCCGAAACGCCTCTTGCTCTGGAGGAATTCGTCCCTGATCCACAACAGGTCGGATTCGCGCTGTTCGGAGAGCGGAATGCCCGGGCGCACTCCGGCATGGACGAAGAAGAAGTCGCCGCATGTGAATGTCGGCCGCAGCTGGCGCAGGAACGCGATGTGCTCCGGCGGCATCGCGGATGTGAGTTCGCGCACGAGATCGGACTGTTCGTCCTTGCTGAGGCCCGGCGCGGCCGACACGCCATACGACATCAGGGTCTGGAGTCCGCCGAACTGAAGCCAGTCGGTGGCGCGCGAGGGGTCCTCCAGCACCGAGGTGAAATAGGCCTCGTGATTGCCCTTGAGG
Source organism: Bradyrhizobium sp. LCT2 (assembly GCF_009931255.1). Classification (NCBI taxonomy): domain Bacteria; kingdom Pseudomonadati; phylum Pseudomonadota; class Alphaproteobacteria; order Hyphomicrobiales; family Nitrobacteraceae; genus Bradyrhizobium; species Bradyrhizobium sp. LCT2. Next base: position 7,708,110 of record NZ_CP034432.1, on the reverse strand, counting down.
AAGACCGTGTTGCGGCGGCGGCTGCGCCTGATCAGGAGGTCGAGGGTGTGGCGCGAGTCCGGTCCGCGATCGATGTAGTCGCCGAGGAAGACCTCGATCGCGCGATAGGGCCGGCTGTTCGCCATGTCCGCATCGATGACGGCAAACATCTGTTCGAGCAGGTGCGCGCAGCCGTGGATGTCGCTGAGCGCATAGATGCGCACGCCGTTCGGTAGCTTCGGCCGGGGCGAATTTCGGGGCGCTGTCGTGGGCATGGGGCCCAACTCTTTCAGAGAGCTTCGCCCGGGATGTCAATATGCTATCGACGGAATCGGGGTGCCAAGAGCCGCTTTTTTCCCGCCTTCTGATGCTGAAGGCTCATCCGGAGCTCTGTAAATCGCCGATCGTCGCTGCTTCCAGGCCGACTAGCCGAAGCTCCGGCTGTCGAACGATGGCGCGGCCTTGCCGCGATAGGCTGACGCTCGCACGCGGACCAGAGCCGCGCCGCAGAAATAGCCAAACTGGAGCACCGCCGCAAAGACGAGAATCGTAACAACTGTGTGACCCGAATCATGTCCCTGCCAGACCGCGCCCGCGCCGAGGATCGCTGCACCGAGAATGATGGCAGGCGGCAGGATGAAGACTCGGAATCGGCCTCCCAGCAACGATCCGATCAGCAGGCTGAAGACGACGACGGTACTCACGACACAACTCCTCGAATTGGTCACGAGTGTTAATGGCCGCGGGCTAATAACGACTTAAGCGGCATGGTTGAACAGTCGTTCAAATGCGCGCGACGCGCTGCGCGAAAATGACGCGATTTGACAGAAATCGCGGCGCATTGCCCGCATAATTGTCACGTGTGTGACAGCAGTTTGAGCATTCTCTCGATGCGATACTGCGTTGCAGAAAAATCGATTTGATTTTTTCGGTGCACTGCCGCAATGTCGCTTTGTTTAGTTAAGATATACTTCGGCGCACGTCGAAAAATTTCGATCGATTTGCTCGCAATCGTGATTGCGGGTGCGTGACGAGGCAGCGAGGTTCGGATGGCTGTAGCAACTTACGGTTCGGAAAACTATTATTCGGCTATATCGAACCGACGCGGTGCCCTCCAGAGACCCCTCCAGGTGGCTTTGATCGCCGGCGACTTCCTCGCCGTGCTGCTCAGCTATTTCGTCGCGAGCGGTTTGTATCGCGTGCTTGTCGTCGAGCAGGATTCGTCCGTCGGAGCCGGTCTCGTCGTCGGCGCGGTGTTCGTGACCATCGCCTATTTCCAGGGCGTCTACGATCATCACCGCCTGTTGAGCACGGTCTGGCAGCTGCGCAAGGCCCTGGCGGTCTGGCTGATCTCGTTGACCATCCTCGCGGTCGAGGCGTTCCTGCTCAAATCGTCCGCGGATCTGTCGCGCGGAACTACGCTGCTGTTCGCTGCGACCGGCGGCGTTGCCTTGGGCGGGCTCCGCGTGTTGTGGCGCCTGGCCCTGACCTCGAGCTATGCCAAGGGCCGTCTGGTCGATCGCAAGGTCGTGCTGCTCAGCCTCAAGCCGCTCGATTTCACCTCGACCCGCTTCAAGGATCTGCGCAAGCATGGCTTCAACGTCGTGCGGCATTTCGTGCTCGAGCCGTCCGAAGAGGGCGCAGGCTGGGATAGCGAGATTCGCGACATCATTCGTCAGGGCCGGACGGCGGACGTGGAAGAATATCTCCTGGTCATCGACTGGGACGAGATGCCGCTTCTCCAGAAGCTGAGCCAGCATCTGCGCGTCGTTCCCCAGCCGATTCGTCTCCTGCCGGATTTTCCGATCGCGGATCTGGTGTCGCGTCCGTTCCAGCCGGTCAGCGGCACGGTCGCGATCGAGATCCAGCGTGCGCCGCTCAGCGTGTTCGAGCAGGCGCAGAAGCGTTGCCTCGATATCGGCCTTGCCTCGTTCGCCCTGCTGCTGCTGGCGCCGCTGCTGGTGACGGCCGCGATCATGATCAAGCTCGATTCCAGGGGCAACGTGATCTTCAAGCAGTCCCGGCGCGGCTTCAACGGCAAGCAGTTCGAGATCTGGAAGTTCCGTTCCATGACGGTGGCGGAGAACGGTCATGTCGTCACGCAGGCGACGAAGAGCGACGCGCGTGTCACCCGTGTCGGCCGCGTGCTGCGTCGGACCAGCATCGACGAGCTGCCGCAGCTCTGGAACGTTCTTCGCGGCGAGATGTCGCTGGTCGGGCCGCGCCCGCACGCGCTTGCGCATGACAATTACTACGACCAGCTCATCAGCAATTACGTGTACCGGCATCACATGAAGCCGGGCCTGACCGGATGGGCCCAAGTCAACGGCTTCCGTGGCGAGACGCCGACCATCGATCTGATGGAAAAGCGGGTCGAGTATGACGTCTGGTACGTCAGCAACTGGAGCATCTGGCTCGACATCAGGATCATCCTGAAGACCGCGCTGGCGCTGATTCATCAGGAAGCCTACTGAGCCGGACTGAATCTGGCGCGCATTCGTCGCGCTGGATGCCGATCACGTCCGTGCGAGGCGGAGACGGCCTGCATCTTGCAGCACGCGATCTATCGCCCCCCATCGGCCATTGGAGCCACCGAAACGCGGAGCCTTGCAGATTGAGCCATCGCCTTGTCAGGTCAGCCCCCATGCTGTTGCTGCTCGCCGTCGCGGTTGTCGCGTCCTGCTCCGATGCGCTCGCATTGGAATGGGGCGTCGGCGGACCGCCGCAGAAGCGCAGGGATCTCGAGCCGATCTTTCAGCTGATGAAGGCGCGAGGGCTGACGCAATACAGGACTGGCCTCAATCTCACGCAGGATGCCGAGCCGGTCGAAGCGCCGATGTTCCGGAAAACCGTCGCGCTGGCCAAAAGATATTCGATCACGCTTCATCCTCTCATCAACTTCCCCTTCCGCTATGGCGACCGCACAGACAGAGGGCGCTATCCGAAGGGAGACGGGGAAGCCCTCTACAGGCAGGGTTACGATCGGACCTACGCGTTCGTCCGGCAGTTCAGCGCAGATGTCCTCGACTGGGAGCTGGAGAACGAGATCAACCTGCTCGCTCTCGATTCCGACGGGAAGAAGCTGTTCGGGCGCGGGATGACGGCGGCTGACTTCGAAATGCCGGTGATGGAGGATTGGGCCCAGGTGTTGCATGGCGCCTCCGATGCCATCGACCAGATCAATCGCGAGACCGGTAGCCATCTGCGCAAGGTGTTGAACACGACGTCGACGATGCTGGGCTTCCTGGACTTCATGGAGTCCAGGGGCGTGAAATACGACGTGATCTCCTATCACTATTACGAGGTGGCGGGGCAGAATCCGCATCGGCACTGGAATGGACGAAATTTGCCCTTCGACCTGTTCAAGAAGCTCGCGTCCTATCGCCGCCCGGTGACGTTCAACGAGGTCAATTGCGGCGAGATCTACAAGCCGGCCTATGGAAACCAGCCCGGCGATGCTCTGACGGAGCAATGCCTGCGGACGTTGCGGGACACCTTCCAATATCTGAAGAACCAGAAAGACGTCGAGATCGAAAGCGTCATGGTCTACGAGCTGTTCGACGAGCCGCAGAAGAAGCCTCCGGAGAACAGGTTTGGGCTGATGTACGAGATCGACAGGCCCAAGGTCGCGCTCTTTCTGCTCTCGGAGTTTGCGGGCGGCCGTCTGTCGGCTGAAGAATTGACAGAGTTGAGAACCAGGGGACTGTAGCTCTCGGTCTCCGTGCAAAGAGAAGAACCAGCAATGTCCCTACTTGGATCCGACCGCCCCAACGCCGAAAAGTCGGGCAGTATTTTAGGCTTCAACGGACTGCGCGGTCTTTCGGTCGTTCTGGTCTATCTCAATCACAAGTGCGGACTGCAGTTCTACTCAGGCAGCGTCGGCGTCTGGATCTTCTTCATCCTGAGCGGGTTCCTCATCATCGGCGAGCTCAACAGGCAGCGCAGCAAGGCCGAGACGGCCGCGTCCCGGCCTGCAGCGGAGATCGTCACCTTCTGGGTGAAGCGCGCGACGCGCATCTTTCCCGCATATTATGCGCTTCTCGCCATCCTGTTCCTGACCCGGGCGTATTTTCAGCACGCGGGGCCCGACCTCGGCTTCCGCTATCACGTCGTGTACCTGTCCAACTACTGGATCGGCAGCGTCATCGGCGGGACCGCAGGTCCCTTCGGAGTGCTCTGGACGCTCTCGGTCGAGCAGCAGTTTTACGTGGTCGCGCCCTTCCTGTTCATCCTGCTTCCCCTGGAGCGCCATTTCGTCACCTGCATGTGCGTCGTCGCCCTCGGGCTGGTCGGCCATTTCCTGATGTATTCGTCGGGCTTCAATCACACCGCCATCCACACCTTGTCGCCCTGGAATTTCAGCCTGATCGCGTTCGGTGGCGCGATCACGATCCTGCATCTGCACAGGCAAGGATGGGCTCCGAACGGAAACGGCACGTTCGCGTTTCTCCTCATTTTGGCGTTCGCGTTGTGCTCGAACGGCGTGATTTACGACGCGCCTTCGTATCTTTTCCCGGTGATCGACACTGCGATCGGGCTTTGCCTAGTCGCCCTGGTGTGGTGGGTTCGCGCCAACCAGGAAAGTGTCGTTGTTCACGCACTGGAGTGGAAGCCGCTCGAGCATCTCGGGAAGATCAGCTACGGCTTCTATCTCGTGCATAACTTCATCCCGAACCCGCTCGGCAAGGCGCTCACGCTCTATGGCGGGATGTCGGTGCCCAACAGCGTGAAGATCAGCGCGGGCGCAGCCATCGGCTTCGTGATCTCCTACGCGGTCGCGCATGTGTCCTGGAAGTACTTCGAGTCGCCGATCCTGCGCAGCCGCCGTGGGCTGACCAAGTTCTTCCTGCAATACCTGCCCGACAGCCCTTCCCAGGGCGTGCCGCGAACCGAACTCAAATAGGCGAGGTGTTTGCGTGGCGCCGAATGTCGCGGACATCGGCGCACACGCCGAGGGCCCCTGCCAACCTCAACGGCTCGTACGAACGCCGTCGCCGTCGGTTGGATAGCAGCGATGGCGGACCCGCAGGCCTTTCTCCGCGACGAAATGCGAGAACAGGTCCTGATCGGCTTCCGGCGCCGCGCAAGTGCGTTCGAGCAGCGCGACGCGCGCCTCCATGCCCGCCGCCTGATAGAGCGTGGCGGCGCTGGGGAACAGGCGGGCCTGGAAGATGTCGGCGAAGTCCTGTGTGGCGTAGTCCTTGAGCTCCGGCGAGACCGCGTTGAAGACGCGAAGAGCCAACGGTGCGCGGATGAGCTGGAGCCAGGCCTCGTGCGGCGCGAAGCGATAGGAAAGATCCAGCAACTCCGCTGTTCGCGGCCCGAAGCCGACCTGGCGGATTTCGGCCCAGTAGCGGCCGAACCAGCCCAGTCCTTCCGTCGGTGCGCACGTCAGCAACGCGAGGCTCGTGGACGCGACGGCGTCTGCGTCGATGTCGATCTGCTTCAGATCGCCTGCGCGGGTCGAGTCGTCGGCGATTGCGAGCTGGAGCAGCAGGAGTTCGCGCAGCGTCTTGGCGCTGCATAGTCGGCGGGCGGACGGCAGATTGTCCCCCACGATCCGCCTCAAGCGATCGGTTTCATAGCGTTCGCCGCGCGCCACGCGGCCGGCGATCTGCGGGACCGCGGGATTGGTCACATCCGGGACAACCGATGCGACCCAGACCAGCGCGACAGCGGCGAGAGCGATGGTCGAGCCGCGCAGAAGCCAGCGAAACGCGGATCCCGCCGGCTGCTGTGCCGGCGGCTCGGTGCTAGGCGCCCTCGACATAATAGCTGTTGTAGTGCGAGCCCTTGTACGCCTCGATCCGCTTCAGCATCTTCGGATTGGCGCGATTGAGCACGGCGCCCAGGAGCTTCTTCTGGATGCCCTCGGAGCTGGCCATCGATTCCTGGAGCGCATTGCGGCTCGTGCGGCCCCACTCGATCACGTAAACCATCGCATCGACGAGGTGGCTGACGGCCTTGGCGTCGGCCACCGGCATCACCGGCGCCAGATCGATGACGATGTACTCATACTCCTCGCGAACCACCGCGAGCAGGTCGGCCATCGACTTCGAGGCAATGACGTCCGCCGAGTTCACCATGCGCGAGGCGACGACGGAGGGCAGGAAGTCGAGCCCGCTCTCCTTGCTGCGCTGGATGTGGTAGCCGAACGAGTGCGGATCCTTGAGGGCTTCGACCAGACCGGTCTTGGAATGTGGAGCCAGCGCCCGCGTCAGCGAGCGAGTGTGAAGGTCGCCGTCGATCAGCAGCGTGCGGTGGCCGGTCAACGCGGTCAGATGACCGAAATTGGCGGCGACCGTGGTTTTTCCTTCCTTCGGCAGGGACGACAGGATGCCGATCACCTTGACCTCGCGCGAGAGGCGCGCGACGTCGATCGACACCTTGATGTTCCGCAGCGTCTCCGCAAACCGCGAGAACGGATGCTCGACGACGTAGCTCGATATGTTTGCTTCCGGATGATCCGCCGAGGCTCTCGCCGGGCGAATGTCCGGAAGGACGCCGAGGCATTTCACCCCGAGCTGGTCCTCGACGTCGTTCGGAGACCGCAGTACGTCGCTCATCAGCTCCTTCGTGAAGGCGGCGCCGAAGCCGAAACAGAGGCCGCCGAGCAGGCCGCCGGCCAGCGCCAGCAGCGTCTTGGGCGAGCTCTTCTTGTCGGGCTTGACCGCCGTGCTGATGATGCGCGCTTCGCTGATCGGGAAGCTCTGGTTCTGCGTCGCGTTCTGAAGCTTCTCGAGGAAGTTGTTGTAGAGGTTGCGATAGGTGTCCGCCGCGCTCTCGAGATCGCGCAGCTTGACCTGCGCCTGGCTGGTGCTGCCGGCCTGGGACACGAGATTCTTGAGGTTGTCCTCGAGTGCCGTCTCGCGGCTCTTGGCGATCTCGTACTCGCTGCGATACGCGTCCGCGATACGGCGCACTTCGTCCGCGATGGCCTTGCGCAGCTCGTCCATGCGGTTGGACAGGTTGACGGCCGCCTGGTGGGTCTTGCCGTAGCGGGTCGACCAATCGGCATATTGGGCCGCAAGGTCGAGATACTGGGCGCGCAGGCGGGTGATCACGGTGTTGTTGAGGGCGTCCGTCACCGTCGGCTGGACCAGGTCCTTGTCCAGCAATGCCTCGATCCGGTCGAGACGGGCCTTGGCCTCCGCGGTTGCCGCATGCGCGGCGATGAGCTGAGAGTTGACGTCGGCGAGCTGCTGCTCGCTCATCAGGCCCCGGCTGGTGCCGACGATGTTGTTCTGCGCCTTGAACGTTTGCACGGCGCGGTCGCTCGCTGTCGCTTGCTCACGCAGCTCGGCGCTGCGTTGCTGGAGCCATTCGCCGGCGCGCTTGGTCGACTGATATTTCGCTTCCAGCGCGCCCACGATGTAGGCGTCCGCGATGGCGTTCGCGATCTGCGCCGCCTTGTTCGGATCGATCGAGCGGAAGTTCATCGAAAGAACATAGGTCGTCAGCACGCGCTCGACCTTGAGATTCTTCTGGAGCAGCTCGACCGCGCCGCGCTCGACGCGCTCCTTGCTCGGAGGGCCATCCGATCCGAACATCGCGACGACCTTGCCGATGACCAGCGGAATCAATCCTGGGTCTGAACCGTTGAACTCCGAATCCTCGGTGAGCTTCAGGCGCCGGACGATCGACAGGAGCAGGTCGTCGGACTGGAGAATCTCGACCTGGCTGTCGACGAAGCCCGGGTCGATCAGCGCGTTGGCGGTTCCGCTGTCCTTGTCCAGCACCTGGGTCTGACGCGTATCCATCAGAATGCGCGCATTTGCCGTGTACATCGGCGTCGCAACGATCAGGTAGACGAGAACGAGCGCGAGCGTACCGGCCACGATGGCGACGATCAGCGGCCATTGGCGACGTACGATGTCCAGAGCGCGCTCGGCGCTAAGCGTCGTGCCACCGACCTCGATGGCATATCTCGGACGTTGCGGAAACTGGTCTCGTGGCTGAAACATCTCTGGGAATCTTGAGGTTGTCACTCAGGGAGGGGAACGGGCTTGAACGGGTCGGCGAGTTCGGTCTTCCATTCACCCGACATCAGGCCGGCGCCCTGGCTCGAGCCTGCCGGCTGGTTATTGGCTGTAGATGGGGCAGGGCTCCCCGAAGCGGGCGCGACCGCCGTATCCTGATCCGCGAAATATCCCTTGAGCACGGAGCCGTCGTGCAGCTTGGCGACGAATTCGCTGATCCTGCGCGCGACGTCGGGTTTGGTCGCGACGCAGCGCTCCTCGGCACGGTGAAGCCCGGCGCCGATTGCGATGCGATCGGCCTGGCTCGCCTCGCGCAACATGTCCCGGACCGGCTCGAGCGCCGCGATGTCGGTCACCAGCAGCCCGGTTAGCCGGCCCGAAAGCTTGTCCCTGTCGTTCTTCGACTGCCGCAACAGAACCGAGGGATCCGAGACGAAGGCACTGATCGCGGCCGATGGGGCGCGTTCGCCGCGATCGACGCATTGCGCATGCGCCGGCGTTGCAAACGCTGCGAACAGCGCAACGGCGACGGCAATCGGCGAAGCCCGGAGAGGACCACGCAACAAGCTATCGAGTTTGAGGAGGATCGCGCTCATATCTCGTTGCGAACTATGGATGGCGTATCGATTTAGACCGTAGGTCCTTGATGGCCCAAAACTATGTCAAATTCTTGTGCGGCGCAAAATATAACCCAGCGCGGACCGAATTGCCATCCTCCGCACCGCGATTCGACATCAACGAAGCTGCTGCTGCGATCAGACGCAGATTCAGCAAATGATTGCATCAAGGTCGCATGCCTTAAGCACGATTCTTAGGCAAACGCCATGGTCAAGACAAAGGCGCGAGGGAATGGTCCAGGGACCATCTCCTCGCGCCTGTCGATTGGGGCGGGTAGAGTGGAACGTCGCGCGATCTATTGGACGGTTCGCAGCATCGCGAGACGCGTGGCGCGCAGGCGCTCGCCATGCTCGCCGATCGCGACCCAGAATTGCGGGTTGCCGCCGGACTGCATCGAGATCCATTCATAGTCCGCCGCGTTCCAGGGGCGCACCGAAGCGGAAAGATTGTCGAGAACGAAGTCTCCGTCGGCGAGACGCGCGACCAGCACAAGGTGGCCCCTGCCGCCCGTCAGGACAACTGCAAGTCGCAGCGCCGATCTGGGCCAGCCCATCTCGATCAGCTGATGGCGCTTGGTGACCGCGTAGTCGTTGCAATCGCCGGCGGACGGCGCAAGCGTCCAGCGCGCCACCATCGGATTGGTGGATTTCTGCATCGGAGTGATGGACGCGTTGACCGAACTGTTGACCTCGCGCAGCATGCTCATTGCCCGCTCGCCCGAAGGCAGGGTCCGTTCGGCGGTGTCGGCGGCGCATTCGGCGTCGTAGTTCATGCAGAACTTGACGAATTGCAGCGGCGCGAGCGCATTGTCGTACTCGCTGATGAATGCGCGCTTTGCCTGGTTCTGTGAACCGTCGTTCAGCGTGTCGGCCTTGGCTGCCGCACCGGCCGTCGCGACCCCGATCGCAACCAGCGATTTGATAATCCAGCTCATGACATCCCCATTTCGCGTTTTCTTTTTGACGCTACGGGTATCTCACAAACGATTTGAGCTTTGGTTCCGCGGAAATTTACAATTGTAGCGAAATTGGCCGGTCTCGAGACCGGCCGGGCAGGGGTGGTTAATCCGCTGTCAACGCGGCGGTTCCAGTCGTCAACGCGACGGGCTTACGGAGGTCAGAACCGCGGTCGACGTCGCTGCAAACAGCGTTTGCGTCTGCGACTGGGCGCTGCCGCCGCTCTGATTCAGCACCACGGGCACGGTCGAGGTTGCCGCGCCACCGCGCGCCTCCGCGGCGGTCGAGCCCGGTCCGCCTCCGGCAGTGGTTTCGCCCGTCGGATCGGCGCCCGCCGTCACTTCGGTGGCGATATCGCCAGTGATGCTGGTGAACGACTGGATCAGATCGGGATTGTCTGTCTTGAGAACCGCCTGCTGGATCAACTGGGCAACCTGAGGCTGCGTCAGCACGCAGGTGGAAGCCGCAGTGCCGAGTCCGGCGCCGATGGCGCGGCTCTGATCCGCGCTGCTGGCCTTCGCTAATGAGGCGATGCCCTCTACGGTCTCGGGACGTGCGGTCAAAAGGTCGCGGACAGCCGATGCGAGACCGCCCTGGCCGTCCTTGAACTGATCGAGCAGGCCTCCGGGATTGGCCAGAAAGTCGGTGGCGCGCTCCGCCGAAACGATTCCGGTGTTGGCGACACAGCCTGCACTGACGCCGGTCGCAGCAAATGCAGCCGGCGACCAACCAAACAATGTTAGTGCTCCGACAACCACAGCGAAGCGCTTACAAGAATTCCAACTCATTGCCCTGCCCATTTCCATTCTTTTTACTTTAACTCGATTTGCGCAGATTTGCCACGTTCTTTTCGCAATTGTGACGGCAGCGATTGCGCGAGGCCACATCCGACGATAGCCGCGAAAAACACGCCATATCCTGGGATTTGCAGTGAAAAATCGATGCAGCTATGTGATACGCCCAATACGGCGACGCTCGCGCCGATGACGGGTATGTAGCGATCGCGCTTCCTGCGCAAGCTTCCGGTAAGCAAATGGTAAAAGTACCAGAGGCTGACGAGCGCGATCACGGCAAAGGCGGGAATGCCCAATTCGACGGCAATTTCCACCGGCGTGCTGTGGGCGCGATCCCAGATGCCGAGACTGCCGAGCACTGCGGGCCTGTAGGCGGGAAAAACAGCCTCGAAATTGCCGAGCCCGATTCCGAGCAGCCGATGATCGGCGATGATCCCTAATGAGGCCTGGTAGGCTGCAACCCTCTGGGGATCGATCAGCCCATGTTCGACGATTCGCCCTGCGACGAGGCCGCCGACGAGCTGCAGGAGCACGAGCCCTGCAGCCGCCGAGCCGCCTAGGACCAGCCATTTCCGCGATCTGCCGAGTTCGAGCGGCACGAGATAGAGGATGATGGCCAGCACGAATGTGCCGACCGACAGCAGAAGGCCCGCGCGCGATCCGGTCATGGCAAGCGCAATCGTGCAGATCGCGAAGCCCGCGCCAAGCGCCACCGGCGTGGAGAGCATCTGCTCCAGCTGCGCTCGCCAGTCCGGTTGCTCCGGCGGCCCGCTCTCCTGGCGGTGCATGGTGCGCAGGAGCGGTACCAGAAACAGCAGGGCGCAGGTGCCCCAGAACGTCGCCGCCGTGTTTCGGTTGACAAACGTTCCCGTGACGAAGCCGAGATAGGCTTCCTTCTGCCGGAATAGGACCACGTCAGGCGCGATCAGTTCCGCCAGGATTCCGTAGAGTGCATACAGGCACCCGGCCCATGCCAGTATTCGTAGCAGCGAACGGGCAGCTCTCGCATCGCTTGCAAGAATCACCGCGCGCGTGAAGGCGAGTGACAGCAGCAGGACCGACCCGAACGCCAGCCACGGTCCGCGTGCGGTCATAGAAAGGCGGTCAGGCAGGGCAAGACCGAACGACCGTCGCGGCAGTTCCCAGATGGTTGCGGATTGTGCAGGAGGGCCGCTCCACATTTGCAACGTGACGATGACGCCCACTGTCGCGACGGTCACTGCCGCCGGAATCAGCAGCATGGCGTTGCGACGGCTCACCGCTGAGAGATCGGCGGTCAGCAGGCTGCAAACGAGCAGAAAATTCCAGAAGCAAATCCACGCGAGGTCGAGGGATCCGAGCGGAAGTGGCGCCAGCACAAACACGGCTGCGGCGAAAAATCGCGATATCGCGCCCAAAGGCCCCTCTGTCGTTCTGCTCAGCGCCGACGGAGCTATCAGAACCTCGCATGAGATCAAGTTAATGCGAGCTGGCGTGTTGACCGTCATTCGCACGATTGCACGGAATGCGGCGGAGGTTCGCGCGCGCAGCCCTGATCTGTTCCAAACGCAATGCCCGTTGCCTCACGAAAGCTGAATTGAAGTTTATGAGCACGTTGCCGAAGCCGGAGCACAGATGTGTCCGGCTTCTTGCTGCCGCATCTTGTGTGCAGTGTCCGGCGCCGGAGATCGGCGGTTCGGCTCTTTTCAGTTGAATAAACCACCCGGTGGAGGCATTATATTGCACCGCAGCATTTCGCTTTGGTCGAATCGTAGAGCGTCTTTCAAGTGCTAGCTCATCAAACAAAGGCGCACTACGTTCCACTGGACAGCGTCCGCGGCCTCGCCGCCCTCTGCGTGGTCGTCCATCACTTCGTCGGATCGGATCCGCTCGCCGCTGCGCTGCCTCACCGCGCCTGGATCGACGTCGCGTTCTTTCACAATTCCTGGCTCTTCGTCGATTTGTTCTTCGTGCTGAGCGGCATCGTGATCTCGATGAGCTACGTTCAGTCGGAATTCAGCGAGTTCGACTTCCGAACGTTTACCCTGCGTCGGATCGCACGCATCTATCCGCTGCACATCGTCATGCTGTTCGCGTTTCTGGCGTTCCGCCTGATGCGGCTATCGCTGACCGAAATGGGCCTGCTGCACTTCTCCACCAACGAATCGGCGGATCTCCAGGTTAACAACGTGTACTCGTTCGTCGCGAACGTGTTCTTGCTCCATGCCATGGGCGTGCTCGACTATCTGAGCTGGAACGGCCCGAGCTGGAGCATCAGCGCCGAATTCTACACCTACATTGTCTTCGCCGGCGTCGTCGTCATGGCGCAGCGCCTCGGCTACATCAGGCTCGTCTATGTCCTCAGTGCCGTGCTGGCCGTCCTGGGCGCGGCGCTCATCATCTTCGTGCTCAAGAATGAAACGCTTGATTTCCAGACCAACGGCTTCACCCGATGCTTTCTGGGTTTCTTCATCGGCGTGCTCACGCTTCGCTTCGTCACCGGGAGAGGCCGCGCGGTGAGCCCTCTCGTTCAGTCGGTTTGCCAGATTGGACTGGCCGCCGTTGCCGTCGTGCTGGTCTGTGTCGTCGGCTTCGATGAACGGCTCAGCTTCGTCGCGCCGATCGTTTTCGCCGCTCTGCTGGGCTCGCTGATGGCGTTTCCCGAGCGGCTCCTGCCGAAGCTGCTGTCTGTTCGCCCCCTGGTGTGGTTGGGCAAGCGCTCCTATTCGATCTACATGGTGCACGCCCTCGTCCTCGTTCTCATCCAGTACTTCGCGCGGGGCGTGGGGACGGCGCGTCTGCAGATGGTGGACAATCTTCTTCCCGGACTGGCGGCGTCGCTGCTGCTGGCCGTCTTCGTCGTGGCCGTGCTTGCGCTTTCCAACTTCACCTATCTCCGGGTCGAGATGCCCGGTTCGCGGTTCGTGCTTCGGCTGTTCAGCCGCCGTGCCGTTCCCTCTGTTGCCGCGGCGGAGTGAGGCGCGATGTCCAGCAGCTCTTCGGCTCTTCCGAGTTCGGACTGGCGCATCGTCGATCCGGTGCGGATGCCTCTGCATCATCAGCAGGAAGGCAGTGCATTCTTCAATCTCGAGGCGATCGCACTCCTGCTTTATTTCTACCGCGACGCGCTCGCGGGCGCGCTGCGCTATTATCTGGCGGTCCTCAAGATCAGTCCGTTGTGGTTCCTGCCCGACATTTTTGCCCTGGTCTGCATTTTCGCCTTCGTGCAGCGCTACATCCTGATGGGACGGAACCTCGTCGCCATCCTCACGCTGTTCTACATCTGCTTTGCGCTCTACCTCGGATACGTGTTCCTGGGTTATTTCAGCGGCATGATGTCGTCGTTCAAGATGATCGCGCCGGTGTTCGTCGGCTTCTGCTTCTGCGGGCGTAATTTTGGCGATTACGATCGACTACAGCGCTGGCTTCACCCGATCTTCTACCTGACGATCGTCGGGATCATATTGTCGTCTCGCTTCCAGATGCCGTGGGTGGGCTATGCCTACGAGACTTTCGGCACGACGCGGCAGGCGACGCGGCTGTGGTGGTCGGCTTCCGAGACACGCCTGGCGGGACTGGCTGCCGACAGCACGATGGCCGCGTTCTTCGTGTTCATTTCCTTTGTGATCATCTCGGTGCGCCGAAGCCTGCCGTGGTGCCTGTTCTGGACGCCCATCGGTCTCTACGCCATCAAATTGACCACGAACAAGACGTCGCTCGGCGTGATGGTGATCTACGTTCTTTGCCTGATCATCGTTCGTCTCGTTCCCGAGCGCGAGAAGTTTCCCATGCTGCGGCGGATGGCGCTTCTTTCGTTCCTGTCGATCCTGGTGCCGGCGGTGCTGATCGCCTTGTTCTCCGGCAACGGCCTCGTCAGCATGTCGCGCGGCCTGTTCAGCCTGCAGGACCGCGTCAACAACAGCTGGCAGCTGCCGTTCGTCTACATGGCCGATCTCATGCCGGTCGGCTTCTTCGTCGGCTGCGGCCTCGGTTGCTTCAACTATCCGCAGCTGCTGTTCTCGAACAAGCTCAGCTATTACGTCCCGGTGGATAATTTCTACCTCGGCACCTACCTGATGTTCGGGCCGATCTTCGTGGTGTTCATGATCCTGGTCATCCTCGCGGTCGCAAGGACCAGGGACATCTACAAGCTGTCTTTCGCGGTCGCCATGAACCTCTTCACCATCACTGTCTTGGCCTATGGCCCGGCAAGCGGTCTGATCATGCTGGGCGTGGCCTTCAGCGAGGTCTTTGCGCGGGAGAAGGGTGACAGGACCGCCCCGAGTGCGGCACCGCTCGCGCCTGACGTCGAGGATCTGGTTTCGCGGCCGGCATGATCGCCATGGTGCTTCATGCAATGAACTGCGGCGCGCAGCGCGGGCTCCGGTCCGTCGCCTTCTTTCATCTTGAGATCGGATCGTGGTGGTGAGCGGAGACAGCAGGAATTTCGTAGAGGCGATACAGGGGCTGCGCGGTGTCGCGGCGCTCAGCGTGCTGATCGTGCATCTCCAGGACATGCCGCTTCTGGCGGGCTTCCTGCCCCCCATCTGGCCGTGGCTTGAAGCTACGGTCAACATGGGCGGGCACGGCGTCGAGCTGTTCTTCATGATCAGCGGCTTCCTGATTCCGGCGAGCCTCATGCGCCACCGCAGCGTCGGGAAATTCTTTCTCGATCGCGCCCTGCGTATCCTTCCCGTGTTCGTGATCCTGCACCTGATCCTGTTCACGGCAGGGCCCCTGGTTGGCTACAAGTTCTTCAAGGGGATCGATCTGCCGACATATCTCAAGCTGTTCCTTGTCAATCTGGCGTTCCTGCCGGACGCACTGGGATTGCCTATCGGCCAGCAGAACGCCTGGACCCTGAGCTACGAATGGGCGTTCTACATCCTATTCGCGCTGGTCTTCGTGACGGTGGTGCGGCGGAAGAACTGGCTTCTGGCGGCGCCTTTTATCCTGCTCGGTCTCGCGGGCATCGCCTTTCGGCCGATCGCCGCGTTCTTCCTTGTCGGATTGCTGTTCAGTCTCGTCAGCCTGCGGATCCGCGTCGTCGGCTGGCCCGGGTTGCTGGCCGGCATCCTTTGCGGGGCCGCGATGTACGTGTCGATCGAATATGTGCATCCGCTGGTCGGCTTGCTCCCGGGGGCGCTGCTGTTTGGAATGGTCCTTGCTCCAGACTCCGGTGTTGCCGTTGCTCTGAGCGGCAAATTCCTCCAGTTCCTTGGAAAGATCAGCTATAGCCTCTATTTGGTCCATCCTTTTGCGCTATTCCCGTTGCAGGTGATCGGAGTGAAGCTGGCCGCGCACGGAGTCAATCTCTGGCTCCTCTGGGCCGGATTTGCAGGTCTTGGCTTAATTGCCGCGCTGATAGCGGGTACGGTCAGTTACGAGCTGATCGAAGTGCGACTGCGCCGTTTGCTGGATCCGGCGCTGCGAGGACTGTTTTTCGGAGTGCGTCGTGAAGCCCGTTATGTCGCCTGAGCGCATGCGCTCGCCATCGTTTCAGCCGGATCACATGCGGGTAACGTCATGATCATCAAGAATCTGCTCTCGATGTCGAGCGTGAACGTCGTGAAGTCGGCGGTTCAGTTCCTCATCACGCTGCTGATCACCTATTTCGTGACGCCGACGGAATTCGGGCTCGTGGCGTTTTCGCTGCCGTTCATCGCCTTCATCTCCATGCTGACCGACCTCGGGCTGTCGAGCGCGATGATCCAGAGGACGTCGCTTACGAAGGAGGAGGCCGGTGCGGCGACGACGCTGATGGTCGCGATCGGGATCGGCTGTGCATTGGTGCTGGCCGCCGCATCGAAGCCGCTCGGAGCCGCCGTCGACATGCAGGGACTGCCGGCCGTGCTGGCCGCGCTCTCCGGTTCGGTCGTCTTGTCCATTTCCGCGATGGGACCGCGTGCGGTTCTGGAGCGCTCGCTGCAATATCAAACGATCGCCCTGATCGAAGCCGGGGCCGCGATGGCGTCCGCGACGGTGGGCGTGGTCGGCGCCCTGCTCGGGTGGGGGATCTGGGCGTTGATCGCGTACTATGTCCTGATGCAGGCGGTGCGCGCCGTCGCGTTCTATGTGAACACCAGACGCCACATTCATCTGAACTTCAAATGGCGCGGCGTCGCCCTGATGCTGTCGTTCGGCGGCTGGGTGCTGGCCTCGAACGTCCTCAACTTCACTGCCAGAAACGTCGGCAATCTCCTGATCGGCGCCAAGTTGGGCGCGGCGGCGGTCGGCCTGTTCGGTCTCGCCTTCCAGTTCATGACGCTTCCGCTGATGATTCTCTCCTGGCCGGGCGGAGGGGTTCTCATGGCCACCTTGAGCCGGATGAGCGGCGAGCGGGAACAGGACCGGCGCAAGGCGGCAATTTGCGCGGTGCTCGGCATGACGGCGATGATCACGTTCCCGGCGATGATCTATCTGACCTTCGGGCTGAAATATCCCGTTGCGACATTCCTTTCGCCGCATTGGCAGGAGGTGCTGCCGCTGATCGCCATTCTCGCGCCGGCGGGTGCCGCGCAGTCGATTGCGGCCTATGCCGGCCCGATCCTGCTGGCCCACAACCAGGCGCGGCTCCAGTTCTGGGTGAGCAGCGCCAATAGCGCCAGCATGATTCTTGCTTTTGTCGTCGCACTGCCGTTCGGACTCACGGCCGTCGCCGTGGTGTACCTCGTCGTGTCGATCCTGGTTTGCGCTTTCATGCTGATGATCGGAGCCCGCAACTGCGGGGTTCCCTATGCGTCGTTGTTCGGTTCCCTGATGCCCGCCACCGTGGGGACGTCCCTGGGGACGTTGTGCGCGCTCGTGGCGACGAAGGGCGAGGTCGCAAGTCTGTCGCATTGGCTGATCGCGACGGCCGTTTATGCGGTCGTCGTGCTTTGCAGCTACGTGATATTCAGGCGTCGTATCTGGAACAGCATGCAGTCGCTGCTCGGCGGGTCGGTTCCGCCGATGCAGGCAAATCTTCCCTCGGCAGGTTAGTAGAGATCGGTTGATGTCTTCAGGAGAGGGAATGGACGACAAGTCCCAGCCGGGAATTCCGTGGCGCGAGGACCTGATGGCAAACACCGGCAGGTCCGGCGTTGGAGCCGCTATCGTCGCCTTGCTGACGAGCCCGGGCTTCGCCGTGATCACGACGTGGCGGATCGCCAAGATGCTGCGCTTCCGGACGCGCTGGGGTCATCAGATCACCTGGCTGCTCGTGAGGGCGCTGATGCGGCGAGGCTGCTACATCTCGGTTCTCGCAGAAATCGGTCCGGGACTGATCCTGCCGCATCCGACCGGAGTCGTGATCGGCGAGGGGGCGCGGATCGGCCGTTCCGTGATGCTGTATCACAACGTCACGCTTGGCCGGCGCGCCTGGGATGAGCCGGGTTGTCCGACCATCGGGGACGATGCCGTCATCTATACCGGTGCCGTAATCGTCGGCCCCATTTCGATTGGCGCAGGAGCAAACGTCGCCGCCAACGCGGTTGTGACGCGTGACGTTCCGCCGCGTTCCGTCGCTGCGGGAGCACCTGCGCGGGTCGTGCGCTCGGAAGCACCCGATCGGATGCGCGCTTAAAGCAGCAAGGCGGGGCCCAGGGCCCTGCTGGTTATCGGGGCATTGCGCTCGAAAGAGGCTCTTGTTCAACACCTGCTTTTCGGGCGGTTCAGTGTTGTTCGGAACCGTCATCCGTTCCGCGCTGCTCGTTTGTTCGCGGACCGGCGAACCGTCCTACGCATGGGCCTGAGCAGGTTCCATTGGTTCGAGCGATGTCGCGTCCGGCCATGATGCGACAGGCGGCAAATTGCATAGATTCCGGCCATCATCGTGACGTCCTTCTAATCGGCCTTGGCGGCAAAGCGGTCACAATTCTGATTGCTGGCTATGTATAGTTGTGTCGGGAAACGTCTAATCATGTAACCGAGGGCCAGCCGATGTCGTCGATCATTACCGATTTTTCGCAAGTCTATCCCTATCTCGACGGCTCGAAATTCAAAGACACCATCGTCGTGCAGTATCGGGGCGACGGCGACGTCAGATACAGATGCGACGTCCTGGTGGACATCTGTCGGGGCAAGCGGGTCTTGCATGTCGGGTGCTGTGACCATCTGCCGCTCATCAAGCGCAAGATCGACAACCGGGATTGGCTGCACGGCCTGATTACGGAATGTTCCGAATACACCGTCGGCGTCGATATCGATGCGGACGCGGTGCGGGAAGCGTCACGAGTTTCCGGCCTCGACAACATGGTCGCGGGAGACGTGACGTCGGGTCAAAAGATCGAAGCAATATCCGGCCGGAAGTTCGACATCGCCGTGTTCGGCGAAGTCGTCGAGCACATTCCCAACCCGGTCTCGTTCCTGTCGCGCTTCAGGGAGAACTACGGCGACGTCGTCGACCAGATCGTGATCACCGTTCCGAACGCCTTCAGGGGCGGCAACATCAAGGGTATCCTGAAGAACGTCGAGACGATCAACAGCGATCACCGGTTCTTCTTCACGCCCTATACGATCGCCAAGGTCGCAATCGATGCCGGGTATGCGCCGGTCGAGGTGAAGATGGCGACCTTCATGCGCGCCGGAATGCTGAAGTCGATGCTGCTGCGGCAGCTTCCGCTGCTCGCAGAGGACATCATCTTCATCGGTGCGGCCACGCGGCCGCACTGACGTCGTTTCATCCGTTCATCCGTGTTCCGCCATCGGGCCGGCAGGCGTACCTGCCGGCCCGATGCGTCGTCAGACGAACAGGAAGTTGCCGTGATCGAGCGTCGCCGAATTCACATTCTTCAGCAGGATGGAATCGGCCGAGGTGAGCTGGATCAGCGTGTCGGAGCCCGATTGCGAAATCTGGAGGTGGCTGTAGTCGGCCACCAGTGATTTCAGGATTTCGATCGTGTCGTGGTTGGACGCGGTTCCGGCGTGGAAGCTCTTGATCTGGTCGTTGCCGCCGTCGAACATGACGGTAGTCGTGCCCGGTGCGGAGGAGAAGACGTCGTTGCCGGTGCCGCCGGCCAGCGTCAGTCCCGCAGTCACGGCCGTGACGGTGTGGGTGCCGTCGGTGTTGAGGACGTCGATCGAGAGCAGCGAGCCGCTGGTATTGTAGCTGTCGTGTTCGACGGCGCCCGGCAGGCCGGAGACCTTGAACTTGAAGACATCCGTCGTTCCGTCGGCGTTGTTGAGGGTCTCGGTCGTCTTGACCCCGGTAGAGTCGTAGACATCGGTGACCTTGCTGCCGTCCGACTTGATGACTTGCGTGTAGTCGAGCGTGCCGTCTGCGTGCGAACGGATGAGCGACGTCATCTTGCCCGCAGCGTCGATGTGCTGCTGCTCCGTGACGTAGCTCTTGCCGGTGATGTTGTAGATCGTGTTGTCGTGCGAGCCGTCGGTGTTGTTGGCATAAACCGCGGTCTTGACGCCCGACGTGTACACCGTCGTCGAGTTCGAGCCGTCTTTGTTCAGCACGTAGTCGCTGGTCAGGCTGCCGCTGCTGTCGAACAGCTTCGTCTCCTTGGAGCCGTCGGCGTTGACGACGTAGATCGAAGCGTTCAACCCGTTCGCGTAGTTCGTGGTCGTGACGTCGCCGCCCGCTGTCTTGTGGATCTCCTGGCTCAGGGCTCCCGACGAATCATAATTGTCCGTCGTGGTCGAGCCATCGGTTGAGTTGAGGATCTCGCTGGTCTTGTGGCCGGTGCTGTCATAGAGGTCGGTGACCTTGCTGCCGTCGCTGTTGA
This sequence comes from Bradyrhizobium sp. LCT2, assembly GCF_009931255.1. Lineage (NCBI taxonomy): Bacteria > Pseudomonadati > Pseudomonadota > Alphaproteobacteria > Hyphomicrobiales > Nitrobacteraceae > Bradyrhizobium > Bradyrhizobium sp. LCT2. The sequence goes on along the minus strand of NZ_CP034432.1, from coordinate 7,688,089 downwards.
TCACCTGCTTGTAGGCAAGCGTGTCATCGGCATGGAGGCGGGTCAGGGTCGTGAGCGTGCCGGCCGCGGTGAGGTGCTGGATCTCGGTCGTGTAGCTCTGGCCCGTGATGTTGTAGAAGGAGTTGTCATGGCTGCCGTCAACATTGGTGACATAGAGCTTGGTCTTGACGCCGGCCGAATAGACCGTGTTCGAGGACGAGCCATCCTTGTTCTGGACCAGGTCGCTGGCGATCTTTCCGCTGGAATCGTACAGCTTGGTGTCCTTTGACCCGTCGGCGTTGACGACGTAGACCGACGCCAGCAGCGAGCCATTGTAGTTGGTCGTGGTGGTGTTGCCGGAACTCGTCGTGACGATCTCCTGTTTCAGTGCTCCGGACGCCGCGTCATAGATGTCGGTCGTCGTGGCCGACGACGTGACGGTGACGACGGAGATCTTGTGACCCGTGGAGTCGTACTGGGTCGTGACCTTGCTGCCGTCGCTGTTCAGCACCTGGCTATAGGCCATCGTGCCGTCGGCGTGGGTGCGGCTGACCAGCAGCAGCTTTCCGCTCGGGTCGATGTGGTCGTGCTCGGTCGTGTAGGACTGGCCGGTGATGTTGTAATAGTAGTTGTCGCGGCTGCCGTCGGCGTTGGTGACGTAGGCCTTGGTCTTGACACCGGCCGTGTAGACCGTGTTCGAGGACGAGCCGTCCGTGTTCTGAACCAGGTCCCCCGAGATGATGCCGTTGGAGTCGTAGAGCTTCGATTCCTTCGAGCCGTCGGCGTTCACCACGTAGACCGACACCAGCAGCGAGCCGTTATAGTTGGTCGTTGTCACGTTGCCGGAGGTCGTCTGCACGACCGTCTGCTTGAGGACGCCGGCGGTGGTGTAGAAATCGGTCGTGGTGGCCGTCGACGTCGTGGTGACGACCGAGGTCTTGTGACCCGTGGAGTCGTACTGGGTCGTAACCTTGCTGCCGTCGCTGTTGAACACCTGGCTGTAGGCCATGGTGCCGTCGGCATGGGTCCGGCTGACCGACAGCAGCTTGCCGCTTGCGTCGAGATGATCGTGCTCGCTGGTGTAGGACTGGCCGGTGATGTTGTAATAATAGTTGTCGAGGCTGCCGTCGGCGTTGGTGACGTAGGTCTTGGTCTTGACACCGGCCGTGTACAGTGTGTTCGAGGACGAGCCATCAGCATTCTGGATCAGGTCGCTCGCGATGATGCCTTGGGCGTCGTACAATTTCGACTCTTTTGACCCGTCGGCGTTGACGACGTAGACCGACACCAGCAACGAGCCGTTGTAGTTCGTCGTGGTGACGTTGCCGGAGGTCGTCTGCACGACCGTCTGCTTGAGGACGCCGGCCGTGGTGTAGAAATCGGTCGTGGTCGCCGACGCCGTGACGGTGATCACCGAGGTCTTGTGGCCCGTGGAGTCGTACTGGGTCGTGACCTTGCTGCCGTCGCTGTTGTAGACTTGGCTGTAGGCCATGGAGCCGTCGGTATGCGTGCGGACGACGGACAGCAGTCTTCCGCTCGCGTCGAGCTGGTCGTGCTCGGTCGTGTAGGACTGGCCGGTGATGTTGTAATAGTAGTTGTCGTGAGTGCGGTCGGCATTGGTGACATAGACCTTGGTCTTGACGCCGGCCGTGTAGAGCGTGTTCGAGGACGATCCGTCCTTGTTCTGGACGAGGTCCGCGATCAGATTGCCGCTTGCATCGTAGGTCTTGGTGTCCTTGTCGCCGATCGGCGAGACCGTGACGTCACGCACCATCTTCCCGTCGGTATAGGCGATGTTCTCCGACGAGCCGTCGGTATTGAGCGTGACCTTGCTGGTGATGACGCCGTTCGTGAAGTTGGACGTGCTGGTCGATACAAGCCTTGCCGAGGAGTCGTAGACCCTGGTCACGCTCCAGGTATCGGTCGAGTTGGTGACGGAGAACTGGTAGCCGCCCTGGATCGCCGCCAGCGCGTTGGTATAGTGCGAGATCATGTACTCCATGGTCGCGATCGAGGCGACCGGAAGCACGTGCGTGTCGGTGAGCGTGATGGTCTGAAGCGAGGTCGAGGCGTTCAGCTCGGACATCTGCGACACGATGTCCTCGGCGGTTCCGCTGACGTCGGTCACGGCGGGCGGTGTCGTGCCGCCTCCTGTCGGAGCGTCGATCTCGATGATCAGGGGATGATCCGTGATCGGAACCACGATCTGGCTGACGTCGGTGTAGGTGGCGATCGGCGAACTGCCCTTCAGCGGGTCGTAAACGTTGATCAGATGGTGGACGCTGCCGAGGTTCACCGTGACCGAACTGGTTGGGTTCGAGATCTCGGTGTCGGTGGCGTCGTTCCAGATCTTGGGTTCCGCCCAGACCACCAACTCGTAGGCGCCGTTGCTCTTGCCGAGAACCATGCTGTTCCCGGACGCCGGCAGACCGTCGAGCGTGTAGTTCAGCGAAGCCGTCGGCGTGTGGCCGCCGGTGCCGTCGTCAGCCAGGATTGTCGTCAGATTGTGGATCGCGGTCGCCGCCAGCTTCGGGGTTCCGTCGCCGTTGAACAGGCCCCAGTGCGATTCCGGATCGGTGGGGTCGTTGCTCGCCGAAGCGTCGAGCAGCTGATAGAGATAGGTGGTGCTGACGCCGTCCTTGTAGGCGTCGACCAGCGTGTTCAGGATCGACTTGGCCTGCACGTTTTCGCTGGCGCCAACATAAGGTGTATCGCTCTTGGTCGTATAGCCGGTTTCCGTGATGACGACGGGATCGCCGGGTGTGATCGACGTCGCGTTGCCGAGCAGAGCCTGGAGGGCTGCCGCGGGGGTCAGGCTGGTGCTGACATAGGCGTGGGAGTTGGCGTAGTCGGTCGCTCCCGACATATCTCCAAGTTTGGCGTAGTCGGTCGTGTCGTTGTAGCCCAGTGACAGATTGTAGACGGGGATGTCCTTGAGCGCGGCGTCGGCCTTGATTGCGTTATAGTAGGCCGCCTGGAACTGTGCCGCGGCGGAAACGCTGGAGCTGCCGTTGTAGCTGAAGCCCTGGATGTTCGCCTCGTTGAGGCCTTCCAGCGCGATGACGCTGCCGGGATGACTGGCCGCAAACTCCTTGACGGACTCGAGATAGGCTTGGAGCGCTGCGGTTCCGCCTTCTGGAACACCCGACGGAACCACGAGATCGAATTTGTATCCGTCCTTCGCGAGTCCTTCGACGATCGGTTGCGCCTCGGGGCTCGTGGCGAGTCCGCCGCGCAGTTTGGTCACCCCGAGATATTTGAGGTCGTCCTCTACGAGGGCGAGGTTGTCGTAGGCGCCCCACGAATAACCGACATGGACATTGACGCCGATGGAACTGATGAAGGTGCTCGCCGACAGGATCGTTTGATCTGGTGATGCGGTGGTCATCGGTATTTCAGAGCCTTTTCTGGAACGCGAGAGTTCGTTGCCGCCTGTGTCCGTCGTATCGGCCAATCTCTGTTTTTCGAGTTGGTGAGATCGGTAAAAATGGAAGCACCCCGGAGATTCTCTCGCCGAGACTTTCCTGCGCGACGCTCACAGCGCACGAATCTGCTTAGACTGAGCTTCATCTGTGAAGACCACGCTAATGTGCTTGCAGCATGACGTCGCGATGGCGATGCAACGACGATGTTCGAGCGATGTTGTGCCGATGCCTAATCGCAACGCATTTGCTTCTCGTGCGGGCAGATTTGTTTCCAATGTCTTGCGTCAAGTGCTGTTAGGAGTCGTAGAAACACGGATCAAGCGTCGAATGTGACACTTGGTCTTGCGCCGAAGTCGACTGGAGCCTTCCAAATTTTCCCGAGAAGCTGGCAAGCAGTGCCACGGCACTTTCGCACGCAATTTTTTTTCTTCTCTCCTGGTGTTGTGGTGGTCGCGTCGATGTCGATGAAATTTTCGTCTGCCTTCCGAACGGGCAGGGGGTGATCTTCACTGGCATTGAAGCGGGAGGTCGAACGAACGACACGATCGGACGGGCGCGCGTCGCGGAGGCGGGGCGAATATCGAGGATGTGCAACCTGGCGTTGCTTTCGCGATCCGCGTGGCAGGCTCACCCCGACCGAGGCGGCGGGGGCGCGTGAAGGCAACGTCGAGCGATGCGGCCATGCCGGGCGGAGTGTCGCAGATCCGCAACGTCAATATGTTAGGCGCGCAAAGCTATGGCGGGCAAACCGCTGGCACGGCACGAATTTTGCCGCTAAGCACTGGTTAAAGTCTCGTTGATCGAACGGAGTAGAAGGCCATTCCTATGCAGGATCCCATGTCGGGCGCCCCGAATGTCATGTTTCTGGTTGAGGTCGTGAATTGCAATGACGGGATTGCATCCTATTGCGAGACCTTGGCCACGGGGCTGCACGCCCGCGGCGTGCAGATCCACCTGGTCTCCGGCATCGTGCGGTCGGACGAGAAGTCCGAATACAAGCGCCAGAAGCTGGCGGCGGCGGTCAAGCAGTGGCACGTCGTTCCCGGACTTCGCAAGCTGCCCTCGCTGTCGATCTTCATGCAGCTCTGGAAGCTGATCCGGGAGAACGACATCACCGTGATCAACGTCCATGGGCTCGGCATGCTGATGTGGGGCAGGCTGCTCTCCCTGCTCACCGGCGCGCGCTGCGTCGCGACCTATCACCCCTCGGTGCTCGGGAACATCGAGAAGGTGCAGAATGCGCCGCAATCGACTTTCAGCCCGGTCCAGATCCTGTTCTTCAATCTTTTCTTTCCGCACACCCTCATCCTGATGTCGGAGGAATCGCTCCGGCATCTCAGGCGCTACGTCTTGTTCGGCAAGAACCGGATCGCCAAGGTGTATGGCGGCGTCGATACGGTGCATTTTCGGCCGCCGTCGGATGCCGAGCGCCGCGATGCGCGCGCGAAATTCGGGGTTGCCGAGGGTGAGTTCATGTGCCTGCTGGCGGCCCGTCTCGCCTGGGTGAAGGGCCATGATTTGCTCATCAAGGCGGCGCGCAGGATCCGCGACAGCGCCAGTCCTTCGCCCATCGACATCAAATGCTACTTCGTCGGCAGCGGCGGTGCCGAGCGCGAGAAGGAAATCAAGTCGTTTGCCTTCGCCGACGAGAAGGACAAGGACACGTTCAAGTTCCTCGGATTCATGGGCGACGTCCGCGAAATCCTCTGGGCCGCCGATGTGTTCGCGCTGCCGAGCCGGTTCGAAGGTTTCCCGCTCGGCGTCGCCGAGGCCATGGCGACGGGGCTGGTCCCGGTGCGGACCCCGGCAGGGGGCGCTTCGGACCAGATTATCGACGGCCAGACCGGCTTCATCGTGCCGTTCGAAGACGTCGACGCGCTCGTGGGGGCGCTCGAGAAGTTGGCCGATCCCGCGTTGCGCGCCGCGCTGTCGCGCAATGCTCTTGCGCGCGCCCAGCAATATTTCGGTGTCGGGCCGATGGTTGACCAGACCCTCAGGATCTACGGTTTGGCGGGCGATGCCAGCGGGAATCCGCTGGCCCATCCGATGCAGGCCTAGTTCGAACTGCGTGCCGAGGCCAGCAGATCGCCTCGCCACGTCACCAGGACGACGGCGAGCCCGGCGAAGGCGATCTTTCCCGCGAGCCAGAGCAGAGAGGCCGACGGAGCTGCCGCGAGCATGGCGATCGCGGCGGCCGCGACGGTTGCCTCCACGATCAGCAGCGCCCGTGGCGCAGCGCGGAACCGGATCAACGGGCCGCTGGCGAAGAGGATGATGAGTGCGGTGGCCAATGCCGCACTCGCGATTTGTCCGGCGACCGATATGTGCAGCAAGGCGCCGATCGAAGCGGCCGCCGATACCAGCACCAGCTGGCACGCCGCGACGACCACCAGCCTGGTGGCCGATTTGGTCAGATGCGGCACCACTGCGAGCGTGGCCTGAAGGTGAATGTGGAGGAAGTAGAAGACCGCCGCGACCGGCGCAGCGTTGAGAAAATCGACCAGCAGATCGGCCGGGACGAACAGATGCGCCGCATCGGGCAGAAGGCCGATCAGCCCCCCCAGCATCACGATCGTCGCGCAGAGGATGAAGTCGAGCATGCGGGCGGTTGCTCTGCGCGCCTCTCCGTCGATGTCGCGCTCGAACTGCACGACGACATTGGGGTAGCTGACGGTGTGAATGGCGGTCACCAGAACGGAGAACGGCCGCTGCAGGAGGTCGATCGCCATCGAAAAACCGGCGGCTCCCGTCGACGTCCGTCCGAGCGTGGCGATCACGATCAGGCGCAAGGTGACGGGGACGGAGAGATGGATGACGGAGGCGGCCGCGGCCATGATGCCGTATCGGCAGAAATTGCGCCAATCCGTCAGCAGGGCGTGTCGCGACGCCCGCTGTAGCGAGGTGCGATGCACGATCAGGCTCACCAGAAGCGCCGCGCAGTAGCCCGCGGCGATGCCGCACAGCGTCGCCGCCGCGGTGCCGTAGAGCAGCGCCGCCGTGACGGCGCCGGCCAGGAGCACGCTGGCGCGCAGGATCAGGAGGACGGATGCGGTCGCCAGCCGATCGGACACGCGCACGATCATGAAGTACAGGTCGGTGGCGCCCTGTAGCACGGCCATCGCCAGCGCGAGGGCGACGACGCTTGTCTCGAGCGTGCCCACCAGCCCCGCCACGCTGCCGACGAGCAGCAGAACCAGCGCGCTGAGCAGTCCCGCGCTGAACAGCGAGAATCGCAGACGCGCCGCCTCTTCTCCGGAAGCGGCGGCGAGGAAGCGAACGCCGGCCAGTTGCAGCCATTCGAACACGAAGACGCAGAACAACTGGCTCGCCGCCAGTGCCAGCGAAAACGAGGTGTATTGGGCTGGCGAGAGGATATGGCTGACGGCGAAGATCAGAATGATCGCGGATGCACTCTGGTAGATGTAGCTGCCGAATGCGAGCAGGCTGATCATTTCTGGCTACGCGTGAAGGAAAACATGGCGGGATGATTGAAGGCCGTCGGTGGCATCTGCGTCCGCCCCCATTACGTGCGAGGCACGCCGCGGCCGCGCATGAGCTGGTCGTAGACGTTGCGATAGCCGGTGACCACGTCGTCAAAGGCCCATTTGTTGATGCCGGATTTCAATCGTCCGCTCATCTCCACGATCTGCTGGGGAGCCTCGACGATCGCCGAAATGCTCTTGGCGATCGAGTCCGGATCGGGAGACGTCAGCCAGCCGGTCAGGCCCGGCTTGATCGCCTCCTGGATGCCGCCGAACGGCGTGCCGAGCAGGGGCTTGCAGGCGGCCTGGGCATCGGCGACGACGAGCGGACTTGGATCTTCCCAGACCGAGGGGACGACCACGACGTTCACCTGTTCGTAAAACTCCTTCGGCTGCACGAAGCCGAGAAACTCGATCCGCGCATTGGGGGCGAGCCCCTTGATCTGCTTGCGCTGGCTCTCGGAGGCATGACCCGCGATGACGAGCCGGATCCGCTCAGGCGGGATCGTCGCGATGGCGCGAACCAGATTGTAGATGCCTTTTTCTTCGGTCAGTCGCCCGATGAATCCGAATGTGACGGTGCCGTCGAGCATCGCCGTCTCTTCGCTGCCGACGTCGGCCGTCGAGGCGTTTCGAATGACGATCTTCAGCGGTGTCTGCGTGAAGAGACCGAGCCCGGTATGGATGTCGAGAATGCGCTGGCTGACGCCGACGACGGCGTCCAGATGTCGCGTCGCCCCGCGGCGGCGAAAGGTCAGGATCTGGCAGCTCATGCAGCTTGCCTTGCAGGCGTGTCCGTCCGAGAAGCGCGAGCAGCGGGGGCAGGTGAGATAGTAGTCGTGAAGCGTGTGCAGGACCGGAATGCCCAGTTCCGCCGCGGTTCGCCACACCGCCGTCGTCAGGCCGGAGAGATTGTTGGAATGCAGGATGTCCGGTTTGAATGCCTTGATCCTGGCGGCGACGAGCTCCGACATCTGCTGCCAGTCCTCGATCGCGTGCCAGATGCCGCGCACGGGCGCGCTGTGCTGCTTGGCGAAGGGAAAGTAGATGTTGTGCACGGCCGCCGAGTGCACGTCGATGCCGTTGCAGGTCTCCATCTGCTGGTTCGGTGTGGAGGCAGCACGTATCACTTCCACGCTGTCGTTCTGGCCGACCAACGTCTCGGCGAGGCGACGGACGAAAGTTTCCGCGCCACCGACCACCTTCGGAGCCAACGGCGTCGGATAGAGGGATGACGTGATAAGGATCTTCATCGAAAAGGTCTGTCCAGCTATCCTGCCAAATGGCTTCGTGAAATCTCCGTTTCGGCCTATTGCCGGCTCGTTCGACTGTTATTCAAATAGACGTCCAAATATTGACCTGTCACTGAATCGGCAGAGAACCTCTCGGCAAACCCGGGCTGCGGAGGCCGGGCGAGCTTCCAGCGTGATCTCTCGTTGACGGCCTTCAGCATCAGTTCTCCCAGTCGCTTATGATCGTTGGGCTCGTAGGACCCAACCATGTTGGAAAACCCCGCGATCTCGGGAATCCCTCCGGCTGTGGAGCAAATAGTTGCCCGGCCGGCGTTGATGCTTTCGATCAACGTCCGGGGCAGCGGCTCCGGCCAGACCGAACTCACCAGGCATACGTCGATGCCGGCATAGAATTCGGCGGCCTTTGCAAAGCCAAGCCATTCGACGTTCCTCCCGCTGCGGCTTTTGAGCCCCCGGACGTAATCCTCAAGCCCCTTTCCGGCAATTTTCAGTTGCCATCCCCGGTCGGGGAGCTGCTCGGCGGCTCTTAGTACCACTTCGATACCTTTTTCCGCCTCGAGCCGGCCGATGAACCCGAATATCAGGTCATCCGAGCTCGAGGGAGGTGAGGGTACTACGGAGCTTGGATCGGCGATGTTGAAGATGACCCTGCCATCGGTGCCCGGGAAGTATTTCAGCCTGGTATGCTGGTCGAGCACGAACTGGCTGTTCGAGACCACCGCATCGACCATGCGCGAGGCCAGCAGATAGGGAGACGTCATGGCCGCGCAGAGGGTGCAGCGCTGCGCACATGTCGCGTCCCCGCGAAACAACGTCGAGCGTTTGCAGAGCAGGGAATAGTCGCGCAAGGTGTGCACGATCCGGATGTTGCGCCGCCTGGCTTCCGCCCACAACGAGACCGAAAATCCGGTGAGGTTGTTGGTGTGGACGACCTCGGGCTTTTCGAGATCGAGAATTTCGGCGAAGCGCGCTGCGGACTTGCGATTCCACGTGTCCTGGAGATGCCACTTCAGGCGCTGGACCGAGGAGGGCTTCCTGTCGTTGCCGAACGGCCAGTAGTCGTTGTCCAGCGGCACCCGGTAGATGCGCACGCCCCTGAGCTCGTTGACGGTGCGATCCTGCTTGTTCTGAAGGCAGACCACGGCAACCTGGTGGCCGCGCTGAACCAGCGCCTCCGCGAGCAGCGACACAGACACTTCGGCGCCGCCGATGATTTCGGGCGGATAGAGCGTGTTAACGATCAGTATCTTCAAGGATAGCCCCGGATTGCGCAGTCCGCCGCAGCGTCAGTTCGATGGCCGAATCTCGAAATCCGGCACGGCCGTGCCCTTGACACTGACAAGCAGGGGCGTCGTCGATAACGCCGTCCAGGCGCCGGCGGCAGGGCCCGGTGCTTGCTGACATACATAGCTGATCTCGGCATTCGGTTCCGCATTTTTTAATCGAACTTCGAAGCGCTTCGACGGATTCTCCGACCAGAGCGCCACTTTCGTCTCGGATCCGCTGTCACTGCGGATCTGCACGACGCCCGGCATCGGCGTGGTTCGCGCCGCCTTCAGGCTCGTGCGGATGAAGGCCCAGCTTTCGCGAATGGAACACACCGCGGGCTTCGGCGAATTGTCGAAATGATAGATGCCGAAATTGTCCTCGAGTTCGCCGGGCTTCGTCCCGCTGTCCTTGAGCTCGTAGAGCCATATCCCCTTGAGCCAGGGACCCGCGGTCGATGACCAGAGGATGATCTGCGCCATGTTGTCGGCCGAGAGCTGCTCGTTCACGCCGCATTTCGCGGTCGGGGTCGGCCAGCCCGTTTCGGTCAGGTAGATCGGATAGTTCGGATTGCCGGTCGCCTGTGCGACGCGTTGATGAAAATTTTCCAACCGCTCGATCGCTTCAGCCGCGGTGCGCCCGGCCGGCGGCAGGCAATGGTTGTAGATGTGGATGGACATGCCGTCGGCGATGCGAGGCAGGTCGGTCTTCAGCAGGGCGTCGGTCCATTTCCAGCCCGGATCGTCGCCGAGTGCGCCCACCACGAAGGGCGCAGACGGCGCCGCCTGCTTGACCGCCGGCTGCACCAAACGGGCAAGCGTCACGTAATTTTCGACCGTGAATTGCGGCTCTGCGCGCGCTCGGAGATTGTACTCGTTCCACAATTCGAAGATGGGCTGCCGCGCTGCGACCGCTTGCGCGGCCGCCGCAGCATAGGTGACGAATCTCTGGCGCGCTTCGTCGGTCGTCGGCGGATCGGAGTTCGGGACGAGGTGATGGCCGGCTCCGAGGATGAGCAGAGGAATTCCGACGCCGGACCTGATCTGGGTCTCGAGGCGGCCGTTCAGGGCGTTGAAGCCGAGCCGCTTGCCGGGCAACTCGAAATCCGACCAGGGGAAGTCGTCCCGGAACGCGGTGACCCCGAGCTCCTTCATTTGCTTGATGGCCGTCGCAGGTACGTAACCGCGAGCACTGGTGACGCCGCCCAGGCCCTGGTGCGTACCGACGCCCAGCAGGAAACGCTGGTCGAGCGGTTGCGCGGTCTGCGCGTTCGCAGGATATGAGAGGCCGGTCGCGGCACAGAGACCGAACATCAGCATCCGGAAACGACGCAAGGCTCGTTTCCTCTTTGGCTCCGTCACGCTCGTATCCACTCCTGCTCGCGTCAACTCGACAAGGCTAATCCTCTTCTGTGGCCCGAATTGGGTGAGGCGACCTTGTCCGCGCGCCCCCACGGAGCGCGCCGAGTTGGGCTATTTGGAGTTCACGATCACCGTGCTGATGTTGTCCGCATTCGTGGTCGCCGCGTTCAGCGGGTTCATCAGCTTGACGAATTCGGTCGACGGCGATTCCGCCACCGAAATCACGTCATGATCGCGCATCCTGAACGTATCCGCCTGGAACCAGCCGTCGGGCTTGCTCATGTCGAACTTGTAGACGGCGGGGATCGTCTTGGTCGGGAACTGGGATACTTCGACCCCGATACGCTCCAGGAGCGGCTTCGGCTCGAAACGGTAGACGTAGATGGACTTGGAATCCGCACGGTTGCCATCGAGGCCGCCCGCCTTCGCGATGGCTTCAGCCAGCGACATGTTGTCGTTCTCGAACGAGAAGCGGCGATTGTTGGTGCCGCCGATCGATCCCGGCGATGGCGTCGAACCGAACACCATGTAGACGCGCGGAATGCGGGTCAGGAAGACGACGTCGCCCGGCGCGAGCAGGACGTCCTCGCCGGGGTGGTGCACCACGGTCGACATCGACTCATTGTAGGTGCGGCCCTCGCGCTTGATCGTGATCGTGCTCTCGTAGGAAGGGTATTTCGGGCCGCCGGCGCGCGCGATCGCGCCCATCAGGCGAATGCCGCCGGGGTCGACCGGAAAGCGGAGCGGCGAGTTGACCTCGCCGAGCACGCTGATCTGGTTGCCGCGCTGCTCGGCGACGCTCACGACCGCCTGCGGATCGATGGCGCGGTCCTTGAGGCGTTCGCGGATGATGTTCGACACGGCGCGCGGCGTCAGCCCGGCGACCTTGATCGATCCGGCGTACGGAATGTTGATGTTGCCGGACTGGTCGACCTGCTGGCGCGGAATGTCGACGAAGTTACCCGGCCGGACGCCCGCTTCGCGCGGAATGAACAGGCCGCCCGCCTGCGCTTCGTACACGGTCACGGTGACGATGTCGCCGATGCCGATCGTGACGTCGCGATAATTGCCGCCGGGAAGACGCGAGAACACCATCCCGGAGGAATCGGTGAAGGCGTTGGTCGCCTGAACGATCGCCGGATTGACCGGCATCAGGGCATAGGCGAGCGGTGCGGTCGGCTCGGTGACCAGCGCAGCGTTGGTCTGCGTGGCAACGGCATCCGGAGAGTCCAGAGGGATGAAGCCCGCGCAACCCGCCAGCGAGATGCCGACAGCAGCCAGCGCCAGGATTCGACTAATCCCGAAATCAAAAGAAAAACGTTCGGTCTTAGCCACCACCATTCCCTCGTACTCATTTAAAATCGGAATCACCGTACCAACCATCGTGCGGGTGAGTCACTGCTGCCTCTTCGACTTTATGGTAAAGCACTTATGGCTGTGACCTTATTGCAACTTGTGAACCGAGATACACGTCGGAATCGCTGTGCAAAATTTGTGCGCGACGTACTCTTTTATAAGCAGTTCGCAAACTAGACATACACGTGTCCGATCGATGTCACGATTGAGGCCGCGGCTGAACTAGTGAGCTGCGGCGCGGAGATGGAATTGCATCGTCGCGAGATGAGATCGCCTAAACTTCAAGTCTTGGATCCGATTTTGAGTGACCCTGCGTTGTGTTTTCGTCGTCCTGCGGCGGGCATGGAGCCTGAGCGGACGCCCTCGCCGGGTGATCGCACCGATATTTCTGCGGCGGGATTCCACCTCCGTTAACGCTTAGATTCGGAAGCTGGCCGCGCGCTGGCGTCCGTAAGGTCTTCCTAATCCTGATCCGCCTACTTGTCGGCCAAACCAAAAGGGAAGGCGAAGACAATGTTGCACACCGGATCACTGCTGTTCGCAGCCGGCTTTCTCACCTGCGCGATGATGGTCGCCTCCGCAATTGCGTGGTCGTTCTCCGACAACCGTGTGAGTGACGGCGAGTTCGCGCAGGGCGATGCCCGCCGGATGGCTTGATCGCACGGCCGCTACGACCGCAGATTGTTCGGGAAGTCGGATTGCAGCTTCGCCTGCTGCCCGGATTCGCTTGTCCGCACGTGCAGGACGTCGGCATAGACCTGGCTCAAGGTGCGGTGCGTCTGCTCGATGTCGTAGAGGCGGCTGAAGCGCTCATATCCGGCCCGGCCGACCGCAGGCAGGTCCAGCCGGCTTGCGCGCTGAAAACCTTCAACCAGCTTTTCCGCCGAGACCTCGTCGCACAGCACGCCCGTCGCATTGTCTTCGACGATTTCCGGCAGGGCGCCGATGCGGAAGGCGATGATCGGCTTGGCCGCCCGCATGGCCTCGATCGCCACCAGGCCAAACGCCTCCCAGCGTGACGGAATTGCGACCATGTCGGCCTGGTCGAGCTCGGCCTCGATCTGGTTGCGGTTCATCCAGCCCAGGAAGGAAACGTTGGCCGGCAGGTCGCTTTGGTGGAATTTGCTGACGACCGACGCGCCGATCAGGCGCACATCCAGCGTGTTTCCGAGCGCGCGGGCCGCCTCGATGAGGAGATCATACCCCTTCTGGCGGTCGAGGCGTCCGATGAAGAGGACCTTGATCTTCTCCGATCGCCACGGCGCTGCGCGGGTGTCGAGCACGGGCCGCTGCTTGGAAATCCCGTTGTGCACAAGAACGAGGCGGTTCGCCGCGATCCCGACCTGCATCGCATCGGTCCGCTCGCTTTCCGAGATGCACACGATGCGGTGGGTGAATTTCGACAGCACGAGCTCGGTGAACTTCGTGACTTCGCGGCTGAGGCGGCCGGTCTCGCGGCCGAAGGCCCATCCGTGCGGGCAATAGACGATGCGTGAACGCCGATAGGTCAGCCAGAGCACCGGGCGCACCACGAGCCCGGCGAAGGACGAGTGAAGATGGATGACGTCGGGCCGAAACTCCCGGACCGCACGCATGGTCGCAGACAGCATGCGAAACAGGCCGACCGCGTTGCGGCCGTCGCGCGGAAACGTGGTGATGGCATCATCCTCGATGTTCACCAGATCGCTGCGATGATCGGACGGGACGACATAGTTGACGTTGCCGCGCCCGAAGCTCGCGCATTGATGCGGATGCAGCTCGTTGAGGTAGGTCGCGATGCCGCCTCTGACCGTTTCGGCGACATGCAGGACTTTCAGGCCGCTGGACAACGGTCATTCCTTTCTTGGCTTGCAGGCGCCGGATATTGCAGGCGCGCGTCTAACGTCTCGAAGCAGCAATATTTGGGCCGCGTCATTGTGTCTGACGGCTGGATGCGCCGTGGGGAGCGGGTTTGGCGAGGAATTCGAGCATCGCTGCGGCGGACTTGGCCCAGGAATATGTCGCCAGTCGCCTCTGCTGCTTCTCCTGTTCCGCCGGCGAGATCCGGCCGAGTGCAATTCTTTCGTGCATTCGTGCCGAAAGCTCGCCCGCGTTGAGGGGGTCGAAATAAACGGCCGCGTCGTCGCAAGTTTCGCGCACGGCTGCGGCCGAACTCGCGATCACCGGGCAGGCGAAGTACATCGCCTCCAGGGGAGGTATGCCGAAGCCCTCGTAGAGGCTGGGAAAAACGAACGCGGCAGCTCGAGCGAACAGCGCCGCGATCTCCTCGTCCTTGAGGCGCCCGGCGACGACGACGCCGGTTCTCGATTCCATGGCGTTGCCGCCAAAGACCTTGCTGTTGTCGCCTCCGACCACGACCAGCGGAAAATCCGCGCGGCCAAGCCGCTCGGCGGCGCGAATGGCGGTGTCGACATTCTTGTTCTTCGTCATCGAGCCGACGAAGAGGAAGAACCCGTAGGGCGCAAGATGCAGCTTTTCGATGATCGAGAAATCGGGCACGACGGTGGCGAAGTGCTCTGCGCTGTTGGGGATGACGGGGATCGACGCAGGATCAAGCGACAGCGCCTCGGCAAGTTCGTTGCGCGAAAACGTGGAAACTGTTGCGATCGTTGCTGTGCGTGCCAGCAAATGGCCGAGCGTCCGATGCAGGGCGAGGTAGCGCCAGCTGAAGAAGTCCGGACGTTTGAAAACCTGCGCATCGTGAATCACGACCAGGTGGTCGCGATGAAGCACGGGGCCGGAATTGGCGAGGCTGATGAGGCGCGTGCCGGCGGCCGCGCGTGCCAGATCGATCTGGTCCCACGCGTGCCCCTGCAACGATCCGACCTGCCTGACGTTGATACGGCGAAGACCGGGGAGCGGCTGCGCGTTCGGCGGCGACAGCACTTGCCACTCTGCGTCCAGGAGTTGTCGCGGAGCCTCTCCGCTCGCCAGCAAACGGTCCATCGCCTTGACGATTTCGGCGGCATAGCGCTGCACGCCGGTTAGCGACTGTGACAGGAACCTGCCATTGATGGAGAGTTTCAAAGCCGATCTTTTTCTTCGTGAGTGTCTTGTTTTTCGTGGGTGTCTTACGGTGGGTATCCTGCGCGAACGTTGCCTCAAGACTGAGCATTCGCGCCGAATATACGATCTATGCGGTGTAACACATGTGGAGCTATCGTCCGAGCATCCTCGCAGGCGGATAGCATGCGAGGATGCATGGCGCCATCATGTTTCCTACACATTTCGATGCGCTTACATGAGCGACTGATTTGACGATTGTCGTGATCGTCCGAACCTTGCCTCTCATGTCCTGGTCTGGCATTGCATTCGCGGAATCAACGAGGTGACAAATTTGCGGCCAGTGATCGTTACCGGTGCTGCCGGCTTTATCGGAATGCACGTTTGTGAACGGCTGTTGGCGCGTGGCGAGCAGGTCGTTGGCATCGATGCGCTCACTCCGTATTATGATCCAGCGCTGAAACGTGCACGCCTTGCAACGCTCGAGCACCGTCCGGGGTTCAGCTTCCACGAGATCGATCTTGCGGACTTCGCCGCGGTGACGCGCGTTTTCGACGAGGTCTCGCCCGATCGGGTCGTGCATCTGGCGGCGCAGCCAGGCGTGCGTGCGTCGATCGACGATCCCATCACCAGCATCCGCGCCAATTGCGACGGCTTCGTCACCGTGCTCGAAGCCGGCCGGCGCCATGGTGTGGCGCATCTCGTCTACGCCTCGTCGAGCTCCGTCTACGGCGCCAACCGCACCTTGCCGTATTCGACCGAGCATTCGGTGAACCATCCGGTCAGCCTTTACGCCGCGAGCAAGAAGGCCAACGAATTGATGGCGCACACCTACGCCCATGTTCACAAGCTGCCGGTGACCGGTCTGCGCTTCTTCACCGTCTACGGTCCGTGGGGCCGGCCCGACATGGCCGCCTGGCTGTTCACGCGCGCGATCTTCGCCAATGAGCCGATCAAGATTTTCAATAATGGCGACATGTGGCGCGACTTCACCTATATCGACGACATCGTCGAGGGCGTGATCCGCACCCTCGACCGGCCCGCGACGCCGAATCCCGCGTGGAACGCGGAAGCGCCGGAAAACTCGACGAGCTATGCGCCGTATCGCGTCTACAACATCGGCAACAACAGGTCGGTCAATCTGATCGAGTTCGTCGAGACGCTGGAGAAGATCATCGGCAAGCCCGCGATCCGCAAGCTGCTGCCGATGCAGGCCGGCGACGTCCTGGAGACGCGCGCCGACATTTCCGCGCTCCAGCGCGACGTCGGTTTCGCGCCTTCGACGCCGCTTGCGGAGGGTCTCGGCCGCTTCGTCGAGTGGTATCGAAAGTACCACGGCGTGTAACCCCGCGATCGCGCCAACACCGTGTTCCGCATCCGGACCGATGGTTAAATGCAGCGCGCCGGTCGCATATGTCGACTGCATTGTGTGCATGCGGCGCGTTTTGGGAAATGTCCGCCGTTGCCCCCGCGCAAGGCGGTGAAGGTTTGTTCGGCAGGTGATGCAGGCTGCCCTAATGTTGGGCGTGCGGTCGGATAGAGAATTGGTCTAGGGTGTTCAGTGGAGCATCCGTCTTCAACGGAAAGAGTCTTTCATGCGAATCGCGATGATCGGAACGGGCTATGTGGGACTGGTGTCCGGGGCCTGCTTTGCGGATTTCGGTCACGACGTCACCTGCGTCGACAAGGACGAGAAGAAGATCGCGGCGCTCCATCGCGGCGAGATCCCGATCTACGAGCCCGGGCTCGACGAGCTGGTCGCGACCAACGTCAAGGCCAAGCGGCTCGACTTCACCACCGACCTGTCGAAGCCGGTCGCGGACGCCGATGCCGTCTTCATCGCGGTCGGCACGCCGTCGCGCCGCGGTGACGGGCACGCCGATCTGTCCTACGTCTACGCCGCCGCGAAAGAGATCGCGCAGTCGCTGTCGGGCTTCACCGTCGTGGTGACCAAGTCGACCGTGCCGGTCGGCACCGGCGACGAGGTCGAGCGCATCATCCGCGAAACCAATCCCAACGCCGACGTCGTCGTCGCCTCCAACCCCGAATTCCTGCGCGAGGGCGCGGCGATCCGCGACTTCAAGTTCCCGGACCGCGTCGTGGTCGGCACCTCAGACGAGCGCGCCCGCAAGGTGATGGGCGACATCTATCGCCCGCTGTCGCTGAACCAGGCGCCGCTGATGTTCACGGCGCGCCGCACCGCCGAGATGATCAAATACGCTGCCAACGCGTTCCTCGCGACCAAGATCACCTTCATCAACGAGATCGCCGATCTCTCCGAAAAGGTCGGGGCCAACGTGCAGGAGGTCGCGCGCGGCATTGGCCTGGACAACCGCATCGGCACCAAGTTCCTGCATGCAGGTCCCGGCTTCGGCGGCTCGTGCTTCCCGAAGGACACCAAGGCGCTGATCAAGATCGCGCAGGACTACGACGTGTCCTTGCGCATCGTCGAATCCGTGCTGGCCGTCAACGAGAACCGCAAGCGCGCGATGGCGCGCAAGGTCAGCCAGGCGCTTGGCGGCTCGCTGCGCGGCAAGACCATCGCCGTACTCGGCCTCACCTTCAAGCCCGACACCGACGATATGCGCGATGCGCCGTCGATCCCGCTGGTGACCGGCCTGATCGACATGGGCGCCAAGGTGAAGGCCTTCGATCCCGTCGGCATGGAGCAGGCCAAGAGTGAGCTGCCCAGCATCACCTATTGCGAGGACGCCTATTCCTGTGCGCAAGGCGCCGATGCGCTGGTTGTCGTCACCGAATGGGTGCAGTTCCGCGGCCTCGATCTCGACCGGCTGAAGAGCGTCATGGCGCAGCCCGTCGTCGTCGACCTCCGCAACATCTACAGCCCCGAAGACATGCACGCCGCCGGCTTCACCTACGAGAGCGTCGGCCGTCCGTCGTCTCAGGCCTAGTACACGAGCCGCGGGGCACTGAGCTTCGCGACCTTTCGCCCGCCTCGTCCCGAGGCGGGCGAAATCGTCTTCGATGCGATATGATCGGTCACACGAAGCGGTCGCGCCCGGCCCGTCGGCCTCGCTGCCGCTATGGAGATTGTCATGACCGACGACACGCACTCGATCCGCAGCGGCGGGCTGACCGCGACCATCAAGGCGCACGGCGCCGAAATGTGCTCGCTGAAGAGCGATGCCGGCCTCGAATTCGTCTGGCAGGCCGCACCGGCCTGGCCGCGCCACGCGCCGCTGTTGTTTCCCATCGTCGGGCGTCTCGCCAACGACGAGCTGCGGCACCGGGGCAAGACATACCGGATGACCCAGCACGGCTTTGCGCGCGACAGCCGCTTCACGTGGGCGGAGCGCGGCGAGAGCCGCTGTGTGCTCGTGCTCGAAGACAGCGAGACGACGCGCGCGCTTTACCCGTTCGCGTTCCGCCTGACGGCCACCTATGCGATCGACGACGCCGGTCTCGATCTCTCGCTCACGATCGCCAACACCGGCAAGGAAACATTGCCGGCTTCGCTCGGTGGCCATCCCGCATTCAACTGGCCGCTTGAGCCCGGCGTGTCCAAGGAAGACTATGCGCTGACCTTCGCGAACGCCGAGTCGTCGCCCGTCCGCCGTCTCGACGGCGGCTTGCTGCGCGCGGCAACGGAGCCAAGTCCCGTCAGCGGCACCGTGCTCCCCTTGTCCGAATCCCTGTTCGTCGATGACGCCATCATCTTCGATCGCATCGACAGCAATTCGGTGCTTTATGCGGCCGGGCCGAGTGCATCCAGCGGGCCCTGGCTAAAGATGTCCTGGCGCGGCTTTCGCGAGCTTGGCGTCTGGTCGAAACCATCGGGCGCGCCGTTCCTCTGCATCGAGCCATGGCGCGGCTATGCCAGCCCGGCCGGCTTCGACGGCGCGTTCAGTGACAAGCCCGGCCTGATGCATATCGCAGCCGGCGCCGAAGAGCGCTTGTCGTTCCGGATCGAGGTCGCATCGTCCTGAGATCGGTGGCCTTCAGACCTCGATCCGCGTGAGGTCCTCGCCGAGCACGACGGGACCCGAATAGTCCTGCCGGACATCCGCGAGCAGCGCGTTCAGCATGGAATCGTCGGTGCGCGGCCGGTGATGGGTCAGCGCGAGCTTCTTCACGCCGGCCTTGGCCGCGACCTTGCCGACCGTGTCGCCGCAGGCGATCGTGAATTTCGCAAGCCGGCGGAGGTGCTCGTTGTTGATCTCCGGCGTCGCGAGAAAGCAGCACTGCACCAGCAGGTCGGCTCCCTCAGCCAGTCGTTCCAGACCGGGGCAGGGGACCGTGTCGCCGGATATCGCGATGACCTTGCCCTCCGCCTCGAAGCGGTAGCCGAGACACATCCAGCGCGCGAGGAAGGCCGGCGGCATGTCGAGGCCATCGCCATGCGAGACGAGCTCGGCGCTGATCTTCCAGCGCCCAGTGTCGAGAACCGGGCCCGGAATGATGTCGGTTGCGATGACCGGCTTCCAGCCGCCGAAGGTCGGCTCGCCCCGATCCCGCCAGGTGATGTCCTTGTCGTAGACCTGTGTGACCAGCGTGTTGACCAGCCGTTCGGTATCCGGCGGCCCATAGATGCGCAGCGCGTCCTTGCGCCCGTGCATCCATGAATTCAGCATCACATCGTAGAGGTCGCCGATATGGTCGAAATGGTGATGGGTGAGAAAGACCGTGTTGATGGCGCCAAGCGGCACGCCGGCCTTGCTGAGCTGCACCATGACGCCGCGGCCCGCATCGAACAGGATGTTCTCTTCGCCGAGCCTGATCAGCGTGGTCGTCGCCATGCGGCGCGGGTCCGGGCGCGGGCCGCCGGTGCCGAGCAGTATGACTTCCATGGCGCCTACTCCAGCGTCCAGATCCCCCGGGGACTCACATTAGATTTGAAGTCCGCGGCGGGGCAAGCCGCATCGGGCGTCGGAGGCGCTGCCGTTTCTCCGAAGTGACGGGCTTCTTTGCATAAGCCGGTGGTTGAATCCGGGTCCCGATGTGCGCGGTCGGCCGTCTTGGGCCGGCTCCCGGCGCTCGCGCGAGCCGTGCCTGCGCGATGATGCGCGGGATGAGAATTGTGGGCCAATTCATACTTTATACGTCGAGACTGTGACCAATATTGTTTAGGCAACACAACACGCCTAGTATTCCAGCAGGCAATTTCGGGGGCTCGAACCAGTTGTGAATGTTCGTTCACAGGACAGCGCGTTGCGCGACGACTTGAATTTTCAGGCCGGCCCGCAAGCACACAGGACATCCACCATCGTGGCTGATCCCGCACGTCAGGACGTGCGTCCCGCAGGCCGCGAGCGGCTGATCGTCGTCGAAGACGATCCGGTGACGCGGACGATGCTGGTCGGTTACTTCGGCGAGAACAATTTCGACGTGGTCGGTGCCGGCTCCTGCGCGGAATGCCGCCAGGCGCTGCGTGGGCGCGCCGACCTCATCTTCCTCGACGTGCAGTTGCCCGACGGCGACGGCTTCGAGCTCGCCAAGGAAATCCAGGCGACCAGCAACGCGGGCATCATCTTCGTGACCCGCCGCGACACCGACGTCGATCGCATCCTCGGCCTCGAGATCGCGGGCGACCACTACGTCACCAAGCCGATCAATCTGCGCGACCTGCTCGCGCGCGCCCGCAGCGTGCTGCGGCGGCGCTCGATCGACCGCAAGGCGGCGCGCAACCACAATTCGATCGCCTTCGGCGACTGGATCATCGATCTGACGCGGCGCGAGCTGCTCGGCAACGACGGCAAGCCGGTGTCACTGACGCGGGCCGAGTTCGACCTGCTGGCGGCGCTTGTCGGCGCCGACGGCAGGCCGCTCAGCCGCGACTATCTGATCGAGGTCGTCAGCAACCGCCAGGCCGAGGTCGACATCCGCACGGTCGATGCGCTGGTGGCGCGGCTGCGCCGCAAGCTCGTCGGCAGCGGCACGCCCGTGATCGCGACCGTCACCGGCGTCGGCTACAAGCTCGCGCTCAGCGAACGGCTCTAGCCTCATCCGTCGAAAGACCTGATCGCCCTCGCGCCTACCGCGCACGGGCGCTCTGGTCCGTTATTGTCCTTTGCGCGGCCCCGACCAGCCGGTCATCGACCGCGTAGAGCGCGCAGGTGGGCGACCATTTCATGCAGGCGCTGAGCGAATCGCGCTGGGCATCGTCGGCCGTCGCGCGCCCCGACCGCCAGCCGTAACCGCCGTTGGGCGACACCGCAAAAGCCTTGTGCGGCACGGTGCTGGCGAGATAGCGCGCGAACTCGGAGCGCGCGGCCTCGTTGAGCTGGCTCGGCGGCGGCAGCGGATCGGGCGGACTGAGGACGTCGTGGCCGAGCCCGCGCTCGCGCAGGAAGGCGTCCATATACGGCGTCCATTGCGGACGGCCGACCACGGAATAGAGATAATGGCCATCGTCGCCGTAAGGCGCCGCCGCGACGAATTTCACGTCGCCGCCGCCGCCGCGAAACCCGTCATAGAGCCGGCGGGCGAGATCGGGCCCGAAGAACAGGTCGTTGGTCGCGTAAACCCACAGCATCGGCACGCGGGACGTCTTGCCGAAGGTGGCGAAGGCCTGCACCAGCCCACCCTCGTTGCAGACGTCGTCGTCCTCGCGCGAGCCGCGGCCGCCGGCAAAGCTGATCGCGGCGACGAGACCGGCCGGTGCCTGCGCCGTCAGCGCGACGGTGGCGAGCCCGCCGGCGGAATGGCCGGCCGCGATCATGCCCGATGTCGTGACGTCGGCCCGACGTGCCATCGCATCGATCGCCGCGCGCAAATCCGCGACCGCAACCGCCGCCGCCGGCAGGTAGGCCGCGTTGGCGCAGCCGCCGACGCTGTCGACGCGTCCACCGGGCGAGGTGCCGTAGCCGCGCCGCATCACGATCAGCGCAGCAAAGCCGCGCCGGGCGTATTCCAGCGCGATGCCGTAATATTTGTGCGCGGACATGGTCGCGCGGTCGTCGAAATTGCGCGGCGAGCCGTGGCTGAGCAGCGCGAGCGGATAGCGCTTCGTCCCCGCCGGGCGCACCAGGAAAGCTTCCAGCCCCTGCGGCCCGGCCTCCGTCATCGGGATGCGGAGGTCCTCGGTGTAGAACTCGGCGGCGTTCGCGCGAGCCGCAGCCCCCGCGATGGCGAGCAAGATAAGCACGGGCAGATGCCAGCGCGCGAGGTCCATGCGTGGATGATTCTCCGTGGCCGCGTGGATCATAACAGAACCGCATGACCCGGCGAACGGGCGTTGTCCCGGATCGATCTAGCGTCCGCCCCGATCGTTCATCTCAACGTCTGAAGATAGGCGATGACATTGGCCCGGTCTGCGGGGTTCGGCAGCCCCTTGAAGAACATCTTGACGCCGTGGACGTCGCCGCGGGGGTCTGCGAGATAGGCGTCCAGCGTTGTTGGCGTCCAGGCCTGCTTGTTGGCCTTCATTGCATCAGAATAGGCGAAGTCCGGGACGATTGCAGGCTTGCGGTCGATGACATTCCAGAGACTTGGGCCGACCTTGTTCACCCCGATCACCGCCGCGTGGCAGTTCTCACAGGTCCGCTGGAAGACGGCCTTGCCCCTCGCCGGATCGCCCTCCGCGGCGGAGGCGGACGACGTGGCCAAAGACGATGTGGTCAGGGCCAGCATGAGCACGAAGATCAGACGACCGGTCATCTTAGTCTACTCCCCCACGGAATCAGCCAAGGAATCAGCCAAGGGATCAGGCGGCTAATCCCGCAAATCCCCCGCCTTCGTTCATCAATCGGAAAGCAGCGTGCCCACGCGGCGCGGCGGCGTCTTTGTCCTGCATCAACCGATATCCGGGACCAAAGTACGAGGGCGCGCCATGCGTAATCGCCATGGATCATCCTGTGCGGATTGGCGTTGTTGGTTGATCGTTGACCGGAGCGCGGCATCGGGCCGGTTTGGCGACGGGCTGGCCGATGGTATGGTGTTCTAGTGCGTCGTTCGAAGGGTACAGGGGAGTTGCAGTGGCAGAAGTTGATCCCGCGGCGGGTAAGCCGGTTGCGCAGAGCGCGCTCGCCAATATTCCGCGGCTGGTGACGGCCTATTTCGCCGGCAAGCCGGACGTGGCTGATCCGGCGCAACGGGTGGCGTTCGGCACCTCCGGTCATCGCGGCACCTCGTTCAGGAACACCTTCAACGAGGGCCATATCCTCGCGACCACGCAGGCAATTTGTGACTACAGAAAGGAGAAGGGGCTGACCGGCCCGCTCTTCATCGGCATCGACACCCACGCGCTGGCCGAGCCGGCGCTGGTCAGCGCCGTCGAGGTGTTCGCGGCGAACGGCGTCGACGTCATGGTCGACAAGGACGGCGGCTACACGCCGACGCCTGTCATCTCGCACGCGATCCTCACCTACAACAAGGGCCGCACGTCGGGCCTCGCCGACGGCGTCGTCGTCACGCCCTCGCACAATCCGCCGGAAGACGGCGGCTACAAATACAATCCGCCGCATGGCGGCCCGGCCGACACCGATGCGACTTCCGTCGTCGAGAAGCGTGCCAACGCCTATCTTGCCGACGGGCTCAAGGGCGTCGCGCGCATGGACTATGCCAGGGCGAAAAAGTCCGCGACCGTCCACGCCTACGACTTCATCACGCCCTACGTCGCCGATCTCGGCAACGTCGTCGATCTCGATCTCGTCAAATCCGCCGGCATCAATATCGGCATCGATCCGCTCGGCGGCGCCGCCGTGCATTACTGGCATCCGATCATCGAGCGCTACGGCCTCAAGGCCACGGTGGTGAACGAGGCGATCGATCCGACCTTCCGCTTCATGACCGTCGACTGGGACGGCAAGATCCGCATGGACTGCTCCTCGCCTTACGCGATGGCGAGCCTGATCGCGATGCGCGACCGCTTCGACGTTGCCTTCGCCAACGACACCGATGCCGACCGCCACGGCATCGTGACGCGCACCGGCGGCCTGATGAATCCGAACCACTACCTCGCGACCGCGATCTCCTATCTGTTCGCGCACCGCCCGAACTGGAGCAAGGATGCCGCGATCGGCAAGACCGTGGTGTCGAGCTCGATCATCGACCGCGTCGCCAAGAAGCTCGGCCGCAAGCTGGTCGAGACGCCGGTCGGCTTCAAATGGTTCGTCGACGGCCTCCTCACGGGCGGCTTCGGCTTCGGCGGCGAGGAGAGTGCAGGGGCCTCGTTCCTGCGCCGCGACGGCACGGTGTGGACCACCGACAAGGACGGCATCATCCTCGGCCTGCTTGCCGCCGAGATCATTGCGAAGACCGGCCGCGATCCGAGTCAGCTGTTTGGCGACCTCACGGCCGAGTTCGGCGTGCCGCATTACGCGCGCATCGACGTCGCGGCGACCACACCGCAGAAGAACATCTTGAAGTCCGTCACGCCCGAGCAACTCGGCCTGAAGGATCTCGCCGGCGATCCCGTCCGCGCCACGCTGAGCAAGGCGCCCGGCAACGGCCAGCCGTTCGGCGGCATCAAGGTCGAGACCGATTTCGGCTGGTTCGCAGCGAGGCCGTCGGGGACCGAGGACGTCTACAAGATCTACGCGGAGAGCTTTCGCAGCACCGAGCACCTGAAGCGGATTCAGGAAGAGGCCCAGGCCGGGCTGGCGAAGGTGTTCGGGGCGTAGTTGCCCCAAGAGCAGAGCAAAATCACACGCGTGCACGATAAATCGTCATGCCCGGGCTTGCCGTCTTGGCTGAAGCTTCGCCGGCCCAACACCGAATGCCCGGCGAAGCCTTGGCGGAGCCGGGTCCCGGGCATCCACGTTCTTCGCACCGCGTGGCAACGCGTGGATGGCCGGGACAAGCCCGGCCATGACGCTATTGAGGCGCTAGTGACTGAGCTCTCAGACCATATGCGGTGAGTATGTATACTGGATAGCCTATAATGGTAATTTAGTAGGGCTATTTCGGCCTTGAATGGCTCTTTTTCCTCCCTTATTGTATACATAACGTATTCATAAGCCGTGGGAGTGAGACCGATGACAAAACCCTTCCCGATGAACGCCTGGTACGCCGCCGCCTGGGACGCCGAGGTGAAGCCGGCGCTGTTGCCGCGAACGATCTGCGGCAAGCATGTCGTGATGTACCGGAAGGCCGACGGCTCGGTGGCCGCGCTGGAGGATGCCTGCTGGCATCGCCTGGTGCCGCTGTCCAAGGGCCGGCTCGAGGGCGACACCGTCGTCTGCGGCTATCACGGCCTGAAGTACAATGCGCAGGGGCGCTGCACCTTCATGCCCTCGCAGGAGACCATCAATCCCTCGGCCTGCGTCCGCGCCTATCCCGTGGTCGAGCGCCATCGCTACATCTGGCTCTGGATGGGCGACCCCGCGCTGGCCGATCCCGCGCTCGTGCCCGACATGCACTGGAATCACGATCCGGCCTGGGCCGGCGACGGCAAGACCATCCGCGTCAATTGCGACTACCGCCTCGTGCTCGACAATCTCATGGACCTCACCCACGAGACCTTCGTGCACGGCTCCTCGATCGGAAACGACGCGGTCGCCGAAGCCCCGTTCGACGTCACCCATGGCGAGAAGACGGTGACGGTGACGCGCTGGATGCGGAACATCGAGCCGCCGCCGTTCTGGGCCAAGCAGCTCGGCAAGCCCGGCCTTGTCGACCGCTGGCAGATCATCCGCTTCGAGGCGCCCTGCACCATCGCTATCGACGTCGGCGTGGCGCCGACAGGCACCGGCGCGCCGGAAGGCGACCGCTCGCAGGGCGTCAACGGCTTCGTGCTCAACACCATCACGCCGGAGACGGAGAAGACCTGTCACTATTTCTGGGCCTTCGTCCGCAACTATCAGATCGGCGAGCAGCGCATCACCACCGAAATCCGCGAGGGCGTCTCCGGCATCTTCCACGAGGACGAGCTGATCCTCGAAGCGCAGCAGCGCGCGATGGACGAGAACCCGGATCGCGTCTTCTACAACCTCAACATCGACGCCGGCGCGATGTGGACGCGCAAGCTGATCGACAAGATGGTGGCGAAGGAAAACGCGCCGCAGCACCTTCAGGCCGCGGAGTAGCGATATGGCCGAGCGCGAGGTCGACCGCTCCGTCTCGCAGACCGTGAAGGCGCAGCTCGCGCTGCGCGACCAGATCCTGTCGGGGTCCTTGCGTCCCGGCGAGCGCATCTCCGAGCTTCAGGCGGTGGAGACGACGGGTGCCTCGCGCACGCCGGTGCGCATGGCGCTGGTGCGGCTGGAGGAGGAGGGCCTGTTGGAGGCGATTCCCTCCGGCGGTTTCATGGTGAAGGCGTTCTCCGAGCGCGACATCTCCGATTCCATCGAGCTGCGCGGCACGCTGGAAGGGCTCGCCGCGCGCTTTGCCGCCGAGCGCGGCGTCTCCGCGCGCGAGCTCGAGCCGTTGAAGGAATGCTCAGCTGCGATCGACGAATTGCTGCGCCAGGTGCCGATCTCGGTCGACGCCTTCTCGTCCTATGTCACGCTGAACGCGCGCTTCCACGCGCTTCTCACGGAATTGTCGCGCAGCCCGCCTTTGATCCGGCAGATCGACCGTGCCTCCGCGCTGCCGTTCGCCTCGCCAAGCGGCTTCGTGATGGCGCAATCGGCGCTGCCCGAGGCGCAGCAGATCCTGATCATCGGGCAGGAGCACCACCGCGTCGTCATCGACGCCATCGAAAACCGCGAGGGCGCGCGCGCCGAAGCGATCATGCGCGAGCACGCGCGGCTCGCCGTACGCAACCTGCGGCTCGCGCTGCGCAACCGGACTCATCTCGACCTCTTGCCGGCGCTCGCGCTGATCAAGACCGCAACCGACCAGGGCTAGTCACCATGCGCTTCATCGAAACCTGGACCCCGGCGACGCTCGTCTCGACGCGTGACCTTGCGCCCGGCATCCGCGAATTCCTGATCCTGCCCGACCAGTTCGACGGCGCCGCCTATCCGGTCGGCAGCCACATCAATGTCAGCGTGACCATCGACGGCCTGCCCGAGACGCGGTCCTATTCGCTGGTCGGCGAGGCCTCCGCGCGTGGCTTGCGGATCGCGGTGCGCCGCGCCGAGGATTCCCGCGGCGGCTCGCGCTATATGTGGCAATTGGCACCGGGCGCGCGGCTCGACATCACCCAGCCCGCCTCGCTGCTCGCGGTCGACTGGGCGCGCGACAATTATTGCCTGATCGCCGGCGGCATCGGCATCACCCCGATTCTCGGCGCGGCGCAGGCGCTGGCGCCGCGAGGGGCAAACGTCACGCTGCACTATGCCGTGCGCTCGCGTAGCGACGCCGCCTATCTCGACGATCTCGCCGGGATGCTCGGCGACCGCCTGGTGGTCCATGCGAGCGACGAAGGCCGCCGGCTCGATCTCGACGCGCTGTTCGCGTCATTGCCGCAAGGTGCGCTGGCGCTGTTCTGCGGCCCGATGCGGATGCTGGATGCCGCGCGCCACGCCTGGATCGGCGCCGGCCATCCGCTTCCCGATCTCCGCTACGAAACCTTCGGCTCCAGCGGCACGCTGCCGACCGAGACGTTTCGCGTGCGCTTGAAGGACACGAACATCGAGCTCGAAATTCCCCGCGAGCGCTCGATGCTGGACGTGCTCAATGCCAGCGGGCATGACGTGATGTACGACTGCAAGCGCGGCGAATGCGGGCTGTGTGCCATCGACGTGGTCGAGGTCGACGGCGAGATCGACCATCGCGACGTCTTCTTCAGCGACCATCAGAAACAGAGCAACCAGAAGATCTGCGCCTGCGTCTCCCGTGCCCGCGGCACCATCACCGTGGACACGTTGCTGCGCGCGGACGCGATCTGACCGGGCTGGAAGGCGTACCCGGAAAACGCGATCGGCCTGAAGGCTTGCGCATCCGCTCTGCGTGACGAAGCGGGCTTCGTTTGCCGCGCCAACGAGCCGGCAAGAGCGCTTCGTACGGTCCACCAATCATGATAGGATTGCTCTCGGCAGTCAAAGTGTTCAGCCGGTCTTGGACAACAAGGGTGGAGGTTCTGCCATGAAATCCAATTCGGTCTCGCGGGCAGTCGATGAGTTCGCCACAGGGAGTGCCGACTCGCTGATCTTGATCGGCCGCGTTCTGCTCGCATGGGTATTCGTCGGAAGCGCCTACGGAGCAATATCCGACTTCAGCGGCTCCGTGGGTTATTTCAGGTCCCTGCACCTTCCAGCACCTGAGCTGTTCACCATGACGAACGTCGCACTGGAAGTATTGATATCCGTTGGTTTGATATTGGGCGTCGGCACGCGCTACTGTGCAATTCTGACGTTTGTGTTCGTCGTGGCGGCAACGGCTATCGCGCACCGCTACTGGGAGTATCCCGCTGGCGCGCAGCAGATTGGTCAATACAACCATTTCCTGAAGAACATCTCGATCATGGGAGGCGCGATGTTGATCTTCGTCACCGGGGCAGGCCGGTTCAGTTTCGATCGGGCATCGTAGCCGACATCACTTCAAGTTGGGCTTGAAAGCTTCCGCGATCACACGGCGGACGCTCTTTGAGAGCGGTTTGAGGGCCTTGCTCAGGAAGGCGAACAGAAGCATCAGCCATGTCGCAAGCGCGGCACACCACAGCACGACGTCAAATATCTCAGGCATGATGATGCCCCTCAAAAATGACTACTCTGAAATGGGGGCAAGTGTTGCTTAGTGGAGCCGACACAGCAAGTCATCTTTAGAGGTAGCGCGCCGAAACACTCGGAAACCACTCTCAGAACAGCGGGTAGCCTTAGGTCATGGAAGCAGACCAATCCCATGATACCGGCGACTTTCCGACTGTATGCTCTACGCCGCGTAGGTCGCCACCAACTTTTTCGTGTCGAGCAGCGCGAGCACGCCATCGGCCGACACCGGCCGGCTGATCAGATAGCCTTGGACTTCGTCGCAACTGATCTGGCGCAGATATTCGAGCTGGTCGGCAGTCTCGACGCCCTCGGCGACCACGGCGATGCGCAGGTCGCGTGCGAGCGAAATCACCGACTTCACGATCGCGGCACAGTCGGGCTGCACCAGCATGTCGCTGATGAAGGACTGGTCGATCTTGATGCGGCTGAACGGCAGCTTGCGCAAGTAAGTCAGTGACGAGAACCCGGTGCCGAAATCATCCAGCGCCACGGTGACGCCGAGTTGCAGCAGCGCGTTCAGGATCGACGCGGCCGAGCCGTATTTCGACAGCAGCATCGATTCCGTGATCTCGACCTCGAGCCGGCTGGGCGAGACCTTCGCGTCGGCCAGCGCCTGCACGATGGTCTGGAGGATGCCGGTGTTGTGAAACTGCGCCGCGGAGAAATTCACCGCGACCCTGATCTCTTCGGGCCAGTCCGCCAGCGTGGCGCAGGCACGCCGGATCACCCATTCGCCGATCTCGTGGATCAGCCCTGTCTCCTCGGCGATGGGGATGAACTCACTCGGCGGCACCAGTCCGCGCGAGGGATGCTGCCAGCGCAACAGCGCCTCGAAGCCCGTGATCCGGTTCTCGGCGAGGTCGAGGAACGGCTGGAACGCCAGGAACAGCTCGTCCCTGGCGATCGCGCCCTCGAGGTCCGATTGCAGCGCTTTGCGGTCGCGCGACACCCTGTCGTCGCTGTCCTCGAAGAAACAGACCGTGCCGGGTCCCGCCTTCTTGGCGCGGTAGAGCGCGGCGTCGGCATTCTTCATGACGTCGAGCGCCGTGTTGCCGTCCCGTGGCGCCAGCACGATGCCGACGCTGGTTGCGCCCACGATCTGGCGGCCTTCGATCGGGAACGGCTCGGCGAACGACGCGACGAAGCGCTCGGCGATCTCGAGCGCATCTTCGGGCCGTGCCAGATTGGCCATCACCAGCGCGAACTCGTCGCCGCCGATGCGCGCGACGTGCTCGGCTGCGCGGGTGCAGCGTTGTAGGCGGCTTGCGACCTGGACCAGGAATTCGTCGCCGGCGGGATGGCCGAACTTGTCGTTGACCTCCTTGAAGCGATCGAGGTCGAGCAGCAGCACCGCGAACTCTTCGCCCGACAGGGCCAGCCGCTTCAAGGCGGCATCGAGCGTCTCGTTGAAGGCGAAGCGGTTGGGCAGATGCGTCAACGGATCCTGCCGCACCGTGCGCTCGGCCTCGACCTGCCGTATCACGCGCCGCGCAAACGAGAACGAATTGACGAACACGGCGCGGAGCAGCACGGTCCCGTAGACCGCCACCAGGATGGCGATCAGCAAATAGGCCACATCGTTGCTGCGTCCAAGGCAGATGGCGATCCCGAGGAAGAGGGGCGCCGTGAATGCGATCGCCGCGATCGGAATCGTGGCGAAGGCAAATGCGCCGCCGGCAAGCATCCCGGAGCACAGGCAGGTGATGACGAGTTTTCCGCCGGTGTCGGCGTCGGCGAAGAAGGCGACCGGTACGATGCCCCAGACAGCCCCGAGCACGAAGGCATTGCGCACCAGCCGGTGCACGGCGCGCCGCGAGACGAATTGCGGCTTGGTGATGCGGCGCGAGGCATGGGATTGCACACCGAACGCGATTGCGGCGCCGGCCACGGTGACCGCCCAGATCAGGGCGAACGCCCTGTCCGGCGACTGCCACAGCGCGATCGCCAGCACGGCGGCGTTGCAGGCATTGGCGAGCATGATGCCGACCGAATAGCCGAGCACCAGCGACATCTGTTCTGCGCGGATGTGACCGGCCAGCGCCTCGTCGGTTGCGGGACCGCCGAACGCTGACAGATCGCCGGCGAACAGCCGCGCGAAATAGGTGGTCAGTTGAGTCCGCATTCCAGAGCCTAGCAGGATGGGCCGTTCGTCCGGCTCGATCGGGAGAATTCGCTGCAAACCTTTGACGAACTATGAATTATCCCCGCTTGGCACGGTCGCCGCGACCACTTCTGCGTGTTCCAATCGACAGTATCGATAACAAATCGATACAAATGCGGCACCCCGCGTTACAGCTGTAACCGCAGGAGCATGTTCCCTACCAACTCCGCGGTCATGCCCCGCGACCCGGCTACGCCAAGGCTTCGCCGAGGTTGAGGTCCAGGGGATGACACCTGTGTCCGGGAGACGCGATCACCGCCCCAGCTGTTTCGGGTCGTAATAGAACCGTTCTTCGATCAACTCGTCACCCCGCCAGGTCTGCCACGCGATCTCATCCAACGTTCGGACGACCCCTTCAGCGCTGGTGAAGCTGAACCGCCAGCGTGTCGCGACAGTGTCGCCCTCGATCAGGCTCGGCCCGATGCGCGCGGCCTTGACCTCCTTGGTCGCTGCCAGCACACCGCGCTCTTTCGCTGCCAGTGCTTCCCGGCCGACAGTCGGCGCGGCGTTGTTTTCATAGGTGGCGGCGTCGGGCGCATAGAATTGTTCGATCGCGCCGACGAAGTCCCCGTACTCCAGCCGCTTTGCAAAAGCTTCGACGATCTCACGGCTCGGCATGGCGCACCTTTCGATTAAAACCGACTGTTGGTCGGTAAATACCGACCGGTAGTCGAAAAGTCAACTGGCTGCGTGAAGCGAATTCGATTACACGAGATTGATGAGATGAAGCCCAGCTAGTGCCTCAACGAAGATGCGTTCCCTCCCCCCTTGTGGGGGAGGGCTAGGGAGAGGGGTAGCTCAGCAAAGAGTGCCAGTTGTTGATGATGCACCGAACGGATGCGCGATCGATGGAATCCCCGTGTGGAACCCCCCTAACTGCCCCTCCCCCACAAGGGGAGAGGGAACGGAAAGAGCGTCGCTCGTGGCCGAACTCGCTTCGATCTCAACTCACCGCGCTATAGACGAGACGACATGGCGAAACAGGCGGAGCGGCGGGCGGCGACATCGGAGGCGATCCTGGCGGCGGCGCGCCGCCTGTTCGGGACGCAGGGCTTTGCCGCCACCACGATGGACGAGATTGCGCAAGCGGCCTCCGTCGCCAAGGGCGCGGTCTACCATCACTTCAAGACCAAGGAGGCGGTGTTCGAGGCCGTATTCGACCTGGTCTCGCGCGACCTCGTCGCGGAGATCGACAGCACCGCGCGGGCCGAGAAGGACGTGCTCGCCGCGATGGTCGCCGGCACCCAGCATTACTTTGCAGCGACCGCCAAGGGCCCGACCGGTCAGATCATCCTGCGCGACGGCCCGGCCGTGCTGGGCTGGGAGCGTTGGCGAGAGATCGACGCGCAGCATTTTGGCGGCAAGCTGCCGCGCGCGATCGCGGCCGCGATGGAGGCCGGCCTGATCGCGCGGCAGCCGGTCGAGCCACTGGCGCGGCTGCTGCTCGGTGCGGTCACGGAGGCTGCGGTCGCCTGCGCCGGACGCGCGGATATCGCAAGGGCGGGCGCGGAATATGCCCGCGCGTTCAAGTCGCTGGTCGAGGCGCTGCGTCTGCGCGCATGATCGTGGTAAGTGACGAAACGGAAACGCCCACCAACAAGAACACTGGCAAGACATGACCGCAAACTCCTCTCTCTCGCCGTCCGATCCCGAATTCGACTACATCATCGTCGGCGCCGGCTCCGCCGGCTGCGTGCTCGCCAACCGCCTGTCTGCGGACGGCAAGCACAGCGTGCTGCTGCTCGAGGCCGGCCCGAAAGATTCCAATATCTGGATCCACGTGCCGCTCGGCTACGGCAAACTGTTCAAGGAGAAGAGCGTCAACTGGATGTACCAGACCGAGCCGGAGCCCGAGCTGAAGGGGCGCCAGGTGTTCCAGCCGCGCGGTAAGACGCTGGGCGGCTCGAGCTCGATCAACGGCCTGCTCTATGTTCGCGGCCAGCACGAGGACTATGACCGCTGGCGCCAGCGCGGCAACACCGGCTGGGGCTATGACGACGTGCTGCCCTATTTCAAGAAGGCCGAGAGCCAGTCGCGCGGCGCCGACCAGTATCACGGCAGCGGCGGCCCGCTGCCGGTCTCCAACATGACCGTGACCGATCCGCTGTCGAAGGCCTTCATCGACGCCGCGGTCGAGACCGGTCTGCCCTACAATCCCGATTTCAACGGCGCCACGCAGGAAGGCGTCGGCCTGTTCCAGACCACGACGCGCAACGGCCGCCGCGCATCGACGTCGGTCGCCTATCTCGGCCCGGCGAAGACGCGCGGCAACCTCAGGATCGAGACTGAGGCGCTCGGCCAGCGCGTGCTGTTCGAGGGCCGCCGCGCCGTCGGCGTCGAGTATCGGCAGGGCGCAACTGTGCGCCGTGCCCGCGCGCGCAAGGAGATCGTGCTATCGAGCGGCGCCTACAATTCGCCGCAGCTGCTGCAACTCTCCGGCGTCGGCCCCGGCGATCTGCTGCGCAAGTACGGCATTGACGTGGTGCTGGATGCGCAAGGCGTCGGCCACGATCTCCAGGACCACATGCAGGTCCGCATCGTGATGCGCTGCTCGCAGAAGATCACGCTCAACGACACCGTCAATCATCCGCTCCGCCGCACGCTCGCCGGCGCGCGCTATGCGCTGTTCCGGAAGGGCTGGCTGACGATCGCGGCGGGCACGGCCGGCGCGTTCTTCAAGACCAGCCCGCGGCTCGCCTCGCCCGACATCCAGGTCCACTTCCTGCCGTTCTCGACCGACAAGATGGGCGAGAAGCTGCACGATTTCTCCGGCTTCACCGCCTCGGTCTGCCAGCTCCGCCCCGAAAGCCGTGGGACCTTGCGGATCCGGAGCGCCGACCCGACCGTGCCGCCGGAAATCCGCATCAACTACATGTCTACCGAGACCGATCGCACCACCAACGTCGAGGCCCTGAAGATCCTGCGCAAGATATTGAATGCGCCGGCGCTGAAGCCGTTCGTGGTCAGCGAATACGATCCCGGGGCGAAGGTATCCACGGATGGAGAGCTGCTCGATTATTGCCGCGAGCGTGGCAGCACCATCTACCATCCGACCTCGACCTGTCGTATGGGCAACGACGCGCTCGCGGTGGTGGACCAGCGGCTGAAGGTGAGGGGGCTCGAAGGCCTTCGCGTCGTCGACGGCTCGGTCATGCCGGACCTCGTATCGGGGAACACCAACGCGCCGATCATCATGATCGCCGAAAAGGCCTCCGACATGATATTGGAGGATGCGCGGTAAAACCCGCGCGAGAAGGAGCAGACAGTTTGGCTACGCGACTGAAGATCGGCACACGCAAGAGCGCGATGGCGCTGGCACAGACGGAAGAGATCGCGCGCCGCCTGACCGCCGCCGTGCCCGGTCTCGACGTCGAGATCGTCAAGTTCGACACCACGGGCGATCTCGACCAGACCAGCAAGCTGTTGCCGCATGGCGGCAAGGGCGGCGCCTTCGTGGCGCAGATCCGCGCCGCCGTCCTGTCGGGTGAGCTCCAGGCGGCGATGCATTCGCTGAAGGACATGCCGGGCAACGAGGACACGCCCGGCCTCGTCATCGGCGCCACGCTGTCACGCGATCCGCCAAGCGATGCGCTGGTGCTGCGCGACGGCGTGACGCTGGAGGCGCTGCGCCAGTCGCGCGGCAAGGGTTTTAAAATTGGCACCAATGCCGTCCGCCGGGGCGCCTATGCGCGGCGGTTGTTCCCCGATGTAGAAGTGATCCACTTCCGTGGGGCTGCTGACACGCGCGTGCGAAAGCTCGACAATGGCGAGAAGCAGCGCCTGCCGGATGGCGGCGCGGTGGGGCCGGCGGATGCGCTAATCATGGCGCGCTCGGGCCTTGATCGCGTTGGTCTGGCGAGCCGCATTGCCTACGAGTTTACGCCGGCGGAGATGTTGCCGGCGGCGGGGCAGGGCATCGTCGCCGTCGAATGCGCCGCGCAGGACTGGCAAACGCGAAAAATCCTGTCATCGATCGACGATCCCTCTGCACACGCCTCTGCCGATGCCGAGCGCGAAGTGCTGTGGGTGCTCAACGGTCACTGCAATTCGCCGGTGGCGGGCTTCTCGACCATCGTAGGCGGTCAGATGTCGCTCACCGCATCCGTGCTCGACCTCTCCGGCAACACCATCATCGAAGCCTCGCGCACAGGCCCCGCCAACCGGCCGCGTGAGCTTGGCCGTGCGGTGGGACTTGAACTGCTGGGGAAGGGCGCTGCCGAGATCATCGAGCGCAGCCGGCCGCGCTAGCCTGCTGCTAAACGATCGTCGGTGCGATCATGTAATTCTGCGCCTGTCTTGCCCGACGAGTCAAACGTGACCGCGGCAGGGCTCAGAACCATGCCGACCGAAATTCTCCAATGATTTGTACTGTGCATCTACTGTGCATGGGGTTGTTTTCGCGTTTTTTGTTTCCGCCCCTTCGGGGGCGGGACTTGTCACCCCCGCACGCGCTTCAGCATCTGCTCGACATGGGCGATCGGCGTTTCCGGCTGGATGCCGTGACCGAGATTGAAGATGAAGCGCCCTTGCGCAAAGTTCGCGAGCACGTTGTCGATCGCGCGGTCGAGCGCGGCCCCACCCGTGATCAGCACCAGCGGATCGAGATTGCCCTGCACGGCGACGCGTGATTGCACGCGCTCGCGGATGAAGGCCGGCTCCGCGGTCCAGTCGATGCTGACGCCGTTGACGCCGGTCGCCTCGACATAACCAGGCAATTGCGCGCCGGCGCCGCGGGGAAAGCCGATGATCTTCGCGTCCGGCACTTTTGCGCGCACGCCCTCGACGATGCGCCGCGTCGGCTCGACCGACCAGCGCGCGAACTCGGCGGGCGGCAGCACTCCGGCCCAGGTGTCGAAGATCTGCAAGGCATTGGCACCGGCTGCGAGCTGCGCCAGCAGATACTCGATCGAGTTGTCGACCAGCACGTCGATGATTTTCGCGAACGCGTCCGGATGCCGGTACGCCATCATCCGCGCCGGGGCTTGGTCGGGCGTGCCGTGGCCCGCGACCATGTAGGTCGCCACCGTCCACGGCGCGCCACAGAAGCCGATCAGCGCGGTCTTGGGATCGAGTGCGCCGCGCACGATCTTCAGCGCATCGAACACCGGCGCGAGCTTGCCGAAGTCGGCGCGCGGGGCGAGCGTGGCGACCTTCGCAGGATCATCCAGCGGCTCGAGCCGCGGGCCTTCGCCGACCTCGAAGCGCACGGAGCGGCCGAGCGCGTAGGGGATCACCAGGATGTCCGAGAAGATGATCGCCGCATCGAAGCCGAATCTCCGGATCGGTTGCAGCGTGACCTCGGCCGCAAGTTCCGGGTTGAAGCAGAGATCGAGGAAGCCGCCGGCCTTCGCCCGCACCTCGCGATATTCGGGCAAATAGCGGCCGGCCTGGCGCATCATCCACATCGGCGGGATGGCTTGGCGCTGGCCGGAGAGCACGTCGATGAAGGGCTTTGTCGCTGACTGGGGCACGAAGGATCCTGAGCAAGGTTACGGCTCCTGATACACCGCCGCGGCCTTCAGCGGAACAGGGGAACAAGCGCAATTGGGCCGCGTTGACCAACCAATGGAGGAGATCATGGTTGAGTCATTCAATCCCGCGCCGCACGACAAGCACGCCGACGATCTGCATGAGGCACTCGTCGCCGATCGCCATGCCAAGCTCGATACCGGGCTCAAGGACAGCTTCCCGGCGTCCGATCCCGTGAGTGTCGCCCAGCCGACACCCTCGAAGGCCGATGCAGACGCGGACAATCCCTCGCTCTGGGACAAGGTTAAGGCCATCTTCAGCTAGCAGGAGGGGCGCCGGATTCCGATAGGTTCGCTAATACCCTGTTAGCGATGCGCTGATCCTTGCGTCCGTAGGACTACGGGAAAGCGCAGGTATCACGGTGTATTTCGGCAGTCATTTCAGAGTTCAATAACAGAAGCGGCAGAGTTTCCGAACGATCGGAGAATTCTGCCGCATGAGCGCTGCTACCCAACGAGCCGGATGGAGCCGCCTGCCGCTACGCGCGGCGGCGTTTGTCGTGCTGACCTGCGCGACCATCCTCGGCGTCAGCGCCTGGCGTGAATGGGCCGCTCGCGACGCGGTGCTCAAGGGCGCCGAGACCGAGATGGCGAACGTTGCGCGCTCGCTGACGCAGCATGCCGAGGACAGCCTCGATCTGCTCGATTCCGGCGTCGTCGGCGTCGTCAGCCGGCTGGAGATGGACGGCACCGACCCTGCCACGATCGCCAAGCTCAGAAACCTCATGGAGGTGCGCAAGAAGGCGACGGAGCGCGTGCACAGCTTCGCCATCATCGACGACCATGGCAACTGGCTGACCTCGCCCGGCACGATCGGCTCGACGCTCAGCGACGACGCGTTCTTCCGCCATCACCAGCTCTCCCCGAAACGAGAGGCCCATCTCGGCCGTCCCGTGAAGAGCCTGCTCGATGGCGAATGGGTCCTCACCCTGTCGCGCCGCTTCAACAAGCCGGACGGCAGCTTTGGCGGCGTGGTGCTCGCGACCATCAGCTCCGGATATCTGTCGCATTTCTACGAGCAGTTCGAGATCGGCCGCAACAGCTCCGTGGCGCTGACGCATGGCGACGGCCTGATCGTCGCGCGCTACCCGAGCAACGAGAAATTCGTCGGACGCAGCGTCGCCGACAAGCCGCTGTTCCGCAACCCGAGCCTGCAACGGCCGAGCGGCGCCTATCACTTCAAGTCGCCGCTGGACGGCGCCGAACGCGTCAGCTTCTTCAAGCGCTCTGGCCGCTATCCGTTCTTCCTGCTCGCGACCGTCGACAAGGACCAACTGCTGGCGCCCTGGCGCGCCGCCGCGATTTCCCGCATGCTGTATGTGCTCGCGCTGGTCATGTTGATCGCGATCATCGGCGCGGTGCTGGTGCGGCAGTTGCAGCGGGGCCAGCGCATGGCGGCGGCCCTGGTCGAGAAGGAAGCACATTTCCGCCTGCTCGCAGAAGGCTCCAGCGACATGGTGACCCGTATCGGGCTCGACGAGCGGCTGCGCTATGTCTCTCCCTCGTCGGTCCGCGTCGTCGGCTGGCGGGCCAGCCAGCTGATCGGAACGCCCGCGCTCGCGGGCGTTCAAGCGGACGACCTGCCGCAGGTCCAGGCCCTCGTCGATGCCATGAAGCGCGGCGAGAAGGACGAGGTGCGCGTCACCTATCGCAACTCGCACCGGCAGAAGGGCGAAGTCTGGCTCGAATCGACCATGCGGGTGACACGCAAGGACAACGGCAACGTCGACGGCGTGGTCGCGATCTCGCGCGACATCACCGAGCAGAAGACGCTGGAAACCAGGCTCGAGACGCTCGCGACCGAGGACAGCCTCACCGGGCTTGCCAACCGCCGCTGCTTCGACGACCGTCTGAACGACGAATGGGCGCGTGCCTATCGCGACCGCTCCAGCCTCGCCCTGCTCATGATCGACGTGGATCATTTCAAGGCCTACAACGACGAATATGGCCATCCCGCGGGCGACGCCTGCCTGCGCGTGGTCGCAAAGATCCTAGCGGCCGAGATGCACCGCGCCGGCGATCTGGCTGCGCGCTACGGCGGCGAGGAATTCGCCATGCTGCTCCCCAATACCGATGCGGCCGGCTGCGCCCGGATCGGCGAGCGGATCCGCGAGGCCATTCACCAGGCAGGCCTCGTCCACGCCTCGAGCCCGATTTCGGCATCTGTGACCGTCTCGCTTGGCGGCGCGACCTGCCGGCCGTCGTTCGAGCGCACCGCAGGGTCCGCTTCGCTGGTGGAGGCCGCCGACCGCGCGCTCTACGCCGCCAAGGATATGGGCCGTGACCGGCTGATGATGTCGGGCGAGGTCATGAACCTGCTGCCCAAAGCGTCCGGTCAGTAAAGGCCGTCCGGCAGCAATATCGCTCAATAATGCGGCGGGCGCTCGTTGGCGGGGCCCGGCGCATTCGTCTCGGCCTCCTGCAGCCGCTCACTGAGCTGCGCGATCTGCCGCGTCAGCGCGTCGATCTGCTTCCACTGCGCGGTGATGGTCTGGTTCAGCGTCTCGATCGTGTCGTCCTGATAGGCGAGGCGTGTCTCCAGCGTGTCGATGCGCTCGCTCAGCGTCTTGATCTCATTGGTCACGTGTTGCGTCCTTGTCCCGTTCCCGCAGTCCGTGGCCGAGCGCGACGCGCTCGTCGAACACGAAGCATTCGCCGCGCCAGCGGCTCTGCGCTTCCGGCACTTCTTCCAGATATTTCAGGATGCCGCCCTTGAGGTGATAGACCTCGGCAAAGCCGCGCGCGAGCAGGTGCGCGCTCGCCTTCTCGCAGCGGATGCCTCCGGTGCAGAACATCGCGATCCTGCGGTGTTTTGCCGGATCGAGCCGTTCCGCGGCAAAGTCCTTGAACTGGCCAAAGCTCTTGATACCGGGATCGACCGCGCCCTCGAACGTGCCCATCGCCACCTCGAAGGCGTTGCGGGTGTCCAGCACCAGCGTGTCCGGCGCCGCGATCAGCGCGTTCCAGGCGGCGGCATCGACATAGGTGCCGACCTGCCGGGTCGGATCGGCAGCCGCGTCCCCGAGCGTGACGATCTCCTTCTTCAGCCGCACCTTGAGCCGGCCGAACGGCATCGCCTCGGCGGTCGAGAATTTCAGCTCGAGATTGTCCAGCCGGCCGCCGAACATGACGCCATGGGCGAGTTCATGAGCGAAGGTGTCGATGGCGTCAGGTGCGCCGGCGATCGTGCCGTTGATGCCCTCCTGCGCCAGCAGCACGCTCCCCTTCAGCGCCAGGCCAGCGCAGAACGCGCGCAGCGGCTCGCGCAGCTCGCGGTAATCGGGCAGGTCGGCGAACTGGTAGAAGGCGGCGACCTTGGTGACCGAATTCTTGTCAGACATGGGGCTCGTTTAGCAGGCGGCCGGCGCCCAGAAAACCCGCATGGCCGGAGCTTGCAAAAGGTCTATACGCCCAGCGGATGGCAGCCATTTCCCTGGCATGCCAGCATTGCCCCGGCGGGCGGGAATGTGTCATGTAAGCCCGGTTTTTCCGAGAGGGCGCGCCGTGCGCGTGCACGGCCCAAGAGAG
Source organism: Bradyrhizobium sp. LCT2 (assembly GCF_009931255.1). Lineage (NCBI taxonomy): Bacteria > Pseudomonadati > Pseudomonadota > Alphaproteobacteria > Hyphomicrobiales > Nitrobacteraceae > Bradyrhizobium > Bradyrhizobium sp. LCT2. Next base: position 7,648,191 of record NZ_CP034432.1, on the reverse strand, counting down.
CAAGAATTCGCATGAGAAACTTCCATTTCCCCGGCAGGTCCACGGTTCACGCCACCAACGCGATGGTGGCGACCTCGCATCCGCAGGCCTCGCTGGCCGCGATCGAGGTGCTACGCGAGGGCGGCACGGCAGTGGACGCGGCTGTGGCCGGCTCGGCCGTGCTCGGCGTGATCGAGCCGCAATCGACCGGCATCGGCGGCGACTGCTTCGCGCTGATCCAGCCGCGCGGTGAAGGCAAGATCATCGCCTATAACGGCTCCGGCCGGGCACCGAAGGCGGCGAATGCCGACTGGTATCTCGAGCGCAAGATCACGTCCGTGCCGCTGACCTCGGCGCACGCGGTCTCGATCCCCGGCGTGATCGACGCCTTCGCGACCGTGCTGCGCGATCACGGCAAGTTCGGCTTCGACCGCCTGCTCCAGCCCGCGATCAAGGCGGCCGAGGAAGGCTACGTCGTCGCCCCCCGCATCGCGTTCGATTGGAAGAACCAGTTCGAGAAGCTGAAGGGCGGCACCAACACCGTGCGTTACCTGTTGCCGGGCGGCAAGCCGCCGGTGGCCGGCGATATCATCCGCCAGGCCGAGCTCGGCAAGACGCTGCGCGCGATCGCCAAGGACGGCCGCGACGCCTTCTACAAGGGCGCGATCGCGGAAGACATGGTCGAGACCCTGCGCGGCATCGGCGGCCTGCACACGCTCGACGATTTCGCCGCGCATACCACCGAAGTGACGACGCCGATCGGCACCATGTACAAGGGCTACGACGTCTGGCAGTGCCCGCCGAACGGCCCGGGCGTTACCGCGCTTCTGATGCTCAACATCCTGTCGCGCTTCGACCTGACCAAGTATGCGCCCGTCAGCGTCGAGCGCTTCCATCTCGAGGCTGAAGCCGCGCGCATCGCCTACATGAACCGCGAGATGCATGTCGCCTCGCCCGACCACATGAAGATCAACGTCGCAGAGATGCTCGAAAAGGGCTTTGCCGACGAGTACATCAGCAAGATCCGCATGGACGGCATGCTCGACCTGCCGAACGTCGCGCCGCCGATGAACCCCTCGACCATCTACATCACGGTCGTGGACAAGGAACGCAACGTCTGCTCGTTCATCAATTCGGTCGCGCATTCCTTCGGCTCGGCGATCGTCTCGAACAAGACCGGCGTGCTGCTCCAGAACCGCGCCGGTGGCTTCCGCATCCAGCCGGGCCATCCGAACTGCATCGAGGGCGGCAAGCGCCCGCTCCACACGATCATGCCGGGCCTGCTCACCAAGGGCGGCCGTTCCACGATGCCGTTTGCGGTGATGGGCGGCCAGTACCAGCCGACCGGCCAGACCCATCTCTTGACCAACATCCTCGACTATGGCTGCGACGTGCAGGAGGCGATCGACATGCCGCGCGGCCTGCACTACGAGGGCCAGTACCAGCTCGAGGACAGCGTGCCGGCCGACATCGTCGAGGGCCTGAAGAAGCTCGGCCACAAGACCACCAGCGTGGTCGGCCCGCTTGGCGGCGCCCAGGCGATCTGGATCGACTGGGACAAGGGCACGCTCACCGGCGGTTCCGATCCGCGCAAGGACGGCTGCGCGCTCGGGTATTGATCGAGGGCCAGAGCTGCAACGTTACGGCTGGAAACTGCACCCTCGTTGCGCTAGACACCTCCCGCCTCAAACGGAAGGTGTCTTATGCAGCGTTTCCAGCGCGTGCTCCTCGCCATCATGTCGGCACTCGCGATCACCGTGATCGCAGGCGTGTCCGATTTCGTTTCCACCACGGCCTCGGCCCAGACCGCAGGAAAGACCATGACCACAGCTTCAGGCTTGCAAATCATCGACACCGCCGTCGGCACCGGCGCCTCGCCGCAGCCCGGCCAGATATGCGTGATGCACTATACCGGCTGGCTTTATGAAAACGGCCAGAAGGGCAAGAAATTCGACTCCTCGGTCGATCGCAAGGAGCCGTTCGAGTTTCCGATCGGCAAGGGCCGCGTGATCGCCGGCTGGGACGAGGGCGTCGCCTCGATGAAGGTCGGCGGCAAGCGCACGCTGATCATCCCGCCGCAGCTCGGCTATGGCGCGCGCGGCGCCGGCGGCGTGATCCCGCCGAACGCGACGCTGATGTTCGACGTGGAATTGCTCGCGGTGAAGTGACGGCGCAGCCGTCATTCCGGGGCGATGCGTAAGCATCGAACCCGGAATCTCGAGATTCCGGGTCTGGTCCTTCGGACCATCCCGGAATGACCACTCAAACAAAAAAGACCGGCCCTGCGGCCGGTCTTTTCGCTTTCAGTCTGACGCGCGTCACTCTGTCGCGCGCCTCGCCGCAGCCGCGGCGCGATCGATCGCTTCCTTCGCGGCGTCCTTGGCATCGCCCATGGCCTGCTGACCCTTGCCCTTCACCTCCTGGACTGCGCCTTCGCCCTTCAGACGGTCGGAACCGGTGGCTTCGCCGATGCCCTGCTTGGCCTTGCCGATCGCCTCGTTGGCGTTGCCTTTGATCTTGTCGGTCGTGCTACCCATGAAACTCTCCTTCCAGTTCTATCGCGGGGACAACACGGGACGACTACGAGCGTTCCTTTTTTGGTATGGCTTGATGCCGCGGCTTTGGTTAGTTTGCCGCGCACGGAACCAACAGAAAGCAAGATCATGACGGGCCATGACCACACGCATTCCCACCATGCACACGATCATGACGATCGCTGGAAACATGACGGCGTGCGCGTCATTCCCGGCAACCAGCTCGATACCAACGTGCCGTCGACGGCCGGCATGGACCGCGCGGCCGCCATCAACTTCGCACGCGTCGGTGCGCAGAAATTGTGGGCGGGCACGGTCAGCATCAAGCCCGACGCCAAGACCGGTGCACATCACCACGGCCATCTCGAAAGCGTCATCTATGTGGTGAAGGGCAAGGCGCGGATGCGCTGGGGCGAGAGCCTGCAATTCACCGCGGAGGCCGGCCCCGGCGATTTCATCTTCGTTCCGCCCTACGTGCCGCACCAGGAGATCAACGCCAGCCCCGACGAGGTGCTGGAATGCGTGCTGGTGCGCAGCGACGGCGAGGCGGTGGCGATCAATCTCGACATCGAGCCGGTCGAGAAGCCGGAGACCGTGCTGTGGATCGATCCGGTGCACCGGGACCCGAACGAGAAGAAGTAAGGCCGGCCCGGGCCTGCCGGTTCTGTGCGACAGAACTACGGCAGGCGGGCCTGAAAAAAATATCCGGAAGCCGTGTCGGATGGCCGTCTGCCCGTCCGTCCTTGGGCAGAACCCCGCCCAAGGAGCTTCCGATGCCCAAGATGATCTTCGTCAACCTGCCGGTGACCGACCTCAAGCGCGCCACGGCCTTTTATGAGGCGGTCGGCGCGGTCAGGAACCCGCAGTTCTGCGACGATACGGCGAGCTGCATGGTCTTCTCCGAGACCATTTTCGCGATGCTCCTGACCCACGACAAATTCCGCCAGTTCACACCCAAGCCGATCGCGGATGCGAAGACCTCGAACCAGGTGCTGCTCTGCCTGTCGGCCGACAGCCGCGACGAAGTCGACGCCATCGTCGGCAAGGCCGAGGTCGCGGGCGGGGTGGCCGATCCCAGCCCGAAGGATGAGTACAGCTTCATGTACGGCCGCAGCTTCGAGGATCCGGATGGCCATATGTGGGGTGTGAATTGGATGGACCTCGCGGCATTCGCCGCGCAGTCCGAGATGGCGAACGCCTGATCGAAAATCCGAGAGCATTGAAAACCTGAAGAGGAGCGTTCTCCATGTCCAAGCTCGTGCCCTGCATGTGGTTCAACGGCGATGCCGAGGAAGCCGCGAAGTTCTACGTCTCGCTCGTTCCGAATTCGGAGATCACGCACGTCCAGCGCAACGTTTCGGACGGCCCATCCGGCAAGACAGGCTCCGTGCTCGTCGTCGAGTTCACGGTGGCCGGGCAGCCCCTGGTCGCGCTCAACGGCGGCATGAAGATGGAGTACACCCACGCGATCTCGCTGATGATCCATTGCGACGACCAGGCCCAGGTCGACAGCGTCTGGAACGCCTTCATCGCCCATGGCGGCAAGGAAGAGCAGTGCGGCTGGCTCAGGGATCGCTGGGGCGTGGCCTGGCAGGTCGTGCCGAAGGTGATGTTCGAATTCCTTACGAGCCCCGACAAGGCCGCGGCCGCGCGCGCGATGCAGGCTATGATGAAGATGGTGAAGCTCGACGTCGCCGTGTTGCGTCAGGCGTTCGAGGGCAAGTCGGCGGCGTGACGGCGGCACAGGTGCCGTAGGGTGGGCAAAGGCGCTATTGCGCCGTGCCCACCATCTGTCCCCAGTTGAGAGAGGAGTGGTGGGCACGCTTGCGCTTTGCCCACCCTACGAGACCGGGCTGCGCGTACCAAGCCGCCGCTAATAATTAATCCTTAGCCCCACGCCGCCGTGGATGGTGTTCCCCACCGGCTGCGGACCCAGCGTGCCGTTCGCAAACAAGTCCACGATCCAGCCCTTCTGCACGCGGAAGCCGAGGCGGCCGCCATATTCGAACCAGCCCTGGTTGCCCATGGTCGGCACCACCATGCCGTCGCCGGTCACGGTGGCGACGATGCCGCTATGGCTGGCGAACGACTGCACCCAGCCGCCGTTGATGTTGGCCTCGATGTTGCTGCCGAAGAGATGCGTCCACTGGCCGCCGATCTTGACCAGGCTGGTGCGGTCGGTGCCGGTCGCGATCGTGGCGTCGAACGGATTGAACGCCACGGCGCTGTCCGAATAACCGGACACGCGCTGCCAGAGCTGCCAGACCTCGATCGAGGCGGCGACCTCGTCGCGCGGCGAGATGCGGCTCATCCAGCCGGCGCGGCCGTAGACGGCGTAGTTGGAGGCGTTGGTGGAGCTCGTGACGCTCACCGGGCCGAGGCTGGTGTTGTAGCTGCGGGTGTAGCGCGCCTTCTCCCACGGCGTCAGGATCGTGCCGATGTCGAAGAACGGGCGCGACGAGCCCCAATCGGTGAAATCATAGCGCAGCGCGAAGGCGCCGATCGGTGCGCTGGTGATGTTGTAGCCACCCTCGCTGTATTGCGTGTAGGCGATGCCGGCGAGCAGCGACAGATTGTTGGTCAGCTCCTTGCGGCCGTGGATGCCGGCCGAGAACGAGCCGGCCGAGCCGAACGCGCTGATGCAGTCGCTGCAATTGACCTGCTCGTTGACGCCGAGCAGCACCGTGCCGAGCACCCGGTTGGTGATCATCTGGTTGAAGCGCTGGTTGGCGAGACCGCCGATCGAGTTGCCGCTGGAGTCAGCGCCGGTCGGCGTCGGGCTCGGCGCGGGATACGGACTCGGCGACGGATACGGGCTCGGTGACGGATACGGGCTCGGGGACGGCGCCGGCGAGGGCGAATATGTCGGTGACGGGGTGGGCGTCGGTTCGCCGCACTCGGACTCGCAGGCCGCCTGCGCAGCCGCTGGACGGGCATCGAACGCGACGAGCGCAAACGCAGCCATTGCGGTCAGCACGCCGGCGAGAATGAAGAGCCTCAGATGGAGTTTCGCCATCGTCACCGTCCGCACAGCATGCCGTCGTCATGGACGGCGGGCGTGATGGTCGGCGAGGCGTTGGCATATTGGTTGACCGAGCATAGCCCGGCATTCGCGGCGCAGGTCGCGGCAAAGGTCCAGGGCGGCGTGTTGGTCTTGGTGATGCTGACCTTGCCGCCCGTCGAGGTGATGACCGCGGTATCGCCGGGCTGGGTGAGCTGCACGCACTGGAAGCTCGTCGTGCAGACGCTGGCCGCGCCGTCCTGAAGCACGACGACGGAGCGGCCGCGCTGGGACAGGATGTCGAGCGTGGTGCCGCGCACGCCGATGGTCGCGAGCGGCGTCGTGATCTTGTAGGCGGTCTTCTCGGAATGTCCGGTGACGAAGCGGAATGCGCCTGTCGTCATGCGGATCGCGACGTCGCGATAGCTGTGCTCGTCGTTGAAGACGGTGCGGTCGAGCTTCAGCGTGGCGCTGGGACCGAGCGACAGATTGGTGCTGTCGGCCATGACGAAGCGCGCCGCGCTGTCGGCGCCGGTGCGCACGGTCTCGTCGCGCAGCATGCTGTCTCCGACGCTGATCGGCGTCGTGGTCGCGGCGACGCGCACCACCTCGTTCTGGATCACGACGGCTTCGCCGACGCGCGTCTGCGCCTGCGCGCAAGGCGCCGCGCACACTACGGCCGACAACAGAGAGAGGAAAAGCCAGAAACGCAAATTCATTTCGCAACCGATCGATGTGTCCCTGATCGTACCGGATCGCGCGCGCTTGCGATGTGGCGAAATTATCACAAGCGGCGCGGGACATGCGCTATGCTTAGTGACAGTTGCGGCAGAATGCGTTCAATGAAAAGCGTCATCCATAGTTTTCTCCGCGGTGAAGCAGATTTGCCACGCAAAACATCCCCACAAAAGCCGCTTGAATTGCCTGCGGTTCCGAAGATGTCGCGGAGCGCAGTGATTGCTGTCGCAATTTTCCTGATGGCGCATCTGGCGCTGCTGATCGGTCTTACCGCGCCGGAGAAGTTCGTCTTCGACGAGGTGCATTACGTCCCGGCGGCGCGGCAGATGCTTGCGCCGGTGATGTCGCAGCCGATGCTCAATCCGATGCATCCGCCGCTGGCCAAGGAGCTGATCGCCGCGTCGATTGCGACGTTCGGCGATAACGCGCTCGGCTGGCGCTATCCGGCGACCTTGTTCGGCGCGCTTGCGATCGTCGCGATCTATCTGTGCGGCCTCGCGCTGTTTGCCGCGCAAGGGCCCGCGGTCGCCGCGGCGCTGATCGCGGCCTTCAACCAGATGCTCTACGTGCAGGCGCGCATCGCGATGCTCGACATCTTCGCGCTCGGCTTCGGACTGCTCGCGACCGCCGCCTTCATGCATGGCTTTCGCAGGGAACGGCCGCATGCGCTGTTCGCGCTCGCGGGCAGCCTGTTCGGCTGTGCTGCGGCCTGCAAATGGAGCGGCCTGTTTCCGCTCGGCATCTGCATCGTCATCGTCGCGGTGATCCGCCTGATGCAGGGCTGGCGCACGCTGTTCGCCGACGCAAGGCCGGACGATTGGTATCGGCCCGACCTCTGGCCCGACTTCAGGGCGCCGCATGTCGCGCTCTGCTTCGCGGTGCTGCCGGCGATGACATATCTCGCCGCTTTCATTCCGCTCTATGGATTGTCGCTGCCCGATCTGATCGAGGCGCAGCGCCGGATCTTTGCCGACAACACCACCACTGCGATCGCCGGCCACACCTACATGAGTTCGTGGCCATCCTGGCCGCTGCTCGCCCGCCCGGTGTGGTTCCTGTTCGACAAGACGGCGGAGGACAGCGTGTCGGCGATCGTCTTCCTCGGCAACCCGCTGGTGCTGTGGCCGGCGCTGGCCGCGCTCGCGATCGTGCTGCGCGACGTCATCGTTGCGCGCCGCTGGGACGCGTTCCTGATCGCGGCGTTCTATTTCGGCCCGTGGCTCGCCTGGGCGCTGCTGCCGCGCACGCTGGGTTTCATCTACTATTATCTGCCGGCCGCAACCGCGGTGTCGCTTGCGCTGGTCTATGTGCTGCGCCGGAACGGCCTGCCGCGCTGGCTGCTGTGGGCCTATGTCGGCCTCGCCGCGATCGGATTTGCGATCATGCTGCCGATCTCCGCAGTCTTCATCGGAACGTCGATGCAGGGCTTCAACCGGCTGATGCTGTTCCAGAGCTGGATCTAGTGCCCGCTCGCGTGCAGAGGCCCCGGTAGAATTCTCTTGCGCTGCGGCAGGCCTTCGCCGATCCGGTGCAGCTCGAATCGGCGATCCTCAACCTCGCGCTCAACGCTCAGGACGCGATGGTATCAGGCGGGCGCCTGACCATCTCGACGGCGAACGCATCGCTCGATGTGGGCGATCACAACACGCATCCCGACGTCGGGCCGGGCGAGTATATCGTGATTGCCGTGACCGACACCGGTTCCGGCATGCCGAGGCGGGTGCTGGAGCGGGCGTTCGAGCCCTTCTTCACCACCAAGGAGGTCGGCAAGGGCAGTGGGCTCGGGCTCAGCATGGTCTACGGCTTCGTCAAGCAATCCAACGGCCATGTCACGATCTACAGCGAGCCGGGCCTGGGGACGACCGTGCGGATCTATCTTCCGGCCGTGCTGGCGAAGACGCAGAGCGCGCCGCTGGCGGTCGAGAAGGAGGCGGTGCAGAGCGGCTCCGAAACCGTGCTGGTGGTCGAGGACGATCCGTTCGTCCGCTCCTATGCGGTGATGAGCCTGGAGAGCCTGGGCTACAGGGTGATCTCCGCGGTCGACGGCAAGGAGGCGCTCCAGACGCTCGCCGCAGCGCCGCACATCGACCTGCTGTTCACCGATGTCGTGATGCCCGGAGGCGTGAACGGCTGGGAGCTTGCAGGGCTCGCGCGCAAGGCAAGGCCCGAGATGCGCGTGCTGCTGACGTCGGGTTACGCCCTCGAAACACTGGCGGCGAACGGTCACGTCCAGCAGGGCGCCCCGATCCTTGAAAAGCCTTACCGCAAGGCGGAGCTTGCGCGCTTGGTGCGGGAGGCACTCGCCGCAGCGGTGCCGGTCTGAGCCGGGGTCCGCCTGCCGCGCGGGCGGCGGGCGGTGGGTCGGCACTACAGCGCGATGAGATTGAAATGAATCGTCATCGCGCTGTAGTTCATTGTCTGAGCATGGTCTTTTCGGAAAGCCGCTGCGCACTTTGCGCTAGCGCGGCCCTCCGGGTCCGGATCACGCTCTGGATCATTTCGACGCGGTCTTGGTGTCCATGTTGACGACCTGGACGCGGCGATTGATCGGGTCGGCGCCGTTGGCGGTATCCTTCAGCTTGGTCTTGCCGTAGCCGACGGTGACGAGATCGGTGCCGTTGAGGCCGTAGTTCTGCACCAGGTACTTCTTGATGGTGTCGGCCCGACGTTCGGAGAGCCCTTGGTTGTACTCTTCGCCGCCGATCGCGTCGGTGTGTCCGGCGACCACGAAGGTCGAGCCCTTCAGCGCCGGGTCGGAGAGCGCCTTGCCGAGCGCCTGCACCGACGGCACCGACGTCTTGGCGATGTCGGCCGAGTTGTAGTCGAACTGGATCTCCAGATCGATCTTCGGCTTGGTCGCAGCCAACTCGGCGATCTGCTCGCGTTCGCCGGTCGAGAGCGACCGGGTCGAGCGGTTGCGCACGGTGTTCAGGAACGTCGCTTCCTTGGCCTGCACCGCCGGATCGGCCTGCGGACCGGCGGAGAGGCCGCGGGTCACCGGCTTCGGCTTCAACGCATCCAGGATCTTGTCGGAAGAGATGTTGTTGTCGCCGGCCAGTGCCAGGCCCGCCGTCATTGACAGCGCGGCCGTGAGCGTAATCGCCTTCAGTGCAAAAAACTTATCAAAACGGGTCATTGTGTATCCTCGCTGTTACGCCTGATGACGATTTGATGCTGCGAGCATAGGGCAGGTTCAAAGGCCCCGATGTGATCCTGGTCACGGTGGCTGCAGGAGCCTGCGGGCTCATCCCAGCGCATTTTGCGCCGTTTCGGAGTGCGCGACCGGGCTGCTTTGCTTCCGGAGGGAAGGTCAGGCTCGGCAGGCCAGCAATTATCGTCGCGTCTTCTTTGAGGCCGGTTCGATCCTTCACGACCCAAACGTGATCTAAATCACATTTCTCTTCCGTGGAAGAGATCACACTGGGGGCGTCGGTGGTTCTTGATCTCTGGAGAAAGACCATGCGTTTCTTGATCGCGGCAGTGTCCTTCGCAGCCTTCGTCTTCAGCGGTAACGCGGCGTTCGCCGACAAGCGCGTTGCCTTCGTGGTCGGCAACGCCGCCTACAAGAATGTCCCACAGCTTCCAAACCCCGCGATCGACGCCAGGTCGATGGCACGGGTGCTGCGCAATGTCGGCTTCGACGTGGTCGAGGGCAGCAACCTCAGCCGCGACGCCATGACGGCGAAGCTGCTCGAGTTCGGCAAGAAGAGCGAAGGCGCCGATGTGGCGCTTTTCTTTTATGCCGGCCACGGCATCGCTGTGAACGGCACCAATTACCTGCTGCCTGTCGACGCCGACCTCAAATCCGAGATGGACGTCAAGCTGGGCGCTGCCATCAACGTCGATCTGACGCTGGAGCAGACCATGGCGGATGCCAAGGTGAAGCTGGTGTTCCTCGATGCCTGCCGCGACAATCCCTTCGCCGCAAAGATCCGCTCGGCCAGGGCGACGCGGTCGGTCAATGTCGCGAGCGGCCTTGCCGAGATGAAGTCGGGCGAGGGCACGCTGATCGCGTTCGCAACCGGCCCCGGCCAGACCGCGCTCGACGGCGAAGCCGGCACCAACAGCCCGTTCACCCGCGCGCTTCTCGCCAATATCGCCCAGCCCGGCATCGAGATCCAGCAAGCGATGACCAGGGTCCGGGCCCAGGTCAACGACGAGACCAACAAGGCGCAGCTGCCTTGGGGCCACACCAATCTCACCGGCACGGTCTATCTCAATCCGGCGGCCATGGCAGCGCCCGATGCCGCAGCGTCGGCATCCGTCGTCGCGCAGGCCGGCGAGGTCGAGCTCGAGTTCTGGCGCTCGATCAAGGACACCAACAAGGTCGAGGAGCTCAACGCCTACCTCACCAACTATCCGAACGGCACCTTCAAGCCGCTGGCGCTCGCCCGCATTGCCGCGCTCCAGGACGGCCCCTCGACGACGACGCGCAACCTCACTGCCGGCGTCGATCCCGCGACCTTCACGGATACGGCCGACCAGGTCTCCGAAGACCAGATCGGTCTCGACAAGAACCAGCGCCGCGACGTGCAGCGCCGCCTCACCGGCCTCGGCTTCGACGTCAGGGCGACCGGCAAGTTCGACGAGGAGACCCGCACCGTGATCAAGCGCTGGCAGGCGGCGCGCGGCTATCCCACGACCGGCTATCTCAACAAGCTTCAGCACAAGGCGATGCAGTCCGAGATCGTCTCTGCCCGCGTTACCGCCTCCGACGAGTCCGAGGACGAACTCGCCCGTCGCCGCGCGTCCGGTGGTGGCGGCCGCCGTGCTCACGGCGGTGGCGGTGGCATGGGCGGGCCGGGCGGCTTGTTCGGCCACATGATGGGCGGCCTGTTCCGGCGGTAGTTCGGCGAACGGCGATGCGTGAAGGCAGCTCGATCCCGCGGGCCGCTTCCGCTTTGGAAACCCTTGCACACCGATGGCCGCAAAGCCGTCTCCGCAGGGCCCGCTCGCGAACAAGAAATCGGCCAGATGCACGCCTAGCAGAGTTCTTCGCCATCAACCGCAGACGAAGGGGAGCCGAGTTCCATCCAGTGCCGAGGCCGAGTGATTATCAATCCTTTCGCAGTAGCCCGCCGGATCGGACTGTGTCCCTGAGCTCCATGCCCATCTATATCGGCGCGGCGATGATCGCGGTGGCGATCCTGCTGTCGACCCTGATCACGGGCCTGACCTCCCGCTATGTCGGCCTCGACGGGCCGAACGACGAGAACATGTGGCTGGTCGACCGTCTCACCGGCAACGTCTACCGCTGCCAGGCGGAGGGGCGCGGCAAGGCCTCGTGCGAGCCCGATATCGCCACCGGTAGCCTCAGCGATCGGCCCAGAGCGCCGAAAGACGGCCGTTGAGGCCCTTCGTCTTCGCAGTGCAGCAAGAAAATTGTCTTCTCCGCGAAACGTCCGCGCGAGAGAATACGTAATTGCGAAGGCCGGCATGACGCCGGTTTCGTTTTACGGAGGAGACTTTTCCATGAAGATGTTGCTCACGACCGCAGCTTTTGTCGCGTTCACTCTTTCGTTGTCTCCCGCCTCCGCCGCCATGATGGCGTGCACCGGCGAGAACATGACGAAATCGACGGCCATGATGATGGGCACCGCCGACACGCCGGCCAAGATGGCGGCCAACAAGGAAATGGCCATGGCCAACACCGACATGAGCAACGGCAAGATGAAGAGCGGCTGCATGCATTACATGAAGTCGCAGAAGGCCATGATGGCGAAGTAGGCCTCGTTCATGCCGAACGGCCGCGCTGTCAGCAGATGGCAGCGCGGCATTTTCTTTTTTTGCTCCTGGTCCGCTGCTTTCTCCCGGTGCGAATCCCGCTAAATTGCTTCCTGCAATGTCACGCGCGCCGATCCCACTCACCACGACACAGGCCCGGCAGATCTGGCTGCACGCCCAGCGGCTTGATGAGCGCACCCCCTTCGGCGAGGGTGCGCAGGCCGTTGCGGACGCGACCGCTCATCTCGGCTACGTGCAGATCGACACCATCAACGTCATCGAGCGCTGCCACCACCACATCCTGTTCAGCCGCATTCCGTCCTACCGCCGCGCCGATCTGCGCCAGGCCCAGAGCGTCGACAGGAGCGTGTTCGAATACTGGACCCATGCGCTGTCCTACATCCCCTCGAACGATTTCCGCTTCTTCCTGCCGGCGATGCGCGAGCACCGGCGCGAAGGGCACAAATGGTTCGCCTCGGTGAAGCCGGCCGACACGCGCAAGGTGATGCGGCTGGTGCGCGCCGCGCCGCTGACGATCCGCGACATCGAGGACGACGTGCTCACCGAGAAGGAGCATCTGTGGCAGAGCCGCAAGCCCTCGAAGCGCGCGTTGCAGCTTGCCTTCTACACCGGCGCCGTGACCATCAGCGAGCGCCAGGGCATGCTCAAGACCTACGAGCTGATGACGCGTCATTTCGGCTGGGACAAGCTGCCGAAGCCGGCATCGGCAAAGGACATCACGGCCTATCTGCTCGATCGTGCGCTGCGGTCGCAGGGCGTGGTGAGTCTCGATTCGGTCTGCCATCTCGACGCGCCGAGCAAGAAGGCGGTCGCGCGCCTGATTGCCGCGCGCGTCCGTCGCGGCGAGCTCGTCCCTGTCGCGATCGACGGCGCCGGCAAGCAGGAGCATTGGGCGGCGCCCGCGGTGCTGGAGGCCGGCGGTGAGGGGCCATCGCCCGATCTCGTCCACATCCTCTCGCCGTTCGATCCCCTGATCATCCAGCGCAAGCGCACCAGTCTCATTTTCGGCTATAACCATCTGTTCGAGGCCTATGTGCCGAAGGCCAAGCGCAAGCTCGGCTATTTCGCGCTTCCGGTGCTGGTCGGCGACGAGATCGTCGCCGCGCTCGATCTCAAGACCGACCGGCAGGCGAAGAAGCTCTTGATGCAGAAATGGACCTGGGTCGGGGAGGGGAGGAAGACCGCGGGGCGCAAGGAGCTCAAGCGTGTGATCGAGGAAGAGCTCGATCGCTTCGAGCGGTTTCAGCTGGCGGATTGAGCGAGGCTGCGCGTCTCGGCGAGCCGATCGATCCAGACGCCGAACGCAATCCCAGCTGCGTAGGCGACCAGATTCCACAGCGAGAAGATGCGCCCGAGCAGCAGTGCGCCGGCCGTGGTGAGCCGGAACGCATCGAGCCACGGCGTGTGCACCAGCCGGGAGAACTCGACGACGACCGCGATCGCCGCCGCGATGGCCGCAAGCTGCATCCGCGACAGCCGCGGCAGCAAAACCCCGACCAGCAAGACCACCATCGTGGCCCACAACAGCGAGCCGCCATACTTCACGACGAAGGCGGGAAGGCCGAGCGGGAGGCCGTGCCAGCGCAGGGACAGTCCGCAGGCGATCACGACCAGCGCCAGCCCGGCCCGGACCAGGGATGTCCGAAGCGGCGCAACCGGTTTGACCGGTTGCGCCCCATGCATTGCTTGCTCCATTGACTCTTTCGCGGCGATGCTCAAAACCCCGGATCAGCCCATAAAAGCAACAACCCCGGGGGGAAGCCATGAGCCAGACCACGACCTATGCCGGTTCCGCCGGCACAGCCAAGACGGAAATCGAGACCTCGACCATCCGCGCCATCTCCTGGCGCCTGATCCCGTTCCTGGTGCTGGCCTACTTCTTCTCCTATCTCGACCGCGTCAATCTCGGCTTCGCCGCGCTGACCATGAACGCGGAGCTGAAATTCACGCCGCTGATCTTCTCCTGGGGCGCCGGCATCTTCTTCATCGGCTATTTCATCTTCGAGGTGCCGAGCAATCTGGCGCTGGAAAAGTTCGGCGCCAGCCGCTGGATCGCCCGCATCATGGTGACTTGGGGCATCATCTCGGCGCTGATGGCGATGGTCAGCGGCGTGACGAGCTTCTACGTCCTGCGCTTCCTGCTCGGCGTCGCCGAAGCCGGGTTCTTCCCCGGCATCATCCTCTATCTCACCTATTGGTATCCGGCCGAGTATCGTGCCCGCTTCCTCGCGGCCTTCGCCATCGCCGTCCCGGTCTCGACCGTGATCGGTGCGCCGGTCTCGGGCCTCTTGCTCGGGCTCGACGGCGTGATGGGGCTGAAGGGCTGGCAGTGGCTCTTCATCATCGAAGGCATCCCGTCGGTGCTGCTCGGCATCGTCACCTGGTTCTATCTCACCGACAGGCCGGAGAAGGCGGATTGGCTCTCGGCCGAGCAGAAGGCCTGGCTGAAGGCGAAGCTCGATTCCGAAATCGCCGCCAAGCAGGCGGTGAAGCATCTGTCGCTCGGCGAAGCGCTGTCCTCGCCGAAGGTGATCGCGCTCAGCCTGATCTATTTCGGCTTCGTCGGCGCGCTCTACGGCATGCAGTTCTGGCTGCCGCAGATCGTGAAAGCGTTCGGTCTCACCAATGCCCAAACCGGCTTCGTCACCGCGATCCCGTATTTGTTCGGCACCGTCGCGATGATCCTGTGGGCGCGGCATTCCGATGCGACGCGCGAGCGCGTGATGCATGTCGGCGCGCCGCTGCTGCTCACCGCGGTCGCGCTCGGCGTCTCCTCCTATCTCACCGACCCCACCCTGACGATGGTGGTGCTGACGGTGGCCGCGATCGGCGTGTTCTGCTGCTTCGGCGTGTTCTGGACGCTGCCGACCGCCTGGCTCTCCGGCACGGCCGCGGCCGGCGGCATCGCCCTGATCAACTCGATCGGCAACCTCGCCGGCTTCGGCGGGCCGTATTTGATCGGCTGGGTCAAGGAAGCCACCGGCCAGACCTCGACCGGACTGCTGGTGCTCGCGGTGCTGCCCCTGCTCGCCGGCATTTTGGTGTTTGTCGGCGGCCACGACAGCAAGCACGAGTTCGCCGGGCAGGGGCGGTAGAGCGCCACTCACGACTGCGTAGCCTGGATGGAGCAAAGCGAAATCCGGGACCACGCGCACGATGCTCCAAAGGCCCCGGATTGCGCTGCGCCCCATCCGGGCTGCGAGCTGTCTCCTCCAACGTCGCCCTGGCGAAAGCCAGGGCCCATACTCCGCGGCTCCTCTTGGGGCACGCGGGGAGACGGCCTCTTCCAGCAACCGAGTTCAGGGGTAATGGGCCGTGGCTTTCGCTGGGGTGACAGGGATTACCACCCCTTAACGATCACGCTTTCCTGATGACTGACGATTATTGACTTTTATCAGTGATTAGTCGACATTCCTCTCATTGCAGTCGCAGGAGTGTCCTCCGATGTTCGTCCGGTCGGTTTTATCCAGCTATTCCAAGCTCTTGGCGGGTGTGTCGCTGGCCCTGATGGCCGCGGCGCTGGCCGGGTGCAATGACACCGTCGCCGAGAAGGCCGAACCTCCGCGGCCGGTCCTGGTCGCGACCGCGCATTATGATGCAGAGACCCCGGAGCGCAGCTTCGTCGGCACCATCAGGCCCCGGATCGAGAGTGACCTCGGCTTCCGCGTCGCCGGCAAGGTCGCCAAGCGCCTCGTGGAGGTTGGCCAGACCGTCGAGATCGGCCAGCCGCTCGCCACCCTCGACGAGGTCGACCTGAAGCTCCAGGCCGAGCAGTCCGTGGCCGAGCAGACCGCTGCGACCGGCGTGCTGGCCCAGGCCGCCGCCGCCGAGCAGCGCGCCAAGGATCTGAAGGCCAAGGGCTGGACCACGGACGCGCAGATGGATTCGAGCCGCGCCGCCGCCGATGAGGCCCGCGCACGGTTGAACCGGGCCGAGCGCTCGGTCGAGTTGACCAAGAATTCCCTTTCCTACGCGACGCTCAACGCCGACGCCCGTGGCGTCGTCACCGCAACGCTGATCGAGCCCGGCCAGGTGGTTGCCGCAGGCCAGGCTTCGATCCGTGTCGCCCGCTTTGCCGAGAAGGAAGCGGTCGTCGCGATCCCTGAGACGCTGGTCGGACGTGCCAAGTCGGGCGCTGCCAGCGTCACTCTTTGGTCGGAGCCGGGCAAGAAATATACGGCCAAGCTGCGCGAGATCGCGCCCACCGCGGACACCGCCACGCGCACCTATCTCGCAAAGTTCTCGCTACCCGAGGCCGACGACAAGGTTTCGCTCGGCATGACCGCGACGCTGACGCTGTCGGACGCCGCCACCGAGCGCGTCGCGCGGCTGCCGCTGTCGGCGCTGTTCAACGAAGGCGGCAAGCCCTCCTTCTACGTCGTCGACGACAACGGCGCGGTGACGCTGAAGCCGGTGGTGGTGAAGTCCTACGAGAGCAACGACGTCATCATCACCAGCGGTGTCGAAGAGGGCGCCAGGATCGTCGCTCTCGGCGTGCAGAAGCTCGATCCGGGCCAGAGGGTGCGGGTCGTTTCGTCCCTGTCTTTCTAGTTCCTGTCGTTCCGGGGCGGCCCGAAGGGCGAACTATGGTGCGCAATTGCGCACCTGAGAATCTCGAGATTCCGGGTCTGGTCCTTCGGACCATCCCGGAATGACAAGAGAAGTCGAGTTTCGTCGTGTGAGGTGAGTTTCGGCCCAAGCGCAAATGCTGGGGCTGAAGCGGCGAAGCGATCCAGAACCTGCCCAGCCCCCTGGATTGCTTCGCTGCCTCGCGACGACGGGTTGAACTGAGTGGCTGTCTTTTTTGCAACTGGATCGTCTTTTCGGAGAGAGCGATGAAGCGCTTCAACCTTTCGGCCTGGGCCGTCAGCCATCCGACGCTGGTCCTGTTCCTGATGCTCGTGCTCGGCGTCGCCGGCTTCTTCTCCTATCAGAAGCTCGGCCGCGCCGAGGATCCGTTCTTCACGGTGAAGGTGGTCAACGTCTCCGTGATCTGGCCGGGCGCGACCGCGCAGGAGATGCAGACCCAGGTCGCCGATCCCATCGAGAAGAAGATCCAGGAGCTGCCCTATTTCGAGAAGGTGCAGACCTATTCCAAGCCGGCCTTCACCGCGCTCCAGGTCACCTTCCGCGACTCGACGCCGCCGAAGGACGTGCCGTACCTCTTCTATCTGCTGCGCAAGAAGCTTGTTGACGTGCAGGGCCAGCTGCCCGCCGGCATCCTCGGACCCGTCGTCAACGACGAGTTCTCCGACGTCGATTCGATCCTCTACATGATGACCGGCGACGGCGCCGACTATGCCCAGCTCAAGAAGGTGTCCGAAGGCTTCCGTCAGCGCCTCCTGAAGGTGCCGGGCGTGACCAAGGTCGACGTCTACGGCAATCAGGACGAGCGCATCTTCGTCGAGTTCAGCCACGCCAAGCTCGCCACCCTCGGCATCACGCCGCAGGCGCTGTTCGACTCGCTTGCCAAGCAGAACAACGTGACCCCGGCCGGCACGGTCGAGACCTCCTCGCAGCGCGTGCCGCTGCGCGTCACCGGCGCGCTCGACGGCGCCAAGGCCGTGGCCGAGACCCCGGTCGAGAGCAACGGTCGCGTCTTCCGCCTGGGGGATATCGCCACCGTCACGCACGGCTATGTCGATCCGCCGAGCTTCGTCGTGCGCCAGGAAGGCAAGGCCGCGATCGGCATCGGCGTCGTCACCGCCAAGGGCGCCAACATCCTCGATCTCGGCAAGGAGGTCGAGAAGGCCACGGCCGAGTTCATGAAGGCGGTGCCGCAGGGCATCGATGTCAAGCTGATCGCAGACCAGCCCAAGGTGGTCGAGCACGCCGTCGGCGAGTTCGTGCACTCCTTCATGGAGGCGCTCGTCATCGTGCTGTTCGTCTCGTTCCTGGCGCTCGGCTGGCGTACCGGCATCGTGGTCGCGCTCTCCGTGCCGCTGGTGCTCGGCATCGTCTTCATCGTCATGAACACGATGTCGCTCGACCTGCACCGCATCACGCTCGGCGCTCTGATCATCGCGCTCGGCCTGCTCGTCGACGACGCCATCATCGCGGTCGAGATGATGGTGGTGAAGATGGAGCAGGGCTGGGACCGTATGCGGGCGGCATCCTTTGCCTGGGAATCCACTGCGTTTCCGATGCTCACGGGAACGCTGGTCACGGCCGCTGGCTTCCTCCCCATCGGCTTTGCCAATTCCGCGGTCGGCGAATATGCCGGCAGCATCTTCTGGATCGTGGCGATCTCGCTGGTCGCCTCCTGGTTCGTGGCGGTGATCTTCACGCCCTATATCGGCGTCAAGCTGCTGCCCAACATCAAGGTGCACCACAACCACGATCCGCACGCGGTCTATGAGACCCGCATGTATCGCGGCCTGCGCGCCGTCGTGCAGTGGTGCGTCAATCACCGCATCACGGTGGTGGTCGCGACCGTCGGCGTCTTCGTCGCCTCGATCGTCGGCTTCGGCCATGTCCAGCAGCAGTTCTTCCCGCTGTCGGAGCGGCCCGAGCTGTTCCTCCAGCTGCGCCTGCCGGAAGGCACGGCCTTCAACGTCACCGAGAAGGCGGTGAAGAAGGCCGAGACGCTGCTCAAGGACGACCAGGACATCGAGACCTATACCGCCTATGTCGGCCAGGGCTCGCCCCGATTCTGGCTCGGCCTCAACCCGCAGCTGCCGAACGAGGCCTTCGCCGAGATCGTCATCGTCGCCAAGGGCGTCGAGGCGCGCGAGCGTATCAAGGCCAAGATCGAAAATGCGGCTGCCGAAGGTTTTCTGTCCGAGGCGCGCGTCCGCGTCGACCGCTTCAACTTCGGTCCGCCGGTCGGCTTCCCCGTGCAGTTCCGCGTGATCGGTCCCGATGCCAACAAGGTGCGCGAGATCGCCTACCAGGTCCGCGACGTCATGCGCGAGAACAAGAGCGTCAAGGATGTCCAGCTCGACTGGAACGAGCAGTCGCCCTACCTCAAGCTCGTCGTCGACCAGGACCGCGCCCGCGCCATGGGCCTGACCCCGCAGGACGTGTCGCAGGCGCTCGCAATGCTGATCTCGGGCTCGCAGGTCACGACCGTGCGCGACGGCATCGAGAAGGTCGGCGTGGTCGCCCGTGCGGTCCCGTCCGAGCGCCTCGACCTCGGCGGCGTCGGCGACCTCACCATCACCTCGCGCAATGGCGTTGCCGTGCCGCTGCAGCAGATTGCCAAGATCGAGTACTCCCACGAGGAGCCGATCATGTGGCGGCGCAACCGCGACATGGCGATCACCGTGCGCTCCGATGTCGTCGACGGCGTGCAGGCGCCCGACGTCACCAACCAGATCACGCCGAAGCTGAAGGCGATCAAGGATCATCTCGAGCCGGCCTACCGCATCGAGCCGGGCGGCGCGTTCGAGGAATCCGCCAAGGGCAACGCCTCGATCTTCATCCTCTTCCCGGTGATGGTCATGGTGATGCTGACGCTCTTGATGATCCAGCTTCAGAGCTTCTCGCGCCTGATCCTGGTGTTCCTGACCGCGCCGCTCGGCATCGTCGGCGCGTCCCTCGGCCTCAACGTCGCCAACGCCCCGTTCGGCTTCGTGGCGCTGCTCGGCCTGATCGCGCTCGCCGGCATGATCATGCGCAACGCGGTCATCCTGGTCGACCAGATCGAGACCGACGTTTCTCATGGCTTGACGCGCCGGGAGGCGATCGTGGAGGCGACCGTCCGCCGGGCCCGTCCGGTGGTGCTGACGGCGCTGGCCGCCATCCTCGCCATGATCCCGCTGTCGCGCTCGGCGTTCTGGGGCCCGATGGCGATCACCATCATGGGTGGCCTGTTCGTGGCAACCTTCCTCACACTCCTGTACCTGCCGGGCCTCTACGCCCTGTGGTTCAGGAAGAGCCTGGACGAGGCCGGCACCCCCGAGCAGCCTGCCGCGCCGCAGCATGGGAGCGATGACCCGCACGCAATTCCGCTTGCTGAAGCGGCTGAATAAGTGAGAAGAAGTGCTGATTGACGAGTCCTGACAGATGACACTGATTGCGGAACATATCGAAGGCGACACCCGGGATCGTATCCTCGAGGTGGCCGAGCGGCTGTTCCGCCAGATCGGCTACCAGAAGACCACGGTCGGTGACATCGCCAAGGAGCTCAGGATGAGCCCCGCCAATGTCTATCGCTTCTTCGAATCGAAGAAGGCGATTCACCAGGCGGTGGCCCGTTCGCTGATGGGCGAGGTTGAGATCGAAGCGCAGCGGATCGTGGCGAGGCCCGGTCCGGTGCTCCCGCGCTTCCGCGAGCTGCTCACCACCATCCATCGCATGAACACCGAGCGCTATGTCGGCGACAACAAGCTGCATGAGATGGTCGAGATCGCGATGCAGGAGGACTGGGACGTCTGCGTCGCCCATATGGAGTGCATTGCCGGGGTGATCGGCCAGATGATCGCGCAAGGCGCGGCCTCCGGCGAGTTCGAGGCCCCGGACCTGCAATTGGCCGCGCTCTGCGCCTCCACGGCGATGATGCGCTTCTTCCATCCCCAGATGATCGCCCAGTGCGCCACCAAGCCGGGCCCGACCATCGACCAGATGATCGATTTCGTCATCGCGGGTCTGTCGCCGCGTCACTGATCAATGTTTTGAGTTGACCGTCATTCCGGGGCGATGCGAAGCATCGAACCCGGAATCTCGAGATTCCGGGCTCGGTCCTGCGGACCGCCCCGGAATGACGGAAAACGGAGAAGCAGCGCGTGACCGACAAAGACCTCTACTTCTACGAACCCTCCAAGGGCCACGGCCTCAAGCACGATCCGTTCAACGCCATCATTGCGCCGCGGCCGATCGGCTGGATCTCCTCCCGCGACACCAGGGGCCACGTCAACCTCGCGCCCTACAGCTTCTTCAACGCGTTCGCTTACGTGCCGCCGATCATCGGCTTCTCCTCCACCAACTGGAAGGACACGGTCGAGAACATCAAGCAGACCGGCGAGTTCGTCTGGAATCTCGCCACCATGGATCTTGCCAGGCACATGAACGCGACTGCCGCGCATGTCGCCCCCGAGGTCGACGAGTTCGAGGTCGCCGGCCTCACCGCCTTGCCCGGCAAGCTCGTCAACGTGCCGCGCGTGGCTGAGAGCCCGGTCGCCTTCGAGTGCAAGGTGTCCGACATCGTCCGCCTCAAGGGCGCCGACGGCAGGGAGGCCGATGCCTGGCTGACGCTGGGCGAGGTCGTCGCCGTCCATATCGACAAGGCCATGATCAAGGACGGCGTCTACCAGACCGCCGCCGCCCGCCCAATCGTCCGCGCCGGCCGCCGTGGCGACTATTTCGAGATCAAGCCGGAAAACATGTTCGAGATGGTCCGGCCGGATTAGGTCCGGCCACCGCTCTCTCCACACGTCATTCCGGGGCGACGCGTAGCGTCGAGCCCGGAATCCATACTCCCGATCGTGGTTATGGATTCCGGTTCACGCTACGCGTGCCCCGGAATGACGGTGGCAAAAGCGGCTCTCCATCCCTCCCGGAACTGCCCCCACGCCTGGCCGTTATGGCCCCTGGGGCGGCCGCCCGGCCGCGTCAATTTCGCAGGGGAAGTGTTCACCTCCGCCAGCCACTTTCCGCTAAAATGTCGGTCACCCGCGCTGATCCATGAGGTCCGCCATGAGCTTCCGCCGCGACACCATCACAAAACCGGTCTTCTCCTGGGCGCGCGGCGTGCTGCCGGCGATGTCCGAAACCGAGCGCGAGGCGCTGGAGGCCGGCGACGTCTGGTGGGACGCCGATCTGTTCACCGGCAACCCCGATTGGGCGAAGCTGCTGAAGGTCCCGCAGGCGACCCTGACCGACGAGGAGCAGGCCTTCCTCAACGGCCCGGTCGATGAGCTCTGCGCCATGCTCGACGAGTGGAAGATATTTTGGGAATGGCGCGATTTGCCGCCGGATGTCTGGCATTTCGTCAAGCGCGAAAAGTTCTTCGGCATGATCATTCCGAAGGAGTTCGGCGGCCTCGGCTTCTCGCCCTATGCCCATTCGGAAGTCGTGCGCAAGATCTCGACCCGCTCGATCGCTGCCGCCGTCACGGTGATGGTGCCGAACTCGCTCGGCCCCGGCGAGCTCCTGATGCGCTTCGGCACCAAGGAGCAGCAGGCGCGCTGGCTGCCGCGGCTGGCCAACGGCCGCGACATTCCCTGCTTCGGCCTCACCAGCCCGGAAGCCGGCTCCGACGCCGCCTCGATGGTGGACAGCGGCGTCATCTGCAAGGGCACCTTCGAAGGCCGCGAGGTCGTGGGCCTCAGGCTCAACTGGCACAAGCGCTACATCACGCTCGGCCCCGTCGCGACGCTGCTCGGACTCGCCTTCAAGGCCTATGACCCCGACCACCTCGTGGGCCAGCAGGAAGAGCTCGGCATTACCGTGGCGTTGATCCCGACCAATCTGCCCGGCGTCGAGATCGGCCACCGCCATCTGCCGTCGATGCAGGTCTTCCAGAACGGCCCGAACCGGGGCCGCGACGTCTTCATTCCGCTCGATTACGTCATCGGCGGCAAGGAGCGCCTCGGGCAGGGCTGGAAGATGCTGATGACGGCGCTTGCCGCCGGCCGCGGCATCTCGCTGCCGTCGCTGTCGGCCGCGGGCGCTGCCTATGCCGCGCGCACCACCGGCGCCTACGCCCGCATCCGCGAGCAGTTCGGCATCTCCATCTCCAAGTTCGAAGGTGTCGAGGAGCCGCTCGCGCGTATCGTCGCCACCGCCTATCAGCTCGACGCGGCACGGCGGCTGACCTGCGCGGCGCTCAATGCCGGCGTCCATCCCGCCGTCATCTCCGGCATCATGAAGCTGCACGCGACCGAGCGGATGCGCACCGCCGTCGACGACGCCATGGATATCCACGGCGGCAAGGCCGTGATCGATGGTCCGCAAAACTATCTCGGCAATCTCCACCGCGCCGTTCCGGTCGGCATCACGGTCGAGGGCGCTAATATCCTCACCCGCAATCTCATCGTGTTCGGGCAGGGCGCGATCCGCGCCCATCCCTATCTGCTCGACCAGATGAACGCGCTCGCCGACACAGATCGAGAACGCGGTTTGACGGCATTCGATACCGCGTTCTGGAAGCATGTCGGCCACAGCTTTCAGACACTCTTTCGTGCCTTCGGCCGGAGCTGGACCTTCGGCGCGTTCGCGTCGGCGCCGGAAGCGGGCGACGCCACGCCATTCTATCGCCAGCTCTCGCGCTATTCGGCGGCGTTTGCGCTCTGCGCCGACATGGCGCTGCTCACGCTCGGTGGTGCGCTCAAGCGCAAGGAGATGCTGTCGGCGCGCTTCGGCGACATTCTGTCCGAGCTGTATCTGCTCTCGGCCGCGCTGAAACGCTGGCAGGACGAGGGCCGGCAGACGGAGGACTTTGCCGCGCTGGAATGGTGCATGGCGACCGGCTTCAAGACCATTGAAAATCGGCTCGCCGAAATTCTCGCCAATCTGCCGAACCGCTTCGTCGCGGGATTCCTCAAGCTCGTGGTCCAGCCTTTCGGCGCCCGTGTGCTCGGCCCGTCCGACCGGGTCGTGCACCAATGCGCGAGCCTCGTGCTGGAGCCGTCGGCGGCACGTGACCGCTTGACGGCCGACCTCGCTCATGTCGACGATGACGGCGGCTTTGCCCGGCTGGAGCGCGCCTTCAAGCTGGTCGCGGGCACCGATGCGATCGCCAAGCGCATGCGCGCCGCGCACATCAGCGACTGGAAGGAGGCGGTCGCCAAGGGCGTGATCACGCAGGCCGAGGGCGAGCAGCTCGCCGCAACCCGCGAGGCAGTCACGAAGGTGATCGAGGTCGACGATTTTGCGCCGGAGGCGCTGTCGCCGATTTACAAGAAAACCGGAGATGTGCATCAGTTCTTCCAGGAACTCGGTGAACAGAGGGCGGCGAGCTGATGGCACGACCGGTATTCATCGTCGACGGCAGCCGGACGCCGTTCCTGAAGGCGCGCTCGGGGCCGGGGCCGTTCACGCCGGTCGATCTCGCCGTGCAATGCGGCCGGCCGCTCCTGGCGCGCCAGCCGTTTTCGCCCACAAGCTTCGACCAGGTCATCCTCGGCTGCGTCAACGTGATCGCGGACGAGATGAACCCGGCTCGCGTCGCGGCGCTTCGGCTCGGCATGGGCGAGGACATGGTCGCCTTCACGGTGCAGATCAATTGCGGCTCCGGCATGCAGTCGATCGACACCGCCTACCGCTACATCCGCGAGGGCCACGCCGACATGATCCTGGCCGGCGGCACCGAGGCGCTGAGCCACGCGCCGCTGGTGTGGCCGAATTCCGGCGTGCGCTGGTTTGCCGGTCTTGCCACAGCGAAGGGCGTGGCCGCAAAGCTCGCCGCCGCCTTCAAATTGCGGCCGCGCTATCTCAAGCCGATCATCGGCCTCGAGCGCGGCCTGACCGACCCCATCACAGACTTGAACATGGGCCAGACCGCCGAGGTCGTCGGCCATCTCTTCGGCATTACGCGCGCACAGTCCGACGCCTACGCAGCCGAGAGCCATCGCCGGCTCGCGCACGCGCAGGGCGCGGGTTTTCTGAAGGGCGAGGTCGAGACCGCCTTTTCCCGCGACGGCAAGTTCTTCGACCATGACGACGGCGTGCGTCCGGACTCCACGGCCGAGACGCTCGCAAAGCTGAGGCCGGTGTTCGAGCGCCCCTGGGGCCAGGTCACCGCCGGCAATTCCTCGCAAATCACCGATGGCGCCTCCTGGGTGATCCTCGCATCCGACGCGGCAGTCGCAAAGCACAAGCTGACGCCGAAGGCCGTCATCGTCGACAGCAACTGGGCCGCGCTCGATCCCAGCATCATGGGGCTTGGTCCCGTGATGTCGGCGACGCCGCTGCTTGCGCGCAACAACCTCACCATCAAGGACGTCGAGACCTGGGAGCTGAACGAAGCTTTCGCAACTCAGGTACTCGGCTGCCTCGCCGCCTGGAACGACGACAAGTTCTGCCGCGAGATTTTGGGGCTCGACGGCGCGGCCGGCGAGATCGACCGTGACAAGCTCAATGTCGACGGCGGCGCGATCTCGCTCGGCCATCCCGTCGGCACCTCCGGCAACCGCATCGTGCTGCATCTGGTCAACGCGATGAAGCGGCTCGGCACCCGGCGCGGCGTTGCCACCGAATGCATCGGCGGCGGGCTCGGCGGCGCCATGCTGATCGAGGCGGTGTGACCATGGATTCCAGGATCATGACCGCGCTCGGCGACCGCCTGCTGACGCTCGGGCCTCAGCCCGCGGCAGACAGTCCATACAAGCACTTCAAGCTCACGCGCGATGCCGACGGTGTCGCCTGGCTGCTGTTCGATCGCGCCGATGCGAGCGCCAATACGCTCTCCTCCGACGTGATGGAAGAGTTCGACGCGGTGCTCGCCGCGATCGAGACCGAACGCCCCGCAGGTCTCGTGATCCGCTCGGCCAAACCGTCCGGCTTCATCGCCGGCGCCGACGTCAACGAATTCCGCGGTGCCAGCGATCCCGAGATGGTGGAGACGCGCATCCGCGCCGCGCATGCCGTCGTCGACCATCTGGAGGCCTTGAGGCTGCCGACGGTCGCGGTCATCCACGGCTTCTGCCTCGGCGGCGGGCTCGAGGTCGCGCTCGCCTGCCAGTCGCGCATTGCCATCGAGGGTGCGCGCTTCGGCTTCCCGGAGGTGATGCTCGGCCTGCATCCCGGTCTCGGCGGCACTGCCCGTTTCACGGCGCTGGTCAATCCGACCCAGTCGATGGCCTTGATGCTGACCGGCCGCACCATCGATGCACGCCGCGCCAAATCGCTCGGCCTCGTCGACACCGTGACGCAGGAGCGCCACGTCCGTGGCGCCGTGAAAGACGTGCTGTTCGGCCGGCTGAAGCGGGCCAAGCCTGGCCTGCTGACGCGGGCGGCCAATCTCGGGCCGGTGCGTGGACTGCTGGCCAAGCGCATGCGCTCGGAGGCGGCGAAGGCCGCACCGCGCGAGCACTATCCGGCGCCTTACGCGCTGATCGATCTCTGGGAAACGCATGGCGGCAGCAAGGCCGCGATGTTGGCGGCCGAGCAGGCGTCGTTCGCCAAGCTGATGGTGACGCCGACCGCGCAGAATCTGATCCGCGTGTTCTTTCTGCGCGAGCAGATGAAGAAGGCGGCAGGCTCCGGCAACGCGGTGAAGCATGTCCATGTCATCGGCGCCGGCGCCATGGGCGGCGACATCGCAGCATGGTGTGCGGGGCAGGGGCTGCGGGTCTCGCTCGCCGACATGAAGGCGGAACCGATCGCAGGGGCGGTGAAGCGCGCGGCCGAGCTTTACGGCAAGATCATCCGCAAGCCCACCGAGGTGCGCGACGCGCTCGATCGCCTGATTCCGGATATGGACGGCGAGGGCGTCCGCAACGCCGATCTCGTCATCGAGGCGGTGCCGGAAAAGCTGGAGCTCAAGCAGAAAGTCTATGCCGGTCTCGAGCCGAAGATGAAGCCGGGTGCGATTCTTGCGACCAACACCTCGAGCATTCCGCTTCAGGACCTGCGCACCACGCTGGCACGGCCCGAGCGGCTGGTCGGGCTGCACTTTTTCAATCCGGTGTCGCGGCTGCAATTGGTCGAGGTCGTCAGCCATGACGGCAACGAGCTGGAGGTGCTGAAGGATGCGCTCGCCTTTGTCGGTGCGATCGACCGCCTGCCGCTCGCCGTGAAGAGTTCGCCCGGCTTCCTCGTCAACCGCGCGCTGACGCTCTACATGCTGGAGGCGATGGTGATGCTGGACGAGAAGACCGACCAGCGCCTGATCGACGCGGCGGCCGAGCAGTTCGGCATGCCGATGGGACCGATCGAGCTTGCCGACCAGGTCGGGCTCGACATCTGCCTCGATGTCGGCGACATGCTGCGCACCAAGTTCGGCGATCTGCTGCCGCCGACGCCGGCCTGGCTGCGCGAGAAGGTCGCCAAAGGCGAGCTCGGCCGCAAGACCGGCAGGGGCTTCTACACCTGGAAGGACGGCAAGGCCGAGAAGGTGCCGCTCCCCGAGACCGGCCCGCGCGTGACCGACCAGATGATCGACCGCCTGGTGCTGCCGATGTCCAACGTCTGCGTCGCGGCGCTGCGCGAGGGCATTGTCGAGGATCCCGATGCGGTTGACGGCGCCATGATCTTCGGCACGGGGTATGCGCCGTTCCGCGGCGGCCCGCTGAACTATGCGCGCACGCGCGGCGTGGATAATGTCGTGTCGACTTTGCGCGAGCTTGCCGATCGATTCGGCGGACGTTTCGCGCCTGACGCGGGCTGGGACAATTTGAAATAGGGATGATGTCGGCAAAAGGTGCTATCATGGGTAGTGGAGCCCGTGGAGGAGCATCGCCGATGCCGACGATCCCGTTCTTCAAGCATGCGACCTTGCGCGAGATCATCATCACGCGGCTGTGCTGTGCGGCTGATGCCGTCGTGATCCTGTGCTGCGCAATTTATCTCGTCGAATGTTACCACGCGGCAGGATTGCGCTGGCCGTGGCTGATCGTGGCACTCCTGATCGGTTATTTCCTCGCTGATTTTTTTTCGGGGCTGGTGCATTGGGCGGTCGACACGTGGCTCGACGAGGGGGTGCTCGGCCGCGGCATCGCGATGACGCGAGAGCATCACACCCATCCGAGCCACGTCCTGCTCTACGAATTCCTCGACCAGGCTTCCCTCGGTGCGGCACCGAGCGCCGTGGTGGTCGGCATTGCGGCCGCGATCACGGCGTTGTTCCCGGTTTCCGCGCTCACTTACGCGCTGATGATCGTCTGGTTCGTGATCGCGACTTGCATGCTGTTTGGCATGAGCTTTCATAATCTTGCGCATTGGCGGGTCCGCCCGCCGCTCCTGCGCATGGCGCAAAGGCTGCATCTGGTCTGCTCACCCGAGCATCATTTGCGTCACCACCGCGACCACACTGTCCGCTATTGTGTCGTCAATGGATGGGCCAACTATCCGTGCGACCGTCTCCGGCTTTGGAGCAGGCTGGAACGGCTCGTGACGGCAACGACAGGGCGCACGCCGCGGGCCGACGATGCGGAGTGGCAACGCAAGCTCAACGATACCGGAATCTTCGTCGGGACGCCGCGGCCGGCTGGATAGCGCAAGCTTGTCGCGTGCCGATGTTGCGCAAGGCGCCGCGGCTTTGTATCCAGAGCCGAGAGCCGCGGAGATCAACCATATGACCGACACGCACGTCAAAACCCCTATCAGCTCCGGTACCGAGCCGAGCGGCGATCTCTGCATTCGCACGCTGGCGATGCCGGCCGACACCAACGCCAACGGCGACATTTTCGGCGGCTGGTTGC
Source organism: Bradyrhizobium sp. LCT2 (assembly GCF_009931255.1). NCBI lineage: Bacteria > Pseudomonadati > Pseudomonadota > Alphaproteobacteria > Hyphomicrobiales > Nitrobacteraceae > Bradyrhizobium > Bradyrhizobium sp. LCT2. The sequence goes on along the minus strand of NZ_CP034432.1, from coordinate 7,619,890 downwards.
TCAGCCAGATGGACGTCGGCGGCGGCGTGTTCGCCTCGAAGATCGCGAAGTCGCGCACCGTGACGGTTGCGATCGAGGCGATGAATTTTCGCAAAGCGGTGTATGTCGGCGATCTCGTCTCTGTCTACGCCAATCTCGTGCGGGTCGGGCGCACCTCACTCACCGTGCATCTCGAAGCCTGGGCGCTTCGCCGCAGGGAGGCGCACCCGTTCCTCGTCACCGACGGCAACTTCACCTATGTCTCGATCGACGATCACGGCCGTCCGCAGTCGATAACCCCCACCGATACGCCGATCGCGACGTAGCCGCCGCGGCGCATCACCGCGCGACGTTGCGTCCGCGGTCGTCGCGTCTTCGCCAAGAACAAGTCATAAAACGGATGAGGTCCCAGCGTACTCAATTGCGTGTCGATTCGGGGTGGAAACGGCCTCAAATGCCCAGGAACCTTTGGGCAGAAGTGTCGTTATTTGCCCGCACTTGAGGAATCCACGGGCCATGCCGGACAGCTACATCATCGAAGTTAATTCACAGACCGCAGGTATCGTCGTTCGCTCTCAAGGAGGCTATTGCTTCTTCGCCTCATCCGACCGCTTCTACCGCCTCGAAGGCCAGCTCTTCCGCAACGCCCGCGAAGCCGAGCGCGCTGCGCGCAAGCTGGTTAACGGCGATGTGAAAGAAGCGGCGTAGCCCCTGTCATTCCGGGGCGCGCGTAGCGCGAACCCGGAATCTTTTGCCGCGCACTTCGCCTTACCCCCTCCCGCAAGGGGAGAGGGTAAGAAGCGACATCACAATTTCGTCGCCGCGCGTGACAGCAGCTTCCAGTCGTCGCCCTGCTTCTGCCAGTTCATCAGGATGTGAAGGTTGGTCGGCACTTTTTTCCCATCGGCCGCCATCTCCTGTTCCGCGACCCAGTGGAAGCGCACGATCGCGGCCGGGCCGACGACCTTGATGGTCGGGTCCTTGTATTCGATCGACAGGAATTTCGATTTGCCGTCGGTGGCGTTGGTGATGAAGGTCGCCTTGTCCTCCACCTTGCCGCTGGAATGGCTGTAGCTCAGATCGTCCCAGCACAGCGCGCCGAGCGCCTTCGGATCGGCCGCGATCTGGGCGAGGCGGAAGGCCTCGACCTTCTTCGCCACGGCTTCTTCGTCCGCCGCCGCGGCCAGCGCCGGTGTCGTAAGGGCGAGCGCAGAGATGGCAAGAGCTGGAACGGCAAGGGTCGAGAGAGCCAGATCGCGTCGGTTGATCGTCATCGTTTCCTCCTTTTTGCTCTTGATGAGAGTGTTACAGCCGCGCGCGGCTTTGTCGAGTGGTCACGTCGTCGTCATGCGCATGCGTCATTGCGTGATCGCAGCCATATTGATACGTGTCGCGCATAGATGCGTCGTGCATTTGGGAAAGTACGGAAATGATCGAGGCCAGGGACAATGCGACGGGCAGGGCATTGCTGTTCGACATCGACGGTACGCTTGCCAATACCGACCCGCTGCACTTGAAGGCTTTCAACGAGGTGCTCGGCCCTCGCGGCCATGTCTTCGATCACGCGCGGTTCTCGAGGGAGCTGCAAGGGTTCGCCAATGTATCGATCGGTGAGCGCTTTCTGCCCGACGAGGCGCCGGAACGGCGCGCCTCGATCCTCGATGAAAAGGAGGAAGTCTTCCGCGCGCTCGTCGCCGGGCAGATCGAGCCGCTGCCGGGTCTGATGGCGCTGCTCGACCGGGCGGACGCGGCCGGCATTCCCATGGTTGCCGTGACCAACGCGCCGCGTCTCAACGCCGAACTGCTGCTCTCCGGCCTCGGCATCACGGACCGTTTCAAGGCGCTCGTGATCGGCGACGAGCTGCCGCACGGCAAGCCGCATCCGCTGCCCTATCAGGAAGGCTTGCGCTTCGTCGGCGCGAGGCCGGAAACCTCGGTCGCATTCGAGGACTCCCGCACCGGCGTGCAATCGGCCACCGCGGCCGGCATTCCGACCATCGGCATCCGGACCAGCCTCAGCCATGCCGACCTGGTTGCCGCCGGCGCGGTCGCCTCCGCCGGCGCCTTCGACGATCCGGCCCTGCTCGCGCCTCTGGCTGCCGCGATGGCGTGGTGAGAGGCCTCATCCGTTAACCGTGATCGGCGGGCGCATTGACCGATGGCGCGAACCGCCGCACCATGCACCTTCCTGATTTGAGGCCATTGCCGTGACCGGATTGACCCATCGCCAAGCCGAAATCCTCAACATCGCGCGCGCCTCCGGCCGCGTCATGGTCGAGGAGCTCGCGCGCCGGTTCGAGGTCTCGGCGCAGACCATCCGCAAGGATCTCAACGACCTCTGCGAACGGCGTTCGCTGACCCGCATCCATGGCGGCGCCATCATCGCCTCGGGCGTGGAAAACCTCGCCTATGAGGCGCGCCGCTTCGTTGCCGCCGAGGAGAAGAAGGCGATCGGGGCTGCGGCCGCATCGCTCATCCCGAACGGATGCTCGCTCTTCATCAACATCGGCACCACGACGGAGGAGGTCGCGAGCGCGCTGACCTCGCATGAGGATCTCCTCGTCATCACCAACAACCTCAACGTCGCGATGCTGCTCTACCGCCATCCCCGCATCGAGGTGGTGGTTGCCGGCGGCACGGTGCGGCGCGCCGACGGTGCGGTGGTCGGCTCGACCGCGACGCAGCTGATCGGCCAGTTCAAGGTCGACTACGCCATCATCGGCGCCTCCGCGATCGACGAGGAGGGCGCGCTGCTGGATTTCGACTATCGCGAGGTGCAGGTCGCGCAGGCCATCATCGCCAATGCCCGCAGTGTCATGCTGGTCGCCGATTCCACAAAACTCCGCCGCAGCGCGCCGGTGCGCATCGCCCACATGACCCAGATCCAGACCTTCGTCACCGACCAGGAGCTTCCCGAACGCCTCGCCACCATCTGCCACAGCAAGGGCATCGAAGTGGTGGAGGCGATGCCGAAAGGGGCGGACATCGATGATGTGCAGGCCGATGCTCAGGAAGCTGCACCCGAAGCGGCGCCGGTGGTGCGGTTAAGATAGGACTATGGGTCGTCCCACGGATTGAGCAGGGGGACGCCGAATGCAGCAAAATCCTTCACATTGCGCGTGGCGAGCGTGAGATCGTTTGCAAGCGCGGTCGCGGCAAAGAAGCCATCCATGACGGACAGAGCAACGCCGCTGCGGCGGCTCTGAGCCATCAGGTCGCCCCAGCGCTCGACCACCGCCTGGTCGATCGGCAGGACACGTTCGCCAAACCGCGTCGGCAGATCATCGGCAAGCCAAGCGGCCAGTGCCGAGCGCCGGCGGCCATCCTCCAGCAATGCGATGCCGCGGCGAAGCTCGGCGATCGATGCGACGCTGATGAACGCACGATCTTCATCGATCGTGTCAAGCCAAGCCAAGACATTCGGCGAGGGGGCTGGCCGCTGAACTTCCGACAGTATGTTGGTGTCGAGCAGCAGGTTCACGGCATCTCGTCGCGCGGCGCATCGTGCGTGCGATCAAGTGCGAGGTCGGCGCCGCGCAGCGGAGAGGCCAGCAGGAATTCGGCCAGCGTGCCTTTGCGTGCGGTCTTGCGGGCCCATTCCTCGGCGGAAACGACCACGGCGTTCGGCTTGCCGTGACGGGTGATGATCTGGGGGCCGGTCTGGGCACGGTCGATCACCTCGGACAGTCGTGCCTTGGCGTTGGCAAGCGTCCACGTGTCATCAGTCGGAAGCGTGTCGGGTGCAGTGTTGTGGTCGGCCATGTGAGCAAGAACCAATATGACTATTATGACTATAATCTATCGTGGCTGACCTTCAAGTGCGCTATTGCTTCTCGAATTGCCGTCTAAGTTGCTCATTTCCTCGTCCGATTGCCCACCAAAAAGTTCCGCTTTCACTTCCCTTCGCCTCTCTTTCATCTTGCTTTCGCTTTTCGGTGTGATCTAATCAAAAACGAAAGTAGTCGCTCGAAGGAACGAGCGAGTCGCCCGGGGGATGCGTCTGTTGGAGCGTATTTTCGACCTCGCCATTATTGGAGGCGGTGTTAACGGCTGTGGCATCGCGCGCGACGCGGTGGGCCGCGGCAACACGGTTTTCCTGTGCGAAATGAACGATCTGGCGAGCGGGACGTCGTCCTGGTCGACCAAGCTGGTGCATGGTGGCCTGCGCTATCTCGAATATTACGAGTTTCGCCTGGTCCGCGAGGCGCTGATCGAACGCGAGATCCTCTGGGGCATCGCGCCCCACATCATCCGCCCCTTGCGTTTCGTTTTGCCGCATCACGCAGGGCTGCGCCCGGCCTGGCTGCTGCGGCTCGGCCTCTTCCTCTATGACCACATCGGCGGCCGCCATCTGCTGCCGGCGACCCGCTCGGTCGATCTCAGGCGCGACGAGGTCGGCCGCCCGCTGATCCCGAATCGCTACAGCCGCGCCTTCGAATATTCCGACTGCTTCGTCGATGACGCCCGCCTCGTCGTGCTCAACGCGCGCGATGCCGCCGACAAGGGCGCCGAGATCCGCACCCGCACCCGTGCCACCGAGATCCGCCAGGCCGACGGCGTCTGGACGGTCAGCATGGTCAACACGCTGACCGGTGCGCGCTCGCAGGTCCAGGCCCGGGCGCTGGTCAATGCCGGCGGCCCCTGGGTCGAGGACGTGCTCGGCCGCGGTGCCGGCGTCAACGCGAAAGCCAAGGTGCGCCTGGTGCAGGGCTCGCATATCGTGGTCAAGAAGCTCTACGACCACGACCGTGCCTACATGTTCCAGAATGCCGACGGCCGCATCATCTTCGTGATCCCGTACCAGGACGATTTCACGCTGATCGGAACCACCGACCGCGACTATGACGGCGATCCCGCCAAGGTGAAGGCGACGCCGGAGGAGATCCAGTATCTCTGCGCCGCCGCGAGCGAATATCTGGCGAAGCCGGTGACTTCAGAGGACGTGGTCTGGACCTATTCCGGCGTGCGGCCGCTCTATGACGATGGCGCCAGCGAAGCCAAGGCCGCAACGCGCGACTACGTGTTCGAGCTCGACACGCCCGGCGGCTCGCCGCTGCTCTCGATCTATGGCGGCAAGATCACGACCTACCGCCGCCTCGCCGAAGAGGCGCTGGAGCGGCTTTCGCCCTATCTTCGCAGCGCGAAAGCGCGCGAGGGCTGGACCGGCAAATGGCCGCTGCCCGGCGGCGACATGGATGTGTCCGACATCGACGGGCTGATCGCCGAGCTCCAGCGCGGCTATCCCTTCCTCGGCCATGCGCATGCGCGCCGCCTCGCGCGCGCCTATGGCACCCGTGCCATCAAGCTGCTTGGCGATGCGAAATCGGCCGCCGACCTCGGCCAGGCCTTCGGCGCGACGCTCACCGAGCGCGAGGTCCGCTACCTCATGGCCAACGAATGGGCCGTTACCGCCGAGGACATCGTCTGGCGCCGTTCCAAGCTCGGCCTGCGACTATCTGCCGACGAGATCGAGGCGCTTGACGACTGGATCAGGACCCACGCCGTGCCGCAAAGTCCCCTGCTGGAAGCGGGAGGACGCTCATGACCGTCACGCTCGATCACGTGACCCGGACCGTCGATGGTGTCGCGCACATCCGCGACGTCTCGCTGACGCTCGAGAGCGGCACGCTCAACGTCCTGCTCGGGCCGACGCTGTCGGGCAAGACCTCGATCATGCGGTTGCTCGCCGGCCTCGACAAGCCGACCACGGGCAAGGTGCTGGTCAACGGCAAGGACGTCACCGGCGTCGATGTGCGCCAGCGTTCGGTTGCCATGGTCTATCAGCAATTCATCAATTACCCCTCGTTCACGGTCTATGAGAACATCGCTTCGCCCTTGCGCGTGCAGGGCAAGCCGCGCGAGGAGATCGAGGCGCGCGTGGCGGAAGCCGCAAAGCTGCTCAGGCTCGAGCCGTTCCTGAAGCGCACGCCGCTCCAGCTCTCCGGCGGCCAGCAGCAACGCACTGCGATGGCGCGTGCGCTGGTCAAGGGCGCCGATCTCGTGCTGCTCGACGAGCCGCTCGCCAATCTCGATTACAAGCTGCGCGAGGAGCTGCGCGCCGAGCTGCCGCGCATCTTCGAGGCCTCGGGCGCGATCTTCGTCTATGCCACCACCGAGCCGACCGAGGCGCTGCTACTCGGCGGCAACACGGTGTGCATGTGGGAGGGCCAGGCGCTTCAGATCGGCGAGACGCCCAACGTCTATCGCCGTCCGCAGACGCTGCGGGTTGCCCAGGTATTCTCCGACCCGCCGCTCAACCTCGTCGGCATCGAGAAGAAGAACGGTTCGGTGCAATATGCGGGAGGTATCGCCGCGCCGGCGTCCGGCCTCTATTCCGCTCTCGCCGACGGCGCCTATCGCGTCGGTTTTCGCGCGCATCAGCTTGCGCTCGCCAATGGTGAGACCGACCGCCATGCCTTCCACGCCACTGTCACGGTGACCGAGATCACCGGTTCGGAGAGTTTCGTGCATCTGACCCGCGACGGATCGAACTGGGTGGCGGTGCTGCACGGCGTGCACGAGTTCGAGCCCGGCCAGACCATCGATGCCGTGCTCGATCCCAATGATGTCTTCGTATTCGACGCGGCTGATCGCCTCGTCGCAGCTCCAAGCCAGTGAGGGGGATGCGCCATGGCCCGCATTGACCTCGTCGATCTCGCCCACTCCTACGGCGGCAACGCTGCGCCGCAGGAAAGCTTTGCGCTGAAGCCGGTGACCATGACCTGGCGGCAGGGCGGCGCCTATGCGCTGCTTGGGCCGTCCGGCTGCGGCAAGACCACGCTGCTCAACGTCATCTCCGGCATCATCACGCCGTCGCGGGGGAAAATCCTGTTCGACGGGGTGGACATCACACCGCTGTCAACCCAGAAGCGCAACATCGCCCAGGTGTTCCAGTTTCCGGTGATCTACGACACCATGACGGTGGGGGAGAACCTGGCGTTTCCGCTGAAGAACCGCGGCGTGCCGAAAGCCGAGATCGACAGGCGCGTCGCCGAGATCGGCCGCCTGCTCGACCTCGAGCCCTATTTGAACCGCAAGGCCACGCGCCTGACCGCCGACGCCAAGCAGAAGATATCGCTCGGCCGCGGCCTCGTGCGCAACGACGTTGCCGCGGTGCTGTTCGACGAGCCGCTGACAGTGATCGACCCCGAGCTGAAATGGCAGCTCCGGTCCAAGCTGAAGGCGCTGCATCGCGAGCTCGACCTGACGATGATCTACGTCACCCACGACCAGACCGAGGCGCTCACCTTCGCCGATACCGTCGTCGTCATGCATGACGGCCGCGTGGTGCAGAGCGGCACGCCGGCCGAGCTGTTCGACAAGCCGGCGCACACTTTCGTCGGCTATTTCATCGGCTCGCCCGGCATGAACATCCTGCCGGCCGAGGTGAGGGGCCGCGAGGCGCGCATCGGCGGGAATGTCATCGCGCTGGGCCGCAGCTACGACAATCTGCCCGCGGGCGCGAAGATCGAGATCGGCGTGCGTCCGGAGTTCGTCGACGCCGTCGCGCCGGCACCTGGCCTGCTCACCGCAAAGGTCGAACGCATCGACGACCTCGGCCGCATCCGCTTCGCGCGCGTCCGCATCGGCGAGGCCAAGATCGCGGCGCGCGCGCCGGCGGGCTTCACCAGCGCGGACGGCACCGCCGGGCTGAAGTTCGATCCGTCGCATGTCCACGTCTATGCCGACAGCCTTCTGGTGGAAGGAGCCGCCTGATGGACAAGACCATCAACCAAAAAGCCTGGTTCCTGGTGCTGCCGGTGTTCCTGGTCGTCGCCTTCTCGGCGGTGCTGCCGCTGATGACGGTGGTGAACTATTCGATGCAGGACACGTTCGGCAACAACCAGTTCTTCTGGAACGGCGTCGGCTGGTTCAAGGAGCTGCTCGATCCCTCGACCGATCTCGGCGGCCGCTTCCTCGCGTCGCTCGGCCGCAATCTGTTCTTCTCGCTGGTGATCCTCGCCATCGAGGTGCCGCTCGGCATCGTCGTTGCGCTGTCGATGCCGCGCGACGGCTGGACCGTCGCGGCCTGCCTCGTCATCCTCGCGCTGCCGCTGCTGATTCCCTGGAACGTCGTCGGCACCATCTGGCAGATCTTCGGTCGACCCGACATCGGCCTGCTCGGCTATACGCTCAATGCGATGGGCCTCGACTACAACTACGTGTCCGACGCAGTCGACGCCTGGGTCACGGTCATCGTGATGGACGTCTGGCACTGGACCAGCCTGGTCGCGCTGCTCTGCTACGCCGGCCTGAAGTCGATCCCGGACGCCTATTACCAGGCGGCGCAAATCGACGGCGCCTCGCGCTGGGCCGTGTTCAAGGCGATCCAGCTGCCGAAGATGAACCGCGTGCTCTTGATCGCGGTGCTGCTCCGCTTCATGGACAGCTTCATGATCTACACCGAGCCGTTCGTCGTCACCGGCGGCGGACCCGGCAACTCGACCACCTTCGTCTCGATCGAGCTTGTCAAGATCGCGCTCGGCCAGTTCGACCTCGGCAAGGCCGCCGCGCTGTCGCTGGTCTACAATCTGATCATCCTGATCGTCTGCTGGATCTTCTACACCGTCATGACCAATGCAGGCGTCGAGCGTAAGGCACAGGCGGAGAAGGAGCCGGCGGCGGAGCCGAAACCCGCAGGTGTGCTCCAGCCTGCGCCCGCGCTCAAGCCGAAGGAAGGAGTGGCCTGATGCATTCGATTCCCGGCCGCCGCCTCATCATGGGGCTGTTCCTGGTCTTCCTGCTGCTGCCGATCTACTGGCTCGTCAACATGAGCTTCAAGACCAACAGCGAGATCGTCTCGACGATGACGCTGTGGCCGCACGCCCCGACGCTCCAGCACTACAGGCGCATCTTCACCGACGAGAGCTGGTACTCCGGCTACATCAATTCGCTGGAATACGTCGTCCTCAACACCATCATCTCGATCTCGGTGGCGCTGCCGGCGGCCTACGCCTTCTCGCGCTACCGTTTCCTCGGCGACAAGCACCTGTTCTTCTGGCTGCTGTCGAACCGGATGGCGCCGGCCGCGGTCTATGCGCTGCCGTTCTTCAACCTCTATTCGGCGATCGGGCTGTTCGATACGCCCTGGGCCGTTGCGCTCGCGCACTGCATCTTCAACGTTCCGCTGGCGGTGTGGATCCTGGAAGGTTTCGTCTCCGGCGTGCCGCGCGAGATCGACGAGACCGCGTTCCTCGACGGCTATTCCTTCCCGCGCTTCTTCATCAAGATCCTGGTGCCGCTGATCGCCAGCGGCATCGGTGTCGCCGCCTTCTTCTGCTTCATGTTCTCCTGGGTCGAGCTCTTGCTCGCGCGCACGCTGACCTCGGTGCAGACCAAGCCGATCGCGGCGATCATGACGCGCACGGTGTCGGCCGCGGGCATGGACTGGGGCCTGCTGGCCGCGGCCGGTGTGCTCACCATCATTCCGGGCGCGCTGGTGATCTGGTTCGTCCGCAATTACATCGCGCGCGGCTTCGCGCTCGGCCGGGTGTAGGGAGGCATCGATGGAATCTATTGCATGGATGGCCTGGACGCTGCCGACCGCGATCTTCTTCGCGGCGCTCGCCTGCACCCTCGCGGTCATGACGTACCTCGCCGCGGTCTATCCCGAGGCCGAGCGCGTCGGCGTGCTCAGTATTCCGACCACGCGCGGCGACCGCCTGTTCATCTCGCTGATTGCGGCCGCCGTCATCCATCTCGTGTGGATCGGCCTCGTCGGCACCGACGCGCTCGCGACGCTGCCGATCGGCGAGGATGGTTTTGAGATTTCGAGCCTGTGGCTCGCAAGTGGAATTTCGCTGGCCACGGCCGTGCTCATTTTCCGCACGGTCTGAAGCTCGCGAAGGGACGGCCAGATCCGGGGGCAACCCGGGCCTGTATAAAATTTTGTCGCTGCAACGGAGGAACAACATGCGACAGTTTAGGAGAAGGAAAGGTCCATTGACCAAGAGCAGTTTTCTGACCATGTCCAGCACTGCTGCGCTTCTGGCGGTGTCGTTCACCGTCTCGACGCCGGTTCGTGCTGCCGACGACGCCGCGATCCAGAAGTGGATTGCGGAATTCCAGCCCTCGACGCTGTCGAAGGACGACCAGAAGAAGGAGCTGGAGTGGTTCGCCAAGGCCGCCGAGCCCTTCAAGGGCATGGAGATCAACGTCGTCTCCGAAACCATTGCGACCCACGAATACGAGTCGCAGACGCTCGCCAAGGCGTTCTCCGAGCTGACGGGTATCAAGCTCAAGCACGACATCATCCAGGAAGGTGACGTCGTCGAGAAGCTGCAGACCCAGATGCAGTCCGGCAAGAACGTCTATGACGGCTGGATCAACGATTCCGACCTGATCGGCACGCACTTCCGCTACGGCCAGACCATCGCGCTGTCGGACTACATGACCGGTGAGGGCAAGGACGTCACCGACCCCATGCTCGACGTCAACGACTTCATCGGCAAGTCGTTCGGCACGGCGCCGGACGGCAAGCTCTACCAGCTGCCCGACCAGCAGTTCGCGAACCTCTACTGGTTCCGCTACGACTGGTTCACCAACCCCGACTACAAGGCCAAGTTCAAGGCCAAGTATGGCTACGAGCTCGGCGTGCCCGTGAACTGGTCGGCCTATGAGGACATCGCCGAGTTCTTCACCAACGACATCAAGGAGATCAACGGCGTCAAGGTCTACGGCCATATGGACTATGGCAAGAAGGACCCGTCGCTCGGCTGGCGTTTCACCGACGCCTGGCTGTCGATGGCCGGCAACGGCGACAAGGGCATTCCGAACGGTCTGCCGGTCGACGAGTGGGGCATCCGCATGGAAGGTTGCCGTCCGGTCGGCTCCTCGGTCGAGCGTGGTGGCGACACCAACGGTCCGGCCGCGGTCTACTCGATCACGAAGTACCTCGAGTGGATGAAGAAGTACGCGCCGCCGCAGGCCCAGGGCATGACCTTCTCCGAGTCGGGTCCGGTGCCGGCGCAGGGCAACATCGCCCAGCAGATGTTCTGGTACACCGCCTTCACCGCCGACATGGTGAAGCCGGGCATCGCCGTGATGAACGCGGACGGTACGCCGAAGTGGCGTATGGCTCCGTCGCCGCACGGTTCGTACTGGAAGGAAGGCATGAAGCTCGGCTATCAGGACGCGGGCTCGCTCACGCTTCTGAAGTCGACCCCGGCGGATCGCCGCAAGGCGGCCTGGCTGTATCTCCAGTTCATCGTCTCCAAGACGGTGTCGCTGAAGAAGAGCCATGTCGGTCTCACCTTCATCCGTGAATCCGACATCTGGGACAAGTCGTTCACCGAGCGTGCGCCGAAGCTCGGCGGCCTGATCGAGTTCTACCGCTCGCCGGCGCGCGTGCAGTGGACCCCGACCGGCAACAACGTGCCCGACTATCCGAAGCTGGCGCAGCTGTGGTGGCAGAACATCGGCGATGCGTCGTCCGGTGCGAAGACGCCGCAAGCCGCAATGGACGCGCTGGCCGCTGCCCAGGACTCCGTCATGGAGCGCCTGGAGAAGTCCGGCGTGCAGGGCGCCTGCGGTCCGAAGCTGCACAAGAAGGAGTCGGCCGAATACTGGTTCGCCAAGGCCCAGAAGGACGGCACCATCGCTCCGCAGCGCAAGCTCGCCAACGAGAAGCCGAAGGGCGAGACGGTCGACTACGACACGCTGATCAAGTCGTGGCCGGCCACCCCGCCCAAGCGCGCCTCGCTGCAGTAAGGTACGCCTCATCACGACGACCAAAGGCCGGGAGCAATCCCGGCCTTTTTCTTTGCGCGCGCACCGACGCGCTGGACGGAAGAGCCTGCCTACGTGTCAGGATTGGCGCCGTCGGACCGGCGATCACACCAGGAAATCGTGATGGTGATTGACCGGCGCCACCTTCTCCACGAAGTCGATGATCTGCGCGAAGGTCTGGTGCGCATTCTGCGACAGCGTGACGTCGTGCCCGGCATTCTTGACCACGAGTTGTTCGAAGTCGGACGAGTTGGGATAGAAGGCGCGTTCTGCCGCAAAGGTTGAGGGATCGGTCTGAAACAGCAGGTCGTGATCGCCGACGACTTCGAGCACCGGCGCTGTGATTCCCACCGAGCGCGCCGGATCGAGCGCAAATGCGAAGTTCAGTTCGGCGGCCGTGCCCGTGCCGATATGCGAGGCATCCCAGGCAAGGATCTTGGGCGAGGTGTTGTTGCTGTCAAACAGGAAGCTTCGATCGTCGAAGGTCAGGTACCCGTCGGCGGCCGGGTGAATGGCGTTGGCGAACTCGCCGGCGCCTGCCGGGTTGACCTCGTGCCGAAAGCCCGTGAGCACGAGCGCGTCGGCATCGTGGTATGTGCCGGCCTCGGTTTGCGCGATGCCTGAACCCAGGGAGTGACCGACCAGGACAATCTTGGAGAACCCGTAGCTGCTCAGGGCGCCACTCTTGATGGACTGAATGATCTGATGCAGCTCGTCGGCCTGATCCTGGATCGTTGTCAAATCGGCCGGCGGTTTGTCGCTCGTTCCCGTCCCCAGCCGATCGAGATTCAAGGTCGCGTACCCGGCGTCATTGGCCGCATCGACGAACGAATATTTTCCGTTGCCGACCGGGGGATCCCAATAGGTGTGGTCATACGAGAAGCCGGGCAGCAGGATCATCAGGGGCCGGCCCTCGGTCGACCCGGGCGAATCCAGCACTGCGTGCATGTTGAAATCGCCGGACGTCGCCGTCGGAGCGACCGACAGAACCAGGTCCTTGTGAATGGCATGGTGGTCTTCGTGGCCACGGAAATCGAACCGGTGACTTTCGCCTCCCCATCCGGCGCCATCGTCGTCCCATCGTACGTCATCGTCGTTCAAATGGCCGGACCGGCCGAAAGCAAACTGCCTAGAACTCGTCATGAGATTTTCCCTTCGACCCGGCTGCAACAGACTTCGCCGTTCACATCTCCGGCGCTTCGCTCTTGAAGAGCGCGCGTCTCATCGGGGGCCTGCGCAGCAGAGGCGTACGCTCTGCATGCGACCCCACGTGCAAGGCGCACCCGTCAGGCACGCGGATGTTCGCGAAATTGCCCGTGCTTGACGGGTTGAACCCTATGTTCCAAGGTATCGGTCGCCTATCCCAGTTTTCAGGGATGCCCGGCTTCACGATGATGGCATGGGGTGGTGATGGCGATTTCACTTTCTGCGCGCGAAGTGACGCTGCTGAAACGCGTCGGCGAAGGGCTTCTGCAGCCCCTGCGACCCGATTGGCTTTTGGCCATGCCGGATATCGCTGCGGATTTAAAGCGCCTGCTGGCGATGGATTTCATTGGGACGACGCGGTGGAATCAGCGAACCGGCCGCTACGAGAATCCGGCATGCTCCGGACGCGGAGTGGAGATGGCGCGCGCCTATGTCGAGGAGTTTCAGCGTTGCGATCCGATTTCGCCACGGCTGCGCTCCCGTCGCGGGCCGACCCCGATCTATTCGGTCATCAACCGAACCGAGCTCGAGCGCACGCGATATTTCAATGAATTCCTGCGCGTCCACCAGACGACGGATGGTATCGATCTCCACCTCTACGACGGTGACACAAGTGTCGGCGACTTTCGCTTCTGGCGTGCTCCCGGCCGGGCCCCCGTCGGATCTCGCGAAGTGGCGCTGCTGACCTTGCTGCAGCCGATCCTCCTGCGCGCGACCAAGGACGTGCACAGCACCAGCACGGCAGCAGGCCACCGCCTGCCGCAACTAACGGATCGGGAGAACCAGATCGTCGGTCTGGTCGCCGACGGCCTGACGGACGGCATCATCGCCCGGAAGCTGGGGATCAGCTACTGGACCGTCCGCTCACACCTCGACCATGTTTTCGAGAAGCTACAGACGCCCAATCGGGCGACTCTCATCGCGCGTATCCACCGCGAGGGTCGGTGACGCCGTTTCCGCGGCCCGCGGCGGACGCGACGCCGATCCAGCTCGATCTCCACCGAGCCGGTCTGGATCGTGTCGTCGCTTCGCTCACAATGATGGCGTGGAAGGCGCGCAGCCTCTACTGCGCCGCTTCCGCCGCTTCGAGCGTCGGGTAATCGGTGTAGCCCTTCGCGCTGCCGCCGTAGAACGTGTTCTTGTCCCAGTCGTTCAGCGCCGCGCCCTGCTTCAGCCGCTCCACAAGGTCGGGGTTGGAGATGAACGGCTTGCCGAAGGCGATGAGATCGGCCGCGTTCGCGTCCAGCACCTTGGTCGCCAGATCGAAGTCGTAGCCGTTGTTGGCGACGTAGGCGCCGGAGAAGCGCTTGCGCAAGGACGCATAGTCGAACGGTGCGAAGTCGCGCGGCCCGCCGGTGGCGCCCTCGACGACGTGGAGATAGACCAGCTTCAGCGCGCTGAGGCCGTCGACGATGTGATCGAACAAGGCTTGCGGATTGCTGTCGGAGACGTCGTTGGCGGGCGTCACCGGCGAGATGCGGATGCCGGTGCGCTCAGTGCCGGCCTCGGCGGCAACCGCCCTGGAGACCTCGAGCATCAGCCGCGCGCGGTTCTCGATGGAGCCGCCGTAAGCGTCGGTGCGCTTGTTGGCGCCGTCCTTGGCGAACTGGTCGAGCAGGTAGCCGTTGGCGCCGTGAATCTCGACGCCGTCGAAGCCGGCCTCCAGCGCATTCTTCGTGGCGCGCTTGAAGTCGTCGATGATCCCCGGAATTTCGGAGAGCTCGAGCGCGCGCGGCTCGGAGACGTCGGCAAAGGTGCCGTTGACGAAGGTCTTGCCCTTGGCGCGGATCGCGCTCGGCGCAACCGGCGCTGCGCCATTCGCCTGCAGCGCGACATGCGAGATGCGGCCGACATGCCAGAGCTGGATGAAGATCTTGCCGCCGCGCTCATGGACCTTGTCGGTGACCTTGCGCCAGCCGGCGACCTGGTCCTTGGAGTAGATGCCGGGGGTGTCCTGGTAGCCCTGGCCCTGCTGCGAAACCTGGCTCGCTTCGGTGATCAGGAGACCCGCGGACGCACGCTGGCCGTAATAGTCGGCGGCGAGCGCGCCGGGGACGAACGTGCCGGGATCGGCGCGGTTGCGCGTCAGCGGCGCCATGACGAGGCGGTTGGCCAGCGTGATCGGGCCGAGCTTGTAGGTCTCAAACAATTTGGTCGAACGGCTCATGGGAGTGCTTCCAGGCGGTGAGAGGTCCGGAACACTTGTGCATCGCGGCAATCAGCGCAAGGGAGGAGCCATACGGAAAGTGCAGGCGAGCTACGCGGCAACGCCCGCGTAGCATAATTCATGTGCAATCTTGGCCGCGACAGCGGATTTCGGCTATCGCGGCCGTGCGATTTCGCAAATCAGCTCGCGCCGAGGAAATCGCGCTTGCCGATCTCGACGCCGTTGTGGCGCAGGATGCCGTGCGCGGTCGTGGCGTGGAAATAGAAGTTCGGCAGCGAGAACGCGCTGAGGAATTGCTGGCCCTTCATGGTGATGGATTTGTCGGGGCCGGCCGGGAAGGTGACGTCCTTGGTGTCGGCGCCCTCGAACTGCGCGGGCTTGAACGACTTGACGTAGTCGATCGTGTTGGCCAGCCGCTGCTTCAGCTCCTCAAACGTCTTTTCCGTGTCGGGCGTCGAGGGCACCTCGCTATGGGTCAGCCGCGCGCAGCCCTTGGCGGCGAAGTCGCTGACGAGCTGGATCTGCTTCGACAGCGGCAGCATGTCCGGAAACAGGCGGGAGCCGAGCAGGACGCTCGGGTCGACCTTCTTGGCCGCGCAATGCGCCTCGGCTTTCGTGAGCAGGCCGGTAAGGCTGTTCAGCATCTGCAAATAGGCGGGGACGACGGCGTCGTAGAAGGACATGTGATGCTCGCTTCAATGGTGAGGAATCTCAGGAGAAAACCTGATCCACTCACATGGGAACGTCATGGAAAAATACAATCGCAGGAGCCGCTTTTGCGATGCGAAAATTCTAGTGCCCGCGGCCCATCCTTCGAGACGCCCGCCTATGGCGGGCTCTCAGGATGAGGTCACGTTCTGCGGCGAAAGATTAGACCCTCATGGTGAGGAGCCCGCCAAAGCGGGCGTCTCGAACCATGCAGGCCGAGCTCTTCCGGCGAACTCTCGCTGCCATATGCGATGATTTTGCTCTCAAGGGCATGAGGGCGCGCAGGGGCTACCGCACCACCCCCGCTGGCTGCGCCTGCGCCGTGCTGCCGCGCATGCGCGCGAGCAGCTCCGCGGTCGGCCAGGAATCGGCCGGCAGGCCGTATTTGATCTGCATCGCCTTCACGGCGGCGCGGCTCTGCTGGCCGAGCACGCCGTCGACCTTGCCGACATTGAAGCCGGCCTGGACCAGTAGCTGCTGCAATTGCTTGAGCTCATTGAATGGCAGCTGCGCGACCGGCGCCGCCGGCTTGCGCATCGGCGCGGCGCCCGCGATGCGGGTGGCGAGATAGCCCGCGGTGGTCGAGTAGATCAGCGAGTTATTCCACTCGGTGTAGGCGGCGAAATTCGCATACGCCATGAAAGCCGGCCCGAAGCGTCCCATCGGCAGCAGCACGGACGCCGCGAGATTGTCGTTCGGCAGCGGCCGGCCGTCGGGATAGGTCACGCCTAACTGCGCCCATTTCGAGCGCGGCTGCTGCACGGTGAGATCGGTCTGCTCCCACGGCAGGTTCTGCGGCACCTTGATCTCCTCCAGCCATGGCTCGCCGCGCCGCCACTTCAAGCCGTTGGCGATGTAGTTCGCGGTCGAGCCGATCACGTCGGGCTCGCTGCGCAGGAGATCGCGCCGTCCGTCGCCGTCATAGTCGACGGCGTAGTTGACGTAATGCACGGGCAGGAACTGCGTCTGTCCGAGCTCGCCGGCCCAGGAGCCGATCATCTCGTCGGGTGTGAGATCGCCGCGGTCGATGATCTTCAGCGCGGCGATGGTCTCGTTCACGAACATCTCCGAGCGGCGGCAGTCATAGGCGAGCGACACCAGCGATTTCAGCGTCGGCAGGTTGCCCATGTTGGCGCCGAAGTCGCTCTCCAGGCCCCAGAACGCGGCGATGACCGCCGGCGGCACGCCATATTCCTTTTCGGCGCGCGCGAAGGCAGCTGCGTGGGCCTTGATGTGCTGCTGGCCGTTCTGCATGCGATAGGGCGCGGCCATGCGGCCGGCGAACTCGGTGAAGAGCTGGCCGAACACGCGCTGGCCGCGGTCGCGGTTGACGATGCCCTGGTCGTAGACGAGGTAGGGCGAAGCCTCCGCGATCGTCCGCTGCGACACGCCGGCGGCCACCGCCTGCTGTTTCACGTCGGCCAGGAAGCGATCGAAGCTCGCCCCATTGTGGCACGAGGCTGCGCGCGGCGAGGGTGCGGTGGCCTTGGGCGCCGCAGGCCTTGCGGGCGGCGGCGCGAACTGGGCCGAGGCAGTGGCGGAGCATGCGAGGAGCGCGACGGCCGCGATCAGAAATCGGGTCTGGAGCATAGGGGTTCCGGCGGGGAGGGAAGGCGTGGACTCGCTTGAAGTCTAGGTGAAGTGACGGCCTCAGGCCATCCTTTCCATGCCATGCCAATAAGCGCAATGCGAGGGAGCGGATGCCGCGCCAGCCTAGCCGAACAGACGCATCAGCAGCGCTTTTCCGACCGGAAGCGCCCTGACGCCACGATAGGCGCGGACATACTCGCCGGCATAGAACGCCCGGATCGCATGCACGCGCGTATCCATGCCTTCCTCGAACCGCACCGCGAATCCGTCCGTGGTTCGTCGCACAACGACGGCCGCGATCGAGCGGCCATAGATGCGGCAGTCGATCGTGCTGCCGGGTGCCGGCGGATCGGGATCGATCAGCCGGGCGCCGGTAATGGAGATGTCGGCGAGCCGCGCCAGATGCCACTTGCCGTCCTGACGCAACAGGATCGGCTCATTGCGATCGAAGCGCTCCGCCTTGCGCTTGCGTGGCTGCTCGATGCAGACGAAGCAGACCACGGTGAGGATGAGCGCGTTGTAGAGGCTCCAGGCCAGGGCCAGTCCGCCATACGCGATGTTCTCGCCGCGCAGGTGCAGGATGAAGGCATAGGCAATGGCCGCCAGCGTGATGAGAAGCGCGCAGCCGTAGATCCGCAGCAGCGGCCATTCGACAAATCTCCTGTCGCGGTCGCCGCCCTTCGCCGTGACCTTGAACTTGTGTCCCTTCGGCTTCAACAGGCCGGCTGCCACCGCCTTGAGCACCGCGGGCGCGGCGATGAGTTGCGAGACGTCCGACATCATGGCGAGCGAACGGCCGTGCGACAGCCAGGCCATGCTGAGTCCGTGCCAGACGTAGAACGGCAGGAAGAAGCGCAACAGCTCGGTGAGATCGGCCTGCACCGCCTTGATGCCGAACAGCAGGAACAGCCAGGGCACCATCAGTCCCGCGACCTTCGACGTGTAGACCGCAGACCAGCTCATGAAGGCATCGACCAGCGAGAGCCGGTCGATAAAGGACAGCTTCGAGTCCTGCGAGAACGGTCCGCTGCGGCCGCGCACGATTTGCATCAGGCCGAGGCACCAGCGCGCACGCTGGGTGATGTATTCCTTCAGCCCCTCGGGCGCGAGTCCGATCGTCAATCGTTCGTTGAGATAGATGGTGTTGAAGCCGCGCTCCTTCAGGCGAAGGGTGACGAGGTAGTCTTCCGTGACGGAGTCGGTTGGAAAGCCGCCGATCTGCACCAGCCCGGCGTAGCGAATGAGCGATGAGGTGCCGCAACAGAAGGCGACGCCCCAGGCGTCCTTCGCCGGCAGAAGGATGTCGAAGAAGAAGCGCTGCTCGTCGGGCCATACATCGGTTGCAGCGAGGTTGGTCTGGATCGGGTCGGGATTGATGAAGTGCTGCGGCGTCTGCACCACGCCGACCGAAGCGTCGTCCATGAGGGAGATAGTGCGCGCGAGGAAGTCGGGCCGCGGCACGAAGTCCGCGTCGAGAATGGCCACGAAATCCGGTCGTTCCGGCAGGGCGCCGACGTGCTTGAGCGCATGGTTGATGTTGCCTGCCTTGGCGTGGTGGTTGTCGGGCCGCGCGAGATAATGGCAGCCCAGTTCGCTCGCGAGGCGCCGCAGCCAGGGGCGCCTTCCGTCGTCGAGCACCCAGACGCGATAATTGCCGTACTCCATACCGGTCGCGCCGATGATCGTGCGCTCGAGGATGGATCGTTCCTCGTTGTAAGTGCAGATCAAGACGTCGATCAGCGGCGCGTGTGGATCGATGGCACGGCCGTCTATTCTTGCCGCACCTGTGCGGTCGAGGGTCCGGCTCAGAAACAGCAGGGACAATGCGACCGCGACGAGCGAGGCCGCCTCCAGCAGCATGAAGGGATAACCGATCACGGCGTCCGCCGTCAGATGCGGTGGCGGGAGTGTCGCGGTGACACGCCAATAGAGATAGCGGAGCAGGAAGACCAGCGACACGACGGCCAGGAACGAGCGCGCCATCGTGCTGTCGCGCCTGAGCAGCGGCACGAGCGCCATGAAGGCGCCGAGCGTAATCAGGCCTGGCGTCAACGCCGTGATCACGGTGCGGTCTCGCGCCGGGCAAACACAACGCGGCCGGTGCGCCCCACGGTGCAGGCGTGGGCAGCGGCATCGCCGGGCGCCACGGTCACGCGATAGGGCTCCTTGCTGAGCGCGTCCGGATTGATGGCGAGATTGGCGGGCGCGCCGGCGGCGCCGGTCAAATTGACCACGGTGCCGGAGATCGGCTCGCCGCCGTCATTCGGCTCGAAGCTGGCGCGGTCGCCGAGCTGCAGGCGATTGTAGACGCTCTCGGTGACATTGGCCGTAATGACGGCGCCGCTGCAATCGAGGATCTTGAGCAGGGGTTGGCCGGCCTGCACGTCCTCGCCCGGCGAGGTCATCATCTCCCAGACGCGGCCCGCAACGGGTGTCGTGATGTTGGCTTCGGACAGATCGGCGAAGTGGACCTCCTCGATGATGATCTCGTTGGCGAGCCAGGCGATCTCGGTGTCGGTGCGCGCGAGATCGGCCTCGAGATCGCCGGCGCGCTGACGCATCTCCTCCTCGCGCTGCACCGAGCTCGGGCGGTCGTTGTAGCTGTCGCCGAGGAACGTGCCGTTCTGTGCCGCCGTGAGCTCGACCTTTGCAGCATCCAGCCGCTTGCGCGCACCGAGCTCGGTTTGCTGTGCCACGGAAAGCTCGCGCGTCAGCCGCGCCAGCTCGACCGTCGAGACATTGCCGGACTTCGCGAGTGAGGATGCGCGCTCGACGGCGGCGCTGGCTTCGTCCCGCCGCGCTGCCGCGGCCTCGATCGAGGTCTGGATCTCGGCGATGCGGGCCTCGAGCTGAAGCATGCGTCCCTCGCGGAATTGAGCGGCCTGCCGCGCCAGATCCTTTTGGGCTGCCTGGGCCGCGGCAAGCTTGGTGGCGAGACTGGGGCGCTCGTTCTCCAGGCGCGATTTCTGCCGCCGGAGATCGTCGAGCCGGGTGCGATCCCCGCGCGAGTTCACGATGCGCAGGAGCACGGTTCCGGCACCAAGCCTGGCCTGATCGGTAATGGGCTGGGCGGCGACCACGCGGCCGCCGATCGGCGTGCGCAGGGTGACGAGACGAGAATTCAGCACCGCCTCGACGCTCGAATACTCCCAGATCGCACGCAGCGGCAGCCAGCCGAACACGGCGATGATGGCAAGTCCAATGGCGATCTTGGCGCCGCGTCGCAGATGCGGCCAGCGCGGCCCTGGTTCCGGCGCCGTCTGCGCCTCGCATGCGTGGCCGGTTTCGTCATCGGCGAACAGCTGCTCGTGCAGCGCCTCCTGTAATCCCTTCGCGTCGGTCTTGGTCTCGCTCTTGGTCTCGTGAGGGGAAGCAGTGGATGCGGGGTCGATGGAAGCGGCGCGTAAGCGGTCTACCATGACGGTCACCTGGTTGACGGGAGGCCAACGGAACCGGTCAATGCGCGAGGGCCGCGCAGCGTGCCCGGTTACCGCGGATTAAGCCGACGCTGAGCTTTCCAGGTTGCTAAGCGTCCGCGCGTGTTTTTGCGCAAATCCCGGTCAAGCTTTAGCGACGGGTGAAAGGCTGGCCGCGCGGCCCTGTAGCTGCGGCTCCGCGCCGCATGAACCCTTGCGTTGCCCGGCGGCATTCATACTTCGAAGACGCCGGCTGGAGGCTCGCCCGCGGCCGGTTCAGGAGACGGCCATGAACTATCTTCGTACCGCAATGCTGCTCGCAGGCCTCACCGCCCTGTTCATGGGCGTGGGCTATCTGATCGGCGGTGCCTCCGGCGCCATGATCGCGCTCGTCATTGCCGCGGCGACCAATCTCTTCACCTACTGGAACTCCGACCGCATGGTGCTCTCGATGTACGGCGCCCATCAGGTCGACCGTTCGACCGCGCCGGAACTGGTCGGTCTCGTCGCCGAGCTTGCGGGCCGCGCGGGCTTGCCGATGCCGCGCGTGTTCCTGATGGACGAGGCGCAGCCCAACGCGTTCGCGACCGGCCGCAATCCCGAGAACGCCGCCGTTGCCGTCACCACCGGCCTGATGCACCAGCTCAGCCGCGAGGAGCTCGCCGGCGTGATCGCGCATGAGCTTGCGCATATCAAGCACCACGACACGCTGCTGATGACGATCACCGCGACCATCGCGGGCGCGATCTCGATGCTGGCGCAGTTCGGCATGTTCTTCGGCGGCCACCGCGACAACAACAACGGCCCGGGCATCGTCGGCTCGATCCTGATGATGATCCTCGCTCCGCTCGGCGCCATGCTGGTGCAGATGGCGATCAGCCGCACCCGCGAATATGCCGCGGACAATCTCGGTGCGCGCATCGTCGGCCAGCCGATGTGGCTGGCCTCGGCGCTGGTGAAGATCGAGGGCGCCGCACATCAGGTCCCGAACTTCGAGGCCGAACGAAATCCCGCGACCGCGCACATGTTCATTATCAATCCGCTGTCGGGCCACGGCGTGGACAATCTCTTCGCCACCCATCCCTCGACGCAGAACCGTATCGCGGCGCTCCAGCAGCTCGCGGCCGAGCTCGGCGCGCAGGCGGCGCCGTCGGTCGGCGCCAACGAGAACTATCCGCCGGCGAGCCCGTGGGGCCGCTCATCTTCGCGCGGTCCTTGGCGTGGTCCTTCGCAAGGTCCTTCTCGTGGGCCTTGGGGCTAATCCGGAACCGGCAAGGATTTGCGCGTGGCTTTGTGACCTGGCGCACACAGGATCGTCCCGGCCAGTGTTAACACCTCGCCGTGACACTTCCTTCGAAAGGGGATGCGTGGCCGGCCCGTCGCCGGTCACCGTCGAAGATGACCAGAGCTGCCGTACCATTGCTGATCGTCCTGGGCGTGCTGATCGGCCTGTCCACGCATATGGTCGTCAATTGCGGGGACGAGGACGAGCCCGACATCTGCGCGGCCGTGATCGGTTTCTCGCCGCTCCGCGGTTCGCTGATCGCCTTTGCCTATGAAGGGCGCGGGCGGATCGCGCTGCGCCACGGCGACTGGCGGCGGGCGATCGCGGATTTCGACGAGGCCATTCACCTCAATCCCAATCGCGCCTCGCTCTATCGCGACCGCGCGGAGGCGCGCCGGCAGAACGGCGACCTCGAGCTCGCCATTGCGGATTACGACGAGGCGATCGCGCATGATCCCAAGCTCGCCGCGCCCTATCACCAGCGCGGTCTTGCGCTCGCCGCCACCGGCGATCTCGATCGCGCCATCCTGAGCTACAACACGGCGGTCCGTCTCGCCCCCTCCGATGCGCAGGCCCGGCTCGACCGTGGCCTGGCGTTCCTCGCCCGCGGCCAGGCCGACGATGCGCGCGCCGATTTCGAAGCCGCTCTCGCGCTGCCCGCCGGCAAGGATGCCCGCACGCGCGAGGCGGCGCGCGCCAAGCTCGCCGAACTCGCCAGCGCCGAGCCGACCCGGGTTTCAGCACCGCGGCGGTGAGGGGAGTTGTCTCCCTCTCCGTTCTTACGGGGAGAGGGGCTCTCTCCACGCATGAGGCTGTCGAGAGACCTGTACCCCCTCACCCGGATCGCACCGGACGATGCTTCGCATCGCCGAGGCGATCCGACCTCTCCCCGCAAGCGGGGAGAGGTGAAGGGCGCAGTCGCGCCTACTTCGCCTTCTTGGCTTTCGCCTTCTTCGCCTTGGCCGCCTTCTTCGCCGGCTTCTCTTCCTTCGCCTTCTTCTCCACCTTCGCCGCGATCGGCGTGCTGGCCGCGATTCGCATCGATCGTGCGTAGCTGTCGGCGACGTTGTCGGCGGACATCTGGAGGCGCTTGGCGGCGGCGGTGGCCTGCTCCATGGTGGCCTTGGCCATCATCTTGAAGCGGTCGCCGGTCTCCTTGCCCTTGGCCTTGGCCGCAAGGCCGTTGAAGCGATCCCGCCGCTCCTTGGCGCGGGTCATCAGGCCCGTATGCAGCTGTCTGGCCAGTTGCCGGATCACGACATCCAGGTCGGCGTCCGCCATGTTCTTCTATCCCCTTGAAAACAGTATCGATGCGGGCGGGACTATGCAGATCGGGCCCCGCCTTGGCAATTCCCGGCCGGGCGTCATCCGCAGCTTCCGGGACCCAAAACAAAAAAAGCCGCGCATTTTGCGCGGCTTTTTGCCTGGTTGGTGCAGATGGGCTAGGTCCGCCTCACTTCAGCGAGGCCACCGGGCCGCTTGACGCAGTCGGGTCGGGGTCGAAGCCGAACACGCCGACCAGGTATTTGTAATAGTCCGGCATCTTCTCCTTGAGCGTCTCGCGCGACTTGGGGTCGTGGAATTCGCTCTTTCCGGCCAGGAAGATGCTGGCGGTCACGGCAAAGAACTCCATGGGATTCTTCAGCGCATAGGATTCCTTGGGCAGGAGGTCCTTGGACTTGGCCAGGGCATAGTAGCCGATCACGCCCTTGTTGGCGTAGCCGTCCGGCAACAGGCGCGCGTGATAGGCGTGCAGCAGTTCGTGCAGCAGCACCGCCTCCTTCTCGTACCGCATCATGTCCGGCCGCAGCATGATCACGCCGAGCCCCGAATCGACCGCGAGGTCGATGGCATTCGGATTGGTCCAGCGCTGCTTGTTGGGGTCCCAGACCGTCAGCGTCCGGGGAACAGTGCGCTGCATGTCCGGCGTGACCCTGCCGTAGCACGCGGTCGCGGCGCCTTCGTCGAGGCAGGCCAGCTCGCTCGCGACGATCGGAACAGTATGGAAGAAGCGCAGCACGCGCGGAGAGAGGCCGGCGCCTTCGACGACGTCGATCTGGCGCTTCAGATTGTCGGTGAGCTTGTCGACATCCTTGCGATCGGAATTCTCCGACAGGTCGAACATGTAGCCGCGGTAGCTCTGGAAGCCCGGCGGCAGCGCCTGCGCTGCCTCGGCGGATGCATCGAGCGATCCGGCATTGGATGGACTGGCGAAAAGCGCGCCGACAATGGTCGCGGTCAGCAGCAACGCAATGCGCATGATGAACCCCCTGATGTCACTTCGCCCGGCAGAATAAGCCACCGTTGTTTGCGAAAAGTGAGTGGGGCGAGACTAGGGCAGCGATGTTGAGGCGTGCTTAACCATTGGTTGCAGATCGCGCAGACGGATTAGTGCCGGGTTAACCAAGGAGGGTATCCGGGCCCCGCGCTTCGGCGTAACATCAAGTCCGGGCACAAAGCCCACATCAATAGCCGGGAGGAGGAAGCCATGTATGCCGCCATCCGTCAGGCCAAGGCGAAAAGCGGGAGCGCGGAGGAGCTGGCGCGCCGCATCAAGGACGGCGCCGTTCCGATCATCAGCGACGTCGACGGTTTCCGCGCCTATTACGTCGTCTATGCCGGCGACGACACGGTCACAGCGATCTCGATCTTCGACAAGTTCGAGCAGGCGGAGGAGGCGAACCGGCGCGCGATCGCCTGGATCGAGAAGGATCTCGGCCCGCTGCTCGCCGGCGACGCGCGCGCCGCCGCGGGGCCGGTGATCGTGCATACGCTGGCGTAGTTGGACGGATCGCTGCCTCCCAATGTCGTCCTGGCGAAAGCCAGGACCCATTACCCCAGGGAGGAGTTTTGCGACGCGTGGCCGCCACCTGCGCTTGCATGATAGTTCGGTGGTTATGGGTCCTGGCCTTCGCCAGGACGACAGCGAGTTTGTGGCTGCATCTAAAGCCAAGCGCGAGCCTTCGCCCTCACAACTCCCGTGCGTTCGAGAACGCGAAACTCGACACCCGCCGCGTCGTCTCGTCCAGGATCAGCGTACGCGTGATCGGCGGCTCGGCGCGCTGGGCGCAGTTTTCGCGTTCGCAGAGGCGGCAGTTGACGCCGATGGGCGTGCCTTCCGTCTTCTCCAGGTCCATGCCGGCGGCGTAGACGAGGCGCGCGGCGTGGCGGATCTCGCAGCCGAGGCCGATGGCGAAGCGCGGCTGCGGCAGCGGGTGCGGCGCGACCGGGCGGCGTACCATCTGCGCGATCGAGAAATAGCGCGTGCCGTCGGAGAGCTCGATCACTTGCTTCAGCAGGCGATCGGGCGTGTCGAAGGTCGAGTGCACGTTCCACAGCGGGCAGGTGCCGCCGAATTTCGAGAACGGGAAGGTGCCGGACGAGAAACGCTTGGAGACGTTGCCGGCATTGTCGACGCGCAGGAGGAAGAACGGAATGCCGCGCGCGTTCGGCCGCTGCAAGGTGGTGAGGCGGTGGCAGACCTGCTCGAAGCCGGAATTGAAGCGCTGCGCCAGCACATGGATGTCGTAGTTCAGCGCTTCCGCTGCGGCGAGGAAGGCCGGGTAGGGCATCATCACGGCCGCTGCGAAGTAATTGCCGAGCGTGATGCGGAACAGGCGCCGCGGCGCGTCGTCGAGCGGGCCGGCGCGGTTGATGATGGTCTCCAGCTGCTGCGCGCATTCGCCAAGGCCGAGCTGGAAGGCGAGCTGGAACGCGCGGCCGGGCGGGTCGACCAGTTCCGAGATCAGGAGCTGGCGGCGGTGGCGGTCGAAGCGCCTCAGCGTCTCGCGCATCACGTCGACAGGCATGATGCGGGTCTGGATCGAATGCTTTTCGCGCAAGCGCGCGGCAAGGGCCGCGTAGAGCCCTTCGGCCGGCACGTTCAGCTCGTCGCGAAGCGTCTCCGCGGCCTGTTCGAGTTCCGGAAAATAGTTGCGGTTCGCCTCGATCAGCTCGCGCACGCGTTCGACCGGATTGGCCTCATAGCGCGTGCCGACGTCGCGGTCGGCCATTTGCGCGGCGGCCAGCGTCTCGCCCTGACGGGCCTCGGTATAGGCCGCGTAGAGCCGCTGCAGCGCGTGGGTGACGCCGGGACAGAGTTCGGCGAGGTCGCGCAGCTCCTGCTTGGGTACGTCAATCTGGCGGAACAGGGGATCGGAGAAGATCTCGTTGAGCTCGGCAAAGAATCGGTCCTCGTCGGCGGTGGCGAGGTCGCGCAGGTCGAGGTCGTAGGTTTCGGCCAGCCGCAGCAGGATCTGGGCGGTCACCGGGCGCTGGTTGCGCTCGATCAGGTTGACGTAGCTCGGCGAGATCCCGAGCCCCTCGGCGATCTGGGTCTGCGACAGGCCCAATTGCTGCCGGATCCGCCGGAAGCGCGGACCGACGAACAGTTTCTTCCCGGATTCGGCGGGCATTCTTCAGATCTCCAGGGCCATTAAGGACAGTCTCGCTGACCTATAATTTACAAACTTTACAAAATAACATCTATTACATGTTCTGATGTTACATGACATCACCAATAAAAAACAAGCCATCTATACGAAGTTTCCGTTTTCGCGTTTACGTCGTGACACGCATTTCGCAATGCACTGTCAAGAATGTCGATGGCCAGCCATCGCCATCGTCAGCGAAAGGATCAGGCACATGAACTACCAGCCCCGTGGCATCAGCACTTTCCAGGCGCCGGCCTCGTATCAGAGCGAGATCGATGCAGCGAAGGCGCTCCTCGAGACCCAGCCGACCTGGAACGGGGTGTCGGCCGAGGCCGTCGCGCGCATGCGCCTGCAGAACCGCTTCAGGACCGGCCTCGACGTCGCCCGCTACACCGCGGCGCTGATGCGGGCCGACATGGCGGCCTATGACAACGACCCCACCAAGTACACCCAGTCGCTCGGCTGCTGGCACGGCTTCATCGCCCAGCAGAAGCTGATCTCGGTCAAGAAGCACTTCGGTGGCAGGACCGATCGCACCTACCTGTATCTCTCGGGCTGGATGATCGCGGCGCTGCGCTCCGAGTTCGGACCGCTGCCCGACCAGTCGATGCACGAGAAGACCTCGGTGCCGGCGCTGATCGAAGAGCTCTACACCTTCCTGCGCCAGGCCGACTCGCGCGAGCTCAACGACATCTTCCGCAGCCTCGACAAGGCCCGCAAGGAAGGTGACAAGACCCGCGAGAAGGAGCTGATCGAGAAGATCGACGGCTTCCAGACCCATGTCGTGCCCGTCATCGCCGACATCGATGCCGGCTTCGGCAACGCGGAGGCGACCTACCTGCTCGCCAAGAAGATGATCGAAGCGGGCGCCTGCGCGCTCCAGATCGAGAACCAGGTCTCGGACGAGAAGCAGTGCGGCCACCAGGACGGCAAGGTCACCGTGCCGCACGACGTCTTCCTGGCGAAGATCCGCGCCTGCCGCCACGCCTTCCTCGAGCTCGGCGTCGAAGACGGCGTCGTCGTGACCCGCACCGACTCGCTCGGCGCTGGCCTGACGCAGCAGATCGCCGTCAGCCACAAGCCCGGCGACATCGGCGACCAGTACAACAGCTTCCTCGATTGCGAGGAAATCACCGCGGAGAACGCCCGCAACGGCGACGTCATCATCAACCGCAACGGCAAGATGATGCGTCCGAAGCGGCTGCCCTCCAACCTCTACCAGTTCCGCCCGGGCACCGGTGAGGACCGCTGCGTGCTGGACTGCATCACCTCGCTGCAGAACGGCGCCGACCTGCTCTGGATCGAGACCGAGAAGCCGCATATCGAGCAGATCGCCAAGATGGTCGATCGCATCCGCAAGGTGGTTCCGAACGCCAAGCTGGCCTACAACAACTCGCCGTCGTTCAACTGGACCCTCAACTTCCGTTGGCAGGTCTACGACGCGATGAAGGAAGCCGGCAAGGACGTCAGCAAGTACAACCGCGCCGAGCTGATGAAGGCGGAATATGACGACACGCCGCTGGCGAAGGAAGCCGACGAGCGCATCCGCACCTTCCAGGCGGATTCGGCCAAGCGTGCCGGCATCTTCCACCACCTGATCACGCTGCCGACCTACCACACCGCGGCGCTTTCGACCGACAATCTGGCCCGGGAGTACTTCGGCGAGCAGGGCATGCTCGGCTACGTCAAGAACGTCCAGCGCGCCGAGATCCGTCAGGGCATCGCCTGCGTGAAGCATCAGAACATGGCCGGCTCCGACATCGGCGACGACCACAAGGAGTACTTCGCCGGCGAGGCCGCCCTGAAGGCGGGCGGCGCGCACAACACGATGAACCAGTTCGGCTAACGGCGGAATTGATCAGTCCGGGGTCCCCTCGGAGCCCGGACTGGTCACGCACCTCAACAGGAGACTGACAATGACCAAGGGCAGCAATTTCTGGGTGATCGGCGGCGAGTTCGGCTCGATGAACTTCCACAAGCTCGTGGAAGGCTCGGCCCAGGTGCAGGGGCCGTTCAAGACCCGCAAGGAAGCCGAAGATGCCTGGCGTACGGTCTCGGAAGAGAACCGCCACAAGGCCGGCGTCCGCTTCTCCATCGTTGAAGAGCCGTCGCGCGTCTCGGCCTGACGGCTGCCTGACCAATCAAGAAGACGTCCAAGGACGGAGGGTCCCATCCGGCGCAAGCCGGGTGGGATCGTCTGTTTTTGGCACAGGTGAGACAGCTGTGGGTGCCGTAAGTATCTGGAATTGTGGACCCTTTGCGGAAGGTGTGGTTGCTGATAGGTTAATGGAGGCAAGTGAGGACGAGGCCGACAATGTCAGAGCCCGAGACCAGCGGGACCCATCCCAGCCAGCCGCACCCGGTGCGGCTGCGCGACGCGCTGCTGCGCGCGCGGATCGAGGCCGCCGACCGGACCGGCGTCGTCGTCGATTTGCGCGATGCCGAGGTGGCGCGGCTCGAGATCCTCAACGACGCGCTCGATCCCCTGTTTGCACAGGTGCCCGAGCAGATCGACCTGTTCGACCGCGGCATCAGCCAGGGCGATACGCCCAGACTCTGGATCGACGTCGTCGCGCACATCATGATGGGGCGCGACAAGCGGATGTATCGCTTCGTCCAGGACACCCGCTTCGGCCGCATCGTGCTCGCCGAATCGCACGACACATCCGTGATCGTCGAGGCCGTCACCGACTATGTCGCCCGCCGCATGATCGAGCGCGAGCATGCGATGGTGGTCCTGCCCGAGCCGAAGCCGGAGGCCGCGGAGCGGCCGGCGCGCTCGCGCGTCTGGCCGTTCGTGTTCGGCTTCATCCTCGGCGCCGCCGCCTTGTTCGGCGTCGCCGTGCTGGCAGCCTTGCGGAGCTGGTGAATTTCCCTCCGCCGTCATTCCGGGGCGCGCATCAGCGCGAACCCGGAATCCAACGGGCCACAGCGTATGCGGCTGAATGGATTCCGGGCTCGCGCCTTTCGGCGCGCCCCGGAATGACAGTGGCCTCAAACCAACCTCGCATGCTTGATCTGCCCAATCTGAAATCCGGACCCGAGCCCGCGCACCGTCTGCTCGCAGCGCCAGCCGGCATTGTCCTTCTCGATCGTGAACAGATTATACGCCGCCGCCGGGTAGCGCCCGTGTGCGAGCGCGGACGCCGACGGCACGCCGATCGCGGGAATGTTGCCGTTGGGGCCCTCGAACCACATCGTCGAATGAATGTGGTCGTGGCCGTGCAGGACCAGCTCGACACCGTGGCGCTTCAAGAGCGCCAGCAGATCGGCCGCGTCCGTCATTCGCTTGTGGCGCGCATCGGACTTTAGCGGATGATGCACCAGCAGCACGCGGAAGACGTCTTCGGTCGCGAGCCGCTCGAGAACCTGTTCGAGCGCTGCGAGCTGATTGTGCCCCAGCGTGCCCGTCGCCATCAGCGGCAGGGTCGGCACCGCCGTGGACAGGCTGATGAGCGCGAGCGGCCCGCGCCGGCGCAGGGCCGGAAAGCCGGCGCTTCCGTTGTCGCTTGCAAGATAGGGCGCAAAGGTCTCGCCGAAGCGATGATAGGTGGCGCGGACATAGGCGTCGTGGTTGCCGGGAATCGTGGTGACGCGGTCGGGCGGGCCGACGCCGTCGAGCCAGGCGCGCGCCGGCGCGAACTCCGCGTCCAGCGCCAGATTGACGAGATCGCCCGTCACCGCGATGTGGTCGGGCGCCTGCGCCTTGACGTCGGCGACGAGTGCGTCGAGCACCTCGCGGCGCTGGTACTTGTGGCGGTTGCGCGTCCAGTTGACGTAGCCGAATACGCGCTTGCCGGCGAGCTCGATCAGCCGCGGCTTCGGCAAAGGCGGCAGATGCGGGTCGGACAGATGGGCGAGCGTGAAGGAAGCCATGGCGCGCGATTGCCTCGCTATTGCTCCGCTGTAATGGCAAGGTCGCGAGGACTGCGCAAGCGCAGCCTGAACAGGGGACCAAAGAGAACCTGATGGGAGATCGTCTGAACCGCATCCGACGGAAGTTCGAGCCGCTGCTGCGGCGAATCTTCCACGCCTATTTCCTGCTCGTTCGCGGCATGACCCTCGGCGTTCGCGCCGTGGTGCTGGATTCCGACAACAGGGTGTTCCTGGTCAGGCACAGCTACATCTCCGGTTGGTATCTGCCCGGCGGCGGCGTCGATCTCGGCGAGACCATGGAGCAGGCGATGCGGCGCGAGCTCAAGGAGGAGGGCGACATCGACCTCACCGCAGACGCCGCGCTGCACGGCATCTTCCTCAACAGTCACGTCTCCCGCCGCGACCACGTCGCGGTCTACGTCGTCAGGCAGTTCAGGCAGGATCGCCTGCCCGAGCCCAACCACGAGATCGTCGAATGCGGGTTCTTCGCGATCAATGCGCTGCCCGAGGGCACCTCGCCGGGCACGCGGCAAAGAATCGTGGAAGTGCTGGATGGCACGCCGTTGATTGCGACATGGCGGTGAGATCAACCGCCGCGTTGGCCGTTGGCAGGGGCTCGACACCAGTCTCGCCCGTGCAATCGATGGCTATCTCGCGGACAAGCTGCACAGTATCGGTTATCCGGACTGGAGCTTCGCGACCATCCTCAGCCGCAGCCCGGCCGGCAGTTCGGCCCGGTATGAGCCCGATGGACCGCAGCCCTCCGAGATGTTATCCCGCTCCCCTCATTGACGCGTTTTCATGACGCGAACCCGGGTCCACTTCGCTCGAAGACGCATGCCGACATGAACGATCTCTCGCTCACCATCCTTCCCGAAGCTGCCGGCGACGCCCAGGCGATCGAACGGCTGCACGAGCGCACCTTCGGCCCCGGCCGCTTCGTGCTCAGCGCCTACCGCATCCGCGAGCACGTCGACCATCTGCTCGAACTGTCCTTCACCGCTCGCATCGGCACGCTGCTGGTCGGCTCGGTCAGGCAATTGCCTGTGCTGGTCGGCGAGACGCCGGCGCTGCTGCTCGGGCCGCTCACCGTCGAGCCGCCGTTCCGGGACCGCGGCATCGGCCGTCTGTTGATGGAGCGCGCGCTGAAGGACGCCAAGGAGCGAGGTCACCGCCTGGTGCTGCTGGTCGGCGACGAGCCCTATTACAGCCGCGTCGGCTTCAAGCCGGTCCCCAAGGGGCGCGTCACCATGCCGGGCCCGGTCGACGCCGCCCGCATCCTGGTGTTCGAGCTCGTCGACGGTGCCTTCGAGGGCGTGTCGGGAGCGGTCGTGCCCGACTGGAGCAAGGCGCGGGGGTAGCGGCGTGTGATGCCGCGACAGCCCGCTCGCTCGACGTTGGTGTACCGGGGCCCGCAGGCCCCGGCTGGAGGCGATCAGAACTTGAAGTTCGCGAACGCCCGCACGCCGATGCCGGGCATCAGCACCTCGTCCTTGGTGTAGGACACCGAGTTGCGGATGCTCTCGTTGAGGAGATTGTTGCCGACGACGCCGGCAATCATCTCGCGCGCACCGAACCAGTTGCGGTCGAGCTTGGTCTTGTAGCTCACCTCGGCCTTCAGGAGGTTGTAGCCTGCCGTCGGCGTCTCCGCGATCACGGCGACGTTGTTCTGCGCGAAGGCGTGCAACAGGTTGACGCGCATCAGCCAGTTGTCGTCGCGCCAGAACACGCCGCCGCCCATTCTGAGCGGCGGAATCCGCGGCACGTTGGTGCCGTCGGTGAAGGTGGCGCGAACCACGTCGAGCTGGTTCTCGATGCCCCAGATGCCGCCCTGGAACGCGCCGACGTCGAGCTGCGACTGGAATTCGCCGCCACGGAAGTTCGCGTTCCGCTGCGAGTAGACCGCCTGGTTCAGCTCGGCCCCGGGCGTGCCGCACGAGGCGAAGTCGTCGCCGCACATCACCCCGGTGAGGCGGCGGAAGATGAAATTGTCGAAATGCGTGTAGTAGACGGTCGCCTCGAACCGGAACGGCCCCGTCGCCTTGCGCACGCCGAGCTCGACGGACTTTGCGGTCTCGATCGTCAGGTTCGGATTGCCGATGTCGAAGGTCGCGGTCGCATCATGCGCGCCGCGCGAGAACAGTTCCGCCGCCTTCGGCGCGCGCTCGACATATTGCGCGGTGATGCTGCCGACCATGCCGCCCGGCAGGTCCTGCAACAGGCCGATGCTGCCGCTCTTCGGCGTGTAGGACGGATTGCGCGCGATCGCCACCTGCGGCGTGCCGTCGGGCAGGAAGTCGGCCGGGAAATTCGGCGTGGTGCCGTGCAGCTCGACATGCTCGATGCGGCCGGCGATCTGCGCCCGCGTCGCGTCGGTGAACTTGAACTCGTTGAAGGCGTAACCGGCAACGCGCGTGCTGTTGTTGGGGTCCCACAGGCCGTTGAACAGCGTGCCGGGATTGTCCGGGCTCGGCGCGCTCAGCTCCTGATGCCCGACCTGGAAGCCCAGCGCCGTCGTCACCTCGGCGAAGCGCGCGTTGAACGGCATCAGCTGCACCTCGGTGCGAATCTCCTGCTCCTTGTTGGTGAAGGTCTGCCGCACGCCGTCGCTGTTGGGGTCGGCGGGATCGGCAAGCCCGATCTCGTTGTGCCGGTAGTCGGTCGCGCCGGCCCAGAACCGGATCGTGTCGATCGCGGCCGCATCGGGACGGTACTCGCCCTTGACGTTGATCTTGGTCTGGTGACCGTCGATGCGCGTGTTGTGGTCGGCGCCGTCGATGCCGGGGATGTGGTAGAGCGAGTCGTTCTGCGTGATCGCAGCCCCGATATAGCCGCCCTGGAAGAAGTAGGAGCCGCCGATCGAGGCGCCGTCCGAGCGCGTCGCCGAGTTCGGCTGGCGGCCGTTGGCGACGGATCGCGTCTGGTCGTTCAGATAGGGATAGCTCGGGATGCCGTAGTCCGTGGTGGTGCGGCCATAGACGTCGGCGTGGAAGGCAAAATTGCCGCCGCCGGTGTCGAGCAGCACGCCGCTTTCGACGCCGCGATCGACCGAGCTGAATGCGGAGCGCGTCTCGGCCGTGACGCAAGGCGAGGTCTCGGCGGTTGCCAGCGGCGCCTTGGTCGGCAGGCCGTAGGTCTGGAACGACGGAGCGCAACTCGGCAGCGCATCCGGAATCCGGTTGTTGGTCGCGCTGACGACGCCGCCGATCGAGGTCGAGCCGTAGCGGAGCGCAGCCGGCCCGCGCACCACCTCGACCTGGTTGGTCGCGAGCGGATCGATCGGGACGAAGTGATCCTCGCCGAGGTCGGAGGCGCCGCCGGAATTGGTGCCGTTCTCGACGATGCCGACGCGGTTGACGTCGAGCCCGCGGATGATCGGCCGGCTGGAGGCGCCGGGCGCGAAGCTCGAGCCGGTGATGCCCGGCTTGGAGAACAAGAGATCGCCGAGCTGACCGCCGCCCTCGCGGCGGATCTCCTCGTTCGGCACCACCGTGACGGTGGCGAACTGGTTGGTCACGATGGGCAGCACGCCTTGCTGAGGCGCGGCGGCAGACGCCGCGGCTGGCGGCGTAGCTTCGGCCGCGTGTTGCTGGCTGCGCGACCGTCCGGTGCGCGCGACATGGACCGGGCTGCGGGTCGGTACCACCCTGCGCACGATCGGGCTCGGCGCCGTCACGGTGATGGCGGGGAGCTCGGCCGACGACTTGTCCTGCGCAGGCTGTTGTACCGGCTGTTGTACCGGTTCTTGGGCGAGCGCGGATGTGGCGGCGGCGCCGAGCAGGAGCAGGCTTGCTCCTGCGAGACGCTGCACGCGTCGCAATTCAAATGACATGGTCCTGATTCCAGTCAGGCGCCGTCCGCATGCTTGTCTGATGATCGGAGGCAGCCTGCCGTCGCGGCGCGACGGAATTCGACTTCAACGGCTCCCGGGCGATCGTCCGCGCGTGTGGCGCGGCGAGCCCGGGCGTGATCAAGCGATGTCGAGAGTCAGGACGCTGGTGGGGCGCGGGGCTGGAACGCCGTGCCGGCCGATTTCAGATGGATGAACTCGGCATCCAGGGTGCGGTGGAGCAGCTCGATCGCCTGCGGCAGCGCAAGGAGAGGCGGCGTCGCGGACACCACGGTGCCCGCCATCGCGACCACGGCGCAGATCGCGCAATTGTCGTCGCCCGGCTGCTCCCGGTCGGATCCTGAAGGAGATTGCTTCTGGACCGCAGCGCGGTCGGTCGAAGCTATCGCCTTGGCGGTGTCGGTCTGCTGGAGCGAGGCTTGGGAGAGGGAGGCGGCCTGGACGAACCAGTGGCTGTGGCCGAATGTCAGCGCGAATTGCACCAGCATCGCGAACAACGCGAGCCGGGCGCCGTGCCTGATATTCGACCGGAACCACTTCATCTGGAAACGCCACCCCACATCGCGAGGATCACCCTCTGATACCGCGATGTTATAATGTAACATCGCAGGAACGAGGAACGGATGTCAACGGCGGTCAGACCATCTCGTGTTGGTGGCCGCGTGATGTGTCGTTCGGGCAACTAACGCGAAATGGCTTTAGGCTGAATCGATTGGCCGCAGTCTCGTTCAACCTCTCCCGCTTGCGGGAGAGGTCGGCGCGAAGCGCCGGGTGAGGGTTCTCTCCACACCGGGGTTCTCGATTGTGGAGACACCCCCACCCCAGCCCTCCACCGCAAGCGGGAGAGGGAGCGCACCTCCGTTGTTGCGGCAATCAAACCTGATCTCATCGGGCTTCACCGCCCTTCGCGGACCCAGGTCGCGGCGAAGGCGCCGAGCAGCAGCAGTAGGCCGATCAGGCCGGCGAAGATCGGCAGCACGCCGACGCCCTTGACGACGCTGGCGTCGCGCATCCGCACGCCCATCCAGCCGTCGCCATGGAAGACGCTCACCGAGCGCACCGGCACGATGCGCGGCAGCTCGACGCTGGCGCCATCAACCACGCGCACGGCATTGCCGCCGGTCGCCTGCGTCAGCGGCTTCAGGGTCTCGGTGGTGGAGGTGACTTCCGAAAACTCCTTCGGATTGGTCGGGCCGACATTGATCAGCGCCTTCAGCGTGCCGTCGGTCGCCTGCCACAGGCCGAGCTCGTTGGCCGGCAGGCTGGCGCGCCACTCGCCGGGATCGCCGGCGCTGAGCGTCAGGTCGCGCGACACGCCCGACGGCGAGGTCACGCTCACCGGCTGGACGCTGTCCGACATGGTCTGGCGCACCACCACGAGATCCTTGCCCTGCACCTGGAGGCGCAGCGCTTCTTCATCAAGATCCGGCTGCTTCATCAGCCAGTGCGACATCCGCCTGAGCAGGTCGAGATGCGGGCCGCCGCCCTCATAGCCGCGCGCCCACAGCCAGATGTGGTCGGAGAGCAGCAGCGCGACGCGTCCCTCGCCGAAGCGCGACAGGAACAAGAGCGGCTTGCCGTCGACGCCCGTCATGACCGGCGGGTTGACGGAATTGTGGGTGTCGACGGTGCGGAAGAACCGGCTCCAGCGCGGCGGCTCGCTCGCCGAGCCCTCCAGCCCGCGCGTGACGGGATGGCGTTTGCCGATGTCGGACAGGTGCGCATAGAACGGCTTCTCGGTCACGCCGACCGGCTCGGCCGGCAGCACCGAATCCAGCGGCGTGCGCCAGATGCTGGTGTTGGAGGCATAGTCGGGACCGGCCGAGACCAGCACCGCGCCGCCCGCGCGCACATAGCGCGCGATGTTGTCGAAATAGGCGATCGGCAGTACGCCCTGGCGGGCGTAGCGGTCGAAGATGATCAGCTGGAATTCGTTGATCTTCTGCTGGAACAGCTCGCGGGTCGGAAACGCGATCAGCGACAATTCGTTGATCGGCGTGCCGTCCTGCTTCTCCGGCGGGCGGAGAATGGTGAAGTGCACGAGATCGACGCTGGCATCGGACTTGAGCAGATTGCGCCAGGTGCGCTCGCCGGAATGCGGCTCGCCGGAGACCAGCAGCACGCGCAGCTTGTCGCGCACGCCGTCGATGGCGACGACGGCGCGATTGTTCACCGGCGTCAGCTCCCGCTCGAGCGGCGAGGCCTCGATCTCGACGATGTTCGGGCCGGCATGCTTGATGTCGACGTCCACGCTCGCGGTCTGGCCGCTCGAGAGCGTGCGCTCGTTGATGACCTCGCCGTCGCGGCGAACCGTGACCTTGGCGCGCTCGCCGGAAACGCCCTGGTCGTCGAGCCGGTAGGTGATGGTCTGGTTTTGCCCGACGATGCCGAAGCGTGGCGCCGCCGTGATCGCGATGCGGCGGTCGCGCTCGTCCTTCTGCCCGGTGATCAGCGCGTGCACCGGCGCCTGGAAGCCGAGCGCGGCGGCATTCGCGGGAATGTCGTGGACGCGGCCGTCGGTGATCAGGAACGCGCCGGCGACGCGGTCAACCGGCACGTCAGACAACGCCGAGGCGAGGGCGCCGAACAGCCGCGTGCCGTCGGTCTCGCCGTCGGCCTGTCCGGCATCGACGACGCGGACCTCGAGGCCCTTGATCTTCTTCAGGCCGTCGACCAGCGCTTCCTGCGCCTGGGCCGCCTCGCGATTGCGGTTGCCGAAATTCTGGCTCGGGCTCTTGTCGACGACGACGGCGGCGACCGAGGTGAGGGGATCGCGGTCCTCGCGGGTGAAGGAGGGATTGGCGAGCGCCAGCAGGAACAGCACCAAGGCGGCCACGCGCACCGCGGCGCCGCGCGCGCGCGCCAGCACCAGCACGAGCGCGATGACGACGATCGCGGCCAGCGCGAGCCAGAGGACGATCGCGGGAACAAGCGGCGTGAACGCGATGCCGTAATTCATCAGACAGACCTATCAACGTCATTCCGGAGCGACGTGAAGCATCGAATCCGGAATCTCGAGATTCCCCGGTGCGCAGTGCGCACCTGCGGTCTGGTCCTTCGGACCATCCCGGAATGACGGGGCGTGTGGCTCAAGCTCGTCACGCGCATCTCTATTGCCCCAACCGTTCGATCAGGGCCGGTGCGTGCACCTGGTCGGCCTTGTAGTTGCCGGTCAGCGTGTACATCACGATGTTGGCGCCGGCACGATAGGCGAATTCGCGCTGGCGGGTGTCGCCGCCGGTCACCGGCAGCATGTACTGGCCGTCGGGGCGCACGGCCCAGGCGCCGGCAAGGTCGTTCGAGGTGATGATGATCGGCGAGACGCCGTCGCCGCCGCGCGCCGGACGCTGCGCGCTCTCGTCGTCGTCCTCGCGCGGCAGGGTCTCGACCCAGGTCTGGCCGGAGTTGAAGCGGCCTGGGAAGTCGCGCAGCAAATAGAAGGTCTTGGTCAGCACGTGCTCGCGCGGCACCGGCTCGAGCTCGGGCACGTCGAGTGAGGACAGGATCTCGCGCAGCGCCCGCATGCCCGGCGTCTGCGAGGCGCCGTTGTCGCCGGGCGGCGCCTCGATCGCGTCGCGGGTGTCGAACAGCACGGTGCCGCCCTGCTTCATGTAGGCGTCGATCTTGTTGATGGCGTCCTGCGGCGGCTTGGGCGCGCCGGGCACGATCGGCCAGTAGATCAGCGGGAAGAAGGCAAGTTCGTCGCGCGCGGGATCGATGCCGACGGGATCGCCGGCCTCGAGCGCGGTGCGCTGCGCCAGGAACAGCGTCAGCCCGGTCAGGCCGGCCTTGACGATGGAATCGACGTCGGCATTGCCGGTCACGACATAGGCGAGGCGGGTCTGCGACACCGCCTTCATCGCGAACTCGTCCGCGGCGCTGTCGGCGCGCGCGGGCGTCGGCGGCAGTGCGGAGAGGCCCGCAAGCGCGATGCCGAGCAGGATCATTGCGGGTGCGGCGCGGCGGCGCAGCAGCGCGGCGAGGCCGCCGCCGAGCACCGCGACGATGATGGCGTCGATCAGGAACAGAGCGAGCGCCGTCGACAGCAGCCAGCCGCGCAAGTCGCGCGGCTCGGCATTGGTGTAGGTGGCGTGCCGGGCGCGCAGGCTCGCGGTGTTCAGGGCTGCGATGCGGTCGGCGCTAGCAAGCGTGTTCACGGCGAGCGGTCCTTCTGCAGGACCATAGAAGCCCGGCGGATGATCGGGTGTGGCGCGGTCGCGATAATCGGCCGGAAGCGGCTTTGCCGTGGCCGGCGGCGGACCGAAGGCGCCGAAGCCGTCGAGCATGTGCAGCGGCGCCACCGTCTCGGTGGTCGCCTCGCTGGCAACGCCGGCGCCGGGCTTGGTGGTGTAGCCCGACATGTCGACGACCCGCCGCAGCATTTCGACGAAGATGCCCGACATCGGCAGATCCGACCAGCGCATGTCGGCGCTGACGTGGAACAGGCTGACGACGCCCTTGCCGCGATGCTCGCCGGTCACCAGCGGGGTGCCGTCTTCCAGCGACGCCCAGCTCTTGGTGGCGAGCACGGCATCAGGCTCGGCCAGGACCTGGCGGCTCACGGTGACGTCCTTGGGGACCACGACGCCGGCAAACGGACCGTCGGCCGCGAAGGCGGCGAGGTGCTGCGGCTTCTCCCAGGTCAGGCTGCCGCCGAGCGTGCGGCCGCCCTTGCGCAGCTTGACCGGCACGAGATCGTCTTCGGCCTGCGCCAGGCGGGGCCCGGCGAACCGCACCAGCACGCCGCCCTGGTCGATCCAGGCATTGAGACGCTCGCGGATTTCAGGCGCGATGGTGCCGACATCGGCGAGGATGATCATCGGCAGCTTCTGGTCGAGGAACTGGGTGATGCCCTGCTGCGGCGAGCCCTTGTCGGCGAGCCGCACGTCGGCGAACGGCGCCAGCGCGCGGGTGAGGTAGAAGGTCGGCGCCAGCAGCGGCTGCGCGGTCTCGCTGGTCGAGCCCGAGACGATGCCGATGGCGCGGCGGCGCCAGCGCTTGTCGAGCAGCTGCACCGCGCCGGCGGAGCGCTCGCCCGATATCTCGAGCCGCGTGATGTCGTTGCGCAGCTCGACCGGCAGGTCGAACGCGGCCTCGGTCTCCTTGTCCTGCGGGCCGAACGAATAACGGGCTTCGCCGATCGGCGATGCCTTTTGGTCCAGCGCGCGCACGGTGCCGACGGCGATGCCGCTGTCGGTGCGCAGCACCTTCACCGTCATCCTGGCGGCGGCGTTCTCGGCCGCGACCAGCGCCAGCGGCGAGGAGGTGCCGCCTTCGAAGATGGTCAGGCTGCGGTCGCCGATGGTCTTGCCGAGGGCCAGCACGAATTCCTCGCCGCGGCCGGTATCGACGCCATCCGACAGCCAGGCGATCTCGCAGTCGCCGGTGGCCTTGAGGAAGCGATCGACCGCTGCGAGGGTTTCGACGCGCTCGATCGAATAGGGCTTTGGTACCAGCTGGCGCAGCGCGACGCGCGCCGCGCCCGCCGGCATCAGGGTGATGTCGCGGTTCGGCTCGGACAGCGGCACCAGCGCGATGGCGCGGCGGTCGTTGTCGGCGTTGGCGATCAGCTCGTCGGCGGCCCTGATCCTGACGTCCCAGTTCGAGGCCGCGCTCCAGCCGTCGTCGAACATGATCATCAGCGGCGCCTTGCTGCCGGCAAGCCCGGTCTGCGGATTCCAGATCGGGCCGGCGGCGGCGAATATTACGAGGGCCGCAGCCAAAAGCCGCAGCGCAGTCAGCCACCACGGCGTCCGCGAAGGCGTCTCTTCCCTTGGCGCGATGTCGAACAGCAGGCGCGTCGGCGGAAACTCGATCCGGCGCGGCCGCGGCGGCATCACGCGCAAGAGCCACCACAGCACCGGCAGGCTGACGAGGCCGATCAGGAGCAGCGGTTCGGTGAAGGCGAGCGGCAATCCCATCATGCGGCCGGCCCCGCTTTGATGGAGGTGGTGCGGGCGCCCGACTTGCTCACCTGCATGCCGGCATGCAGGAACAGCAGCAGCTCGGCGGCGGAGCGGTCGGTCGCGTGGGTCGTGAACAGCCAGTCGAGCTTCGAGGTCTCGGCGCGGATCTGGTCGCGGTGCAGCGCGAGCCGCGCGGTGTAGTCCTGCGCCCAGCTTTCGGCGCGGCCGGCGGTGATCACGCCAAAACCTTCCGGCTCGACGAACTCGACGCGGCCGGAATAGGGGAACGACTCCTCGGCGGGATCGACGACCTGCACCATCGTGCCATGCGCACCGGAGCCGGAGAGCCCTGCGAGCGTCGTCCTGATCTCGGCGATCGGCGACCAGAAATCCGACAGCACGATGATCTCGGCGAGCGCGGAAGGAACGAAGGAGGGCGGCAGGCTCAGCCGGTCGGCATCGTCATGCAGCATCGCCTGCGCCATCTTGTCGATGACGCTGCGGCTCGCGGTCGGCGCCATCAGCCCGGGAATGCCGACGCGCTCGCCGCCGGAGACCAGCAGTTCGGCCAGCGCAAAGGCGACGATCAGCGTGCGTTCGAGCTTGGACTCGCGCGCGGTCTTCGAGGCAAACGCCATCGACGGCGAGCGGTCGGGCCAGATCCAGACCGTGTGCGAGGCTTCCCATTCGAGCTCGCGGACATAGAGATGGTCGTCGCGCGCCGAGCGCCGCCAGTCCACGTTCTGCGACGGCTCGCCGGAGACGAAGCGGCGGTATTGCCAGAAATTTTCGCCGGAGCCGGCGCGGCGCCTTCCGTGCAGGCCGTGGATGACGTTGGCGGCGACGCGGCGGGCTTCGAGCACCAGGCGCGGCAAGGAAGCTGCGAGCGTGCGGCTTTCGCCATCGGCACGTCGGATCGCGATGATCTCCTTCGCTGTGTGCCCGTTCTCGGCGGCCATCAACCGATCCGTGTTTTCAACTGCCGGATCACGTCCGGAATCGTGCGCCCCTCGGCGCGCGCCTGGAAGGTCAGCGCCATGCGGTGCTTCAGAATGGGTTCGGCGAGGTCGAGCACGTCGTCGACCGAGGGCGCGAGCCGTCCGTCGATCAGCGCACGGGCGCGCACCGCCAGCATCAGGGATTGGCTGGCGCGCGGGCCGGGGCCCCAGGCGATGAACTTGCCGGTCTCGCCGCTGTCCGGACCCGGACGGGCCGAGCGCACCAGCGACAGGATCGCCTCGACCACGGAATCGCCGACCGGCAGGCGCCGGATCAGCCGCTGCGCGGTGATCAGCGCATCCGCGGTCATCGATCCCTTCGCCAGCGTCTCCTCGGCGCCGGTGGTCTCGAACAGGATGCGGCGCTCGGCGTCGCGATCGGGATAGTCGACGTCGATCTCCATCAGGAAGCGGTCGAGCTGCGCTTCGGGCAGCGGATAGGTGCCTTCCTGCTCCAGCGGGTTCTGGGTCGCGAGCACGTGGAACGGCTTCGGCAAATCGTGCCGCGCGCCGGCAACGGTGATGTGCTGCTCCTGCATCGCCTGGAGCAGCGCCGACTGCGTGCGCGGGCTGGCGCGGTTGATCTCGTCGGCCATCAGGAGCTGCGCGAACACCGGACCTGCGATGAAGCGGAAGGAACGCTTGCCCGCGGTGCTCTCGTCAAGCACCTCGGCGCCGAGGATGTCCGACGGCATCAAATCGGGCGTGAACTGGATGCGCTTGGCGTCGAGACCGAGCGTGACGCCGAGCGTCTCGACCAGCTTGGTCTTGGCAAGGCCCGGCACGCCGATCAGCAGCGCATGGCCGCCGGAGAGGATGGTGACCAGCGTGTTCTCGATCACGCGGTCCTGGCCGAAGATGACGGACGCGATCGCGTCCTTTGCCGCCCGAATCTGGCTCGATACCTGCTCGGCCGAGCGGACGATTCCATCCTCGAGTTTCTCGACACTCTCCGCCATCCGTTAGCTCCTTCAGCCTGCCGCGCGGCTCGCTCGCGTCGTCATGTCATCGCATCAGGTCAGATGCATCAAATCTTCACTTCAAGCGAAGACGTCAAACCAAGTCATGGCCCCTATGCTAGACTTGCAGGAAGGCCATGTATTCGTTGAATTAACCTATCCCCACCTTATC
Source organism: Bradyrhizobium sp. LCT2 (assembly GCF_009931255.1). Taxonomy (NCBI): domain Bacteria; kingdom Pseudomonadati; phylum Pseudomonadota; class Alphaproteobacteria; order Hyphomicrobiales; family Nitrobacteraceae; genus Bradyrhizobium; species Bradyrhizobium sp. LCT2. The sequence continues at coordinate 7,577,618 of NZ_CP034432.1, read as the reverse complement.
GGCTTAAGGGTATGTAGGGCATCACGAAGTGGCGACCTCCACACCGGACTAATCCGGGGTGGAACCGTTCGCCGATGGACAGCGTAGACCTGCACCAATCGTGCCAAAGGACAAAGTCAGGGCAAACCATGGCGAACCAAGGGCAGAGCGCCGATCGCGGTCTTGAGGGGCTGACGGCCGCCGCCAAAACTGCTGCCAGTGCCGAAGGCGCCAAAAAGGGCCTGCCTCCGGTGCATCTATGGAATCCGCCGTTTTGCGGCGATCTCGATATCCGAATCGCGTCCGATGGTACTTGGTTCTACATGGGGACGCCAATCGGGCGTCACGCGCTGGTCCGCCTGTTCTCGACCATCCTGAAGCGCGAGGGCGACAAGCATTTCCTCGTGACGCCGGTGGAGAAGGTCGGCATCCGCGTCGACGACGCGCCGTTCATGGCGGTCGAAATGCAAGAGGACGGCGAGGACAACCATCGCGTGCTGCGCTTCCGCACCAATGTCGACGACTGGGTCACCTGCGATGCCGCGCACCGGCTGCGCTTCGAGCAGGCAGTGGACGGCGGCCTGACGCCCTATCTGCACGTCCGCGCCGATCTCTGGGCCAAGGTGACCCGCGCGCTCTATTACGATCTGGTTGACATGGGCGAGGAGCGGATGGTCGATGGCCAGCCGATGTTCGGCGTCGAATCGGCCGGCGAATTCTTCGCCATGGCCGATGCGGACGAGGTGAGGGCCGCGCTTTGAACAAGCCTATCCTGAAAAGTGATCCCGTCGCGCTTGGCGCGGCGGATTTCTTTACCCGTTCCAGGGCGAGGCTCGGCTTCGACGTGCCGCCCGGCCTCTACGATCCGAACATCATTCCGGCCTCGGGCGATCCCGGGACCGACAAGATGCTGGAAATCGTCGCGCGCGAGCAGCCGGTGCGGCCGGCGGCGGTCCTGATCGCGGTGGTGGACCATCCCGAGCCGACCGTCCTGCTGACGCAGCGCTCGGCGCATCTCAACGACCACGCCGGCCAGATCGCCTTTCCCGGCGGCAAGATCGACGCGACCGACACCTCGCCGCTCGATGCGGCACTGCGCGAGGCCGAGGAGGAGGTCGGGCTGTCCAGAGACTTCGTCGAGCCGATCGGCTATCTCGATCTCTACGGCACCGCCTTCGGCTTCCGCATCCTGCCGACGGTCGCGAGGGTCCGGCCCGGCTTTGCGCTCACGATCAACCATTCCGAGGTTGATGATGCGTTCGAGGTGCCGCTATCCTTCCTGATGAATCCGGCGAACCACCAGATGCACAGCAAGGAATTCCGCGGCATGGAGCGCTTCTACTATGCGATGCCGTTCGCGGAACGTTACATCTGGGGTGCAACCGCCGGAATGCTGCGTGTGCTGTATGAGCGGATCTACTCATCATGATCCGGACGGTTCTGACCGAGATCGGAATTTTCCTCGTTCCCTTTGCCGTCTATGCGTTGTTCCTGGCCGCCAGCCGGTCCGGCCTGTTCGTGCAATCGTCCTGGCCGGTCACCATCGTCGCTCGCCTTGCCCTCATGGCGATCGTGCTTGTGATCGCGGGTCTGATCGGCCTGGCGCAATTCTCCGGCGCCGGCCCGGAGTCGACTTACGTTCCCGCCCATATCGAGAACGGCAAGTTCGTGCCGGGCACGGAAAAATAGGGGCCTGCCGATGAGCGCGGAGCCGATCCTCGCCGATGCGCCATGGCTGATCTCCGGCGGCACCGCGCGCGTCCTGCAATTGCTCGATGCGGATGGCGAGGAGGCGCGGGTGGTCGGCGGCGCGGTGCGCAACGCGCTGCTCGGTCTTGTGCCCGGCGACATCGACATCGCGACCACGGCGCGGCCGGAGGAGGTGGTGCGGCGCGCCAAAGCCGCCGGCATCAAGAGCGTGCCGACCGGCATCGACCACGGCACCGTCACGCTGGTCATCGACGGGCATCCCTACGAAGTCACGACCCTGCGCGAGGATACCGAAACCTTCGGCCGCAAGGCCAAGGTCGCGTTCGGCCGCGACTGGGTGAAGGATGCCGAGCGGCGCGACTTCACCATGAACGGCCTGTCGGTCGATGCGACCGGTGTCGTGTACGACCATGTCGGCGGGATCGCGGACGCCAGAGCGCGCCGCGTGCGCTTCATCGGCGACCCCGACCAGCGCATCGCCGAGGATTATCTGCGCATCCTGCGCTTCTTCCGCATCCACGCCGCCTTCGGCGCCGGCGAGCCCGACCGCGACGGCTATCTCGCCTGCATCCGGGGACGTGGGGGCCTTGCCAGCCTGTCGGCCGAGCGGGTGCGCATGGAGATGCTGAAGCTGCTGGTGGCCGGCGGTGCGTCCGCCGCCGTGCTGGCCATGGCCGAGGGCGGATTGCTGCAGGCGCTGATCGGCGGCGTCGCCTATACCGGGCCGCTGGCGAGCATGGTCGCGATCGAGCGCGAGCTTGGCCTGCCGGCGAGCGTCACCCGGCGCCTGGCCGCGCTGACGGTGGCCGTGACGGAAGACGCCAAGCGCGTCGCCACGCGCCTGCGGCTCTCCAATGCCGAGGCCAAGGCGCTGGATTCGATGGGGCACCGCTGGTGGCGGTTTGCCGCCAAGGACGAGGCCAATGCACGGCGGCTGCTCTACCGGCTCGGTGCGGAGCGCTATCACGATCGCGTGTTGCTCGGCTGGGCGCGGGCGGCGGGCGACGTGCATTCGTCGCGCTGGCGCGAACTCGCCGAGCTGCCGCAGCGCTGGACTGCGCCGAAATTTCCGCTCCGCGCCGCCGACTTCATCGCGCGCGGGATGGCGGAAGGGCCCGCGCTCGGACATGTGTTGACGCTCGCCGAGGACGCTTGGCTTGCGGCGGATTTTCCACTAGAGGAAGCCGCGCTCGCTTCCATCGCAGATCAAGCTGCGGCACGCGTCAGCCGCGAACGGAAAACGTGACCATCGTCTCGGGCTTCGCCGACATCTCGATCTTTCAGCTTCTGCTGGTCGCGTTGATGGCGTTGTTTGCTTCGATCATCGGTGGTCTCGCCGGCTACGGCACCGGCGCGCTGATGCCGCTGGTGCTGGTGCCCCTCGTCGGCGCCGAGCCCGTGGTGCCGATCATCGCGATCTCCGCGATCTTCACCAATTCGAGCCGTGCGCTCGCCTATGTCCGCTATGCCGACCGCCGTCGCGCGCTGATCGTGCTGGCCTGCGCGGCGCTGACGACCGCGCTCGGCGCCTACGGCTATACGCGCCTCACCAATGCGGGCGCCGCGCTCGTGATCGGCTCCATGCTGATCCTGAGCGTGCCGCTGCGCCGCGTGCTCCGCCGCCGCCAGGTCAGGATCGGCGACACCGGCCTTGCCGCAGGCTCGGTCGGCTACGGCGTGCTGGTCGGCGGCACCTCGGGCTCCGGCGTGATCCTGCTCTCGCTCTTGATGGCCGCGGGCCTCGAAGGCGCCGCCGTGATCGCGACCGATGCGATGATCTCGCTCGGCACCGGCCTGATCAAGATCTCGGTGTTCGGCCTCGCCGGCGCCGTGAATGCGCAGGTGCTCGCCTTCGCACTGCTGATCGGGGCGATCGCGATCCCCGGCGCGTTCCTCGCCAAAGCCTTCGTCGAGCGGATGCCGGTGAACATCCACACCGCGATCCTCGATGTCGCGGTGATCACCGGCGGGCTGGTGATGATCTCGGCGGCGGCGCGGCAGCTCGTCGCGTAGGTGATCCACGCGGCATTCGCGCCTGGACCGCGGATATTGGCCCCATCGTCATTCCGGGGCGCGCCTCTTGGCGCGAGCCCGGAATCCATTCATCCATCGACGCTGCAGCCCGATGGATTCCGGGCTCGCGCGGCGCGCGCCCCGGAATGACGAGACGGGCCAGGGCGTGTGCCCAGGAACGTCAGGTTTCGCGCCCAAACCGGAAATCGCCAGGCATAACCGCCATCGGCGGCTTTTGACCCAACTCAGATATCGGCAGCGAGCTGCTGTCTCGCGTTTTGCGTTCAGGACCACGGCGGCTCTTCGCCCGCCGCGGCTGCCTCGTGGTTGATCGTGACGCCCGCCGAACGCAACCCGGTCAGCAAGACAGTTCTTACCGAGGCGGGATCAAATCCAATATCCTTGGCGTTTGGTGGATGTGCCTCGCTGTCCTTCAATCGGAGCGCCAGGTGCAATTGCTCGCAAAGGTGCTGAACGACGCGATTGACTTGATCGTCAGTCATCGTTGGCTTCCTCCTGCTACCTTTTGTTCGACTAGGTAGCACAAAATAGGGCGGTACGCGATTGGACGGCCCCAAGCCCAACCCCACACTCGTGGACGGGCCGGCCCGTCTGGTACGCCGGAAGTGACTGGCAGCGATGGGACATTGAGTCCAATCAGCGCATGCGGATGAGCTTGACTAGTGCCGTTCGGCTTCGGCTTCCTGTTCCAACTGCAGGATGCGCGCCCGTAACGCGTCGAACGTCTCTTCGGCGGCCTCGCTGAACAGCGGATCCTCAGGATTGGTCATGGCCGAGGCGATCTCCGTCCAATCCTCAGGCTCGAGAGCCTTCAGGGCGGCGGGAAAGAAATCGCGATCTTCCTTCATGATATGGCGCCGCTCGTGCTCGATGAAATCGCGAACGATGGCATCCACGTCCTGCCGAAGCAGTTCGCGGTCGGCAAGAACGTTGTCGACCGCATGAGCGACGCGGCGCAAGAGTTCGGCCCCTTTCTGGTGTTCGCGGGCGAGATCACCGACCTTCGCAGCCGCGGCCGGATCGCGAATTTGCAACTTGGCGAAGACCAGGTCTTCCTGAGGGTGGTGGTAAACCTCCGGGTAAAGTTCGAAGTAGCTGATAACCGCGCCAATAACCTCATAGTCGGGGCGGTCGCCGCGGTCGAAAACCTCAAGTTCCCGCTCGAGGATGGCGAGCAGTTTCTCAATGTTGCGGTGCTCTTGGCTTAAGCGCTCAATGATCATTGGTGCGATCCACAAGGTGACCGATTGAGAAGCTTTTGAAAGCTTAGCCCCAAGTCGCCTCAGCGCTTTGCGCTAGATCAAGCTCCGACGTCGGCTTTCCGACCTAACCGGAAGTCGCCCGGCTCAGCCGTCATCGGCGGCTTATGACCCCGAAGCGGACGTTGGCGCCGATGAGGCGATTGAGATCGCTGCGTCGCCACAGCATGCTTCGCTACGTCAGACTGATTGCTGCTTATGCCCTCCGAGTTGCAAGCCGGAACACTGCAGGTCGTCGATTGCTGTCGGCTCCGGCTCGTGGCCCCCTGCGACCTCGGAGCGCCCAGCAGATTTGAGACCACTCCACGAGGAGGAGAGCGTGCTCCTATTTGGAACTCCTGCGTTGACCATGGCGGTTATCATTTTATTGACCGTCCTAGGCAGTCAGCTATTCGACCAACACGCATTAGGAATTCATTTTCGACCGGTACACATTAGGAATTCATTTGCAAATAGCGGCAATCTTCAGTTGCACAACCAAAGGTGGGGCTGCGGGAGATGCGCTATCGGTCAATCGGGGATGACAGATTGCTGTCAACCGTCACGTGGCAAGCCACCCTAGCAATTGCGCTTTTGGCGGCGCTCGCGCTGAGCCTTGTCGGCTTGAGTTTCAGCGTTGACCTGTCAGCCGATGCCCTCGTGCTAATGAGCCTGTACGCATTTCTCACAATCTATTTCAGCTTCGTTCGGCCAAATGCGGAGGCCGCGCGTATTCTCACCTGCTTTGGTCAGCTCGTTGTTGTGGTCCTCATGGGAATCGCGCTGAGCTACGCCGCATCCACAGTGCCACTGCCTTACCGCGACGTGGAACTTCACGCCATAGATCGATGGCTTGGATTTGATCGCGCCAATTATCTCGCTTTTTTGAGAAGGCACGACGGGCTCGTCAGCGCTCTTTCGTTCGCCTACAACTCCATGATGCAACAAAATATCTTGGTGTTGGTCGCCGCCGTTCTGACCCGGCGCTATGATCGATTGCAGTTGTACATCGTCGCATTTGCAGTTGCCGTGACGGCTACTGCCGCCATTGGATGCTGCATCCCGGCCGCGAATGCAATGATCTATGTGGATAGGGCTCCTACCGAACTCTCAACCCTGCCGGATGGCGGGCATAGCTATTTCCCGACCCTCGAAGGTCTTCGCAACGGAACGCTCTGCGTCATCGACTTTCGTTCCTTGGAGGGGCTTATCTCTTTCCCGAGCTTTCACACGGCGAATGCCATTCTATTCATGTGGGCTCTTTGGCCAATCCGCATCTTACGTTTTCTTTTAGTGCCGTTGAATCTTCTTCTTATCGCCGGCACGCCCCTCTGCGGCGCACATTATGCCGTGGACATTATTGGCGGCGTTGCCGTGGCATGCGGAGCTATCGCCGCAACGGCCTGGCTCATCCATGCCGGTCGGATCGGGCGTCGCGAACGATTAGTTCTCGCCCGAAGCTGACGCTCTAGCCATCGTGTGGATCGATCGCCGCGATCTTCATTAGCAGAACCGTCCGTTTATCGTAGATCGACGAGGGGGCGATTGAACGGACATGATTTCTCATCATCGACCATTCGCTGGAGCCCGTTTGCTCCCGACATTTTTTCAATCGGCATCCGCGGATAAAGAATCTTTCCTGTCAGGATTCATGCAACCTTAACTTGTTGAACCGTAGTTCTACGCATGTAAATCGGAATTCGGCAATGCGGCCCGCAAGCGTGCTTTTTGCGTCACGACCCGTCCTCGAGGAAGGTTGCGGTCACCGACTTGGTAAGCACGGGGAAATCGGCAATACGGTACACGGCGGGCTCGCTGCAGCGATGCCGGCTGCGCGCTTCGAGCAGCAGTTGCCCTCGTGCAAGCGTGCCGATGACGAAGTTACGGCCGCTTGGAGGTTGCTGCAGTTCAATTGGCGAGTTCTAGCCAGTACCGCAGGCATCGTGGTGGCTTGGCTCGTCGCGACGCAGTTCTATATCGAGCCGTCAGGCTATCTCGTCGCGTTCGCGCTGGCGGCGCTGTATTGGTGGACCGGTCTGCGTAACGCCCGATCGGACGCCAGAGCAAATCCCAGGGTTTTTCTCTGTCTCACGGCGTCGGCGCAGATAACCCTGGCCATCCCGGTTCTGCTCACGTTGACCTATGTGGCCACTTCCATCGGCTTTCCGCTCCAAGACGCCCGTTTGCTGGCTTGGGATCGCGCGCTGGGGTTCGACTTCAGGAGTTTCCTCAATTTCATAAATCGTCACCCGGAATTGATCCCGGTCCTGGCACGATCTTACACTTCCATTACGCTCCAGATGATCCTGCTGGTTCTCGTTCTTCCCCTGGCGGGATGCTACCGGCGCGCTGCGGAGGCGCTATGCGCGTACTTCCTTGCCCTCCTCGCAACAACCTTCATCTCAGTCTTCGTCCCGGCCATCGGGGTCTACCATGTGCTCGAATTGCAAGCCTCCGATTTCTCCTACTTCGAACCTTCGGGCTACTATGACACCTTGCGCGACGCGCCGCTCGTGCGCGCGGGGCTGCTCCAGAAGCTGCATCTGCCGGGTCTTGTAGGCGTCCTTACGTTTCCGAGCTTCCACGCGGCATCGGCAATCCTCTACATGTGGTCGTTCTGGCCGCTGCGCTGGCTCAGGCTGGCCATCGTTCCCTGGAATGTCTTGATGATCGTCGCGACGCCGCTGGGGGGAGGCCACTATCTGGTCGACATCCTCGCCGGGGTCGCAGTGTCAACCTTCGCGATCGTCATCACGGCAGCGATCAGCGCAGCTTGCTCGTCGGGGCGGATCATGAGTGCCACCAGCCTCGCGCCTAAGCCGGCTTCGCGAGTGCGGTTGCATATCGGGAAGGTCCCCAGCAACACTAGGAACAAATTCTTCACCAATAGAAACGATAGTATTTATATCACAATGCAACCTAACGATGCGCATGCTAGAACCGCCAAAAGGTAGCGCGAAGTTGCAGTCTGCCGTCGCAATTGGGAATTTGGAATGTTCAGTGGGTCGGCCTACGCGCGAGCCATAGTAGGGTCGCTCCTCCGCATTGGAACGTCGGAAGATGTGCAGATCGCGGGTTCAGGTGTGCTCGGAATACGCCACGCGTCCCGTCAGCGGTCCGTGAAGTGCTGTTGGTCGATCGCCGCTTGGGCGTGCGGTCTTGCGGTGTTTCCTTGAGAAGCACAACCATGTTCAGCCTGGCTGATCAGCTGGCTCTTTCGCGCAGTCGGCCCGCTGGTTTCGACTACATGCGGATTGTGCTGGCGGCTACGATTATCTGCCTGCACAGCGCGAACGTCACCCTTGGGCTCGATCGGGCGATGGAAATAGTCGGCCATCTTCGCATGCTGAACGCAATGATCCTTGCGCTCTTCTTCGCCTTGAGCGGGTTTCTGGTGACGGCTAGCTTATTGAGGTGCAAGAGCCTGATTTCATTTATCGGCCTGCGCGTGCTTCGCATTGCGCCCGCGCTCGTGGTCGAGACGATGCTCTCAGCCATCATCATCGGCCCGATCTTCACCGCGATGCCATTGGCTCAGTACTTCGCGGACTCGAAGTTCCATGTCTATTTTCTCAACATCGTCGGCGACATCCACTTTGAACTCCCGGGCGTATTTCTTCACAATCCGGTGCCTGATCTGGTGAATGCTCAGCTTTGGACGGTACCGTATGAGCTGTGGTGCTACGTCATCCTGGCGCTTCTTGCTGTGACCACGATTTGCTTCAACAGGGTGCTATACCTTGGGTTCCTCGTGTTCGCCCAGCTCGGGCTCGCCTGCTACGATATCTACCATTGGAACGAACTGTTCATTCACCTTCGTCCGCACCTTCTTGTGTTCTGCTTCCTTCTAGGTGTCGGCTTCTACCTCTGGCGCGACAGGGTACCCTTCAATCGGGCGACGTGTCTGTTCGCGCTTCTGCTTTGCACTGCCGGCATGGCCAGTGGACGCTGCGACGCGATTTTTGCCGCGCCCGCTGCCTATGTCGCGTGTTATCTGGGCCTCATGAATCCGCGGCGGAGCTGGATCGTGTCGTCCGGCGACTACTCCTACGGGATGTACCTCTATGGATTCGTCATCCAGCAGTGCATAGCAGCGTTCGGCCCATCGGTTCAGTATTGGTATCTGAACGTCCTGATCAGCCTGCCAATTGCCTTTGGCGTTGCTGTCGCCTCTTGGCACCTCGTCGAGAAACTTGCACTTCGACTCAGAGGTCAGCTCGAACGATTTGAGGCGGCCGTTCTGTCGCGGATTTCGATTGTTCGGTTTTCGCGCAGGTCACCGCGACCGATCGAATTAGGCGCGACGCTTGGCAGTAGCGCATCAGGCTGACGGCGCTGCCTAGAACTCGAACTGTTTTGTTCATGGCGGCATCCATGCATCGAGCAGATCTACAGCCCGCTGCTGCTCGAGGACAAGCCGCGCCCGCCGAATAGCGTAACAAGACGGTCTGACGATGTCTGGCGCCTCTCAAGACGCGCAATCCAGCCTCAGCGGACAAGGTGAACTACGCCTTGGAGGAGGCTTGGGGAGATGTTGAATATCCAGTTCTATGTCCGCTTCTGGCGCAGAAGCGGACATAGACGCGCCGGAGCCGAGCGCTCCGATCTCATGAGGACGCGGCCTTAGCCGCGCCTATTCCTCGTCTTCGTCGTCCTCTTCTTCATCCTCGTCCACCTCTTCGAGGTGTTCGAGCACGGCGAGCGGCAGCGTCTCGCGAAACAGGTCGCCTTCCACGCCCATCCAGAGGCAGATTACGTCGTCGCCTTTGACTTCCGCGACGGTCAGCGGCTGGCCGCCGGATTTGAGCATGACGATATCGCCGGCTTTCAGTTCCATGGATGGTCCTTTCGGGTTGATTGACTTGAGAGGCTAGCAAGCCGGCATGACACGCCGATCACGGACTGCGGGATCAGTGGATGTGCTGCGGCAGCGCGCATCCGCTGCCAAGGCTGCTGAAACGCCGACGACGGAGCTTCAAGCCGGGAGCGGGACCATGACGGAGGCAAGGGCGCCTGCGCGATGGGTTGCGCAGGGGCTTGTCCGTCCCATGCGCCGCGATGATGGCATCATGCGCCTGTTTCGCCCGACGGGTCAAACGGTTTCGTAAAATCCGTAAGCCGTTGATTTTGCTGCAGCCGGCTACTGTGCATGGGGTTGTTTTTCGAGTTTTTGTTTCGCGCCCTGGTTATGACCGGTCCGGCACCAGCTCGGTCAGCGAGCGGATGATGCGATCGGGCCTCACGGTCGAGCCTTCGGGCAGGCCGTCGCCATGCACGTCGATCCAGATCGAATAGATGCCGAGGCGCTGCGGCGTCACGACTTCCCATTCGAGGTTGTCGCCGATCATCCAGGTGTCATCAGCGGCGACGCCGAGGGTCTCCATCGCGTGCAGATAGGCGCGCTCCTCCGGCTTGCCGAAGCCGTGCTCGCCCTCGATCTGGATGTGGTGGAAGCGGTGCGCGAGCTCGAAGCGCTCGACCTTGGCGCGCTGGGTGTCGGCGGCGCCGTTGGTCACCAGTGCGAGCTTGATGCCGAGCGCCTTCAACTTGTCGATCGCCTCATGCGCGCCGGGGAAGACGAACATCTCCTCCTCGCGATAGGCGGTGAAGCGGTCGGCGAGGCGGACGGCGAGATCATCTGGCAGGGCGCGGTGGCCGGCGGCCGCGAGCGCGGCGAAGCCGCCCTTGACCGTGAGGTGCCGGGCCTCGGCGAGCTTCATCCGCCAGGCGGCTTCCGCATTGGCCCAGAAGTTTCGCGCGAAAGCCAGGACCGCGGTCGCGACCTCTCGCGGCGGCAGCGGCGCAAGCTCCTCGGCGAACTCGTTCGCGATCGTGTTCCAGGCGATCTCGGGCCGGCCATAGGCCGACAGGATGGTGTCGTCCATGTCGATCAGCATGGCGCGGGGGAGGGGCCTCACGATGGTCATGGCCATTTCACCTCCGGCGGCAGCGACGACAAGATCGAATCTACATTGCCGCCGGTCTTGAGCCCGAAGATGGTGCCGCGGTCGTAGAGCAGGTTGAACTCGACATAGCGGCCGCGCCGGATCAGTTGCTCCTCGCGGTCGGCAGCGGTCCAGGCGCTCGCGAAATTGCGCCTTACGATATCAGGGTAGATCTTCAGGAAGGCGCGGCCGACGTCCTGGGTGAAGGCGAGGTCGGCGTCCCAGTCGCCGCTGTCGTGCCAGTCATAGAAGATGCCGCCGATGCCGCGCGCCTCTTTGCGGTGCGGCAGGTAGAAATACTCGTCGCACCATTTCTTGTACTTGTCGTAATCGGCAACGCCGTTCGGCTGCACGCAGGCCTCTTTCATCGCGGCGTGGAAGGCGATGCTGTCGGCGTCGTCCTGCGTGCGCCGGCGATCCAGCACCGGCGTGAGATCGGCGCCGCCGCCGAACCAGGCCTTGGTGGTGACGACGAAGCGCGTGTTCATGTGCACGGCGGGCACGTGCGGATTGCGTAAGTGCGCGATCAGCGAGATGCCGGAGGCCCAGAACCGCGGATCGTCCGCCGCGCCCGGAATCTGAGCGCGAAACTCGGGCGCGAACTCGCCGTGCACGGTCGAGCAATGCACGCCGACCTTCTCGAACAGCCGGCCCGACATCATCGACATCACACCGCCGCCGCCGGCCGCACCGCTATGATCGGTGCGCTGCCAGGGCGTCCGCGTGAAGCGGCCAGCCTCGCCCGGATAGAGGCCTTGCGGGGCGTCGTCCTCCAGCCGCTCGAAGCTCGCGCAGATGTCGTCGCGCAAAGCTTCGAACCAGGCGCGGGCGCGCGTCTTGCGGTCTTCGATTGTCGAAACGTCCATATTCAATTCCCGAACGGACCTGCCGTAGGGTGGGCAAAGGCGCCCTTGCGCCGTGCCCACCATCTATCACCATTTGTCTTGATTGGTGGGCACGCTACGCTTTGCCCACCCTACGAAATCTAACCTTGCGGACCGTAATAGGTGCAGCTCTCGTTGCAACTGTCGCGATGGATGCTGACGCGGGTGAGCTTGCCGATATGCTGTAGCCGCTCCCAGACGAAGCGCGACAGGTTTTCCAGCGTCGGCTTGCCCAGCGCCTCGATCTTGTTGAGGAACTTGTGGTCGAGCGTCAGGCGCACATCCTCGATGGCGCGCTGGAGCAGGCCGAGATCGACCACCATGCCGGTCTCAGGGTCGGGCGTGCCGCGCACAGTCACCTCGGCGCGGAAGGAGTGGCCGTGGATCTCTTCGCTGGCTGCGCCAAAGGTCGTTCCCGACAGCGAATGCGCCGCCTCGAAGCGGAACGATTTCGTCAATTCCCACATCTGTTCGAAAACCAATCCTATCTGATGCCGAGCGATTTATGCGTCTGCACGCTCAGCCGCCATTGCGGATGGCGCAGGCAGTAGTCGATCGCGCGCGCGGTGTTCTCGGCAACCTCGGGCCCGTCCATCGGCTGCAGCGAGAAACGCTCGAAGGCGAGGCCCTCGAAGGTTTCCGGCGCGGCGAGCGCCTGCGGATAGACCAGCTTCAGCTCGTGGCCGCGGCGCAGCACCAGCTCGCTGCCGCCCTTGGGGCTGACGCAGATCCAGTCGAGGCCATCCGGTGCGGCAATCGTGCCGTTGGTCTCGACGCCGATCTCGAAGCCTCGCGCATGCAGCGCATCGATCAGCGCGTCGTCGACCTGGAGCAGCGGCTCGCCGCCGGTGAGCACCACGTAGCGGTTGTCGTTGGAGGCGGTCCATTGCGCCGCGATGGTGTCGGCGAGCTCCACGGCCGACGCGTAGCGGCCGCCGAGCGTGCCGTCGGTGCCGACGAAATCGGTGTCGCAGAACTTGCAGGTCGCGTCCTGACGGTCGGCCTCGCGCCCGCTCCACAAATTGCAGCCGGCAAAGCGGCAGAACACGGACGCGCGCCCGGCATGGGCGCCTTCGCCTTGCAGGGTCAGGAAGATTTCCTTGACCGCGTAACTCAATGGTCTCTCCTCAACATATCAACCTTGCGGGTTCCGGATCTGCCGCAGCGCCTCGCCTGCGGCCATCGCCGCGGTCATGGCGACATTGAGCGACCGCAGTCCCGGGGCGATCGGGATCACCAGCCGCGCATCCGCGGCCTCGACCACCGCGTCGGTGACGCCGGCGCTCTCGCGCCCGAATAGCAGGATGTCCGACGTCTGGTAACGGAAATCGCGGTAGTCGGTGGCAGCCTTCGTGGTGAACAGCAGCAGCCGGCAGCCCTGTGCCGCGCGCCACTCCTCGAATTGCGGCCAGGAGACATGGCGGGTGATGCTGACTTGGTCGAGGTAATCCATTCCCGCCCGGCGGAAATGCCGGTCGGAGACCGGGAACCCTGCCGGTTCGATGATGTGGGCGGCCAGCCCCAGGCAGGCGCAGAGCCTGAGAATCGTGCCGGTGTTCTGGGGGATGTCGGGCTGGAAGAGCGCTATCTGCATGGGCGGCGGCGGGTTGGTTGTGGGCCGGAAATGTCTCAATAAAACATCGCTGGCCGCGGAATTCGTGCATTGCACGCTTCCCCGCCGTTAGCGGGCTTGCGCTCGCCCGGCAAGGGTGCCAATAGAACGATTCTGGACTGCTGTTTTCGCTTGTTTTGGCGGGGACAAGCGAAGTTCTGCCGCCGCGGGGGGTCGCGGGCGCCGGCAGCCAGTTCTGGGGACCTTGGGGGCCCCCGGAGCGGTTCCACCGGTAGCATAAGAAGAAAGGGTTGGAATCGTGACGACAGCGTCTTCGGCGGACCATCCGACACGCCGTGATTTCTTATTCGTTGCAACGGGGGCAGCTGCAGCAGTAGGGGGCGCAGCTGCGCTCTGGCCCTTCATCTCCCAAATGAATCCTGATGCCTCGACCATCGCGGCCGGTGCGCCGATCGAGGTCGATCTCAGCCCGATCGCCGAGGGCCAGGACATCAAGGTATTCTGGCGCGGCAAGCCGATCTACATCAGCCACCGCACCAAGAAGCAGATCGACGAGGCGCGCGCCGTCAACGTGGCGAGCCTGCCCGATCCGCAGAGCGACGAGGCCCGGGTCAAGTCCGGCCATGAGCAGTGGCTGGTCGTGATCGGTATCTGCACCCATCTCGGCTGCATCCCGATCGCTCATGAGGGCAACTACGACGGGTTCTTCTGCCCCTGCCATGGTTCGCAGTACGATTCGTCCGGCCGCATCCGTCAGGGGCCCGCGCCCGCGAACCTGCCGGTGCCGCCGTACCAGTTCGTTTCCGACACCAAAATCCAGATCGGCTGAGCTTCGGACCCTCGTCCGAAGCTTCGCGCCGTCTCGTCGTATTATTTCCTCAGGATCGCATCATGAGCGGACCATCCGACTACCAGCCGAGCAATCCGGCCCTGCAATGGATCGAGCGGCGCCTGCCGATCCTCGGCCTCATGCACTCCTCCTTCGTCGCCTACCCCACTCCGCGCAATCTGAACTACTGGTGGACGTTCGGCGCCATCCTCTCCTTCATGCTGGGGATGCAGATCCTGACCGGCGTGATCCTGGCGATGCACTACACGCCGCATGCCGATCTCGCCTTCAAGTCGGTCGAGCTGATCGTCCGCGACGTCAACTACGGCTGGCTGCTGCGCAACATGCATGCCTGTGGCGCGTCGATGTTCTTCTTCGCGGTCTACGTCCACATGCTGCGCGGCCTATATTACGGTTCCTACAAGGAGCCGCGTGAGGTGCTGTGGATCCTCGGCGTCATCATCTACCTCCTGATGATGGCGACCGGCTTCATGGGCTACGTGCTCCCCTGGGGCCAGATGAGCTTCTGGGGCGCCACCGTCATCACCAACCTGTTCTCCGCCATTCCCTATTTCGGCGAGAGCATCGTGACGCTGCTGTGGGGCGGCTATTCGGTCGGCAATCCGACGCTGAACCGCTTCTTCTCGCTGCATTATCTGCTGCCGTTCCTGATCGCGGGCGTCGTCGTGCTCCACGTCTGGGCGCTGCATGTCGCCGGCCAGAATAATCCTGAGGGCGTCGAGCCGAAATCGGAAAAGGACACGGTGCCGTTCACGCCGCATGCCACCATCAAGGACATGTTCGGTGTCGCCTGCTTCCTGCTGCTCTACGCCTGGTTCATCTTCTACATGCCGAACTATCTCGGCGACGCCGACAACTACATTCCGGCTAACCCGGGCGTGACGCCGCCGCACATCGTGCCGGAATGGTATTACCTGCCGTTCTACGCGATCCTGCGCTCGATCCCGAACAAGCTCGCGGGCGTGATCGGGATGTTCTCGGCGATCATCATCCTGTGCTTCCTGCCCTGGCTCGATGCCGCGAAGACCAGGTCGTCGAAGTACCGTCCGCTGGCCAAGCAGTTCTTCTGGATCTTCGTCGCGGTCTGCATCCTGCTCGGCTATCTCGGTGCGCAGCCGCCGGAAGGCATCTACGTGATCGCCGGCCGGGTCCTGACGGTCTGCTACTTCGCCTATTTCCTGATCGTGCTGCCGCTGCTCTCGCGCATCGAGACGCCGCGGCCGGTGCCGAACTCGATCTCGGAGGCGATCCTCGCCAAGGGCGGCAAGGCGGTGGCCTCGTTCGCCATCGCGCTCGTCGCCGCCGGCGCGCTGTTCCTCGGCAGCTTGCAGGACGCGCGCGCCAACGAAGGCAGCGACAAGCCGCCGGGCAACAAATGGTCGTTCGCCGGTCCCTTCGGCAAGTTCGACCGCGGCGCGCTCCAGCGCGGCCTGAAGGTCTACAAGGAAGTCTGCGCCAGCTGCCACGGCCTGTCCTACATCGCCTTCCGCAACCTCGCGGAAGCCGGCGGCCCCAGCTATTCGGTGGCGCAGGTGGCGGCGTTCGCGTCGGATTACAAGATCAAGGACGGTCCGAACGATGCCGGTGACATGTTCGAGCGCCCGGGCCGGCCGGCCGACTACTTCCCCTCGCCATTTCCGAACGAGCAGGCAGCCCGTGCGGCGAACGGCGGTGCGGCGCCGCCCGACCTGTCGCTGATCACCAAGGCGCGCTCCTACGGCCGCGGCTTCCCCTGGTTCATCTTCGACTTCTTCACCCAGTACCAGGAGCAGGGCCCGGACTACGTCTCGGCGGTGCTCCAGGGTTTTGAGGAGAAGGTGCCGGAGGGTGTGACCATTCCGGAGGGCTCCTACTACAACAAGTACTTCCCGGGCCACGCCATCAAGATGCCGAAGCCGCTCAGCGACGGCCAGGTGACCTATGACGACGGCTCGCCGGCCACGGTCGCGCAATATTCCAAGGACGTCACCACGTTCCTGATGTGGACCGCCGAGCCGCACATGGAAGCGCGCAAGCGCCTGGGCTTCCAGGTGTTCGTGTTCCTGATCATCTTCGCCGGCCTGATGTACTTCACCAAGAAGAAGGTCTGGGCCGACTCGCACTGAGCGGCGTGAGACGAGAATGAAAAGGCCCCCGCTAGGGGGCTTTTTTGTTGCCGTCATTCCGGGGCGATGCGTAAGCACCGAGCCCGGAATCTCGAGATTCCGGGTTCGCACTTCGTGCGCCCCGGAATGACGGGACTGTGGATTGCGCCGCGCGCCCCCAGCGGCCAAAATGCCGCCAACCGCTCCCTCAGAAACTCACCGGAGGACACCATGGGAACCGCCATCACCTTCAAGCGCCCGGACGGCAAGGACGCATCGGGCTATCTCGCCAATGCCGCGCGCGGCAACGCGCCGGGCGTGGTCGTGATCCAGGAATGGTGGGGGCTGTCGGACCAGATCAAGGGCCTGTGCGACCGCTTTGCGCTGGCCGGCTTCGACGCGCTCGCGCCCGACCTCTACAAGGGCAAGGTGGTGCCGTATCACGACATGGAGAGCGCCAACAAGGAAATGAACTCGCTCGACTTCATGGACGCCACCACGCAGACCGTGCGCGGCGCCACGCAATATCTGTCGCGCAACGGCGCCAAGGTCGGGCTGACAGGCTTCTGCCTCGGCGGCGCCGTCACCATCATCGGCGCGACCAAGATCCCGGAGCTTGCGGCCGGCGTCGTGTTCTACGGCATTCCGCCGGAGCAAGCGGCCAAGCCCGCCGACGTCAAGATTCCGCTCCAGGCCCATTTCGCCAACAAGGACGATTGGTGCACGCCGGAGCTGGTCAACGGCTTCGAAAAGGCCATGAAGGCCGCCGGCAAGTCGCTGGAGCTGTTCCGCTATGACGCCGAGCACGCCTTCGTCAACGAGCAGCGCCAGGCCGTGCACGACCGCGAAGCCGCCGAGCTCGCCTGGGGCAGGGCGACGGAGTTCTTCCGGAAGCATCTGGGGTAACGGGGGCGGCCTGCGGCGCGAGCCAACTAACGTCTCTTGCTGGACCACGACTGCAATTGCCTTTTGCAACTATAAGCCGTAGTTGCATGGCGTTTCGCCATGGTGAACGTGGGAGGCGTAATGATCGAAGGAAGCCGGTTAACAACAGTTGTCGTGTCTCTCGATGCGCTGGAGGCGGCTCAAGCACCTGAGAAGGCTGACTACCTGACCGAGGCGGTGGTCTACTACGTCAATGAAATTCAACGCGTCGGCGTCTACAAGGGACGTGAACTGCCGGCTGTGGCCATGCAGGCCTATCACGCCGACTACTATCTCGCTCAGGTCAACAACGGCGGTCACAGTCAGTTCATCGGTAACACGGGCGTTGCGATGCTGCCGACGACATCTGGCGATGCGCTCGCTGGACTGAAGGCTATGGGAGCGGCCGCGCAACACCAGATCCTGCAGGAAATGATGGACTGGGTGAAAGCCAATCCCGGCGAGGCTGCACTGCAAAACGGCTTCGGAGAGCGCGCCGCGCCGCTCGATGCGCTTGACCGTCGCTTCTATGAGGCCGAACGACAGCAACCAATGACGCAGCTGGCAGCCCGGTGGATCGCGAACTGGCCCGAATTGCGCGCCGTAGCCAAGCAGCAATACGCATCCGAAATCCAGCGGCTTGCGCAACTTAATCCGCATCTGTCGCAGCGACGGATCTGGCGAGGCGTTCGCCAGATCCGCTTCCAGATGACTGACCGCTTGCAAATCACGGTCGCCGCAGCATGCGGGGCGGTGGCGCCCGAGCCAGAGCTCAAGCTCATGGTTCTTGCAGGAAGCAGTATGGAGGTGGAAGGGCAGCAATGCATGGCCTTCGGCGTTAAGACAGACAAGGGCGCGCGACTCTGCGTTTATGAGGATGCGGGTGGACAACTTTATGAGTACGGCCCGGGCAGCCAGAGCCCGAAGCCTGCGGAAATGCATGAAATTTTGAAGAGCTTTCCGCCATCACTGGTGGGCGGGCGGCTATCTGTTGTGGGGGCTGACGCGATCCGGAATTTCTCGAGGATCGCCGAGCAAAACCTTGCAGCCGAAGCCATCGACCTGCTGTTGCGGAAGTCGGGTCTGGATCCGACCGCGATGATCACGGCGTTGGACGTGAGCGACGACCGGGCGGCATGGCATGCGGTCACAGGAAAGACCTGCGTTTTGATTGAAACCTTGGGCGACCGCGCCAACATGATCGGACCTGACGGCAGGCCCGCGCTCACGGTCAGGCGGGCCGAAATCGAACGACATGCCGCGGAGGCGGCTGTGGGGCGCGACAGCCTGGAGATCCAGGCATAAGCCGCAACGCGATCCGCGCCATTTTGGTGATCGAGGCCGCCCGGCCGCCCTTGACGCCGTCCCCGCGCCATGGTGAGTATCCGCCCATGAGCACCGCCGTCCGCCCAGCCCGTCTTTGGTGGCGCACCTCCTAAGAGGTGGCCGGTGCGATTTCTTTTCCCAAAATCGTCGAAGGTCGCCCACGCAGTGCGGCGGCCTGATCGTTTGTCCTGTGTGGCGTTCCCTCGGCAAGTTTCGTAAGAGGACGACATGAACAGGACAGTCTTTGCCCTCCCGGCCAGAAGCGATTACGTGACCCGCAGCGGTCTCGCGATCACGCGCGTGGCGGAGCAGTTTACCGGCGGCGCGAGCCGGCTCGACGATCTCGTCAACCTGCTCGACCGCCGCCGCGGCGTGGTGCTGTCGTCGGGCACGACCGTGCCGGGCCGCTACGAGAGTTTTGACCTCGGCTTCTCCGATCCGCCGCTCAAGCTCGAGACCACGGGCGTCAATTTCAAGCTGGAAGCGCTGAACGAGCGCGGCCGGGTCCTGATCGCCTTCCTTGCCGACGTCCTGCGCGAGCCCTGCGTGGTGATCTCGGAGAAGACCGCTTCGCGCCTCGCCGGCCACATCATCCGCGGCGATGCCCCGGTCGAGGAAGACCAACGCACCCGGCGCGCCAGCGTGATGTCGCTGGTGCGCGACCTCGTCGCCGCCTTCTCCGCCAATGACGACGGGCTGCTCGGCCTGTTCGGAGCCTTCGCCTACGACCTCGTGTTCCAGATCGAGGATCTCGTGCAGAAGCGCGCGCGCGAGAGCGACCAGCGCGACATCGTGCTCTACGTTCCCGATCGCCTGCTGGCCTATGACCGCGCCACCGGCCGCGGCGTCGTGCTCAGCTACGACTTCACGTGGAAGGGCAGATCCACCGATGGCCTGCCGCGCGAGACTGCCGACAGCCCGTACATGAAGACACCGCGCCAGGGCTTTGCCGATCATGCGCCCGGCGAATACCAGGCCACCGTCGAGACCGCGCGCGCGGCCTTTGCCCGCGGCGATCTGTTCGAGGCCGTGCCGGGCCAGCTGTTCGCCGAGCCCTGCGATCGTTCTCCGGCGGAAGTGTTCCAGCGCCTCTGTGTCATCAACCCGTCGCCCTACGGCGCGCTGATGAATCTCGGCGACGGCGAGTTTCTCGTCTCCGCCTCGCCCGAGATGTTCGTGCGTTCGGACGGCCGCCGCGTCGAGACCTGCCCGATCTCGGGCACCATCGCGCGCGGCACCGATGCGATCGGCGATGCCGAGCAGATACGCCAGCTCCTGAATTCGGAGAAGGACGAGTTCGAGCTCAACATGTGCACCGACGTCGATCGCAACGACAAGGCGCGCGTCTGCGTCCCCGGCACCATCAAGGTGCTGGCGCGCCGGCAGATCGAGACCTACTCAAAACTGTTCCACACCGTCGACCACGTCGAGGGCATGCTGCGTCCCGGCTTCGACGCGCTCGATGCCTTCCTCACCCACGCCTGGGCCGTCACCGTGACAGGTGCGCCGAAGCTCTGGGCGATGCAGTTCGTCGAGGATCACGAGCGGTCGCCGCGGCGCTGGTATGCGGGTGCGATCGGCGCGGTGAATTTCGACGGCAGCATCAATACCGGCCTCACCATCCGCACCATCCGCATGAAGGATGGTCTCGCCGAGGTGCGCGTCGGCGCCACCTGCCTGTTCGATTCCGATCCCGCTGCCGAGGACCGCGAATGCCAGGTCAAGGCGGCGGCGCTGTTCCAGGCGCTGCGCGGCGATCCGCCAAAACCGCTCTCGACCTTTGCGCCCGATGCGACCGGAAGCGGCAAGCGGGTGCTGCTGATCGACCACGACGACAGCTTCGTCCACATGCTCGCCGACTATTTCCGCCAGGTCGGCGCCAGCGTCACCGTGGTCCGCTATGTGCATGCGCTCGACATGCTCAAGCAGAAGAGGTGGGATTTGCTGGTGCTGTCGCCCGGCCCGGGCAGGCCCGAAGATTTCGGGATCAGGAAGACGATCGATGCGGCGCTGGAGAACAAGCTGCCGGTGTTCGGCGTCTGCCTCGGCGTGCAGGCGATCGGCGAATATTTCGGCGGCGAGCTCGGCCAGCTCACGCATCCCGCCCACGGCCGGCCCTCGCGGGTGCAGGTGCGCGGCGGCCGCCTGATGCGCAATCTGCCGAACGAGATCGTGATCGGCCGCTATCACTCGCTCTATGTCGAGCGCGACAGCATGCCGGAGGTTTTGTCCGTCACCGCCAGCACCGAGGACGGCGTCGCCATGGCGCTGGAGCACAAGACCCTGCCGGTCGCGGGCGTGCAATTCCACCCGGAGTCGCTGATGTCGCTCGGCGGCGAGGTGGGCTTGAGGATTGTCGAGAACGCGTTCCGGCTGGATGCGCGTGTTGATTGAGAGGCACCAATGACCTTTGACCACGACCTGAAGGCGAGCGTTCGCACCATTCCCGACTATCCCAAGCCGGGGATCATGTTCCGCGACATCACGACCCTGCTCGCGGATGCGCGCGCATTCCGCCGCGCCGTGGACGAGCTCGTGAACCCCTGGGCCGGCAACAAGATCGACAAGGTCGCCGGCATGGAGGCGCGGGGCTTCATCATCGGCGGCGCGGTGGCGCACCAGCTCTCCGCCGGCTTCGTGCCGATCCGCAAGAAGGGCAAGCTGCCGCACACCACTGTGCGCATCGCCTATTCGCTGGAATACGGCATCGACGAGATGGAGATGCATGTCGACGCCATCCAGCCCGGCGAGCGCGTCATCCTGGTCGACGACCTCATCGCCACCGGCGGCACCGCGGAAGGTGCGGTGAAGCTGCTGCGCCAGATCGGCGCCAATGTCGTCGCCGCCTGCTTCATCATCGACCTGCCCGAGCTCGGCGGCGCCGCCAAGCTGCGCGCCATGGACGTGCCGGTGCGCACGCTGATGACGTTCGAGGGGCATTGAGCGACGGCGGGCGCGGGATATCGCCCGGGTAAATTCTGGTCGGTGCAGGCCGAGGACGGGCTTCCCCGCTGGGGAGAGGTGAACACCGAGTTCGCCGGCCGAGTGCTCTACGACCGCTGCAGGATCAGGCTGAGCTCGAGCTCCCGGAACGCGAGGTAATTGCGCCGGGTCCACTGGTGCAGCTCGGTGGAGGCGTCCTTCTCCTGGCGCAGGTAGCCGGTGAAGGAGAAGTTTAGCCGGTCGATATAGGTCTTCAGGAAGCCGGGCAGCGCGGGCAGGCGGAACAGCCTCCCGGTGGCCATTGCGGCCGGCAACTCGCCGCGCACGACGTGCTCATTGTCCACCGTGATCAGGTTCATCCGCGGGATCTGTTCGCGCAGCATCTCATGGGCGCGGGCCGAGACGCGGTCGGTGTCGGCCACGAACAGGATCTGTGGTGCGACATGGCGGCGGGCCGCCTCCTTCAGCAGGCCGATCTCGTCGGCCATCTTGAAGAACTCGTCGAAGGCGTGGAAGCCGAGGTCGATCACCTTGGCAACCCCGTCATCGACGATGACGCGGTCCATCAGCTGCATCTTGCCGTAGGTGTCGATCACGTCGGCCGTCTCGGTGATCTTCGGCAGATAGTCGAGCAGCGACGGCTCCTTCAGGTTGACGTCGAAGGCCGCGACGTTGCCGTTCTTGAGCAGCAGGAACTCGCTCAACAGCCGCGCCAGCAGCGTCTTGCCGACCTGCGGGCGGGGCGAGCAGATGATGTAGACGGGTGTCGCGGGCATCACGAACTATTATCTGAGCGAACTCACCGCCCAATCCAGCCGTATCAGCCCGGGCTCCGCAACTATTTTTCGCTGCTGCGGGCGCCGGGCTTCGAACCGACGATGTCGGTCAGGCGGATGCGGTCGAACTCGCTCCAGACATTGGCCAGCCAGTGCCGGACATAGCCGCGCAGCACGAAGGAGTAGTTGGCGGCCTCGTCGTTGATGCCCTTGTTGGCGACGAATTTCAGGAACGGGACGGAGGAGACCTCGACCTGCTCATAGGCCATTTCGTTGAGCTTGGGGATGGTCAGCTCGGTGGCGTCCTTGATGCGGTGGAAGTAGGAATTATAGGTCGCCTGGTCCCACTGGAAGAACTGGGTGTCGTTGATGAAGTTCTTGACCAGGAAATATTTTGCGCCGGTCATGAAATTCGCGGTCTCGGCGATTTCGTCCAGCGAGGCGATCGAGGGGCCGAGGATGTGGAACACCGCGAAGGTGATCTGCCCGGCCTTGGCGGCGTCGAGGAAACCGATGTCGCGCAGCGAGGCGAGCGCCGGGGAGAGCAGGCCGGCGCGGACGTCGATCACTGTGACCGACGGGCTGGTCGCGTTGAGCGTATCGAAGATCTTCATCTGATCGGCCGTCGTCGTCATGTCGACGATCTCGGTGATGCCAGGATGGAAGCGCTTCAGCGTTCCGCGCGGGGATTCCGTGTCGAAGGCGCGGGTCGGCACGTTGTTGGCGGAAAAATAATCGAGCAGGGTGCGCGATACCGTGGTCTTGCCGACCCCGCCCTTGTCCGCGCCCACCACAACCACTGCCGGCTTTGCCATTGCTGTCCCCTAACGCGCGCCCCCGATCGCGAGGTCGCAATCGGCCGGGCCCCAAATCGATGTCCCGAGTCTGCTGTTGGGCGCGAACATGGCAGAAACAAGGGAGAATTCAATTCCGCAGGCCCCGGTTGCGGCAATTCCCGAGGTTTTTCCAGATTGCCGTGAAACTGGCCATGGGCGCGCGCTTAGTGGCGGCCCCAGGGCCCCATGGGATTCCCGATCGGGTTGCCGGCCGCGGTTCCGGAGGGGCTGGGCGCGGACACGGGCGGATTGGCCGGGCTGCCTGCATCGCTCCATGGCCCCTGCGACAGCGGTGGCGGGGTGTTCTGCGGGGCGGCCTGCGCCTCGGGCTGTTCCGTCTCGTCGGTCGGGTCCGGCAGCGGACCTGGATCATGGCCGCCGGCGAATTTGACCAGCGCGTCGACCCGGGACTGCACCGACGGGTGGGTCGCAAACAGATCGGCAAAACCCTCGCGCGGATTGTCGACGCAGAGCTCCATCACCGCCGAGGTCGCGCCCGGCAGCTCGCCGCGGTTCTCGATCTTGCGTAGCGCCGAGATCATGGCATCAGGGTCTTTCGTCAGCTCGACGGAGCCGGCGTCGGCGAGATATTCGCGCGAGCGCGACAGCGCCAGCTTGACCACCTGCGACATCAGCCAGGCCACCACGATCAGCACGACCGCGATGATGATCACGATCACGGCGCCGCCGCCGGAGCTCTTGCTGTCGCTCGACGACGAGGACGACCGCGACGACGACGAACCCGAGGACCATGAGCCGCCGGAGTTCCAGCTCAAATTCGTGAACAAGCGGAAGAACAACTCGCCGAAGAAGCCGACCACGCCGGCGATGATGACGGCGACCACCATGAGCTGCACGTCGCCGTTCTTGATGTGGGTCAGCTCGTGGCCCAGTACCGCCTCGATCTCCTTGTCGTTCAGGGCGTTGAGGAGGCCGGTGGTGACGGTGATCGAATATTGCCGCGGGTTGAGGCCGGTCGCGAACGCGTTCAGCGCCGGGCTTTCCATGATCTTCAGCTTCGGCATGGTGATGCCGCGCGAGATGCAGAGGTTTTCGAGCAGATTGTAGAGCCGCGGCTCCTCCTTCCGGGTGACGTCGTGTCCGCCGGTCACGGCATCGATCATCGACTGGTGGAAGAAATAGGCGATCACGACCCAGACCGCCGTCACGACCGTCGCAACCGGCGCGGCGACTTTCAGGTCTAGGAAGGCGTGGCTCAGGTAGAAGGCGACGGTCTCGTTGCCGTTGATGACGACTTCGGCGACCAGCGCGCCGGCATAGACCAGCACATAGACCAGCGCGAACAGGCCGGCGAGCAGCAGCATCGAACGTAACTTGTTCGAGGCGATGTGCGTGTAGAGACCATACGCGGCCATGGCTGCTTCCGTTAGCTCCCGTCATTCCGGGGCAGGCCGCAGGCCTGAACCCGGAATCCAGAGCTTAGTGTCTCAGGCGAGGCTCCGGGTTCGCGTCTTCGACGCGCCCCGGAACGACAAAGATGAGAAACCGGTCACGCGACAATCAGAACTTCACCTGCGGCGCGGCCTCGACCTCGGTGCGGCTGGTGCCGAGATCGAAGAAGTCCTTCTTGGTGAAGCCGAACATGCCGGCGAACAACGCGGCCGGCATCTGCTGGATGCCGGTGTTGTATTCCTGGACCGCGCTGTTGAAGAAGCGGCGACTCGCCGCGATCTTGTTCTCGAGGTCGGAGAGCTCGCTGGCGAGCTGCTGGAAGTTGGCGTTGGCCTTGAGGTCGGGATAGGCCTCCGACAGCGCGATCAGCCGGCCGAGCGCGCCGGAGAGCTGGTTCTCGGCGGCGGACACCTGCGCCGGGCCTTGCGCCGACATCGCCGAATTGCGCGCCTTGATGACGTCGTCGAGCGTGCCGCGCTCATGCGAGGCGTAGCCCTTCACCGTCTCGACCAGGTTCGGGACCAGGTCGTGGCGCTGCTTGAGCTGCACGTCGATATCGGCAAAGGCCTGGCCCACGCGCTGGCCCAGCGCCACCAGGCGGTTGTAGGCGCTGAAGGCCAAGAACACGAGAACGACGATGACGCCGAGAACGATCCAGCCGGTCGACATGGAGAACTCCTGAAGGGGATTTAAGGCGGGCGCAGCCTAGACCAAAATGGTGCAGGGCGAGAGCCCCGGCGCAGAGGGGAGGTAAGACTTGGTCGGATCAGGAACCATCCGAGTTCAAGGCAAAACCGCCGATCGAGGTTAACTTTCGGCAATGACGGCGTCGCCCCAGCGCCAGCGTCGGGCGCTTGCGTAGGCGGTCTTGTCGCGGCGGGGGATCTTGGCGAGTTCAACGCTTTGCTCGGTGCAAAGCTTTGCCGTTATCTCGGCCTTGCCGACATCCGGCGGCGCCAGCACGCGCGCGGCGCGGCTCGCGGGCGGCGTGCGGGTCAGGGCGACGTAGATGAAACGCTCGTCCTCGAACGGCACGTCGGCGCCCTTGATCTGGCGGTGGGCCTGGGAGCGCGGCAGGCGCTGGGAGAAATGGCACCAGTCGGGCGCAGTCAGCGGGCAGGGCCTTTCGTGCGGGCAGGGCGCGGCGACGTAAGCGCCGGCTGCGATCACCTGCTGGCGCAGCGCGAGGATGCGCGCGTAGCCGGCCGGCGTGCCGGGCTCGATCACGACCAGCGCATGGCGCGCTTTCGCCCACATCGTTTCCGCGAGTTTGCGTTGATCGGCCTCACCGAGCTCGCCGATGATGTAGCTTGCGACGACGAGATCGGCTGGCGAGACCTCGGCAAGGTTGCCGCCGGCATCGCCGGGCAAATAGCGGCAGCCCGCCAGACGCGTGCTGTCATACGCGAGTTCGAGGGCAAGCCGGCTCAGGGTGGCGTTGGCGTCGAGCAGGGTGAAGTCCTGCAGCGAGGGAAACGCCTCTGCGGCGGCCCAGCTTGCGGTGCCTGGACCTGCGCCGACGTCGAGCAGCGTCTCCGGGGCGAAGTCCGGCGCGATCTCGGTCAGCGCATTCAGGCTCGCCGCCACCGCCGCGTAGGTGGCCGGCATGCGCGCGAGCGCGTAGGCGAGCGCATCGGCCTCCGACTTGATCGTGCCGGAGCCGCCGCCGGCGCGATAGGTGTTCGAGATTTTCTGGGAGCGCTGCGCGGCGTCGCTGCGGGAAAAGCCCTGGAGCTTGCCGTCGAGGGCGGCCTTTAGCTCAGCGGGAAGCGTGGGCGAGACCATTTTCATTCGCCGTCATTCCGGGGCGCGCGTAGCGCGAACCCGGAATCTAGATATGGTGGCGCCAGATTCCGAGTTCGATGCTGCGCAGCGCCCCGGAATGACGGCCAAAAACGTCACGCCACGTTCTGGTCGAGAATGTCCACCGCCTCTGAGAGGCTCACCGACACGAGTTGCGAGACGCCGCGCTCGGCCATGGTGACGCCGAACAGGCGGTTCATCCGCGCCATCGTGATCGGGTTGTGCGTGATGATGATGAAGCGCGTGTCGGTCGAGCCGGTCATCTCGTGCAGCAGGTTGCAGTACCGTTCGACGTTGTGGTCGTCGAGCGGTGCGTCGACTTCGTCCAGCACGCAGATCGGCGAAGGATTGGTGAGGAACACGGCGAAGATCAGCGCCATCGCGGTCAGTGCCTGCTCGCCGCCCGAGAGCAGCGACAGTGTCTGCGGCTTCTTGCCCGGGGGCTTGGCGATGATTTCGAGGCCGGCCTCCAGCGGGTCGTCGCTCTCGATCAGGTGCAGTGCGGCCTCGCCGCCGCCGAACAGCTCGACGAACAGGCGCTTGAAGTGGTTGTTGACGACCTCGAACGAGGTCAGGAGGCGCTCGCGCGCTTCCTTGTTGAGGCTCTGGATGCCCTGGCGCAGCCGCTTGATGGCTTCGACGAGGTCGTCGCGCTCGGTGACGAGGCCGGTGTGCTGGGTCTCGACCTCGCGCAGCTCTTCCTCGGCGCGCAGGTTGACTGCGCCGAGGCGCTCGCGGTCGCGGCGCATCTTTTCGAGGTCTTCCTCGATGTCGTGCAGCGGCGGCAGCTCCGCGCCGGGCTCGATCTCGGCAAGGCCGGCGACGGCCTGCGGCTCGACCTCCAGCATGTCGCGGATCTCGCGCTCGATGTCCTCGAGCCGGCGCCGCGCGCCTTCCATGCGCTCCTCGGCGCGGGCGGTGGCCTCGCGGGAGCTGGAGAGCGCCTCGAGCGTCAGCTTCGCGACGCGGTCGGTCTCCGCCATCGCGCTTTCCGCGGTGGCGAGCGCGTCGGCGGCCATGCGGCGGTCGTTTTCCGCGTATTCGATCTCGGTGATCAGTGCGCTGCGCTTCTCTGCGAACACGGCGGGGGCGTTTTCGAGCTCGCTGCGCTCGATCGTGAGTTCGGCGATGCGGGCCTGGATGGTGTCGATGTGGGAGGCCGCGCTCTCCTTGCGGTTCTGCCACTCGGTGCGCTCGGCGAGGATTGCCTGCACGCGGCGGTCGGCCAGCTCGGCCTCGCGCGCCAGCGCCTGCGCCTCGGCGCGGACCTGGGCGGCCATGCGGCGATGGGCTTCGATGTCGCTGCGGACGGCGGCGAGACGGGTCTCGGTGTCTTCGCTCGACGGCAGCTCGCTGATGCCGGCCTCGGCGTATTCGTAGGCGGCTTCGGCCTCGGCGCGGTCGGCGGCGAGACGGCTGTGCGCTTCCGACAGCGTCGCCTTGCGCGCGGCGTGGCGGCTGATCTCGCGCTCGGCCGTGGCATGGCGCTCGCGCGCGACGTTCAGCTCGCGCTGCGCGGCGCGCCAGGCTTCGCGGCTCGCGCCTTCGGTGCTGGCCGCAATCTGCAGTTCGGACTCGGCATTCTCCAGCGCCTGGCGCTTGATCTGCGCGTCGATGCGGGCCTGCTCCAGCTCGTTCTCGATGTCGACGAGGCGCGCGCGCTCGGCAAGGCGGCGTGCGGCGCCGGTCGGGGCGTGGGCCGCCGCGACGAAGCCGTCCCAGCGCCAGACGTCGCCCTCGGGCGAGACCAGCCGCTGGCCGGTCTTGAGCTGCGAGACCAGCTCGGCGCCGCGCTCGCGCGGCACCACGCCGATCTGCGCCAGACGGCGGGCCAGCTCGGCCGGGGCCTGCACGTGGTTCGCGAGCGGCACCACGCCTTCGGGCAGCTCCGGATCGCCGTCGGTCTCCCCGACATTGGTCCAGCGCATCGGCGCCGACGGGTCGATCGGCGCATCGAGGTCGTCGCCGAGCGCGGCGCCGATCGCCTTTTCAAACCCCTTGTCGACGGTGATGCCGTCGATGATCGGCGGCCACAGATTCTTGGTCTCGCCGTTGACGATCTTGGAGATCGTGCGCGCCTCGGTCTCGAGCCGCTGCACGCGCTTGTCGGCTTCGTTCAGCGGCGAGCGCGAGGATTCCAGCGTCTGCCGCGCGGCGACGTGCGCGGCTTCGCTCGCCTGCGCCGCGGCCTCCGAGGCCGCCAGCGTCTGCTCGGCGGTCTCGACCGTCGCGGTCAGCTCGTCGAGGTCGCCGAAGCCGCCCGTTTCATCGGCAAGCTTCTGCTCCTCGGCGGTGACGTTCGCGATTTCCTGGTCGAGCCGGGCGAGCTTGTCGCGGTGGGTGCGGACATTGGCTTCGAGCTGGTTGCGCTTGGCGGTGAGGTCGGCGAGCGCCGTGGTGAGCTCGGCGAACTGCTGCTCGGTTTCGGTCAGCACCGCCTCGGCTTCGCCGACGCGTTCATCGACGCCGGAGCGCTTCTCGACGCGCGACTTGATCTCTTCCTTCAGCTCGGCGTCTTCGCTGTCGAGGCGCTGGAGCGCGACGTCGGCGTCCATGGTTTGTTGCTGAGCACGGGAAATGTCGCCTTCGAACTGGGCGAGGCGGCGTTCGAGCTCGGCGACGCGCTCCTTGGCGCGCTCTTCCTCGCGGTCGAGCAGTTCGCGGGCATTGGTCAGGCGCTGGAGCCCGGCCGCGGCGCGCGCCTCGGCATCGCGCAGCGCCGGCATTTCGGCGGCGCGGATCGCCTGGATGCGGGCGGCTTCGGCCTGGTGCTGGGTGCGCTCGGCCATCTCGCGCACGGCGAGATCGTGGGTCTGGCCGGATTCGTTGACGTCGGCATGGGCGCCGATCCAGCGCAGATGGAACAGGGTGGCTTCGGCCTTGCGGACCTTGGCCGCGACCTCGCGATAGCGCACGGCCTGGCGGGCCTGCTTCTTCAGGCCTTCCATCTGGCCGGAGAGCTGGCCGATCACGTCCTCGACGCGGGTGAGGTTGGTTTCGGCCGCCTTCAGCCGCAGCTCGGCTTCGTGGCGGCGGGCATGGAGACCTGCGACACCGGCGGCGTCTTCCAGCACGCGGCGGCGCTGCTCCGGCTTGGCCTGGATGATCTCGCCGATCTTGCCCTGGTGGACGAGGGCGGGCGAGCGCGCGCCGGTGGCGGCGTCGGCGAACAGGATCTGCACGTCGCGGGCGCGCACGTCGCGGCCGTTGATGCGATAGACCGAGCCAGCCTCGCGCTCGATGCGGCGGGAGATCTCCAGAAGCTGGCTGTCGTTCATAGCCGCCGGCGCGGTGCGATCGGCGTTGTCGATCGTCATCGTCACTTCGGCGTGGTTGCGCGCCGGACGGTTGCCGGATCCGGCGAAGATCACCGCGTCCATGTCGGCGGCGCGCAAGCTCTTGTACGAGGTCTCACCCATCGCCCAGCGCAGCGCTTCGACGAGATTCGACTTGCCGCAACCGTTGGGTCCGACCACGCCGGTCAGGCCGGGCTCGATGACGAAGTCCGTGGGCTCAACGAAGGACTTGAAGCCGTGAAGGCGCAGGCGGGTGATTTTCATAAGCACGCATCTCTGTTGGCAGGCGCGAATCCCCCTGCCGGGACAATACCATGGAAGGCAATGTCGCTATCCGGGCGAGTCGCGCGAGGCGCCTCATGCGGCTGGACAATGGCCGCGGTGCGCCGCGAGGGCAACCGGCGAAAGCCGCTTTTCCCAAGGGATTTATCCCGGGAATGATACGGCTTTCGAGATGCGAATCAGGCGTTGAGGGCGAAGAATCAGCTCTTCAGCAGCGGATTGATCTTCTTGGCGAATTCCTCGAACGAGGCCTCGCCCTTGATCTTCTCGCCGTTGATAAAGAAGGTCGGCGTCGAATCCACCTTCAAAACGTCGCTGGCGTATTTCTGGTCGGCGGCGATCTTGTCGAGCAGCGCCTGGTCCTTCAGGCAGGCTTCGACCTGCTGCTGGGTGAGGCCGGCCTGCTTGCCGATCCGCGTCAGGGTCTCGGTGGTGTTCTTCATCACCCAGTCGTTCTGCTGCCGGAACAGCATGTCGGTGACAGCGAAGTATTTCGGCGCATCGCCATTGGCGATGCAGCGCGACAGCATCGAGCCGGCGGCGGCTTTGATGTCGAGCGGGAACTCGCGGAAGACGTAACGGATCTTGCCGGTGTCGATGTATTCCGCCTTGATCTTGGGGAACACCTGCTCGTTGAAGGCCGCGCAATGCGGGCAGGTCATCGAGGCGAATTCGGTGATGGTGACGGCGGCGTCCTTCGGGCCGAGCGCCATGTCGGGCAGCGACACGGGCTTGGCCACGTCGCCGGCGGCCTGCGCCATTGCTTCAGGGATCATGGCCTCGGAGATGAACCGCAATGGGGAGAACCCGGCGACCGCGGCAAGCCCGGTCAGCGACAGCATCGTGGTGAAGGCGCGGCGGGTGATGATCAAGGTCGGCTCCCGGATTGGCGTGGTCTTGCCCGAAGTTCCCATTTGGGCGGCCTGTCGCTAGCTTGAAACGTCGTTTGAGGCAATGGCGGGCCGCGGGAACGGGTCCAGATTGACCGCGAAATGAGGCTCAATTTCGCTTGATGGCCGCCCCGAGCCGCGCCAGCGCCGACTTGAGCTGTTCATCTTCGATGTCCCCGAGGGTCTCCTCCACCTTGGCGACACTCTTGGGGTCCGGCGGGCTCGGCCGGACCGGCCGCTTGGCGCGCGACAGGGGGGCTTGGCGGAAGGCGAGCTTGCCGACCGCGCTCCAGCCGAAGAAGCGGTTGACCCGTTCCAGGATCACATCCGCGGAATGCTGGATCTCCAGCGCCATCGGCCCCTCGACCCGCAGCACCAGCGTGGCCGGCTCCTGCGGCTGGCCCTCGACCGGTCGCGGCCATTGCATCTTGAGGGGCTCGGCATGCGCCGCGATCTCCGCCCCGGCAATCTGCGCCCACCGCGTCACCAACTCGCGCGCGGCAAAGCCCTGTTTGGCGTACGCCTCGGCAAAGACGTCGTTGAGCAGCAGCGAGAGCGGCTTGGCGCTGATGGGGCCCGGCTTGGGTGGGAATTTGGACATGGACCCTTATAGCACTGCGGCGTGAGAGCCACAGGCTCTTCGCCGTCATGGCCGGGGCTCGCCCCGGCCATCCACGTTCTCTTGCGAAGAAAGACGTGGATGCCCGCGACAAGCGCGGGCATGGCGTGGAGAGGTCGGTGCGTTGTCGTTACAGTGGGAGCATGAGCCCCAAATCCGCCCTGAAGGCGAAATCGGAACCCAGTCAGCCGGAGACCGCATCGCGCCCCTTGGCGCTGCTCGCCTGGTATGACCGCCACCGCCGCCACCTGCCGTGGCGGGCGGCGTCTGGTGAGGCATCGGACCCTTACCGCGTGTGGTTGTCCGAGATCATGCTCCAGCAGACCACGGTAAAGGCGGTCGGCCCTTACTTCGAAAAATTCGTCGCGCGCTGGCCTGATGTCACCGCGCTGGGGCGGGCTTCGCAGGACGACGTGCTGCGGATGTGGGCGGGGCTCGGCTATTACTCCCGTGCGCGCAATCTCCATGCCTGCGCGGTCGCGGTGACGCGCGAGCATGCCGGCGTCTTTCCCGACACGGAGGAGGGGCTGCGCGCGCTGCCGGGCATCGGGCCTTACACCGCGGCTGCGGTCGCCGCGATCGCCTTCGATCGCCGCACCATGCCGGTCGACGGCAATATCGAGCGGGTGGTGTCGCGCCTGTTCGCGGTCGAGGAGGAGCTGCCGCAATCAAAACCGCTGATCCAGCAACTGGCGGCGACGCTCCTTGCCGACTCCCGCGCCGGTGATAGCGCACAGGCATTGATGGATCTCGGCTCTTCGATTTGCACGCCGAAGAAGCCGGCCTGCTCGCTGTGTCCGCTGAACGATGATTGCATCGCACGCGCGCAAGGCACGCAGGAGAGTTTTCCGC
The DNA here is from genome assembly GCF_009931255.1 of Bradyrhizobium sp. LCT2. Classification (NCBI taxonomy): domain Bacteria; kingdom Pseudomonadati; phylum Pseudomonadota; class Alphaproteobacteria; order Hyphomicrobiales; family Nitrobacteraceae; genus Bradyrhizobium; species Bradyrhizobium sp. LCT2. The sequence goes on along the minus strand of NZ_CP034432.1, from coordinate 7,545,361 downwards.
GCAAGGCGCCGAAGAAGAGCGGGACGCTGCGGCGCGGCGCTGCCTTCGTCGTGACGCGCGGCGACGAACTGCTGGTCCGCAGCCGGCCCGAAAAGGGCCTGCTCGGGGGCATGACGGAGGTGCCGGGCTCGGACTGGCTCGCCGGTCAGGAGGACGCGACGGCGAAGCAGCAGGCGCCCGCGCTGAAGGGCCTGTCGCGCTGGCAGCGCAGGGTGGGCGTCGTCACCCACGTCTTCACGCATTTTCCGCTGGAACTGGTGGTCTATACCGCCAAGGCAGAAGCTCGCACGCGGGCACCCGCGGGCATGCGCTGGGTGCCGATCGCGACGCTGGCCGGCGAAGCGCTGCCCAACGTCATGCGCAAGGTGATCGCGCACGGATTGCGCCTCCCGCCGGCCCCATCCTCCTGACACCACGCTGGCAGCAGGGCCGCGTTAACAGGGGCGACACGGAGGCTCCCCAATGGTCAAGACCGCGCTCGACAACTTTCCCAGGCCGCCTTGTGCCGAGCTGCTGGGATGGCGCCTGCTCGATGCCCGTCCGGAGGAGGGCTGGATCAAGCTCGGCTTCGAGGGCAAGCCCGAATTCTGCAATCCGGCGGGCTTCATCCAGGGCGGCATGCTCTCGGCCATGCTCGACGACACCATGGGCCCGGCCGTGCTGGTGATGAGCGAGGGCCGGCTCTACACCACCACCATCAGCATGACCGTGAACTTCCTGAGCCCCGCAAAGCCCGGCCCGATCATCGGCGAGGCGACGGTGACGCAACTCGGCAAGACCATTGCCTTCGTCGAGGCCAGGCTGATGACCGAGGACGGCACCGTGCTTGCCACCGCGACCGCGAGCGAGCGGCTGCTGGAAGCGGCGAGAGTGGTTCGCTGATCCAGGTGCGGCGGGCCCATTCTGCTCGAGTAGGAGGGGATGCCTCGCGCAGCGCGGAAGCGGACAGAGATCTACCCGCGCGTGCAATCGCAGAATTTGCTCGCGAATTCCTTGCGCACGCAATGAGCGTGCGGCTCGTTGTCGGCTCTAGCAACGCGAGCATTTGACTCGCGCATATTGTCGCAGCCGGCAGAGAAAACAGGTGGATCCGCGCAATCCGCAGGCGAATCGCGACGGTCGAGGCGTCATCGACGTGACTTGCGGCAAATTGACCAATTCATATTTTTGGCGGAAACTTTGAATGTTAGTGCCCCCGATAAAAATTTCACAAACCTGAACGGGATGATTGTCAAGCTGCGCGTTATTTGAGGCCTTGAGGTGAGTCATGGCGCTTGCGCTTATTGAGACCGGTCACACCAACGTCGATCTTAAACCGTCCCCGATTGAGCCATCCTGGATCATTGAAGGAAATCCGGAAGCGCGCTCGCACCTGCTGTCAACCAGCGCGTGCGGCACCGCCACGACCCTGATCTGGTCCTGCACCACGGGCAAGTTCAACTGGTACTACGATCTCGACGAGACGATCATGATCCTTGAAGGATCAACGGTGATCGAGAGCGATGGCATGCCACCGAAGCGCTACGGTGTCGGCGACGTTGTCTTCTTCCGCGAGGGCGCGCACGCCAAATGGCACATCGAAGACTATGTGAAAAAGGTCGCCTTCCTGCGCCAGACCAATCCCGTCGGGCTCGGTTACGCTATCCGTGCCATCAACAAGCTTAAGCGCATGTCGTCAACCTTGGGCGGTCGTCGCTCCACCTAACTCGCGCCCGTCAACGGCATTGCGGAGTGTGAAGCAACGACCTAGGTGCTCGCGCCTCTCGCATCGGCGCGACGCGGCACGATCGGCGGCTTGGCATTCAGCGCCTCGACCTGGAACCCCGCGACGCGCTTGTAGTTGGCGGCGATGTCTTCCAGCTCGTGCTGCGACAGCACGTCGGTGACGACCTCAAAGCCGTCGGGCGCGCGCTCTTCGACCAGTTGCATCACCTGCTCGGGTCCGTTCTTGCGGTTGAGCAGGACGAGGTCGGTGGTCGCCGGCCTCCGCTCGGCCTCGTAGGCGAGCAGCGCTGCCTGCGTCGGGCCATGCGCCAGGATCTCGCGGGTGATGACGCGGGCATCGAGGATCGCCTGCGAGGCGCCGTTCGATCCGATCGGGTACATCGGATGCGCGGCATCCCCCATCAGCGTGACGCGGCCGAACGTCCACTGTGACACCGGATCGCGGTCCACCAGCGGATATTCGTAGGCGTGCGGGCAGTTCCGGATCAGGCCGGGCACGTCGAGCCAGTCGAACTGCCAGCTCTCGAACCACGGCAAGAACTCCTCCAGCCGCGCGGTGCGGTTATAGTCCTCGCGTCGCCACTGGTAGGTCGGCGGCATGTGGCGCTCAGCGACCCAGTTGATCAGATGGTTGCCCGCCGCATCCGGCACCTTGCTGATCGGATAGCAGACGAATTTCAGGATCTCGTGCCCGGCCATGATCATGGTGCGGCCGGTGAGGAATGCCTTTGCCGGCGTCACGCCGCGCCAGAGGATGCGGCCGTTCCAGATCGGCGGGCCTTCATCGGGATAGAGCTTTTCTCGTGCGGCGGAATGGATGCCGTCGGCGGCGATCATGATCGCGCCTTCGTAGGTGCCTGCGGCCTTGCCGGTCGCCTTGTCGATAAAATCGGCGCGGACGCCGTCCGCTGTCTCGGTCCAGCCGGTCAGATGATGGCTGGTGAGGATGCTGTCGCGGCCGAGCCGCTCGATTGCGGTGTCGAGCAGGAGCTGCTGCAGCGTGCCGCGATGGATCGAGAATTGCGGCCATTTGTAGCCGGCCTCCAGCCCGCGCGGCTCACTCCAGATCGGCTTGCCGTGCTTGGAGAAGTAGGCGAGCTCGCTTGTGCGCACGCCGCTGGCATCGAGCTTGTCGATCAGCCCGAGCTCGATCAGCTCGCGCACGGCATGCGGCAGCACGTTGATGCCGACGCCGAGTGGTTTCAGCTCCGCGACGCTCTCGAACACTTTTACGGGAACGCCGATTCCGTGCAGGCTGAGCGCAAGCGTCAGCCCGCCGATGCCGCCGCCGGCGATGAGTACCGTCATGACAAAGCCCCTCCGATTGCGGGCGTCTTGGCACAGGCGGGCGGATGTGGGCAACTGCGAAGAGGATGTCGTGCTATGGACCTCGGGGCCGACAGTCGTTAATTTCCAATTTTCCCATGAGGTCCGACATGCTCAAGCTCTACTACGCCACCGGCACCTGCGCGCTCGCCACCTACATCACCCTGGAGGAGGCCGGCGCCGACTACACGGCTGAACGGCTGAGCTTCAAGGACAATCAGCAGAACAGCCCGGACTATCTCGCTATCAACCCGAAGGGCCGCGTGCCCGCGCTGGTGACCGACCGCGGCGTCCTGACCGAGACGCCGGCGATGCTGGCCTATATCGCGCAGACCTTTCCCAAGGCGAAGCTCGCGCCGCTCGACGATCCCTTCGACTTCGCCCAGGTGCAGTCGTTCAATTCCTATCTCTGCTCGACCGTGCACATCAACCATGCGCACAAGATGCGCGGCGCGCGCTGGGCGACACAGGAGAGCTCGTTCGCCGACATGAAGGCGATGGTGCCGAAGACCATGGGCGCCTGCTTCGCCCTGATCGAGCAGAAGATGTTTAGGGGGCCGTGGGTGATGGGCGATCAGTTCACGATCTGCGATCCCTATCTTTACACCCTGTCGACCTGGCTCGAAGGCGACAGCGTCGACATCAACGCCACGCCGAAGATCGCCGATCATTTCAAGCGGATGTCGGAACGGCCTGCCGTGCGCAAGGTGATGGACGCGCAGAAGGCGTAAGAGCGCAGCCGTATATTCCCCTGTCGTCCCGGGCAAGCGTAAGCGCAGACCCGGGACCCATAACCCCAGGGAGACGTTGCGGCGTGAGCTGACAACCACGAGTCTTCGCCAAACAGCGCCCTGGGGTTATGGGTCCCGGATCGGCGCGCGCTTGGGGCGCGCTTGTCCGGAACGACACCGTGCTTGTTGAAGCTGCATCCTATCCGGCCCTCCGCTTCTCCAACTCCCGTCCCGTCTCCAGCATCAGCCGCCGCAGCCAGATCGAGCCGGAATCCATCTGCGCGCGGGTCGGATAGAACATGAACTGCTCGTCGATGCCGGGGTCGAGCGGTGGGGTCACGGTGACGAGGCCGAGCTGCCTCGACAGCGCCGCGATCAGCCGGCGCGGCACGAAGGCGACAAGGTCGGTGCGGGCGGCGACGTGCAGCGCTTCGAGATAGCCTGACACGACGAGTGTAATGTGCCGCTCGATGCCCTTGGCTCGCAGCCAGGTGTCGATCAGATCCTCACTATTGCCCCGGATGATCACGCCGACATGGCGCGCGGCGAGGAACGTCTCGCGCCGCTTCAGCTTGGCTCCCATGGGATGGCCGCGCCGCACCGCCAGCGCGTCGCTGTCGGTGTAGAGCAGCTGGCGGTGAAAGCCCTTGAAGGCGTTGCCGATCGAGATCACGAGGTCGATGGTGCGGGCGAACTCGGCGTGGAAGATCGCAGGCCCCCGCCACGGCACGACATCGACGCGAACGTTGGGAGCGGCCCGCGTCACTTTCTCCATCAAGGGCGGCATCAACAGCTCGACCGCGAGGTCCGGCATCATCAGGCGGAATTGCCGTTCGCTGCGCGCGGCGTCGAATTCATCCGGCACGAACAGCCCGCGCACCTGATCGAGCGCCTGTGCCAGCGGCGCGCGCAGGGCCTGTGCCCGCGGCGTCAGCTCCATGCGCGCGCCGGTGCGCACCAGCAGCGGGTCGCCGAAGATGTCGCGCAGGCGTTGCAACGCGTGGCTCGTCGCCGGCTGTGACAGGCCGATCCTCATGGCCGCGCGGCTGACATTGGCTTCGCGCAGCAGCGCGTCGAGTGCGGTCAAGAGGTTCAGGTCAAGCGAATTCAAATTCATGAGGCGAATAGATATCATATTGGCTATCGATTTGAAGAATGCTGATCGGCGGACGATGATCTCCACGACGCCACCACACGGAGATGCCGCCATGAGCGCTGCCGCCAACAAGAAACTGATGCAGGATATTTTCGCCGCCGCCGCCAACCCCGATCCGGGCGCGCGCGACCGCGCCCTGTTCACCGCAAGCCTCGCCGACGATGCCAGATGGGTCGTGACCGGTCAGTATTCCTGGTCGCGCACCTTCACCGGCAAGGAAGCGATCCTCAACGATCTGCACGGCTATGTGCGCACCCGCCTGCGCGACCGGACGCGCACCGTTGCCCACCGCTTTATCGCCGATGGCGACATCGTCGTGGTCGAAGCCAAGGGCGACAACGTCACGCCGGAAGGCGTGCGCTACGACAACGATTACTGCCTGGTGTTTCGCCTGGAGGGCGGCAGGATCAAGGAGATCCGGGAATATTGCGACTCGGTCCTGACCGAGAAGGCGCTCGGCCCGTTTCCGCAAACACCCGCGAGGGCCGCGAGCTGACCGGATTGAACGACGTCGCGCCGAGCGACCGACCCGGTCCGTCACGGCCGTCGATGGTCGTGCGGGCCTGGCGGGCGCTGGTGGAGATCATGCGGGTCCGGCGGGAGCGGTCCCGGGCCCGGTGCCAGCTCGCTGCCATGACCGAACGAGAGCTGCAGGACTGCGGGATGACCCGGTCGGAGATTGCGTACGAGCTGCATAAGCCCCGCCGGCGAAGTTAAGATCGGAAGGCGTTGCCTCGCCCCCGCCGGAAGCGGTCGAGAACGCGCTTGGCAAAATGACGCAGGGGCGGCCTGACGAACGTCCATCGGGACGCTCCATGCAGCGATCTGCATGCGCCTGCGGGCCTTGCGCCAAAACCTTGCGCAACTGCCGATAAAATCAGCAGTTCTGCTGCGATCCTTCGCGCGCACGCGCGAAGAATTAGAAGGTTCAATTAACGAGTGTCCCCCATTGTGTCGCGGTGCAGCGTGGGTCGCCGAGCAACGACCCACGGCTGCCAGGGTGGCCGGTGACGATCGCCGGACGTTCGGCCGCTCGAATTCACATGCATCTGGGTGGACAGTGGGAATGCCGAAATTTCGTTTGCGGATCAGGGGACGCCTGTACGCAGGCTTCATGGCCTTGGTGGCGGTCGGTCTCGTGATGGCGGTGGTCGCCATCTGGAACTTGCGGGCCGTGCAGGATCAGGTCGCAAAACTCTCGGCGTTCTCGGACAGCACGGCGCGGGTTCTGGAGATCTCGACCCATCTCCAGGCGATCCAGCGGGCCAATCTGCGCTACATCTACGACGCCAGCGAACCTGCGATGAAGGAAGCTTCTGAACGGGAAGCCGCGGCGACCGAGCTGTTGAAGGTCGGAGCGCAGGGGACGGCCTCCGAGGAGCGGCGCAAGCTCTACGAAGATCTCATCACCGACATCGCCAGGATGCGGAGCCTGCGTGACAATCTCGGGGACGCCGTCAACGAGGCGAGAACCGGCAAGGCGACGCTGCTGCCCAGCGGCGACGAGCTGACCGTCAAGATGGGCAAGCTGGTCGATACGGCGCGCGCAGCCGTTGACGAAGACACCGCGGCCCTCGTCGCGGACCTCGAATCCAGGCTCCTTCTCGTCCAGATCGCGAACTGGCGTTTCCTGGCCCTGCGCGACACCAAGGGGCCGGCCAACTTCAGGACGAATGTCGACAGGGCCATGCAGCGGCTCACGGCGCTCGAAAAGAGCCCGCAGGCGACGGAATTGCGCGCCACGCTCGCGCCGGTGAAGACCTCGCTCGGAATCTACAAATCCGCGTTCGAGACGACGTCGGCCGCGATGCTCCAGGCCGACGAGATCTATCACAAGAACCTCGCCCCGCTCATCGTCGAGAGCATCGGCAAGCTCAAGGTCGCCGAAACCACCCTGAAGAAGGACTACAAGGATTCACGTACCACCGCCGAAGCCGTGATCGAGGGCACGACGTCCGTGCAGGCGATCGCGGGCGCCCTCGCCGTTCTGTTCGGGTTGATCGTCGCCTTCCTGATCGCCCGCAGCATCGTCGGTCCCCTGACCTCGATGACGCGCGCGATGGGGCTGCTCGCCGGTGGCAATCTCGAGGTCGAGATTCCCGGCCGCGGCAAGGCCGACGAGATCGGCGACATGGCCAAGGCGATCGAGGTGTTCAAGAACAACATGGTCGACACCGAGCGCATGCGCGCGGAGCAGGTGGAGGTCGAGGCGCGGCAGGCCGAGGGCCGCAAGGCCGACATGAGAAACCTGGCCAACCAGTTCGAACGTGCGGTCGGCGAGATCGTCGACACCGTGTCGTCGGCGTCGAACGAATTGGAGGCCTCGGCCGGCACGTTGACCACGACCGCCTCGCGGGCCCAGGACCTGTCCACGGAGGTCGCCAGCGCCTCTCAAGAGGCCTCGGCCAACGTACAGGCGGTTGCCTCCGCGACCGAGGAGCTCTCCTCCTCTGTCGGCGAGATCGCCCGCCAGGTGCAGGAATCCGCCCGCATCGCCGGCGAGGCGGTCGGGCAGGCGAGCAGGACCAACGATCGGGTCGGCGAGCTCTCCAAGGCGGCCGCCCGCATCGGCGACGTGGTCGAGCTGATCAGCACCATCGCCGGCCAGACCAATCTGCTGGCGCTGAACGCCACCATCGAGGCGGCGCGCGCGGGCGAGGCCGGCCGCGGCTTTGCCGTGGTTGCCTCCGAAGTCAAGGCGCTGGCCGAGCAGACCGCGAAGGCCACCGGTGAGATCGGCCAGCAGATTTCCAACATCCAGGCCGCTACCGAGCAATCCGTCGGCGCCATCAGGGAGATCAGCGGCACCATCGAGCGGCTGTCGGAGATTTCCTCGACGGTCGCGGCTGCCGTGGAGCAGCAGGGCGCGGCGACGCAGGAGATCTCCCGCAACGTCCAGCAGGCGGCCCACGGCACCCAGCGCGTCTCGACCAATATCGGCGACGTGCAGCGCGGCGCTTCCGAGACCGGTTCGGCCTCCTCGCAAGTGCTCTCGGCGGCGCGCTCGCTGTCGGCCGACAGCAACCGGCTGAAGCAGGAGGTCGCGAGGTTCCTGAACTCGGTCCACGCCGCCTGATCGGCGCGGGCGTCTCAGGAGCAAAGGTCCACGCGCATGCGCGTGGACCTGCGCGGCGCGGGTGGATCCTTCAGCTCGATCGCGCGGGCAGCTGCTCGTTGCCCGGATAAATTCGTCGATACAATTTTGCTGGGCGTGCGACTCGCACTGCACCCTGGCGCAAACCGCGTCGGACAGTTTCGATTGCCACTTTCCTGTTCAGATGATTGCAGACCTGGCGGTGCCCGCCATCCCCGCGGGCACTCTTTCGTGCGATCCTCCGTAGTCGACGCGTGGCAAATGCAGCATTGAATTAAGAAGTATTCTTCATGGTGTCGCGGTGCAGCGCGAATCTCCGAAAGGTGATTGCGGCTGGGCGGGGGGCCGCTGCGACGTCGGGGAGTCGTTCGGTTACTCCATCTCTCTTGCTATGGATGGACGGTGCAGATGCCGAGCTTGCGTTTCAGAATCCGGGGGCGTCTCTACGCCGGATTTTCGGTTCTCGTTGTCGTTGGCTTGATCATGGCCGCGGTCGCGATCTGGAATTTGTGGGCGGTCCAGGGCCAGATGGCGCGGCTATCCGCACTCTCGGACAACACGGCCCGCGTCCAGGAAATCTCGATCAACCTCCAGGCGCTGCGGCGCGCCAATCTCCGCTACATCTATGACGCCAACGAGCCGGCCTTCAAGGAGGCTGCGGAGCGGGAGGGGGCTACGGTGGAGCTGCTGAAGGACGCGGCCAAGTCGACGGTCTCCGAGGAGCGGCTCAAGATCTACAATGGCCTGATCGGTGACGTCGAAAAGATGAAGTCCCTGCGCGAGCGCATGGGCGCTGCGGTCAACGAGACGGCGAAAGGCAAGGCTGTTCTGCTCGCCGGCGGCGATGAGCTGACCGCCAACACCGGCAAGCTCGTCGACGCCGCGCGTGAAACCGGCGATACCAGCGTGACCGCCCCCGTCGCCGATCTCGAATCCAAGATCCTGCTGGTTCGTGTCGCAAACTGGCGCTTCCTCGCCGTCCGGGACGCAAAGGGGCCGGCGACCTTCAGGACCAATGTCGATCGGGCGCAGCAAGCGCTCAAGTCACTGGAGGGGGCCGGTCTGCCGAACGAGGTCAAGGCCGCGTTCGGACCGATCAAGAGCTCGCTTTCGGCCTACAAGGCGGCGTTCGAGACGACCTCCGCCGCAATCCTCCAGGCCGATGAAATCTACCGCAACAGTATCGCTCCCCTGATCGGCGAAAGCGTCGACAAGCTCAAGGTGGCGGAGACCGGATTGAAGGCCGACTACCAGAAGTCGCGCGCGGCGGCCGATGGCGTCATTGCCAATACGACCTGGATCCAGGAAGTCGCCGGCGGCCTTGCGATCCTGTTCGGCAGCCTCGTCGCCTTCCTGATCGCGCGCAGCATCGTCGGACCGCTGACCACGATGACCCGGGCGATGGGGCTGCTCGCCGGTGGCGATCTCAAGGTCGAGATTCCGGGCCGTGGCAATCGCGACGAGATCGGCGACATGGCCAAGGCGATCCAGGTGTTCAAGGAGAGCATGGTCGAGACCGAGCGCCTGCGTCACGAGCAGGTCGAGGTCGAGGCGCGGCAGGCCGAGGGCCGCAAGGCCGACATGAGAAACCTGGCCAACCAGTTCGAACGTGCGGTCGGCGAGATCGTCGACACCGTATCATCGGCGTCGAACGAGTTGGAGGCCTCGGCCGGCACGTTGACCACGACCGCCTCGCGGGCCCAGGACCTGTCCACGGAAGTCGCCAGCGCCTCACAAGAGGCCTCGGCCAACGTACAGGCGGTTGCGTCCGCGACCGAGGAGCTGTCCTCCTCGGTTTCGGAGATCGCCCGCCAGGTGCAGGAATCCGCCCGCATCGCCAGCGAGGCGGTCGGGCAGGCGAGCAGGACCAACGACCGGGTCGGCGAGCTCTCCAAGGCGGCCGCCCGCATCGGCGACGTGGTCGAGCTGATCAGCACCATCGCCGGCCAGACCAATCTGCTGGCGCTGAACGCCACCATCGAGGCGGCGCGCGCGGGCGAGGCCGGCCGCGGCTTTGCCGTGGTCGCCTCCGAGGTCAAGGCGCTGGCCGAGCAGACCGCGAAAGCGACCGGTGAGATCGGCCAGCAGATTTCCAACATCCAGGCCGCTACCGAGCAATCCGTCGGCGCCATCAGGGAGATCAGCGGCACCATCGAGCGGCTGTCGGAGATTTCCTCGACGGTCGCGGCGGCCGTGGAGCAGCAGGGCGCGGCGACGCAGGAGATCTCCCGCAACGTCCAGCAGGCGGCCCACGGCACCCAGCGCGTCTCGACCAATATCGGCGACGTGCAGCGCGGCGCTTCCGAGACTGGTTCGGCCTCCTCGCAGGTGCTCTCGGCGGCGCGCTCGCTGTCGGCCGACAGCAACCGGCTGAAGCAGGAGGTCGCCAGGTTCCTGAACTCGGTCCACGCCGCCTGATCGGCGCGGGCATTTCAAAAGCAAAGGTCCACGCGCAGGCGCGTGGACCCGGGTTGAAGGCGTGGCGCGATCAGGCGACCTTGGTCGTCATGTGCTTGAACATGTTGGCGCGCGCTTCGTCGTCCATCTCGGCCTTGAAGGTGAACTTGTCCTTCAGCGCGATCGCGCGCACAGCCGCAGGGCGCGCCGAGATCTCGTCCACCAGCCGCTTTACGTTCGGATATCGTGCAAAGGCGTCGTCGCCGAGCTTGAACGGCACCATCCGCGCCCAGCCCCACAGCGCCATGTCGACGATCGAATAGCTGTCGCCGACCATGTAGCGGTGGTCTTTGAGGTGGCCGTCGAGAATCTTGTAGTGGCGATCGGTCTCGTACTGATAGCGGTTATGGGCGTAGTCGTGGTTCTGGTCCTTCGGCGCGAAATGCTTGAAGTGCACGGCCTGGCCCGAATACGGGCCGACGCCGGTGGCGATGAACATCAGCCATGACAGCGTCTCGCCGCGCAACGACGCGGCGGGCAGGAATTTTCCGGTCTTCTCGGCGAGATAGAGCAGGATGGCGTTCGAGTCGAACACGATCGTGCCGCCGTCGTCGATCGCCGGCACCTTGCCGTTCGGATTGATCTTGAGGAAATCCGGCGTGAACTGCTCGCCCTTGCGGGTGTCGATCTTCACCGGCTCGAAAGGAAGGCCGGACTCTTCGAGATAAAGCGCGACCTTGGTCGGGTTCGGCGAACCGTTGAAATAGAATTTGAGCATCACACATCTCCCCAGTGTTTCTTGCCGAGAGTGAACGCAGCGTCATCGCCGCGGGGCCGGCCTGTCTTGCCTGAAGCTCGTCGGGGAGGGCAACCGGCGAGTTTGCCGGGCGGTACCTGCGCGCCGCGCAGATCAGCCGGCGTAACAAAGGCCGATCGCCGCCGTAATAATCATCCCGGCGCCGACGGCTTCCAGCCGCAGCCCGAGCCGCGCGGCAAGATGCATGTCGGAGGCCCGTGCCGATCGCTCCGATCCGCGCGAGTAGCCGTGCACGATGACGTCGTGATTGAAATCGTCGTGCGCCTCGTTGCTGCTGGCGAGTCCGACGCAGACCACGAGCACGCCGAACAGAGCGAGGCCGAAAAATCCCAGCAGCGCGATCAGGAACATCGGAAACATGCCGAGCAGGAAGATCGGCAGCAGCGGCACCAGCAGCAAGGTCTCGGACTGTCGTCGCATGAGAGCCAACCGGTCAGGACGGGGCTGATCGGTCGAATCTAGTCCTGGTTCCGCTGGCTTTCAACCACCGCTGTCACTCCGGGGCGCGCCTCTTGGCGCGAGCTATGATGCGCAATTGCGCATCTGAGAGTCCATTGGGCGGCGTGTGCTTGGGGTCGATGGATTCCGGGTTCTCGCTTCGCGAGCCCCGGAATGACGGAGGAGACGGAGGACTACTCCGCCGCCATGCCGGAGCGGATCTCGGCGCGGAGCTCGTCGATCAGCTTGAGACCCTTCTTGGTCTCGACATGCCAGAAGGTCCAGCCGTTGCAGGCCTGCGCGCCCTGCGCCACCGCGCCGATGCGGTGGATCGAGCCGACCTTGTCGCCGAACATGATGGCGCCGTCGGCGCGGACCAGGGCGCCGAGCTTCTTCTTGGCGTCGAACAGCTTCGTGCCGGGCATGATCATGCCGCGCTCGATCAGCTCGGAGAACGCGACCCGCGGCGCCTCGCGCGCGGTCATGAACGGGGCAAGGCTTGCCTCCGGCAGCGGCTCGACCGCGGCGATGCGGGCCTCGGCGGCCTTGGCGTAGGTCTTGTCGCGTTCGAAGCCGATATAGGAGCGGCCGAGACGTTTGGCGACGGCGCCGGTGGTGCCGGTGCCGTTGAAGGGGTCGATCACGAGATCGCCGGGCTTCGATGACGACAGCAGCACGCGCGCGAGCAGGCCTTCCGGCTTCTGCGTCGGATGCACTTTCTTGCCGTCGGCGCCCTTGAGGCGCTCCTCGCCGGTGCAGAGCGGGATCAGCCAGTCGGAACGTGCCTGCACGTCCTCGTTGGCGGCCTTCAGCGCTTCGTAGTTGAAGGTGTAGCCCTTGGCCTTCTCGTCGCGCGCGGCCCAGATCATGGTCTCGTGCGCGTTGGTGAAGCGGCGGCCGCGGAAGTTCGGCATCGGGTTGGTCTTGCGCCAGACGATGTCGTTCAGGAGCCAGAAACCGAGGTCCTGCATGATCGCGCCGACGCGGAAGATATTGTGATAGGAGCCGATCACCCAGATCGTCGCCGACGGCTTCATCGCGCGGCGGGCGGCAAGCAGCCAGGCGCGGGTGAAATCGTCATAGGCGGAGAATGAATCGAACTTGTCCCAGTCGTCGTTGACGGCATCGACATGGGATTCGTCGGGGCGCTTCAGATCGCCCTTGAGCTGGAGATTGTACGGCGGATCTGCGAACACCAGATCGACCGAACCAGCCTGAAGCTTCGACATCTCGGCGACGCAATCACCGAGGATGATGCGATGCGACGAAGACTCAAAATTTGTGCGGGGCGCCCTTGCAGACGCCCCGCGACGCGACTCTACCATGACTCAAGAACTCTGACTCAGGCGACGCTGTCGGCGACGCGGGACCAAACAACCGACTGACCGTTACATTGAAGGGGCAAAGTAAAAATCGACTTAATCCGCCGCTTTCGTGTGCAGGCCTCGCATCGCGCGTGGTGCGTGGTTCGCTGTTCGCATTCGCCGAGTTTTACAGTGAATTTCGCGTTTCTTCGCGCTGCGGGAGCAGCTGGAGCTGCGGAACGACTCCAAATTTCTCTCGGAAAAAATTGCTCAACCCTCGGAAAAAATTGCTGGCATCGGCATGCTGCCGCACTAGGCAATAATTGCCGAGCGGGATATTGATAAAGGCAACGGAAATTTTACGTATGTGGCGCGTTGAGCTTTGTCGCATTTGCGCCCAATTGACGCCATCAAGGACTTAAGGGAAGCCCGCCATGCGCTACGATGATTTCCGCCGCAGCGACGACATCGAGGATCGTCGCGACGAAGGCGGCGGCGGGTTTGGCGGCGGCGGAGGCGGCGGGTTCGGCCTGCCCATGGGCGGCGGCGGGCTCGGCATCGGCACCATCATCGTGCTCGGCCTGATCGGCTACGCCTTCGGCATCGATCCGCGCATCCTGATCGGCGGCGCCGAGATCCTCACCGGCGGCGGCCAGGCGCCGAGCTACCAGACCGATCGCCAGTCGACGTCGGCCAAGCGCGGCGCGCCGACCGACGAGATGGGCAGCATGATCTCCGGCATCCTCGGCGAGATCGACGACCGCTGGAGCGAGATCTTCCAGGCCAGCGGCCAGTCCTACACCGGTCCGAAGATCGTGCTGTTCCGCAACGCCACCAATGGCGGCCGCTGCGGCATGGCGCAGTCGGCGATGGGCCCGTTCTACTGTCCGCCGGATCGCACCATCTTCCTCGACACCGGCTTCTTCCGCGAGGTCGAGACGCGCTTCCGCGGCTGCTCCGGCAAGTCGGCCTGCAATTTCACCACCGCCTACATCATCGCGCATGAAGCCGGCCACCACATCCAGAACCTGCTCGGCATCATTCCGCGCGTGACGCGGCTTCAGCAGCAGGCCGGCAGCAAGGCCGAGGCCAACGCGCTCCAGGTCAAGGTGGAGTTGCAGGCGGACTGTCTGTCCGGCGTCTGGGTCAACCGCGAGGCGAAGAAGCGTCCGAACTTCCTGGAAGCCGGCGACATCGACGCCGCGCTGACCACGGCCAGTGCGATCGGCGACGACACGCTCCAGCGTCAGGCCACCGGACGCGTCGTGCCCGATTCCTTCACCCATGGCTCGGCCGCGCAGCGCAAGCAATGGTTCATGACCGGCTACCAGCAGGGCACGGTCCAGGCCTGCAACACGTTCGGCGGCGGGTCGTAGTACACTGGACTTCGTGCCCCGGACGTAGCGCAGCACGAACTATGATGCCCAATTGCGCATCCGGGAATGCAGGAGTAGTGGCGTCATCCTGATGTGCTCGCCTCTTCGGCGAGCCTCGAAGGATGGCGAGCTCCCGGCCCATCCTTCGAGGTGCGCCCTTGCGGTGCGCTTGCGCCGCAAGAGCGCGCACCTCCCGAGCGAACGCAAATGCGTTCGTCCGGGGATGACGGCGGTGGCCGGGGAAACAGGAGTGAAGTCGTGGCCTCGATCGACGAAGCAAAACAGTTCATCCCGCTCAACATCGCGGTGCTGACCGTCTCCGACACGCGCGCGCTCGCCGACGACAAGTCCGGCCAGACGCTGGCCGACCGCCTCACCGGCGCGGGCCATCATCTTGCCGCGCGCGAGATCGTCACCGACGACGTCGAGGCGATCCGCGCCGTCATCCGCCGCTGGATTGCGGATAGCGGCGTCGACGTCGTCATCACCACCGGCGGCACCGGCTTCACCGGGCGCGACGTCACGCCGGAGGCGATCGAGCCCTTGTTCGAGAAACGCATGGACGGTTTCTCGATCGCATTCCACATGCTGAGCCACGCCAAGATCGGCACCTCGACGATCCAGAGCCGCGCCACCGCGGGCGTTGCCGGGGCAACCTACATCTTCTGCCTGCCCGGCTCTCCCGGCGCCTGCCGCGACGGCTGGGACGGCATTCTCGCCGCTCAGCTCGACTACCGCACGCGCCCCTGCAATTTTGTCGAGATCATGCCGCGCCTCGACGAGCATCTGCGCCGGCCGAAGGCGCAAGGCGCGACGGTGTAGTTGTCGGCGTTGACGCTTTCTTCCCTTCTCCCCCTTGTGGGAGAAGGTGGCGCGAAGCGCCGGATGAGGGGGTCCCTCCGCGGAGACCTGTGCTCGTGGAGACATACCCCTCACCCAACTGAGCCCGCGTCTACCGGCGTCGCTGCCCTCTCCCACAAGGGGCGAGGGCACAGCGATGCGCATCTCGCTCTTTGCGACACTCGTTCTCGACTAGAATTTGTTGGTCAGCGAACTCCACACCATCAGCCACATCTGCCGGCACGCCTCCGCGTGCAGGCGTCGCGCCCGGCGCTTGTAGAGATCGACGAGCTCTCCGGTGATGCGGTGCGCGGATTGGTGCCGCTGGTGCATCAGAGATCGCGCTCCCAGGTTTCGCCGACGAGGTTCTGGCCGAAGCTGCGGTGCGGCTCGGTGGCGACCAGCTTGAAGCCGGCATCCTGATAGATCTTTCGCGCGGCTGTGAGATTGCTCTGCGTCCACAGTGTCATCCGCCGATAGCCGCAGGCCCGTGCGAACGAGACGCATTCGGCGACCAGCCGCTGGCCGAGACCCTGTCCGCGTGCGGCGGGGTCGAGCAGCAGCAGCCGCAGCTTGGCGACGTCGTCGCTGGCCTTCACCAGGAACACCGAGCCGACCGGGCGGCCCTCGATGTCGGCGATCCAGCAGCGCTCGCGCGAGGCATCGTAGGAGGTCATGTATTTGGCGACGATCTCGGCCACCAGCGCCTCGAAGCCGGAATCGAAGCCGTATTCGCCGGCATAGAGCGCGCCGTGGCTATGCACCACCCAGCCCATGTCGCCGGGGCGGGGATCGCGCAGGATCGCGCGCGGCGCCGGCGCGCGCGGCAAAGCGAGCAGCCGCTCGATCGTCTCCATCGCTCCGGTGAGCCGCCTGCGCTCCTCGTCCGGCAGCGGCCGCAGCATCGCGGCGACGTCCTCCTGGGACGAGCGCTCCAGCTTGGCGAAGGCCTGGCGGCCCTTTGCGGTCAGGCTGAGCTGAACCTGCCGGCGGTCGCTGGCAAGCGGCTTGCGCGCGATCAGGCCGCTCTCGTCGAAATTCTGCACGATGCGGCTGAGATAGCCGGCGTCGAGCCCGAGCGCGATGCCGATCTCCTTGGCCGATTGCTCGCCTCCATGGGCGAGCTCGTAGAGCACGCGGGCCTCGCTCAGCGAGAACGGGCTCTTCAGGAGCTGCTGGTCGAGAACGCCGAGCTTGTGGGTGTAGAAGCGGTTGAAGGCGCGGACCGCCTGAACCTGGTCGTCGGCGACCTGTCCGGCCGCAGCGCTTGATGACGACGAGCTTGATGGCAGAGGGCTTGATGGCATGGGTCACCTCAACACTTGCCATTGTCAAACAATTATTTGACTTTGGCAAGTATCAAGAGTGAGTACAAGGTGGCTTCAGCCGACCATGACGATCCGGCTGCGCAGCATGGTCCGGGACGAGCGGCCGAGCCGGCGCAGCAGCCGCGCCTCGGAGCGGCGGGCTTGGGGCGGGTAGCCGCCGATCCGGTCGTAATGGTCACGCGCGATCAAAAGTCCCTGATCGCCGAGCGGGCCGACCAGCTTGCGGGCCACGGCGCGGAGCATGTCGCGGAATCCGGTGTCGGCGTAGGGCGAGCGGGCGTAGCGGAACACCGCCGCGCGGTCCCGGCCGCTGCTCGCGACGGCCTGGATGAATTGGGTGGTCTCCTCGATCCAGCCGGTTTCCAGCACCGCGCCTGCGGGCAGGAACATCAGCCAGGCCGACCGAGCCTGGAGCGCACCGGCGGCCAGCGCCGCGCCCTGCGAGGATCCCTCGAAGCCGATGAAACGGCAGCCGGCGACGTCGGCCACGCGCTCGATGACGCCGTTGCGGGTGCCGTCGACCAGGAGCACTTCCCGGACGATGCCCGCGGCGGCGCCGGGGACCAGCGCGGCCAGAGTTGCGACCGCCGTCTGCTCGACGCCCTCGGTCGGAATGATGACGCTCAGCATGGTTGAGGCTTCGATGTCCGCACTTCGGGAGAAGCGTAACTTGTTATGATGTTGTCATAAACACGCGGCAATGCCGAGTGCAACTTTTCGGCGGGGGCTCCGCCGTTCGATGGTAAACTGCCAGAGCCATCGCATCCAAAGATGTCCCGCGCGGGATGGCAATGTTGCTGAATATTTCGGCGCAGCTTTGTCTTGACCGTATTAACCCGGAGTTTCGTTCCGATATTGCGCGCCACGCAGGCGGATCGCAATCCTACGAGAGGAGGATGCGAGTGGAACGACGCCCGGGAACGGGAAAAGCAGGCAATCCATTGTGCTGAAGAGGGCTTCGTATGACTGCCGATCAACTTGCTGTTAGCGCGCCGTCGACATCTCCCAGGCCGGCCGCCGCGCCGATCTTGCGGATCCGGGCGCTGATGCTGGGCGACCGCATCAATGCTTCGGGCCTCGAGCTCGGCGCGCTGGTGTCGTCGACGCCGGCCGCCTTCCGCGTCCATGCCGGCCTTGCCGTGATCTTCCGCTACGGCGTCGTGGTGCTGATCGGCCTGTTGCCTTCGGAGGAGAAGGTGCTGATCGACAGCCTGAAGCCGCGCGTGATCGGCGAGCTCAGCCCCTATGAGGAAGAGACCGCGCAGGCGCAGCTCTGCAACGACGAGAACGCCGAGGTGATCCAGCCGGGCGGGCCGATCTGCCTCGCCAAATTCTCCGACGACCGGTTGCTTCTGGTTGCCGACGCGCTCGCCAAGAGCACGTCGCTGGCGCGCGACGAACGGCGTGTCGCGGCCGTGTTCGACGTCATCGAGCCGTTCGCGCGCGAGCTCGCCGAGCGCGGCCGCACGCCGCGCCGGCGCAGGGCCATTCTGCAACTGATCGGCAACGCGCTGCTGGTGCAGCAGCGCGTCGCCGGCCGCGTCGCCGTCGCCGAGAAGCCCGACGTGCTCTGGGAGAAGCCCGAGCTCGACCGGCTCTATGCCCGCCTCGAAGACGAGTACGAATTGAAGGAGCGCCTCGACACGCTCGAGCGCAAGCTCACCGCCGTGTCCGAGACGGCCAATGCGCTGACCGACATCATCGACACCGAGCGCTCGTTGCGTCTCGAGATCGCCGTGGTGGTGCTGATCCTGATCGAGGTCGCGATCGGGTGTATCCAGATCTTCGCCGGCATTCACTGAGCCGCGGCGGCGCGTGCCGGCGGATCGAGGTCGCCGGCCTGCGATTGCCATTTCGCGATCTCCGCGAGTTCGGCATCGGGGCGCGTCTCCACCGTGCGGCAGCGTCCGAGATAGAGTTGTCCCGCATCGCCCTCGATCGTGATCCAGTCGCCCTCCGACAATGTCGCGTCGGCAAGCTGGGCCTGCCGCGCGACAGGATCGATCTTCAGCGCGTGACAGCCGACCACGCAGGGCTTGCCCATCTGCCGCGCCACCAGCGCCGCATGCGAGGTCCGCGCGCCGACCGCCGTGACGATGCCGGCCGCCACCGCGAAGCCTGCGACGTCCGCGGTGCTGGTATCGGGACGCAGCAGGATGACCGGATCGCCTGTGGCCGACAGGCGCTGGGCGCTTTCGGCGTCGAAGACCGCGCGGCCGACGCCGATGCCCCCGGACGCGCCGATGCCGATCGCCGCCGGCTCGCCCGCGCAGACCAGTGCGGTCTCGGCGAGCGAGGCGAGGTCGATCCCGGCGATCCGCTCCAGCGCCTCGTGCTGCGTGATCAGCCCCTCATGCACGAGGTCGATCGCGATCCTGACCGCCGCACGCGGCGTTCGCTTGGCCGCGCGCGTCTGGAGGATCCACAGCCTGCCATCCTCGACGGTGAACTCGACGTCCTGCACGTCGCAAAATTCACGCTCGAGCCGCTTCAGGATATCGCCAAGCTCGGCCTCGGTCCGCGGCAGTGCGCGCACGATCGCATCCTCGGCGTCGGGGGAGCGGCGCCCGGACACGACGTCCTCGCCCTGCGCATCGAGCACGAGATCGATCATCGGGCGCGGTGCGCCGGTCGAAGGATCGCGCGAGAAGGCCACGCCGGCACCCGATGCCAGCCCGCCATTGCCGAACACCATCGCCTGCACCGTGACGGCGGTGCCCTGGAGCCCTTCGAGTTGCTGGAGTTTCCGATAGGTCTTCGCCCGCTCGCTCGTCCAGGACCGGTAGACGGCTTGCGCCGCGGCCTCGAGCTGCGCGACCGCATCCTCGAGCCACCCATCGGCGTGATCCTCGACCAGCGCCTGTTCGTCGCCGGCAAGCCGCTCCAGCGCTTCGCTATCGAGCGCGCGATCGTTCTCGGCACCTTCGGCCTCGACCAGTTCCGAGATGCGGGCCGCGAATGCGGCGGCGTCCAGCCCGAGCACCGTCTCGCCAAAACTCTCCAAGAAGCGCCGCCGGCAGTCCCAGGCGAGCCGCGGCCGGCCGGTCGCACGGATCAGGCCGTGCACGGCATCCGACGTGCAGCCGACATTGAGCACGGTGTCGAGCATGCCCGGCATCGATCGGGCGGCGCCCGAGCGCACCGAGACCAGCAGCGGCAGCCGCCGGTCGCCGAACCGCCTTCCGGTCGCGCTCTCCAGGAAGGCAATTCCTTCCTTGAGCCCGTCGCTCAGATGACGCTCCGCATGCGCGTGCCCCGCGATGATGTCGGCGCAGAGCTTGACCGGCAGCACGAAAGCCGGCGGCACCGGCAGGCCCAGCGCCGCCATCCGGGCGAGGTTGGCGGCCTTGGCGCCGATCTCCTCGGCGGGACGCAATTCGGTCGCCTCGGCGCCGATACGCACGATATGCATGGTGCTTCCCCCTAGGCTGCGAGATCGATCATGATGTGCCGGCGCAACAGATGCCCGAAGCCGGCGAAACGGTCGGTGGCGCGCTCGATGGCGCGGGCAAGCTCGAGCACCGAGAGCGAGGTCGCGACGTCGAAGCCGCCGCCGAAGACCAGCGCGGTCGTCGCACGCTCGTGGCCGTCCGCGGCATGTTCGGCATCGATCAGGCGGCTCACGGCGGACAGCGCATCCTCGGAATCGGCGCGCCGCCCTTCCGGCACGTCGGTGGCCGCGGCGACGCCGCTGGCCGCGACCTCGGTCGCGGTCATCGCCACCACACAGAGTTCGGCGAGTGCGGTCAGCAGCGACGGATCAGTTCGTTCCGGCATCAGCGAGGCGATGAAGGCCGCCTGCTCCAGTTCGTCGACGGCCTCTTCGGCGCGATCTATCAACTGGGCGATCGTTGGCCGGGCGTTGAGCCGGTCGACTTCCTTCCGCGTTTCGAGCGCAATGCGATCGGCCTTCTGTTCGATCGCGCCGCAGCGTACCGCCAGCAGCTTGCGATCGGCCGGCTGGCCGGCCCGAAGCGTCGCAATATGGCGGGAGATCGCCGCAACGAGATCATGGGCAAGCCCGATCTGGCGCAGCACCGCGGCGAGCAGGGTGCCGTCAACGCGCTCCAGATGCCGCACCAGGTCGGCTTCGATCTGGTCGCGGACCGTCCTGACGGAGCGACCTGCGAGCAGCGCCTCGGTGGAGGCGCGCAGTGCCGCCTTCAGAAAATCGATCGCGGCGGCGCGGCCGAGCGCCTGGTCGAGCCGCTCGCCGAAGCCGATGCGCGCGGGAGCGGCGTTGCGCACCGCCGACCCCAACAGCTCGTTGCCGCCGAGCTCGAGAAAGCCGCGATGGCCGATCCGCTGTCGCGCCGCCCATTCCAGGATTCGTGTGGCGTCGTCCTTGGCAACCCAGGTCCGCAGCAGCTTGCGCGCCTTGTTCCAGTCGATCAGGAACACCAGCGCGGCGCCCACGGCCGCGAGGAATTCGTTGCGATCCGCGGCGTGAGCCGGCTGATGCTGGCCGGTGACGAGATAGAATGAATTGTCTTCGCCGAGGCCCGCGGCGGTGTGACGGTCGAGCCCGCTCCAACTCGCCTCGAACTTGTCGAACAGCGAGATGAAGAATTTTGCCCGCGCCAGGTGTACGTCGGTGTAGGTGACAGTGACCGCGTTCTTCTTGACCGCGATCACCACCACATGGGCGTCCGTGGTGCCGATGTCGTTCTGGATCAGCAGCCGGCCGCCCGAGCGGGTCGCCATGGTGTCGAGACCAGGGTGGTTGAACTTCAGCCTCCGCGTCTGGTTCAGGCCCTTCATGAAGGCCTCCACCGCGCCGCGATCTTCGCCGTGCAGGCCGAACACATGGGCACCGTCGAGCGTTTCCTCCGAACAGTTCGCTGCAAGCTTGTTCAACGCCTTGTGCAGATCCATCACCAGCCGATGGAGGCTGTCGCCGGACGCCTCGGCAACTCCGGTCAGGCGGGCAATGCGGGAAAGATCGATTTCGTTGGTGGCATCGAGCAGACCCGCGCTTCGGACGGCCGTCAGCCGCGCGTTCGCCTTGTCGCCGTCCGACGGCGCGCCGGCGCTGACGGCGCGGATCATGGCCGCAGCGTCGTCCTGGATCTCCTTCATCAGCTTGGCGAGGTTCGGCGCCGCGAGTCGGGACGGTCCGACCAGATGGGCGCCGCCGATCAGCGTTGCGGTCGCGGCTGGTGCAATGCCGGCGGCGTGACTCTCGACCGCAAGCTCGCTGGCGGGACGATCGGGATCTTGCGCATGCCGAGCCGCCGCCTGGAGCGCACTCATCCGCACCTTGATGCGGTCATTGGCGGCAAGCCCTTCCGCCACCAGCGCGGGCAACAGGATGTCGCCCTGTCCGAGTTCTTCGATGATCTGGGTTTTCATGGTCTGTCCGCGCAACGGTTGATGCCGTCCTTATGCCGCGAAGTTGCGACGGCCTCATTGCGACAGATCATTCATAAAACCGTCACGCAGCGTGTCGTTCGCGCAGCAGCGCGGCGCAATGGCGCGCGATCGTGATCTCTTCGTTGGTGGGAATGATGAAAATATCGACCGCACTGTCGCCGGTGCCGATCCGCTCGCGTCCCTCGCTATTCGCCGCTGCATCGATGCGCACGCCGAGCCAGGCGAGACGCTCGCCGATCGCGCCGCGGATCTCGCTGGCATGCTCGCCGATGCCGCCGGTGAAGACCAGACAGTCCAGCCCCTGAAGCGTGGTCGCCATCATCGCGATCTCCTGCGCTGCACGGAAGGTGAAGAGATCGATCGCGTCCCGTGCCGCAGCCTCGCGGCTCGCAAGCAGCGTGCGCATGTCCGCCGACATGCCGGAGACGCCGAGCAGGCCCGACTCGTGATAGAGCAGGTGCTGGACGTCTTCGACCGACATCCCCTCGTGCTGTTGCAGATAGAGCAGCACGCCGGGGTCGATCGTGCCGCTTCGCGTGCCCATCACGAGGCCATCGAGCGGCGTCAGTCCCATCGTGGTGTCGACGCTGCGGCCGTCGCGCAACGCGCAGAGGCTTGCGCCATTGCCGAGATGCGCGATGACGGTGCGCTTCGCAACGAGCTGCGGCGCGATTCCCGCGAGGCGGCCCGCGACATATTCGAACGACAGCCCGTGAAAGCCGTAGCGCCTGACGCCGCGCTGCTCGAAGCGCCTCGGAATCGCAAAGCGGCTCGCAGGCGGTGCAAGTCCGTGATGGAAGGCGGTGTCGAAGCAGGCGATCTGGGTCAGCGCGGGACGGATCGCGGAGAGGGTGCGGACCGGCGCGAGGCAGCGCGGCTGGTGCAGCGGCGCCAGCGGCGTCAGGGCCTCCAGCTTCGCGGTGATATCGTCCGTCAATTCGACCGGGCCTGAATGATCCGGCCCGCCGTGGACGATACGGTGGCCGACTGCGCGCAAGCTGTCTTGGCCGAACCGGTCGTCGATGAAGGCGAGCGCGTCGGCGAACAGGTGGCCGCCGTCGGCATCGGCCTCGTCCCGCCGCTTCTCGAACAGGTCTTCGCCCGCAGCGCCTTTCACGACGAGCCGGGGCCTGGCCTCGTGCTCGTCGAGCAGGCCCTTGCAGAGCAGCGCGGGCTCTGCTGTCGAGATCTCGAACAGGCCGAACTTGATGCTCGACGAGCCCGAGTTGAGGACGAGAACCGCCTCTGGCGCCGGCATGGCGTCAGCCCGGCTTGCCCGGCCAGACCCAGTCGCGGATCTCGGGCATGTCCTCGCCGTGCTCGCGCACGTAACGTGAGTGCTCGATCAGCTTGTCGCGGAGCTGCTGCTTCACCTGCGCGGCCCTGGTCGCAAGACCCGGCACGCGTTCGATCGCCTCGATCGCAAGGTGGTAGCGGTCGAGCTCGTTGAGCACGACCATGTCGAACGGCGTCGTCGTGGTGCCTTCCTCGGCGAAGCCGCGCACATGCAGGCCGGCATGGTTGGTGCGGTTATAGGTCAGCCGGTGGATCAGATGGGGATAGCCGTGATAGGCGAAGATCACCGGCTTGTCGCGCGTGAACAGGCTGTCGAAGTCGCGGTCGGACAGGCCGTGCGGATGCTGGTCCTGCGGCTGCAGCGTCATCAGGTCGACGACGTTGACGACGCGGATCTTCAGATCCGGCAGCGCCTTGCGCAGCAGGTCGACGGCGGCAAGCGTCTCCAATGTCGGCACGTCGCCGGCACAGGCCATCACCACATCGGGCTCGCCACCCGCGTCTTCCGTGCCCGCCCAGGTCCAGATGCCGATGCCGACATCGCAATGCGTGGCGGCGTCCTGCATCGACAGCCATTGCGGCGCCGGCTGCTTGCCGGCGACGATCACGTTGATGCGGTTGTACGTCCGCAGGCAATGATCGGCGATCCACAGCAGCGTGTTGGCATCGGGCGGGAAGTAGATGCGAACGATGTCGGCCTTCTTGTTGGCGACGAGGTCGACGAAGCCGGGGTCCTGATGGCTGAAGCCGTTATGGTCCTGGCGCCAGACATGCGAGGTCAACAGATAATTGAGCGAGGCGATCGGCCGCCGCCACGGCAGGTGCCGCGTCACCTTCAGCCATTTGGCGTGCTGGTTGAACATGGAATCCACGATGTGGATGAAGGCCTCGTAGCAGGAGAAGAAGCCGTGGCGACCGGTGAGCAGATAGCCCTCCAACCAGCCCTGGCAGAGATGCTCGCTCAACACCTCCATCACACGGCCGTCCTGCGCAAGATGCACGTCGTAAGGCTCGATCGGCTCCATCCAGACGCGTTCGGTTGCCTCGAACACCGCATCGAGACGGTTTGACGCCGTCTCGTCCGGACCCATGATGCGAAAGTTGCGCTCTTGCGCATTGAGGCGGATGACGTCGCGCAAAAATTTGCCGAGCTCGCGCGTCGCTTCCCCCGTGACGGCGCCGGGCTGCGGCACTTCGACGGCAAAGCTGCGGAAGTCCGGCAGCTTCAGCTCCTTCTTCAGCAATCCGCCATTGGCATGCGGATTGGCGCCCATGCGGCGATTGCCCTCGGGTGCCAGCGCCTGGAGCTCGGGGACGAGCGCGCCGCTCGCGTCGAACAGTTTCTCCGGCTCGTAGCTGCGCATCCAGTCTTCGAGCACCTTCAGATGCGCAGGGTTCTCGCGGCAGCTTGCGACCGGCACCTGATGCGCGCGCCAAAAACCTTCGACCTTCTTGCCGTCGACTTCCTTCGGACCGGTCCAGCCCTTCGGGCTGCGCAGCACGATCATCGGCCAGCGTGGCCGCTCGACGTTTTTGCGCCCGTCGCGGGCGTGCTGCTGGATCGAGCGGATGCTGGCGAATGCGACGTCGAGCGCATCCGCCATGATCCGGTGCATCAATTTGGGATCGTCGCCCTCGACGAACAGGGGCTCGTGGCCGAACCCGCGGAACAGATCGCGGATCTCGCTGTCAGACATTCGTCCGAGCACGGTCGGGTTGGCAATCTTGTAACCGTTGAGGTGCAGGATCGGCAGCACCGCGCCGTCATGCGCCGGATTCAGGAACTTGTTGGAGTGCCAGGACGCCGCGAGCGGGCCGGTTTCGGCCTCGCCGTCGCCGACGACGCAGGCGACGACCAGGTCGGGATTGTCGAGCGCCGCGCCATAGGCGTGCACCAGGGCGTAGCCGAGCTCGCCGCCTTCGTGGATCGAGCCGGGCGTCTCCGGCGCGGCGTGGCTCGGGATGCCGCCGGGGAAGGAGAACTGCCGGAATAGCTTGCGCAATCCGTCCGCATCGCGCGCGATGTTAGGATAGATCTCGCTGTAGCTGCCTTCGAGATAAGTGCTGGCGACCATGCCCGGCCCGCCATGGCCGGGACCGCAGACATAGAGCACGTTGAGGTCCAGCGCGCGGATGACGCGGTTGAGATGGGCGTAGATGAAGTTCAAGCCGGGCGTCGTGCCCCAATGGCCGAGCAAACGCGGCTTGATGTGCTCGGCCCGCAGCGGTTCGCGCAGCAGGGGGTTGTCGAGCAGGTAGATCTGCCCGACGGAGAGGTAGTTGGCGGCGCGCCAGTAGCGATCAAGGAGATCGAGGTCGCTGCTCGCGGCGGCCGATTGTTGTTGATTTGTCATGTTCCTGCCGACCTTCACCCGGGATCGTCACCAACCGAGTTCCGGCGCGATCGATCCTTCGCGGCATCAAACGAGATCGTGGTGACGGCGATGTTGCGTGAGGTCAAAGGCAGGCGCCCGAAGTTTGGGCGCCTCTACTGTGCATGGGGTTGTTTTCACGTTTTTTGTTCTTGTTCTTGATTTGTTCCTTTGGCGTGCTATCTTGGCTTCATGAGTCCAGCATCCTCTCATGCTCTCAAGCACCCGCCGGTCACGGCGCCCTCCGAGCCGGCGGGTGCGCCTTCTGATTTCCCCGAGCTCGCTGTCGCCATCGACAAGCAGCGCAGGCGGGGGCGGGGCGCGCAGTCCAACGCCAGCGGCCGCTATGAGGCCGAGGCGCGCGTCGCCTTCGACGACGGCTGGCAGAGCCTGGAAGAGCTGCCGCCATTCAAGACCACGGTCGCGGTCGACACCTCGCGCAAGGTGATCACCCGTAACGATTCACCCGATATCGGCTTCGACCGCTCGATCAACCCCTATCGCGGCTGCGAGCACGGCTGCGTCTACTGTTTCGCGCGGCCGACCCATGCCTATCTCGGCCTGTCGCCCGGGCTCGACTTCGAGTCCAAACTGTTCGTCAAGCCGGAGGCCCCGGCGCTGCTCGAGAAGGAGCTCGCAGCAGCAGGCTATGAGCCGCGGATGATCGCGATCGGCACCAACACCGATCCCTATCAGCCGATCGAGCGCGAGCGAAAAATCATGCGCGGCATCCTGGAGGTGCTGGAGCGCGCTGGTCATCCCGTCGGCATCGTCACCAAATCGGCGCTGGTGGTGCGTGACATCGACATTCTCTCGCGCATGGCCAGGCGCAACCTCGCCAAGGTCGCGATCTCGGTGACCTCGCTCGATCCAAAGCTGGCGCGCACCATGGAGCCGCGGGCCTCGACGCCGCCGAAGCGGTTGGAGGCGCTGAAGCAGCTCTCCGACGCCGGCATTCCCACCACGGTGATGGTCGCGCCCGTGATCCCCGCGCTGAACGATTCCGAGATCGAGCGAATTCTCGATGCGGCCGCCCATGCCGGCGTCAAGGAAGCCTCCTACGTGCTGCTGCGGCTGCCGCTGGAGGTGCGCGACCTCTTCCGCGAATGGCTGATGGCGAACTATCCGGACCGCTATCGTCACGTCTTCACGCTGATCCGCGACATGCGCGGCGGCCGCGACTACGACGCGAAATGGGGCGAGCGCATGAAGGGCACCGGCCCGATGGCCTGGACCATCGGCCGCCGCTTCGAGATCGCCTGCGACAGGCTGGGGCTCAACAAGCGTCGCGCAAAACTGACGATGGATCACTTCGCGCGGCCGAAGCGGAACGGCGATCAGCTCAGCCTGTTCTAGGAGCCGAGGCGAACGAGGTGTGTCATGAGTAAGGAACTGCCGCCCCCGGTGCCGCGGCTCACGGTCATCACGCTGGGTGTGAGCGACATTCGCGCCAGCATCGCGTTCTATGATGCGCTGGGCTTTTCGAGCCGGCTGAAGGCGACCGGCGAGGCCGTCGCCTTCTACGATACCGGCGGTCCGGTGCTTGCCCTGTTTCACTGGGACCAGCTCGCGGCCGACGCGGCCTTGCCGGATAAGCCCAGGCCGACGACCTTCCGCGGCATCACGCTCGCCTGGAACTGCGCCACGCGCGAGGAGGTCGATGCGGTGCTGGCCTTCGCTGTCGACAAGGGCGCCGCGCTGCTGAAAGCGGCGCACGAGACCGACTATGGCGGTTATTCCGGCTACTTCGCCGACCCCGACGGCCATCCCTGGGAAGTCGTGGTCGCGCCGGGCATCGAGGTCGGTGAGGACCGGCGGGTGCATCTGGCCGAGTAGGCGGCTCGCCTGAATAACGGGAATTGCGAGGGGTTCCCGGTTGCGCAAGCTGGGCCGCTTGCGCACGATCCCCGCCATGATTCGGGATAAATCCGCCAAGACGTCGGCCAAAGCTGCGCTCAGGAAGGACGCTGCGAGGAAGGCTGCACCTGCAAAGGCCGGAAAGGCCTCGGCGGCCAAGCCTTCGACCGGCAAGAGCGCGGGCTCGAAAGGCGTCATCGCCGTCGCGCCGCCGAGCTTCCGCCGCGAGCGCGCGCTGATCAAGCGCGGCATCTGGCCGGTTGCGGGCTGCGACGAGGCCGGCCGCGGGCCGCTCGCAGGTCCCGTGGTGGCGGCCGCAGTGATTCTCGACCCTGACCGCATTCCCCGTGGCATCGACGATTCCAAGCGCCTGACGGCGGAGCAGCGCGAAAAGCTGTTCGACAAGATCTGCGCCACCGCGCAGGTCTCGGTCGCGGTCGCCTCGCCCGCGCGGATCGACCGCGACAACATCCTGCGCGCCTCGCTGTGGGCGCTGAAGCGCGCCGTGGTGGCGCTGCCCGAGGCGCCCCGCCACGTCTTCGTCGACGGCCGCGACCGGCTCGATACGGCATGCGACTGCGAGGCCGTGATCGGCGGCGACGGCATCGTCCTGTCGATCGCGGCGGCGTCCATTGTCGCCAAGGTGACGCGCGACCGGCTGATGTGCGCGCTGGCGCAGGACTGCCCGGGCTACGGCTTCGAGCAGCACAAGGGCTACGGCGTCCCCGAGCATCTCGACGCGCTGAACCGCCTCGGCCCGACCGTCCACCACCGCAGCTTCTTCGCCCCCGTCGCCGCCGCCCGCGCCAAGCACATGCCCTGGACAGTCGAGCCGGTGCGCGACTTGTTCGCGGCGACCGAGGTCGAGGTGCGGGTGGAAGCAAGCGTGCAGGTCGATACGTCGGCGGGCCTCTAATACTCATCTCTCGCGACGGGCTCTTCGCCTCCCCCGTGCGCGGGGAGAGGCCGCAGCTCATCGAAGATGGGATGCGGGTAAGGGGGAGCCTCCGCGAGTCAATCTGTCACTGTCCTTGCGGACGCTCCCCCTCACCCCAACCCACCCAGCGCGAGCGAAGCTCGTCGCGCGCCTGCAAGCGGGGAGAGGGAGAAGACACACGGTCGGGGAGAGGGCGCAGACGGTCGTTGCCACAACGCGTAGCGCCCTTTATCAAAACACTCGTGAGCGAATAGGGCCGGCTGGACGGGTTGGCTGCATCTTTCGGGCGTTGCATGCGGTTTACCTCCCTGGTCATCGAGCTCATTCGCGCCCGGCCGCGGCTGATCGTGTGGATCGTCGTGCTGCTCCAGGCCGCGATGTGGCTGTTCGTGGCGCTGGCGTTCTATCGCAGCCCGCCCGGCACCCTTGCGACCCTCCTGGCCTTCGGCAGGGAATACCAGGTCGGCACCGATCTCGGCCCGCCGCTGCCGGTCTGGCTCGCCGACATCGCCTATCGCGCCGCCGGCGGCCACATGTTCGGCGTCTATGTGCTGGCCGAGGTCTGCGAGATCGCGACCTTCATCGCGCTCTACCATCTCTCCCGCGCCGTGGTCGGCTCGCAGCAGGCGGTGCTGGCCGTACTGCTGACGATGACGGTGCTGGCCTTCTCCTCGCCCGCGCTCGATTTCGGCCCGCTGGTGCTGGCGCGGCCGCTGTGGGCGCTGCTGCTGCTGCATTCCTGGCAGATCATCGGCCAGCGCCGCGGCAACGCCTGGTTCGCCTGGTCGATCGAGGCCGGGCTCTTGCTGCTGACGACGCCCGCGGCGGTCTTCCTGCTCCTGCTGCTCGTCGTCTTCGCGTTTGCGACCGCCGGCGGCCGCCGCACGCTGCTCGCGCTCGATCCGCTGTTCGCGCTGATCGTTGTCGCCGTGCTCGCGCTGCCCTATGCGGTCTGGCTGATGCGCGCCGAGACGCTGGTCCTGCCGGCCCTGCCTGCGGTCGCCGAGCTGAGCGCCCGCGCGATCCACGCGGCCTGGCTGCTCGGCGGGCTCGTGCTTGGCGCGGCGGCGATCCCGGCGCTGACTTTCCTCAACACCGGCCTGTTCCTCGCCAAGGGCGAGGAGGCGCCTATCATCTACCGCCCGCCGGTCGAGCCGCTGGCGCGCAACTTCGTCTATTTCTTCGCGCTGGCGCCGGCGCTCGGTGCGGTGCTGATCTCCGGCCTGTTCGGGCTCGAGTCCGTCGTCGGCGGTGCCGGCGTGGTACTGGTGATGTCGGGGCTGGCCGTGGTGGTGGGCGCCGGCGATCTCATCGCGATGCGCCGCGCGCGGATGCTGCGGACGGTGTGGGCCGCCGCCGTCGTGGCGCCCGCCGCCGGCGTCGTGCTCGCCGTCCTGTTCCTGCCCTGGACCGGCGCCAATGAGATCGCGACCTCGATGCCGGCGCGTGCGATCTCGGATTTTTTCGATGACAGCTTTGCCCGCCGCACCAACCATCGCCTGCGCGCGGTGGCCGGCGAGACCCAGCTTGCGAGCCTGATCGCGCTGCATTCCGGCCGCCCACATCTGTTCATCGATGCCGAGCCGGCGCGCACGCCGTGGATCAATCAGGCCAAGTTCAGCGAGACCGGCGGCGTCGTGGTCTGGCGCGCCGCCGACACCGCGGGCACGCCGCCGCCGGACATCCTCAAGCGCTTTCCCGGCATCGTGCCGGAAGTGCCGCGCGCCTTCGAATGGCTGGTGACCGGCCGCCAGCAGCTGCTGCGCATCGGCTGGGCCATCGTGCGGCCGAAGGGGGCCTAACCCGTCATTCCGGGGCGCGGCAAAGCCGCGAACCCGGAATCCATTCATCCACCAACTCTGCCGCTCGATGGATTCCGGGCTCTCGCTTCGCGAGCCCCGGAATGACGGTGTGTGTGGTTACACCGTGCCTTGCCCCAGCACCTTCGCGATCGCCCGCAGATCCTGCCAGGCCAGCCGCTTGTAGGACGGCGAGCGGAGCAGATAGGCCGGGTGGAAGGTCGGCAGCGCGCGGATGGTGCGCCCACCGGTCTCGTAGTCGAACCAGCGGCCGCGGGTGCGCATGATGCCTTCGCGCGTTCCGAGCAGCGTCTGCGTCGAGGGATTGCCGAGCGTCACCAGCACGTCGGGGTTCACCAGCTCGATCTGGCGCTGGATGAAGGGCAGGCACACTTGCGTCTCCTGCGGCGTCGGCGTGCGGTTGCCGGGCGGCCGCCACGGAATCACGTTGGCGATGTAGGCCGTGGTGCGGTTGAGGCCTATGGCGCCTATCATCAGATCGAGCAGCTTGCCGCTGCGCCCGACGAAAGGCAGTCCCTCGATGTCCTCGTCGCGGCCCGGCGCCTCGCCGACGAACATGATGCGCGCCTGCGGATTGCCGTCGGCGAACACCAGCCTTGTTGCGGTGTGCTTCAGCGCGCAGCCCTCGAAGCCCTGCATCAGCTCGCGTAGCGCCTCGAGCGTCGGCGCGGTGCGCGCAGCCTCGCGTGCCGAGGCGATCGCGACGTCGGGCGCGGGTGCGGCCTCGCCGCGGATCACCGCGGGCGCGGCGACCGGCCGCGGCGCCTCGACCGGCGCTGCTGCGCGCGGGACCGGCGGCGGGGCGTCCATTTCCGCCAGGCGGTCTATCGGCTCCTCCGCGAGCGCGCAGTCGACACCGGCCTCCAGATAGAAGGCGAGAAGCTCTCGGACGGTGGGGGCGGGTTCGGGGATCATGCGAAAGTCAGACTTTTATATCAGTTTGGGGCGCCATGCATCCCACCGGAACGCATTTCCGTGGTTGTCCTATCCGGAAAAATCGGAAACAAGAGGGCGCAAACGACCGAGGACCGTCTCAAGGGCTGAGATCAGATGAGCACCGAAGAACTTCCCCCGCGCGAATCCATGGAATTCGACGTCGTCATCGTCGGCGCCGGCCCCTCGGGCCTGTCGGCCGCGATCCGGCTGAAGCAGCTCAATGCCGATCTCAACGTCGTCGTGGTGGAGAAGGGCTCCGAGGTCGGCGCGCATATTCTCTCCGGCGCCGTGATCGATCCGGCCGGGCTCGACAAGCTTGTTCCCGACTGGCGCGAGGATTCCGACTGTCCGCTGAAGACGCAGGTGAAGGACGACCGCTTCTACTGGATGACGGGCGGCGGCGCGATCAAGCTGCCGAACTTCATGATGCCGCCCCTGATGGACAACCATCACTGCTACATCGGTTCGCTCGGCAATGTCTGCCGCTGGCTGGCGCGCAAGGCCGAGGCGCTCGGCGTCGAGATCTATCCAGGCTTCGCCGCGGCCGAGGTGCTCTATGACGAGGAGGGCAAGGTCAGGGGTATCGCCACCGGCGACATGGGCATCGGCCGCGACGGCAAGCCGAAGGACTCCTTTACCCGCGGCATGGAATTGCTCGGCAAATACACGCTGTTCGCCGAAGGCGCCCGAGGCAGCCTGACCAAGCAGCTGATTGCGAAGTTCGCGCTCGACGCCAAGAGCGAGCCGGCGAAGTTCGGTATCGGGTTGAAGGAAGTCTGGCAGATCGATCCCGCCAAGCACCAGAAGGGTATGATCCAGCATTCATTCGGCTGGCCGCTCGACCTGAAGACCGGCGGTGGTTCGTTCCTCTATCACTACGACGACAATCTCGTCGCCGTCGGCTTCGTCGTGCATCTGAACTACGACGATCCCTATTTGTCGCCGTTCGACGAGTTCCAGCGCTTCAAGACCCATCCGTCGATCCGCGGCACCTTCGAGGGCGGCAAGCGGCTCGCCTATGGCGCGCGCGCCATCACCGAGGGCGGCTATCAGTCAGTGCCGAAACTGAGCTTCCCCGGCGGCGCGCTGATCGGCTGCGCGGCCGGCTTCGTCAACGTCCCGCGCATCAAGGGCGTGCACAATGCGATGGGCACCGGCATGCTGGCCGCCGAGCATGTCGCAGCAGCGCTTGCGGCCGATCGCGCCAATGACGAGATCGTCGAGTACGAGAACGCGTGGCGTTCCTCCTCCGTGGGCAAGGACCTCTTTCTGGTCCGCAACGTCAAACCGCTGTGGTCGAAGTTTGGCACCGTGCTCGGCGTCGCGCTCGGCGGACTCGACATGTGGTGCAACACGCTGTTCGGCGCCTCGCTGTTCGGTACCCAGTCGCATTCCAAGCCCGATCGCGCGACCCTCGATCCGGCCAAGAGCCACGCGCCGAGGAACTACCCGAAGCCGGACGGCAAGATCTCGTTCGACAAGCTGTCGTCGGTATTCCTGTCCAACACCAATCACGAGGAGGACCAGCCGGTCCATCTCAGGGTTGCCGACATGAACCTCCAGAAGACCTCCGAGCATGACGTGTTCGCCGGTCCCTCGAATCGCTATTGCCCGGCCGGCGTCTACGAGTGGGTCGAGGAGGGTGCGAGCCCGCGCTACCAGATCAACGCCCAGAACTGCGTCCACTGCAAAACCTGCGACGTGAAGGACCCCAACGGCAACATCACCTGGGTTCCCCCGGAGGGCGGCGGCGGTCCGAACTACGAGGCGATGTAAGGGCGGTCCAATCAGCGCGGACCTGGTCACAAAGGGTGATCTGCCGCACGTTCGCGTGAGAACCGGGCCGCGGCCACCTGTCGCGGCCACGATAAGGCCATAGTGGCGGCGTCTTGGGGCGCTCTTGTCCGATTTGGGGCGTTCGGAGGCGATCGCCCGGTCCGAATCCTTGCGGTAAACCGCCAAAAGCGGCATTGTCCGACCTGACGGTTCCGGGTCCCGATGCCACCGGCCGCGTTCGCATGCGAGACGGCTTTCTGCTGCAAACCCAGGCACTACCAACTCAAGGCGAGCCCTGATGCTTTCAAATCGTTTCAACCGCTGGACTGTCGCCGCCATCGCCCTCATGGGCACAGCGATCGCGACGGTCCCCGGCAGGGTCCTGGCGCAGACGCCGGATCATCCGTCCGATACGGCGGCGCAGTTTCCGACCCGGAACGATCTGAAGTCGCTCACGACCTCCGGCAGCTATCTCGCCGCCCGCCACGCCAGCGTCGAGCGCGACGCAACCTCGGCCGCCGCATTCTACCGCTCGGCGCTCCGCACCGATCCGAAGAACAACGAGCTGCTCGACCGTGCCTTCATCTCCTCGGTCGCCGACGGCGACATCGACGAAGCGGTCAAGCTCGCCGAGCGTGTCCTCACCATCGACAAGACCAACCGCGTCGCGCGCCTCGTCGTCGGTGTGCACGATCTCAAGATGAAGAAATACGCGACTGCGCAGACCAACATCAACCAGTCGATCCGCGGCCCCATCACCGATCTCGTCGCCACGCTGCTGTCGGGCTGGGCGGCCTATGGCGCCGGCGATTCCAAGGGTGCTGTCGCCACCATCGACAAGCTCGCCGGTCCGGAATGGTATCCGCTGTTCAAGGATCTCCACGCCGGCATGATCCTCGAACTCGCCGGCAAGGAGAAGGACGCCGGCACGCGCTTCGAGCGCGCCTACAAGCTCGACGATTCCATGCTGCGCGTCACCGAGGCCTATGCGCGCTGGCTGTCGCGCAACAAGGATGCGGCCGCCGCGACCACCGTCTACCAGGCCTTCGACAAGAAGCTCGCCCGCCATCCGCTGATCGTGGAAGGGCTGCGCGACACCAAGGCCGGCAAGAAGCTGCCGCCGCTGGTCGATTCCGCGCAGGCCGGCGCTGCCGAGGCGCTCTACGGCATCGGCGCCACGCTGACCCGCCGCGGCGGCGAGGATCTGGCACTGGTCTATCTCCAGCTCTCGCTCTACCTCCAGCCGACCCATCCGCTGGCGCTGCTCTCGCTCGCCGATCTCTATGAATCGGTGAAGCGGCCGCAGATGGCGATCAAGGTCTATGAGCGCGTGCCGTCGACCTCGCCGCTGAAGCGCAACGCGCAGATCCAGCTCGCCATCGATCTGGATTCCGCCGACCGCACCGATGAGGCGATCAAGATCCTCAAGGGCGTCACGTCAGAGGATTCCAAGGATCTCGAAGCCATCATGGCGCTCGGCAACATCGAGCGCGGCCGCAAGAAGTTCGGCGACTGCGGCGCGACCTATTCGCAGGGCGTCGACGTGCTGCCGGCCGGCAACGACAAGGCCAACAGCGTCTGGTACTATTATCGCGGCATCTGCGAGGAGCGCTCCAAGCAGTGGGCCAAGGCCGAAGCCGACATGAAGAAGGCGCTCGAGCTGCAGCCCGACCAGCCGCATGTCCTCAACTATCTCGGCTATTCCTGGATCGACCAGGGCGTGAACCTCGACGAAGGCATGAAGATGATCAAGCGCGCCGTCGAGCAGCGTCCCGACGACGGCTACATCGTCGACTCGCTCGGCTGGGCTTACTACCGCATCGGCAACTACGAAGAGGCGGTGAAGAACCTCGAGCGCGCGATCGATCTCAAGCCCGAGGATCCCACCATCAACGATCACCTTGGCGATGCCTATTGGCGCGTCGGCCGCACGCTGGAAGCCAAATTCCAGTGGTCGCACGCCCGCGATCTCAAGCCCGAGCCGGATGAGCTTCCGAAGATCGAGGCCAAGATCGCCAACGGCCTCACCGAGGACAATTCGAACTCTTCGGCCGCGCAGGCGGAGAAGAAGAAGGACGACGGCAAGGGCGGCTAAGCTGAGTGAAGTTGGGGGCGTGTCGCCGATGCCGGCGTTGATTGAAGAGGGGCGCGCGAAGGTCAATCTGAGCCTTCGCGTGGTCGGCCGTCGTGCCGACGGCTATCATGATCTCGAAAGCGTGGTGGCGTTTGCCGATTGCGCCGACCGGCTCACGCTGGAGCCAGGCGGCGAGCTGAAGCTAGCCACCACGGGACCGCTGGCCGCGGCTTGCGGCGAGACGTCCGACAATCTCGTGTTCAAGGCCGCAAAACTTCTGGCCGAGGCCGTGCCGAACCTGAAGCTGGGCGCCTTTGCGCTCGACAAGGTGCTGCCCGTCGCGGCCGGCATCGGCGGCGGCTCGGCGGATGCAGCGGCAGCGCTGCGGCTGCTGGCGCGTCTCAACAACCTGTCGCTCGATGATCCCCGCCTCCAGAAGGTCGCGCTCGCGACCGGCGCCGACGTGCCGGTGTGCCTGTATTCGCGCGCCTGCGACATGACCGGCGTCGGCGAGCAGTTGCTGCCGCTGGCGCTGCCGAGCATGCCCTGCGTGATGGTCAATCCGCGCGTGCCGGTCGCGACCAAGGACGTGTTCCAGGCGCTGGGCCTGCGCAACGGCGAGCTGCTGGTCGGCGCCACCTCCGTCCTCGGAGCCCCGGCCTGGCCGGAGGAGGGCGCCTCGATTGCCGACTGGGTCGAGGTTCTCGAAACCGTCGCCAACGACCTCGAGGCCCCCGCGATGCGCATCGAACCTGTCATCGGCGAGGTGCTGGAGGCGCTACGCGACTCCGCCGGCGTCAAGCTCGCCCGCATGTCCGGCTCGGGCGCGACCTGCTTTGCGATCTATGGCGCGCCGGCCGAGGCCCATGCTGCCGCGGAAAAGATCCGGCGCGATCACCCCGGCTGGTGGGTGCATGCGGGGACGTTGAGCTAGGTATTTCTCCGACGACACTGCCGTAGGGTGGGCAAAGGCGCGATAGCGCCGTGCCCACCATGCATCCAGGTGACGCGATCGAAGTGGTGGGCACGCTTCGCTTTGCCCACCCTGCGGCAGTGGAGCTAACCTGCGCCGTCCTCGGCCAGCCCGAGAAACCGCCGGATCTCACCCAACACCTCCTGCGGCTTGTCATGCTGCAGCCAGTGCCCCGCGCCGGCGATGGTCTCGACACGCGCCTGCGGGAAGTAGCGCTCCAGGCCTGCTGCCTTCGCGCCGGCCAGAAAGCTTTCGCCGGCATTCAGCAGCAGCGTCGGGCAGGCGATGCGCGACCAGAGTTCGACGTGATCGTCCGGCCAGAGCCGGTGCGGCGCAGAGGCGCGCTGGTAGGGATCGAACTTCCAGCTATAGGTGCCGTCCTCGTTCTGCCGCGCGCCGTGCGTTGCAAGATGCAGCGCGAGGTCGCGGGAGAGCCGTCTGTTGTGAAGCACCATCTGCGCTGCGGCATCCGCGAGGGTCGAATAGCGGCGCGGCGTGCGGTCGTGCAGCTTGTCGAGCTGGCCGACCCATTTGCCGATGCGCTCGTGCGCCGGCGGCTTCGGCGCGTCCGGCAACATGGTCACGCCGTCGAGCACGACCAGCTTCGCGACCTGCTCGGGGAACGACCCTGTAAAGATCAGGCTCACCATGCCGCCCATCGAATGGCCGACGAGAGTCACTTGAGGCGCTGCGACGCCGCGGACGAGCTGGGCGAGATCGTACACATATTCCGTCAGCGCGTAGCTGCCGCCCTTGGTCCAGTCGGAATCGCCGTGGCCGCGCAGGTCGGGCGCCAGCACGTGATAATGCGGTTGCAGCGATCTGGCGATGACGTCCCAGCTGCGGCAATGATCGCGGCCGCCGTGGACCAGGATGAGGGGCGGCGCGCCCGCGTTGCCCCAATCGGCATAATGCAGCCGCAGGCCGTGCGATTCATAGAAGCGGCTTTGCGGGGCGTTAGCCATTTGCCGGCCGCCGCGCCAGCGCGAGCGAGAGTCCGAGGCTCGCGATGAAGACGCCGGAGCCCTGGGTGAGGCGCCGCATCAGATGCGGCCGTCCGATCAGCTGCGTACGCGTCGCGGACGCCATCAGCACCACGACGACATCGGCGAGCGTGTTCAGCGTCACCGAGATCGCGCCGAGCACGATGAATTGCAGCGTGGGGTTCGATCCCATGGGATCGAGGAATTGCGGAATGAAGGCGAGGAAGAACGCCGCGGTCTTCGGGTTCAGCGCCTCGACCAGCACGCCGTCGCGGAATGCGCGCCTGTCGCCGACGGGCTCGCTTTCGAGCGACAGTGCGCGGCCGGCGCTACGAAACGTCTTGATGCCGAGCCAGACCAGATAGAGCGCGCCGACGAATTTGACGGCGCCAAACAGCTCGGCGCTGGCGAGAATGATGGCGGAGATGCCGAGACTGCCGGCGATGACATGAACCAGCCCGCCCAGCGCCGTGCCTGCGGTCGAGGCAAAGCCGCTGCCGCGCCCCTCGGACAAGGTCCGCGCCGCGACGTAGAAAATGCCGGGGCCGGGAATGGCGGCAATGAGAGACGCCGCGGCAAGGAACAGCCAGAAATTCGTGTCGGTCATCCTGCTGTCGTAGCGATGCTTGGGGCGATTGCAAGGCCCGTCGTTTAGTCCATCCGGCGGAAGATCACGCTGGCATTCACCCCGCCGAAGCCAAATCCGTTGGAGATGGCGTGCCGCATCGGCATCGGCCGCGCGCTGCCTGAGACGATGTCGATGCCATCAGCGCTCGCGTCGGGGTTCTCGAAATTGAGCGTCGGCGGCGCGACCTGGTCGCGCAAGGCGAGCACGGTGAAGATCGCTTCCAGCCCGCCGGCGGCGCCGAGCAGATGGCCGGTGGCCGATTTGGTCGCGCTCACCGCGATGCTGCGGCCGAACAGCGCGCCGATCGCGCCAAGCTCGCTTTCGTCACCGGCGGGCGTCGACGTCGCATGCGCGTTCAAATGCTGCAATTCGCCGGGCTCAAGCCGCGCCTGCCGCAGTGCGATCTCCATGGCGCGGCGCGCGCCGTCGCCATCGGGCGGCCCTGACGTCATGTGGTAGGCGTCCGCCGTCGTGCCGTATCCGACGATCTCCGCGATCGGTGTCGCGCCGCGCGCCAGCGCATGCTCGAGCGTCTCGATCACCAGGATGCCGGCGCCTTCGCCCATGACGAAGCCGTCGCGGTCGCGATCGAACGGGCGCGAGGCGCGCCTCGGCTCCTCGTTGAAGGAGCTCGACAGCGCGCGCGCCGCGGCGAAGCCGCCGAGGCTGACGATGTCGATGCAGGCCTCCGCGCCGCCGCAGATCGCAACGTCGGCCTCGCCGGCGCGGATCATGCGTGCGGCATCGCCGATCGCCTGGACGCTGGCGGCGCAGGCCGTGACCGGCGTTCCCAGCGGTCCCTTGTAGCCGTATTTGATCGAGACGTGGCCGGCGGCGAGATTGGCGAGGAACGAGGGGATCGTAAATGGCGAGAGCCGGCGCACGCCGCGCTGCTCGGTGATGCGCACCGCCTCCGCCATCGCCGGAAAGCCGCCGACGCCGGAGCCGATGACCGTCGCGGTCCGTTCCAGCGCGCTCGCATCCTGCGGCGTCCATTTGGCCTGCGCGACCGCCTCGGCGGTGGCGAGCAGCGCAAACAGGATGAAGCGGTCCATCTTGCGCTGGTCTTTCGGCTCGGCGGCCTGCGCGGGATCGAAGCCGCCGTCCGCATCGCCGGCCTTGTCGGGCACGAGGCCCGCGATGCGTGCGGGGAGCGCCTGCGCCCATTCGGGCAGGGGACGCAGCCCGCTTTGGCCGGCGAGCAGCCGGCGCCAGGACAGCTCGACACCGCAGGCGAGCGGCGACACCGCGCCCATTCCCGTCACGACGATACGACGCATGTCAATCTCCAGCCGGCGCAATGGCCGGGTTCATGGCCTTGAGCGAAGCGAGCCGTTTGCGCATCCCGCGGCTGGCGCCCGGCCCAGCGATGATGACCGCATTGTCGAGCGTGATCGGCTGCATGTCGGCGGCATCGACCACGACCGGGTCGAACGGTCGACGATCGGCCCGGCTCGCCAGCAGAATGGCTTCGCCCTTCGGTGCGAGATGCCTGTTGCCCCAGGCGAGCAGCGCGGCGACCACGGGGAAGAAATCCCGCGCCTTGTCCGTCAGCACATATTCGTAACGCGGTGGCCGCTCGCTGTAACGGCGGCGGACGAACATGCCTGACGCGGTGAGATGGGCGAGACGCCGCGACAGGATGTTCGGCGCGATCCCGAGATTTTGCGAGAACTCGTCGAACTTCGTCGCGCCCTGGAACGCATCCCGCAGGATCAAAATGCTCCACCATTCGCCGACCGTCTCCACGGCGCGGCCCACCGGGCATTCCAGGATGGAGGGGGATTTGGGCTGCATGGCGGGAGGATAGGATAGTAACTTGCAAAATGCAAGTAACTAGGCATGGCAAGGGCGTTGCTAAAACGTTGTGAGAAAGCGAACTTATGTCTCTGAGTAAAATGCCAGTTGAAGAGAAGCGGCCGCGCGCCTTGCTCCGTCATTGCGAGCGCAGAGAAGCAATCCAGTCTGTTTTCGCGGAGGGACTCTGGATTGCTTCGCTGCGCTCGCAATGACGATCTGGGGGCAATGCGCACTGATCGAACACCGTCACCCTGAGGTGCTCGCCTCTTCGGCGAGCCTCGAAGGGCGACGGCCCGGGCCGTGCATCCTTCGAGGCTCCCGGCGCGATGCTTCGCATCGCGCCACTCGCGCCTCAGGATGACGGGGTTGATAGCAGAAGCAGAAAGACCCTCAGGCCGCTAATGCGACCGCGCCAGGCAGAACGCCACGACCTGCTCCAGCGCGCTCTTCATCGGCGACGACGGGAACAGCGCCAGGGCGTCCACCGCCATGGCGCCGTAGTGCTGGGCGCGGCTCAGCGTGTCCTCGAGCGCGCGGTGCTTGTTCATCAGGCCGATGGCGTGGTCGAGGTCGGAATCGCCGATCTCGCCGCGCTCCAGCGCCTTGATCCAGAAGGCGCGCTCGGTGTCGTTGCCGCGGCGGAAGGCGAGCACGACCGGCAGCGTGATCTTGCCCTCGCGGAAATCGTCGCCGGTGTTCTTGCCGAGCTTGGCGCTCTTGCCGCCATAGTCGAGCACGTCATCGACGAGCTGGAAGGCGATGCCGAGATTCATGCCGACCGAGCGGCAGGCGGTCTGTTCCGCCTTCGGGCGGTTGGCGATCACGGGGCCGACCTCGCAGGCGGCGGCGAACAGCTCGGCGGTCTTGCCGCGGATCACGGCGAGATATTCGTCCTCGGTGGTCGCGGTGTTCTTGGCGGCCGCAAGCTGCATCACCTCGCCCTCGGCGATGGTGGCGGCCGCCGCGGAAAGAATGTCGAGCGCGCGGAGCGAGCCGACCTCGACCATCATGCGGAACGCCTGGCCGAGCAGGAAGTCGCCGACCAGCACGCTCGCCTCGTTGCCCCAGAGCATGCGCGCCGACAGCTTGCCGCGGCGCATCTCGCTCTCGTCCACGACGTCGTCATGGAGCAGGGTGGCGGTGTGCATGAACTCGACGGAGGCCGCCAGCTTGATATGGCCGTCGCCGGTGTAGCCGGCAAGGTTCGCCATGGCGAGCGTCAGCATCGGCCGCAGGCGTTTGCCCCCGGAGGAGATCAGATGGTTGGCGACCTCCGGGATCATGGTTACGTCAGAACCGGTCCGCGACAGGATCGTGGCGTTGACGCGCTCCATGTCACCGGCGACAAGGGCAACCAGCTCTTCGATCGACGCGCCGGGAGTTTCGAAAGGTACGATGACGGCCACGCCGGTCTCCAATATTTGCCCCGGAAGGGCTATTCTGATGGAAATACAATAGAAACTGGAGGCGGACGCGGCAAGTGCCGCGGAACCATTGACATTTGCCGCATAACCCCTTTCAGGCAGGAGACCTGCGTTTTGCGTGAACTGGTTCGGACCAACGATATGGTGCTGGTATCGGCGATCGGCGCGCTGCTCGACGGCGCCAATATCCATCATCTGGTGCTGGACCAGAACATGAGCATCATCGAGGGCTCGCTCGGCATTTTGCCGCGGCGGATCCTGGTCCATGAGGACGACGCCCAGGAGGCCCGGCAGCTCCTGACCGAGGCGGGGCTCAGCCACGAACTGCGCGGCGATGATTGAGGCCGACATCACCGAGGACGCCTTTCTCGGCGGCCAGTTGCGGCTGAAGCAGAAGCGGTCCGGGCATCGCGCCGGGCATGACGCCATCCTGCTCGCGGCGGCGACGGAGGCGAGAGCGGGCGACCGCGTGGTCGATCTCGGCGCCGGCATCGGCACGGCCGGGCTGGCGCTTGGCCGGCGCGTGGCGGGGATCAGGCTCAGCCTGGTCGAGATCGATCCGGAACTGGCGGAGCTCGCGCGCGCCAATGCGGCGGCGAACGCGATTGCCGCCGAGACGATCGTGCTCGACGTCACGGCCGATGCGCAGGCTTTCGTGGCACATGGGCTCGTGCCCGACAGCGTCGATAGTGTGCTGATGAACCCGCCCTTCAACGATCCGGTGCGCCATCGCGGTTCGCCGGACCAGGCGCGCCATACCGCGCATGTGGCGACGGAGGAGACGCTGCATGCGTGGGTGCATGCAGCGCGGCGTATCCTCCGGTCGAACGGTGTGCTGACGTTGATCTGGCGCGCGGATGGAATCGCCGAGATTTTGGCAGCGCTGTCACGCGGCTTCGGCAGCCTTGCGATCCTGCCGGTTCATGGCGAAGCGGGACGGCCCGCGATCCGCGTGCTGGTGCGCGCGATCAAAGGCGGCAGGGCGCCGACGCGCCTGCTGCCGGGCCTCATGCTTAACGAAGAGTCACACGTGCCTAAAAAAGAGGTGACGGATATTCTGGAGGGAAGGGCAGTCTTGCCGCTGGCGGAGCTGTGACGGCCTACTGTGGCAGCGATTCCGACTGCTGTTCTTGCGGGGACGTAAAGCGAATCGCCGTGAAAAGCGCACCGATCAGCATCAACAGCAGATAGATCTTCATGGCGTTTCCTCCGCTGCTTCATTGCAGCTTCCCGACGGGAATTCTGCAAAACACGTTCCAGGCACTTTCAATGACAGTCGCGTGATAAAAATTGGTTAAACAGAGGTAACGGCATGGCCGAACAATTGAACGATCGTGAGAGTTCCGGCCTGGCCGACAAGCTCATGCAATATCTGCCGGCGCGCTTCCGCCCGGGCACGGCGGTGGTGCCGGTGGTGCGGCTGTCAGGCGTGATCGGTGCGGTGACGCCGCTGCGCCCGGGCATGACGCTCGCAGGCGTCGCGCGGGTGCTGGAGCGGGCCTTCTCGATGCGGAACGCCAAGGCGGTGGCGCTGGTGATCAATTCGCCCGGCGGCTCGCCGGTGCAGTCGCGCCAGATCTATCTGCGCATCAAGCAGCTCGCGGCGGAGAAGAAGCTGCCGGTGCTGGTGTTCGTCGAGGACGTCGCGGCCTCGGGCGGCTACATGATCGCCTGTGCGGGCGACGAGATCTTCTGCGATCCGTCCTCGATCCTCGGCTCGATCGGCGTGGTCGGCGGCAGCTTCGGTTTCCAGGACGCGATCAAGCGGCTCGGCATCGAGCGGAGGCTCTATACCGCCGGCGCGCACAAGGCGATGCTCGATCCGTTCCTGCCCGAAAACCCCGACGACGTCGCCAAGCTCAAGGCGCTCCAGCGCGAGATCCACCAGATCTTCATTGCGCTGGTGAAGGAGAGCCGCGGCGCGCGGCTCAAGGGCGAGGACGACACCTTGTTCACCGGCGAATACTGGGCCGGCGCGAGTTCGATCGCGCTGGGGCTGGCCGACGGCATCGGCGATCTCCGCTCAACTCTTCGTGCCCGCTATGGCGAGAAGGTTCTCACCCCCGTGATCGCGCAGCCGACCGGGCTGCTGTCCGGCCTTCTGGGGCGCAAATCGCCCGGCGCAGGCCAGCTTTCGGCCCTGGAATCAATGGCCGGGCTGCCGGACGAGCTGATCTCGGCGGTCGAAACGCGGGCGATTTGGGCGAAATTCGGGTTCTAGGGCGCGGTCTTCCGCGCCATTTGGTCCCAAGGAGACTTGAAGCCGGGCCAATTGCGGCGCGGCCCGGTCTGCGCAAGAATGTGCGTGGGGGCTGAGCACTAGACAAGGATCGACCGATGCCGCCGTTCGTCGCTTTCGCGGGCGTCTTGGGCGGGCTTGCCGTGGTCCGCTGGGCCTACAAGACCGCTGTTCGGATCAACCAGGAGCTGGAGGAGATGCGCCTCGCGCGCGTCGCCGAGGCCGCCCATATGGGGGACATCCAGACGCTGAAGCGTGACCCCGTGACCGGGGCGTATCGCCCGGGTTAGCTGCACCTTCCACACGGCGTCATTCCGGGGCGGTCCGCAGGACCGAACCCGGAATCTCGAGCTTCCGGGTTCGCCCTTCGGGCGCCCCGGAATGACGGCCATTTCCACCCCCTTTGCCTTGATTCCCATCCCTGCCGTCGATACGGTCCCGCGCGATTCAAAACCCCCCGCGAGAGCCTGATCTGACGATGGACGCCTCCTTGCCCGCCCATATGCGCCCGGAACGCTCGTTCCAGGGCTTCATCCTCGCGCTCCAGCGGTTCTGGGCCGAGCAGGGCTGCGTGATCCTGCAGCCCTACGACATGGAGATGGGCGCGGGTACCTTCCATCCGGCGACCACCCTGCGCGCGCTCGGGCCAAAACCCTGGAACGCCGCCTATGTGCAGCCCTCGCGCCGGCCCAAGGACGGCCGCTACGGCGAGAACCCGAACCGGATGCAGCACTATTACCAATTCCAGGTGATCATGAAGCCGTCGCCGCCGAACCTTCAGGAGCTGTACCTGAAATCGCTCGCCGCGATCGGCATCGATTCCGCCGTGCACGACATCCGCTTCGTCGAGGATGATTGGGAGAGCCCGACGCTGGGCGCCTGGGGCCTTGGCTGGGAATGCTGGTGCGACGGCATGGAAGTCTCCCAGTTCACCTACTTCCAGCAGGTCGCGGGCTTCGAATGCGCGCCGGTCGCGGGTGAGCTCACCTACGGGCTCGAGCGCCTCGCGATGTATGTGCAGGGCGTCGACCGCGTCTACGACCTCAATTTCAACGGCCGCGACGGCGACGCCAAGGTCACCTATGGCGACGTCTTCCTCCAGGCCGAGCGG
Organism: Bradyrhizobium sp. LCT2; assembly: GCF_009931255.1. Classification (NCBI taxonomy): domain Bacteria; kingdom Pseudomonadati; phylum Pseudomonadota; class Alphaproteobacteria; order Hyphomicrobiales; family Nitrobacteraceae; genus Bradyrhizobium; species Bradyrhizobium sp. LCT2. Next base: position 7,501,230 of record NZ_CP034432.1, on the reverse strand, counting down.
GAATATTCGAAGCACAACTTCGAAGTTGCCGACACCGCGATGCTGTTCGAGCAGTTCAAGATGGCGGAAGCGGCCTGCCGGAAATATCTCGACGCGGGCTGGCGCGAGGGCAACCGGAAAGAGCACCTGATGGCGCTGCCGGCCTATGACCAGTGCATCAAGGCGAGCCATGTCTTCAACCTGCTCGACGCGCGCGGCGTGATCTCCGTGACGGAGCGGCAGAGCTACATTCTTCGCGTCCGCGAGCTGGCAAAGGCCTGCGGCGAGGCCTGGATCCATACTGAAGCGGGCGGAGCGGCCTGATGCCCGATCTTTTGCTTGAACTGTTCTCGGAAGAGATCCCCGCGCGCACGCAGGCGAAGGCGGCCGACGATCTGCGCCGCATGGTCACCGACAAGCTGGTCGCCGAAGGCCTCGTCTACGAGGGTGCGAAAGCCTTCGCGACGCCGCGCCGCCTTGCGCTCACCGTGCACGGCATTCCCTCGCGCCAGCCTGACCTGAAGACCGAACGCCGCGGACCGAAAATGGGCGCGCCCGATGCGGCCGTGCAGGGCTTTCTGAAAGCGACAGGTTTGAAGTCGCTGGATGAGGCCAAGATCCAGCGCGATCCGAAGGGCGACTTCTATATCGCGCTGATCGAAAAACCCGGCCGAGACGCGATCGACGTGCTTGCGGAGATACTGCCCGTCATCATCCGTACCTTCCCCTGGCCGAAATCGATGCGCTGGGGCGCGCGTTCGGGCAAGCTGGGCTCACTGAACTGGGTGCGTCCGCTGCACGCGATCATCGCGACGTTTGGGCTCGAGACCGAAGAGCCCGATGTCGTGAAATTCGCGGTGGACGGCATCGAAGCCGGCCAGACCACCTATGGTCATCGTTTCCTGGCGCCCGCCGCGATCAATGTGCGCCGCTTCGAGGATTACGAGGCGAAGCTGCTGGACGCGAAGGTCGTGCTCGATCCGGAGCGCCGCAAGGACGCGATCCTCACCGACGCCAAGCAGCTTGCGTTCGCGCAGGGTTTCGATCTCGTCGAGGACCAGAACCTGCTCGACGAGGTCGCCGGCCTCGTCGAATGGCCGGTCGTGCTGATGGGCTCGTTCGAACCGGAATTCCTGGCGACGCCCGCGGAAGTGATCCGCGCCACGATTCGCAACAACCAGAAGTGCTTTGTCGTGAGCGATGCCAAGACGGGCAAGCTCGCCAACAAGTTCATCCTGGTCGCCAACATCGAGGCGACGGATGGCGGCAAGACCATCATCGCCGGCAACGAGCGCGTCATCCGCGCGCGGCTTTCCGATGCGAAGTTCTTCTACGAGACGGACCTCAAAACCAAGCTCGAGGACCGCCTGCCGAAATTCGAGCAGATCGTGTTCCACGAGAAGCTCGGGACGCAGGCCGCGCGCATCAAGCGCATCGAGCGCCTGGCCGCCGAGGTCGCGCCGCTGGTCGGCGCCGATGTTGCCAAGACGACGCGTGCCGCGCATCTGGCGAAGGCGGATTTGCTGACCGAAGTCGTCGGCGAATTCCCGGAGGTGCAGGGCCTGATGGGCAAGTACTACGCGCTGGCCCAGGGCGAGGATGCCTCCGTCGCGGCGGCGTGCGAGGAGCACTACAAGCCGCAGGGCCCCGCCGATCGCGTGCCGACCGACCCGGTCAGCGTCGCGGTGGCACTCGCCGACAAGCTCGACACCCTCGTCGGATTCTGGGCGATCGACGAGAAGCCGACGGGCAGCAAGGACCCGTATGCGCTGCGTCGCGCGGCGCTCGGCGTGATCCGGTTGATTGCCGAGAACACGTTGCGGCTGTCGCTCATGAAGGTGGCTGCGTCCGCACTCGCCGGCTTGTCGGTGAAGCCAGCCGATGTGCAGAAGCTTCCGGGTGACCTGCTTACCTTCTTCGCCGACCGCCTGAAGGTCCAGCTCCGCGAGCAGGGCGCGCGGCACGATCTCGTTGACGCCGTGTTCGCCCTCGGTGGCCAGGACGACCTGCTGATGATCGTTCGCCGCGTCGATGCACTCGGCAAATTCCTCGAATCCGACGACGGCAAGAACCTGCTGGCCGGCACCAAGCGCGCCAGCAACATCCTCTCGATCGAGGAGAAGAAGGACAAGCGCCTATACGACGATGAGCCCGCTACTGCGCTCTACAGTCTCGGCGAGGAGAAGGCGCTGGCGAAGGCGATCAGTGAAGTGCAGGCGGAAGCATCCGCCGCCGTCGCCAAGGAGGACTTCGCCGCCGCGATGAGCGCGATGGCGAAGCTGCGTCCGCCGGTCGATGCGTTCTTCGACAAGGTCCGCGTCAATGACGATGATCCAAAGGTGCGCGAGAACCGCCTGAAGCTGCTCAACGAAATCCGCAGCGCCACGCGTGCGGTCGCGGACTTCTCGAAGATCCAGGATTGAGGCGCGGCCGAGCGGCAAACACTACTGTCATTCCGGGGCGCGCGAAGCGCGAACCCGGAATCCATTCATCGTCACGCGCTGTGGCCCGATGGATTCCGGGCCCACGCCTCCGGCGTGTCCCGGAATGACGGCTCTTGCTGAGGATAAAAAAGCCCCACCCGGCGGGGGAAACCGGGCGGGGCCTGATGTCCGATTCTAACACTGCACGCGTCAGCCTGATTTGACGCGCCGGACATCGAGTTGAACGATGCGTTTTCGAGCGAAGTGGATACCGGTTCGCTCGAAAGGAACGTGTCCGTCGAGGATCTAGTCCAGCACCTCGACGATGCGCCGCGAGCGCGGCTCGACCAGCACGGTCTCGCCGTTCACGACGGTGTAGCGATAGGTGGTGGCGCCGAAACGTTGCGGCACGTCATAATAGGTGACGCCGCTCTCGGGTAAGGTGGCGCCGACCACTACGCGATCCGGGATGCGAAAGGCCGGCACGCGTTGTTCAACGACATAGTCGCGGAAGGCTGGCCGCTGCTCGACCGCGATCGTCGGGCCGCCGTCGACCACGACGGGCGCGCGTCCAATCGTAATGCCTGTTTGCGCCTGTGCCGCAATCGGCGCACCGAGCGCGACGCCAAGCGCTGCGAGAGCGAGAATCCTGTTCCGCATGGGCAACTCCTTCGACATGATTTCAGCCGGCGCCAGTGGCGCGACCGGTTGCCAATGCTGCGACGCGCGCGATGTTCCGGAAAATGCCTTGCCGCATTCGCGGCATTTTTGGGCAGTTTTCGCGAAGGGGGGAACTCGTGCGACCCCTAGTGCGTCTCTACCCGCGGAACCGGGTCCGCTATGATCCGCCCGCGATTCGCCCCCACCACCACGGAAAGATAATTCATGCACATCACTGTCGCCCACATTTCGCCGATCCTGTCGTTGATTGCGGGCGTGCTCATCCTGATCATGCCGCGGCTTCTCAACCTCATCGTCGCGATCTTTCTCATCATAAATGGTGCGATCGGGCTCGGATTGTTGAAGTGGCTCCATCTCTAGGCCTTCATTTTCCGGAACTCTTCGACTTGCGCGGGCCTGCCCAAAGTGGTGTAAGGCGCGCGATTTCCCTTTCCTCTCGCAGGTTGTGTGCAAGCTATGGCCAAAGCCGCCTCGAAGCCTAAGAAAATACCAGCGAAATCAAAGTCCTCCGTCAAGGCGAAAGCCGCGCCGGCGGCTCGCAAGGCGCTTTCCAAGAGCGTCCCGAAGCCGATTGCCAAGCCCGCGGCCAAGCCGGCTGCGAAGCCCGCCGCCAAGGCGGTTTCAAAGGCTGCGACCAAGCCGGTTGCGCCGAAGGCCGCCGCCAAGGTCGCTCTGAAGCCGGCACCGAGCAAAGTCGCGCCAGCTGCGGCCAAGGCCGGCAAATGGGTGTTCACGTTCGGCGACGGCAAGGCCGAGGGCCGGACGGAGATGCGCGACCTGCTCGGCGGCAAGGGCGCCAACCTCGCCGAGATGGCCAATCTCGGCCTGCCGGTGCCTCCCGGCTTCACCATCCCGACCTCGGTCTGCACCTACTTCTACGCACACGGCAAGACCTATCCGAAGGAGTTGCAGTCGCAGGTTGAGAAGGCGCTCGACCATGTCGGCAAGTTGACCGGCAAGGTGTTCGGCGACACCAAGAACCCGCTGCTCGTCTCCGTGCGCTCCGGCGCGCGCGCCTCGATGCCGGGCATGATGGACACCGTGCTCAATCTCGGCCTCAACGACGAGACCGTGGAAGCGCTCTCGGAACTGTCCGGCGACCGCCGCTTCGCCTATGACAGCTACCGCCGCTTCATCACCATGTATTCCGACGTGGTGCTCGGTTTCGAACATCATCATTTCGAGGAAATCCTCGACACCTTCAAGGACAGCCAAGGCTACACGCTCGACACCGACCTGTCGGCTGAGGACTGGGTCGAGCTGGTCGGCAAGTACAAGGACGCGGTCGCGCGCGAGACCGGGAAGAATTTCCCGCAGGATCCGCACGACCAGCTCTGGGGCGCGATTGGAGCGGTGTTTTCGTCCTGGATGAACGCACGCGCGGTGACCTATCGCAAGCTGCACGACATTCCGGAATCCTGGGGCACCGCGGTCAACGTGCAGGCCATGGTGTTCGGCAACATGGGCGAGACGTCGGCGACCGGCGTCGCCTTCACGCGCAACCCCTCGACCGGCGAGAGCAAGCTCTACGGCGAGTTCCTGATCAACGCGCAGGGCGAGGACGTGGTGGCGGGCATCCGCACGCCGCAGGACATCACCGAAGAGGCGCGGAAGGAATCCGGCTCCGACAAGGCGTCGATGGAAGCGGCGATGCCGGAGGCCTTCAAGGAGCTGACGCGGATCTACACGCTGCTCGAGAAGCACTACCGCGACATGCAGGACATGGAGTTCACGGTCGAGCAGGGCAAGCTCTGGATGCTCCAGACCCGCGGCGGCAAGCGTACCGCCAAGGCGGCGCTGCGCATCGCGGTCGAGCTCGCCAATGAGGGCCTGATCACCAAGAAGGAAGCGGTGACGCGGATCGATCCGGCTTCGCTCGACCAGCTGCTGCATCCGACCATCGATCCCAACGCCAAGCGCGACGTGATCGCGACCGGCCTGCCGGCTTCGCCCGGTGCGGCTTCCGGCGAGATCGTGTTCTCCTCGGACGAAGCGGCCAAGCTTCAGGCCGACGGGCGCAAAGTGATTCTGGTCCGCATCGAGACCAGCCCCGAGGACATCCACGGCATGCACGCCGCCGAAGGCATCCTCACCACCCGCGGCGGCATGACCTCGCATGCGGCGGTGGTCGCACGCGGCATGGGCAAGCCCTGCGTCTCCGGCTGCGGCACCATCCGCGTCGACTACGGCCGCGGCACCATGAGCATCGGCTCGCGCACCTTCAAGACCGGCGACGTCATCACCATCGACGGCTCGCTCGGCCAGGTGCTCGCCGGCCGCATGCCGATGATCGAGCCGGAGCTGTCCGGCGAGTTCGGCACGCTGATGAAGTGGGCCGACCAGGTCCGCAAGATCGGCGTTCGCGTCAACGGAGATACGCCGGACGACGCCCGCACCGCGATCAAGTTCGGCGCGGAAGGCATCGGCCTGTGCCGCACCGAGCACATGTTCTTCGAGGAGACCCGCATCCGCACGGTGCGCGAGATGATCCTCTCGGAGGACGAGCAGTCACGCCGCGCCGCGCTCGCCAAGCTGCTGCCGATGCAGCGTGCCGACTTCGTCGAGCTGTTCGAGATCATGAAGGGCCTGCCCGTCACGATCCGGCTTTTGGATCCTCCCCTCCATGAGTTCCTGCCGCATACCCATGCCGAGGTCGAGGAAGTGGCGCGTGCCATGAACACCGACCCGCGGCGCCTGGCCGACCGCGCGCGCGAGCTGTCGGAGTTCAACCCGATGCTCGGCTTCCGCGGCTGCCGTATCGCGATCGCTTACCCCGAGATCGCCGAGATGCAGGCGCGCGCGATCTTCGAGGCCGCGGTCGAGGCCGAGAAGCGCACCGGCAAGGCCGTGGGCCTCGAGGTGATGGTGCCGCTGATCGCCACCAAGATGGAGCTCGACCTCGTCAAGGCGCGCATCGACGCCACCGCACAGGCCGTGATGCGCGACACCAACACCAAGCTCGCCTATCAGGTCGGCACCATGATCGAGCTGCCGCGCGCCTGTCTGCTCGCGGCCGAGATCGCGGAGAGCGCCGAGTTCTTCTCGTTCGGCACCAACGATCTGACGCAGACCACCTACGGCATCAGCCGCGACGATGCCGCGAGCTTCCTCGGCACCTACGTGTCCAAGGGCATCCTTCCGATCGATCCCTTCGTCGCGCTCGATCAGGAGGGCGTCGGCGAACTGGTCAAGATCGGCGTCGCGCGCGGCCGCAAGACCCGCCCGAAGCTCAAGGTCGGCATCTGCGGCGAGCATGGCGGCGATCCCGCTTCCGTCGCCTTCTGCCACAATATCGGCCTCGACTACGTCTCCTGCTCGCCCTACCGCGTGCCGATCGCCCGCCTCGCCGCGGCGCAAGCCGCACTCGGCAAGGCAGTCGCGAGCCAGGCGTAAGGCGATTTGAAATGTTGAATGCGAAGAGGCGGGGCCCAACCCCGCCTCTTTCATTTTGAGCGGCACTCTTGCCACGCCGTCATTGCGAGCGCAGCGAAGCAATCCAGAATCCCTCCGCGGCGGCAGTCTGGATTGCTTCGCTGCGCTCGCAATGACGAGACTGTTGAACGCGCATGCCGCCACACTCTCGGTGTCATCGCCCGCGGGGCATGACTGCTGTGGTGTGGAAGCGCTGTGTGCAAACGCTAACACCGGGAACTCGTCGCGCGTCCCGTAATGATACGTGCGCGCAAGAGTTCCTTCACCATTCGCGTTGACCAGATGTTTACCGCTTCGCGTGAGGCGGCATTTACCAATGCGCGTCATTGCCCCGTGAAAACACCTGCAATCGCTTGAGTGTGCCGCGCGCGCAACGCCGATTAACGCCCCGGCAACCTAAATTGGATACTTAAGAAAAAGATCGAATTGCACGGATGTACTGCGGTTCGATTTGTCTGGCGTTAGCGTAGCGTGAGCGTATCGATGTCAGTGTTGCGTAACCATCCGAAGGGCGCGCGGTTCGCGTCCTTCGGCATCGGTCTCTGCATCTTCGCATTGATGCCGAGAGAGACCGGCTATCAGGATATTGCCTCGCTGCTGGCGCGTCAGCCCGGCGTCGCCGAGCGTTGGCAGAAGCAGGTGTATTCCGCGGCGTCCTCGATCCAGCTCGCCACCTACAGTTTTTCCCGCCCCATCGGCACCTCGGTTCCGCAGAGTGCGATGGTTCGCCTCGCAAGCCTCGATGGCCGTGACGTCACCGGCGCGATCAGCCGCAATCCGGCGCTTCAGGCGCCGCCGCGCTACCAGGCAGCCGACTTCCCCAAGGTCGATCGCTCCGTGAAGGGTGATCGCCTCGCTATTGTTGCACCGACGACGTCTCCCGACGCTGCCGCACCGGCCGCAGCCCCCGCGCAGGAAGATCCCGCGACGTCGAACAGTTCGGTGTTCGGCGCCAAGACTGCCGCGTTGCCGCAGGCGATGTCGCCGGAGTCCGCAGCCGCGCTCGACCCCGAGCTCCAGGAAGCGCTTCGCGCGCCGCCGTTGCCGCAATATGCCAATCCGCCGAAGGCCAGCGACCTTGCGCGCTCGTTCGCGGTTCAGCCGCTGGAGGCGCTGAAGCGGGCCGCAGCGCCCGCCGCGCCTGCGCGCGATCCCTTCAGCGTCAAGACCGCGAACCTGTTCTTCGGCAGCTCCTCGCTCGGCGGCAATCTCGAGAGCATCGAGAGCTGGCAGCCCGGCGCCGAGCCGCTGATCGTGATGCCCGACCCCGACATGAAGGTGACGGCCTCGCTGACGCCGCCGTCGGAAGAGATTGCCAAGGACATCGAGAGCGGCGAGAGCGTCGCGCCGAAGGGCGAGGTCAATGCCGACAACCAGCGCGCCAGGTCGCCGGCGGAGCGGCTCGCACTCGACGACAAGTCGCGCGCGAAATCCGAGAAGTGCCTCGCGGAAGCGGTCTACTTCGAGTCCCGCGGCGAGGCCGTGCGCGGCCAGATGGCGGTCGCGCAGGTCGTGATGAACCGCGTGTTCTCCGGCAAATATCCCGACACGGTGTGCGGAGCAGTCTATCAGAACAAGCACCGCCATTTCGCCTGCCAGTTCACCTTTGCCTGCGACAACAATCCCGACGTGATCCGCGAGCCCGAGATGTGGGAGCGCGCCAAGAAGATCGCGAAAGCGATGCTCGACGGCCAGATCTGGCTGCCCGAGGTCGGCAAGTCCACGCATTACCACGCCTATTGGGTGCGCCCGTCCTGGGTCGCCGAGATGAAGAAGATGTACAAGACCGGCGTGCACACCTTCTATCGCCCGCGCGCCTGGGGCGACGGCAGCGAGGAACCGAGCTGGGGCTCTCCGGCTCAGACCGCCGCACTCTCCGCCGAACTCACGCAGGAAGCCAAGAGCTCCGCCGAGATGGGTGTGAGCGAGCGGCGCTGAGATAGCCTACGGCTGTCGCCGCAAGCGCAGCCGTGCTCCCTCGCCCCGCTTGCGGGGAGAGGGTTGGGGTGAGGGGGACTCTCTACGGGGACGGTGAGAGTTAGACTCGCGGAGACTCCCCCTCACCCGGAATCCGCGCTTTCAGCGGGAATTCCGGCCTCTCCCCGCAAGCGGGGAGAGGCAAAGAAATCACGCCTCGATATCCAGTGCACAATCGAAATTCGGCGCCGAATGCGTCAGCGCGCCGGACGAGGCGTAGTCGACGCCGGTCGCTGCGATTGCGGCGATCGAGTCCAACGTGACGCCGCCGGATGCTTCCAGCTTGAGCCGTCCCTCGCTCATCCGCACCGCCTCACGCAGCGTCGCAAGGTCCATGTTATCGAGCAGTACGGCGTCAGCCATCCCCGTGTCCAGCACCTCGCGCAGTTGCGCCAGCGTATCCACCTCGATCTCGATCTTGATGAGATGGCCGGCGTGGGCGCGTGCGCGCTCCAGCACGGGGCGGATGCCGCCGGCGACCGCGATGTGGTTGTCCTTGATCAGGATCGCGTCGTCGAGGCCGAAGCGGTGGTTGAAGCCGCCGCCGCAGCGCACCGCGTATTTCTCCAGTGCGCGCAAGCCCGGCGTGGTTTTTCGCGTGCAGCAGATCCGCATCCTGCTGCCTTCGGTGCGCGCGACATAGTCCGCCGTCAGCGTCGCGACGCCCGACAGCCGCCCGACGAAGTTCAGCGCGGTCCGCTCCGCGGTGAGAATGGCGCGCGCGGGACCGGAGATCGTCAGCACGTGCTGCCCGCGGGCCATGCGCGCGGCGTCGCGAACATGCGCGCGCACCTCGATGTCGGACGACAGCTCTTGCAGCGTCGCCAGCGCCAGCGGCAGGCCGGCGATCACGCCGGACTGGCGTGCGACCAGGATCGCCTTTGCTTTTGTCGCCTCCGGGATCGTCGCGAGCGAGGTGATGTCGCCGGCGCGGCCGAGATCTTCGTCGAGCGCGCGGTGCACGGCCTCGTCGATCGCGAGCGGCGAGAGGAAGGCGTCGGGATAGAGCAGGGATGTCGGGGTGATCATAGAGGACTCCGTCAGGCGATCATGGGTTGCGCGATGCGCGGCATTGGGCGTTCGGTGAGGTTTTCTGCGACCTCGCGCGCTGCTGCGAGGGTGGTCATCGTTCTCTTCGCCTGCGCGGGGAGATCAGCCGGATGATCGGAGCGGAAATGCGCGCCGCGGCTCTCGCACCGCGTCCAGGCCGCAGCGGCGACGAGCAGGGCTGTTGTCGCCATGTTGCGGACGGCGATGCTCGTTGCGTCACCTTCGAGCGCAGCGAAGCTGCGCACGGCCTCCGCAAGCCCGTCACCGTGACGGATCACGCCGACATGCGCGCTCATCGTCGCGCGCAGCCGCTTCACGGCCGCGGCATCCGGTGTGCCGCCGCGCGGCGCCACCAATGCGTCGGGAAGGCGGGCAGCCGAGGGGATGGCTCGGCCGGCGATGTCGTCGGCGATGCGTGCGGCGTAGACCACGGCCTCCAGCAGCGAATTCGAGGCGAGGCGGTTCGCGCCATGCGCACCGGTGGAGGACACTTCGCCGCCGGCCCATAGCCCGTCGATCGAGCTGCGGCCGCGCCCGTCCACCGCGATGCCGCCCATGTGGTAGTGCGCGGCGGGCGCGATCGGGATGGCCTGCGTGGCGGGATCGATGCCGGCGGCGATGCAGCTCGCATGCACGGTCGGGAATTTGTCGGCGAAGCGTGCGCCCAGCGCCTGCCGTGCGTCGAGGAATGCGCCGCGCCCGGCAGCGATCTCGGCGAACACGCCGCGGGCCACGATGTCGCGCGGCGCGAGCTCGGCGAGCGGATGACGCGCCAGCATGAAACGCTCGCCATCGGCGTTGATCAGCGTCGCCCCTTCGCCGCGCAGCGCCTCCGTCGCCAGCGGTGCCGGATCGCGGCCGACCATGATGGCGGTGGGGTGGAACTGCACGAATTCAGGATCGGCGATCAGGGCGCCGGCGCGCGCGGCGATCGCAAGGCCCGATCCGCTTGCTTCAATCGGATTGGTGGTGACTGCATAGAGATGGCCGAGGCCGCCGGTCGCGAGCACCACCGCGCGTGAGGCGAGCAGGACCGGCGGGGCGGCAGGATTGCCGGCCTCGCGCAACTGAAGGCCGGAGACGGCGCCGTCTTCCGTCAACAGCGCTTCGGCGACGAAACCCTCGATCAGCCGGATCGACGGCGTTCGGCGTACAGCCTCGCCCAGCGCCGCGATGATCGCTGCGCCCGCGCCGTCGCCGCGCACATGCACGATGCGGCGCGCCGAATGCGCAGCTTCCCGCCCCACCGCGAGCCTGCCTTCGAGGTCGCGATCGAACGGCACGCCATAGGCGAGCAGGTCATGGATGCGCGGCGCGGCCTCGCGGGCGATCCCGAGCGCGACCGCCTCGTCGACGAGGCCGCCGCCGACGGCAACCGTATCTGCGGCATGTGCTTCCGGAGTATCGCCCTCGGCCACCGCCGCGGCGATGCCGCCTTGCGCCCATGCCGATGAGGCGCCCTGTCCGAGCGGTGCCGCCGAGATCAGCGTCACCGGCCGCGGCGCGAGTTTTAGCGCGCAGAACAGTCCGGCAAGGCCGCCGCCGACGATGACGACATCGTCGGTGCTGCGAGTGAGGTTGTGGATGTTGTTTGTTGTCATGGCTTTCTCCAAGCTCTCAACCGTCGTCCCGGCGAAGGCCGGGACCCATACTCCGCAGCAGTAGTTGTTTGGCGAAGCTGCTTGACGTCGTTCTCTGCAACCACACCTTCCTGTGGATATGGGTCCCGGCCTTCGCCGGGACGACACTGTGGGTGTTGCTGCTGTTTGATGCTCAATTCTTCAGATTGATCATCCGCTCGACCGAGCGTCGCGCGCGCTCTGCAAGCGCGGGATCGATCGTCACCTCCTCGCGCAGCGTCAGCAGGCTCTCCAGGATGTTGGCGAGCGTGATGCGCTTCATGTGCGGGCAGAGATTGCAGGGGCGGAGCATCTCCACGTCAGGCAGTTCGGCACGCACATTGTCGGCCATCGAGCACTCGGTGATCATCACGAGCCGCCGCGGCCGCTTTGCGCGGACCCAGTTGATCATGTGCGCGGTCGAGCCGGTGAAGTCGGCCTCCGCCAGCACGTCAGGCGGGCATTCGGGATGGGCGATGATCTGCACCGAGGGATCGGCCTCGCGAAGCTCACGCAGCTCTCCGCCGGTGAAGCGCTCGTGCACCTCGCAGGCGCCTTTCCAGGCGATGATCTTCACGTCGGTCTTCGAGGCCACGTAGGTCGCGAGATAGCGGTCGGGCAGGAAGATCACGCTTGGCGCATTGAGGCTCTCGACCACCTGCACCGCGTTCGACGAAGTGCAGCAGATGTCCACCTCGGCCTTAACCTCCGCCGAGGTGTTGACATAGGCGACGACAGGAACGCCGGGAAATTTTTCCCGGAGCAGGCGAACGTCGGCGCCAGTGATGCTGGCGGCAAGCGAGCAGCCGGCGCGCGAATCCGGAATCAGCACCGTCTTGTCCGGGTTGAGCAGTTTCGAGGTCTCCGCCATGAAGTGCACGCCGCACTGGACGATGATGCCGGCCTTCACCTTGGTGGCTTCGACGGCGAGCTGGAGCGAGTCGCCGCCGATGTCGGCGACGCAGTGGAAGATCTCCGGGGCCTGGTAGTTGTGCGCAAGGATCACTGCGCCGCGCGCCTGCTTCAGCTCGTTGATCGCCTTGATGGTCGGCGCCATCAGCGGCCACTCGATCGGCGGGATCACGTGCTTCACGCGCTCATAGAGCGGCGCGGTGGCGCGCTCGACCTCGTCAGTCCATTCCAGCGAGGGCATCGGCAGTATGGATCCCGTTCGCGCCGGCGCGGCGCGTGGGAAGGGCGTGATCTGGTTCGTGGCTTGGCCCTGCGGCCGGTTGGCAAAGTCGTCGGGGCCGTAAAATCCAATGATCGGCATCAAAGCCTCCCGCTCGTGTTATTATGCTCAATGTGAGTATATTCAGGGCCCGAGAAATCCGGCCGAGAGGCCGGCTCGCACGTCGTCATCGCCCTAATATGCTCAATCTGAGTAAATCAAAGATATCACGCTCGGCCGGAAGTTGCTAGTGGTTCATCACAGTGATTATGACTCTTTGGCGGTGGCTGGATAGGCGCGGCCGAGTTTGGTGCGGGCTTTTTCTGTTGTGAACATCCATTTGATGCGGGCTCGGGTTTTATTCCGCCTCTTTTGCCATGCTGCGATCTCGTTTCGGAGCCTTTTGGGATCGTCGATGCGGCGGCCGAGACACTGACGCTGTAGCACGCTGATCTCGCACTCGACCATATTGAGCCAACTGGCGTGCTTCGGGGTGAAGTGGAATTCGAGGCGGCGCAGGATGCGCCGGGCCTCGGCGGGCGCGAAGGCCTCATACAGCGCCCCAGGCTTGTGGATCGACAAATTGTCCTGCACGACACGGATGCAGGCGGCGTCGGGATAATGGACGTCGACGAGATCACGCATGCAGTGGGCGTAGTCCACGGCGGCGCGGCGGTCGGTGACCTTGACGTTGCGCCAGCCCCGATGTGGATCGAAGGTGACGAAGAGATTGGCGGTGCCGTTGCGGCGATACTCGTAATCGTAGCGCTCGCGCTGTCCCGGTTGGGCCGGGACCGGCTGGCGCACCTCGCCGATCAGCTGGATGGGGGTCTCGTCGAAGCAGACCAGCGGCCGGGCGGGATTCTGCGTCTCGGCGTAGAGGTCGAGCACGTCCTCCATGCGGGCAACGTATTCGCCGTCGACATGGGGAATGCACCACATGTCCCTGCGCCACGGCTTGAGGTCGTTCTCGGCCAGCCGGCGACGCACGGTCTCGCCCGACAGGCTGTTGTGATCGGTGAGCTTGACCATCGTGTCGGCCAGCAGCGTCAGCGTCCAGCGTTTGCAGCCAGCGGGCGGCTTGGCGCATGCGGTCGCCACCAGCAGGGCTTCCTCCTTGCCGGTCAGCTTGCGCTCAGCGCCCGGACGCGGCTCCTCGCTCAGGGCCCGCTCCATATTGCCTTCCACGAAGCGGCGCCTGGTCCGGCCGACGGTGGAGAGGCTGACACTCACGGTCCGGGCAATCTCCTCGTCGCGGCAGCCTCCATCGGCCGCCAGCAAAATCTGCGCCCGCTTAAGCTTGCGGGCGGCGTGCTTGCCGCCGCCGAGCATCGCCGTCAGTTCGTCGCGCTCGGCTTGGCTCAATTCGACCCGATAACGTACATTCATGCTTTGCCTCCTTGTCGGAGGCCGGGACGAATCCAACGATGAGTCAAAAATCAGGCGCGCGCTTCACCGAGAAGCAGGGTTATTACCTGGCCTTCATCCATACCTACGCCCATATGTTCGGACGTCCCCCCGCCGAAGCCGACATCCAGCGCCACTTCCGCGTCAGCCCGCCTTCGGTCCATCAGATGATCGTCACCCTCGAACGAAACGGCTTCATCCGACGTCAACCCGGCGTCCCCAGAAGCATCGAAATCCTCGTGCCACCGGAAAGCTTGCCGATCCTCGAATGGCTCGGTATCAAAACGTCAAAATCACTGTGATGAACCACTAGGTCTCCTCGCACACATTCCCGTCAAGTCGCGCTCCGCTGTGCCGGACCAGGTCTGGTTGAAACGCAATGCTCCCGCGAAAGCCCTTCATAGAACGCAATCATTTTTGGCTTGGGATGTTCATGCATTTGCATTAAACGAGCTGACCTGTGGCTGCCTATTTCGGATCCGCCAACGACAAGATGAGGAACACCATGTCGACACAAGTGGGCGAACTCGGTCCGGTCTCGCGTTCCTCCACCTGGCGCACGCCGGCAATCATCATCCTCTGCGGCTGCGCCATCGGCATGCTCGGCTTCGGCCCGCGCTCGGCGCTCGGCTTCTTCGTGCAGCCGATGAGCCATGAGTTCGCCTGGGGTCGTGACGTGTTCGGCCTCGCGATCGCCGTGCAAAACCTGTTGTGGGGATTGGGCCAGCCGTTCGCCGGCGCGGTCGCCGATCGCTTTGGCCTGTTCCGGGTGATGTGCGTCGGCGCGCTGCTCTATGCCGGCGGCCTGCTCCTGATGCGCTACTCCTCGACGCCGCTGTCGCTGAACTTAGGGGCGGGCGTGATGGTCGGCTTTGGTCTTGCCGGCTGCTCGTTCAACCTGGTGCTGTCGGCGTTCAGCAAGCTGTTGCCGGCCGAGAAGCGCGGGCTTGCGCTCGGCGCCGGCACGGCGGCGGGCTCGTTCGGACAATTTCTGTTCGCGCCGATCGGCGTCGCGCTGATCGACAATTTCGGCTGGCAGCAGGCGCTCACCGTGTTCGGCTTCCTGATGCTGCTGATCATTCCGCTGTCGCTGGCGCTCTCGACGCCGCCGGTCGCAAACACGGCGAACGCGGCGCCCGCGGATGAGCAGACCTTCATGAAGGCGCTCGCGGAAGCCTTTGGCCACCGCTCCTATGTGCTGCTGGTGCTCGGCTTCTTCACCTGCGGCTTCCAGCTTGCTTTCATCACGGTGCATCTGCCGGCGTTCCTGGTCGATCGCGGCATCTCGGCGCAAACCGGCGGCTGGGTGATCGCGGCGATCGGCCTGTTCAACATCATGGGATCGCTCAGCGTCGGTTATCTCCAGAACTCGCTGCCCAAGCGCTACATCCTCTCGACCATCTATTTCACCCGCGCGCTTGCGACGCTGGCCTTCATCTCGTTCCCGATCACGCCGTTCTCGGCGATCGCGTTCGGTGCGATCTCCGGCCTGACCTGGCTGTCGACGGTGCCGCCGACCTCGGCGCTGGTCGCGCTGATGTTCGGCACGCGCTGGCTCGCGACGCTCTATGGCTTCGCCTTCGTCAGCCATCAGGTCGGGGGCTTCCTCGGCGTCTGGCTCGGCGGCATCGTGTTCGAGCGGTTCGGTTCCTACACGCCGATCTGGTGGCTCTCGATCCTGTTCGGCGTGCTCTCGGCGCTGATCAATCTTCCGATCGTGGAGAAACCCGTCGCGAGAGCGGTTGCGCAGCCTGCCTGATCGGCTAAACATCCCCGTCAAACAAGTCAGGGAGTTCAGCTGTGGCCACGTTCAAGGCGATCCGGATCGACAAGGCGGACAAGGGCACCACCGCGCAGCTTACGCAGTTCGACGAAGCCGAGCTGATGGAGGGCGACGTCACCGTCCGCGTGGAATGGTCGACGCTGAACTACAAGGATGGCCTCGCGCTCACCGGCAAGGCGCCGGTGGTGCGCCGCTTCCCGATGATCGCCGGCATCGACTTCGCCGGCACGGTCGAGCAATCCTCGCATCCGCAGTGGAAGGCGGGCGACAAGGTCGTCTGCACCGGCTGGGGCATGGGCGAGACCCATCTCGGCGCCTATGCCGAGAAGGCGCGGGTGAAAGGCGACTGGCTGGTCGCCCTGCCGCAGGGCCTGTCGGCGCGCGACGCCATGGCGATCGGCACTGCCGGCTTCACCGCAATGCTCTCGGTGCTGGCGCTGGAGAAGCACGGCCTGTCGCCGAAGAGTGGCCCCGTGGTGGTGACGGGCGCGGCCGGCGGCGTCGGCTCGGTCGCGACCGCCGTGCTGTCCAAGCTCGGCTATCACGTCATCGCCTCGACCGGCCGCACCTCGGAAGCCGATTACCTGAAGCACCTCGGCGCCGCCGAGATCATCGACCGCAACGAATTGTCGGCGCCGGCCAAGCCCCTCGCCAAGGAACGCTGGGCGGGTGGTGTCGACAGCGTCGGCTCGACCACGCTGGCCAACCTCCTGTCGATGACGAAGTACGGCGGCGCGATCGCGGCGTGCGGCCTTGCCGCCGGCATGGACCTGCCGTCTTCTGTCGCACCTTTCATTTTGCGCGGAGTGTGCCTTCTCGGCATCGATTCCGTGATGTGCCCGATCGAGCCCAGGAAGGCCGCATGGCAGCGTCTGGCGTCCGATCTGGACCGGTCTAAACTATCTGAAATTACTCACGAAATTCCGCTCGCCGAGGTTTCCGAATGGGGCGCGAAAATCCTGTCCGGCCAGGTCCGCGGCCGGATCGTGGTAAAAATTGTCTAACGGCGTTCAGACTTTACCAACCAAGCTGCTTCAATGTCGCCATGGTTAGTATGGTAAGCAGCGGGTAAAGAGATAAGGCATCGCCCGCTGCGGGGGTCGGTTCGGAGTTGAGCATGCTTGCGCGTATTGTGTTGGGGGCTGTCACGGCTGCGGCGACGATTGCGCCGGCCATTGCTGGAGGCATGAACGCCGACGAGGCACGTCGCTTCGTCGCCGGCAAGGTATTCGCCTTCACCTGTTTCGACGGCACCCGCGGCGCGGGCCGAATCCTGGATGACCTCGGCGCCGCCGGCGCGGTGCAGTTCTCGGGCGCGGGCCCGGTCCGCCATCTCCGCCTGCCCGGCAACACGCTCCAGATCCGTGGCCAGAACGTCTGCGCCTCGATCAAGGGCATTCCGTTCGAGCCCTGTTTCAACCTGGAAAAGACCGACGATCGCAGCTTCCGCGGCTCGGTGTCGGGCATGGGCTTCGCCTATTGCGACTTCCACCACCAGGGCGGCAACCAGATGCTGATGGCGCGCGCCGTCGCGCGGCCGCGCTCGCTGCGCTCTTCGGAGCACACGGGGTCGGTCGCTACGCCGAACACCGAGGTCGCCGCGCGCGTCGAGACCCCGCGTGTCGAGAGCAGCCGGCTCGAGCCGGTGAAATCGGAAAGCAAACCGGAGCCCGCGAAGAACGAAGGCCCGCTGGAGCTGCGCCGCTCGACCCAGTGAGCGGCTGCGCGGGACCGTCCGCGCACTTTCTCGTTGAAGACGTCCATCGAACACGAAGCCGCCGCGCCGTAGTCATACGGACGGCGGCTTTCATGCGTTGGTAGCTGTTCGCGTCCCAGTTTGCGTACGGCCGGGGGGCGCGGCCCGATAAAAGGGTTCAACGATGTCGCTGTACTTCTTCCGCATCAGTACCGGTCGCTATTCCGGCGCCGCCGATCAGCCGTATGAGTTCGAGGATCGCGCGGCCGCGTGGACCGAGATGACCGAGGTCTGCGCCAATCTGCTCGGCGGCATCTCGCGCACCCTGAAGCCGAATGCCGAGTGGTGCATGGAGCTGCTCGACGAGAACAAGAAGCCGGTGTTTCGCATCAGCCTCGTCGGGGAGACGGTGAACTGACACCGCCGCGAATGACGGCGCGGGCGTTAACGAACGCGAAGCATGCAAATCCGAGAAGCTTCATTTCGCCGCGCGTGAAACGTGTGGAAGTCCACAGATTTAAGCCGCGTTTTCCGTACTTCTACCTAAGACGCGAGGGCCCCGCTTAACGTTAATGAGTAACCTGCCGGTTAGCCTTCCCGGGATGTTCACGCGCTTCGTCGCGGCAATGCGTATCCCGGGGAAAAGTTCGATGATGGTCATTCAGAATCTGCGAATCGGCACCAAGCTCGCCATCACCTCCGCGCTGACAATCGGGCTCGTCGCGCTGATGATCTTCCTCCAGATGAGCGGCAGCACCGAGGTTCAGAGGCTCGGCAACGGAGTATCGGGACAGCAGACGATCGCGCAAAACGCCGCGGAAGCGAAGGCCTCGGTGCGAGGGATGCAAATCGGCATTCGCGACATCCTGACCTCGTCCTCGCCCGCCGAGATGCAGAAGGCGGTCACCTATTTCAACGACCGGCAGACGGCGGCCCTGAAATACTCCGGCGAAATGGCCAAGCTCTCGCGCTCGGCGGAAAATCGCAAGCGGATCGATCGCCTGACCGTGCTGATCGGCGAATTCGGCAAGGGTGAGCTGCAGATCGAAGCCATCCGCAAGCAGGAGCTTGCGCTCGATGGGAAGAAGGACGGCGAAGCGGCGGCGCAACTCGCAAAGCTCGTTGCCGAGGTCGATCGCATCCGCAAGGGGACGCTGGCGCCGATCAACGAAGAGATCTCCGAGCTGGCCAATCAGATCACCGACTTCGCCAAGCAGAGGAGCGTCGAGACGCGCACCGAGGCAGAGGCCGAAGCCGCGTCGGTTGCGCGGACGTCGCTCGTCACCGGCGTGCTGGTCGCGCTGGTTCTGATCGGTGCCTGCATCTTCTCCGTCTTCAGCATTGCGCGGCCGATGCGCGCACTCACGGCCGCGATGGAGAAGCTCGCCGGCGGCGACTTTTCCGTGGTGCTGCCAGGTCTCGGCCGCAAGGACGAGGTTGGCGAGGTCGCCGGCGCCGTCGAGAAATTCAAGATCGTGTCCGAGCAGAAGGCGCGCGAGGAAGCGGAGGCCAAAATGCGGCAGGATCAGATCGCGGCCGAGCAGCGCAAGGCCGAGATGCGCAGGCTCGCCGACAGCTTTGAAGGCGCCGTCGGCGAGATCGTCGGCACGGTGTCGTCGGCCTCGACCGAGCTCGAGGCATCCGCGACGACGCTGACCTCGACCGCCGAACGCACGCAGCAGCTCACCACCGTGGTTGCAGCAGCCTCGGAGGAAGCTTCCACCAACGTGCAGTCGGTGGCGTCCGCGACGGAGGAACTGTCGTCCTCGATCACCGAGATCAGCCGGCAGGTGCAGGAATCCGCGCGCGTGGCGAGCGAGGCCGTCGGCCAGGCCCGCACCACGACCGAGCGCGTCAGCGAGCTGTCCAAGGCGGCGACGCGGATCGGTGACGTCGTCGAGCTGATCAACACCATCGCGGGCCAGACCAACCTCCTGGCACTCAATGCCACGATCGAGGCGGCGCGCGCCGGTGAAGCCGGCCGCGGCTTCGCTGTCGTTGCCTCCGAGGTCAAGGCGCTCGCCGAGCAGACCGCGAAGGCGACGGGCGAGATTGGCCAGCAGATCGCCAGTATCCAGACCGCGACCGAGCATTCGGTCGGCGCGATCAGGGACATCAGCGACACCATCGAGAAGCTGTCGGAGATTTCCTCGACCATCGCAGCGGCCGTGGAGGAGCAGGGCGCGGCGACGCAGGAGATCTCCCGCAATGTGCAGCAGGCCGCGCAAGGCACACATCAGGTCTCGTCCAATATTACGGACGTGCAGCGTGGCGCGAGCGAGACCGGATCGGCCTCCTCGCAGGTGCTGTCCGCCGCGCAGATGCTGTCCGGCGACAGCAATCGCCTCAAGCTCGAGGTCGGCAGATTCCTGGAGACGGTGCGCGCCGCCTGAGCGCGGCCGTCCTCACCGATCGCCGACGGCTGCAACCGTCGCGCGAGGACGTGCGGTGGTTCGCATGCGTTCGCGGCTGGATGCGCGATCAGAAGAGCTGCACGGTTAACCTTCCGGAAAAGCGATGCAGGCATCATCTCCGCAATATTTCGCGCGCCCAGCCGCCCTCCCTGCATTGCGTATCAATCGTCTTGGAGCACATTCCATGAGTGGCCTTTCCATTCGCCTCACCCACAAGGTCATGGCGATCGGACTGTTCGGACTGTTGGGTCTCGTCGCGTTCGGCGCGATCTACGAGATCGGCAGCCTTTCCCAGGACGCATCGCGCGACATTGCCAATCGTGCCCGCGCGATCGCCGATCTCGACAAGCAGCTCTCGATCGAGATGCTGGAGGCACGCCGCAACGAGAAGAACTTCTTGCAGCGCCGGGCCGAGAGCTACGCCAAGGCGCATGCCGAGCTGATCGGGCCGATCAACCGCGATTTCGATGAGGTGCAGCGGCTGATGGCGGCGGGCGGCATGAGCGTGCTGTCCGACAAGATGAAGCAGGCCCAGGACGGCTTCAAGCGATACGCGTCGGACTTCGGCGCATTGGTGGCCGCCGAGACCAGGCTCGGTCTGAACGAGACGGTCGGCCTGTCCGGTTCGCTCCGCGCCGCGGTGCACGACATCGAGGCCAAGCTGAAGGAGATCGACGATCCCAGGACGACGACCTGGATGCTGATGATGCGCCGGCACGAGAAGGACTTCATGCTACGGCGCGACCCCAAGTACATCGCCGAGGTGAAGAAGGCCGCGGTTGAATTCTCCAAGGCGATAGAGGTCGTCGCAATTCCGACGGTGGCGATGAACGACATCATGGCCAAGCTCCAGAAATACCAGTCCGAGTTCACGGCCTGGGCCGAGACCGCGCAGCAGAGCGCGGCCCTTGACGCCAGCATGATGAAGACCTTCCGCGAGGTCGAGCCTGTCATGGCGGAGGTGCGGACCGCGGTCGATGCGATGTCCAGGCGGGCGGACGCCGCCGAAGCTGCCACGCGCGAGGCCGTGCGTCTTTGGATGGTCGTCGCCTTCGGCGTCACCGTCATCGTGCTTGCCGCCGTCGGCTTTTTGCTGGGACGCTCGATCTCGAAGGCACTCGGTGCGATGATCGGTGCGATGACCCGGCTTGCGCGCGGCGAGCTCTCGATTTCCGTTCCCGGCGTCGGCCGCAGGGACGAGATCGGCGAGATGGCCGGTGCGGTCGAGGTGTTCAGGACCAACATGGCGGAAGCCGAGC
Source organism: Bradyrhizobium sp. LCT2 (assembly GCF_009931255.1). Lineage (NCBI taxonomy): Bacteria > Pseudomonadati > Pseudomonadota > Alphaproteobacteria > Hyphomicrobiales > Nitrobacteraceae > Bradyrhizobium > Bradyrhizobium sp. LCT2. The sequence goes on along the minus strand of NZ_CP034432.1, from coordinate 7,480,339 downwards.
GGCTGCGCGCCGAACAGGCGGAAGCGGACGCGCGCGGGCGCGAACAGCGCAAGGCCGACATGCAGCGGCTCGCCGACAGGTTCGAAGGCGCGGTCGGCGAGATCATCGAGATCGTGTCGTCGGCGGCAACCGAGCTCGAGGCGTCTTCCAACACGCTGACGCAGGCCGCCGAGCGCGGCAACGGGCTTGCCACCGCCGTGGCGGCGGCCTCGGAAGAGGCGTCCGCCAACGTGCAGTCGGTGTCATCCGCGAGCGAGGAGATGACCTCCTCGATCTCCGAGATCAGCCGCCAGGTGCAGGAATCGGCGCGCGTCGCCGACGTCGCGGTCGGGCAGGCCCAGCGCACCAATGCGCGCGTCGCCGAATTGACCAAGGCGGCCTCCCGGATCGGCGACGTGGTGGAGCTGATCAACACCATCGCCGCCCAGACCAACCTGCTGGCGCTCAACGCGACGATCGAGGCGGCGCGGGCGGGCGAGGCCGGCAAGGGCTTTGCGGTGGTCGCAACCGAAGTGAAGGCGCTCGCCGAGCAGACCGCGAAGGCCACGGGCGAGATCGGCCAGCACATCGGTGCGATCCAGGCCGCGACGGACGACTCCGTCGGCGCGATCAAGGAGATCGGCGACACCATCGCGCGGATGTCGGAGATCTCGTCGACCATCGCGGCCGCGGTGGAGGAGCAGGGCGCCGCGACGCAGGAGATCTCCCGCAACATCCAGCATGCCGCGCACGGCACCTCCGAAGTCTCGGCGAATATCGCCGACGTCCAGCGCGGTGCCGGCGAGACTGGAGCCGCCTCGGCGCAGGTGCATTCGGCCGCGCATTCGCTGTCTCAGGAGAGCAACCGGCTGAAGAGCGAGGTCGCGCGCTTCCTGGAGTCGGTGCGGGCGGCGTGACGGCGTTCCGTTCGATGTTGTGCTGCGTCGACCGCATCGCAACACGAGATATCAGTGCTGCCGCAACAGATAGTTGCAGGGAAAATAACGACGACGCGGGCGGTCCCGTAATTTTACGTAGGTTCCTGTTAACGCCTGTTTGCGACTATTAGGCGCAATCTCACGGGATAAGAACCAGCCAGCATCGATGAATTGACTTCCGCCCTGTCGTCCGTCGCGACGATTGCGGCGCAGGTGATTCACGCGTTGCCGGGTATCATCGGGATTTGTCGTGATGTCGAAGTTGTCGATCGTCTTCAAGCTTCTGGCCGTGTTGTCGGTCCTCGTGCTGTCACTCGCCGGCGTCGGCGTGACCGCGATCGGCACCATGCAGAACATCAATGCGCATACGGTCGAGATCGCGGAGAGCTGGCTGCCGAGCGTGCGCGCGCTCGGTTCGCTTCGCGCCGACATCAATGAGCTGCGCGTCGCGCTCCGTCTGCATCTGATGCAGGACAGCGCGGAAGGCAAGGATGCGGCCGAGAAGCGCCTCGCCTCGCTGCAGGGGCGCATCGACCAGACGCGCAAGGTCTACGAGCCGCTGATCACGACCGCCGAGGAGCGCTCGCTCTACGGGCAATGGACCAAGGCGTGGGCCGAGTATCTGAACGGCGTGCAGGACGTGATGGCGCTGTCGCGCAAGAGCGTCGGTCGTTTCCCGACCGAGGCCAACGAGCTGTTGCAGACCAAGGTCGCCAAGATGGCCCAGGCGGCCGATCCGTTGCTCCAGAAGGGCATCGAGCTCAACAACCGGGGCGCCGAGCTGGAGACCAAGCAGGCGGCCGACAGCTACGCCATGATCTTCCGCGTGCTGGTCGGCATCATCGTGTTCTCGGTCGTGATTGCGATCGCCGCCGCCTATTATCTCGTGCGCGACGTTTCGCGTGGTATTGCCTCGATCATCCGTCCGATGCAGTCGCTCGGCGAGGGCGACCTTTCGGCCGAGGTGCCGCATCGCGGCGAGAAGACCGAGATCGGCTCGATGGCGGATGCGCTCCAGATCTTCAAGGAAGCGCTGATCGCCAAGAAGGCTGCCGACGAGGCCGCCGCCGCCGACGCCGAAGCCAAGATCGAGCGCGGCCGCCGTGTCGATGCCATTACCCGCAAGTTCGAAGCCATGATCGGCGAAGTCGTCGGCACCGTCTCCTCGGCCTCGACCGAGCTCGAGGCGTCGGCGTCGACGTTGACCAGCACCGCGCGGCGTGGGCAGGAGCTCGCGACCGTCGTGGCGGCAGCCTCCGAGGAAGCCTCCACCAACGTCCAGGCCGTGGCCTCCGCCTCGGAGGAGCTGTCGTCCTCGATCACCGAGATCAGCCGCCGCGTGCAGGATTCGGCGCGGATGGCGGCGGAAGCCGTCGAGCAGGCGGCGCGGACCAACGAGCGCGTCAACGCGCTGTCGCAGGCCGCCTCCCGCATCGGCGACGTCGTCGAGCTCATCAACACGATCGCAGGCCAGACCAATTTGCTGGCGCTGAACGCGACCATCGAGGCGGCGCGCGCCGGCGAGGCCGGCCGCGGCTTTGCGGTCGTCGCCTCCGAGGTCAAGGCATTGGCCGAGCAGACCGCGAAGGCGACCGGCGAGATCGGGGCCCAGGTTTCGGGGATCCAGGCGGCAACGCAGGAATCCGTCAGCGCCATCCAGGAGATCGGCGGCACCATCGAGCGGCTGTCCGAAGTGTCCGCGGCGATCGCCGCGGCCGTCGAGGAGCAGGGCGCCGCCACGCAGGAGATCTCGCGCAACGTCCAGCAGGCCTCGGTCGGCACGCAGGAGGTCTCGGCGAACATCACCGACGTGCAGCGCGGTGCGATCGAGACCGGCGAGGCCTCGACCGAAGTGCTGTCGGCGGCGAAATCGCTGGCGACCGACAGCACGCGCCTCAAGGTCGAGGTCGCGCAGTTCCTGGATTCGGTCCGCGCGGCCTGATCTTCAGCTTCCCGTCTGTGGAGCCGGCGGCGGAGCCTGCCGCCGGAACAGGATGCGCTGGTAGAGCCATCCGATCGCGACCAGCACGACGCCGAGGCACATGAACGACAGCGCGCGGTAAACGCCTGTCAGCGTCGACATGTCGATCACGAAGGCCTTCAGGATCGTCAGCGCGATGACGGCGGCGGACGCAAGCCGCGCGCGCTCCGAGTTGACGAGGATGCCGACGCCGAGCAGCACCACGCCGAAGGCGAGCCAGCCGATCGAGTAGGTGTATTGCTCGGCCCCCGTCGTCTCGCCGCTGGACAGGATCGGGCCGTGATAGAAGCGGCGGATCTCCAGCGTGACATAGGCGAGCGCGAACACGAGCGCGCCGCCAGCGATGGTGTTTGCATAGGCCTTGCCACGCTCGCCGACCACCGCATAGGACAGCAGCAGCATCAGCACCGCCGGCAGCGCGTAGCCGAGCAGCAGCAGGTTGAACACGGCGCCGCCGACGTCGATATGCCACAGCAGCGGGTTCTCCAGGATCAGTAGGCCGAACACGCTGATGAGCCCGCCGATGGCCGTGAGCACCACCGCGCCGACATTGTGCACGATACTGCGGCTGCGCAGCCTCAGCCGTTCCAGCCCGATCGCCATGGCGAACGCGACGCAGACTTGCAGCGCGCATTCGAGCAGCGACGGCGCAGACGTCATCTGGCCTCCAGTCGCAAAGTGCCGGATCTCCATGAAGGCGAGCAGCGCGGTGAACAGGATCGCGGCGGCTTCCACCACGCGCAGCGGCGCGTCGTCAGCGTGGCGGCGCAGGAAGATGCTCGCGCCCCAGAACGAGGCCGCCGGCAGGCCGTAGCCCCATAGCAGCCAATTGAAGATCGGCGTCGTGCCGACGGCATCGCCGACGATGCGCGGATCATAGACGATGCGCGCGGTGACGATCGCGGCGAAAATGGCCGCGAGCCGGCGCAGGACCGGGATCGGGCGCTGCAGCGAGATCCAGGCGGTGCCGAGCGACATCAGCGCCAGTGCAATCGTGAGCCAGCCCTTCTCGAGCGCGAAGGTCAGCGCCAGCGCCAGCGCGCCGAGCGTGCCGGTCGCGAACAGCGCGACGGAGGTCGCCGCCCCCGGCCGATCTTCGCGGCGCGCAAGCGCTTCGGTGGCGGCGCCAAAGGCGGCGGCAAGCAGCACCGCGAGGATCGCGAACGGGATCGAGCGATCCAGATGGGCAATGCGCGCATAAAGCGCAACGAGGATCGCAATTGGCGTGGCGACACCCGCCGCCGACCACACCACCGGAATGATCGCCGAGTTCGAGCGGCCCTGCGCGAAAAAGCCGGCCATGCCGAAGCCGGCGGCGAAGATCGCAGCCATCACCAGATGCAGCGTCACAGAGCTGTCGGTCGCGACCGGTCCGATGCCGGGCAAGGGGCCGCCGGGCAGCACCAGCATGTCGGGATTGGCGCGCACCGCCCACTCGGCGAACACGATGAAGACGGTCGCCGCGGCCGCGCCCAGCGCGCCGGTCGCTGCCGGCGCGCGCCAGGCGACGAACAGCGTCGCACCGACGAGAAGCGTGAAGGCGATCAGCGCCAGATCCGCATGCGCGCTCGACAGCACGATCAGCATCGCGCCGAACAGATAGGCGCCGAGCGAGCTCGACGACACCGGCTCGATTTCGCCGTCCTCGATGCTGGGCCCGAACATGAAGCCGCAGACGACGAGCAGCGCAGCCAGCACGAATCCCGCGATCGCATGGAAGGCGTGCGGCGCGACCTGCACGTCACTGGTGTCCAGACCCGGGAAGATCCAGAGCACAGCGAAGGCGATCGTGGTCACCGCAAGCCAGCGCCACAGCCGGATGCGGGCAAGGCCGAAGCTCGCGGCGGTGACGATGGCGAGATAGACGTAGAGCGCCCAATAGTCCGGCTTGCCGCTGGAGACGAGGAGCGGGGTCACGAACGCGCCGACCACGCCGAGGCCGGCGAGCGCGGGCCCGTGCAGCAGGGCGGCGGCAAGCGTGCCGAGTGCGACGAGGCCCAGCAGCACGAAGGCGGTCGCAGGCACGAGGAAGCCATAGAGCGCGTAGGCGGCATAGATGGTCGCGAACGCCACGGCCGTGCCGGCCGCGGTGAGGATCGCGGGAATATTGGCGATCGGCAGCGCCGCGATGTTGGAGATGCTCTCCTTGCGCCGCGACCATTCGCCGGCGCCGAGCAGCGCGGCTGCGAACAGGCCGCCGAGGAACACGCGCACGCCGGGGCCGACGAGGCCGGCCTCGATCGAATAGCGCACCATGAAGAAGCCGCCGAGCGCGAGCGCAAGGCCGCCGATCCACACCACCCAGCGCGTGCCGAGACGCTCCTCGAAGCCAGGCTCTCTAATATCAAGCGCCGGCGCCGGCGCCGGCAGCGGAGGCGGTGCATCGGCCCCAGTGCCCGCTTCGAGCGGTGGCGGCGCAGCCTCTTCGGTGACGAGCGGCGGCGGCGCCTCGGCCTCGGGCGCGAGCGGCGGTGGCTCGGCCGGAGTTGTCGCGGGCGCTTCAGCCTGCACCGGTGCGGGCATCAGCGGCGGCGGCTGCACCCGCCGTTGCGCGTAAACCATCTCTTCGAGCGAGCTCAGCCGGCGGCGCAGCTCGGCCGCCTGGTTGGAGGCCTTGATCGCGATCAGGAAGGCGATGATCGCAATGATCAGCGCAAAGACGTCAAACGGGCCGTCGAACATGAAGCCTCCAGGCAACCGGCGGGCAGGGGCCGATCGCGCAAATGTCGTATCTAGCGCCGGGAGCGCATGCGCAAGCCCGGCGCGGGCCGCTCCTGGAGCACGTCGCGGCGGAAGCGGTAGAGCGCCGCCGGCCGTCCGCCAGTCTGTGTCGACATCACGCCGGTCGGTTCGACCAGGGCTTCCGTTTCGACCAGGCGGCGGAAATTCTGCTTGTGCAGGTGCCGGCCGGAGATCGCCTCCACCGTATGCTGCAATTCGGTGAGTGTGAACTCGGCGGGCAAAAGTTCAAAGACCACAGGACGATACTTCAGTTTTGCGCGCAGCCGCGCGATCGCGGTGGCGAGGATCCGACGATGATCGAACCGCATGGAGGTGCCGAGTGCGGGAAGCGCCTTGCGTGCTAATGCCGCAGGTCGGCCGTCGCGCCGCGCCTCCTCGATCAGCCCGGCCTCATAGAGCAGCTCGTAGCGGTCGAGCACGCGCTCCTCGTCCCAGGGCGCGCCATCGAGGCCGAAATAGAACCGCACGCGGTCCCTGCGCGGCAATGCGCGCGTCGTCTCCGGCGTCTCCTGTTCCGCCCATGTCGTCAGCGCCGGGATGATGTCGCGGGCGATGATCGCCGGCGGCTCCTCGCGCCAGTCCTCCCAGGGGAGGAAGCGATACCACGGCTCGAAGCTCGCCCCGGTTGCTGCGAGTTCGCCGTCGACGGCGCGGGTGAGTGCGAGATATCCGATCGACACCATATGCGCGCCGGTGTCGCCGGCCTCCGCATGACGGCCGCGATCGCCGAACGTATAGAGCTGCTCGACATAGCCGAGCCGCAAGCCCGCCTGCTCCTCGACCCAGGCGCGCAGGCCGATCTCGAAGGTCCGATGGCTCAGCGCATCGAACGGGCCGAACGGCAGGCCCGCCAGGCCGTCGCTGCCGCGCGCGGTGAGGATCAGCGGTTCATGGTCTTCGATCGCGACGATCGCGGCGGTCAGGCCGATCTCGATCGGCGTCAGCAGCGTCTCGCTCATGCGGCTGACTTCGCTGCTGTCATTCGAGCTCGATCACGAAGGGGCGGCCCTCGACCATCATCGCGCCCGGGCCCATCTCGTCGAGCGCGCGCAGCATGCGGCCCTCGCGTCCCAGCGCGCGGTCGGCGAGGCCGACGATGCGCCGGTTCGGCGATGCGATCGGCGAGGCCGCGCGGATCTTCTTCGCGATCTCGATCTCGTCGCGATGCGGATTGAGGGCGCAGGCCGCGGCGAAGGCGCTCGCGGTGGAGCGGCTGATGCCGGCGTAGCAATGCACCACCAGCGGCGCGCTGCGTTCCCAGCGGCGCACGAAGTTCAGCACCTGGTCGATATGGGCCTCCGACGGCGCGACAAAACCGTCCATCTCCTCGGTGATGTCGTCCATCGACACCTTGAGATGGTTGGCCGGCAGCACCGACACCGGCCGCGCCACCTGCTCGACATTGGCCATCACGGTCAGCACGTGGCTGGCCCCGGTGAGGCGGACGGTTTCGGGAAGCGCGGCGAGGGAACAGACGTGGATCATGGCGGACCTTTTCGTTGATTATAGCCGCGGCTGTAGGGTGGGCAAAGGCGCATCGCGCTGTGCCCTCCATTTCGCAACTGCGCTCATCTCGCCTTGTTTGGTGGGCACGTTTCGCTTTGCCCACCCTACGAAGGGATGACGCTACGCAAACACCGCGCCAAACCGCTCCAGGAACTGCTTCTCGGCCCGCGCCGCCGTCCAGGGCGTGAGATAGTCGCGCCGGACGCTGTCGGGCAGGCCGGGATCCTTGCCGAACAGGCGCCTCGCCTCGGCATCGCTGAAGCCGGCAAGCTCGGTCGCTTCCAGATAAGCCGCGCCGCGATCGGCGGCCTTGATGGCCAGCGTGATCTCGTCGGGCAGCACCGGCGGCAGGCCGAAGCGGATGTGGATGGCGCCGAGCAGGCGCTTCTCGACCGCCTTGTAATGGCCGTCGAGCACGGCCTTGAACGGCGAGATCATGTCGCCGATCACGTATTCGGGCGCGTCGTGCAGCAGGGCTGCGAGCCGGACGCGCTGGTCCACGCGCGGCGTCTCGTGCCGCATCACGGTCTCCACCAGCAGCGTATGCTGCGCGACCGAGAAGATGTGTGCGCCTGTCGTCTGCCCGTTCCAGCGCGCCACGCGCGCCAGCCCATGCGCGATGTCGGCGATCTCGATGTCGAGCGGAGAGGGATCGAGCAGATCGAGCCGCCGGCCCGACAGCATGCGCTGCCAGGCGCGGGACTCCACGCCGCGTGCCGACTTCTTCGCGCTCATTTGACCTTGAGGCGCGGCTTGCGCTGCGTCTTGCCGCAGCTTGCGTGACAATGGCAGTCGACGAGATGGTCGTTGACCATGCCCGTCGCCTGCATGAAGGCATAGACGATGGTCGGGCCGACGAACTTGAAGCCGCGCGAGGACAGCTCCTTGGAGATCTGCACCGACAGCGGCGTCGAGGCCGGCACGCTCGCCGTGGTCTTGAAGTTGTTGACCTTGGGCCTTCCGTCCATGAAGTCCCACAGCAGCTTCGAGAAGCCCGGCCCCTTCTCCATGATATCCAGATAGGACTTCGCGCTCAGGATCGCGCCGTCGATCTTGGCGCGGTTGCGCACGATGCCGGCGTCGTTCATCAGCGCGTGCACCTTCTTGGCATTGTAGCGCGCGATCTTCTCCGGCTGGAAATCGTCGAAGGCCTTGCGGAAATTGTCGCGCTTGCGCAAAATCGTGATCCAGGACAGGCCGGCCTGGAAGCCATCGAGGATCAGCTTCTCGTACAGTGCGCGGTCGTCATATTCAGGCACGCCCCACTCGGTGTCGTGATAGGCGACATAGAGCGGATCTTCGCCGGGCCAGGGGCAGCGGGTCAGGCCGTCGGGATGCAGGCGAGGGGCGCGGCTCATGCGGTGGGCTGCTTGGCTGGAATGCGTACGACTTCAGGTTCGGCGAGCGTCAAGGCAAGTCCGCCGGCCGTGAGCGGCTGGCCGGCATCGAGCGCGTCGGCGACGCGGTCGATGCGCACCAGCGCGATGCCCTTGCCGTCGGCAGAAGAGCCAATGGTGCCGACCGGCTTGTCGCCGGCGAGAATGGCAGCACCAATCTCGGGCGAGGGTCCGTCGAGCAGCACCTTGACGCTGCGGGTGCGCGCGGTGCCGCGATGCTGCATGCGCGAGACGACCTCCTGGCCGACATAGCAACCCTTGTCGAAATCGACGCCGGCGAGGCGGTCCATATTGGTCTCGTGCGGGAACGCATCGCTGTACATGAAGTCGAGCCCGCCGCGCGGCACGCCAAGCGCGATGCGATGTGCCTCATAGGCGGCCGCGTCGACCAGCTCGGCGCCGATGAGGTCGGACAGCTTCTGCTTGAGATCCTCGGGGATCAGGATGCGGGTGCCGAGCCCGTCATGGCGCGGATCGGCGAAGGCAAGGTCCGGCTGGGCCGCGAGCGCGCCGTCCCAGGCGGCGAGCACGCCGAGATCGTCGGAGAGGTTTTCCACGGTGACCTTGGCGCGCAGCTTGTAGAATTTCAGCTTGGTCGCGAGGCCCTCGGCCAGCGCTTTGGGGCAGTCGATCAGGAACCCGCCGCCATGGCCGGCCGGCACCTCCGTGATCAGGAAATCGACGATGATCTTGCCCTGCGGCGTCAGCAGCGCGCCGAATCGCCCCAGGCCCGGCTTCAGCCTGTCGAGGTCGGTCGTGACGAGGCCGTTGAGGAAGTTGCGCGCATCCTCGCCCGCGACCTTGACCACGCCCCGGTCGGGAAGAAACGCTGATTTCATGAGAAAATCTCTTGCGACATGTTGCTCCGGAACGTAAGCCCGCAGCGCATAAACGACAAGACCTCGAGCCCTGCGCTTGGGGATGAGAGGGGCCTTCAGCCATGACCCAGCGTTTCGATGTGATCCTCAGGGGCGGCACTGTCGTCAACCAGGACGGCGAGGGCCTGCGCGACATCGGCATTGCGGGCGGCCGCATCGCCGAGATCGGCGCGCTGTCGCAAGCCTCCGCCGCCGAGGTGATCGACTGCAAGGGCCTGCACATCCTGCCCGGCGTGATGGACACGCAGGTGCATTTTCGCGAGCCCGGGCTGGAGCAGAAGGAAGACCTCGAGACCGGCTCGCGCAGCGCCGTGATGGGCGGCGTCACCGCCGTGTTCGAGATGCCGAACACGTCGCCCTTGACCGTGACCGAGGCCAGCTTCACCGACAAGGTGAAGCGCGCCCATCATCGTATGCACTGCGACTTCGCCTTCTTCATCGGCGGCACCCGCGAGAACGTGCAGGACCTGCCGGTGCTGGAGCGCGCGCCCGGCTGCGCGGGCGTCAAAGTGTTCATCGGCTCCTCGACCGGCGCGCTGCTGGTGGAGGACGACGAAAGCCTGCGCCGCATCTTCCAGGTGATCCGCCGCCGCGCCGCGTTCCACGCCGAGGACGAATACCGCCTCAACGAGCGCAAGCCGCTGCGCATCGAGGGCGATCCGCGCTCGCATCCGGTCTGGCGCGACGAGACCGCGGCGCTGATGGCGACGCAGCGCCTGGTCAAGCTCGCGCATGAGACGGGCAAGCGCATCCACGTGCTGCACATCTCAACCAAGGAAGAGATCGAGTTCTTGCGCGACCACAAGGACGTCGCATCCTGCGAGGCGACGCCGCATCATCTCACGCTGGTCGCGCCCGAATGCTACGAGCGGCTCGGCACGCTGGCGCAGATGAACCCGCCGGTGCGCGGGGCCGATCACCGCGCCGGCATCTGGCGCGGCATCGAGCAGGGCATCATCGACGTGCTCGGCTCCGATCACGCCCCGCATACGCTGGAAGAAAAGCAGAAGACCTATCCCGCTTCGCCCTCGGGCATGACCGGCGTGCAGACGCTGGTGCCGCTCATGCTCGATCACGTCAACGCCGGCCGCCTGTCGCTGGCGCGGTTTGTCGATCTCACCAGCGCCGGCCCCGCGCGCCTCTACAACATGGCCTGCAAGGGCCGCATCGCCGCTGGCTACGACGCCGACTTCACCATCGTCGACTTGAAGCGCAGCGAAACCATCACAAACAAATGGGTGGCGTCCAAGGCCGGTTGGACCCCTTACGACGGCGTCCGCGTCACGGGCTGGCCCGTCGGCACCTTCATCCGCGGCCGCCGCGTGATGTGGCAGGGCGAGCTGGTGACGCCATCGCAAGGCGAGCCGGTGCGGTTTCTGGAGACGCTGAAGGCGTAGGGCTTGGCGCGCCGCGGCACGGTGCGTGCCTCAGACTCGGTGTCGTCCTGGCGAAAGCCAGGACCCATAACCCCGACCGGATATTGTTGCGAAGACTGGTGGCCAGATCTGCCCGCAGCCATATAGTGCTGTGGTAATGGGTCCTGGCTTTCGCCAGGACGACGTTGGAGAGGTCATCGCATGCCCCAACCGGCACCCCTCATCTCCACCGAACAACTCGCCGCCATCCTCGGCGATCCCGCCTTACGCCTCTACGACTGCACGACCTATAACGAACCGGTGCCGCCAGGTAGCGACTTGCCGTATCGCGCGGTGCCCGGCGACAAGACCTTCGCGGCGGGCCACATCCCCGGCTCCGATTTCCTCGATCTTCAGGGCGAGTTCTCCGACGCCTCCGCGCAGCAGTTCTTCATGATGCCCGGTGTGGCCCAGCTCGAAGCTGCCTTCGGCCGCCACGGCCTCGATGCGTCCAAGACCATCGTGCTCTACAGCATCGGCACGATGATGTGGGCGACGCGGTTCTGGTGGATGCTGCGTGCGCTCGGCGTCGACGCGCGCGTGCTCGACGGCGGCTTCGACAAATGGAAGGAAGAGGGGCGGCCGATCGAGACGGGGGCGCCGAAGGGCTATCCGGCGACGACCTTCAAGGCCACACCGCGCGCGGGCTTCTTTGTCGACAAGAATGTCGTGAAGGCGCGGATCGGCGATCCCGCGACCGTGATCGTCAATGCGCTCGGACCGCAGTTTCATCGCGGCCTCGAGCCAAGCCGCTACGGCCGGCCCGGCCGCGTTCCCGGCAGCGTCAACGTTCCCGCCGCAACGCTCACCAATGCGGACAAGACGCTGACGAGCCTTGCGGATGCCGAAGCGAAATTCGCCGCCCAGGGCGTTACGCGTGACAAGAGCGTGATCTGTTATTGCGGCGGTGGCATCTCGGCGACGATCGACCTGTTGCTGCTGACGCAGCTCGGCTTCGACAAGCTGACGCTTTACGACGCCTCGATGGGCGAATGGGCGAGGGATCCGTCGCTGCCGATCGAGACCGACTAGGGGAAGGTAAGAAAGTTGGGAACCTTTCCCTTGGGCCGGCATCCAATGTCGGGAACCAATGGAGACAAGCAGGTGACCGCAATGCAACGGACCGCAGCCGGCCTGTCCGCCGGAGCCAAGACTTCAGAATTCAGGGCCTCGGAGGCCGAACTGGTCGATCGTGCGCGAGGCCGCGACGAGTCCGCGCTCCGCGAGATCATGCAGGCCAACAACCGCAGGCTCTACCGCCTCGCGCGCGGCATTCTGCGCAGCGACAGCGAAGCCGAGGATGTGGTGCAGGAAACCTATGTCCGCGCCTTTACCCATCTCGATGGCTTCCGAGGGGAATCCGGGTTGTCGACCTGGCTGTCGCGCATCGCCATCAACGAAGCGCTCGGGCGGGCGCGAAGTGCCAGGCCCCATGTCGAGCTCGGCTCGGTGCCCGAAGCCGCGCTCGAGGCGCAGATCATCAAATTTCCCGTCTCACCCGCAGGCGATCCGGAAAGGACCATGGCCCAACGTGAAATCCAGCGCGTCGTCGAACGCGCAATCGACGAGTTGCCGGATGTCTTCCGCATGGTCTTCGTCGCACGCGTCATGGAGGGCATGAACATCGAGGAGACCGCCGATCTGCTCGGCGTGAAGCCCGAAACCGTGAAGACGCGGTTGCACCGCGCCCGCACCATGCTGCGTGAGAACGTCGAGAAGGAGATCGGTCCGGTGATGATGGATGCGTTCCCCTTCGCGGGCTGGCGCTGCGAACGCCTGACCGTGGCGGTGCTGAAGCGGCTCGGCGTCGGCGGCTGAAGTTTTTCGGGAACGTTTGCGCGAAATTCCCATCCAACACCTGTGAAGCAACGCGCCGGCGGACCCCGTCCGGCAGCACAGGAGTGTCAAACCATGTTCATTCGACGGAGCGCGGCTGTTGCCGCAGCAATCTTGTTGTCGAGCCCCGCGCTGCTGCAAGGCGCCGGCGCAGCCGACAAGCCGACCGATCCGCAGATCGCCCATATCGCCTATACCGCTGGCGTGATCGACATCAACGCCGCCAAGCAGGCGCAGAAAAAGGCGCAGAACAAGGACGTCAAGGCGTTTGCCGAGGACATGCTGCGCGACCACGAGGCCGTCAACAAGCAGGCGCTCGCGCTGGTCAAGAAGCTGAACGTCACGCCCGAGGACAATGACACCAGCAAGGCGCTGTCGAAGCAGGCGAGTGACAAGCTGGCTGAGTTCGACAAGCTGAGCGGCGCGGCCTTCGACAAGGCCTATGTCGCCAACGAGGTCGCCTACCACAAGGCGGTCAATGGTGCGCTGGAGACCCAGCTGATTCCGTCGGCGAACAATGCCGAGCTGAAGAGCCTGTTGCAGACCGGCCTGAAGATATTCCAGGGCCATCAGCAGCACGCCGAGCACGTCGCGGCCGAGCTGAAATAGGGAGCGTGGGATGAAGCCGGGACGCCTCGCTTCGATCGCGCTTGCGATCATCTTCCTGCCGATGGCCGTCCCGGCGCACGCGGCGACCATCGAGATCACGATGGAGAACCTCGTGATCTCACCGACTGAGGTGTCGGCGAAGGTCGGGGACACCATCAGGTGGGTCAACAAGGACGTCTTCGCCCACACCGCCACCGCGAAGAACGGCGATTTCGACGTGACGTTGCAGCCCGAGAAATCGGCGGCGTTCGTTCTGAAGAAGGCGGGAGCGGTCGACTATTACTGCCGCTATCATCCCAACATGAAAGCGACGCTCAAGGTCGAGCCGTGAGGGAGCAGGGAGTGCATTCCCAATCGTGGCGGGAATATCTCCCGGTCATCGCGAGACTAATGCTTGTCCGGGGGAGCCGGCTTCCGTGCGATAAACGCAGCAGACTTCGCGAACCTGTTCACCAGATCCCGTTCGCCAAGTCATTCATCCGTAGACTGGCCCCGCCCGCGTGGCGGGGTCATTTTCGAAAAGGCGTTTACTGCCGGGAGATGTCGACGGAGAATTCGCCGTTGCGGATCCGGCCGGGAAAGCCCTCGACGAACTTCGCTACCGCGTCCTCGCCATAGGTGCCGACGAGCTCGGCAAAGGCCGCAAACAGGCTCGCCTGCGCCAGGCAGTCGCCGTCGACGCCGTCATGGCGCGCCTCGGCCCAGGCCTCGTTGAGATAGCTCAGTGCGGCCTGTTTCTGCTCGTGGTCGGGCAGCGGCGCGCGGGCGGGGGCGTAGGAAATCGGCTGGCTCATGAAACTCGATCAGGGCTGGGGCGCGATCCACGGCGATGCGCTGTGCGAGTGGTGTAGCACGCGTATTAACGCCCGCTAGGCCACATCTTTAAGAACGGTTAATGGCTGTGAACAAAGACGATGACAGGGTTCCCGTCGCCGTCATTCCGGGCTCGCGCTACGCGCGCCCCGGAATGACGGCGAGATCAGTTCGCGTAGCGCGCCGTGAGATCGCGCGAGATCTTCGAGCCTTCCTCGATGTAGCGGCGGATCGCGACGGTGGCGGCCGGCGTGCAGCTCCGGTAGGTCTGCTGGAAGCCGTTATAGCCGCGGTTGAAGCCGGCGATCATGCGGGTGCGGCGCTCTCCGGAGGGGGTTTCGGCATCGATCAGCGCCTGCATCTCGCTGCGCCATTTGTTGCCCTCGTTGGACCCGCAAATGCCGCGCAGATAGTGCAGGCCGCCGAGGATCTCCGCCAGCCGCTGCAAATCGGCGTCAAACGGCGCCGCCACGTCCTGGCCCCGGGCGGGCGCGCAGGCGCAGGTCAGAATCAGGGCAAAAATGGCCAGAAATCGCGTCGACATCGGCGGGGTGTATGCCCCCTCAGGGCGGCGGGCGCAAGGCAACGTTAGGGGCGCAGCGAACGTGCGCTCCCTCTCCCGCTTGCGGGGGAGGGGTGGGGAGGGGGTGTCTCCGCGGGCGATAATCCCCAAGAGGAGAGATCCCTCACCCGTCGCTTCGCTCCGACCTCTCCCGCAAGCGGGAGAGGTGCAGCGGCGTTTGCCGCGCCGACTATGTCCCGATCAACCGGTGGGCGGATTGAATGACCTCCTCCAGCCCCCCGGTCAGCTTGAGGTCGCCGAGGCTCGCCAGGGCATCGGGGGCGATCCAGCGGTAGTCGTCGAGCTCGTCGTTCAAAACCGGCTCCCGGGCCGCCCAGCGGGCGGCAAAGGACATGATCAGGTAGTGGCCGGCGCCGGCCGTGGCCGGCAGCACCTCGCGCCAGCCGGCAAGGCCAATGATCTCGATGGCGAGCCCGGTCTCCTCGTTCACCTCGCGCACCAGGGCCTGGTGCAGCGATTCGCCGAACTCGACCCGGCCGCCGGGCAGCGAATAGAACCCCTTGGCGGGCGAGCGGGCGCGGCGGGTCAGAAGCACCTTGCCATCACGAAAAATCGCGGCGCTGACCGCAATCTGGGGATGGGTGGGCTGGACGACCGCAGACACGGCTCAGTTTGCCATGATGGTGTCGACGTCGGCTTCCGCCCCGCCATTGATGATGCCGCCGCAGGCAGCGATCAGCGGCTTGACCCAGAGGGTGGCCTGCTCGGCCAGGCGGACGCGGGTGGTGTCCTTCTCGACCTCGCGCATGGCCGAGCCGACCGCGGTCAGGATCGAGGTCATCGTGTCGGTGAGGTGGTCGAACTGGGCGCGCACGTTGGGATCGGCCTTCTCATAGGCTTCGATGGCGAGGTCGCGTGCCTTGAAGTTCGACGCCGTGAAATGCTCGGCATAGGACAGCGGCGACCAGGTCAGAAAGTCTTCGGCGCATTCCGGCATGTCAGGGACCATTTCGAGCAGCATCACCGCTTCATTGAAATGGTTGAGATAGTCGGTGGCAAGCCCGGTCCGCGGGTTGATGTTGGCCACGCGCAGCCGTTCGGCCCAGGCCGCTGCCTCGGGGCCCGTCTGTACATGCGTCCGCGCGGGTTGGGAGGCCATTGAGCTCATTCGCCGCAGTGTTAACGTTCGGGGTTAAAAGGACCTGAACGGACCCTATATAGACGCCCAAGGATGTGTGGACGCTTCGTCATAACTTCGGCCCCCGCGGCTTTGCGGCAACTGTTCGGCTATGTCGAGCAGCCGAATTTCCCGCCCCGGTACAATGTCGCCCCGACGCAACCGATTCCGGTCGTGCTGGTCGAGAACGGCGCGCGCCATTTCCGCCTGATGCGCTGGGGTCTGCTGCCGGGCTGGGTCAAGGATCCCAAAGGCTTTACGCTCCTGATCAACGCCCGCTCGGAGACGGTGCTGGAGAAGCCCGCCTTCAAACGCGCGATTCGCCGGCGGCGCGGCCTGATCCCGGCCGACGGGTACTACGAATGGAAGGCGGTGGATGGCCGCAAGCAGCCGTTCTTCATCCATCGGGCCGACGGCGCGCCGCTCGGCTTTGCCGCGGTGTTCGAGACCTGGGCCGGGCCGAACGGCGAGGAGCTCGACACGGTCGCGATCGTCACCGCGGCGGCCAGCAAGGATCTCGCCGCGCTGCATGACCGCGTGCCCGTCACCATCAGCCCGCGCGATTTCGAGCGCTGGCTCGATATCCGTGGCGACGAGGTCGATGCGATCCTGCCGCTGATGGCCGCCCCGCGCATCGGCGAATTCGCCTGGCACCCGGTTTCCACCCGCGTCAATCGCGTCGCCAATGACGACGAGCAACTGCTCTTGCCGATCAGCGCGGAGGAGATGGAGGCGGAGCTGGAGGCGTCGAAGCCGAAGAGGGGCGCGCGGAAGGCGGCGGCCGCGTCATCCGATGACGGGCAGGGGTCGTTGTTTTAGCCAAGCTGGCGCCATTCACTCCGTTGTCGTCCCGGATTTGCGCTGACGCTTGTCCGGGACGACAGCGGAGTTTTTTGCTGGAGAGTCACACAATCTCCCGCGCCCGCAGCGTCGCGATCTCCGCCGCATCGAAGCCCAGCTCGCCGAGCACCGCGTCGGTATCCGCGCCCAGCTCCGGCGCCATCCGGTCCAGCTTGCCGCCGCCATGCGCGAGCTTGAATCCGCTGCCGGCAAAACGCAGGCGGCCATAGGGCGTGTCCAGCTCCTGGATCGCACCGCGTGCCTGCACTTGCGGATGATCGATCACTTCCTCGACCTTCCAGATGCTGGCGCAGGGCGCGCCGGCGTCTTCGAGAATTGTCTCCCACTCGCGCGCCGGCTTTTTCGCGAGCGCCTCTTCGATGATGGCGCGCAGGGCCGGCTCGTTCTCGTTGCGCGCGAACCAGTCGGCGAAGCGCGGATCGGACAGCGTGTCCTCGCGGCCGAGCGCGCCCATCAGCGCGCGGTACTGTTTCTCGTTGTTGACGGCGAGCAGGATGTGGCCGTCGCCGCATTTGAACAGGTTCGCCGTGGTCCGGCGGCTCACCGCCTGGTTGCCCGAGAGCTGCTGGCGATGGCCGGCGACCGACCAGTCCGCGATCTGCCCCGAGAGAAACGCCAGCGTCGCCTCCAGCATCGAGACGTCGATGAGCTGCCCCTTGCCGGTGCGGTCGCGCTGGTACAGCGCGCTCGATACGCCGAACGCGGCCGTGGCGCCCGAGAGCACGTCGCATACCGCAAAGCCCGCGCGCGTCGGCCCGGTCTCCGGATGGCCCGTAATCGCCATGATGCCTGATAGCGCCTGCATCTTGCCGTCATAGCCGGGCCGCAAGCGGTCCGGGCCGGTCTGGCCGAAGCCCGAGACGGCGCAATAGATCAGCTTTGGATTGATCGCGGACAGCGCCTCATAGCCGATGCCGAGCTTGTCCATCACGCCCGGGCGAAAGTTTTCCATGACGACGTCGACCTGGGCGGCAAGCTTCTTCACGATGGCGATCGCATCTGGCTTCTGCAAATCGAGCGTCAGGCTGCGCTTGTTGCCGTTGATGGCCTGGAACGCCGGCGCCAGCCCGCGCTCGGCCCATTCGCGGCTGAGCGGCGTGCGGCGCATGTCCTCACCCTCGCGCCGCTCGACCTTGATGATGTCGGCCCCCAGCAGCGCGAGCTGGTAGCTCGCATAGGGGCCGGCCAGCACTTGCGTGAAATCCAGGATCTTTACGCCCTCGAACGGTCGCGTCACGTCGCTCTCCCTTTTTGTTTTGGTTGTCGGAGGACGTCAGGCGGCGCGGTTGCCGCGCGCGATCTCCTTCTGCTTGTCGAATTCGGCGCGGCGGCGCGCCAGCTCTTCAGGCGAGAGCTGCGCGACATTGTTGTAGTCGAGCTTCCAGGAGGCGTCCTCGCTCCAGCGCAGCGGCGACTGCATCGTGGTCTGCGGATCGCTCGCGGTCTCGAGCAGCCTGAGTGCGAGCTCGAGCGTCTGCGCCTGCGAGGTGACATCGTGCGGCTTGCCGGCGGAATTGCCGAGCGGGAAGTCGGAGAACAGGAAGCGCGGCACGGCGGCGTGCTCGATGATGTCCTTGGCGCAGCCCATGATCACGGTCGGAATGCCGTTCCGCTCCAGATGCCGCGCCACCAGCGCGGTGGTCTGGTGGCAGACCGGGCAGTTCGGCACCAGCACCGCGACATCAACCTTGTCGGCAAGGCAGCGCGCCAGAATCTCCGGCGCGTCGGTGTCGAGCGTGACGCGATGGCTGCGGTTGGTCGGCGCGCCGAAGAAGCGCGGGGCCACTTCACCGATCCGGCCCGCGGCGGACGCCTTCAACAGCTGCGGCAGCGGAAACCAGGTGCCGCTGTCGGTCGCCGAGGTGTGCTTGCGGTCGTAGCCGATGTGCGAGATGCGCAAATCGTGCTGCTGCGACGTGTCGCCGTCATAGACCTGGTAGAATTTGGCGCTGCCATTATACGCCGCGCCCGGCCCCTGGTCGCCCTTGGCGGGATCGTACGGCGCAGCCGTGGTGATGATGGTGACGCGCGATTGCGAAAGCGGTTTCTTCAGCGGCCGGAACGGCGCCTCGACATGATGTGCCCAGCGGTACGGCGTGGTGTAGCCGATCGCCGCGTAATAGTCGCGGGTGCGCTGCATGTAGGGGACGGGGGAGTCGTAGTCGGGCGCAAAGCCGAATTCGTCGTCGCGCGAAGCGGACATGGGCGCGTCTCCTGGTTCTTGTTGAGAGCTAGACTAGAGATAGTCGGCTGTGAGCTCAACAGGGGGAGGGACGGCGCCGGCCAGAATTGCTTGCATAGGAGAGCCGCTTGCGCCGTCTCCCCTCTCCCCTTGTGGGAGAGGGTGGCTCGCCGCGATAGCGGCGAGACGGGTGAGGGGTTCTCTCCGCGAGTCCAACTCTCATTCGAATTTGCGGAGGCAAACCCCTCATCCGGCGCTTCGCGCCACCTTCTCCCACAAGGGGAGAAGGGAAGAAGACGGCTCGCGAATTATCTAAAGACATGCAGCGCCGCATATTGCAGCAGCATGATCGCCTTGGCGTCGATGATCCGTCCGTCGGCGATCATCGCCAGCGCTTCGTCGATGCCAAGCTCCAGCACCTCGATGTCCTCGCCCTCGTGCTCGAGGCCCCCGCCGTCGCTGACGCGCATCTCCGGTTCGTATTCGGCGACGAAGAAGTGCAGCTTCTCGGTCACCGCGCCCGGGCTCATGAAAGCCTCGAACACCTTGTGGACGTGGTGCAGGCGATAGCCGGTTTCCTCCTCGGCCTCGGCGCGGATGCGCACCTCGGGAGAGGCATCGTCCAGCACGCCGGCGGCGGCCTCGATCAGGAGATCGTCGTAGCCGCGGATGAACACCGGCAGGCGGAACTGGCGCACCAGGATCACGGTGCGCCGCGCGCGATTGTAGGGCAGCACGGCGGCGGCGTTGTCGCGCTCATAGGTTTCCCGGTGCTGCGTCTGCCACTCGCCGTTGGCGCGCCGGTACTCGAACGTCGTGCTCTTCAGGGGAGTCCAGTTGTCCGAGAGCACGCGAACGTCCTTGATGCGGACGCGGTCGGAAATGGTCATGGCTGTTTTCCGGGAGCTAGGGAGTCGAAGCGCGGCCGTCGAGCCACTTCTGGAACATCAACGAGGTGGATTCCTCGAAGCCCAGCGACTGGTAGAACGCGTTGGCCTGCGCGTTCTCGCGGCGGACCAGGAGCTGGAGCTTGGCGATGCCGGCCTGGCGCAGCCAGTCCTCGGCCGCCGCCATGACCGCCCGGCCAAAACCGCGCTTGCGGCCATCGGGGTCGACGGCGACGTAATAGACCCAGCCGCGGTGGCCGTCATGGCCGACCATCACGGTGGCGACGATCGCGCCGGACTCACGGCCGATCAGCACGGTCGAGTTGTCGCGCCGCCGCGCCAGCGCGATGTCGGCATGCGGGTCGTTCCAGGGCCGCGTCAGGCCGCAGCGCTGCCACAGCGCGACGACCGGCTCGACGTCGGCGTCGCTGACCGCATCGATCGTAAGTGAGACGCTCACAGCACCTTCCCCGGATTCATGATGCCGAGCGGGTCGAGCATTGCCTTGATGGCGCGCATCAGCTCGATCGCGGTCTTGTCCTTCACCTCGGGCAGCTCGTCGCGCTTGAGCACGCCGATGCCGTGCTCGGCCGAGATCGAGCCGCCCATGCGCAGCACGATCTCGAACACCACCGCGTTCATCTCGTGCCAGCGCGCCAGGTAGTCCGCGGTGTCGGCGCCGATCGGCTGGCTGATATTGTAGTGCAGGTTGCCGTCGCCGAGATGGCCGAACGGCACCGGCCGCGCGCCGGGGATCAGCTTCACCACCGCGGCATTGGCTTCGTCGATGAAGGCGGGCACGGCGGCGACGGGCACCGAGATGTCGTGCTTGATCGAGCCGCCCTCCGGCTTCTGCGCCGACGACATCTCCTCCCGCAGCTTCCAGAAGCCGTTGCGCTGGCTGAGGTTGGCCGCGATCACGGCGTCGTCGACGATCTTCTCCTCCATCGCGCGGGTCAGGATCGTTTCCAGCGGCGTGCGGGCATCGTCGCCCGGCGAAGACAATTCCATCAGCACGTACCAGGGATGCTTCTCTGCAAGCGGATCGCGCACGTCGATGCCGTGGCGGACCGAGAAGTCGACCGCCATCTCCGACAGCAGCTCGAAGCTCGTCAGCGCATTGGCGGCTTCGCCCTGCGCGATCGTCAGCAGCTTGAGCGCCGCGGCCGGCGACTTCAGCCCGACGAAGGCGGTCTCGACCGCCCGCGGCTTCGGAAACAGTTTCAGCGTCGCCGCCGTGATGATGCCGAGCGTGCCTTCCGCGCCGATGAAGAGGTTGTGCAGATTGTAGCCGGTGTTGTCCTTCTTCAGCTTCGACAGCACGTTGAGCACGCGCCCGTCCGCGAGCACGACCTCCAGCCCCAGCGCCATCTCGCGCGCGACGCCATAAGCGAGCGCGGCGGTGCCGCCGGCATTGGTCGAGAGATTGCCGCCGATGGTGCAGCTTCCTTCCGCGCCGAGCGAGAGCGGAAACAGTCGGTCCACGTCGGATGCCTTCTGCTGCGCGATCTGCAGCACCACGCCGGCCTCGCAAGTCATGGTGTTGGAGGCGGTATCGACCTCGCGGATCTTGTCCAGCCGACGCAGCGACACCACCACCTCGCCATTGTGCGGGGTCTGGCCGCCGACGAGCCCGGTGTTGCCGCCCTGCGGCACCAGCGCGATTTTGTGCGCGGAGGCGAGCTTGCAGATTTCGGAGACTTCAGCGGTCGAGCCCGGACGCAGCACCAGCGGCGAGCGGCCGTGGAACAGATTGCGCTCCTCGGTGACATAGGCCTCGATGTCGGCCGCATCCGTGATCGCGTGGCGCTCGCCGACGATCTTGCGGAATTGCTCGATCAGCTCGGGCGCAAGCGGAGGAGTGGCAGGCTTGTTGATGTTCATTGTCTCGTCTCTACTTCGCTCTTATCTCTTGCACATGATCTTATCGGAAAACCGCTTCACACTTTTCCGGATCATGCGCTATCTCGCCACCGCAGCCCGGCGCAGCCGGTCATTGATCGCTTCGCCCAGATCGTCTTCGGGGATCGTCATCACCGCGATCGCCCGTGGCCCCTTCGCATCGAGCGCCCGAAGATAGCCGAACAGATTGGCGGCGGCTTCATCGAGATCAGCGGTGGGCGACAAATTCATGACGGCCGCTGCGGCGTCGAGGCCGGGCAGGCGTGAGGGCCCGAACGCCAGCAGCGCCTCGCCCGGCGCCACCTCGCGCGCATTGAGCCGCACATTGGCGCGCGGCGCGTAATGCGAGGCCAGCATGCCCGGCGCCAGCGGCTGACTGTCGTCGCTCCCGGCCTCGGCCGGCGGCCGCGCCAGGGCTGCGCCGAGCACGGCCTCGATCCGCTCGCGCGACAGTCCGCCGGGCCGGAGCAGCATCGGCGCATTGAGGCAGCCGACAATGGTGGATTCGACGCCGACCGCGACCGGCCCGCCGTCGACGATCAGGTCGATTCGCCCGGAAAGGTCGCTCTCGACATGGGCGGCCAGCGTCGGCGAGACGTGGCCGGATATGTTGGCGGACGGCGCCACCACGGCCCCGCCAAAAGCGCGCAGGATCGCCTGCGCCACCGGGTGGGCGGGAATCCGGATTGCGACGGTGTCGAGGCCCGCGGTGGCGAGATCCGCCACCGGGCAGCCGTCCGTCTTCGGCACCACCAGCGTCAGCGGCCCCGGCCAGAACGCCTCCGCCAGCTTCAAGGCGCGCGCGTCGAACCGGCCAATGGCCTGCGCGGCGGTAATGTCGGCGACATGGGCGATCAGCGGATTGAAGGCCGGCCGCCCCTTGGCGGCATAGAGATGGGCGATCGCGGTGGCATTGGCGGCGTCCGCGCCGAGCCCGTAGACCGTCTCGGTCGGAAACGCGACCAGCCCCCCGGCGGCAAGCGTCCGGGCGGCGGCCCTGGCGGCGGCATCGCCAGCCGGTAAAATCAGCGTTTCAAGACCCGTTTTCACAGGGATAAAATTCCTCAACTCGGCCGCTTGCGGTGCGCCAAACCCGACGCTATAAGCCGGCCTCTTGTCGGAGTGTGGCTCAGCCCGGTAGAGCACTGCGTTCGGGACGCAGGGGTCGCAGGTTCGAATCCTGCCACTCCGACCATTCTTTCAAAAGTTACCGTTTTCCAGAGGCTTGGCGGCCCGGCCGCCGGCGCCTCGGGAGCGCCTTTTTGCAACGATTTTCGGGGCGGGTCCACGGCCGATTTGGCCCAAGCAGGGCCGTCTGTGCGCGCGGCATGGCTCGCAAAGCTCGTCCCGCCGGCCAGCGCCTTGATGGCGTGAAGCGCGTCGCAAGGTTCACGAACGCGAATGGTGTCGTTGGAGCAGGGTTCGCTCCGGCTTCTTCGGCTGCCGAAAAGTTCAACTTAAGCTCGCATTCATTTTGTAATACACATTACGCATTGTTTTTTTTCTTCTTAAGGCATTGCGCCATGGAATTGACCCCCAACAATTTGGACCAGCTTTCCGGCATTGCCCAATGCCTTGACGATCAGTGGGCCCCGCCGGATATCGCCCAGGAAGCTGCAGAAAGTGAAAAGCCGCTTTCCGACTACGCCAAGCGGATACAGCCGGCGATGAAGATGGAGTTCTTCAAGGCGCTGCTCACGCTGCGTTCGGTGGTGGTCAATCGCGCGTACCTTCTCCACAATGAGGCGGTCAAGGAGCTCTATCTCGGCGGAGATTCGGAGGCGGAGTCGTTCGAAAGACTCGTGCAGGAACGCGCAATCATCCCATTCCTCTACGACGAGCGGCAGCTCTCGGACTTCAAGGGCACGGACCTGTCCCGCGATGTCGAGGACTACTGGGTCGAGGCCGAGGCGAAGGGTACCAACAAGCTGCGATTGAGTTGGGACGACAAGCGAAACGGGACCCTGATCACCGATCACATTTCCAAGCGCTTTGGAGGTTTCTTCAAGACGATCGACGATCTCAGGCCTGATCTGCTTCGCAACGACTTCTCGCTTTCGACATTCGATGACGAGAGCATCAGGCAGATGCTCAAGAATATGCGCGACTTTGCCAATCGGGTGCAGGACGAGACCGGCCGCCCGGTCAAACGCAAGGAAATCTATCACGAGTTCGTCTGCGTCGGCGGCCTGCACAAGGACCACCTGGTTTTTGATCTCAAGAAGCCGCTGGCCATGCAGATCAAGGCGCTCGCGGACCTCAAGTACAACGTCAATTTGCCGGATGTTCTCAACCGCTATGTTGTCACGTCCCAAGGGTCGACCAGCCGTGAGTGTTTGCAGGAGATCAAGGAACTCACGGAGGGTATCAAGGAGGTGGACGAGAAGGAGTTGCAGGATCTCATGATGGCTGTCGCCGGGGTCGGTCTGGACATCGCCAGTAAAGCCGTTCAATTGACCGACATTGGTTCGGTGGGCCTGGACGACATCGTGGCAGTCCGGAACGATCCGATATGGGCGTTGCATCATCAGATCGCTGTCGAGAATCTGCCGGACAACAAGCGGCCGATGTCGGAGCAGAAGTTTGTTCAGGATCCCCTGGAGTCCATTCGGCGCGTCTCCGGTTCGCTGGGCAACGTCGTCGAGCGTTTAGGCCAGATCCAGCGCGACAGTCGCCTCCGCGAAGCCACTGAGCGTTGGGAGGTTCGACTGAGTGCGCTGGGCATTTTCGAAATGGTCGCCTCGGAAGCCGGCCACGCGTTTGGCTTGCCACATCTGCCCGAGGATCCGGTCAGCGAACACTCGCTGTCGCGAGGGATGGTGCCTCTCGTCGCTCACGCGGTCGTCTATCTCGAAGGAGGCGGGTTGAAGTATGAAATCAAGCAGCCGGTCTTTCAGGGTAAAATCTGGGCGGAAACCGCCGCAAAGATCGCTCGGGAGGTTCGTGGCCGACTGTCGTTCGAGGGGACCGAGATTGCGCCGACGGGCGATCAATTGCGTCCCGACCAGCAGGGCGGCGGACTTGAGGTCAAGGATCGGGACGATTGAATTGCGGCGCGACGCGCGGGAAGGCGGGCGGCGGGCAAGGAATTGCCGCCAAAACGACAAGAAGCGGCTCGACCGTGATCGTGGTTCACTGGCCAGCTGGTGGCAGCGGCAGGCCCGTATCAATCTTTATCGTTGACCAGGGGAAATGATGCTCGATCCAGCAGCCGGCATCGAGGCCTATTTCGAGGCGCTCGCCGAATACCCCCGGCTCTTCGAGCCGCGCCGATATCGGCGGCTCGTGCTCGACCGTGCCCGCCTGGAGAGCTACGCGCGCGAGCATGGTGTCGCGCTCGGGCTTACCTTCTCCAACGACTACGTGCTCGTGCTTGTCGATCTGGTCGAGGTGGGCGAAGGCCCGGCCACGATCGTCCATCCTTATTTTCGGATCGTCTCGCGCGGTCAACTGCTGGGTGGGCACAATGTCGTGGTGGTGGCCACGGTTGCCGACCCGAAGCTTGGGAGTGTCGGCGACATCGTGATGGTCGAGCAGGAGCGTCATGCGCTCGGACGGCTCATGCTGGAGCTGCCGCGCGGATTTGCCGAGCCGGGGATCGGGTTGGAGGCCAATGCCTTGAAGGAGTTGGAGGAGGAGACCGGCTATCTCGGTGCCGAGCCGCGGCTGATCGGAACCGTCTTGACGGATACCGGCCTGATGGACAACGAGGTCCACATCGTGCACGCCTCGGTCGTCGGCCGCCGGGAGCGATCTCCCGAGATCCGCGAGGTCATTACCCGAACTCTGTTGATGCCGGCCGATATGATCTGGTCGAAAATCCTGTCGCGCGAGATCAAGGACAGCTACACGCTCGAGGCAATCGGGATCTGGAGCAGGCTGTCGACGCACAGCACTTCTCGATGATGCTCGCTACCGCCGCGCCACCAGCACGCCCACCAGGAACGCCACCATCAGCGACGGCAGCGGCGCCTCGCGCACCATGCTGCGGACGATGTCCGGCCAGTGCTGCTCCGGGACCAGCCTTGGAGACCTGACTTCGGCGATCGGCGTCATGCCCCAATCCGACGCGAGGTCGGCGATCTCGCTCGCGGCCAGACGCGAGCCGTCGCGGACGCGGAAGATGGCGGCCTCCGATCGCTCGCGCGGCGCGAGCGCCATCAGCGTCGCGATCGCCGTGCGCAACGTCATCTCGCCAAAACCTTGCAGCCTCACCGATTCCTCGGGCTCCGACGTCATGCGAGATCCCTCACAGCGCGAAGTGGTGCGCGATGGTGAATGCTGCCGTCGCGCACAGGACCAGCGTGGAAACCGCGCCGGCCACGCCGCGCGCGAGATGGGCTCGCGTCAGGTGCCTGGTCATGATTTTGCTCCATGCTCCGCATGGCAATGGCGGCGGCGGATGTTGGTTCCCAACGCGACGCCGAATCGCCGCCGTCCCGCCTACTTCCGCAGCAATTCGCTCAATGCCGCGGTCGCCTCGGCGCAGCGGATGTCGTCGATCTCGCGCGACAGGCTGAGTGCGCTTGATCTCAGCTCTTCGACCTTCCAGCTCTCAGGATGCTGGCTTTCGAGCTGACTGAGACGCTTGTTCAGATCGTCCAGTCTGGATTGGAGCTGCCCGATGCTGGCGGCCCCGTTCACTTTCCAAACGCGTTGTGCACGCATCGTAGTTCCCCTGTAGTCTCACGGCGTTGTGAGCGGGGTTCGTGGCTGGAATGGGAGTTTCTTTTGTCCGGCTTCAGACCGTGGGGAACCGTTGCAAAAGGGCAACGCGCGTTCCTGCGCGTCGACCGGCGCGGACAGTGCTACCGCCCATAGCCCGCGCCCTCCTGCATATGCCGTCGCGTTGCCGGGTCGGGCCCGGCACTGTTCGCGTCAGGCGGCGTGCGGCCAGTCGGTTGATCGCTTTTCAATGCGGCTTTCCAGGATCGCGATGCTCACCTGGAGGTTGTCGCGCCGGGCTCTCAGGTTCTGCGCGAGTATCGGGTAGGCGAGATTCTTTGGATCGGAGATTCCGGCCTTCCGCTCTTCCTCCAGAATGTCGGCGTCGAGCAATTGCGCGCGCCAACGCAGATCGGAGATCAGGGCGTGGAGCTGTGTCGGGATAGTCGCTTCGAAACGGGACGTCGGCTGCATATGATCGCCTCACTATGAAACAGGCCCACTGCGGGTCTGAGGGATTGGCGGAAGATCAGCAAGGAGAGTGCCAGCGCGCCGGCCGAGGGCGAAGGCCTGCCTTGTCGTTGGGCATCGTGCCGGACAGCGAGGCTGTGCGCGTGACGCGTCGCGCGTTAGGGTCTGCCTCGACGTGATTCCGAAAGAGAACAAAGGAACGACGCGTGGCGAGATTTGTGACTATCGCGGCCGGCCAGCTTGGCCCGATTGCCCGAGCTGAGACGAGGACGGAGGTCGTGGCGCGGCTGATGGCGTTGATGCGCCAGGCGCGGGCCAACGGCTGCGACCTGATCGTCTATCCCGAGCTCGCCCTGACCACGTTCTTTCCGCGCTGGTATTTCGAGGACCAGGCGGAGATCGACGCCTTCTTCGAGCGCGAGATGCCGGGGGCGCAGACGCAAGCGCTATTCGACCTCGCGCGCGAGATCGGTATCGGGTTTTACCTCGGCTATGCCGAGCTGACGGTCGAGGCCGGCGTCGCCAGGCGCTACAACACCTCCATTCTGGTGGACAAGAGCGGCGCGATCGTCGCGAAATACCGCAAGGTTCATTTGCCCGGCCATGCCGAGCATGAGCCATGGCGCGAATTTCAGCATCTGGAAAAGCGCTACTTCGAGCCCGGCAGCGGCTTTGGCGTGACCAATGCCTTCGGCGGCGTGATGGGAATGGCGATCTGCAACGACCGCCGCTGGAGCGAGACCTACCGGGTGATGGGCCTGCAGGGCGTCGAGATGGTGATGATCGGCTACAACACGCCGGTGCACAATCCGCCTGCGCCCGAGCACGACGATCTCTCGCTGTTCCACAATCACCTGGTGATGCAGGCCGGCGCCTACCAGAACGGCACCTTCGTGGTCGGCGTCGCCAAGGCCGGCATCGAGGAGGGCGTCGACCACATCGGCGGCAGCTGCATCATCGCACCTTCGGGTGAGATCGTCGCGGCGTGCACGACCAAGGGCGACGAGATCGCGCTGGCGCGCTGCGACCTCGATCTCTGCAACTCCTACAAGCGCACCACCTTCAATTTCGACGTCCACCGCCAGCCCCGCGCCTACGGGATGATCGTCGAACGCAAGGGCGTGACGACGATGGCGGATGGGACACAAGTGCCGACGAAGGGGTGATGCTCCCGCCCGTTGTCTTGCGTTTCCGTCTCTCCCGCGTCGTCCTTGCGAAAGCCAGGACCCATTACCACAGGGAGAAGTTTGGCGAAGACTGGTTGGGCGGGACTAATACTGCCTTAAATCGATAAACCTCGCGGTATGGGTCCTGGCTTTCGCCAGGACGACGGTTGAGTTGAGCGCTTCCCAGATCCGCGGAGCGTCACGGTTGCCCGACGGGCAAAACACCTGCGAAGCTGTCAACCCGCCTTCGCTAAAATATTCCACTTTACCGAAATTCGGAAATGGCGTACGTCTCGCCCATCCCGGCTCATCCTTGAGGGGCGATCTTGTGTCGTCACGTTTCGCGAGCCGGGCCTGCGGTGGACGCGGCAGCGTCGGGCGCGAGAGGTTGGGGGCAGGGCGGATTGCTCTCCGTGAGCCCAAAACTTCGTGCCGACGAGCGGCGCTGTCAGGTTCGTCTCGTTTGTAAGTTTCCGGCTCCGTCGACAGGGCTGGAAAAACTGCGGCGAAATGGCGATCCGTGCGTACGGCAAAACCGTGTGGTCCTGGCCGTCGTTGCTACGGTCAAGCTCTTGCGGATGCGGCAGTCGCGTCGACCGGCGCGATGTCGGCGACTTTCGCGAGAGTGAGGGAGGCCAGAACGAACTCGGCTCCCGGGAGAGCACGGCATAAGCCGTCCAACCACTGCGCAGGGAAGGCCGAGTGATTGGCTACACCTGTATGCTGCTGTGCGGTTCTTTTGCGCTACATCTTCGCGCAGCGGACCGCGGGTGCCAGCCGGCACCCGGCCTTCCCTGCGCCCTCTTGGCTCAAGAGGGTGGAGCGATCAAGCAAAGCTCGGGCGAAATGCGCCGCGAGGATGCGGAGCTGTGTCCTCTGTTTGAGAATCTCAAAATCGATGATGCGGGCTCAAATTTATGACCGTCACCCTGAGGTGCGCGCGCTGCTGCGCGCAGCGCTGCAGAGCAAGCCTCGAAGGGCGACGGCCCGGCTGCATTGTGGCCGCTCATCCTTCGAGGCTCCCCATGGGACGCGCCGCGTCCCATCGCTCGCACCTCCGGCGACAACGGCTTCGCCGTTGCGCGGGGATGACGGGACCAGCAGTGCAGTCCCTGCAAACCGGCCAGCCCACGCCTCACCCCAGCAATCACAACCAGGTGTCTTGATTAGGAAACAATCATTCCCTATTATCCCGCAATGCAAAAATCCGCCCGCCGATCGCAAGCCACAGCCCAGCCACCCGGCCGTCCCCGGGAGTTTGACATGGACACCGCCCTGGACGGGGCGGTGCGGGTGTTTTGCGAGCGCGGCTATCATGCCACCTCGATCGGTGACCTCACCGCCGCGATGCGGCTTGCCACCGGCAGCGTCTACAAGGCGTTTCGCGACAAGCACGCCGTGTTCCTTGCCGCCTTCGAGCGCTACGCCACGGTGCGCCGGGAGCAGACCCGCACCGCAGCCGCGCGCGGTGCGAACGGCCGCGAGCGGCTGCGCCATGTGCTGCTGTCCTATGTCGAGCACTCCCAGGGCAGCGAGGGGCGCCGCGGCTGCATCGTGGTCGGCAGCGCGGTCGAGCTCTCCGCGGTCGATCCTGCGGTCCGCGCCCGCGTCAATGCGCAGCTCGCGACCAACGAGAACTTCATCGCCGGCCTCATTCGCGAGGGGCAGGCCGACGGCTCGATTCCCCGCCATGTCGCGGCCGACGACACCGCGCGGCTGATGATCTGCATCACGCAAGGAATGCGCGTCGTCGGCAAGGCGCGCCTGCCGCTCGACGGGACGCGCCTCGTCGGCGTCGCGATGAAGCTGCTCGCCTGAATTCTTGTCATATTAGGGAATGATCGTTCCCAATCTCTGGAGACCGTGTAAATGACGATGAATGCCACCATCGAGACCGCGCCCGAACCGGATGCGGTGTCGCAGCGCCTGACCTTCGTGCTTGCCGCGGCCTGTGGCATGGTCGCCGCCAACATCTACTATGCCCAGCCGCTGATCGCCCCGATCAGCGCCGCGCTGGGCCTGTCGCACGCCGCCGCCGGGCTGATCGTCACCATGACGCAGATCGGCTACGGCACCGGGCTGCTCTTCATCGTGCCGCTCGGCGATCTCGTCGAGAACCGTACGTTGATTTGCTCCGTCATCACGCTCGGCGCCGTGGCGCTGCTCGCAGCCGCGTTCGCGACGCACGCCCTGCCGTTCCTGATCGCCGCGCTGTTCATCGGGCTCGGCTCGGTCGCGGTGCAGATCATCATTCCTTATGCGGCGCATCTGGCGCCGGAGGCCATCCGCGGCCGCGTCGTCGGCAACGTCTCGACCGGCCTGATGCTCGGCATCATGCTGGCGCGCCCGGTGTCGAGCTTCGTCACGGCGGCCTCGTCATGGCATGCGGTGTTCTTCGCCTCCGCGGCGCTGATGATCGTGCTCGCAGCCGTGCTCTGGATGGTGCTGCCGACGCGCAAGCCGGTGGCGCGCATGCATTACGGCACGCTGCTGCTGTCGATGCCGCATCTGGTGCGCACCATGCCGCTGCTCCGGCGGCGCGCACTCTACCAGGCGAGCCTGTTCGGTTGCTTCACCCTGTTCTGGACGGTCGCGCCCCTCCAGCTCGCCTCCGAGTTCGGCTTCTCCCAGCGCGGCATCGCGCTGTTCGCGCTGGCCGGTGTCGCCGGCGTGTTCGCCGCGCCAATCGCGGGGAGGCTCGCCGATCGCGGCCATAGCCGCATCGCGACGCTGATTGCGATGTTGCTGGCGGCCGCGGGCTTCCTGGTGACCTATATCGGCGCGGCCGGCTCGATGCTGAACCTCGCCTGCCTGGTCGTGGCCGCGATCGCCATCGATATCGGCGTCCAGGGCAACGTGGTGCTCGGCTTCCGCGCCATCTTCGCGCTCGGGCACGAGCATCGCAGCCGCCTCAACGGCCTCTACATGGCGACGTTCTTCGCGGCCGGCGCGGCCGGCTCCGCGGTCGGCGCCTGGGCCTTCGCGCAAGGCGGCTGGGCGCTTGCATCGGGAATCGGCCTCGCTCTGCCCGTCGCGGGCCTGCTCTATGCGGCCACGGAGTAGCAGCGGGATGGTGCGATGCGGCGTTTACCAAACGCCCGGGCATGCGTTTTCCGCCTCGCGATTTCCTTGCCGCTGTAGTACTTTGGTCGCAAGCGGGCCCGGTTAACGGGCGGCAGGGGGAGGCTGATGAGGCGTGCGGGGCTGTTTGGCGTACCGTGGGTACGGCCATGGTCGTGGCAGGCGTTTCTGCTGGGATTGGTCGTCGTCGGACTATCGGCGGTGTTTCAGGGCATCTGCGTCGCGCTCGGCGCAAAACTCTATTTCGCGGCGTTCCTGCCTGGCCTGTTCGTGCTCGGACTTGTCGCGGGCGCGCCGGCGGCGGCGTTCGCCGCGTTGCTCACCATTCCGCTGGTGTGGTGGGCGTTCATGCCGCCCTTCTTCGAGTTCAATGCGCTGACCAGCGCAAACACCGATTCCATCAACCTGTTCTGCCTCCTCGCCGTGCTCCTGATCGGCCTTGCCGATCTCTGCCGGGAGACGATGACGATCGTCAACCGCGGCGGGCTGAAGCGTTCGGGCGAGAGCGCGGCAACGAATTCGCAATAAATCGGCGATGCGCTCGCGCCCACGTTGCGCGCGCGCAACAGTCCGGCAACCATTCGCAAGCTTGCCGCGCGCCGCTAACTTTTCGAAAAAGATTTGGCCGCAATTTCTCCCCCGGGAATGACGAGGGAGTTTTCGGACATGAACGGCCAGATCAACGGGAACGCCATCTTGGAGAACGTGCGCCGCTATCGCGGCATCGCATCGCTCTATCGCCAGACTGCTGCATTCCGCCCGGGCCAGAGCTGGTCGCTGCTGGAGCAGGCGAGGGATTGGGAAGCGCGGGCGCTGTCGGAGCTGGAAGCCTATTTCGCCACGCACATGGATCACACCGCTCCGCGCGCGGCCTGATCGTTAACCATCGCCGCAAGCAGACCGGCGACGAACATCGGCGATCGCTGGCTTCATTCGGCAGCGGAACCCGTGGCGACTACGGGGTTACCCCGGCGCCCGCACATGATAGCCAGTCGCCCGGATCTCCTTCACGTCGGCCGGGGGCGAGCGATGACCACCTTCAACCGTATCTTCACGACAGAGCGCCTGCTTCAGATCATCGTCATCCTCGCGGCGACGATCGCAATGAAGCTGATGGGCTGAGCATCGGCGAGCTAGCGCTCGCCGAACTCGGGCACGTCGGGCAGATAGTTCGACCCTTCCGAGCCCAGAAAGTCGAACATCGCCTGTGCCGGCGGCAGCAGCACCTTGTCGCTGCGGCGGATCACGTACCATTGCCGCACGATCGGCAGGCCGGCGACGTCGAGCACGATCAGCCGGCCCTCGGCAAGCTCGTGCGCCACGGTGTGGGCCGAGATGAAGGCGATGCCGAGCCCGGCGATCACCGCCTGCTTGATGGTCTCGTTGCTGCTCATCTCCATGCCGATGACCGGCTCGAGATCCGACTTCTGGAACATGCCCTCCATGAGCGTGCGCGTGCCCGAACCCGGCTCGCGGGTCAGGAAGGTCTCGTGCACGAGGTCGGTCAGGCTGAGGCCGGAATCCTTCTCCAGCCAGTGCCCCTTGCGAGCGACGATGATGTGCGGATTGCGTCCGAGCTGACGGACGTCGACGCTGACGTCGGCCGGTGGCCGACCCATCACCGCGAAATCGAGGTCGTAGCCGTGCATGGCCTCGCGGATCTCCTCGCGATTGCCGATGGTGAGCCTGATCTCGATCTTCGGGTACCGCTTGGTGAAAGCCGCGATCGCATGCGGGACGAAATACTTCGCGGTCGAGACCGCGCCGAGATGCACGGTGCCGCCGGTTCGCCCCGCGAGCAGGTCGAGCGCGCCCTGGCAGTCCATGATCGCGGCCTCGACGCGCTCGGCGAGCGCCAGAACCTCCTTGCCGGCTTCCGTCAGCAGCATGCCGTCGCCGGTCCGCTGCACCAAAGGCAGGCCGGCGAGGTCCTGAAGCTGGCGCAACTGCTGGGTCACAGCCGGCTGCGTCAGGCCGAGATGGCCGGAGGCCGCCGTCACGCTGCCCTTGGCCGAAAGCGCCGCGAGCGAGCGAAGCTGCCGGATCGTCAGATGCCGGAGCTGGGCCGCCGCATGGCTGGGGCCATTATAAGAAAATTCTTTGGCGCTCATTATGAATAGAAATTTTCCTTATTAAGTCTCCCCTGTCAATCTCCTCATGCCGGGACCGACCGCATCGACCTCCACCGGGGAGGGAAATGGATGCGGCGCCGGCCAGGGGATGGACGCAGATGACCGGGCAACTCAGGCTGGACGACCACCTTCAACGGTACTCGGAGACCGCACCCCACGCGCTGGCGGTGGCGACCGCGGTCGATGCCATCGCGGCGGCGGCGATCGAGATCGCCGACCTCATCGGCGCCGGCGATCTCGCGGACGCCTCGGGCCTGACCACGGGCCGCAACAGCGACGGCGACGTCCAGCGCGATCTCGACGTGCAGGCGGACGCGATCCTGCGCCGCTGTCTCGGCAAGCTGCCGATCGCAGCGCTGGCGTCGGAGGAGATGCGCGAGCCGCAGATCGGCGACCGCGCGGCCAGGATCTGCGTCGCGATCGATCCGCTCGACGGCTCCTCCAACATCGACATCAACATGACCGTCGGCACGATCTTCTCGATTCTGCCCGCGCCCGACGATCTCGCGCTCGCCTTCCATCAGCGCGGCTCGGCACAGTTCGCGGCGGGCTTCGTCACCTACGGTCCGCAGACCTCGCTGGTGCTGACGCTCGGCGACGGCGTCGACATCTTCACGCTCGACCGCAAGGCCGGCTGCTTTCGCCTCGCGCGCAGCGCCATCCAGATCTCCGAGGCGGGCGAGGAGTTCGCGATCAACGCGTCGAATCGCCGGCATTGGGATCCTCCGGTGCGTGCCTTCATCGACGAATGCCTCGCCGGCGTCGAAGGCCCCGCCAATCACGATTTCAACATGCGCTGGGTCGGTTCGCTGGTCGCGGAGGCCTATCGCATCCTCACCCGCGGCGGCGTGTTCCTCTATCCCTCGGACGCGCGGCCCGGCTATGGCGACGGCCGCCTGCGCCTCACCTACGAGGCGCATCCGATGGCCTACATCATCGAGCAGGCCGGCGGCTCGGCCTCGACCGGACGCGAGCGCATCCTCGACCTGTCAGCGCAAAGCCTGCACCAGCGCGTGCCGCTGATCATGGGCTCGAGCAACGAGGTGCGGCGCGTCGAGGAGCTGCATTGCGATCCGCTGCTGGTTGCCAGCATCTCAGCGCCGCTGTTCGCGCGGCGCGGCTTCTTCCGGCTGTAAGCGAGGCGTCCCATGTCCAGGAAGCATCCGATCATCTCCATCACCGGCTCCTCCGGCGCGGGCACCACCTCGGTCAAGAAGACCTTCGAGCAGATATTCTTCCGCGAGAAGGTCAATGCCGTCTACATCGAGGGCGACGCCTTCCATCGCTACGACCGCGCCGAGATGCGCACGCAGATGGCGAAGGAGGCCGAGCGCGGCAACAGGCATTTCAGCCATTTCAGCCCCGAGACCAATCTGTTCGAGGAGCTGGAGCGTGCCTTCCGCGACTACGGCGAGACCGGCACGGCGGTGACGCGACACTATGTGCACGATGCCGAGGAATCTGCGCTGCACGGCACGCCTCCCGGCACCTTCACGGAATGGGAGCGGCTGCCGGAGAATTCGGACCTGCTGTTCTACGAAGGCCTGCACGGCGCCGTCGTCACCGACAAGGTCAACGTCGCGCGTTATGCCGACCTCAAGATCGGCGTCGTGCCGGTCATCAATCTCGAATGGATCCAGAAGCTGCACCGCGATCGCAGCGCGCGGGGCTATTCGACCGAGGCCGTCACCGACACCATTCTGCGGCGGATGCCGGATTACATTCACTACATCTGTCCGCAATTCACTGAGACCGACATCAATTTCCAGCGCGTGCCGACCGTGGACACCTCCAATCCGTTCGTCGCGCGCTGGATTCCGACGCCGGACGAATCGATGGTCGTGATCCGCTTCAAGAACCCGCGCGGCATCGACTTTCCCTATCTGCTCTCGATGCTGCCGCACAGCTGGATGTCGCGCGCGAATTCGATCGTGTGTCCCGGCGCCAAGCTTGATCTCGCGATGCAGCTGATCCTGACGCCGCTGATCATGCAGCTGATCGAGCGCAAGCGAAACCTGAAGTGAACAAGGGGAGAATTCGATGAACATCTCCGTCCATGCCGAAGCCGACGTTACGGCTGTCGCGCATAACGATCTCGCCAACGCCGTCCGCTTCCTCGCGATCGATGCCATCGAGACATCGCAGTCCGGCCATCCCGGCCTGCCAATGGGCATGGCCGATGTCGCGACCGTGTTGTTCTCGCGTTTCCTGAAGTTCGACTCGGCGCACCCGAGCTGGCCGGACCGCGATCGCTTCGTGCTGTCGGCGGGCCACGGCTCGATGCTGCTTTATGCGCTGCTCCATCTCACCGGCGGCGCTGTCAGCCTCGATGACATCAAAGCGTTCCGGCAATGGGGTTCGAAGACGCCGGGCCATCCCGAGTATGGCCACACGCCGGGCGTCGAGACCACGACGGGGCCGCTGGGGCAGGGCATTGCCACTGCCGTCGGCATGGCGCTCGCCGAGCGCATGGCCAATGCGCGGTATGGCGATGGGCTCGTTGACCACTTCACCTATGTCATCGCGGGTGACGGCTGCCTGATGGAAGGCATCAGCCAGGAGGCGATCTCGCTTGCCGGCCATCTCCAGCTCGGCCGCCTGATCGTGCTGTTCGACGACAACGGCATCTCCATCGACGGGCCGACGTCGCTTGCGACATCGGACGACCAGCTCGCGCGCTTCGCCGCCTCCGGCTGGTCGGTGCGCCGCGTCGATGGGCACGATCCCGAAGCCGTTGCGCAGGCGATCGCCGAAGAGCGCGAGACCGCAAAACCGTCGCTGATCGCCTGCCGCACCGTCATCGGTTATGGCGCCCCGGACCGGCAGGGCACAGAGAAGGCCCATGGCGCGCCGCTCGGCACCGAGCAGACCACGGCGGCGCGCCGAACGCTCGGCTGGGATTATCAGCCGTTCGTGGTGCCGATCCCGATCCTCAAGGCGTGGCGCATGATCGGACAGCGCGGGCAGGTCGAGCGTCTCGCCTGGCTCGATCGCTACGAGAGTGCGACGCCCGAGCAGCGCGATTTGTTCGTCGAAGGCAAAGTCGTCGCTCTGCCGGCCGCCTATGCGCTGGCCGCGGCGAAGTTGCGCGAACGTTTTGCGAGCGAGCGGCCGAAGCTCGCGACGCGGCAGGCCTCGCAACAGGTGCTCGACGGCATCGCCGGGACAATTCCGGGCCTCGTCGGCGGCTCTGCGGACCTGACCCATTCGAACCTGACCCATGCCAAGCCGCAGACTCCGGTCACGCGCGGCGCGTTCGCCGGCGACTATATCCACTACGGCATCCGCGAGCACGGCATGGCCGCTGCGATGAACGGCCTCGCGCTGCACGGTGGCTTCATTCCCTATGGCGGCACGTTCCTGGCGTTCTCCGACTATAGCCGGCCGGCGATCCGCCTTGCCGCCTTGATGCGGCTGCGCGTCATCCACGTGATGACGCACGACTCCATCGGTCTCGGAGAGGACGGCCCGACGCACCAGCCGGTCGAGCATCTCGCCGCGCTGCGCGTGATCCCGAACCTCCTGGTGTTCCGCCCGGCCGACGCGGTGGAGACGCTCGAGGCCTGGGACTGCGCCCTAGCGGCGGAGCATCGTCCCTCCGTGCTCTGCCTGTCGCGGCAAGCCTTGCCGACGTTCCGCAGCGATGCGCGCGGCAGAAACCGAGTTGCGCGCGGTGCCTATCTCGTGGTCTCGCCGGACGGCGGCCGCGATGTGACGCTGATGGCGACCGGCTCGGAAGTCTCGATCGCGCTGGAAGCCGCCCGCCTGCTCGCGACCGAGCACATTCGCGCGGCCGTCGTCTCGGCGCCCTGCCTCGCGCTGTTCGAGGAGCAGCCGGAGGATTATCGCGCCACCGTGCTCGGCACCGCGCCGCGTGTCGGGATCGAGGCGGCCGTGCTCGGCGACTGGCCGCGCTGGATCGGCGCCGACGGTGAATTCGTCGGCATGCGCGGCTTCGGCGCCTCGGCGCCGGCGCCGGTGCTGTATCGCGAATTCGGCATCACCCCGCAAAGCATTGCGGAAGCCGCCCGCCGGGCGATCGCCCGCAAGAGCCAATAAGGAGGACGACCCTTGGCCCGTATCACCCTTCGCCAACTGCTCGATCACGCCGCCAGCCACGGCTACGCGGTGCCGGCGTTCAACATCAACAACATGGAGCAGGGCATCGCGATCATGCAGGCGGCCGCCGAGGTCGATGCGCCCGTGATCATCCAGGCCTCGCGCGGCGCGCGCAGCTATGCCGGCGATCTCATGCTTTCGCACATGATCGACGCGCTGGAGCGGACCTACCCGGACATCCCGCTCTGCATGCACCAGGACCACGGCAATGACGAGGCGACCTGCGCGTCCGCCATCGCGCACGGCTTCACCTCGGTGATGATGGACGGTTCGCTGAAAGCCGACGCCAAGACCGCGGCCGACTACGACTACAATGTCGCGATCACCCGCCGCGTCGTCGATCTGGCCCATTGGGTCGGCGCCTCGGTCGAAGGCGAGCTCGGCGTGCTCGGCTCGCTCGAACATGGCGGCGGCGAGCAGGAGGATGGTCACGGCGTCGAGGGCAAGGTCAGCCACGACCAGTTGCTGACCGATCCCGACCAGGCCGTCGATTTCGTCCGCGCCACCAAAGTGGACGCGCTCGCCATCGCGATGGGTACCTCGCACGGCGCCTACAAGTTCAGCCGCAAGCCCGATGGCGATATCCTGGCGATGCGGGTGGTCGAGGAGATTCACCGCCGGCTGCCGAACACGCATCTCGTCATGCACGGCTCGTCCTCGGTGCCGCAGCCGCTCCAGGACATGTTCAACCAGTTCGGCGGCGAGATGCCGCAGACCTGGGGCGTGCCGGTCGAGGAGATCGTGCGCGGCATCAAGAGCGGTGTGCGCAAGGTCAATATCGACACCGACTGCCGCCTGGCGATGACTGCCGTGTTCCGCAAGGTCGCGGCGCAAAGTCGCAATGAGTTCGATCCGCGAAAATTCCTTAAACCGGCGATGGACGCGATGCGCGACCTCTGCCGCGAGCGCTTCGAGCAGTTCGGCACCGCCGGCCACGCCGGCAGGATCAAGGTCGTTCCCCTGAGCGAGATGGCGCGGCGTTATCGCGCCGGCGAGCTCGATCCGCGCGTCGATGCCCGAGAGTCAGTCGCCGCCTAGTCATTCAGAGAGAGAAGAACAGGAGAGAGTCATGAACGCACATACCGGCACGGTTCGCGGCAAGGAGCGTTATCGCTCGGGCGTCATGGAATACAAGCGCATGGGCTATTGGGAGCCCGACTACACGCCAAAGGACACCGACGTCATCGCGCTGTTCCGCGTCACGCCGCAGGAGGGCGTCGATCCGATCGAGGCGTCCGCTGCGGTTGCCGGCGAGTCCTCGACCGCGACCTGGACGGTGGTGTGGACGGATCGCCTGACGGCCGCGGAGAAATATCGCGCGAAATGCTATCGCGTCGATCCGGTGCCGGGCACGCCGGGCTCGTATTTCGCCTACATCGCCTACGACCTCGACCTGTTCGAGCCGGGCTCGATCGCCAACCTCTCGGCCTCGATCATCGGCAACGTGTTCGGCTTCAAGCCGTTGAAGGCGCTGCGGCTCGAGGACATGCGTTTCCCCGTCGCCTATGTGAAGACGTTCCAGGGGCCGGCGACCGGCATCGTGGTCGAGCGCGAGCGACTCGACAAGTTCGGCCGGCCGCTGCTTGGCGCAACCGTGAAGCCGAAGCTCGGGCTTTCGGGGCGCAATTACGGCCGCGTGGTCTACGAGGCACTGAAGGGCGGGCTCGACTTCACCAAGGACGACGAGAACATCAACTCGCAGCCCTTCATGCATTGGCGCGATCGCTTCCTCTATTGCATGGAGGCGGTGAACCGCGCACAGGCGGCGTCGGGCGAGGTGAAGGGCACGTACCTCAACATCACCGCGGGAACGATGGAGGACATGTACGAGCGTGCGGAGTTCGCGAAGGAGCTCGGATCCTGCATCGTCATGATCGACCTCGTGATCGGCTACACCGCGATCCAGTCGATGGCCAAGTGGGCCCGGCGCAATGACATGATCCTGCATCTGCATCGCGCCGGCCACTCGACCTATACGCGGCAGAAGAGCCATGGCGTGTCGTTCCGTGTCATCGCCAAATGGATGCGGCTCGCCGGCGTCGATCACATCCACGCCGGCACGGTGGTCGGCAAGCTCGAAGGCGATCCCAACACCACGCGTGGCTACTACGATGTCTGCCGCGAGGATTTCAATCCGACCAAGCTCGAGCACGGCCTGTTCTTCGACCAGTCCTGGGCGAGCCTGAACAAGATGATGCCGGTGGCCTCCGGCGGCATCCATGCCGGCCAGATGCACCAGCTGCTCGATCTGTTGGGCGAGGACGTCGTGCTGCAATTCGGCGGTGGCACGATCGGCCATCCCATGGGGATTGCGGCCGGCGCGATCGCCAACCGCGTGGCGCTGGAAGCGATGATCCTCGCCCGCAACGAGGGGCGCGACTACGTCCACGAAGGCCCGGAGATCCTGGCCAAGGCAGCCCAGACCTGCACGCCGCTCAAGTCCGCGCTCGAGGTCTGGAAGGACGTGACCTTCAACTACCAGTCCACCGACACGCCGGACTTCGTGCCAACGGCGCTGGAAACCGTTTGAGGAGATGAGACATGAAACTGACTCAGGGCTGCTTCTCGTTCCTACCCGATCTGACCGACGACCAGATCTATAAGCAGGTGCAGTATTGCCTCGCCAAGGGCTGGGCGGTGAACATCGAGTTCACTGACGATCCGCATCCCCGCAACACCTATTGGGAGATGTGGGGCCTGCCGATGTTCGACCTCCAGGACGCCGCCGGCGTGATGATGGAGCTCGCGGAGTGCCGCAGGGTGTATGGCGACCGCTACATCCGCATCAGTGGCTTCGATTCCAGCCCTGGCTGGGAGTCGGTGCGAATCTCCTTCCTCGTCAACCGGCCGCCGCAGGAAGCCGAATTCGAGCTGGTGCGCCAGGAAGTGGGGGGACGCGCAATCCGCTACACCACCGTGCGAAAGGCTCCCGCACACGTGTCCTGATCATCCGTTTCCGCGCGGAGCTCTCCCTGCTCCGTTTCCTTGGCGGACCACTGCTTCGCCGCCTCCCCGCGGCGAAGCTCTTTTCTTCGAGGTGCCGATGCTTGACGTGCCCCATGCTACGACCGCCGAAGGCGGCGAGACCAATTTCGATCTCCGCAAGGAAGCCGAAGCGGCCGGGATCACGGATACGCTGCAGCAGCTCGAGCAGGAGCTGGTCGGCCTCCGGCCGGTCAAGAACCGTGTGCGCCAGATCGCTTCGCTTCTGCTGATCGAGCGCATCCGGCAGCGTGCGGGCCTCGCCTCCGCACCGCCGACGCTGCACATGTCGTTCACCGGCAATCCCGGCACCGGCAAGACCACCGTGGCGCTGCGCATGGCGAAGATCCTGCACGGGCTCGGTTTCGTGCGGCGCGGTCAGGTGATCTCCGTGACGCGTGACGATCTCGTCGGCCAGTATATCGGCCACACTGCGCCGAAGACGAAGGAGATCTTGAAGAAGGCGATGGGCGGCGTGCTGTTCATCGACGAGGCCTATTATCTGCACCGGCCGGACAATGAGCGCGACTACGGTCAGGAGGCGATCGAGATCCTGCTTCAGGTGATGGAGAACCAGCGCGAGGATCTCGTCGTGATCCTCGCCGGCTATGGCGAGCGAATGACCAGCTTCTTCGCCTCCAATCCCGGCTTCCGTTCGCGCATCGCCCACCACGTCGAGTTTCCGGACTATGCGGAAGCCGAGCTGCTCGTCATTGCCGAGCTGATGCTGAAGGAGCGCGGCTATCGCTTCTCGGCGGCCGCGCGCGAGGCCTTTGAGAGATACATCGCGCTGCGGCGGACCCAGCCGTTCTTCTCCAACGCCCGCTCGATCCGCAATGCCGTCGATCGCATGCGGTTGCGGCAGGCCGATCGCCTGGTGTCCGATCTCGACCGGGTGCTCGACATTTCCGACCTCGAAACC
This sequence comes from Bradyrhizobium sp. LCT2, assembly GCF_009931255.1. NCBI lineage: Bacteria > Pseudomonadati > Pseudomonadota > Alphaproteobacteria > Hyphomicrobiales > Nitrobacteraceae > Bradyrhizobium > Bradyrhizobium sp. LCT2. Next base: position 7,439,175 of record NZ_CP034432.1, on the reverse strand, counting down.
ATCGACCCCGTGGACGTGCTGGCGAGCCGCGTCTTCAGCGGCGGGGCCGACGTGCGGAGTGCAAAGCCATGACCAGCGAGATTCTTATCGCCCCCTCGATCCTGGCTGCAGACTTCGCCCGTCTCGGCGAGGAGATCGCGGCCATCGACGCGGCCGGCGCCGACTGGATCCATTGCGATGTCATGGACGGACATTTCGTCCCGAACATCAGCTTCGGCGCCGACGTCATCAAGGCGATCCGGCCGGTGACGAAGAAGGTCTTCGACGTGCATCTCATGATCGCGCCGGTCGATCCTTATCTCGAGGCGTTCGCGAAGGCCGGGGCCGATGTCATCACCGTTCATGCCGAAGCGGGCCCGCATCTCGACCGCACACTGCAGGCGGTCCGTGCGCTCGGGAAAAAGGCCGGCGTCAGCCTGTGCCCGGCGACATCGGAAAGCGCGATCGAATACGTGCTCGACCGTATCGATCTGGTGTTGGTGATGACGGTCAATCCGGGCTTTGGCGGCCAGTCTTTCCTCGAGTCCCAGCTTGAAAAGATCAAGCGCATTCGAACCATGATCGGCGACCGGCCGATCCGGCTCGAGGTCGATGGCGGCATCACGCGCGAGAACGCAGCTGCTGTAGCCGCCGCGGGTGCCGATACGCTCGTAGCGGGTTCCGCGGTGTTCCGCGGCAAGAGCAGCGCCGACTACGCCGGCAACATCGCGGCCATTCGCGTCGCCGCCGAGGCCGGCCGGGTTCCGAAGCTGCAGGATATTTCGGTGCAGCCGATGCGCGCCGGCGAAAGCGTGCGCGTCCGGTAGACTACGGGAGCCGTGCACTCCGGGTGCCGGTTGTGCCAACGCGTGCCACTTTCCTCCGGGGTTCCACGGAACTGCCGCACAAGGCGATCGGATTCCTTCAGGCCGGGGTAACCACCGCGTCCGAGGCGAAAGCGCGATTAACGCCCGCGCAATGCTAGGTGTCTCAATCTGCGGTTCAGGAACGCGAGAGAGCGCGGGGATGCGGATCGAAGACATTTGCGGGCATGAGGCCCGCACGCGGCGTGGGGCGATGGCATGAGCATGCATCGCTTGTTCGCCGAGCAGCTTCGCTGTGCGACGGGGGTGACCGGCCAGCTCGATGTCGTCAAGCTGGGCGAGCTCGTCAGTGCGGCCTATGAGGCGAACGAACGCGACCGCCACCGGGTCATCGACGCAAGTGCGCACACGCACGATGAGGTCGAGCAAGATCTACTGCGGACCCGGGAGTTCCTCGACACCATCGTCGAAAACATCCCGATTGCCGTGTTTGCGAAATGCGCGAAGGATTCCCGCTACATTCTGCTCAACCGTGCCGGCGAGGACTATTACGGCCTGCCGCGTGAGCAGATGCTGGGGAGGACGCCCGAAGAGATTTTCCCGGCCGACGTCGCCCGCGTCGTCAGCGAACAGGATCGCCGGGTCGTGGACACCGGCGAGCCGATGTTCCTGGAGGGGCATCTGCTCGAAGTTGGTGTCAACGGTCACGATCGCGTCGTCAATTCACGCAAGTTGCTGATCAGGGATGGGAACGGTACGCCTCAATACGTGGTCGGTGTGATCGAGGACGTCACCGAGCAGCTCGCGAGCCAGGCACGCATCAGTCATCTTGCCCATCATGATGCCTTGACCGACCTGCCGAACCGCAGCGCCTTCAACGCGGAGCTGGACGAACGGCTGGAGCTGGCGCAGGAGGCGTTGACCAGTTTTGCGGTGCTCAGCCTCGATCTCGATCGCTTCAAGGAGGTCAACGACGTGTTCGGCCATCCCGTCGGCGACATGCTGATGCGGGCGGCGGCGGATCGCCTTGCCGCGGAAGCCGACGGCGCTTTCGTCGCCCGCATCGGCGGCGACGAGTTCATGATCCTGATGCCGGACAACGCCCGCCGCGAGGATATGCTGACGCTCGCCGAGCGCCTGGTCGAGGTCATAGGCAAGGAGCTCGAGATCGACGACTATCTCTCCCAGGTCGGCGTCAGCGTCGGCATCGCCGTCTATCCCGATGACGGCGTGGATGCCGCGACGCTGCTCGCCAACGCCGATTCCGCGCTCTATCGCGCCAAGCGCGAGGGCAGGGCCAGGGTCCGCTTCTTCGAATCCGAGACGGACCAGGAACTGCGCGATCGCAGGCTGTTGCAGCACGATCTGCGTCAGGCGCTGGAGCAGAACCAGTTCCTCGTCCACTTCCAGCCGCAAGCGCGGATGGATGGCGAGGTCATCGGCTTCGAGGCGCTGCTGCGCTGGAATCACCCGACGCGGGGCTTCGTGCCGCCGGACCGGTTCATTCCGCTCGCCGAGGAGAACGGGCTGATCGTCCAGATCGGCGAATGGGTTCTGCGCGAGGCTTGCCGCGAGGCGGCATCCTGGCCGCGGCCGCTGCAGGTCGCGGTCAATTTTTCACCGGTCCAGTTCCAGGCCGGCGACCTCGAACGCTCGATCCACCAGATCCTGCTGGAGACGGGGCTTGCGCCGACGCGGCTCGAGGTCGAGACCACCGAGGGCGTGCTGATCGGCGACTTCACCCGCGCGCTCAACCTGCTGCGGCGGTTGAAGGCGCTGGGAATCCGCATTGCGATGGACGATTTCGGCACCGGCTACTCCTCGCTGTCCTATCTCCAGTCGTTTCCGTTCGACAAGATCAAGATCGATCGCAGCTTCATCTCCAACCTCGAGGCGACGCCGCAATCGGCCGAGATCGTCCGCGCGGTCCTGAGCCTCGCGCACGCGCTGAATATCCCGGTCATCGCTGAAGGGGTGGAGACGGAGGCGCAGCGTGCCTTCCTGGCGCGCGAGGCCTGCGAGGAGATGCAGGGCTATCTCGACCTGATCGAGCGCTATCTCGACCTGATCGGCGTGACCGTGGAACGCCGCCTCTACGCCTAGCCATCGCCGCCAGAAACGAAATGAGCCGCCGGTTCCATGCCCGCGCGGCTCCAAAGTCGCAGGCTGCGTTGATAGCGTAGCCTTGGTGTACCGCCGTTACCTTGTTTGCGGCCATACGCAAAAATTTATACGCGCGATAAGGACGTCCGGCTGTGCTTTGCCTCACACATGCCGTAACTTTGTGGCTGGGTCCGCATTGAGCCGTGCCAAGAACAATCGCCAAACAATTGTAAAGTTTGCGCCAAAGCAAAGCGGCCGCGTTGCAGCACAGGTTAACATTCCCGAGACTGACCGGCATTGCGCAGAAAATGTTTCGCACAAGTGCAATGCCCCTGACGCAAACCGGAGAAATAAGCCGGGTGTGACCGAGAGGGAGATTCTCATGGAGAACGTACGTCGCTACCGGGCGCTTGCGTCCCTCTGTCGCCAGCAGGCGGCCTATCGGCCGCTCCAGAACTGGGAACTCCTCGGCCAGGCCGAACATTTCGAATACCTCGCCGAGCTCGCGCTGAAGGCGCATTTCGATGCGTGCAATGTGCAACGCGACGAGGACGCCACCGCAACCGCTGGATGGGAGACCCCCGCTGCGGCTTGAGAGCGTCGGGCCGGCTTCGGTCAGTGCGACATCAGCGTCGGCACCGTCATGGCTTCCAGCATGGCGCGGGTGACGCCGCCGAGAACGCGCTCCTGCAATCGCGAATGGCCGTAGCCGCCCATCACCAGGAGATCGAGGCTCTCGTCGGCCGCCAGCGACAGGATGGTCGGCTGAATCTCGGAGCGGGTCGCTGACAGGCCGACCGTGCGGGTCGAGAGCCCGCGCCGGCCGAGATGTCTTGCCAGATTGCCTGCCGACACTTCGCCGGGCACCGTGTCGGCTTCGTTGATCGTGATGATCACGATCTCTTCGGCGCGGGCCAGGAACGGTGCGGCGTCGCGCATCGCGCGGGCGGCGAGCCGGCTGCCGTCCCAGCAGATGCCGATCCGGTTCGCCTTGAAGGCGCCACGGAAGGTGTAAGGCAGGAACAGCACGGGGCCGCCCGCGTGGAACAGAATCTCGCGCGGCAGGTCGTTGTCGAACGAGCCTTGCTCCGGATTCGGCTGAAGTACGATGCTGAGATCGTGCAGTCGCGCCATCTCGCCGAGCGAGCCGGCCGCGTCCGCCGGAATCGCGCCGATCGGGCGGCACGTGTAGGAAATGCCGGCGTTCGCCGCTTCGCTTCCGAACACCGCGAGCGCGGCCTCGGCCCGCTCAACTGCCCGCTCGCGTTCCAGTTCGAACACGGCCGCCACGGCGGCCCCGCCCTCCATGACATAAGCCGCGCTGGTTGCGACATAGCCGACCGCGACCGCGTCGAGATGGGCGTTGAAATGCGCCGCGAGCGAGATCGAGCCGTCGATCACGGGACGCATCGGGCGCTCGGTCGGGACGTGGACGAGAATATCTTTGTACATGGCGCGCCTCCGATGGACATCATTCGGTGCCCGCAGTCTTTCACCGCGCGAAGGGGCGGCGTTGAGCTGCATCAAATGTGCAGCCCCGATTTTTGGCCCGGCCGCTGACCGCACCAACTTTGCCAAGATTTAATCGCGCGGACGGGACACCGTAAGGTCGCGGCGGCCATGTTGCGTGCAAGGCGACACCTGACCCAACATGGACATTTCGACATGAATGACCGCGTCAATTCCGACATCACCACGTCCCGCAGGATCTTGAAGCCGCGCCGGCTCGCGCTGCTCGGCACCGTGGCCGCGCTTGGCGTGGCTGTGCTGGCGGCATCTCCCGGCTCTTCGCTGCTCGGCGTGACCTCCTTCATCGCGTCGGCCCAGGCCGCGGAAAGCGCTGCGACTCCGCCGGGCTTCGGCGACCTCGTCGCCAGGGTCAAACCTGCCGTCATCTCGGTGCGGGTCAGGATCGACCAGGACAACGACAAGAGCGCGATGCTGCAACAGAACCGGATGGATTCCGACGAGGACGCGCCGTTCGACCAGTTCTCGCGGCAGTTCGGCTTCCGCCTTCCGGGTGGCATGAACGGCATGCCGCGCCAGCGTCACCAGATGGTCACGGGCGAAGGCTCCGGCTTCTTCATCTCAGCCGACGGCTATGCCGTGACCAACAACCACGTCGTCGACCACGCCGAGTCCGTGCAGGTCACCATGGACGACGGGACGAGCTACACCGCGAAGGTGGTCGGCACCGATCCGAAGACCGATCTCGCGCTGATCAAGGTCGATGGCAAGAAGGACTTTCCCTTCGTCAAGTTCTCCGACCAGAAGCCGCGGATCGGCGACTGGGTGGTCGCGGTCGGCAATCCCTTCGGCCTCGGCGGCACCGTGACCGCCGGCATCGTCTCGGCGAGTGGCCGCGACATCGGCAACGGCCCCTATGACGACTTCATCCAGATCGACGCGCCCATCAACAAGGGCAATTCCGGCGGCCCGGCCTTCGACATGAGCGGCAACGTGATAGGCGTGAACACTGCGATCTTCTCGCCGTCGGGCGGTTCGGTCGGCATCGGCTTCGACATTCCGGCCACGACCGCAAAGCTCGTCGTCGCGCAGTTGAAGGACAAGGGTGCGGTCACCCGCGGCTGGCTCGGCGTGCAGGTGCAGCCGGTGACATCAGAGATCGCCGACAGCCTCGGCCTGAAGGAGGCGCGCGGCGCGATCGTCGACAATCCGCAGGACAATAGCCCGGCGGCAAAGGCCGGCATCGAGGCCGGCGACGTCATCACCGCCGTCAACGGCACCGCGATCAAGGACTCCCGCGATCTCGCCCGCACCGTCGCCACGCTGGCGCCGGGCACGTCCGTGAAGCTCGACGTCTTCCACAAGGGCGCGAGCAAGACGGTGACCCTCGCGCTCGGCGAGCTGCCGAACGAGCGGCAGGCTCAAGGCAAGGCCGACGAGGGCAAGGCGCAGCCGGGCAACGGCACGCCGCGCCTCGGGCTCAGCCTGGCGCCGGCCGGCGACGTGCAGGGCGCCGGCCAGAAGGGCGTCGTCGTCACCGAGGTCGATCCGCAAGGGCCGGCGGCGCAGCGCGGCATCCAGACCGGCGACGTCATCCTCAATGTCGGCGGCAAGCCCGTCGCCAATGTCGGCGACGTCCGCGCCGAGCTGGCGCAGGCGAAATCGTCCGGCAAGAACAGCGTGCTGTTGCAGATCAGAAGCGCGGACGCGACCCGGTTCGTCGCGGTGCCGCTCGCGTAAGTCGAGCTCCACCAGCGCAAATCCAAAAGGGCGGCCTTCGGGCCGCCTTTTCTCGTTTGCATCCGGGATACCAACAGCCCGCCGATAACATTCTCGTTAACGGCAGCATTGGTGACGGGTTCGTCCGAAAAAGCCGCGTTCGCTCGTCAGAGTTCGAAATCGCGTGTCGCCTTGGCGGCAATGAAGACGCCAAGGCGAGCTGCTAGAGTGGAACTTCGGACGTCCGGCCGTTTTGTGGAACCGGCCGGCGGTTCGTATTTGATCGGTGCCGACATGGATCGATTGAAGCTCTCGCTGAGATGTGCGCTGCTCGTGGCGCCGCTCGTACTGTCGGCTGGAAGCGCCCTGGGGCGTGATGACGGCCGCTACGCCGATTCGCCGCTCAAGCCCTGGTTCGACAGTCTGCGCAGCCATCTCGGCCCGTGCTGCTCGGATGCCGACGGATTTGCCGTCTCCGATCCCGATTGGGAATCGCATGACGGGCACTATCGCGTCCGCCTCGATGGGCAGTGGGTCGATGTGCCCGATGAAGCCGTCATCACCGAGCCGAACCGCGCCGGTCGCACCATGGTGTGGCCGGTGAAGACCGCATTTGGCATCTCGATCCGCTGCTTCATGCCGGGCAGCATGATCTAGCGCCGATTGCCACTACCGCTTGGCGGATTTGCGCTTGGACTTTTTCTTGGCCGTCTTCTTCTTGGCGGTTTTCTTCGAGGCCTTTTTCGGGACCTTCTTGCCTTTCTTGCGCGCCTTCGACAGGCCGATTGCGATCGCCTGCTTGCGGCTCTTCACGCGTCCGCCGCGACCACCGCGGCCGCTCTTGGCCGTGCCCTTCTTGTAGCGCCGCATTTCGCTTTCGACATCGCTCCCGGCGCTGCGCGAGTAACGGCGCTTCTTTGCCTTGCGTGCCATTCAGATTCTCCCTTGGCCGGGAGAAAACCATTCGACACAGGCATGGTTCCGAAGGCGCGCCCACAACGTCCGGATGCGCGACGCAGCCTGGCTAGAAGGAATTCGCCAGTTCGATCTCCGCCTCGAGCACCTGGATGCGGCGCGCAGCTTCAGTGAAGGACAGACCCCGATCATATTGCGTGGGCTGATAGGCCTCCTCGCTGAGCCGCTTCAACCTCAGGCCTTGTGCCCGCGTCATCTGCTCCGCGAGGAAAACCCTGGCGTCGTATTTACCTTGAACCTGCATCTGGCCTCTCCGTTCTAAAATCGTGACTTGACTATATGTTCTTATTTTGTTCTAACAAGTCATGGACAACAGAATTAATGAAATTCGACGTAAGATCAGTGCCTTGAGGCTGGAAATGGCCGATGTCGAGGCGTCCGTGCGCGAGCTCGTCGACCGCGATCGCGACTGCACAGAAAAGGCCCTGGCGCAGATGGATCTGCGCCGGAAAATCAATCTGCTGATCGGCGAATGGAAGGCGGCTGGTGGTGGTGATGTCCTGCCGGATGTTCGCGATCGTGTACGTCTTCGTTCCCTCAAGAAAGCCGCTGATCCCGTGCGCGCAATCGTGCGTCGCTGAGACATTTGGGAGCGTGCCGTGGAGGAAGACCCGGCACGTACCGGATCTTGAGACTGCGCGCCGAGATCCTGGAGCTGGGGTCCGCGATCCGGCAATTGCAGCGTGAGGGTCTCGACGACGCTGCGGCCCAGCTTCTGATCGCGCGCAAGCGGGCGCGGCTCGACCATCTCGTGAAGACAAACTCCGCAGGCGGCCCGAACATCGCCGACATCCGGCGCAGCTAAAGGCGTGCGCCGACGATGTGGCGTGAGAAGGATTGTATCGAACAGCAAAGCAAGAAGGCCCCGCGATCACGGGGCCTTCGATGAACGGCGGCGAGTCTACTTGGTGTTGCCAGTACCCTTGTTCGTCATGGTGCCGCCCTGATCGGAGCCGGGACCGGAGCCGCCCTGACCGGAAGGATCGGCGCCCTTGGATTTCGTGTTGGCGCCCGTCGTCTGCGAGGACGACGTCGAGGATTCATGTTTCGCCTTGTGCGACTTCGCCTGTGCGGCGAACGGGGCGGCGGCGATGCCGGTTGCCAACATCACGGCGAGGGCGAGCTTGGTCGTCTTCATGCGCAGGAACTCCCTGAGTTAAAATGACGCAGGCAGCCAACTGCCATTCGCCGCAGGAGTTCCCGGCAAAGCAGCCTCGCGGGTTTCACGCGCGCTTCAAAATTCCTTGTCCTCGGCGATGATGAACACGATGCCCGTGAGCATCGCGCCGATCGCGAACGTCGTCACCAGCGTGACGACGAAAACGGCCGCGGCCGAATCTCCGCCATGGTTCAGCAAATTTGCCACCGCCGGGTTGGACAGAATGAGCACGAGACCGAAGGCGAGGCCGATCGCCGCGCCCATCATCGCGTGCGTCAAGAGCGTGATGATGCCGGAAGGAGAGATCAGCCTTGGCGACTTTTTCGGCGACTTTTTCGCGCCCATGGAACCGCCCTCGATCTTGCATGCAACGCAGCCGGCGATTGCGGGTTCCATCCGCATGAACGATTTGTCACGTCGGGCTTCATCCGACGTTCATGCCCACCTTGCGACCATGGAGCCCGCCAACACGGGAACATTCGATATGGGTAAGGTTGTCTTTCTCTATCGCTCGCTGGCCTATCGAAACGCGGCCGCCGACATGCTGCGCAAGGCGCGTAAACTGCCGCGCGGTGCCGAGCGAAGCGCGGCCCGCCGCTATGCGATGGCGTTACGCGATCTCGCGCAAACGGAAGCCTGGCTCGAAGGGCGCATCGCCCATGAACCTCGGCCGGTGCGGCGCATGAAGGTCGCCGCGTCGGGTTAACCCGACGCGCGCTGGAGCGCGAGGGAGGTGGTGCCCTCGAACTTGCCGTGCGCGGCGCCGGTTGGGGTCTTCCGGGTCAACGGCACTTCAAGGCGGCACAACAGGCCTTCGGCGCGCCAATCGAATTGCGCCTTTCCGCCGAGCTGGGACTCGACGCTCGCAAGCAGGCTCCGCGTGCCGAAGCCGCGAGATTTCGGCGTCCTCACCAGCGGACCGCCGGATTCCTCCCAGATCAGTGTGAGGTGATCCTCCTCGACCTGCCAGCCGATCATGAGCCGGCCCGACCGCGTCGAGAGCGCGCCATACTTGGCCGAGTTGGTGAAAAGCTCGTGCAGCGCGAGCGCCAGCGTCTGGGCGGTTGCCGGCAGCAACTGAACCTCGGGCCCCGCCAGCTTGATCTGGCCACCGAGCGAGTAGGGCGCGAGCTCCTCGTCGATCAGCTTCGAGAGTTCGGCGCCCTGCCAGCTCGACAGCGACAGGATCGTATGCACGCGCGCCAGCGCGTTGATGCGTCCCTCGACGGCGTTGACGTAGGCCTTGACCTCGTCGGCACGGGTGAGACGCACGATCGATTGCGCCAGCGCCAGCGCATTCTTGGCGCGATGATCGACTTCCCGCGCCAGCAGATTTTGCCGCTCCTCGGCACGTTTGCGCTCGGTGATGTCCACGGTGACACCGCTCACGCGCACCACGCGGCCGCTATTGTCGGCGGTGGCGGCAGCCGTGCCGACACACCAGCGCACATCGCCGTCGGGCCGCACAATGCGGAATTCCGTCTCATAGGCGCGTGTGCCCTTGCTGAATTCGGCGATCGCCTTGCGCAATTGGTCGACGTCATCGGGATGCAACAGTGCCTGAACGTTGGCCGGATTGACCTCGAAGCTCTCCGGGCTCACGCCAAAGATGCGATACTGCCCCTCGTCCCACATCCAGTCGCCGCTGACCCAGTCCCAGTCCCATGATCCCATCTTGCCGGCGGCGATCGCCATGCTGCGACGCTCTTCGCTCTCGCGCAGCTTCGCCGTGGAGTTCTCCAATTCCGCGGTGCGTGCACGGACACGGTCTTCGAGATCGTGGTTTAGCCGTTCGAGCTCGCGGGTCTTCCGGTACAGCTCGGCAAACACCTTGACTTTGGCGCGCAGCACCTCCGGCACGACCGGCACCGGAACATAGTCGACCGCACCCATCTCATAGCCGCGCAACCGGTCGATGTCGCTCACCTGAATGGCCGAGATGAAGATCATCGCCGTCTTCTGGAAACGCGGATGCTCCCGGATCATCGCCGCGAGCTCGAAGCCGTCGAGCTCGGGCATGCAGACGTCGACCAGGATCACCGCGATCTCGGTCTTGAGCAGAACCTCCAGCGCCTCGCGGCCGGACGAGGCGATCACGAGGTTCTCGCCGAGTTCCTTCAAGATCACCTCATAGGCGAGCAGCTTGGCCGGCTGGTCGTCGACGAGGAGGATGTTGACCTTTTCGTGGTCCATTCGCGCATCCAGCTCAGCGGTGCAGCCACATGCGGATCGCAAGCAGCAATTGATCGGTGTTGACGGGCTTGGCGAGGTAGTCGGACGCGCCGGCCTCCAGGCATTTCTCGCGGTCGCCCTTCATCGCCTTGGCGGTCAGCGCGATGATCGGCAGGCGCAAGAAGGCCGGGTTCTCGCGGATCACGCCGATGGTCTGATATCCATCCATCTGAGGCATCATGATGTCCATCAGGACGATGGCGATTTCCGGATTGGACTCGACCAGCGTTACCGCCTCTCGGCCGGTGGTCGCCGTCAGCACCTTCATGCCGCGCCGTTCCAGCACGCTCGACAACGCGAAGATGTTGCGGGCGTCGTCGTCGACGAGCAGCGCGGTCTTGCCGATCAGGTCCTCGTCGGAACTGTTCAGCTTCTCCAGCATGCGCTGCTTCTCGACCGGCAGTTCCGTGATCACGCGGTGCAGGAACAACGCGGTCTCGTCGAGCAGGCGCTCCGGCGATTCTACGCCCTTGACCACGATGCTGCGCGCCATGGTGTGGAGCTCGGCATCTTCCTCCGCCGAGAGCTCGCGGCCGGTGAACACCACGACCGGAATGTTCGAAAGTGCTTCGTCGTGACGGATCTGGTCCAGCACCTCGAAGCCGCTCATGTCCGGCAATCTCAAGTCCAGCACCACGCAGTCGCAGGGCGCTTCGCGCAGCGTCGAGAGTGCGCCTGCGCCGGTGTCGGTCGTCACGATCTCGATGTCGTCGTGATGCAGGAGCTCGCGGATCGAGAGCCGCTCGGCCTCGTTGTCCTCGACGATCAGCAGCCGCTTGCGTCGCGGCCGCGCATATTCCTTGATCTGCGTTAGCGCGGCCGAAACCCCTTCGGTCGTCGTCGGCTTGTTGACGAAGGAGAAGGCGCCGCGCGCCAGCGCATGCTGGCGGTCCTCGTCGAGCGTGATGATCTGCACGGGGATGTGGCGCGTCAGCGGATTGTGCTTGAGCTGGCTCAGCACGGTCCAGCCGAGCATGTCCGGCAGGAACACGTCGAGCGAGACCGCTCTCGGCTGGTATTGCTTGGCAAGTTCCAGCGCCTCGGCACCGCGGGCCGCAACCAGCACCTTGAAACCCTTGTCGCGTGCGAGATCGACCAGCACGCGTGCGTAATGCGGGTCATCCTCGACGATCAGGAGGATGCTGTCGCCGGGTTCGAGGTTGAGGCGGTCGTCGGGAAGCTGCTCGATGACGCGCTGCTCGGGCGCCGTCGGTTGCAGCGCCGGCGGCTGGCTGTATTGCTGTGGCGTGGCGCGCGGCGCAAGTGTCGGGCCGGAATATTTCAACGGCAGATAAAGGGTGAAGGACGAACCCTTGCCCGGTGCGCTGCGCAGATGGATTTCGCCGCCGAGCAGGCTGGCGAGCTCGCGGCTGATGGCGAGGCCAAGGCCGGTGCCGCCGTATTTGCGGCTGGTGCCGGCGTCGGCCTGCTGGAAGGCCTCGAAGATCAGCTTCTGCTTCTCCAGGGGAATGCCGATGCCGGTATCCGACACCTCGAACGCGATCACGGCCGGCGCGGAGTTCAGCACCGGGTGATCCGTGCCCCACCCCCCGAGCGCACCGCCGACCTTCAGGCGCACTTCGCCTTCGGCGGTGAACTTGAAGGCGTTGGAAAGCAGGTTCTTCAGGACCTGTTGCAGGCGCTTGGAGTCGGTGACGATGCTGCGCGCGAGGTTCGGGTCGACGTCGATTTTGAATGACAGGTTGCGGTTTTCCGCCTCGTGCCGGAACGGCCGCCCGACGGTTTCGAGCAGGTTCGCGGTCAGGATTTCCTCGGCGTCCACCGTCACCGTGCCGGACTCGATCTTGGAGAGATCGAGAATGTCGCTGATGAGGTTGAGCAGGTCGGTGCCGGCGCCGTGGATGGTGCGGGCGAATTCGACCTGCTTGGCCGAGAGGTTGCCGTCCGGGTTGTCGGTGAGCTGCTGTCCGAGGATCAGGATCGAGTTCAGCGGCGTGCGCAGCTCGTGGCTCATATTGGCGAGGAATTCGGACTTGTACTTCGAGGTCAGCGCGAGCTCGGTCGCCTTCTCCTCGAGCGCGCGGCGGGCCTGCTCGATCTCCTGGTTCTTGCGCTCGACCTCGACGTTGCGCTCGGCGAGCTGCTGCGCCTTCTGCTCGAGCTGGTCGTTGGTCTGCTGCAATTCGCGCTGCTGGGTCTGAAGCTCGCCGGCCAGCTGCTGCGACTGCTTGAGCAGGCCTTCGGTCTGCATCGTCGCCTCGATCGAGTTGAGCACGATGCCGATGGAGTCGGTGAGCTGCTCCAGGAAGGTCATTTGCGAGGTCGTGAACGAGGTCAGCGAGGCGAGCTCGATCACGGCCTTGACCTGGCCCTCGAACAGCACCGGCAGCACCACGAGGTTCTTCGGGGCGACGCGGAACAGCGCCGAGTTGATCGGCACCACGTCGGAGGGAATATCCGCGACCACGCGCGGCCGCCTGTCGAGCGCGCATTGGCCGATCAGGCCGTCGCCGAACGGCAGTACGCGCTGGTAGGGGTAGATGCCGTCGCCGGCGTAGGAGGCGAGCAGCAGGAGCTGTGGATTCTCCTCGTTCTCGACCTGGTAGATCACGCCGGTATGCGCGTTCACCAGCGGCGACAGTTCGGTCAGCAGCAGCCGGCCGACGGTGGCGAGGTCGCGCTGGCCCTGAAGCATGTTGGTGAATTTCGCGAGGTTGGTCTTCAGCCAGTCCTGCTCGGTGTTCACGTCCGTCGTGAGACGGAGGTTCGTGATCATCGTGTTGATGTTGTCTTTCAATTCCGCGACTTCGCCGCGGGCGTCGACCTGGATCGACCGCGTCAGGTCGCCCTTGGTCACGGCGGTCGCCACTTCCGCGATTGCGCGCACCTGCGAGGTGAGGTTGGCCGCCAGGAGGTTGACGTTGCCGGTGAGGTCCTTCCAGGTGCCGGCCGCACCGGGCACGTTGGCCTGGCCGCCGAGGCGGCCCTCGACGCCGACCTCGCGCGCCACCGACGTCACCTGATCGGCGAAGGTCGCGAGCGTCTCGGTCATGTTGTTGATGGTGTCGGCGAGCGCCGCCACCTCGCCCCGCGATTTCATCGTCAGGTTCTGCTTGAGGTCGCCGTTGGCGACCGCGGTCACCACCTTGACGATGCCGCGCACCTGCTCGGTCAGGTTCGCAGCCATCAGATTGACGGTGTCGGTGAGGTCCTTCCAGGTGCCGGCAACGCCGGGCACCGCGGCCTGACCGCCGAGCTTGCCTTCGGTGCCGACCTCGCGCGCGACGCGGGTGACTTCACCGGCGAAGGCGTTGAGCTGGTCCACCATGGTGTTGATGGTGTTCTTCAGCTCGAGGATTTCCCCCTTCACGTCGACGGTGATCTTGCGCGACAGGTCGCCGCGGGCCACGGCCGTGGTCACTTCGGCGATGTTGCGGACCTGCGTGGTGAGGTTCGCAGCCAGGAGGTTGACGTTGTCGGTGAGGTCCTTCCAGGTGCCGCCGACGCCGGGCACGACGGCCTGACCGCCGAGCCGGCCCTCGGTGCCGACCTCGCGCGCCACGCGCGTCACTTCGGCGGCGAAGGAGCGGAGCTGCTCGACCATGGTGTTCAGGGTGTCCTTGAGCAGCAGGATCTCGCCGCGCACGTCCACCGTGATCTTCTTCGACAGGTCGCCGCCGGCGATCGCGGTCGCGACCTCGGCGATGTTGCGGACCTGGGCCGTCAGGTTCGAGGCCATGAAGTTGACGTTGTCGGTGAGGTCCTTCCAGGTGCCGGCGACGCCGGGCACCTCGGCCTGGCCGCCGAGCTTGCCTTCGGTGCCGACCTCGCGCGCGACGCGTGTCACTTCGCCGGCAAAGCCGTTGAGCTGGTCCACCATGGTGTTGATGGTGTTCTTCAGCTCGAGGATTTCGCCGCGCACGTCGACGGTGATCTTGCGCGAGAGGTCGCCGCGCGCCACGGCGGTGGTGACCTCGGCGATGTTGCGGACCTGGGCGGTGAGGTTGCCCGCCATCGAGTTCACGCTGTCGGTGAGGTCCTTCCAGGTGCCGGCGACGCCGGGCACGTTGGCCTGGCCGCCGAGCCGGCCCTCGGTGCCGACCTCGCGCGCCACGCGCGTCACCTCGCCCGCGAAGCGGTTGAGCTGGTCGACCATCGTATTCAGCGTGTCCTTGAGCTGAAGGATCTCGCCGCGCACGTCCACCGTGATCTTGCGCGACAGGTCGCCGCCGGCGATCGCGGTTGCGACCTCGGCGATGTTGCGGACCTGGGCGGTGAGGTTACCGGCCATCGAGTTGACGCTGTCGGTGAGGTCCTTCCAGGTGCCGGCGACGCCGGGCACCTCGGCCTGGCCGCCTAGCTTGCCTTCGGTGCCGACCTCGCGGGCGACGCGCGTGACTTCGCCGGCGAAGGCGTTGAGCTGGTCCACCATGGTGTTGAGCGTTTCCTTCAGCTGAAGGATTTCGCCCGACACGTTCACGGTGATCTTCTTCGACAGGTCGCCCTTGGCCACGGCGGTGGCGACTTCGGCGATGTTGCGGACCTGACCCGTCAGGTTCGAGGCCATCGAGTTGACGCTGTCCGTCAAATCCTTCCAGGTGCCGGCGACGCCGCGCACCTGGGCCTGGCCGCCGAGCTTGCCTTCGGTGCCGACCTCGCGGGCGACGCGCGTGACTTCGCCGGCGAAGGCGTTGAGCTGGTCCACCATGGTGTTGATGGTGTCTTTCAGCTCGAGGATCTCGCCGCGCACGTCCACGGTGATCTTCTTCGACAAGTCGCCGCCGGCGACCGCCGTCGTCACCTCGGCGATGTTGCGGACCTGTGCGGTCAGGTTCGACGCCATCGAGTTGACGCTTTCAGTGAGGTCCTTCCAGGTGCCGGCGACGCCGAGCACGTTCGCCTGACCGCCGAGCCGACCCTCGGTACCGACCTCGCGCGCGACGCGCGTGACTTCGCCGGCGAAGGCGTTGAGCTGGTCCACCATTGTGTTGAGCGTTTCCTTCAGCTGAAGGATCTCGCCGGACACGTTCACGGTGATCTTCTTGGAGAGGTCGCCGCCGGCGATGGCGGTGGCGACGTCGGCGATGTTGCGGACCTGCGCGGTCAGGTTCGACGCCATGAAATTGACGTTGTCGGTGAGGTCCTTCCAGGTGCCGGCCACACCGGGCACCTGGGCCTGGCCGCCGAGTTTGCCTTCCGTGCCGACCTCGCGTGCGACGCGCGTCACTTCGGAGGCGAAGGAGTTGAGCTGGTCCACCATGGTGTTGATGGTGTCCTTCAGCTCCAGGATTTCGCCGCGCACGTCCACCGTGATCTTGCGGGACAAGTCGCCGCGCGCCACGGCGGTGGTGACGTTGGCGATGTTGCGGACCTGAGCCGTGAGGTTGCCGCACATCGCGTTCACGGAGTCGGTGAGATCCTTCCAGGTGCCGGCGACGCCGGGCACGATCGCCTGGCCGCCGAGCTTGCCGTCGGTGCCGACCTCGCGCGCCACGCGCGTCACTTCGGAGGCGAAGGAGCGGAGCTGGTCCACCATCGTGTTGATGGCTTCCTTGAGCTGAAGGATCTCGCCGCGGACGTCGACGGTGATCTTCTTGGACAAGTCGCCGTTGGCGACCGCGATCGTCACCTCGGCGATGTTGCGAACCTGGTTGGTCAGGTTGTTCGCCATCGAGTTGACGCTCTCGGTCAGATCCTTCCAGACGCCAGTCACCTCGGGCACCTGGGCCTGGCCGCCGAGCTTGCCTTCGGTGCCGACCTCGCGCGCCACGCGCGTCACCTCGGAGGTGAATACGCCGAGCTGCTTGATCATGGTGTTGACGATGTTCGCCGACTGCAGGAATTCTCCGCGGAGCGGACGGCCATCGACGTCGAGCTTGACGGTCTGGAGCAGGTCGCCTTGCGCCACCGCCGCGACCGCGCGGGTCACCTCGCGTGTCGGCCACAGCAAATCGTCGATCAGCGTGTTGACGGAGCCTTCCATGTCGGCCCAGGAGCCGGAGGCGAGGCCGAACTTCACACGCTGCCGGGTCTTGCCCTCGCGTCCCACCACCTGGCCGACCAGCTCGAGCTGCTGCGCCATGCGCTGGTTGGCGGCGATGATTTCATTAAAAGTGTCGGCGATCTTGCCGTCGATGCCGAGATAGTCGCCACTCATACGCACGGAGAAATCGCCGCTACGCATGGCCTGTAAGGCGAGGAGCAATTCCGGCCGGGAATCGGGCTCCGACGTACCGTTGATTTTTGGCTTTGGGACGCGACGACCGGAGCGTGATGCAGATCCGGGATCGAGGTCGCTCATACTGATTCCCCCGCAAGCGTCGGCCGAATCTTAGGCGTGACGCAATTAGTCAAACTAGAGCGTCAGCCTAATTCGAAATCAAGCGCCAAGGTTGCGGCGCGAGGAAATGGAACCTGCTTTGCTCAGCCCGACCACAGCAACGAAGAAAAAGCCGATTGGTTCCAAACGGTTCCAAAAGAATTTTGCGCCAGTTCGCCGCCTCTGCTGGCACTTGCCTGCCAATCGGCGGGGCGGCACCACGGGCGGCGGCGGACGAAGGACGAAAGGGGCTATTTGTCTGCCATCGTCCGCTCAGCATCCTTCATCTGCGAACGCAGCACCGGCAGCTGGCCGTGGGCAAAGGCGGCCAGTGCGGCGTTGTCGGGAGCTTTGAGATAGTGCTCGAGCAGGCCAATGGTGGATTCATATTCAGGGATCTGCGCGGCATAGAAGGTTCGGACGTAGGCCGGTCCGTCCGAATTGTCTGGCTCGGCGACGCCTGTGCTCGCCGTTGTCTTGCCGACGCGCGGCTCAGCGCCGATCGCCTCTTGTATGTCCTTCAACGCTTTGTCGCGTTTCGCCGCTTCCTCGGCGCGCAGGGCGGCGAGGTTCTTCATCTCCGCGTTGCCCTTCAGGTCGGTGCTTTCCAGCAGGCCCTGCTGGAAGCGGCTGAACGCGTAGAGGCCGTTGATGACATCGGTCGCCGTCGGCACGCGTTCGCCCGGCCTTCGCTCGCCGGTGCTATCGGCAAGCGCTGCGGTGCTGATGAACATCAGGATGATCGCGACAAGAACTCGCATCGATATCAATGACCGATGGCGTGCAAGGTTCCCTGAACGTTACGATCCGGTAAGGGCGGTTGCGACGCGACAGTTCCGTCCCCACGTCATGATTCATGAAACAGTCTGACATTTACAGGGACAACGCCGACAACTGCTTGCAACTCGCCGAGCGGGCGGAAGGGCAACCTGCCTATAAGCGCTATTTGCGCATGGCAGACGCCTGGACCGCGCTCGCGACAGAACAGGACTGGCTTGATGGCGAAATTCCGCCCGTAACGACCCGTGCCTCCCAAAAGCAGGATGCATAGGCGCTCTCGTTTGGGTGTGACGCCGCGCACGGAATGCAAGTGACCAATCCAGGATCATTCGGGAACAGTCAATCGCGTTGATTTTCGATTCCAGAAGGAGATTTTGCAATGGCTCCGCGTCTTGCTCTTCTTTCACTCATTCTCGCTTTTGGCGTCTCGGTGGCGTTCGCGACGGTGACGACGGTGCGGCAGGTGCATATGGAGAATGCATCGGCTGCGGTGCATGCGGCGCATAGCTAGCGCCGCGGCCTCTCGCCTGAACCGGAACATTCGACGCGCCGGTGCGTAAGCGCTTCAGGACATCTGGAGAAGCGAGAGGACATCATGGCGCATTCCGACCACGGTATCGTCAGGGATCAGCGCGCGGAGGATCAACCGCGCGACAAGCAGCGCGCGCAGACCGCGCACAAGACGGGCTCGCACAAGACGGGCTCGAAGGGCTCGCCGTCGCGTGAGGCGACCCGCGATCCCAAGCTCAACGACAACAACAAGACGCCTGGATCCGGCGTGATGCCGGACGATTCCGGCGACGCCCCGACAGGCTAGTTCTCGCAAGGAACGAATCCCTGCGCGAAGAGTCGACGGATTGCTTCCGGTTGTCATGCCCCCGGTGCGCCGGAAGCAATCTCCAAGGACGGCCCTGGCACCCCACTGTGCCGGGGTCGTTTTGTCTTGCGAGGTCGATCGAATCAATCCTCGGCGTCGTTCTCGGATTTTCCCGGGGCGTGTCCGTCTGGCCCCCGGCCAAATACACCAAACTCGCTTGATTTGACGCCCGTTGACGGGTCGATGCTCGTCTCGATGCCCGCGGCTGCGAGTCCGAATTTGAGCAGTTCGCGTACCGCTGCGGCACGCGTTGGCATGCGGTGCTTGAACCGGAAATCATCCACTGCGGCCAGCTCTTCCGGGGAAAGCATGACTTGGAGCCGCTCGGCGCGAAGGTCGTTCATGGTCAATCACGCAAATTGAGCAAGATGAGTAATTTGCTAAACCGGCCAACTTGCCGCGAGTTCCACAGGAGTCCAAAAAAGCGCCATTTGAGCAATATAGTCTAAATAAATCAATAGGTTAGTTGAAACGATTCGCGCGGAGGCGCATTCTCATAGGGAAAGGGAGATGCGTCATGACGGACGAGGTCAGGTTACCCCGCAAGCTTTCTGAGGAACGCGAAGCACAAAGGCCGGTGCGTCCAAGCCATCAGAAGGTCATTGAGCAAGTCGAGCGCTGGGCCAACAGCCCGGGCCTGCAACCCCCGAGGACGGACGATGCGAAGACGGTCTGAGCCCCACACATTCGCGCAACGTCTCGACGCGCACAGGCTACGGCTCGAGCATGAGCTTGCGAGCTTGCCGGTCGGCGTTCAGCGCGATTCCGTTGCCGCGCGCATCGAGCAGCTTCAGACCGCGGCCGAGATGTTTGAATTCCTGATGCCGCGGGAAGCTCTGGTGCCTCGCTGACCGCGGCCGGCATCAGGACGTTGAGCGTCGGGAAGCGATGTGAAGCTTTCGCCTCAGCCACCAGATCGACACGGAGACCGCGGCCCAGGTTGCGACGGCAGCGACGAATGCGCCGATGGTGCCCACCCAGCGATGAAGCGCAGGACCTGTTCGGTCATTGCCGTGCCCGCATCCTGCGCTTGTGGATCGGTTTCGCCAGCGTCCATTGCCGCAGCAGCCCGGCTAGTCGGCCGGATTGCGGCCGGTACGCGGATTGATGGGGTCGGTCGGCTTGCGCCGCAATCGCTCCGGCAGGAACGGTTCTTCCGGCGAGGCCGACGGCGCTGACCGTACGTCGGCATGGTGCAGCGCACGCTCATGCGGTGTCTGGGTGGAGTTGATGTGCCGCTTCACGTCGAGCCCATCGACGGGATCGTTGACGCCGTGCTGGATGTCGCGAAAGTCGCTCATGGCTCATTTCCTTTAAAGACTCAGAGAACCGCTCGTTTCCGGCGATGTTCCTGGTGAGTCGCCGGACCGAACCCAATTTGGAACGATCACAATCGGAACCGGTTGGTCCACGCACTGGCTGAGTGGAGAAATGAGATGTTGAATCAACGCGAATTGGACCGCAGCGAAATGGGCCGGTTGATCGGCAGCGACAGGGTCGAGGGAACGTCGGTCTATGGCGCGGATCGCAACAAGATCGGTTCGATCGAGCGGGTGATGATCGACAAGATCAGCGGCAAGGTGTCCCACGCGGTGCTCGGCTTCGGTGGATTTTTGGGCGTCGGCAATGACCACTATCCCTTGCCTTGGCAGTCCCTGAAGTACGACACCGATCTCGGTGGCTACGTGACGGGGGTTACAGCCAAGGAGCTGCAAGGCGCGCCGAAATATGGTGAGCAGAGCGATTGGAACTGGGGTGACGATGCGGCGGTTCGCGGCATCAACTCCTACTATGGCGTTCCCTTCGCGTAGGCCCCGCACCAGAGGAGATCCGATGAGCAAGGAAAAGCCGACCGACGATCCCCGTCATCAGAACGATTGGGGATCGCACGCCCAGACGGACAAGCCCTGGAAGGGAAATCCGGAGAAGGAGCAGCGATCGGGCGAGGCGAAGCCGGATCTGGAAAAATGGCAAACCACCAAGACGCACTGACCAAGGTGCGCCGAGGCTGAAAGTATCACGAATGAAGCGCGCGGCATCGCACCGCGCTTTCGCCCGTGATCGTCAACCGTGCCGATGATCTCACGGCGGCAGTGCTGCGCGCGCCAGCGCCGCTCAGTCCACCGTTTCCCTCCGCCCGGGCCCCGCATGCACATGCACCTGCTTTGCATGCAGCACCTCGCCGCACTCCGAGCACACCATCACCGGGTCGAACAGCTTGCCGCAAGTTTTGTGCTCATGCAGCACCGGGCGACCGCGCTCGTCGCCCATGTGGGTGTCGCCCCAATGCACCATCGCCATGATGATCGGGTAGAGGTCGAGGCCCTTCTGCGTCAGGATGTATTCGTAGCGCTTGGGCGCCTCGGAATAGGGGACGCGGCGCAGGATGCCGAAACGGACCAGCTTCTTCAGCCGCTCCGACAGAAGATGCCGTGTGATCTGGAGCGAGGATTGGAATCCCTCGAACCGTCGCACGCGCAAAAAGCATTCGCGCAGGATCAGAAGCGTCCAGCGGTCGCCGACCACGGCGACGGTGCGGGAGAGCGAGCAGGACTCTTCGTCCAGCGTGTCCCACTTCATGATACGGTCTCCGACGCAGGCGTAGTAAGTCAGAAAAAGGAACTGACTTGAATGATCAGTGCAATTTGCACATGAGACTAGCATTCTGCCTCGCAATTTGACAGTTCTATTTTAGAACTATAGCCTTTGCTCCAAACATATCCGCACCGGAGGAGGCGACCTTGTCCAAGCGAAACGCGACAGCTGCCGTGATCGGGGCCGGCGATTTCATCGGCTCCGAAATCGCGAAGAAATTCGCCGCCGAAGGTTTTTCGATCTTCGCCGGGCGCCGCAACGGCGACAAGCTCGCGCCGCTGGTGAAGGACATCGAGGACGCCGGTGGCGAAATCCACGCGCGCTCGCTCGATGCGCGCAAGGAGGAAGAGGTCATCTCCTTCCTCGATGACGCCGACAAGCACGCGCCGCTGGAAGTTTGCATCTTCAACGTCGGCGCCAACGTCAATTTCCCGATCCTCGACACCACCGAGCGCGTGTTCCGTAAAGTCTGGGAGATGGCCTGCTATTCCGGCTTCCTGGCAGGCCGGGAAGCTGCGCGGCTGATGCTTCCGCGCGGCGGCGGCAAAATCTTCTTCACTGGCGCAACGGCCTCCTTGCGTGGCGGCAGCGGCTTTGCCGCGTTCGCCAGCGCAAAGTTTGGTCTGCGTGCGGTGGCGCAGGCGATGGCGCGCGAGCTTGGGCCGAAGAACATCCACGTCGCCCATCTCATCATCGATTCCGGTGTTGACACCGAGTGGGTGCGGCTGCGCCGGCTCGAAGCGCTCGGCCCGAACGCGCTGGACAATCCCGACCTGCTGATGCCGCCGTCGGCCGTGGCCGATTCCTATTGGCAGCTCTACCAGCAGCCGAAGAGCGCTTGGACATTCGAGATGGAGATCCGGCCCTTCGGAGAGAAATGGTGACCGCGGCACGAGACTGCGGCTAGACTGATCCCAAGCAAACCGAAATCCGGGAGGAAGCCTACGTGAAGACCGCGATCACCGAACTGTTCGGCATCGAGCACCCCATCATCCAGGGCGGCATGCATTTCGTCGGCTTTGCCGAGCTGGCTGCCGCCGTCTCGAATGCCGGCGGGCTCGGCATCATCACCGGCCTCACGCAGAAGACACCGGAGCTGCTGGCGAAAGAGATCGCGCGCTGCCGCGACATGACCGACAAGCCGTTCGGCGTGAACCTCACGTTTCTGCCGGCCTTCTCGGCACCGCCTTATCCGGAATACATCGCGGCCATTGTCGAAGGCGGCGTCAAGGCGGTGGAGACTGCGGGTCGCAGCCCGGAACAGTATATGCCGGCACTTAAGGCGGCTGGCATCAAGGTGATCCATAAATGCACGTCAGTTCGCCATTCGCTGAAGGCCGAGCGGATCGGCTGCGATGCCGTCAGCGTCGACGGCTTTGAGTGCGGCGGCCATCCCGGCGAGGACGACATTCCGAACATGATCCTGCTGCCGCGCGCGGCAGAGGAATTGAAGATCCCGTTCGTTGCCTCCGGCGGCATGGCTGACGGGCGCAGCCTCGTCGCGGCGCTGTCGCTGGGCGCGGCCGGCATGAACATGGGCACGCGCTTCATCGCGACCAAGGAAGCGCCGGTGCATCAGAACGTGAAGAACGCGCTGGTCGCCGCCACCGAGCTCGACACCCGTCTGATCATGCGGAGCTTGCGCAACACCGAACGCGTCCTGAAGAACGCCAATGTCGATCGTTTGCTCGAGATCGAGCGCGAGAAGGGCGACAAGCTCACCATTGACGACATCCACGACCAGGTCGCGGGCGTCTATCCCAGGATCATGCTGGACGGGCAGATGGATGCGGGCGCCTGGAGCTGCGGCATGGTCGCAGGCCTCATCCACGACATCCCCTCCTGCAAGGAACTCGTCGATCGCATCATGAGTGAGGCGGAAACCATCATCCGCGGCCGCCTGATGGGGTTCCTGGACGGGACGGGTGCGACACGAAAGGTCGCCTGAACACCGCCGAACTTCTTAACCACGGTGGGACTTGACCGCTGGAATTGCGCGCGAGGCTTCCTAAATAGGGGCAAATTACCCCTTTAATAAATCAATTTCAGGAGGCGTCCGTGGTCCTGAAGAGCGTTCATTTTGCTGTTGCCGTTGCCCTCGTGCTCGCATGGGGCGGCGCATCGCGCGCTGATGACTATAAGCCCGATGAATATTTCGGTCTCGATCTGTCCAAGGCGGTGTTGTCGCCGAAGCGGCTCGGGCCGGAGACGCGGTTCGCACCGGTCGCGTTAGAGGCCCGCGGCGGCAACGAGGCGCAGGCCCGTGCCGAGCCGGTTGACGTGCCGAAGAAGGTCGCGGCCGAACGCGTGCACGTGGCCGAACCGAAGGCCGCGCACGTCAAGGCCGCGCAGCCGCGTGGTGCGGCCCGGACCAAGCTCGCGCATCGCCACGGCAATCCGTTGGATGCGCAGGCGAGGGATACCCGCATCCAGACCTGGCCTTGCCGCTCCGGCGGCATCTGCAACTGGCAGCGTTAGCCGCGACGACGCGCCTTCTTCACCTCGCCCCGCTTGCGGGGAGAGGTCGGATTGCGAAGCAATCCGGGTGAGGGAGTACAGGTCTATCGATGATCTCACCTGTGGAGAGAGGCCCCTCACCCCAACCCTCTCAGGGCGAGCAAAGCTCGTCCCGACCCCGTAAGAACGGGGCGAGGGAGCGCACCGCGCTCGGGGCTGCATCTCACCCGTCATCCCCGCGTCGCAAAACCGTCGGCGCGGAGTCAAGAAACCGTAAGGGTAGGAGTCAAGGAGCGCAGGCACCTTCCGTCGCGATTCGACGAAGGTCTCCTGAATGGCAACGCTCCGCGCCCCGCGCGCATGGACCCGGCGGCAATTCCTGGTCCGCTCCACCTCCGGCCTCGCCTTGGCCGCGCTCGCAAAGCCATCCATCAGCCGTGCCGCCGACCGCCCGCGGATCGCCGGCGGCATCCAGTCCGGCGACGTCTCGGACGGCTCCGCCGTGATCTGGGCGCGCGCCGATCGGGCCGCGCGCATGCAGGTGGAATGCTCGACCGTCGAGAGTTTCAAGACCATCATTGCCGCGGCCTCCGGCGACACGCGGCCGGACGCCGACTTCACCTCGAAGCTGCTGCTGAGCGATCTGCCGCCGGGGCAGGACATCTTCTATCGCGTCCGCTTCGATGACATCGCGACCGGCATCGCCGGCGAAAGCCGCGTCGGCCATTTCCGCACTGCGCCGGCCGCAGGGCAATCGATCTCGTTCCTGTGGTCCGGCGACACCGCGGGGCAGGGCTGGGGCATCGACATCTCGCGCGGCGGCTATCGCAGCTATCGCACCATGCTCGACAATCGCCCTGACTTCTTCATTCACTCCGGTGACCATATCTACGCCGACTGCACGATTCCATCCGAGCAGAAGCTGCCGAGCGGCGAGACCTGGCGCAACATCGTCACGGAGGAAAAATCGGAGGTCGCGCGCACGCTGGCGCAGTTTCGCGGCAACTACAAATACAATCATCTCGATGCGCATTTTCGCGATTTCCACGCGAATGTGCCGATGTTCGCGCAGTGGGACGATCACGAGGTCACCAACGACTGGTCACCGTCCGGCAGCTATGACGAGGCCGGATATGAGGACGACGGCACGCCGCGCCTGGTCGCGCGCGCCCGCCGCGCCTTCTTCGACTTCATGCCGATCCGCGACATCGGCGCACGGCAGGGGCGGGTCTATCGCAAGATCGCTTACGGTCCGCTGCTCGACGTCTTCATGATCGACATGCGCAGTTTTCGGGATGAGACCTGGAACAAGGGCGCCGACCATCGCGGCTGGATTCTCGGCGCCGAGCAGCTGGCCTGGCTGAAGCGGGAGCTGGCCGCCTCGCGCGCGACCTGGAAGGTGATCGCCGCCGACCTGCCGATCGGCCTGATCAGTCTCGATGCGGTCGCGCTCGGCAATGGGCCGCCTGATAGACGCGAGCACGAGATCGCCGATCTGCTCGGCTCCATCAGGCGCGCCGGCGTGCGCAACGTCGTCTGGCTCACCGCCGACATGCACTACACCGCCGCGCACTACTACGATCCCAACAGGGCGCAATTCCAGGACTTCGAACCGTTCTGGGAGTTCGTCTCCGGCCCGCTGCATGCCGGCACCTGGGGCCCGGGCGAACTCGACGACACTTTTGGTCCGGTCGCGATGTACCAGAACGGATGCAGCGAAGCGCAGGGCGAGAACCTCGCGCCCTGCTTCGGATTGCAGTTCTTCGGCCGCGTCGACATCGATGGCGCGAGCGGCGTGATGACCGTGACGCTGAAAGACGTCGACAACCGCGACCTCTGGTCGGTCGACATCGTGCCGCAGTCGCAGGCGCGCCCGGCCGTGGTCGCGCAGCATTCGTGAGGCCGGTTCGTCATGCCCGGGCTTGTCCAGGGCATCCACGTTCTGCGTGCCAAGGGGCAAGTCGTGGATGACCGGGTCAAGCCCGGTCATGACGTTGGGGAGGCACTCAGTGCGCCGACGCTAACCCGATCTTGATTGGCCGCTCCGCGTCTCCCGCGCTACACTGACCGCTCCCGCCACCTTGTTTCCATCAACGAAGCGTCTGTCCCCGCGGCCTCACCGCGGGCATCTCGCGGGCTGAAATACGTCAGGAGCCTGTTTTATGGACAATCTGAAGACACAGGGCATCAGCATGCCCAAGCTCGGCCTCGGCACCTTTCGCATGCAGGGCGATGCCTGCCGCGCCGCGGTCGAGAGCGCGCTGTCGATCGGCTACCGCCACATCGACACGGCTGAAATGTACGCCAACGAGGAACCCATCGGTGCCGCGCTCGCCGCGGCCCGGCTGCCGCGCGGTGAGTTGCACGTCACCACGAAGGTCTGGCACGAGAATTTGGCGCCGGATGCGATCCGGCGGGCCTTCGACGCCAGCCTGAAGAAGCTCCGGCTCGACCATGTCGATCTCTATCTCGTGCACTGGCCGTCCAGGTCCGCGAACTGGGGCGCGGTGTTCGAGACCTTGATGAAGCTGAAGGAGGAGGGACGCACGCGGGCGATTGGCGTTGCCAATTTCACCACGGCGCTGCTCAAGATCGCGGTCGAGGACATCAAGGCGCCGATCGCCTGCAACCAGATCGAGTATCACGCGATGCTCGATCAATCGAAGGTGCTGGCCTATCTCAATGCCAGGTCGATCCCGCTGGTCGCCTATTGCCCGCTGGCGCAGGGACGCGTTGCCTCCGATCCGGTGCTGGCGGAGATCGGCGCCAGGCACAACGCGACCGCTGCACAGGTTGCGCTGAAATGGCTGCTCGACCAGGGCGGCGTTGCGGCGATCCCGAAGGCCTCGCGCCGCGAGAGCCAGCAGGCCAATCTCGATGCGCTGAAGATCATGCTCGACGATGCCGACCGCAACAAGATCGCCGCGCTGCCGAAGGACAGGCGTTGCGTCAATCCCGGCTTTGCGCCGGCGTGGGACTGACCGAGCGCATGTCGCGAACACAAAGAAATGGCCCCGCGAGGGGCCATTTCGATGTTGCGTTGCGCGTTAGTCCCAGTGGTGATGGCTGCGCTTGACCACGACGACACGATCGCGATGGTGCCAGCCGCGATGCCAGCCATGATCACGATGCTCGCGCATTTCGGCGCGGGCACCGTAACCGTAGCCATGGTGGCCGTTCCTGATCACCACCGTTTCGGCACTCGCCATCGTCGGTGCAATGATCGCGAGCGCGCCGAGAGCAGCAACCACATAACCAAGCTTCTTCATGATGTCCTCCTCCAACTCAATGCACATGAGAACCGCGCATTCGCGCGAACGTTCCGGAGGAACTGGCAGAGAATTCTGAACGGATGTTCAGATGCTCAATCGCAGCGTTGCTGCGCAGGGGTCGGCGCGCCCGTGGCGACGTATTTGCCGTCCCTGATCGTATATGCGCCGCGCTCGCTGCGATTGTAGATCGCGCGCAGGCTGCCGTCCTTGGCCAGCAGCAGCCCGAACTCGCGGGTCTGATGCAGCGATGGAAAGTACACCATCACATTGAGCAGGCCCTCGGCGTTGACCGTGGCGGACACGACTTCGTTCTCGTCCTTGGCCTCGCCGAAATTGCGCCGGTACATCACCCGGCCGTCCTTCTGGATCTCGTAAGTCAGGAGCGCCCCCCTGTCGCGGTCGGGCCGGGCCGCGCAATCGACCGCCCATGAGCCGAGCAGGCCCCATTGTTCGACCGTCGCCGCAAGCGTCTCGGCACCGGCCGTGGACGTGAACGCGACCCACACCACCGCCGCCGTGGTCCAGCGGCTCAACCAACGCGTCATGTCCTGAAAGGCCCCACCTCGAAGAATTCCAAAGTGTAGCATCCCGCCCGCGGTCGTCCACGCCAGCCGCCGATCGCTCGCGAATTTGATCCGCGTCAATGAGGCCGGCCGTATCGGGGGTAGGATGGCTGCTCCCGAAGGCGAACGTGGATAGACCAATGCTGAATCAAGTCATGGATTTTGCGGGCGAAGTGCTGCCGGGGAGCTGTGCCGTGCCGCCTTATTCGGAGACCGCGTTTCTGGCCGAGCTGGGCGACCGCTTGAAGTCCTCGCGCACGCGCTGCGACCTCTCGCGCCGGGAGCTGGCCCGCCGCTCCGGGATTTCCGAGCGCTATATCGCCCAGATTGAGGCCGGCAAGGGCAACGTCTCGATCGTCCTGTTGCTGCGGCTGGCCTCCGCGATCCACGGCAGCCAGCCCCAGGCGGCTTGACGAGGCGTTAAGCCCGCTTCTCCACATTGGCGCTGCGGGCCGGCACGCCGAACTCCTTGCGGCAGACCTCGGCCAGCACGGCGACGCCCTCGCGGATCTGCTGATGCGTCGGGCTGGCAAAGCACAGCCGCAGGCGTGAGCTGGAATGGCTCTTGCTGGTGGACCATTCCGGCCCCGGATTGATCGAGACACCGGCGGCAAGCGCGGCCTGATAGAGCTTCAGCGTATCGACCTGGTCGGGCAGCTTCACCCACAGGAAGATGCCGCCCTTGGGCTCCTCGAACTCCGCCGCCGTTCCGAACTGCTCATTGAGGGCTTCCATCAGCGTATCGAGCTTGGTGCGCAGCGTCTTCGTCAGGGCCGGCACGTGGCTTGCGAAATGCGGCTTGCAATAGGCCGCCAGCACCATCTGCTCCAGCGCACCGGAGCCGGCATCCGTCTTCAGCGACAGCATCCGCGACATCACATCCCAGGGCGCGACGATGAAGCCGACGCGCAGCGCCGGCGCGATCGATTTCGAGAACGAACCGATGTGGATCACGCCGCCGTTCGGGCTCATCGCATAAATCGCCGGCGGCCGCTGTCCCGACCAGACGAGATCGGCATAGCAGTCATCCTCGAAGATCGGCACGCCATACTCGGCCGCGAGCCGCACCAGCTCGGCGCGGCGGCTCTCCGGCATGATGCTGCCGGTCGGGTTCTGCACCGTCGGGATGGTGTAGATGTATTTTGGCCGGATGCCCCGGCTCTTCAGATCGGCCAGCGTCGTGGCCGGCACGTCTATGCGCATGCCGTCCGCGTCGAGCGGAATGCCTGCTACGTTGACGCCGAGCCGTGCCAGACGGTTCAGCGAGCCCTGATAGCTGTCCTGCTCGAAGATCACGGTATCGCCGCGGGCGAGCAGCGTATTGTTGACGAGGTCGAGCGCCTGGAGCGAGCCCGAGACGATCAGGAGATCGTCGACCGTGCAGTTGATGCCGGCATCGCGCTTCAGTTTTGTTACGAGGAATTCGCGCAGCGGCAGGTAGCCTTGCGGCCCGTGCGCCAGACCGTAAGTGGCGAGCGATCGGCCCTCGCGTTGCAGGGCGAGGTTGGCCGCCTCGATCAGCTCATCCAGCGGCACCTGCTCGGAATCATTGTTGCCGCCGACAAAGCTGTATTTGGCAAGGCCCGTCCAGCGCGCGGAAGGGGCCGGCAGCCCTGCGGGAAACAGGGGCGCGAAATCGAAGCTGGACGTCATGGGAGCGTTCCTCGTTTTGTTCTTGTTGAGCGGCCGGCTTTGCGCCGACCTGCTTTACGTCTTGCTGACCGTCCGGGTCGGTCGGTCTCTACTTCTTTGTGGCCGTCCGGGTCGGACGGCCCTGGCTGATGAAAGCGTAATGCGCATTGGCGACGCCGCCAACCATCAAGGCCTCGACCACCGGCTCGGCGATCTCGCCCGTTGCCGCCCAGTCGACGATGAAATTGGCTCCGGTCCCGCCGCGCACGTCATCGGTCGGAATGAAGATCGAGACGGTGGCGAGGGGCTTCAAGGCCACCGGCGCTTTCAGATAGCTCTCGACCTGTTTGCCTGCGGTGTCGAAATAGGCGATGCGGTTGACCACCAGCGGCTGGCTCTCGGAGGCGTTGTGAACGCTCAAGGTCACCGAGAAGTCGACGCGCAGCTTGCCCTGGCTCATCGCGACGCTGGAATAGGCCGGCACATAGAACCCGCCGGCGACGGCGAGCTCCTCCTTCGGCAGCACAGTGAGCGAATCGGCAAAGCTTTGTTCGATATTGACCTTGGATTGCGCCGCGGCCGGCAAGGCGAACGCGAACGGAGCTAGCACGGCTATCAGCCAGAGCACGATCCGCATGTGACGAATTGCTCGCTTGCCGCGGCGCAACCTGTCTCTAGGGTGCGGCAAAACGGACCAATTTGGCATGCATGAGCTTATTCGCGACATCACTCTCTGTATCCTGTTTGCCTGGATGCTGGGCCTGCTCGCCCATTTCTCCCGGCAACCGCTGATCCTGGCCTACCTTATCGCCGGCTTCTGCATAGGTCCATTCGGCGCCGGCTGGGTCAAATCGCAGGAATCGATCAGCGTCATCTCCGAGCTCGGCCTGATCTTCATGCTGTTCATGATCGGGCTGGAGATCGACCTGAAGAAGATCGTGCGGGCGGGAAAGGTGATCCTGTTCGCGGCGGGCGGCCAGCTGCTCGGCGGCTGCCTGCTCGGGGTCCTGTTTTTCGCCGGCATCGGCCTGTCGCTCGGCGGCGGGCATTTCGATGCGGTCTATCTCTGTATCGCCTGCGCGCTGTCGAGCACCGTCATCATCGTCAAGGTGCTCTACGAGAAGCGCGAGCTCGACACGCTGCCCGGCCGCATCACGCTCGGCGTGCTGGTGCTCCAGGACATCTTCGCCATCCTGTTCCTGGCGGTGCAGCCGAGTCTTGCCAATCTGCAAGTGAGCGTCATCCTGCTCTCGATCGGCCGCGTCGCGGTGCTGGTCGCCGCCGCGCTGCTGGTCAGCCGCTATGTGCTGCCGCGCCTGTTCCACCAGATCGCCCGCCGCCCCGAACTGATCCTGCTCGGCGCGCTCGCCTGGTGCTTCCTCGTGGCCGAGACCGCGGAGCGGCTGTCGCTGTCGCGCGAGATGGGCGCCCTGATCGCCGGCGTCTCGCTCTCGACCTTTCCCTATGCGCTCGACGTCACCGCCAAGGTCACCACGCTGCGCGACTTCTTCATCACGCTGTTCTTCGTCGCGCTCGGCATGACCATTCCCGTGCCCGGCCTCTCCGTGATCGGGCTTGCCTTGATGATCGCGGCGTTCACGGTGGTGAGCCGGCTCGTCACGACCTTCACGCCGCTCTACCTGATGAAGCAGGGGCTGCGTGCCAGCCTGTTGCCGGCCCTGAACCTCGCGCAGATCTCCGAGTTCTCGCTGGTCGTGATCCAGACCGGCGTCACCGACAACCACATCGCAGCCGAAACGGCGAACGCGGCCTCCTTCGCCTTCGTGGTGCTGGCCGTGCTCTCGACCTTCGTGATGACGCGCAGCGACGAGATCGCCCGCTGGGCGATCGGCCCGTTGAAGCGGATCGGCCTGCGCGATCTCGATCACGGCAATGGCCATGCCGAGGAGGGCCACGAGGGCGGCCATGGCGAGGCCCGCCGCATCGTCATCCTGGGCTTTTTCCGCGCAGCGAGCGCGCTGCTGGCCGAGATCGAACGGCAGGCGCCGGTGCTGCTCGAGCAGATCACCGTGGTCGATTTCAACCCCAATGTGTACCAGACCCTGCTTTCACGCGGCCTGCACGTGATCTATGGCGACATCAGCAGCGCGGACACGCTGCTCCATGCCGGCGTCGGCAAGTCCGAGATGATCATCCTCAGCGTGCCGGATGCGCTTCTCAAGGGCGCCAGCAACGAGAAGCTGGTCCGCCACGTCCGCACCCTCAACCCGACCGCCATGATCGTGGCTACGGCCGATCTTTTGTCGGATGTCGGCGAGCTCTACGAGGCCGGTGCCAGTTACGTCACCGTGACCCGACTCAGCGACGCCCACGAGCTGTTTACCGTGATTGAGGCCGCCCAGGCCGGCCTGCTCGCGGATAAGCGCGCCGAGCTCGACCTGCGGCTCGGCGAGCGGAGAGAGGTGCTGCCCTGACGGCGTCCGGCCGTCTTCCTTCCGGGGTTTGTGCGCCTATATCCCTGGTATCTTCGGTGCAAGCCTGAGACCCGCCGCCCTGACGGCCATCTGGCATATGCGGTTGCGTCCAGGACACTAGCGCTTGGGGCCAAGTCCGGCTAAGGCGTCCGGCTAAGCCTCCGGCCCATAACCGATAGAGATTGGGAAATGCCCGATACCGTCCAGGAAGTCTTGCAGGCCTTTGCCAGGGGCGAGCTCGTCGTCGTCACCGACGATGAGGACCGCGAGGGCGAGGGCGATCTGATCGTCGCGGCCTCGCTCTGCACCGCCGAGAAGATGGCGTTCATCATCCGCCACACCTCCGGCATCGTCTGCGCGCCCGTGACCACGGAGGACGCGCGCCGCCTGCGGCTCGATCCCATGGTCGCCCACAACGATTCCGCGCATACCACCGCGTTCACGGTCTCGATCGACTACAAGCCCGACGGCGGCACCGGCATCTCCGCCGAGGAGCGCGCCTCGTGCTGCCGCGCGCTGTCCAATCCCAATGTCGGCGCCAACGATTTCGCCCGGCCCGGCCACATCTTCCCGCTGATCGCCAAGGACGGCGGCGTGCTGCTGCGCTCCGGCCATACCGAGGCCGCCGTCGACCTCTGCAAGCTCTCCGGCCTGCCGCCGGTCGGCGTCATCAGTGAGCTGATGAACGACGACGGCAGCGTGATGAAGGGCGAGCAGGTCGCCCGCTTCGCCGCCCAGCACAAGCTCAAGCACGTCACCATCGCGGACATGATCGCCTACCGCCAGGTGCGCGAGAAGCTGATCGAGCGGGTCTCGACCTTCGTCACCGACAGCCCGATCGGCCCCTTGCAGGGCTATGCCTATCGTTCGCCGTTCGATTCCATCGCCCACGTCGCCTTCGTCTACAACGGCGTCGGCGACGGCAAGAACGTGCTGACGCGCTTCCACAAGCCGAACATCGTCAAGGACATCTTCACCGGGCACAAGCGCATGGCGGCCGTGCTCGAGCATTTCGAGAGGTCCGGCCGTGGCGTGCTGGTTTACTTGCGCGACGGCGCTGCCGGCGTGCCGGTGGCTCCGCTGCCCGACGAGACGTCGACGGAGGCCGACCGCAACCGCCAGTGGCGCGAGATCGGCGTCGGCGCGCAGATCCTGCGCGATCTCGGCGTCACCTCGATCCGGCATCTCACCTCCTCGGTGCACGACTACAAGGGCCTGTCGGGCTTCGGCATCGAGATCGTCGCCAACGAGCTGCTCGAAATCTGACGACGTCGTTTCCGGGCGCGCGCCGTTGCGCGAGCCCGGAATGACCGAAACCAGGATGCAATTGAACTTGTTGCCGCGGCGCTTTACTTTGTCGGGCAATTGTTGACGGAACCAGACGCGAAAGGACGTTTCATGAGCGTGCGCCCTCAGACCAAGGACAAGCCGGCTGCGGCTTCTTTCCAGTGGGACGATCCGTTCCTGCTCGACGAGCAGCTTACCGAAGACGAGCGCATGGTGCGCGACACCGCGCGCGCCTACGCCCAGGACAAGCTGCTGCCGCGCATCACCAAGGCCTATCTCGAAGAGACGACGGATCGCGAGATCTTCAACGAGATGGGCGAACTCGGCCTGATCGGCATCACGCTGCCCGAGGAATATGGCTGCGCCAATGCGAGCTACGTCGCCTACGGCCTGGTCGCGCGAGAGATCGAGCGGGTCGATTCCGGCTATCGTTCGATGAACTCGGTGCAGTCCTCGCTGGTGATGTACCCGATCTACGCCTATGGCGACGAGAACCAGCGCAAGAAATACCTGCCGAAGCTCGCCAGCGGCGAGTGGGTCGGCTGCTTCGGCCTGACCGAGCCCGATGCCGGCTCCGATCCGGCCGGGATGAAGACCCGCGCCGAGAAGGTCTCGGACGGCTACCGCCTGACCGGCAGCAAGATGTGGATCTCGAACGCGCCGATCGCCGACGTGTTCGTGGTCTGGGCCAAGTCGGCCGCGCATGACAACCAGATCCGGGGCTTCGTGCTGGAGAAGGGCATGAAGGGCCTCTCCGCGCCGAAGATCGGCGGCAAGCTCAGCTTGCGCGCCTCCATCACCGGCGAAGTCGTGATGGACGGTGTCGTGGTTCCGGAAGACGCGCTGCTGCCCAACGTCTCCGGCCTCAAGGGCCCGTTCGGCTGCCTCAACCGCGCCCGCTACGGCATTTCCTGGGGCGCGCTGGGTGCGGCCGAGGACTGCATGCACCGCGCCCGCCAGTACACGCTCGACCGCAAGCAGTTCGGCAAGCCGCTGGCCGCGACACAGCTCGTCCAGAAGAAGCTCGCCGACATGGAGACCGAGATCGCGCTCGGCCTCCAGGGCTCGCTTCGCGTCGGCCGCCTGATGGACGAGGGCAAGTTCGCCCCCGAGATGATCTCGATCATGAAGCGCAACAATTGCGGCAAGGCGCTCGACATCGCCCGCGTCGCGCGCGACATGCACGGCGGCAACGGCATCTCGATCGAGTACCACGTGATGCGCCACGTCCATAACCTCGAGACGGTCAATACCTACGAGGGCACGCACGACGTCCACGCCCTGATCCTGGGCCGCGCCATCACGGGCATTCAGGCGTTTTTCTGACGAGGTCATCCGTCATTCCGGGGCGCGCGAAGCGCGAACCCGGAATCTCGGGCCGCATTATTCCTGTTCCATCGAGATTCCGGGTCTGGCCCTGACGGGCCATCCCGGAATGACGTCAAAGAACAAAGAAGAAGCCATGTCCGACAACGACGACGTCCCGTTCAACCGCAACTTTCCACTCAAAGCCGGAATCGTCGAGGAAGTCCGCCCCGGCGTGCGGCGCGTGCTCTGTAACAATCCGAGCCCGTTCACCTTCAGCGGTACAGTCAGCTACATCGTCGGCACGGGCAACGTCGCGATCATCGATCCCGGTCCTGATGATGCGGCGCATGCGGCCGCGTTGCTCGATGCCGTGCGCGGCGAGACGGTGAGCCACATCTTCGTCACCCACACCCACCGCGACCATTCGCCGAACACCGCGCGGATCAAGCAGGCGACCGGCGCGCCTGTTTATGCCGAGGGCCCGCACCGCGCCTCGCGCCCGCGCTTCGAGAGCGAGAAGCACAATCCGGAATCCGGCGTCGATCGCGATTTCGCGCCCGATATCAGGATCGCCCATGGCGACGTCGTCGAGGGCGCGGGCTGGCGCCTCGAGGCGGTGGCGACGCCGGGTCATACCGCCAACCATCTCGCCTTCGCCTGGCCCGAGCGAAAATTCAACTTCGTCGGTGACCACGTGATGGGATGGTCGACCTCGATCGTTGCGCCGCCCGACGGGTCGATGATCGACTACATGGAATCGCTCGATTGCTTGGCCGCCCGCGAGGAGGATCTCTATTTCTCAGGCCATGGCCCCGAGATACCGGATGGTCCGCGTTTCGTGCGTTTCCTGATCCGCCACCGCAAGGCGCGCGAAGCCTCTATCCTGCATCGTCTCGCCAAGGGCGAGGCCGACATCCCGACCATGGTGCGTGCGATCTATATCGGCATCGATCCACGGCTGACGACGGCCGCGGGCTATTCCGTGCTGGCGCATCTGGAAGATCTGGTCGCCCGCGGCGTGGTGGCGACGGATGGCGATCCCGTGATTGGCGGGACATACCGGATGGCGGGAGCCTAGCTCACCGTCACTTCTTCACCGTCTTCGCCGGTGCCTTCGGCGGCGTCACCGGGGTCTTCTTCACCGGCTTCAGCGCGTCCGCATCGGCGGCGGTGTTGAGATCGTCGATGAATTTTGTGACGCGGGCGGCGTTGCTGCCGAAGTCGCTCTCGAAATACCGCGAGGCGGAGCGGATATCGACGCGGGAATCGTCGCCGTCGGGCACGACCCTGATGGAAATGTCCTCGCGCAAACCCATGATCGGCGTGCGCGCCACCGCCTCGATGCGTCCGATGCGGCGCGGCGGCTGCGGCGCGCGCTCGTCGATGACGAGCCATTTGCGCTTGTTGACGATCTGGAGTGCGATCGCATAGGCGCGGTCGACCGGGATCTCGAGCTCGATCGGCTCGATATCGGGATAGAAATGGCGCTGCTGCTCGGCCGAATAGAGGCCGGCATAAACCGCGGTATTGGCGCCTTCACCGGTGCGCAGGCGCGCCAGCGCGTCGAAGCGGGGCGGGTCGATCGGGTCGGTCGTGACGTCGTGGATCGCCGGCAGCTTGCGGTATTGCAGGCCGAGATAGGCCGGGTAGGCGAGGATCATGCCGTCGATCAAGAAGGCGAGCAGGATGCGCGCCATGCCGCGCGAGCCGTTCTGCCAGATCGCGGCGAAGCCGGCGAGGCCGAACAGGATCGAGAGCGCGGCGATGGCGAGGCCGCCGAAGAAGGTGGCGAGCGCCGGCTTCGGCTCCAGGAAGCCGAACCGGACGACGAGGATCGACACCGCCACCGCCACCACCGCGAACACGGCCAGATTGCGCGCCCAGCTGGCGAGGCTGGACACGGGCTCCGACTGGTAGGGAGCGGAAAACCTGCGGGCCATCGGGTGAGCTCTGCCGGGGTTTTGGAGGCGGTGCCGCGCCGATCTGGCGCGACGACAGGAGGCGTTGAGACCACGCCCCGGCGGCAAATTCAAGGGAGACCGGGTTGCTACTGCCCGTCATTCCGGGGCGCCCGAAGGGCGACCCCGGAATCTCGAGATTCCGGGGTCGATGCCGTTGGCATCGCCCCGGAATGACGCGTAAGTCCTACGCCGCCGCGTTCGGGAAGCGGTAATCCTTGAACTGGTCGCGCAGCGCGGTCTTCAGGATCTTGCCCGTGGCGGTGTGCGGGATGCCCTCGACGAAGGCGACGTCGTCGGGCATCCACCATTTGGCGATCTTGCCGTCCATGTACTTCAGGATGTCCTCACGGCTGGCCTGCTGGCCCTGCTTGAGCTGCACGATCAGTAGCGGCCGCTCGTCCCATTTGGGGTGGAAGACGCCGATCACGGCGGCCTCCGCCACGGCCGGATGGCCGACCGCGAGGTTTTCGAGGTCGATCGAGGAGATCCACTCGCCGCCGGACTTGATTACGTCCTTGGAGCGGTCGGTGATCCGCATGTAGCCGTCCTCGTCGATGGTCGAGACGTCGCCGGTGTCGAAGAAGCCGTCCTCGTCGAGGATGTTGGCATCGAGCCGATAATAGGCCTTGGCGACGGCGGGGCCGGAGACCTTGAGGCGGCCGAAAGTCTTGCCGTCCCAGGGCAGCTCCTTGCCGGCATCGTCGGTGATCTTCATCTCGACTGCGAAGGGCGCGTAGCCCTGCATCTGGAGCACGTCGAGTCGCGCATCGCCGGTCGCGTTCTGGAACGGCGGCTTCAGCGCCGCGACGCTGCCGATCGGGCTCATCTCGGTCATGCCCCAGGCGTGGCGGACGTTCGAGCCCATGTCGAGGAAGGCCTTGATCATCGAGCGCGGCATCGCCGAGCCGCCGCAGATCACCATCTTCAGGTGCGGCAGCTTCAGATTGTTGGCGGTCATGTGCTGGAGCAGCATCAGCCACACCGTGGGCACGCCGGCGGTGTGCGTCACCTTCTCGGTCGAGAGCAATTCATAGACCGAAGCGCCGTCAAGCTTGGCGCCGGGCATCACCAGCTTGGTGCCCTGCGAGGGCGCGGAGAAGGCGATACCCCAGCTGTTGGCGTGGAACAGCGGCACCACCGGCAGCATCGTCTCGGAGGCGCTGGTGCCGAGCGCATCGACGTTGTTGGCCATCAGCGCGTGCAGCACGTTGGAGCGATGCGAATACAGCACACCCTTCGGATCGCCCGTTGTGCCCGACGTGTAGCACATCGCCGCCGCCGTGTTCTCGTCAAAGTCCTTCCATTTGAATTTGCCGTCGGCCTGCGCAATCCAGTCCTCGTAGGCCACCGCATTCTTCAGCGTGGTCTCGGGCATATGCGCCTTGTCGGTCAGCACGACGTAGCGCTCCACGCTGGGCAGCTTGTCGGCGATCTTCTCCAGGATCGGAACGAAGGTGATGTCGGTCATCACGATGCGGTCCTGCGCATGGTTGATGATCCAGGCGATCTGCTCGGGGAAAAGGCGGGGATTGACGGTATGGCAGATGGCGCCGATCCCCATGATGCCGTACCACGCTTCGAGATGGCGCCAGGTGTTCCAGGCGATCGTTGCGACGCGGTCGCCGAGCTTGATGCCGTCGCGCTCCAGCATCTGCGAGACCTTGAGCGCCCGCTTGTGGATCTCGGCGTAGGTGGTGCGATGGATCGGTCCCTCGATCGATCGCGTGACGACCTCCTGCTTGCCATGAATCCTGGCGGCGTGTTCGATGATCCGGTGGCAGAGCAGGGGCCAGTCTTGCATCAAACCAAGCATTCCGACGTTCCTCCGAGAAGTCGCTGGACGCGTTATCGCTCTCAGCGTTGGGCCAAAGAATTGTCATGAGTTTTAGCCTGCCGGACTTTCGCCGCAAATGGTCTTGTCGCGGCTATATGTCCGCCGGCGCGGCAATGGTTACCGTCGCGCTGGGGCTGACGCTTGGGCTCGCGGATCGGGCGGAGGCGCGAAAATATGCTGCGCCGCTCGATATCTTTGGCTTTGGTACACCACGGCCGCGCGCGAAGGTTCATTCCGCCAAGATCCCGCTACCGAAACCTCGCCCCGCGGAGGCCCCCAACGCACCGGACGAGGCCGCACCGGAGGCCGACGGCAAGCCTTCCCCGGACAAGCCTTCCCCCGACAAGCCGGCCGAGGCGCCGCCGCCGCCCGAGAAGCAGGTCTCGGCCTGCCGGCTCGCGCTGACCGAGGAGATCGCAATTGCACCCTCCATCCCCGATATCCGCGGCCCCGGCAGCTGCGGTGGCGAGGATCTGGTGCGGCTGGAGGCCATCGTGCTGCCGGACAAGCGCAAGGTGGCGGTCAAGCCGGCGGCGATCCTTCGCTGCACCATGGCGTCTGCGATAGCCGACTGGGTGCGCAAGGACATGGTGCCGCTGGCTACCAGTCTCGGCTCGACCATCAGCGATCTCGACAATTTCGATAGCTTCGAGTGCCGCGGCCGCAATCGCATCGTTGGAGCGTGGCTGTCCGAGCACGGCAAGGCCAACGCCCTCGACGTCCGCGCCGTCAAGCTCGCCAACGGGCAGTCGATTGGCCTCACCGATCGCACCATGTCGCGTGACGTGCGCGAGCGTGTGCTGCATTCGGTGTGCGCGCGCTTTTCCACCGTGCTCGGCCCTGGCTCGGACTGGTACCACGAGGACCATATCCATCTCGACCTGGCGCAGCGGCGCAACGACTACCGGATCTGCCAGTGGAACGTCTGGGATCCCCTGCCGCAGATCGCGCCGCTGCTGCCGGCGGAACGGCCCGAGGAGGCGCCGCCGCGCGAGGTCGCGTCCAAGCCTGAGGCAAAGGATGGGGCTGGTGACGAGGCGGCGGAGAAATCCCCCGCGCCTGCGGACAAGCCGGCGGCCGACAAGGTCCAGCCGTCCAAGCCGGCAACAAAAAAGCGCCGGTAAAACCGGCGCTTTTGAATGTCGGAGATCGGGAGAGGCGATCAGTAGCTGCCCGCCTGGCCAGTTCCGCCGGCGCCGAGCGCCAGGCGCGAATTGTAGGGCGAGTCGCCGTGCTTTGGCTCGAGCACCACCACGATGGTGCCGACCTTGACGCGGCCATAGAGGTCGATCGCGTCCTCGTTGGTCAGACGGATGCAGCCCGACGAGATCGAGGCGCCGATATATTCCGGCTGGTTGGTGCCGTGGATGCGGAACAGCGTGTCCTTGCCGCCCGAGTAGAGATACATCGCGCGGGAGCCCATCGGATTGTCCGGACCGGGCGCAACATAGGTCGGCACGCCCAGGCGCGAAATCTCGCCCGGGGTCGGATGCCAGGCCGGCCACTCGGTCATGCTGCCGACCTTGGCGATGCCCGACCAGGCCATGGCTTCTTCGCCGACGGTGATGCCGTAACGGATCGCCTTGCCGCCATCCAGCACGTAATAGAGGTAGTGGTTGTCGGAATCGACCACGATCGAGCCGGGCGATTCTTTGCGGTGATATTCGACGATGGCGCGGCGGAACGGCTCGGCGACCGGGGTGTTTTCGTACCGGACCTTGGCGAGCAGTTCCTTGTCCTTCGGCTTGAAGGCCTTGGTGTCGGTCGCTTCGAAATGCGTGGCCTGCATGCAGCCCGACAGCATCAGGCCAGCGGCCAAAATCCCCAACTTAACTTTCAGCGACGACATGATTTGGTTCCAATCAAAACAATACCGCGCGGGAAAGCTTGAGCTTAGCGCCCAACTTCCTCGACTCCGTTAATCCCATTATCGTTGAAATCTGCCACAATTCCAGCACTCAAGGCCTTTTCCCGCGCTGCGAGACCTCAGCTGTGGCTTTTTTGCCGCAAGTTTTTCAGGTTTACGCGGGTTTTGGGGCAAAGCGTGCCGGATTGTCGATTCTGTGTCACGGTTGGGCCACGGCGTCGCCACAAATGCAAACGCTCCGTTAATGTGCTTGTCATGATGAACTTGTCAGAATCGCGCTAAAGGCTGTCATTCTGTCGCAGGTTCTCTGGAGTTGTTCATGTTTTCGGTGTTTGTTCCCTCCGAGTCCTCCCTCAAGAAGGCCGTCATCGAGGATCTCACGGCGCTGCCGGAGAATGCGGTCTGGATCGACCTCTTCAGTCCGAGTGCGGCCGAGGACAAGGCGGTGGAGCGGCTTGCGGGCATCGCCATCCCGACCCGGGAAGACATGCAGGAGATCGAGATCTCCAGCCGCCTCTATATCGAGAACGGCGCGCGCTACATGACCGCGACGCTGATGTGCCACTCCGATACCGACATGCCCCGGACCACGGCGGTGACCTTCATCCTCGGCGACCACCGCCTGGTGACGGTGCGCTACGACCTGCCGAAGCCGTTCGCCCTGGTCGAGGCCAAGCTTGGCCGCTCGTGCACGCCGGCGATCACCGGCGAGATGGTGCTGATGGAACTGCTGGACGCCGTGATCGACCGCTGCGCCGACATTCTGGAGCGCTGCGGCGCCGAGATCGACCAGGTCTCGCACGACATCTTCGAGCCCGAGAGCGAGCGCCACGGCCACGCCAAGCAATATTCCCAGATCCTGATCTCGATCGGCCGCAAGGGCGATCTGACCTCCAAGGTTCGCGAGAGCCTGGTCTCGATCGGCCGCGTCGTCGCCTTCCTCTCGGCGGTGGTTGAGGGCGTGAAATGGTCCAAGGACATGCGCGAGCAGCTCAAGACCATGCAGCGCGACGTCTCCTCGCTGACCGACCACGCCTCCTATCTCTCCAGCAAGATTACCTTCGTGCTCGACGCCATGCTCGGCGTCGTCAATCTCGAGCAGAACAACATCATCAAGCTGTTTTCGGTCATGGCTGTTGTCCTGATGCCGCCGACGCTGATCGCCTCGATCTACGGCATGAACTTCAAGTCGATGCCGGAACTCGAATGGGCGCACGGCTATCCGATGGCACTGGTGCTGATGCTGATCGCGGCGATCGTCCCGTACTGGATCTTCAAGCTCAAGAAGTGGCTCTGATACCTACCGAGACCTTACGCCGTTAGTCGAGACACGGTGGTTGGTGTCGCAGAATAGAGCGGGATTGCGGCGTCGCGGTGATGCGTGGCTGCCGCCCCAATTCCTCCGGTAAAATTTGAGCGGTGAGCTGAACGTTTGCGCGAAACTTGTCTGCGATAAGTAGTGCGTAGCCGCGAGGAACAGCCATGGTTGAAAAACACATAACGTCGCCCCGGAACGTCATCGATCTGGCGAACTATCGTCAGGCCCTGGCGAACGGCAAGGCGTCGTCGATGTCGGCACGCATGTGCCGGCACTGTGGTGCTCCGCTGCTCGATGGTGAGAACGACGACGACTGCTCGACTGCATTCAGCACGGCCACGCCAAGGCCGCGCGAGAGGTCACGTCGGATTCGACTCGATTGAGCAACGGAAGGTAAGGGCGATCCAGGTCTTGCGGCGGCTTTGTCTGGATCGCCTGCTTCCCTAGGCACTGTTTCCAATTCCGTCATTGCGAGAAGCGAAGCGACGAACCAATCCAGACCGTCTCCGTGGAGGCGGCCTGGATTGCTTCGCTGCGCTCGCAATGACGACCGCTAAAGGATGGTCTAGACGTGCTGGCCGCCGTTGATGTGGATCTCGGCGCCATTGACGTAAGACGAGGTGTCCGTGCACAGCACGTAGACGATCTTGGCGACCTCGTCGGGCGTGCCGAGCCGGTGCATCGGGATCTGCTGCTCCACGATCTTCTCGGTGCCGGGCGACAGGATCGAGGTGTCGATCTCGCCCGGTGCGATCGCGTTGACGCGGACGCCGACGCGGCCGAAGTCCGAGGCCATCTCGCGCGTCAGGGATGCAAGCGCGGCCTTGGAGGTGGCGTAGGCTGCGCCTGCGAAGGGATGCACGCGCGAGCCCGCGATCGAGGTGACGTTCACGACCGAGCCTCTGGCCGCCTTCAGCTCCTCGATCAGTCCGCGCGCCATCATGATCGGCGCGAAGAAGTTGACGTGGAAGACATGCGTCCAGGTATCGAGGTCGGTGTCGACCGAACCGAGCCGGGAGCCGCCCGGGCCCTTCGGCGAGATCGCGGCGTTGTTGACCAGCGCATGAAGCATGCCGCCCTCGAGGCGGTTGCGGATTTCGGAGATCGCGCGGGTCGTGTCCTTGGGGTCGGCGAGGTCGACCTGGATGTGGTCCTCAGGGCCCGCATCCCAGGGGCAGTCCTCCGGGAAGGGATGCCGCGAGCAGGTGATGACGCGCCAGCCCGCCGAGGAGAAGCGGATCACGGTGGCATGGCCGATACCGCGGCTCGCTCCGGTCAGGAGCAGCGTGCGTCGCGGTGCGTTTGACGAATGCGGCATGAAGGTCTTTCAGGTCGGGGCCTAAGGGTACATCCGCGTCTTGGACCACTTCTGGCCGGCGGCGTCACGACGAAATTCGATGCGGTCGTGCAGACGGAATGGGCGATCGTGCCAGAACTCGATGCGGACCGGTGTGATGCGCCAGCCGCTCCAGCCCGGCGGCCGTGGCACCTCGCCGATGATGTATTTGGCCGCGACTTTTGCGATGGCCTGTTCGAAGGCGAAGCGGCTCTCCAGCGCCTC
Organism: Bradyrhizobium sp. LCT2; assembly: GCF_009931255.1. Lineage (NCBI taxonomy): Bacteria > Pseudomonadati > Pseudomonadota > Alphaproteobacteria > Hyphomicrobiales > Nitrobacteraceae > Bradyrhizobium > Bradyrhizobium sp. LCT2. Next base: position 7,396,690 of record NZ_CP034432.1, on the reverse strand, counting down.
GGACTGTTTGCTCGCCCAGGCGCCGATCTGCGCCTGCTTGGGGCGGGTGGCGAAATAGGCGTCGGCCTCGGCGTCAGTCACCGGCGTCACGTTGCCGCGGATGCGGACCTGACGGCGCAGCGACTTCCAGTGAAAAAGTAACGCTGCCTTAGGATTTGCGGCGAGTTCACGGCCCTTCTGGCTCGCGATGTGGCTGTAGAAGACAAAACCCTCGGTATCGAAGCCCTTCATCAGCACCATGCGCACGTCAGGCAAGCCGTCCGGGTCGACGGTTGCGAGCGCCATGGCATTCGGATCGTTCGGCTCGCTCTTGATCGCTTCGTTCAGCCAGGTCTCGAACAGCGCAAAAGGCTCGTCGGCGGCGGTGAAATCACCGGATGTTAAGGGTGTCTGGTGTTTCATCGAGGTCGTGTCGGTCATGTCTGGAGTCCGAGTTGCGTTCCGCGGCCCAAAACGCGTTGTTGTCCGCTACCGCCCTATATAGGGCATGGGGACGCGTTGGCCTATCGGCGATCCGGCCGTCGGGCCTTGTCATGACGATGGTCCTGATCGGCTTCGGCGCCGGCGGCTGCAGCTTTTCGCGCAACGACACCAGCGCCTATGCCAAGGCCGACGACAGCGACCTCACCGGCTCGATCGCGCGGCCGGCGAAGGACGCAGCACCGACCGAGACCGATCTTGCCTTCGCCCGCAACGCCGCCTCCGACGTGCTGAGCAAGGGCGACAAGGATTCCAGCCAGCACTGGGAGAATCCGGTGACCGGGGCGCGCGGCTCGGTGACGCCGATCGCGCAATCCTATGCCGCCGAGGATGGCCGCAGGTGCCGCGACTTCCTCGCCAGCTACGTCAACGGCAATACCGAAAGCTGGCTCCAGGGCGCCGGCTGCCAAAGCAGCCGTGGCCGTTGGGAGATTCATACGCTAAAGCCGTGGCGGAGCTAGGATTCGGCCGGCAATCCTAGTTGCAAAAATGCCACTCTCTCCCCACATGGTTCGCAGGTGGGGCGGGGAGCCCTTTGAACAATTCGATTTCTTTGAAGGAGACGTGACGGATGCGCGACCCCTATGAGGTCTTGGGGGTGCCGCGGAGCGCCAATGCTGCCGCGATCAAGAGCGCCTATCGCAAGCTTGCCAAGAAGCACCATCCCGACAGCAACAAGGACGACCCGAAGGCCGCCGAGCGTTTCGCCGAGCTCAATTCGGCCAACGAGATCCTCGGCGACGAGGACAAGCGCAAGCAGTTCGACCGCGGCGAGATCGACGCCGACGGCAAGCCGCGCTTCCAGGGCTTTCCGGGCGGCGGCGGGCCGCGCGGCCGCGCGGGTCCCGGCGGGTTCGAGAGCTATACGTTCCGCTCCGGCGGCGGCCCGGGTCAGGGCGGCGGCGCGTTCGAGGACATCCTCAACAGCATGTTCGGCGGCGGGGTGCGCGGCGCGCGGCCGGGGGCCGGCGGCGCCGGGCAGTTCGAATTCGACACCGGCGGGATCGGGCTCGATCTCGACGTGAACGTCGCCATGTCCGTCTCGCTAGAGGAGTCGGTCAAGGGCGGCGAGAAGCGCGTCCGTCTGCCGACGGGCAAGGAGCTCAACGTCAAGATTCCGGCCGGCGTCACCGAGGGCCAGCAGATCCGGCTGCGCGGGCAGGGCGAGAGCGCCCAGGGCCATCCGCCGGGCGATCTTCTGATCACCATCGGCATCGCGCCGCACCCGTATTTCAAGGTCGAGGGCGCGGATCTCAGGATCGACCTGCCGGTCACGCTCTACGAGGCGGTGCTCGGCGGCAAGGTCCGCGTGCCGACCCTTGGGAATGCAGTCGAACTCTCGGTCCCGAAGAACACTTCCAGCGGCCGCACCTTCCGGCTGAAGGGCAAGGGCCTGCCGAAAGCAGGCGGAACCGGGGATCTCTTCGTCACTGTCAGGATTATGCTACCGGACGGGAACGACGCCGAGCTTGAAGCATTGATGGAGAAGTGGCGGGACCAACACCCCTACAATCCACGTAGCGGGCTTGGTTAGGGCGCGGTCGGAACTGAAGGGGTTTTCCTAAGGTCTACAGCATCCTCTCTTGCAGATGATGCTCGTCATATGCCTGAGGCGCGATAGCGCTTCTCGGCTCATATGCTCGACGTGTCGGCTGTCCGGCGGGGCAGCCGATAAAAAGGTGCGGCCTCGAGAGGGGGACCAGCGCGGTACCAAAAACCCCAATCGAGGCCGCCCGCGTCGATCGGCGGATCGAACGCTGCTCATTTTCGCGTGATCATCCGGTGCGATAATGAGACGCGCCGATGTCTTGATTCCAAATTTTCAATGACGGAATCGAGGCACCGCGCTTGCGCGGTTGTCTAGGTGCCGTTTTTCTCTGCCTGGTCGTACACGGCCTGCGCCACCTTGGTCAGCCGGTCGCGATCGCCACCGCCGCTGACGACGTAGCCGACCCCGCGCTCCGCCCAGAACAGCGCGCCGTCCTTGTCCGTCTTGGCGTACCGCATCTGCGTTGCACCATTCTCGGTCTTGGCGGTGTAGATCGTGTACCGCTCGCCCGAGGCGCCCTCATACATCAGGAACGACGCCGGACCGTTCGGCCCTGGCAGGAGCCGGCCGCCGACCAGCTTCAACCCGCTCGCCTCCAGGTTCGGCGCGAACACGGTCCAGCCGCAGCGCCGGGTCAGCCAGGCCTGGAGATGGTCACGCTCGTTGCCGCCGACCTCGACGGGGTGGCGGACCTCGACGACATAGAGACGGTGGGCGTCGAGTGCGTCGGCCGTAAAACTCTGGAAGGTCGAGGGGGAGTTGGCGGCGCCATGCGCGATCCAGCCGGCGGTGCCGCCGGCGACGAAGGCAACCAGCACAGCCGCGGCGGCGCCATAGAGCCATTGCCGGGGGCGGCGCTCCAGCCGTTCGAGCTCCAGCCGTACCGGCACCGGCTCCTGGGCGACGGAATCGTAGCGGGCGTGCAGCATCTCGGCCATGTCGCGCCAGGACTGCACCCGCTCGGCATCGTCAGGATGGGCGGCAAGCCAGGCCTCGACGTCGGCGCGGCGCTCGGCCGGCAGCTCGCCATCGACATAGGCGTGCAACTCGTCTTCGGTGATCGGAATATTGCGGTCGTTCATATCGATCGTCTCTGGCTCTGCGGCCCAAAATATCCTTCGTGACTCAACTTCGCTCGCTTTGTCGGCAGGCTGCGGACGGACCCAACGCGTTGCATCAATCCTGCCATCATTTCACCCGCCTGAGCGCCGGGCGCTCACCCTCCAGCGAGGCTTTAACGTGGGCGCGGGCGCGTGCCAGGCGCGACATCACGGTGCCGATCGGCACGCCCTGGATGTCAGCGACCTCGCGGTAGCTCATGCCCTCCAGCATCACCAAAAGCAGCACCGAGCGCTGCTCCTCGACCAGCGTTGCCAGCGCCTTCTCGATGTCGCGTCCCTCGGCTTCGGTCCCGCTGGCGTCCGGGTTGTTCTCTGTCAGCTGCATGAATTGCGGCCGCCTTGCCAGCGAGCGTCGCCGGTTCTTGTTGAGGTTGGTCAGGATCGTATAGAGCCAGCTCCTGACGTCGCCTCCGAGAAACAGGCGCTCCGAACGCAGCGCGCGCACCAACGTATCCTGCACCAGATCGTCGGCCGCATCCGCATCGCGCGTGAGCGCGCGGGCGTAGCGTCGCAACGCCGGGATCATGGCTTCCACACTTTGGCGAAACGCGCTCATTGCCGCCTTGACGTCCTGGTGTTCGGCGCAAGCGCCTTACCCATCATAACACCCGAACGGAACGGCTATTCCGGCGCTCGAAACAGCGTTAACGCCGCGTATTAGGACTGTACCGCGAAGGAGGGCTGGTGTACCTCCAAACCTCAACGAGAGCTCGACGGGACGTTCAAAAATGGCGCAGAATTCAGGTCTGATGCAAGGCAAGCGCGGGGTGGTCCTCGGCGTTGCCAACAACCGCTCGATCGCCTGGGGTATCGCCAAGGCATGCCACGCAGCGGGCGCCGAGCTCGCCTTCACCTATCAGGGCGATGCGCTGAAGAAGCGCGTCGAGCCGCTCGCCGCCGAGATCGGCGGACTCGTGCTCGGCCATTGCGACGTCACCGACGCTGCGACAATCGACGCCGCCTTCGCGGTGCTGAAGGAGAAGTGGGGCAAGATCGACTTCCTGGTGCACGCGATCGCCTATGGCGAGCAGCTCGACGGCCGCTACGTCGACACCACGCAGGAGAACTTCTCCAAGTCGATGCTGATTTCCTGCTACTCGTTCACCGCCGTGGCACAGCGCGCCGAGAAGCTGATGACCGACGGCGGTTCGCTCATCACGCTCTCCTATTACGGCGCGGAGAAGTGGATGCCGCATTACAACGTGATGGGCGTCGCGAAGGCGGCGCTGGAGGCGAGCGTGCGCTATCTCGCGGCCGACCTCGGCGAGAAGAACATCCGCGTCAACGCGATCTCGGCCGGGCCGATCAAGACGCTCGCGGCCTCCGGCATCGGCGACTTCCGCTATATCCTGAAGTGGAACGAGCACAACGCGCCGTTGCGGCGCAACGTCTCCACCGAGGACGTCGGCGGCAGCGCGCTGTATTTCCTCTCCGACCTCTCGCGCGGCGTCACCGGCGAGGTGCATCACGTCGATTCCGGTTACCACGTGCTCGGTATGAAGCGCCCGGACGCGCCGGATATCTCGCTCGGTGGCAAGGACTAGCCTTTAGCTGGAATGCCCGTGCCCACGATCTACTATCTTCGCCACGGCGAGACCGAGTGGAATGCGCTCGGGCGGCTCCAGGGCACCAGGGACGTTCCGCTGAACGCGCGCGGCCGCAGCCAAGCCGTGCAGGCCGGCGGCATTCTCGCCGATCTGTTCAAGCGCGACGGCCGCGACAAGGCGGCGCTGCCCTATGTGTCGAGTCCGCTCGGCCGCGCGCGCATGACCATGGAACTTGCGCGCGGCATGCTCGAATTGCCCGTGGCCGACTATTCGCTCGACGATCGCCTGCGCGAGATCGGCTACGGCGTCTGGGAAGGGCTGACGCTGGCCGAGAGCGAGGCGACCGATCCCGAAATCTATGCCAGGCGCCTTGCCGACAAATGGACGGTGGGCCCCGTAGGCGGGGAGACCTACGCCGATGTACAGGTCCGCGTGCGGGCCTGGTACGATCAGCTCCGGACCGACACCGTCGCGGTCGCCCATGGCGGGACCTGCCGGGCCCTGATGGTTTCGCTTGGCCTTCAGACGCCAGCCAGCGCCGCCGAGCTCTATATCGAGCAGGGCGCCGTCTACGTGTTCCGGGACGGGCGGCTGGAGAAGTTTAGTTAAGCCAAGTTTTCGTCATTTCGGGGCGGTGCGCAGCACCGGTGCGCCCTTGCGCACCTGAGAATCTCGAGATTCCGGGTCTGGTCCTTCGGACCATCCCGGAATGACAGGGAGTGTGCGGGTTTGACCCCCGGCCCCCCGCGCGTTACCACACGCCGGAACCGAGCGAGCACCAATGTCCTTCAACACCTTCGGCCACATGTTCCGCGTCACGACCTTTGGCGAGAGCCACGGGGTGGCGATCGGCTGCGTGGTCGACGGGTGCCCGCCCATGATCCCGCTCACCGAGGCCGACATCCAGGGCGATCTCGACCGCCGCCGGCCCGGCCAGTCGCGCTTCACCACCCAGCGCCAGGAGCCGGATCAGGTGAAGATCCTGTCCGGCGTAATGGCGCATCCGGAGACCGGCGTGCAGGTGACGACGGGCACGCCGATCGGGCTCCTGATCGAGAACACCGACCAGCGGTCGAAGGACTATTCCGAGATCAAGGACAAGTTTCGGCCGGGCCACGCGGACTTTACCTACGAGGCGAAGTACGGCCTGCGCGACTATCGCGGCGGCGGCCGCTCCTCGGCGCGCGAGACCGCGACGCGCGTTGCCGCCGGTGCCATCGCGCGAAAGGTGCTGCCCGACGTCAAGGTGCGCGGCGCGCTGGTGCAGATGGGCCCGCACAAGATCGACCGCGAGAAGTGGGACTGGGACGAGGTCGCCAGGAATCCGTTTTTCTGTCCGGACAAGGACAAGGCTGCGTTCTTCGAAACCTATCTCGACGGCATCCGCAAGAGCGGCTCCTCGATCGGTGCGGTGCTCGAGATCGTCGCTGAAGGCGTGCCGGCGGGCCTCGGTGCGCCGATCTATGCCAAGCTCGATTCCGATCTGGCGGGTGCGATGATGACCATCAATGCCGTGAAGGGCGTCGAGATCGGCGCCGGCTTTGGCGCGGCTGAGCTGACCGGCGAAGAGAACGCCGACGAGATGCGCACCGGCAATGACGGCACGCGCTTCCTGTCCAACCACGCCGGCGGCGTGCTGGGCGGCATCTCCACGGGGCAGCCGGTGGTGGTGCGCTTCGCGGTGAAGCCGACCTCGTCGATCCTCCAGCCTCGCCTCACCGTCGATCGCCAGGGCGCCGACACCGAGATCATGACCAAGGGCCGCCACGACCCCTGCGTCGGCATCCGTGCCGTCCCCGTCGGCGAAGCCATGATGGCCTGCGTGCTGGCGGATCACTTCATCCGAGACCGCGGGCAGGTGGGACGCTAGAGCGGGGTGAGGCGTTAGTGTCGCGGTACCAGCCCACCGCGCAGCTTGACGTCCCCAGAACTTCGTCCGCAAATGCGGACATGCAAAACTCCGAGCTCCAGCGCATCACCAACTGGCTGATCGACGGCGCGAGGTCGTCCGGGACCCCGGCCGAGATGATCGCCGACGTCTGCGAGCATCTGGTCGCAGCTGGCCTGCCGCTGTGGCGGTTCGGCATCTTCATCCGCACGCTGCATCCCGAAATCTTCGGCCGCAACTTCATCTGGCGGGAAGGTCAGGAGGTCGAGATCGGCACTGTCGATTTCGAGATCCTGGACACGCCTGAATTCGCACGCAGCCCGCTGCGGATCGTGTTCGAGGAGGGGCTGGAGGTCCGGGGACGGATGGACGACCCCGACAGCAGGCGGTTTCCGTTCCTCGACGACATGCGCGCCGAAGGCGTGACCGACTACCTCGCGATGCCGATGCCGTATCTCGACGGCTCGATCCACGCAACGAGCTGGACCACGCGTCACCCCAGCGGATTCAGCGACGACGACGTCGCGGCGATCCGGGCCATGATGGCGCCGCTCGCGCGCGTCAGCGAGATCGTCAGTCTGCGCCGTACCGCCGAGATGCTGCTCGACACCTATGTCGGCAACCGCGCCGGCGCGCGCATCCTCGGCGGCCAGATCCGCCGTGGCCACAACGACACCATGCAGGCGGCCATCTGGCTCTCTGACCTGCGCGGCTTCACGGCGTTGTCGGACCGGCTGCCGGCCGAGACCGTGGTCGAGATCCTCAATCAGTATTTCGACTGCCAGGTCACCGCAATCCGGGGCCATGGCGGCGAGGTGCTGAAGTTCATGGGCGACGGCTTGCTCGCGGTGTTTCCGATCGACGAATATGTCGGCGATGCCGCCCATGTCTGCGCGCGCGTGCTGGAAGCCGCGCGCGAATCCCGCGCCAGCGTCGAGGCGCTCGCCTTTCCGGTCGGCGACGTCGTCGAGCGCTTCCGCTTCGGCGTCGCGCTGCATGTCGGCCACATCCTCTACGGCAATATCGGCGGCGGCAACCGGCTCGACTTCACCTGCATCGGCCCTGCCGTCAATCTCGCGGCGCGGCTGGAGAAGATCGCCGGCCGGCTCGGCCGCACCGTCGTGGTCTCGGAGGTTTTCGCGAACGCCTGCCGCCACGACTGGCGCGCGCTCGGCGAATTTCCGATCGCGGGGTTTTCGAAGGCGCAGCGTGTGTATGGGCTGACCGAAGAGACGCCGGTGGTGATGGCCTAAGGGCGTTCAGACCGACGATCGCGCCGGTCGGCTGAGCAGAGAGCTGCGGCCACCGCTCCTGGCTGCTGCGCGCCTCAGTCCGTCCGCTCCAGGTTGTCGCGCACGCGCCACTTCAGCGCATCGATGTCGATCTGATGCACGCTGCCGCTGCCGGCGAGGTCGAGCGCGTGCGCAGCGGCGGCGCCCATCGCCATGCAGGGGCCCATCACCCGAACGCTGGAGAGTGCGGCCTTGTCGGCATCGATGCAGCGGCCGGCGGCGACGATGTTGTCGGCTTCCTGCGGCGTCAGGCTGCCGAACGGCACATAGTGGACGTGGTCCTTGTCGAAGATGTGCCAGTGATGGCCGGAGCCGTGGTCGTGCAGTTCGATCGGCCACGCCGTGCGGCCGATCGCGTCTTCGAATTTGGTGCCGGCGCGGACGTCGTCGACCGACAATTGCTGGCGGCCGACGATCCAGCGCGTCTGGCGGATCCCGGGAAGGCCATAGGCGCGGATGCGCGCCTTGCCGAAGCAGGCGGGGAATTCGTTCCTGAGGAAGGCGAAGGCGCGATCGGCCTGGTCCTTGCCCTCGATGCCCTTGCGGCTCGCCTCTAGCGGCTCCAGTGGCGTCTCGACATGGGTCATGTTCATGGCGGCAACGCCGCGCCCGGGAATGACGAAGGACAGGCCCTCGCGCCGCAACAGGCCGTAGTCGCCGGCCTTCTCTCGCATGCGCGCCGGCAATTCCTCCCGGCTCGGCACCTTGCTCTCGTCGATATTCTCGACGATCAGCATTTGCGTGCCGTAGATCGGGCCGTCGTCCGGCTCGCGGCAGGCAAAGCCCGCCTGCCACACCAGCGCGGCGTCGCCGGAGGCGTCGACGAAGCCGTTCGCCTCGACCTCGACGTCACCGTAGCGGGTGGAGAGATCGATCCCGGTCACGCGCCGACCGGCGACGCGGACGTTGCGCATCACGGCGCCGACGATCACGGTGACGCCGGCCGCAAGCATCGCCTTCTCGACCCAGCGTCCGAGCGCGACCTCGTCGTAGTAGACGACGGTGGTGTGCGGCCCGCGGCGGTAGAACAGCGCGTTCTCCTGCGCACCGAGGTCGCCAAGGAGATCGTCGGCGATGCCGTGGGTGAACTGGTAGCCGTCGCTGCCGTTCGAGAACAGGCCGCAGAAGGTGCCGATGATGGAGTTGACCGCCTGGCCGCCGAGCGCGGGCAGGCTGTCGACCAGCACCACCTTGCGTCCGGCACGCGCGCCCTCGATCGCCGCCGACATGCCGGCAGCACCCGAGCCGACCACGCAGATGTCGGCGACGACGCGCGAGGGCTTTTGGTTCGCGGCACGCCGGACGATTTTGGTGCCCGCGGTGACTTCGCTCGCGCTCATGGGTAGCTCCGTGTTCTTGTTGTCGTTGTCGTCAGTCATTTCGGCGCCGTCGGCCGGTCCGGGACGAAGGATTTGTCGATGATCTTCTCGGCATCGATATCGGGTTCGATCATCTTCTGGCGCTTGAACCAGGCGATCTGACGGGCGATGTCGGCGCTGTCGAGCGCGGGGTCGACGACCGACAGCCCGATGCGGAGCTGCTCGACCTTCTGCTCGGTGTATTTGGAGATGATCGCAAGCATCGCGTCACCTTCCTCGCTGCGGACGAATTTGCCGTCCGCATCGCGTTTCAACAGCACGCGCGCATAGTCGTCGGCGCCGCGGCGGTAGACGGCCAGCACCTTCTCGACCAGCTTGCGGTTCTTCTCGATCGTCGCGGTCGAAGCCACGACGCAGCCGAGCATCCAGGGCGTCTCGTCGCCGACGAAGCCGAGCACGATCGCGTCGCCGGAGGCGACCACCGGGCTGATCGTGGTCGTGGCGGTGAGCGCCGCGTCGAGCTGGCCGCCCTTGATGGCCGCGGCGACATTCGGCAGCGACTGCAGCGGAACGACCCGGACGGAGGTCACGTCGAATTTCAGCTTGTCGGCGATCAGGCCGAGCGAATAGTGGAAAGTGGAGCCGACTTGCGTGATGCCGACGGAATGGCCGGGCAAGTCCTTCAGCGTCTTCAGGCCCGAATCATAAGCGCGCTTGGAGGCGACGTAGGCCGTGTTCTGGAAGCCGGGTGCCTCGCGCGCCGTGCCGGCAACCACCTTCAGTCCGCCCTTGCCCGCGAGGTTGTAGAAAGCGGCCGTGAAGCCGGTGAAACCGATGTCGATATCGCCGGAGACGCTGGCTACCGCGATCGGCACGGCGGCATCGAAGAATTTCAGATCAGCCTCGATCCCTTCCTGCTCGAAATAGCCGCGCTCCTTGGCGAGGAACAGCGGGGCTGCCGAGGAGAGCTTCAACAGCCCGATGCGGACCCTTTCAGCTGCTTGCGCCATGCCGGTGGTGAAGAAGGCGATCGCCGCCAGCGTCAGGACCAGTCGGCCTCTTGTCACGAAGCTTCTTATTGATATGCCCACTTCCGTCGTTTCCCGCTTTGCTTATTGTTCGGCCTGCGCCGGTTTTGCGGCATTGTCGGCGATCCCCGGCGGGAATGCAAAGTCGGAAAGCGCGGATGGTCTATTCCTCCGGCTCAGTCGTCAAAAGCAGTGGCGCGATGTTTCTGTGATCACCGGCCACTGCGAGGCGTCCCCCTCAATAAGCGACCTTCATCGCATCTTGCAAAACTTCTCGTCACCATGGTGCAGGCCGGCCGCGGCATGGCTGCCGGAGAGCCTCATCGCCGATCAGCTTGCATCGGGCGAACTGGTGAAGGCGGGCGGGCCGAAATGGGAGATTCCAATCGAGATCCACGTGTTTCGTCCGAGATCGCGACTGACGCCTGCGGCGGAGGCGTTCTGAAACACGTTCAGGAGCATCCGCGCCCGAGCATTGCGCGCAAGCCAGTGCGCTCCCGTCGCGGCCGAGGCTAGCGGCCTATTCCTCCGGCTCGGTCGTGAACAGCAGCGGATAGCCCTTGGAGCGGCCGGCGTCGGTGGCGCGGGTTGCCTTGGTCTCGGCGACGTCCCTGGTGAACACGGCGACCACGCAGGCGCCCAGCTTGTGCGCCGTGATCATCACCTTGTAGGCCTGATCTTCCGTCATGCGGAACTCGGCCTTGAGGATCATCGTGACGAATTCGCGCGGCGTGAAGTCGTCGTTGATCAGGATGACCTTGTGCAGCTTGGGCCGCTCGACCTTGGTCTTGGTTCTGGTTTTCGGCTTGGTGACGGCGTCGTTCATTCCGCCTCCTGGACACGGCGGGCTCGGGTTCCGTGCCGGAGCGATCAGCTCGCGGCTTTCTCACCATATTGCAGAACCTGCACCTTCTCCAAGGTGATCAGCCCGCTCGACATCATGCCATCCAGGATGGGCAGGAATGCGTTGATGTTGTCCTCGCTGTCGACGATCTCGATCAGCAGCGGCAGGTCTTCCGAGAGCCGCAGGATTTTCGAAGTATGCAGCCGGCTCGACTTGCCGAACCCCATCGGACCGCGCAGCACGGTGGCGCCGGCGAGGTGCAGCTCGCGCGCCTTCATCACGATCGCTTCATAGAGCGGCTTGCCGTCGAAATGGTCGCTCTCGCCGATGAAGATGCGGAGCGAAACAGCCTGATTGGGAATTTGCATGGTCAGCTCCTTTTCAAGCGGTTGTAGCGGCTCGCCATGATATGGCCGAGCCAGACCGACACCAGCCAGCAGACGACGGAGGATGCGACATAGGCCAGCGCGGTGTATTTCATGCCGCCGTGGAACAGGCGGAATGTTTCCAGGCTGAAGGCCGAGAAGGTGGTATAGCCGCCACAGAACCCGGTCATGACGAACTGCCGGTGCTCGGGCCGTGCCAGCATCCGGCCGTCCGGGCCGGTCAGCGTCGCATAGAATCCGATGATCAGCGAGCCGGTGGCGTTGATGAACAGTGTCGCGAAGGGAAAGCCTGGACCGGTATCGAGCGCGAGCCCGACCAGGTAGCGCGTCAGGCCGCCGACGACGCTGCCGGCGGAAACCCAGGCATAGAGCATCGCGCTGCGCCAGCGCTCGGCGGAGGAGGGAACGTTCATCGGCCTCTACCCTCCAAGACCGTCAGCGAGCAGGAAGCCGCAGCTCACTGCGGCGAGGCACAGTCCAACCGAGAAGGCGACGTTGCCGAGCGCATGCATCGGCTCGCCGTTGCGGGCGAGCGTCAGCGTTTGCAGGCTGAACGAGGACACCGTGGTGTAGCAGCCGAGGAAACCGGTCACTGCGAACAGCCATGGATTGGGCGAGGCGAACATCGAGCCCGGATGGGTTGCCAGCGCGCCAAAAATGCCGATCAGGAAGGCGCCGGTGACGTTGATGGTCATGGTGCCCCACGGAAAGGTCTCGCCCAGCCGCCGCGCGACAGCGCCGGAGATGAAGTAGCGCGCACAGCCGCCGAGCACGCTGCCGACCACGATTGCGATCACTCCGCTCAGCACGACGAACGACCCCCCATCCTCATTTGCCCTCCGCTGCCAGCCCGTTGCCGACGGCGAGCAGCCCTACGAGCGACACCAGCGCGAAGCCGAGCCCTGCCAGGAACGTGCCGGCCGGACCATAGGCGTCCCACAGCGCACCGGCGATCACGCTCGCGGCCAGCAGTGCCAGGCCGGTGAACAGGTTGAAATAGCCGAATGCAGTGCCGCGCAAGCTTGGCGGCGCGGCGTCGGCGACGAGGGCCGAGAGCAGGCCTTGCGTCAATCCCATATGCAGCCCCCACAGCACGACCCCGAGCGCGAGGCCGCCGAGGCTCGGCAGCAGCGCGAGCGCGAGATCGGCGCCGGCGAGGAAGACGAGACCGAGCGCGAGCAGGCTGGTCCGGTTGATGCGGTCCGACAGCACGCCGGCCGGATAGGCCGACAGCGCGTAGACGATGTTCATCAGCACCAGCACCGCCGGCACCCACATCGCATTGAGGCCGATGTTCTGCGCGCGCAGGATCAGGAAGGCTTCGCTGAAGCGCGCCAGCGTGAAGACGATTCCGACCGCCACGACACGCCAGTAGACCGCTCCGAGCTGCCGCATCGCGGCGAGATTGAGCGGATTTTTCGCAGATTCCCGGCTCGGGTCCGGCTCCGGCTCGCTCACGGCAAAGGCGATCAGGCCGAAGGACAGAAAGGCCGGCAGCACGGCAACCCAGAACACGGCGGTAAAATTGTCAGCCGTCCACCACATCAGGCCGATCGCCGCGAGCGGTCCGACGAAGGCGCCGATGGTGTCGAGCGATTGGCGCAGGCCAAAGCTCGCGCCGCGCAGGCCGACGGGTGCGATATCGGCGATCAGCGCATCGCGCGGCGCGCCGCGAATGCCCTTGCCGACCCGGTCGATGAAGCGCGCCGCCACCAGCCATTCGACGCTGGGCGCGAGCGGGAATAGCGGCTTGGTGACGGCGGCCAGCCCGTAGCCGAGCGCGGCAAGCAGCTTGCGGCGGCCGAGCCAGTCCGACAGCGCGCCGGAGAAGATCTTGGTGATCGAGGCCGTCGCCTCCGCAATGCCCTCGATGAAGCCGACCGTGAGCGTCGAGGCGCCGAGCACGGTGACGAGATAGACCGGCAGCAGCGCGTGGATCATCTCGGAGGAGACGTCCATCAGCATCGAGACGAAGCCGAGCACCCAGACCCCCCTGGGCAGCCCCGCGCGCGCAGCATTCGGTGTCGTCGTCGTCACGCCTTGGACTTCCCCTCGAACGTCCCCTTGGCCTTCACGTCCCGGCCTCCGCCATCAGGCAACAAAAAACCCGCCATTGGCGGGTTTGTCCATGCTCCCGCCAAAGGCAGAGGCTCAAAAATTGCCCCACCTCAAGCAGGAGTCATCAGCCCATCACGGTCACCGACCGCCGGGCGGTTGTCGGGGGACTCCATCCCCATCTGTGCGGCCAGCCTAGCATGGAAATCGCGCCGGACAAGTGGGCGGGGTGCGTGTCCGGTACTGTCATTCCGGGGTCGGCTCTTCGAGCCGCCCCGGAATGACGGAGCCTGTGGTCGCACGTGTTCCGATGACGCTAGCGCGGCAACACGGCGGCAGCTTTGCGTAATTCCTAACTCGAATGTGAAGCGCAGGCGATCTTCGCACTTTGCGGCAAGGCGATTGCATGTCACCATCGCATCATACGACGGGAGACTGCGATGCGCTTGCTGTTCTCGATCGGGGCTGTGCTGGTGGCCGGCGTGCTTGCCGGGGGGGACGTTGCGGGCATCGCGGCACCAGGGCCGAAGTTTGAGCCGCCCAGGACTCAGCGGCTGGCGGCCGACAAGGATGCGCAGACGGTCGATGTCGAGCTGATCCTCGCGGTCGATGTCTCCTACTCCATGGACATGGACGAGCTGGCGATCCAGCGCGAGGGCTACGCGCAGGCGATCCAGTCGAAAGAGTTTCTCCAGGCGCTGAAGATGGGCCCGAACGGCCGGATTGCGGTGACCTATTTCGAGTGGGCCGCCTCCACCGACCAGAAGATCATCATTCCCTGGCGGCTGATCGACGGACCTGAGACCGCGGACGCGGTCGCCACCGAAATCATGAAGACGCCGATCCGGCGCGCCTCGCGCACCTCGATCTCCGGCGCGATCACGTTCGCGATGCCGCTGTTCGACGAGGATCCCTATCGGGGCTTGCGTCGCGTCATCGACATCTCCGGCGACGGCCCCAACAACAATGGCGGCCCGGTCACGGTGGCGCGCGACGCCGCGCTCGAGAAAGGCATCGTCATCAACGGCCTGCCGATCATGGTCAAGGAGCCGTCCTATTCGACCATGGATATCGACAATCTCGACTACTACTACGAGGATTGCGTCATCGGCGGTCCCGGCTCCTTCGTCATCACGATCAAGGACCGCGAGAAGTTCAAGGAAGCGATCCGCACCAAGCTCCTGATGGAGGTCGCAGGCCGCGTGCCCGAGCGTCCCGTGATGCGGGTCGCCGACAAGGAGCCGCGCGTCAGCTGCCTGATCGGCGAGAAGATCTGGTCGGACCGCTGGGGACGCTAAGCGGCCCCCGGCTGAGACCTTTTGCCGTCTCGGCCGGCGGTTGAACTTAACGGCTCATTAACCTGCGCGTGGCCCTAATCGGATGGTTTCCGTTCGTTTCCGGTCAGCGTCCTGGCATGGCTGGAGCGAACGAAAGCGGATTCGCCAGACCTGTCCGCCGAGCAATCCAATGGCCATCGTCACATCGAGCACCAGCCAGATTTCGCCCGCGAACGAGCGGATCTTTCACCAGAGCGCTCTGGTCGGTGACTGGAAGGGCAATTGGGTGGGCAACAACCAGCCGGTCGGCTTCAAGGTCGTGAACATCCGCGGTGCGCGGGCGCAGGTCGAATACACCCATAACGGGCACACCGAGCGCGGCTTTGGCGAGGTCCAGGGCTCGCTTATCACCTTCGGCGGGGTCACGGTCGGCACCAAGGACGGCAAGAACATGGTGCTGCTGTTCTCTGCGGGCGGCGCCGGCAAGCAGACCGCCAATCTCGAGAAGCAGGCGCCGCCGGCCTCCGACAGCCGTCTCATGGGAAGCTGGGGCGGCTATTCCGGCGACAACGGCAAGAGCGCGAGCTTCAAGGTGCTCGCCGTCAACGGCAACGAAGCGCAGGTCAGCGTCACCACCGACGGCATCACCCGCCAGGGCACCGGCATCGTCTACAAGAACGTCATCATGTTCGGGCAGGCGCAGATTGCGACCGATGACGGGAAGAACGGCAAGGTCATCTACCAGGTCGGCACCAAGTCCTTCATGGTGCCGGTGACGAAATATCCACCGGCCGATTCATCGTCTTCGGTCGACAAGACCGCCTGAACGCTTCGCGTTCCCGACGCGCGCGGCGGCCGGCCGTCCTCACCATTTCGGTGCCCGTTTCTCCACGAACGCCCTCAGGCCCTCCTGCGCCTCGTCCGACGTCGCGACGTTGCAGAAGTCGTCCACGGCGCTGGCAATGCTGCGCCGATAGTCGAGGTCGATCTGGCGCATGAAGGCGGCCCGGCCCATCCGCAGCACCGCGGCTGATTTCGCGGCGAACTGCGCCGCGAGCCTCACGACCTCGGCCTCGAGCTCCGTATCTCCCACGACGCGGTTCACCACGCCGAGCTCGCGTGCCTCGGCGGCGCTGAAGACGCGGCCGGTGAACAGCAGCTCGAAAGCGCGGTGGCGCCCGATGATGCGCGGCAGATGCGCGTAGTGGATCGCGGGAATGACGCCGACGTCGATCTCGGGATAGCCGAACGTCGCGCTCTCGGATGCCAGCACCACGTCGCAGGACACCGCCATGGTCATGCCGCCGCCGCGGGCCGCGCCGCCGACCGCGGCGATCGACGGCTTTCCGAGCCCGTACTGGGCGTCGTAAAGGTCGATATAGAGCGCCTGGAGGAATTCGCGGATCTGGGCGCCGGATTTGCCAAGCAGGATGTCGAGGTCGAGGCCTGCCGAAAAGCGCCTGGCGATCGCGCTCGCCAGCACAACCACGCGCGCATCCGGATCGTCGGCGGCGCGGCGCAGTGCCGCGACCACCGCCCGGATGACCTCGAGGCTCAGCGCATTGACCGGCGGGCGGTTGAGCGTGATGCGGGCGATGTTGCCCGCGCATTCGTAGGCGACGGGGCTGTCAGATGTCACCGGGGTCTCCAGGCTTCTTGGGATCGTGCGGTATAAACCGCGGTTGCTGCGTAGCTATTTCGCAGCCAGCGGCGGCAGCGGAGGCACGCTGTCGTTCGGCGCTTCCGCCTGCATCGTGATCAGCGTCATCGAGACCAGGTCGTAATAGCCGATCAGGCCGATGACATCCATGATGCCGCGCTCGCCGAATTTTTGCTGGGCCGCGCGGTAGACATCGTCGGACACCTTCTTGTCGCGATAGAGCGCCATCGCGAGGTCGTAGAGCGCGGCCTCGTCGTCCTTCATCGCCTTCGGCCGCACGCCGTTGGCGACGTCCTTGGCGACATCAGGATCGAGCCCGGCCTTCATCGCAAGCGGATAATGCGCGAACCATTCATACTGCGCCGTCCATTGCCGCGCGGTGATCAGAATCGCGAATTCGCTGAGGCGCGCCGGCAGTGACGAATTCCAGCGCAGATAGTCCGACATCGCAGAGAGTTTTGGCGCCAGCTCCGGGTTGCGGATATAGGCGCGGTAGGGCGGGTTGGTGAATTTCGCGTTGCGCGGGGGCACCGCGATCGCGTCCGCCCATTCCTTCTGCGACGACGAAAGTTTGTCGGGTTTCAGCGGCACGAAGCGGGTCGGCTCGGCCGCGCGGCCGGCTTCCGAGGTCGCGATGGTGAACAGCACAGCCAGCGCCAGACCCAGATATCGCATCGTCATCCTCCCATTGCGGCGGACTCGCGCCGCCTGCTCGACGCCAGCTTACGTTGCGGCGCGAGTGAGGCAAGGATGTCGGCACCGGGCGAGGCTGCGGTACGGGCATGGCCGCATGCCGCCTCCGTGCGCCCGGCGCGATCGAGATCAGATCCGCGCCTCCAGGATCAAGTTGAAGGGCGTTTCGGCGGCGCGGCGGAAGCGCGTCAGGCCGCCTTCGCGGGCGACCTTGCGCAGCCTTGCTTCTCCCGCTTGTGCGCCCAGCGCCAGGCCGACCTCCTGGTCGAGCGAGGCCGGTGTGCAGATCATGGTCGACGCCGCATAGTAGACGCGACCGACCGGATTGAGATTGTCTTCGAGGCGGTCGCCCGCGAACGGCTCGACCAGCATGCAGGTGCCGTCCTTGTCCATGGCTTCGCGTACGTGGCTGATGGCGCCGACGGGATCGCCCATGTCGTGCAGGCAATCGAAGAAGCAGACGAGATCATAGCCTTCGGCCGGATAGGTCTTGGCCGAGTGAACAGCGAAGCTGACCCGGTCGCCCAGCTTGGCCTCATTGGCCGCCTTTCGCGCGGCCTCGATCGAGCCCTCGTGATAGTCGAAGCCGTAGAACCGGGAGTTCGGGAAGGCGTTCGCCATCAGCCGCGTCGAAACGCCATGCCCGCAACCGACATCGGCGACCTTGGCGCCGCGCTTGAGCTTGTCCACCACGCCGTCGAGCGCGGGTAGCCACTCCTGCACCAGATGATGCATGTAGCCGGTGCGGAAGAAGCGGGCGGTGCCGCAGAACAGGCACTCGCTCCGTCGGTTCCAGCCGACTCCCTTGCCGGACTTGAATGCATCCGTGATTTTCGGCTCGTCGAGAAACGCCGCGGCAATGACATTGCCGACTGCGCCGAGGAACACCGGGCTGTCCTCGTCGGCAAGCGCCATCGCCTGCTCCGGCAACATCGAGAATTTTCCTGAAGCGGTATCATATTCGACGTAACCAGAAGCCGCCTGGCTCGACAGCCACTCGCGGACGTAGCGTTCGTTCGTTCCGGTGGCGCTTGCGAGTTCTGCAGAGTTCATCGGCCCCTTGGCGGCGAGGGCGCGATAGAGGCCGAGCTTGTCGCCCAGCAGGACCAGCGATGCGTTCATCGCGGCCCCGACCTCGGTGATCATCTTGCCCATAAACGCGTTCAACCTGTCGGAATTGACCTCCATGACGACCTCCATGCTGTGTCGGGCATTTTCAAAGGTCAGCGCAAACTGCGCATTGCCGGATCGCACGAGGCTCTGGCGATCGCGATGACGGCTCGAGCTTGCGCGTCCTCTATGTGGGTCAATCCGGCGGATGGGAGGTTCAATTTGTCAGGAATACGTGACCCTGGAACCGGGGCCGCGGGGACCGCCATTGCTTCGCTGGCCATCGCGATATACCGAGGGTATAATTTGTGAGCATTTTGACGGTAGCCGGAATGTCCAGCCTTGCAGGTTCTTGCGGTCTCGCAGCTCTCTTCGCCGTGCTTTGCCTCGGCGGAGCGCCCGCTCATGCGCAAGTTGCACCCTTGAGGTATTGGATACCGGGCGGACCTTTCGGCTTTGGCGGCAGCGATGGCCAGAGCTCCGAAAGTTACGGCAATTTTCCAGGCTTCAGTGCCAGCGACGCAGGCGGGCGCGCCAACTTTGCGAACGGCTTCTTCGTCGGTAGCCAGCGTGGCAACCTCAATTGGAGCGGTCTCGGCCAGGCTGGACAGGCCGGCAATTTCAGCGCGCTCTCCTATGACAGCACGCAGTTCGGCTACAACACCAAGACGGCGGGCGGCATGCCCGTCACGTTCTTTGCCGGCTTCGACACGCTGAAATACGGCAACGGCATTGGCAGTTCGCTTGCGCCGCTCACCTCCGGCGCCGCGCCCGGCTACGGCGCGTTCGCGGGGGTCGAATTCAAGCCGACCTCCAACCTCAGCCTGTCGTTCGGGGCCGGGTTCACCCAGCAGGGCTCGGGCCGCATGGACAGCGATATCAGATCGAACATGCTGCCCGGCGAGTCACCGGCGCTCGGCGGCCTTCGACGCTAGCTATTGCGTCGGCCGCATCACCAGTTCCGGGGCGCGGCGGAGCGATTTCGGCAGATCCGGCCCGGCTCCGAAGCGCATCACGATATCGGGACGCCGCTCGCCGAGTCCGAGCGAGACTGCGAACTGCGGCCTTAGCGTCGCCACCTCGATCGGCTGGTTGACGAAGGAATATTTGAGCCCGAGCGCGGTCGCCTGCAGGCCGAACCGCTGGCAGGCACGGCCGACCGCAATCCAGTGCGACGTGTCGCTACGATCGGCGGCAAGCACGACGACACCCGCGGAGCTGTCGAGCTCGGCGCGGTATTTCCCGCTCTCGCCGCTTTCGGTGAAGAAGAACCTGAGCAGCGGTCGCGCGATCCATGCCGGCAGGGACGGGCTTCCCGAGGCCCGCGAGAACAACCCGTCCATGGTCGCGACCGCATCCGCCTCGTTGAAGCGCATCCAGCTCACGAGCTCGCGCATGAAGGCCTTGTCGCGCATTTGCGCGGCATTGCCTTCGAGCACGTAGTCGGTGATCTTTGCGATGGCGGCGCGTTCGGTCATAAGGATTGCCGAGACGTTCGGCTCCCGGCAGGCGTTCTCGAGCTGGCGCAGAATGTCGGGCGCCACCGGCTTGCCGTCGAAGGCTGCACGGGTGCATTGCCTGAGGGGAATCGCGTTGACGAGCGACGACGCTTCGGGGCGCGCCTGCTCCAGCGCGATCCGGACCTTGTCACCGTCGATAATCGGGTTCGCGCGCCAGCCGAGCGCTGATGCCGCGAGAACGAGGTTCTCGGCGGCGCAGCCGAGGCTGACGAAAAGGTGGTGATCGTCCGGATCGACCACCGGACAGCGGCGCGCGAAATCGGGCGCAATCAGGATTTCATTGCCGCGGGCGGAGAAGATCCAGGGCTGGGTGTTGTGGCTGTTGGCGGCGAGCGTGGCAAAGCGCACGAGCTCGCGGTCCCGCGGCACCGATTGCAGCGGCGCTCGCGACGCTCGCACCGTTTCCTCATAGGTCGTCGTCGCCGCAGCCGAGGGGCGGGCGCTGATTGCCGCCGCGGAAAGTCCGAGCGCGATGGTCATGAGTTGTCGCCGGTCGATCGCCATCATCCGCTCCACGGCCCTTTCGCCACGACGCTTCTAGCGTCCCCGGAAGCTCGGGCGGTTGACCGGTATCAAGGTTCGGATCGGCCGCGGATCAATCTGGTGAGGCGCCCGCGGCGGGCCGTCCCACGAGGCTTGCAGCTACCGCGCAAACCGCGCCACCAGCTCGACATGCGGCGTGTGGCGGAATTGGTCGACCGGCACGACGCCGTCGATCCTGTAGCCGCCGTCGATCAGCAGCCGTGCGTCGCGGGCGAAGGTTGCGACGTTGCAGGACACCGCGACGATGACGGGCACCTTGCTTGCGGCGAGCTTCAGTGCCTGCGCCTGTGCGCCCTGGCGCGGGGGATCGAACACGACGGCGTCGAAGTCGCGCAGCTCCTGCGGCACCAGAGGGCGGCGGAACAGGTCACGCGGCTCGCACTTGATCGGCTTCAGCCCGGGCGTGCGCGCGGCCTTTGCCAGCGCGGCAACTGCGCCGGCATCGCTATCGTAAGCGGTGACGCGCGCCTTCTCGGCGAGCCGCAGTGCGAAGGGCCCGACACCGCAGAATAGGTCGAGAACCTCCTTGGCCTTGCCGACGCGTTCGGCCACGAGAGACGCCAGCGTCTCTTCGCCCGCGACGGTTGCCTGCAAGAACGAGCCCGGCGGCAGCGTCACTTCAGTGCGGCCCATCTTCACCGTCGGCGGCAGGCGCTGCAGCACCAGCTCGCCATGCCGCGTCAGCCGCGCGAGGCGATGCTGCTCGGCGACGCGCGACAGCGCCGTGACCAGCGGCGTCGGCAGCGGGCCGGAGCCGCGCACATCGACATCGAGGCCGTTGGTGGTGGCGGTGACCTGGATGTCGAGCGGCTTCGTCACCGGCATTTTGGACGTGAGCGGCTCGGCCAGCGCCCAGGCGGCATCGAGCGCGCCGTCGAGTGCGGGATCGAGGATCGGGCAGCGATGAATCGGGATGACGTCGTGCGAGCTCGCTGCCGAGAAGCCGACCTTGAGGATGTCATGCGTGCCGAACCGGCCGTGCAGCGTGACGCGCCTGCGCCCCACGCCATGGGCATCGACCAGCGGCGCGACCTCGCAATCGATGCCGGCCTGCGCCAGCGTCTCGACCACGATGCTGCGCTTCCAGGCATGATACGGCTCGGCCGCCCAGTGCTGGATCGCGCAGCCGCCGCAGATGCCGAAATGCGGGCAGAACGGCGCGACGCGCTCGGGGCTTGCGACGTCGACCGCCAGCAGCTTGCGGCGGTCGGGATGGTTGCCCGCGACATGGTCGACCTCGACGGTCTCGCCGCCGAGCGCATACGGCACATAGATCGCTTCGCCGGCGCCGAGCGCGACGCCGTCGCCGCGATGGCCGACGTGATCGATCCTCAGGCGCTCAACCACGGCGCGCGCCCAGGAAGAATTCGATGTTGCCGTCGCCGCCGGTGATCGGCGAGGGGAACACCTCGATGTCGGTGCAGCCGAGCGAGGCGGCGAAGGCCGCGATATCGTCGCAGATCTGCTGATGCACGGCGGCGTCGCGGATGATGCCCTTCTTGTTGTGCTTCCGCTCGGCCTCGAATTGCGGCTTGATCAGCGCCAGCAGGCTCATCGGTGCGGCCGCCAGCGACAGCGCCACGGGCAGAACGGCCTTCAACGAGATGAAGCTGACGTCGATCACGACGACATCGGGCCGCGCCGGCAGGCGTCTGCCTTCATAGGCGCGGATGTCGGTCTCCTCCATCGACACGATTTTGGGATGATCGCGCAGCGAGGGATGCAACTGCCTGGTGCCGACGTCGATGGCGAACACCAGGCTTGCGCCATTGGCCAGCAGCACCTCGGTGAAACCGCCGGTGGAGGCACCGACGTCGAGGCAGACATGGTCCTCGATCTCGATCGGGTAGCGTTCCAGCGCGCCGGCGAGCTTGACGCCGCCGCGCGACACGTAGGGGTGCGCGGGCTCGGCCTGGATCACCGCGTCCTCGGCGATGGTCTCCGACGGTTTCGTCACCTGCTTGTCGTCGGCCGTGACGAGGCCGGCCTCGATGGCCGCGCGCGCCCGTGCCCGGCTCTCGAACAGGCCGCGCTCGACCAGCAGAATATCGGCGCGTTTGCGGGAAGGGGACATCACGCTCTCATGAGACGATTCTTGGAACGATTCTTGGACCGATTCTTGGGACGATTGATGCGCTTATGGTGCAATCAATCGCGCGGCCGCCATCCGGACGCAAGCCTCGAACGCGGCGAGATCGTGCCAGACGTCGATCGGCATCGTGGCCGGCGTCACCAGCGGGCAGCCGTGCAGTTCCAGCGCATGGATCATCATGAGGTTGTCGACGAGGCCAAAATCCTCGACCGTCAGGCCCTGCGCATCGACCAGCCGCCCGTCCTCGGTCGTGACGTCCATGAAACGGCCGACGCGGTCGGCATAGGTGGCGCCATCGTTGGAATAGGCGAAACACAATTTACGGCGCCCGGCCATGTAGCCAAGCTCGTAGACGGTCCCGGGATCGGCGCCGGCACCGCGGAACGGCGTCAGGTTGGCGATGATGGCGTCGGCCGCATCCATCATCGCCTCGTTGCCGCAAAAGATCTGCCGCGAGGCGTCGGGGGCGGTGAGGTCGATCTCGTTGTCGAGAGGATAAAGGCCGGTGAGCCCGAAGCGCTCGCAGATCTCGGCCTTGCGCCGGCCGATCTCGACCGCATCCGGCAGGAACACGTCGGGGCCTGCCAGATAGATTTTCATGGGGGACTGCTCAGAAGAAATCAGGCGAGCTGCAAACCGCGGCGAAAACTGCGCTCCCTCCCCCGCCTGCGGGGGAGGGTTGGGGAGAGGGTGTCTCGACAATCGAGAGCCCCCTGGAGGAAAAAGCCCTCACCCGGATCGCTTTCGCGATCCGACCTCTCCCGCAAGCGGGAGAGGTGAAATCAATCAAGCCAGCTTGACCGTCTCGGTCTTCACGTCCTTGCCGAGCGCTTCGAACACCTTGGCGACGATGCCCTTGGCGTCGAGACCGGCACGGGCGTACATCGCGGCCGGCGTGTCGTGGTCCTGGAACACGTCGGGCAGCACCATCGTGCGGAACTTGACCATGCCGCTATCGAGCGCACCCTGGTCTGTCAAGAACTGCGCGACGTGCGAGCCGAAGCCGCCGACCGAGCCTTCTTCGATCGTGATCAGGATCTCGTGGTCGCGGGCGAGCTTGAGCACCAGCTCGGTGTCCAGCGGCTTCATGAAGCGCGCGTCCGCGATGGTGGTCGAAAGGCCGTGCGCGGCGAGCTCGTCGGCTGCCTTCTCGCATTCGGCGAGGCGGGTGCCGAACGAGAGCAGGGCGATCTTGCTGCCCTGGCGGATCATGCGGCCCTTGCCGATCTCGAGCGGAATGCCGACCTCGGGCATCTCGATGCCGCGGCCTTCGCCGCGCGGATAGCGCAGCGAGCTCGGACGGTCGTCGATCGCGACCTGGGTTGCCACCATGTGCACGAGCTCGGCCTCGTCGGCCGCCGCCATGATCACCATGTTCGGCAGGCAGCCGAGATAGGCGTTGTCGAACGAGCCGGCATGCGTCGCGCCGTCGGCGCCGACGAGGCCGGCGCGGTCGATGGCGAAGCGGACGGGCAGGTTCTGGATCGCGACGTCATGCACGATCTGGTCGTAGCCGCGTTGCAGGAAGGTCGAGTAGATCGCGCAGAACGGCTTGTAGCCTTCGCTCGCAAGACCGGCGGCAAAGGTCACCGCGTGCTGCTCGGCGATGCCGACGTCGAAGGTGCGGTCCGGGAACGCCTTGTTGAAGATGTCGACGCCGGTGCCGGACGGCATCGCCGCGGTGATGGCGACGATCTTCTCGTCCTTCTGCGCTTCCTTGACGAGGCTCTGGCCGAACACGTTCTGGTAGGCGGGCGCGTTCGGCTTGGCCTTGGCTTGCGTGCCGGTCGCGACGTCGAACTTGACGACGGCATGGTACTTGTCGGCGGAAGCTTCCGCCGGGCCGTAACCCTTGCCCTTCTGCGTCACCACGTGGACCAGGATCGGGCCTTCCTCCATGTCGCGGACGTTCTTCAGCACGGGCAGGAGGTGGTCGAGGTTATGGCCGTCGATCGGGCCGACGTAATAGAAGCCGAGCTCCTCGAACAGCGTGCCGCCGTCCATCATGAAGCCGCGCGAATATTCCTCGACGCGGTTGGCGCGGTTGGCGATGATCTTGGGCAGGCGCTTGTTGATCTGCTTGGCCGCCTCGCGCAGCGTGCGATAGGTCTTGCCGGAATACAGGCGCGACAGATAGGCGCTCATGGCGCCGACCGGCGGCGCGATCGACATGTCGTTGTCGTTGAGGATGACGATCAGGCGCGAGTTCATCGCACCGGCATTGTTCATGGCCTCATAGGCCATGCCAGCCGACATCGCCCCGTCACCGATGACGGCGATAACGTTGTTCTTGCCGCCGGAGAGGTCGCGTGCCACGGCCATGCCGAGGCCGGCGGAGATCGAGGTCGAGGAATGTGCCGCGCCGAACGGATCGTAGTCGCTCTCGCTGCGCTTGGTGAAGCCGGACAGGCCGCCGCCGGTGCGCAGGGTGCGGATGCGGTCGCGCCGACCGGTGAGGATCTTGTGCGGATAGGCCTGGTGGCCGACGTCCCAGATCAGCCGGTCGCGCGGCGTGTCGAAGACGTAATGGATCGCGGTGGTGAGCTCGACCACGCCGAGACCCGCGCCGAAGTGACCGCCGGTTACCGAGACGGCATCGATGGTCTCCTGCCGCAGCTCGTCGGCGACCTGGCGAACCTGCTCGATCTTGAGCTTGCGCAGGTCGTCCGGCGTCCGGATGGTGTCGAGAAGCGGCGTCTTACTGTATGCGTTCACGGCGATTTCCAATTTGTCAGCGCCGGAAGGTCGTTCCGGTGCGCGATGGGTTTGCACAATATCGGCGCAGCGCGAGTCCTTAAACCGTCGGAGCCACCTGCATGGGGCAAGGCCCCGTCTTCAAGCTTAGGTGAGCTTAAGTGCGCTCCGGTTCAGTCTCTGTGATCCCTGTCACTTAGATCGGCTTCGTCCGTCCCAGCCAATTTCATTAGCAGTTTGAAGCGCTTGTCGTCGGTAATCGATGCCTACGCAAGGCTAACAAAAAGCCACACTCCGCGCAGCTTTACACCAAAGCTTGGGCCAAAGCCAACCCGCTGGGGCGATTACGGGCATACGCCTGCAACCCCCGGGCCAGAGTGGTTAACTGCGGCGCCCGCGGCGGGGTTCCTGCCTTGCCCGGTTCCCCGGCAGGATTTTCGGCGAGAGGAGGGCTATTTCCGCTCGATTCGCGGGGCCGAATGGCCCCGGCGGGGGAATTCTTCGATCTCGGTGCCCGACCGCCCGCCCCATGAGCCCACACAGCTGCGTGCGATCATGAAAAAATTGCAGGCGTCCGATGCCCGAAAGAGGCTTGGTCGGGGTCCCTTACTGGACGTCGAGCGGCGCGGTGCCGGTGGCCTGACCGCTCGCATCGGTGGTGATCTTGTCGACGCGGGCTTCGGCCTGGCGCAGCAGTTCCTCGCAACGGCGCTTCAGCGCTTCGCCGCGCTCGTAGATCGTCACGGATTCCTCGAGCGGCACCTTGCCGTCCTCGAGCCGCTTCACGATCGTCTCGAGTTCCTCGATCGCGCGCTCGAAGGTGAGCCTGGAGACGTCGACTTGGGTATTTTCGGCCATATCCGTTTCCGATTGCCCGATTCGCTTGCCTCGCAGTGAAGGCGGGTTTTGCGGGCTTAATGTGGCGGGCGTCGTCAGGCGCCCATCAGGGCGCCGACATGCGCCGTAACAGATTCTTTCAGTCCTTGCAGGTCATAGCCACCCTCGAGCACCGAAACAACGCGGCCCCCGGCGGTCCTGTCGGCAAGGTCCATCAGCTTGCGCGTCACCCAGGCATAATCCTCCGCGCGCAGATTCAGCGAGGCCAGCGGATCGCGATAATGTGCATCGAAGCCCGCAGAGATGATGAGGAGCTCGGGGCTGAATTTTTCGAGCTGCGGCAGAATCAGGTTCTCGAAAGCGCTGCGGAATTCCGGGCCACCATCCTCGGACGCCAGCGGCGCGTTGACGAT
Source organism: Bradyrhizobium sp. LCT2 (assembly GCF_009931255.1). Taxonomy (NCBI): domain Bacteria; kingdom Pseudomonadati; phylum Pseudomonadota; class Alphaproteobacteria; order Hyphomicrobiales; family Nitrobacteraceae; genus Bradyrhizobium; species Bradyrhizobium sp. LCT2. Next base: position 7,370,342 of record NZ_CP034432.1, on the reverse strand, counting down.
GGTGTCGTGGTCGCCGCGTTCGCCCTTCGCGCCGGTGCCCGGAAACAGCGGCATCTGGTGCGTCGAGCAGTACATTACCGTGGGGTCCGACCAGAAGATGTCCTGCGTGCCGTTGCCGTGATGCACGTCGAAATCGACGATGGCCGCGCGCGTGATGCCGTATTTGCGCTGCGCGTGACGCGCGGCGATCGCAACATTGTCGAAGAAGCAGAAGCCCATCGGCTTGCCGATCTCGGCGTGATGGCCGGGCGGGCGCACCGCGACGAAGGCGTTGCGGTGCTCGCCCGCCATCACCGCTTCGGTCGCCGCGACCGCGCCGCCGACGCCGCGCATCACCGCTTCCCAGGTGCCCGGCGACATCGAGGTGTCGCCGTCGATATAGACGAGCCCGCTGGACGGCGCGATGTGGCGCAGCTCGGTGACGTAGTGCTCGTTGTGGCAGAGCGTGACGAGATCGAGATCGCCCTCCGGCGCCTGGTCGCGGACCAGGAACTGGAAGCGCTCGTGCGACAGCGCTTCCTCCACTGCGCGCAAGCGGTCCGGCCTTTCGGGATGTCCCGGCGGCGTGACGTGGTCGAGGCAGGCCTTGTGGGAGAGGAGAAGCGTGCTCATCAGGTCGGGCTCACTGGGAACGGGCTCTTGACGTCGCTTGGCGCATCCGGCGCCAAAACGCAATGCAAAACGCAATCTATGCGCTCCACCGGGAATGGCAAACGGTTGTCCCGTTCCGGCCCGTTTGATCCGGATCAATTCACGCGCAGGATGCGGCTCAGCGGCAACGGGCCGATCGGCCCGTGCGCCTGGAAAAACGCGAACAACGCGTCGGCGTCGTAGCCGCCATATTGCGGCGCCGTGCCCTGTCTGGCGACCGTGAAGCCGTCGCCGCCGACGGCGAGGTAATCGTTGAGGGTGACGCGGTAGCCGCTTCCGGGCTCCATCGGCCTGCCGTTGAGCGTCATCCTCTCGGCCATCACGCGTTCGCCGAACGGCTTCGACGCATCCCAGGCGTAGCTGAACCCGTTCGACACCTGGAGGATTCGCGGCCGCTTCGGATCGAGCCATTGCTGCTCCAGCATCTCCTTGAGCTGGTTGCCTGTCAGCGTCATGGTGACGAGGCGGTTGCGAAACGGCTGGCTCGCGAACAGCTCGCCGAAGGACACCGCGCCGTTCTCCTTCGGAACGATATCGGTGCGGATGCCGCCGGGATTGGTGAGCGCGATGACAGCGCTGCCATTCATGGCCTCCTTGGTCGCGGCGAGCTGCGCGTCCGCGATGACGTCGCCGAGCGGGCTTTCACCGGCTTCGTTCGGAATGCGCGACAGCGTCTGCGTCACCGATCCGGCCGGGCGATTGGCGATCGGCGCGGCGAGCTTGTCATAGGCCTCGATCAGCGCGGCCTGCTCCGCGTCCTTCGCCAGCGAGGCATTGGCGACGATGACGTTCTCGGCCTTGGCGGCGACGATGTCGCGCGTTGCCGGATCGAGCTTGAGATCGATCGCCGTGACCAGGGTGCCGTACTTGTCGCCGCTCGTCACCAGCCGCCCGTCGATATTGCAGACATAGGCGCGATGGGTGTGGCCGCTGACGACGACATCGACGGCGCGATCGAATTTCTTCACGATCTCGACGATCGGCCCCGAAATGCCCGGGCATTCATTGTAGTCGCCGGCAGGCTCGCCGCCTTCGTGGATCAGCACGACGATCGCTTCCACCCCGCGCGCCTTCAGTTGCGGCACCAGCGCATTCACCGTTTCGGCCTCGTCGCGGAATTCGAGGCCGGCAATGCCCGAGGGCGACACGATGCCGGCGGTGCCTTTCAAGGTCAGCCCGATGAAGGCGACGGGAATGCCGTCGAACTCACGGATCTCATACGGCGGCAGCACGCTTTGACCGGTCGCCGTCTCCACGGTGGAGGCGGCGAGATAGTGAAATTTGGCGCCCGTGAAGGGATGCGGTCCCTGGCAGCCGTCGACCGGATGGCAGCCGCCGTTCTGCATCCTGAGCAGCTCGGCCTTGCCCTCGTCGAACTCGTGATTGCCGACCGAGGTGATCGCGAGCCCCATCATCGAGAGCGCTTCGACCGAAGGCTCGTCGTGGAACATCGCCGATAGGAACGGGCTCGCGCCGATCAGGTCGCCGGCGGCCACGAAGATCGTGTTCTTGTGCCCGTCGCGCAATTGCTTCACCAGCGTCGCCATGTACTCGGCGCCGCCGGCCGCCACCATGACCTTCTTGGCTCCGTCCTCGGGATCGTTGATGCGGATGCCGCCGGGCGGCGGCCGCAGATTGCCGTGGAAATCGTTGATCGCAAGGATGCGCAGCTCGACCGGCGCGGCGGTCTGGGCAGAGGCGGGCAGGGCGGCGAGCGCAAGGGCGAAAATGGTCAGGCGGAGAAGATGTCGCATGGAATAAGATTAGTCGTTGCGCGCGAAGATTTCACGAAGGTTCTCGCTGTCATTCCGGGGCGCGCGTAGCGCGAGCCCGGAATCCATTCATCTAACAACTCTGCGGCCCAATGGATTCCGGGCTCGCCACTTCGTGGCGCCCCGGAATGACGGGATCTACCGCTTCTTCCTGCTCGCAAACGCGTTGAACGCAGCGATAGCATCGTCCGACTTCAAGCGCTCGCCGAACAGATGGGCCTCCTGGTCGATGCGGCGGGTGAGTTGCTCCGGCGGGGCACGCAGCAGCTTGCGCGAGGTCGCGACCGCCTCGGCGGGCAGCCGGCAGATATCGCGCGCCACCTTGCGCGCCTCGACCTCGGTGTGCCCCGGCGAGACCACGGTGTTGACGAAGCCGGCGGCGTGCGCCTCCGCGGCGGTGAAGGTCCGTCCCATCACCAGCATCGCGAAGGCGCGCTGGTAACCCATCGTGTTCGGCATCAAGAGGCTGGCGGCGCCGACCGGCACCAGCCCGAGATGGATATAGGGCGCGGAGAAGGTCGCCGCGTTCGAAGCGAGCACGTAGTCGCAATGGAACAGCATCACGGTGCCCATGCCGATCGAGGCGCCGTCCACGGCCGCGATGATCGGCTTGACGTTGAGGGCGAGCGAATAGAGAAACTTGGCGCCGTCCGAAAGCGTCTCCGGGCGTGCCGTGTCGGCCTTCAGAAAATCGTCGATGTCGTCGCCGGCCGTGAACACGCCGGAGCCGCCGGTGATGATCATGCAGCGGATATCGGGGTTGTTCTGCGCGGTGTCGATCGCGCGGCTCATCTCCCGATACATGTCCTGCGTGATCGCGTTCTTCTTGCCCGGGCGGCGCAGGGTGATCACGCGCGTTCCACGCTCTTCGGCGACGATGATATTGCCATTCGGCATGATGACCCCCTGCGGTCGCCGCGACGGCTTGCCGCCGGCGAGTCTCGCAAGCATCAGCCTACATCATCTTGCAGACGTGCCAATCCGCCCGCTCGGCCTTTTCGACGACGATTCCCTTGATCCCGGCGCATGGCGCCGCCCGTCGCGGCGGTATTCCGTCCAGGGAACCATGATCGGCTGGATCGCACCGGCGCACCGCTCATGGGATCATTGCGCATTGCAACAAATGGCTACAATGTTTCATTTGAAAAACCGGTGGTTGTGGTGCACGATCGTGCCGTTCCATTTGGCCGATTGCTCGATTGATGATTGCCGCGACGAGTGTCGACGAATCCTCGCTGCATTATCGCGGCTGGCGCGTTGTGCTGGCCTGTTTCCTGATGGCCTTCTTTATGTTCGGCTTCGGCCTCTACGGCCAGGGCGTCTATCTCGCCGAGCTTCAGCGCGCCCATGGCTGGCCGGGCACGCTGGTCTCCGCGGCCAGCACCTTCTCGTTTCTGCTGACCTCCGTCCTCGTCATCTTCACCGACGATCTGCTCGCCCGTATCGGGCTGCGTTCGCTGATCCTGTGCGGCCTCTCGGCGCTCGGCGCATCGACCGTTCTGCTGGCGCTGATGCAGACGCCCTGGCAGCTCTATCTTGCCTATGCGCTGATGGCGGTCGGCTGGACCGGCATGGGCACCGTGGTGATCGCGACGGTGCTGAACTCCTGGTTCGATCGGCGCCGCGGCCTCGCGCTCAGCCTCGCCTTCAACGGCGCGACCTGCGGCGGCATCGTCCTCGTTCCGCTGTTGCTGTCGCTGACCTCCAGCATCGGCTTCCGCTCGGCGATGCTGGCGGCCACGACGGTGATGGTGCTGCTGGTGCTGCCGGTGGTCGTCGGCTTCATCGGCTGGCCGGCCGGGCTGCCGCTGGCATCGGGCGAACGCCCCGCCGGTGGCGGCACGCCCGCGCCGGCCCATTCCCGCAAGGCGCTGCTCGCCAACGCGGCGTTCTGGACCATGGTGCTGCCGATCGCGATCGCGCTGCTGGCGCAGATGGGCTTCATCGTCCACCAGGTGACATTCCTCGAACCGCTGATCGGGCGCGCCAGCGCCGGCCTTGCCGTGACCATCATGGCCGCGATGGCGGTGGTCGGGCGCCTGTCGCTCGGCCTGTTCGTCGACCGGCTCGATCCGCGGCTCGCCTGCGCGGCGTCGATGACGAGCCAGGCGGCGGCGCTGTTCGTGCTCCTGCAGAGCACGAGCCCGACGGCGCTGCTGGTGTGCTGTGCCGTCTACGGCTTCTCGATCGGCAACATGATCACGTTCCCACCTTTGATCATCCAGCGCGAGATCGGCTCTGCCGCCTTTGCCGCCGCGATGGGCCTGGGCACGTCGATCAGCGGCGTCGTCAGCGCCTTCGGCCCGGGCATCGTCGGCCTGGTCCGCAGCCTGACCGGCAACTACACGACGGCGTTTGCGATGTGTGTGGCGCTGGATCTCATCGCCGCGAGCATCGTGCTGTGGCGACCGGGGAGGCGGGCGAAGCTCGCAGCTTCATAGCCTGGATGGAGCGAAGCTCCAGGATGACCGACTGTGGGCCAACTGCGTCCCCAACATTCGGTGTCATCGCCCGACTTGATCGGGCGATCCAGTACTCCGAGACATCCGTAGTTTACCGAGAGGCCGCGGCGTACTGGATTCCCCGCCTTCGCGGGGAATGACAGCGGGGAGGAGGGTAGACCTTACCCCAGCAACACCGCATCCGCCGCCGCGACCGACTCCGCGCTTTCCGTCACGGTGCGCTCCAGCCCGGCCGCCTGCACCGTGATGTTCTCGGCGAAGAAGCGGGCGAGCGAGACGTAGCGCTGTGCATCGGCAAGGCCGTCGCCCTTCGCGGCGAGCGCCTCGGACGCCAGCATGCAGCCGCCGAGCGTGGCGCCGAACTGCTGCAGATACGGCGTTGCGCCGGCGAGCGCCTCGTTCGGCGCGGACGTGACGCGCTCGAGCAGCCACTTGCTGGTGCGCGTCAGCGCGTCCAGCGCTTCGCGCAGCTTTGCGCCCGTGGTGCCGAAAGCGGGGTCGTTGGAGGCTTCGACCTGCTTGACGACGGCCGAGAGCTCGTCGAGCAGCGCCCACACCGCGGCGCCGCCATTGGCCGCGAGCTTGCGCGTGACGAGGTCGATCGCCTGGATGCCGTTGGTGCCCTCGTAGATCGCCGTGATGCGGGCGTCGCGATAGTACTGCGCGGCGCCGGTCTCCTCGATGAAGCCCATGCCGCCATGCACCTGCACGCCGAGATAGGCGACCTCGTTGCCGATATCGGTGGAATAGCCCTTGGCCATCGGCGTCAGCAGCGCCGCGCGCGCGGCCGCGTCAGCGCGGACCTTTGGATCCCTGGCGCGGGTCGAAACGTCGATTGCGACGGCGGTCGCGTAGCAGATGGTGCGCGCCGCCGCGGTCTGCGCCCGCATCCGCATCAGCATGCGCTTGACGTCGGGGTGGACGAAGATCGCGTCCGAACCGTCGCCCTTCTTGCCGACGGCGCGGCCCTGCTTGCGCTCCTGCGCATAGGACAATGCCTGCTGATAGGCGCGATCGGCAACGCCGACGCCTTCGAGGCCGACGCCGAGGCGGGCCTGGTTCATCATCGTGAACATGCAGCGCATGCCCTGGTTCTCTTCGCCGATCAGGAAACCAATGGCGCCGCCATAGTCGCCCATGGTCATGGTGCAGGTCGGCGAAGCATGCATGCCGAGCTTGTGCTCGACGCCGCTCGCAAAAATGTCGTTGCGTGCGCCGAGCGAGCCGTCGGCATTGACCATGAACTTGGGAACAAGAAAGAGAGAAATCCCCTTGGTGCCGGCGGGCGCATCCGGCAGACGCGCCAGCACGAAATGCACGATGTTGTCGGTCATGTCGTGCTCGCCATAGGTGATGAAGATCTTCGTCCCCTTGATGCGATAGGTGCCGTCGGCCTGCTTTTCGGCGCGGGTGCGCAGCGCGCCGACGTCGGAGCCGGCCTGCGGCTCGGTGAGCTGCATGGTGCCGGTCCATTCGCCCGAGACGAGCTTCTCGAGGTAGATCGCCTTCAGCTCGTCGCTGCCATGCGCATCCAGCGCCTCGATCGCCGAGGCCGTCAGCAGCGGGCACAGGCCGAAGGCGACGTTGGAGGCGCTCCAGATCTCGGTGCAGGCGGCGTTGATCGCAACGGGCAGGCCCTGGCCGCCGAACGCTTCAGGCCCGGACACCGCGTTCCAGCCGCCCTCGGTCCAGCGCTTATAGGCATCGGGCCAGCCCGGCGCAGTCGTGACTTTCCCGGCGTCGAGCTTGATGCCGTGCTCGTCGCCGACACGGTTGAGCGGCGCCAGCACGTCGGTGGCGAACTTGCCGGCTTCCTCCAGCACGGCGGCCACGATGTCGGCGTCGAAATCGCCATAATGGCCGGCTTCCACGGCGGCCTTCAGGCCGGCGCCATGATTGAGCGACAGCAGCATGTCAGAGATTGGCGCGCGGTAGGTCATGGCTCACTCCCGTGGACAGATGTTGGCGCCGTCTTCCCATGAAACGCCGGAGGTCTCAACTGCCCGGACGCCGGACGCCGGCCGCCGGATGGCTCCGGCCCGGCACGGGCCTTCGTCCCGGGCGTATAATAGAGTGTGGCGCGGCCGGTCCCGGAAGCTGTGGTATTTTGCGCCTCCAGGCGGTTGAAATGCCGCGCCGCACCCTATAGACCGGCTGCGACCGAAGGGAATCTGCGGTAGCCAGTTCTTCCGCCGACCCCGGGTCGCCTGTTGGGGCGTAGCCAAGCGGTAAGGCAGCGGATTTTGATTCCGCCATTCGGAGGTTCGATCCCTCCCGCCCCAGCCAGCGCTTCCGACCAGCCTGAAATCGCGCACGAGGCCGGCCTGGCCGGGGAACTGCTGCACGGCTCTGCGACACATTGCTGCTGCACGGGGTGTCGTTCGAGATGGCTTTCCACACCTTTCGCCGGGACGCGGTGTATGTCTAAGGGGAAAATCGCGATCCGAAGGTTGCAGACAGAGCGACGCAATTCGTGGCACGATATGTTGCAGCATCTGGCGGGCCTTGCGGGTAAGCAAGGTTTGCGTCGAACTCGGAGCGGTTGATGAGGTTTCGGTCCGTTCTGAAGGCCGCACTCGGGCTCGCCCTGATCTGTCCGGCGGCAAGCGCGTTGGCCGCTGAGGCCGATGACGACAGCGACGGCGACAAGAAGCCGGCCGTGCCGACGATGTACCTCGATCTCAGAACCTATTACGCGCAAATCCCACAGGGATCCTTGGCGTTTGGCTTTGGTCATCCCTCCTTCTTCAATGCGGTGCCAACGCTCGCCGGATCGAACGGCGCTGCATTGTCGACCGGATTGCCGGCAGCAAAATCACTCAACGTCGATCTTCCGTTTACGATCGATGTCACCGATCGCGTCTCGCTCTACGCCGGCGTGTCCGGCAGTTCCACGCAGTTTGCGGGCAGCGGATGGTCTTCGTTTGACATCACCAGTTGGAATATCGGTTTCCAGGCCGACATCTACCAGCAGAATGGCGGGAATTTCCCGACCGTGACGCTGCAATCCACGATCACCCAATCCGTTCCAAACGGCCCACTGACCGCAACGTCTTTCAACAACATTCTCGAGTTCGATTATGCTCTGGACAAGGACGAGACTCGCGGCTTTCTCGTAGGCATCCAGCACATACGCGTTGATGTGGGCAACGCAGCGGTGAGAGTTAATCCAAATACGATCGGTTATGTCGGTGGCTATTATCAATGGCCGAATAACTGGAAGTTTACGGGGCGCGTCGGGGTACAGTCGTTCGAAGGCGCCCAGCTTCTGAACCTCGCGCCGATCCAGTCGTTCACCCAGCCCATCGTGCGACTCGATCTGGACCGCATGGACGACAATGACAACCGACTGTTTGGCTTGACCGCCGAGATCATGTGGCTGCCGAAACCGGCGTACCAGCTCACGCTCAGGACGCCACTATACGCGGTGCGCAACTAGCCGAGCGGCAGAGTCTCGCTAGTCGGCTATTGCTTGAGCTGCTTGATCAGATCTTCAATCTCGCGGTTGCCGGGCATCAAGCGTGAGAGTTGCTCAGCGTAGCCCAAGGCAGATGCGGAATCTCCTTTTTCGCGGCTCAGCGCGAGGGCCGCAGAAACGGATTCACGATCGTTGGGATGCACTTGCAAGCTGGTCCGTAGAACGGCAAGGGCGTCATCGCGGCGGCCAGAGGAGTTTAGCCCCACGGCATAGACGTAAGCATAGCGCGGTTGACCGGGGTCCAGCTCCGCTGCTTGACGCAATTCACCGAGCGCCTCATCGGCGCGCTTTTCCCGCACGAGCACGAGGCCGAGCGCGTGGTGAAGTGAGGCATTTTGCCCGGACTTGGTCAGGGTCTCGCGAAGAATGCGTTCGCCATCGCTGTCGCGCCCAAGCTGCCGGTAGAGATCGGAAAGATTGATGGCGGCAGGCGGGAACGATGGATCAAGCCTGAGGGCCGCCCGATATTCGGCCTCGGCTTCGGCGGCACCGGCCTGTCTTGCAAGGAAGTTGCCGAGCGCAGCCCGGGCGTCCGGACGATCCGCATTCAATTTCTGCGCCGCCACGAATTCGGCGGCGGCTTGCGTGAACTTGTTGCGATCGGCGGCCGGCTGGCGCGATGGCGGAACGGAGGCAAGAAGCTCGGCGGCGCGGATGCGCACGCCGCGCACCGGATCGGTCAATTGCGCAGATGCGAGCGTCCAGAGCTGGTCGGCCGGAATGCCCTCCAGCGCATCGAGCGCGCCCAATCTTACGAGCGGATCGGGATCGGAGAGAGCGCGACGGATTAGATCGGCGTCGGGAGCGGGCAACTCGGCCAGCGCGCTGGCGCGGACTATCCCCGGAGCGTCATTCGCGACAACGGCCGAAAGGAGAGCCTGCGCGTCGGCCGCTTCGCTCCATGCCGCATGAAATGCCCGCGCATAGGCCTGAAAACCCAGGCGCTGCGGACCGAACCAGGTTTCGACCTGTTGCGCCGCCCATGCGGCGGGCTTGTCGCGATGGCAGTCGTTGCAGGCATTCGGTGTGCCAAGCCGCACCGACAAGTCGGGGCGGGGGATGCGGAAGCCGTGGTCGTGGCGGCGATCGACAACCATGTAGCGACGTTCCGGCATGTGGCAGGAGGCGCAACCTGGCGGCGGCGATACATTGGCATGCTGCCGGTGGGCGGCAGCTTCATACTTGGCCGGCGCATGGCATTGCGCACAGACGCCATCGCCGGGTGCTTTGAGTGCCGCACTGTGCGGATCATGGCAGTCGCTGCAGGTGACGCCCTTGGCGAACATCTTGCTCTGCTTGAACGAGGCGTAGTTGTAGGTCTCCTCGTCGTCGCGCATCTGGCCGTCGGCATGGAAGCGTTGCCGGTCGAGCAGCGACACCCGATGGGTTTCCGACAGGGACTCGCCCGGCATCCAGTCTTCGGAGAACTGTCCGCGTCGCGCGTGGCAGCGCCCACAGACCTCGACTTCCTTGCGCAGCGTTGCCGGAGGCGCGCTGCGCTTCGGAGTCATGGTTTCGGCATCGGCTGACCAGGTGATGCCCGAGCGTTCGTCGAATCGGACAAGCAGGCCCTTGTCCGGGCTGCGCGCTGCAGGCTTCTGGTGCGCCCATGCAACATGTCGCGAGCCTGCGCCATGACAGGCCTCGCAGCCGACGCTAATCTCGGAGAAGTTGGTCGCGAACCGGTCCTTCGCGGCGTCGTAGTTCTTGTGCACGTCCGTCGAGTGGCACTCGGCGCACATGAAATTCCAGTTCTGATTGAGCCTGGTCCAGTGCAGGGGATCGCTGCTGGTGACGGCAGCATCCGGATAGAGATGGAACCAGCGCTGTCCCCCCTGATCTTTGGGCCGCGTGTCCCATGCAATCGACAGGGCCTGGATGCGTCCATCGGGGAATTCGATCAGATATTGCTGCAGGGGATCGACCCCGAAGGTGTATTTCACCTCAAACGTCGCAAGCTTGCCGTCCGGGCCGTCTGTCTCGACCAGAAATTGTTGGTCCTTGCGGAAGAAGCGCGAGCGCGTGCCGGCATATTCGAACGCGGCATCGTCGAAGTCGCCGCGGACAGACGCGTCAGTCGCGTGGTCCATGGCGTGACGATGTTGCGAGCTTTGCCACAGCCGTGTCTCCGCCTGGTGGCAGCCGCTGCACGCCTGGCTGCCGACAAAGCTCAGCTCGGCCTCGCGGGTCGGTTGAGACGGGATGTCGGACGTCTTGAACCAGGACAGCCCGCTTGCGAGCAGAACGAACAGCGCACCCGACCCGATTGCCAGCAGAGCGGCAGTTCGCAAGCGGAATGCTGGCGCGGGGCGTCGAGCGGGAGCCGAACGGTCTTGTTCGGGCCGGGCCTTCGTGGGGGCCTTCTGACGCCTGCGGCTCTTCCGAGAACCCTTCGTCACGTCCGGTCACCCATCGCGTGCTGCGCAGGAAGAGTTACATGCGAAGGTCGTTGTCGTGAAGGGCAATTCGGGTTTCGCGGGCGAGATCGACAAGCGAGGCGCAGAACGTCAGGAGCGCGGCCATGAACAGCACTGCAACGCCGTATTCGTGGGCGACATCGAACAGTGCACTGATGAAGGCAACGATGATGATGAGCGCCGTGAGGATCGCAGAGAGGATGGAGCAGAACAGCGACCTGTTCAAGAGCGACGCCCGGAGCCGCAGCCGGGGAATATCCGTCTTGAGGTAAGCCCTTGAGGCATCACCATCGGTGATGCCGTGAAGAAATTGGGCCCGGTCGACCACCCGGTTGATGCGGGAAACGAGGACCGAGATGAAGGACGCGACGGCCCCCAGCAGGAAAGCCGGAGCCGCCACGTTGCCGATGATCCGTGCCAGCTGGTCGATCGAGGGCGTTACCGGCATCAACTGGATCACGTTCTCCATCTTCGCTCGATCCTCCAGCTTCCTCACGTGTCGCGAATGCCCGGATGGGCGGGATCTTGAACGTGCCGTCCTTCAGCGCAGTCTTGGTCTCGTAGACCCGAACGCTGATTGAAAGGCATGTTTGGCGGGCAGGCAGCGCGGCACCAGGTGCGGTTGCGATCAAATCGCGGCGACGAAGGGAAATCACTCCCGGTTCGGCAGCGCCGTCGACCTTCAACACGCCCTGGTGCGACAAGCTGGACAGCAGCCATCACTCCATGCACTTCCGGACGAACTGCACGCGTTCCACAAGCCCGAGGCCTTTCGCCTGCTTGCGGCAGCCTTCCAGTTTGTCGATGCGCAGCTCGACCTTCTGGGCCAAATTGAGCCCGATGTCGCCCGAGACCTGTGGCGCGGTGCCCCCGGCCGGGGCTGTCTCGGCATCGGCGGACGGACCGTCTCCGGCGGCCCGCGCCGCAGCCTGCAGGCGCTTGATGTCTTCGGGCGACAGCTTTGGCCGGTCGATATTCAGCGTGATCTTGTTCAGCTTGCCGGTGAAGGCGAACGGCGTGCTGTAGTCGTTATCGTCGACCGGCGTGCCGGTATCGGAGCCGATGTCGAGCGATTCGTCGAATTGCAGGATGAAGGGAAGCGTATGCTCCATCTTTTGGGTTGCGACCTCGGCGCCGTCAACTTTCAGCACCCCTGTGCCGCCCTTGCCAACGCCGCTGTAATCGCCGAACGCCATCGTCGCCGGACCTAGTCCATCATACTTGAAATCGAATTCAAGTATGTGCTTGCCGGGCGTGAGGTCCGGTCCTTCCCAGCGCACGCGCTTGAGATCGACCAAATTCCAGGTGAACACCGGCTTGTTCTTCAACACGTAGAAGCCGTAACCCGCGAACCGGCCGCCTTGGGTGATCAGCATGCCGTCGCTGCCGCCCTGAGGTATCTCGATCTCGACCTTGAAGTTGTAGGATGTATTGAGGACGCTCGGCGCGTCGCCGTTCGGAGTGCCGATGATCGGCCTTGTCCAGACGAACTGCGAGCGGCCTGCGCTCAGGCTCGGCCGCGGTGCGAGGGCTCTGGCGACCAGCGTCGAGTCGAGCGGGAACACCTGGTACTTCGTTGCCTCCTTGACGAACAAGTCCTGCAGTTCCTTGAGCTTCGCCGGGTTCTTTGCGGCGAGATCATCGGACTGGGTCCAGTCATTGCGCAGGTCGTAAAGCTCCCATTGGAAGTTCGCCGGGTCGACGGTCTTCGCGACCGTCACCCAGGGCGGCCGGATCACCGTGGTGCTGGCGATCCAGCCGTCGTCGTAGATGGCACGATCTGCCATCATCTCGAAATATTGCGTCTTGTGCGTCGTGGGCGCATTCGCGTTGGTCTTGTCGAAGGTGTACATCATGCTGACACCCTCGATCGGGCTCTGCTTGATGCCATCCACCATGTCGGGCTGCTTGATCTTCGCCGCTTCGAGAATGGTCGGAACAATGTCGATGACGTGGTGGAACTGGTTACGAATCCCGCCTTTGTCCGTGATCACCTTCGGCCATGAGATCGCCATGCCCTGGCGGGTCCCACCGAAGTGCGACACGATCTGCTTGGTCCAGGAGAACGGCGTATCGAACGCCCAGGCCCAGCCGATCGACATGTGGTTGTAGGTACGGTCGGTGCCCCAGACGTCGTAGAAATACTTTAGCTGGTCCTCGACCGATGGATTGGCACCGTTGAACATTGCCATTTCGTTCGGAGTGCCATTGGGCTGACCCTCGGCGCTGGTGCCGTTGTCGCCCTCGATGTATATGATCAGCGTGTTGTCGAGCTTGCCCATGTCCTCGACTGCCTGGATCACGCGACCGATCTCGTTGTCGGCGTAGGCTGCATAGGCGGCGAACACATCGGCCTGGCGGACGAACAGCTTCTTCTCGTCGGCGCTGAGCTGATCCCATTCCTTGATCAGATCCTTCGGCCACGGAGTCAGCTTGGCATTCTGCGGGATCACGCCGAGCTTCTTCTGGTTGGCGAAGATGGTCTCTCGCAGCTTGTTCCAGCCATCGTCGAACAGATGCATGGCGCTGATCTTGTCGACCCATTCCTTGGTCGGGTGATGCGGCGCATGGGTCGCGCCCGGCGCAAATTTGATGAGGAAGGGCTGATCGGGCGACAGCGCGTTCATCCGGTTCATGTAGTCGATGGCTTCGTCGGCCATCGCCGTCATCAGGTTCCAGCCCGGCTTGTCGACAAAGGGATAGATCGGCGTTGTGTTGCGGACCAGTGTGCCCGACTGCCACTGGCTCGTGTCGCCGCCCATGAAGCCGTAGAAATATTCAAAGCCCATGCCGGTCGGCCATTGATCGAACGGTCCGGCCTGGCTCGCCTGATATTCCGGTGTGTTATGGTTCTTGCCGAACCACGCGGTGTGGTAGCCGTTGTCGGTGAGGATGCGGCCGATCGTGGCCTTATCTTTGGTGATGATGCTGTCATATCCGGGAAAGCCTGTGGCTTGCTCTGCGACCACCCCGAAGCCGGCCGAATGATGATTGCGCCCGGTGATCAGCGCGGCGCGGGTTGGCGAGCACAGTGCGGTCGAATGGAAATTGGTATAGCGCAGACCGTCCGCGGCGATGCGGTCGAGCGCCGGGGTCGGGATGACGCCGCCGAAGGTGCTCGGTACGCCATATCCTGCATCGTCCGTAATGATCAAAAGGACGTTCGGTGCGTTCCTGGGTGGCACAATACGCGCCGGCCAGTACGGCTTCGAATTCGTTGCCCCCTGTTCGATCTTGCCCCCAAACTTCTGCGGCGGCGGTGGAAGCTGGTCGCCGGGAATGGTGATGGTCGCAGCCGGGGAGCCCGGAGGCGGCGTGGTTGGCTGCGCTTGCTGTGCAAACGCCGGGGATATCGCCGATGCCAAAAATAGTACGGAAGCAATCGCACGAAAATTCATTGCAAGCCCTCCTGAGAGGCGCTCAAACGCGCGGATGCTGTCATTCTTCAGGATCATGCAGAGAGTGACGTTGATGCAGATCAACCCACGGCATCCTCAAGATCGGTTTCAGCCGCTATATCGAGAAGTCTTCTGCGCTCTCGCGATCTCTCTTGGCTAACCAGGCGTGACCGAGGAAGATCACAAGGATCGCGTGGAGCGCGATCGCCGGCCATAAGAGGATTCCAGTTAACTGGTGGCCGATCGCGAGGTAAAGGAGGTAGATTGCTGCCAGGACGTTGTAGGTCATCAGCGCGCGAACGGATGGCAGTGGGCCCACCGCGCCAGAAGGCCAGGTGGCGAGTGTCAGTCCGAGCAGAGCGATAGCCGTCAGCCGGCCGAGCGCGCTGTCGGCATCCGAAAATTCACTGCCGAATACCAGCCGGGCGAACCATGACGGTCGAGCGAACAGGACGAGACCGGTCGCCGCGGCCTCGATGGCCGCGGCGAGAACGGTCCATCTTGCGATCTCCATGCCTTTCAACATACCGATCTCTGCTGACGCCCGAACTCATCCCACGCGTCTGACTGGTGGAATCTTGTAGGTGCCATCGAGCAACGGCTTGCTCGGCTGGTACGCGCGGATGGTCAAGTTGAACGGAAGACTCGGCGGACAGGGCAGCCAGTTTGCTTCCTTGTCGGCGCCAGGCGTCGTGGCCTGGATGTAGATATCCAGCGAGCCGTCCGCGTTGTACTTGAGTGGCATTCCGGAAAGAATCCCGTAGCGGTCAATTGAGTTCCGTACGTAAAAATTCTCGCGATAGGGCGAGACGGACCAGACGCCGCTGGCCGAGGGCGGAAAGTCATCCTTGCCGAAATGCAGAACGTACCTGGCGGCACCATCCAGAACATTGCCATCGCCGTCCACGAATGCACTGGGATACACGGCATCATCGGAGGTCAACGCACCAAGTCCGAGCCAGGCGATCAGGGCGCGGGTGTTGTAGTCGGTGCCATATCTCCCGATATTCAGCATGTTGATCCAGCCGTTCACAGACGGCGCTTCGTAAGGTCCCTCCTGAAACTTCAGCCATACCTCGCCCGGTGCGCCGTTCAGGCCCTTGATGATGGCGCGATCCAGCTTGCTGGTGTCGAACTCCTTGCCAGGTTCGATGCCGATCTTCTTGAGTTTCTCGAGCATCTTGGTGTCGGCCGGATAGGGCGGGTTGTCCTTCAACAGCGTCGCCAGACGCTTGAAAAACATCTCCCCCGTCATCAATCGCACCTGATCGTACGGAGTTGTGGTGAGGTCCACGGCAGGATCGATCGGAACGTCGCTGGGCGGCATATACGGCTTGCCCCATGCGCTGAGCGGCGTGATTAGAAGCTGATCCTGCAGGGCATGGATTTCCGGAAAGTCCTGCGGGCCCGCGGCCGACATCTGCACGAGCAACCATGCAAAGCGCGTCGGGCATCGGTAGACGTCCTTGATGTCCGACGGCGCGGTGCCGTTCCACTTGGGCCCGGCGACGAGGAAGTTGCCTGCGCCCGTGCCGGTGGTGCGGCTGCCGATCGAGCCAAAATCGTCGGTCCACATATTCATCAACTGCAGGACGATGTAACGCCCCTTCGTGTCGGGGTGCGAGGCAACAAGCGGCTCCTTGTCGAGATCAAGAACGGCGAACGACCACACCGAGTTGACGCTGATCCGCACGACATCCTTGAAATCCGGGCTGACGTAGCCCTTCATCCGACCGAATTGGTTGATGGGTGCCTTGTATTCTCCCGACTTTGATGTCGCCGTGATCACGCCATTTGTCACGTCCATCATGACCAGCGGGAAGCCATAGACGTAGCACTCCATACCAAGCAGGTACGCGATCTCCTCTTTCACATCATCTTTCAGGTCCTTAAGGTCTCCCAGCTCTCCCTTCAGAAATTGGCCTAGTTTTTCCGCTCGAGTCTGCGCGGTGCTCGATCCTGGCAGCGTGGCGGCTGCGCCCAGCGCCAGAGCGCCCAGACCCAGATCACGGCGGTGGATCCTGAACGAATTCATCCACTGATTGGCGATGTTCATGGCGATCTCCTCTGCCTTGAGTTCAATCGCGGGTTCAATGCAGTGCTAGTTCTTGCCTGTCGTTTGTGACTTCGGCTCAGGTTCGAGCTTGAAGGTCAGTTTGTTGATCTTGCCGGTGAACTTGAACGGAGTGTCGTAGCGATACTCCACGAGGGCCACTCCCGTGCGGGTGTCCTGGCCGACATCGAAGGTCTCATCCTCGGGGAAAGTGACAGGTATGGTGTGCTCCAGGGAATTCCTGGCTACTTCCTTGCCGTCCACCGAGAGCACGCCCGTGCCACCTTTGCCCAGGCCCGGTTCATCGGGCTTGAAGTCGAAGGCGATGGTGTGCTTGCCGGCGCTCAGCTCGGGCCCCTCCCACGTCGTGCGCTTGAGGTCGAGCAGGTTATAGAGGAACACCACCTTGCCTCGGCCGACGCCAAACTCGCCTTTGCTCAGGAACAGGCCGTAGCCTCCGAAGCGGCCGCCATGGGTGACGATCATCCCCTCAGCTCCGCCTTCGGGAATGTCCACTTCAGCGGTGATGCTGTAGCTCTTGTTCAGGATGTCGGGCGCCGCACTGGCGGGTGTGCCGATCAGTTCGCCCGAATACGTGAAGACCGTTCGTCCGGCCGTGAGACTCGGGCGCGGCGTGTTCCAGCGCGCCAGCGTCGAGTTGTCGAGCGGCAGCACGTTGTATTTCTTCGCCTCGGCGTAGAAGAGATCCTGCAGTTGCCTGAGCTTGTCCGGCATCTTCGCCGCGAGATCGTTGAACTGCGTGGGATCTTCCTGAACGTTGTAGAGCTCCCAATTGTAGCCGGTGATCACGTCCGGCGGCGTCTTGGTGCTCAGCTCCCAGGGGAGCGTCGCAGGCGTCGTGGCCGCCACCCACCCGTCCTGATAGATGGCGCGATTGCCGAGCATCTCGAAATATTGCGTGGTGTGGCGCGACGCTGTGTTGGCGTTCGCTTTGTCCCACGTGTACGTCATGCCGACGCCTTCGATGGGAATCTGCTTGATCCCGTTGATCGTGTCGGGTTGCGAAATGCCGGTCGCTTCGAGAATGGTCGGTACGACGTCAATGACGTGGTGGAACTGGCGGCGGATGCCGCCGACATCCGTGATGTGGCCCGGCCAGGACATGACCACGCCCTGGGCCGTCCCGCCGAAGTGTGATGGCACCTGCTTCACCCACTTGAAGGGTGTATCCATCGTCCACGCCCAGCCGGCCGCGAAATGCGGGAAGGTCCGCTCCGATCCCCAGAACGGATACCAGAGCAACTGATCCTTCACCGGCACGGGAACGCCATTGAAGGTGGTGAACTCGTTCGGTGTGCCGTTGAGCATGCCTTCGGCGCTCGCACCGTTGTCGCCGCCGATGTAGATGATCAGGGTGTTGTTTAGCTCTCCTAAGTCTTCGACCGCCTGGATGACCCGTCCGATCTCATGGTCGGCGTAGGCGAGATAGGCGCCATAAACATCCGCCTGCTTGATGAAGAGCTTCTTTTCGTCCCAGCTCAGCGAGTCCCACTCCGGCAGGTCCTTCGGCCACGGGGTGAGCTTGGCGTTCTCGGGCATGATGCCGAGCCGCTTCTGGTTGGCGAAGATCTTCTCGCGTACCTTGTTCCAGCCCTCGTCGAAGAGGTGCATGTCGCTGATCTTCTTGACCCACTCGGGCGTGGGGTGATGCGGCGCATGTGTGGCGCCCGGCACGTAATAGACGAAGAACGGCTTGTCCGGCGCGACCTCCTTGAGCTGCTTCATGTGCTGAATGGCCTCGTCTGCCATCGCGGTTTCCAGATTCCAGCCGGGATTGCCCTGGAAGGGATAGATCGCCGTCGTGTTGCGGAAGAGATTCGGCTGCCACTGGCTCGCATCGCCGCCGACGAAGCCGTAGAAATAATCGAAGCCCATTCCGTTCGGCCATTGGTCGAACGGCCCGGCCTGGCTCGACTGATAGGACGGCGTGTTGTGATCCTTGCCGAACCACGAAGTCGCGTAGCCGTTCGCCTTCAGAATGGTGCCGATCGTGCCTTTCTCGATCGGGATGATCGAGTCGTAACCCGGGAAACCCGTTGCGATTTCGCCGACCACCCCATAGCCGACCGAGTGATGGTTGCGTCCGGTGATCAACGCTGCGCGGGTCGGCGAGCATAGCGACGTCGAATGGAAGTTCGTGTAGCGCAAGCCGGCCTTTGCGATCCGGTCCATGCTGGGCGTCGGGATGATGCCGCCGAAGGTGCTCGGTGCGCCAAAACCCTGGTCATCCGTCATGATCACTAGCACGTTCGGCGCGCCCTTGGGCGGCACGACGCGCGGCGGCCACCATGGCGTCGACTCGGATGCCTTGTCCTTGATGACCCCACCGAACTTCGGATCGGGAGGCGGGAGCTGGTTGCCGGGAATGGTGATGGTCGCGGCCGGGGAGCCCGGAGGCGGCGTGGTCGGTTGTGCTTGCTGCGCAAATGCAGGGGCGGATATCGCCGATGTCAAAAATAGTATGGAAACAATCGCACGAAAATTCATTGCATGCCCTCCTGAGAGGTGCGCAAAACGCGCGGATGTCGTCATCCTTCAGGATCATGCAGAGAGTGACGTTGATGCAGATCAACCCACCGGGGGCGACGCCGAGGGGCAGCGTCGGTCGCCCGGCTATCCTAACCAGCAGGGCACGCTCATCTTTTGTATGGGTTTACCGGTGCCACGCGGGTCAAGCATCTGCAACACGCCAGCACATTGGAGAGCAGAACGCGCTCACACTCGCCATCGTGTACCGGACGGGCCGAACGACGGACCTTGAGCGAAATCAACGGGACGAAATTTCAGGGTCGCACACTTCCAGGGGCAAGCTTTCCTGACCTTCACCCCGGATCGACAGCGACCCGCTATGCGCGTCCACAAGCTCAATCATCCCGTCGCCGGTGCCGTGCTCGCGATCACCTTGGTTGCAGCAATTTCGTTGGCGTCCTGGCAGAAGCTTCCTGCGAAGCACCGGCTTGCAATCAAGAGCGATCGTCTCGAGCAAATCGATCCTCGTGACCCGGGGCTCGGTTGTGCGCAAGCCGTGTGGCCCTATGGATGTGGTTGGCAACTGCCTCCGGAAAGACGAGAGACGAAAAGGCACTTCCCAAAACGGCGGCAGGGATTGCTTTGGTTTTTTTCATGACCAGGCGCGAGGTGTTCACCGCAGCGGCTCGACCTTTGCAGCCATGTCGGGCGCACGGCCGACCCTGTAGGTCGCGTTGCCACACTTCAGCACCCACACGGCGTGGTCGGGCTTTGATCGTTGTCGATCCCTGACTGCACCGAGTGGCTTGTCACAGGCAAAGCCTTGCATGCGTATCTGCGCCGCGAGCATGCTCTGCGGCGTTTCCTGAGCGGCTTGGGCGGGCCCTGTCGTCAGTCCGCCCATCGTGCTTGCCAGCACCAGTACACCAAGCGTCCTGTAAACGTTACCCTCCTGCTGTGACCGGGGACCTGCCTTCGCGAGCTTTGGCATGAATCATGTGGCCGGAACCTTCCGTTCGCCAACGAACCTACTGCTTGTCTCGCATTGTCTTCGCGACCGTCTCCTTTTCCGCGGGCGACATCTCGTTCGGCCCGAGCTTCACCGTCAGCTTGTTGAGCTTGCCGGTGAAGCGGAATGGCACCTGGTAGTCCTGGTCATCCACCGACGTGCCGGTATCGAGGCCGACGTTGAAGGTCTCATCCCACATCAGGGTTATGGGAAGACTCCGCGGCATCGGATGGCTGTCCACCACCTTGCCGTCCACCTTCAAGGTGCCGGTGCCGCCCTTGCCCAGGCCCGGTCCGTCATATTTCCAGTCGAACTCCAGCGTGTGCTTGCCCGGAGCGAGCGTCTCCTTGGCCTGCCACTTGACGCGCTCCAGGGCGACCAGATTCCAGGTAAACACCGGCTGGCCCTTCAGCAGGTAGAAGCCGTAGCCGGCGAACCGGCCGCCGTCGGTCATCAGCATGCCGTCGCCGCCGCCTTGGGGAACGTCGACCTCGGCGGTGACCGTGTACGACCGGTTCAGCAGGCTCGGCGCGGAGCCTGTTTCCGGGAACGGCACGTTGCTCAGCTCACCCGAATAGGTGAACTGGGTCCGGCCCGGAGCGTAGCTCGGCTTGTGCGAAATGAACCTGGTCAAACGCGTGTCGTCGAGCGGGAACACCTGGTACTTCGCAGCTTCCATGGTGAACAATTGCTGCATGTCGCGCAGCTTGTCCGGCATCTTGGCGGCGAGGTCGTTCGACTGCGTCCAGTCTTCGTTGATATTGTAGAGCTCCCAACGGTAGGCGTTCATGACGTCCGAGGGCGGCTCCGCCAAACTGAGGTCCCAAGGCGGGCTCAGCGGAGGCGTTGAGGCCATCCAGCCATCCTGATAAACGGCCCGCTTGCCGAACATTTCGAAGTACTGCGTCGTCCTCCGGCTGGGCGCGCTGCCACCTTCCCAGGTGTAGGCCATGCTCACGCCTTCGATCGGCTTCTGGGCGATGCCGTTGACCGTCACCGGCTCGGGGACGCCAACCGCCTCGAGGATTGTCGGCACGACGTCGATTACATGGTGGAATTGGTGACGGATGCCGCCAGCGTCCTTGATCCGCGCCGGCCAGGCCATGGCCATGCCGTTGCGGGTGCCGCCGAAATACGACGCGATCTGCTTGGTCCATTTGAAGGGCGTATCCCAGGCCCACGCCCAGCCCACCGCGTAGTGGGGGTAGGTCTGGTCGGAGCCCCAGGCGTCATAGAACTTCATGTTCATTTCGACCGTCGGGTGCACGGCGTTGGCAACCGCGAACTCGTTGTAAAGACCATGGAGCGTGCCCTCCGGGCTCGCGCCGTTGTCACCGCTGACGTAGATGACGAGCGTGTTGTCGAGCTTGCCGGTGTCCGCGATGGCCTGGATGACACGACCAATCTCGTAGTCGGTGTAAGCTAGATACGCAGCATAGACGTCGGCTTGCCGGGTGTAGAGCTTCTTCGCCTCGGGCGAAAGCGTATCCCACTTCGGGATGCTGTCCGGCCAGGCCGTTAGCTGCGCGTTCTGCGGAATCACACCCAGTCGTTTCTGGTTAGCGAAGATCTGTTCACGCAGGTCGTTCCAACCCTTGTCGAACAGATGCAAATCGCTGATCTTCTTGATCCACTCGGGCGTCGGATGGTGCGGCGAGTGCGTGCCGCCGGGCGCGTAGTAGATCATGAAGGGACGGTCGGGCTGGACGTCGTTCAGCATCTTGATGCGCCCGATCGCCTCATCGGCCATCGCGGTGATCAGATTCCAGCCGGGATTTCCCTGGAAGGGTTGGATCGGAGTGGTGTTGCGGAAGAGATTGTTCGGCTGCCATTGGCTCGTGTCATCGCCTGGGAAGCCGTAAAAGTAGTCGAAGCCCTTGATGGGTCCGGTCGGCCAGTTGTGGAAGGGGCCAGCCTGGCTCGCCTCCCACTGCGGCAGGTTGTGGTCCTTGCCGTACCACGAGGTGTCGTAGCCGTGCTGCCGGAG
The DNA here is from genome assembly GCF_009931255.1 of Bradyrhizobium sp. LCT2. Classification (NCBI taxonomy): domain Bacteria; kingdom Pseudomonadati; phylum Pseudomonadota; class Alphaproteobacteria; order Hyphomicrobiales; family Nitrobacteraceae; genus Bradyrhizobium; species Bradyrhizobium sp. LCT2. The sequence goes on along the minus strand of NZ_CP034432.1, from coordinate 7,348,625 downwards.
GATCTCGCCGATGGCGACGGCGTCGCGCGGGATGATGCTGTTGTAGCCGGGGTAGCCGGTCGCCTGATCGACGACGACGCCAGTGCCCACGGAGTGATGGTTGCGGCCGGTGAGGAGCGCAGCGCGCGTTGGCGAGCACAGCGCCACGGTGTGGAACGCCGTGTAACGCAGACCCGTCTGGGCGATACGGTCCAGCGCCGGCGTCGGGATCACGCCGCCGAACGTGCTTGGCGCGCTAAAGCCGACATCGTCCGTCATGATCAGAAGCACATTGGGCGCGCCCTTTGGCGGGACAATGCGCGCCGGCCAGTACGGCTTCGATTGCACGGCGTTGGGATTGATCTCGCCCCTGAACGGCTGCGGCGGATTCGGCAGGTACCTGCCGTCGATCGTGGTCGTCGCCCCGGGCGAACCGGGAGTGCCAGTGGTTTGCTGGGCGTTGGCGTTGAGGGCTGTCAACGGCATCAGCAAGAGAGCAGCGAGCAGAAAGCGCGAACTAACTCGGCGATGCAGGTTCGAGGCGCTCATCATTGGCTAACTCCCGAAAACCGAACTGATCTGACTTGGCTGGAAGCCGAAATCTTCTCTCCTGGTCGGCGGTACGTAGCCCCTACGTGAACCTCGGGGCAGTTTCCGTCTTAATCTGATCAAGACGGATCGCGCGCGAGCGGTGCTTTGAGCAGCTCATGGCGTTATGTTTGCGGTGCAAATGCTGGAGGCGTGACGGTGAAGGCAGCGATCGGCGCAATAAGTATCTTGCGAGTATCCATTGCAATATACTCCGAACACGCGCGAACACTCTACTTCGGATCGCATCCGGCTGTCGAGCGCTGATCCAACTCGATGACACCCGAACGATGCCGGAGACATGAGCGACACAAACGGCTGAGGTTTGCTCGCTTATCATCCCGCACGAGTGCGTGACGAATGTCACAGCGGCTTAACCAAGAGCGTTCGATGTGGCCGCCGCCTCTGGCAGGGGCACTATCTTGCAGTCTTCTTGCTACACACGGGCGCTGCTTGCCTAGATATGGATACCTCCGGTCAACGATGCTGTCGGTAATCCTACGGGCCAGCGGCGATGCTGAGTGCCTTTAGCGCAACACGTTGAGCCGAATCTGACGAAGTCGTTACCTTGGAGCGAGACATTGAATCGCCGATCGATACACTGTCATTCGTCGGCGGGAGGACGAGCGGATGAAGCGGTACCTATCCGAACCAAAGTCTCATTGTCGGCTTATTCGCGCAACGATCAGTCTGGCTGTGGCATTGGCCGGAGTCTCGTCCGACCCAGCATATGCCGACGAGGATGGCGTTTCATACTGGCTTCCGGGGCGCTTCAGCAGCCTCGCGGCAGTCCCTGCGGTCCCCGGCTGGTCGATGGCCGAGGTCTATTATCACACCAGCGTGTCGGCCTTCGGTAACGCAGCCGCGGCAAGAGAAATCCGCGTCGGCCGGATCCCCGCTAACGTCAATGTCGATTTGAATCTGCGTTTAAACGCGCAGGCGGACCTTGTCCTGCTCAACCCGACCTACACGTTCGCGACGCCGGTACTTGGCGGACAATTGGCAATCGGCATCACCGGCTTGTTTGGCCGATCCGCCGCAACCCTCGACGGAACGCTGACAACAGCGGTCGGGCCCTTTGTGACGACCCGCACGGGGACCCTCTCTGATTCAATCACCTCGGTGGGCGATCTGTATCCGCAAGCAACGCTGAAGTGGAACGCCGGCGTCCACAATTTCATGACCTATTTGACCGGCGACATTCCTGTTGGCGCCTACTCTCCAACCCGTCTTGCTAACCTCGGCATCGGACACGGCGCGATCGACGGCGGCGGCGGCTACACCTATTTCAATGAGAAGGCGGGGCACGAATTTTCCGCAGTCGCCGGGTTCACCTACAATTTCAAGAATCCTGACACGCAATATCGGAATGGCGTCGATTTCCACATCGATTGGGGTGCTTCGCAGTTTCTCTCGAAGCAGCTCTTCGTCGGGCTGGTCGGCTACTACTATCAACAGGTCACGGACGATTTTGGTCAGCCCCCGATCCTTGGGGGGTTTCGGTCGCGCGTGGTGGGAGTCGGTCCTCAGATCGGATACCTGTTTCCGGTCGGTGACCTGCAGGGATATTTGAACCTGAAAGGGTACGGCGAGTTTGCCGCAGAAAATCGGCCAGCCGGCTGGAATACGTGGCTGACTTTCTCGCTGTCGCCAATGGCGCCGACCAGCACGGTCGCGCCGACGCGAAGGATCGTGACGAAGTAAACGCGGCCTACGTTCGTCATCGCGCTTCGATTCTCTCAGCGATTCAGTGACGGGCTTTGGCGACCTGATCCCCCAGTTCGCACTGCGCTGGAATGCGGGCGTCAACAACTATATGACCTACGTCATGGGTGACATCCCGGTCGGCGCGTACCAGTCCGCGCGCCTCGCCAATATCGGGCTCGGACATGGGACGATCGATGCAGGCGGTGGCTACACCGATTTCAATCCGCAGACCGGCCATGAACTCTCTGGCGTGCTCGGCTTCACCTACAATTTCAAGAACACTGACACGCAGTATCAATGCGGCGTCGGCATGTACTTCGACTGGGGCGCCTCTCAAATCCTGACCAAGCCAATCCAGATCGGTCTGGTGGGCTACGTCTATAAGCAGCTCGGTTGCGATAGCGGCTCCGGCGATCGCCTCGGCTGCTTCCGCTCGCAGGTCGCGAGCGTCGGCCGGCAAGTCGGGTTCATCTTTCCGGTTGGCGACATGCAGGGCTATCTGAACCTGAAGGCCTACAAGGAATTTGCCGCGGAAAACCGGCCCGACGGCTGGAATGCCTGGGTGACGTTTGTCATCTCGCCGGCAGCGCCTCCGCCGACCGCGCCACCGAAGCGGATGACTACAAAGTAGTACCCACATCGCGCTGACGATCTCTCTGGAGACCAGCGGCAACACCTGTTGCGCGCATCATCAAGGCTGACGCCCATGGGCGGTCGGCCTTTGCTTCCCATTCAAGAGCGCGAGTCGTTTGAGATGGATCAAACCGATTGATCGCGGCTCATCGATTATTGACAACTAGGAAAAAAGGGCATCCGGGCGTGTACTGCTTCGAGGAGGCAGGCCATGGCGCAACAAGTACTGGGTGGGACTGCCGAAAACCTCGGCCTTGAGGGCCACGACGTCGGCGAAGCAAAGTCGACTTTCGATCGCTTGTTGAGAGCTTATTTCGCAAGGCTGGTCGGAGAGTTTCCGGCGCTGAGCGACGTCAGCCACGAGCCTCCCCCTGGTCGACGAAATCGCCACTCCCCCTCGAACGAGCCGCACGTAGCGCGCGACGGACTGGCGTAGCTCTCGCGCCCTGCGCAATGCGGGAACGCCGACGTGAGCTTGATCTGGATCAAGGCCGGTCCCGTAACGTCGTGCCCCGTTATGCCCGACGTTCGCCGAGTGCCGGAGAGTTCACATGTCTCTTGCTGCATCACGTGCCCGCACCGTCGGTCGTCCGTCGCAATCGCGGGCACAGCACTCGCTCCGGCGACTATCCCCATCCGACTTGTTACTGAACGACGGGCCGTTTGACCGGCGCGGTCGGTTTACCGCCTGCGCCCGGCCAGCAAAGGAGCGCTGATCCCATGAAGAAGACGTGCTTGCTTACCGTCCTTTGCGGGCTTGAGGTTGTCCTGGTCACGGCCGCCCTCGCCAAGGCGCCGCACGCAAAGATCGCGGCGGCCGCCGATGTTCGCCGGCCTGCTCCTCCGGCGGTTAGCTGCGGGAACGGCTTCATCTGCAGGCAAGACCTCTTCGATCGCAACAACAGGAGCAACCTGCGATCCGATTGGCCCGGTCCCCCGGCTCAACCGGGGCAATTCTAGCGCGGTGCCTCGTGGTGGCAGTTCAAGGGGGGTCATTTGATAGAGCTTGAAGGAGGTCAAGATGACGATGGCAGCATTATCCGCAGCGCTCCTCGGGACCCAACTGCTCGTGATGCCCGTCTCCGATCGCGTCCCCGAATTGAAGGTAGAGGCGACGTGCCAGGCGACCACGGCTGATGACAAGGCAATGGGGCTTGCCCTTTCCCAGAGCTTCGCAGACTGCATGCGCGATGAGTTGGCTGCGCAGCAACAGCTCAGCACGGTGTGGAGCGCTGCGCCAAATCCCCTTCGCGATAGCTGCGAAGGGGAAGCCTCGGCCGGCGGAAGTCCGAGCTATGTCGATCTTCTCACCTGTATCCAAATGGCGGAGTGGGTGAAGTCGCCCTCGACGGCACCGCGTTTGAGAGGAGCGAGCAAGAATCGAAATTCGCAGTGATCCGGCGCTCGCTCGCGGAGCGCAACTCGCTTTTATTGGAAGCCCATTCGACAGGGGCTCTCCTGATCATTTGAACGAAGGAGTGATTTGTATGAAACATTTTCCGATCGTTGTCGCCGTGATGACAGCTGCGCTTGCGCCGACTCCTGTGTCAGCCCAGTCGATCAATCTGACCGGCATCTACAAATGTGTCCGAATGTGCCAGGGAAATTTGCCGGCTTACATTACCCAAAACGGGACTGAACTTAATCTCCTCACGGAAGCGGGGCAGCCGTCCCGCGCGTGGCCCGACTGGTACTGGCCGGCAACCCGGATCTGGATCGACGCATTCAACCAGAGTGCGGTCTATTCGCCGGATGGCATGCTCATTCAGTTCGACAATGGCACCATCTGGCAGCGCGATTTGGGGCCCGTCCCGCCACCGCCGCGCTCTCGCCGGTAAGAGACGGCAGGTGGCAAATTTCGCCATCGGTGCGCCCGTCGCTGTTGGGCGCAAGACTCGAAACGAATAGCGATTCAACAACGGAAGAAGGAGGTCGACCATGAAACATACCTGCAGAAACTGGTGCTTTGGAGCTGCCATTATTGCCGTCGCCGCGATCGGTTCCGTGCAATGGTCGTACGAGCGTGGTCTGTCATTTTCGGTCGACAGCGCGCAGGCGAGGGTGGGACGGCCGGCGACGCCCGCAAGTGTTGCCGGAGTCGCGCGACGGACCACGCGCCGCGCTGTCGTGGGCGGCGCGGTAGCGGCAGGCGCTGCGGCCACCGTCGTGGCGCCGGCATGCGCCCGTGTGCTGGTGAACGGAGTATGGGTCTGTCGCTAGGCAGCGCAAACCATCGAAATCTGATCTATTCACCGAATGACGGCACGAGCAGCAAGGCACATCAGAGATGTCAATATGACGACTGCGCGTGCCTGGTGCAGTGTTGCCGAGGCCGCTCAACCCTGGCGGCGTAGAAAGCCCGTGATCGTGACCTTGTCCCAGATGCCGGCCGCGGCGAAGGGATCGGCGCGGTTGAAGGCTTCGACCTCCGCTCGGCCCGGCGCCTCGATCAGAAACAGGCTGCCGATCATGGTTGCGCCGTCGTCGGAGACGAGCGGCCCCGACATCACGATCTTGACGCCGAAGCGCGAGGTGTCGCTGAGGAAGGTCTTGTGGGCGTCGTAATTGGCGAGCCGGGTCGGCAGCGCGCCGGTGCGGTCGATGGCATGAATGGCGAACAGCATGGTGTCTCCGTTTATGTCTTGGTCTTCTTGGGACGGCCGCGGGTGCGGCCGTCCGTGCTTGTGATGATCGGTTGGGTTACTTGGCGCCGAGCTTGCCGGCGTCCTCGAAGGTCGGGCAGGTCCGCTGCTCCAGCGGCACGTCGAACGGCTGGAAATTGTCCTTGGTGATGACGGTCGGCTTCAGCACGATCTCGCCGATGACGGGCTGACTGCGCAAGGAGCGGATCGCCATCATGGTGCCGAGGCAGCCTTGCGCAAATCCGTTGTAGTCGCCGCTCGCGAGCAGCTTGCCGGACTTGATCGCGTCGATCGCCTCCTTGGTGCCGTTGATGCCGATCACCTGCGCCTTGCGGTTGGCGCCGTCGAGCGCCTCGATCGCACCGACCGCCATGGCGTCGTTGGCGGCCAGCACGCCGTCGATCTGCGAATTCGACTGCATCAGGTTTTCCATCACCTGGAGCGCCTGGAGCCGCTGGTAGTTGCCGGGCTGCGAGGCCAGCAGCTTGGCGCCCGCGTTTTCCTTCAGCGCGTCGTTGAAGCCGCGGACGCGGTCGACATTGGTCAGGGAGCCCTTGACGCCCTCGATGATGACGATGTTGCCCTTGCCACCCAGCGTCTTGAGCAGGAAGCGTGCGGTTTCCAGCCCAAGGCTGTAATCGTCGGCGCCGACGAAGGACAGGAATTTTCCGCCGGCCGAGCGGTCGGTGATGTTGACGACGGGGATCTTGGCTTCGTTGATCTTCTCGACCCCCGGCACCATCGCCTTGTAGTCCACCGGCGTGAAGACGATGGCGCTCGGCTTCTTCACCACGACGTCCTCGATCTGGCTGAGCTGCTCGGGGATCGAGTCCGGCTTGGTCGGGATGTACTGCAGCGTCTTCGCGTTCAGCGCTTTCGCCATGTTGTCGGCGCCGACCCGCACCGTCTGGAAGAACGGGTTGGTCTGGTTTTTGGTGAAGACGGCGATGGTCTCGCCGTCGGCACGCACCTCGGTGGTGATCGCGGCCGCCATCAGCAGCGGCAGCGCCAGATAGCCCAGTTTCAGTCTCATGTTGCCTCCATCCCTCATTTTGCTTGTTGGAACTCTAGGAACTCATTGCGCGCGGCGGCGGGTCTTCATGTCGAGCCAGACCGCGAGGATGACGATGACGCCGGTGACGAGCGGCTGCCAGTTGGAGCTGACCGAGAGCAGGTTCATGCCGTTCAGCACCAGCGTCAGGATCAACGCGCCGATGAAGGTGCCGAACACGGTGCCGACACCGCCGAACAGCGAGGTGCCGCCGATCAGCACGGCCGCGATTGCCGGTAGCGTCAGGCTCTCGCCGATGTCGGCCTCGGCCGAATTGAGCCGCGACAGGAAGATGATCGAGGCGAGCCCCGCCATGGTGCCGGAGACGGCATAGACCAGCAGCAGGCGCCGCGCGACCGGAATGCCGGAGAGCCGCGCCGCGACCGGATTGGCGCCGATCGCGTAGATCTCTTGGCCCCAGATCGTGCGCTGGGCAAACAGCGTTCCGATGCCGAGGAAGACCAGCAGCAGGTAGACCGGGATCGGCAGGCCGAACAGATAGCCGCTGCCGATCTGGCGGAAGCCGGCCGGAAAACCGTGAAGGGTCTCGCCCGCCATGTACCAGTAGGTGAGGCCGTTCAACACCCAGAGCATGCCATAGGTCGCGATAAAGGAGGGGATGCGCAGTGCGGTGACCATGACACCGTTGAGAAGGCCGACGATACCGCCGCAGGCAAGGCCGGTGAGGATGCCGAGTGCCGGCGAGCCGGTCTTGTGGATCACGGTTCCGGCGATACAGGCCGACAGCGCGACATTGGCGCCGACGGAGAGATCGAGGCCCGCGGTCAGCACCACCAGCGTCAGGCCGGAGGCGATGAAGAAGGTCAGGCTCGCCTGCCGGAGCACATTGAGGAAGTTGCCGAGGCTGAGGAAGGAATCGCTGAGCACGGCCAGCACGGCGCAGATCAGCAGCGCCGCGAGCAGGCGATAGAACACCTGGATCGCGTCCTGCGACAGGAAGGAGCGGGGCGGCACGATCGCCTCCTTGGTGATGTCGGTCATGCGCGGCTCCGCAGGCCGTCGAGGAATAGTGCGACGATGACGAGGACGCCGACGCTTGCGACCTGCACCGAAGAAGGCATCGAGATCAGGTTGAGCCCATTGCGAAGCACGCCGACCGCGATCACGCCGAGCAACGTGCCAAGCAGCCAGCCATTGCCGCGCTCGAACGAGGTGCCGCCGACCGCGACCGCTGCGATCGCATCGAATTCAAGGCCGAGGCCCGCGGTCGGATGACCTGAATTCATCCGCGCGGTCATCAACAGGCCCGCGATGCCGGCCATGGCGCCGCCGAGCGCATAGACCGCGATCAGCAGCTTGTTCGGCGAGAGGCCGGCATAGCGCAGCGCCTCGCGGTTGCCGCCGAGCGCGAAGATGTAGGTGCCGAAGCGGGTGTGATAGAGCAGGCCGTGAAACGCGGCGTAAGTCACCAGCGCCATCACGATCGGCACGGGAACGCCGAGCAGCGTCGCCGAGTAGATGTCGCGCACGCTGTGAGGAATGCCGACCACGCTCTGGCCGTCGCTGACGATCAGCGACAGGCCCTGGGCCATGCCGAGCGTGCCGAGCGTCGCGACGAAGGGCGGAATGCCGAGAATGGCGACCAGCCAGCCGTTGACGGTGCCGAAGGCCGCGCCGACGAGCAGGCCGGCACCTAAGCCCAGGAGCATCGACTTGGTCGCGAGCGACACGATCGCGACGCAGAGCGAGGTCAGCGTCAGCACCGCACCCATCGACAGGTCGAGCCCCTCGGTCATGATGATCAGGGTCATCGGCAGCGCCAGCATGGTCAGGATGGTCGACTGCACCAGCACGTTGGAGAGGTTGGCGACCGACAGGAAGCCGGGTGCGATCGCGCTGAACAGCGCGATCAGCAGCACCAGCACGATGGCAACGCCGGGAATGCGTTGCAGCGGATTGGGCTCGGAAACGACCGCAGCTTCACGCATGATGCATCCCCAGTCGCACGATGTTCTCCTCGGTCAGTTCGTTGCGCGTCAGGTGTCCCGCGATGCGGCCCTCGCGCATCACATAGGCGCGGTCGCAGACATGGCAGATCTCGACCTGCTCGGACGAGATCATCAGTGCGGCGGCGCCTTCCGCGACCAGGCGGTCGATCAGCGCAAAAATCTCGGACTTGGCGCCGATGTCGATGCCTCGCGTCGGCTCGTCGAAGATGAAGAGCTTCGAGCCGGCGGCCAGCCACTTGCCGATCACGACCTTCTGCTGGTTGCCGCCCGAGAGCAGGCCGACGGTCTGGCGCGCGCTGGGCGTCGCGATCCTCAGCTGCCGGATCAGGCCGTCGGAGGTGCGCTGCGCCGAACGCTGGTCGAACAGTCCGCTCGGGAACAGTTTTCGCAGCGCCGACACCACCAGATTGTCGCTCACCGACCGCAGCAGAGCGAGGCCCTCGCTCTTGCGGCTCTCCGGGATCAGCGCGATGCCGCGGCGGGCGGCGAGATCAGGCTCGCCGGAGATGGTCTTGCCGTCGAAGATGATCTCGCCGGAGCTGACGGGATCGGCGCCGAAGATGGCGCGCGCGACTTCGCTGCGGCCGGAGCCGACCAGGCCGCACAGGCCGACGATCTCGCCCCGGCGCACCTCGATGTTGATGTCGGAGATCCCGGTCGATGAGCTCAGGCCCTTGACCTGCAGCAGCACCTCGCCGGGCTTGTCGGCGAAATTGCGCGGATAGGTCATGTCGACGGTGCGTCCGACCATCATGCGGACGAGCTGGTCCGGCGTGACGTCGGCCGGGCGGACGCCGTCGATGCGGCGGCCGTCGCGCAGCACCGTGATGCGATCGCCGAGCGCGAACACCTCCGCCATGCGGTGCGAGATATAGACGATCGACACGCCGTCGGCTTTCAGCCGCGCGATCAGCGCGAACAGGAGCTCGGTCTCGCGGTCGGACAGCGCCGCGGTCGGCTCGTCCATGACGAGGATGCGTGCGTTCTGGCTGATCGCCTTGGCGATCTCGACCATCTGCTGCTGCGCCACCCCGAGCTTGTCCACGATCGTGGAGGGATCGATGTCGAAGCCGATGGTGCCGAGCACGCGTTTGGCGTCGGCGAGGATCTTGCTCCGGTCGATCGTGCCGGGGATGCGGCCCTTCGGCTCGCGGCCGAGGAAGATGTTCTGGGCGATGTCGAGATGGGGGACCAGCGAGAACTCCTGGAAGATCACGGCGATGCCGAGCTTCTGCGCATCGGCAGCCGAGCCGATCGCGACCTTCTCGCCCTTGTAGTAGAACTCGCCGGCATCGGCGCGGTAGGCGCCGCACAGCACCTTCATCAGGCTCGACTTGCCGGCGCCGTTCTCCCCCAGCAGCATGTGGACTTCGCCGGGGAAGACGGCAAAGGACACGTCATCCAGCGCCTTGACGCCGGGAAACTCCTTGCTGATGCCGCGCAGCTCGAGCAGCGGCGTGGGTGAGGTGACCTCGATCGGAAGCGCGTCGCTCATGCCTTGGCTCCGCCCGCAAAGATCTTTCCGGGATTCATCAGTCCATCAGGATCGAGCGCGGTCTTGATCGCTCGCATCACGTCCACGGCCTCGCCGAGCTCGTCAGCGAGATAGTCGATCTTGCCGAGCCCGATGCCGTGTTCGCCGGTGCAGGTGCCGTCCATGGCAATGGCGCGGGCGACCATGCGGGCCTGGAGCGCCTTGGCGCCCTCAGCTTCGTCCGGTTTTGCCGGATCGATCAGGATCAGCATGTGGAAGTTGCCGTCGCCGACATGGCCGACGATCGGCGCGGTGAAGCCGTGCTCGTCCGCGTCGCGTCGCGTCTCGGTCAGGCATTCCGCCAGCCGCGAGATCGGCACGCAGACATCGGTGATCACGGCGCGCGCGCCGGGCCGGAGGCCCAGGCCCGCATAGAGCGTGTTGTCGCGGGCGTGCCAGAGCCGGCTGCGGTCTTCCTGCGCCTTGGCCCAGGCAAATCCATGACCGCCATGGTCGGCGGCGATCGCCTCTGCGGCCTCGGCCTGCTCGGCGACGGAGGCCTCGGAGCCGTGGAATTCGAAGAACAGGGTCGGGGCCTCGCGATAGCCGAGCTTTGCGTAGGCATTGATGCCGCGCATCATGACGTCGTCGACGAGCTCGATGCGCGCCACGGGGATCGCGGACTGGATCACGGAGATCGCGGTGTCCACGGCATTGTGCAGGGTGTCGAAGCTGCAAACCGCGGCCGAGATCGCCTGCGGCACGGGATGCACCTTCAACGTGATCTCGGTGATGAGCCCGAGGGTGCCTTCGGCGCCGACGAACATGCGCGTCAGGTCGTAACCGGCGGCCGACTTGCGGGCGCGCCTGGCGGTCCGGATCACGCGCCCGTCGGCCAGCACCACTTCCAGCGCCATGACGTTGTCCTTCATGGTGCCATAGCGCACCGCCATGGTGCCGGAGGCCCTCGTCGATGTCATGCCGCCGATCGAGGCATCGGCGCCGGGATCGATCGGGAAGAAAAGACCGGTGCCGCGCAGCTCCGCATTGAGCTGCTTTCGCGTGATGCCGGGCTGCACCACGACGTCCATGTCGCTGTCGTGCGCGGCCAGTACCTTGTTCATGCGCGCGAAGTCGAAGCAGACGCCGCCGGCGACCGAAGCCGCATTGCCCTCGAGCGAGGTGCCGGCGCCGAACGGGACGATCGGCATGCCCGCGCTTGCGCACAGCTTCACGATGTCGACCACTTCCTGCGTGGTTTCAGGAAAGACGACGATGTCGGGCGGCAAATTGCGATAATGCGACTCGCTCTGGCCGTGCTGATCGAGCACGCCGCGCGCGACGCTCGCGCGCGGGCCGATCATGCCGGTGAGGCGATCGGCCAATGCTCCTGTGCTGACCCGCGGTCCCATCCTTGCTCCCTGTCTGCCCCGATGACGGACTCTTGCCGGTCCGCTGTGTTGTGGTTCGGCTTAGGCGGCTCTTGCGCTGCTCGCAACCTGCTTCAGGCCGAAATCGTAGTTGAGATGGAAATAGTCGGTGTCCACCATGCGACCATCCGGCGCACGCCCCGCCGGGTGGCGGACGAACTCGCGGATCAGGCTGTCCTTGACGCCGAACACCACGTCGCTGTCGAGATATTTGTCGCCGGCGACGAACACATGGGTCACGAGCTGCTCGAAGCCGGGCGCCGAGATCATGAAATGCACATGCGCCGGACGCCAGGGATGGCGGCCCTGCACCTCCAGCATCTCGCCGACCGGGCCGTCATGCGGGATCGGATAGGCGGCCGGCTTGATCGACCAGAAATGGAAGCGGCCATTGGCGTCGGTGTGGAAGCGCGCGCGCATCGCGAGATCGCCGATCTGGTCGAGCTGCTGCACGTCGTAATAGCCGTCATCGTCGGAATGCCAGACGTCGACGACGGCGCCCGCCAGCGGACGTCCGTCGACGGTCGAGACCGATCCGGTGACCAGCATGGGATCGCCTTCCATGGGACCGGAGATGTCGGAGCCGATGTCCTTCTCCGGCGCGGCCTGGACGAAGAACGGGCCGAGCACCGTGGTCTCGGTCGCACCTTCCGGCACCGGGTGGTTGATTGCGTCGACCAGCATGGAGACGCCGAGCGTGTCCGACAGCAGGATGAACTCCTGGCGCTTGTCGTCGCACATGTGGCCGGTGCGGGTCAGGAAGTCGATGCCGTATTCCCATTCCTTCTGGGTCGGGCGGACCTCGCGGACGAAGGCGTGAAGGTGGCGCACCAGCGCCTCGCTGACCTGCTTGATGCGCGGATCGGTTGCGCCTGCGATCCGCTCCAGCACCGCCTCCGTGATCGTGGTCTCGTTGAAGTTACGCATGGATGTCTCCGTTGATCAGAGCTTCGGTTCGCCGAGGCCGGACAGCCGCTCGAGATGCTTGACGGTCGCGATGAAGTCGGCCTCGCCGTCGCCCTGCGCGACCAGCGAGCCATAGGTCTCGCGCACTTGCGCCGCGAGCTGCAGCGGCACGCCGACGGCGTGGCCGGCGCCGAGAATGAGATCGAGGTCCTTGGCCATCTGCTTGCAGGAGAAGGTCGATTCGAAATCCCGCGTTCGAAGCGGCGCGGTCTTGTACTTCACCATCGGCGAGGCCACCGCGCTGTCGTCGAGCACCTTCAGGATGTCCTGCCAGGCGATGCCGCCCTTGCGCGCCAGCGCCAGGCTCTCCGCCATCATCGCGGCCGACACCGCGATCATCAGGTTGACCGCGAGCTTGGCGTAACGGGCCTCCTCGGCGGGCCCGAGATAGGTCTGGGCGCGGGTGAAAGCGGCGAACAACGGTTTTGCGTTGTCGAAGGCGTCCTTCGGACCCGAGACGAAGCAGGTCAGCGCGCCGGTGTGGACGATGCTGGCGTTGCCGGAGACCGGCGCGCGCAGATAGAGAACGCCGCGCGCCTGCGCGCTGGCCGCAACTTCGGTGGAGGCCTCGACACTCACGGTGCTGGTCTCGATCAGAACGGCTCCGGGGGCCATCGCGGCGATGACGCCGGTGGGACCGAGCAACGCGCCGCGCAAGGCTGCGTCGTCCGGCAGCGACGTGATGACCGCTTCCTTGCCGCTTACGGCCTCGGCCGGTGAGGCGGCGATCGAAATGCCCTGTGTTCGCGCCTCGTTGGTCCGTGCCGCGCTCCGATCGAACGCGGTGACGGCATAGCCGGCCTTGGCGACAAGCACCGACATCGGCAGGCCCATCTTGCCGATTCCGATAAAGGCTACATTCCTTGAAGCGTCAGTCATTGTTGTTGTCCATTGGCGCCTTCATGCGGCGCGTCCCTGTCGTTCGATGTCCTGCACCAGCCGCCGGCCCGATTGCGCCAGCAGCTCCTTCTTCGCCTCCAGCCCCTCGACCAGCAGCCGGCCGCTCCGCTTCTTCCACGCGCCGCCGATCATGACGGACTCGATGTTGGCGAGGCTCGTCTGCATCACGACGGTCGCGACGGGATCGTGCACCGGGACGAGATTGAAATCGGATGCGTTGATGATGACGAGGTCGGCGAGCTTGCCCGGCGTCAGCGAGCCGATCTGGCTCTCCCGGCCGAGCATGCGGGCGCCTTCCATCGTGATCCAGCGCAGCGCCTCGCGCACGGGGATGGTGGTGGTCGCAGGAATGGTGCCGCCGCCCCGGCGCGACTCCGCATTGTCGAGCGCCCGCTGCATCGACAGCGCGACGCGCGCGGCGGAGAAGAGATCGCCGGCCAGCACGGATTCCAGATCAATGCCGATCGTCGGTCGCACGCCGCGCTTCAGCAGCCGTCCCGTGATCGGGAAGCCGTGGCCCTGGATCATCTCGTTCTCGGGCGTGACCGAGAACGACACGCCGAGATCGACCATCCGGTCGAGGAGATCGTCGGGCAGATCGTTGCCGTGGACGATATTGACGCCGGCGCCGACGAGGCCGGCCGCGATCAGCTTCTCCCAGCCATCCGGCGTCTTGGCCGGACCGCCGCCCTGGTGCATCGAAGCGATCAGCTTCAGCTCCCGCGCCAGGCGGAAGTCGTGCATGGCGACGTCGAGCGTCGAATAATGCGGACCCAGAATGGCGAGCCCGAGCGTGACCAGACCGTCGCGGTCGGCGAGGGGGCCGGCGAGCAGCCGCTCGACCTCGCGGCGCGGATGCGGCACTTCCGAGAAATGCGGCTCGCCGGGCTTCGGCTCCGGTTTCGGCGAGCCGTGGAAGAACGCGGCGCGAATGCCGCTCTCGATCAGGCCGCGCACGGCGGCATCGGTGTGATCGGGCGTCGGATTGTTGTGGCACCAGTCAACCAGCGTGGTGGTGCCGCAATTGATCTGATTCAGCGCGCCGGCCAGCGTGGCGATGTAGATGTCGTCGGGCCGGAACACGGTCGCGAGCCCGGCATGCATGCGCCGGAAATATTCGAGCAGCGTCCAGTTCGCGGCATAGCCGCGTAAGCCCGTCTGCCAGGTGTGCATATGCGCGTTGACGAGGCCGGGGATGACGATGCGCCCCTTGCCGTCGACGATTTCGGTCTCGGCCGCGCCGCTGCCGAGGTCGATCGACGGCCGCACGTCAACGATGCGGCGGCCTTCGACCAGCACGTCGCCGGTGCGGAGGTCGCCGATCGCATCATCCATGCTGATGATGGTGGCGGATCTGATCAGCGTGCGCCGCATCGCTTCAAGCCACAGCTTTGGTGGTAACAGGCGGCTCGCCGGCCCAGGCGCGCGCGATCAGGTCGCGGATGGCGCCTCGCTCGAGCGGCCGCGGATTCCAGTAGGCGTTGGTGACGGCGAGATCGGCCGCCTTGTCGATGCCGCTCTCGGGCATGCCGACATCGCGTAGCGCCAGTTTTGCATTCAGCCGTTTCGCTAGCTCGTAGAGTCCCTGCGACGCATCGGCCGCGCCGATCGCGCGCGCGACGCGCGCCATCGCCTCGGGCACGGCGGGGGCGTTGTAGGCCAGCGCATGCGGCAGCACGATGGTGTGCGTCTCGGCGTGCGGCAGATCGAAGGTGCCGCCGAGCGTGTGGCAGAGCTTGTGATGCAGCGCCATGCCGACCGTGCCGAGGCAGACGCCGCACAGCCAGGCGCCATAGAGCGCCTCGGTGCGGGCCTCGCGATCGTCGCTTCTGGCGGCAATGGCGGGCAGGGCACGCGCGAGCGCGCGAATGCCTTCTTCCGCCATCAGCGAGGTGACGGGATTGGTGTCGCGCGCGTAAAGCGCTTCGACCGCATGCGCGATCGCGTTGATGCCTGACGTCGCAGCCAGGCTCGCCGGCAGCGTCAAGGTGAGATCGACGTCGTAGATCACGGTCTCCGGCAGCACGGCCGCATCGCGTACCGTGGTCTTCAGGCCATTCTCGGTCTGGCCGACGATCGGCGTCATCTCCGAGCCGGCATAGGTGGTGGGGATGCAGAGCTGGTTGACGCCGGTGCGCAAGGCGAGCGCCTTGCCGAGGCCCGTTGTGGATCCGCCGCCGAGCGAGACCACGCAATCGGCATCGCACGCCTTCATCGCCGCGAGCGCCCGCTCGGTAACGTCGACCGGCGTATGCATGGTGGCGCCCGGAAAGATGCCGGCATAGAGCGGGCCGAGCGCTGTCCCTAAGCTCTTGCCCTGCGCCTCCTGCTGCGGCGTCGTCAGCACCAGTGCGCGCTTGCCGCCGAGTCGCTCCACCTCGGCCTTGGCGGTAGCCAACGTTCCGCTGCCGAACACGACGCGGCAGGGCAGGTTTTCGAAGGTGAACGAACCGATCATGCGCCGGTCTCTTTGATGGGATAATCGACCTGAAAGCGGCCGATCCGCAAGTCGCCAAGCGCCTCGCGCACGCGCAGGTGCTCCGGGTGGGTGGCGTAGGCCGCAAGCGCGGCCTGGTCGGTGAATTCGGAGAACAGCACGACGTCGCAGGCGTAATCGACAGCGCTGACGTCGAGGCCGACTTCGATATGGGTGAGGCCGTCGATCCGGCCGCGCAGGCCCTCGAACAGGGTCTTGACCTTGGCCCGGGCGGCGGACCGCTCCTCGGGGGTCTCCCCGCGCAGCCGCCACATTACGATGTGCCTGATCCGGCCCGACATTTCCCAGTTTCCTCGCCTGTCATCTTGCTTGTGTTGGACACATTTTGGCTTGCGGGATACGGAAATAAAGGCCAATATTTGTAAGTCTCTTTTCCTAAAAGTGGAAAAATGGATCGCCTGCTCCAACTTGAGGTGTTCGCCAAGACGGCCGAGCTCGGCAGCCTGTCCAAAGCCGCCGAGGCCTTGCGCATGTCGAACGCGGCCGCGAGCCGCCATCTCAGCGCGCTCGAGGAGCGCCTCGCCGTTCGCCTGATCGAACGCAACACGCGCCGCCTGTGGCTGACGGAGGCGGGGCAGGAGCTGCTGGAGCGGTCCAGCCGGGTGCTGAGCGAACTGGCGGAAGCGGAGGACATCGCCAGCGATCGCGCGCTGTCGCCGCAGGGCATGCTGCGGGTCACGAGTTCGCTGTCCTTTGCAGTGATCTATCTGGCGCCGATGCTGCCGGCCTTCCGCGCGCGCTATCCGAAGCTCAACATGCAGATCACCACCGCCAACCGCTATCCTGACTTCATCGAGGCGGGCATCGACGTGGCGATCCGCACGCGCGAGCAGGAACCGGATTCGAACATCATCGTGCGCCGCATCGGCCAGATGCGTCGTGTGCTGGCAGCCGCGCCCTCTTATCTCGCAAGCGCAGGCGAGCTGGAGCAGCCCGCCGATCTCGCGCGCCACAACATGCTCGTCTACAATCTTGCGAACGATCCCTATTCGCTGCGCCTGCGCAAAGGCAATGGCGCGCAGACGGTGCGCATCACGCCGACGCTCGACAGCAATGACGGCCAGGTCATCCGCGGCGCGGCGCTGGCAGGGCTCGGCATCCTCATCCAGCCGCTCTACATCGTCCAGAGCGATATCGCGGCGGGCCGTCTCGTCCCGGTCCTGCTGGATTGGGAGCTGCCTTTGCTCACCATGAACATCGCCTACCAGAACCGTGCCGGGCTGCCGGCCAAGATCAGGGCCTTTTCCGACTTCCTCGTCACCCACATCCGCGAGCATTCGCAGCCGGGGATATGGATGGACGCGGCGAAGTAAGTGACAGACACTGAAATCCCGACTGTTTCCGAGAAGGCATATCCATTGAAATCCAGGACATCCGGGACGGCGTGGCGGCATGCCAATATCGGCCGCCTGCTCAACAACGCGGTGCGACGTTTCGAAGGCCGCGTGCTCGAATTGATGAGCGAGCGGGGGCATGACGAGACGCGCATCGCCCATGTCAGTCTCACCCGCAATCTCGACGTGGAGGGGACGCGGCTCACGGAGCTCGCCCGCCGCGCGTCGATGAGCAAGCAGGCGATGGGCGAGCTGGTCGATCAATGCGCCGAGCTCGGATTGGTGGACCGCATCGCCGATCCGACCGACCGGCGCGCGCGCATCGTCATGTTCACGCCGGCCGGACGCAAATGGCTCGATGCGTTCCGCGACGCCGTCGACATCGCCGAGCAGGAGATGCGCGCCGAGCTCGGCAAGGCCACGATGGAGGCGATCTTGAAGGGACTGGCGGTCTATGGCGCGCAGTTCGACACGCTCGACGACGCCGAATAGTCAGGCTACTTGACGATATCGTCAGGCAACCTTACCATGCAAGATAATGCTGGTAGGGAGAAGCGCCTTGGAAACACGTCTGACGGCCGCCGTGCTCATCGTAGGCGGGGGCCCATGCGGGCTGATGCTGGCTAACGAACTCGGCCGCCGCGGCGTGTCCGCGATCCTGGTCGATGAAAAGCCGGGTACGGCGTTCAATCCGCAAGCCAATGCGACGCAGGCGCGCTCGATGGAGCATTATCGGCGGCTGGGTTTTGCCGACGAGATCAGGCGCGAAGGCCTGCCCGCCGATTATCCGACCGACGTTGCGTATTTCACCCGCTACACCGGCTATGAGCTGGCGCGGTTTGCATTGCCGTCGTCGTCGCGTGCGAGCGAGCTGGTCAAGGGCCTGTCCGGCTCCTGGAGCGCGGCGGAGCTGCCGCATCGGGTCTCGCAAAAATATGTTGAGGCGGTGCTGCGCCGGCACGCCGAACGGCTTCCCGGAATAAAGCTCAACTATGGCCACCGGCTGATCAACTACGTCGAAAGCGATAGCGGCATCGTCGCCGACATCGAATGTCTCGACGATAACAGCCGCTTTCAGGTTCGGGCCGACTTCCTGGTCGGAGCCGACGGGCCGCGCTCGCAGGTCCGGCAATCGCTCGGCATCGTCTATGGCGGTGAAACCGGGACGCAGCGCGACTTCATGGGCGGCCGCATGCTGGCGGTCTATCTCCGTTCACCCGAGTTCTACGCCGGCATCCCCCATGCCAGGGCGTGGATGTACAATTGCTTCAACGGCGATCGCCGCGCCTTCATGGCCTCCGTGAACGGGCGCGACGAATTCGCGTTTCACACCCAGCTCCGGCCGGGCGAAGACGAGAGCTCGATCACGGTCAACGAGGCCAAGGCGGCGTTCCAGCGCGCCTGCGGCGCGCCGATCGTATGCGAGGTGTTGTCGTTCCTGACCTGGACCGCCGGCCACGCGCTGGTCGCGGATGCGATGCAGCGGGGCAGGGTGTTCCTTGGCGGCGATGCGGCGCATCTGTTCACGCCGACCGGAGGCCTCGGCTACAACACCGCGATCGAGGATGCGGTCAATCTCGGCTGGAAGCTCGCAAGCGTCGTCAAGGGCGTGAGCCCGGCCGCGCTGCTCGACAGCTACGAAGTCGAGCGGCGTCCGGTGGCGCTTCGCAACACCGATTATGCGCGCCGCTTCGCCGACTCCCTCGGCCTGTTCGCGCCCGCGCCGGAGATCGAGGATGCCACGGACGCGGGCGGCGAGGCGCGGCGGACAGCGGGCACCTATCTCGATCAGCACGCCCGCGCCGAGTTCAACATCCCCGGCGTCACTTTCGGCGGACGTTACGACGGCTCGCCGATCATCGTCTCCGACGGCAGCCAGCCGCCGCCGGATGCCGCGAATGTCTACGTTCCGAGCGCCTGTCCCGGCGGCCGCGCACCGCATGCGTGGCTGGAGGACGGCGTGTCCTTGTACGACCTGTTCGGCTTCGAGTGGACGCTGCTCCAGTTCGGCGACGTCACGTCCAGCCATGCTCCGCTCGGCGAGACGGCCCGCGCGCTCGGCGTCGACGTCAAGCTCGTCACGCTGCCAAAGTCCCTGCGCGATCTCTACGAGGCGGACCTCGCTCTGATCCGTCCGGACCAGATCGTGGCCTGGCGCGGCAGCGCGTCGCAGGCCGGGACGATCGGACGCGTTCTTGCCCGCGCGCTCGGGCACGGCGCGGGCGATGGCGCGCGGCTGGCAAGCTGATCTGTTCCCGCGGCCACATCCAACCCGTGGCCGCACGGCAATAACA
Source organism: Bradyrhizobium sp. LCT2 (assembly GCF_009931255.1). NCBI lineage: Bacteria > Pseudomonadati > Pseudomonadota > Alphaproteobacteria > Hyphomicrobiales > Nitrobacteraceae > Bradyrhizobium > Bradyrhizobium sp. LCT2. The sequence continues at coordinate 7,329,160 of NZ_CP034432.1, read as the reverse complement.
ACAAACGCAATAACAACAAGCAACGACAACGGAGAAGGAAAACGTGACCACAGGAGCATTCGAGGACTACGACGAACATGCCGCCACCGCTGCCGCTACCGCGCAGACGGCGAGCGGCCGCTGGCGCATTCTGATCGCCGGCACCATCGGCACGGCGATCGAATGGTACGACTTCTTCATCTACGGACTGATCGCGCCGCTGGTGTTCGATCAGTTGTTCTTCCCGAAATTCGATCAGCTCACGGCGACCATCGCTGTCTTCGCGACGTTCGCCGTCGGATTTCTGGCGCGTCCGCTCGGCGGCATCGTGTTCGGACATTTCGGCGATCGCCTGGGCCGCAAATCCGTCCTGCTGTGCACGCTGCTGATGATGGGACTTGCGACCATGTCGATCGGACTGTTGCCGACCTACGCCAGCGCGGGCGTGGCCGCGACGATCGCGCTCGTCCTGCTGCGCTTCCTCCAGGGCTTTGCGCTCGGCGGGGAATCGACCGCGGCGATCCTCATGGCAATCGAGACGGCGCCCGGCAACCGGCGCGGCTTCTCTGCCGCGGTGATCCAGGCCGCGGGACCCGTCGGCGTCGTGCTGGCCTCGTTCGCGGCGCTGGCGATCTCGCGGCTGCCGGAGGCGGATCTGCTGTCCTGGGGCTGGCGCGTTCCGTTCCTGATCAGCGCGGTGCTGGTCGCGCTCGGCGTCTACATGCGCTTGCGCATCGAGGAGAGCGCGACCTTCCGCGAGGCGAGGCCGGCTGAAACCGTGCCTGTCGTCGAGGCGGTGAAGGGACATTGGCGGCCGATCCTCATCGTGTTCTTCGCCGAGATGGCGCAGACGTCCTACTTCTACCTGACGGCCATCTTCACCATCTCGTTTGCGACGCGCCAGCTCGGCGTTCCGAAGGACGTGATCACGCGGGCCGTGCTGTTCGCCAATCTCGTCGGGCTCGTGGCCATGCCCCTGATCGGGGCCTGGTCCGACCGGATCGGACGCAAACGCCTGTTCCTTGCCGGCGTCGCGCTCGCAACCATCTCGATGTTTGCATTCTACGGTGCGATCGCGAGCCGTGACACGCTGCTGGTGACCTGTGCGGTGATATTGGCCGCAGGCGTAATCCATCCCCTGATGTTCGGCACCGAAGGGAGCTATTTCCCGGAGCTGTTTCCGACCCGCATCCGCTTCACCGGCGTGTCGATCGGAAAGCAGCTCGGCACGGTGCTCGGCGGCGGCATCGCGCCGCTCGTCGCCACCAGCCTGTTCGCGCAGACGGGCTCCACCTACGCGATCACAGGATACTACGTCGCGCTCGCGCTGGCAGCGATGATCGCGCTCGGCTTCGCGCACGAAACCAGCAAATCGCGGCTGCTCGGCTGAGCCCAGCCACAAACATCAGGGAGGTTCTCATGGACGTCAATCTTCTCATCAGCGGGCGGGATCAGGCCGCTTCGACCGGCAAGGTATTCGAGCGGCGCAATCCGCTCTCGCAGGAGGTCGCGAGCCGCGCGGCCGCCGCGACGGTTTCCGACGCCGACGCGGCGGTGGCGGCGGCGTCCGCCGCGCTCGCCGCGTGGTCGGCACTCGGCCCGAACGCGCGGCGCGCCCTGCTCTTGAAGGCCGCCGATGCGCTCGAGGCCAAGCGCGATGCCTTCATCCGGATCATGATGGCCGAGATCGGCACCACCGAAGTCTGGTCGGCCTTCAACGTCAAGCTCGCAACCGGCATGCTGCGCGAGGCGGCGTCGCTGACCACGCAGGTCGCGGGCGAGGTGATCCCGTCCGACAAGCCGGGATGTCTGGCGATGGCCGTCCGCCAGCCGGCCGGCGTGTGCCTCGGCATCGCGCCCTGGAACGCTCCGATCATTCTCGGCGTTCGCGCCGTGGCGACGCCGCTCGCCTGCGGCAACACGGTAGTGCTCAAGGCCTCCGAGATCTGTCCGGGAACGCACCGGCTGATCGGGGAGGTGTTCAGGGACGCGGGATTTCCGCCCGGCGTCGTGAACGTATTGACCAATGAGCCGGCCGATGCGCCGGCGGTGGTGGAACGTCTCATCGCCAATCCGGCGGTGCGGCGGATCAACTTCACCGGCTCGACCCGCGTCGGCCGCGTCATCGCCGAGCTCGCCGGCCGCCACCTCAAGCCGGTGCTGCTTGAGCTCGGCGGCAAGGCGCCACTGGTCGTGCTCGACGATGCCGACCTCGATGCCGCGGTCGCCGCCGTGGCGTTCGGGGCCTTCATCAACCAGGGCCAGGTCTGCATGTCGACGGAGCGCGTGATCGTGGATAAGGCGGTGGCCGATCAGTTCGTCGCTAAGCTTGCCAAGAAGGCCGGCGCGCTTCCGGCCGGCGACCCGCGCTCCGGGCCGGTGGTGATCGGTTCGATGATCGACGAGGCGCCGGCCAGGCATGTCGTTGCGCTGATCGATGACGCGATCGGCAGGGGCGCCGTCAAGCTTGCGGGTGGAGAGCGGGCCGGAACGGTCGTGCCCGCGACCGTGCTCGACCGCGTCGTCCCGGGCATGCGCATCTACAGCGAGGAGAGTTTTGGTCCCGTCGTGTCGGTGATCCGCGCGCGCGGCGTGGATGATGCGGTCCGCCTCGCCAACGATACCGAGTACGGTCTTTCGGCCGCCGTGTTCGGCCGCGACGTCGCGCGGGCGCTGACGGTGGCCCAGCGCATCGAAAGCGGCATTTGCCACGTCAACGGACCGACCGTGCACGACGAGGCGCAGATGCCGTTTGGCGGTGTGAAGGGATCGGGCTACGGCCGTTTCGGCGGTCAGGCCGGGATCGCCGAATTCACCGATCTGCGCTGGATCACGATCGAGACCCAGCCTCAGCACTATCCCTTCTGATCGCGTCACCACACGGCGAAGCATGCCGGGAAATCAACCCATGAACTCAAAAGTCCTGACGGTCCGGGAAGCAACCCTCGGCGTGCTTCGTTCCTTCGGTGTCGATCGTGTGTTCGGCAATCCGGGCTCGACCGAGCTCGCCTTTCTCGGCGACTGGCCCGACGACATCGATTACGTGCTCGGCCTGCAGGAAGGCTGCGTCGTCGGCATGGCCGACGGCTATGCGCAGGCGACCGGGCGTCCGGCCTTCGTCAACCTGCACTCGGCGGCCGGGCTCGGCCACGCCCTCGGCAATCTCTTCACCGCGTTCCGCAACAAGACGCCGATGGTCGTCACGGCGGGCCAGCAGGCGCGCAGCCTGCTGCGGATGCGGCCTTATCTCTTCGCGGAGGATGCCGAGCAGTTTCCGAGGCCCTATGTGAAGTGGAGTTCGGAACCTGCGCGGGCGGAAGATGTGCCCGCGGCCATTGCGCAGGCCTTCCTCACCGCCATGCAGCATCCGCGCGGCCCGACATTCGTGTCGGTGCCGTCGGATGATTGGGCGCGGGCGGCCGTCGCGCCGCCGGTGCGCCACATCGCAACGGAGTTTGCGCCCGATCCGGCGGCGATCGTCCGGCTCGGCGCAGCCATCGCAGCGGCCAGCAAGCCTGCCTTTGTCGTCGGACCCGAGATCGATCGCAACGGCTGCGTCGATGCCATGGTCGCGGTCGCCGTACAGGCGAGGGCGGCGGTTTGGGCAAGCCCGATGTCGAGCCGTTCGAGCTTTCCGGAATTGCATCCGCAATTCGCAGGCTTCCTTCCGGCAGCGCCCGGAGGGCTCGCGCGCGCCTTGCGCGGCGTCGATCTGATCGTCGTGGTCGGAGCGCCGGTGTTCACCTTCCACGTCGAAGGACAATGCGAATTGCTCGACGACGGAACGCCGGTCTGGCAGATCACCGACGATCCGGCCGAGGCCGCGGCTGCGGCGGTCGGTGACACCATCATCAGCACGCTCCCGAAGGCGCTCGTCGCGCTTCGCTCAGCGCTGCCCGACGTCGCGACGCGCGAGACGCCGGCCGCGCAGACCCGGCCTGCCGCTCCCGCCGCGCAAAATCCGATTCCTCCGGCCTACGCGCTGAGCCGGCTGTCGGCGCTGATGCCGCGCGATGCGATCGTGGTCGAGGAGGCGCCGTCGCATCGTCCCGCGATCCAGCAGTTCCTGCCGCGGCCGGGCGCGGACAGCTTCTACACCATGGCAAGCGGCGGGCTCGGCTACAGCCTGCCGGCCTCCATTGGCGTGGCGCTGGCGCGGCCGGGCCGTCGCATCGTCGCACTGATCGGCGATGGATCGGCGATGTACTGCATCCAGGCGATCTGGACTGCGGCGCAGCGTCGCCTGCCGATCACTTTCGTGATCATGAACAATTCCGGCTATGGCGCGATGCGGGCCTTCAGCCAGCTGATGCAGGCGCATCGTCCGCCTGGAATCGACCTGCCCGGGCTCGACTTCGTTGCGCTCGCCAGGGGGCACGGTTGCCCGGGCCGCCGCATAACCGACGTCGCCGATCTCGACCGCTGTCTCGCCGAAGCATTGGCCTCGGGCGGCCCCGCGCTGGTCGACATCGCCGTCGACGACGCCACGACGGACCTGTTCAACCATCCGCGCTAGATTTGTTCGGCGATGAAACCCCCTTTGGCGTCGGCGCGCGCCGGGTCCTTCAGCATCGGCGTCCTGCGAACCTTAAGAGCTCGTGGAGCTGCGGATCGCTTCGCCGGCACCGATCACCTGCGATCGCAGGCGACGGTCGGCGGAACGCGCGACCAGACAATACAGGACCAGCGCGAGGAGCGACGACGCTGCCATGACCGCCGTCATCGAGAGCGCAGTCCGTCCGTCGAAGCGAACCGCCACCAGCCCGCTCGATATGGCGCCGGCGATCAGTTGAATGCTCCCGGCAGCCGCGCTGACGGCGCCGGCGATCTCCGGGAGGTGCTGCATCGTCGCGCTCATCACGTTCGGCACGCTGAGCCCGAAGCCGAGTGCCACCGCCATCAGCAGCGCGACGACAAGCGCCGTGGGCATCCAGCCGGTCAGTGTCATCCCGAGCAGCACGACGCTCGCCGCCGCCGACAGCGCCAGCCCGATTGCGAGCATGTGGCTTGAGGATATCCCGCGCCGGCCGAGCTGCCCGTCGAGCAAGGCACCGCCCATCACGGATGCCGAGCAGGCGCTGAAGATCAGGCCGTATTGCTCGGGCGAGAGCCCGACGGCGCCGACGAAGAACAGCGAGGCGCCGGTGACGTAGGCAAACACCGTCGCGCCGCCCGCGGCGCCGACCAGGATGTAGGCAACCGAGACCGGATGCGTCAGTACCCGGCGATAGCTGTCGATCACGGCGGACGGCACCAGGCGCCCGGACGGCGCGATCGCCGCCGTTTCGGCGAAGCGAAACATCACCACCACCAGCAGCATGAAACCTATCGCGGCCTGGGTTGCATAGATCGACCGCCAGCCGGCAGCCGCCAGCAGCGCCGCGCCGGCCGTCGGCGCGATCACGGTCGCGACGTTGACCGCGACCATGATGTTGCCGATCTTGCTTCGCGCGGCGTCGCCGTCGAAGAGATCGCGGATGATGGCAAAGGTCGTGGCGGTCGCGGCGGCGCCGATGCCTTGAACGAAACGGCCGAGCAGCAGAACCGGCAGCGAGGGGGCAAACGCACAACTGACGCTGGCGGCGGCGAACAGCGCGAGGCCGAAGCCCAGAACAGGCTTGCGGCCAAGGCGGTCCGAGACGGGTCCGTAGATCAGCGGCGCGGTGGCGAGGCTGAGCATGAAGGCGCTCATCGTCAACCCGACATCCGACGCGTTCACGCCCAGGGTGGCGCCGGTGGCGGCCAGTGCCGGCAGGTTGATGTCGATGCCGGAATACGGCACGGCCGCGAGAAAGCCGAGCAGCAGCGTGAATGCAAAGGTGTCTGGTTCGATTCGCATGGGCGAGCATCCGGTGACATGTGACGAACTTCTACGGAGCGACGGAGCGCGGTCGCTCCGCCCTCCATCGCTTCGTTCAGACGTGCGATCAGGCGCGCCGGCCGGAGCGCCGTCCCTGGCTCGCTGCGATTGCGCGCAGGCGTGACACTTCCGTCTCGTCGGTCACGAGCTCGCCGATGACCCGGAGAATTTCCGTCCGCGTGTCGATCTCGGCGAACTCGTCCGCGATCTGCGTTGCGCGGAATTGATAGCGCGGTTGGTCGAGCACCGTCCGCACCGCCTCGCGCAAGGCCTGCGGAGTCGGCTCGTTGGTCGCAAGGTTGATGCCGACGCCGGACCATGCGACCCGCGCGTTGACGTCGGCCTTGTCCTCGGTCAGTCCCGCGGTGACCAGCGGGATGCCGAAGCTCAGGGCCTGATTGACGCTGCCATAGCCGCCATTGGTGACGAGCACGTCGACGTTCGGCAGCAGCCATTCGAATGGCAGGTAGCTCGCGATGCGTGCGTTCGACGGGACCTTGCCGGGAATGGCGTCCACCGGGCGGCCGCCTGCGGTCGCGATCACCATGATATCGGGCTCGTCGGCCAGCGCCGCCAGCGTCGGGGCGACCAGCAGGTTGAAATTGTGATTGGCCACCGTTCCCTGCGTCACCAGAACGATCTTGCGTGTACCATCGAGCTCCTCGGCCCATGACGGCGGCGGGACCTGGTTGGCGATGATCGGAGGCGTGCCGACGAAATGCACGGAGGACGGGATCTCGCGCGGAAATTCGAAACTCGGCACCGACAATTGCAGATAGGCGTCGCCGAGAGCGACCACGGAATGGAAAAGCGGCATTGCTATCGGTCCGACGCCGAGGCCCTTCAGGGTCCGGTTCAGCCGCAGTGACACCGGCTGATCGACCGCCGCATCGAAGTCCCGCGCCATGGCCGCATAATGATCGCGTTCGTCGTCGGTCCGTGCCGGCGGCAAGCCGAGGAAGTTCGGCGCACCGTCCTCACGCGCCCAATGCAGGAACGAGGTTCCGCAGAGCGCGATGGGGGGCCGCTGCGAGCGCGGTCCGAGCAGCATCGGGAGCACGCCGAACAGCATGTCGTCGCCGACGATGATATCGGCCGGGAATTGCTGCAACGCCTGCAGCAGCCCCTGGTGCTGGGCCGGAATGGCGTCGACGAAGATGCGCTCGCAGGCGACGCGGAACCACTCCAGCCCCGGCGGGATGGTCTTGAGTTCGGGGACCCGCGAGAAGACGTCGTTCGGATCGAAGTCCGCGCCCTCGGGAAGGGGAAAGAACTTGACGCCGCTGGCCTCGACGCGGGCGCGAAAGGCGGTGCCGGTCATGAAAGCAATCTCATGACCCTCGGCGACCAGGATCCGCGTGATTGCCAGCATCGGATTGAGATGACCCGTCGCAGGCGTCGAAGCGATAAGAATCTTCATGGGAGATGACCTCTTGATGATCGATGCGCGGTCGCCACCGGGCGGCCGCTCTCGTGAGCAAGAGGGAATTGAAGGGATCGCGGTTACACCAAGGCTTCCGATGGCCGCCAAATGGTTACGTCGGCAACGCATCGTGGCGCGGCCAAGGCCGACGTGCCGGCGAAGATGGTGCCGTCGCGCGAGGACTACGGTTGTAACGCGAGCGGCCGGCCGTGAAACGGAGCGGTAATGCCGCGCTCGTAACCCGGCAGAGCGCCGTTTGGCGCGCCGCGACATTCGGCGGCGATTTTGGCCGAAGCCGATTATTGACGACCGAGATAGCGCGCGGTCTTGACCACGCAGAATTCGTTGAGGAAAACGTCATGCAGAATATTGCCGCCCTGATTGCGATGGTTGCTTTCATCGTGCTCCTGGTCTGGTCGGGTGCTTGCGCCCTGCGGGCACAGAATCCGCTGGTGAAGTGGGGTGGCGTGGTGCTGGCGGCGGCGCTTATCGTCCCGCTCTCCGGCGTAAGCGCGTTGACCGCAGCGGGCATCGTCAAGCAGCACGCGCGCTCCGCGCCGGTCCCCGATCTCCAGGTCGAGGCGACACCGGAACGCATCGCCCGCGGCAGGGCGGTCGCCGACGGCTTCTGCGCCGGGTGTCACTCGAAGAGCGGTGTGCTGTCAGGTGGCGGCGACGTCGGCGAGGATCTTCCGCTTCCGATCGGCTCGTTCGTGCCCGCCAATTTGACTCCCGCCGGGGTCCTGAAGCATTGGTCCGACGGCGAGATCTTTCGCGCCATTCGCAATGGCGTCGATGCGCGGGGGCGATGGCTCGCGATCATGTCCTTTACCAATGCCGGCCGGCTGAGCGACGACGACACCAAGGCCGTGATCGCCTACATCCGCGCCTTGCCCGCGAGTGGTGAGGAGACCCCGGATCCACCGGATCGCTTCAGCGTGCTGGGCCTTGCGATGCTGGGCGCCGGCCTGTTGCCGGATGCAAAGCCGGTCTTCACCGGTGTGATCACCGCGCCGCCGAAGGGGCCGACGGCGCGCTACGGCAGGTACTTGCTGTCCTATCAGGATTGCCGTGAGTGTCATGGCAAGGATCTCTCCGGTGGCGTGCCCGGCCAATTGCCTCCGCTCGGACCCGACCTCGGTATCGTCAAAGACTGGAGCCAGGCGCAGTTCATCTCGACCATGCGCACGGGTGTCGATCCGAACGGACATCGGCTCGACGACCAGATGCCGTGGCGACCGATCGGGCGGATGGACGACGACGACCTCGCTGCGATCTACCTGTACCTGGCGGGTCTCCCGCGCTCCTGACATATCCTGACAAACGATCTGTTGCGGCCGATCTTTCCCGGCTGCAACACTGTCGTTCGCACGCCGGATACGCGCAACGGCAAAAGCTCACGCGCAGGCGAAGTCGACGTCGCGCGCGCAGGAAAATGTTGGCAGTCTTCTCGCCATCGCTCGCGCAGTCGTCGTCACTGCAGTCGTCGTCACTGCCGAACAGTCACCTCGTCGCCGACGAACGATCTCGCACGCCGGCGCATTGGAATCGCTCAAAAGTAGCATTTGCTAGGATCACAATTATTCACGTCTGCGACATCCGGCGGAGTTGGCCGCAGAAATACCGGGTTACGGCATCATCAAGTGGTCATGAACGTTGTCGTCGCATGGCGACGCTTTTGCTGTCCCCCATATTATTCCGAGTGATTGCGAATCTTGAACGTGACCCGGTTGGTGACGACGGATTTTGAGAGTGAAGTATGCTTGCAGATGTTGGCCACATCGTTGTTGTCGATGACGATCCCACCTTGCGGCAGATGGTGATCAGATATCTGGAGGAGCACAATGTCCCGACCAGGGCGGCGTCCAACCGGTCTGAACTGTACCACTATCTCGAGGCCGGTCAGCCCAGTCTGATCATCCTCGACCTTCGCCTCGGTCAGGAAGACGGCCTGGACCTGCTGCGGGAAATCCGGTCGCATTCCGACGTGCCTGTCATCATCACGACCGGCCACCGCCCCGACGAGATCGATCGCATCGTCGGGCTCGAGCTCGGCGCTGACGACTACATCATCAAGCCGTTCTCCTTGAGAGAGCTGCTGGCACGCGTCCGGGCGGTGTTGCGGCGGCAGGAGATGGGCCGTGCCGCGCGCGCCCGCGATCCCGAGCGCGGCGGCTATCGCTTCAACGGCTGGAAGCTGGAACGCCGCGGCCGAAAGCTCATCGATCCCAGCGAAGCGCCGGTACCGCTCAGCAAGGGAGAGTATGCCTTGCTGCTGGCCTTCCTCGAGGCGCCGCAGCGCCCCCTGACACGCGAGCATCTGCTTCAGGCCACCCGCATCCACGAAGACATTTTCGATCGCAGCATCGATGTTCAAGTGTTGCGGCTGCGGCGCAAGCTGGAGGTCGATCCGAGTGCGCCGCGCGTCATTCAGACCGAGCGCGGCGTCGGCTATGTCTTCGCGGTTCCCGTAGATCCGTTCTAGGGCGCAAGATCCGGACCCGAAGGGTCACGTTAGCGCGAAGTGTGCGGCGGTCTTCCCTCGCGACAAACGCGGAACGCGTCTGCGCGGAGATCATGTTCGAACAATGTGGCGGCCGCCGGATTGCAATTGTAACCCCTTTGCCTGTGGCGGTGATCTCGGCGTAACAGCCGGCCGGCACATAGTCTCCCACGAACAGCGTGTGGGAGATCTACGATGAAGACGCATTCTCACGGTGTCATCCGTATTGTCCGGCCGGATGACGCGGAGCCCGATGGGCAAGGCTGGTCCGATGGCCGCGGGATGGCCCGTCTCGGTTCTGGCGGCACCGCGCGGCCGGGCCTCGCCGACATCGGTTCGGATTCGGCGCCGCCGGCTGCGCAGCCGGGCCAGGAGCTCAGCACATTCTGGTGGGCGGTCCTTACCTTCTTCATGGAAGGGTTTGCCCTTTATGGTGCCGCGTTGCATCCGACCGCGGCCATGCCGGTTCACGCAATACTGGCGGCACGGAGGGATTGGCAGTCGCAGCCCAACGCCAGCGAGCCGGCGGAACCGGTGCAGGGCCGCGGCAGCGACGGGGCCGAGAGCAGCGGCAATGTCGTCGAACTCGGTCGCTCCCGGCGATTCGAGGTGCAACCGGAGCGTCGCTGGAGTCCGCTGCGTTCGGCCGGTGAGACGTTGACGGTCTTGCTGTCGCACGCGCGCCGGGAGCGCGAGATCAGACGAGCTGTTGCCGCTCTCAAGGAGCTCGACGACCGGACATTGCGCGATCTCGGCATCCACGGCCGGTCGGAGATCGAGGGGATGGTGAGGTACTGTCATGATTGCTGAGGCGCTCTACCTTGCCTTCGCCGGACTGGGCCTGTTTCGCGCCGCGCCTCGTTCGATGATCTGGTGCGGCCTCCGTTTCCGGATCCGGCGATCGCCGCATTCACGAAATCATCGAGCCTCGATCAAAAGCCCTTGAATAGACGCGGTTGCTTTCGCTTCCGCCCCCATATCACTGACGGTGCGACGATTGACTGGATTTCGCGGAGCCGGACCAGGCGCCGGCTATCGGGGTGGCTTGATCGCCATTTGCGCGGTGCTGCTGTGCTGCGTGGAAGTCACGCCCGCGCCGTCGCAGCCGCCGTCGGCGCACGCATTTGACCGCGGGGAGCCGATCACGCCAATTCCCGCGGCCCCTGCCGCCGACCCGCTCAAGGTCGCCCTTGGCGAGAAGCTGTTTGGCGATCGCCGGGTCTCGCATGACAATTCCCGCGCCTGCCAATCTTGTCACGATATCGCGACGAACGGCGCGAGCCAGAAGCGGCACGATGTCGGCCTCAACGGGGCGGAGCTTGCGCTCAACACGCTCACCGTCTTCAATTCGACGCTCAGCTTTCGTTTCGGCTGGGAAGGAAAATTCCGTACCCTCGAGGCCGATATCGAGGCATCGCTGCAAAGCCAGCACACCATGGGCAGCAGCGCAGCGGAGGTTGCCGCAAAGCTCGATGCCGATCCCGACATGCGCGATCGTTTCGTCGCGGCCTATGGCCGGCGTCCGGAAGGCGCCGATGTCGTCGACGCGCTGGCGAGCTTTCAACGCACGCTGGTCACGCCGGGCAGCAGGTTCGATCGCTGGCTGAAGGGCGACGACGCAGCCCTTTTGGCCGGCGAGCTGGACGGATACCGCCTGTTCAAATCGCTGGGTTGCTCCGCCTGCCATCAGGGCGTCAACGTCGGCGGCAATCTGTTCGAGCGGCACGGCATATTCCATCCCCTCGCGTCGCCCGAGCCCAGGATCCTGCGCGTGCCGAGCCTGCGCAACGTCGCGACGACCGCGCCGTATTTTCATGACGGCAGCGCGCCGACGCTCGATGACGCGGTTCGCAAGATGGCGCTGGCCCAGTTGAACGCGACGCTGACAGACCAGCAGGTCAAGGCGCTCGTCGCCTTTCTCAACAGCTTGACCGGGACCTATCGCGGCGCGCCCGTCGGAGGCTCGCCGTGAAATCCGCTCCCGCCGTGATCAGCGTCGCGTTCGTGCTCGGGCTTCTCACCTGGTTGCTGTTGCACGGGCTGAACATCAACTCGGCGCGTTATGACAGCCAGCTTCGCGCGCTCGGGGATTTCACCCGGTTCGAACGCGGGATGACCAGGGAGGTCCTCACCGCGCGTGCCGGCCTGTCGCGCAACTATGACGCGCTGGTGCATATGGTAAATGCCTATGACGATGCCCTGACGCGGCTGCGCGACACGGCAGGCCTCGACGCCGAGCAAACCAGGGTGATCGATGTCCTGTCGGCGCGTGCCGACCGGCAGGAGAGCCTGATCGAACGGTTCAAGAGCAGGAACGCGTTGCTGCAGAACTCCTTTGCCTATTTCGGCCTGTTCAGCGACAGATTGGCCGCATCGGAGTCCCGGCCGCTGGTGACGGCCGCCTCCGCGCTGGCGGCAGCCATGCTCCGCCTGACGCTCGATACGTCGGATGCCGCAGCGCGCCAGGTCGAGGACCGACTGGAAGAGCTGGCGCAACTGCAAGCGCCGCCGGCGGAGACGGATTCGGTCCACGCGCTGCTGCTCCACGGACAGATGCTGCACGACCTTCTGCCTGACATCGACACGATCCTGAAGACGCTCGTCGCCGAATCCAACAACCGCGAGCAGGATGCGATGCTGGCTGTGATCCTGAAGCGCCAGCTTGCCGCGCGCGCCTCGGCGCGCAAGACGCGGTTGCTCCAATATATAACTTCGCTGCTGCTGCTCTCCGGCATCATCTATTTCGGAATGCTGTTGCGCAAACGGGCCATGGCGCTGCGCCGCCGCGCCGCATTCGAACACGTGATCGCCAATATCTCGATGCTGTTCATCAATTCGAGCAACGACGGAATCGATGCGGATGTCGAGATGGCGCTTCGCCAGCTAGCCGGATGCATCGGCGCTGACAGGGCCTATTTTGCCTGCGTGGTCGGCACCACGATGCACACCTATCGGTGGTCGCGCGACGGCATCGCATTCGAGCCCGGCTGGCCGGAGCGGGTGCTGAGCCTCGCACCGCGATTGGACGGCGGCGAAGACGGCATCGTCTATATCCCCAGGATGAACGCCTCGCATCCCCATGACGCGATGCTCACCGAGGCGGGTGTGAGCGGCTGGCTGTGCATCATGGCGGCCTACGGAAGCCGCGATGGAATTCTCGGCTTCGATGCGGTGCGCGGAGGTGCGCTCACATATTGGTCCGAAGTCTCGCTGTTTCGCATGGCCTTTGACGCCATCGGCAACGCGATCCGGCGGGCCCGCCTCGAAGGGGAGAAGGAGCGCCTCCAGGCGAGCCTGCAACAGGCGCGTCGCATGGAGACCATCGGGACCTTTGCCAGCGGCATCGCCCATAACTTCAACAACATCGTCGGCGCCATTCTCGGCCATGCCGAAATGGCCGATGCGCGGGTCGCGCCGGGAAGCCGGCCGGCCGCGAGTCTCGCCGAAATCCGCCGGGCCGGCGAGCGGGCGCGTGAGCTGATCGAACAGATTCTCGGCTTCGGGCGCCGCGGCGAGGGCAGGCGGGAGCGCGTTTGCCTCAGGACCCTGGTCGACGAAACCAGATCGCTGCTGGCCGCATCGCTGCCTTCGCACGTCACATTCGAAGTGGACGAGACGGCCGACATTGCCATCGTGACGGGCGAGCCGGCCCAATTGCAGCAGGTCATCCTGAACCTGTGCAACAACGCGGCGCAGGCGATGAAGGAGCCCGGCCGTATCGAGCTCCGCATCAAGGTGCACGATCTCGCCAAGCCGTTGTCGATCGGGCGGAGCGAGGTCGGTCCCGGCCGCTTCACCGTCATTTCGGTCGCCGATCCCGGGCCGGGCATGGACGAGGCGACGCTGGAGCGGATCTTCGAGCCGTTCTTCACCACCCGCCCGGACGGTAACGGCCTCGGGCTCGCGACGGTTCGCGAGATTGTCGAGCAGCATGGCGGCGCCGTCGCCGTGCAGAGCAGGCCGGATGCCGGCACGCGCTTCGACATCTGGCTGCCATCGGGCGAGCCAGTCGAGCCGCAGCCCGCTCAACACGGCTCGGATCCGGCGTTCCTTGGGGCCGGCGAAACCGTGCTCGTCATCGACACCGACCGCCGCCGCCTGTTGCGCTATGAGGAAATCCTCGCAGCGCTGGGTTATGAACCCGTGGGCTTCACTGGGCTCGCGGAAGCGATCGCCGCCTGCCGGGCCGCGCACGCCCGTTTCGACGCGGCGCTGGTCTGTCATCTGCCTGGCGGCTCCTCGCTCGATCTCGCGGCGGCGTTGCATGATGCGGCGCCGGCCCTGCCGATCATCCTCGCTGCGCCCTCGACGCGCGACCTGGCGATGCCGTCGCTCAAGACATCCGGCATCACCGAGCTCGTCCATCACCCGCTGGCGTCGGCGGAGCTCGCCAGCGCGCTGGCGCGGAGCCTCGTCTCGTCGGCCACGAGCGGAAGATTGCGGCGAGCCGCCGGGGCTTGCTAGCCCGCCGGCCCGCGACGACAAGGCCTACGGTTGCAGTGGTAACGCGATATCACCGCCGGCGAAATGGCCGGGTAGCCGGGATCTCCTATTCTTCGCAGGCGCGTGTTCGCAAGTTGCGAATGCGCAGGCGTCACCGCGATAGGAGACAGATGATGTCAATCAGACTTGGCGTGACCACCGTCGCAGCTACGTTGTTGTTCTGGCCGGTTTCGAGTCTCAAGGCAGGAGGGAGCGCGGGCGCCCCCACGCGGATCGCCTCGCCCGGCAATCCTCCTCCGACAAAATTCGCAGACCTTTTCCGGCAAGCACCCATCGGACACCGGCAGCCTCGGCCCGGCGATTTGTCCGAGCCTGTGCAGGCTGCGCCCGTCGACGTCGAGCTGCGACGGCTCGATGCCGAAATCGACCGCAAGCTGATCATCTGCCGCGGCTGCTGATCATGCCGGATGGCGGCGTGCACAAAGGCCCGCCGCCTCCGCGTGCTAGTTCGACGCCAGCGCCGTCTTGGCCACCTCGGCCATCCAGCCCGATGCGACCGGGAGGATCGCGTCGTTGAAATCGTAGCGCGGGCCGTGCAGCTCGGCGCCGTCGCGCAAGTCGCCGTTGCCGATCCAGACGAACGCGCCGGGCCGCTGCTTGAGGTAGAAGGCGAAATCCTCGCCGGCCATGCTGGGCGCAAGGTCGCGCCTGACCTCGGCCCGCACCTTCTCCGCGGCGAGGCGCGCAAGGCCCGCCTCATCAGGCGTGTTGACCACGACGCCGACGCCCATGACGATCTCGGGCGTGACCTTGACGCCGAAGCTCGTGGCGACGCCGGCGCAGATCTCGCCGATCCGCGCGAGGAGGACGTCCTTCACCGCCTCGCGATGAAACCGCAGCGTGCCGCGGATCGCGACCTTGCCCGCGATCTGGTTCGGCGCGGTGCCGCCTTCGATCGTGCACAGCGAGAGCACGGCGGTGTCGAGCGGATCGACGCTGCGCGCCACGATCGACTGCAGCGCCACGATGAGATGGCCGGCCGCCATGACCGGATCGCGCGTCAGATGCGGCATGCCGGCATGCCCGGCATGGCCCTCGATGGTGATGGTGACGCGTCCCCCGGAAGCCATGACGACGCCGTCATGGACCGCGATGGTGCCGGCGGCAAGGCCCGGCCAGTTGTGGAAGCCGAACACCCGGTCCATCGGGAAGCGCTCGAACAGCCCGGCGCCGACCATCGCGCGCGAGCCGCCATAGCCCTCCTCGGCCGGCTGGAAGATGAAATCGACCGTGCCGCTCCAGCTGGTGTCGGCGGCGAGCAGCGCCGCGGCGCCGAGCAGCGAGGCGGTGTGCCCGTCATGGCCGCAGGCATGCATCACGCCTGATGTCCTCGAGGCGTAGGGCAGGCCGGTATCCTCGGTGATCGGCAGCGCATCCATGTCGGCGCGCAGGCCGACGCGGCCCTGCGCGTGACCGCGCGTCAAGGTCGCGACGACGCCGTGGCCGCCGATGCCGGCCTCGAAGGGAATGCCGAGCTCGGCGAGCCTGTCCTGCACGAAGGCCGCGGTCGCCTTCTCCTGGAGCGACAGTTCGGGATGGGCATGCAAATGGCGGCGCCACGCGGTCAGTTTCTGGTGCAGTTCGGGTGTCAAGATACGGATCTCTCGTGTCGGTTGGCGGAGGTTCGTAGGATGGATTTCGCTGCGCTCGACCCATCCTGCAGGCTCACATGCTCACCGCATCGTCGCAAGCTGCACGGCCAGCGCGCAGGCGCGGTCGTATTCGTCGAGGTTGATCCATTCGTCGACCGTGTGCGCCTCGTTCTGGCCGGCGCCGAAGGTCACGGTCGGAATGCCGTGGCGGACCATCCAGTTGGCATCGAGGCCGCCATTGGCGGCGCGGACATTCGGGGTGCCGCCGACCGCGGATACCGCCTCGACCGCGCGTTTGACGACGGGGAGGTTGTCCTTCATGCGGAACGGGTAATAGTCGGTCTCGGCCTTGAACCTGACCTTGCCGGACTTGCCTTGCGCATTTGTCACCTTCTTGGCCGCCTTCTCGAACGCGGCCTTGTAGGCTTTCGTGATCTCCTTGAAGAATTTTCCGTCGTGGCTGCGGCTTTCGCCGCGCACATGCACGTAGTCGGTGACGACGTTGGTGGCATCGCCCGCGGGGCGCCCTTCGCCGCCGGTGACGGGGCCGATATTGCTCGTCCCTTGCTGCTTGCCCTTCACCACCTTGCCGAACCAGCCGCCGGCCTTCACGTCCGCAAGGGCGAGCGCCATGATCATGGTCGAGGAGATGCCGCGCTCCGGCGCGACGCCGGCATGCGAGGCGCGGCCGAAGATCTCGACGGTCCAGCGGTCGGCCCCGACCGCGCCGATGATCACGTTAGAGGCCGAGCCGCCGTCGTAGTTGAACGCCATCACCGGCGAGCCGAGCTCGTCGAGCTTGACGTGGCGCGCGCCGTAGAGCCCGCTCTCCTCGCGCACGCAGAACAGAAGCGTGATCGGCGGATGATCGAGCTTCTGCTTTTCGAGTTCGGCGGCCAGCGTCACCAGCACGCCGCAGCCGCAGCGATTGTCGCCGCCGAGCGCGGTCTTCGCCTCGTTGACGATCTTGCGCCCCGATTTCTTCGGCTTGGCGCCGGCGCACAGCGGCACGGTGTCCATGTGGGTCATGAACATGATGCGCGGCTGGTTGTGCAGCGCGCCGCGGCCGGGCAGGTCGACGATGAGGTTGCCGGTCTCGGTCGGCACCGGAATGCGGGTGTTGGCGTCGTCGAGCCGGATCGCCTTCGCCGGCACGCCGCTCTGCTTCAGCGCGGCGGCGAGCTCCCGCCCGATCGCCGCCTCCTGTCCGGTGACGCCCTCGACGGAGAGGAAGCGCATGAGGCGATCGGTGGCGGCTTTGGTGTCGACAGGCATGGACTGGAATTCCCTTGATGCAGGTAGCGGCGCAGGCTCGTAGGATGGGTAGAGCGAAGCGAAACCCATCGACCCGTGTGCGAAGATGATGGGTTTCGCGAAGCGCTCTACCCATCCTACGAACGCGGCGACGTATAAGTCAAAAAGATCAGCACGCCGAACGCCAGCGCCGCCGCCATGAACAGCAGCACCGCCGGCAGCCCCGCGAGCGCCGCCACCGCGCCGGTGACGGACTGCATCAGCGCGGTGCCGAGAAAGAAGGCGAGATTGACGGCAGCGAGTGCCTTTCCCGCGACCTGCGCGTCGACGAGTTGCCTGGACATGCCGAACAGCAGCGGCTGGGCGGAGGTGAAAAGCCCGATGAGCACGAACAGTGCCAGATCGTAGTGCGGCGGCATGACGGTCACGCCGAACAGCCATGCAACGGCAAAGTGCGGGGCTCCCAACGCCA
Source organism: Bradyrhizobium sp. LCT2 (assembly GCF_009931255.1). Classification (NCBI taxonomy): domain Bacteria; kingdom Pseudomonadati; phylum Pseudomonadota; class Alphaproteobacteria; order Hyphomicrobiales; family Nitrobacteraceae; genus Bradyrhizobium; species Bradyrhizobium sp. LCT2. Next base: position 7,311,574 of record NZ_CP034432.1, on the reverse strand, counting down.
TCAGCGCAAGCAGCAGCGCCGCGCACGCGTGAGTGCCGGCCACCAGCTCGCGGCGGCGGCCGATCCTGCGGTCGATCATGCCGATGAGAAGCGGCCCCACGATCATCGCGAGCGTGAACGCACCGAGCTGGTTGCCGGCCTCGACCCGCGTCAGTCCCTTGATCTCCATCAGCCATGGTCCGCCCCACAGGCCGCGCAGCACCAGCGAGCTCGCCAGCGACACCAGCGCCAGCGCGATCAGGCCGCGCAGCGGCCGCGACAGGCCGAGCCGGAGCACCTCGATCATCTGCGCCATCGGCGAGGAATGGTCCTTGTGCTCGGCCGGCTGGTTCGGCACCAGCGCGAACACTGCGAGCGCCACCACGACGCCGCCAGCTGCGGAGACCCAGAACCCGGCACGCCAGCCCCAGGTGTCGACCACGAAGGCGAGCGGGCTCGACGACAGCAGCATGCCGATATTGCCGATCGAGAGGATCGCGCCCGACCACAGTCCAAATCGCGCCGCCGACAATTGCTTGGCCGCGAGCGTCATCGGGCACATCAGCATGCCCGAGGTGGCGACGCCGAGCATGAGCTGGCCGACCGCAAAGCTCTCGGGGCCTGTCGCAAAGCCCGACGCGACCGCGCCGAACACGGTTCCCGCCAGCAGGGCGAGCGACACCGGCCGCACGCCGAAGCGATCCATCGCCGCACCGACCGGAATCTGCGCGGCGGCAAAGGCAAAATGATAGACCGAGGTCAGGCTCGCCAGCGCCTGCGGCTCGATATTGAAGTCCGCCGCCATCAGGTCGAGGCTGATGGCTGGAATGGTGCGCAGCAAGGTCGAAAGCATATGACCGCAGGCGAGCGCGACCAGCGCGAAGATCAGCGCGCGGGTGGCGCTTCCCGCCTCGTCAGTGGCTGCGGTCCCCATGAGTGTCCCGTCCCGTGAAGGTTTTGGCTGGGGTACATGATCGAGGGGACGGTGCCAATGGGGGAAGGGCAGGCCCGGCTATTCGCGATTGTGGCGTCCGAACTTTCAGCTCGTCGGGTGGGTCGAGCAACACGAAACCCCTCAACCCGTTTGCAACGAAGATGAGTCTCGCGAAGAGCTCGGCCCATCCAACGAGCTTAGTCGTCGCTGTCAGGCGCTTGTGACGCCACCTCGGGACCTTGGCCCCTTATAGGCTGTGGTGCCACGCTTCGAGATACAACGGAGACCTGCGCACCTCTTCAACAGTGTTCCTCGATAGGCCCATGTCGGCGAGCAGCCGATCATCGAGTTCGAGAAGTTCCCCGTACTGGCGCCGTCGTTCCCACGCGCACGCCATTCCAGCCAGCCACACAAGTGGAAGCTTCCACCATCGCAGGTCGGGAAGAGGCAGTGAGGGCGGGTTGATGATGTAAGCGGAATTGGAAGTAGTGCTGCCGCAAGACATGTTTCACCTCCATATTGGAGCGAAACAACACTTGGCTGCGGGAGCTCATCGGGCGGTTGTCAATGTCCCGAGCGATCTATGTATCACACGCTCCGTGGGTGCTCAAGCGATAGTCAGTGAATATGAACTCAGTCATCCGCAGCAGCGGTTGGGGAAGGGCAGGCCCCTTATTCCGGATTGTGACCTTGCGATCCGGTCCTAGAGGTTCTTGATGATCGAGACGAAAGTCGGCGGCGCCTTGGTGGACGCGCCGGTCGAAAGACCGCCTCCGGCTTCGAATGCGCTTTCCGCGATCTCGTAGCCGAGCATGCGGTAGCTCTCGAATTGCGACTCCGTGAAGAATTGATTCAGCGTCGTCTCGTGCGGAAAGGTCGGGTGGGATATCGCGTAGCTCAGGACGCCCATGGGCTCCGTGCCGTGCAGGCCCGACTTGAAGTACAGCAGCAGCCCGTTTTGCGACGTGCCGCCGTCGGCCTCGCCATAGAGAATATCGCCGACCGCCCAATAAGGCGCTTTCGTTGCAGGGCTTGGACGTTCCGTGAAGCGCTTCTTGAGCAGGTCGAGGCCACGCAGGTCGATGCGTACGCCGAGATCGATCCAGATCTTGCGCAGCGCGTTGCCGAGATCCTCGAACGAATAATCGGGGTCGCAGCCGGCGTCGCTGACAACGATCACGCGGCAGCGTCGGCGGACCATCTCGTAGAGGCCGAGATTCTCGAAGTGCCCGCCGTCAGTCAGGTAGACCCAGCGCTCGGTCTCGCTGGTCAGGCCGAACATCTCCATGAAGAACGGCCGGAGCGCATCTGTCGGCTTGACCTCCGCGTAGTAGGCATTGTCGCCGCGCGGGTTGGCCAGCCACCAGCCAAGGCGCACGTTGAACAGCGCCATCAGGAAAGCGACGCCCGGCGACGAGTTGTAGCCCATGCTCGGACTGACGGCCGCGCCTGAAATCGCCATGGCGGTCCCAAGGGTGAGCATTCCGCCGTAGGGCCGGGGCTGCTTGGTCGTCGCGTAGGTCGTCCGGTATGCACCGTCCGAAAATACGGCGCTGCCGCTGCCGCAATGGAGCGGCGAGAACGTGAAGGGCGCCGCCATCCGTTCTTGCCATGCCAGATTTCTCGACGACACGAGGTTGAGTGCCGCGCCGATGACGTGGAACGGCTTCCAATTGGCCCCCGTCGGTGCAACGCCATGCTCCCAGAGCTCATGCAGATACGGGCTGTCGCGGCCGTCGAAATCCGTAAAGGCGTTCTTGGTCTTGTCGCGGTCCTTCTCTTTGCGCGACGCACCGAGAAAGGCACGAACCAGTCGGTTCCGGTAGAGGCTGTGGAGCGAGTAGCGGTTGATGCTGAGGACGTGCGAGGCTGCATAGATCAGTGCTCCAAGCGCGACGCCGGCTATGAGCACGACTTTCCAGGGCAGATGATCGGCGCCAGCCGCGAGTGCGAACGCCCTGTTCCAGGCGATGGACAGCAGAGCGACCAGGACCGACGCGAAAATTCCCGCTGCGATCGCCGCAATCGTGTTGAGCCCGAGATATTGGCGAACGCCCGACGCCTGCTCGGCGGCGGCCCTGGTCTTCGAGCTCGCTCCCAGGATGACGGAAAGCAGGCCTGAAAGACCTCCCCCGGTCGCGAGCGAGGGGACGAACGCGCTGCCAAGCTGACTCTCGATCCATCTTGCGGCCGGTGGCGCGCCAAGCACGAGCCCGAACCACAGCAGCCAGCCGAGATAGGCCAGCGTGAAGAGTCCGCTCGACCGCGCCTGGAATTCGAGCCCGACGTCCACCTCGGACAGGAATTCGGCAAACGAGATGTAGATCACGTCGGCGACGATCCGCGCCATGACGATCCAGGGCAGGCCGAGGACGCAGGCAAAACCCGCCGTCGTGGCAACGGAACCCGATGGGCCGTAATGCCAAAGCAAGACCAGTCCCGCGGCACCCAGCACGCCAAAAGCGGCGCCGGCGACGCACCAGGCGAAGAGATCGATCCATGGATGCTTGGGACGAGCCGCGAGCGGTGGGCGGGCCGACTTTCCAAAGACCAGGGTCCACAGGCGCGCCAGCACCCAGGAGGCAAGAAAGAATAGAACGCCAAGGATGGCGCCGCGAAGCACCACGACGGGGTAAAATTGAGCTTTTTCGACCTGCTTGTCGACTTTGAACCCGACGGCCGTGGTCACGTCCGTGAGCATCGACAGACCGTATTGGCTTCGCAACACGAAAACCAGCAATGCAGCACCGACAAGGAAGGGCATGAGATCGCAAACGAGAAACCGGGGTTGCGAGACATTGATGCATCCGCGGCCGGGACGGTTCGCGACGGAGAACGACAAGGACGCCAGAAAGCAGAGGGTTGGTATGAACATGACAACCAGGAACCAGGCCGACGTATTCTCGCGTCTGATGCTGTCGGCGTCGATGACCGCAAAGTAGAGTGCGTTGGTGATGAGCACTGCAAGGATCATCGGAGGAACGAGCAGGACCCAGTTCAGGAACAGGTTGCGCAGGACGCCGGCAACGTCGCTCCACAGGTCGGGAGAAATCGGCGAAAAGCTGGGGGCGAGAAAGTGCGAGTTGCGCCGGAGGTTGGAAACCGGCTCGGCTTCTTCGTGATCACCGAGTTGACCGACGCTGTCTCGCCGATTGAGCGCCGAAACCACCGTGCTCGGACTGGAGCGCCGCTCGCGCTCCTGATGGAGCCAGGCTGATAGCCAACTGCCGATATAACCGCCGCCCGACACGGTCGACAGATACTCGAACTCCGTCAGAGCCGAGCCGGTCTTCCCGCCCTGGTGCTTCGACGTGACCTCCAGCGCCGCAAATCGTTGCAGGATGCCGAGCGCAAACGCCGCGCTGCGGATTCCTCCGCCGGAAAGGCACAGGGCCCATCGGTCGTCCGCGTTCAACGCCTGGTAGACGTCGAGGAGTTTTCCCGGGACCGGGTCCGTCGGCGATGGTCTGGGCAGTGTTTGGGAGGGCTGCTGCGCAGGTTGCGGCGATGTCGCGGACGGCGGTTGGGTTGGTGTCTGCGAAGCGCCGGATGCCGGCTGCGCTGGTGTCGGCGAGATGTCGGGATCTTTTGGTGCGAATTCCAGGCGAACGCCCGCGAGCGCCCGCCGCTCCTCCCAAAGGACCTGTGAAAGGTTCAATGCCCCCATGACGCCTCTCCCCCTGTTTCACTGAGATCGGCCCAAGCGGCCTGTTCAGTGTCTCCGCTGGGTCAGTTCTGGTCGGCGGGCCGAGCGTAAGCTTGACCGGAGCAAGCTAGCGGCACCGGCGACAGCAAGCGTGTGAAGCAATTCACAAACACGTAGAAATTGTCATGGCTGCCGCATGGAAGCGGTCGTGACGCAAGGCACGTTGTCCATCAAAACGAGTCTGACGCCGCTGCCTGAGACGATGAACCAGGCCGGCCGTCAGAACGTTATTCCCGGCAAGATGTGGTATCATGGGGACCTGGATCTGCAGCTGGCGGCGGCAATGTCTTCCACCGAGAGTGCAACCAAGACGACCAGTGAGGCGGCCCGCCGAGAGCGGAGGAGGAGCAATTCCTTACTGTTCGCTCTCGCCGTTGGATTTCTTGTCTTCGGTGCGGCCGCGGGTGCGCTTTACTACGCTTTGCGGCCGGAGGTTCTACGGATCGCCGTTGGACCGCCGGGCAGCGACGATTACAAAGTCGTCGAGGCAATGGCCGATGCCTTCAGAAGGGAAAGTCGAACCGTCAGGCTGTCTCCGATCAAAACTGACGGCGCGGTGGAGTCTCTCGCCCTGCTTGGGGCTGGCAAGGCGGACCTTGCCGTCGGCCGCGGTGATCTGGAAATGCCCGCCGAGGCGCAGACCGTCGCCGTCGTGCGTAAAAACTTCGTCGTGCTGTGGGCGCCCTCCGAGCCTGCGGGCAAGGGCGCGAAAAGAAAGCGGTCGCCGAAAATCAAGGAGGTCGCCGATCTCGCGGGGCACCGTGTCGGCGTGATTGGGCGGACCCCCGTGAATGCCGCGTTGCTGCGGGTCATTCTGAGCGCCTCCGGCGTGGACGCTGAGAAGGTCGCTGTGACGCACTTTGGCACTGAACAGATCGGGGAGCTGGCGCGCGATCCCGCCCTCGATGCATTCATGGCAGTCGGGCCACTCGACAGCAAGATCACATCCGACGCCGTTGCTGCTACGGCGCGGGCCCGCGGCGAGCCGAAATTTCTCGCCATCGAGACATCGGAAGCGATCGCCTTGAGGCATCCCCGGTATGAATCGGAGGAAATTCCGCCCAGCGTCTTCAATGCGGATCCGGCTTGGCCGGGTGACAAGGTCGAGACGGTCAGCGTCAGCCACCTCATCGTGGCCAGAAAGAGCGTGTCCGAAACCACGGTAGCCGCGTTTTTCCGGCAGCTCTTTGCCGTCCGTCAGGCGATTGCGCGGCAGGTACCTGGCGCTGCTCACATCAGCAAGCCGGACCTTGAGAAGGACACCGAGCTGCCCGTCCATCGGGGAGCGGCGGCCGTCATCGACGGCAACGAACGCACCTTTCTCGACCGGTACGGCGATTACTTCTGGTTCGGGCTCCTGCTTCTCTCCGGGATCGGCTCGGCCGGCGCCTGGTTGCGCCGCTATTTGAACCGCGAGGAAAGGGAGGACAACACCAGCCATCGCAAGAGAATCCTGGCCATGGTCGCGAGCGCGCGGACCGCGGAATCCAACCAGGAACTGCTGACCCTGCAGCGTGAGGCGGACGCCATCATCGCTGAAACCCTCGAGTGCTACGATGACGGCGCTGTCGAGGAAGAGGAACTCGCCGCATTCGGGCTGGTGCTCGATCTCTTGAGCAACGCCATTGCCGAGAGGCGAGCCGCGTTGCAACGAACCAGCTTCGAAACCGTTCGAGGCGCGACAGCAGGCTCCACGCTGCGAGGATAAGGGCGGCCATTTGAACCGGCCGTTGCGGATTCCGCCGCGCCGGCGCCGCCGTACGCGGGATCTCCGATTTCGTCGAGGGGTGCGGCGCCGGCGCGCGGCCACTGGCTGACGACGATGGCCGCCATCGCGCCTTTCCCGAACGTGCAGGTCGACTCGACAATGATGATCCAGTTCTCGGTCGTCAGCTTGATCTGCATATCGGAGTGTCGCTGCTTGGCATGGTGAGCCAGATCGATGTCTGTGCGTTTTAGAAGCGATACAATTGCGGCGGGAATCTCTGTACAACAACTACCTGCATCGTTATCTATCGCGAAGGCCATGCTCTTCGGAAGTCGATCCGCGACCTCGATGCGTACCAATTCGTCCGAACTCCGATCTCACGATGTGTCGACACATTATCTGATCGACGTCTTGCTCGACGGAGCGCACGAATCTTACTCTGTGTTCTGGGCGCTGAAGGCCATCGGCTTGCTTGCAGTTATCACGGAAGCGCAGCAACACAATCTTGTCACGCACTCGCGACTTGCCAAGTTGCTCGGTGCTTCCAGATCCGGTCTGTCGCATTGTCTCGCCTATCTTGACAGGCTCCGAATCTTGCACACGCAGCGGATGCATTTGCCCGGCTGCCTTGCGCCTACTCAAGTGTATTCAGTGCCGATTATGGCGCGCTGGCGCGACGATCATGGTTCGCCACTCACGGAGTCGGCCGAGCACGCGCAGGCCGCCGATTTGTCGACGCCAGCCCTGGCTTATCGATATGCGGAACTGCATGCGTCGATGCACATCTACGCTCGATCGAGCTGCAGTCGACGTTGTCATCATGAAACGCTGGTTCAAACTCTTCGAGACCGCGTCGCGGCACTTGCAAGCCAAGGAGCGTGGTCTCTTCGTTGTGGTCGTCGGCTGCATGTTGATCGCCGCGGGATGCATGGCAATAACTCCATACATTCTCGGCGTCCTAACGGACAGATTGCTGGAGGGCCGCGCGTCGCATGATGTGCTGGTGCTACTGGCCGGGGCTTATCTGGCGACGGTGGCGATGCCAAGGATACTTCAGACCGTCGCCCTCCATCGACAAAGCAGCCTTCGTGTTCACGCCAATCGCTCGCTGCTGTCGAGCTATTTCAACTATCTGTGTGAACAGCCGGAAAGTTTCTTTACGAGCAGGAATTCCGGTGAGCTAAGTCAGGAGGTTACACAGGCGTCGAACGATCTGTACGTCATCATTCGCAACTTTTCATCCTCCATCATTTCCCCAATCGTCCAGATCAGCATTGCAATCGTTATTCTAGCCCTGAATCGAGACCTCATAGTTGCCGCAGCGATCTTGATTTATGCGGTCCTGTTTCTCACCAATAACGCCATACAAGGCAGAAGGCTGATGCAGCTCAGGGACGGCCTCATGGAGGCCGGGCGAAAGTCTTATGCAACACTTTCCGATTCCATCTCCAATATCGCAGTTGCGCGCCAGTACAACGGGTACGACTTTCTGCTTTCCCGGTATCGCGCGGTGCTGGACGAAGATCGCCACGCGCAAGGTCGATACTGGGCTGTTAGTCTTCAGATGCAGATCATCAACGCGCTGCTGTTTGTCGGCTTTTTTGGAGTGTCATTCGGGGTGGCTTTGTACGGGGTGGTTCACGGAGAGCGCTCCGTTGGGAGTATGGTGCTCGTCGGTGCGTACACGTTGACGCTGTTGGCCCCGATCGAAGGCCTCGGCAACATGCTTACCGAGATCACTCAGTCGCTAAGGACGTTCGGCGTGTTCATGGACAAGCTGGAATCCGTGCGCCCGTCGTCCAGGCGCCATGCCGAAGTGGTGCCGATGTCATCTTTCCAGCCGGCGATCGAATTTGACGATGTATCGCTGATCTATCCAGGCGCAACCGTGCCGGCCCTCAGGGGTATCAGCTTCTCCATCGCACCGGGACAGCAGGTGGTCATCACGGGTCCGAGTGGCGCGGGCAAGACTTCTATCATCAAGGCGTTGACCCGACAGTATTCGCCGGGCACAGGATCAATCCGCCTATTTGGACAGGATATCGCGACGATAGACGTGCGGACCTTGAGCGACCGGGTTGGATATGTTTCACAGGAGGTGTTCATTCTCAAGGACACGCTCCGCTTCAATCTGAAGATTGCGCGAGCAGAGGCATCGGATGAAGAAATACTCCACTCGCTCGAGAAGGCCGGGCTAGGCGATCTCGTTCCCAGCTTGCCGGCCGGTCTTGACACGATACTCGGTAATCGTGGTGCAACCCTTTCGGGAGGGCAGAGGCAGAGACTGGCCCTCGCCAGGCTGTTTCTACGGAAGCCTGACGTTGTCGTGATTGACGAAGGCACCGCGGCTCTGGATATCGTCACCGAGCAACGGGTGCTCGAAGAGTGTCTGACAACTTTTGACGGGAAGACGATTGTGATCGTCACGCATCGTCCGAGCGCGATGGTGTTGGGAGACACGTTGATCGTTGTGCAAGACGGGCGGGTCGAGGACAGCGGAAAACACGATGAACTGAGGTCGCGCAACGGTTTCCTTTCGCGCGTTCTCAGCGGAGCAGCGTCATGATCCGGCTCTCCCGAGGCGCTTCAAGCGGAATAAGCCGGTTTGGCTCATCCGGATGACTGCATCATTCTTTCGGCCTTGGTCACGAACAGGAGTGGCTGGTGAAGTGGAGTACCATTTGTTTGGTGGGCGTCGCGTCGGCATTGTTCGCGCAGTCCGGAGCCGTAATCCGATTGACGGCTGAAAGGCAGGTCTTGTTTCCAGCAACGGTGGTGCTTCCTCTGCCTTGGGATCCGACCTCGCCCGAGTGTCGCGAGGATCCAATGCCGCCAGGCTTTCGGGTGAATGGGGAGATCAGCTCGGCTGGTCCGCAAGGCCGGTGCGCGCAAATTGACGGACAGCCGATCTGATGCGGTTTGCGCCGTTGCGTAGGCCGCACTTGGGCGATGATTGGCCGGCCTATCTCCAAACGCCGAGGAGATGAGCAGTGCTGGTGTCAAAAGGCATCCTGCTTAGGCTGCGTCAATTTCCGCAGTAGAGTTTGTGCGTCATCCAGCAATGCCTGCAGCTGCTGCCGCTCGCTGATCGCATCCCTCGTGAATAGCCCGTGCGTGCGCGCATTCTGATTTCCCTTCGGCGCGCCGGACCCTAGCGCGCCGCCGTGCATGCGGCAGCGTGTCTTGCCGTGCGCCGCTGGCGCGCGGCACGGGCTGCCGTCGCGGGTTCGGGCGCCGCAGCGGGGACTGCTCCGCATCGGGACGGTGTTGTGGGTGTGGCCGCCGGTCATGGGGTGGCGCCTTGCGTTGCCTCGCTCCGGCTCGCCTCCGCAACAAGCACGTTCGCATGCTGCGTGACGTTGCCCACGATCGCTCGTCCTCCGTCCTGCACGGACAGGTTCTTCACCGTGATCGCGCGCTCGTCGCTGTTGCGGTGGCGGCTCAGTGCCTCGACCTGAGCGGCGAAGGTGCGGGTCAGCCGGGTCAATGCGCGCGTGACGCTTTCCTGCTGCGGAAGGTTGTCGGTGCAGGCGAGGCGACAGGCGCAGCGCATCGTCGCCATGTGCACGGAGACCATCTGCGACACCAGCATGGCTTCGATGGAATCCTTCGGCGCGATGCTCCTGATCATCGAGACCATGAAGGCGACATTGGCCTCATCGGGCTTCTGTCCGACCGCGCTCGCTTTCACCAATTGCCTGAGAATGCCGTGCAGCGCGTCGCGGTCAACGGCACCGAGTGCCTCGGCCAGCAGGCGCTCGCCGGCTTGCGGGTCCGGATGGGTGATCGCAATGCGCCGCTTGTACAGTCTTATCCGCGGGCTCGCGGCGGGGCCGCCGCGATCGCTTGTTGCAAGCGGCGAGGTGGTGCGGCGGTTCGGTGCTGTCGTCATGTGCTGTGTCCTTTGCCTGCGCAGGCGCGCGCGAGCGACCGTTCGCTGCTGCGCGCGAATGCGAATTTCGGGATGTCGATGAAGGGCTTACCCGCGACCACGTCGAGGCTGCCCCGGTGGGGCCGGCCGTTACGCTCACGATGGCTGCGATGATGGCATTCTGCCGGTGTTTTGCCCGACGAGTCAAACGGCGATGCGAAGCGCGCAAGTCCTTGTTCTTCCAAGCACCGGCTACTGTGCATGGGGTTGTTTTCGCGCTTTTTGTTTTGAGCCGGCGCTTACGTGCCGTGCGACGGAATTGCGAGGCGCGTCGTGTGTGGAAACGCGATTGCGCAATCCCGTGCGGCCGCTCATCATGATCCCCGAGCGCGCCGCACCAACAAACATGCACAAGCGGCGCCGAAGTCTGGGGAGAGAACGAATGCAACGAACGGCTCGCCTGCTGGCAGTCATCGCCGGATTGTGCGCCTGTGCGCCGGCGACAGAGGCCCTCGCGCAGAAATATCCAACGCGGCCGATCAAGATCATGGTCGGCTTCAGCGCGGGCGGGCCGGTCGATGTCGTCGCTCGCATCATCGGCGACCGGCTGGGCAACAAGCTCGGGCAGCCCTTCGTGGTCGAGAACCGCGCCGGCGCCAATGGCATGATCGCCGCCGAAGGCGTGGCTCGTGCGGATGCGGACGGCTACACCATGCTCGCCTGCAACTCGTCCACCATCACGCTCAACAAGACGCTGTTCAAGGACATCCGCTACGACCCGGAAAAGGACTTCGCGCCGTTGACCACAGTGGTGTCGGCGCCGCTGGTGCTGGTGGTCAATCCGGAGAATCCGAGGACGGCCGACATCAAGACCGTGGCCGATCTCGTTGCCGCGGCGAAGGCGAGGCCCGGCGAGCTTGCCTACGGTTCGGGCGGCAACGGCAACCTCGCCCATCTCGCCATGGAGCTGCTCGGCCAGAAGGCCGGCATCAAGATGATCCACGTGCCCTATCGGGGCGGCGCCGCGTCCGAGGTCGGCATCCTCGCGCAGGAGGTGCTGGCGGTGTTCGATCCCCTGTCGGCCGTGCCGCTGGTGAAGGCCGGCAAGCTGCGCGCGCTCGCGGTGTCCTCCGCCGAGCGGCTGCCGTCGCTGCCTGATGTGCCGACGGTTGCGGAGGCAGGCTATCCCGGCTTCGACCTGTCGTTCTGGGTCGGCTTCTTCATGCCGAAGGCGACCCCCGCGCCGATCCTGGAGGCGCTGCACCGGGAGATCGTCGCCGCCGCCAGGGATCCGGCGGTTGCGGAGAAGCTCGGCTCGCAGGGCGTGGTTAGCGTGCTGAGCCCGGCCGAGTACGCCGCGAAGATCGCGAAGGAGACCAAGGAACTCGCCGAGGTCGTGGCGGCGGCAAACATCAAGGCGGAGTGAGGTGGCCGCTTGGATTTAGGCATCATCGTACGGCTCGCTCCGCTGCACCTCTCCCGCTTGCGGGAGAGGTCGGCGCGCAGCGCTGGGTGAGGGCTTTTTCCTCTGGGGGATTGTCCCGCCGCGGAGAGACCCGCTCCCCAACCCTCTCCCGCAAGCGGGAGAGGGAGCGCACCTCCTTCGCGGTAGCCATCACGGCCACAGGATCTGCTTGCGGCAGCCCAAATCGTTCAGCAGCGACAAGCCGGTGTGAGCTAGCTCGAGGAGCGTTCGCGCGCCGCAAAGCGGATCGCACGAGCTCTTGCACTCTTTCCGGACGCGCGGGCTGCGATCATGCTCCGCGCCTTGCCGTGGGCCCCGGCATTCCTGCGCAGCAAGGTTGCGAACCGCTTGCGTGCGCGGCTCGCCGAGAGCCGCGCCGCCAGCTGCTCGGCCTTGCGCATGATGGTGACGACCGACGGTGTCAGGTTCACCGGAACCCAGGCGACGTCCTTCATCTTGGACAGGCTGCCAACGCCTTCGCAAGGCGCTTCGCGCGGCAGGTCGATCCGGATTGCGAGAGCCTCCGCGCGCTCGGTCCAGTCCTCGGCCCTGGTGCCCGTGATGATGCGGACATAGTCGCGCGTCTCGCGCGGCAGCTCGCTCTCTCTGGCGAGCCACTTCTGGATGCGGCCGGGACCTGCGTTATAGGCGGCCGCGGCGAGGCCGAGATTGCCGAAATCGTCACGCAGCTTGCGCAGGAATTTTGCCGATGCGGGCAGCGCCTTCACGGGATCGAAGGGATCATCCAATCCGACCTCGGCCGCCGTCTCCGGCATGAACTGCGCGACGCCCTGCGCACCGGCCGGGCTGACCTCGTTGGAACGAAAGCGGCTCTCCTGCCAGAGCAGGCGCGCGAAGAACGGCACGGGAATGCCGCTGGCCTCGGCGGCTTCGCGAAGCGCGTGGCAGAATTGTTCGGTCGGTGAAAGCGGGGCCTGCGCGACGGGTTCGACTGTGGGAACCGGCTCGATCGTCTCGACGTAGGCCGCGCGCGCATTTGCCAGCTCAATGGCCTGCACGCTTGCGAGGAAGAGTTCGGCGAGGGGAACCAGAGAAGGACCGCGATCAGTCTTGAGAGCAGCGTGGTCGATGCTTGACGGCTGCCAGGAGGACGACGAGCCGACGTCGCACATCAGAATCAGGAACGCAGCGCAAGCCGCGACGACAAATCGCATCTCGGTAAGAGTCCTCGAACTGTGGGGGAACGACCAGCGCGTGCGCCGGTGAGGAGGACTTCATTAACCGTAATTGCGGCGAAGCTGCGATTCCGCGCGAGGGCAGGTGTTAGTACGGGGGCCTGCCGCAGAACATGCGCCGCCGGCCCCGCGGATCTACGGGGACCGCGAGCAAATGCGACGTGCGAGTGGTGGCACGGAGGCTAGTCCTTCGGAAAGTCCTTGCGCATCGCGATCTCGGCGGCATCGCCGGGCGACAGCACGGTCTGGTCGAAGGCCTGCTGCGGCCTCGTCATGATGTCGTAGAGCGAGATGCCCTTGATGGGCTTGCCCATCAGCTCGCGGACGCAGTCGGCGAGCGTGCCGTTGTAGACGAGATAGGGCGGACCCCGGTCCTTCTGCCTCTCGCCCTTCAGCGATGGCCACTTCTTCAGTTCTGCCGGCGCGTCATAGACGATCGGCGATCCCTCTTTAAACATGCGTCTGGTTCCGGGCGGCGTGGATAGGCCAGAAGCCTAGAGCCGCCGGGTAAACGCACGTTAAAGAATTAGTTCAAATCAGCCGGCAACGAAGGCGAGCAGGGTGCCGTTGGCCTTGGCCGGCGGCACCACGATCGCGGGCCCGCTGCGCAGCGCTGCCGTGCTCAGCGCCTTCTCGGTCGCCGCGAGATCGCCGCTGACCAGCACCAGCGCCGCGCCGCCGCGCTCGGAGAGGCCCGCGAGCGGCACGCCGGGATAGCGCTTTCCGAGCTGGTCCAGCGTCAAATAGACGAAGTCGGCACGATCGCCGCCAGAGGGCACGGTGACCGCGCCGTCGGCCTCGGTCTTCGGTTCGCGGTCGATCAGGCGCGCGAGGTGCGCGGCCTCCTTCGCGGGCTCGGGCGTTGCGATCAGCGTCTGCTTGATGCGCTTGGCCGCATTGGCATGCTTCATCAGTTCGGGGATCCACACCGTCTCGCGGGTCTTGTGCTGGCAGGCGAAGATGCGCACGCCGCCCGGTGCTTCCGCGGTCGGCCACATGAAGGTGCGGAATTTCGCCGCCGAGACCGTGCCGTCAGGCAGCGTCACCGGCCGCTCGAAATCGGTCGGGCCGATCGGCGTCAGGCCACGCGCGCGGATTTCCTCTGCGCCGGCGGCGCTATCGACCGCCGTGAAGGCGATACGCTCGATGCCTTCGCCGCGTGTGTCGAGGAAGGCGCGGGCCGGCGCATTTTGCTCGGTCGCGGCCAGCACGCCGAGCAGCTCCATATAGTCCGGGTCGAACATGATGGTGTAGTTGCCGGTGCCCATATGCGCGCTGTGGGTGCCGCGCGGCGACACCGTGAAGCCGAGCTGCCGGTAGTTCTCGGCGGCCTTGTCGAGGTCCTTCACCATGACCACGGCGTGGTCGATACCGATGACGTTCTTGAGGGCCACTGTGATTTCCCCGCGGCAGATGCAGATTGAATTTGGACGGCACGAGCGGCCGCTGTCCCTATCTACGCCGGATAGACGATCAAGTCATTTTCAATTCAGTGGGACATGCGGAAATTTCATTCCGCGAAACGTGATATCGACGCGCGATGGCGTCAGCGCGCCTGCTCGATATAGGCGGCGAGGATGGCACGCTCCTCGCCGGTCATTTCGGTGATGTTGCCGGGCGGCATCGCGGTGGACCAGGCCGCGACGCGTCCGATCAGGCGGATGTTGCGATGGATGTGCTCGGGCGCGTCGAGCAGGATGCCCTTCGGCGCAGTGACGATGCCGGCCCAGACCGGCTCGGCCGCATGGCACATGCTGCAGCGGGACATTACGATCTCCTCGACATTGGCGACCGTGACCGGCGTCGACAGCGCGCCCGTCTTCACCTCGCGCGGGCCGGCGGCGGACAGGAAGAGGATCGCGATCACGCCCACGGCGGCCACGCCCCACACCCACCACGGCGATTGGCGCCCGGCATGGCGCTCGTTGAAGAAGTGGCGGATCACCGGCCCGAGCGCCAGGATGATCGCGACGATGATCCAGTTGAAGCGCGTGGCGTAGAGCAGGGGATAGTGGTTGCTGATCATCAGCACGACCACCGGCAGGGTCAGATAGTTGTTGTGGACCGAGCGCTCCTTGCTGGTCTTGCCGAGCTTCGGATCCGGCGCCTGTCCCGCGATCAGCGCTGCGACGATCTTCTTCTGGTTCGGGATGATCAGCGTGAAGACGTTGGCGACCATGATGGTGCCGATGATCGCCGCGATCTGGTTGAACGCGCCGCGACCGCTCAGCACATGGGTGAAGGCGTAGGTCAGCGCGACCAGGAACAGATAGCCGCCGATGGCGAACGGCAGCTCGCGCTGGGCAAGCCCGGTGCGGCAGGCAGCCTCGTAGAGCGCCCATGCCAGAGTCAGGCTGAAGAAGCTGAACAGGCCGGCCTGGAACGGCGTGAGATCGAGGATCGACTTGTCGACCAGGAACAGGTCGGCCTCGAGATAATACACCACCACCATCAGCGCGAAGCCGGACAGCCAGGTGGTGTAGGCCTCCCATTTGAACCAGGTCAGATCGTCCGGCATCTGGGTGGGCGCAACCAGGTATTTCATGATCCGGTAGAAGCCGCCGCCATGGACCTGCCAGGCTTCGCCCTGCACGCCATCAGGCAGATCGCCGGGCAGATCGCTCTTGGGCTTGAGGCTGAGGTCGAGGGCGATGAAATAGAAGGAACTGCCGATCCAGGCGATCGCCGCCACCACGTGCAGCCAGCGGAGCAGCAGGCTCGCCCATTCCGATATGATGGATCCCCACATGATCACCCCATCAGGTGCGACACAAATGCCGCAGCTTTGATCACCGCAACCGGCGGTCGCGCCCATACAATGTGTCGCACCGATCAACGGCATTTTCCAGTACGATGGGTCGTGGCTGATGCACATCGTGCGGGCATGAGCTGATGTGGGATGCGGCAGGCGTTTTTCCCGCCGGATCGATCGGCGTTGACGCTTGAGACATGCGCGCCGGGAGGAAGACGACGTGAAAAACAGGATATGGTCCGCAGCGATGGCCGCGGGATTGCTGGTCGCGGCCGCGACATCTGCGCAGGCTGAGCCGGTGATGCAGGGCAGGGACGCCTATGGCGACTGGCAGTCCGACAGGCCCGGCACGGTCAGGTTGATCCGGCCGCAGGATCTGGTCAAGCCTGGTGCCACGCGGTCGGTTGCGAGCTTCGCGCGCATGGTGCCGCGGCCGTCGGATGCCTCGCCGCAGGTGCCTCCAGGTTTCAAGATCGAGCTGTTCGCCGAAGGCTTGCGCGCGCCGCGCATCGTACGCGTCGCGCCGAACGGCGATGTCTTCGTCGCGGAGACGCGGGCGGGTACCATCCGCGTGCTTCGTGCAGGAGAGGGCGGCAAGGTCGCGGCCAACGAAGTCTTTGCCAGCGGTCTGCGGCAGCCATTCGGCGTTGCCTTCTTTCCGAACGGCGACAATCCGCAATGGGTCTATGTCGCCAACACTGACAGCGTCGTCCGCTTTCCCTATCAGGCCGGTGACCTCAAGGCGCGCAGCAAGGCGGAGAAGATCGTTGCGAGCCTGCCGCATGACGGCGGCCATTCGACCCGCGACATCGTCTTCACGCCCGACAACAAGCGCATGCTGGTCTCGGTCGGCTCGCTCAGCAATGTCGCCGAGGGCATGGGCACGCCGCCGGGCGGGATGGATGCGTGGTCGAAAACGCAGCCGCTCGGCGCGGCCTGGGCCAGCGAGACCGAACGCGCCACCGTGCTGGCGTTCACTCCCGACGGCAAGGAGCGGAAGATCTACGCCACCGGCATCCGCAATTGCGTCGGCCTCGCGATCCAGTCGCAGACCGGCCTGCCGTGGTGCTCGACCAACGAACGCGATGGCCTCGGTGATGACCTCGTGCCCGACTACGTGACCAGTGTGAAGGAGGGCGCCTTCTACGGCTGGCCGTGGTTCTATATCGGCGGCAACGAAGACCCGCGTCATGCCGGTGCGCGACCGGACCTCAAGGACAGGGTGACGATCCCCGACGTGCTGATACAGCCGCATTCGGCCTCGCTCGGTATGACCTTCTATGAAGGCACGCAGTTTCCGTCCGACTACCAGGGCGATGCCTTCGCCGCCGAGCACGGCTCCTGGAACCGCTCCAAGCGCACCGGCTACAAGGTGATCCGCATCCGGATGAAGGACGGCAAGCCGACGGGCGAGTACGAGGACTTCGTCACGGGGTTTGTGCTGAGCGACACGGAGGTGTGGGGACGGCCGGTGGGCGTGGCGGTGGCGAAGGATGGGGCGCTGCTGATCTCGGAAGATGGCAATGGCACGATCTGGCGGGTAAGCCACCCATAATTTTGGAGATGGCGTCGCTATCTTGTCGACACCCCTTAACAACGGGTGAAAGCCGCCGAAACTACTTGCAACAACCGTTGATACTAGCCAAGGTAGAGCGTTCTTTGGGGGGAGAGCAAAATGGAAGGACTGGGGACAACTGAGCCGTTGGTTACGGCGGCTTGGCAGTGGTTTAGTATCGGACTAGGCGTCGCTTTCCTGGTCACCATCGGCATCATTGTCCTTTTTGTTTTCAAGGGAGATACCGAGTACGGGATCGATCAAGGATTTCTCGGACTTATTTTGATGCTGACTACCATTTTCTATCTTGTGGCTTTTTCATTTTTGGTCGCCGCGTCGACTAAGGGGTTGGATATTAAGGTGACGGTCGTAGTTGTCGATGCTCTCGTCCTGATCGGAAGCAAACTATTGGCGCCGCGCTTCCTCACCTACTTATCGTCATGAACGTCCGGAGTTGAGTGCTATCCTCTTCTCACGCTCGCCCCTCCATCCACCGGCAGCGTCACACCCGTAATGAAATTCGCCTCGTCCGACGCCAAAAACAGCGCGGCGTTCGCGACGTCCCATCCCGTGCCCATCTTCCTGCGCAGCGGCACCTTGCTGTCGCGCTCGGCTTCGACTTCGGCGCGGGTCTTGTGCCATTCGCGGGCGCGGGTATCGACGGCCATCGGCGTGTTCATCAGGCCGGGCAGGATGACGTTGGCGCGGATGCCGTATTCGGCGTTCTGGTAGGCGAGCTGTTCGGTAAAGGCGATCATCGCCGACTTCGTCGCCTTGTAGGCGACGTAAGGGTAGGTGGTGATCGCCGCCATCGAGGAGATGTTGATGATCGCGCCGCTGTTCTGCGCGCGCATAATCGGGATCACTTCTTTCGCAGCGAGGATGCAGCTCTTCAGATTGATGGCGACGACGCGGTCGAACGCCTCTTCGGTGATCTCCAGCAATTCGGCATCGCCGCCGGACAGGCTGACGCCGACATTGTTGTGCAGCACGTCGATTCGGCCCCAGCGCGACTGCGCCTCCTTGACCATCGCCTTGATGTCGGCGGTTTTGGTCACGTCGGCCTTGAAGGCTGCGGCGATGCCGTTCGTCACGGCGATCATCGCGACGGTTTCCTGCGCCGATTCCAGATGATGATCGACGCACAATACCTTGGCGCCCTCGCGCGCGAAGGTCAGCGCGGTGGCGCGGCCGTTGCCCATGCCTTCGCCAGGGCTCTGGCCGGCGCCGACGACGATTGCAACCTTGTCCTTCAAGCGCATGTCAGTTCACTCCGGGGATCGGGTACTGCTGGAGTACCACTTTGTAAGTGGGCTCGTTGTCGATCTTCATCGTTGCGAGCACGCGCACGACGCCGCAATAGAAGGCAATTGTGAGGACGAGATCGACCATGTGCTCGTCGGACAGGTGCTGCTTGATCTCGGCAAAGGTCGCGTCCGACATCGCGAGCTCGCGCACCATCTCGCGGGCGCCTTTCAGGATCGCCCTTGCCAGCGGCTCGAGCTTCGAGGGCTTGCCCTCGGTCTCCGCCATCAGGCCTGCGATATCCTCGTCGGTGACGCCGAACTCCTTGCCGATCTTCACGTGATGGGTGAACTCGTATTCCGATTTCTCCATCCAGCCGACCTGGAGGATCGCAAGCTCCCGCAGGCGCGGGTCGAGCTTGCTCTTGAAGCGGATGTAGCCGCCGATGCCGTTGAAGGCGCGCGCCATCTCCGGCGAGTTGACCAGCAGCTTGTGCAGATTGGTGTTGCGCTTGAGCATGTCGCGATATTCAGGCGCGACCTGGTCGGCCTCGAGATAGGGCAGGCGGGCCATCGTGTGTCTCCTCAGTGTTCTCTGGACTCGCGTTCGGGCGCCTGCAGCGTCACGCCGCCATCGACCACCAGCACTCTTGCGCCGGCGCGGGCCAGCAGAATTGCTGCAGCGCGGCCGTTGCCGATGCCGTCGCCCGCGGCGCCGCTGCCGCTGATGGGCGCCACCTTGCCGGCGAGGCCGGCATCGTCCTCAGGGCCCTGCATCCCGTTTCATCCCGATATTTTCGTGCAAACTAGCAATGGAGTGCGGAGGTGAGAAGGCCGGCCGTCCCGCGTAGATGTCATTGACATCGCATGGAATTGCATGCCGCCGCGCGAGACGCTCCGCGGTTGAGCGGGCGCGGCGCGGAACCATCTTCACACAACTGCGTTTGCGGCGGGGGCGTTTTTCACGTTAGGCTTGCCCCCGGGGCTTCCCAATCGCCAGTGGCTTGCCGATGAATCTGCTCGATCCACAAGGGCCGGTGGCTGCCGCCAACAGCACCATCCTGGTCGATTCCGTCTTCATCATGCTTACGATCGTGGTGCCGACCATCATCGTGATCCTGGCGTTTGCGTTCTGGTTTCGCGCGTCCAATACCAAAGCGCGCTTCCAGCCGGACTTCGTCTATTCCGGGCGCGTCGAGATGGTGGTGTGGGCGATCCCGGCGCTCACCGTGATCCTGCTCGGCGGCGTGGCCTGGATCGGCTCGCATCGACTCGATCCCGCGGCGCCCGTGCCGGGCACCGGCAGTCCGGTGCGCATTCAGGCCGTCTCGCTCGACTGGAAATGGCTGTTCATCTATCCCGACCAGCGCGTCGCCACCGTCAACACGCTGACGGTGCCGGCCGGCGCCGAGCTGAATTTTCAGCTCACCTCGTCGAGTGTGATGAACGTGTTCTTCATCCCGCAGCTCGGCAGCATGATCTACACCATGAACGGCATGGTGACGAAGCTGAACCTGCGCGCCGACAACGAGGGCAAGCTTCAGGGACTGTCGGCGCATTTTTCCGGCGACGGCTTTCCCGACATGATGTTCGACGTCAACGTGATCTCGCCGCTCGCCTTTCCGGATTGGGTCGCGAGCACGGCGAAGTCCGATGCCGTGCTGAACGAGGAGAGCTACAAGAAGCTGATGCAGCAGGGCATCGAGAGGGGCAGGCCGACCTATCGCCTGGAAGATCCCCGCCTGTTCGACCTGATCGCGACCCAGCACATTCCGCCGGGGCCTGGTCCGGAACTGCTATCCGATGCGGGCCGGCCGCACAGTGGAGGCCACGATGCTCGGTAAGCTCGATTGGTCGGCCATTCCATTTGATCAACCCATTCCGCTGATCGCGGGCGCGGTGGTGCTGGTCGCGATCCTCGCGGTGCTGGTCTGGGTCGTGGTGAAGGGGCATCTGCCGTATCTCTGGCACGAGTGGATCACCAGCGTCGACCACAAGCGGATCGGCGTCATGTACATCCTGCTGGCTTCGATCATGCTGCTGCGCGGCGGCAGCGACGCGATCATGATGCGGATCCAGCAGGCCGTGGCCTACCAGTCGCAGGGCTATCTGCCGCCGGAGCATTACAACCAGATCTTCTCGGCCCACGGCACCATCATGATCTTCTTCGTGGCGATGCCGTTCGTGATCGGGCTGATGAACCTGGTCGTGCCGCTCCAACTCGGCGTCCGCGACGTCGCATTTCCGACGCTCAATTCGGTCGGGTTCTGGCTGACCGCGACCGGCGCGCTGCTGGTCAATCTCTCGCTCGTGATCGGCGAGTTCGCCCGTACCGGCTGGCTCGCCTTCCCGCCGCTGTCGGGGCTGTCCTATTCGCCGGGCGTCGGCGTGGATTACTACGCCTGGTCGCTCCAGATCTCCGGCGTCGGCACGCTGGTCGCCGGCATCAATCTCGTCACCACCGTGCTGAAGCTGCGTACCAAGGGCATGAACTATCTGCGCATGCCGATGTTCTGCTGGACCACGCTGGCCTCCAATCTCCTGATCGTCGCGGCGTTTCCGATTCTCACCGCCACGCTCGCGATGCTGCTGCTCGACCGTTACCTGGGCTTCCACTTCTTCACCAACGAGGCCGGCGGCAATGTCATGATGTTCATGAATTTGATCTGGGCCTGGGGGCATCCGGAGGTCTACATCCTGGTGCTGCCGGCCTTCGGTATCTTCTCCGAGGTGGTGTCGACCTTCTCCGGCAAGGCGCTGTTCGGCTATCGCTCGATGGTGCTCGCCACTATGGCGATCTGCGTGATCTCCTTCATGGTCTGGCTGCACCACTTCTTCACGATGGGGGCGGGACCCGACGTCAACGCCATCTTCGGCATCGCCAGCATGATCATCGCGGTGCCGACGGGGGTGAAGATCTACAACTGGCTGTTCACGATGTATGGCGGCCGTATTCGCTTCGCGACCCCGATGCTGTGGGCCGTCGGCTTCATGGTCACCTTCATCATCGGCGGCCTGACCGGCGTGCTGGTCGCGGTGCCGCCGGCCGACTTCATGCTCCACAACAGCATGTTCCTGGTGGCGCACTTCCACAACGTCATCATCGGCGGCGTGCTGTTCGGCGCGTTCGCCGGCTTCGAATACTGGTTTCCGAAGGCGTTCGGCTTCCGCCTCGACGAGCGCTGGGGCAAGCTCGCGTTCTGGTTCACCTTCCTCGGCTTCTATGTCACCTTCATGCCGCTCTATATCGCCGGCATGCTCGGCATGACCAGGCGGTTGCAGCATTACGACGTCGCGGCGTGGCGGCCCTGGATGCTGGTTGCGGCGGCCGGCATGGCCGTGCTGACGATCGGGGTGATCTGCCAGATCATGCAGCTCGTCGTCAGCATCAGGAATCGCGAGGCCCTGCGCGACCGCACCGGCGATCCCTGGGACGGGCGTTCGCTGGAATGGGCGACCTCCTCGCCGCCGCCGGTCTTCAACTTCGCTTTCAGTCCCGATGTGCGCGGCGAGGATGCCTATTGGGACATGAAGACCCATGCCCGGCAGCAATCGTTCGAGCACGATGCGCCCGAATATCACGACATCGAAATGCCGCGGAATTCCCCGACCGGCTTCATCTGCGCGTTCTTCGCCACCATCATGGGCTTTGCGCTGATCTGGCACATCTGGTGGATGGTGATCCTGGGCGGCATCGGCG
Organism: Bradyrhizobium sp. LCT2; assembly: GCF_009931255.1. Lineage (NCBI taxonomy): Bacteria > Pseudomonadati > Pseudomonadota > Alphaproteobacteria > Hyphomicrobiales > Nitrobacteraceae > Bradyrhizobium > Bradyrhizobium sp. LCT2. Next base: position 7,289,464 of record NZ_CP034432.1, on the reverse strand, counting down.
CGTTCGCGACCTTCGTCGTGTTCGCCTGGCGCGACCATGACGAATACGTCATTCCGGCCGACGAGGTCGCCCGCATCGATCGCATCAATCTCGAGGAACGTCGCAGCCTCGTCAGCATGGCGGGGGTGGTCTGATGTCGATAACCGCGACTGTCGGCCGTGCGCATGCCGATCCCCATCATATCGGGCTCGTGGTCGAGCATCCCGGGCCGGCGTCGAAGCGGATCGTGACCGCCTACGGCTTCTGGGTATTCCTGCTCTCCGACATCGTGATGTTCTCCTGCTTCTTTGCGGCCTATGCGGTGCTGTCTGGCCAGACCGCCGACGGTCCCAAGGGCTCGGAAATCTTCGAGCAGCGGAACGTCGCGATCGAGACGGTCTGCCTGCTGCTGTCGAGCTTCACCTGCGGCATGGCCAGCATCGCCGCCGACGTGCGCAACCGGTTCTGGTTCTATCTCGGCATGGCCGTGACCTGCGTGCTTGGCCTGATCTTCCTGACCATCGAGTTTCGCGAGTTTGCCGATCTCGTCGCGCGCGGCTACGGCCCCTCGCGCAGCGCCTTCCTAACCTCGTTCTTCTCGCTGGTCGGCTGCCACGGCCTGCACGTCTCGGCCGGCGTGCTCTGGCTGCTGACCATGATGGCCCAGGCTTTTGCAAAAGGCTTTCGCGCCGACGTGTTGCGGCGGATGATGTGCTTTGCGCTGTTCTGGCACGCGCTTGATATCATCTGGGTCGGGGTGTTCTCCGTCGTCTACCTGCTTGGGGGGGCCGCATGAGCGATCAGACCCATATTCCGACCGGGCACGATCTCGCGCCGGGCGAGGAAGAGCAGCATAGTGTCGGTGAGCGGATCCTGGGTTACGTCGTCGGTCTTGTGCTGGCGCTGTTGCTCACGGCGACGTCGTTCTTCATCGCCGGCACCGATCTGGTCTGGCAGCCTTCGATCCCGGTCGCGCTGATCGTGCTGGCGATCGCGCAGATGGGCGTGCACCTGGTGTTCTTCCTGCACATCACCACGGGCCCTGACAACACCAACAACGTGCTGGCGCTGGCCTTCGGACTGCTGGTCGTCTTCCTGGTGGTCGGCGGCACGGTCTGGATCATGTCGCACCTGAACGGGAACATGCCGCCTATGGACCAGATCATGCGGATGCGGAATTAGGGGGCACAAAAAAGAAGAGCCGCCTGTTTGTGACAAGCGGCCCAAGTCTAGGGAGGAAACGCCCGAGCAAAGCAATCCGAACCGGATTGCTGCCAAGGAAACGCACGCGCAAGCGCTTGCGTAGGCTTATAAGCTAAGCAACTCCCGACGGAGTTCAATTCCGGATCAATACTGTCTCCGGCTACCGCTCACGGCGGCGTGAACGGCTTGTTCACTTGGGCCGGCGGCAATTATAGGCCCTGCGGAAGCCGGCGGCCTGGGCGTCGTCCTCCGAGCAGAACCAGCGGTCCGGCTTGGTGGTTGCCGGATAGCTCGGGCAGCCCCGCAGATGATAGATGCCGATATTGCCGGTGACGCGGGCGCGCACCGCGAGCTTGCCCTTGATGCTGCAACTCGGCGGCATCGTCAGCTCGTCCGGAAACAGCACGGCGCGGATCTCCTTGTCGCGGTCGGAGCGGCAGGCGGCGCCCAGCAGCGCGCCATCCTTCTTGCCGCTGCGGAATTCTTGCGGTGCAACAAAACAGCCTTTCCAGATCCCGGCCGAAGCCGTCTTGGCTTCGGCTGCCGCCGGCTTGACGTTGGCCTTGATCGGCTCGCGCGCGATGGCGAAGCCGAGCTTGACCAGTTGCTCGTTCAGGCTGGCCTTGTCGCCCTCGGCCGTACAGATGGCGCGGTGGCGTTTGCCAAAGCTCTTTTCCGGCCCGACATCGTCACAGCGCACCGCCCGTTTGCCGATCAGCTTGGCCAGCTGGTCGCGGGCCTCGATGCCACAGGTCCAGGGATCGGCGTGATCGTCGATGCAGACCTGGTCGAGCTCGGGCGCGTCGACGCCGTCGAGCCGGTAGGTGACGTCGCCAAGCTGGATGGAATTGGCGTCCCGGACGGTCGCCGTCGCGGTCAGTGCGAACGCAGGCGCTGAGGAGGCCAGAAATCCGGGCAGAGCAAGAAACAAAACAAGCGCGAAAGCGCGGGCGGCGGCAAATGAATTCTCGAAGGACATACGGTCTCGCTATCGATTGCTCTTTCGCCTCGTTCCTAGCATCCGGATGTGGCGATACCAATGGTCTGCGCCCTGCGAAGTGCGACATTCCGGCCCCGCGGCTTTACTCAGCCGTCGCTCTGACCCTATCGTTCGTGCCGGCCTCACGGACTGCGGAGGCCGAATCGCCCGGGAAGCGGCGAGGGGGAGGAAAAAGATCGCGATGAAAGACCCCGTGGACGTCCTGATCATCGGCGCCGGCGCTTCAGGCGCGGCGGTGGCGTGGTCGCTGGCCGAGACCAAGATGCACATTCTCTGCCTGGAGCAGGGCGGCTGGATGAACCCGGCGGAATATCCCAGCACGGGCCGGGACTGGGAAGCCAAGTTCTACGGCGAGTGGTCGTCGAGCCCGAACGTCCGCGGCCGGCCCGAGGACTATCCGATCAACGACGACAATTCGCCGATCAAGGTCGTCAACTACAATGCGGTCGGCGGCTCGACGGTGATGTACACCGCGCACTGGCCGCGGCTGCATCCCTCCGATTTCAAGGTGAAGACGCTCGACGGCGTCGCCGACGACTGGCCGATCGACTACGACGCGCTGACCCCGTTCTTCGAGGAGAACGACCGGATGATGGGCACATCCGGCCTGTCGGGCGATCCGCTCTCGCCGCTGACGCATCCGCCGATGCCGCAACAGCCGATGGGATTGTCCGGTGCGATCATCGGCAAGGCCATGAACAAGCTCGGTTGGCACTGGTGGCCGTCGGACACCACGGTCGCGACCATGGATTATGAGGGCCGGGCTCGCTGCATCAATCTCGGCCATTGCACGCCGGCCTGCGCGCAAGGCGCCAAATCCTCGACCGACATCACCTATTGGCCGCATGCGGTCCGCGCCGGCGTCGAGCTGCGCACCCATTGCCGGGTGCGCGAGATCACCACCGACGAGAACGGCATGGCCTCGGGCGTGGTCTATTACGACAAGGACGGCGTCGAGCAGTTCCAGCCGGCGCATGTCGTCATCATCGCCTGCAACGGCGTCGGCACGCCGCGGCTGCTCTTGAACTCCGCGTCGGGGCGCTTTCCGAATGGGCTTGCCAATTCGTCGGGCCTTGTCGGCAAGAACCTGATGTTCCATCCCTATGCGCAGATCTACGGCTATGTGAAGGAGCCGACCGATAGCAACCGCGCGCCCCCGACCTGCCTGTGGAGCAAGGAGTGGTATGACACCGATCTGTCGCGCGGCTTCGTGCGCGGCTACGGCGTCCAGTTCGTGCGCGGGGCAGGGCCGGTGTTCGAGGCCGTCGTCAGCGAGCAGAAGGGCATCCTGCCCTGGGGCGCCGATCATCACCGTGTGTTCCGCAAGCTCAACGGCCATCGGCTGGGTTTCTCCGCGATCTGCGAGGACCTGCCGGAAGAGCACAATTGCGTCACGCTCGATCCTGTCCTGAAGGACAGCCACGGCATTCCCGCGCCGAAGATCGACTATACGATCAGCGAGAACAGCCGGAAGATGATGGAGCACGCGCTGTCGCGCGGCCGCGAGGTGCTCGAGACCGCCGGTGCGACCGACATCTGCGTCAACTCGCCGATCCCCTGGGGCGGCTGGCATCTGCTCGGCACGGCGCGGATGGGCACCGATCCCGAACGCTCCGTCGTCAACGAGTGGGGCCGCTCGCACGACGTGAAGAACCTCTTCATCGTCGACGGCAGCATCTTCGTCACCTCGGGCGGGGTCAACCCGACCTCGACCATCCAGGCCCTCGCGCTCTACATCGCCGACCAGATGAAGCAGCGCCTCGCCAATTTGTTCGATTGAGGATTTTCATGACCGAACAGATCACCCTCACGCCGCGGCAGCGCCAGGATTTGCGCGCCATCGCCGCGATGATCATTCCACCGAGCGAGGAATACCGGGTTCCCGGTGCCGATGACGAGATCATCCAGGCCGACATTCTTGCGACCCTCGGCCGCGACACGAGGCCGGTCGCGGCTGCGCTCGATCATCTGGCGCGGCTCGCCGGCATGCTGCTGGCGGACCTCGAACCCGCCGCGCGCGATGGCGTCGCGCAGCAGTTCCGCAGCTCCGGCGGCGCGGCTACCCTCGTCCGCGTGGTGCTGCAATGCTACTACCGCGACGACCGCGTGCTGCGCTCGCTCGGGCTGGAGCTGCGCGCGCCGTTCCCGAAGGGCTATGTGCTCCCGGATGGCGACTGGTCGCTGCTCGACCCGGTCAAGGCAAAAGGGGGCGCGCTGCGGCGGGCGCCCTAGCCGCCTGGGCAGTCCAGCCTTGCGCTCGAGGCGGATCCCTTGCGCCGGCAGGAACAGGCCACCATCTGTGTGAGCCTCAAGGACTCTTGCCATGCTGGATTTTACCTCAGACATCGCCGATGACGCCTCGTCATCGCGAACGACAGCGGCTGCGCCGGTCGATGACCGGGCGCTGCTGGATGCCTATTCCAATGTCGTGATCGACGTCACCGACCGCGTCGGTCCTGCCGTCGTGCGCGTCGAGACCGGGCCCAAGGTGCCGAACGGCCGCGAGCGCGGCGGGCTCGGCTCGGGCATCGTGATCTCGCCGGATGGGCTCGTGCTCACCAACAGCCATGTGGTCGGCGCCTCCAAGGAGATCCGGCTGCGGGATGTGGAAGGCCATGTCGGCGACGCCCAGGTGCTCGGCGCCGATCCCGACACCGATCTTGCGCTGCTGCGCGCCAACGGCGTGCGCCACTTGCCCTATGCCGCGCTCGGCAACTCCAAGACCCTGCGGCGCGGCCAGCTCGTGATCGCGATCGGCAATCCGCTCGGATTCGAATCGACCGTGACCGCGGGCGTGGTCTCGGCGCTGGGACGCTCGATCCGTTCGGTCAGCGGCCGCACGATCGAGGACGTCATCCAGACCGATGCCGCGCTCAATCCCGGCAATTCCGGCGGGCCGCTGGTGTCGTCGAATGCCGAGGTGATCGGCATCAACACCGCTATCATCAATGGCGCGCAAGGCATCTGCTTTGCGGTCGCCAGCAACACCGCCCAATTCGTGCTGGCGGAGATCATCCGCCACGGCTATGTCCGCCGCGCCTATATCGGCGTCGCCGGGCAGACCGCGCCGGTCCCGCGGCGGCACGCCGTGCTGGCCGGCGTCGAGAATAAGATGGGCGCGCTTCTGATGCAGATCGAGCCGGACGGGCCGGCCGCGAAGGCGGGCCTGTTGCCCGGCGATGTCGTGATCAGGCTCGACGGCGTCGAGATCAACGGCGTCGACGACCTGATCCGCGTGCTCGACCGCGACCGGATCGGCCGGCGGCTCGCCATGGACGTGCTGCGGCTCGGCCGCCTGCGGGCGATAGACATCGACCCGATCGAGCGCAAGCCCGCCCGCTAGCTGCGAGCCCGCGGGCGAGGTATGACGATGTCATGCCTCGCCTCCGGAAACTTGCCGCATGATGCCGGCGCATGAGACTTACGACGTCATAGTCGTCGGCGCCGGTGCCGGCGGCATGACGGCGGCGGCGGTCGCCGCCGCCGAAGGCCTGAGTGTGCTGGTGATCGAGAAGACCGCGTTCGTCGGCGGCACCACCGCGTGGTCCGATGGCATGGTCTGGATTCCTGCCAATCCCAAGATGAAGGCGGCGGGGCTTTCCGACAGCGTCGCCGATGCCGTGCAGTATCTGTCGAGCACGGTCCCCGAGCCCGCCAATGCCGGCCTGCGCGCGGCCTTCCTCGCGCGCGGGCCTGAGGCCGTCACCTATCTCGAAGCCAAGACGGAAGTGCGGCTCCAGCCGGTGAAGACCTGTCCGGACTATTATCCCGAACGGCTGGGCGCGACATCAGGCGGGCGCGCGCTCGAGCCCGTGGCTTTCGACGGCACGCGGCTGGGCCGGGCTTTCGCGCGATTGCGGCCGCCGCTGCCGGAGTTCACGCTGTTTGGCGGAATGATGGTCAATCGGCTCGACATTCCGCACCTGCGCCGGATCGGAAAATCGCTGCGTTCGACCCTGCGCGCGGCGCGGCTGGTCTCGGAATACATGATGCAGCGGCTGCGCAGCTCGCGCGGCACCACGCTGCATCTCGGCAACGCGCTCGCCGCGCGGCTCTACGCCTCGCTGCTGGCGCGGCAGGGCGAGATCCTCTTTAGCGCGGATGTCGAGGATTTGTCGATGCAGGGCGATCGCGTCAGCGGGGTGGTGATCCGTCACGGCTCCCGCGACCGCGCGATCGCGGCGCGCCGCGGCGTGGTGCTTGCGACCGGCGGCTTTTCGCACGATGCCGCTTTGCGTAAGCGGTTCTTCCCGCCTGCGGCAGGATTTGTCTCGGCGACCAGTCCATCAGGCACAGGCGACGGGCTTCGGCTCGCGGCGACGGCCGGTGCTGCGCTCAATACCGAGGCGACGAGCCCGGCCTATTGGGTGCCGGCCTCGCTGTTTCGTCGAGCCGACGGCAGCCGTGGCGTCTTTCCGCACACGGTGACCGATCGCGCCAAGCCCGGCGTGATCGCCGTCAACGCTGCGGGCCGGCGCTTCGTCAACGAGGCGCTGTCCTACCACGAGTTCGTGCTCGCCATGCTGCGCGACGGCCATGGCGAGCCCGATCGGCCGTTCTACCTGATCTGCGATCGTCAGTTTCTATGGAGCTATGGCCTCGGCCGCATCAAGCCGTTCACGCGTAACTTTCGGCGCTATGTCGCGAGCGGCGAGTTGGTCGAAGCTCCCGACATCACGCAGCTCGCTGCGAAGATCGGCATCAAGCCGTCTGTGCTCACAGCGACGATCGCGGCCTACAATATTGACGCGAAGGAGGGACGCGATCCCGAATTCGGCCGCGGCAGCACGATTTACCAGCGCCATCTCGGCGATATCAGCCACAAGCCGAACCCTTGCGTCGCGCCGATCCTCCGCGCGCCGTACTTCGCGCTGCGGATCTATCCGGCCGATCTCGGCACGGCGATCGGCATGAAGGTCGATGCGCAGGCCCGCGTGCTGCGGGGCGACGGCACGCCGATTGCGGGCCTTTACGCCTGCGGCAATGACATGGGCTCGATCATGAACGGCAACTGCCCTGGCCCGGGGATCACGCTCGGGCCGGCGCTGACGTTCGGGTATATCGCGGGACGGCATCTGGCGGAGGGTGGTGTGACGCGCGAGTTGGCAAAAGTGCAGATGTGATCTGGGCGGCGGCCTCTTCGCCTCTCCCCGCAAGCGGGGAGAGGGAGAGAAACATTACTCCGCCGCCGCTGCAAACCGGCTGTTCTCGAGCTCTGCTTCCAGCCGCGCCGTCTCGGCCATCGCCTGCTTGATATTGCCTTCCTTGACGTGGCCGAAGCCGCGGATCGTCTCGGGCACGCGAGCAAGCCTTGCCAGCAGCGGGATCTGCGCCGCTTTCAGCCCAACGATCCGCTGATCGATCATCGTCAGATAATTCTCGATCAGCTTCCGCTCGGTCCGGCGCTCCTCAGTGCGGCCGAACGGATCGAACGCGCCGCCGCGCAGGAATTTCAGCTTGGCCAGCACGCGGAAGGCGTGGATCATCCAGCCGCCGAACTCCTTCTTCCGGAGATGCCCGGTCGTCTTGTCGCGCTGCGTGAAGATCGGCGGGGCGAGGTGGAACTTCAGCGAAAAGTCGCCGTCGAACTTCTCCGAGACCTTCTTGGCAAAGCTGCCGTCGGTGTAGAGCCGCGCGACCTCGTACTCGTCCTTGTAGGACATCAGCTTGAACAGATTCTTGGCCACGGCCTCGGTCAGCTCCGTGGACGCGGGCGAGGCCGCGCTCTCCGCCTTGCGCACCTTGGCGACGGCTGCGAGGTAGCGGTCGGCATACGCCTTGTCCTGATAGCCGGTCAAAAATTCCGCGCGCGTTGCGATAATGTCGTCGAGCGATTTGGTCGGCGCGGATGCCCGGCTCTTGAACTGGAGCACGCTGCGCACCCGCGACATGTCGTGGGCGGCCAGGCGCCCCCAGGTGAAGGCGAGCTTGTTCATCTCGATTGCGGCGCCGTTGATCTCGATGGCGCGGAGCAGGGCCTCGAGCGAGAGCGGAATCGCGCCCTTCTGGAAGGCGAAGCCGAGCATGAAGGGATTGGTCGCGATGGAATCGCCCATCAAGGCCGCCGCGATGCCTGTCGCGTCGATGATGTCGAGGTTCTTGTCACCGACGGCGTCGCGCAACACGGTCTGCATCGTGCCCATCTCAAAATCGAGATCGGGGTTTTGCACGAAGCTCGCGGTCGGCTGCAGATCGGCATTGATATAGGCCTTCGTCACCCCGCGTTCGGCGCGGCTGAGCGCGGAGGGACCCGCCGAGACGATCATGTCGCAGCCGAGGATGACGTCGGCGCCGCCGGTGGTGATGCGGACGGCGGAGATATCCTCAGGCTTCGGCGCGATGCGGACATGGCTCATCACCGCGCCGTTCTTCTGCGACAGGCCGGTGAAGTCCAGCGCCGAGCAGCCGCGGCCGTTGACATGGGCGGCCATGCCGAGCAGCGCGCCGATGGTGATGACGCCGGTGCCGCCGATGCCGGTGACGAGGATGTTGTAGGGTCCGTCCAGCTCACGCGCCGGCGGCAGCGGCAAATCGGCGAACAGCTGGCCGGAGTCCACTGACGACGTCTTGATCCGCTTCAGCGTGCCGCCATGCACGGTGACAAAGCTCGGGCAGAAACCTTCGACGCAGGAAAAGTCCTTGTTGCAGTTCGACTGGTCGATCTGGCGCTTGCGGCCGAACTCGGTCTCCAGCGGCTGCACCGAGACGCAGTTGGAGGCCTGCGAGCAGTCGCCGCAGCCTTCGCAGACGAGCTCGTTGATGAAGGCGCGCTTGGCGGGATCGGGATAGAGCCCACGCTTGCGGCGGCGGCGCTTTTCGGCCGCGCAGGTCTGGTCGTAGATGACGACCGTGAGACCCTTGATGTCGCGCAATTCGCGCTGCACGGCATCGAGCTCGCGGCGGTGATGGATGGTCGCGCCTTGCGGGAAGTAGTTGCCTTCGGGGTATTTGCCCGGATCATCCGAGACGATCGCCAGCCGCTTGACGCCTTCGGCCCAGACCTGATGCGCGATCTGCGCGACGTTGAAGGCGCCCTCGGCGGGCTGACCGCCGGTCATCGCGACGGCGTCGTTGTAGAGGATCTTGTAGGTGATGTTGATGCCGGCGGCGGAGGCGGCGCGAAGGGCGAGAAGCCCGGAATGGGTGTAGGTGCCGTCGCCGAGGTTCTGGAAGATGTGCTGCTCGGTGGTGAAGGGCGACTGGCCGATCCAGTTCACGCCCTCGGCGCCCATGTGCGAGATCAAATCGGTGCGGCGGGTCGGCATGCTCAGGGCCATGCCGTGGCAGCCGATGCCGGCCATGGCGCGGCTGCCCTCCGGCACGCGCGTCGAGGAATTGTGCGGGCAGCCCGAGCAGAAGAACGGCGTGCGCGCGAGCTTGATCGGCGCGCTGGTGGTGACGGGATTGTCGAAGGCCTCGAGCCGCGCTAGGCGCTGCTCGAGCACCGGGCTGTGATGGCCGAGCTTGCGCAGCCGCGCCACCAGCGCGCCAGCCACGATGGTTGGCGTCAGCTCGCCCTCGCTCGGCAGCAGCGGCGCGCCGCGCTCGTCGCGCTTGCCCGTGACGGTCGGGCGCCTCGACGCGTCGATGTTGTAGAGGATGCGCATCAGCTGGTCTTCGATGAAGCCACGCTTCTCCTCGACCACCAGGACGTCCTGAAGTCCTTCGGCGAAACGCCTGGCGCCGCTCTCCTCGAGCGGCCAGGTCAGCGCGACCTTGTAGATGCGAAGGCCGAGATCCTGCGCGTCCTTGTCGGTAATCCCTAAGTCGGCGAGCGCTTGGCGCAGATCGAGATAGGCCTTGCCGGTTGCGACAATGCCGAGCCGGGCCGGCTTTGAATCGAGCACGATGCGGTCGAGCTGGTTGGCGCGGGCAAAAGCCTGCACGGCGGCCATCTTCGGGCCGAACAGGCGCCTCTCGGCGTCCAGCGGCGGATCGGGCCAGCGGATGTTGAGGCCGCCGGGCGGCATCTCGAAATCATCGGGCAGCTTGATCTGGATACGTTCAGGGTCGCTGTCAATCGACGCCGAGCTTTCGACGGTCTCGCTGATCGCCTTGAAGCCGACCCAGCAGCCGGAGAAACGCGACAGCGCAAAACCGTAGAGACCGAGATCGAGATAGTCCTGCAGCGTCGCCGGATTGATCACGGGGATCAGCGCCGCCGCGAACACCTGCTCGCTCTGATGCGCGAGCGTCGAGGACTGGCAGCCATGGTCGTCGCCGGCCAGTGCCAGCACGCCGCCATTGAGCGAGGTGCCGGCCGCATTGGCGTGCTTGAGCGCGTCAACCGAGCGGTCGACGCCCGGGCCCTTGCCGTACCAGATGCCGAACACGCCATCGACCTTGGCGCCGGGAAACAGCCCGACCTGCTGGCTGCCCCAGACCGCGGTCGCAGCCAGGTCCTCGTTCAGGCCGGGCACGAAGGCGATGTCGTGCTGCTGAAGGAAAGACTTCGCCCGCCACAGCGCGTGGTCGTACATGCCGAGCGGGGAACCGCGGTAGCCGGAGATGAAGCCGCCGGTGTTGAGTCCTTGAAGCCGGTCGCGTTCGCGCTGCAACATGGGCAATCGAACCAGGGCCTGCGTGCCGGACAGGAATATCCGCTTCGATTCGAGCCGGTATTTATCGTCCAGCTCGACCTGCATCAGCGTCATTTCGGAAGTCCTTGTTGTCCTGGTCGGGCGAGGGATTTTGCGCCGCGGGAGGCTTGCGGCTGAGCGAAGCGGGAGATCGCAGTCAAGAGCATGGGCCGGCGAAGTCAATATCGCTGGCCGCATCCGTGGCGCTCCTGCTAGTCATGGCTTGTTGTGGAGAACATCATGACCGCAGACGCATTCGACACCGAGATCACCGAGACGGCCGAGGCCTTGATCGGGCCGTGGCGCCAGCCGCGCCAGATGCTTCACGCGCAGGTCTACGATGCGCACGCCTCGATCCATGACGATGCCACCGCGCAGAAGCTCGGCTTCAAGGGCGGCACCATCGAAGGACCGACGCATTTCAGCCAGTTCGCCCCGCTTGGCGCGCGGTTGTGGGGACAGGCGTGGTTCGAGAGCGGCTGCCTGTCCGCGCATTACCGCAGCGTCTGCTACGAGGGCGAGGAGGTACAGGCGATTCTGTCGAAGCCATTGCCGGGCGCGAGCCAGTGCCAGATCCAGATGGTCAAGCGCGACGGCACCGAAGTGCTGCGCGGCACGGCCTCGGTCGGCGAACCGCACGCGGCGACCGCGCTGGAGACCCGCCTCACCGAGCTCAAGCCGCTCGCCGATCCCGTGATCCTGCGCGAGGTGACGATCGCGCAGACCAGCAAGCGCCAAGCGGTGCGGATGGCGTTCGACCAGACCATGGGCGACCTCTATCCGTTCTCTCTCAGGCAGAAGCTCGCCGTCATCACCGAGAACTCTCCTTACTATTCGGGCTCAGACAATCCGTGGGGCAGGGCGATCATCCCGATGGAGATGCTGAGCGTGCTGTTCCAGTACCGCTCCAAGGACGATCCGTTGCCGGCCAAGGGCCCGGCGGTCGGCCTGTTCGCCGACCAGGAGATCAGGCTGGTGAAGGGCCCGCTCTTCGTCGACGAAGGGTACGAAGTCGAGCGCGAGGTGGTCGCGCTGTCCGGGAGCCGCCGCACCGAAAGCGCCTGGGTCAAGACGCGCGTGTTCGACAAGACGGGCACGATGGTGGCCACCATGCTGCTCAACATGGCGACGCTGAAGGACTCGTATGCGCCGTATGAGGAAGAGTATCGGCGACTGTATGGGGCGGGGCGGTAGAGGCAGGGCGTCACCACACACGCTCCTTGTCATTCCGGGGCGACGCGGAACGTCGAGCCCGGAATCCATTTCGCCTCGGGTATTGTGGCCCGATGGATTCCGGGCTCGCGACTTCGTCGCGCCCCGGAATGACGCCGCTTCCCCGCCCATCCTTTAAGCAAATGCACGTCGCAAAGCCGTCGCACAGGGAATAAGCAGCCGTCAGCTGCTGACGTAACCTTCTGAGTGCGCAGCAAATTCTCTCGCGGCCTGTGTCCCACCGCAATTGTACACAATGGCACGGCGTTTGCAGAACTGCCGGCAAAGAGAGTTCTCGCGGGGGCCTTGAGTCATGTTGAACTCGACCAAGCCGACACTGGGCGTCATCAGCGCCGAGCCCGAGCCGATCAGGCTCGACTGGCCCGCCACCGCGCTTCTCATCATCGACATGCAGCGCGATTTCATGGAGCCGGGCGGCTTCGGCGAAACGCTCGGCAATGACGTCAGCCAGCTTGCGCGTGCGGTGAAGCCGATCGGCGCGGTGCTGAAGGCGGCGCGCGACACCGGCATGCTGGTGATCCACACGCGCGAGGGCCATCTGCCCGACCTCTCCGATGCGCCGCCGGCGAAAGTCGAGCGCGGCGCGCCGAGCCTTCGCATCGGCGCTCCCGGCCCGATGGGGCGCATTCTCATTCGCGGCGAGGCCGGCCATGACATCATCCCCGAGCTCTATCCGCTCGACAGCGAAGTCGTGATCGACAAGCCGGGCAAGGGCGCGTTCTACGCCACCGAGCTCGCCGACGTGCTGGAGAAATACGGCATCGAAAATCTGCTGGTGTGCGGCGTCACCACCGAAGTGTGCGTCAACACCACGGTGCGCGAGGCCAATGACCGCGGCTATCGCTGCGTCGTGATCTCGGACGGCTGCGCATCCTACTTTCCCGAGTTTCACGAGATGGGCCTGAAGATGATCAAGGCCCAGGGCGGCATCTTCGGCTGGGTCGCGGACTCAGCCGCAGTACTGGAGGCGATGAAGATTTCCACATCAGCTTAGGGGCATCACCATGAGCACAATGACGGGGACGGCCGGCAAATCTGATCTGAACACGTCCGGGTTCAAGCCGGTACTATGGACATCGGGCGACTGGAACGCGTTTTTCGGCTTCGGCACCAACATCCTCGTCAACATGCTGGTGCTCACGGGCCTACTTCGCTTCGTTTTGAAGATGCCGGACAGTCTGGTGTTCGGCCGCATCCTGCCCGCGCTCGGGCTGATGATGTGCCTGTCGACCTTCTATTACGCCTACCTCGCCTACCGCTTGGCACAGAGGACCGGCCGCACCGACGTCTGCGCGCTGCCCTCGGGCGTCAGCGTGCCGCACATGTTCATCGTCACCTTCGTGATCATGCTGCCGATCACGATCAAGACCGGCGATCCGCTCAAGGGCTGGTCGGCCGGCCTCGTCTGGGTGTTCTTCCAGAGTTTTATTCTCATGATCGGCGGCTTCATCGCGCCGTTCATTCGAAAAATCACGCCGCGCGCGGCGCTGCTCGGCACGCTCGCCGGCGTCTCCGTCACCTTCATCTCGATGCGCCCGGCGCTCGAGATGTACATGACGCCGCAGATCGGTCTCGTCTGCTTTGCCATCATCCTGGTGAGCTGGTTCGGCGGCGTGAAATACTGGCGCGGTATTCCGGCGGGTCTCGTCGCCATCGCGGCCGGCATGATCATCGCCTGGGGCTCGAACCTGTTCGGCCTTGGCCTCGGCGGATTGAGCATCGCGGGTGTCGGCGTAGCGTTCGCCAATTTCGGCTTCTCGGTGCCGATCCCGGCGGTGGGCTACGTCTTCTCCGGCTTCGAATTCCTCGGCGTCATCCTCGTCACCGCCATTCCGTTCGGCATCTATGATCTCGTCGAGGCCATGGACAATGTCGAGAGCGCGGAAGCCGCCGGCGACGAATATCCGACCACGCGCGTTCTCACCGCCGATGGCGTCGTCAGCCTGATCGGCTGTCTGATGGGCAATCCCTTCATCAACGCCGTCTATATCGGTCATCCCGGCTGGAAGGCGATGGGCGGCCGCATCGGCTACTCGGCTGCGACCGGCATCATGGTGGTCGTGCTGGCCTGGTTCGGCATCATCTCGGTGCTGCTGGCGCTCGTGCCTGTGGTCGCGATCTCGCCGATCCTGCTTTACATCGGCATGCTCATCGGTGCGCAGGCGTTCCAGACCACGCCGGTCAAGCATGCGCCCGCGATCGTGCTGGCACTGACGCCGCATCTGGCCGCCTGGGCCAAGCTCCAGATCGACACCATGCTGGGCTCGACCATGATGGCGGCGACCAGCGTCGGCGGGCTCGCCGCCGACAAGGCCGATGCGGTCAAGGCCGCGGCGATCGCCGCGCTACCGCAGCAGGGCGTGTTCTATCACGGGCTGGAGGTGATGGGCGGCGGCTCCATCCTCGGCGGCCTCATCCTGGGCGCGATCGGTGTCTTCATCATCGAACGCGATTTCGAGAAGGCTTCCGCCTTCGCGCTGGTCGGTACGGTGCTGACCTATTTCGGCTTCATGCACGGTGAAGCCGTCGGCATCGGCGGCGGCTTCGGCGTCACGCCCGCGGTTGCGTTCGCCTATGCGGTGATGGCGGCCGGCCTGTTCACGGCCAGCAAGCTCGGCACCACCGAGCACTATGCCGCGCATCCGGAGATGCACGCCGCGCCGGCGGAGTAGGGAAGCGAAGCTATCTCGCGGCCGGACGACGATGAGTCGCCCGGCCGCTTTCTTTCTGGCCCTCTACGCCGGGCCGACTCAGCCGAGCCGGCCAATCCATTCGCGGAATAGCTCCGGGCCGGCTTCCACCGCCGCTGCAAGGTCCTGCAGGCGGGTGTCGCGCGCCGTGCGCGGCGAGTAGCCGAAGTGCTGCCGGAAGCTGCGGCTGAAATGGGCCTGGCTCACGAAGCCGAACGCAGCGGCGATCTCTGCATTCCAGCGATCTTCATCGGCGTCATCAAGCAGCACGTGGATCGCTTCGAGCCGCCGCCCGCGAATGTAGTCGGCGACGCCCGCGAGCGGCGCGAAGACGCGATAGAGCACCGAGCGCGACACGCCGATCTCGCGGCAGATGGTTGCCACCGACAGGTCGTTGCGGCCCAGATTCTGGTCGATGAAGCGGCTGGCGCGGTGAAGGATGGCGATGTCACGCCGGGCAAGCCCCTGCTCGCGCGGCCGGGCGGCCACGCCGAAGCATCCGCGCAGCAGATCGAGCGTCGTCCGGACCGCATCGGGCGCATCGTTCTCCTCCATCGCCGGAAGCCTGCGCCGCAACAGCGCCATATGATCGGCGAGAACGCGGCCGGCGGCACCGTCAAGGACGAGGCCGTGCAGGTCGAGGCCATCGGGCGCGGCACTGACGATCGGATCGCGCTCGACGTCGAGGCTGATGGTGTCGGTCGCCGTGGCGATGCCGTCGAAGGGCCGGGTCAGATCGAGCACCAGCACCTGGCCGGGACCGGCCGAGATCGGCTCGCCATCGACTTCGCCGCTCCAGGCGCCGCGCCTGAGCAGCAGCAGCGCGAATGAATTGCGGCCATCGGCCTTGGCCAGTGCGGCGGAACGGGTGAAGCGCACCGGCGCCATCCGGGTGGACGCGGCGACCAGGCCACCGAGCAGCCATGCCTCGGCCAGGACCTCGAAGTCGTCCCGGTCCGTGCCCTCGGGGACCGACACGTCATAGTGCGTGAGAATCGCCCGGTAGCGGTCGAGCCGCTCGGCGACAGGCAACTCCGCGGTGTCGAAGCGCAGATACGGAATTTTCGTCATGCCAGGCCGCTCCCTCGGCAGTTGGTCTGCAAATTGGGACGATCAGGCAAGTTTGCGCACCGTCGAACCGCAGTCTCCAGACATGAATATTCATATTATTGCGCGCGGGCCAGACGTGCGTGCTTCGCGGCCTGGACAATTTGCAATGACGTGAAGGTAAGGTGATGGACATGCGGGGGATGACGGTTGCGGTGGGGCCGGACGAGGATCGGGTTGTCGCGAGGGGGACGCCGCGGCGTGCCTGCAGGCAGTCCTTGCTCGGAATTTGCACCGCCGCGGTGCTTGCCCCCTTGGCTGTCCTGCTGGATGCGTCGTCGGCGCAGGCGCAGTTCGTTTGCGTCAATGCCAGCAACAGTGCGGCCGGTGCGAGCGCGAGCTCGATAGAAAGCGTGGCTTGCGGCACCAATTCATCCGCGACCACGGGTGGCTCCGCATTCGGCGAATCGAGCTCTGCCGGTCCCGAGGCCGCGGCCTTTGGCGCCGGCAGTCTGGCCTCTGGTGGCCTCAGCACAGCGCTGGGTTATCGAAGCATCGCAAGCGGCTTCTTTAGCACAGCGGCTGGCAGCGCCAGCGCGGCCACCGGCGCCCTGAGCTCGGCATTTGGCTACCAAAGCTCCGCGAGCGGGTACACCGCCACGGCCGTGGGCTATCGGGCAGGCGCGGGTGGCGACGGCAGCACGGCTCTTGGCTACGCGACAGTCGCAGGCGGCAACGCCAGCACGGCCGCGGGCAATTCCAGTCGCGCGGACGCCGAAAATGCGCTTGCAGTGGGTACAAACGCGAACGTCTATGCTGCCGGCACCAACGGCACGGCCGTCGGTTACAATATCGGCGTGAACGGCGCCAATAGCACCGCGGTCGGCGCGAGCAACGCGATCTCCGGCGACAACAGCGGTGCGTTCGGCACCGTGCAGATCGTCCGAGGGGACCGCAGCTTCACACTGGGCGGCAACAACACGATCAACGGCGCCAGCCAGGCCGGCTGGGGCAACGTCGTCAACGTGGTCGGCTCCAATAACACCGTGGCCGGCACCGCGAGCGCGGCCGGCTCCTCGGTGTTCGGCACCGGCAACGCCGTCAACGCACCCAATGCGCTGGTGATGGCGAACACGGCGACCGTGACCGGGTCAGGCGGCATCGCGATCGGCAACACCGTATCGGTCGCAGGCGCCAACGCCGTCGCCGTCGGCAACAACACCAGCGCCGGCTTCGCCAACTCCGCCGCGATCGGCAACGGCGCCGCAGCGACGCGCGCCAATCAGCAGGCGTTCGGCACGGCAGGCAACACCTACACCATGGCCGGCATCACCTCGTCGGCCAGCAAGGCCGCGCAAAGCGGCGCGACGCAGCTTGTCACGTCCGACGGCGCCGGCAATCTTGCGACCACCACGCTCGCCAATCTCGGCCTAGCCTCGACGAGCGATCTCAGCGCCATCAATGCCCAGCTCGCCAGCATCAATGGCCGCCTCGACGACCTCAGCACGCGAACGAGCAAGACGACCAACGGCGTCGCCATGGCCTTTGCCATGGCCGGCGTGCCGACGCTGCTGCCGGACGAGACCTTTGCCATGACAATGAACTACGGGACCTTCGAGCGGGCCAACGGTCTAGCGTTCAATGCGGCGCTGCGTATCAATCGGAACATGCAGTTCAACGGCGGCATCGGCTACGGGCCGGACGAGAAGGTCGCCGGCGGACGCGTGGGCCTGCGCGTGGGCTGGTGAGCCCACCGCGATCGTCTTCTTACGATGGGCGGCGTCGGGTGATCACCCGCCCTTGACTGCACCCGCGGTGAGCCCGGCCACGATCTGCCGCTGCGCAAACACCGTCAGCAGCAGTACCGGGAGGGTGACGATCAGCGCGGCGGCGGCGAGCGGCCCCCAGCTCAACTGGTCGAACGAGATCATGTTGTAGACTGCGACGGGCAGGGTGCGCGTCTCGCGTCCGGCCAGCACGATGCCGAAGACGAAGTTGTTCCAGGAGAAGATGACGGCGAGGATGAAGGCGACCGCGATCCCAGGCTTGGCGATCGGCAGGGCGACGTGGCGAAAGACCTGCCAGCGCGTGGCGCCGTCGATCAGGGCGGCCTCTTCCAGCTCGAGCGGCGTGGTCTCGAAATAGCCGATCATGATCCAGATCACGATCGGCACCGTCACGACGAGATGGATGATGATCTGCGGCACCAGCGTGCCGAGCAATGCCAGCCACTGGAACAGCAGGAACAGTGGGATCAGGTAGGACAGGCCGGGCGTGATGCGGGCGATCAGGATCACGATCGCGGATTTGTGCGCGGCCATGCGTGCGATGCCGTAGCCGGCGGGGACGCCGACGATCAGCGCCAGCGCGGTCGCACTGCCGGTGACGACCAGGCTGTTGATGAAATAGGTCAGGAAGCGGTTGGAGGCCAGCACGTCGGCATAGTTCTTCCAGGCGATATGCTCGGGGAAGAACACCGGCGGGTAGGCGGCGTTGTCGACCTCGAATTTGAGCGACAGCGACAGCATCCAGAGGAAGAACAGGATTGCCGGCGACACGATGACGAACACCGAAAGCCACAGGCCGATCTTGCCGATGATCTGACGAGGTGTCATGCGTCGCTCGCGATTTCGGTCCACACCATGCGCTGGCGGGCATACAGCATCACCGCGGCAAGCAGGACGATCAACAGGAAGAACACCACCGCGATCGCCGAGCCGTAGCCGAGGTCGTAATAGGTGAAGGCGACGCTGTAGAGGTAGATGTTGATCGTCTCCGACGCCGAGCCGGGTCCTCCTTGCGTGATCGCGAAGATGATGTCGAAGCTCTTCACCGCGTCGATCATGCGGATCATGCCGGCGATGAACAGGAACGGCATGATCAGCGGCAGCGTGATGAAGCGGAACACCTGCCAGAGATTGGCGCCGTCGATCTGCGCGCTCTCATATGGCTCGGTCGGGATTGCGGCGAGGCCGCCGAGCACGATCAGCATCACGAGCGGCGTCCATTGCCAGGTCTCGACCAGCACCAGCGAGGGAATGACGGTCGCGGGATGAAACACCCAGAGCTGCGCCGGTATCCCGACCAGCGACAAGATGTAGTTCAGCACGCCGAGCTGCGGGTGGAACATCATGGTCCAGACCAGCGCCATCGCGACGGGCGTCGCCATCATCGGCATGATGAAGACGCCGCGCAGGAAGCCGCGGCCGGCGAATTTCTGGTGGAACACCACGGCTGCGAACGTGCCGAGCACCAGCGGCAGCAGCACCGACAGCGCGGTGTAGACGATGGTGTGGCCGACCGCCTCGAGAAAGCGCGGATCGCTGGTCAGCCGCAGATAGTTGGAGAGCCCGACGAAGGTGGTCGGCGAGCCGACCTTCCACTCGTTCAGGCTCATCCAGATGGTGAAGACCCACGGGAAGATGATGATGGCGAGCACGACGACCAGCGCCGGCACCACGAACGGCCAGTAGGACGGCGGGCGCAACTCTTTCTCCGGCGCGGCATCGGACCGTGCCGCGGCCGGATCAGCTTGTGTCAACGCACTCACGCCTTTTCGCTACGCTCCAGGATCGGCCGGAACTGGTCGTTGGCCTTCTTCAGCTCGGCGGCCGGGTCGGCCCCGGACAGCGTCGCGGTGAGCGCCGCGCCGACGATATCGCGGAATTCGGCGACGGGGACGACCACGGGCAGGCCGAGCTTGCTGATCTTGCCGGACTCGATCACCGATTGCAGCCACTCCGGCGGCATCTTCACGCCCTTCTGGATCTCGGGATCGTTCAGGATCGAGCTGCGGAACGGGACGCCGCCGCCGGCCTGGAGCAGGCGCGCGCCCTGCTGCTTCGAGACCACCCACTGGCAGAGCAGGTAGGCGGCTTCCTTGTTCTTGCTCGCCGCCGCAATGCCGATGCCGTCGCCGTAAGTGGACGAATAATGTCCCTTGGGTCCGGCGGGCACGACGGTGTAGCCGACCTTGCCGACGACGCGCGAGGCGGCCGGATCCTCCAGCGGCGGCGCCCAGCCGACGCCGTCGATCCACATCGCCGAGCGTCCTTGCGTGAACGAGGCCATCGACTCCATCCAGTTGAAGCCGGCGACGCCGGGCGGGGCGGACTTCGTCAGCAGCGTCTGGTAGAGCTTCGTTGCCGCGATCGCTTCCGGGCCGTCGGTCAGGATGTTGCGCTTGTCGTCGAGGAATTCGCCGCCATAGTTGAGGAAGAAGTTGGTCCACAATGCCATGTTGGCGTTGCGCAAGCCCCGCCCGACGAAGCCGTAGGTGCCTTCCTTGGGATCGGTGAGCTTCTCGGCGGCAGCGACCATCTCGTCGAGGGTCTTCGGGACGGCCACGCCCTTCTTCTGGAACAGCTCCTTGTTGTAGTAGAGGATGAAATAGTCCACCGACCACGGCAGCGACAGCATCTGCCCCTTGTCGTTCTTGGCATATTGCAGGCCCGCGGCGGAAAAATCGCTCTCGACGAGATCGGGTGCGGTCAGCGACGGGTCCTTCATGAAAGGCGTCATGTCGGCGAGCCAGCCGGCCTTTTCGAACTGCCGCTTCTGCACGTGATAGCTGAGATGGACGACGTCGAAGCTCGGCCGGCCCGAGGTGAACTCGATCACGACCTTCTGGCGCTGCTGCTGCTCAGGGATCTGCTCGGCTTCGACCTGGATGCCGGTGAGATCGGTGAACTCCTTGATGTTCTTTTGCAGGTTGTCGCCGCGCGGCCCCTTGGCGAGGATCACCTCCAGCTTGGTCCCGGCATATTTCTTCCAGTTGACCTCGGCGCGCGCCGGCAATCCGGTCAGGCTGAGCGCGCCAGCCGCTGCCGTGCCCGTCAAGAGCGTACGGCGCGAGATTCTGTAGTCGACCACTTCAAGTCCTCCCTGTGACTCATCGTCTTTGGGAGGGATACTAGCGACCGTGCCACGCCTGCCTAGTCCTAATTCGAAGGAATCAAGGCCGCACGGCCGGTGTTTCCATCGGCAGGCCGCGCGCCCGCGACATCAAATAGAGCTCGAGCGCGACGAGCTCCGGTGCGCCGTAATCGTAGGCCTGGGCGCGGACGCCGGACATGCAGCTTCGCAGACGCCGCTCCAGCGACCCCAGCGTCTGCCATTCCAGCCGATACAGCGGATAGCCGGTCGGCTGCGCTTGCGTGATCGGCGCGCCGGCGAGATGCTTGTCAAAGTTGTCGTCGTGGCAATTGGTGCAGGCGAGGTTGAGCTGGCCCTCGCGCTGCATGAAGAGGTCGCGGCCCTGTTCGACAAACGGCTTGAGTTGCGGGTCGTCGCCAGCCGTGATCGCGACGCCGCGCGACTGGTGGGCGACGAACGCGGACAGCGCCAGCAGGTCGCGGCTCTCGTAGGGGAGTGGCGTTGCCTGCTGATGATTGGCGCGGCAGAGGTTGATGCGTTGATCGAGCGTGATGGGACGGCCCACCGCCTTCTCGAAGGCGGGATAGCGCGCTGCGACGCCTTTCATGCTGCCTCGCGCATCGCCGTGGCAATCCGCGCAGGCCTTCTCCGCGCTGCCGGTCTTCTTCGTCCAGAGCACCTCGCCATCGAGCACGAACAGCATGCCCGGATTGGCGGTGTCGTCATCCTGCATGGTACGCGTGTCCGGCCCCATGAAATCGTAGCCGGAGCGACGCGCCTCGGGCGCAATCTCGCCGGCAAGCAGGGCGGGGCTCGCGGAGAGCAGTATCGCCACCGCTATCGCGCGCCAAAATTTCATTCGACCGTGATCGATGCCGACGCGGTGGACGAATAGCCGTTGTCGCCGGTCCATTCGAACTCGAACTTGCCGCTCTCCTTCGCGACCGTGAAGAACGAAAGGTATGGGTTCGCGGCGATCGCCGGAAACAGGTCGGCGCGAAAGACCTCGGTGCCGTTGTAGCGGCAGGTGAAGCTCGTGATGATGTCGCGCGGCACGAGCCCGCCATCGGCGGTGTGGCGGAAGCCGGTTTCCATGATGTGCGAGGTCAGCGTGCGGATCTCGATGACGTCGCCGCGCCTGGCCTTTGCCGGAACGTTGATCAGCGCGGCCATCAGTTCATCTCCTCGGTGCAGGCGGCCAGCGTCACGACGACGTCGGCGGCGACCTGCCAGAAGCTGTCGTCGGAGAGACGCGCGATCGCGACCACCTTCTGGGTATCGGCGAGCCGGATCCTCGTCGAGACCTGGGCTCGGCCGGCCCACGGGCCGAGATGGAAATTGCCGATGTTCGGCTGCGGGTTCTTCTCGTTGAAGACGTGGATGCTCCTGACGTAGTCATCAGGCGTCATCGGGCTTGCGACGCTGACGGTCATTGGCACGGTGTTGCCGTTCTCGACCAGCGGCGGAATGTCGAGCTTCACCCTGCCGGTGCGAATCGGGGCTTCACCGACGACGTTGCGGATCGCCGTGTTGAGCATCCCGGGCGTCGCCTCCAGCGGCCGCAGCGTGACGATCGGGATCGTTCCCGCAGCGGTGATGCCTCCGGCAAGGCTCAGGAATTGTCGTCGCGTGGTTGGCATGAGCAGTCCTAGTCCCGAAGCGTTGCTAGATAGGCCACGATGTCCTCGATCTCCGCGGCGGACAATATCGGCTTGCCGGCAAAATTGCGCCCGACCCGCACGAGGCCGTCATTGCGATAATAGGACGGCATGATGGTCTCCGCGTTGAAGCGCGACGCATCGACCAGACGAAGCCGCAACTGGCTCACCGACCACCGGTTCCCGGCGCCGGAGAGATCGGGCGCGAGGTCGCCCTGGAACCGCGTTTCCGGAAACGGGCCGGAATGGCAGAGGATGCAGGTCGTCGCGCGCGCCAGCACCAGCGTGCGTCCGCGCGCGGCATCGCCGGGCGTGCCGGTGAGCGAAGCCGGAATGCCGTCGCCGACGATTGTGTAAGGCGCGAGCTCGTCCGCTTGGGTGGGCAATGCCAAGGCGAGGCTCGCTACGATGAATACCGCAATCGCAGATATTGGATTGAATGACTGAGGCCGCCGCGAACTCCTCTTACCTCTCCCGCTTGCGGGAGAGGTCGCCGCGTAGCGGCGGGTGAGGGCTCTTTCCTCTTGGGGGTTCTCGCGGGCGGAGACACCCTCTCCCCAGCCCTCCCCCGCACGCGGGGGAGGGAGCGCATCGTGTTCGTGGCGGCAGGCTCGTCCCATCATTGCTCTAGCCAAAGGTGTCTGCCGTGATGGTTTGAAACCAGCGCGCGGCCTCGTCAGCCTCGCGGGCGCGCAGTTCGCGGGGGGCATCGACCGGGCTGGTCGCGCCGCCCTCGACCTCGGCAAAGATATCGCCCCTGGGCTGGTAGTTGCCGGCGAGCGAAAAGCCGTAACCGGGCGCGACGGTGTTGTAGCAGACACCGGTGAGCCGCGGCGTCTCCGGGGCGCGGCCTGCGAGCAGGTTGACGATCGCGACGGCGCAGGCCTTGCCTTGCGCGCTCGCGGCCGACGCCGATTTGGGTATGCCGCCGCCGAGGCAGGCATCGCCGATGACGTGGATATTTCGGACGAGCTTCGACTCGAAGGTCACAGGATCGATCGGGCACCAGCCGGTCGCATCCGTTGCGCCCGCGATCTGGGCGACGTGGCCGGCGCGCTGCGGCGGGATGACGTTGGCAACGTCAGGGGTGTAGTTGCCGAACTCGGTGACGATGGTCTTCGTCGAAGCGTCAACGGAAGTCACGCGGCCGCCTTGCGACAGCGCGATGCGCTCGATCATGTCGCCATAGAGCTCCTTCCAGGCCCGCTCGAACAGCCGCTGCTGGGAGAAGCTATCCTTGGCATCGAGGATCAGCACCTTCGCGCGCGGCTTCTTCGTCTTCAGGTAGTGAGCGATCAGGCTCGCGCGTTCGTAAGGCGCCGGCGGACAGCGCGAGGGATTGGCGGGGATTGCAATGGCGACCGTGCCACCGTCTTCCATCGCCTCCAACTGCCGGCGCAGCAGCAGCGTCTGCGCGCCGGCCTTCCAGGCGTGCGGCATCTTTTCCGACGCCGCCTCGTCGTAGCCGGGCAGGGCTTCGACATGGAAGTCGATGCCGGGCGAGAGCACGAGGCGGTCGTAAGTGAGCGTGGCGCCGTCGGTCGTCGTGACGCTGCGCCTTTCGGGATCGACGGTTGTTGCCGCCTGGGCAACGACGGTGATGCCTTCGGCGACAAGCTTGTCATAGCCGAGCTGCTGCGCCTCGATCTCGCGCAGGCCTGCGATCACCTCGTTGCTGAACGGGCAGGATGTGAAGACCTTGTTCGGCTCGATCAGCGTCACCTGCAATTTGGCGTCGGCGCGTTTGAGCGCGCGGGCACAGGCCGCGCCGCCAAAGCCGCCGCCGACCACGACGACGCGGCCCGCCGATTGCGCGCGCAGGATTGAAGGTACTGCGTACGATGTGGCCGCGGCGGTGATGCCGAGGACGGCATTCCGCCGTGTCACCGGCGCATTCATGGGTCTCATCCGGAAAATGCCGCGGCGGCCGTCGTGGCCGCCGCGAGTTGTTCCTTGAGCGTGATCTTCTCGGAAAACCGCTTCGCTCTTTGCGCTAACGCGGCCCTTCGAGTCCGGATCATGCTCTAGGCGAAAGTGATGTTCTGGTCGCGCAGCGGAACGGAACGGATGCGCTTGCCGGTCGCGGCGAAGTACGCGTTGAGCACGGCCGGTGCGGCAACACCGATGGTCGGCTCACCGACACCGCCCCAGAATCCGCCGCTCGGCACCATCACCGATTCCACCTTCGGCATCTCGTTGATGCGCATCGAGTTGTAGGTGTCGAAGTTGGTTTGCTCGATCTTGCCGTCCTTGACGGTGCAGCCGCCGTAGAACAGCGCGGACAGGCCATAGACGAAGGAGCCCGCGATCTGCCGTTCCACCTGCGCCGGATTGACGACGTAGCCGGGGTCGGTGGAGGCGACGATGCGGTGCACCTTGATCTTGTTGCCGTCGGTCACCGAGATCTCGGCGGCGCCGGCGACGTAGCTGCCATAGCCCATCACCTGCGCGATGCCGCGATAGACGCCTTGCGGCGCCGGCGTGGTCCAGCCGATCTTCTCGGCCACGGCATTGAGCACCGCCAGATGCTTGGGGTGATTGCCCATCAGCTTGCGGCGGAACTCGAGCGGGTCTTGGCCTGCGGCATGGGCCAGCTCGTCCATGAAGCATTCCATGTAGATCGCGTTGTGATTGACGTTGACGCCGCGCCAGAAGCCGGGCGGAACGTGCGGATTGCGCATCGCATGCTCGATCAGCAGGTTCGGCACCGAATAGCCGAACGCGGCCTCGCCAGATTGGGCGACACCCTGGAACGCGGCCGGGTCCATTCCGTTCTGGAGCGCTTCGGGGCGAAGCGAGAACAGGATCGACTGTCCCGACAGGCGGTAGTGCAGCGCGACCAGGTTGTTGTCGGCGTCGAACGCGCCGGTCATCTTGCACTGGGTGATCGGGTGATACCTGCCGTGCGCCATGTCCTCTTCGCGCGACCACAACAGCTTGACCGGCGTGCCCGGCATCTGCTTGGCGATCATGACCGCCTGGCGGACGTAGTCGGTCTGGCCGCGCCGGCCGAAGCCGCCGCCAGGCATTACCTTGTGCACGTCGCACTTCTCTGCCGGCAGGCCGGAGGCCTCCAGCACCGCCGCGAAGGCTGCCTCGCCGTTCTGCGTGCCGCACCAGACCTCGCATTTGTCCGCGGTGTAGAGCGCCGTGGCGTTCATCGGCTCCATCGTGGCGTGGTTCTGGTAAGGGTAGTTGTAGACGGCCTCGACCTTCTTGACGGCGCCGGCAATCGCCGCCTTGGCGTCGCCGTTCTTGTTGCCGACATAGGCCGGCTGCCCGTTGTCGAGGCCTTCCGCCAGCCACTTCGCAATCGACTCGCTGGAGACCTTGGCGTTGTCGCCTTCGTCCCAGACGATCGGCAGCGCTTCCAGCGCGGTCTTGGCGTGCCACCAGGTGTCGGCAACGACCGCGACCGCGGTATCGCCGACCTTGACGACCTTCTTGACGCCTTTCATGCCGGCGATTTTGGCCTCGTCATAGCTCTTCAGCTTGCCGCCGAACACCGGGCAGTCCTTGATCGCGGCGTTCAGCATGCCCGGCAGCTTGACGTCGATGCCGTAGACCATCGTGCCGGTGGTCTTGTCGGCGGTGTCGAGGCGCAGCACGCCCTTGCCGATCAGCTTCCAGTCCTTCGGATCCTTCAGCTTGACGTCGGCCGGCGGCGTCAGCTTGGCCGCAGCCTCGGCGACCTTGCCGTAGGTTGTGGTCCTGCCCGACGGCGTATGGGTGATGACGCTCTTCGCGGCGGTGCATTCGGATGCCGGCACTTTCCACGAATCGGCGGCGGCCTGGATCAGCATCACGCGCGCGGTGGCGCCGCCCTTGCGGACATAGTCCTGCGAAGAGCGGATGCCGCGGCTGCCACCGGTCGAGAAATCGCCCCAGACGCGCTTGCGGGCGACGCTCTGGCCGGGTGTCGGATATTCGGTCGAGACCTTCGACCAGTCGCATTCGAGTTCCTCGGCGACGAGTTGGGCGAGGCCGGTGAGCGAGCCCTGGCCCATCTCGGAGCGGGCGATGCGGATCACGACGGTGTCGTCGGGCCTGACCACGACCCAGGCGCCGATTTCGGGCGAGCCGTCGGCTGCGCGCACCACGGCGGGACCGCCGAAGGGGATATCGAGGCCAATTGCGAGGCCTGCGCCGACCGCGGCGGTGCCGATGACGAAGGCACGGCGGTTCATCTTGGGAGAGACGTGCTTGTTCATGGGGCGGTTCCTTACGCGCTGGCGATCGTGTGGATCGCTTCGCGCACCTGCTGGAAGGTGCCGCAGCGGCAGATATTGGTGATGGCCTCGTCGATGTCGGCGTCGGTCGGCTTCGGCTTCTCGTTCAGCAGCGCCGCCACCGCCATGATCATGCCACTCTGGCAATAGCCGCATTGCGGAACGTCCTTGGCGATCCAGGCTTCCTGCACCTTATGCAGCGTGCTGCCGGACGCCAGCCCCTCGATCGTGGTGATCTTCTTGCCTTCGGCCTCGGCGACCGAAACGCCGCAGGCGCGAGTCGCGATGCCGTCGATGTGAACCGTGCAGGCGCCGCATTGTGCAATGCCGCAGCCATATTTGGTGCCGGTCAGCCCGGCATTCTCGCGGATCGCCCAAAGCAGCGGCGTATCCGGCTCGACGTCGAGTGTGAGGGATTTTCCGTTGATTGTAAGGTTTGCCATCGCAGTCCCCTGATTGGTCCAATCCACCGATTGGACTCAGGGGCGCAATGTGTCCGGCAAATTGGAACTGTTCAAATCAACAGTCCGCGGGGTGGCCGTCAAAGAGATGGAAGCGCGCCGGGAAGATTGTTGGGTGTTCGGTGTTGCAGTCAATTGCCCGCTCGCGACCGCGGAGGCGATCGTTCATGAAATGGCCCGTCACAAGCTGAGGGCGTTTGGTGTCGCAAACGAGAATGCGATCCGGATCATCAGCAAAAGACGAGCTCTATCCCAGTCCGGTCCGCAGCGACATCCGCGCCCTGCTGGCGCGCAATGCCTCGCGGATGGAGAAGGGCTTCGAGACGTTGGGCAGCATGCCCGCACTGACGCGCCCGGCCGCGAGTTTCTCGGCGCGTTCTTCGCCTGGTGCAGCGATGTCCTGGCGAGCAGGCGGAAGCTGCTTGCGAGCGAACGCTGCTGATTGCTCGCTTCGCCGCGGGCCGGGTTCCAGGCGCCAATCCGCGGCTTGGGGCGACGCCCGGCCGTGAACGCCGGTTCCAGGCCCGATCACCGCTGCA
The DNA here is from genome assembly GCF_009931255.1 of Bradyrhizobium sp. LCT2. Classification (NCBI taxonomy): domain Bacteria; kingdom Pseudomonadati; phylum Pseudomonadota; class Alphaproteobacteria; order Hyphomicrobiales; family Nitrobacteraceae; genus Bradyrhizobium; species Bradyrhizobium sp. LCT2. The sequence continues at coordinate 7,261,971 of NZ_CP034432.1, read as the reverse complement.
TTGCGGCGACAGTTTGTCCCCTTTTGCCGGGATGCAAGACGAGGTCGCTCTGGTACACTGAGTCGAAGCCAGAGGAGTTCCATGGACGTGCCGAGCCCCTGCAACGTGTTGATGCTCTACCCGCTGTTCACCGCGGAGTCGTTCTGGAGTTTTGGCGAATCCTGCAAGCTGATGGGCGTGAAGCGACCCGCAGCTCCCCTCGGCCTGATAACCGTTGCCGCGATGCTGCCTGCCGACTGGACGGTGCGCCTCATCGACTGCAACACGTCGCCCCTGGGTGACGAGGATCTCGCCTGGGCCGACGTCGTCTTCACCGGCGGAATGCTGCCGCAGCAGGCCGACACGCTGCGCCTGATCGAGCTATGCCGCGCGGCGGGCAAGCCGGTGGTCGTCGGCGGCCCCGATCCGACCTCGAGCCCCCACATCTATGAGAGGGCCGACTTCCGGGTGCTCGGCGAGGCCGAGAGTGTCATCGACGAATTCATCGCGGCCTGGGAGGGCGGTGCGCGCTCCGGCGTCTTCACTGCGCCGAAATTCCAGGCCGATGTCACCAGGACGCCGGTGCCGCGGTTCGACCTGCTCAAATTCGAAGATTATCTCTATATCGGTGTGCAGTATTCGCGCGGCTGCCCGTTCACCTGCGAGTTCTGCGACATCATCGAGCTCTACGGTCGCGTGCCGCGAACCAAGACGGCCGAGCAGATGTTCGTCGAGCTCGAGACGCTCTACCGGATGGGCTACCGCGGCCATCTCGACTTCGTCGACGACAATTTCATCGGCAACAAGAAGTCGCTGCGGCTGTTCCTCCCGCAGCTCGCCGAATGGCAGCGCGCCCACGGCTATCCGTTCGAATTCTCCACCGAAGCCTCGATCAACCTCGCCGACGATCCGGAACTGCTGGAGCAAATGGGGGCGGCCAATTTCTTCGGCATCTTCGTCGGCATCGAAAGTCCGGATCCGGCGACGCTGGTCGCGATGCGGAAGAAGCAGAACACGCGGCGCAACATCGCCGAGAGCATCCACAAGATCTATGCCGCCGGCATTCTCGTCACCGCGGGCTTCATCGTCGGCTTCGACAATGAGAAGCTCTCGATGGCGGAGGCCATGATCGAATTCATCGAGGAGGCGGCGATCCCCGTCAGCATGGTCGGCCTGCTCTATGCGTTGCCCAACACGCAGCTGACGCGCCGCCTGGAGCGCGAAGGCCGGCTGCACCCGGGCCACGATCTGGCGCCGACCATCGGCGCCGATCAGTGCACGGATGGGATCAACTTCGATCCGGTGCGCCCGCTGCGCGACATCCTGATGGATTACAAGCGGGTGCTGGAGCGCATCTACAGCCCGGCTGCCTATGCCGGACGCATCGACCGCTTGATGACGCTGCTCGACCGTTCGCGGCAGCGCCACGCGCTTGCGGAGGGCGATATCCGTGCCAAGCTCGGCGCGATGGAGACCGTGCACCGCGTGGTCACGGCGATCCCCGAAGCGCGCGGGCCGCTCTGGCAGACCTTCATGAACTGCGCCAAGCGCGACACGTCATCGGCGCGGATCGCGGTGCAGATGATCGCGGCCTATGCGCATCTCGGGCCGTTCTCGCGCAAGGTCATCGCCGCCATCGACACGCGCCTCGCCGCGCTCGACGACGAGACGGTCATCCCGGCGGCAACGGTCGACGTGACGGTGGCGCGGCACCTGGCCTGAGGGCCTTACTTTACCGCCAGCCGCAGGAAGCTCATCACGCTGCCGAGCGCGGCAAAGCCCGCGCCGAGCGCCAGCGCGACGGTCGCGCCGTCGTGGCCGGCGAGGGCGAAGCAGAGCGCCGCGAGCGCGGCCCCTGTCGTCTGTCCGGTCAGGCGCGCGGTGGCGACGATGCCGGAGGCGCTGCCGCTGCGATGCGGCGGCGCGCTCGACATCACCGCCTTCATGTTCGGCGCCTGGAAGAAGCCGAACCCCATGCCGCAGATCACCATCCGCCAGATGATGTCGGCGATGGCGGGGTTGGCCGGCAGCATGGCGAGCAGCGCCATGCCGAGGCCGAGCAGCACGAGGCCGATGCCGCCGAGCAGCCCGACCGCATGCCGGTCGGACAGGCGCCCCGCGATCGGCGCCATGATGCCGACCACCAGCGGCCACGGTGTCATGAAGAAGCCGGTCTCGACCTGCGAGCGTCCCAGCACGTCCTCGAAATAGAACGGCAGCGAGACGAAGGCGAGGCCCTGCACCGCGAAGGAGCACACCGCCGTTGCCGCCGACAGCGCGAACATCGGCCGGCTGAACAAATCGATCGGCAGCATCGGCGCGGGGTGATCGGCGTGGCGGCGCGTCAGGATGAAGCCGAGCGCGAGGGCCGTGACGAGCTCGATGCCCACGACGACCGGCGACAGATTGTGCGCGGCGCTGCCGATGCCCGTGATGAACAGGCCAAGGCAGGCCGACGCCAGGATCGCGCCGAGAAAATCAAAACCGTGATCGGCCCGCGGCGTCTTCGGCAGCATCGCAAAGCCGATGCCGATCGCAACGAGGCCGAAGGGAATGTTGACGGCAAACAGCCACGGCCAGGGGCCGAGCGCGAGGATCGCGGAGGCGATCGACGGCCCGAAGGTGAAGGCGGTCGCGACCACCAGCGCGTTGTGGCCGAAGCCGCGGCCCAGCATCCTTCCGGGATAGACGAAGCGCACCAGTGCCGTGTTGACGCTCATGATGCCGCTGGCCCCCAGGCCTTGCAGCGTGCGCGCGACCAGCAGGCTGTCCAGCGACCACGCGACCGCGCAGAACAGCGAGGCGATGGTGAACAGGATCAGGCCACCGAGATAGATGCGCTGGTGCCCGACGATCTCGCCGAGCGCGCCGAGCGGCAAGAGCGTTGCCACCAGCGCGATCTGGTAGACGTTGACGACCCAGACCGACTGCTCCGGACTGACATGCAGGTCGGCGGCAATGGCGGGCAGCGCGATGTTGGCGATCGCGGTGTCGAGCGAGGCCATCGCCAGAGCGGTGAAGATGGCGGCGATCGCCCAGCGCCGCTGCGCGGCCGGCAAGCCGTCGGCGATGGGATGGTCGGGCTCGCGCGCGGCGGCAGGTAACGTGATCGTCATTGCGTTAGCGCGTTGCTCCGGCGGCGTGGCTATGCGGACTTTTGGCATGTACTACGCTGAAGGCCGCTTCCACAGGCATATGCTTGCATGCTGTGTATGCGCGAAGGTGAGGCGATGCCGCCGGGCTCTGGCGTATGATCGCGCCGGCGCTGCAATTTTGGGGAAACGTCATGCAACTCATCGTTCTGCCCGGTGACGGCATCGGACCGGAGATCACGACCGCGACATCGGGTGTGCTGCGCGCGGCCTCGGAGCGCTTCCAGCTCAATCTGCGGCTGGAGGAGCACGCGGTCGGGCACGCGAGCCTGAAGCAGTTCGGCACGACGGTGCGGCCCGAGCTGCTCGACATCGTCCGCGGCGCCGACGGCCTGATCCTGGGGCCGACCGCGACCTTCGACTTCAAGGACGAGGCGCATGGCGAGATCAATCCGTCCAGGCACTTCCGCAAGAACCTCGACCTCTACGCCAATGTCAGGCCCGCGCGCACCTATGCCGGGCGGCCAGGCCGCCTCGGCGATTTCGACCTCGTGGTGGTGCGCGAGAACACCGAGGGCTTTTACGCCGATCGCAACATGGAGCAGGGCAATGGCGAGATGCTGGTCACGCCTGACGTCGCGATCTCGCTGCGCCGGATCACGCGGGCGTGCTGCGAGCGCATCGCGCACGCCGCCTGCCGTCTCGCCATGAAGCGGCGCAGACACCTCACCATCGTGCACAAGGCCAATGTGCTCAAGATCGGCGACGGGATGTTCCTGGACACCTGTCGCGCGGCGGCGAAGGGCTATGCCGGCCTCGAAGTCGACGACATCCTGGTCGACGCCATGATGGCGCATGTCGTGCGCAACCCCGATCGCTTCGACGTCATCGTCGCCACCAACATGTTCGGCGACATCCTGTCCGATCTCACGGCCGAGCTGTCCGGCAGTCTCGGCCTCGGCGGCTCGCTCAATGTCGGCGACCGCTATGCCATGGCGCAGGCGGCACACGGCTCGGCGCCTGACATCGCCGGGCAGGACGTCGCCAATCCGGTCTCGCTGATCCTGTCGACGGCCTTGCTGCTGGCCTGGCATGGCGAGAGGAGCGGCGCGGTGCGCTACGAGGAGGCCGCGCGTGCGATCGAGACGGCGGTGGCAAAGGCGATCGGCGAGGGCAGGGCAACGCGCGATGTCGGCGGCAGGCTCGGCACGATCGCGGCGGGGGCTGCGATTGCGGAGATCTTGCAGGGGGCGTGAGGTGCTTCGGCGCGTGCTTTCCGGCTCTTTTTTTGGGCGAAACAAAAAAGGTCGAAAAACAACCCCATGCACAGTAGAACACCCCTTGATCGGTAAGGGATTTTCGCGATGCGTCGCGGCGACATCCGCAGCTGCGATCGCGTTGACCCGTCGGGCAAAACACTGGCAGGATGCGATGCTGGCGGCGATCGGGGACTGGGCCATGGCGCGTTCTCGTCACGCGCAATGTGGGCCTCAGACCGCACGGCGGCGCGTCTCCTCCGGCGCACGTTGAGGCAGATCAATACTCGCCTCGCAGGCCCGCCAGACCCTTCCATCAGCGCATCCATGGAAAGGGCGGCCGACATGCAAACCCTGCTCAGGGAAATCCGGAATACGCCCTTGCTCTGGATGCTGGTCTTCGTGCCCATCGTGCTGCTGGCCGAGGCGGCTGCCCCGCATTCCCACACGCTCCTCTTCGTGCTGGCGGTGCTTGCGATCGTGCCGCTGGCGGCGCTGCTCAGCCACGCCACCGAAGCGGTCGCCGCGAAGACCGGCGATGCCGTGGGCGGACTGCTCAATGCAACGCTCGGCAATCTGACGGAGCTGATCATCGCCATCACGGCGCTGCGTGCCGGCCAGTACTTGCTGGTAAAGGCCTCGATTGCGGGGGCGATCGTCACCAACGCGGTGTTCATGCTAGGGGCCTGCCTGCTGCTCGGCGGCCTGCGCTACCACGTGCAGGAGTACAACCGCGCCGGCGCGCGGCTCTCGTCGGGCCTGTTGCTGATGGCAACCGTCGCCCTGCTTGCGCCTTCGGCGGTCGCCGATCTCGAGCACCTGCCGCAGGGCGGAGGCATCTTGAACAAGCTCAGCGTCGGCATTTCAGTCCTGCTGATGGTCGCTTACGCGCTCGGCCTGTTGTTCTCGCTCGGGACGCACAAGGAATTGTTCGCAAGCGCCGATCATGGCGACGACAAGGAGGCGCATTGGCCGATCGGCATCGCCGTCGGCACGCTGCTGGTCGTCACGGTGCTGGTCGCGCTGGTCAGCGAAATCTTCGTGGAATCGGTGCAGAAGGCGGCGGAAACCTTCGGGATGAGCCCGGCCTTTGTCGGCTTCATCATCGTTTCGCTGGTCGGCGCTGCCGCCGAATTTGCGGTGGCGTTCGGCGCGGCGCGCAAGGACCGGCTCGACATGGTCGTCAGCATCGCGCTCGGCAGCGCCTCGCAGATCGCGCTGTTCGTCGCCCCCGCGCTGGTGCTGCTCAGCTACGTCGTGGGGCCGACGCCGATGAACCTGCAGTTCTGGCCGGGCGCCGTCACCATGGTGATGATCGCCACGGTCACGTCGGCGTTCATCACGGCCAGCGGACGCTCGGCATGGTTCGTCGGCGCGCTGATGATCTTCATCTATGCAGTGTTTGCGCTGACCCTGTATGTTGTCCCGCCGGCGGGCGAGGGATGAGGTGCTGTTGCCCGTCGGCACGAGGGTGAACTAGCTCGTCCGGGAAATGGCGGCCCGCGGCAAGCCATCCTCCGGAACGGCGAATGCGTCTTCGCTAGTAGGCCCAGTAGCTGCCGGAGGGCAGGCAATTGTCGTCGCCATAGCCGTAGCCATAGCCGCCGCCATAACCGTAATAGGACGCGGGCGGGTAGCTGTAGCCGTAGGCGGGATAACCGCCATAGCTGCCATAATAGGCGCTCCGCGCAATCGCGCCGCCGACGACGGCGCCGGCAACGCCATAGCCGAGTCCGCGATAACCGTAGCCGCGATAGCCCCAGCCGCCGCGGTAGCCCCACCCGACGCCGCGATAGCCATAGCCGCCACGCCAGCCGCCGACCCATCGCACTTCAGTGGTGTTCTGATCGACCATCGATTTCATCGTCGCCAGATGCGTCGGGATCGGCCCGGCCTGGACACCCATGGCGGGCAGCAGGGCGCCGGCTCCGGCGAGAATGAGGGTGCGCAAAGACTTCGAGGAGGTCATGATCGATCATCTCCTTGGCTACGGGCGGCGCTTTCTGCGCCACCATCGACAATTGATTCCGGCGTGGCGTTGCCGTGGCGGGCTTGATCTAGATCAAGCGTCGGGAGCGCGGCACCGCCGCGCCGTCAGGAGACGCTGCCCGATGCTCTAGGCCTGCAACCGCGGAACGAGACGAATCGCGTTCTCATGGCCAATCGCATCGAGATCCTCAGTCGAAAGGCCAAGCTTCTGCAACTGCGCGAACTGGCCAAGGCCGAAATACGGATAGTCGGTGCCGTAGGTGATCTGGGAGGCGGGTACGAGCTTGAGCAGCGCGGCCATGGACGGCGCGAACGTTGCATTCGCGGTGTCGTAGTGAAGCCGGCGTAGCTCGCCTTCGATCCCCTCCGGCGCAAACTCCTTGAGATCGGGCCGCGCCCCATAGAACGAATTGATGCGGCCGGCCATCATCGGAATCGTGCCGCCGGCGTGCGAGAACAGCCATTTGATGTCGCGGTGGCGGGCAAATGCACCGCTGAGCAGAAGGCTCGTCACCGTACGTGTGGTGTCGTGCGGCACTTCGATCACCGCCGGAAACGTGCCGACGCTGAGCGCGCTGCAGCAACTCGCGACCAGCGGATGCACATAGACGACCGCCTTGCGACGGTTCAGCTCTTCGAACACCGGCCTGTAGGCGGCATTACCGAGCCATTTGTCGCCGTAGCTGCTTTGCAGCCCGATCCCGTCCGCCTTCAGCGTGTCGAACGCATATTCGATCTCCTTGAGCGTGGCATCGACATCCAGCATCGACAAGGTCGCGAACAGGCCGAAACGGCCCGGATGGTCGCGCATCATGTCCGCCGCGTACTCGTTGCAGGTGCGCGCGAGCCGGCCAGCTTCCGCCGGCCCGAGGTCGAACCACACCCCTGGCGTGGAGGCGACCGACAGGATGCCTGTGCGTATGCCATTGCGGTCCATGTCCTCGACGAGCTTCTCGCGGGTCCAGGCAACCTGACCGGGAAAGTGCGGCTGCTTGCGGGCGTCTTCGTAGCCAAGCCAAAGCTTCTGGTATTCGGGCGGATAGAAATGAAGGTGGGTATCGATCAGCGCCGGCCTGGCCTGTCCGCGCACCGCAACGGCCGGGATGGCCGAGGCAAGGCCAAGCGCACCCACTCCCGCGAGAAAGCCGCGCCGCGACCAGGACGGCCCGCAACAGGCAGAGCAGGGCTGATGACCTCCCGATTTCCGATCCCAAATGATCATGTTGCGCGTCTCCCGTGACGAATTGGCAAAGGCAAGGCCTGCGGTGTGTCCATAGGCAGGAGGTTTCGCCCATTCGCAGTCCGCGGAGCGGATGCAGCACGGGCGTTGATTGTTGGGGATCGGAATGTGCCGATTTTTCGTTGCCGCGCGATATCCCTCGTCACGCCTTCGCATCACAGCAGCAACTTTGTGTGAACGCGGCCCGGCGTTGCGTCCCATGACTCCGGCTCCCCCGACAGCCGACGGGGATGTCTTCCTCAGAAAGGCGCTCGCAATAGTCCGGCGGAAAATTGTCGCGCGTCTGTTCGCTCATGATGCGCCGGGCGGCCTTCGAGGAGTCGAAGCGATGGACGTTTTCCCGATTAGCGCCGGTCGCCGTCATCCTTGTCCGAGAGGCCGTTCGATGAACGTTCGTCGTATTCGGCCCTGAGCTTCGCAAGGATGGATTGCAATGTCTCCTGCTCAGTCGAGCTCTCGTCATTGCTCTGCCCCCGCAGACGCCGCAGCCTGCTGCGGAGCATATCGTACGCTTCGAGAAGGGGCGGGCTCAGCGAAAAGAAAGCGCCGAGCGCAATCGCGATGATCACATGGCGAAGCGAAACGGGGGGATCCTCGCCGGGCGTAGCGGCATCATGGCGGACTGGCACGGGCGAAAGACCGGCTGACCCGCCGTCGGCGCGGGACGGCCGCGGTTTTCGCGGCGGGATCACGACGACGACAAAAAGGATGTTGAGCAACAGCCAAATGCCTAAAATGACGAGCAGCGTACGCATGAATAATCCAAGGACAGCGTTACCTGAGCTGACGGCAGTATGGTTTCAAATATCGATGCTTCCACGAATCCGATCACGCGACCGGCAACTCGCATGCAATGAAAAAGCTGTGTGATGCCGGACAATGAAGCCGTTACCTTAATCTCGAGCGTGGACAGCAGAGGTCGGGACACGGCTTCGCGCGGCATGATCCTGGCGCCTGCCATGGCGCTACGGGACGCTGAGTTCGACAAGGTGAGTTAAGCCGGTCGGGTCCCGTCGGACGGAAAAATCGAGGCGATCGAAACCGGCCGCCGTCGCGATTTTCCGAAGTTCCGGCTCGGAGCGATGAACCAGCTTCCAATCTGCGATGGCCTCCATCCACACGCGAAACGGATTCCCTGCGGCGATATTGGTGAAGACGATCGAGCCACCGACCCTCAGAAGGCGGCAGCGCAATTCCCCCAGAATGGAGATGATCGTTCGGTCGTCGAGGTAGTCGGACAGGCAGCCGCAGACGACGACATCGAACGGGCCTTCGTCCTGGACCTGTCGGATCGCCCGTCTCACGTCGCCGCACACGATGTGAACATCGCAATAACGGCTCAGTCGCTCTTCGGCGAGAGCCAGGGCTTGCCTGTCGAGATCCACGAGAACGACCGTGGATCCCGTAAATCGATGTGGTGCGATCTGGAAGTCGGCACCTCCGCCACACCCAATCGAGAGGATGCGCCCCGGCGTCGTGGCGCACATCTTGAGGTACTGCCACCAGATCCTGTTTCGATGCTGTTGCACGATGGCGGTATTGAGTGTGTACCATTCGATCCAGTCGCCCGGATCGGCCGTGGTCGGCAGGCTCGCGCCGGCTGCGAGCAGTTCGACAGTTTCGAAATCACCGGGATAGCCGCGCGGCCACTCCTGAAGTCTGCGGACAAATGAGGAGCGGGCGTGGAGATGACGGGCGGGTGCGAGGAGCCTTTGAATATTCGGTGAGTTCCATGCCGGAGCCGGAAGCTTGGCCAAGGCGCAGCAAAGAGCGTGCATTTGAGAGGCAGTCCCGTGCATTGCCGCTGCCGGATCCCTCGGCATCAGCTCAAAGAAGCGGCAGAAGTCGCCCACCTCCCGGTCAAGCTCGTCCAAATCAATCCCGCTGTGCGTTTCGTCCATTCGTCCCAACCTCCAGGATCGGGATGAGAGTGGCGAAGGCCGGCCATTCGCGCATGACCCAGTTGGGTCATGCCTGCGGAATTGCTCGAGAACCCAATGCGCGCAGCACGTTAACCAGAGCCGGTGTCGATTGACAGCGGCGGGCAAGTATCCAAGGATTGTCCGAATATGGACGATTTTTCCGGGTGATGCGATTGCGGCGTTTTGATTTCCAGCGATTGGAGCAGTCGAAAGCCCGGTTGGGCGAAGTGGTGCTGGACCCCGGCCAGTGGATACCGCTCATGGAGGACATTTGCTCCGCGGCAGCGACGTCCGGTGCGGGGCTGCTCCAGAGTGATGTCCGGACTTCCGATGTCCCGGTGACGCCTTCGACGAAAGAGGCTTTCCAGGGCTACTTTGCCGCCAATCTTCACGTGGAGGACGTTCGTGCCGTCAGGGGAGTTCCGCTACTGCTTTCCGGCAGGAAGGTTCTGCGCGACCAGGATATCTTCTCCTCCGAGCGAGACATGCTCAAGACTCCCCTCTACAGACATCTCGGACAGCTTGGATTTCAATGGTGGTCGGCGATTTCCTTTTGGGCAGGGCCGGCAATGTGGGCCCTCGCGCTACAGCGCAAGCGTGGGGAAGGAGCCTTCGAAGATGACGATCTGAAGGCGTTTGCGCTGCTCTCGGACGCGCTGACCGAGGCCGCCACGCTCTCCCATGCAGTGGGAAGGCAGGTGTTGCTCGGGTCTTTGAGCGCTTTCGATTCGATCAACGAGCCGGCGCTGTCAATGACCAGCATGGGGCGCGTGCTGGAGATCAATGCGGCGGCGGCCGAAATCTTCGATGCCGACTTCCGCGTCCATAACAACAGATTGTACATGCGAGATGGCAAGGCAACTCGTGCTCTTGACGCGAGGTTGACTAACTCCGATCGGGAGCTCCGTCTTCGCGCCGGCAGCCGCATTGGCGACATCATTGTCGCGCGGCGAGAGACCAAGCGTCCGATCGTCATCAAGCTGTTGCCCGTACCGGGGGCGGCTCGATCGCCATTTCTGGGGGCGAGGTTCATCCTGACGCTCACCGACATGGAGGTCGTCCGTAAATCTGAAATTGAATTGCTCTCGGCAATCTTTGCGCTGACGGCGGCCGAGGCAAAGGTGGCGCGACTGATAGCTGCTGGATGGTCGCCGGAAATGATCGCCGACGACCTGGCGCTGTCCCGCGAAACGGTCCGCAACCAGATCAAGGCGGTCTTCAGCAAAACGGCCACGCATCGACAGAACGAGTTGGCGGCTTTGATCGGTCACATGCGCAATCTCTAGCCGAGATACTCCTTACCTTTTGAACGCGTTTGACAACGTGGTCATTGCCCGCAACGTGCCCGCTGTTGGCCTGCGGCCAACTCGTCAAGGCAGGCTGACGCCAGCCGCTCCCGAGAGCACAGCGAACATGTCATGCTCTCGTGCCCGATCGGTTTCAGAGCCCCATCCTAGAACTGATACCGCCGCAGCCCCCCATCCACCGGGATCACCGTCCCCGTGATGTACCGCGCCACCGGCGAGGCCAGGAACACCGCGAGTGCCGCGAGATCCTCCGGTTCGCCCCAATAGCCGACCGGGATCTCTTCTTCCGCAAAACGCTCGCGATAGTCCGGCGGATAGTTGCGACGGATCTGCTCGCTCATGATGCGGCCGGGCGGGATGCAGTTGATGGTGATGCCGTGCTCGCCGATCTCGCGCGACAGGCCCTTGGCCCAGGCGTGCACGGCGGCCTTCGCGGCAAAGGCCGCGTTCAGGCCTTCCGGCTCGGACTTGCCGGTGATGTTGACGATGCGGCCCCATTTGCGTTCGATCATCTGCGGCAACAGCGCATGCGCGATGCGGCGGTAGCTGGTGAAGTTCAGCGCGATCGCCTCATCCCATTTGCTGTCGGGCGCATCGACGGGCAGGGGCCGGCTGCCGCCGGCATTGTTGACGAGGATGTCGACATGGCCGAGCTCGCTCACGGCGAAGGCTGCGATCTTCTCCGCGGCGTCCTTGGCCATCACGTCCTGCTCGAACGGCGTGATCAGTCCGCCGCCGACTTCGCTCACCAGCTCGGCAAGGAGATCGGTCCGCCGCGCCACGCCGACGACGCGCACGCCTTCGGCCGCCAGGCCCTTGGCGATGGCGCGGCCGATGCCGATGCTCGCGCCGGTGACGACAGCGGTTTTCGATTTGAGCCCGAGGTCCATGGTCGCACGCTCTCTTGTTTGCTTTTGCTTGTTGCCGTTTCCTGCCCATCCCTGCCAGGACGAATTGCCTGACCGGGACGAGCAGTGGTAACCAAGAGCCACGTTGAAGGAAACACGAAAAACAAAAGGCGTCGAACGATGGTCTGGGATCCGCAGCAATATCTGAAGTTCTCCGGCCACCGGCTCCGGCCCGCTGTCGACCTCCTGATGCGGATTCCGGATTTCGCGCCGCGCGAGATCGCCGATCTCGGCGCAGGCGCGGGCAACGTCACCAAGCTGATCCGGGAGCGCTGGCCGGATGCGACCGTGACCGGCGTCGAGGGCTCGGCGGAGATGGTTGCCGCCGGCCGCAAGGCGGCGCCGGACGTGCAATGGTCCCATGAAGACCTCGGCCGATGGCGTCCCGCCAAGCCATATGACCTGATCTATTCCAATGCCGCACTGCACTGGCTGCCCAATCATGCGGCACTGTTTCCCTCGCTGATGGAGAAGGTCGTGCCCGGCGGCATGCTGGCGGTGCAGATGCCGCGCAACTTTCTGGCGCCTTCACACGTGCTGATCGGCGAGACCGCGCTGAACGGACCGTGGCGCTCAAAGGTCGAGCATCTCGTCACCCCGCCGCCGGTCGAGGGGCCGGCCTTCTATCATGATCTTCTTGCGCCGATGTCCGTCAATATCGACATCTGGGAGACCGAATATCTTCAGGTGCTCGAAGGCGAGAACCCCGTGAAGGAATGGACCAAGGGGACCTGGCTGACGCGCTATCTCGACGTGCTCGCGGGCGACGAGAAGGCTGCCTTTGAGGCGGCCTATGGGATGCGGGTTGCGAAGGCGTATCCGAAGAATGCGGCGGGGCAGACGCTGTTCCCGTTCCGGCGTCTGTTCATGGTCGCCCAGCGCAAGGGCTGAGGGCATTGCCGCAATGCGACATAAGCGTTCATCGTGTCTTGCGGCGTGACATCAGACCTTCATGGTGAGGAGCCCGCCAAAGCGGGCGTCTCGCACCATGCAGGCCGAGCACCTTCGGTAAGCCTCGGATCTCATATGCGGTAGCCCGGGAGAGGGGCTGGCCCCGGGTTGCGCGTTCAGTGGCAGTCAAGCTAGCTTGGCTGCGGGAAAATTGGGCTTAGGTCTAGTTGTTCGGCTGGCGGATTGCTGCCACTACTGGCCTGCAAAACAAAAAGAACCCGGTTTCCTAGGGGTATTGGGGAGGTCCTTCATGCGCAAACTGCTTCTTGCGGTCGCAGCGGCCACGTTTGCTTTGGCGCCGGCGATTGCCCAGGCCCAGAGTCCCATTGTCATCAAGTTCAGCCATGTCGTCGCCAACGACACCCCGAAGGGCAAGGGTGCGCTGAAGTTCAAGGAGCTCGCCGAGAAGTACACCGACGGCAAGGTCAAGATCGAAGTCTATCCGAACTCCTCGCTCTACAAGGACAAGGAGGAGATCGAGGCGCTCCAGCTCGGCTCGGTGCAAATGCTCGCGCCCTCGACCGCGAAATTCGCGCCGCTCGGGATCAAGGAATTCGAGGCACTCGACCTGCCCTGGCTGTTCAAGGACGACGAGACCTATGCCAATGCGATGAAGGGCACGGTCGGCAAGTGGCTGTTCCAGAAGCTGGAGGCCAAGGGCATCACCGGCCTCGCCTATTGGGACAACGGCTTCCACATGGTGTCGTCGAATCGGTCGCTGATGAAGCCGGAGGATTTCAAGGGCCTGAAATTCCGCATCTCCGGATCGAAGATCGCGGACCAGTACTTCCGCCTGATGGGTTCGATCCCGCAGATCATGGCGTTCTCCGAGGTCTACCAGGCGCTGCAGACCGGCGTGGTCGACGGCTGCGAGAATACCGCGTCCAACTACTGGACGCAGAAGTTCTACGAGGTGCAGAAGGACATCACCGTGTCCTATCATGCCCATCTGCAATATGCGGTCATCGTCAACTCCAAATTCTGGTCCGGCTTGCCGCCCGACATTCGCGCTCAGCTCGAGAAGGCGATGAACGAGGCGACCGACTACACCAATTCGATCGCGCGCCAGGAGAACGAGGACGCGCTCGCCGAGATCAAGAAGGCGGGCAAGACCACGCTGCATTATCTCACTGACGCCGATCGCAAGGCGTGGCAGGAAGCGATGCAGCCGACTTACAAATGGGCCAAGGGGCGGGTCGGGCAGGAAGTGCTCGATCTCGTCGCCAAGGAACTCGACGTCAAGATGAACTGACGCGATTTCCGGAGAAATAATACAAACGGTCGGGAGTGTGTGCACTCCCGGCCGTTTCGCATCGGTAGGGGGACCTTGATTTGCTTCGCGTGCTCAATCAGGCGCTTAATCATCTCGAAGAATGGTTGATCGCGACGCTCATTGCGGCCGCAACCGGCCTGATCTTCATCGCGGTCATGCACCGCTATGGCGCGGGCGAGTCGATCGTCCTGTCGCGCTGGGCGACCGCGCACGGGATGACCTGGCTCGCGACGCTGTCGATGACGGTGTTCACCTTCCTGTCCGAGCTCGACCTGTCGTGGGCGCAGGAACTCTGCATCTACATGTTCATCTGGATGGCGAAGTTCGGCGCGGCCTATGGCGTGCGCACCGGCATCCATGTCGGCGTCGACCTGCTCGTCAACCGCCTTCCCGAACATTCGCGCAAGCACGTGATCCTGTTCGCGCTGCTCTGCGGCGCGCTGTTCACCGGCATGATCGCCGCCTTCGGCGCCTCCTTCGTGAAGGAGATGTTCCACACCGGGCAGCAGTCCAACGATCTGGAAGCGCCGATGTGGTTCGTCTATCTGGCGATCCCGCTCGGCTCCGGCCTGATGTGCTTCCGCTTCCTCCAGGTCTCATGGTTCTACTACTGGACCGGCGAGCTGCCGCACCACGACGAGACTCATGTCGAAGGCGTGGAGGCCGACGTCTCGCCCGCGCTGCATCCGCAGCCCGCCGGCGCCGAGACCAAAGCCGCCGCGCGAAAAGTGTCGCCGCTCGGCGTCATCCTGATCCTGGCGCCGATCCTGATCTTCGCCATGTGCCTCGCCGAGAAGTTCGGCGTGGTGCTGCTGCCGCACTGGATGCGGGCCGCGACCGTCTTCGCGCTGCTGATCGCGCTGATGCTGACCGGCATCCCGGTCTCGATCGCGCTCGGCCTCACCGTGATGACGTTCCTGTTCACGCTGACCACGGTGCCGATCGAGGCGGTCTCGATGAAGCTCTTCACGGGCATCGAGGGCTTCGAGATCATGGCGATCCCGTTCTTCATCCTCGCCGGCAATTTCCTCACCCATGGCGGCGTCGCGCGCCGCATGATCAATTTCGCGACCTCGCTGATCGGCCACTGGCACGGCGGTCTCGGCCTGGCCGGCATCGTCGCCTGCGCGATGTTCGCGCTGGTCTGCGGCTCGAGCGTCGCGACCGTCGCCGCGATCGGCGCGATCGTGCTGCCCGAGATGGTCCGCCACGGCTATCCCATGCATTTCGGCGCCGGCATCATCACGGTCGCGGGCTCCCTCGGCATCCTGATGCTGCCGTCGATCCCGAAGATCGTCTACGCCGTCTCGACCAATACCTCGATCGGCGCGCTGTTCGTCGCGGGCCTCTTGCCCGGCATCATGCTGACGACGATGCTCTGTATCGTCACCTGGTGGCTCGCGCGCAAGCGCGACTATCCGCGGATGCCGAAGGCGGGCTGGGGCGAGACCGTCCGCACCTTCCGCGAGAGCATCTGGGGATTGATGCTGGTCGTCATCATCATCGGCGGCATCTACAGCGGCCTGTTCACCGCCACCGAGGCGGCGGCGATGGCTGCGGTCTACTCCTTCGTCATCGCGGTGTTCGTGTACAAGGCCATCGGGCTGAAGGACGTGCCGCGAGTGCTGCTCCGCGCCGCCAACACCAGCGCGATGCTGCTCTACATCGTCACCAACGCGGTGCTGTTCTCCTTCGTGCTCTCCAACGAGAACCTGCCGGCGACACTTGCCGACTGGATCGCCGCGCAGAACCTCGGCTGGGTCGGCTTCCTGCTGGTGGTGAACGTGCTGCTGCTGCTCGCCGGCAACTTCATGGAGCCGAACTCCATCATCCTGATCATGGCGCCGATCCTGGCGCCGGCGGCCAAGAAGCTCGGCATCGACCTCGTGCATTTCGGCATCGTGATGGACGTCAACATGGAGGTCGGCCTTTGCCATCCGCCTGTCGGCCTCAACCTCTATGTCGCCTCGATGATCGCACGAATGCGAATAACCGAGCTCGCGGTCGCGGTGCTGCCGTGGCTGATCACCATGCTCGGTTTCCTCGTCATCGTGACCTACTGGCCCGATTTGACGCTGTGGCTGCCGCGGGTGCTGGGGATGCATTAGCGAGGGCGGCGAATTCGGTCCCTCTCCCGCTGTGGGAGAGGGTGTCTTCGCGAAGCCGAGTGAGGGGTTCTCACCGCGAGTCCCATCACAAGTGAGTTTGCGGAGACAACCCCTCATCCGGCGCTTCGCGCCACCTTCTCCCACAAGGGAGAAGAGAAGGACGCCTGTGCGGCCTCCGCCAATGATGGCAATCACCCGCGAGATGCGGTTAGATGCGCGCAACAGGCCGGAGGAAACCAAAATGACTGAACTCAGCCGCTCGCCCAAGGACGCGACGCCGTCCGTCATCGCGCAGCAAACGGCGATGCTGAATGCGCTGCCGTTTTCCGACACGCGGGATTTCGACGATGCCGCGCGCGGCTTTCTCGGCACGATCGAGAATGCGGCGATCACCAACCCGCAGGGGCGGACGGTCTGGAGCCTCGAGCCCTACGGCTTTCTCTCGGCCGACGAAGCGCCGCCCACGGTCAATCCCAGCCTGTGGCGGCAGTCGCGCCTCAACATGCGGCATGGGCTGTTCGAGGTGGTGCCCGGCGTCTACCAGGTGCGCGGGCTCGACATCGCCAACATGACGCTGATCGAGGGCGACAGCGGTGTCATCGTCGTGGACACGCTGACCTCGATCGAAGGCGCGCGCGCCGCGCTCGATCTCTATTTCAGGCATCGCGGCATGAAGCCGGTGGCCGCCGTCATCTTCACCCATACCCACACCGACCATTGGGGCGGCGCGCGCGGCGTGCTGGAGGAGGACGCGCTCGCCACGGGACGCGTGCCGATCATCGCGCCGAACCTGTTCATGGAGCACGCCGTCTCCGAGAACATCATCGCGGGACCGGCAATGCTGCGCCGGGCGCAGTATCAGTTCGGCCCGTTCCTCGCCAAGGGCGTGCGCGGGCAGGTCGATTGCGGGCTCGGCAAGTCGATGGCGGCGGGCTCGGTCGCGCTGCTGCGCCCGACCGATCTGATCATGGCGACCGGCGACAGGCGCGTGATCGACGGCGTCGAATTCGAATTCCAGATGGCGCCGAACAGCGAGGCTCCGGCGGAGATGCACTTCTTCATTCCGCGCTACAAGCTGTTGAACCTCGCGGAGAACTGCACCCACAATTTCCACAATCTGCTGCCGTTCCGCGGCGCCGACGTGCGCGATGCGCTGGCCTGGTCGAAATACCTGGGCGAGGCCCTGCGGCTGTGGGACGGCAAGGCGGAGGCGATGTGCGGCCAGCATCACTGGCCGGTGTGGGGCCGCGAGCGCATCGGCACCATGATCCGGCAGCAGCGCGATCTCTACAAGTTCGCGCATGACCAGACCATCCGCTTGATGAACCATGGCCTGACCGCCGCCGAGATCGCCGAAACGATCCAGCTGCCGAAGAGCCTGGAAGGCGCCTGGCACGGCCGCGGCTATTACGGCCACATCCGCCACAATGTGAAGGCGATCTACCAGAAATATCTCGGCTGGTACGACGCCAATCCGGTCAATCTCGATCCGCTGCCGCCGGTCGCCTCGGGCAAGAAATATGTCGAGTACATGGGCGGCGCCGACGCGATTCTCGCGCGCGCTCGGACGGACTTCGACAAGGGCGAATTCCGCTTCGTCGCGCAGGCGCTCGGCCATCTCGTCTTCGCCGAGCCTGACAACGCGGCGGCACGTCACCTGCTGGCCGATACGCTGGAGCAGCTCGGCTACGCCGCCGAGAGCGCGACCTGGCGCAACGCCTATCTGTTCGGCGCCCAGGAGTTGCGCCAGGGCATGCCGAAGGCCCCACCGCGCCCGCCGATGCCGCGCGAGACGCTGGCGGCGCTGCGCACCGAGCAGCTCTGGGACGTGCTCGGTATCCGCCTCAACGGCCCGAAGGCGGAAGGCAAGCACATCGTGCTGAACTGGCGCTTCTCCGACACCGGCGAGATCTTCGTGCTCAACCTGGAAAACTGCGCGCTCACCTATAGCGAGGGCGTGCAGGCGGAAAACGCCGACGCGAGCTTCACGCTGGCGCGCGCGACGCTCGACGAGGTGATCGCGAAGCTGACGAGCTTTCCGGAGGCGGTCGCCGCCGGCAAGGTCCAGCTCGCCGGCAACCCGATGCGGCTGGCCGAGCTGATGGGCCTGATGGACGAGTTTCCACGCATGTTCGAGATCGTGGAGCCGAAGCGGGCGGTGGTGGGGTAGGCGAGTGCGCCGTTGATTCCGTTCTTCCCTTTTCCCCTTGTGGGAGAAGGTGGCGCGAAGCGCCGGATGAGGGGTCTCTTTCCGCGGGAATGCCTTCGGGTGTGGAGGCAACCCCTCACCCAAACGAGTTTGAGGCTTGGCTGTCGCAGCCCTCTCCCACAAGGGGAGAGGGCACTTCGACTGGCAGCGGCGTAGAAGTGCTACTCCGCGCTGCTCACCAGCTTGATCTTCGGTGCCTGCGCTTCCGTCAGGCTGCGATAGGCCGCGAGGTAGTCCAGCGCCATTCGCCGTGCCGTGAAGCGCTTTTCGAACTGCTTGCGGATCGCCGCGCGGTCCAGTTGCGGAAGGCGCTTGACGACGCCGGCGGCGCTGATGATGTCCTCGACGACGAAGCCGGTCAGGCCCTCGTCGATGATCTCCGGCACCGAGCCGCGGTTGAAGGCGACGACCGGCGTTCCGCAGGCCATGGCTTCGATCATCACGAGGCCGAACGGCTCGGGCCAGTCGATCGGCAGCAGAAGTCCGAGCGCACCGCTCAAGAATTCCGACTTCTCGTGATCGCTGATCTCGCCGATGAACTCCACCAGCGGATTGTTCGCGATCATCGGCCGGATCAGCTCGTCGTAATAATCTTGGTCGGCGCGATCGACCTTGGCCGCGATCTTCAGCGGGATGCCGCAATGGGTCGCGATCTTGATGGCGCGGTCGACGCCCTTTTCCGGCGCGATGCGGCCGAGCACGGCGAGATATTCCTGCCTGGCCGGCTTCGGCGTCAGCAAGTTCTCCGGCAGGCCGTGATGGATCGTCGTCACCCAGTTCGCCTGCGGCACCGGCCGCCGCTGGGCATTCGAGATCGAGATCACCGGCATCTTGGAGAAGATGTTGAACACCGGCTGATGCTCCGGCAGGTCGAGCCGGCCGTGCAGCGTGGTCAGGAACGGTGTGGGCTGCCGGTGGAACAGCGACCACGGATAATAATCGAGATGGAAGTGGAGGAAGTCGAACTCCTCGTCGTCACATTTCTGCCGCACGCGCTCAAGCAGCACCATGTGCAGCGCGTTGGGGTCGCGCACGGAACCGTCGAGGCGAAGCGCCCGCGGCCAGAGGGCGTCCAGCTTCGCCGACGTCTGCGAGTCGCCGCTGGCGAACAGCGTCACGTCATGTCCCAGGGCCACCAGCTCTTCCGTCAACCAATGCACCACCCGCTCGGTGCCGCCATACAGCTTGGGTGGAACAGCCTCCGTCAACGGAGCTACCTGCGCGATGCGCATCTCGCCTTCTCCTCTGCGATCATGAACGTTGGAAACCCCCAACCTGTACGGCACCGGCCATGCCAGCGAAGGGAACGTTCCCGCACTTGCGAAGTTCCTCTCAACAAACGTTACATATTCGACACATCGCGCGCCTGTCTCGATGCTGCCATCTCCTCTTCGCAGATCGTCCGCATCCGCATGTCGTGATCGCCTGGCCCGGAACCCGGGCGAAGCGGTCGATGTTCAGTCGGCTGGTACAAAAAAACTCTAATCAACACGACGGGGCGATAGCCATATGGATCATCTTTCTGGATACGCGCGCAGGCCATTTGCCTTTGTCTTGCGCTATCTTCGGCGACGGCTTGCCTCGCACCTGGTGATCCTGACCGCTGTTGTCGCAGCCGTTGCCTGCTCGGTAGGCACGCAGTATGGCGTCAAATCCCTGGTCGACAGCCTGTCGGCGGGAACCGCGCATGGCGGCAGCGTATGGCTGGCATTCATTCTGCTCATGTCGCTGATCGCCGCCGACAACTTCCTGTGGCGGATCGCGAGCTGGACGGCGAGCTTTACGTTCGTTCGCGTCACCGGCGATCTGCGCCGGGACATCTTTCGCCATCTGACCGGACACGCGCCGAGCTACTTCTCCGATCGTATGCCTGGCATGCTGACCAGCCGTATCACGGCAACATCGAACGCGGTGTTCACGGTCGAGAACATGTTCGTCTGGAACGTGCTGCCGCCGTGCATTGCCACAATTGCGGCAATCATGCTGATTGGAACCGTCAGTCCTTACATGGCGCTCGGCCTGATCGTGGTCGCGGGCGGCATGGTGATTGCGATGTTCCATCTGGCCGCGGCCGGCAAGCCGCTGCATGACGACTTTGCCGACAAGGCCGCCGTCGTCGACGGCGAGATGATCGACGTCATCAGCAACATGCCGCTGGTCCGGGCCTTCTGCGGCATCAGCCACGAGCACGAGCGGTTCGACGCGACCGTGAACCGGGAACTCACCGCGCGCGGCCGCAGCCTGCGCTATCTGGAGAAGCTGCGGCTCACGCATGCCGGCGTGACCGTCGTGCTCACCATTGCGCTGATGGCCTGGGCGATCACGCTCTGGCAGGACGGTGAGGCGACGACCGGCGACGTCGTGCTGGTCTGCACCCTCGGCCTGTCCATTCTCAACGCGACGCGCGACCTCGCCGTGGCGCTGGTCGACGTGACCCAGCATGTCGCGCGCCTGACCGAGGCGATCGCGACGCTGCTGGTGCCGCACGACTTGCGCGATCACCCCGAGGCCGAGCCGCTGGTCAAGAGCGGCGCCGCGATCGCGTTCAACAACGTCACCTTCGGCTATCCCGGCGGCGAGAAGATTTTCGAGCGGTTCAGCCTGCGGCTCCAGCCCGGCCAGCGCGTCGGCCTGGTCGGCCAGTCCGGCGGCGGCAAGTCGACGCTGTTCACGCTGCTGCAGCGCTTCTACGACGTGGACGAAGGCAGCGTCACCGTCGACGGCCAGGACATCGCGATGGTGACCCAGCTCAGCCTGCGTGAAGCGATCTCCGTCGTGCCGCAGGACATTTCCCTGTTCCACCGCTCCATTCGCGAGAACATCCGCTACGGCCGGCCGAACGCGACCGACGACGAGGTGCTGCGCGCGGCGATCGCGGCGCGCTGCGATTTCATCGATAGCCTGCCGGAAGGTCTCGACACCATGGTTGGCGACCGCGGCGTCAAGATGTCCGGCGGTCAGCGCCAGCGCATCGCGATCGCACGGGCCTTCCTGAAGGACGCGCCGATCCTGCTGC
Source organism: Bradyrhizobium sp. LCT2 (assembly GCF_009931255.1). NCBI lineage: Bacteria > Pseudomonadati > Pseudomonadota > Alphaproteobacteria > Hyphomicrobiales > Nitrobacteraceae > Bradyrhizobium > Bradyrhizobium sp. LCT2. Next base: position 7,240,721 of record NZ_CP034432.1, on the reverse strand, counting down.
TGGACGAGGCCACCGCGGCGCTCGACAGCGAATCCGAGGAGGCGATCCGCGAGGCGCTGACGCGCCTGATGCGCGGCCGCACCGTGATCGCGATCGCGCACCGCCTCGCGACCCTGCGCAATTTCGACCGCGTGATCGTATTGAAGGGTGGTAAGATCATCGAGGACGGCTCGCCCGAGCGTCTGATGCAGGGCCATGGGCCCTATCGGGAGCTGGTGACGCAGGAAATGAGCCGGCTCGCGCAAGCCGCCGCGTAAACCCGATAGTCGCGTTCGCGTTGGTTGCGTTTCCAAACAGGCGCAGGGGAGCAGCTCATGGCAGCCGAAGTCGTCACCAAGTTCGTCTCTGTGGCGCGGACCGTGGAGCAGGTCGCGGAGCAGCCGTTCTATATCCCGATGACGGGGCCGTCGGCGCGGCCGCGGCGCTCGCTCAAGCACGACGACACCTTCATCGTGCTCGACAGCCATGGCGATATCGGTGCATCGGCCGGCGGGCCGGACGGCCTGTTTCACCATGACACGCGCTACCTCGCGCGGCTGGAGCTCGTGCTCGACGATCTCCAGCCCCTGCTGCTCGGCTCCAACCTGCGCGACGACAATTCGGCGCTGACCGTCGATCTGACCAACCCCGACATCTACCGTCAGGGCAGCCTCGCGCTGCAAAAGGACCTGCTGCACATCGTGCGCACGATCTTCCTGTGGCGCGGCACCGCCTATCAGCGCATCGGCGTGCAGAACCACGGCGACCGGCCGGCCGGCTTCGAGCTGACGCTGCTGTTCGACAATGATTTTGCCGATCTGTTTGAGGTCCGCGGCGAGCGGCGCCCGCGCCGCGGGACCGGCGCCAGCCGCCTGCTCGGGCCGACCGACGTCCTGTTCGAATATCGCGGCCTCGACGATGCCGAGCGCACCACCGGCCTGCATTTCGACCCGCGTCCGACGCGGCTGTCCGTCAACGCCGCCACCTGGCAGCTCGAGCTCGATCCGCATCAGTCGAAATCGCTGTTCGTGGCTGTGTCCTGCAACCGGCCGGTGGCGGAGAAGCCGACGCGCTTCTTCAGGGGTCTGCTGGCCCACCGCCGCGAGATGCGCCACTCGACCATGGGCGCGGCCAGCATCGAGACCTCCAACAACATCTTCAACGAGGTGCTGTGCCAGGCCATGGCCGACCTCAACATGCTGATGACGGAGACGCCGCAGGGCCGTTATCCCTATGCCGGCATTCCCTGGTACTCGACGACCTTCGGCCGCGACGGCCTGATCACGGCGCTCCAGATGCTCTGGGTGGACCCGCGGGTCGCCAAGGGCGTGCTGCGGCGGCTGGCGCATTTCCAGGCGAAGGCGATCGATCCGCTCGCCGATGCCGCGCCCGGAAAGATCCTGCACGAGATGCGCGGCGGCGAAATGGCGGCGCTGCGCGAGGTGCCGTTCTCGCAATATTACGGCAGCGTGGATTCGACCGCCTTGTTCGTGCTGCTCGCCGGAAGCTATTTCGAGCGCACCGGCGACGCGGCGACGTTGATCGAGCTGTGGCCCGCGATCGAGGCGGGGCTGGCGTGGATCGACGGTCCCGGCGATCCCGATCAGGACGGGTTCGTCGAATACCAGCGCGCGACCGAGAAGGGGCTGGCCAACCAGGGCTGGAAGGATTCCTACGATGCGATCTTCCATGCCGACGGCCGGCTCGCGGAGGGCAATATCGCCCTCGCCGAAGTCCAGGGCTACGTCTACGCGGCCAAGCAGCTTGCCGCGCGTTGCGCGCTGCGGCTCGGCAAGCCGGACCGCGTGCGCAAGCTCGAGGCCGAGGCCAAGGCGCTGGCCGCGCGCTTCGAGCAGGCATTCTGGTGCGAGGAGCTCGGCACCTACGCGCTTGCCCTCGACGGCGACAAACGGCCCTGCAAGGTGCGGACCTCGAATGCCGGGCAGATCCTGTTCAGCGGCATGATCCGCGAGGACCGCGCCCGTCTCGTCGCCGCCGACCTGATGCAGCCGCATTTCTTCTCGGGCTGGGGCATCCGCACGGTCGCGCAGGGCGAGGTGCGCTACAATCCGATGTCCTATCATGACGGCTCGATCTGGCCGCACGACAACGCGCTGATTGCGCTCGGGCTCGCGCGCTACGGGCTCAAGCATTCGGTGGCGCATGTCTTCAAGGGGCTGTTCGACGCCGCGACCTACATGGATCTGCGCCGGCTGCCCGAATTGTTCTGCGGCTTCCGGCGCGAGAAGCGGCGCGGCCCGACGCTCTATCCGGTCGCCTGCGCGCCGCAAGCCTGGGCCAGCGCGACGCCGTTCACGCTGCTGGAGGCGGCGCTGGGCATCGAGTTCGACGTGGCGCGCGGCGAGATCCGCCTGCGCAATCCGCATCTGCCGGCGTTTCTGAACGAGGTCATCGTGCGCGATCTGCGTCTGGGCGAGTCCAGCGTGGACCTGCGCGTCAGCCGCCACGGCGAAGACGTGGCGCTGGAGGTATTGCGCACGCGCGGACAGATCCAGGTGTCGATCGTGCTGGCGCGCTGACGGCGCGCCGCGAGGAGGGTTCATGCGTACCGCCGGATGGTTGGCCTTGAGCGTCGCGATCGTCGCGGGATGGACGGTCACGGTATCGCGCGCCGCGGAGGAACAGCCCGTGGCGCCAAGTACACCGCGAAGCGAAGCGAACGCGCCGGCGACGGCCCAGCCGCCGGCCTCGGCGGTGCAAGTCACGCCGAAGGATGCCGCGCCGCCGCCGTCGGTGACCATCATCGGCGCGAGCGATGCGCACGGCGTGCTCGGCCGCGACGTGCTCAGCGCCGCGAACGAGGACATGGGCCGCATCGTCGACGTCATCGTCGATCGGAGCGGGCACGTGCGTGCCGCCGTGATCGATTTCGGCGGCTTCCTCGGCGTCGGCAGCCGCAAGATCGTGGTGGACTGGAACGCGATGCGGTTCGGCAAGATCGCCAACAAGAAGGACAGCATCACGCTGGAATTGACCAAGGCGCAGGTTGCGGCCGCGCCGGAATACAAGGAAGACACGCCGATGGTGGTGCTCGGCGCATCCGGGAGCCTGCAACCGCTGCAAGCGATTCAGTGAGGCGCGGGGAGGGATGGCCGCCGGTGCTGTTGTCGAGAAAGCCGAACCAAGCAGCCGAGGATCGCGCTCGCGGCGTTGAACAGGACAACGTTGCAGCGCCGTCGGCCGCAGGTCTTCCGGCACCGTCGCGCCGGAGCCTGCGCGGCCTCGACTGGTTCATCTTCTTCCTCGCCGACGTGCAGACCGGCTTCGGCCCCTTCATCGCGGTCTATCTGACGACGGAGAAATGGACGCAGGGCCAGATCGGCCTCGTGCTGTCGATTGGCGGCATCGTCGCCCTGATCGGGCAGATGCCGGGCGGGGCGATCATCGACGCGGCAAAATCCGAGCGGCTGGTCGCCGCCCTTGCCATCGCGACCATCGGCGGCTGCGCGCTCGCCTATGCCGCCATGCCGATCTTCCCCGTGGTCGTGACCGCCGCGACGCTGCATGCGGCGGCGAGCTGCGTGCTGGGCCCGGCGATCGCCGCGATCAGCCTCGGCCTCGTCGGTCCGCTCGCGATCGGCGAGCGGCTCGGCCGCAACGCGCGGTTTGCCTCCCTCGGCAATGGCGTTGCCGCCGCCGTGATGGGCACGGCCGGCTATCTGCTGTCGAGCCGCTCGGTCTTCCTGGTCACGTTCCTGCTCGCGATCCCCACCCTCATCGCGCTGTCGCGCATCCGCGAGGAGGAGGTCGACATCGCGCGCTGCCACGGCGAGATGCCGCGCGAGGCGCAGGATCGCGGCGACACCAATGTCTGGCATCTGATCCGGCAGCGGCCGCTGATCGTCTTCGCGCTCAGTGTGCTGTTGTTGCAGCTCGCAAACGCCGCGATGATGCCGCTGATGGCGAGCGCGGTGACGGCGCGGTCGAGCCAGTGGGCGACGGTGCTGGTCGCCTTTTGCATCGTCGTCCCGCAGGCGATCGTCGCGCTGTTGTCGCCGACCGTCGGGCGCAAGGCGCAAGCGTGGGGCCGCAGGCCGCTGCTGCTGATCGGATTCGGCGCGCTGGTGATCCGCGGCCTGCTGTTCGCGACCGTGCGCGATCCATATCTGCTGGTCGCGGTGCAGGTGTTCGACGGCATCACCGCGGCGGTGTTCGCGGTGATGATTCCGCTGATCGTCGCCGACGTCGCCTTCGGCAGCGGTCACTTCAATCTGGCGCAGGGCATCGTCGGCACCGCGACCGGGATCGGTGCGTCGCTGAGCACGGCGCTCGGCGGTTATGTCAGCGACAAGTTCGGCAACGCCACCGCCTTCATCGGCCTGTCCGGCGTTGCCGCGACAGGGCTCCTTTTGATCCTCCTCGTGATGCCGGAGACCCGGCGCACCACGCTCTGAACCGCAAAAGAAATGGCCGGCCGAAACGGGTTCGGCCGGCCAAGTGGGTGGGGAGGAAGACGATCAGGCGTCGAGATTGTGCAGGCGCTGGCGGTTGCGCAGCACGATCTGGCGGGCGCCGGAGAAGCCGAGAATGCCCTGGGTGTGAAGCTGCGACAGCGCGCGCGACACGGTTTCGAGGGTGAGGCCGAGATAGTCGCCGATATCGCGGCGGCACATCGGCAGCGCCATCATGCCGGCAACGGCGAGACGGCGGTCCATTTCGAGCAGGAAGGTCGCGACGCGCTCCATCGCGGTCTTGCGGCCGAGCAGCAGCATGTGATCCTCGGCGTGGCGAAGTTCGCCGGCGGTCATCGCCCAGAGCTTGCGGGCAACCTGCACGTCGATGCCGGCGGCCTTCTCGAGGCTCGAGCGTTTCACGAGGCGCACGCTGGTGTCGATGATGGCTTCGGCGGCAAGACGGTGGCTGGGGCCGGATTCGAGGCCGAACACGTCGCCGGGAAGATGGAAGGCGCCGATCTGGCGGCGGCCGTCGGAGAGAAGCTTGTAGCTGCGCACGGCCCCGGTGACGACCTGGTAGACATATTCGGCCGGCTCGTCCTCGCCATAGATCTCCTCGTCCTTGCGGTAGGAGAATTCGGTGGCGACGAGGCCAACATGGCCCGTGATCGCACCGAACTGGTCGGACACCTGATGGGGCGGGGCAATCTTGCCACCGATTTGGGTGTTGATCACCTGGGTCTTGAGTGTCTGGGTCAGCATCTGCGCCATCTCCGTTGTGATGACGCATTGGTACGCGGTATCGGGAGGTTCGAAAATTTCGAGCGATATCTTAAGGGGGGTGCCTTACGTAGAACCCCGTAGGTCACGCCCGAGGCCGGTCCTGGATGGCGCGGCGGATACGCTTGAGCAGGTTTTCGTCGAGAAGCGGCTTCAAAACCACGTCTTTTACGCCGGCCGCGGCGGCCCGGGTCGAGATGTTTTCGTCCGGATAGCCGGTGATCAGGATCACGGGCGTTTCGCCGTCCGATTTACGCAGGCGGCTGGCGAGCTCGATTCCATTGATGTCGGGCATCTTGTAGTCGATCACGTAGCAGTCGGCCCCGGGCGCGCCGCCGGCATTGAGCAGCGCCGTGCCGCTCCTGAAGGTCCGCACGGCAAAGCCGTCGGTTTCCAGCAGGAACCGCAGGGATCCCAGGACTGCGGCGTCATCATCGACCACAAAGACGGTGGGTTTTGTGGAGGACGGCAGCCGCTCGTGATGTGAACTGACCTCGATCATGCTGCATGGCTAGCACAGCATCCGGCAAGGGCCTTGACTTGGCTCAATCGTTGAGCATGCCGGCGCGCATCGCGAGGCGAACCAGTTCCGAAAGGCTGTTGGCCTGCATCTTGGTCATGACGTTGGCCCGATACACCTCGATGGTGCGCGGGCTGATGTCGTACTCGCGGGCGATCAGCTTGTTGGAAAGGCCGGCGATCAGCCCTTCCATGACCTGGCGCTCCCTGGGGCTCAACGAGGCGACGCGGGCGGCGATATCCTGCGCGACGGCCTCGCTCTTGGCGGCCGGCTCGGCCTGGCGGATCGCCGATTCGATCATGGCGGTGAGGCGGTCGTCCTCGAAAGGCTTTTCCAGAAAGTCGACCGCCCCTAACTTCATCGCCTCGACCGCGAGCGGCACGTCGCCGTGACCGGTCATGATGAGGATCGGAAAGGGGCTTTGCTGCGCCTTCATCCGCTTCAACAGCTCGATGCCGTCAAGGCCCGGCATGCGCACGTCGGAGACGACGCAGCCGAAGGAGAGACCCGGCAGGGCGTCGAGAAAGGCTTGCGCGTCGTCAAACAGCGTGACGCCGAAGCCGGCAGAATCCAGCAGGAAATTCAGCGAATCCCGCATCGCCGCGTCGTCGTCGATGACGTAGATATGTCCCTTGGTCGTCATGCATCAATTCTCGTCGGCTGCCGGGAGGGTGAAGCGGAAGGTCGCCCCGCCCGATGCGTTGCTCTCGGCCCACATGCGCCCGCCGTGAGCTTCGATGATCGAGCGGCTGATGGACAGTCCCACGCCCATGCCGGTGTCCTTGGTGGTGAAGAAAGTCTGAAACAGGTTCGGAATGACGTCGTCCTGGAAACCGCTGCCGGTGTCGGACACTTCGACCTCGATCATGTCGTCGGCGGCGGGGGTGTTGGTGACGACGAGCTCGCGTCGCTGCGACTGAGCCATCGCTTCCAGCGCGTTGCGGAACAGGTTGACCAGGACCTGCTGGATCTGCACCCGGTCGGCGAGAACGAGATCGGCGCCCGGATCGAGACTGAAGCGGAGCTGCACGTTCTGCTCGCGCGCGCCGGCAAGCCCGAGCGCGCCGGCCTCCTCGATCAGCTTGGAGAGACTCTCGACCCGCTTCTCCGATTCGCCGCGGGCAACGAAGTCGCGCAGGCGCCGGATGATCTGGCCGGCGCGCAGCGCCTGCTCGGCGGCGCGGTCCAGGGCGCTTTCGACCTTCGGTGTGTTCGGATCACTGCTGCCGGCAAGCAGCCGCCGCGAGCCCTTCATGTAGTTGCTGATCGCCGCCAGCGGCTGGTTGAGCTCGTGCGCGAGCGCGGACGCCATTTCGCCCATGGCGCTCAGCCTGGAGACGTGGACGAGCTCGGATTGCAGTTCCTGGAGACGCGCCTGGGTCTGCTGGTGCTCGGTGAGATCGCGGACGAAACCGGTAAAATAGGGCTCGCCGCCGGACTGCATCTCGCCGATCGACAGGTGCATCGGGAAGGTGGTGCCGTCGCGGCGCTTGCCGGTCACGATGCGCCCGATGCCGATGATGTGGGGATCGCTCGTGGTGCGGTAACGCGAAATGTAGCTGTCATGCCGGGAGCGGTCGGGCTCCGGCATCAGGATGTTGACGTTCTGGCCGATCGCCTCGAGCTCGGACCAGCCGAACAGGCGCTCGGCGGCCGCGCTGAACAGCTGGATGATGCCGTGGCCGTCGATGACGATCATGGCGTCGGGAATTGTGCGGAGGATCGAGCGGAGGTGGGTCTCGCGGGTCCGGAGCGCACCCTCGACCTGCTTCTCCTCGTCGATATCGAGAAAGATGCCGCTGAGATGGCGGGCGGTGCCGGCTTCGTCCCGAATGAGCCCCGCCCGGGCGCGAATCCACTGTCCTGCGTTGGAGGTGCCGGCGACCCTGAAGGACACGTCGAAGCCGCCACCGCGTTCGGAGACGCGCTTGATCGCGCTCTCCACGCGCTCGCGGTCCTCGGGCTCGAGGCGTGACAGGAAGAGGTCGTAGCTCGCCGGCTGGTCCTGCCCGATTCCGAGCAGCGTCCGCGCGGTATCCGACCAGTCCAGCGCCCGGGTCTTGAGGTCGAGATCCCAGGTGCCGACGCCGAATCCCTCGATCCGGACTCGGAAATGCTCGCCCCGGCCGTCATCCGGCGGATGCGTTACGCGGGTCGGCGCCAAGGTGTCACTCCCATTCTCGTGCCACGGGCCGGGTGCCGCAACCACGGCGGCAATTTCGCCCAAGCCCGGGCTGGAGGCAAGTTCCGATGTTTGATTCCATTGGCGTAATTCCGGTGGTCCCGTGTGGGCGACGGTTTGATCTATCTCATCCTGCCTCGCGCCGGCACAGCTAGATTTCATAGCAGTTCATTGCCCGGAGAATTCTAATGACATACGCGACCGTGATGGTCAGCTTGGCGCTCGACCAGTCCAACGAGGCGCGTCTTCAGGTCGCGGGCGAGCTCGCCGAGCGATTCGAGGCAGCCATCGTCGGGGTTGCCGCGGCGCAGTTCGCCCCGCCACTCTATTTCACCGACGGCGCCGCCGCCCAGGGACTGATCGACGAGGGCGAAGCGTCCGTCAGGCGACGGCTGGCGGCCCTGGAGGCGCAATTCCGCGCCGCCACCAAGAATCGCGGCGGGCATGCCGAGTGGCGCAGCGCCATGGATTTTCCGGCGCGATTCGCCCTTGCGCAGGCGCGCTGCGCCGACATCGTCGTCAGCGGCGGGCAGAGCCCGGCCTTCTCCGACGCTTTCGCGCTCGCAAGCCCCAAGGATCTGGTGATGCAGGCCGGCCGCCCGCTTCTCGTCGTCCCCGATGGGGCCAACTGGCTCGACCTGCGCAGCGTGCTGGTGGCCTGGAAGGATACGCCGGAGGCACGGCGGGCGGTGGCGGACGCGCTGCCGATGCTGCGCAAGGCGAGGGATGTCACCATCGCTGCAATTCCGGAGCGCGACGACGACCGCTCGGCCGTGTTGGCCGGCGTCACCGACGTTGCCGCCTGGCTCGCCCGCCACGGCGTCACCGCGACCGCGCGCGTCTCGGAGGCTGCGGGAGACGAACCCGCCGCCGCGCAACTGGAGCAAGTCGCCGGCGACGTCGGAGCCGGCCTGATCGTGGCGGGCGCCTATGGACATTCGCGGTTTCGCGAGCTGATCCTGGGAGGCGTCACCCAGTATCTGGTCACTCAATCCGCCCGTAGCGTGCTGCTGTCGCACTGACGGCCGTTCGGCCAAAAGCTATTCGAGGAGGACGCGCCGTGTACAGATTTCTTGAGCAGACCGTCGACGGCTACATGACGCGCAACGTCAAGACGGTGCAACGTGACATCGACATGCTCGAGCTCAGCGAGATGTTCGAGCGCGACGATTTCAATTCCTATCCGGTCGAGGACGACGGACAGGTGGTCGGCATCGTCACCAAGTTCGACATCCTGAAATGCTTCGCCTTCACGCCGAGCCAGATGCTGCCGCGCTATCATGACCTGATGAGCCGCAAGATCGGCGACGTCATGACGCCGGAGTTCATCTATGTCAGCCCCGACACGCGGCTGACGCGCGTGCTCCAGATCATGGTCGAGCACCGCATCAGGAGCATCATCGTGCTCGACGGCGCGCAGAAGCTCGTCGGCATCATCGCCCGCGAGGACGTCATCGCGGCGCTCAAGGCGACCGCGCGCGACTGACGGGGCCTCCAGTTCCCGCGATTTCAAACTCCGTGATTTCACGGAAGCGATTGGTCGCCGCGCGCGCGGCGCCGGCCGCAGGCGATTGATATGGCTCTCTGATCCGCGAAAGCCTCACATTAACAGAAATCCACCTATCTTGATTTCAATCAATTCCCCGCGAGGGTGAATGTGGTTTCTGGCGCTGTGTTCTTTCAGAGAGAATCCGCATGAGCCAGCCCTCCATCTCCAAATCCATGACCATCGGTGAAAGCGGCCTGGCTGTCGTGTTCGCAGCCACCGCCTTCCTCTGCGTGATCGCCGCGGCCAAGGCGCTCGACGCGCCCTTCGCCTTTCACGCCGCGCTCAGCGCGGCGGCGAGCGTGGCTGCGGTGTTCTGCATCGTCAACCGCTACTTCGAGCGCCCCGCGGCGCTGCCGCCGGCGGAGATCAACGGCCGTCCCAACTACAACATGGGGCCGATCAAGTTCTCCTCCTTCATGGCGATGTTCTGGGGCATTGCCGGCTTCCTCGTCGGCCTCATCATCGCCTCGCAGCTGGCCTGGCCTGCGCTGAATTTCGATCTGCCCTGGATCAGTTTCGGCCGCCTGCGTCCGCTGCACACCTCCGCCGTGATCTTCGCCTTCGGCGGCAACGTGCTGATCGCGACATCCTTCTACGTCGTGCAGAAGTCCTGCCGCGTGCGCCTTGCCGGCGATCTCGCGCCCTGGTTCGTCGTGGTCGGCTACAACTTCTTCATCCTGGTCGCGGGCACCGGCTATCTGCTCGGCGTCACCCAGTCGAAGGAATATGCCGAGCCGGAATGGTACGCCGACCTGTGGCTGACCATCGTCTGGGTCGTCTATCTGCTCGTCTTCCTCGCCACCATCATCAAGCGCAAGGAACCGCACATCTTCGTCGCGAACTGGTTCTATCTCGCCTTCATCGTGACGATCGCGGTACTGCATCTCGGCAACAACCCCGCGCTTCCCGTCTCGGTGTTCGGCTCGAAGTCCTACGTCGCCTGGGGCGGCATCCAGGATGCGATGTTCCAGTGGTGGTACGGCCATAACGCGGTCGGCTTCTTCCTGACCGCCGGCTTCCTCGCCATCATGTACTACTTCATCCCCAAGCGCGCCGAGCGGCCGATCTACTCCTATCGCCTGTCGATCATCCACTTCTGGGCGCTGATCTTCCTCTACATCTGGGCAGGTCCGCACCATCTGCACTACACGGCGCTGCCCGACTGGACGCAGACGCTCGGCATGACCTTCTCGATCATGCTGTGGATGCCCTCCTGGGGCGGCATGATCAACGGCCTGATGACGCTGTCGGGCGCCTGGGACAAGCTGCGGACCGATCCCGTGCTGCGCATGCTCGTGGTCTCCGTCGCCTTCTACGGCATGTCGACCTTCGAAGGCCCGATGATGTCGATCAAGGTGGTCAACTCGCTCAGCCACTACACCGACTGGACCATCGGCCACGTCCACTCCGGCGCGCTCGGCTGGGTCGGCTTCGTCTCCTTCGGCGCGCTGTACTGCCTGGTGCCGTGGGCCTGGAATCGCAAGGGCCTCTACAGCCTGAAGCTCGTCAACTGGCACTTCTGGGTCGCGACCCTCGGCATCGTTCTCTACATCTCGGCGATGTGGGTGTCCGGCATCCTCCAGGGCCTGATGTGGCGCGCCTACACCTCGCTCGGCTTCCTCGAATACTCCTTCATCGAGACCGTCGAGGCGATGCATCCCTTCTACATCATCCGTGCTGCCGGCGGCGGGCTGTTCCTGATCGGCGCGCTGATCATGGCCTACAATCTCTGGATGACCGTTCGCGTCGGCGAGGCGGAAGTCCAGATGCCCGTCGCTCTTCAGCCGGCGGAATGAGGAGCTAAAGCAATGTCGTTCTGGACACGCCACCAAGTCTTCGAAAAGAACTCGATCATCCTGATCGTCGGCATCCTCTTGGTGATCGCGATCGGCGGCCTCGTCGAGATCACTCCGTTGTTCTACCTCAAGAGCACGATCGAGAAGGTCGATGGAGTGAGGCCCTATACGCCGCTGGAGCTCGCCGGCCGCAACGTCTACGTCCGCGAAGGCTGCTATCTCTGCCATTCGCAGATGATCCGGCCGCTGCGCGACGAAGTCGAGCGCTACGGCCACTTCTCGCTGGCCGCCGAGAGCATGTTCGACCATCCGTTCCAGTGGGGCTCCAAGCGCACCGGTCCGGACCTCGCCCGCGTCGGCGCCAAGTACTCCGACGACTGGCACGTCACCCATCTGACCAACCCGCGCGCGATCGTGCCGCAGTCGGTGATGCCGGGATATCCGTTCCTCAGCGCAACCGAGGTCGATCCGGACACCATCGCCGACCATATGCGTACGCTGAGGACCGTCGGCGTGCCCTACACGGACGACCAGATCGCCAACGCGAGCGCCGATCTGAAGGCCCAGGCCGATCCGGACAATGCCGGCGCCGACGCCTTCAACAAGCGCTACGCCAAGGCCGTGGTGCGCAACTTCGACGGCAAGACCGGCACGCCGACCGAGATGGACGCGCTGATCGCGTATCTGCAGATGCTCGGCACGCTGGTCGACTTCAAGATCTATAACGAGAAAGCCAATCTTCGCTGAGAAGGCATCAACGATGAAAGCCATCCTGACCCTCGACAATCTCGCGTCCGGTCTCGTGACCACGATCTGGACGCCGGTGTTCGTCGCGATCTTTCTCGCGATCATCGCCTACGCATTTTGGCCCCGTAACAAGGCTGCGTTCGACGAAGCAGCACACCTGCCGTTGCGGGAGGAGTGAGAGACCATGACCGATCATAGCGAATTCGATTCTGTCTCCGGCAAGACGACGACCGGACATGAGTGGGACGGCATCAAGGAGCTCAACACGCCGCTGCCGCGCTGGTGGGTGATCTGCTTCTACCTCACCATCGTCTGGGCGATCGGCTACTGGATCGTGTATCCGGCCTGGCCGCTGATCTCCAGCAATACCACGGGCCTGTTCGGCTACTCCTCGCGCGCCGACGTCGCGGTCGAGCTCGCCAATCTCGAGAAGATCAGGGGCGACAAGATGGCGGCGCTCGGCGCAGCCTCGCTCGCGGACATCGAGAAGGACCCGGCCCTGCTGGCGCTTGCGCGCGCCAAGGGCAAGACCGTGTTCGGCGACAATTGCGCGCCGTGCCACGGCTCCGGCGGCGCCGGCGCCAAGGGCTTCCCGAACCTGAACGACGACGACTGGCTGTGGGGCGGCACGCTCGACCAGATCATGCAGACCATCCAGTTCGGCGCGCGTTCCGGCCACGCCAAGACGCACGAGGGCCAGATGCTCGCCTTCGGCAAGGACGGCGTGCTGAAGGGTGACGAGATCGTCACGGTCGCCAATTACGTGCGGTCGCTGTCGGGGCTGCCGACCCGCAAGGGTTACGACGCCGCCAAGGGCGAGAAGATCTTCGTCGAGAATTGCGTCGCCTGCCACGGCGACGGCGGCAAGGGCAACCAGGAAATGGGCGCACCGAACCTGACCGACAAGATCTGGCTCTATGGCTCGGACGAGGCTGCCCTGATCGAGACCATCAGCCAGGGCCGCGCCGGCGTCATGCCGGCCTGGGAAGGGCGGCTGGATCCCTCCACCATCAAGGCGATGGCGGTCTACGTCCACTCGCTGGGCGGTGGAAAATAGCAGATCCGCGGCAAACGGGGGCGAACAAAAGTGCCCCCGTTTGAGCTGGATCAACTGACGCGGCGACGTCGGGTCTAGGTTTAATCGCACCTCCTCGAAAAGTTTCAGGCGATGAACAAGACCGTGAACCCGAAAGACCTCACATCGGAAGATGACGTCGGGCCGCTCTACGCAGCCCGCAAGAAGGTCTATCCCCAGAGCGTCTCCGGCACGTTCCGCCGGATCAAATGGGGCCTGATGGCGTTCTGCCTCGGCGTTTACTACTTCCTGCCGTTCGTGCGCTGGAATCGCGGCCTTGGCGCGCCCAGCCAGGCGGTGCTGATCGATCTTCCCAACAGCCGCTTCTATTTCTTCTTCATCGAGCTGTGGCCGCAGGAGGTCTACTACTTCACCGGCCTGCTGATCGTCGCCGCGGTGGCGCTGTTTTTGATGAACTCCATCGGCGGCCGGATCTGGTGCGGCTATCTCTGTCCGCAGACCGTCTGGACCGACCTGTTCTACGCCGTCGAACGCCTGATCGAAGGCGACCGCCGCGAGCGGATGAAGAAGGACAAATCGTCCGACCCGATGAAGCTCGAGCGCATCTCCGAGATCGTGCTCAAGCATTCGATCTGGCTGCTGATCGCCTGGTGGACCGGCGGCGCCTGGGTGCTCTATTTCAACGACGCGCCGACCCTGGTGAAGGAGCTCGTGACCTTCCAGGGGCCGATGATCGCCTATATCTGGATCGGCATCCTCACCGCAACGACCTATCTGCTGGCCGGCTACATGCGCGAGCAGGTCTGCACCTATATGTGCCCGTGGCCGCGGATCCAGGCAGCGCTTACCGACGAATGGGCGCTCAACGTCACCTACCGCTACGACCGCGGCGAGAAGCGCACCTCGGTGAAGAAGGCGGCCGAGCTGCGCGCGCTCGGCCAGCAGGTCGGCGATTGCGTCGATTGCTACCAGTGCGTCGCGGTGTGCCCGACCGGCATCGACATCCGCAACGGACCGCAGATGGAATGCATCCAGTGCGGCCTCTGCATCGACGCCTGCGACAACGTGATGACCAAGATCGGCCGGCCGAAGCGGCTGATCGGCTATGACAACGACATCAACATCCATCGCCGCCAGGAAGGCAAGGCGCCGATCTATCGGATCGTCCGGGCGCGCACCGTGGTCTACAGCGCGATCATCGCGGCCATCGGCGGCTTCATGATCTACACGCTGGCGACGCGCAGCCTGCTCGACGTCAACGTGCTGCACGACCGCAATCCGGTCGCGGTCAAGCTCAGCGACGGCTCGATCCGCAACGCCTACACGGTTCGGCTGCTCAACAAGAGCGGCTACGACCGCGTCATCGCGATCGACGCGAACGGTCCGGCCAATTTGACGGTCCACGTCATCGGCGTCGATTCGGTGACGCCGGACCGGCCGATGATCGTGATCCCCCGCGACTCCACCAGCGAGCTGCGCCTGCTGGTTACGGCGCCGGCGGAGACCAATCCCGAGAAGTCGATCCCGGTTCGCTTCCACGTCACCGATATCGGGCTCGGCGAGGTCGCGTCCGCCACCGACAATTTCGTCGCGCCTTAGGATCAGGAGACAGCCATGGCCTCCAAGCCGCTGACCGGAACAAAAGTCTTCCTGATGTTGGTCGCCTTCTTCGGCGTCGTGATCGGTGTCAACGTGACCATGATGAAGCTCGCGATCGCGACGCTGCCCGGCACCGACGTCGACAGCCCCTATGCCGCGGGTCTCACCTATGATCGCGAGATCTCGGCGGCGCAGGACCAGGCCGCGCGCAAATGGAAGGTCAACGCCCATATCGAGCGCGGGACCGATGGCGGCGCCATACTTCAGGTCGAGGCACGCGATGCCGGCGGCCAGCCAATGTCCGGATTGAAGTTCGGCGGCCGGCTCGAGCGACCGACCGACAAGCGCGCCGATCTTTCGGTCGAGCTCTCGGAGGCAGGCATCGGCATCTATCGCGGCAATGCCGCCTCCGTCGCGCCGGGCCAGTGGGACCTGGTGATCGAGGGCGAGGCGCGGGGGACGCGCGTATTCCTGTCGCGCAACCGCGTGATCCTGAACTGAGGACGTCGTCATGCACGTCACGCGGGATTTCTCGCACTACGTCCGGACCGCGGGCGAGGGTATCAAGCACATCGATCTCGCGGTCGAGGGGGTTCACTGCGCCGGCTGCATGGCCAAGATCGAGCGCGGATTGTCCGCCATTCCCGACGTCACGCTGGCGCGCGTGAATCTCACCGACCGCCGCGTCGCGCTGGAATGGAAAGCGGGCACGCTCGACCCGGGCCGTTTCATCGACCGGCTCGAAGAGCTCGGCTACAAGGCCTATCCGTTCGAGACCGAGAGCGCGGAAGTGGCCGAGGTCGCCGAATCGCGCTTCCTGCTGCGCTGCCTCGGCGTTGCGGCGTTCGCCACCATGAACGTCATGATGCTGTCGATCCCGGTGTGGTCGGGCAACGTCTCGGACATGCTGCCCGAGCAGCGTGACTTCTTCCACTGGCTGTCGGCGCTGATCGCGCTGCCGGCGGCGGCCTATGCCGGCCAGCCGTTCTTCCGCTCCGCCTGGCGCGCGCTGTCGGCGAAGACGACCAACATGGACGTCCCGATCTCGATCGGCGTGATCCTCGCGCTCGGCATGTCCGTGGTCGAAACCATCCACCATGCCGAGCACGCCTATTTCGACGCGGCGATCATGCTGCTCACGTTCCTGCTGGTCGGCCGCTTCCTCGACCAGAACATGCGGCGGCGGACGCGCGCGGTCGCCGGCAATCTCGCCGCGCTGAAGGCGGAGACGGCGGCCAAGTTCGTCGGGCCCGACGAGATTTCACAGGTGCCCGTCGCTGCGATCAGTCCTGGCGACATCGTGCTGCTGCGGCCCGGCGAGCGCTGTGCGGTCGACGGCACGGTGATCGAGGGGCGTTCCGAGATCGACCAGAGCCTGATCACCGGCGAGACGCTCTATGTCACGGCCGAGCAGGGCACGCCGGTCTATGCCGGCTCCATGAACATCTCCGGTACGCTGCGGGTGCGCGTTTCGGCGGCCTCCGAAGCGACGCTGCTCGCCGAGATCGCGCGGCTGCTCGACAACGCGCTCCAGGCGCGCTCGCGCTACATGCGGCTCGCCGACCGCGCCTCGCGGCTCTACGCGCCGGTGGTGCATGCGACCGCGCTCATCACCATTTTGGGCTGGGTCATCGCGGGTGCGTCCTGGCATGATGCGATCGTGACCGGCGTTGCCGTGCTGATCATCACCTGTCCCTGCGCGCTTGGGCTCGCGATTCCGACGGTGCAGACGGTGGCCTCGGGCGCGATGTTCAAGTCCGGCGTGCTGCTCAACTCGGGCGATGCGATCGAGCGGCTGGCGGAAGCTGACCACGTCATCTTCGACAAGACCGGCACGCTGACGCTGCCCGACCTCGAAGTGATGAACGCGGCTGACATTCCCGCCGATATCTTCGAACTCGCCGGCCGCCTCGCGCTGTCGAGCCATCATCCGGTTGCCGCCGCGGTGGCGCAGGCCGCCGGCGCCAGGTCGCCGATCGTCGGCGCGGTCGAGGAGGCCGGGCAGGGCGTGCGCGCAGACGTCGACGGCGCCGAGATCCGCCTTGGCCGTCCGTCCTTCTGCGGCGCCGAGGCGCTGGTCGGCGACGGGACGAGGCTCGATCCCGAAGCCTCCATCGTGGCCTTCAGCAAGGGAGCCGAAAAATTCATCCTTTGGGTGCGTCAGGGCCTGCGTCCGGACGCTCAGGCCGTGATCGCGGCGCTGAAGGCGCGCAACATCGGCATCGAGATCCTCTCCGGCGACCGCGAGCCGGCGGTGAAGGCCGCGGCCCATGCGCTCGACATTCCGGAATGGCGTGCCGGCGTCACGCCGGCCGACAAGATCGCGCGGATCGAGGAGTTGAAGCGGCGCGGTGCAAGAGTGCTGATGGTCGGCGACGGCATGAACGACGCGCCCTCGCTGGCGGCCGCCCACGTCTCGATGTCGCCGATCTCGGCGGCGCATCTCAGCCAGGCCACCGCCGATCTCGTCTTCCTCGGCCGGCCGCTGGCTCCTGTCGTCGCCGCGATCGATTCCGCGCGCAAGGCGCTGCACCTGATGCGGCAGAACCTCTGGCTTGCCATCGGCTATAACGTCCTCGCGGTGCCGGTTGCGATCAGCGGCGTCGTGACGCCCCTGATTGCCGCTGCCGCCATGAGCGGATCGTCGATCCTGGTCATGCTGAATTCGCTGCGCGCCCGCAGCGACTCGCGGGAGATCGTGTGATGGAAATCCTGGTCATCCTGGTTCCGCTGGCGTTGATGCTCGGAGGCGCCGGTCTTGTCGCGTTTCTTTGGTCTTTGCGGAGCGGTCAGTACGACGACCTCGACGGTGCGGCCTGGCGCGCCATCGCCGATGACGAGCCGCCGCAGGAAGCGCCGGTCAAGCGCTAGCGCTTCAGGGCGAATGTGAGCAGGGCCGCGGCCGCGAGGGCCACGCCGACACCGGCGACGCAGGCGTGCCAGCCGAAACTGTCGAACAGTCGCCCGAGCACGGCCGTGCCGATCAGCCCGCCGCAGAAGTAGCAGGCAAGATAGGTTCCGCTGGCGACGCCGCGGTTGTCGGTGGCGGCCTGTCCGACGAAGCCGGTCGCGGCGGCCTGCGCGAAGAATGTTCCGACACCAACCAGAACCATGCCGATGAGCACTTCGCCCAGATGCGGCGCCAGCATCAGCGGCAGGCCCAGTCCGGCGACGGCGAGCGAGCCCCATATTGTCGGCCGCGTCCCGAGCCGCGAGGCCACCCTGCCGGCGAGCAACGTCGTGACGACCGATGGCAGGAAGACGAAATAGACGAGGCCCAGATCCATCATGCCGAGCGACAGCGGCGGCCGGACCAGCACGAAATTGACGAATGTGAAGGTGCCGATGAAGGCGAACAGGATGCAGAAGCCGATGCCGTAGGCGGCGCGCAGCCGCGGATTGCGCCAATGCGCGATCATGGCGACAAGCGGCGGGCCCGCCGGCGTCATGGCATGCATCGGCTGCACGCGCCTGATGGTGAAATAGACCAGCGCCGCGCCGGCGAGGTTGAGCGCCGCGAAGGAATAGAAATTCCAGGCGAGACCGAGGCCGTCGGCGACCGCCGCCGAGATCAGCCGGCCGACGAGGTTGCTGGCGACATTGCCGGTGATGTAGGCGGCAAACGCGCCGCCGGCATCCATCGCGCTGCATTGCTCGCCGAGATAGGCGAGGGTGAGCGCGAAGGCAGATGCCATGCACAGGCCCTGCGCGATCCGCAAGGCGGTGAAGACGCCAAAATTTGGCGCGATCGCCAGCAGGCTCGTAGGCACCGCCAGCAGCGTGAGGCTGAGCAGGATGCCGGTCCGCCGGTTGATATGCGGGCTGAAGAAGCCGACGACGAGGCTAGCAATCGCCATGCCGAAGGTGCTGGCGTTGACGGCAAAGCCCATCGCCGCCGGCGTGACGCCGTAATGGCGCGCCAGCGAGGGCAGGATCGCCTGCGTCGCGAAGAGATCGACGACGGTCAGGAAGGCGGTGAGGCCGATGACGAGCGAACGAAGCGCAAGGCCCGGGGAATGCGCGTCCATCGTCATCGCGGCCGGTTTGATCGACGCGGAAAGATCGGTCATGGCACGGCTCTCCGTTGATCTGTCATTCCGGGCTGGTGCGGACGGGACCGCAAAGTGCGGCTCGGTGCACCAGACCCGGAATCTCGAGGTTCCCAGGTGCGCAAATTGCGCACCGTAGTTCGATGCTACGCATCGCCCCGGAACGGCGGCCTGTTCAAGCGCGCGTCACATGTGGTGGTCGTTGGGGTCCCTGCGGACGTCGCCGACATAGAGAACGACCGTCTCCTTGCCGAGGTTCTTCCACCAATGCGAGGTGCCAAACACCTCGGGGCGGATGTCGCCGGCCTTGTGCACGATCGGATCGACGCAGTTGGAGGCATATTCGACGATCTCGCCCTGCTGCACGAAGATCAGGGCAGGACGGTCGTCGTGGCTGTGCCAGGGCACGATGCCGCCGGGCTCGATGGTGAGCTTGCGGAAGCGCAGCTCGCGGCCCTCGATATGCGCCGGCTGCTTGCCGAGGTCGATGGCGCCGAGCGTGACGTCGGTGACGCCGACCGGCTTATAGTCGACCATCTGGTGCGCGTTCGGCTTGATCTTGTCGACAGGACATTCGCCCGCGAGCGCCGGCTGCGCCGCAAATGTCAGTGCACCGAGAACGGCTGCGCCCGACCAGACCAGGCGCGACAACATGTGCTGCTTGAACATGGGAACTCTCCTCTGTTGGCCGCAACCTCGCTGGTCGCCGGCTATGGCAGGAGCTTCGTCGAGATCGCGTCGATGTTGAAATACCGACTTGCTTTCGATGTGATAGCCCTGCGCTATGTTGATGCGCGGCGGCTATCGAACCGATTGGGCATCGGCATTTCCGCTTCCGGGGTATCCGGCGTCCGATGGCGGGGCGCCCGATTGGCGGGCGTTCACGTCAATCCGGAGGAGCATCTCATGACGAAAGTGTCCAAGACCCTGATTTTTACCGCCGCCTTCGCGGTGATCGCCACCTCGGCCTTCTCGGAAGCGGCCTGGGATTTGAAGGCCGGCATGGCCTATGTCTATGGCGGGCCCGGCAAGATGTCGGCGATGGCCATGGCCCCGGCCGAGAAGAACCACGAGGCGATGATGAAGAACGCCAAGAAGGTGCCCGCCAACACCGTCTTCTTCATGGACAACGGCACGCTGTACTCCACGTCGGGGCGGCTCGATCCCACCGGCAATTTCTACGTGAACTGAACCGGCCCTCGCGTAACGGCCGCCCTTGCGGGCGGCCGGACCAGGAACCTAATATTCGCCCTTCGAACGCCGGAGCGGAAGATGACTTCTCTCTCACCAGCTGACGCCGAGCAGCTCAAGCTTGCCTTCCAGCGCTGCCGCGAGATGGAGGGAACGCTGAACGAGCAGCTCCTCGCGTATGCCGACGCAAGCCGCCAAGTGTTTCCGGCCTATGGCGAGGCGGTCGATCGCCTGGTGGCGCGATTGAACGGGAACGGCGGCGGGGAGACCGCGCCGCGTCCGGGCGATGCGATGCCGCCATTCATGCTGCCTGACGAGGGCGGGCGTCTCGTGACGCTGCCCGCGCTGCTGGCGCAAGGCCCCGTCGCGGTGATGTTCTTCCGCGGCCACTGGTGCCCCTATTGCCGGCTCAATGTGCGCGCCGTGGTGCAGGCGCAGGACCGTGTCAAGGCGATGGGCGCGCAGGTCGTTGCGATCATGCCGGAGACGCAGGAATACACGCGGCAGATCAAGGCCGATTCCGGTGCGCCGTTTCCGATCCTGACCGATCTCGACAACGGCTATGCTTTGTCGCTCAATCTCGCGATCTGGCTCGGCGCCGAGATCCAGAGCCTGTTGTCCTATCAGGACATGGCGAAATTCCACGGCAATGACGGCTGGATGCTACCGATCCCCGCGGTGTTCGTGGTCGGCCGCGACGGTATCGTCAAAGCGCGCTTCGTCGATCCCGATTTCCGCAAGCGCATGGAGATCGACGATCTGCTCGAGGCGTTGGAGAGCGCGAGCCGGGAGAACTGAGGCTCGCGTTTTCTTCCCCGCTCCCCTTGTGGGAGAGGGTGGCTCGCCGCATAGCGGCGAGACGGGCGAGGGGTCTCTCTCCTCCAACGCTGAGCTGAGTTTAAGGAGACATACCCCTCATCCGGCGCTTCGCGCCACCTTCTCCCACAAGGGGAGAAAGTGAACTCCATAGCGCTCCATACAGCTCCATACAAGTCCGCTAACTCATTGTTGTTGCTGATTTTATCTCCACTGCGCTACAGTAGGCTCCATACTCCTCCACCCCCATCCTGGGGACATTTCGAGGGACACTATGGCCCGCCGCACACGATCTGCATTTCTGGAAAATCGTACTGCACGTTTGAAGCTCGCGACACGTAAGAAGCCGTACACGGCTCTGATCGCGCCCGGCATCTTTCTCGCCTATCGCCGCAACGCAGGCCCGGGCACATGGAGCGTGAAAGCCCAGGGCTGGTTGAAGCGCTTTGCTCTCGCCGACGACCACGAAGACGCCAACGGCGAAAGCGTGATGACGTACTGGCAGGCACTAGAGAAGGCAAAGACACTGGCGCGAGCTGGCGAAGGCAACAGCGAGCAGCCGATCAGTGTCGCCGAGGCCATTGAAGCCTATGAAGCCGACTTGGAGATGCGCGGTGGCCGCAAGTACAACGCCACGCAACTTCGCTTGCATCTTAGCGACGCTCTGAAGGGCAAGGCCATCGCGTTGCTCACCGAGCGTGAGCTGAGGGACTGGCGCGCGGGGCTGGTCAAGAAGGAGCTGAAGCCGTCATCCGCAGATCGCATTGGGCGGTCGCTGAAGGCCGCGCTCGCTCTTGCCGCGCGCAACGACAAGCGCATCACCAACACGGCGTCATGGCAGAACGGATTGAAGAAACTGCCCGACAGCGAAGTCGCGCGCAATGTCATTCTGCCGGATCACACGGTGGCGGCTTTGGTCAGCGGGTCCTATGGTGAGGACGCCGCCTTCGGGCTGCTGATCGAACTGTTGGCAGAGACCGGCGCACGCGAAAGCCAAGTCTTCAGGCTGACGCCGTCCGATCTGCAAGACCATCTGACCGCGCCTCGGCTGATGATGCCGACCAGCCGCAAGGGTAAGAACCGGAAGATCGAATATCGGCCGCTGCCGATCTCGCCGCGATTGGCGAAGGCGCTGCGGCAACAGGCGACGGGCCGGGCTGAGCACGCGCCGCTGTTCGACAAGATCTGGAATTTGGCGGCACTGTTCCGCCCGGTGGTCGAGCGTCTCGAATTGGGGCTAGAGGTGACGCCCTATGCGCTGCGGCATTGGTCGATTGTCCGGCAATTGCTCAAGGGCCTGCCGACCCGCGTGGTCGCTGCGCACCATGACACATCTGTCGCGATGATCGAGAAGAACTACAGCCGGTACATTATTGGCGATCCGACCGAGGCGCTGACGCGGGCGACGTTGCTCGATTTCGAGAAACCGTTTAACTTGGCACAAGCGGCTTAGGTTTAACTCGATCGCGAGCGCGAGGTAACGCAACGGACTGACGCCGACATTCGTTAGCTCGCGCTGACAGCTTTTCGACACTGCGCCGGTCACCCCGACGCATCACGAAGTGCTGGACGCTTCATCATGGGCTTTGAAGCCCCGAAAGCCGACCGACCTCAGACAGGCGGGGCACGGCCATGATGAGGAGAGGTATGTACAATTCGCAATCAGAAATCTTCACCCAGCTCACTCAAGAGACATGGCAGGCTATCCAGGCAGTCCGCCGCAGATGGCCTGCCGAAATCGACTGGCCCGCAGTTCGCCGCGCGATAGAGGAGGCTTGCCTAGAGTTCTCGGAAATCGAGAACCTGAGAGAGCAAAGGAGACGATCTCGAGAATATAAGGAGGTTCTCGGAAGTGCGCAGGGACACGTCCGAGGCTTGCAGGATAGGCTGTCACGCTTGGAGACGCTATCGCCGTCAGGGGATGACTTGGATGGATTGCCTGATCCTGGGCTCGGGCTGCTAGAGGAGCGGCTCAAGCATCTGGCCTCCCGATATGAGACTTGGAGTACGCCTTTCGGTGGAAGAAGAAACCGAAATCGTGAGACGCTACAGAACCGACTGCTCGCCATCTGGGAGGATCACCTCCACGGCCGGCTCGGGTCCTCGAAAAACAGAGTTGACGAGCCGATCGGCCCCTTGATCCGGTTTTTGCGGGTGACGCTGAAGGCCGCACTCGGCGAATGGGCGCCCGGTCCCAGCGGCATCAAGAGCATCATCGCCCAGGCAAAGAAACGGCGTCGGCGCCCCGCTTCTAAAAAGCGGAAGCCAGCGGCAGGCCCATTGCGTCGCGACCGTCAGAAAACCTGAACATCCAAAATGCCCCGTCATTGATCCTCCACGGTGATCTACTGCTGTCCATGCTGACAAGGAGAGGTACAGCAGCAATGGCAATCAAATCGATCACCGCATCTGGTAGCAACGGGAAGGCCGAAAAGCAGGATCTGTCCGACGCGACAGAGGCTGAAGTGCCGCGCGCGGCCTTCACCATCAAGGAGTTTTGCGAGGCGCATCGCATTTCACCGGCGATGTACTTCAAGCTGCGCAACGCCGGTCTCGGCCCGCGCGAGATGCGCGCCTTTCGCAGGGTGACCATCAGCATTGAAGCGGCGACCGATTGGCGCCGGGCGCGCGAAAGTGTCGCCGCGAATGTTGAGCACGCGGCCTAGTCGTAGAAAAGGCGGCCCGCCACAGGCCGCCTCTCTCTATCATTCATCACGCATCAGGAATTCTCAAATGCTCGTCTCTGATACCAGCACGCGCGTGTGCGTGCAAGCCGACAACTCGGCGCCGATCTCGGCGGTGGGTCTCCTCAAGACGCTGTTCGCGTACACGACCGCGCAGGTCTATATCTGCACGTTCCCGAATGACCGCCGCGACCCCGATCAGGCCGGGGAGCGGCATATCCATACTCGGCTGCCGTCGCGCATCACGTCGTTCATCAAGAACTGGGACAGGCCCGGCCGTGGGTTGTTCTTCTGTGTCGGCACGTTGGAGGGAGGCGCCAAGCGCAACAAGGAGAACATCGTCGAAACCATCGGTCTCCATGCCGACATCGATTTCAAGAACGTCGAGGGCATCACCGGCCGCGAGGAGGTCGTGCGCAAGCTCGCGACCCTGATGTACCCACCGACCGTCATCGTGTTCTCTGGCGGCGGCTTGCATTGCTATTGGTTGTTCAAGGAGGCGTTGCCGACCCAAGGCAACATCGAGCGCATCGAAACTGCGCTGCGCCGGATCGCCGAGATCGTCGCTGGCGATCTCGCCGTTTGTGAGGTGGCTCGGGTGTTGCGGCTGCCGACCTCCCACAACACCAAGGACGGCAAGTGGGTTGAAGTTGAGGTCATTTGTCTCGAAGCCAATCGCCGCTACGAGCTTGATGATCTCGAAGAATGGCTCGCAGAGGCTCGGCCCATCCTGGCGCGCAAGCAGCGGATGGAGCGTTCGCGTGTCATCGACGACCTCTACGACGCTTTTTTCGAATATGGACGCCAGTACGGAATGATGCGCATCGATGTCGATGAGCGGCTGGAAAACATGATGTACGAGGGCAGCGGCGACAGCAGCATCCATCGCACCCAGCTTGCCTGCTCGGCGGCGATGCTCAACGCCGGCAAGCCGATCGATGAAGTCGTTTCGATCTTGCTGTCTCATACCCAGCGGGCGGCCGGCGCGGCGGGCGGCAGTTGGAATTGGCGGCGCGAGGAGCGTGACTTGCGCTACATGTGCTGCGACTGGCTCAGGAAGCATCCCCGTATCGACGCCCCTGATTGCGAGCTGACGGAGGTGAAGTCATGAATACGATGGCTTCCACCGACGGCACTCCCGACCCGACCTTGCTGCCGACCGGTGACAAGCGGCTCGACGGCATGAACGTTCGCTACTTTGTCGTCCAGGAGGGCGGCAAGTCGTTCGTCGGCACGTTTGAGCATGAGCGCAGCCGTTGGAAGCTGGTCCTGATGCGCTTTGCCGACTTCAGGAACCTGCATATGAACAAGCGGGTTGATGTTGGTGACAAGACCGTGCCGCTGGGCACGTGGTGGCTCAATCAGGCCAAGCGACGCCAATACGAGGGCCTGACCTTTCACCCGGGCAACAACGCCCGGGTGATCAACGGCAAGCTCAACCTGTGGCGCGGCTGGGCCTTCCAGCCGGCGCCCGGCGACTGGAGAAAGCTCCGCGACCATATCTGGATCGTGGTCGCCTCCCGTAAGAAGGAGGTCTTCGACTACGTCATGAACTGGCTTGCCTGGTGCGTGCAGCACCCGGACGAGCGCGCCGAGGTGGCTCTCGTGATGCAGGGCAAGCGCGGCGCCGGCAAGGGCACCGTCGCCAATGCGATGTGCAAATTGCTCGGCCAGCATGCCTTGCAGATTTCCAGCGCGGAGCATCTCGTCGGACGGTTCAACGGCCATTTGCGCGACACCGTGTTGCTGTTCGCGGATGAGGCGTATTGGCCCGGCAACAAGGGGGCCGAGGGCACCGTCAAGCGCTTGGTCACCGAGCGAACCATCTTCATCGAGGCCAAAGGCCGCGACGGCGTCGAGGTCCCGAACCTGCTGCATGTGATGATGGCCAGCAATGAGGACTGGGTGGTGCCGGCCGGTGAGCGCGAGCGGCGCTATTTTGTCCTGAAGGTCAACGACGACAAGCTCCAGGACCATGAGTGGTTCAAGGCGATCAACGAACAGTTGGAGAATGGTGGTTACGGCGCCATGCTCCACGACCTCCTGCATCACGATCTGGGTGACTTCCATCCCCGCCAACTTCCGAAGTGCAATGATCTCACGAGCCAGCAGGCGCTGTCGCTTTCGCCCCTGGATAGCTGGTGGGTCGAACTGTTGGAGACTGGCGCGTTGGTGGGATGCGACCCGAGCGAGCCCAATCGAGCAGTCTCGAACAAGTACGAGTACAAGGTCACACTGGGAATGGGCGATCGCTGGGTCACCCGGCTCGGTCTGTACGATCAGGCCCGGAATATCGAGCCGCGCCTGCGCGGCGTGAGCGATCACAAGCTCGGGGACTTCCTGGGCGATCAGGGCTGCACGAATGACAAGAAAGTCATGCGGCGCCGTGGCTGGACTTTTCCTGAGCTGAGTGCAAGCCGGCGCGCATGGGAGAAGCGCTTCCCCGGCTGGCCCTGGCGCAATCCGAAGCTCACCAAATGGCAGACGGAAGAGGCGGACGATGAGGCTGAAGAGATCGCCAGTGACGCTGATGAGGTGCCGTTTTGAGTGCCGCATCGGAGCCGTGCTCGGAACGGGATTTTTGCAGTCCGATAAAGGGGTTGCGCGCCCGTTCCGCTTGTGCCGCTCAGGGCACGGAACGCAGCGCTCTGCTGTCGTCTAATTCTCTTTCTTTTAAAGAGGACAAGAGGAACAAGGAAGAAGAAAATACGAAAACCTTTTGTACGACGGGAGCTTGGCGCCGTTCCGCTCTGCGCGCCGGAAGCGGGACGGAGCGGCACATGCGGATCATCGTGAGCCTGACTGCGCCTGACTGCGGCCCACCTGCTTCGCGCAGGGTCCTTCCTGGCGCCCTGCCAATGCGGGTCGCGCGAGAGCGCCCGGTATCCCTAGCGATGCAATTTTTGGAACCTGCTGCAACAACAACCGAGCAGATTGAATTCCTCATGAAGCTGCACTTTTCGATCAACGCCCTCGCGCTGCTCCTCGAACATGATCGCGGGACCCTGACGCGCGCGCTGCGCGACTTTGCGCCCGATCGGATCGAGCGGGGGCGGCCCCTCTGGAAGGTCTCGACCGCCGTGGATGCTCTCGAACGGCGGGGAACGAGGTCACTGCGCCGCCACAGACAGCACCCAACCGGCAAGTACCGGGACCAATACGACTTCCACCGCACGACGGCGCTCGACCCGATGCGGCTGGAGTTCGAGAAACAGGTGGCGCTGATCGGCGCGGCGAAGTCGTTCGACAAGCGCCGCGACATGGCGCTCAAGCTCGCTCCGCTGCTCCACCAATACCAGACGACCTATCTCGAAATCGGCCGGTCGCTCCACACTGTTGAAGATGACGTGCTCAGCGCTCGGGCCGAGCTGATCTGGCACGAGATGATGGACGAGGTCAGCGCGGCGGCCGAATGGCCCCGTGATGCCGGCGATTTTTGGGTCAGGATGTGCGAACCCATCCCGTGCGACATCGATGCCGACGAGGTGATCTGATGTCCACCGACACCGAACACGCCGCGTTGCTTGAACAAATCGCTGCTGAATTGCGCGAGCGCCCGCACCAGCGCAACTGGATCGCCCAGTTTCGGGATTGCGAGGCGCTGCCGTTGTCGAGGGCGGCGGAGATAGCAGGCGCTGACCCGGAAACCATCCGGCGCTGGTGCGTCGCTGCCGAGCACACCGACCGGCCGCTTGGTTATCTAGTCGGCGGGTTGTGGTTGGTGGACATGCCCGAGCTGATGCGCCAGCTTGAGACGCGCCGTGGCGAGCGCGCATGTCGCGCCGCCGAGGCTCGCTTGGAGAAGTATCGGGAACAGCAGTCGATCGCATTGTTGGGGTGTGCGACGGCGTAACCGGCAGCGAAAGGCGCGACGATCGCGCCTTTCGGCCAAGCGCCGCCTCGCTCATCTTCGGCGCCCAGGTACGCACCGCCCGCCGACGATCAAGAGGCTTGTCGCGCATAGGCCGCGAATACGCGGTGTCGGATCAGCGCAAGCTCTTCGATGCTGCCTCGATGCGCGGCCGGTTCGGCCGCGCATCCACCGCCACGCCCGCGACGGGGCGTGCCATGGTTCGCCCCGAACCTCGCCACACCGCGCGAGACCTGTCGGACTTCCTCGATGCTGCGAACGTCAAGGCGCGCGTGAGGAGTGCTTCGCCGGCTTCATCACCAACAATGATGAGCTGGCGCCCAGGTCCGCACCGCGAGGTCGACGGTCAGGGTCCAGTCGCGGCGGCTCATGGGGCAACCTTCGCACGGATCGTGCGAACGTCCGCCGCGCCCCCTGATCGCCGCGACCCCGACGTGAGGAGCCGCCGCCGCCCCTGCGTGACGGTGACGAAAGTACCGTCATTGGCCTTCGGCGCCCAGGTTCGCATCGCCAGATCGACGGTCAGGGTCACGTCACGACGGCTCATCGGATCAACTCGCCAGTTTGGCAACTTGATTTCCCGCGCCCCCGACATGTCGATGCTGACGCCGTCCCGCCAGTGAGCCCATCCGCCGCGTGACAGGTGACACGTTGACCCACAGAAGAATGTGGCGCGCACCGCGCCGAATGTGGTGCATACCGCACCCAGGGCGCCGCAAATCACGTAGCTTTCTGTCATGGCACTCTTTCGACGAAAAAACTCGATGGAAACACTCGAAATCGAACTGCCGGCGTTGCGCGCTCGCGCCGAGATGCTCAGCAATCGGCGTGCGGCTGCGGATGCTGCGTTCGTTGAGGCAAAGGCGAAGTTGCAGCGTCATCATCTCGAAGCCGACAACGATGCGGACGATAGGGCTCGCGCCAAGCTGGAGGCGGCGGTCGCCGCCTGTGCGCTGACCCGTGACGGTTACGCCGATGCCCTCAAAGGAGTGCAGACAAAAATCGCCGATACCGAGCAGAAGCTCGTGGCCGAGCGCGCGGCTGCGCAGCGCAAGGCGGCAAGTGACGAGCTTGCGCGCAAGCTCGATCAGGTCGAACGGGCGCTGCCGGACTACCTGAACGCCGGTCGCCGCCTTGCCGATACCTTGGAAGCAATCCACCATCACTTCGAGACCGCACAGGTGGCGACCTTCGTTCGCAATGGGCAGGCGCAACTCGAAGTCGCCGTCGCCTTCGCCGCGCAGGATATTCGCGGCATGGTCCGTGCGATCCAAGACGGCGCGGCGCCGATCCCCGCAGCCAACCCCGGCGCCACGCTCAACTCGACGCCCGAGCCGGCGCCGCCGACCATGACGGTCTTCATGCTGCGCAGCGCGCACTACCGCGACCAGGACGGCCGTAAGCGGTTCGCCGGGCAGTGGGAAGATGCCACCATGCCGGTGGCGACGGCGCAGCATGCCCTGCGTCTGGGCGTGGCTGTCGCCGTGACTGATCCCAGTCGCGCCCGGCTCCGTGGCGCGCGCGGCGGCGACTTCAGCCCGCAAGCTCCTGATGTTCTCGATCTGGACGCAATGGAGGAGCCCAAGAGCGTGCCGCCCGTCGAGCCCGATCCGGTCTTGCGTGAAGCCGGCTTCATCGAGATCGACCGCAGCGCTGAGGCGCGCACGATCCAAATCAGTGTCCCCCGGCTGTGATCATGCGCGGTTCGAAAGACTTGATGCCCCCCGACGTGATCACGACCCGGATCGATGGCTGGTTCGGAGGCCCCGACAACATGCCGTCCGAGGTCGCGAAGGTGATTGCTCGGGCAATGCCGCAGCCTGACGAGGTCGAGGTCATCCGCGCGCGCATGCTCGCGCGGCATCGGAATGTGCTGGGACATGTCTGAAGCAAATCCGGCCCAGGAAGGTACCGCGCAGCCTGCGACCTCTCTCGCCGGGATGGAGGCCGCTGCCGGCGTCGAACAGGGCACGAACGACAACGGCGGCGGCCTCGATGCGGAGGTCGATGAGTACGGCGAACTCCTCGCCTCGCTCGGTCGCATATACGACCAGGATGTACGGATCGCCGTCCATGAAGCTGGGCATGCCGTCTGCGCGCGCGTGCTCGGGCATGAGGTTGGCGGCGTCACTGTGAACCCCAACGTGGCTCGCGGTTACCAGGGGTTTTGCTGGGGTGTCGGCCATACGGAGGCGTTCGCGGAAGGTCGCGGCGACGCCTCAGACGTTCGTGACGCAGTTGGTCCGATCATGCCGCAGGCCGGCGAAGATCGTCGTGCCGTGGCCGATATCTTCGGCAGCGTCTACGCCAAATGTATCGAGTTCCTGGCCGGTCGTGCTGCCGAGCGTATGCTGCTCGACGGCGAGCCTGCGGTGCCCGCCGACGACCTCCGGCAGGCGCGCGAGCTGGCCCTGCTCATCTGCAACAGCGAGGAAGCAATCGACACGTTCCTGGCGCACTGCGAT
Source organism: Bradyrhizobium sp. LCT2 (assembly GCF_009931255.1). Lineage (NCBI taxonomy): Bacteria > Pseudomonadati > Pseudomonadota > Alphaproteobacteria > Hyphomicrobiales > Nitrobacteraceae > Bradyrhizobium > Bradyrhizobium sp. LCT2. The sequence continues at coordinate 7,211,042 of NZ_CP034432.1, read as the reverse complement.
GTCGCCGCGCATGACTTGCTGCTGCCCTATGGCCCGATCATCATGACGTTGCAGCTTGTGTTGCGGATCAAGCGGACGCTGGACGGCGCCGAGATCGACAAGATCATTTGGGACATGGAGGCGCGTAAAGCGTTGGCGAAGGAGCTTAAACGCCGGGCCGATTGGCGGAACGCCGAGCTGGCGGCTGCGCGTTTTCAGGCGAAATGTGATCCGCTTGATGCCGCATGGTTGCCTTCATCCTCACACGATGAGGTGCAATAATCAGAGACATTTAGATCGGAAGGCGCGGCGGATGTACCCGGCCTGATGATCTGAACGGCCCCGCCGCGTGGCTTATCGGCGGGGCCGTTCATTTACCTGTTTCCTTGATCCGGCTCTTGTCCGTGCTGGATGCCCCTATCTCTCAATGCCTCGTAGAGCTGTGCGGGGCCTAGCAGCACATCCTTCAAGCCCTCTCGCACCTTCTCAGAGTCAATTGCCTGCCTGCTCATGGTCGTGTGGGCCGCCAATGCATCCATCACGGCGTTCATGATTTCCTTGGAGAGCGTCGGCGAGTTAGCGAACTGCGCCTTGGTGTTGTTGCTGGCCTGGAGAACCAGCTCTTCGGACTCCAGCAGCTTTCCCTTGATGACGTTGTTCACATATACGAGTTGATCGTCGTCGGTCAGATCGCCTTCGAACAGGTCGTTTACCTTCGCAATGATCTCTTCCAGGCGCGCTCTCTCTTTCTCGTGCAGCGAACCGGAACCTGCCTCCGACAGGGGCGGCAGCTTGGGCGCTTCACCATCTCCGAGCGGCAATTGCCGTTTGCCCTGGTCTTTTAGGCTGTGATGGGTGAGCTTTACCTTCGATAGGTCGATGCCTTCGCGCTCGCGACCAAACTCCAGGAGCGGGATCAGACGCCGGTAGAACATGAACCGCTTCTCAATGGCCGTGTTGCCATAGTCGAAGATTTGCGACAGAAAGCTGTACATGCGCTGGAAAGCGCCCATGTCACTCTTGAACAGGGTGAGCGCATTGATCTCGCCTTTGGCCTCTTCGATGGCCTTGGCATCGTCCCTCGCCTGCGCTGTCTGGAGCTTCTCCTGGGCCTGCTTGAACCGTTTCAGGAGGCGATCCACCACCGGTTCAAGGGCTGCGATCAGGTCACCCTGCTTGGCCTTGGGGTTCATCTCGACGCCCACGACGCGATCCACTTCGAACTCGTCGTAGTGCCCCAAAGCATCGAGCTTGGCCCGCAGGTCGTAGATGAGATTGGGGTCGGTGACCCCCTCCAGTTCGGCTGTGTCGTAGTAGGTCTTGAACGCCGCCAACACCTCTTCCGAGCTGTTGACGAAGTCCAGCACATACGTCGTGTCTTTGCTGGGATAAGCGCGGTTGAGCCGCGACAGTGTCTGCACGGCCTGGATGCCCGCAAGACGCCGGTCCACATACATTCCGCAAAGCAGCGGCTGATCGAATCCGGTCTGGAACTTGTTCGCGACCAGGAGGATTTGGAACTCGTCGCCCTTGAAGGCGTCCCGGATATCGCGTCCCTTCAGGCCAGGGTTCAGCGCCTTGCTGGCTTCGGTAAAGGGATCAGAGCCGGACTCATGGTCAATCACCTCGCCTGAGAAGGCGACCAGCGTCCCGATCTTGTAACCACGGGACTTGATGTACTTCTCGATGGCGAGTTGCCAGCGCACTGCCTCAAGGCGGCTCCCAAGCACCACCATTGCCTTGGCACGGCCCTCCAGCAGCGGCGCGACACTCTCGCGGAAATGCTCGACGACGATCTGCACCTTCTGGCTGATATTGTAGGGGTGCAGCCTCACCCACCGCATGATGCCCTTAAGCGCGGCATCGCGCTCGACCTCCTTGTCGTCCCATTCCTTGCCGTTGTTGGCGAGGCGGAAGGCCAGCCGGTACGGCGTATAGTTCTTCAGCACGTCAAGGATGAAGCCTTCCTCGATGGCTTGCCGCATCGAGTAGACATGGAACGGGGCGGGCAGATTATCGTCACCAATCGGCTGATCGGGCTTCGGCGGACGCCCGAACAATTGCAGCGTCTTGGCCTTCGGGGTGGCGGTGAAGGCGACATAGGTGATGCCCTTGTCGTTCGCGCGAGCCGCCATCTGAGCAGCCAGCATGTCCTCGGTGCTGATCTCGCCGCCGTCCCCCAGTTCGGCCAGCTCCTCCGGCGATAGCACCTGCTTGAGTTTTGCGGCAGCTTCGCCGGTCTGTGACGAGTGCGCCTCGTCGGCGATCACCGCGAACCGCTTGCCTTCAGTAGCCGCAAGCCTGCGGACCTCTTCCAGCGCGAAGGGAAAGGTCTGGATGGTACAGACGATGATCTTCTTGCCCGCAGCCAGCGCCTCCGCGAGCTGCCCGCTCTTGCTCGCCCCTTCGGACTTGATGGTGGCAACCACGCCAGTGGTGCGCTGGAAGTCGAACAGCGCGTCCTGAAGCTGGGCGTCGATCACGTTGCGGTCGGAGATGACGATGACGGTGGAGAACAGTTTTTCGTTGTTGGCATCGTGTAGGTCGGCGAGGAAGTGCGCAGACCACGCAATCGAATTGGTCTTGCCGGAGCCTGCCGAGTGCTGGATGAGGAACTTGCCGCCTGCACTCTCCTCCAACACCTTGGCTTGCAGCTTCCGGGTGGCGTCGAGCTGGTGATAGCGCGGGAAGATGATGCTGGTGATCCTCTTCTTGTCGTCGCGCCGGGTCACCAGATAGCGGCCAATGATCTCCAGCCAACTATCGCGCTGCCAGACCTCCTCCCAGAGGTAGCTCGTGCGGTGACCGGCCGAGTTCGGCGGGTTGCCCTTGGCTCCGTGGTCACCCTTGTTGAAGGGCAGAAAGGCAGTCGCTGGACCGGCAAGCTGCGTCGTCATGTGGACTTCACTGTTGCTAACGGCGAAATGCACAAGCGCCCCGCTGGGGGAGTTCAGCAGTGGCTCGACGCCTTGCCCCTTGGAGCGCGGGCGGCGGTCGAACCGATACTGGTCGATGGCATCGTCAATACTCTGGGTGAAGTCGGTTTTGAGTTCGGCGGTGGCAACCGGGAGCCCATTGAGGAACAGCACGAGGTCGATACAGTTCTCGTTCGCCGAGGAGTAACGCACCTGGCGCACAACGCGGAGCCGGTTCGCGGCGTAGCGAGCGAGGATGTCGGCGTTCATCGCCAACGCAGGTTTGAACTGGGCGAGCGCGATGGGCTGACGCAGTCCGATCAACTCGACGCCATGACGCAGCACGTCGAGAGTGCCGCGATCATCAAGCTGCTTGCGGACGCGGTCCAGCAGGATGCCCTCGGCACTCGCGCCATGGTTCTTCGAGAGCGTTTGCCAAGCCGTTGGCTGCGTGGCTTCCACCCAGGCGACTAGATCGGCCGAAAAAAGCGCGCGAGGACGGTCGTAGAGAGCCGCATCACCCTCCACGTAGAACCAGCCGTGCGCGGCAAGGTGGCCGCAAATCTCGTCCTCGAAGCTGATCTCCTTGTGTAGGGTCATGCGGCGACCACGTCAGGAACCGGGCTATCGGTTTGGACGAGCCCCCGCACATCAATCTTGCCGGTGACTGCGGCCGAGATCAGACCAGCGCGGCGCTCTTGAAGCAGCGCGACCGCTCTTTTTGTTTCCGAGATGAGACGATCGAGCTGCGCTGTCTTCGACGCCAGTAGATCGGCGATTTGGCGCTGCTCGTTTAGGGGCGGTCGCAGCACCTGGAATTTCCTTAGCATCTCAAGTGTGATTTCCTTGAACGTGGCTCCTTTTCCCAGTCGTTCAAATTGCCCCACTGCGGGTGAGCTACGTAGGAAATAGAAAATGAACTCATTGAGCACAGAAGGGCCAGGGCTAAATTTCGCAGTGCCCTGCGTTAGGTTGGCGCCGTCTAAGAACGAGGGAGTGATCAGAGGCTTTCCGATAGTCGCTCTGATGGCGATGACCACATCGCCCGTGCTCACCTTCGAGCGAGCGTATGCGGCGTCTATTTCAGGCGAAGTTCGCAGATACCCGTCGCAGGGAAGTTGATCGCCTGCCATGTCAGAGGTTCGGATGTACGGTATGCCCCCCTCGATGTCAGGACCTGCTTGCACAATGCCGTAAGTAATGCTTGTGCCCTCACGAGCGACATGCCTCAGTTGGGTTACTTCCCAATGCTCTGGCACTTCCCCGAGCCAGTCAACGCCCGAAGCTTTCATAGGCGCATTCGGATCGATGCCCTTGGTGACAGCGTCGGAGATGACGGCCTGGCGCTTCTCCTTGAGTAGTTCGATCAGTCGCTGCTGTTCTTTCACCAGCGCATCGATCTTGGCCGTCTCACGATGGAGGAATTGAGCTATGGCGATTTGTTCGGGCAGGGGTGGTACAGGAATTCCGAGACGACCGACCGCATCGACCGATAGTCCCGGCTGGGCGGCAGAAACCGAGTACTGATTAAGGTTCATCGCCCTTAGCAATTCTCCAAGCCAGCGCAACTCCACTTGGCGAAGTGGTGTAACGACAACGGCATGTTCGGAAGCCCAGAACTTCCCGGCAGCGTAGTTGATGTTCCCGCACAGGGCGCCCTGTCGCCCAATCAACACATGCTGGCCGTTGTGTGTGTATGTTGCTGCATAGCCTCTTAGGCCGTTCCCGCCGTAGACCGGAAACGCGCCTGTTTCATTGATGCTCTCGGCTGTTATCGAGTCTCCGCTCTGCAACAGAGCCAACCGCTTCAATGCGTACAACTGCCAATGCTCAGGTATCTCACCAAGCCAATCGATACCGCTATCCCTGTGGCGCTCGTACCGCAGAAAGCTCATGCGGCCAATCCCTCGATCATGGCTTTGATACGCGCCGCGACCTGCGCAAGTTCGGCATCGATTTCCGCCAGCGGGCGCGGCGGCTCGAACACGTAAAAGTATTGGTTGAAGGGGATTTCGTACCCGATCTTGGTCTTCTCTTCATCGATCCACGCATCGGGCGCATGGGGCAGCACCTCGCGCCGGAAGTAGCTCTCGACCTCTTCCGACAGCGGCACGTTCTCGGTGTCGCGCAAGGCGCTGTCCGCTTGCGGCTTGCCCTTCTGCTTGCCCTTGCTGCCAAGCACCACCTCACTCTTCTCATCGCGCTGTGGTCGCTCCACCGTGATGGCGCGGTAGCCGAAAGCATCGTTCGGAAAGATTCGGGACAGAGGTGCGAGCTTCACTATGCCGTCCTTGGGAACGGACGAGGGTCCTGAAGCCGCAAGCACGATCTCTTGTCCCACCTCTGTCCCCCCGGCATCGAACACCGTGGCGAGTTGTGCCTCGACGAAAGAGCCGAACAGCTTCGTCACGTCAGCGATGTGAGACTCGCTCATCTCCCTACGCTTCGAGCCAAGGCTCTTGCGCATCTTCTGCCAGAACGAGGAGGCATCGATGAGCTGTACCTTGCCCTTGCGCTGGGTTGGCTTGCGGTTGGAGACGATCCAGACATAAGTGGAGATGCCAGTGTTATAGAACATGTCGGTCGGCAGACCGATGATGGCCTCGACCAAATCGTTTTCCAGCAAGTGGCGGCGGATTTCACTGGCACCTGATCCCGCCCCACCCGTGAATAATGGTGAGCCGTTAAGAACGATGCCGAACCGGCTGCCGCCGTCCGACGCCGGTCGCATCTTCGACAACAGGTGCAGGAGGAAAAGCAGGGAGCCATCCGAAACACTCGGCAGTCCGGGACCGAAGCGACCATTGAAGCCCTGGGTCTGGTGTTCCTTGCGAACCTCCTTCTCCACCTTCTTCCACTCCACACCGAACGGAGGATTGGAGAGCATGTAGTCGAACTTCGCGCGGGCGTGTCCATCTTCAGACAGCGTGTTGCCCGCAACGATGTTGGCGACATCCTGCCCCTTGATCAGCATGTCCGCCTTGCAGATCGCGTAGCTCTCGTCGTTCAGTTCCTGACCGAACATAGTCAGCCGAGCCTGCGGGTTCAGCGCGGCGAGGTGTTCGCCAGCCACCGACAGCATTCCCCCGGTGCCCGCCGTGGGATCATAGATCGTTCGGACCACACCGGGCTTGGTCAGAACCTCGTCGTCTTCGACGAACAGCAGGTTGACCATCAATCGGATGACTTCGCGCGGCGTGAAATGTTCACCGGCCGTCTCGTTCGACAGCTCGGCGAACTTGCGGATCAGCTCCTCGAAGGCCAGCCCCATCTCGTGGTTGTCAACGGCCTCCGGGTGCAGGTCGATGCCTGCGAACTTCTCGGTGACGAGATAGAGCAGGCCGCTCTTCGCCAGCTTGTCGATCTGCGTCGAGAAGCTGAAGCGCTCGAAGATGTCGCGCACCGCAGGTGAGAACGCCTGAACGTAGGCGTATAGGTTCTGGCTGATGTGGTCCTGATCACCCATCAGTTTGCGCAGGTCGAGGTCAGACGTGTTGTAGAAGCTCTGGCCCGACGCGCGCAGCAAGAACGGGTCTGGGTTCAGCCCGGCTTTCTTCTTTGCTGCGAACTCGGCAAGCACCTTGGCTTTGGTCGGCTCAAGCACACAGTCCAGACGACGAAGGACCGTAAACGGCAAAATGACTTTGCCGTAGTCAGATTGTTTGTAGTCGCCGCGCAGGAGATCGGCGACCGACCAGATGAACGACGACAGATTTTGGTGGTTCACGAATTGCCCCCAGGGTGTTTAACAGGTCAACCGCTCCCCCGAAGCAGCTGCGAAAAGTAGATCATTATGAGATCAGATCGCGATACCATGCGCGACTCGAACATGCGGTTCAAGGTATTCCTTTGTACAATCTGAGGGTTATACAATGCCGGGGCCATGGTTGGGTGCACCGACAGGCCAGGCCGATCCTATTTTCCCGGATTGCGGCTTGTTCCGAAAAGAATTCGCGGTTGCAGGCGAAGCTAGACGGTGGCCTGTCGCTTTCTCTCCGCCCATTTGGAGTTCAGCTCATGCAGGTCTGAGTACGTGTACTTGTTCTTATCCCTCTTTGCGAGGAAATCGAGAACGGGTTTGGCGTCCCTATAATTGTTGGTGAGTGTGTCACCCCAGTACGAATAGCAGACTTCCGGGTCCAAGACTTCTTCCCGAATGCCAACGGCGACCAGTTCATGCACGTTCAGATATTTCCGGATTGAGAGATAGTGCTTGCGCGTCTGGTCGTCTGGGCTGGTGCAGAAGCTCTCCGCGCTGGGAGCCATTCTCATCGCTTCAATGCCATCGTGGAAGTAGTCATACGCCGTAAGCATCTTTTCGTCTGTTTCCGTCTTAAGGAAGAGATCGAAAGCCGCTCGGCGTCGCGCAATGCTTCGCTGAGATTGAATTGAACGAAACGCCAAATATCCGGCGGTTGCCGCAATGAATGCGGTGACCCATTGCGGCGCGCTTCCATAGTCCAGAGCCATTGTTCCCCCATAACTCATTAGCCACAAGAATGTGTATAGCAGTCGCTACTACCCATTGAGGCCGCGTCCGCAGAGTAGCCAGCGTCATCCCGTCGGACAAGCAAAGGTCCTCGCAGCCATCGACAGATTTCAACTCCCACCTTTGAGTAAGCCAAACGACGCAAAGATCATTCCGCCTACGATAGTGAGGACGGTCAAAGCCCTTCCGGCCAGTTCGCCGTGTCCTAATAGGGCAAGCAACGTAAAAGCTACGATCCAGGTGCACATGACAGCGGCGGGACCGTTAGCCCGCAAGTTCAAAGCAATATTGCTGAAAAAATTCATCTTTGACCTCAGCTTGAACACTCCCGCCGACATGACTCTCTTGCGGTCGGTCGAGTTGAAGAGCTACCGAATTCCGCCACAAGTGCGTGGCTAGTTGCGCGGATGCTCGAAGTCCCCCACTGCGATCACTGTGAAGAAGAGTTCGCCCCAGAAGAGCTAACCATCCTTCCGCCGCCGCACGGGGACGGCGAGCTGATCTGCGCTCGGTGCATCGAAATCAAGCTCCGCCGAGCTGTCGCGAAGCTGGCGCGCGGCGATGACTGATGTCCCTCAATCTCCAGGAATGCGATTTGCGGATGTGCTCCCGCATCTAGGTGATTAAGGCGTTTAGTTTTTTGAATGCTGCCTCAAAGCGATCTTTTGCCTCCTTGGGCAGCTTCGAAGCTTGCTTCTTTGAGTTCTCACTGAAGTAGCGAGCGGGGCGATAATGGCTGAATACCCCTTCTTTCATCGGATGCTCGGCGAAATACTTCTCCAGCCGCTGCAAAATGCGTGGCTCCTTTGATTTCAACGCCTTCACGTCAATCTCGCCGCCAAGCTGTGCGGCAAATTCCGCATTGACTAGGCCCACGTAAAACTCTGCGCCGAACATGTCCTCGATGTCGGCCTCGGATGTCTTGGTGAAATCTGCGAAGGTCAGGACGTTCGCCTTCTTTAAAAGTTTTTCGCGGTACAGTCCTTCAATCTTTTGCTGATCCGCCGATTGGTTATCGATAAGCGTAGCGATGACCATTTGCTTTTGAGAGCCGAGAAGGGCCACGAACGTTGGCACCTTAGCGGACCCACCGACCGGGGTGATGGTCCACCGTGGATCAAGGCCGGTCCTCTTGTCTTCCTGCAGGATGGCCGACATGGCTTGCAGGAAAAGCAAATCTGCTGCCCCCTCGACCACTAGCGAATACGGACCAACAAACAGCGTTTGATGCAGCTCATATCCGAGAGCGCCTTGAAGAGGGAAAAGGCTATCGGCGCTCGCCGCAAAAACATCCTCCAGGACCCGCGTGCCCTCGGCTTCACTCTCCGAACCCAATTCTGCATCGATGCTCTTGTCTTGCACGATGCGCACTCGCTCGAAGTGCTCTGCATCGATCATGAATGGTGAGTGGGTGGAGTAGATGAGTTGATGAGCCCCTTTCAATTCCGTCTCGAAGTATCGGAGCAGATCGTACTGCGCCTTTGCGTGGAGTGTCAGGCCCGGCTCATCCAAGAGCAAAATCATCGGCTCAGCGTTCTTCTTTACGTCTGAATACCAAGCAAGAAATGAAAAGAACCAAACAAAACCACGCGATCGACTACCTAGTTCGGTGGTGACCTGATGACGAGTGTCGTAAACGCCGCCCCAGATGTTGGTGCCCTGTCGCATGTCTGGAGGATCGCCCGGCCTAGCGGGTCGAACGTCAAAGGTCATTCGAAGGTGTCTGTTCTGAGACCAATATTTCAGCACCTGTCGCGTGAGATGGTTGCTTGCACCCTCTAGCCCGTCTTATTCGCAAGAGGGCGCCTGAGAGGCTGGCGAGCGTGGTGTAAAGCGCTGATGCGGCGTAGGATTCGGTTGCGAAGCCACCCCATCACCTTCAACCGCGAACGCCACGCCCGCCATGACCGATGATACGATTTCAGACCACTATCGAGAAGCAAGAATTCAACACAAATAAAACCTCTGCCTCGCGCTCGATCTCTTCATGCTTGATAGTCTCGTTTCGGAGGCTGATCACCTACCGCGTCTAATAGGCCGCTCGCGCCGGTTTCTTTGGACGCGGCACGACCGCGACTCCACGTTTCGGCACAGAAATGATCGGGAGTCACTCAATCTTTCTTCAACTTAACCCGTCTTATTCGTAAGAGTGCGCCTGAGGGGTAAAGCGCTGATGCGGCGTAGGATTCGGTTGCGAAGCCACCCCATCACCTCCAACCGCGAACGCCACGCCCGCCATGACCGACGATACGATTGCGCCCTTCTCGTTTCCAGCCGTTCACGCCAAGAAAGTCACAGCTGCCTTCGATGGTGGGCGCCTAACCTCGAACGGGGGCGTGATGCTTCTGGCGATGGCCGAGCGGCGTCTCGGTTTGGCCGACAATCTGGCCCGGGTGTTCCCGGATCGGCGCGATCCGACGCGGGTCGTGCACAGCCTGGTCGATATGTTCCGCGCGCGCATGTTCGCGATCTGCTGCGGCTACGAGGACGCCGACGACCTCGATCATCTGAGGTCCGATCCGGCATTCAAACTGGCCTGCGGTCGCCTACCGGACACGGGCCGGGATTTGTGTTCCCAGCCGACGCTGTCGCGGCTGGAGAATGCTCCGCGCCTGCGCGACGTGATCCGGCTGACCTACACTTTGGTCGACGCATGGATGGATAGCTACCCGCGCGAGCCGGCATCCGTCACGCTCGACATCGATGATACCTGCGACGTCGTCCACGGCCATCAGCAGCTCTCGCTGTTCAACGCTCATTATGACGAACGCTGCTTCCTGCCGATCCACGTCTACGACACGGAGAAGAGCCGGCCCGTGGCCGTCGTGCTGCGGCCCGGCAAGACGCCGGGCGGCGTCGAGGTGCGTGCCCATCTGCGCCGCCTGGTACGGCATATCCGGACGCGATGGCACAACACGCAAATTACGTTCCGTGGCGACGGGCACTATGCCCGGCCGGAGGCAATGGCGTGGTGCGAGACCAACGGCATCGACTACATCTTCGGTCTGTCCGGCACCAAGCCTCTCGCCAGAAAAGTCGACGAGGTCGCCGACGACATCCGCACCCGACGCGCCATCGAGAACCTGCCGGTTCTGCGTGGCTATACCGAGACGCGCCACAAGGCAAAGTCCTGGGATCGCGAACGGCGCACTGTCGCCCGTATTGAGGCGACGATGCTCGGCCTCGACATCCGCTTCGTCGTCACCAGCCTCGATGTCGGCTCGGCCGAGTGGATCTACGACAGCCTGTATTGCGCGCGCGGCCAAGCCGAGAATCTGATCAAGCTGCATAAGACGCAGCTCGCCTCCGATCGCACCAGCTGCCGTTCGGCGCTCGCCAACCAGGTCCGTCTCGTGCTCCATACGGCCGCTTATTGGCTGATGCTGACCGTACGCGACGCCATTCCCAAAGCCCGGGAATTGGCCGCTGCCGAGTTCGCGACGCTGCGTCTTCGGCTCTTGAAAATCGCCGCCCGTGTCGTCGAGACCACGAGCCGCATTCGCCTTGCGTTTGCCGCGGCATGTCCCGAAGCCGACCTGATCTGCGGCTTGCCCGGCGCGCTGCTGCCGCTCGGTCCTTGACCGGCGGGGCGTCCGCCCCCGTTCGCCCAACCCATCCCTCAAGCGCGTTGCAAAGTACCGGTCGTCAGGCGGCGAAAAGCCGAAGGCAATCCTGTGCGCCTCGTCAGACAAGATGTGCGGCCGCATCAATCGGGCCCAAAAGCCGCACTCTCACGAATAGGACGGGCTAGTTTGCTCTTTAACTCAATGGTGCTCGCGGGATTGATTAGCTCCGGCAGCTTGAGACGCGCTAACCTGATGAGGCCGAGCAGTGGGTGGTCGGAAGGCTTGAGCTGGCTCGGGTTAGCAGCCTCGCGCTGCATGAGGGCCTCGATGTTCTCATGGCCCGTCATTTGGTAGTATTCGTCGAAGTACAGATACTTGGGCTTTCGCGGCTTGAGAATATGGACGAAGATGTAGCCACTGAGACTATGTTTCTCTATTTCGGCTACCACTCCCAGGAGGCGAGTGACTTCTGTCGTCTGCTCTTGTGCTTGCAAAACAGGGGTGAGGCCGTCGACAGTCATCGCGGCACCTTTCAGCGCCTCCCTGGTCTGCTCCGACAGATCGGCCTGCTGAATGAGGTGCTCTAATCCTTTTTGCGTGTCCGCTCGAAAGGTGTAAGTAGACTTGTTGCTGTAATTCTTGGAAAAAACGATCTCTCGATCAGTGATACAGCTCTCACCAAAGAGTTCGGCGATTGCGTTGATCTCGATGATGTCGAGTTCGTAACAAGCCTCAATTGGCACCGCGACTTTGCGCTTTCCAGTCTCGACCGCGTGGCGATAGTCTTCGACATCCATTCGGGGATAGTCGGTCGTTACGTCAAAGTTGCCTTCGGCCGCCACTACCGGGCTCAATTTATAGAGCGCCTTCAATAGCGCGCTCTTGCCTGCCTCGTTTTTCCCTACCAAACACGTGATGTCGGAAACGGTAATGCGGCCACCATCGCGAATGCTTTGGAAGTCGCGGACGTGAAACCATTTGAGCTGCATATATTTCCTCCGGCCGCCAGACTAAAACGCGAGCGTCTTGGAGGCGTCAATTATCGCGAGTGCTTTCCCCCACATATCCCCGCCTTTTGTTGGCCGGGGTAGTGTGCAATAGCTCCTGAGGTCGGGCGGGCTCACAGGGACACTATAGGGACACCGTCCCCGCGATCCTTTCGCAAGTATCTGAAAAGACGAAGCTAAATTGGCGACCTTTCCTGCGCGACTTCTCCCACAAGGGGAGAAGGAAGAAGAGCAGCGATCGTTCTCGCGGCTACCCCGCAATCGACCGCCAGTCCGCACCGCGCAGCATGCGCATCACGGCGTTGGCCACCGCCGTGCGCTGGCGGCCAGCGACGCCATAGAGGCTGACGGTGCGGCGGGCATCGAGGCCGGCAACCGCAGCGCGTTTCAGGCTCTCCGGCACGGGCGAGGTGTGGGGCATCATGGCGATGCCGATATCGGCCTCCACCAGTTCGACCAGGTCGCGTTCGCTCGAAATCTCGTGGCCGTGATCGACATCGATGCCGTGCTCGCGCAGGCTCGCGGCGATGCGCTTGGAATGCTCGCAATAGCTGCGGCCGAGCAATTGTTCCGCGCGCAGGTCGTCCGGCTCGATCGTGTCGTGCTCGGCAAGCCGGTGCTCCCTGCTGACGATGAGATCGAACGCCTCGGTGAACAGCGGCCAGACATCGAGCCGTTCCCAGGCCTCGTCGATCTCCGCGGCGATGCCGAGCTCGGCCTCGCCCTTCTTCAGGAATTCACCGACCTCGCGGCTCGTCCCGCGCAGGAAGCGGAATTCGAGCCGGTTGAACTGCCGCCTGATCTCGTTGAGGTGGGGGATGAGCAGCGCCAGGTCGACCGAATGCGTCAGCGCAACGCGGAGCGCGCCGACCTCACCACTTTTGAACGAGGAGGCGAGCGAGCGTGCACCGGCGGCGGCGTCATAGCACTGCTTCAACAGCGGATGCATGCGCTGGCCGAGCTCGGTCAGTTGCGCCGCCGGCCGCTCGCGGCGGAACAGGTCGCCGCCCAGCTCGGCCTCGAGCTGCTTGATCGCGCGCGTCAGCGAGGGCTGCGTGACGTTGCATTCCTCGGCGGCGCGCGTGAAATTCAAGAGCTGCGCCACCGCGAGGAAATAGCGGACCTGGTGCATTTCCATGGATCGGCTCCCGGCAGGATCGGCCGGAAATCTAACCGATCGGGACAGGGAATGATATCCTGGCCGCCATAGCGCGTGCGTATGGTTTCGGAAGCCAAGCGGCATTTCCAAAAGACCCGGCAATCGCGAAAAATGGCAAGACGTAACAATAGCCTTACGCCTGACGAATGATAACCATAGGCCCGACAGGAGCGAGACATGAACGGCATGCGGGACAACGGGCAACGAAAGAGCATGGACCTGCCGGGTCAGGTCGTCCTCGTGCTGCAGGGCGGCGGCGCGCTGGGCTCCTACCAGGCCGGCGTCTACCAGGCGCTGCACGAGGCCGGCATCGAGCCGGACTGGATCATCGGCACCTCGATCGGCGCCATCAATGCGAGCCTCATCGCGGGCAATGCGCCGGAGCATCGGCTGGCGCGCCTGAAGGAATTCTGGAAGCGGATGGAGCAGAATCCGGTCTGGAACTGGCGCACTGCGTTTCCCGACTTCAACGAGAAGCTCGCCTATTGGTCGACCGTGACCCACGGCATTCCCGGCTTCTTCCGGCCCAACCCGCTGGCGCATGCCGGGGATACCTACCCGCTGGGCGCCGATCACGCCGGTTTCTATTCGACCGCGCCGCTGGAGAAGACGCTGAGCGAGCTGGTCGATTTCGACCTCGCCAATCGCTGCGCGCCGCGCCTGACGGTCGGAGCGGCCCATGTCGGCACCAGCGAAATGCGCTATTTCGACAGCCGCGACGGCGAACTGACGGTGAAGCATGTCATGGCCTCGGGCGCATTGCCGCCGGCCTTCCCGGCGGTGCGCATCGACGGCGAACTCTATTGGGACGGGGGCATCCTCTCGAACACGCCGACGGAAGCGGTGTTCGACGACAATCCGCGCAGGGATTCGCTGATCTTCTCCGTGCATCTGTGGAATCCGGTCGGCGCCGAGCCAACCACGATGGCGGAGGTGCTGAACCGGCACAAGGATGTGATGTATTCCAGCCGGATCGCGAGCCAGATCGCCCGCCAGCAGCAGGCCCATCGCCTGCGCCACGTCATCAACCAGCTCGCCGCGCGTCTGCCCGAGAGCGAGCGCAGCGATCCCGCGGTGAGGGAGCTGATGAGCTACGGCTGTTCGACCCGCATGCACGTCGTGCGGCTGCTGGCGCCGCAGCTCGACCGCGAGACCCACACCAAGGACATCGACTTCAGCCCGTCAGGCATTACGCGGCGCTGGCATGCGGGCTACGCCCATACGAGGTCCGTGCTCGCACGAAGGCCGTGGATCGGCGAATTCGATCCGCTCGCCGGCGTGGTGCTGCACGAGCATATGGACGAGATGCCGATTGCGGCGGAGTAGGCGCCTTGTCCGTCATTTGTATTGGGCCGTGACGATTTCACGAGCGCGCTGTCTGGGCTATTATCGCGGCGTCTTCGTCGCGAGGCTCGCAATTGGTCGTTGAGAAAGATCTGGAGGCGGCGCTCGATCAGGTCCGCGCTGACGCAGCGGGGCCGGTCCCCGGCGTGTTCGGTCCGTCCTCGGTCACCTGGCGGATCGACCGGGAGGCCGTCATCTTTCTCGGCGCCGGCCGCGCGCTGCTGCTGCAACTGGCTCACCCCTGGGTCGCCGCCGCCATCGCCGAACATTCCCGGACGTTGGCCGATCCGATCGGCCGCTTTCACCGCACCTTCGACATCGTCTTCGCCATGGTGTTCGGCTCGCTCGACCGTGCCTTGCTGTCGTCGCGGCAACTGCACCGGCGTCACAGCATGATCGTCGGAGAGATGCCCGGGACGGTGGGCCCCTTCGCGGCCGGCTCGCGCTACTACGCCAACGACATCCCGTCATTGCGCTGGGTTCATGCGACGCTGGTCGAGACGGGGCTGATGGCGCATGATCTGGTTCTGCCGCAGCTCTCCGTGGAGGAGCGCGAGCGCTACTGGACCGAGGGCCGGCTGTTCGGCGCCTTGTTCGGATTGACCGGGGATGATTTGCCGGCGGACTGGTCCGGCTTTGCCGCTTACACCGCAGCGATGGCGCAGTCGGAGACTTTGACCGTCAGCCCGGCCGCGCGCGAGATCGCGACACAAATCTTCACCGGCGCCCGTCCTTGGTTGCGGCCGCCGCGCTGGTATCGCGCGCTGACGGCAAGCCTGCTCCCGGAGCGATTGCGCGCAGGCTTCGGGTTCGAACTGGACGAGCGCGATATCAGATCCGCCGACAACGCGATGAAATGGATCAGGCGCGCCTATCCGAAATTGCCGGACAGGCTGCGCTATGTCGGTCCCTACCAGGAAGCGCAGGCGCGGCTGCGAGGAGAGTTGCAGCCGGACTGGATAACCCGCTGCCTCAACCGCGCCTGGATCGGACGGCCGCAGATGGACGTGCGCGGCAAGGGGTGAAGGCCTCGGTCCTCACCCCGGCATCCTGAGGTGCGAGCGGCGCGATGCAAGAGCATCGCGCCGGGAGCCTCGAAGGATGCACGGTCCGCTGCTGTAGCCGGGCCGTCGCCCTTCGAGGCTCGCCGAAGAGGCGAGCACCTCCAGCGACAACGGCTCCGCCGTTGCGCGGGGGGGGGGACGGGGGGGAGATAGGCGCTCGCAATGACGGAGTATGTGGAAGCGCCGTCGCGCCTCACACCGCTGCCAGCTTCCGGTACAGCGCGCTATAGCTGCCGGCCGAGATGCTCCAGGAGAACGACCGTCCCATGGCGCTGCGG
Source organism: Bradyrhizobium sp. LCT2 (assembly GCF_009931255.1). Taxonomy (NCBI): domain Bacteria; kingdom Pseudomonadati; phylum Pseudomonadota; class Alphaproteobacteria; order Hyphomicrobiales; family Nitrobacteraceae; genus Bradyrhizobium; species Bradyrhizobium sp. LCT2. The sequence goes on along the minus strand of NZ_CP034432.1, from coordinate 7,195,241 downwards.
CGCATGGAGTCGAGCTGGTCCTGCGCCATGAAGGCTTCGAAGGCCCGGCGGACGCCGCCGAGGAAGGATTCGTGCGAGGGTCTCGAGAACAGGAAGCCGGTCTCGCCGTCGGTGATGGTCTCGGCCAAGCCGCCGGTCTGGTGCCCGATCGGCAGCGAGCCGAAGCGCTGAGCGTACATCTGGCTGAGGCCGCACGGCTCGAAGCGCGACGGCATCAGGGTGAAGTCGCTGCCGGCGAAGATGCGCCGCGCCTGGGCGTCGTTGAAGCCGATCGCAACGCCGATCGCATCGGGGCGGCGGCGATGCGCGTCGATCAGCGCCTGCTCGAGCGCCGGCTCGCCGGAGCCGGTGACCACGATCTGGCCGCCGGCATCGATGATCTCGTCGGCCGCGGACAGCACGAGGTCGATGCCCTTCTGGTGCACGAGCCGCGCGACGATGCCGAACATCGGGCCGCGCGACACCGCCAGCCCGAACTGCTTGCGCACGTAGTCCGCATTGGCCTTCTTGCCGACCCAGTCGCCGGCGCCGAATTGCTGGGCGAGCTGGGCGCAGGAGCGCGGGTCCCAGCTCTCGTCGATGCCGTTGAGGATGCCGGTGAGCTCGGCGGCGTCCGAGCGCAGCCGGAGCAGACCCTCCAGGCCGCAGCCGAACTCGGCCGTGGTGATCTCGCGCGCATAGGTGCCGCTGACGGTGGTGAGATGCGAGGCGTAGACGAGGCCGGCCTTGAGGAAGGAGACCTGGTCGTAGAATTCGAGGCCGTCGATGTGGAAGGCGCTTTCCGGTGCGCCGATCCGCCGCAGCGAGTCCTTCGGGAAGAGGCCCTGATAGGCGAGGTTGTGAATGGTCAGGATCGACGGCAGCTTGGCGCCGCGCCAGGCGAGATAGGCGGGCACGAGCGAGGCCTGCCAGTCGTTGGCATGGATCAGGTCTGCTGCCCAATTCTTGTCCAGCTTGCCCATGGCCAGCTCAGCGGCTGCCGAGGCAAAGCGCGCGAAGCGGATGTCGTTGTCCGGCCAGTCGCGTCCGGACTCGTCGCCATAGGGATTGCCGGGCCGGTCGTAGAGTTGCGAGCACAACAGCACATAGACCGGCAGGCCGTCCTTGGTCGCGGCCCGGCCGAGCGAGCAGGCCGGCAGATCCGCAAACGACGGGCAGCGGCCAACGATCTGAATATGCGTGAGTTGCTCGATGATGTCGCGATAGCCGGGCAACATGATCCGGATATCGGCGAAGGGGCGAAGGGCTCTGGGCAGGGCAGCGGAAACGGCTCCAAGTCCGCCGACGCGGACGAAGTCGTCCATTTCTGTCGTAACGAACAAGACCCTCAAGAACAGTTGCCCCTTGCCGATCCGGTTTGCTGCTATGCAAGAACGGGTCCAGTTGCCCCGCAATTCCCAAGCACGCCTGCGAAACGCCTCCGCTCGGTAAAGACTTTCCTACTCAGCCGCCGCCCTCTAGGGTCGGCGCAGAGAACATTCATTGTTCCTAGGATACGCCGGGAGACGCGGCACGCATGCAGCTAGCAGATAAGCATGAGAGCACGACGACAAAGGCCTTCGCCGGACTCAGGGTGCTGGATTTTTCGACCACCATCGCCGGTCCCCATTGCACGCGGATGCTCGCCGATATGGGCGCCGAGGTCATCAAGATCGAGACCGACGGCGGCGAGACAATGCGGACCCGGCCGCCGCTGCGCAAGGGGTGCAGCACCGTATTCGGCCAGCTCAATGTCGGCAAGAAGAGCGTCGTGCTCGACCTCAAGTCCGAGGACGGCAGGGAGGCGATCCTCCGGCTGGCCGCGACCGCCGACATCCTGGTCGAGAACTTCCGGCCCGGCGTGATGCACCGGCTGCGGCTCGACTATGACAGAATGCGCCCGGTCAATCCCAGGCTGATCTATTGCTCGATCTCGGGCTACGGCCAGAGCGGCCCCTCGGCTGAGCTGCCGGCCTATGCGCCGGTGATCCACGCGGCCTCCGGCTATGACATGGCGCATCTCGCCTACCAGCCCGGCCGTAACCGCCCCGACTATTGCGGCATCTACCATGCCGACGTCGTCACCGGCACCTACGGTTTTGGGGCGATTGCGTCGGCGCTCTATCAGCGCACGGTGACCGGGCTTGGCCAGCACATCGACGTCTCCATGCTGGAGTCGATGCTGACGCTGACTCTGATCGAGTTGCAGAGCTCGCAGTTCGCGGTGAAGCCGCCACCGCGCCCGATGTTCGGGCCGACCGAGACGGCCAATGGCTATGTCATGATCACGGTCGCGAGCGAAAAGACGTTTCAGTGCTTGATGGGCGTGATCGGACGCCCCGACTGGATTTCCGATCCGCGCTTCTCCGCCTACGCTGCGCGCCGCGAGAACTGGGCCGACTTGATGGACGGCGTCGAGGCCTGGTCGCGGCAGCTCTCGACCGAGGCATGCCTCGTCGCACTCGGTGCGGCCGGCGTGCCGGCCTCGGCCTATCGCACCGTCTCCGAGGCGCTGGCCGATCCGCAGCTCGCGCACCGGCAGGCGCTCTCGTCGGTGGAGGATGGGGGCGGATCGTTCCAGGTTCTCAATCTGCCGTTCCGGATGTCCGGCGCCGACACGACGCCGGCCACGGTGATGGCCGCGCTCGGCGAGCACACGGATGCGTTGCGCGACGAGATCGGCCTCGCCGATGACGCGTCAATTCCGTCAGGCAAAACGGCCGCGCAAGGGTGACGGAAGGCTCGGTGCGGCGAGCAATGCGGCCTTGCGCGCGGCCGGCTTGCCACCGTCGGCCGGCGTAAACTAGACAGGTGCGCGTTTGTCTCGCCTCGCCGGCCGTGGCATGGTGGTGCGACAACAAGAAGCATGCGGGAGGACGCCGATGAAGAGTTTCAAGGTCGCCGATTTCAAGGCGCCGCTGCAGGAGTTCGACGAGCCCACGCCGCAGCCGTCGGGCACGCAGGTGCTGATCAAGGTGAAGGCCGCCGGCGTCTGCCACAGCGACCTCCATATCTGGGAAGGCGGTTACGATCTCGGCCATGGCCGCAAGCCGCTGTCGCTGAAGGACCGCGGCATCAATCTGCCGCTGACCATGGGTCACGAGACGGTCGGTGAAATCGTTGCTTTCGGTCCTGACGTGAAGCCGACCGACCAGGGCGATCTCAGGCTTGGCGATGTCGGCCTGGTCTATCCCTGGATCGGCTGCGGCAAGTGCGCGACCTGCCTTGGCGGCGACGAGAACATGTGCCTGACGCCGCGCTCGCTCGGCGTCTATTGCGACGGCGGCTATTCCGATCACATGCTGGTGCCGCATCCGCGCTATCTGCTGAACCTCAAAGGGCTCGATCCCGCGACCACCGCGCCCTATGCCTGCTCGGGCGTCACCACCTACAGTGCGCTGAAGAAGGTCGAGCAGCATTTCGACACGCCGATCGTGATGTTCGGCGCTGGCGGCCTCGGCCTGATGGCGCTGTCGCTGTTGAAAGCGATGGGCGGCAAGGGCGCGATCATGGTCGACATCGACGCCAGGAAGCGCGAGGCGGCGGAGAAGGCCGGCGCGCTTGCGACCGTCGATCCCAAGGCGCCGGACGCGCTGGAGCAGCTTGCCAAGAAAGCAGGCGGGCCGATCCGCGCCGTCATCGACCTCGTCGGCAATGCCGCGACGACGCAGCTCGGCTTCGACTGCCTGACCAAGGGCGGCAAGCTCGTCATCGTCGGCCTGTTCGGCGGTGGCGCGACCTGGGCGCTGCCGCTGATTCCGATCAAGGCGGTGACCATCCAGGGCAGCTATGTCGGCAATCTGCGCGAGACGCAGGAACTGCTCGACCTCGTGCGAACGAAGAACGTGCCGCCGATCCCGGTGACGCGTCAGCCGCTCGCCAAGGCCAACGACGCGCTGGTGCAATTGCAGCAGGGCGCCGTGGTCGGGCGCACGGTGCTGACGCCGTAGTTTCTCGTTACGTCATTCCGGGGCGATGCAAAGCATCGAACCCGGAATCTCGAGATTCCGGGTTCGGTCCTGCGGACCGCCCCGGAATGACGCCCGAAAATGCAGGAACCCCCATGTCCGCAAACAACGCCTTCCACATTGCCGTGCTCGCCGGTGACGGCATCGGCCCTGAAGTCATGGCCCCGGCGATCGAGGTGCTGCGCAAGATCGAACAGAAATCGGATTTGCGCTTCCGCTTCACCGAGGCGCCGGCCGGTGCCAACAATTATCTCGCCACCGGCAAGTCGATGCCCGAGAGCACGATCAAGCTGTGCGAGGAGGCGGATGCGATCCTGCTCGGGGCCTGCGGCCTGCCGTCGGTGCGCTACCCCGACAACACCGAGATCGCGCCGCAGATCGAGCTGCGCTTCATCTTCGATCTCTATGCCGGCGTGCGGCCGGCGCGGCTCATTCCGGGCGTGCCGAGCCCGATCGTCGGCGCCGACACGCGCGGCATCGACCTCGTCGTGATCCGCGAATCCACCGAGGGCCTGTTCGCCTCGATGGGCAAGGGCGTCGTCACCCATGAGGATGCGCGCGAGACCTTGGTGATCACGCGCCGGACCTCCGAGCGCCTGTTCGAGTTCTCGTTTCGCCTCGCCGCACGCCGCAAGGCGCGCGGCAAGCCGGGGATGCTGACCTGCGTCGACAAGGCGAACGTGTTCAAGGCCTTTGCCTTCTTCCGCGGCATCTTCGACGAGATTGCCAAGAAGCATCCGGAGGTGAAGACCGACCGGCTCTATGTCGATGCCTGCTCGGCGATGCTGGTGAAGCGTCCCTGGGATTTCGACGTGATGGTGATGGAGAACATGTTCGGCGACATCGTCTCCGACATCACCGCGAGCCTGATCGGCGGTCTCGGCATGGCGCCGTCGGCCGACATCGGCGACAAATACGCCGTGTTCCAGCCTTGCCACGGCACCGCGCCCGATATCATGGGGCAGGGCAAGGCCAATCCGACCGGCATGATCCTGTCGGCCGCGATGATGCTGGACTGGATCGCGGACAAGCACGCCGTCGAGAGCGCGGCAGAAGCCGGCGAGACGATCGAACGTGCGGTGGACCAGGTCTATGCCGGCGGCATCAAGCCGATGGAGTTCGGCGGCAGCAACGGCACGGCCGACATCACGAAGGCGGTGCTGGGGGCGCTGTAGTCAGATGCCAAGAGAAAGGGGCCTCGCGGCCCCTTCGTCGTTCACCAGCGGTGCCAGTGGCGGTGACCCCAGCCCCATGGGCGCGGGCCGCCATAGTACCGGCGCGGGCCACCGTAATAGCCATAGGCGCCATAATAGTTCGGACGCCACCAGCAGCGGCCCCACTGATTACAGACCATTCGGACCTGATCGACGTTGGCGGCCGGGCCGCTTGCGACGCGATCGGCCTGCGGAATGCCGTTCGGCATCGCCGCGAGCGCTTGCCCTGACGTCAGCGCAGCGCTGCCGAGCGCGGCCAGACCAAGCACAGCAAACTTGAGTTTCATCGCAATCTCCCTCGTTGGTGGCGGAAGAACTTGCGACGGATCAGTTGGTTGCTATCGCGGTGCAGGAGACAGAGGAATTTAATCTTCCTGAATGCCGGTTCAGCTTCACCGCCCCGAAAATTGCGGCTTGCGCTTCTCCATGAAGGCCTGCCGGCCCTCGCGAAAATCGGCGGAGTCCATGCAGGCATGGCCGATCGCCTTGATCGCCTCCATGTCGCGACCGCTTTCGTCCTTCAGCACCTGTGCGATGGTGATCTTGGCGGCCTTGATCGCGAGCGGGGCGTTCTGCGAGATCGTCGCGGCGATCGCCATGGTCTCGCCCCAGAGCTGATCGTCCGGGACCACGCGCTCGACGAGGCCAATGCGCAGCGCTTCCGCGGAATCGATCCGCATGCCCGTGTACATCAGCAGCCGCGCCCAGGACGGGCCGACCAGCGACACCAGGTGCCGCAATCCGTCGTAGCCATAGGCGATGCCGAGCCTTGCCGCGGGAATGCCGAACTGGCTGCCAAGCGCAGCGATGCGGATGTCGGCAAGCATCGCGACCTGCATGCCGCCGCCGAGACAAAAGCCCTGGATGCAGGCGATCGTCGGCTTGGGATAGTCGGCGAGCAGCGCGCGCTGGGCGGCGCTGCGTCTGGCGTAATCCTCGGACGCCGCCGCGTTGTGGCGCGTCTTCTCGAACTGGCTGATGTCGGCGCCGGATACGAACGCCTTGCCGCCGGCGCCGCGCAGGATCACGACGCGCACCGCGTCGTCGTCGCGCAAGGCCGTCAGTGCCTCGCCAAATCCCTCCCACATCTCCAGCGACATCGCATTGCGCTTGTCGGGATTGTTGAAGGTGATCACGCCGACGCCATCAGTGGCGTGCTTGAGGATCTTGCCGTCGGCGTAGGAAGTTTCATTGGAAATGTCGGGCATCGCGCGCTCGCTTGTCGTAGGCCGGGCGCAATGTGCTGCCGGGCCGAGGTCCGGGTCAACCGCGGCGAGGCGATGGGCTCTGCATCCGCCTGTGCCGCGATTGCATGGCGCGGCTACTGCGCCGATCCTAGCGCGTCATGTGCGCGGTCAGCGGATGGCTGCCGGCATTGCTGAAGAAGGCCGCCTCTTCCGCGGTCGCTTCCAGCAACTGCTCGTCCTGGTTATAGACGTCGTTGCGGAACTGGACGGTCTGGTCCTTGGTCATCCACGCCGTGAGATAGGTCCAGGCCACCGGGACCTTCTTCGCCATGGCGACGTCGAGGTGCTGGCCGCTCGCGATTTCAGCGTCGATCGCGGCGCGGCTCCACTTCGGCTGGTCCTTGAGCAGCCAGGCGGCGAGATCGCGCACGTTGTCGACGCGCGAGCAGCCGTGGGAATCGAAACGGTAGTCGTCGCTGAACAGATTGCGCTGGTTGGTGTCGTGCATGTAAACCGAGTAGGCGTTCGGCATGTCGATCTTCACCGCGCCGAGCGCGTTGAAGGTGCCGTTCTGCTGGCGCACAGTGAAGTTCGGCGTATGCGTGCCGGACCAGTCGACCGAATGCGGATCGATCGGATTGTCGTGGGCGTCGAGCACCTCCATGTGCATACGCGACAGGTAGGTCGGGTCCTTGCGCATATGCGCGGAGATTTCGATCTTGGCGATCGATGACGGCACCGTCCAGGTCGGATTGAGAACGACGCTGGTGATCTGGGCCGTCAGTGTCGGCGAGGGCTTTTCGGTCTTGCCGACGATGACGCGATAGCGCCGCACCACGACGTCGTTCTCGACCGCTTCGGCAAAGGCCGCGGGGATGTTGACCACGACATAGCGCTGGCCGAAGCCGAAATTCATGTTCTCGAGCCGCTGGAGCGAAGCCTCCAGCTGCCGGATGCGCTTCTGCACGGAAACGTTCATCGCCGCGAGCGTGCGCGGCGTCACCATGCCGGTCGGCGCCAGCCCGTGGCGAGCCTGGAAACGCTTCACCGCGTCCGCGAGATCCTGGTCGAAGGCGCCGCTTGCCTTGTCGGCGGAAAGGTCGCCGGAGACGATCAGCCGCTTGCGCAGCAGGTCGTCATTGGCGCCCTGGACGCCGAGTGCGAATTTGGCGTCTGCCGGGATCGTCGGCCAGCCGCCGCGCACCGCGAGATCGGAATAGCTGAGCGCCGCGTCCTTGATGCGCTGGGCTGAGCCCTCGTCATAGGTCGGCTCGTGCGTCATCGCGAGCGCCGCGGCCGAGCGGCTTTCCGGCGTCGAGGCCGAGGTCGACGCGGCGGTTTTCGGCGCGGCCGCGTGGGCCGGATTGGCGGCGGCCGGCACGGTGCCGCCCGACGCCGCCGGGCTGGAGCCGGCCTGGCCCGTGGTCTCGGTCTGCGCGAGCGCGGAAGCGCTGGCGAAGAGGCCCATGGCAATCATCACGGCATGGCGCTTCGACATCTGTCTTGTTCTTCCCCTGAGGACGAGGCCCGGACGAGCGCTCGCATTGGCAATTTCCCGGTCGCCGCGCCGCGGGCGCCGATTGGTAAGATCGGCGGGAAGCTAGGGCATCAATATTGAGGTCCCATTAAGCACGGCAGTCGAAAACTCCGCGCGTCCAGTGCGGAGTCTCTCGATTGGGTCGCGGCAGGGTGGAGATGGGTTCGCGAAAACCGCGGGCGGGGGCAGGGAAAAGATGAAGAAAAAGATCAAGAAAAAGACCAAAAAAAAAGGGCGGTCAGGCCGCCCCGAATGCCGCGCGCGGACGGCGCGCAGGCCAAATCTGATCCAGCAGGTCTCGTTCAATCCGGCCGCGCCCCGCGACGCGGTGGATTGAACGTCGGCCTTGAAGGCCAGACCGCCGAGATGGATCAGGCTTCGTTCGCCGCGATCGATTCCATCAGCGAGACGAGCTGACGCTGCACCGTCTGGTCCTTGATCTTGCTGTAGGCGCGCAGCAGGCGGAGGCTGAAGGCCGAATCGAGGAACAGCAGGCTCTCGACTTCGCGCGCCTTGTTGTCGCCGTCGTAGAAGAAGGTCACGGGCACGTCGAGGGCGGTGGCGATCTGCTGAAGCCGAGCCGCGCCGACGCGATTGACGCCCTTCTCGTATTTCTGAACCTGCTGGAAGCTGACGCCGAGCTTCTCGCCGAGCTCGGCCTGCGAGATCTTCATCTCGACGCGCCGCAGACGGATCCGTTTGCCAAGCTCGATGTCGGGCTTGCCGGCACTGCGTTGCTTCATTCTCTTCGCCGCTGTTTTCATGTTCGTTCTCACCGTTCTTCGGTTGAAAATCCCCCGAAGAGCTGGGTCAGGGGTTCGCCCATATACGAGTCCTTGAATTCATGCGGGTGCACGAACTCTTCCTTAAACCACGGGAAGCGAGCCGGATTGAAAGCCTCGATCAGCCAGTCAATCATGTGTCGTACCCGCGGAATTCGGCCGCTACCGGGATGGTAGGACAACCAGATATCCAGCGGTCGGTTCAGCTCGACCTCCAGTGGAATCAACTTCCCGCCAAGCGCGACGGCGTAGCTCGGGAATACGCCGATTCCGGCGCCATTCGCGACAGCCCAGTAGTTGGCGCTTGAGACGTTGGTCTTCATGACCAGAAGGTCACGTTCAGGAACGCCCGGGAAGAAGCTCTCGAAAGTTTCCTTGGCGGCGAGCTGGTCGGCGAATTGCAGCACTAGGCGGTGCTTGATCAATTCCATTGCCGAGCGCGGAGCGCCATGTTTCTCGATGTATTTCTCGGAGGCCCAGAACATCAGATGCATGCGGCCGAGCCGCACCAGCTTGACGTCGAGCGCGGAAGGACGCGACAGGTGGATGGCGACGTCAGCCTCGTGGCGGGAGACGTCTGCGGATCGCATCGCGCAATGCAGGTCGACCAGAATCTTCGGATAGGCCTGCTGGAATTCGACCAGGCGCGGGGCGAGCCAGAACGTCCCAAGGCCCTCGGTCACCGCGACGCGGACCTCGCCGGACAGGACATTGGCCGTCGAATCGCTGGTGCGCAGCACGTCGAACGCAGCCGCCTCCATTCGTTCGACGGCGGAGACCACCATCGTGCCCTCGTCAGTCAGGTGGGTGCCGTGCACGTCGCGGGTGAAAAGGGTAGTGCCGGTCTGACGCTCGAAATCGTCGATGCGTCGGCGGACGGCGTTGATCGACAGCGACAGACGTTCGGCCGCCGAGCGGAAACTTCCGGATCGGACGACTTCCAGGAAAATCCGGGCGGCATCCCAATCCGAGAGGCCGCTGAGATTTGCTTTTTGGCGTTCCTCTAGTGGAACGCCCCTTTCCGCCAAGGAGTGCATACAAGTCCCTTCGGGTTGTTAAACTGGCAGAATCTGGCGCAAACCACAACCACGACGGGTTGGGGAATGGCGAGTTTTGAACGCCATCCTTACTACCTCGAAGGTGGTATCTGAGTGCGGCCAAGGGCTGGGAATCGGGCAAACTTTCGCCCGAATGAGGGGTGTCGCGTGAGTTCCGTTGCGAGCCGCGAAATGGCTGCGGGATTGTCGGCGCTGTCCGCAATGGATCTGCTTGCGAGAGAGGCGTTCCCGCCTTCCAGGACGGATCGATCACAGCGCATCGTGCGTTCTACCCTTCGTCGTTTCGATGATGGCCAATTAAGCAGCGGGGCGATGTTCGCCGGAACCGCAGTTTCAACGCAGAAACACACTGAAATCATGTTCAGAGGCGCAGCGGCCTCGTGCTATCGTTGGCTCTCCATGGGGGCCAGAGGGGTCGTCACCAACACGTCTCGCAGGCCGAATTAACGGAAAGAACGCCGGTGTCGCATTCAGACGAACAGTTGCAGTCGGTGCTGGAAACGCTCGAGGAGTGCCGCAGGGTTCTCAACGAGATCAATAGCCGTGAGTCGGCCGAGCTGCTGTCCATTGTCATCCTGGACGTGCGGATGAAACTCAAAGGAATTGACAGTGCCGATCTCAAGGCATTGTGCGACGAAATGCTGCGGAGCGCTGCAAGCGAACCGCCACCCCCCTCCAAGCAGACGCAGGACCAGCCCCGGCGTCCGCTGCTCCGCGTGGTGAAGTAGCCGCGCCGCCGGATCTCGCTTTTTGGCGAGGTTTGTGCGCGTCCCGATGCCGCATCTGTGATTGCGGACGGCATCGGGAGGAGCCCTGGTTTTGTGCGCCTCTGTTGCGCATTTTCCGGCATCGGCTACACCAGAGCCGGTGCTCCGGGCCGCGCGCATTCCCCGCGCGCCGCGCCGGCGCCTGAGATGGCTCCGACTGCATCATGCAAAATGTTTCGATCCCGGCGGCGCTGATTGCCGGCCTCGTCAGCTTCCTCTCCCCATGCGTCCTGCCGCTGGTCCCGCCCTACCTGATCTATCTCACGGGCGCGACGATCGAGCATGTCGAGAGCGACGAGCCGTCATCGGCCTCCAAGCGCGCGATCATGATGTCGGCGCTTCTGTTCGTGCTCGGCTTCTCCACCGTGTTTGTGGCGCTCGGCGCCAGCGCCTCGCTGGTCGGCGGGCTGATCCGGGCCTGGTCGGCGGAGCTGTCGATCCTCGCCGGCGTCGTCATCATCGTGATGGGTCTGCACTTCCTCGGCCTGACGCGCATCGGCCTGTTGATGCGCGAGGGCCGGCTGCCGATCCCGAAACCCGTCGGCCTGTGGGGCGCCTACATCATGGGCCTCGCCTTCGCCTTCGGCTGGACGCCCTGCATCGGCCCGATCCTCGCCGCGATCCTCTCGATCGCCGCGGCCGAAGCCACGGTGACCAAGGGCGCAGGGCTCCTCGCGGTCTATTCCGCGGGCCTCGGCATTCCCTTCCTGATCGCCGCGCTGATGATCGAGCAGTTCTCCGCGCTGTTCGCGCGCATGAAGGGCCATCTCGTCAATGTCGAGCGCGCCATGGGCGTGTTGATGGTGATCACCGGCATCGGCTTTCTCACCGGCGCGGTCTCGAATGTGAGCATCTGGCTGCTGGAGACGTTTCCGGCGTTGCAGACGTTCGGGTAGGGCGTGTCGAATGGGAGTGCTGCAATCATTCCATGCTCAGCAAAGCCGGAAGGTCGCTCATGCGATGAAAGAGGTCGTCGCAGACAGCTGCTAACTCTTGCTCAATTTCCGGATCACCTCCGGTAAAGCCGAGGACCCTCATTCCTGCGGCCTTTGCTGCGTAAATCCCGGACAATGAGTCCTCAACAACGACGCAACGTGAGGGGTGAGCGCCCAACGTCTGCGCAGCATGCAGAAACAGGCCGGGGTCCGGCTTCCACGAACCAACCTCGTACGCACTGAATATGCGTCCTTCGAAGTGCCCCAGCAGGCTCGTCAATCCGAGTGCATGCGTGAGTTTCGACATGGGTCCGTTAGACGCCACGCAAACCGGAGCGGTGATTGCAGCCAACGCTGCATGGATTCCCTCGACAGGCCTCAGTTCGGCATCAAAAGCCAGCGCGGTTGCCAGCCGAACGTCGGCGACGAAAGTGTCTCGGACACTGCGGCCTAACCGGCGCTCGATTTCGCGCACGCAGTCCGTCATCTTCACCCCTCGGAACGAACGTATCGCGTCTTCCATGCTGATCGCCACGCCTTCCTCAGATGCTGTCCGGACCAGCACGGTCAGGGCAATGATCTCACTATCGACCAGGACACCGTCCGAATCGAAGATAACGAGTTCGGGACTTGCACAGGTCATCCTTGCGATGCTCCAAGCACATAGTTCATCGGTACTTCTCGCTATATCCGGGTCGGTGGACGGGGGCCATACCGGGCCGATTGAATTCAGGGCGCGTACTCACGAACGTCATGAGCACGCGCCCCGTTCGGCCTAACTCAACAGGCGGTCAGTAGTCCCAGAAGGCCGGCACAAAACGGAAGGCGTCGCCGTCGATCGCCACCCGGCCGATGGACGGGAACGGCAGGTGAGTGGCCACCAGCATCTCGCCGGTCTCGGCAAGCTCTCGCAAGAGACGGACACGAACGCGCGCGGCCTCCTCGGGATCGTGCTCGAAGCCGTTGTGCCAGTCGGGTTGTTCGAACCCGACCGCAAACACGGCGTCGCCGGCGAATGTCAGCGCATCGCCGCCGGACGCTACGCGCACCACGCTGTGTCCGGGGGTATGACCGCCGGTGCGACGGGCGATGACGCCGGGCGCAATCTCGTGGGTCTCATCGAACTGCCGCAACTGACTGCCGTACTCGCTCACGAACCGCTTGGCGGTCGCGCGAAGCGCGTCCGGGAATCCCTGCGGCATGGCGGTCTGCGAGAAATCGGGCGACTCCCAGAATTTGACCTCGGCGGCGGCCACGTGGATCCGCAGGTCCTTGCGCAATCGCTTTTTCACCCCGTCGACGAGCAGCCCGCCGATGTGGTCCATGTGCAGATGGGTCAGCACCAGATCGGTCACGGACGACAGGTCGATGCCGGCAGCCTCCAGTCGCTTGATCAACTGTCCGGCCCGCGGCAGGTGCAAGTTTGGGTCGGACCCCAGTCCAGCGTCGATCAGGATGGTCTTGCCGCCGCTGCGCACCATGACCGCATTCAGCGCCCAGTCGAAGGCATCCTGCGGCAGGAACATGTCGTGCAGCCAGGCCGCGCGTTCGGCCGGGGCGGCGTTGTGCGCCAACATCGTGGTTGGCAGCGGCAGCACGCCGTCGCTGACCACCAGCACGTCGATCTCGCCGACCTTCAGCGCGTAGCGCGACGGAACGAGCTCTTCAGGTCCGGATGACACGGGGTACGAGGTGTTGTGCAGATTCATGTCTGTCTCCTGTTTCATGGGAAGGTGGTTGGTCCTGGTTCTGGCTGGTCTTGGTTGAGCGGACCGCGTAGCCAGGAGAGCGCGGCCGTCATCGCCTCGTGTGGTTAGAGACTGGTCACGCGCTCCGGATCGGCCGACGCGAGCGCCGCGGCGCGCTCGGCCTTCGGCGGATAGATCCAGACGGTGTTGATCTCCTGCTTGGTCTTCTTGGCGACGTCGCCGACCAGCTCGACCTTGCGCTCCCAGCCGCGCGTGAACACCGCGCCGGCTTCGCCGAGATCGAGGCAGGTGACGTAGGCCTTCTGGTGATACGGCCTGGTCGGAACGCCCAGCAGCTCGGCGGCGGCGTTGTTGCCGGCAAAGGCTCCCATGCGCGTGGCGTGCTGGCACGACATCAGCGCGTAATTGCCCTCGTCGTCGCATGCGGCGCGCGCAGCATCGCCGGTGGCGAAGACGCCGGCGACGACAGGCACGCGCAGATCGCGGTCCACCAGCAGGCGGCCGAAACTGTCGCGCTCGGCTGGAATCTGCGCGGTCAATGGCGCGGCGCGGATGCCGGCCGCCCAGACCACCGTCTCGGTTTCGATATGTTCGCCGGTCGATAGCGTCACACCGGATTTGTCGAGCGAGACGACGCCGGCCCCGAGCCGCATCTCGACGCCGAGCTTTCGCAACGCATCCTCGATGAGCGGGCGGGGGGGTTCGCCCATGTCGGGCGCGATCGCGCTGTTGCGCTCGACGATGATGACGCGCGTCCTGGAGTCCTTGCCGAAGATGTTGCGCAGGCGCGCGGGCAGCTCGGTTGCCGCCTCGATGCCGGTGAAGCCGCCGCCGGCAACGACGACCGTGTCGCGTCCGTTCACGGCCGGCCGGTCGGCCAGACCGTGCAGATGCTTGTCGAGTGCGATCGCGTCATCGAGCGAGTCGACGCTGAAGCCGTGCTCGGCAAGGCCGGGAATGTTGGGGCGGAACAGCCGGCTGCCGGTGGCGATCACGAGGCGGTCGTAGGACAGTGTCGTGCGCGTGCCCCTGGGAGCGGCGATCTGCACCATCCGCGCCTTGGTGTCGATCGTCTCGGCGCTGCCCTGGATGTAGTCGACGTCGATCGCCCTGAGGACATCGAGCAGCGGTGCCGTCAGGGTTTCCGGCTTCGGCTCGTAGAGCCGCGGGCGGACCACCAGCGTCGGCTCCGGTGCGATCAGGGCGATTTCGAGATCGTCAGGCGAAACGCCCTGGATGTCGCGCAGGCGGGCCGAGGAGAGGGCGGCGTACATGCCGGCGAAGCCGGCGCCAATGATGAGCAGTCGCATGTGGTTGACTCCTGGGGTTAGTACTCGGGACGTGCGCGCGTCATCGCCGCCGCCTTGTGTGGGCAGAGCCTGTGCGATCGACGATGACGCGACGAGGTGAAACGGAGACCGCCGGACCCTTACGGCGCGGCGCAGTTCGGCAGTGAGGACAGTAGCCCAGGGCCATCACATGCCGCCGGGCAGCTTCTCGGGCCCGATGTCCAGCCGCGCAGAGCTGCCGGCACCATCGGTTTTCTGGGCCAACCCTGATTGATCAGGATTGACGTTGCGGGATTGGCGCTTTGCGTCGCTTGTAAGGTCGCTTCTTCGGCTGTCGGCTGGGTGAAGCGTACGGTCAGCGAGAGCCCATACAGCAGCGCCGACGTGATGGCTTTCCGTCGCGGTGCGATTGCAAGGTGTTTCCAGTCCATCGTTGGTCTCCGTCCGCGTCGTGCGATGCTGAGATGTTTAGCGAACCAGATATCCGACTGCCCCAGAGCGATTGCCGTCCCTGTCGAGAGATTGCTGCTAACGCATGCGCCTGCGCCAATCGCTCGGCGTTTCACCCGTCAGCTTCTTGAAGGCCGCGGCGAAGGCGGTCTGCGAGGAATAGCCGAGCGCTGCGGCGACCGAGACGACCGATTCGTCGCTCTCCCGCAGCATGTTCATGGCCTGCTCGAGCCTGTGCTGGCGCAGCCAGGCATGCGGCGAGAGCCCGGTGCTCTCCTTGAAGGCACGGCAGAAGTGAAAGCGCGAGAGGCCGGCATCGGAAGCCAGCGCATCGAGCGAGATGTCCGCATCGCTGTCCGAGCGCAACCGTTCGATCGCACGGAGCAGGACCTTCGGCGACAGCCCGCCCATGGTCTGTTGAAACGTTGTTGGCGAACCGGTGTGGGCAACCAGCAGGCGGGTGGCCAGAAGATCCGTCAGTTGATGACGGAACAACGTATCCAGGGCTCCGTTGCCCCCCAGCGCATCCGCTGCACTCAAGAGCAGTCTGGACGTGATGGGATCGGGATGCGCCGTCCGCTCCAGCAGGTCGGCCGGTTTTGCGGTCCCGGCTTCGTCGGCAACGCGCTTCAGTGTTGCATTCGGAAGATAGAGCTGGACCACATCGACAGGCTTCGGAATATCCCATCGGGAGCTCGATCCTTCCGGAATGATGATCACCACTCCAGGACGAAACGTGCCGATCGCAACCGATTTTCCCGACCGCCGCTCCATGCGCTGCATCATGCCGTTGTACGCCATGATCACATGGTGGCTCATGGGCTCGACGACGTCGTGCAATGGATCATGTTTCCAGTGGGCGATGCCGGCGCCGGAGGAATCCAATGCCATGCGAGCCGGTTCGGTCCTGAGCACCCGCGCCATCTCTGCGTCGGCGGCCCGCCGTTCGGAGGTCGAGCCATCGTCCGGCTGTGCGCCGGGTGCGGACGGCACGCCGTTGTGCGAGGGATTGCGCATGAGTGTGCTGCTCTCGATCATTGCGTGGCTCCTCCTGATCGCATCGAGCTTCGGATCAGGTGCCCGTATTTGTACGGGTCGGTGCACGTTCTAGGCGGCGCAAACTCCCCGCGTCTTTCCTGAAGCGGCCATGCTTTGTCCGATCCTGCTCCGGGCAGGCGCGCGTTTTCGAAAATGCACGACGGGCGGCGCTGAGTTGCCTGGGTCTTGAACGGAGATTTTGTGAAAGACGTTTTATGACAAAAGGTGCGAGGCCTTCACATGGCTATCGCTCTAACCTGCAAATCCGGCATTGGGGATGACCATTCCGTTGATTCACCGCGCCTCGTCCAGCGCGCAGGTCACTGTGCAGACGACGCCGCGCGGCAGGAAATCGACGGTTGCCTCGCCGCCGAGCTGGTCGCGGGCGCTGCGTTCGATCAGGCGCGAGCCGAAGCCGCGCCGCACCGGCGCCGTCACCGGCGGTCCGCCGATCTCGCTCCAGATCAGCCGCAGCCGCGGCTTCGGTGTGTCGGCGATGACTTCCCAGTCCAGCGTCACCCGGCCGGTCTCGTTGGACAGCGCGCCATATTTCGCGGCGTTGGTGGCGATCTCGTGCACGATCATCGACAGCACCACGGCAAGTCGCGGCGACAGCGGCACCGCGGGGCCATCCATCCGGATGCGCTCGGGCGCATTGAGCAGGAACGGCTGGAGCGCGCGCGTGATCACCTCCTTCAGTTCCGAGCCGGCCCATTTCTCCTGGCTGAGCAGATTGTGCGCCTCGGCGAGCGCGCCGAGGCGGCCCTCGAACTTGGCCCGCTCCTCGCGGCTCGCGCTGCGGAAGGTCTGCACCGCGATCGCCTGCATCAGGGCCAGCGTGTTCTTGACGCGGTGGTTGAGCTCCTCGATCAGCAGATCGTGCAGCATCTCGCCGCGTGCGATCGTCGTCGCCATGCGGACCGCAAAGGTGAGGCCGGTGAGCAGCAGGATGCCGCCGATCAGGCTGGTGACGGCGATGTTGCGCCAGAGCGGGGCGATCAGTGAACTCTCGGCGACGCCGGCAGCCACGGTCCAGCCGGTCAGCCCCGAACGGGTGTAGGCGGCGGCGAGCGCGACGCCGTCGAGCGACACGGTCGGAAGCGCCGCCTCGTCGCTGCGGAACATCTCGGCGTAGAGCGACGGCGAAGCCCGTTTGCCGAATGTCTCGCTGGGGTTCGGCGCGCGCGCGAACACGGTGCCCTTGGCATCGAGCAGGCTTACCGTCCATTGCCGGTCCGGGCGCTGCTTCTCCACCAGATCCTGAAAGATGCTGATCGGCGGGCTGAAGCAGAGGTCGTAGATCACCTCGCCGTTGCGAAACACCGGCACTTCGACGGTGAGAACCTGCCGCCCGTTGAGCGCGCCGGTGAACAGGTCGGAATATTGCGGCGCTCTGGTCGCAAACACCTTCTCGACGATCTCCAGATTGCCGCGCGGCGGCAGGCTCGCGGTGTCCTCCGTCGCCGAGGAGAACAGCAGCCGGCCCTTGCGGTCGGAGATCAGCACCAGGCCGCCCTTGCCATACTGGTCGAGGAAGCCAAGCGCGATGCGGCGAAAGTTCGGGAAGTCGTCGTTGCGCAGCGAGTTCGTCAGTGCGAGCACCTGCAAGCCGCCGGTCATCCGCTGCACCTCGGAATCCATCACCAGGCGCATGCTGCGCACGTTCTCCAACACGCGGCGCGTCGCGTCGCTGCGGTCCTGCTTGTAATTGTAGACGGCAATGCCAACCGCGAAGACGATCAGCGGCAACATCGTCCCCGTGACCAGGAGAGCGAGCCGGACCGGAAGGGTGAACCTGGACAAACGCGGCGTCCCGATTCCAGCGCGACGGCGCCGGATTATGATTTTGTCAGACCATACGGTCAGGACGTGCGCCGCGCCATGATTTTTGCATTCAGCGAGCAGACCAGACCGAATCTTTGCAGCGCGGCCGCAGGTGTCTGCCGGTCAGCTCATGCCGATTGCGGCCAGCAACAGGCAGATGGCGTAGATGGCCGCCAGGCTGACACCGGCGATCCGGGCCTCTCGATGCGATGTCATCGTCAACTCCGGGAGGGGGCCGTCCTTGATGCGGCCCCCTCCATCACGTCTTGTCAGTCGATTTCCTGGACGACCGTCCGGGAGCCCGGATCCACTAACATCACGCGCTCGCCGGAATAGACGTAGCGGTACTTGGTGAGCGCGGGCCCCCAGTCGGCAGGAACCGCCTCGAGCTCGACATCGCTCGGCACCGTCGCGCCGACGATGATCTTCTCCTTCGTCGTCACGGGGCGAACGCGATGTTCGGTGATGTAGGATTTGATCCTAGTTCGGTATTCCGGCTCGATCTGAACGGCGGCCGCGTGCCCGGTTCCGGTGGTCGTCACCACGGTGGACTGCGCGAACGCGCCAGTCGAGATCATCACCGCCGCGGCGGAAAGCAGAAACAGCTTCTTCATCTTGTTCTCCTCGTTGGAATAAGTGCGGCGTCAACATCCCACTGCGGACGGCGTTCCTCTTGCTTAGGAACAAATTGCCATTTGTTCCCGTTCAAGAATCGGCCGGGCGGAAACGTCCGGCGATTGGAGGAGGATAAAATGAAGCTGAAGATCGCAACTGCAGCATTGATGGTTGCTGCATTGTCCCTGCCGGCGTTCGCGGCCGACGAGTTCTACGTCGTCCAGGACGTCAAGACGAAGAAGTGCACCGTTGTCGACAAGAAGCCCACGGACACGTCGATGACCGTCGTCAGTCCGTCGGGCACGATCTACAAGTCGCGCACCGAAGCCGAGAGCGGCATGAAGACCGTCAAGGTCTGCACGTCAAACTGAGGAGGATGACAAACGGCGGTGCGTGTCGCTGTTCCTGCCGCGCCTGATCGTGCCGGAGATGCTCAAATGAGCGTCTGATATTGAGATTCCGCGGCCGACGGCCGCGGAATCGATTCAAGCGGTTACAGATTGCTCTCGGTGATCGCGGCATACACCATGCTGCGCAGCTCGCGCCGGAGCGGGTAGGCGCTCGACGGCAGCACCTGCGTCATGAAGATGGTGATCAATTCCTCGGCCGGGTCGATCCAGAATGAGGTCGTCGCCGCGCCGCCCCAATTGTATTCGCCGGGGCTGCCGGCGATCAGCGTCTCGGCCGGGCGCATCGTCACGGCAAAGCCGAGGCCGAAGCCGATGCCGTTATAGGTGGCTTCCGAGAACAGCGAGCGCGATACCTCGGGGAGGAAGCGGCCGCACGGAATGTGGTTGGTCGTCATCAGTGCCAGCGTCTTCGGCCCGATCAGCCTGACGCCGCCGAGCTCGCCGCCGTTGAGCAGCGCGCGGCAGAAGGTGAGATAGTCCGCGGCCGTCGAGCACAGGCCGCCGCCGCCGGATATGAAGGAGGGCGGGGACAGGAACGAGCTCGTCGCCGGATCGTCCTGGAGCGTCAGACCCTCGCGGCGCTGGCCGGCATGGAAGGTCATGCCGCCGCCCGGGTCCGCCGAATAGCAGGCGGCGAAGCGATCGGCCTTCGAGGCCGGCACGTGGAAATCGGTGTCGGTCATGCCGAGAGGATCGAGAATGCGTGCTTTCAGGAACTGCTCGAACGGCATGCCGGAAATCTTGCCGACGAGGTAGCCGAGCACGTCGGTCGCGACCGAGTAGTTCCAGGCCTCGCCCGGCGAGAACTCCAGCGGGATCTTCGCGAGCGCCTCGATCATGGTTTGGAGCGTGCCCGACTTCTCGACCTCGCCGATCTTCTCGGCGCGATAGGCGGCATCGACATTGGAGCGCTGCTGGAAGCCGTAAGTCAGCCCGGAGGTGTGGCGCAGCAGGTCGACGATCAGCATCGGCCGGGACGGCGGCCGGGTCAGGAAGGCCGGCGCGGTGCCGGCAACGAACACGCCGAGATCCTTCCATTCCGGTATGTACTTGGCGACGGGCTCGTCGATCGCGACGAGGCCTTCCTCGACCAGCATCATGAAAGCGACGCTGGTGAGCGGCTTGGTCATGGAATAGATGCGGTAGATGGTGTCGTCCTTGACCGGCACCTTGCGCTCGACATCGGCCAGGCCCTGGACCGAGCTGTGCGCGATCTTGCCGCGGCGGTAAACCAGAAGCTGGGTGCCCGGGAAGCGGCCGGCATCGATGTACCGGTTCTTCAGGTGCGCATCGACGCGGTCGAGCGCGGCCTTGGACATGCCGACGGATTCGGGCGAGGCGGGGGTGGGGGCGAGCATCAGTTCCTCCGGGGCAGTTTCTCGACAAGGTGATAGCCAAATGGCAGCCCCATTCCAAGCCGGTTGCGCTTAACGCGGGCTGGCCGGGTGGTGTAGTGTCCGGCCTGGAACGCTTCCAGGGAGCCCGCCCGGGCCAACGAGAAAAATGCAAGGCAACGCACCATGACCCAGTTCAACGAGACCGAACTCACCGCAGCCGTGGTCGAAAGCTTCGACAAGACGCCGAACCCGCGGGCGAAATTCCTGCTCCAGGAACTGGTGAAGTCGCTGCACGATTACGTGAGCAAGACCGGTCTTACCTTCGAGGAATGGGAATACGCTATCGATTTCCTGACCCGCACCGGTCATAAATGCACCGACACCCGCCAGGAGTTCATCCTGCTCTCCGACGTGCTCGGCGTCTCCATGCTGGTGGACGCGGTCAACCACAGGGATCGCGAGGGCGCCACCCAGACCACGGTGCTCGGCCCGTTCTATGTCGGCGAGCACAAAGTGACCGCGCACGGCACCGACATCTCGCCGAACAATCAAACCGGCGAGCGGATGTTCGTGCAGAGCCGCGTCACCGACCTCAAGGGCAAGCCGCTGGCGGGCGTTCCCGTCGACGTCTGGCATGCCGACGACGACGGGTTCTACGATTCACAGAAGCCGAACTATGACGAGGTCGGCGCCTCGGCGCGGGCGCGTTTCATCACGGACAGCGACGGCCGCTTCTTCTTCCGCACCATTTTGCCGTGCAGCTACCCGATCCCGACCGATGGCCCCGTCGGCGAGATGATCGTGCAGACCAACCGCCATCCGATGCGCCCGGCGCATGTGCACTTCCTCGTCAACGCGAAGGGCTATGAGCCGCTGATCACGCATGTCTTCATGGACGGCGACAAATATCTCGATTCCGACGTGGTGTTCGGCGTCAAGGATGATCTCGTCGCCAAGGTCGAGCCGCGCAACGACCTCGAGATGCCCGACGGCACCAAGGCGAGCGGGCAGTGGCATCTGATGACCTACGAATTCCACCTCAAGCCCGGCGGCGGCATGGCGCCGAAGCCGCTGGGGGTGAAGGCGGCGGAGCCGGCCTGAACCGACCTTGTCCGGCTATCGCAGCCGAAGCACCGCGAGCAGCGTGATGACCGCGCAGGCCAGGATCGCCGTGGTCAGCTTCCAGAACAGCAGCGGGTTGCGCTCCAGAAGCGGCGTGGTCCGCGTGGCGAGATAGGCCGGATTGGGATTCCTGAGTTCGAAGACGAATTCGGAGAGGTCCTCGTGGCGCTTGTAGGGATCGGGATGCAGCGCCTTCCTGAGCGCGCCGTCGATCCAGCCCGGGATGCCCCGCTCGGCATCGATGGCCGGGCGATATCTCAACTTCCACGCGTCCGATCGTCCCCGGATTTTGGCGAGCTGGGTGCCGTAGGGGAGATGTCCGGTGAGCATATGGTAGCAAATGGCGGCCAGCGAAAACATGTCGGACCGCGGCGATCCCCCCTCGCCGAGGAAATATTCCGGGGCCGTGTACTGGACCGTGCCGAGAATTTCCTCGTCCGCCGATTTCGGCGCCGCCTCGGCGACGCCGGCGACCCTGACCGATCCGAAGTCGATGATCTTCGCAGTGCCGGTCTTGTCGATCAGGACATTGTCGGGCCTGAGGTCCTGGTGCAGCATCTCCATGCGATGGAAGGCGCGAAGCCCCGTGGCGATCTGCTCGACGATCCCTCGGACCGTCTCCAGATCGGGACGCGGGTTGTCCAGCATCCACTGCCTCAGGGTCTGCCCCTCGATGAACTCGGTCGCAACATAGAGGTAGCTGCGCCGCCGCGACTGTGACAGCGGCTTGAGCACGTGCGGACTGTCGATGCGGCGTGCGATCCACTCCTCCATCAGGAAGCGCTTGAGATAGGCCGCATTGTCGCGCAGGTCGATCGACGGCAGCTTGAGCGCGACCGGCTCCTCGGTCTCCGCATCGACGGCAAGGTAGATGTGACTGCGGCTGCTGCCGTGGATCTCGCGGACGATCCTGTAACCGTCGAACATCGCCCGTGGCTCGGGCAGCGCAGGAAGCGGCAGTTCGAAGGTCTGATTGAAGATGCCGGCCGAGTCGCGCTGCGGCACTGCGTCAACGCGGAGGATCTGGACGGTGATGTTGTCGTCGCTGCCGCGCCGGTACGCTTCGTCGACGATCGCCTTCGCGGCCCCGTCGAGCTCGGCTGCATGCTCGCTGAGCGCGCTCGTGATGAAACGCTGGTCGACGAATTCGTAGGCGCCGTCAGTTGCGAGGATGAAGGTGTCGCCCGCCTCGATCTCGACCGTCTGGTAGTCGATCTCGAGCTGCGGGTTGATGCCGAGCGCGCGGCCGAGATAGGTCTGCTCCGACGACACGATGATGCGGTGATCGTCGGTCAGCTGCTCGAGCGCCTTGCCGGCGACGCGGTAGATGCGGCAGTCGCCGACATGGAAGATGTGCGCGGTGGTCGCCTTGATGACCATGGCGCTGAGGGTGCAGACATAGCCCTTGTCGCGGTCATAGGCATATTGGCTCTTGCGCGTCTGCGCGTGCAGCCAGGAATTGGTTGCGTCCAGCACGCGGCGGGCGGAGGTCTTCACCGTCCAGGATTCCGACGTGCAGTAATAGTCCATCAGGAAGCTCTTGACCGCCGACTCGCTGGCGATCTGGCTCACCGTGCTGCTGGAGATGCCGTCGGCGAGAACCGCCGCGATGCCCTTCAGGCTGAGCAGCGGCTCCTCCGGAATCAGGATGCCGTGAAAATCCTGGTTGACGGGCTTGCGACCCCTGTCGGAGTACTGGCCGATCGAAATCAGGAGTCCGCGGGTCATGGTCATCACCGGCAAAGGAGAGCCTCACCCTGCTCGGGCGAGGCTCCCCTGTCGAGACGTTGTTTGATCAGGCCGCGACGCGGGACGGCGTGGTCTTGCCGGCCTGGCGCTTCGGCTGGGTCATGACATGCGTGGCGTAGAGGGTCATGCCGGTGAAGGCGAGGCCGCCCACGAGATTGCCGAGCACGGTCGGGATCTCGTTCCAGATCAGATAGTCCATGATCGAGAACTTCGCGTGCAGCATCAGGCCCGACGGGAACAGGAACATGTTCACGACGGAGTGCTCGAACACCATGTAGAAGAACACCAGGATCGGCATCCACATCGCGATGACCTTGCCGGGCACAGAGGTCGAGATCATGGCGCCGACGACGCCGGTCGAGACCATCCAGTTGCAGAGCATGCCGCGCAGGAACAATGTCGCCATGCCGGCCGCGCCATGCGCGGCATAGCCGAGCGTTCGGCCCTCGCCGATATTGCCGATGGCCGTGCCGATCTTGTCGGGGTCTTGCGTGAAGCCGAAGGTCGTGACGAAGGCCATCATGAAGGCCACCGTGAAAGCGCCTGCAAAATTGCCGACGAAAACGAGGCCCCAGTTGCGCAGCACGCCGCCAAAGGTGACGCCCGGGCGCTTGTCGATGAGGGCGAGCGGCGAGAGCACGAAGACGCCGGTCAGCAGGTCGAAGCCGAGCAGGTACAGCATGACGAAGCCGACCGGAAACAGCAGCGCCCCGACCAGCGGCTGGCCGGTGTTCACGTTGATGGTGACGGCAAACCAGGCCGCCAGCGCGAGGATGGCGCCGGCCATATAGGCCCGGATGATGGTATCCCGGGTGGACATGAAGATCTTGGACTCGCCCGCATCCACCATCTTGGTGACGAATTCCGAAGGCGCGAGATACGACATCAATGGTTCCTTTTGCTTCGTAAGTGAGATCGACACGCCCCCAAAGAGAGCGCGGCTGAACATCTTGGGCCGTGCGGACGGCTCTGCCGCGCACGAGGGCTATGGAGGTCTGGAAGCCTTGGGAATCGCGTCACGAGGACTGAGCCGAGAAGGGCCGCGAAGCAGTTGAGCTTCCGGTTTGCAGCCGCCAGAGGCTGCAACAATGCGGCAAGCCGCAGTCTTCGTTGACGACAATGGAAATGCAAGTCGCGTGCCGCTTGGGTGCGATAGAAAAGGTAAGCGATTTCAATTGGATGGTACGCGCCTCGACCCGGCTTTTGCCGGCTCTGCGGCCTTTTGCTTAGGTGGCTGCATAAGATTTGTGCGGCGCACAAGAAATGAGCAGTCCGCAAATTTCGCGTGCGCAGCAAAGCTGCGACAGACTGGCGCGGTGCATCTAACGTATTGAATTTTTGGATGTTTATGAGGTGTGGCGCTTGGCATGAAGCTTGAATAGTTCCAAGCCGACGCCATTGAAGCCGTCCCGCGAGACTTCTCATCCGATTTGCTGACGCCACCCGAACGGGGGTCTCCCCGTCGTGCGTTCGCATGCGCCTTTTTCTGGCGTCACGGACGGACGGGCTGCTCGTGCGCACTGACGCAATCATTCGCAACGACGCAAAAGGACGACACCGCCTATGACCAAGCGCATTCGCCGGCCTTCGGATACTGGCCTCAGCCGCCGTCAATTGTTGAAGGCCACCGGCAGCACCGCTGCCCTTCTTGCCGCCGCCAAGCTCAATTTCCCCGCCGGTGCGTTCGCGCAGGACGCCGGCCCCGAGGTCAAGGGCGCCAAGCTCGGCTTCATCGCGCTGAGCGATGCCGGTCCGCTCTTCGTCGCCAAGGACAAGGGCCTGTTCGCCAAATACGGCATGCCCGATGTCGACGTGCAGAAGCAGGCCTCCTGGGGCACCACGCGCGACAACCTCGTGCTCGGCTCGGAAGGCAACGGCATCGACGGCGCGCACATCCTCACCCCGATGCCGTACCTGATCTCGGCCGGCAAGGTGACGCAGAACAACCAGCCGACGCCGATGTACATCCTGGCGCGGCTCAATCTCGATGCGCAGTGCATCTCCGTCGCCAAGGAATATGCCGACCTCAAGGTCGGCGCCGATGCGTCAGTGTTGAAGGCGGCGTTCGAGAAGAAGAAGGCCGAAGGCAAGTCCGCCAAGGTCGCGATGACCTTCCCCGGCGGCACGCACGATCTCTGGGTCCGCTATTGGCTCGCCGCCGGCGGTATCGATCCTGACAAGGACGTCGAGACCATCACCGTGCCGCCGCCGCAGATGGTGGCCAACATGAAGGTCGGCACCATGGATGCCTTCTGCGTCGGCGAGCCCTGGCCCGGGCAGCTGGTCCACCAGGGCATCGGCTACACGGCCGTCAACACCGGCGAGATCTGGAGCAAGCATCCGGAAAAGTCACTCGGCATGCGCGCGGCCTGGGTCGACAAGAATCCGAAGGCGGCCAAGGCGATCCTGATGGCGGTAATGGAAGCCCAGCAATGGGCCGACAAGATGGAGAACAAGGAAGAGCTCGCCACCATCATGGGCAAGCGGCAGTGGATCAACTGCCCGGTCGAGGACATCGCCGATCGCGCCAAGGGCAAGTTCGACTACGGCAACGCCGGCAAGGTGGTCGAGAACTCGCCGCACATCATGAAGTACTGGCGCGATCATGCCTCCTATCCGTTCCAGAGCCATGATCTCTGGTTCATGACCGAGGACATCCGCTGGGGCAAATACGAAGCCGGCTTCGACAGCAAGGCGCTGATCGCCAAGGTCAACCGCGAGGACCTCTGGAAGGACGCGGCCAAGACGCTTGGTGTCGCAAGCTCCGACATCCCGGCCTCCACCTCGCGCGGCAAGGAGACCTTCTTCGACGGCAAGGTATTCGATCCCGAAAATCCGGCGGCCTATCTGAAGTCGCTCGCGATCAAGCGCGTCGAAGTCTGATGGAGCCCTGCGGCCGCTGCGAGGCGGCCGCATCGTCCCGGAGCCGGAGAGAGATAGCGATGAACATGCCTGCCACGAAGATTGAGGTTGAGACCGCGACACCCGCGGGAAGCGCCGCGCCCGTCGTCGCGATGACGCCGAAGCGGCCGCCGCGGAGCGAGGCCTACGCGCGCATGGCGCGCGAGACCGCCGTGCGCGTCATCCCGCCGCTCGTCGTGATCGCGCTGCTGACGCTGGTCTGGGAGCTGGTCTGCCGCCGCGCCGGCTCGGCACTGCCGCCGCCGTCGCGGGTATTCAAGGACACCAAGGAGCTGATCCTCGATCCGTTCTTCGACCATGGCGGCATCGACAAGGGTCTGTTCTGGCATCTCTCCGCCAGCCTTCAGCGCGTCGCCTTCGGCTATTCGCTCTCCGCGATCGCCGGCATCGCGCTCGGCGTGCTGGTCGGCCAGTCGGTCTGGGCGATGCGCGGGCTCGATCCGCTGTTCCAGGTCTTGCGCACCATCCCGCCGCTCGCCTGGCTGCCGCTCTCGCTCGCGGCGTTCCGTGACGGCCAGCCCTCGGCGATCTTCGTCATCTTCATCACCTCGATCTGGCCGATCATCATCAACACCGCGGTCGGCATCCGCAACATCCCGCAGGACTACCGCAACGTCGCGGCCGTCGTGCAGCTCAATCCGCTGGAGTTCTTCGGCAAGGTCATGATCCCGGCGGCCGCACCCTACATCTTCACCGGCCTGCGCATCGGCATCGGTCTGTCGTGGCTCGCCATCGTCGCCGCCGAAATGCTGATCGGCGGCGTCGGCATCGGCTTCTTCATCTGGGACGCCTGGAACTCCTCGCACATTAGCGAGATCATCCTGGCGCTGATCTATGTCGGCATCGTCGGCTTCGTGCTCGATCGCCTGATCGCTGGCCTCGGCAAGATCGTCACCCGCGGCACCGCGACGAACTGAGGGGAGGGACACATGACCGCCTATCTGAAGCTCGACCACATCGACAAGATCTTTACCCGCGGCGCCGCCACCACGGAGGTCCTGAAGGACATCAACCTGACCATCGAAAAGGGGCAGTACGTCTCGATCATCGGCCATTCCGGCTGCGGCAAGTCGACCCTGCTCAACATCATCGCAGGGTTGACCAACGCCTCGACCGGCGGCGTGCTGCTCGAGAACCGCGAGGTCAACTCGCCGGGACCCGACCGCGCCGTGGTGTTCCAGAACCACAGCCTGCTGCCCTGGCTCACGGTCTACGAGAACGTCAGGCTCGGCGTCGACAAGGTCTTCGCCAAGACCAAGACGCGGGCCGAACGCGACGCCTGGGTGATGCACAATCTCAATCTCGTGCAGATGGCGCACGCCAAGGACAAGCGTCCTTCCGAAATCTCCGGCGGCATGAAGCAGCGCGTCGGCATCGCGCGGGCGCTGGCGATGGAGCCGAAAGTGCTGCTGCTCGATGAGCCGTTCGGCGCACTCGACGCGCTCACCCGTGCGCATCTGCAGGACTCGGTGATGGCGCTGCACCAGAAGCTCGGCAACACCATTCTGATGATCACCCACGACGTCGACGAGGCCGTGCTCCTGTCCGACCGTATCGTGATGATGACGAACGGGCCGAGCGCGCGCATCGGCGAGGTGCTGGAGGTGCCGCTGGCGCGTCTCCGCAAGCGGCTCGAGCTCGCCACCAGCACCACCTATCTGAAGTGCCGGCAGCGCGTGCTCGAATTCCTCTACGAGCGTCATCGCTTCGTCGAGGCCGCGTAAACGCGGCGTTAACGCGTGATGTGTCTCGCCTAATTTTGAGACATCAAGCTCAATCCTTGTGCGGCGCACAGGGATTGAGCGAATCGCAAAATTTGCGTGCGAAATAGCCCTGCAAAAATTTCGGGCAATTCGAACAAGCCCCTGAATTCCCTGTATTTCCCGAACGCGCGCAATTGGCACGGAAATTGAAACGTGTTTGTGCGACGCCAACGACGACGTCCCTCAACATCATCAATCAGCATCGTGAACTCGCCACCGGGGTGAAGCCTCGGAGCGCGCCTCCGTGGCCGGAGGCAGAGCCTGCAACGACGCAGCGGTGAGCCTAGAAGGGATACTCAATGACGAAGAATCCGACCTGGATTTCAGACTGGCGCCCCGAGGATGAGGCGTTCTGGAATGCGACTGGCAAGACTATCGCGCGACGCAACCTGATCTGGTCGATCGTGGCCGAGCATATCGGCTTCTCGGTCTGGCTGATCTGGAGCATCGTCACCACCAAGCTGCCGCAGGCAGGCTTCCATTACACCACCGACCAGCTGTTCCAGCTCGTCGCGGTGCCGGGCCTGATCGGCGCGTTGATGCGCTTTCCCTATACATTCGCGGTGACGACGTTCGGCGGTCGCAACTGGACCATTTTCAGCGCGGCCATCCTGTTCATTCCGACGTTGTCGCTCGCCTGGTTCGTCAGCCAGCCCGACACGCCGTTCTGGCTGATGCTGCTGATCGCCTCGACTGCCGGTCTCGGCGGCGGCAATTTCGCCTCCAGCATGACAAACATCTCCTTCTTCTTCCCGGACAGGATGAAGGGATGGGCGCTGGGCCTCAACGCGGCCGGCGGCAATATCGGCGTCTCCAGCGTGCAGCTCCTGACCCCGATCCTGATGACGCTCGCCGTCATCAACCTGTTCCAGGCGACCCCCGTCGACGGCGTGTTCCTTCAGAACGCCGGCCTGATGTGGGTGCTGCCGATCGCGATCGCGGTGTTCGGCGCGGTGTTCTTCATGAACAACCTGACCACGGCCAAATCGTCGATCAGCAATCAGCTGGCGGTGGTCAAGCGCAAGCATACCTGGATCATGGCGTACCTCTATATCGGCACGTTCGGATCCTTCATCGGCTACTCCGCGGCGTTTCCGCTGCTGATCAAGACGCAGTTTCCGTCGGTGACGATCGCGATCGCGTTCCTCGGGCCTCTCGTTGGTTCGCTGTCGCGCCCGTTCGGCGGCTGGCTGGCCGACAGGATCGGCGGCTCGGTCATCACGTTCTGGAACTTCATCGTGATGGCGGGCGCCACCGTCGGCGTGCTCTATTTCGTCGGGCAGAAGGATTTCATCGGCTTCCTGTCGATGTTCCTGATCCTGTTCGTGACGACGGGCATCGGCAACGGCTCGACCTACCGCATGATCCCCTCGATCTTCCGCGAGCAGAACCTGTTCAAGGTGCGCGGCAAGGGCGATGCGGCGCGCGCCGCCGCCCTGAAGACGGCGAGCATCGAGAGCGGTGCGGCGGTTGGCTTCATCGGCGCGGTCGGCGCGGTCGGCGGCTATCTGATCCCGAGCGGTTTCGGCAAGTCGATCGCCATGACCGGCGGGCCGCAGCTTGCGCTCGCGATCTATCTCGCCTTCTACGCCTCCTGCCTCGGCCTGACCTGGTGGTTCTACCTGCGTCGCAGCCCGCAGCGTGAAGGCGCGCCAAGCCTCGCCGAAGCTCGCGTTTAGAGACTTGGTACGAATCTCGCTTCTCCCCGTACGCGGGGAGAAGACTCTCTGATGACGTTTGACCCATGAACCTTGTTCGCAACGACGCGGACAAAGGCAGACCGAAACAGACAGGAGAACATCATGACGCCCGAACAGATTACCCTCATCCAGCAGAGCTTCGCCAAGGTCGCGCCGATTTCGGAGACCGCCGCGGTGCTGTTCTACGATCGCCTGTTCGAGGTGGCGCCGTCCGTGCGCGCGATGTTTCCCGAGGACATGACCGAGCAGCGCAAGAAGCTGATGGGCATGCTCGCCGCCGTCGTCGGCGGCCTGTCGAACCTGGACTCGATTCTTCCCGCGGCGTCGGCGCTCGCCAAGCGTCACGTCGCCTACGGCGCCAAGGCCGAGCACTATCCCGTGGTCGGCGCGACCTTGCTGTGGACACTGGAGAAGGGTCTCGGCGAGGCCTGGACGCCCGAACTCGCCACGGCCTGGACCGACGCCTACGGGGTGCTGTCCGGCTACATGATTTCCGAGGCCTATGGCGCTCAGGCGCAGGCCGCCGAATAGGAGATGCCTTGTGAGTGAACCGCTGGTCATCGTCGGTAACGGTATGGCGGCCGCGCGTCTGGTCGACGAGCTCGCCAAGACTTCGCTTGGCCGCTACGCGGTTGCCGTTATCGGCGATGAACCGAGGCTCGCTTACAACCGCGTGCTGCTCTCCTCCGTGCTGGCCGGCGAGACCGGCTCGCACGAGATCGAGCTGCGGCCGGCCGACTGGTGGCGCCATCGCGGCGTCACGGTGCGCTACGGCTACCGCGTCACCGAGATCGACACCGGCCGCCGCGAGCTCAAGATCGAGGGCGAGGAGAGCATGGAATATTCCAAGCTCGTGCTCGCCACGGGATCGACGCCGCTGCGGCTCAACGTGCCGGGCGCCGATCTCGCCGGCGTGCACACGTTCCGCGACACGCGCGACGTCGACCTGCTGCTGACGCTTGCGGCGGCGAAGAAGCGCGTCGTCGTGGTCGGCGGCGGTCTGCTCGGGCTCGAGGCGGCCTATGGACTTGCCAAGGCCGGCGCCCCGGTGACGCTGCTGCATCTGATGGACCGGCTGATGGAGCGCCAGCTCGATGGGCCGGCCGCCGATCTGCTCAAGACGCTGGTCGAGCGCAAGGGCATCCGCATCCTGCTCAATGCCAGCACGAAGTGCATCCATGGCGACGGCCACGTCGAGGCGGTCGAGCTTGCCGACGGCAGCCGCATCGAGGCCGATGCCGTGATCTTTGCCGCCGGCATCAGGCCCAACATCGCGCTGGCCAAGGACGCCGGCATCGCGGTCAACCGCGGCATCGTGGTCAACGACGTCATGCAGACGGCGTCACCCGACATCTTCGCGCTCGGCGAATGCGCCGAGCATCGCGGCACCTGCTATGGCCTGGTCGAGCCGGCCTATGAGCAGGCGCGCGTGCTGGCGCGGCATCTCGCCGGCCGGCCCGCCGCCTATCAGGGCAGCGTGGTCTCGACCAATCTGAAGGTCTCGGGCGTCAGCGTGTTCTCCGCCGGCGACTTCATGGGCGGGGAGGGCAGCGAGAGCCTCGTGCTGTCAGACCGCAGGCGCGGCACCTACAAGAAGCTCGTCATCGCCGACGGCCGGCTCACCGGCGCGGTGCTGATCGGCGATACCGTCGATGCGCTCTGGTACCTCGAGCTGATCCGCAACCGCGACAAGGTGGCGGCGATCCGTACCGACATGATGTTCGGCCGCGCGCTCGCGCGTCCTTCCAAGGCGGCTTGACAAGGCAGCTCGATATGACGGCGATCGACCCGAAGCTCCGGACCACCAAGACCACCTGCCCCTATTGCGGCGTCGGCT
The DNA here is from genome assembly GCF_009931255.1 of Bradyrhizobium sp. LCT2. NCBI lineage: Bacteria > Pseudomonadati > Pseudomonadota > Alphaproteobacteria > Hyphomicrobiales > Nitrobacteraceae > Bradyrhizobium > Bradyrhizobium sp. LCT2. The sequence continues at coordinate 7,164,049 of NZ_CP034432.1, read as the reverse complement.
GCGGCGTGCTCGCAACGCCGGACGGCAAGGGCGGCGCGGCGATCGCCGGCGACCCCGATCATCCCGCCAATTTCGGCCGGCTGTGCTCCAAGGGCTCGGCGCTCGGTGAGACCGTCGGGCTGGAGGGCCGGCTTCTTTACCCGATGATCCGCTGCAAGGGCGTGCTGGAGCGCGTTGCCTGGAGCGATGCGCTCGACCACGTCGCCCACCGCATGCAGCACATCGCGGCGCGCGACGGTGCCGACGCGGTCGCGTTCTATCTCTCCGGCCAGCTCCTGACCGAGGATTACTATGTCGCCAACAAGCTGATGAAGGGCTTTGTCGGCACCGCCAATGTCGACACCAATTCGCGGCTCTGCATGTCGTCCTCGGTCGCCGGCCATCGCCGCGCCTTCGGCGCCGACACCGTGCCCGGCTGCTACGAGGATCTCGACCAGGCCGACCTACTGGTCTTCGTCGGCTCGAACGCGGCGTGGTGTCACCCCGTGCTGTTCCAGCGCATGCTGAAGAACAGGCAGGAGCGCGGCGCCCGCATGATCGTGATCGACCCGCGCCGCACCGACACCGCGAGCGACGTCGATCTGTTCCTGGGGCTGAAGCCCGGCACCGACACCGCCTTGTTCTCGGGCCTGTTCGTCCATCTCGCCGACAGCGGCGCGCTGGACCAGGCCTACATCGCGAGCAACACGTCGGGCTTCGACGACGCGTTGGTGCGCGCGCGCAACATCGCCGGCAGCGTCACTGCGACCGCGCTGGCCACAGGCCTCTCCGAGCAGGACGTCGCGACCTTCTTCAAGATGTTCCGTGACACGCCGCGCGTCGTCACGCTCTATTCGCAAGGCGTCAACCAGTCGGCGCAGGGCACCGACAAGGTCAACGCGATCCTCAACTGCCATCTCGCCACTGGCCGCATTGGCAAGCCGGGCGCCTCGCCGTTCTCGCTCACCGGCCAGCCCAACGCGATGGGCGGCCGCGAGGTCGGCGGCCTCGCCAACCAGCTCGCCGCGCACATGAATTTCACGCCGCCGGACATCGACCGTGTCAGGCGGTTCTGGAAGGCACCGCGCATCGCTACCCATGAGGGGCTGAAGGCGGTGCAGCTGTTCGAGGCGATCAACCGCGGCGAGGTCAAGGCGCTGTGGGTGATGGGCACCAACCCCGCGGTGTCGCTGCCCGACGCGGACTTCGTGCGCGAGGCGCTGAAGAAGCTCGAGCTGTTCGTGGTCTCCGAGAACGTGCTCTCCAACGACACGGTCGAAGCCGGCCCGCACGTGCTGCTGCCCGCGCTCGCCTGGGGCGAGAAGTCGGGCACGGTGACCAACTCCGAACGGCGCATCTCGCGCCAGCGCTCGTTCCTGCCGGCGCCGGGCGAGGCGCGGCCGGACTGGTGGATTCTCAGCGAGACCGCCAAACGTCTCGGCTTCGGCGACAGTTTTGACTACAAATCCGCCGCCGATATTTTCCGCGAGCACGCGGCGCTTTCGGCGTTCGAGAACGATGGCAGCCGCGATTTCGACATCGGCGCGTTGACCTCGCTCTCGAACGAGGCCTTCGACGCCTTGAAGCCCGTGCAGTGGCCGGTGCGCGAAGGCGGGGCGCCCGGCGAGCGCTTCTTTGCGAGCGGTGGTTTCTTCACCAATGACGGCAAAGGCCGTTTCGTCGCGCCGGAGGTGCCGGCGTTGCGTAGCGAGACCGGCGCGTCGCGCCCCTTGCGGCTTAACACCGGGCGCATCCGCGACCAGTGGCACACCATGACGCGCACGGGCCTCAGCCAGCGGCTGGGCGCGCATCTGCCCGAGCCGTTCGTCGAGGTCCATCCCGACGACGCCGGCAAATTCGGCATCGCCCATGACGGCTATGCCCGCATCACCACCGATTACGGGCAGTGTATCCTGAAGGTGGTCGTCAGCGATCGGCAGCAGCGCGGCACGCTGTTCGTGCCGATCCACTGGAGCGCGATGAATGCCTCGCACGGCCGCGTCGGTGCGCTGGTGCAGTCCTTCACCGACCCGTTCTCGGGCCAGCCGGAATCCAAGGCGACGCCGGCCGCGATCGCGCCCTATGAATACGTCTTCCGCGGCTTCGCGCTGTCGCGCAAACAGCTCGACCTGCCGCCCAATCTGTTGTGGACGCGCGTCACGGTCAGCGGCGGCTTCGGCTATCTCTTCGCCGACAACGCCGACCTGTCGCGCTGGCCCGCCTGGCTCGAGGGTGTCGCGGGCGAGGATGTCGCCGAGTACCGCGATTTCGGCGGCGGCGTCTATCGCGCGGCCTCGTTCGCGGGCGATCGCATCGAGACCTGCCTGTTCGTCGGCCCCGCCCATGATGCCGGCGACTGGGAGGTGGTGAAGGGCCTGTTCGTGGCCGATCAGGTCACCGACGACCAGCGCCGCATGCTGCTGTCGGGCAAGTCCGGCGAAGGCGCCGCCGCGACCGGCCCGATCGTCTGCGCCTGCTTCGGCGTCGGCCGCGGCACCATCTGCGACACCATCGCGAGCGGCGCGCGCACGACGGCCGAGATCGGCGCCAGGCTCAAGGCTGGCACCAATTGCGGCTCCTGCATCCCCGAGCTGAAGCGCCTGATCGCGACGACGGAGGTCGCGCCAGTGAAGCAGGTGAAGATCGCCGGTGCGGCGGGTTAGCGGTCGGCTCTTTCCATCGTCATAGCGAGCGCAGCGAAACAATCCAGCGTCTCTCCGTGGAGACAGCCTGGATTGTTTCGCTGCGCTCGCAATGACGATGTTGATGCATTGCGCAAACTAGCTCCCCATCGTCGTCCTGGCGAAGCCAGGACCCATTATCCCGGTCAGCGTGGCGAAGGCACGCTGTGGCCACCATCTACTGCAACAACACCTCCCTGTGGTAATGGGTCCTGGCTTTCGCCAGGACGACATGAATATCGAAGATCGGACCGCACATGAACACAAACCCCTTCGGCAAGACCGGTGCCAACGTCTCCGTCATCGGGCAGGGCACCTGGTATCTCGATCATGGCGATCGCAAGCGCGCGATCGCGGCGCTTCAGCGCGGGCTCGATCTCGGCATGACCCATATCGATACCGCCGAGATGTATGGCGATGCCGAGCTGGTCATTGCGGACGCGATCGCGGGTCGTCGCGACGAAGTGTTCCTCGTGTCCAAAGTGCTGCCGAGCAACGCCTCGCGCCGCGGCACCATCACGGCCTGCGAGCGTTCGCTAAAGCGGCTCAAGACCGATCGCCTCGACTGCTATCTTCTGCATTGGCGCGGCTCCTATCCGCTCGAAGACACCGTCGCTGCGTTCGAGGAACTTGTGAAGGCCGGCAAGATCAAATCCTGGGGCGTCTCCAATTTCGATGCCGACGATCTCGACGAGATGCTCGACGTCGCGGGCGAGGGCCGCATCGCCTGCAATCAGGTGCTCTATCATCTCAAGGAACGCGCGATCGAGCATGCCGTGATTCCATGGTGCGAGCGGCACGGCGTCGCGGTCGTCGCCTATTCGCCGTTCGGCCATGACGATTTTCCGGCAAGCAACAGCAAGGGCGGCGCCGTGCTGGCGCGCATCGCGGAGGCGCGGCGCGTGACACCGCGTCAGGTCGCGCTGAGCTTCCTCACCCGTGCGATTACGGTGTTCGCGATCCCGAAGGCGTCGTCGGCGGAACATGCCGGCGAAAATGCCGCTGCCGGCGATCTCGTGCTGACGAAAGAGGAGATTGCGGCACTGGATGCGGCGTTTCCGCGCGGTCCGAAGCCGCGAGGTCTGCCCATGCTGTAGTGCAGCAAGCGCGCATTCTTAATGGAGTATTGACGCGCGCAGCCCTCAGCGCATATCGGCATCCTGTTTTCGGAAGTTGTGAACGCGGCGCATTTGTCGTTTTTTACGAGCGCTCGATTCGCATTTTTCCCGAGTTCCAGCCGTGACCCCGCCGCCAGCCGCAGCCGCAAGGCTCGACAGTATTTCCGTGTCCATGCCCGAGAAGAAGCATGTCGGCCGCCGCGCACCTGCGCGCGTCGATCATCCCTTCAAGGGCATCGCGCTGATCCTGTTGTCGACGGTGTTTCTCGGCTGCTCCGACATCACCGCGAAATATCTTTCGACCAGCCTGCCGTCGATCCAGATCACCTGGATCCGCTTCCTCACCTTCGCGCTGATGTTCACGCCGGTGATGCTGCCGGCTTCGCCGCTCTACGCGATGCGCACCCAGCGCCTCGGCCTGCACGTGATGCGCGGTGCGGCGCTGCTCGGCTCCTCGCTGTTCTTCATCACCGGCCTGCGCTTCCTGCCGATCGCGGAAGCTTCCGCTACCGGCTTCGTCGCGCCGCTGTTCGTCACCGCGCTCTCGATCGTCTTCCTCGGCGAGAAGGTCGGCATGCGCCGCTGGTTCGCGACCGCGCTCGGTCTCATCGGCGTGCTCATCATCCTGCGCCCGGGCACCAGCGCGTTTCATCTGGCGGCGTTCTTCCCCGTGGTCTCGGCGGCCTGCTGGGCCGGCACGCTGATCCTGACGCGCATGATGAGCGGCCGCGAAGCGGTCATCACCACCATGGCCTATTCCTCGTTGACCGGTCTTGCGATCCTGACCGCGATGGTGCCGTTCGTCTGGGTCACGCCGTCCTGGACCGCGATCGCGCTCGGCATCTTTATCGGCGTCGCCTCCACCGCGGGCCAGTGGATCGTCGTGCTCGCCTATCGCTACGGCGACGCCTCGGTGCTCGCGCCGTTCTCCTATACGCAGCTGCTCTGGGTCAGCATTCTCGGCTTCTTCATCTTCGGCGAGGTGCCTGATGTCTGGACCGTCGTCGGCGCGGCCTTCATCGTCGCCAGCGGTCTCTACATCGCCCATCGCGAGCGCGTCCGCCGGGCCCAGCTCCTGGTGCTGGAAGAGCGTTCGCCGAACGCCTGACGCAAGTGCGCGCATCGCGCGTCGTGCTATCAATGCCTCCAACAACACGGGAGGAGCCGGATGCGCGCTGCGATCTTCAGGAACGGTGAGATTGTCGTTGGCCAGATGGTCGAGCCGAAGCCGGGCCCTGGCCAGGTGCTGGTCAAGACGCTCGCCTGCGGCATCTGTGGCTCCGACCTGCATGCGCGCCAGCACGCCCACCGCATGGTGGAGATGGCGCGGAAGGTTGGCCGCAAGCCGATGGACCTTACCCGCGACGTCGTGTTCGGTCATGAATTCTGCTGCGAGATCGTCGACTACGGCCCTAGCACCGCGCGCAAGCTCAAGCCCGGCACCCATGTCTGCTCGCTGCCGGCGCTGGTGACGCCGCAAGGCATCGAGGGCATCGGCTATTCCAACGACAATATCGGCGGTTATGCGGAAGCGATGCTGCTCAGTGAAGCGCTGCTGCTCGAGGTGCCCAACGGTCTGGCTCCCGAACATGCCGCACTGACCGAGCCGCTCGCCGTCGGCGTCCACGCCGTCGCCAAAGCCAACATCAGCGGCGGCGAGGTGCCGCTGGTGGTCGGCTGCGGACCGGTCGGGCTCGCGGTGATTGCCGCGCTGAAGATCAGGGGGCTGCATCCGATCGTCGCCGCCGATTATTCGCCGGCGCGGCGTGCGCTCGCAGCTCAGCTCGGCGCCGACATCGTGGTCGATCCCAAGGTGTCGCAGCCCTACACGGCCTGGGCCGAGCACGCGCAGATGTCAGACGCCGAGAAGGCGGCGCGACCGCCGTTCCAGGCGATGCTGCCGGCGCTCAAGCCCGCGATCATCTTCGAATGCGTCGGCGTGCCCGGTCTGTTGCAGCAGGTGTTCGAGGGCGCCCCGCGCGATGCCAGGATCGTCGTGGTCGGCGTCTGCATGGAGAGCGACAGAAACGAGCCCATGCTCGGCATCATGAAGGAGCTCAACGTCCAGTACGTGCTCGGCTACACGCCGGAGGAGTTCGCAAGCTCGCTGCGCCTGATCGCGGAAGGGCAGGTGGACGCCGCAGCCATGGTGACGGCCGAGGTCGGCCTCGACGGCGTCGCAAAAGCCTTCGCCGACCTCGCCAATCCCGAGGCGCATACAAAGATCATCGTGCAGCCGTGGCGGTAGCTGTGCAGCCGCAACGGCGGTGGGCTCCCTCCCCCGCTTGCGGGGGAGGGTTGGGGAGAGGGTGCTTCCTCATCGGCAGTCCCAGTGTGGAGAGAGCCCTCACCCGGCGCTATGCGCCGACCTCTCCCGCAAGCGGGAGAGGTTGACCGAGCTCGCGGCTGCTCGCCTCGCCTCAGGAGCAGGGCCTCGCTCAATACTTCGCAGGCACATACATCTCCGGCGGAACTGGCCCGCGGTGATAGTCCGGGTTGCGTACGCGCGGCGGCAGCACCACCGGCACGCGTGCGACCTCCTGGTACGGGATCTGGCTGAGCAAATGCGCGATGCAGTTGAGCCGCGCGCGCTTCTTGTCCACGGCATCGACGATCCACCATGGCGAGTCGGGCAGGTGGGTGTGCTCCAGCATCGTCTCCTTGGCCTTGGTGTACTGCTCCCAGCGGCTGCGCGCCTCGACGTCCATCGGGCTCAGCTTCCACTGCTTGAGCGGATCCCTGATGCGCATGCTGAAGCGGAACTGCTGCTCGTCGTCGGTGATCGAGAACCAGTACTTGACCAGGATGATGCCGGAGCGGATCAGCATCCGCTCGAACTCCGGCACCGTCTTGAAGAACTCCTGGTACTGATCTTCGGAGCAGAAGCCCATCACGCGCTCGACGCCGGCGCGGTTGTACCAGCTGCGGTCGAACAGCACCATCTCGCCGCCGGCGGGAAGATGCGCCACGTAGCGCTGGAAGTACCATTGCGAGCGCTCGCGCTCGCTCGGCGCGGGAAGCGCGGCGACGCGACAGATGCGGGGATTGAGCCGCTGGGTGATGCGCTTGATGACGCCGCCCTTGCCGGCGGAGTCGCGGCCCTCGAACAGCACCACGACCTTCTTCTTTTCGCTCTGCACCCAGTCCTGGAGCTTGACCAGCTCGCCCTGCAGCCGCAGCAGCTCACGGAAATAGAGCCTGCGATCCACCGTCGGGCGGAGCGTGCCGGTCTCGTCGAGCCTGCTGTCATCGAGCTCCATCTCCAGCTCTTCGTCGAGATCGTCGGTCATTTCCCGGATGATGCGCTCGCGTTTGGCCATTTCAGGGGTGCGGTCCGATGCGGTCATGGGTCCTTCTTTCGGCAGGGTGCCTGTCGCCCGTGACCATCGGCGGGGTTTATTGCGCCCTTGTGACACCGGTTCCGAAATAACCCGGCGGGGCCATCAGACCGGCAACGCGATCGAATATTTCACCTGACTGAGCGCAAAGCTCGACTCGATCGAGGCGATGCCGTCGAGCCGGGTCAGCTTGGTCTTCAGGAAGGTTTCGTAGGAGGCGAGGTCGGCTGCGACCACGCGCAACAGATAGTCGCGGTTGCCGGTCATCAGATAGCACTCCAGCACCTCGTCCCATTTCGAGATCGCGCGCGCGAAGCGGTTGAGGTCCTCCTCCTTCTGCCGCGCCAGCTTGATCGAGATGAAGACGCTGACATGCAGGCCGAGCGCCTTCTGGTCGACGGTCGCGATATAGCGCGAGATGACGCCGCGCTCCTCCAGGAGCTTGACACGGCGATGGCAGGGCGACACCGAGAGCCCGACCTTGTCGGCGAGCTCCTGCATGGTCAGCCGGCTGTCGTTCTGGAGGTAGCTGAGGATCTTGCGGTCGATGGCGTCGAGCTCGGGCATTGGGATGAAACCTGGGTCAGGGGGCATTCGATTGGTAAAATATCCCAATATCGGCAGGTATGGCGCGAAAAATTGAGAAGTTTGGCGGGGCCGGCAGGCGTATCATCGGGGCGTCATTTTCCGGAGCATCGCCATGCCCGTCGATTCCGCGCGCCTCGAAACCCTGACCGCCCTCAGCCGCAAGGCGCTGTGGCTGTCGTCATGGACCATCCACCACGCCAACCATATCCGCGCGAACGCGGACGGGTTGAAGGTCGGCGGTCACCAGGCCTCGTCGGCCTCGCTCGCCACCATCATGTCGGCGCTGTATTTCCATGTGCTGCGCCCTGAGGACCGCGTCGCAGTGAAGCCGCATGCGAGTCCGGTGTTCCACGCCATCCAGTATCTGTTCGGCCGGCAGAGCCGCGAGAAGCTGGAGAATTTTCGCGGCTTCAAGGGCGCGCAGTCCTATCCCTCGCGCACCAAGGACGTCGACGACGTCGACTTCTCGACCGGTTCGGTCGGCCTCGGCGTCGCGCAGACGCTGTTCGCCTCGCTGGTGCAGGACTACGTCAAGGCGCATGGCTGGATGAAGGACCGCCGCGAAGGGCGGATGATCGCGCTGGTCGGCGATGCCGAGATGGACGAGGGCAATATTTTCGAAGCCTTGGCAGAAGGCTGGAAGCACGGCCTGCGCAACACCTGGTGGGTGGTCGACTATAACCGCCAGTCGCTCGACGCCGTCGTGCGCGAAGGGCTGTGGGAAAAGTTCGAGACCATGTTCCGCAATTTCGGCTGGGACGTCGTCATCGTGAAATACGGCCGCCTGATGCGCGAGGCCTTTGCCGAGCCCGGCGGCGAGGCGCTGAAGAGGTGGATCGACAATTGCCCGAACGCGCTTTATGCGGCGCTGTGCTTCCAGGGCGGCGCGGCCTTCCGCAAGCATCTGCACGACGAGATCGGCGACCAGGGGCCGATCACCAAACTGATCGACAAGCGCAGCGATGAGGAACTGCTGGCGCTGATGTCGAACCTCGGCGGCCACGACATGGCGAGCATGCTGGAAGCGTTCGAGTCCATCGACCACGACCGTCCGGTCTGCTTCATTGCCTACACCATCAAGGGCGTGGGCCTGCCGTTCCAGGGCCACAAGGACAACCACGCCGGCCTGATGACGGTCGCGCAGATGGAGAAATATCGCGAGAGCCAGAACATCCGCCCCGGGCACGAGTGGGACAAGTACGAGGGCCTCGCGCAAAGCTCGGCCGAGCTCGACGCGTTCCTCGCGCGCGTGCCGTTCAACCAGGACGGCCGCCGGCTGACCGCCCCGGTGGTCGAGGTGCCCGCGCAGCTCGCCTTCAAGCCGGCGCCGCAGATGTCCACCCAGCAGGGCTTTGGCCTCGTGCTGAACGAGATCGCGCGCGGCGACAGCGAGCTCGCCAGGCGCATCGTCACGACCTCGCCCGACGTGACCGTTTCGACCAATCTCGGCCCGTGGGTGAACCGGCGCGGCCTGTTCGCAAACGCCGAGAAGGCGGACTTATTCCGCAGCGAGAAAATTCCGTCCACCTACAACTGGGACGCCTCGCCCAAGGGCCAGCATCTCGAGCTCGGCATCGCCGAGATGAACCTCTTCATCATGCTCTCGGCGCTTGGCCTGTCGCACCAGATCAACGGCGCGCGGCTCTTGCCGGTCGGCACGCTCTACGATCCCTTCATCGAGCGCGGCCTCGATGCGCTGAACTATGCCTGCTACCAGGATGCGCGCTTCATGGTGGCGGCGACGCCGTCAGGGATCACGCTTGCGCCCGAGGGCGGCGCGCATCAGTCGATCGCGACGCCGCTGATCGGCATGGCGCAGGATGGCCTCGCCTCGTTCGAGCCAGCCTTCGTCGACGAGCTCGCCGTGATCATGGGCTGGGGCTTCAATCACATGCAGCGCGATCCGGGCGAGGGCGGTTCCGTCTATCTGCGGCTCTCGACGCGCAGCATCGAGCAGGCGCAGCGGATCATGACGCCGGAGCTTCAGCAGGGCATCACCGACGGCGCCTATTGGCTGCGTAAGCCGGGCCCCAATGCCGAGCTCGTGATCGCCTATACCGGCGCGATGGCGCCCGAAGCGATCGAGGCGACCGGCTTCATCGGCGAGAGCCGGCGCGACATCGGGCTGCTCGCGATCACATCGGCCGACCGCCTGCATGCGGGGTGGACCGCAGCACGGAAATTGCGGCGTGACAGGCGCGGCGTGCAGCACCTCAGCCACATCGAGAAGCTGCTGGCGCCGCTGCCGCGCGACTGCGGCATCGTGACCGTGATCGACGGCCACCCGTCCGCGCTCGGCTGGCTCGGCAGCGTCCGCGGCCACCGCGTCGAGGCGCTCGGCGTCGAGCAGTTCGGCCAGACCGGCAGCATCGCCGACCTCTACCGCCACTACGGCATCGATGCCAACGCCATCATCGATGCGGCCGAAAGCCTCACCACCGGCGCGCCGGTGCTGCATCGGAAGATGGCGGTGTAGTGGAAGTAACTACGTCGTCATTCCGGGGCGCGCGTTAGCGCGAACCCGGAATCTCGAGATTCCGGGCTCGGCTCTTCGAGCCGTCCCGGAATGACGCCTGAGGGAGCCTTGCCTCGTTCCCGCCATCGGCTCATATATCCTCCGTCCGCCGCAACGCTGGCCCCGCATATGGCGGGTTCAATTGCCGGCGCTTTCGTGCAAGGATGCCTGCCGAAACGCCCCCACCATGCCCCCAAGAAGAGGTTAACGATGGTCAATCGCATGCAATTCTACATCGACGGCGCCTGGGTCGATCCCGCCGTCAAGAAGTCCACCGCCGTGGTCAATCCCGCGACGGAAGAGGCGATGTACGAGGTTGCGCTCGGCTCCAAGGCCGATGTCGACAAGGCCGTTGCCGCCGCCAAGCGCGCCTTTGCAACGTTCTCCCAGACCAGCCGCGAGGAGCGCGTCGCGCTGCTCACGAAAATCATCGAGATCTACAAGGGCCGCCTCAAGGAGATCGGCGCTGCCGTCTCCGACGAGATGGGCGCACCGCTGCCGATGGCGGAGAAGCTGCAGGCCGGCGCCGGCCTCGGCCATCTCATGACCACGCTCGACGTGCTCAAGAACTATCATTTCGAGGAGCCGGTCGGCACCGCCATGGTGTTGCGCGAGCCGATCGGGGTGGTCGGCATGATCACGCCCTGGAACTGGCCGCTCAACCAGATCGCCTGCAAGGTCGCGCCCGCACTCGCCGCCGGCTGCACCATGATCCTGAAGCCGTCGGAGTTTACGCCGACCTCGGCGCTGATCTTCGCGGAAATCCTCCATGAAGCCGGCGTGCCGAAGGGCGTGTTCAACCTCGTCAACGGCCTCGGCCCCGAGGTCGGCGCCGCCATGAGCGAGCATCCCGATATCGACATGATCTCGTTCACCGGCTCGACCCGCGCCGGCATCGACGTGGCCAAGCGCGCCGCGCCGACCGTGAAGCGCGTCAGCCAGGAGCTCGGTGGCAAGTCGCCGAACGTCATCCTCGAAGGCGCCGACCTCACGAAGGCGGTGACCGGCGGCGTGATGCACATGTTCAACAACTCCGGCCAGTCCTGCAACGCGCCCTCGCGCATGATCGTGCCGCTGTCGAAGATGAAGGAAGTCGCCGCGATCGCGAAGGCCGTCGCCGACAAGACCAAGGCGGGGGATCCGCGCGCCGAAGGCACCACCATCGGCCCCGTGGTCAACCGCGGCCAGTGGGACAAGATCCAGGGCCTGATCAAGAAGGGCATCGACGAGGGCGCAACGCTCGTCGCCGGCGGCCCGGGCCTGCCCGAAGGCGTCAACAAGGGCTTCTACGTCCGTCCGACCATCTTCGCCGACGTCACTCCCGACATGACGATCGCCCGCGAAGAGATCTTCGGACCGGTGCTGACCATCATCGGCGCCAAGGACGAAGCCGACGCCGTGCAGATCGCCAACGACACGCCCTATGGTCTCGCCGGCTATGTCTCGGCCGACACGGTCGAGAGCGCCAAGCGTGTCGCCCGCCAGATCCGCGCCGGCAACGTCAACCTCCAGGGCGTGCCCAACGACCGCACCGCACCGTTCGGCGGCTACAAGCAGTCCGGCAACGGCCGCGAGTGGGGCAAGTACGGCCTCGAGGACTTCCTCGAAGTGAAGGCCGTCGCCGGCTTCAACGCGGCGTAAGGCTTAGCGCCTGAACCAACATGACGCCGGAGCGGGAAACCGCTCCGGCGTTTTTCGTTTGGTCTCTCTCCCGTCATTCCGGGGCGTCGCGAAGCGACGAGCCCGGAATCCATTTTGCCTCGAGCGCTGCCGCACGATGGATTCTCAGATGCGCAATTGCGCATCATAGCTCGCGCCGAAGACGGCGCGCCCCGGAATGACGGAGGAGAGAGCTGCGCCTATCCCCCCAGCGCGCCTTGCGTGTTCACATACAGCGCGTAGATCGACTGGCTCGCCGCCATGAACAGGCGGTTGCGCTTGACGCCGCCGAAGCAGAGATTGGCGCAGCGTTCGGGCAGGGCGATGCGGCCGATCATGACGCCGTCGGGCGCGAACACCACGACGCCGTCGAGCTCGGGATCGCCCATGCCCCAGCCGCACCAGAGATTGCCGTCGTTGTCGCAGCGCATGCCATCAGGCGTGCCGGGACCTGCGTCGATGTGCACGCGCTTGTTGGAGATCGTGGTGCCGTCGGCTGAGACGTCATAGGCGAGGATCTTGCGGTTCGGCACGCCGCGCGATTCCACGACATACAGAATCTTCTCGTCCGGCGAGAAGCACAGCCCGTTCGGCCCGAGCACGCCCTCGGCGACGATGGTCGCCTGGCCGGCTGCGGGATCGAGCCGGTAGACATTCGGCTCGATCTCGGGCTCGGCCTTGTAGCCTTCGTAATTGCCGAGCAGGCCGAAGGTCGGATCGGTGAACCAGACGGAGCCGTCGGATTTCACCACGACGTCGTTCGGCGAGTTCAGCCGCTTGCCGCCGAAGGAATCCATCAGCACCGTGATGCTGCCGTCATACTCGGTGCGGGTTACGCGGCGCCCGCCATGCTCGCAGGTGACGAGCCGGCCCTGGCGGTCGCGCGTGTTGCCGTTGGCGAAATTGGAGGGCTTGCGGAACACCGAGACGGCGCCGGTCTCCTCCTCCCATTTGATGATGCGCTGGTTCGGGATGTCGCTGCACAGGAGATAGCGGCCGTCGCCGAACCACACCGGACCCTCGGCCCAGCGCAGGCCGGTCGTCAGCCGTTCCACCGCCGACAGTTTCAGCCAGTATTTTTCGAAGCGGGGATCGAGTGCCTTTATCGCCGGATCGGGGTAATAGGTCGCCGGCCGCCAGCCTTGAGTGTGGGACGATGCATCGTTCATGTGCAGGTCTCGTTGTTGCGTTCCCTCTGTCCAAGTCTGCTAGCATCAGTTATCTACGGCCGCAAATCGGTCACCACAGGCGAGGGAAGACATGCCGCGTATTTTGATGACGGGAGCTTCGGGCGGAATCGGCACGAGCCTGCGAAAGCTGCTGCCGCCGATCTATCCGGATCTCCTGCTCTCCGACATCAAGCCGCCCGCCGATCTCGGCGCGAACGAAAAATTCAAGGCGGCGGATCTCGCCGATCTCGCGCAGTGCGAGGCGATCTGCGAGGGCGTCGACGGCATCATCCATTTCGGCGGCTATTCGGTCGAGGGCCCGTGGGACGACATCCTCCAGGCCAACATCATCGGCGGCTACAATCTGTTCGAGGCGGCGTACCGCAAGGGCGTCAAGCGCGTGGTGTTCGCCTCGTCCAACCACGCCGTCGGCTTCTATCCCCGCCACCACAAGATCGGGACCGATGTCACCCCGCGCCCCGATGGCCGTTACGGCGTCAGCAAGGTGTTCGGCGAGGCCGTCGGTGCGCTCTACGCCGACAAGCACGGCCTGAAGGTGACGTGCCTGCGCATCGGCAATTTCGGCGACATGCCGCTCGACCAGCGCCGGCTCTCGATCTGGCTGAAGCCCGACGACCTCGTGCAGCTCTGCCGCATCGGGCTCGAACATCCCGACATCCATTTCGAGGTCTTCTACGGCGCCTCCCTCAACGAGCGCGCCTGGTGGGACAACCACCGCGCCTACGAATTCGGCTATCGCCCCACGGGACGCGCCGAGGATTTCCGCGAGCACGCGATGGCCGAGCAGGCCAAGCTGAAGCCGGATCCGGTCGGCGACCACTACCAGGGCGGCGCATTCTGCAGCAACGAGTTCGACGGCGATGCGAGCCGCATCATCGACTGGACCAAGCGCTAGCGTCGTTGCCTGGAGGAATGCAGGTGCGCTCTCCCGGCCCCGCTTGCGGAGCCGGGAGAAATTCACTCGTGCGGTGAGCGTTGGGATTCCCGGTGGGGCGGGCCAGACTGGTGGAGGGGCCCCATCCCGAGTTGACGCGCATACGATCGTGATGGCGGCAGATATCCGAACGGCTCCTTGCGACTAACGTCTGTGTGCACACCGTAGAGTTCCGGATTTCCGTTTTTGGAAATAGGCGTTCTATTGTCGGAACACGTCAACGTTTCTTCTATGCATTGCGTTGCGCGGAAGTGACCGCCCTTTTCATTCTAGCGATTGTGGAAGCAAGATGCGCAAGATGGTTCTGTCAGGGGCCGCGGTGTTGACTGTCGTTCTCGTCGCGGCAGCATCCTGGCCAACGCCACGTCCGGATGTGGATCGATTCGGGGACAGTGTCTACGAAACCATCTGGTTCTGGCGCATCCCGGCCTACGCCTACAATCCGGCCTGGCGCGTGCGCTGGATGTGGAGCGATCCGCTCCGCGCGCAGGCAAGATGCTGCCGGATCACGCCGCAGCCAGTGTCCGGACCGGACTTGCGGGTTCCTCCGGCCGGTCAGACGATCGCGCGCTTGGCGGGCAAGTAGAGCGGCTCGCTGATCAAGAGCTTCATGGGACCGCGCGCTGAAATTCGCGCTTTCCACCTTGCGTGTGAATCGCAAGGGCGCCGAGCGTCTGATACGATCTTGAGGCGTCCGGGTGCGTCGCACGCTGCTGCCAGGCAGGCGCGTGGTTCCAGATATCTTGCATTTCTCTTCAAATGAGTTCCTTGCTTTAAGCTTAACCAGAAACCTGATCTTCGATTTACAGAAGCAATTCACAGTTTACCTTGTTCTTGAATCGGCAATTCAAGGACGCCAAACAATGCGCCGCTTAGCGCCCAACCTATGTCTTGTTATTGTTCTGGCGGCATCCAGTTTCAGCGCGCATGCCGACGAGAACAAATCTGGCGGCAGCTCCGCGTCGCTTGTTCCCCGCGCCAGGATCGAATGTTCGCTCAAGCGCAAGCCCGGCGAACCTCTCGATCCCCCGTCAACGGCGGCCATTCCCCACGCGGAATCCTTCGTTGCGAGCGAGCATTTCAAGGAGGACATCACGCCGACCGCGCCTGTCAAGATTTCGTGGCTCGGCGCGACCTTTGCGCGCCGGTTCGCCGTCAAGGTCGAAGCCGCGGACGATACGTCTCTGCAGACGCATGTTTTGAACAATCCCTCGAATTCCGGGCAGATCCTCGGCGAGCTGGGCGCTCGCGCCGAGAGCAAACTTGCCGACATCTGGTGTCTCTTGAGGCTGCAGGCCAACGGCGAAAGCGGGGCGCTGCAGACCAGCTCCGCTCCCAACCTCTTCTTTGTCCGTGACGGCGCGGGCGATCTTGGCGTGGTTGACGCCCTGTGGGGTGGCGCGGGCTGGGAAATCGGGGCCAGTCCGGTCGGAAACCAACGGGCATGGACGTCAGGCACGCGCGTCTTCTCTCACTGACATCATCCGGCCCTCGCCCGGCCTCGGGACGTTTGACCGCCGCGCCTGTGGCCTATCCCTCCGAAGGATCGAGCATTTCGCTGAGCTTGCGAACGGCGACATTGATCGACATGCCGAGGTAGTCGCCGGAATCGCCGAACCACGAGCCGGCCAGCGGCACGGCCTGCCCCGGATGCCGCGCTATGGCCACCGGGATGAGGTCGAAGCCGGCGCTCAGGCTGTTCGTTGGATCGTAATCGAGCCAGCCGGCGCCGGGCAGGAATACCTGCACCCATGCATGGGTGGCGCCGGAGCCGGTCATCCCCACGGCGCCGCCGTCGAGCGCGGCGTCATAGAGATAGCCGCTGACGAAGCGCGCGGCAAAGCCGAGGCGGCGCAACGTCTCGATCATGAGCCAGGCGAAGTCCCGGCAGGTCCCGGATTTCGTACGCAGCGTCTCGCCGGGGGACTGGGTGCCTTCCGCATCTCTTCCGCGATAGCTGAACTCGCTGCGAAACAGGCCCAGCATCCGGCGCAGCACGTCGGCGGTCCGGTCCTGATCGCCGGCAACGAAGCTCTTGGTCCACGCCGCATGGCTGCCGTCTGGATCGTCGGCATGCGGACGCAGGTATCCTGCAAGATCGGTCCACTCATCCGGCGTGTACTGCACGGGGACTTCCTCGGCCCGCGGCTCCAGCGGAAACGTCTCCAGCCCCTTGACGCCGAAATAGATGCCGCGAACCTTGAAGGTGAAGGTCAGCTCGCTGCCGGGCTCGCTGAAGTCCATCACGGTGACGGCATTCGAGCGGGCGTCGGTGATCCAATGCACCTTTGATGGCAGACTGGTCGAAGCGGACCAGCGAAGCAGCCGGGTGGAGGCGCCGCGCCGCGGCAGGAACATGGCCCGGTGCGTGCCGAACGTCACCGGCTTTGCATAGCGATAGGTCGTCGTGTGCGTGATCTCGCCGATGATCGCCATGCATCATCCCGCTTCGCGTTGCGGAGCTCGTTGAGCGCCGTCTCACCAGGAAGAGCAGCCTGCAGCTTTCCGCTCGGCTGCTTTGGCCCATTGATCTAGATCAACGTCGTTCCCGGCGTCGTCTGGCCCATCAAGCGATCACGCATTCCTTCAGACGTTTGATGTCTCGAATTGACCGAATGGAGCGATGGACATGAGCATCCTTTGGACGATCATCATCGGATTTCTCGTCGGACTGGTCGCGAAGTTCATCATGCCCGGCGATAAGTCCGAGCCCAGAGGGTTCATTTTGACCACGGTCCTGGGAATTGTCGGCGCGTTCGTTGCGACCTGGCTCGGCCAGGCCGTGGGATGGTACCGGTTCGGGGAGGGCGCCGGCTTCATCGGAAGCGTGGTCGGTGCCATCATCCTCCTGTTTCTGTACGGCCTTTTCATGAGTCGTCAGGGGCGCGCCTGATCGATCCACATGATCGGCCGAGCATGAAAATCAAACTGCCAGCCGTCGCGTTGCTCGCACTAATCGTGTCAGGGCCGGCGCAGGCCGCGACGCTCAGCGAGGCCGAAACAACGTTCCTCGACCAGCTCGTCACCGCATCCGCGGTGCTGGAGCAGCGATGCACCGGCTATGAGGTCGATGGTGCCGGCAGCGTTCAACTCGGCGCCCGACTGCTCGGCGGCCCCGATGCCGCGATGGCGATGATCGACGCCTATGCTGCGGCCATCAAGGCCCATGACGGCGAGAGCTACGATCCCGGAAAATTCCGCCCAGAGGTGGCCGAGTCCGCCGGAAGGACGTTCAGGCGGGTCCGGACGGACTTGATCAGGAATCCGAAACGGGCCTGCGCCGGTCATGGCGAGACCAGCGTGGCGCGCGGCCTGTTGAGACGGTACTGAATGGTCATTGCGCGCCCGGCGACGAGCGAAGCGCGTCACCGAAATCAGCCGCTGGCGATGTCGCGGCTTATCTTTTGCAACCGCGCGAAAGCTGCCCACGCTTTTGGATATTCGGCGTGTCTTGAATCGATCGAGAGCAGCGCGCGGCATGCCTCGTTGATGTCCTCCGGTGATGGGCGCATCGAAATGTCGGCCGACGACTCCGCCTGCTTCCAGCGGTCCTCGACGTCTTTCGCCAGGGCCAGTGCTTCGGACGGGGTTCGTTTCCGGGTTGATCTCGCCAATGCGTGATCCGGAGGAAATGTGGGCCACGCGGCCGGAGGTCGATCGGCTTGCCACTCACTCTCCTTGGCAACCCCACGGTTCGCGGTCGGGCTTGGTGGCTGTCCATTTGCAGCATCAGGCGGAACGGTCCGGGCGGCCAGCTCGCGGACCTGCTGCTCCATTGTGCCGCCAGATGACGATCCGCCCGCCGACGGTGCAGGCGTCGTCAGGCCGGGTGCAACCGACATGTGCACGTCGGGGGCGACTTTCTGAACGGTTCTGACGACCGACGACACGCCGGGTGACAGAGCCGGCCGCTGCTGCACGACCTTGTCCTCTTCGGTGGGGCAAGGTCGGTATCCCGAATGCTGATGCGTGATCCGTCCGTCGTCATCGATGCGGGCAAAATCAATGGCCACGGTATAGACGAAAGCGGTTCCGATGGACTGGCCGGACTTGTCCCTTGCCTCGACACCGCCGCAAACATACCTCGCCGCGCCGGCGTCAATTGAACGCAATGCGCTGAATTTGGCCGAGTCCGGATCGATCAGCGCTTTTCGGACTGCTGCGCGCGCTTTCATATGTTCCGAGGAGAACGTGCTGATCAAGACGTCCGGGTTGATGAAAGCGGGTTGGTAGTACCACACATACTCCCCGGCAAAAAATGCTGCGCCAAAGGCCGTTGCGATCAGGAGACCAGGTACATTCATGCGATTGCTCCGGGCAATGGAACCCGGCGTGGTTGTTATTTGTTCCAGAAACCATTTGGGATAGAGTCCTCTAACAACCCGTTAATTGGTTGAGCGATTGAACAGCTTCTACCAGAAGATTATCAACTGGTTGGATGAGTTCCGCCGGGTTCCATTGCCCCGGCGCGTGGTTCATCCTTCTCCGCATCGGCTGTTGCTGCGCCGGCGGGCCGACAGGCGCACGCGCTAGCGCTCGGTTTCGCCAGAAATCCGCGCCAGATAATCCGACTTGCTGAACTGCATGTGATCGACGCAGAGCTGCGCCAATGCCCAGCTGTCGCGGCCCTTCAAGAGCTCGATCATCAGCTCGTGCTGGCGCCGCGATTGCGCGAGCCCGTCGCGGTCGGCGAGGTTCTTGGCGCGCATCGGCAGCGTCAGGTTCATGTAGTCCTGGAGCGAGCGCACCAGATAGGGATTGCCGCAGGCGGAGAACAGCGCGAGGTGGAAGGCGTCGTTGGCTTCATGGATGCCGCGCAGGTCCTGCACGTCGGCCTTGGCGCAATATTGCCGTTGCAGCGTGGTCAATTCGTCGATCAGGCCTTGCGGCGCGGGCAGGGGGATCATCAGCGCGGCCTGCCGGGTCAGCATCTCCCGGACCTCATAGATCTGCCGAACCTCTTCTGCCGAATAGAACCGCACGGTGGCGCCGACATTCTTCTCGCGGCGGACGATGCCGCGCCGCTCGGCATCCACCAGCGCCTGACGCACGAAGTGGCGCGAGGTGCCGTAAGCCGACATCAGCGCGTCCTCGGTCAGGCGCGCGCCGGGCGCAAGGCGGCCGAAGATGATGTCCTCCTCCAGCCGCGCGACCACGTCGTCCGGATCGTCGCGCCGGACCGTCATGGCGTCTGCGGTGTGAATGTCGGACATCCTCTCAGCCTTCAGCACCGGGCCGGTCCGTCCTGTGGAGCAGGGAAGGGGAGGATTGTCAATAATTTGTGTCGCGGGCGGTGCCGGGAGCCGGAAATTGCCACCATAGGCGCCGGCGTTATTGACAATCCGGGGGTAGCCTGTACGACAATGGCAAGGTGAATGGAGTGGCATGATGACGAGTGGCTTGCGCAAGGGTCTGACGAGCTATGGCGATGCCGGCTTCTCGCTGTTCCTGCGCAAGGCGTTCATCAAGGCCATGGGCTATTCCGACGACGCGCTGGAGCGCCCGATCGTCGGCATCACCAACACCTATAGCGACTACAATCCCTGCCACGGCAACGTCCCCCAGATCATCGAAGCCGCCAAGCGCGGCGTGATGCTGTCGGGCGCGATGCCGTTCGTGTTCCCGACCATCTCGATCGCCGAAAGTTTTGCGCATCCGACCTCGATGTATCTGCGCAACCTGATGGCGATGGATACCGAGGAGATGATCCGGGCGCAGCCGATGGATTCGGTGATCGTGATCGGCGGCTGCGACAAGACGCTACCTGCCCAAGTCATGGCCGCGATCAGCGCCGATCTGCCGACCGTTGTCATCCCCGTCGGGCCGATGGTGGTCGGTCATCACAAGGGCGAGGTGCTAGGTGCCTGCACCGACTGCCGCCGGCTGTGGGGCAAGTATCGCGCCGGTGAAATGGACGATGCCGAGATCGAGGCGGTCAACGGCCGCCTCGCGCCGTCGGTCGGCACCTGCATGGTGATGGGCACGGCCTCGACCATGGCCTGCATGATCGAAGCGATGGGCCTGTCGCTGCCGATGAGCGCGACGATCCCCGCGCCGCATGCCGAACGCTTCCGCCTCGCTGAGGCGAGCGGCCGGGTTGCGGCCGAGATGGCCAAGACCAAGGGCCCGAAGCCGAGCGAGCTCTTGACGCCGGCATCCTTCAAGAACGCGCAGGTCGTGCTCCAGGCGATCGGCGGCTCGACCAACGGCCTGATCCATCTGACGGCGATGGCGCATCGCTCGCCGCACCGGCTCGATCTCGAAGTGTTCGACCGGATCGGCCGCGAGGTGCCGGTGCTGGTCGATCTCAAGCCGTCGGGCGAGCACTACATGGAGCATTTTCATCACGCCGGCGGCGTGCCGAAGCTGCTGGCGCAGCTCGGCGATCTCGTCGATCTCGATGCGAAGACCATCACCGGCCAGACGCTGGGTGATATCGCGGCGAATGCGGAAGACGTGCCCGGCCAGGACGCGATCCGTCCGCGCAATAATCCGATCAAGAAGGAAGGCGGCCTTGCCGTCCTGCACGGCAATCTCGCCCCGCGCGGTGCCGTGATCAAGCAATCGGCTGCGAGCCCCAAGCTTTTGCAGCACACGGGGCGCGCGGTGGTGTTCGAATCCGTCGAGGACATGACCTTGCGGGTCGACGATCCCGATCTCGACGTGACTGCCGACGACGTGCTGGTGCTGCGCAATGCCGGCCCGAAGGGCGCGCCGGGCATGCCGGAGGCGGGCTATCTGCCGATCCCGAAGAAGCTCGCGCGCGGCGGCACCAAGGACATGGTGCGCATTTCCGACGCGCGGATGAGCGGCACGGCGTTCGGCACCATCGTGCTGCACATCACGCCCGAGTCCGCCGTCGGCGGGCCGCTGGCGCTGGTGAAGAACGGCGACATGATCCGGCTCGACGTTGCCAGGCGCAGCATCGAGCTGCTGGTCGACGCCGCCGAGCTGGAGCGCCGGCGCGCCACGCTCAAGCCGGCGGCGGCGCCCGAGGAGGCGCGGCGCGGCTACGCCTGGCTGTTCAACGAGACCATCATGCAGGCCGACGAGGGCTGCGACTTCGATTTCATGCAGAGGACTGGGAAGCAGACCGAGAAGGGGTGACCAACCACCCGAACGAACGCCCAGACCGCTGAAGCGGCGGGCGATAAAACAGGGGGAAACGATGATTGCACGATCCATGCGTGGGTTGGCGGTTCTGTCCGCCATGCTGTTCGTCACGGCGGCCGGGGCGCAGGAGGTGAAGCATTATCGCTTCGCCTACGACCAGCCGCGCAACACCGGCTATTCGATCGCGGGCGACCTCTTTGCCGACAAGCTCAAGGAATTGAGCAAGGGCACCATGATCATCGACCAGTATCCCGGCGCGCAGCTCGGGCAGGAGCCGCAGGTGCTCCAGCTCGTCAAAGCCGGCGACGTCGAGTTCGCCATCATCTCCTCGGCCAACACCGCGACGATCTCGCCGCAGGCCGGCGTGATGTCGCTGCACTTCCTGTTCCGCGACGAGAACCACGTCGTCAAGGGCCTGGCCGATCCCCGCGTGTTCGAAGCGCTCAAGACCATGATCGACGAGACCACGCAGGGCCTGCACGTGATCGCGACCGGCTCGCAGGGCGTGCGCCATATGTACAGCAGGCGGGAAATCCACAATGTCGGCGACGTCAAGGGCCTGAAGGTCCGCGTCCAGGCGACCGCGACCGAAGACCTGATGTTCCCGGCCTATGGCGCCCAGACCGTGCACATGCCGTTCGGCAGCGTCTACACGAGCTTGCAAACCGGCGTGGTCGACGTCGCCGAGAACAGCATCAACGTCTACCTCGTCAACAAGCACTACGAGGTCGCGCCGGTCCTCAACATCACCGAGCACGAAGCCAACAACGCGCTGGTGTTCATCTCCGACAAGCTCTGGCAGAGTCTGTCGGCGGAGCAGAAGGGGTGGGTGCAGGCGGCGGCCAACGAGATCAGCACCAAGGAGCCGCAGAAGGCGTTCGATCTCGAGCGCACGGCGGCCGACAAGCTGAAGAAGATGGGCGTCAAGATCGTCGACAATGTCGACAAGAAGAGTTTTACGGCAATCGCCGATCCCTATCTCGACAAGCTCGCCAAGGAGCTCGGCCCGCATGCCGAGAAGATCAAGAATTTGATCCGGTCGGTTAACTAACGTGATGCCGGAAGACGGTGCGCTCCCTCTCCCGCTCGCGGGAGAGGGTAGGGGAGAGGGTGTCTCCGCGGAGAGACTCCCAATGAGGAGGCAGCCCTCACCCGGCGCTCCGCGCCGACCTCTCCCGCAGGCGGGAGAGGTTCACTCAACCAGCAGTCGCCGATTCAACTGAAGCATTCTGCACTAGGCCCGGGACGACGGGGACGTAAATGGCCATCGCCGACAAACTGCTCGTTCAGCGGCAACGCCACCTGAAATGGCGCGGGCTCGACTGGCTCGAGCTTGCGCTGATGATCCTGTGCGGCGTGCTCTGCTTCGGCTTCTCGCTGTCGGTGACCGCCGACATCGTCACCCGCACCATCGGCCATCCCTGGCTGTGGCTTCAGGAAGTCACCTCGACTCTGTTCATCTACGCGATCTTCGTCGGCACGGCGGCCGCGACGCGGCGCAACGATCACCTCTATCTCACTGCCATATCCGAGGCGATGCATGGAACGCCACGGCTGATCGTCGAAGTCATCATCCGCCTGGTCGTGCTCGGCGTCGCCTTCTGCCTGATCTGGTACGGCTACCAGAACTATCTCCGCGGCTTCGGCAGTTTTCGCCTGCCGTCGGGCACGCCGATCGCTTCGCTCTACGCGATCATCCCGCTCTCGGGCGTGCTGATCGGCCTGTTCACCATCGAGCAGCTCGTCAACGGCCTGCGCAACGGCTTTGACCATCCCGAGCCGCCGGGCGAGGATGCCGCGCCCGGCCTTACAGAGGCGCAGATGAGGGCGCAGCCATGAGCGCACCTGTCGTCCTGGCGTTGATGTCGATCTGCTTCCTGTCCTTCGGTTATCTCGGCGTGCCCGTGCCGTTCTCGCTGATGGCCGGCGTCTTCATCGGCGCGATCCTGTCCGACGTCTCGCTCGCCGCCATCATCCAGAAGATCTTCGACGGCGTCGATTCCGAGGCGCTGCTGGCGATCCCGTTCTTCCTGCTGGTCGGCGAGCTCATGAGCTCGGCCAATGTGGTGGTGCGGATCGCCAACCTGTCGGTATCGCTGGTCGGGCATATCAGGGGCGGACTGTCCCAGGTGGTCGTCGTCTTCAGCATGTTCTTCTCGGAAATGTCGGGCTCAACCACCGCCGACGTTGCGGTGATGAGCCGCGCTCTGGGCGGCCCGATGAAGCGCGAGGGTTATGAGCCCGCCTTCATCGCCGCGATCATCGCCTCCGCCTCGACGATCGCCGCGCTGGTGCCGCCGAGCATCACGGCGGTGGTCTATGGCGCGGTCGGCAACGTCTCGATCGCCGGCCTGTTCATGGCGGGCGTGGTGCCGGGCCTGATGATCGGCATCGGCCTGATGATCTACTGCTACTTCTTCGGCCCCTCCGGCCTGCGCAAGCCGCGCGCGCCGCTGCGGCAGGTGGTGTTCGCGGCCGGCGATGCGGCCCTGCCGCTGATGATCCCGGTGATCCTGCTAGGGGGCATCTTGACGGGCTGGTTCACGCCCACCGAAGCCGGCGTCGTCGCGGTGGCCTGGATCGTCCTCGTGGTCATCCCCGCGCTCAACCGCGGCCACTTCAGGAAGATCCCCTATGATTTCTGCCTCGCCGGGCTGATCTTCTCGCTGCCGCTGATCACCATCGGCGCCGCCAACGCCTTCGGCTGGATGCTCGCTTACTTGCGCGGCGCCAGTTACATCGCCGAATTGATCACCTCGATCGCGGGTCACGATCCGCACCTGATCATGCTGCTGATGGTGCTGCTGTTCACCGTGGTCGGCGACTTCATCGAGCCGGTGCCGACCATCATCATCTTCATGCCGCTGGTCAACACGCTGACCGAGGCGGGCGACATCAATGCCGTGCATATGGGGGTGGTGCTGATCGCCACGCTCGCCTTCGGCCTGATCACGCCGCCTTATGGTTTGGTGCTACTGATGGCGTCGAAATTCGTCGGCATCAGCTTTGCCAAGGCCCTGCGCGCCGCATTGCCGATCTATGTGGTATTCCTGGCGACGATCGCGTTCGCGATCTATTTCCCGAGCGTCGTGCTGTGGCTGCCGCGCCACGTGCTGCCGGAGTCGGTCGGCTGCTTCAAGTCGCCGGCGGGGACGGGCTATATCTGTCCGCAGTAGCGCTACTTGCCCTTGCTCGTGAATTTCTTCACGGCGAGCCGAAACTCCTCCGTGTTCATCGCCATGATGATCTTGTGCTCCTCGGCGTCGAGCTGCTGTTTCACTGGCGTGGTGGCCGCCTGGTAGACCAGCGACTTGGTGCCGGCGATCGCGGCAGGCGGGTTCTGCGCCAGACGCTCGGCGAGCTGCCGCGTCGCCGCCTTCAGCTCGGTCGCGGGAACGATCTTCGCGACCAGGCCCCATTCATGGGCCTGCTGCGCGGTAAAATTGTCCTCCGACAGGAAGATCTGGAGCGCGCGGCGGGAGCCGACCGTGCCGACGATGCCCACTGTAGAGCCGCCGTCCGGCGACACCCCGATCTTGGCATAGGCCGGCGTGAATTTGGCGTCCTCCGCGGCGATGCAGAGATCGGTGACGAAGGCGAGGCCCATGCCGGCGCCGGCGGCCGAGCCGTGGACGCTGGACAGCGACAGCTTCGGCATGCGCCGGATCGTCTCGATGAAGGCGTGATAGTGCTTGAGCAGCTCGCCGACGACAGGCGTCACCGTGCCCGCTTCGGCCGCAGCTCCAATCGTCTGCAGATCGCCGCCGGCCGAGAAGGCGCGGCCTTCGCCCTCGATCACCAGAACCCGGATGGCGTCGTCGCCCTCGATATAGGAGGCGAGCTGCTCGAGCTTTTGCGCAATGGCAAGGTTGATCGAGTTGAACGCGGCGGGGCGGTTGAGCGTGATGGTCGCGATCGGGCCGTCGATCCGCAGCAAGGCGGGATCGTCGGGTTGGGAGATGGGAGCTGGCATCTTGGAAATCCCCGGCATGAGGTCGTTCGTGCAACTAAATCGCAGAAGGCGAGGGGAGACAATCCCCGCGCGCCGCTCTTGCGCAAGGCGGAACGATAGGCTCAAATGGGGCCGCCTTCGTTGAGGGACGGACACGAGCGCCGGCTCCTCCTAGGCTAGCCAAGCCAATATCAGCATGAGAGGAGACGACATGGGTCACGCTCGTGTCTCCGGAAGTGGGCTGTTCCAATGACTGGCGGTCCGGTGATCATTGTCGGTGCCGGCCATGGCGGCTATCAGGTCGCGGCATCCCTGCGGCAGGCGGGTTTTTCCGACCGCGTCTGCCTGATCAACGACGAGGCGCATCTGCCCTATCAGCGGCCGCCTCTGTCCAAGGCGTACATCAAGGGTTCGGCCGGGCCGGAGAGCCTGATGTTCCGGCCGGAGAAATTCTATGCGGATCAGAAGATCGAGCTGATCGCGGGCCGCGCGGTCTCGATCGACCGCGCCGGGCGCAAGCTGCATCTCGCATCGGGCGAGATGCTTGATTACGGCCACCTCGTGCTGGCGACAGGCGCGCGCAACCGGCTGCTCGATCTGCCCAATGCCAACCTGCCCGACGTCAAATATCTGCGCATTCTCGACGACAGCGAGGCGCTGCGAAAGATCATGCCGTCGAGGACGCGGGTGGTGGTGATCGGCGCCGGCTTCATCGGCCTCGAATTCGCAGCGACGGCCCGGATCAAGGGGCTGGAGGTCGACGTGCTCGAGCTCGCCCCGCGCGTGATGGCGCGCGCGGTGACATCAGAGGTCTCGGCGTATTTTCAGGCGCGGCATCGTGAGGCCGGCATCCGCATTCATCTCGGCGTGCAGGCTACCAGTATCGAGGCCGAGGACGGCAGGGTCACCGGCGTCTCCTTGAGCGACGGAAGGCATCTGCCCGCCGACCTCGTCGTGGTCGGCGTCGGCGTGCTGCCGAACATCGAGCTCGCGGCCGAGGCGGGGCTGCCGGTCGCTGCCGGCATCATCGTCGACGAATATCTCTCGACGGCCGATCCCGACATCTCGGCGATCGGCGACTGCGCGCTGTTCGTCAGCCCGCGCTTTGGCGGCTCGCTGCGGCTGGAATCGGTGCAGAACGCCACCGATCACGCCCGCTGCCTCGCGGCCCGGCTGACCGGCGACCGCAAGCCTTACGACAGCCATCCCTGGTTCTGGAGTGACCAGGGTGACGACAAGCTCCAGATCGCGGGCCTCACCACCGGCTACGATCGCGTCGTTCTGCGCGGCGATCCCGCCAAAAAGGCGTTCTCGGCGTTCTGCTACAGGGGCGACAAGTTGGTCGGCATCGAGTCCATCAACCGGGCCGGCGATCACATGTTCGGCCGCAGATTGCAGGGCATGGACCGCTCGATCACGCCGGAGCAGGCCGCAGACGAAAGTTTTGACCTGAAGAGCGCGCTGGCGTGAACTCTACTCCCTCTCCCCGCAGGCGGGGAGAGGCGGAGGAAGCGCCACGCTCTACAGAGCCGCCGCCACTTCCGCGGCCGTCGGCATCGACGGCCCCGCGCCCATGCGCTGCACGCTGATCGAGGCGGCGGCGTTGGCGAAGGCGAGCGCCGTGCGCAGGGGGACTTCGTCGGCGAGTTGCGCCGCGAGCGCACCGACGAAGCAATCGCCGGCGCCGGTGGTGTCGACCGCCTTCACCACGCGGCCGGGCACCGCAAACTCCTGGTCGCCGGCGAGGGCGAGCACGCCGCGCTTGCCGAGCGTGACGCAGATGGTCTGGTCCTCGCGCGCCTGAAGCTGCCGCGCGACCTGGATGATCCGCGCGGCCTCATCGTTGTCGGACAGCTCGGTGCCGGCGAGGAAGCCGAGCTCGGTCTCGTTCAGCACGAGGATGTCGACCAGCTCAAGCAGCTCGCGGCCAAATTTTTGTGCCGGCGCCGGGTTCAGCAGCGTGGTGGCCTCCGCCGCCCGCGCCCGCAGGAAGAAGGCGGCAATCGTGGGGAGCGGAATCTCGAACTGGCTGATGGCGACATCGCCTTTGACGAGCGGGACGACACTGACGTCGTCGGCGCCGACCAGCGCATTGCTGCCGGGAATGACCACGATGGTGTTGTCGGCCGCCGCAACCGTGATGATGGCGGTGCCGGTGTGCGCCTCCGCCGTCTCCTGAACGTAGCCGAGATCGATGCCCTGACCGGCGAGGAACGCCCTCAGCTCGGTGCCGAATGAGTCCTTGCCCAGGCGGCCGATCAGCGTGGTCCGGGCGCCGAGCCGCGAGGCCGCGACGGCCTGGTTGGCGCCCTTGCCGCCGGGGAAATACAGCACCTGCTTGCCGGCGACGGTCTCGCCGACTTTTGGATGGCGGTCGGCCGTCGCCACCACATCCATGTTGATGCTGCCGGCGACGTAGACGCGCCCCATTTGAACCTCTGCGAAGACTAGGCCTTGACCTCGAACTCGTGCCTGACTTTGGCGATGTCGACAAGGGTCGGCAAGCCGGCCTCATTGCCGAGCCGCTGGATCTTGAACGTCGAAGCGGCGCGGGCAAAATCAAAGTGCTCGCGCCAGCTTTTGCCGGGATGGGCGAGGTAGGAATAGACATAGGCGCCGTGGAAGACGTCGCCGGCGCCGTTGGTGTCGATCACGCGCTCACGCGGGATCGGCATCGCCGGCATGATCTCGACCGCGCCTGTCTCGTTGTACCAGAGCAGGCCCTTCTCACCCATGGTGACGCCGCCGATCTTGCAGCCGCGGCTCTTCAGGTAATCGAGCATCTTCTCCGGCGTCAGGTCCATCTGCTCGCAAAGGCGCTCGGCGACGATCGCGACGTCGATGAATTCCAGGAGCTCGTGCGTGTTGGTGCGCAGGCCGCCGCCGTCGAGCGAGGTCAGGATGCCGGCCTCGCGGCAGACCTTGGCGTAGTGGATCGCGGCGTCCGGCTGATGGCCGTCGACATGCAGCGCGCGGCAATTGCCGAGATTGAGGATCGGGAAGGGATGGATGTGGGAATCGTCGCGGCAGCGGACGATCGCGCGCTTGCCGTCCTTGGGCATGATGAAGGACAGCGAGGACTGGTTCACCTTTCGCGCATGCAGCGAGATCGCGTATTTCGCGCACATGTCCTGGAACATGCGCCCCAGCCAGTCATTGGCGGCAGTCGCGATCAGGTCAGGCACGATGCCGAGCTTGGCGCAGCAGAACGCCGCCGTGACCGCGTTGCCGCCGAAGGAGACTGCGTAATCCGAGGCCACGTGCTTCTCGTCGCCGGTCGGCATGTGGTCCGTGAGGAAGACGACGTCGATATAGGTCTGTCCGATAAAAAGAGCCTGCATTGGTTGTCCGTGATGCGCTGGGTGGTCCCGGCCGGCTGCTTACCTTAGCACCGCTTCGGCGGGAGCCAAAAATATTCGCAGAGCCAAAATATTTGCAGAGTCATGGCGATAGGCGCTTGAGGTCGGTATGGGGCCGGAATACGACCGTGGCAGGGCCAGCGTTGCCCGGGCAGAGCCGACGCCCCCAGGACGTTCGGTTCCGGCCCCGTCGGGAGGGAGGGAACATGATCACCGGCCTCGATCACGTCGTCGCTTTGGTCAGGGATATCGGTGCAGCCAAGGCGGCCTATCAGACGCTGCTCGGCCGCGCGCCGGCCTGGCAGAACTCGGGTGAGGGGGCCGACCGGGTGCTGTTCACTCTCGAGAACATGACGATCGAATTGATGGCGCCGAGCGGTTTCAGCGTGACCGCCGACCGGATGCGCGCGCTGCTCGACGACCAAGAGGGCGTGCTCGCCAGCCTGTGCTTTCGTGTCGCAGACATGAGCAGGATGCACCGGCGGCTGGAGCGGGTGGCCCTGAAGCCGGATCCGGTTGCCGAGGTCGAAAGCAGCGATTCTGAATCCGATGCCGTCCTGCATTGGAAACGCACGCGCGCCGCCACCGAACTCACGCGCGGCGTGCGGATGTTCTTCCTCGAGCTTGCCGAGGAGCGCCCCAGATCGGTCGCGACCGACATCGCGCCGATCGACGCGCTCGACCACGTCGTGATCACCACCGAGGATTCCGAGCGCGCCGCCGCGCTCTATGGCGCGCGGCTCGGGCTTGATCTCGCGCTCGACCGTTCGCACCAGGATTGGGGCCAGCTGATGTTCTTCCGCTGCGGCGACCTCATCGTCGAGGTGGTGCGCCGTCCTGTGGCGGGCGGTGACCTCGCGCATGACCGTCTCTGGGGCCTGAGCTGGCGGGTCGCCGACATCGACGCCACGCGCGCCCGCCTGATCGCGAGCGGCCTCGACGTTACTGAGGTCCGCAACGGCCGCAAGCCGGGCACGCGGATCATGACGGTGAGGAACGGCACCTGCGGCATCCAGACGGTGCTCCTGGAGCGCTCGCCGAAGCCGGCGGATTGAGGGTGTCATTCCGGGGCGTCGCGCAGCGACGAGCCCGGAATCCATTCATCCATTGACCCTGCTGCACGATGGATTCCGGGCTCGCGCCCAAGCGGGCGCGCCCCGGAATGACGAAACATTCTCAAACGCCCGCCCGCGTGTTACACGCGTACTTTGAGAGCCCCCAGCGAGCACCCGGTTTGGCAAAGGCAAAGAGAACTCTGAAATGGCAGCGCGATCCCGAGGGGATGCGGCTGCGCATTCTCGAGGCCGCCAAGCAGGAGTTTTCCGCCCATGGGCTTGCCGGGGCGCGCGTCGACCGCATCGCGGCCAAGGCCGGCGCCAACAAGCGCATGCTGTACTATCACGTCGGCAACAAGGACGAGCTCTATCTCGCGGTGCTCGAAGGCGCCTATGACAAGATCCGCAGCGAGGAGCGCGGGCTCGATCTCGAACATCTCGATCCGCCCGAGGCCATCCGCCGCCTGATCGAGTTCACCTGGGGCTATTTCCTGCGCAACCCCGAGTTCCTCTCGCTGCTCCAGACCGAGAACCTCGCACGCGCCAAGCACCTGAAGCGCTCGACCAAGGTCAAGTCGATGCACTCGCCCTTCGTCGAGATGATCGGCACCGTGGTGCGGCGCGGCGTCGAGAGCGGCGACTTCCAGGTCGCGGTCGATCCGGTGCAGCTCTACATCTCGATCGCGGCGCTGAGCTTCTTCTATCTCTCGAACTCGGCGACGCTCAGCGTGATATTCGGCCGCGATCTGCTGGACAGGAAGGCCAAGGACGAGCGGCTCGCACATATGGCGGGCCTGGTGCTCGCCGCGCTGACGGGGCGGTCCACGGAGTTGCTGGAGATCGTCAAGGCGCCGAAGAAGCGTGCCGCGGTGGTGCAGACGGTTTAAGGCAAACTCTTTCCCCATCGTCGTCCTGGCGAAAGCCAGGACCCATACCGCGTGATCTGTCGATTGTATGCGGCGCTAATCCGGAACGACCAGTCTTCGCCAAACTTCTCCCTGGGGTAATGGGTCCTGGCTTCCGCCAGGACGACATCGGGGATTTGGCGCGGCCTTCAATCCCCAAACGCCGTCAAACTTGCCCGGAACTCCCGCGCAAAACGTCACAGGGAAAGGTCTGGACAGTATTTATCCAACGAGTTAATTTCTCCCAAGTGCGAACGAGAACGAAGAAGAATGCCGGGAGTGAGACGTGGCTGAATTGAAGCCGCAGAGTGCGGTGTCCAAGATGCTGAATGCGGCCTGGGTTCGGCCGTTCTTGTTCCTGGTCTTCATCGTGATCGCCTGGGATCTGGCGATCCGGCTGTTCAGGATTCCCGCCTATCAGATCCCGTCGCCGGGCGATGTCATCGCGGTGCTGCGCACCGAGTGGCCGGAACTGCTGCGCCAGTCCTGGCCGACCACCTATGCGACGGTCTGCGGCTTCCTGCTGTCGGCGCTGTTCGGCATTCCCGTCGCCATGCTGATCGCGGGCTCGAAGACGGTGGAGAGCTACGTCTATCCGCTGCTGGTGTTCTCCCAATCCGTGCCGAAGATCGCGATCGCGCCGCTGTTCGTGGTCTGGTTCGGCTTCGGCATCATTCCGAAGGTGATTTCGGCCTTTCTCCTCGGCTTCTTCCCGGTGGTGGTCTCGGCGGTGCAGGGCTTCAAATCGGTCGATCCTGACATGGTCGATCTCGCGCGCGCGATGCAGGGCAGCCGCTTCCAGGTGTTCCGTGCGGTGAACCTGCCGCATGCGCTGCCGGCGATCTTCTCAGGCCTCAAGGTCTCGGTGACGCTCGCCGTGGTCGGCGCCGTCGTCGGCGAGTTCGTCGGCTCCAATTCCGGCATCGGCTACGTCATGCAGCGCTCGATCGGCACGTTCGACCTGCCGACGATGTTCGCAGCGCTGGTGATCCTCGCGCTGCTCGGAGTCGTGCTGTTCTGGATCGTGGACCGGATCGAGAAGCTGGTCATTCCCTGGCATGTCAGCCAGCGCGAGGACGTGATTTTCGCCTCTTAACTTAAGCAACGGCCACCAACGGCCGAAACATAACGACAAGGGAGAGTGACGATGAAGCGGTGGATTGGGGCTGCATCGGTGGCGCTGATGGCGTTCGCGGCGATGCCGGCGCAGGCGGCCGACAAGGTCGTGCTGATGCTGAACTGGTACGTCTATGGCGAGCACGCGCCGTTCTATTACGGCAAGGCCAAGGGCATTTATGCAGCCGAGGGCATCGATCTCGAGATCCAGGAAGGCCGCGGCTCGGCTGCGACGACGCAGGCCGTCGCCGCCAAGACCGCCGATTTCGGCTATGTCGACGTGCCCACCATGATGCGCGCCGCCATCAAGGGCGCGCCCGTGGTCGCGACCGGCGTCCTGCTCCAGACCTCACCGATGTCCGCCATGGGCTTCGTCGACAAGAACATCAGGAAGCCCGAGGACATCAAGGGCAAGACGGTGGCGATCACGCCGGCCGACTCCATGACCCAGATCTGGCCGCTGTTCCTGAAGAAGACCGGCGTGAAGGAGAGCGACTTCCAGACGGTTGCGGGTGACGGCCAGACCAAGCTCAACGCGGTCATCAACGGCCAGGCCGATCTGCTGCTCGGCTACGTCATGGACCAGTCGATGAAGATCAAGGACGCGACCGGCAAGGACGTCTATCCGATCAAGTTCGCCGACTACGGCATCAACATGGTTTCGTCAGGCATCATCGCCAACTCCGATTATGTGAAGGCCAACGCCGATCTCGTCCACCGCTTCATGTCGGCGACGACCAAGGCGGTCGAGGCCGCCGAGAAGGAGCCGAAGGCCGCGGCGCAGTCGATCCTCGATGCCAACCCGAAGGGCGGCAAGATCGACACGCTGACGCAGGGCTTCGAGCTGACCATTCCGCTCTACCGGACCGCGGAGACCAAGAGCAAGCGGCCGTTCCAGGTCACCGAGCAGAACATGACCGAGACCGTCAACCTGCTGGTCGAATATGGCGGGCTCGACGCCAAGGCCAAGGACAACCCGAAGGCCTTCTACACCAACGACTATCTGCCGAAGAGCGGCTCGTGAGCGACACACACCGTCATTCCGGGATGGTCCGAAGGACCAGACCCGGAATCTCGAGATTCCGGGTTCGCCCTTTGGGCGCCCCGGAATGACGGGCATATCGTCGAGTGGACCTGGTTAGATGAACCCAGCAACAAGACCGAACGACGCTAGCCAGCCGGCCGCGCATCTGAGACTGGTGAGCGACCGGGCCGCCGGCGAGGCGTCGGGCATCAAACTATCAGGCGTGTCGAAGACCTACCGGACGCGCGACGGCGACGTGCCGTCGCTGCGGCCGCTCGATTTCCACATCAACGAGGGCGAGTTCTTCGTCGTGGTCGGCCCAAGCGGCTGCGGCAAGTCCACGCTGCTCAAGCTGATCTCGGGACTGTTGCCGCCGTCGGCCGGCGAAATCCTGGTCGAGGGCGAGAAGGTGACGAAGCCGCACGGCAATGTCGGCATCGTGTTCCAGAACGCGCTGCTGCTGCCCTGGCGCAACATCCTGTCCAACGTGATGCTGGCGATCGACATGAAACGGTTGCCGCGGCAAAAATATCTCGACCGCGCCAGGGCGCTGTTGAAGCTGGTCGGGCTCGAAGGTTTCGAGAAGAAGCTGCCGTGGCAGCTCTCCGGCGGCATGCAGCAGCGGGCCTCGATCTGCCGCGCGCTGGTGCACGATCCCAAGATCATGCTGATGGACGAGCCGTTCGGCGCGCTCGATGCGCTGACGCGCGAGCGCATGAATGTCGAGCTGATGCGGATCCAGCGCGAGACCAAGAAGACGGTGCTGCTGATCACGCATTCGATTCCCGAGGCGGTGTTCCTCGCCGACCGCGTGCTGGTCATGACCGAGCGTCCCGGCGCGGTCGCCGCGATCTACGACGTGCCGCTGCCGCGCCCGCGCTCGCTCGACGTGATGGCCGACCCGGTCTTCACCGAACTCGTGCAGCGCATCCGCAAGCATTTCTTCTCGCAAGGGGCACTGGATTAGGTGGTCATGGTGTTCTCTGAACGGGCCATATGCACGGTGCGCTCCCTCCCCCGCTTGCGGGGGAGGGTTGGGGAGAGGGTGTCTCCACTCGCGAGATCCCCCCAGAGGAGAAAACCCTCACCCGGCACGGGACGATGCTTCGCATCGCCCGGAACGCGCCGACCTCTCCCGCAGGTGGGAGAGGTGCACTGCCGCCTGAGCCACATCTCGGGAGTCAACTAGCACCATGGCGCCGCGCCTGAAGCTTCGAGATATCACCTTCTTCGAACGTCCCGTGCAGTTCGCGCGGCCGTTCCGCTTTGGCGCGATCACGCTTCACGCGACGCCGCAGCTGTTCGTGCGGGTCGAGATCGAGGTCGAGGGCAGGGGAAGCGCCGTCGGCGCCAGTGCCGAGCTGCTGGTGCCGAAATGGTTCGACAAGCGGCCGGAGTTTTCTCCGGCGCAGACGGTCGACGGTCTGCGACGATCCCTGGAAATTGCGCGCGGGCTTTATCTGGCGCGGACCGGGTTCCTGACCGCGTTCGATCTCCATGCCGCGTGCATTGGTGCCCAGATCGCGACCTGCGCGAAGAAGAACATTCCGGCGCTTGCGGCGGCTTATGGCCCCGCGGAAATCGACAAGGCGGTCCTCGATGCGCTGCTGCGCGGCGTTGAGACCGGCTTTTTCGACGGAATGGCCGGCAACGTTGCCGGCATCGATGCGCGACTATCGCCCGACCTGAAGGACGCGGAGATCGCGGCGTTTCTGTCCAGTCGGAAGCCGTTGCCGCGCGTTGCTATCAGACATACCGTCGGCCTCGACGATACCGTGGAGGGCAAGGGCGGCGTCGCCGACGCTCATGAGAACGCCGGCGCGAGTTACTTCAAGCTGAAGCTGTCGGGCGATCCCGCAGCCGACGCAGCGCGATTGATGCGGATCGGCAAAGAGCTCGATACACTTGAGCGCCGCTACAAGGTGACGCTCGATGCGAACGAGCAATACGCCGATCTCGCGGCGTTGCAGGCCCTGATGGATCGGCTCGATCATGATTCCGACTTGCGGCCGATCGCTTCTCGCTTGCTCTATGTCGAACAGCCGATGCCGCGTGACATTACACGGCAGTCGCCGCTCGGCTCGCTCGCCGCGCGCGGCTTCATCATCGATGAAGCCGATGATTCCTACGATGCCTTCCCTGCCGCTCGGGCTCTCGGCTATCACGGTATCTCCTCGAAATCCTGCAAGGGGCTCTACAAGTCCATCGTCAACGCCACGCGCGCGGCAAAATGGAGCGGGGGCGGCGAAAAGTTCTTCGTCACCGGCGAGGACCTCACTTGCCAGGCCGGCCTTGCCGTGCAGCAGGACCTTGCGCTCGGCGCCTTCCTCGGCGTCACCCACGCCGAACGGAACGGCCACCACTACGTCGACGGTTTCGGCGACACGCCGGCCGCTGAAGCTGCGGCCTTCGCGGCTGCGCATCCCGATCTCTATGCCGATGCCGGGCAGGGCATCCGTCTCTCCATTCACAACGGCGATCTCCTGACGGGATCGCTTCATGCTGCGGGCTTTGCGACGTCGGTCCATCCGGACTGGTCGGCGCTCCGCCCGCTCGAACAGCCAACATCACCTTGGGAGCAATTGGCATGACCACCCAACGCCTCGGCCTCATCATGAACGGTGTCACCGGCCGCATGGGGCTCAACCAGCATCTGATCCGCTCGATCGTCGCGATCCGCGACCAGGGCGGCGTCCGCTTGAAGAACGGCGACCGCATCATGCCCGATCCGATCCTGGTCGGCCGCAGCGCCGAGAAGGTCGAGGCGCTTGCAAAGCGCTTCAACATCGCGCGCTGGACCACCGACCTCGATGCGGCGCTGGCCGACAAGAACGACACCATGTTCTTCGACGCCGCGACCACGCAGGCGCGGCCGGGCCTGCTGACCCAGGCCATCAATGCCGGCAAGCACGTCTATTGCGAGAAGCCGATCGCGACGAAATTTGAAGAGGCCCTCGAGGTCGTCAAGCTCGCTAATTCCAAGGGCGTCAAGCACGGCACCGTGCAGGACAAGCTGTTCCTGCCCGGCCTGAAGAAGATCGCCTTCCTGCGCGACTCCGGCTTCTTCGGCCGCATCCTCTCGGTGCGCGGCGAGTTCGGCTATTGGGTGTTCGAGGGCGGCTGGCAGGAGGCGCAGCGGCCGTCCTGGAACTACCGCGACGAGGACGGCGGCGGCATCATCCTCGACATGGTCTGCCACTGGCGCTACGTGCTCGACAACCTCTTTGGCAACGTCCAGAGCGTGGTCTGCATCGGCAACACCGACATCCCCGAGCGTTTTGACGAGCAGGGCAAGAAGTACAAGGCGACCGCGGACGATTCCGCCTACGCGACCTTCCAGCTCGAGGGCGGAGTCATCGCCCATATCAACATGTCCTGGGTGACGCGCGTCTATCGCGACGACCTCGTCACCTTCCAGGTCGACGGCACGCACGGCTCGGCGGTCGCGGGGCTCACCGACTGCATGATCCAGGCGCGGCAGGCAACGCCTCGGCCGGTGTGGAATCCGGACGAGAAGCGGCTGCATGATTTTTACGGCGACTGGCAGAAGCTGCCGGACAACGTCTCCTACGACAACGGTTTCAAGGAACAGTGGGAGATGTTCATCCGTCACGTCTACGAGGACGCGCCCTACAAGTTCACGCTGCTCGAAGGCGCCAAGGGCGTGCAGCTCGCCGAATGCGCGCTGAAGAGCTGGAAGGAGCGGCGCTGGATCGACGTCGCCCCGATCAAGGCCTGAGGAGGGAAGCATGAACAAGCCCGTCCTGCCCAAGCCTGCTCCTTCAATGTCGTCCTTGTCGCTCAAGCTGCCGAAAGAGGACCGCTCGATCGAGACCTACCGGCTCGCGGCCTCGCGAACGTTCCCGGCGAGGCTCGAAGGCCCGCTGAACCGAATCGCGTTCTCGGCCGTGCACACGGTCGCCGATCCCTTCGCCGACAACGATCCCTGGCTCTCGGTGTCCGTTGACTGGGACAAGACCATCGCCTTCCGCGAGCATGTCTGGGACCTCGGTCTCGGCGTCGCCGAAGCCATGGACACCGCGCAGCGCGGCATGGGGCTGGACTGGCCGACCTCGCTGGAGCTGATCACGCGCTCGGTCGGCGCCGCCAAGCGTCGCAACGCGCTGGTGTTCTCCGGCGCAGGCACGGACCATCTCGCGGTGGAGGATGCCAGGACCATCGACGATGTGATCCGGGCCTATGAGGAGCAGATCTCGGCGGTCGAGAAGGTCGGCGGCCGGATCATCCTGATGGCGTCGCGCGCGCTGGCAAAGCTCGGCCGCAATGCCGACGATTATGCGAAGGTCTATGACCGCGTGCTGTCGCAGGTCCGCGAGCCCGTGATCATCCACTGGCTCGGCGACATGTTCGATCCTGCACTGACGGGATATTGGGGTACCAAGGACCTCGACAAGGCCATGGATGTTGCGGTGGCCGTCATCAACGCCAACGCCGCCAAGGTCGACGGCGTCAAGGTCTCGCTGCTCGACAAGCAGCGCGAGATCGACATGCGTCGTCGCCTCGACAAGCGCATCAGGATGTACACCGGCGACGACTTCAACTATGCGGAGCTGATCGCCGGCGATAGCCAAGGTTTTTCGCACGCGCTGCTCGGCATCTTCGACGCCATCGCACCGGCGGCATCCTACGCGCTGTCGCGGCTCGCTGCCGGCGACGAGGCCGGCTTCCACGACGTGCTGGGACCGACCGTGCCGCTGTCGCGCCACATCTTCAAGGCGCCGACGCGCTTCTACAAGACCGGCGTGGTGTTCATGGCGTATCTGAACGGCCATCAGGATCATTTCACCATGGTGGGCGGGCAGGAGAGCGCGCGCTCGATGCTGCATCTGGCCGAGCTGTTCCGGCTGGCCGATCGGGCCGGCCTGCTCGCCAATCCTGAGCTGGCGACGCGGCGGATGACGACGGTGCTGGCCTCGCACGGGATCGAATCCTGATGCGCGATTTCTCGTCCGACCACCGCTGGCTGTCGCTGAATACGGCGACGGTCCGCAAGCAGGGTGACCTCGTCGCGATCATCGATGCCTGTGCGAAGCACCGTATCCGCGCGATCGACCCCTGGCGCGACCAGGTCGCATCCGTCGGTCTCGACCGTACCGCGCGCGCGGTGCGCGATGCCGGGCTCGAGCTGTCAGGCTATTGCCGTGGCGGCATGTTCACCTCCGATGCCTCGCGCCGGGGCGAAGTGCGCGACGACAACCGCCGCTGTGTCGATGAAGCCAAGTCGTTGGGCGCGCCGTGCATCGTCCTCGTCGTCGGCGGCCTGCCGCAATATTCGCGGCCGGGCAGCAAGGCGTCGAAGGATATCGCGGGTGCGCGCGGGCAGGTCGAGGAGGCGCTTGCCGACATGCTCGACTATTCCAGGCAGGCAGGCCTGCCGCTGGCCATCGAGCCGCTGCACCCCGCCTACGCCGCCGACCGCGCCTGCGTGAACACCACAAAACAGGCGCTCGATATCTGCGACCGGCTCGACCCCGGCCGCACCGGCATGCTCGGCGTCGCACTTGATGTCTATCACATCTGGTGGGACCCGGAGCTGATGAGCCAGATCGCGCGCGCGGGCAGGGATCGCCTGCTTGCCTTCCATGTGTGTGACTGGCTGGTGCCGACCAGAGACATCCTCAACGACCGCGGCATGATGGGCGACGGCGTCATCGACATCAAATCGGTGCGCAAAGCGGTCGAGGCGCAGGGTTTTGCCGGCTATTCCGAGATCGAGATCTTCTCCAACGACTGGTGGGCCAAGCCGATGGACGAGGTGCTGCGCACCTGCATTACGCGGCACAGGACGGTGGTGTAGGCGCCCCGCGCGCCGCCCTTGCGCTCGTTCAAGTCTGCGTCGGCGGGATTGTCATGCGATGGACCTCCATCTTTTGACCGATGCCCTTCAGGTTCTCGTAGTTGCGCGACACCGAGCGTGAATTGACGATGTCACCGACGCCCGGCGCCTCCATCGCGGTCGCACTGATGCAAACTTCGTCGACATCGGCGAGACCTTGCACGCGTGCGGCGATATTCACGTCCTGTCCGAAATAGTCGATCCGGTCGTTGAGATTCACCGCAATCGCCCGCCCCCTGTGGACACCGACCTTGAGGCCCAGCGGCCGCGAAGCGGTTTGGTTGAATCGCGACAGCTCTTCGATCATCTCGATGGCGGCGCAAACGGCATCCTGCGGACGCTCGAACCCGGCCATGACCGCGTCGCCGATCGTCTTGATAATGGTGCCGGATCGTTCCCGGATGATCCTGTTCAAGATCTCGAAGTGTTGGCGAACCAGAAAATACGCGTTCACGTCACCGACGCTTTCGTACAGCGGAGTCGACTGCTTCAGATCGGTGAACAGGAAGGTCATGTCTGAGACCTTGATGCTCTCGCCCTCATCCACCAGCTGCGCCTTGTAGAGTTCGCGGAAGCTCGGGGTGAGCAGCAACCGCTTGCCGGAAAGAAACGGTTCATACTCGACCAGATGGGGCGCGAAACCTGGGGGATACTGGACGAACCAGAAGCGACCGCGATCGTCGGTGCAGTTCTCGATCCGGATGGTGTGCTTGCCCGGGCTGAGATCGGCCGTCTGCCGGAACGAAAAGCGTCCGTCGCCGAGGACCATGTCTTTCGGTGCCGTCGGCCGGTCCGGGAGCAGAAAGCGACCCGACTCGAGCTGGACCAGCGTCTCTTGCCGTTCTGCCGGCTCCCCGTCCGCGAAGAAGACCAGAAGGAGTTTGTGGCTCAAATCCAGCACCTCGAAGCGGCCAGCCGTGACCTCGAAGTCGAAGCTGCGGTGCTCATGCGCCTCGATATCGGCGAATCCCCGTGAGAGCGCAGCAACGAGCTGCTGATGCGTCATTCCGTGCGGAGCGATGAAGCCTTTGGAAAAGTTGTAGCGCAGGTAAAAATCCTCGACAGACAGCCTTTCGGGATGGCGGAATATGATGTCGCGGACGCCGCTCGAGACCGTAAATGCGACCTGAATGTAGTCGTCCAGCGCCACATCGTTGATCGCGTTGCAGAACGCGCACTGAAAGCGTGGATGGACCTGGTCGAGCTCGCGGAAGCTGCCGGCGACCTGCGGGCAATAGGCGCAGATCAGCAGCCAGTCCATATCGAACAGACCCACCTTGGCAGCGTGCACGAACAGCTCGATCGCGTCGGCCTCGGACATGCGGACGGCGCCGCCGTATTGGATGGGGTTGACGCGAAGAAGATCATAGTCGTCGGCGGTCCGGATGAAGTGCTCGAGCTCCGGCAGAACATTCGGTGCCCAGCTTCTTGCCGCTCCGAGCGCGGCGAGACGCTGGCTCAGGAGACTCTCGTTGACTGGAGACGGGGCACTCATCTCACGCTCCCTGCCTGATGGGCTGACTACGCGATTGGTCTCCGGCCGAACTCCGCGACGGACGGCACCATCGCCTCGTCCGGCGCGATAGGCCCCAGGCTCTCGACGATCTCGAAACGGCCTCGCCGACGATGCTGCCGCCATTGGCGGTGACGAGCCGGCGGACCCTCTCGTTCATCACGTGCGGCCAGATGTAGTCTGCGGACGGCAGGTAGAATGTCCTGGCACCGGTCTTGTGCATCAGCCAGGGAATGAGCGGGTCAAGCTGCTGCGCCGGCACCGGGCCGGTGCAGAAGATCAGCGGGTCGCATTCCTGCCCTTCGTATTGCTCGGGGTAGATGTAGAGCGTCCTGCCCTTCACGACGGCGGGGCCCTTGATGGCCTGCCGCGTGGAGCTGTAGATGCCGCCGAAGATCACATCCACCTTGTCCTGCAACACAAGCTTGGCCGCCTTGGCCTCCGCGACCGCGTCGGTCGTTGCACCGTCCTCGAGGTAGAGCTCGATCTTCCGCCCCAGCAGGCCGCCATTGGCGTTGATCTCGTCAATCACCATCCTTGCCACGTTGGCGTTTGCGCGGCCCATGAACGAAAGTGCTCCAGTCTCCTCCGCGATCATGCCGACTTTGATCGACGCTTGTGTCATGGCAGACACTCCCCTGAGCTTTGTGCCCGCAAGTCGAGGCCGCTGCGCGCACCAGGAAATTCAGCGACCGACTAGTGCTACGGCCTCCTGCTCCTCGGCAGGTGCGCCCTCGTTTGTCCGCACAAATACAAAGCGGGATACCACGGAGATCTGTGCGTCCGCGCTGCCATCCTGGCCGATGAGAATGAGTCCCGCTCCGCCATTGGCTACATTCAAGA
The DNA here is from genome assembly GCF_009931255.1 of Bradyrhizobium sp. LCT2. NCBI lineage: Bacteria > Pseudomonadati > Pseudomonadota > Alphaproteobacteria > Hyphomicrobiales > Nitrobacteraceae > Bradyrhizobium > Bradyrhizobium sp. LCT2. Next base: position 7,123,310 of record NZ_CP034432.1, on the reverse strand, counting down.
TGACGGGGGCGCCCTTCCACGTCCTGATCGGCTCCATTCCGATGATGAGAAATTCGCCGATCGGCTGGTCAAAATATTGCAGCCTCAGCTGTGGCCCGACTTCTGCGGCCGCGAGTCCGAAACCCAGCTGCTTGGCGCGCGCATAAATGTCCGCCAGCGACGCGGTATCGGTCTTAAAGCCGAGTTCGGCTGCCGAGACCGCAAAAAGCTTTACGCTTGTTTTCGTGTCGCGAAGAGTAAAGGTCGGTCGTGCGAGAATTTCGCCGGCCGAGTTTCCGATACCGCAACCTACCGCATCCATTGCGTTACTGAGGGCAAAGAAATTTGCAAACGTCCCGATTGTGATCGTCTTCCACACGGGAACATCGACGGCGGATTTAATCGGGATTTGCGGCCTGTCAGCTGACGGAGCTTTCTTGAGCCTTAGTTGGTTCTGCAGGACATCTCGCGCCGTGCATTGAGCTCTGGCTTCGCTCGCAAACAGGAGAGTGCATGCGGTACAGAGCATCGCAACAATGAGAATGCCGCAGCGGCGCCATCCTGGCGAATGACACTGTATGGCACAGCAACTGACGTTCTTGCCAGCTGTTCGGTCCATAACGGACCTCTCTTGCGCTAATGCAGCGCCAAAAAAATCAAACTGTCACTTCACAATGGTCGGGCCGGTTCACAGCAGAAAAGCCGTCGTTCTTGCAGCCTATAGAGTTTGGTCCCGGAAATCCCGCCAAGGTTCAGCGACGATGACGCGGGATGACGAACTCAATATAGGTCAGCGTGGGTGCACTTCTTGCGGAGGGGCTTGAGCGCACCAGGGTAGCGATAACGGAGCGGAAGGTGCGTGCCGCGACGGCAGCGGAGATCGAGCCGCAGCTCGTGTTGGTCAGCGAGCTGGGAGTACCACCAATGATGAGGTGGACAGCCATCAGCTTTCAGGCAGAATGTCATCACCCCGATGCCGCAGCCTCGCCACAGTATGTGCCAGATCGGATGTGGTAATCGGTGGCATCAACGATCAGCAGGCTCGGCGGATGTACCCACGCCTGATGATCTTGAATGGCCCCGACGTGTCATCCGTCGGGGCCATTGTTGTCGGGGCCATTGTTGTGATCGGCGTGCAAGACTGGCGACCTTTGCCGAGCAGGCGTGGTCCAGCCTGGGACCCGTTTCGTTGCGGCGAAAGGAAAGACCGCCGGAAGGCGGTCTTGCAGTCCAATGTGCCGGGCCAAAATAGTTTCGGGATCAAACTTTGTCCGGCCCGGTCTAATTGCAAGTTAACCATCATCCAGGGAAGGCCGCTCACAATTAAGATTTCAGTCCTGAAATGGAATGCACCGGCGACGTAGGCCTCTGGGGGGCCGCCGGACGCGCTGTCATTCTGCCCAGCGCCCCTTGCTGCCGCCAATGCCCGTGTCGTTCGGCTCGACTATTTCGCGAAAAGTCAGACGATTGCGCTGTCATCGATTGACCGTCAAACACCGGACTATCACTCGTCAATTCAATCTGCAAAGCTGTGACAACACAAATGCGCCTGTAAACAAACAAGCGCGCGAAGGAGGTTCGCAGTGGAGAAGGTGCAACGCTTGCGTGCGATGGGTTCGCTGTGCCGTCAACAGGCCGCATACAACAGCATGAACAAATGGAAGCTGCTCGCAGAAGCAGAATACTGGGATCACCTGGCCGATCTCGAGTTGTCTTCCTACTTCCAGCAATGCAACGCCGCTGGCTCGGACGAGATGGAGCGGTCTCAAGCGATCACAAAAACGGATGAGGCTGGGCAGAAGACGATTCCCGCCGCGTGAGGTCGGAACGCGGCTGTCGGCTGCATCCCGTGCCGCCGCGCGTCTCACTGGGAGCCGCGGCCCGGACTTGCGTGTTCTCGTCGAGCGTCGAAGCTAGGTGATTACGTTACCCCACCTCGTTCGGCCGCTGCGCAATTGCGGCGAGCGAATGCGACGTCCCCCTCACGGGCCTGCGACCTGTTGCAGCGTGTTGAAGTGCCCTTCTGGTCGCCGCTCAGCGTGGCATAGAACTCGCCCAGGGTGGGCTCGACCACTTTGCGGCCCTCAGCATGGCCCCTCTGAATTGACTTCCGCTTTCAGCGGCAGACGGACATTGGTCGGACTTGCCGCTGGATCGACCCGGTCGCGGGTGCCCCCAAAACGGACATGCCGCTGGCAACATTGGAGCGAATGAGCGGGGATGTGACATTTTTCCACTTGCCGAGAGACGCAACAGCCTAGACTGGCTTCCAGCTGGGCCAATCGCGGCCAATGTGTGCGTTGCCAACGAGCCTGGCCGGATCTGGAAGTGACCCCCAATGAAGCATTGGATCGATTGGCTGCCGGCAATCGAAACCCTCCGCCGATATGAGGCGGCGTGGCTTCCGCGCGATATCTTCGCCGGACTCGTCCTGGCGACGATGCTGGTCCCGGTTGGAATTGCCTACGCGACAGCATCGGGCTTGCCTGGCATCGCCGGTCTGTACGCAACGATCGTGCCGCTGTTGGTCTACGCGTTGTTTGGCCCCAGCCGCATCCTCGTGCTGGGACCTGACTCGGCGCTGGCAGCCGTCATCCTCGGCGTTGTCGTCCCACTGTCTGGCGGCGATCCTCTTCGCGCCGCGACGCTCGCTGCGATGATGGCGATCGTTTCGGGGACGGTATGCATTCTGGCCGGCATCGCGCGCTTGGGTTTTGTCACCGAGCTGCTCTCCAAGCCGATACGATACGGCTATATGAACGGAATTGCATTGACCGTTTTGATCAGCCAGCTGCCAAAGCTCCTCGGCTTCTCGATCGAGAGCGAAGGACCTTTACGAAGCCTATGGGCGATCGCCGATGCAATCCTTGAAGGAAAGACAAACTGGGTCGCATTCGGGATCGGGCTCGGCACGCTGACGGTCATCCTGCTGCTCCGGAACAGCAAGCGGCTGCCAGGCATTCTGATTGCGGTAGTCGGGGCGACCGCCATCGTCGGCGTGCTTGATCTTGGGACCCGTTACGGCGTGGCGGTTTTGGGTCCTCTTCCGCAGGGCCTGCCGGGTTTCGCGATCCCCTGGATCACCTACGGCGATATCGTGCCGGTATTGGTCGGCGGCTGCGCAATCGCGCTGGTATCATTCGCTGACACCAGCGTGCTTTCGCGCGCCTATGCCGCACGATTGGGCACTCATGTCGATCCCAACCAGGAGATGGTGGGGCTTGGCGCGGCCAATCTGGCAACCGGCTTTTTTCAGGGCTTCCCGATCAGCAGCAGCGCTTCGCGCACGCCCGTTGCGGAAGCCGCCGGCGCCCGTACCCAGCTAACCTCAGTCGTCGGCGCGCTTGCCATCGCCATCCTTCTGCTGGTGGCGCCAAACCTCCTTCAGCATTTGCCCACCGCTGCATTGGCGGCCGTCGTAATCGCCGCGGCGATCGGCTTGTTTGAGGTCACCGACCTCAAGCGAATCTATCGGATTCAGCAGTGGGAGTTTTGGCTATCGATGGTCTGCTTTGTCGGCGTGGCGGTGCTCGGAGTGATTCCAGGAATTGGTCTGGCAATAGCAATCGCCATCGCCGAGTTCCTGTGGGACGGTTGGCGCCCACACTCCGCCGTGTTGGGTCGCGCCCATGGCGTCAAAGGTTATCACGACATCACAAGATATCCGGATGCACGCCAAATCCCCGGGCTGGTCCTGTTTCGGTGGGATGCGCCGCTGTTCTTCGCCAACGCCGAATTCTTCAAAGAGCGCGTACTGGACGCCGTGGCGAAATCGCCGACGCCCGTACGCTGGCTGGTCGTTGCGGCGGAGCCTGTCACCAGCGTGGACGTCTCCGCCGGCGATACAATCGCCGAATTGGACGAGGCATTGCACGCGCAGGGTATCGAGTTCTGCTTTGCCGAGCTGAAAGATCCAGTCAAGGACAAGCTGAAGAGATTTGGACTGTTCTCGCAGCTTGGCGAGCAATATTTCTTCCCAACCATTGGCGCAGCCGTTTCCAGTTACCTGGAAATCAACGGTGTGGAGTGGGAGGACTGGGAGGACCAAGCCAAACGTTAGGAAGTGGCATGCCGGGCTTGAATACACACGCCGATTGACCCCCGATTCCGGCCCTAATGCGAATATGCTTTTTGCAAAGCGCGCAATCAGTATCGGTGCGCACCTGCATCGTGCGGCACCGGACGTGTAGCTCCCGCGACGTCGCCCTCACGGGCCTGCGACCTGTTGCAGCGTGTTAAAGCGCGCCTTCTGCTCGCTGCTCAGCGTGGCGTAGAACTCGTCGAGGGCAGGTTCGACCAGCTTGGCGGCCGTCAGCATGGCCTCGAGCCGGCGCTGCATCGCCTCCAGCCGTCCGACCGGCGTCAGCGGCACATCGTTCGGGCAGGCCGCCTGCAGGCCCTCAACGCCTTTCGCCGTGGCCTCGCTGAGGCGGTCGAGCGCCTCCTTCTGCTTGCCCGCGGGGTGGAGCACAGCCTCGATCCTCTGGATCGGCAGCTGGGTCAGGCCGGACTTCGGATCGCCGCATCCCTCTCCACTGGCTTGCTGCTGCGGCGGCGAGCGGTCGCCGACATTGGGGCCGAGCGCGTTGAAGCGGGCCTGCTGCTCGTCACTGAGCGAGTTGTAAAAATTCTCCAGTGCCGGGCGCACGATCTTGACCGCTTCCAGCGTCGCGCTGACGCGGTTCATCATTGCGCGCAAGCGGCCGGGCGGAGTTAGTGCGTAAGTGTCCGCGCAGGAGTCCTTGAACACACCGGCAGCGTTGGCAGCCGCGGTCTTCAATTGGTCGAGCAGCGCGCGTTGCTCCGGCGTCGGCCGCACCGCCCGCGCGATATCGGCAAGCGGCCAGGCGGTGACGCCCTTGTCCGGTGTGCCGCACAATTGCTGCAGCGTTTGCGGGCTCACGCTGGCGCGCTGGCGCGCGCGGGAGCCGCCGCCGGCTTGCGGATAGTCGTACGGGTTGATGCTGGCATAGGCGGCGTAGGGGCTGTCACCACCCCAGAACACGGTGTCGACGAAGTCGTCATAGGCGTACGCCCAATAGCCCGGCTCGTAAGCGTAGGACCAGAACGTGTAGTCAAAAATGTCGGAATAGGCGTAAGGCCAGAACACGGGCCCAAGCCACGCCACGAACACCGCGGGATGGCGGTGTCGCCAGGCCTGCCGGGGCGCCCAGCCGCTCTGGCGGGCGACGAGGGCCGCCTGGGTTTGCGCAGAGGCCTGCTCGCGGAAGCGCTCGGCAAACCGCCCGCGCTCGGCGGCTCGCGCGGCGGCCGCCGCTGCGGTTGCCGTAGCGGCTGCAGTGGGAGCCTGCAGTCCCAGCCGCTGCTGGCGCGCCAGATCCGTCTGCTGCGTGCGCTGCTCGCGCTGCAGCAGGCGGTTCTGCGTCTGGAGCATCCGTTGCTGCTCGCGTTGCGCCCGCGCGCCCTCCGGCTTTTGCGACTGCAATTGCTGCACGCGCTGCTGCAGGCGGTCGATGCGGGTCTGGCGCTCGGCGGTCTGGCGCGACAGCACCTCGCGCTGCCGCTGCTGCACCATCTGCTGGCGCTGCTGGATCTGTTGCTGATGCTGTTGCGCGCGCTGGTCGATCTGCTCCCGTCGCGACAGCCGCTCGCTCACGGCCGGCGCTGCGCCTGGACCGGACGGGGCGGCAATATGCGGCGTCGGCCGCGGTGCCATGGCCGGACGTTGCGGCGCTGCCGGCGCGCGATGGAATTCAGGCCGCGGCGCCGCCACGTGCGGGGCGACCCGCTGCGGCGGTGCAGCGAAGTGGGGCGTCGGGCGCGGCGATGGTGAGGCGATGTGCGGCGCGGGATGTGGCGCCATGGCCGGGCGCTGCGGCATGGCCGGGGGATGGAATGCCGGCGCGGCGGGACGCGCCATGGCTGGGGGCGCCGCCGGACGTGCCATGGCAGGTGGTGGTGCCGGCCGGGCCGCCGGCGCTGCGGCCGGACCCGGTGGTCCACCTCTTCCATGTCCCTGGCCGAGTCCCTGGGCGGACGCACCGACGCTCGTCGCCAGCACCGAGACACCAACCAGAAAGGCCCTCAGGCAAACGCCACGCGGACGCATGATCGTCGCTCCCAGCTCGTAATCGCCCACGACTTTCAACGCGCGGGTAGCGGAATTGTTCGTTGTCGGCCGCGGCCGGCATTGCGATCTTCCGACGCAGGCAGCTTCCGGCACGCTAAGACGCGCGGTTGAGAAAGATCGGCAGCCCCTGCTTGTTGGCGTAGATGGGGCGGTAGCGCTCCGTGTTGTAGCTGCTCGCAACGTCCAATTTGCGCGGACCGAGCTTGGCGTCAGGGATGGGCACGAGGTCGTAGCGGCCCTCGACCAGCGCCGACATGAGGCCGGTCTTGCTTTCCAGCATGGCATCGTAGGCCATGTTACCGAAAGTCAGGGCCACAAGCTTGTCGATGAAGTCCGGATCGCCCGATCGCAAATCGTAGGTGAGATCGGAGGTGATTGTCTCCTCGCCGGTGCGCTGCTTGATCTCGTCGGCAAGCGATTCCGCCACGTTGGCCTTCTTGCGGTGACCGTAGGCGTCAGGCTCGCCGTATTCCCGCAGCTTGTAGCCTTCCCACTGAGCTCCCTCGCTGAGCACGATCAGCGCGTAGTTGCTTGGATTGGCGCGCTTGTCCTCGATGAGCAACTGGATCAGCTTGTCGAGGTCGACCTTATGCTCCGGTATGAGGCATCGTATCGAGGTCGCATACGCGGTGTAGAGTGCCGTAAATCCGGCATCGCGGCCAAAGACGCGGAAAATGCCAATTCGCTCATGCGAGCCGACGGTGGTGCGCTGCCGCTGGATGGCATCGCTGGCGCGGGTGATCGCGGTCGAGAAGCCGATGCAGTACTCGGTGTTGCGGACGTCATTATCCATCGTCTTCGGGATGGCGATGATCTTGACGCCGAGTTCGTTGAGCTTGGCCGCATAACTGAGCGTGTCGTCGCCACCGATGGCGATCAGGTGTTCGATGCCAAGTCCCGAAAGGTTAGCGAGCACCCGGCTGGTGAGGTCCCATGTCTTTGTCGCGATGCCGCCGTTGGTGCTCAGCGAGACCGGAACCTCATTGCCGACGAGATGACCGGGCAGCTTTTGTATTTTGGAGGGATTGACGCGGCTCGAGTGCAGCACGGTGCCGCCGCGCCGGTCGATGGTTCGCGTGTTTTCACGGTTCAGCGGGATGACGTAGTGGGACCTGCTGTTTGGGTCGTCGAGGTTCAGGTGCGTGAGGGCCTCCCAACCACGGCGCAGACCGACAACCTCGATGTCGTCCTCACTGCCGCGATAAGTCACGCTTTTGATGACTGCATTGAGGCCGGCGACGTCACCACCGCCCGTGAGAATGCCGATGCGTTTTCTTGCCATATCCACCTCCCGGATCGGCATGTCGTCATAGCGCCTGCATCTGTCGATTGAACGGTGAACATCGCTCCAGCTTGTGATTGGAGGCGGCCGCTACTCGGCCGCTTCCGGCTTGCGGTCGTCGCGCAGTCGAAAACGCTTCAGCAGTCCGGACACGGTGTCGCGGAAGCCGCCATATTCCAGTTCGGAGTAGGGTAGCATGGCGGCGCCGGACCAGCCTTGGCTGCGCATCTCGATGGCCTTGCGCTGGGCACGCCGGCGGACCTCATCCCATGCCGGGTTGTCGAAGAAATCGGTGTAGGACTCGGCAAAGCGGCCTTCCCTGTCGATCGAAAAGCCGACGCAAGAAACGATCGGCAGGCAGTACATGCCGGTAACGGGCGTGTTGAGTGGCACCGGCATGAGCGGCATCACATGCGAGCCGCGTGCATCGCCGCCCACGAAGTGCGCTTTGGCGAACGGCGAGATTATTTCCTCCGGAGCTGGGAAAATCCCCTGGTTCCTGACGATCGCGACTGGATCATCCTTGCCGGTGTACTTGCCTGCGATCGCGTGGAGGCGCTGTGCCGAAACGGCCACGACGACCTCGCCATGGGTTCGAGAAATGATGCGATCGATGCCGAAGCGCTCGTTGTCGCGAAGCAGGGCGGCAATGTGGTAGCTGTCGTCGGGTGCGTCGAGCTCGAGGAGGCTGTCGCCGGCTGTGTTGTCCATGTCGATGACATGGAAACGGAATCCCTTGATCATCGGAGGCAGCATCAGCCCCGCGCAGTACATCGGGTCGGCAAAGGCGAGATAGAGCGGCAGGTTGTAGGCGCCGGGGCCGCATTTGTCGGCCGCGAACACCATGAAGGACTCCGCGGGTCGCGCGCCGGAGAGGCTGTGGTCGAAGCTGAGCTCGGCGACGCCTGGGCCGGCGCCGCGAATGTTCCCGGAAGGCGCGTCGGCGAGAAGATCCTGGCCAGCGCCATAGAGCCCGGAGGTTTTCGCGACCGAGGTGGCCGCGAGGAACGTCTTCCAGGCGAGTTGATGGACCTCGGAGCTTCCTTCGCCCCGTGTGTGCGTCATGATGATCGCAATGTCGTCGCCGGTGTGGCAGATGAAACCGTCGATCAGCAGACCATTGCAGATCGCCTTGGCAACTTCGCCCTCGACAGTCGCCATCATGCGTGAAGACGGTTTCGTATGCCCGCCAACGGAGCCAACGTCAGCTTTGATGACTGAAAGAGTGAGTCTCATGAGCGTTTCTCCGATCAGCGCAGCTCAGCGCCTCCGGCTGCGCCGGGCACGGCGCTGCTCATTCGCGGACAAAAACGTCCGTCGCTCCGATAGGTTCCACGCACCCGTTCATCCGGTTGCCGGGATCATGCCGAGTTTTGCCTTAGGACCATGCGTCACTACTTGCTGCGCTGCACGAGTCCGGTTCTGGACCCGAAGCCAACGTTTCGGGCGTTTGCCACCTCGCCCAGCGCGTCAATGTAACCACGCGCAGACCCATCATCAAAAAGTGGAAGACCCGAGAACCTGAGGGTGAAGCCCAGCTTTTTCGACTATCGCCTTGCAGCGAGCTAGCACCCCCAAAAGCGCGCTCTTGACCCTTGATCTAGATCAAACAGCGTTTGCGGCATTCTGCCCAATAGGCAGCATCCAGCGTGGTTTTCGATGTCTCCCGCAGAAGTCCGCCAGTCGGGGAAGATCGGAAGTGAGCGGCGCGCGGTCAAAGTGACGCGATTGACCCTAAGCCGTCCCAATCCTGGCGGTGCAATTTCCGCCGAAGTGGCACAGTCAGGCTCGCAAGCGTCGATAGGCGACTGCCAGACGTGGCATCTTGCGCCACGGTCCAACTGCAAGGAGCAAGCCATGATGAATCTAAAAGTTCTTGCCGCAGTCGTGATTGCGGCATCCGCCCTGTCCAGCTCTGCTGCACTGGCGCAGGCGGCCCTTTCCAATCCTGACGAATGCCAAGCTGAATTCGCGAGTTGCACGGGTCTTGGAACTGGGGGTACCCCCACCGGCGTCCATCGGCAATCAACTCGGCGCTCGGCGTATCGCCAGCCGGCGGCGGCGGCCGCTACCGTCGGCAGCTGGGGCAATTCCTACGCCATGTCCGGCGAGATGGGCTGGCACGGCAACTGGAATACGTATGCTGCCCGCAACGGCATCGTCTGCAAGCCCGGCACCTATTTCAAGGGTGCTGACGGTCTCCGGCATCTCTGCCAATAGGTCATCCGCTCTGATCAGGCGGCCCCAACGGGCCGCCTGTTTCATGCCGGAGAGTAGCTCTCGTTCTGAGTGGGCCAGCATGGAGGCAGGCAGGCGCTTGTCTGCCAGCTGATGACCGCTTCTGGCCCAGGCTGTGTGATAACCCTTTTGTCGACTGGCAAGTTGAGGGGCCCGGGATCGGTTTCGCGGCTAGAGTTGGCTCCGATACAAACTCCCCTACGCCTGCATCGCTTCCAGCAGCGTTCGGCAACCCAAGATCGCTATTACGCGTTTCATATTGTAGGCGAGCACATTGAGCGCCATCTCGGTCGCAACCTTGTGCCGTCTTCGCATCAGGAAGTGCGTCGCACCCATCCCGTCGTGCCGCGCGCCACGCATTGGCGCAGTCCTGAGCATCGAGAGTTCTACCTGACGGGCCTGCGCTTAGCCGCCGACGATGCGAAGTGACCGGCCCGCGCGCCAGATTTTTGAGCAGATCCCGGACTCGTCAGGGAAGGACTCGGAGCGGACAAATGGCTGGTTACGGTCCGCTCACTTATTTCTCAACGTGACGCCAGACACCGTCCCAGTCCGCGGCCGGAGGCGCGTGACCCAAATGCGCGATTCGTTCCAGAAAGACGCGCGTCGGACCGTCGTCGGGGATCTTGCACAGGCAGCTTTCGAACGCCGTCTGCGCAGTAGACCAGTTCCGGCTGCGATATGCGGCAAGTCCTTTCGCGAACAACACCCGCAATTCGTCCCGCGTGGATTCGAGCTCGCCGGCGCGACCCATCAACTCATAAATTCGTACCGGCTCGGTTTTTCCGGCGACCGTGATGGTGTCGATTTCGCGCGCTTCAATCGCGCCTTGTGCGAGCCGGAAAGTCTCCTCGCTGATGATGATGAGGGTTCCGTAGATCTTGTTCATGCCCTCGAGGCGCGAGGCAAGGTTTACGCTGTCGCCGATAACGGTGTAAGAACGAGCGGAATCCGAGCCGATGGTGCCAATCACGGCTTCGCCGGTGGCAATACCCATCCGGATCACCAGCTCCGGTGCGTTGCGCCGCATTCCAGTGATCTCCGGTACTTGCTCTCGCAGAGCGGCAATCGCGTCCTGCTGCTCCAGCGCCGCTCGGCAAGCATCGCTTGCATGTTCGTCTCCGTTTGAAAACGGCGGCACCCAGAACGCCATGACGGCGTCCCCGATGTATTTGTCGATGATCCCACGATGGCCGTGAATGACATTGGCCACCGCGCCGAAATAGTTGTTCAAGAGGTGAACGACGGCGCTGGCGGTTAGCTGCTCGCTGATGCCCGTAAACTGCTTGATGTCGGAAAAGAAGATGGTGAGGCTGCGCCGTTCGGCCTGATCCGCGCCACTGGCGATCAGCCGGCTGACGAGCCTGGGATCGACGAATTTTCCGAAGGTGTCCTTGACGCGGTCTCGCGCGCGCAACTCGTCGACCATCCGGTTGAACGAGAGTGCCAGCTCGCCGACTTCGTCGCGGGTGGCTATCAAAACCGGCTCGGCGTTCGTGCCCAGTTCAAGCGCCTTCGTGGTTGCGACAAGCTGACGCAGACCGGAGACCACGCGTGTCGATCCGATGGCGCTAACGCCCAGTCCGATGCCGCATGCCGCAACGAAAAGGGCAAGGCTCAAATAGGTGTTCAACCGCTGCCTCGCGAGAACCCTGCGGGTCGACCGGTCGGTCAGATCGGCAAGCTCACGTCGAATCTGCGAGAGATCGGGGCCGAACGCCAGGGCGAATTTGGCAAAGCCGCGCGAAATGGTCCGGGCCTCGTCGCGACGTCCCTCCGAGAAAGCCGCAAGCGTGGCGTCCCCCACGGCGAGGAAGTCTTCCAGACTACGGCCCATGTACTTGAGGACGCCGGCCATGCGAGCCAGGTCGACGCGATCCTCAGTGTCGTAGCCGGGGTCGCCGGTTGCTTTGTGGAGCAAGGCTTCACCTGTCTTGACGGTATCGCGCAGCTCGTCGGCCGTTGCCCGCACTGCGGCCATCGCCGTCCGCTCCGTTCCAGCATCGGCTCGATCGGATATCAGGACACGCAAGACTTCGAGCTCGTATCTATCGGTAAGGACATCGAATTCAGAAACCATGCGCGATAACGGCAGCTCATATTCGGTGATGTTCCCGAGCTGATCGCTGTCGAGCTTTTGCGCGAAGCCGAGAACGCCGACGACTGCGCCGAAAATTGCCAGCAGAATGCCTGCAAGCAGAAAGATTTTCTTACGAATCGTCATGGTTAGCCATCGCCGCCACGGGTGAGCAAAAAGCGAAGACCGGGCGGACATGCAGTCCGCAACTCATCTAATCCTAAAGCAACGCCCTCTGACTACTCAAGGCCCCCCTTGAGCTTGCAATATGCTAATTTGAGCCGGCATGATCCCCGGTTTTCAGCCCGGACGTTGCACCGTGACCGATGGTCGTCACCCGGCATGGACCGAGGAAAGCCGCTTCCGCGGTGCCCCCGACGATGTGGTTATCATCCCACTTGTTGTTATCACGCTCGCCACAAACAAGATCCTGCGTTTCGTTCTTTCGATCTTGATGCGGATGCTCGACTACGCCTTCCCTTTAGCAATGCAGATTGTCTGGCTTCCGCTCTTCGCGGCCAAGGTTCTTGGCGATGTCATCGTTACCGTCATAAACGGCGCGTTGCGCTTCCTTCCCCTATCCGAGGCGAAACGTCGACAGTGGAGTAGATCGATTCGCCGGAACTGGTTGTGGTTCCGGCGGAAGATTAGCTATCGGGCGTTCGAACAAGCTGTACATGATGCGTTTGAAGGCGGCATGGCATGGGTGTTCAGAGAATGCCGGCATCTCACGCCGAACACCGCATTGCTCGTGATCCTGTGCGCGGTACTTTGGCTGCCGATCTCTTTCGGGGCTGCAACGGCGATGCACGCGGTATTGTTTGCCAAGGTCACCTCCTGGCCAGCTTGGATGCAACTTTTGCATCCGCTCGCAACCGTCATAGCTAAGAGCAAGCTTTTGGTGCTACCGGTCTACCCGGCAGCCTGGCCGCAGGCCAAGAAACATCCATTCGTTCAGCTCGTATTCAAGGGCTACGAAACCATCAAGTGCGTGTATGTGATCAGAAAGGTCGGCTTTCGCTATCGGCAGGCAGAGATCGCCGGAATCGCGGCGGTTGAGAGGCTCGAGCGCACCGCCGGCCTCACATCGGCGGTGAGGTGGCTGCGCGAGGCGCATGTCGCCGAACATTTCGGCGTCGAAAAGCCCACTCAGGAATTGCGTTCGTTCTTCGCGCGATGGTCAATTAAGTTTTCAGCTGAATACTACGAAGCGAAGGAACGGCAAGCGGGTGTCCCATCATCAAACAGCAGCAAGCCGCGAACGCTGAGGTGATCATCAGTCTTAAAACCGCCAACGGCCTCACCGTGCCGCCGTCGCTGCCTGGCTGCGCAACGAGGCGCAATTTGCTGCGATGCATGAGACCGGAAGTGGCCCATCGCGTCGTCTGGCCGCGGTGCGGAATTTGATCGCTACCAGGGTACAACGGACATTGGGCAAGCCTGCACCAATCAAGCTTGATTTCTGAGGACGCGCCCTGGCAATCGCCCACAACTTTCAGCGCACAGGTGGCGTAATGGCTCGTTGTTGGCCGCGGCCGGCATTGCGATCTTCCGACGCAGGCAGCTTCAGGAGAAATCCTGCGTCAGGGTCGTGGCGAACTGCTCCAGCGCCCAGTCGACCTCGTCGCTGGTGATCACCAGCGGCGGGGCGATGCGGATCGTGTGCCCGTGGGTGTCCTTGGCGAGGATGCCCTTGCCCTGGAGCGCCTCGCAGTAGCGGCGCGCGCGGCCGGCCTCGGGATGCAGCTCGACCGCCAGCATCAGGCCGCGCCCGCGTACCTCGCGGACCGTGTTGGCGCGGATGTCCTTCAAGCCTTCCAGAAGGCGCGCGCCCTGCCTGGCGGCGTTCTCGATCATGCCTTCCTCGACCAGCACGCGCATCGCCGCGCGGGCCACCGCGCAGGCCAGCGGGTTGCCGCCGAAGGTCGAGCCATGCTGCCCGGGTCGCAATGTCCCGAGCACTTCGTTGTTCGAGAGCACGGCCGACACGGGATAGAAGCCGCCGGACAAGGCCTTGCCGAGCAGGGTCACGTCCGCCTCGATTCCCTCGTGCTGTTCGGCGAGCAGCTTGCCGGTGCGGCCGAGTCCGGTCTGGATCTCGTCGAGCACCAGCATGACGTTGTTGGCCGTGCAGAGCTCCCGCACCTTGGTGAAATAGCCGGCCGGTGGAATGATGACACCGGCTTCGCCCTGGATCGGCTCGACCAGAAAGGCGACCGTGTTGGGCGTGATCGCTTGTTCGAGTGCCGCGGCGTCGCCGAACGGGATGATCCTGAAGCCCGGCGCGAACGGTCCAAAGTGTCCGCGGGTTTCAGGGTCCGTTGAGAAGCCGACGATGCCCAGCGTGCGTCCGTGGAAATTGTCGGCGCAGACGATGATCTCGGCCTGGTCGTCCGGCACGCCTTTCACCTCGTAGCCCCATTTGCGCACCGACTTGATCGCGCTTTCGACAGCCTCGGCGCCGCTGTTCATCGGCAGCACCTTGTGCGAGCCGGTCAGCGCCGCGATCTCCTCGTAGAACGGGGCGAGTTGGTCGTTGTGGAAGGCGCGCGAGGTCAGCGTCAGCCGGTGTGCCTGTTCCACCATCGCCGCCAGAATCTTGGGGTGGCAGTGGCCCTGGCTGACCGCGGAATAGGCCGAGAGGCAATCGAGATAACGGTTGCCGTCGGTATCCCAGACCCAGACACCTTCGCCGCGCGACAGGACGACCCCGATCGGCTCGTAATTATGGGCGCCAAGGCGCGTTTCCGTTGCGAGGTAATCAATGACGGACGAGCTCATCTTTCGTCACTCCATTGCTGCGTGCCGGCGTCAACCGACTGCACCGCGCTCAAATCGGTCCGAGCCCGGCGCGATGCGCGAAGCCGCTGGTTTGCCTCCCTTTGTCAAATGGTTATGCGGATCCACCGAGGCAATCTTCCGTTAGCCTCCGCTACTGTGCATGGGGTTGTTTTCAACATTTTTGTTTCGAGGCCTCAGCCGATCGCGCAGGGCACGCTCAAAAAGCCGCGGAACCGCACCCGTCCGCCGCGCACCGGCCGGCCGTTCACGGCGTAGTTCGGGAAGCGCGCCAGGAAGCGCGAGATCGCGATGGCGCCTTCGAGCCGCGCCAGCGCCATGCCGGCGCATTGATGCGCGCCGGTGGCGAAGGCGAGGTGCCGGTTCGGCGTCCGCGCGATGTCGAAGCTTTCAGGGTCGGGAAACTGCGCGGGGTCGCGGTTGGCCGCCCCGATGCACAGCGTCACCGACGTGCCGGCATCGAGCATGACGCCGCCGAGCTCGACCCGTTCGGTGGTCATGCGGTTGCCGAGCTGGTTGGAGCTCTCGTAGCGCAGCATCTCCTCCACCGCCGTCTTGATCATGTCGGGGTTGTCGATCAGCCGCTGCTTCTGATCGGGATGACGGTCGAGCGCGACGAGGCCGTTGCCGATCAGGTTGGTGGTGGTCTCGTGACCGGCATTGAGCAGGAAGATGCAATTGTGCAGCAGCTCCTTCTCGGTCAGCCGCTCGCCGTTCTCCTCGCCGTTACCTTCTCCCTGGATCAGGCGCGTCAGCACGTCGCGTTCGGGATTGCCGGGCTTGCCGCGCCGGCGTGCGACCAGCGTTTCGAGATAGGCGAGAAAGTCCTTCACCGCCTTGTTGCCGCGCGCGGCCGCTTCAGGCGACACCACGGGTTCGAGGGCACCGAGGATCGCCAGCGACCAGTCGCGCAGCGGCGCGCGCTCGTCATGGGGAACGTCGAGCAGATTGCCGATCACCTCGATCGGGATCGAGGCGGCGAAGTCCTCGATCAGCTCGCAGCTGCCTTTGGCAGCGATGGCGTCGAGCAGGCCGTCGACCAGCTTGATGAGATCGGCCTCCATCCCTGCAATCGCCCGCGGCGACAGTGCCCCCATGATCAGGCGGCGTACGCGGGTGTGTGCCGGCGGATCGTTGAAGACCAGGCTCGTGGTGTGGTGCTCGTAGAGCGGGGTGTTGCCGTATTTCGGCGCGAACTCGCGCTTCTTGTCGGAGCTGAACGACTTGGTGTTCTTGTAGGTGGTGACGAGGTCGTCATAGCGGGTCAGGAACACGGTGCCGTTCGGCAGGCGCTTGACCGGCTCGTTCTCCCGCAGTGCACGATAGGTCGGGTAGGGGTTGTCGTAGAACTCCGGCGTCAGCTTCTCGAGGTCGAAGCTTGCCGCCAGCTCCTTCGCATCTGCGTTCATCCCGTTATACTCGCCGGTTAGGGCCGATATGCCGTTTTTGTTGTTCTGGTCGACGCGAGCATGCGTCTACAGTCTTCGCACCTTGCTAGCCGACCGGACAGGAAAATGCACGCACGCACGGATGCTGCCGACACGGCTCCTTCATGGCCGGACGATATTTTCGCGACCTTGCAACGCTTCGACGTCCGGCAGGTGCCTTACGTGCCCGATGCCGGCCATTCGAAGCTGATCCAGCGCGTGCTGGGGTCCTCCACGATGCGCGGCATTCCCTTGACGACCGAGGAGGAGGGCGTGGCGCTTCTCGCGGGCGCCTGGACCGGCGGCCAGCGCGGCGTCCTGCTGATGCAGTCGAGCGGGGTCGGCAACTGCATCAACATGCTGTCGCTGATCGCGATCCTGCGCTTTCCGTTCCTCACGCTGGTGACCATGCGTGGCGAGTGGGGCGAGTTCAATCCGTGGCAGGTGCCGATGGGATCGACCACGCAGGGCGTGTTCGAGCTCTCCGGCGTCAAGGTGCTGCGCGCGTCCAGTGCGGCCGAGGTGCCGGCGGTGATGGAGGCAGCCGCAGCGCAGGCCTATAACGCGCTCACGCCCACCGCCGTCCTGTTGTCGCAGCGCCTGATCGGCGCCAAGGTCTTCACCAAATGAGCAAGGCCAATCTCCTCGACCGCCGCCAGGTGGTCTCGACGCTGCTTGCGGACCGCAAGGACGTGGTGGCGATCGGCGGCCTCGGGGCCTCCACCAACGACATCTGCGCGGCCGGCGACCACGCCCGCAACTTCTATCTCTGGGGCGGGATGGGCGGCGCCGCGATGATCGGCCTCGGGCTGGCTTTGGCGCAGCCAAAACTGCCGGTGCTGGTCATCACCGGCGACGGCGAGATGCTGATGGGCATGGGCAGCCTTGCCACCATCGGGCTCCAGAAGCCGTCCAACCTCTCGATCGTCGTGCTCGACAACGAGGCTTACGGCGAGACCGGCGGCCAGACCAGCCACACCTCGGCGGCCGCCGACCTCGTCGGCGTCGCCCGGGCCTGCGGCATCGGGGACGCGCGCGCGATCTCGACCATGGCCGAGGTCGAGGCCTTTGCCAAAGCCGTCCACGACGTCTCGGCGGGCCCGCGATTTGCCAATGTGAAGATCGACAGCGCCAGCCTTGAGCGGATTTTGCCGAGCCGGGACGGGACCTACATCGTCAACCGGATCCGCGGCGATCTCGGCTTCCAGCCGATCTAGGCCCATTCCCCGCGGCGAACCTGGTCTGCACGTGCGCCGTGCAGGCGGGGCAATTTCCACTGAAATTACAACGTTTCAAGGTTGCGATGCAGCATAATGCTTGACTTTTGCGTGGGTGAGTGCTTACTCACTATTCTATGAGCTCACTGCGAATGACGAGCGACCTGAGGCGTCAATTGATCCTCGGCGCCGCAAAGCGCTGCTTTGCCCGACACGGCTATACCGGCACCACGACCAAGAGCGTGGCGGCCGCCGCTGCCATTTCCGAAGCCTTGCTGTTCAAGCATTTCCCGTCCAAGGCGGCGCTCTACGCCGAAATTCTCAGCGACGAATGCGAGGCGGATCCGGCATTGATGGAGCTGCTCGGGCGGGTACCATCGACCGCCACTCTGGTCGAAGTGATCCGCGGCATGACCGAGCATTTCCTCGAGATCGCCGACGGGCCCGACCAGGAAGAGGCGCAGCGCCTGCGACTGATGGCCACGAGCCATTTGGATGATGGCGAATTCGCGCGTTTGCTATATGCCAAGATCGAGACGCTGATCGGGGCGATTTTCGTCGCCTCGCTCGAGCGCGCGGTTGCGGCCGGGGACGCGCGGCCGTGCACCGGCGATCCGCTCAACCTGTTCTGGTTCGCACATCATTCGGTGATGACTGTTGCCCTGACCAGGCTGCCGGCTGCGCCCTGTCTCGCTTACGGCAAGGCGAACGATCTGGAGCGCCAGCTCTGTGAGTTTCTCCTGAGAGGTATTGGACTTAACGACGCCGCAATTGCTTCGCATTTGGGCCGCGATCAGGCCGCGGATGCGGGCAAGACGGCGATTGCAGAAAGCGCATGACATGAACATCGTAACCGAACACAAGATTTCGGGCGAACCGATCGACAAGGCTCCCAAGCGTCCGGTCCGGCCGGTGCTCTGGTTCGTCATTATCGGCACGCTGCTCGGCGCACTCGTTGGCGGCCTCGTCTGGTTCAATTACTTCCGCGGCCAGATGATCAAGCAGTTCTTCGCCAACAACAAGCCGCCGCCGACCATGGTCAGTGCGGCCGAGGCGAAGTCCGAGGTGGTGCCTAACCTGCTGACTGCGGTCGGCGGGCTTGCCGCCGTGCATCAGGTCGACGTCAGCGCCGACGTCAACGGTCGCGTCACCGAGATCAAGTTCGAGCCGGGTTCGCATGTCGAAGCCGGCATGCCGCTGGTGCAGCTGTTCGACGCGCCTGATCAGGGCGACCTCGCCAACTATAAGGCGCAGGCGACCGTCGCGCAGCTCTCGCTCGATCGTGCCAAGCAGCTCGCCTCGCGCCAGTTCGGCCCGCAGGCGACCGTCGATACCGCGCAGGCCGCCTACGACCAGGCGATGGCCGGCATCGCCAAGACCGAGGCATTGATCTCGCAGAAGCTGGTGCGCGCGCCGTTCTCGGGCGATCTCGGCATGCGCAAGGTCGAGGTCGGCCAGTATCTGACGGCCGGCACGGCGATCGTGTCGCTGACCGATCTGTCGGAGCTGTGGGCCAACTTCACGGTGACGGAAAAGGACTCGGGCAACCTCAAGGTCGGCCAGCCGGTCCGGCTGAAGGTCGACGCCTATCCGGGCCGCACCTTCGACGCCAAGATCACCACGATCGAGCCGCAGATCGCGACCGACACCCGCAACATCCGCGTGCAGGCGACCGTCGCCAATCCGGACAAGATCCTGAAGCCCGGCATGTTCGTGACCACCACGGTGGTGCTGCCGGACAAGCCGGCGGTGATCACCGTGCCGGAAACGGCGGTCGATTACACGCTGTACGGCGATTCGGTGTTCGTGATCACCGAGAAGAAGGAAGAGGATGGCAAGACCAGCCTCTCCGCGGTGCGCACTTTCGTGCAGACCGGTAGCCGGGTCGAAGGCCGCGTCGAAATCATCAAGGGTGTGAAGCCGGGCGACAAGGTCGTCGCCGTTGGCCAGCTCAAGCTGCAATCGGGCGCGCCGGTGTCGATTTCGACCGATCCGGCCCCGCAGATCCCGGCGCAGCCGCCGCGCTACTGACCCCTTGCCACCCTTAAGTGATCCGGCTCGGCCGGATCACTTTTCTAAAGACAAAGAAATCGAGATCGCCGCGATGGCCTTTACCGATATTTTCATCAAGCGTCCGGTTCTGTCGGTCGTCGTCAGCCTGCTGATCCTGCTGATCGGCCTGCGCGCGGCGATGGTGCTGCCGATCCGGCAATATCCGAAGCTGTCGAACACGGTCATCAACATCACGACCGTCTATCCCGGCGCGTCCGCGGACCTGATCCAGGGCTTCATCACCACGCCGATCGAGCAGGCGGTCGCCTCGGCCGAAGGCGTTGACTACATCACCTCGTCCTCCGTGCTCGGCACCTCGACGATCCAGGTCTACATCAAGCTGAACTTCGATCCGAACCAGGCGCTCACCGAGGTGCTGGCCAAGACGAACTCGGTCAAATACCTGATCCCGAAGGAATCCAACGACCCGATCGTCACCAAGACCACGGGCCAGACCACGGCCGTGATGTATCTCGGCTTCTCCTCCGAGGAGCTGTCGGGCTCGGCGATCTCCGACTATCTGACGCGCGTGGTGCAGCCGGTGCTGTCGACCGTCGACGGCGTGGCCTCGGCCGACATTCTCGGCGGCCAGACCTTTGCGATGCGGCTGTGGCTCGATCCCGTGAAGATGGCCGGCCGCAACGTGTCGCCCGCGGATGTTGCCGCCGCGATCGCCGCCAACAACTTCCAGTCCGCGGCGGGTCAGACCAAGGGCTATCTGATCGTCTCGAACATTTCCACTAACACCGGCCTGACCGACGTCAATCAGTTCAGGAAGATGATCGTCAAGGCCAAGGACGGCGGCTTCGTGCGGATGGAGGACATCGCCGCCGTCGAGCTTGCAGCCCAGAGCACGGACGCGAGCGTCGCCTTCAACGGCGAGCATGCGATCTTCATCGGTGTGCAGGCGACGCCGCAAGGCAATCCGCTGACGCTGGTCAAGGGCGTGCGCGCGCTGTTCCCCGAACTGGAACGCAATCTGCCGCCGTCGATGAAGATGAAGGTCGCCTACGACTCGACCAAGTTCATCCAGTCCTCGATCGACGAGGTGGAGAAGACGCTGGGTGAAGCCGTGATCATCGTGATCGTGGTGATCTTCCTGTTCCTGGCCTCGCTCCGCTCGGTCATCATTCCCGTCGTCACCATTCCGCTGTCGATGATCGGCGTCTGCACGCTGATGCTGGCTTTCGGCTTCAGCTTCAACCTCTTGACGCTGCTCGCGATGGTGCTTGCGATCGGCCTCGTGGTCGACGACGCCATCGTGGTGGTGGAGAACATCCATCGCCATCTGGAGGAAGGGAAGACGCCGGTCCAGGCATCGCTGCAAGGCGCGCGTGAAATCGTCGGTCCCGTTGTCTCGATGACGATCACGCTCGCGGCCGTGTACGCGCCGATCGGCTTCCTCGGCGGTCTCACCGGTTCGCTGTTCCGCGAATTCGCCTTCACGCTCGCAGGCTCGGTGATCGTGTCAGGCGTGATCGCGCTGACGCTGTCGCCGATGATGTGCTCGGTGTTGCTCAAGAACACCGAAGAGGGCCGCTTCGCCAAGGCCGTCAACAAGGTGTTCGGCGCCCTGACGCGCTGGTATGGCCGCAGGCTCGATCGCTCGCTCGACTACAAGGCCATCACCGGCCTGTTCGCGGTGACGATCCTCGGGCTGGTCGGCTTCCTCTACATGCACACGTCGAAGGAGCTGGCGCCGGAGGAAGACCAGGGCATCGTGTTCGCGGTGACCAAGGCGCCGAAATACGCCAATATCGACTATGTCGATTTCTACGGCGAAAAGCTCGACGAGAAATTCCAGAAGTTCCCGGAGACCGATCTGCGCTTCGTGCTGAACGGCATCAACGGTCCGCAGGGCGGCATCGCCGGCATGCTGCTGAAGCCGTGGGAGGAGCGCAAGCGTTCGTCGATCCAGTTGAAGTCCTTGGTGCAGGCCGAGCTCTCCAAGATCGAGGGCGTGCAGGCTTTCGCCTTCAACCTGCCGCCGCTGCCCGGCGGACCCGGCGGCCTGCCGGTGCAGATGGTGATCAACTCCACCGCCGGATTCCAGACGGTCTATGAGCAGATGGAGAAGCTGAAGGACGCCGCGCGCAAGAGCGGCATGTTCATCGTCTCCGACAGCGACCTCGCCTATAACCAGCCGAACGTGCAGGTCACGATCGACCGTACCAAGGCCCAGGACCTTGGCATCAACATGCAGAACCTCGGCAGCACGCTCGCGGTGCTGCTTGGCGGCAATTACGTCAACCGCTTCAATCTCGAGGGGCGCTCCTACCAGGTGATTCCGCAGGTGCCCCGGGGCAATCGGCTGTCGCCGGAATCGCTCGGCGGCTACTATGTGACGACCAATACCGGCCAGCAGCTTCCGCTGTCGACCGTGGTCTCGATCAGGACCAAGACCGACCCGAACTCGCTGACCCACTACAACCAGCTCAATTCGGCGACGTTCTCGGCCGTGCCGATGCCTGGCGTGACTGTTGGTGCTGCGGTCGACTTTCTTGAAGGCGAGGCCAAGAAGCTGCCGCAGGGTTTCAGCCACGACTATCTCGCGGACTCCAGGCAGTATGTGCAGGAAGGCAACCAGCTCGCGATCACCTTCGGCTTCGCGCTGATCATCATCTTCCTGGTGCTGGCGGCCCAGTTCGAGAGCTTGCGTGACCCGCTGGTGATCATGATCTCGGTGCCGATGGCGATCGTCGGCGCGCTGATCCCGCTGTTCTTTGGCGTGGCGACCATGAACATCTACACCCAGGTCGGTCTGCTCACCCTGGTCGGCCTGATCACCAAGCACGGCATCCTGATGGTGGAGTTTGCCAACGAGCTCCAGGTCAACGAGCGGCTCGATCGCCGCTCTGCCATCGAGATGTCGGCCCGCATCCGCCTGCGGCCGATCCTGATGACCACGGCCGCGATGGTGACGGGCCTGATCCCGCTCCTGACCGCGACCGGCGCGGGCGCCGCCAGCCGCTTCTCGATCGGTCTGGTCGTCGTTGCCGGCATGTCGATCGGCACGCTGTTCACGCTGTTCGTGTTGCCCGCCGTCTACGTGGTGCTGGCGACCGACCATCGCGCGGCGGCCGATTCCGAGCGGAACAAACAGGTCAACGAGCTCGACCTCGGTGCCAAGGCGCTGCGGCCGACCTGAGGCCGGAAGCAACGAAGCAAAGGGCGGTAGCGGCCAATCCGCTGCCGCCTTTTTTGTTGTGCCCGGCGACGCTGATGCGGCGGCCACCGCGGCCGTCGGGCGGGCCCTTTGCCGCGCTCGCGAGAGACAACGTCTCGTCTTCTTGCTAGATTCCGCCGGATGAGCCTCTCCCTGCATCCCGACGCCCCGCAAGCCAGGACGTTGCCGAGCGCGGCCCCGGATGGGGCCGTGGCCGGCGAGGCGGTGGGGCGGGGGATCAGGACCCGGCTGTTCACCAAATACGTCGCGCTGTTCGTGGCCGTCGTCGCCGTTGCGCTGCTCGCCAACGGGCTGTTCGAAGTCTTCTTCTATTATCGTGAGCACAAGGCCTCGCTGATCCGGGTCCAGCATGAGCAGGCCGAGGCGGCGGCCGCCAAGATCGGCCAGTTCGTCAAGGAGATCGAGAGCCAGCTCGGCTGGACCACGCAGCTGCCGTGGTCGGCGGGCTCGATCGAGCAGCGCCGGTTCGACGCGCTGCGGCTGCTGCGTCAGGTGCCAGGGATCACCGAGCTCGCCCAGGTGGATTCGAGCGGCAAGGAGCGGTTGCGGGTCTCGCGGTTGGCGATGGACGCGATCGACAGTGGGATCGACCTGTCGGGGGATCCAAAGTTCACCGAGGCGGTCGCGCACAAGGTCTATTACGGGCCGGTCTATTTCCGCAGGGACTCCGAGCCCTACATGACGCTGGCGCTGGCCGGCGCGCGCAAGGATGCCGGCGTCAGCATCGCCGAGGTCAATCTGAAGCTGATCTGGGACGTCGTCTCCCAGATCAAGGTCGGCGAGCACGGAAACGCCTACGTGGTCGGGCCGGAGGGGCGCCTGATCGCGCATCCCGATATCAGCCTGGTCCTGCGCAACACCGATATGTCCGGGCTCGCGCAGGTGCGCGCCGCGCAGGCCGGAGGCGGCACCATGTCCGATCCGCTTCCTGAAGCGCGCAACATCCAGGGGCGGAAGGTGCTGACCGCATCGGCCCCGATCGAGCCGCTGCACTGGACCATGTTCGTGGAGCTGCCGGTCGAGGAGGCCTATGCCGCGCTCTATGCCTCGTTGCAGCGGCTTGCGATCGTGCTGCTCGCGGCGTCGATCTTCGCGGTGCTTGCGGGGATATTCCTCGCGCGCCGCATGGTGGGACCGATCCAGGCGCTGCGCAGCGGCGCCGAGCGGATCGGGGGTGGCGACTTCTCCCAGCGCATCGCGATCCGGACCGGCGACGAACTCGAAGGGCTCGCCGACCAGTTCAACGAGATGGGCGCGCGCTTGCAGGAATCCTATGCCGACCTTGAAAACAAGGTCGAGCAGCGGACCGCGGAATTGAGCGAGTCGTTGCAGCAGCAGACGGCGACCGCCGATGTGCTGAAAGTCATCAGCCGTTCGGCGTTCGACCTGCAAACCGTGTTGAACACCCTTGTGGGCTCGGCGGCGCGCTTGTGTGACGCGGACGAAGGCACGATCTTTCGGCCTAGCGACGGCGTCTTCTATTTGGCGGCAAGCTGCGTGCTTGACGCGGAGCAGGAAAACAAGCTTCGGACATTCGCTTCCGTACCCGAGCGGGGAAGTGTGGTCGGGCGTACGCTGCTCGACGCCAAAACGGTTCATGTCCCGGATGTGCAGGCCGACCCGGAATATGCGCCTTCGTCCGCTCGAAGGCGTTCAAACGTGCGTACGATGCTCGGTGTGCCTCTGCTGCGAGAGGGGACGCCAATCGGCGTGTTTGTCTTGACGCGGCATATGGTGCGGCCGTTCAGCGACAAGCAAATCGAACTCGCCACCACATTTGCAGATCAGGCCCTCATCGCGATCGAGAATGTCCGATTGTTCGAGGAGGTCCAGGAACGCACCAGAGAGCTGTCGCGATCGCTCGATGATCTGCGCGCCGCGCAGGACCGGCTGATCCAGACCGAGAAGCTTGCCTCCCTCGGCCAGCTCACCGCCGGCATCGCCCACGAGATCAAGAACCCGCTCAATTTCGTCAACAATTTCTCGTCGGTTTCGACGGAGTTGATCGACGAGCTTAACGAGGTGCTCGAAGCGGCAAAGCTCGACGGCAAGACCAAGGCGGAAGTTGACGAGCTGACCGCCATGCTCAGGGGCAATCTCGAGAAGGTGGTGCAGCACGGCAAGCGCGCCGATTCCATCGTCAGGAACATGCTGGTGCACTCGCGCCAGGGTTCCGGCGAACATCGCCCCGTCGATATCAATGCGGTCGTGGAGGAGAGCCTCAATCTGGCCTATCACGGCGCGCGCGCCGAAAGGCCCGCCTTCAACGTCACGCTCCAGCGCGCATTTGACCCCGCCGCCGGCCTGGTCGACATCTATCCGCAGGAGATCACGCGCGTCTTCCTCAACCTGATCTCGAACGGTTTCTATGCTGCGGCCAAGCGCAAGGAGAGCGCGGCGGACAGTTTTGAGCCGATCCTGAGTGCCGCAACCAGGAGCCTCGGCGACACGGTCGAGATCCGGATCCGTGACAACGGCACCGGGATTCCGCCCGAGGTGAAGGAAAAATTGTTCAATCCGTTCTTCACGACCAAGCCGGCCGGTGAGGGCACCGGGCTCGGCCTGTCCATGAGCCATGACATCGTCGTGAAGCAGCACGGCGGCACGATCGACGTGAAGACCGAGCCCGGTATATTCACCGAATTCATCATCACGCTGCCGCGCACGATGGCAGCGGGCGACACTGCCGGAGGCAAGACTTGAACGTTTATATCCTGGTCGTCGATGACGAGCCCGACGTCGAGCCGCTGTTCAGGCAGCACTTCCGGCGCGACCTGCGCGCCGGCCGCTTCCAGATGGAATTTGCTCCCTCTGCGGCCGATGCGCTGAGGCGTGCCGCCGAAGTTCGCGATCCTTCGCTGATCCTGATTCTGTCGGACGTCAACATGCCCGGCATGAGCGGGCTCGACATGCTGCCGAAGGTGCGCGCCGACTATCCGCACGTTCCCGTCATCATGATCACCGCCTATGGCGACGCCGAGACGCGCAGAAAGGCGATCGAGCGAGGCGCCCACGCGCTCCTGACCAAGCCGATCGACTTTGCGCTGCTGCGCCAGGAGATCGACACGAGGCTCGAGCAAGCCGCATGACTGCCACCATCCTCTTCGTCGACGACGAGCCGGATCTCGAGGCGCTGATCCTGCAAAAGTTTCGCAGGCAGATTCGCGATGGGCTGCTCACCCTCATGTTCGCCCGCGACGGCCTCGAGGCGCTGCAGGCACTTGAGCAGAATCCGCATGTCGACATGGTGGTCTCCGATATCAACATGCCGCGGATGGACGGGCTGTCGCTGCTGGCGAAGCTCCAGGAGGCCGAGGACAAGAAGTCGACCATCATCGTCTCCGCCTATGGCGACATGAGCAACATCCGCATCGCCATGAACCGCGGCGCGTTCGACTTCCTGACCAAGCCGATCGACTTCGCCGATCTGGAGGCCACGATCCAGAAGACCATCGGTCACGTGGAGATGCTGCGCGAGGTGCGGCGGCGCCAGATGGAAGCCGAGCGCGCCCATGCCTCACTGTCGCGCTTCTTCTCGCCGGAGATCGCAAGGCGCCTGGCAGCGGATGTCGAAGGCAGCATGGAGGTGCAGTGGCGCGATGTCGCCACCCTCTTCACCGACATCACCGGCTTCACGTCGCTGGTCGAGAGCGCGGCCCCGCAGACGCTCGGCGAGCTCCTCAACGAGTATGTCGGCGGCATGACCGAGATCGTCTTCGCGCATGAGGGGACGGTCGCCAAAATCATCGGCGATGCGATTCAGGTGCTGTTCAACGCGCCTGGCGACCAGCTGGACTATGCGACGCGCGCGGTCGCCTGTGCGCATGATCTCGATGCCTGGGCGGAGGATTTCTCCGCGCGCTGGAAGGCGAGAGGCGTCAATTTCGGGGCGACCCGCATCGGCGCCCATGCGGGCCCGGCGCTGGTCGGCAATTTCGGCGGCAATCGTTTCTTCGATTACACCGCCTATGGCGACTCCATCAATATCGCGGCGCGTCTGGAGGCTGCGAACAAGCATCTGGGAACACGCATCTGCGTCAGTGCCAGCATCGCCGAGGGGGCCGCAAATTTCCATGGCCGTCCAGTCGGTGACCTGATGCTGCGCGGACGCAGCGAACCCCTGCGTGCGTTCGAACCGCTGGCAACGGCGAAATTCGAGTCGGCGGCGACAACGCGGTACTCCGAAGCCTTCGCCAAGATGGAGGCCGGCGACGCAGCCGCCATGCCGGCTTTTGCCGCGCTGGTCGGGATGCACGCCGACGATGCGCTGGCCGGTTTTCACCTGAGGCGCCTGCTCAACGGCGCCAAGGGCATTCGCATGCAACTGGAATAGGAGTTCGTCATGACGCGTGAGTTCTCTGCGGGCAATTATCGTTTCATTCCATCCGTGTTCCAGTATTCGGCCGGCGCGGCCGCGGATGACGGCTATGAGATCGAGCGCGTCCGGCTCGATCGCCTGGTGCCGCTTGCCGAGGGCTTTGCGCTCGCGGCGAAATTCATCCAGGAAGCCGGACGTCCGCTGACGGCGTTCTGCGCCTGCGAGTTGCGCTCACCGGCCGCCTTCAGCGAGGAGGGCTTTCGTGCGTTCAACCTGCACTATGTGAAGACGCTATCCGAATGGGGCATCTTCGACGGCACCACAAATCCGGTGGCGCGCAGCAATGTCTGTCCCGAGATCGATCCGCCGACCGAGCCATCGTTTTACGCGTTCTCCTTCACGCGCCCGACGCGGTCGAAGGCGCCGAGCTTCGTGATCGCCGGCGGTGCCGAAGCACGCGAGGGCAGCGGAACTTATGTCGAGCGCACGGTGCGCTACCGCGACCTCAGCCCGGAGGGGCTGCGCGAGAAGGTACGGTTCACCACCACCTCGCAGATGGAAAACCGGATGGCGGCCTTCGGCTTCGGCTGGAAGGACACCACCGGCGTGCAGGCCTATTCCGTGCATGACTTCCACCACGCGCTGGTCGACGAACTGGTCCGCCGCGGCGCGCTGCGCTCCGGCCTGACCTGGCATTATGCCCGCCCGCCGGTGGTCGATCTCGAATACGAGATGGATTGCCGCCGCGTGATGCGCGAGGCAGTGATCTAGCGCTGGCGGTTGATCTTTACCTCTCCCCGTCGGGGAGAGGAGCTAGCTTTATCGCTGCCTTGGATCGAGCGCGTCGCGCAGGCCGTCGCCCAGCAGGTTCAGCGACAGCACCACGAGGAAGATCGCAAGCCCCGGCCAGATCGCCATCCAGGGCGCCTGGGTCAGGAAGCGCTGCGCCGCGTTGAGCATGCTGCCCCAGGACGGTGCCGGCGGCTGCTGACCAAGGCCAAGGAACGAGAGCGCCGCCTCGGCGATGATGGCGGCGGCGATCGACAGCGTCGCCTGCACCAGCAGCGCCGGCAGGATGTTGGGCAGGATGTGCGAGAACGCGATCCGCCAGCCGGGGTTGCCGAGCGCGCGCGCGGCCTCGACATAATCCTCGGCCTTGACGCTCAGCACCTGGCCGCGGGTCAGGCGGATGAAGATCGGGGTCGCCGAGATGCCGATCGCGATCATCGCATTGCCAAGGCTCGGACCGAGAAACGCGGCCAGCGCGATCGCCAGGATCAGGAACGGGCAGGCCAGCATCGCGTCCGTGATCCGGCTGATCAGCGCATCGACAAATCCGCCGCGATAGCCGGCAAGCAGGCCGAGCGGCACGCCGACGCCGAGCGCGATCGCGACCGAGATCAGGCCCGCGAGCAGGGAGGCGCGCGCGCCGTAGACGACGCGGCTGAGGATGTCGCGGCCGAGCTCGTCGGTGCCGAACCAGTGCGCCGCGGTCGGCGGCTTGCGTACCAGGCTCCAGCTCGTCGCGATGGGATCGTAGGGGACGATGAGAGGAGCAAGCGCCGCAAGCAGGATGAACGCCGTGATCACGACGAGTCCGAATACGGCGGCCTTGCGCTTGAACAACCGCCGCCGTGCGCGGCGCGCCGGGCTGTCTAGTTCGGACGCGTGCGCGGTGGAGGGAGCGGCGGGCAATGCGGCATCGGTCATGGCGCTAGCCCCGCAGCCGCGGATTGACGAGAATATAGGCGACGTCGGCAACGAGGTTGAGCGTGATGTAGACCGTGGCCGTCACCAGCACCACGCCCTGCACGACCGCGTAGTCGCGGTTGAAGACGGCGTCCACGATCAGCTTGCCGAAGCCGGGAATGGAGAAGATCTGCTCCGTCAGCACGGCGCCCGACAACAGCGTGCCAAGCTCGAGCGCGCCGAGCGTGATGATCGGCGTCAGCGCATTGCGCATCGCATGCTTGAGGATGACGGAGCGCTCCGACAATCCCTTCGCACGCGCCGTGCGGACATAGTCGCTTTCCAGCACCTGGAGCATGGCACTGCGGGTGTGCCGCATCAGGATCGCGGAAATCGCGTTGCCGAGCACGAAGGCGGGCATGATGGTGGCGGCCAGGCTCGCACGCCAGTCCTCGGTCAGCGGCACGTAGCCCGAGGCCGGCAGCCAGCCGAGCTTGATCGAGAACAGGAAGATCAGCAGGATCCCGAGCCAGAAATTCGGCGTCGAGATGCCCCACAGCGCAAACAAATTCGCGCCATAGTCCCAGGCCGTGCCCTTCTTCACTGCGGAGACGATGCCGGCGGGAATGCCGATCAAGAACGCGATCAGGATCGCCATCGAGCCGAGCTGGAGCGTCACCGGCAGTTTCTGCGCGATCAGCTCGCGCACCGGCATCTTGTTGCGCAAGGACTCGCCGAAATTGCCGGTGAGGACTCCCTTGAGCCAGTAGACATACTGCACGGGGATCGGCTGATCGAGCTTGTACTGCTGCCGGATCTGCTCGATCGCGGCGGGATCGCGTTCCTCGCCGGCCATCACCAGCGCCGGATCGCCGGGCAGCAATTGCTGGAGCGAAAAGATCAGCACCGACACGAAGAACAGTGTCGGCACGATCTGCGCGATGCGGTGGGCGAGGAAGTTCAGCATGGCCCCACGCGTTTCCCGGGTGATGTCGCGATCACTTGAACTTCAACCCGACCACGCGCACGAGGCCATCAGGCATCTGCCGGTAGCCCTCGAGCTTCTTCGTATGCGCGATCAGGAGCGTGCGATGATAGATGTAGATGATCGGCAGGTCGTCGAGCAGGATCTTGGTCAGCCTGGCGTAGATCGCCTTGCGCTCCTCGACATTCGATGTGGCCCGTCCCTCTTCCATCAGCTTGTCGGCCTCGGGGTTCGAGTACACGCCGTCGTTCTGCGGCGCCTTGCTGCGCATGAAGATGTAGGAATTGCCGTCCGGGTCGATGCGTCCGCTCCAGTTGATCTGGAACACCTGGAACTCGCCGGCCTGCGCCTGCTTGAAGGTGGTCGCGAATTCGACGACGCGGACCTTGATGTCGAAGCCTGCCTCGGCGGCCATGGACTGCACGACCTGGGCGACGGCCTCGTACTCGGTGCCCTTTGGTACCATGTAGTCGACGGTGACGGGCAGGCTGACACCGGCTTCCTTCAACAGCGCCTTGGCCTTGGCGATGTCGCGACCCGGAATGGGGAAAGCCTTCTGATAGTATGGATGCGTCGGGCTGACCCATTGATTGCCCGGCGTGAACTCGCCGTTGAATACGACCTGGTTGATGGCCTCGCGATCGATCGACAGGCTGAGTGCCTGGCGCACCTTCGCGGATTGGCTGAGTGGCCCCTTGGTCTTGTCGTTGCCGATGTTGATGGTCAGGCCCTGATAGCCGAGCTCGGGCGCCGTCGACAGCACCAGCTTGGGATCGGCGCGGACGTCCTTGATGTCGGTGGCGAGCACGCGCTCGATCAGATCGAGCCCGCCGGACTTGAGGTTGGCAAGGCGCACTGTGGCATCGACGATCGGCAGGAATACGACGCGATCGATATGGATGTTGTCCTTGTTCCAGTAGTCGGCGAACTTCTCGAACACCATGCGATCCTGCTGCACGCGCTCGACGAACTTGTAGGGACCTGCGCAGACCGGATGCAGGCCGAACTTGTCACCGGCCTCCTTCGCCGCCTTGGGCGAGACCATCATGCCGGAGCGGTCGGTGAGCTGGGCGATCAGGGGCGAGTACGGCGTCTTGAGCACCAGCTTGATGGTCAGGGGATCGACGACCTCGACATGGTCGACGCTGGCGAGCTCGGACTTCCGGAACGAGGCCGGCAGCGTCATGTGACGTTCGATCGAGAATTTTGCCGCTTCGGCGTCCAGCGGCTCGCCATCGTGGAATTTGACGCCTGGCCGGAGCTTGATCGTCATCTCCTTGCCGTCGGCCGACGTCTCGTGAGACAGCGCGAGCTGCGGCACGATGTTGAGCTTCTCGTCGATGTCGAACAGCTTGTCGCAGAACGCGGAGAATACGATGCGGCCGACATAGGTGCGGCCGATGCTGGGATCGAGGATGTCGGGGTCTTCGGCGATCCCGATGCGAAGCGTGGTCTGAGCCTGGGCCGTGCCCACGAGCGACGTCAGCAAGGCCGACGCCAGGATTGTCAAACGCATAAAGCTCATCGCTCTCGACCTCTGTTTCACGGCTATGCGGGGTCCGTCCCCAATGAACTAACCCCGCCGCCGCGTGCTGCTTCCGGACCGCCGCTGAAGGCGGCAACCAATTTTTCGAGAACCGGCGAGAAGCCGCCATCCATGGGGACGATGGCCGCGGAGGACGGCAGTTCCGACGTTCGGTGGCAAGCTGTTGCATGTCCGATGCCATCCGAGACAAGCTGAGGCATTTCGCTGCGGCAGCGGTCCACGACATAGGGACAGCGGGTGTGGAAGCGGCATCCCGGCGGCGGATTGAGCGCGCTGGGGATCTCCCCCTGGAGCACAATCCGGCTGCTTTTTGCCTGCGGTTTGGGCACGGGAATCGCGGACAGCAGGGCGCGGCTATAGGGGTGCCGGGGCGCGGCAAACAGCGCGTCCGCCTCCGCGGTTTCGACGATCTGTCCGAGATTCATCACCGCGACGTGGTCGGCGATGTGCTTGACCACGGCGAGGTCATGCGAGACGAAAATGTAGGCAAGGCCGAGCCGGTCCTGGAGCTCGCGCAGGAGGTTCAGGATCTGCGAGCGGATCGAGACGTCGAGCGCCGAGACCGGCTCGTCGCAGATGATCAATTTTGGCTCGACCGCGAGCGCACGGGCAATGGCGATGCGCTGGCGCTGGCCGCCGGAGAATTCGTGCGGATAGCGTCGCTCGAGCCGCGGCTCCAGCCCGACCAGCCGCAGGATTTCCGCGACCCGTTCGCGCCGCCGTGCGGGTGGGACGAGATCGTGCAGCGCCAGCGGCTCCGTCAGGATCTGGCCGACCGTCATGCGCGGATTGAGTGAGGCGTAGGGATCCTGGAAGATGATCTGCGCTTCGCGGCGGAAGGCGCGGAGCGCTCCGGCGTCGAGCGAGAGCAGGTCGCGGCCGTCGAAGCGCACAGTGCCCGCATCAGGCTCGATCAGCCGCAGCACCAGACGGCTGACGGTGGATTTGCCGCAACCGGATTCGCCGACCAGGGCCAGCGTCTTGCCGGCCTCGAGCGAGAAGCTGACGCCATCGACCGCCTTGACATGCGCGAGCGCCCGGCCGAACAGCGAGCGCTCGGCGACGAAATGCTTCACCAGACCTTCGACCTCGAGCAGCGCCATCATGACACCAGAAGTTCGAGCGGCGCGCGGATGCAGCGCGAGAGATGGCCCGGGGCGATTTCCACGAGCGGCGGCGGCGCCCTGGTGCAGGCGTCGAGAACGAAGGGGCACCGTGCGGCGAAGCGGCATCCAGCGGGCGGTTGCGCCATGTTCGGGACCATGCCTTCGATCGTCGCAAGCTGCTCGGCACGGTGGTCGAGCCGCGGGATCGAGCCGAGCAGGCCGACGGTGTAGGGATGTTGCGGGGCGGCGAACAATTCATCCACCGGCGCACGCTCGACGATCTCGCCGGCATACATCACCGCGACCTCGTCGCAGACCTCGGCGACCACGCCGAGGTCGTGCGTGATCAGGATGATCGCCGCACCGCTCGCCGCCTTCAACTCGCGCATCAGTTCAAGTATCTGCGCCTGCAGGGTGACGTCGAGCGCGGTGGTCGGCTCGTCCGCGATCAGGAGGCGGGGGTCGCAGGCCAGGGCCATCGCGATCATCACGCGCTGGCGCATGCCGCCGGAGAGCTTGTGCGGATATTCGTCGACGCGCCGTTCGGGCGAGGGGATGTGGACGCGGCGCAACAGCTCGATCGCGCGCTCCCGAGCGCTGCGCCGCGAGCCGCCGCGATGGCGCAGGATGGTCTCGATGATCTGGTCGCCGATGGTGAAGCTCGGGTTGAGCGAGGTCATCGGCTCCTGGAAGATCATCGCGAGCCGGTTGCCGCGGAGGTCGCGCAAGGTCTGGTCCGGGGTCTTCAGCAAATCGAAGCCGTCGAAGCGGATCGCGCCCGATATCTCCGTGCTTTGCTTCGGCAGCAATCCCATGATCGCGAGCGACGTCACGCTCTTGCCGCAGCCGGATTCGCCGACGAGGCCGAGCGTCGCGCCATTGGCGACGCTGAGATCTACACTGTCCACCGCATGGGTGACGCGGCCATCGTCGCCGTGGAAGCGGATGCGCAGATCCTTGATCTCGATGAGAGGGCTTGTGCTCATGATTGTCTTGCACGGGCCGCGGCGATGCTCGCGTCGATGACGCTGCGATCGGTGTTGCCGGCCGGGTTCTGCCGCGTCGGCATGGAGTTGCGGAAATGCACCCAGAGCTCGTGGCTGACCCGTTCGAGCCGCTCGAGCTCGCCGAGCGGATCGGAATGGTCGTCGGCGCGAATGTCCAGCGCCGGCCATTCCTCCTCGCCGTGGATCAGGAGCGCAGCAGACTGCTTGCCGCGTTTGTCGCCGCCGGCGGCTTCGCCCGCGCGCATCGCCGCGAGCAGGCGGCGCGGGAAGGGCAGGCTGTCATTGGCGATGTAGGTCTTGGCGGTCTCGTCGAGCACGTCGGCACCCGCGAGCATGTTGCCGGCGATGGAGAAGCCGCTGCCCGCGATGTGGCCGCACCAGTCGACGCAGTCGCGCCCGGTGTGCGCAGCAATCTCGCCGCTCGCGTCCATGATGTGGATCTGGCGGCTTTCGCGCCCGTCGTCGGTCGCGAGCAGGCTGGCGAGTACGTCATGCGCGTTCAAGCCTTCACGCAAGAGCTTGACGCCGTCGATGCCGTAATAGGGATTCACGAAGGCCTGGGTTGCGATCGCGCCGAGGCCGGCGGCGATATAGGGCACGCGCGCGCCGACGGCGAAGAAGCGGGTCGCAACCGCGATGCCGAACTGGCCGGTGGCAGGATCGCGTGCGATGATCGACCAGGTCATATTCTGTCCATCAGCGTCCTGCTGCGTAGCCTTGCATGCCGCGCGGATTGGCGGCGGCGCGGCGGCGCACCCCGACGCGCGAGGCCGCGGTGAGGCGGCCTTCCGACCAGTCGGGCCCGATCTCGACGATATGTCCGCGCTCGCGCAGATTCTCGATCGCTGCCTTCGGTACGCGGTTCTCGACCACGAGCACGCCGGGGCGCGCGGTGCGCGGCCAGAACGAGATCGGGAAATGCTCGGAATGCCAGGCCGGCGCGTCGATCGATTCCTGAAGATTGAGATTGCAATGGACGTGGCGCAGGAAGAATTGCGTGATCCATTGGTCCTGCTGGTCGCCGCCCGGCGAGCCCCAGGCGAGATACGGCTCGCCGTCGCGCAGCGCCATGGTCGGCGACAGCGTGGTGCGCGGCCGCTTGCCCGGCGCAAGCGCGGCGGGATGGTCTTCCTCCAGCCAGAACATCTGCGCGCGGCTGCCGAGGCAGAAGCCGAGCTCCGGAATGATCGGCGAAGATTGCAGCCAGCCGCCCGATGGCGTCGAGGAGACCATATTGCCGGCCTTGTCGATGATGTCGAAATGCACGGTGTCGCCGCGTACCTCGCCGAAGCGTCCGACCGTCGGCTCGCCGGCGCCGAGCGCGCCGACCGCTTCGCGCTGGCCTTCGGCGCGCCGCAGCTTGACGACACCGCCAAAGCCCTCGACCGAACCGGGGCGGAAGTCGAGCGAGGCCTTGTCGGTGACGAGCTTGCGGCGTTCGTCGTTATAGGCATCCGACAGCAGCGTCGCGATCGGGATCTCGCTGAACTTCGGATCGCCGTAGAACTTTTCGCGGTCGGCGAAGGCGAGCTTGGCGCATTCGATCTGGAGATGGATGAATTCCGGCCCGGTCGGGTCGAGTCCGTCGAGCGCAAAGCCCTTGAGCAGTGCGAGCTGTTGCAGCGTGACCGGGCCCTGGCTCCAGACGCCGGCCTTGCAGACAGTGTAGCGGCCATAGTCGTAGGTAAGCGGCGCCTCGATGGTCGGCTGCCAGCGCGCCATGTCGTCGGCCGAGAGAACGCCGCGATGCGGCGAACCGCTGACGTCCATCACCTCTTGCGTGCGGCAGAATTTGTCGATGGCTTCCGCGACGAAGCCGTGCGACCAGGCCCTTCGCGCACGCTCGATCTCGGCGTCGCGGCCACCGTCGCCGCTCTCGGCCTCGCTGAGAATGCGGGCGTAGGTCGCGGCCAGCGTCTTGTTGGTGAAGAGCGTGCCGGGTTTCGGCACCTCGCCATTGGGAAGATACACCGCGGCCGAGGTCGGCCAGTGCTTGCGGAATAGCTGCTCGACGGTCTGGATCGTGGCGCAGGCGCGCTCGACCAGCGGATAGCCGTCGCGCGCGTAGGAGATCGCGGGCTCCAGCACGTCGCGTACGCGCATGGTGCCGTAGTCTCGCAAGAGCATCATCCAGGATTCGAAGGTCCCGGGCACGCAGGCGGCGAGCAGGCCGGTGCCCGGCACCATGTCGAGGCCTTCGCTCCTGTAATGCGCGATGGTGGCGCGCGCCGGCGCCGGGCCCTGGCCACAGATCACCTCGGTGCGGCCGCGCTTCACGTCGTGCACGATGACAGGCACGTCGCCGCCGGGGCCGTTCAGATGCGGCTCGACCACCTGGAGCGTGAAAGCGGTGGCGACGCCGGCATCGAAGGCGTTGCCGCCCTTTTCCAGAATGGCCATGCCGACGGCGGTCGCGATCCAGTGCGTGGTGGCGACGACCCCGAACGTGCCCTCGATCTCGGGGCGCGTCGTGAAGGGATCCGGATTGACGTTGCTGGCCATGGGATTTCGTTACCTTAGTTGTGGCGCGCGCAATTGATCACAGGCGATGCCGTGCCGCCAATGCGCAGGCCGCATGGCACGCGCGCGTCACGCCGGGACCGGCGCGGTGTTAACCGCATGGCAGGCGACGCCGCCGATCAGTTCCGGGGCTTCCTTGCGGCAGAGATCGAACGCCAGCGGACAGCGCGGATTGAAGGCGCAGCCGGGCGGCGGATTGATCGGGTTCGGAATCTCGCCCTTGACCGGAATGCGCTGGCGGCCGCTCATGGCAAGATCGGGCACGGCGCCCAGCAGCATCTTGGTGTAGGGCATGCGCGGCCGGGCAAACAGCTCGCGGCCTTCCGCGATCTCGACGATGCGGCCGAGATACATCACGCCGACGCGGCTCGCCATGTGACGGACCACGGCGAGGTTGTGGCTGATGAACATGTAGGTCAGGCCGAACTTGTCCTGGAGGTCGCGCATCAGGTTCAGGATCTGCGCCTGCACCGAGACGTCGAGCGCCGAGGTCGGCTCGTCGCAGACGATGAACTCGGCATCGGACGCGAGCGCCCGCGCGATCGCGATACGCTGGCGCTGGCCGCCGGAGAACTCGTGCGGAAACTTCAGCCGGTCGTCGGGATGCAGGCCGACGAGGCTGAGCAGCTCGCCGACGCGCGCCTGGATGTCGCGCTCGCCCTGGATCAGGTCGAAGGCGCGGATCGGCTCGGAGATGATGGCATCGACCCGGAAGCGCGGATTCAGGCTCGCATAGGGATCCTGGAAGATCATCTGGATGCGGCGGCGCAGCTTTCGTCGCGCCGGCGCCTGCCGCGGATCCCCCATCGAGACGCCGTCGATCTGGACGTCGCCGGAGCTCGGCGGCAACAGGCCGACCACCATCCGCGCCACCGTGGTCTTGCCGGAGCCGGACTCGCCGACCAGCGCAAAGGTCTCGCCCTTCCTGATGTCGAAGGTGACGTTATCGACAGCCTTGAGATATTCGAGATGCCCGCCTTCCAGCACGCGGTTGAGCCAGGGCTTCGAGACATCGAAGACGCGGCGCAGATTTGTGGCCTGGACGAAAGGGGCGCTCATGCCGCGCTCTCCGCCGGCACATTGTCATAGAGATGGCAGGCGACCGATTGGGCGCCTTGCGGCAGTGGCTCGGGCCGATCGACACGACAGCGGTCGAATGCGAACGCGCAGCGCGGATTGAACGAGCATCCGCGCGGAATCGCCGACAGGCGCGGCATGGAGCCGGGGATCTGCACCAGGCGCTTGTCCTCGCCCGCGAGCGTCGGGATCGCGCCCATCAATCCTTTTGCGTAAGGATGCAGCGGGTTCCTCACGACGTCCTGCACTGGACCGATCTCGGCGACGCGGCCGGCGTACATCACCGCGACGCGGTCCGAGGTCTCCGCGATCACGCCCATGTCGTGGGTCACCAGCATCACCGCGGTGCCGTGGTCGCGCCCGAGCCGCTTGATCAGTGAGATGATCTGCGCCTGGACGGAGACGTCGAGCGCTGTGGTCGGCTCGTCCGCGATGATCAGCTCAGGCTCGGCGCAGATCGCGAGCGCAATCACGACGCGCTGGCGCATGCCGCCGGAGAACTCGTGCGGATAGCCGTCGATGCGCTTTTCCGGCGCGGGGATGCCGACTTCGGCGAGCAGGTCGATGGCGCGGCGGCGGGCCGCCTGTTCGGACAGATTGAGGTGGGTCCGGATGGTTTCCACGATCTGGTCGCCGACCCGGTACAGCGGATTGAGCGAGGTGAGGGGATCCTGGAAGATCATGCCGATGCGTTTGCCGCGGATGCGGCGCATCTCTTCCGGCGGCAGATTGTCGATGCGCAGGCCGGCGAGATGAATCTCGCCGCCGGCGATGCGGCCGGGAGGATCGATCAGGCCGATTACCGCGAGGCCGGTGACGGATTTGCCGGCGCCGGATTCACCGACCACCCCGAGCACCTCGCCCTTGGCGATGTCGAAGGAGACGTCGTCGATGGCGCGCAGCGTGCCGCGGCGGGAGGCGAACTCCACCTGGAGATTGTGCACGGAGAGAACAGGTTCGGTCATGGGCGACGCACACTCATCGAAGTTTCGGGTTGAGCGCGTCGCGCAGCCAATCGCCGAGCAGGTTGATGGAGAGGATCAGTGCGGCGAGCGCGAGCCCGGGGAAGGCGACGATCCACCATTCGCCCGCGAACAGATAGTTGTTGCCGATGCGGATCAGCGTGCCGAGCGAGGGCATGGTGTCGGGCAGGCCGACGCCGAGGAAGGACAGCGTCGCCTCGGTGATGATGGCGAGCGCGAGGTTGATGGTGGCGATGACCAGGATCGGGCCCATCGTGTTCGGCAGCACATGCCGCAGCATGATCACGGGCGCGGGCAGGCCGATCAGCTGCGCGGCGGCCACGTAGTCCTTGTTCTTCTCGACCATCACGGAACCGCGCACGGTCCGGGCATACCCGACCCAGAAACTCAGACCGATCGAGATCACCAGCACCACCAGCATGCTGGTGGCATCCAGCCGGTTGCCGAGGATCGATTTCGCGATGCCATTGACCAGCAGCGCGATCAGGATGGCGGGGAAGGTGAGCTGGACGTCGGCGATCCGCATGATCACGCCGTCGACCGCGCCGCCGAAATAGCCGGCCATCAGGCCGAGCGCGATGCCGAGCGCACCGGCGAAGATCACGCCGGCCACGCCGACGGCGAGCGAGATACGCATGCCGTAGAGGATGGCGGAGAACACGTCGCGACCCTGCTCGTCGGTGCCGAGCAGGAACGGGCTCTGGCCGTCGGCGGTCCACAGCGGTGAGATCCGCGAGTTCATCAGCTGAAGTTGCGCCGGATCGAACGGGTTCTGGACCGCAAGCCAGGAGGCAAAGATCGCGAGCAGGAAGAACAAGACCGTGATGGCGGCCGCAACCATGGTGAGCTTGGAGCGGCGGAAGGAATAGAAGACGTCGCTATCGAGCGCGCGGCTGAGCCAGCCGCGGGCAGCGTGGGTCGGCTGCGTGCTCTGCTTGTCGGAATTGGAGACGACTGCGTCTGACATGCAGATTGCCCTATGTCGCGCGGCCGACGGTCGAGCGCAGGCGCGGATCGACCACGGTGTAGAGGATATCGACCACCAGATTGATGGTGACGAAAATCAGCGAGACCATCAGCAGGTAGGCGGCCATAATCGGGATATCGACGTTTTGCACGGCCTGAACGAACAGAAGTCCCATGCCCGGCCACTGGAACACGGTTTCGGTGATGATCGAAAATGCAATAACCGAGCCAAACTGGAGCCCGGCTACCGTGATCACGGGAATGAGCGTGTTCTTCAGCGCGTGGCCGAAATGGATGGCACGGGTGGTGAGCCCCCGGGCGCGGGCGAAGCGGATATAGTCGGTTCGCAGCACTTCCAGCATCTCCGCCCGCACCAGCCGCATGATCAGGGTCATCTGGAATAGGCCGAGCGTGATCGAGGGCATGATCAGCGCCTTCAGGCCCGACAGCGTGAGCAGGCCCGTCGTCCACCAGCCGAGCTTGACCACCTCGCCGCGGCCGAACGAGGGCAGCCAGCCCAGCGTCACCGCGAACAGATAGATCAGGAGGATGCCGATCAGGAACGTCGGCAGCGAGATGCCGATCAATGAGACCGCCTGGAATAATTTGGCGAGCGCGGTGTCGCGCTTGAGCGCCGAATAGACCCCCATCAGGATGCCGAACACCATTGCGAACACGGTCGCGCAGATCGCAAGTTCCAGCGTCGCGGGCATGCGCTCCATCAACAGCGCCGAGACCGGCTGGCGGAACTGGTAGGAGACGCCGAACTTGAACTGCGCGGCATCGCCGAAATAGCGCACGAACTGCACCGGCACGGGATCATCGAGGCCGAGCGACTTGCGCACGGCTTCGCGTTCGGCCGCCGACGTGTCGATCGAGACGATCTGGTTGACGGGATCGCCGGCGAATCGGAACATCGAGAACGCGATGATGCCGACGGCAAACATGACGCCGATAGCCTGAACGGCGCGGCGTAGAGTGAAAGCGAGCATTTCTTCCACTGTCCTTGGGTGCGCTTACAGTCGACGACTTTGTCGGCCGGAAAAGGAAAGGTCCCGGAAGCCTGACGCTCCCGGGACCTCGTGTTCAACTGACGCTATTCCTTCTTGGTCGCCCAATGGAACATGACCAGATTGTCGGCGCGCTGCGGCAGGTTGACCTTCTTCGATACGCCCCAGGCCAGCGCCTGCTGGTGCAGCGGGATGTAGGACCAGTCCTTGTTGCCGATTTCGTAGGCCTGCTTGATCAGCTGGTTGCGCTTGGCGGTGTCGGTTTCGACCAGCACCTTGTCGGTGATGGCGTCGAACTCCTTGTTGCAGTAGCCGCCGAGATTGGCCTCGCCCCGTGAGGATTTCGCATCGTCGCGGCAGCCCATGATGTCAAAGAGCACGTTGTGGGAATCCATCGTGCTCGGCGTCCAGCCCAGCATGTAGAACGAGGTCTGGTAGCCGCCCTGCTTCAGCACCTTGGCGAAGTACTGTGCCTTCGGCTGCGCCAGCAGATTGATCTTGACGCCGATGCGGGCAAGCATGCCGACCACGGCCTGGCAGATCGCGGCGTCGTTGACATAACGATCGTTCGGGCAGTCCATGGTGACCTCGAAGCCGTCGGGATAGCCGGCCTCGGTCAGGAGCTTCTTGGCGCCGTCGGGATCGAATTTCGGCCGCGTGAATTCCTTGGACAGTATGAACAGCTCCGGCGCGATCATCAGCGCCGACGGCGTCGCCAGCCCGCGCATCACGCGCGTCTTGATCAGCTCGATGTCGATCGCCTTGTAGAACGCCTCGCGGACCTTGATGTCCTTGAACGGGTTCTTGCCCTTGATGTTGGAGTAGAGCAGCTCATCCCGCATCTGGTCGAAGCCGATGAAGATGGTGCGCAGCTCCGGCCCCTTCAGCACCTGGGCATTCGGGCTGGAATCGACGCGGGAGATGTCCTGGATCGGCACCGGCTCGATGACGTCGACTTCGCCGGAGAGCAGGGCGGCGACGCGGGTGGCGTCGGAGGAGATCGGGGTGAAGATGATCTCCTTCAAATTGCCTTCGACCTTGCCCCAGTAATTGGGATTGGCCTTGAACACCGTCTTCACGCCGGGCTGATGGCTCTCGATGATGAAGGGGCCGGTGCCGTTCTCGTGGAGCGAGGCGTAGCTCGGCGTGGTCGCTGCCACCGGCGTCGGGTCGACGACGTTGTTCTCCTCGGCCCATTTCTTGTCCATGATGTACCAGACATCCCACGCGTTATGCAGGATGGGGTTGGGCGAGGGCAGGACGAAATCGACGGTGTAGTCGTCGACCTTGACCACCTTGACGTCGGGCGCAAGGCGGGTCTGCATGTTCGACCCTTTCTTGCGGACGCGATCGGCCGAGAACACCACGTCGTCGGCGGTGAACGGGTCGCCATTGTGGAACTTCACGCCCTTGCGCAAATGGAAACGCCAGCGGGTCGGCTCCGGAGTTTCCCAGCTTTCCGCCAGCGCCGGAATGATCTTGAGGTCCTTGTCGCGCGCGGTGAGGCCTTGATAGACGTGACCGAGATGAGCGTGGGTGGTGCTCTCGTTGAGCGTATAGGGATCGAGCGACTTCAGGTCACCCTGGTTGGCATAACGTAGCGTCTGGCTCGACGCCGGCGAGACCGCCAACGCAAGCGTACCGGCGAGCGTCGCCGCAAACAGAGTTCGTCCGACTGACATTCTTGACCCTCTCCACTCTGCCGCGCCGTGATTTTTGATTGTTCGGCGGGGCTGATCGATCCATGTTGCCCAGAGTTCACGACCCGTGCAAGCGCCATTCCAGCAAGGAACGCGCCAAGTTGCACCGCTGTGCAGCAATGCTGACCGGCAATCCAGGGGAGGCTGGCGCGCGAACGACATTCGACTTTCGACCTGTGAAGTCCCGGGGTAAAGGGAAATTGGCCATGTCGGCCGTTGGCGTCTCAGCCGTCCGAGCTGCGGTCGCGGCCGAGCAATTTGATTGACCATACCCGCCGATTGCGGGAGCCGGCGCCCCGCGGCGCGTCTAAGGTCGCTTGCGTTGCACACCGTGTCGCGGCGATACTCCAACAGAGTGCTCGAATCTCATCCGGAGGGGACATGAAAGTTAACATCGAAATCGACTGCACCCCCCTCGAGGCCCGTCAGTTCTTCGGATTGCCGGACGTCTCGCCGATGCAGATTGCCGTCATGGACAAGCTGCAGCAGCAGGTCCTGAGCAATATCGACAAGGTCTCGCCGGAATCGCTGATCCAGAGCTGGTTCACGTTCGATCCGAAGCTTGCCGAGCGGTTTCAGGACATGTTCGTCACCATGGCCGGCCTCGGCGGAACGCGCAGCAGCGATAAGAAGAAATAATGTCGGCCGGGCGGGACGGGCCGCAAGCGTCTGACCGGCTTCGTCCGCCGGGCCTTGGTTTGCTGCTCGCCGAAGCCCGCGGCCTGTTCGAGTTGAACGCCAGCCTGCTGTTGTCGCCGTTGCTGATGCGCGCGCCCAGAGGCGACGGCCATCCGGTGCTGACGCTGCCGGGCTTTCTCGCCAGCGATCTTTCGATGGCGCCGATGCGGCGCTATCTGAGCGAGCTCGGCTATGAGGCACATGCCTGGCGGATGGGCCGCAATCTCGGCGGGCTGGGGCGGATGCGGGAGGCCTTGCGCACCCGTCTCGCCGAGATCCACGCCGCGAGGGGGCGCAAGGTCAGCCTGGTCGGATGGAGCCTCGGCGGCGTCTATGCCCGCGATCTCGCGCTCCAGGCGCCCGACATGGTCCGTTACGTCATTACGCTCGGCAGTCCTTTTGCCAACGACGTGCGGGCGACCAACGCCACGCGGCTCTATGAGGCGCTGTCCGGCGAGCGGGTCGAGGATTTTGCCGAACTGCGCGAGGCGATCGCCGGCGATCTGCCGGTGCCGGCGACGTCGATCTATTCCCGCGCCGACGGCGTCGTGAACTGGCGGACCTGTCTGTTGCGCCCCTCGGACCATGCCGAGAACATCGAGGTGCACCTGGCGAGCCATATCGGGCTCGGCGTTAACCCCGCCGCGCTGTGGGCCGTGGCGGACCGGCTGGCGCAACCGGAAGGGGAGTTCTGGCCATTTGACCGGGCAGGGCCGTTTGC
The DNA here is from genome assembly GCF_009931255.1 of Bradyrhizobium sp. LCT2. Taxonomy (NCBI): domain Bacteria; kingdom Pseudomonadati; phylum Pseudomonadota; class Alphaproteobacteria; order Hyphomicrobiales; family Nitrobacteraceae; genus Bradyrhizobium; species Bradyrhizobium sp. LCT2. The sequence continues at coordinate 7,080,655 of NZ_CP034432.1, read as the reverse complement.
CATTGCATATGCCCCGCCGGAGCGGGCAATATCGGCCTGACGAGAAGCGCCGTCCAAGGCGCCCGTCGAATACTCGGGAGGGAACCATGGCTGACGGTAAGAAGCTGTCGTCGCTGGATGCGTCGTTTCTCTATCTGGAAACGCCGGAAATGCCGATGCATGTCGGCAGCATGGCGATCTTTCGCCTGCCCGACGATTACAAGGGCGACTTCTTCGAAGACTTCAAGGCGATGATCGTCTCGCGCCTGCACATCGCGCCGATCCTGAAGGCGCGGCTGGAGAAGGCCCCGCTCGACATCGACCATCCCTCCTGGGTTGAGGACGATCAGTTCGACATCGACCGTCACATCTTCCGCGCCAGCCTGCCGCAGCCGCGCGACCGCGCCACGCTCGAACGCATCGTCGGCTGGATGCACGCCAAGCTCTTGAACCGCGCCCGCCCGCTCTGGGAATTCTACGTGTTCGAGGGCATGAAGGACAATGAGGTCGGGCTCTATTCCAAGATGCACCATGCCGCCATCGACGGCGGTGCCGGCGCGGCGCTGACCAACATGATCTACGACATCTCGCCGATCCCGCGGAAGGTCGATCCGCCGGCGGCGGGAGCCAAGCCGGGGCAGGAGCCGCGTGACATCGCCGCCAACCTGCTCGATTCCTATCAGCAGCTCTTCAGCCAGCCGCTCGATGCTTCGGCCGCTGCGAAGAACCTGCAGCTGCCGCGCACCGGCAAGAGCGACATCGGCTCGATCCTGTTCGACAATGCGATGTACCAGATCGAGAGCGCGGTGCGCTTCGCCGGCAACATCCCGACCGTGCTCAAGAGCGTGTCCGACGTGCTCGGCAAGGTCGCCGATCCGAAGTCGCGCGAGAGCCTGGCCAGCATGGTGTCGCCGCCGACCATGCTCAACAAGACCATCTCCTCGGAGCGCAGCTTCGCCGGCGTGTCGATCCCGCTGTCGCGGGCGAAGGCGCTGGCCAAGCAGGCCGGCGGCAAGCTCAACGACGTCGTGCTGGCGCTCGCCTCCGGCGTGGTCCGCCGCTATCTCCAGCAATATGGCACGCTGCCGGCGAAATCCTTGACCGCCGCCGTGCCGATCTCGCTGCGCGAGGAAGGCAACACCGAGGCCAACAACCAGGTGTTCGGCATGATCTGCGCGATCGCCACCGACATCGACGATCCCAAGGCCCGACTGGAGGCGATCATCGCGCAATCGACCAAGTCCAAGGAGATGTCGCATCCGCTGCGCGCCCTGATGCCGCAAGTGTCCAACATCTCGATGCTGGGCGCGCCGATCATGGTGCAGATCCTGGCCTTGCTCTACAGCCGCTCGAACCTGTCGGACGTGCTGCCGCCGGCCGCCAACATCACGGTGTCCAACGTACCCGGGCCGCGGCAGACGCTCTACGCCGCCGGCGCGGAGCTGCTGCATATCTTCCCGGTGTCGATCTCGACGCACGGGCAGGCGCTCAACATCACGGTGCAGAGCTATCGCGACCAGCTCGATTTCGGTTTCATTGTCGGTGCCAACATCATTCCGCATGTGCAGGTGATGTGTGACATGCTGCCCGAGGAGTTTGCTGCGCTGGAGGCGGCCTATGCGCCGCTAGCGGCCGACATCAAGGGCGCTGCTGAGTAGGAATGTCCCGATGATCGAAATGCCGCCGCTCAAGTTCGTGCAGACGAACGGAATCCGCATGGGTTATTACGAGGCGGGTCCGGTCTCCGACACCCCGCCGATGGTGCTGTGCCATGGCTGGCCGGAGCTCGCCTTTTCCTGGCGCCATCAGATCAAGGCGCTGAGCGAGGCCGGAATCCGGGTGATCGCGCCGGACCAGCGCGGTTATGGCGCGACCGACCGGCCCGAGCCGGTCGAGGACTACGATATCGAGCACCTGACCGGCGACCTCGTCGGTCTGCTCGATCATCTCGGGATCGACAAGGCGATCTTCGTCGGCCACGACTGGGGCGGCTTCATCGTCTGGCAGATGCCGCTGCGGCATATCGGCCGCGTCGCCGGCGTGGTCGGCATCAATACCCCCCATACCAACCGGGCCTGGGCCGATCCAATCGAACTCCTGCGCGCACGGTTTGGCGACAAGATGTACATCGTGCAGTTCCAGGACCCGTCGCGTGAGGCCGACAGGATTTTCGGCAGCCGCGTCGAGCAAACCTTCGATGCGTTCATGCGCAAGCCGGCGCCGCGCCCGCCCGATGCACCGGCAGAGGAAGTGATTGCCGGGGTGGGCGCTTCGCCGCGGGTCAATCTGGCGTTTCCGCAGATGATTGCGGCCTATGACGCCAAGCACGATCCGCGTACGCCGATCCTGTCGCCGGAAGAGAAGAAGGTGTTTGTCGACAATTTCACCAGGACCGGCTTTACCGGCGGCATCAACTGGTACCGCAACATGTCGCGCAACTGGGTGCGCGCCGAAGGGCTCGATCATACGGTACGCGTGCCGTCGCTGATGATCATGGCCGAGAACGACGCGGTGCTGCCGCCGTCTTCCGCCGATGGCATGGACAAGCTGATTCCCGATCTCGAAAAATATCTGGTCCGCGACAGCGGCCATTGGACGCAGCAGGAGAAGCCGGACGAGGTCAGCGCCAAGCTGATCGAATGGCGTAGAAGGCGGTTTGGGTGACGATGCCGTCGTCAGTGTAAATGGAACGTCATTCCGGGGCGCCCGAAGGGCGAACCCGGAATCTCGAGATTCCGGGTTCGATGCTGCGCATCGCCCCGGAATGACGCGATCAGGGGGAAGCGCACGTCAATGTCATCCAAGAACCGTCTGGACCCGATCCCGCAGCCGCCGACCAAGCCGGTGGTCGGCAATATGCTGTCGCTGGACTCGGCGGCTCCCGTGCAGCACCTGACGCGGCTCGCCAAGGAGCTCGGCCCGATCTTCTGGCTCGACATGATGGGCTCGCCGATCGTCGTCGTCTCGGGCCACGATCTCGTCGACGAGCTGTCCGACGAGAAGCGCTTCGACAAGACGGTGCGCGGCGCGCTGCGGCGCGTGCGTGCGGTCGGCGGCGACGGCCTGTTCACGGCCGACACCAGGGAGCCGAACTGGAGCAAGGCGCACAACATCCTGCTCCAGCCGTTCGGCAACCGCGCGATGCAGTCCTACCACCCGAGCATGGTCGACATCGCCGAGCAGCTCGTCCAAAAATGGGAGCGGCTCAACGCCGACGACGAGATCGACGTCGTCCACGACATGACCGCCCTGACGCTGGACACGATCGGCCTGTGCGGCTTCGACTACCGATTCAATTCGTTCTACCGGCGCGACTACCATCCCTTCGTCGAGTCGCTGGTGCGCTCGCTCGAAACCATCATGATGACGCGGGGTCTTCCGTTCGAGCAGATATGGATGCAGAAGCGGCGCAAGACCCTCGCTGAAGACGTCGCCTTCATGAACAAGATGGTTGACGAGATCATCGCGGAGCGCCGCAAGAGCGCGGAGGGGATCGACGACAAGAAGGACATGCTCGCGGCGATGATGACCGGCGTCGACCGCTCGACCGGCGAGCAGCTCGACGACGTCAACATCCGCTACCAGATCAACACGTTTTTGATCGCCGGCCACGAGACGACAAGCGGCCTGTTGTCCTACACGCTCTATGCGCTCCTGAAGCATCCCGACATCCTCAAGAAGGCCTATGATGAGGTCGATCGCGTCTTCGGTCCAGATGTCAACGCGAAGCCGACCTATCAGCAGGTGACGCAGCTCACCTACATCACGCAGATCCTGAAGGAGGCGTTGCGGCTGTGGCCGCCGGCGCCGGCCTACGGCATCTCACCGCTCGCGGACGAAACCATCGGCGGCGGCAAGTACAAGCTCAGGAAGGGCACGTTCATCACCATTCTGGTGACGGCGCTGCATCGCGATCCCTCCGTCTGGGGGCCGAATCCCGATGCCTTCGATCCCGAAAATTTCAGCCGCGAGGCGGAGGCCAAGCGGCCGATCAATGCCTGGAAGCCGTTCGGCAACGGTCAGCGCGCCTGCATCGGCCGCGGCTTCGCCATGCACGAGGCGGCGCTCGCGCTCGGCATGATCCTCCAGCGTTTCAAGCTGATCGACCACCAGCGCTACCAGATGCACCTGAAGGAAACGCTGACGATGAAGCCGGAGGGCTTCAAGATCAAGGTTCGTCCGCGCGCCGATCGCGAGCGCGGTGCCTATGGCGGGCCTGTCGCGGCTGTGTCCTCGGCGCCGCGAGCACCGCGTCAGCCGACGGCGCGGCCCGGCCACAACACGCCGATGTTGGTGCTGTACGGCTCCAATCTCGGCACCGCCGAAGAACTCGCGACACGCATGGCCGACCTCGCCGAGATCAACGGCTTTGCCGTGCATCTCGGGGCGCTCGACGAATACGTCGGCAAGCTGCCGCAGGAGGGCGGCGTGCTGATCATCTGCGCCTCCTATAACGGAGCGCCCCCGGACAATGCGACGCAATTCGTCAAATGGCTCGGCAGCGACCTGCCCAAGGATGCCTTTGCCAATGTGCGCTACGCCGTGTTCGGCTGCGGCAACAGCGACTGGGCCGCGACCTATCAATCGGTGCCGCGCTTCATCGACGAGCAATTGTCGGGGCATGGCGCGCGCGCGGTCTATCCGCGCGGCGAAGGCGATGCGCGCAGCGATCTCGACGGCCAGTTCCAGAAATGGTTCCCGGCAGCCGCGCAGGTCGCGACCAAGGAGTTCGGCATCGACTGGAACTTCACCCGGACCGCGGAGGACGATCCGCTCTACGCGATCGAACCTGTCGCGGTGACTGCCGTCAATACCATCGTCGCACAGGGCGGCGCGGTGGCGATGAAGGTGCTGGTCAATGACGAGCTTCAGAACAAGAGCGGATCCAATCCGTCGGAGCGCTCGACGCGCCATATCGAGGTGCAGCTGCCATCCAACATCACCTACCGCGTCGGCGATCATCTGAGCGTCGTTCCGCGCAACGATCCGACGCTGGTTGATTCGGTCGCCCGCCGCTTCGGTTTCCTGCCGGCCGACCAGATCAGGCTTCAGGTGGCCGAAGGCCGCCGTGCGCAATTGCCGGTCGGCGAGGCCGTGTCGGTCGGCCGCCTGCTCAGCGAGTTCGTCGAGCTGCAGCAGGTGGCGACGCGGAAGCAGATCCAGATCATGGCCGAGCACACGCGCTGCCCGGTCACCAAGCCGAAGCTGCTGACCTTCGTCGGCGAGGAGGCCGAGCCGGCCGAGCGCTATCGCACCGAGATTCTGGCGAGGCGCAAATCGGTGTACGACCTGCTGCTCGAATATCCGGCCTGCGAATTGCCGTTCCACGTCTATCTGGAAATGCTCTCGCTGCTGGCGCCGCGCTATTACTCGATCTCTTCCTCGCCTTCGGTCGATCCGGCGCGGTGCAGTATCACGGTCGGCGTCGTCGAGGGGCCGGCCGCTTCCGGGCGCGGCGTCTACAAAGGCATCTGCTCGAACTATCTCGCCAACCGGCGCGCGAGCGATGGGATCTACGCGACGGTGCGCGAGACCAAGGCCGGCTTCCGGCTCCCGGACGATTCATCCGTGCCGATCATCATGATCGGCCCGGGCACGGGACTGGCCCCGTTCCGCGGCTTCCTCCAGGAGCGCGCCGCGCGCAAGGCGAAAGGCGCTTCGCTTGGCCCGGCCATGCTGTTCTTCGGCTGCCGTCACCCCGATCAGGATTTTCTCTACGCCGACGAGCTGAAGGCACTGGCGGCAAGCGGCGTCACCGAGCTCTTCACCGCGTTCTCGCGCGCGGCCGGACCGAAGACCTATGTGCAGCATGTGCTCGCGGCGCAGAAGGACAAGGTCTGGCCGCTGATCGAGCAGGGCGCCATCATCTACGTCTGCGGCGACGGCGGCAAAATGGAGCCCGACGTGAAGGCAGCGCTCGTTGCGATCCGTCGCGAGAAGAGCGGTAGCGATGCCGCCACGGCCGCGCGCTGGATCGAGGAGATGGGCGCGACGAATCGCTATGTGCTCGACGTCTGGGCGGGCGGTTAGGCCGGGCTACGAAGCAAATCGTGCTAAAGCTCTCGCATGATTCCCTGGGAAAAACTCGATACCGCCAAAATCCCCGGCTCCGACGAAGAGCTCCGCCTGATGCGGCGGGGCAAGGAGTTCTCGATCAAGCTCGGCACCAACGAGCTGATGAACAATCGCCTGTCGGGCTCGGAGGCCGCACTTGCGACGCTGGCGGCGAAGCAGATCGAGACGGTCGTCAAGCCCGTCGTCCTGATCGGCGGCCTCGGCATGGGCTTTACGCTGCGCGCGGCGCTGGCCGTGCTCGGAGCTAAGGCGAAGATCGTGGTGTCCGAGCTCGTGCCGGCGGTGGTTGCCTGGGCGCGAGGTCCGATGGCGGAGGTTTTTGGCGACAGCCTCGACGATCCCCGTGTCAAGATCCGGGAGACCGACGTTGGAGAAATCATCCGCGCGCAGCGATCGGCCTTCGACGCCATCCTCCTCGACGTCGACAACGGGCCGGAGGGGCTGACCCGGAAGGGCAATGATGCGCTCTACAACGCGGGCGGGTTGAAGGCGGCCAAGACGGCGCTGCGGTCGGGCGGCGTGCTCGCCGTCTGGTCGTCGGGGCCCAACCCGGCATTCACCAGGCGCCTTAGGAGCGCCGGCTTCGACGTGAATGAAGTCAATGTCCGCGCCACCGGCAGAGGCGGCGGCGCGCGTCACGTGATCTGGATCGCGCGGAAGAGCTAGGCGGTTCTTTTGCGCTGCGCTTGATCCGGCCTGCGCATCCACGATGTCAGAATCGTAAGGTGGGCAAAGCGACTTGTCCGCCGTAACTCGAAGAGCGTAGGCGGAAGCGTGCCCACCAGTCCAGTTAGAGGTGTCGATGGTTGGTGGGCACGGCGCGCGAAGGGCGCGCCTTTGCCCACCCTACGAGCTAGAACATCGTGTTGTTGTTCGCGGGATTTTCGGGGATCGGCTGTACGACGTCCCAGTGCTCGACGATCTTGCCGTTCTCCAGCTTGAAGATGTCGACGATCGCGTTGCCCCTTGTGCCGGGCTCGCGAACCGCGTGCACGTGGAGAATGACATAGTCGCCGTCGGCGAAGGAGCGCTTGATCTCGCTGTGCGAGTTCGGAAACTTTTCACGAAGGAAGCCGATGAACTTCCGAAAGCCGTCCGGACCATCGGCTGCATTTGGATTGTGCTGCACATAGCGATCGCCGACATGGGCGAGGGCGGCATCGGCGTCCTTCTGATTGAGGCCCTTCTCGTAGAAGGCAAGCACGGCGGTACGGTTGGCTTCTTCTTGCGCGCTGGCCGCGCTTGCGGCGCCGTTGCCGAGGAACAGCATGAGAATGGAGGCCGCAATCTTTGCGACCGGCCGGACGATGGGATGCATGTGAACTCCGAGAGGCCGCAGCCTCTTTCTCTTGCGACTGAGGGAGGCTTGTATAGCTTCCGTGCCGGCGTGCGTTAAGAGAGTAACCGGCAGCTCACATGGTTACCGTGAGGAGACTGCTCGCGTCGGGTCTACGCCGCCTGTGCGGCCGCTCCATGCGCGTGCTTGTCGATGGCGCCGATAATCTTGGGCCAGAAACGCATCGGCAGCGCGTGGCCCATGCCTTCGACCATCAACAGCTTCGCGCCCGGAATTGATGCGGCCGTGTCCTTGCCACCTTCGGGATGGACCAAGGGATCAACCGTGCCGTGGATCACCAGCGTCGGCGTCTTCACGGCATGCAGCCGCTCCTTGCGGCTGCCCGAGGCAAGCACGGCGCGGAGCTGCCGGCCGACACCGGCCGGATTGAGCCCGCGCGCGAACACGCGCTCGGCACGATCAGGGTCGAGTGCTTCCTCTTCCGGAAAGGCCCCGGCGCGCAACACCTTCCAGGTCTGTCCGAAGCGGACGACGAACTCCTCCTTGCTGCGCGGCGGCGGCGCCATCAGCATGGCGGCGGCCTCGCGTGTCGGCGGCGGCACGCGCGGATTGCCCGTCGTCGACATGATCGAGGTCAGCGAGCGCACGCGCCCGGGAAACGACAGCGTCACCTCCTGCGCGATCATGCCGCCCATGGAGGCGCCGACCAGATGCGCCGACTTGATGCCGAGCGCGTCCATCAGGCCCACGGTGTCCCTGGCCATGTCGATCAGCTTGTAGGTTGCGGCTACGGGAATCCTGAGGAAGCGGAGCTTCAAGAGCTCGAGCGGCGTCAGCCGCTTGCCGCCCGCGAGATGGCTCGACTTGCCGATGTCGCGGTTGTCGAAGCGGATCACGCGAAAGCCGTGCACGGCGAGCTGCTCGCAGAACGCATCGTCCCAATGGATCATCTGCGCCCCGAGCCCCATGATCAGCAGCAGCGGCTCGGCGTTGTCGTTGCCAAATATCTCGTAGCAAATGTCGATGCCGTTGGCGCGGACGGTCTGGGGCGGCTGATGGGCGTTCACGGGCGCGGTCCCTCCTGCTGATCGACGCTGTATCGCACGGATTCCCGCCGCAAAGAAGCGGCGCGCGCATCAGCGCACCCGCTGCTTGCCGGTTGACCGGCACCGCGCAACGGTGTGGTATGGCGAAAAAAGAAGGGCATCGCAGCTCTCGATACCAGGAGGACGCCGATGACCGACAAGACCAACGACCCCGTTGCCGTGTGGCAGAAGATGGTTGGCGAGATGGAGAAGGGGTTCAACTCTTTCGCCAATCAAGCCATGTCGTCGCCTGAGTTCTCGCAAGCGATGAATCGGGCCGGCGGCGTTGCTGCAGGTGCTCAGAAGCAGCTCGGCGAGCTCATGGAGAAATACCTCGTCAGCATGAATCTGCCGAGCCGGGAGCAGGTCACGGGTCTTGCGGAACGGCTGCAGTCGATCGAGGTCCAGATCGGCGAGATGAAGTCGATGCTGAGCCAGATGGCGGCAGGTTCCGGACTGTCGCAAGGCTTCGACGGTGCGCCGCGGCCGCCGCGGACGAAACGCCCGCCCTCCGAAGGCGGAGAGCCCAAATGAACGCGCCGACGGGACTTGATTTCGCCTCCATCCCGGAGCGCATCCAGTCCGAGGTGCAGCGCGCAATCCAGCGCAGCATCAAGGGCGTGGAATATTTCTCGACCTCCGGCCCGACGCTAGGCTCGACGCCGAAAGACGTGCTGCATTCACGCGGCACGATGAGCCTCTACCACTATCGGCCGATGTCGGACGAGATCTACCGGGTGCCGGTGCTGATCGTGATGGCGACCACCAATCGAGGCTACATCCTCGACCTCGTGCCCGGCCAGAGCTTCATCGAGTTCCTCCTGAGGCGCGGCTACGACGTCTACATGCTCGACTGGAGCGCGCCGCGTCCGGAAGAGAAGAGCCTGCGCATGGAGGACTACGTCCTCGACTTTATCCCGGATTGCGTCCGCCGCGTGCAGCAGGATTCCGGCGAGCAGGACGTCTCCGTCATCGGCTACTGCTTCGGTGGCGTGCTGTCGCTGCTCTACGGCTCGATCCACAAGGACGGGCCAATGAAGAACTTGATCTGCTTCACTACGCCGATCGACTTCCGCGAGATGAAGCTGTTCTCCAATTTCTCCGACCGCCGCTATTTCGACGTCGATCGCCTTGTCGACAGCGTCGGCAACGTGCCGCCGGAGATGATCCTGTCCTCGTTCGAGATGCTGCGCCCGGCCTCGCGCACGGTGAGCCAGATCCAGCTCTGGGAAAACATCTGGAACGACGAGTTCGTCAAGTCCTACCGGATGTTCGACCGCTGGGCGACCGATACGCTGCCGCTGGCGGGCGAGTATTTCCGCACCATCACCAAGGACCTGATGTGGGACAACAAGCTGTTCAACGACACCATGTCGGTCGGCGGCCGTGCGGCGAAGCTCGAGGATATCAAGGTGCCGATCCTGCATGCGGTCGCCGAGCACGACCACATCGTGCCCTATGATGCCGCAAAACATTTGATCGCGAAGATTGGATCGGCGGACAAGGAAGAGGTGATGCTGAAAGGCGGTCACGTCTCGCTGGTCGCCGGCGCCAACGCGGTGAAACGGCTGTGGCCGAAACTGGACTCCTGGCTGGGGAAGAGATCGACATGAGTGAGCAGCGTTCCTATCCGCGTCAGGTCAAGACCGACGCCGGCGAGATCGAGATCCGCTTGATGTCGCCTGCGGACGAAGCCGCGGTGCTCGCCTTTGGCAAGGGCCTGCCGACGCACGATCTGCTCTTCCTGCCCCGCAACATCAGCGAGCCAAAAGTGCTCTCGGCCTGGGTCAAGGAGATCGAGCGCGGTGCGATCACGAGCCTGCTCGCCGTGAAGGACGGCAAGGTCGTCGGCTGCGGCACGCTGGTGCGCGATCCTCATTCCTGGTCGCCCCATGTCGGCGAGATTCGCATGGTGGTCTCGCTCGACGTGCGCGGGAAGGGGGTGGGGCGGGCGCTGTCGCAGGAGACCTTTGCGCTCGCGCTCGGCGCAGGCCTGGAAAAGCTCTCGGTCCAGATGACGGTCGACCAGCAGGCGGCGATCGCGGTGTTCGAAAGCCTCGGCTTCAAGGCCGAGGCGCTGCTGCGCGACCACGTCCGCGACGTCGACGGCAAGACCCACGACATTGTCGTGCTCGGCCACAACATCGCGCAGGTCCAGGCTCAGATGGAGGCCTATGGGCTGCCAGGCGCCGTCCAGCACTAAAGACCGCGATCAGGCACGCGTTCGCCGGGATTGGTGAGGGAGGCATCATATTGCCTCCTGTTAAGGCTGTTCACGATTTCGTGATATTGCAGTGCAATATGAATATTGCATCGCACAATTAACTATGCCATATAAGCCGTGCCTCGGGCCAATGCGGACGGGGTGAGCCCATAGCTCAGACCATTGAGGATGGAGAGAACCCCATGACCACTGAAACCAACACCGCTTTCGAGGGCTTCAAGGACGCTTTCAAGAACATCCAGAACCTGGAAGTTCCCGAGGCCGCCCGCGAATTCGTCAAGAAGACCGCCAACACCGCCAAGGACCGTGCTGCCGAGGTGTTCGCTGGCTCCGAGCGCGTGACCGCCGCCGTCGAGAACGCGGTGACCGAGTCCGTCACCGAGGCCGGCAAGATCAGCCGCAACATCCAGCAGGCGATCTACGAGGACGCTGAAGCGTTCCTCTCCGGCATCGACAAGCTCGCGTCCGCCAAGTCGTTCAGCGAAGCCGTCGAGATCCAGTCGAGCCTGCTCCGCTCCCGCGGCGAAGCGTTCGTCTCGCGCGCCAAGGCGACCACCGACTATCTCGGCAAACTCGCCGCCAACGGCGCGAAGTCCGCTCAGGACAACTTTGCCAAGGTCTACAACAAGACCGCCTGATTGCGCGTCGCGTTGATAAACTGAATTTTGAGGCCCGCTTCGGCGGGCCTTGTTTTTTGCGCCGCCGTCATCACCGGTCGTCATTCCGGGTCCGGTCCTGCGGATCGTCGCGGAATGACGTAAGCTCGGTGAATCATGACTTCTCCCGCCACCTTCTCCTTCGACACTCCCGGTGACGCCGAGCGGGCGGCCGAGTTGCGCCGCGTGAAAGCATTGGCGACGCTGGTGCTGGCCTCGACGCTGGCCTTGTTCGTCGTCGCGAAATGGCTTCTGCCCGTGCATCCCGCGTTCGGCTTCATCGCGGCCTTCGCAGAAGCCGCGACCATCGGCGGCCTCGCCGACTGGTATGCCGTGGTCGCGCTGTTCAAGCGGCCGCTCGGCCTGCCGATCCCACACACCGCGATCATCCAGAGCAACCAGGCCCGCATCGCCGACAAGCTCGGCGAGTTCATCCAGGTGCATTTTCTCGAGGCCGGACCCGTCGAGGCCAAGCTGAACGAGATCGATTTCGGCTCCTTCGTTGCCGACTGGCTGCGCGACCGCAAGCGCAGCGAGGATCTCGCGCGCTTCGCGCTGCGTTTGTTGCCGGAGGCCTTCTCCGCGACCGAGACCTCCGGCCTGATGACCTTCATCATCCGTCGCATGTCCTCGCAGCTCCAGGCGATCGACCTCGCGCCGCTCGCCGCCGGCACGCTGCGCGGCTTCGTTGCGGAAGGGCGGCACCAGATCCTGTTCGACGATCTCCTGCGCGTGATGCATGACACGCTGAACCAGAAAGAGACGATGGCGATGATCCGCGAGAAGGTGCGCGCGGAGTTGCCGACCCTGCTCAGGCTCTACCGCGCCGACAAGTTTCTGGTGAACAAGATCGTGGCGTCGGCCACGGCCTTCTTCAACGAGGTGCGCAGCGATCCCAAGCATCCGTTCCGCGGCGAGTTCGATCGCATGGTGCTGACCTTCGTCGACCGGCTCGGCACCGACCAGGCCTACATCGATCGCATCGACGGCCTGAAACGCGATCTGCTGGCGCGGCCCGAGCTTGCAGATCTCGCCCGCACCGTCTGGGCCAACACGCGCTCCTTCATCGAGCGCAGCGCCTCCGGCGAGACACAGGTGCTTCAGCATCATCTCGTCGGCATGTTCGTCGCCGCGGGCGAGGCGCTCGCCGGCGATGCCGAACTGCGCGGCGAGATCAACAAGGGTCTGGTGACGGTGCTGCGCAGCTTCGTCGCCGACCAGAAGAGCGGCGTCTCCACCTTCATCTCCGACCAGGTCAAGGCCTGGGATATGGCGCAGCTGATTTCGCTGATCGAAATCAACATCGGCCGTGACCTGCAATACATCCGCTTCAACGGCTCGCTGATCGGCGGGCTGGCCGGACTTGCGCTCTACTCCGTAGAATTCCTGCTTCGATTGCTGTGACTTTTGCGTCACTGACGTTAGCATTAACGCGCGGGCCTATTGTGGCCCCGCGTCTCTCCCGCTTGAATGTCGGGCACCGGCCGCCTAGCTGATTCATGTTGCGCTGCGGAACGTTCAAGAAGCCGGCGTATTGGAATTCATGCCCATTTGCCGGCATCGCGGCCGGCGCCGTCCCAAGGGAAACATTGATGACCGCTACTGCCCAGACGCTGCGTCCGCCGTCCCGTACCCTGATGTTTCTGGAAGGGCGCGCGATCCACGAGTTCGGCGCATTCCTCGGCGCGCTGCCACTGCTGAGCCTCGCGCCGCGCGGCGATGGGCATCCGGTGCTGGTGCTGCCGGGCCTTGTGGCCTCCGACGCGTCCACGCGCGCGCTACGCACCTTTCTGTCAGGCAAGGGCTACGCGGTGAGTGGCTGGCGCCAGGGCCGCAACTACGGCCTGCGTCCGGGCGTGCAGCATGCGATGGTCGACCTGGTCCAGGAGCTCAGCGACACGCATGGCCGCAAGATCAGCCTGGTCGGCTGGAGCCTCGGCGGCCTCTATGCGCGCCAGCTCGCCAAGATGATGCCCGAGCGCGTGCGCCAGGTGATCACCCTCGGCAGCCCCTTTGCCGGCGATCCGCGTTCCACCAATGCCTGGCGTGTCTATGAATGGGCGAGCGGGCAGAAGGCCGATCAGGTCGATCCGCGCTTCGGCGGCGAACTCGCCGTTCCGCCGCCGGTGCCGACCACCGCCATCTTCAGCCGCAGCGACGGCGTCTGCGCCTGGCAGGGCTGCATGGAGAAGTCCGGCGCGCAGACCGAGAGCATCGAGATCGAGAGCAGCCATTGCGGCATGGGGCATCACCCGGCTGCGGTTTACGCTGTCGCCGACCGGCTTGCGCAGAAGGAAGGCCAGTGGAAGCCCTTCGACCGCAGCGGCTGGCGCAGCCTGGCGTATCCCGATCCGCATAGGTAGCTTCTTTGCCTCTCCCCGCGTGCGGGGAGAGGCCGGATTGCATCGAAGATGCAATCCGGGTGAGGGGGAGTCTCCGCGAGTCCGTCTCTTACCGTTTTTGCAGAAGCAGCCCTCTCCCCGTAAGAACGGGGAGAGGGAGAGTAACGGCGTCGCTCCCGTCCATTGTCGCGCCTGCACCAAACGCGCTATGCCTCGCACATGGCGCATCCGCTCTCCCGCATCATCGACCAGCTCAAGCGCGAACCGTCGCGCACCGGCTCCATCGTCATCACCGTGTTCGGCGACGCCATCGTGCCGCGCGGGGGCTCGGTGTGGCTCGGCACGCTGCTGGAATTCTTCGAGAGCCTGGACATCGACAGCGGGGTGGTGCGCACCGCGATGTCGCGCCTGGCGGCTGACGGCTGGCTGACGCGTGAAAAGGTCGGCCGCAACAGTTTCTATCGTCTCGCCGACAAGGGCCACCAGACCTTCGAGGCCGCGACGCGCCACATCTACGATCCGCCGCCGTCGGACTGGACCGGGCGTTTCGAGCTGCTGCTGATCAATGGCGAGGACCGCGACGCCTCGCGCGAGGCGCTGCGCAATGCCGGCTTCGGCAGTCCGCTGCCCGGCGTGTGGGTTGCGCCGTCGGGCGTGCCGGTGCCGGATGAGGCTGCGGGCGCTATCCGTCTCGAGGTCTCCGCGGAGGACGACAGCGGGCGCCGGCTGCTCAGCGCAAGCTGGCCGCTCGATCGCACCGCGGATGCCTATCTGAAGTTCATGAAGACGTTCGAGCCGCTGCGCACCGCGATCGGCCGCGGAACGACTCTCTCCGACGCCGACGCCTTCACCGCGCGGATCCTGCTGATCCACCACTATCGCCGCGTCGTGCTGCGCGATCCGCTGCTGCCCGAGAGCCTGTTGCCTGCGGATTGGCCGGGCAGGGCCGCCCGCGAACTCTGCGGCGAGATCTATCGCGCGCTGCTTGCTCCGTCCGAACAATGGCTTGATGGCCATGGAACCAATGAAAAAGGGCCATTGCCGGCGGCGCGAAAGCTCCTGGAACGGAGGTTCGGCGCCTGATCTTTATGTTACAGAAATATCTTGCATGACGTAATTTCTGTTATATATTATCTCCCAATAAAACGGGAGGATGCGCATGTACACCCAGGCGCTGAACACGGCCGAGACCGACGATCGCGGTCTTGAGGACGCAGGCAGGGCTGCGCAGTTCCAGGCCCGCATCGATGCGGAGGAACGCATCGAGCCGAACGACTGGATGCCGGCGGCCTATCGCAAGACGCTCACCCGCCAGATCTCCCAGCACGCCCATTCCGAAATCGTCGGCATGCTGCCCGAAGGCAACTGGATCACGCGTGCGCCGACCTTGCGCCGCAAGGCCGCGCTGCTCGCCAAGGTGCAGGACGAGTGTGGCCACGGGCTCTATCTCTATGCCGCCGCAGAAACGCTTGGCGCCTCGCGCGAGGAGCTGGTCGATGCCATGCTCGCCGGCAAGGCCAAGTACTCGTCCATCTTCAACTATCCGACGCTGACCTGGGCCGACATCGGCACCATCGGCTGGCTGGTGGACGGCGCCGCGATCATGAACCAGATCCCACTGTGCCGCTGCTCCTACGGTCCCTATGCGCGCGCGATGATCCGCGTCTGCAAGGAGGAATCGTTCCACCAGCGCCAGGGCTACGAGATCATGCTGACGCTGTGCCGCGGCTCGGACGAGCAGAAGGCGATGGCGCAGGATGCGCTGAACCGCTGGTGGTGGCCGGTGCTGATGATGTTCGGTCCGCCCGACGCCACGAGCCAGCACAGCGACACCTCGACGAAGTGGAAGATCAAGCGCTTCTCCAATGACGAGCTGCGCCAGAAATTCGTCGATGCCACCGTGCCGCAGGCGCAATATCTCGGCCTCACCATTCCCGATCCCGGCATGACGCAGGATGCCGAGGGGCACTGGCGCTACAGCGAGATCGACTGGACCGAATTCAAGCAGGTGCTCGCCGGCAACGGCCCCTGCAATCGGGATCGCATGGCGGCACGCCGCAAGGCGCACGAGGAGGGGGCCTGGGTGCGCGAAGCCGCCGCCGCCTATGCCGCCAAGCGCGCGCGTCGCCAGACCGCGCAAGCAGCCGAGTAAGGAGATCACGATGGCCACGCCGAACACGCCGCTGTGGGAAGTCTTCATCCGCAGCCGCAACGGGCTCGCGCACAAGCATGTGGGATCGCTGCATGCCAACGATGCCACCATGGCCCTCCAGGCCGCCCGCGATATCTACACCCGCCGCGGCGAGGGCCTGTCGATCTGGGTCGTGCCGTCCACCGCGATCACCGCGAGCGATCCGGCCGACAAGGGCATGATGTTCGAGCCGGCGGAGTCGAAGATCTACCGGCATCCGACGTTCTATGAGGTGCCCGAAGAAGTGGGGCACATGTGATGGCGAGCGCCAACACCCAGGTCTCCGAAGCACCGCTGGTGCTCTACGCCCTGCGCCGCGCCGACGATGCGCTGATCCTCGGTCACCGGCTGTCGGAATGGTGCGGGCATGCGCCGATGCTGGAAGAGGACATGGCGCTCTCCAACATCGCGCTCGACCTCATCGGCCAGGCGCGCGAGCTCTACACCTATGCCGCCAAGGTCGAAGGCAAGGACAATGACGAGGACAAGCTCGCATACCTGCGTGACGTCAGGCAGTACCGCAACCTGCTGCTGGTCGAGCAGCCCAACGGCGACTTTGCCCAGACACTGGTGCGGCAGTTCTTCTATTCCGCCTTCGCCGACCTCTACTGGCGCGCGATGATGGCCTCACGCGACACGACGCTCGCGGCCGTTGCCGCCAAGTCCGAGAAGGAGAGCGCCTACCATTTACGTCACGCCTCGGAATGGATCATCCGGCTCGGCGACGGCACGGACGAGAGCCATCGACGAGCGCAAGCCGCGATTGATCACCTCTGGGCCTTTACCGGTGAGATGTTTGCCGTCGATGACGGCGAACGCGCCCTGATCCATGCGGGTATCGCCCTCGATCCGGGTATCTTGCGCGGTCGTTGGCTGAAGATGCTTTCCGATGTCGTCAGCGAGGCCTCGCTCGAGCTGCCGCAGAACGACTGGATGCAGCAGGGCGGCCGCGTGGGCCGGCATAGCGAGCACCTCGGCCATCTCCTGTCGGAGCTGCAATCGATGCAGCGTACCTTCCCGGGGCAGACATGGTGACGGTGCTAGAGAGCGGTGCCGATCTGCGTCAGCGCGCCTGGGATGCTGCGGCGAGCGTGGTCGACCCGGAAATCCCGGTGCTGACGATCGCCGATCTCGGCGTACTGCGCGACGTCGTTCTCGACGGCGACCATGTCGAGGTCGCGATCACCCCGACCTATTCGGGCTGCCCGGCCATGAACATGATCGCGCTCGAAATCGAGGTCGCGCTGGAGCGCGCCGGCTTCCATCGTCCGAAGGTCCGCACGGTGTTGTCGCCGGCCTGGACCACCGACTGGATGAGCGAGGAGGGGCGGCGGAAGCTGCGCGCCTACGGCATCGCGCCGCCACAGGCTTCGAACTCGCGCCGCGCGCTGTTCGGCGAGCAGTCTGTCGCGTGTCCGCAATGCGGTTCTGACAGGACCGAGCTGTTGTCCGAATTCGGCTCGACCTCCTGCAAGGCGCTCTGGCGCTGCAAGGCCTGCCGCGAACCCTTCGATTACTTCAAGTGTCATTGACCATGTCAGCAGCCGCACCGCGCTTCCATCGCTTGGCCGTCAACGACCTCCGCCGCGAGGCCTCGGACGCCATTTCGGTGACCTTCGCCATCCCCAGCGAACTCGCCAGCGATTACGCTTTCACGCCCGGGCAGTACCTCACGCTCCGCACGATGCTGGACGGTGAAGAGGTGCGCCGATCCTACTCCATCTGCTCCGGCCCCGACGACGGCGAGATCCGCATCGCGGTGAAGAAGGTCGATGGCGGTGCGTTTTCGAGCTGGGCCGCCGATGAACTCAAATGTGGTGACGAACTCGACGTGATGACGCCGACGGGCCGCTTCGGCGTGGTCGCGCCGGCCGATACGGGACGGATCCATGTCGGCTTTGCCGCCGGCTCCGGCATCACGCCGATCCTGTCGATCGTCAAGGGCGTGCTCGCACGCGAACCGGATAGCCGCTTCTTCCTGTTCTACGGCAACCGCACGACCGACAACATCATGTTCCTCGAGGCGCTCGAGGAGCTCAAGGACCGCTTCATCGACCGCCTCTCGATCTTCCACGTCATCTCCGGCGAGGAGCAGGACATTCCGATCCTGCATGGCCGGCTCGACGGCGACAAGGTGAGGGTGCTGCTGCGCTCGCTGGTGCCGGCGGGAAGCGTCGATCACGTCTTCATCTGCGGTCCGTCTGGCATGAGCGAGGACATCGAGGCGACCTGCCGCGATCTCGGTATCGCCGAGGAGCGCATCCACGTCGAGCGCTTCGTCTCGGAATTCGGCGGCAAGCCGCGGCCGAAGAAGGCTGTTGCACCCGACGCGCCACCGAAGGCGATCGCCTCGCTGATCATCGACGGCAAGCGCCGCGACGTGCCGGTCGCCGAGGACGAAACGATCCTCGATGCCGCGCTGCGCGCCGGCGTCGATCTGCCCTTCGCCTGCAAGGGCGGCATGTGCTCCACTTGCCGCGCCAAGCTGGTCGAGGGCGAGGCGCCGATGGACATCAACTATTCGCTGGAGCCGTGGGAGCTGAAGGCCGGCTTCGTCCTGACCTGCCAGGCCAAGCCGTCGTCCGAGCGGGTCGTGGTCGACTATGACCATGTCTGATCGGGCGGATCAGTACCCAACAATGCAAATGCGTCGCATTATTTGACAGCTCGAACCAACCAGCAGAACATCATGTGCAGGAAATTGGCCGGGAGAAGCGCGTGAACGTCAAAGCCGCCCTGTCGCCTGAGGATATTGCCCGCGCCTGCGCCGATGCGATGTGGGCGGAGGACGATGCCTCCAAAGGTCTCGGCATGGAGATCGTCGAAATCGGCCCGGGCTTCGCGACGCTGGCCATGGCGGTGCGGCCGGACATGGTCAATGGCCAGCGCATCGCCCATGGCGGCTTCATCTTCACGCTCGCAGATTCCGCCTTTGCGTTTGCATGCAACTCGCACAATGAGCGCGTGGTCGCGGCACAGGGCCAGATCACCTTCATCACGCCCGGCAGGCTCGGCGATCGTCTCGTCGCGAAGGCAAGAGAGGTCACCCGCAGCGGCCGCTCCGGCATCTACGACGTGCGCGTCACCGCCGGCGACATCGTCATTGCGGAATTCCGCGGGCATTCGCGCGTCATTCCCGGCACGTGGTTGCCGGCACACGACCAATAAAGAAAAGAACAGATCAATGTGGGGAAACGAGGATGGCTCTGACCAGGCTCAAGGAAGGTGGCACCACCTATCGCGCCGAAATGGATGCGTATGAGCGCGCCTCACGTGACGAGATCATGGCGCTGCAGAAGCAGCGGCTGGGCTGGTCGCTGAAGCACGCCTACGACAACGTCGCGCATTATCGCAAGGCCTTCGACAAGGCCGGCGTGCATCCGTCCGACTTTCGCGAGCTCTCCGATCTCGCGAAGTTTCCGTTCACGGTGAAAACGGATTTGCGCGACAATTATCCTTTCAACATGTTCGCTGTGCCGCGCGAAAAGCTGGTGCGCGTGCATGCCTCCTCCGGCACGACAGGTAAGCCGATCGTCGTGGGCTACACCCAGCGCGATATCGACACCTGGTCGGAAGTCATGGCGCGTTCGATCCGCGCCGCCGGCGGCCGCACCGGCATGATCATCCACAACGCCTATGGCTACGGCCTCTTCACCGGCGGGCTTGGCGTGCACTACGGCGCCGAAAAGCTCGGCTGCACGGTGGTGCCGATCTCCGGCGGCATGACCGAGCGGCAGGTGCAGCTCATCAACGATTTCCGCCCCGACATCATCACGGTGACGCCGAGCTACATGCTGGCGATTCTCGACGAGTTCAAGCGCCAGAAGCTGGATCCACGCCAGTGTTCGCTCAAGGTCGGCATCTTCGGCGCCGAGCCCTGGACCAATGCGATGCGCGGCGAGATCGAGGACGCCTTCGACATGGATGCGACCGACATCTATGGCCTCTCCGAGGTGATCGGTCCCGGCGTCGCGCAGGAATGCATCGAGACCAAGGACGGCCTGCACATCTGGGAGGACCATTTCTATCCCGAAGTGATCGACCCCGAGACGGGCGCGGTGCTGCCGGATGGCGAGAAGGGCGAGCTGGTGTTCACCTCGCTCACCAAGGAAGGTTTTCCGGTGATCCGCTATCGCACCCGCGACCTGACGCGGCTGTTGCCGGGCACGGCGCGGCCGGGCATGCGGCGGATGGAGAAGGTAACGGGCCGCTCGGACGACATGATCATCCTGCGCGGCGTCAATCTGTTCCCGACCCAGATCGAGGAGGTGCTGCTGGCCACCGACTGGTGCGGCGGCCACTTCATCCTCGAATTGACCCGCGAAGGCCGCATGGACGAACTGACCATCATTGCCGAGGCGCGGCCCGAGAGCTGGGACGGCCGCGGCCTCGTCGACCATGCCGACCGGATCTCGACCCACATCAAGAACACGATCGGCATCAGCTCCAACGTGCGGGTGGTTGCGCCCGCCACGCTGGAGCGCTCGCTCGGCAAGGCCAGGCGGCTCTACGACAAGCGCCCGAAGGATTGACTTGACCACCCGTAAGGGCGACAAGGCCCGCGAGAAATCGCGGGTCTTTCCATGTCACCAGCCGATACCAAAGCAGTCGAAGCGCGCTGTGTGCGCCTCAATGCCAAGGCCGAGAACGCGGCCGCGCTTGCGCCGGTTGTCGAGCGTCAGACGCTCACGCGCGGTCCAAACGATCTCCTGATCGAGGTGAAGGCCGCCGCCGTCAATCCGTCCGACGTCAAGGCCGCGACCGGGCTGATGCCCTATGCCGTGTTTCCGCGCACGCCGGGCCGCGACTACGCCGGCGTGGTGATCGATGGACCGGCCGGCACGGTCGGCCGCGAGGTGTTCGGTTCCTCCGGCGATCTCGGCATCCGCCGCGACGGCACCCACGCAACCCATCTCGTCGTCGAGGCCGATGCTGTCGTGGAGAAACCCAGGACGGTGTCCTGGGAGGAGGCTGCCGGCATCGGCGTTCCCTTTGTCACCGCGATGGAGGGCTTTCGCCGCGCCGGCGTGCCGAAGGCCGGTGAGACCGTTCTGGTGTTCGGCGTCAATGGCAAGGTCGGCCAGGCCGCGGTGCAGATCGCGACATGGCAGGGCGCGCGCGTCATCGGCGTGGTGCGCAAGGCCGAGACCTATGAAGGCCATAGCAACGCGTCCATCGAGGTGATCGATGCCTCCGCGACCGATGTCGCCACGCGGGTGCGCGAGGTGACCGCCGGGAAGGGCGCCGACATCGTCTTCAACACGGTCGGCGATCCCTATTTCCAGGCCGCGCACAAGTCGCTTGCCTTGCGCGGCCGCCAGATCCTGATCGCCGCGATCGACCGCATCGTGCAGTTCAACATTCTCGAATTCTACAGAGGCCAGCACACTTACGTCGGAATCGACACGCTCGGCTTGTCCTCGACGGCGACTGGTGCGGTGCTGCGTGACCTCGGCCCCGGCTTTGCGAGCGGGCACCTCAAGCCGTTCCCGATCAAGGCGAATGCCATCTATCCGCTGGAGCGCGCCAAGGAAGCCTATGTCGCGGTCGCTGGCTCCTCGCGTGACCGCGTGATCCTGAAGCCGTGACGATGGAATCCACGCAACTCGTCATCCTCGCCGGCCTCGTCATCGGCCTGATCTACGGCGCCGTGGGTCTGCTGAGCGGCTTCTGCCTGATGAGCAGCATGCGCGGCCTTCTGGCGGAAGGAGACGGCCGGCTGGTGCGGTCCTATGCGCTGGCGATCGCTATCGCGATCGCCGCAAGCCAGCTCCTGGTCGGCAGCGGTACCGTCGATCTCGGCAAGTCGATCTACCTGCAACAATCCTTCTCGGCGCCGGTGCTGTTCCTCGGCGGCCTGCTGTTCGGCTACGGCATGGTGCTGTCGAACGGCTGTGGCTCGCGCGCTCTGGTGCTGCTCGGCCGCGGCAATCTCCGTTCCTTCGTGGTCGTGATCGTGCTCGCCATCGCCGCGCAGATGACGCTCAAGGGCCTGGTTGCGCCGGCGCGCATTGCACTGGTTCAGGCCTCGCAAGCCACGGTCAACACGAATTCGCTGCCGTCGCTGCTGGCGGCGCTCGGTCCCTCTGAAGCTCTCTCGCGCGCGATTGCCGCTGCCGTGATCGTCGTAGCATTGATCCTGTTTGCGTTCGCCCACCCGACATTCCGCCGTTCGCCTGGCCAGATCGCGGCGGGCGTCATCGTCGGCGTCCTCGTTGCCGGTGGCTGGTTCGTCACCGGCTATCTCGGCGCCGACGACTTCAATCCCGTCCCCGTGACCTCGCTCACCTTCGTCGCGCCGATCGCAGATGCTCTGCAATATGCCATGCTATCGACCGGCCTGACGCTCAATTTCGGCGTCGCGACGGTCGCCGGCGTCTTCGCCGGCAGTCTGGTGACGGCACTCGCTACTGGCCGCTTCAAGCTCGAAGGCTATTCATCGCCACGCCACATGCTGCGCTCGGGCGCCGGCGCCGCGCTGATGGGGATCGGCGGCGTGATGGCGTTCGGCTGCTCGATCGGACAGGGGCTTACCGGCGTGTCGACGCTGGCGCTGGGCTCGTTCGTTGCGCTCGCCGGCATCCTGCTCGGCACGACAGCGGGCCTGCGCGGCGCGCTTCGCGTTCAACCTCTCGCGATGGCCTGACTGCGCAGCAGGCGATCCCCGAGCGTTGCAAGGCCGATGCCGGCGACGATCAGTCCGGCCGCGACAGCAAGGCTCAAGTCGATCGGCTCGCCCAGCAGGACCGCCGCACTGGCGATGCCGACGAGTGGCGTCGCCGTGGTGCCGAGCGACGTCGTCAGCGCCGAGATGCTCTTGTTGACCATCGACATCGCCCAATAGGCAAGCGCCGTCCCGATCAGGCCGGAATAGAGGAACAGCAGCACGAGCCTCCGCGACCAATTGACGTGCGGTATGCCATCCACGATTGCCGCGGTGATCGACAGCACCACCGTTGCCACCAACACCTGCCAGATCAGGAGCTGAAGCGGGGAGGCGAGCCAGCGATGCGCGCGTATATAGATGATGTTTGCGGCCCACGAGATCGCTGCGAGGATGACCATGCCGGCGCCGAGCATGACGTTGCCATTGGTCCAGTCGATCGATGTCGGGTTCAGGATCACGGCAAGGCCAATCAGTCCGAGCAGGGCGCCGGCGACCTTTGGCGCGGTCAGCGTGTCCTTCCCGATCAGGGGCGCGGCGATCGCGACCCAGAGCGGTGTGGTGTAGCCGAGCACGACGGCCTTGCCCGCGGGCAGGAAGCGCACACCGGCCGCAACCAGGACCGAGAACACCGTCATGTGCAGAAGTGCCACGCTGAGAACCACCGGAATGTCGCGCCGCTCCGGGATCACGAGATTGTTGCTCAGTCCAAGGATCACGAACAAGGCAGCCAGGGCGATCCAGCTGCGGATCGCCGAAGTCCACAGTGGCGAAAGGAACTGGACGAGCTGCTTCGTCACCGACCAGTTCACACCCCAGGCCAGCACGACGATCAGGAACAGGCCGACGGCCGCGCGGGGTGACAGGGAGTTCATCTCGGAGGTCCTTGAAGCGGTCGGGCCTCGCGGATAGCATCCGGGCTGGCACCTGGGAAAGTGCCAGATCTAGAAGGAACAAGGTGCCAGTTTCAGAAGAGATGATCGCCGGCTTGATCGAGTTGAAGCGGACCGGTGAGGAAGGGCTGATGGCTCAACTGACGAGCCAGCTCAGGGAGCTGATCGGAAGCGGCCGCATCGGCAAGGGCCGCGGGCTGCCGTCGAGCCGACAGCTTGCGAGCGATCTCGGGGTCTCCCGCAATACCGTGACCTATGCGTTCGAGCAGCTTGCCGCCGAAGGGTATTTGGCTGCGTCGCACGGGCGGCGCCCGGTCGTGACGGTCGACGGCGGTGAGCGTATCGAAGCAGCTGGCGCCGCGACATCAGGTGTCCGCTCGGGCACGCCGCGCCTCTCTCCCTGGGCCTCGAAGCTCAAGCAGGCGGACTGGCCGATGTCCTATCTGGCGCAGCTAAAACCGTTGCGCCCTGGGCAAGGTGATTTCAGGGAGTTTCCGAACGAGGTCTGGGCTCGCTGTCTGCGCCGCAGCGCCGTGCGTGCGGCCAGGCGCGATCTCGGCTCCGTCAACCGGCCGCGCTTACGCGAGGCGCTGGCGCATTATCTGGCGACCAGCAGGGGCGTTCGCGCCACGGCGGACCAGATCATGATCCTGCCGAGCGCACAGGCTGCGCTCACTTTGATCGCGGCTGCCGTCATCACGCAAGGTGACGAGGTCTGGGTCGAGGATCCCGGCTATCCCGGCGCCGCGGCTGCTTTTCGTGCCTCCGGCGCGCGCGTGACCGGCATCAGGCTGGACGAGCAGGGCATGCGGCGGATGCCTGGCCTTGCGGCTCCAACGCTGATCTTCATGACGCCATCGCACCAGCATCCGACCGGGCGGTTGATGTCGCTGGCCCGCCGCACCGAATTCCTGGGCATGAGCAAGCCCGGCAAGACCTGGATCGTCGAGGACGATTACGACGGCGAATTTCACTATGACAGCCGGCCGGTGCCGGCCTTGCAGGGGCTCGATACCCATGGCCGCGTGTTCTATGTCGGCACCTTCTCGAAGGCGATGATGTCGGAAATCCGGCTCGGCTATCTCGTGGTGCCGCCGGCGCTGGTCGGCACCCTGGAGATCGCGCAGCGGCATATCGGGCTGATCGCCGCGAGCCATGTCCAGGAAGCGCTGGCCGAGTTCATTGCGGACGGGCATTTTCTCGCGCATCTGCGCCGGATGCGCCGGCTCTACCATGCGCGCCGCGATCATCTCGTCGAGGGACTGGAGCGCCATCTTGGCGAGGTACTCGCGGCCGAGGTGCCCTCGGGCGGCATCCAGCTGGTCGCGCGCCTCAAGCGCGGTCGCGCTGATCAGGCCGCGGTCAAGCGGCTTGTCGCAGCGGGGGTTGAAACGCGCGCCTTGTCCAGCCTTGCGCTCGGCCGGCCGCGCGATCACGGCTTGCTGCTCGGCTTTGCAGCCTGGCGCGAGAACGAGATCAGCGTCGCCGTGCGGACGATGGCATCGTGCTTCTAGCGCGCCGCGTTAGTCCATGGCCTTGGTCACGATGCGGATCTCGGAGGTCAGAGTGCGGTGCACCGGGCACTTGTCGGCGATCTCCATCAGCTTCTTGCGCTGCTCGGCGTCGAGCGCACCGTCCATCGCGATGTCGCGCTCGATCTGGTCGAGCATGCCCTCGCGCGTCTCGCATTCCGCACAATCCTTGGCGTAGATCTTGGAATGTTTCAGCGTGACCGTGACGCGGTCGAGGGGCAGCGATTTACGGTCGGCATAAAGGCGCATGGTCATGGAGGTGCAGGCACCTAAGCCTGCGAGCAGGAAGTCATAAGGGCCGGGCCCGGCATCCTCGCCGCCGGCCGCGACCGGTTCGTCCGCCACCAGATGATGCGGCCCGACGGTGATGATCTGGTTGAACTTGCTCTTGCGGGTCTCCTGCACCACCACCTTGCGCGGTTCTTCGGCGAGATCCATCGCCTTTGCGGGCTTTGCGGCGTCGATATAGCGGCTTGCCCAAGCCGCTATCACGTCGGCCGCATAGAGCGCGTCGGCCGGCCTGGTGAGGAGATGGTCGGCGTGGTCGAGCGAGACGAAGCTCTTGGGATGCTTGGCCGCGACGAAGAGCTTGGTCGCATTGTCGATGCCCACGGTATCGTCGGGCGGCGAGTGCATCACCAGCAGCGCCTTGTGCAGGCCGGTGACGTCCTTCATCAGCTCATGCTCGGCGATGTCTTCGAGGAATTCGCGCTTGATACGGAATGGACGCCCGGCAAGCGACACTTCGACCTCGCCCTGTGCGCGGATCGCATCAACATGTTCCCTGAACAGGCCGGTGACGTGGGTGGGGTCAGATGGCGCTGCAATGGTCACCACCGCTTTCGCCTCTGGAACCTTGCTGGCCGCGGCCAAAATCGCAGCGCCGCCGAGGCTATGGCCGATCAGGATCGAGGGCGCCTTGCGCGTCGACCGCAGATGATCGGCCGCGCGCACGAGGTCGGCGACGTTCGAGGAGAACGTCGAATTGGCGAAATCACCCTCGCTGGAGCCGAGCCCGGTGAAGTCGAAACGCAGCACCGCGATGCCCTTGGCGGCGAGCGCGACCGAGATGCGCTTGGCCGCCAGCGTGTCCTTGCCGCAGGTGAAGCAGTGTGCGAACAACGCGAAAGCCGCGGGCTCGCCGTCCGGCAGCTCCAGCGCGGCCGCGAGCTGATGGCCGCCTTCGCCGGTGAATTGAAAGCGTTCCGTCGGCATGGCCTTCCCCCGTCTCTTGGTTGGACTTAATCGCCTGAATAGCGCTGCTCGGCCCAGGGATCGCCGCGGTTATGATAGCCGCGGACTTCCCAGAAACCCGGTGCGTCCTCGGTCTGGAATTCGATCGCCTGGAGCCATTTGGCGCTCTTCCAGAAATAGAGATGCGGCACGACCAGCCGCACCGGGCCGCCGTGCTCCTCCGTCAGCGGCTGGCCGGACCAGCTATGGGCGAGCAGGGCGTCCTCGGCGGCGAAGTCTTCCAGCGCGAGGTTGGTGGTGTAGCCGTCATAGGAATGCAGGACGACGAAGCGTGCATCCTCGCGCGGCTGGCAGGCCGCGAGCAGCTCGTGCGTGGCGAGGCCTTCCCAAAGGTTGTCGTAGCGCGACCAGGTCGTCACGCAGTGGATGTCGGAGGTGAACTGGGCCTGCTTCTGTGCGGTGAACTCGGCGAAGGTCCAGAACACGGGATGTTCGATCGCGCCGTAGACGTCGAGCCGCCAGCGATCACGCGAGACCGGTGGCACGACTCCGAGGTCGAGCACCGGCCAGTCTTTCGTGAGGTGCTGGCCCGGCGGTAGCCTTTGATCTTCCGGACGCGTGATCCTGCCCGTGAGGAAGCGGCCCTCGCGCGCCCATTTCTCCTTGGTGCGCGTCAGCTTGCTGTCGGGCGGCTCGTTGTCGTCGGCCATCAGCTTACTCGTGGCGATGCATTGCGGAGGCGTGCTTGGTGTCGCGCATGGTGGAATAGATGATCAGCGACAGGCAGATGACGCCGCTGAGGTAGAAGTAGAACCATTCCTCGTGCCCGATGCTCTTGAAGTAGAGCGCGATCGCGGGTGCCGTGCCGCCGAAAATCGAGACCGTGATCGCATAGGGCAGGCCGACGCCGAGAGCGCGGACATTGGTCGGGAACAGCTCGGCCTTCACCACGGCGTTGATCGAGGTGTAGCCGGCGACGAACAGCCAGGCACAGCAGATCAGGATGAAGGCCATGAAGGGCGACTTCGTCTCCTTCAGCGTCATCAGCAGCGGCACGGTCGCCAGCGTACCGGCGACACCGAAGAAGATCAGCAGCGGCTTGCGGCCGATCTTGTCGGAGATCGCACCGTAGATCGGCTGCAGGATGGTCGCGAAGATCAGCGTGCCGAAGATCACGAAGGTGGTCTGGTCTTCGGTGAGCCCGACCGAGAGCTTGACGAAGGTCTGCATGTAGGTGGTGAAGGTGTAGAACGCGGCGGTACCGCCGGCGGTGAGACCCACCACCAGGAGCAGCTCGCGTGGGTAGCGCAGCAAGTTGGTGATCGAACCGGTCGGCTTCACCACCTTCTTGGCTTCCTCGAAGGCCTCAGTCTCGTGCAGATTGCGTCGCATCACCGCGGCAAAGATCGCGAGCGCCGCGCCGATCGCAAACGGGATGCGCCAGCCCCAGGCCTTCAGCTCGTCGGGCGTCAGGAAGACCTTTTGCAGGAGCAGCAGCACGATGATTGCGGTGAGCTGACCGCCGATCAGGGTGACGTATTGGAAGCTGGAATAGAAGCCGCGGTGCTTGGGATCGGCGACCTCGCTGAGATAGGTGGCGCTGGCGCCATATTCGCCGCCGAGGCTGAGGCCCTCGATCACGCGGGCGAGCGCCAGGATCGCCGGCGCGGCGAACCCGATCGTGGCATAGGTCGGCGTCACCGCGATGATCAGCGAGCCGAAGCACATGAAGACGACGGACAGCGTCAGCGAGATACGGCGGCCGAAATGGTCGGCAAGGTAGCCGAAGAACCAGCCGCCGAGGGGACGCATCAGGAAGGTCGCCGCGAATACGACGGCGACGTTCAATTGCTGCACGACCGGGTCGTTGCCGGGGAAGAAGGCCGGGGCGAAATAGAGCGCGAACGCCGTATAGGCGTAGAAATCGTACCATTCGACGAGATTGCCGATCGAGCCGATGAAGATCGCCTTGATCCGCCGCTCGGCGTCGGCGACGTCAAAATGCTCGGAGGCCGGTTTGATTACTTGGTCTGTCACGTCCGGCCTCTCTCTATCCCTGTTTGGAGAGGCCTACATCGCCTTTCCGAGCAGAAATGGCAACTGCCGGGGGCCTCTCACCGTGCCCTGCGACCAGGTCACGGTGCCTGCCGGATCGAGGCGAAAATCCGGGATCCGCTTCAGCCATTCCTCCAGCGCAACCTGCATCTCCATCCGCGCAAGGTTGGAACCGACGCAGCGATGGATACCGAGACCGAACGCGGCGTGGCGGTTCTCCCGACGATCGATCACGACTTTGTCAGCGTCCGGAAACATTTTTGGATCGCGATTGGCGGCCGGGAAGGACAGCAGCACCATGTTGCCCGCCTTGACCGGGCAGCCCGAGATCGTGGTCTCCTTGACCACCTCGCGCGCCATGGTCACCGGCGAATAGGCCCGCAGCAGCTCCTCCACGGCGATCGGGATCAGACCAGGCTCGGCGATCAGCCGCTCGCGGTCGGCCGGCGTTCTGGCGAGATGCCAGAGCGAGGAGCCGATCGCGCTCCAGGTGGTGTCGATGCCGGCGATCAGGAGCAGGCGGAGTGAGCCCAGCACGTGGGACTCTTCCAGCGGCTGACCTTCCTTGTCCTTGGCGTTCATCAGATAGGAGATGAGATCGTCGGTCGGCCTCGATCTGCGCTCCTCGATATGCGTCCTGAAATAGGCGCTCATCTCCTGCACGGCCTGGAGCAGCATGGTCTCGTCCTTGATGCCGAGCTCCAGGATCATGTGGATCCAGTTCACGAAGAGGTCGCTGTCGCTCTCGGGAATTCCGAGCATATGGGCGATGGCCCGAACCGGGATGTATTTGCTGTAGCGCGCTGCGGCATCGATCTTGCCGTCGGAGATGAAGCCGTCGATCAGCTCGTTGCAGATGGCGCGGACCCGCGGCTCGAGCTTCTTCATCGCGTCCGGGGTGAAGGGCGGCAGCAGCAACTGCTTGGCCGGCTTGTGCACGGGAGGATCGGAGGTGATCGGCGGGGCGGCATTCCTGGCAATCTCCGGCCGCACGTCGCGGACGATGATGCGGCGCGAGGAGAAATGCTCGGTGTCGTTGGCGATCTCGCGCACCGCCTCGTAGGTCGTCGGCATGTAGCAGCCGAGGAATCGCTCGGTGTGCACGACCGGGCTTGCGGCGCGCAGCTCATTCCAGATCGGAAACGGATCGTCCGTCCATTGCGGATCGGTGTGGTCGAAATCGTTGACCCAGTCGGTGACGGGCGGATGGGCGACGGGCTCGCTGACGTCGGACATGTCGGGGGGAATCCTCGGCTGGTGGTCGCTGGAATCACGCGCACGCGGGCAGACAGGAAGCTCGCGCTACTCCTCGATCACATCGATTGCGATTTCCGGGCAGTTGGATTTGGCAAGCCACGCCTTGTCTTCGAGTCCCGGCGGGACCGTGCCATCGCCGGCTTCATGCGCGTTGCCGTATTCGTCGAGCTCGAACAGCTCCGGCGCCAGCGCCTTGCAGCGCGCGTGGCCCTGGCATTTGTCGGGATCGACGTGAACCTTCAGTCGCTCTGTCATGGCGGCTTCCCTGGTCGTATGCGCGCGGCGCCTGAAGGGCGGCCCGCGTTCCTCATGTCAATTTTATCGGCGGCATTTGCCGCTCGGTCTAAGTTATATGCTATTACATTCGCGGCGGGCTTCCCCTGTCAAGCGCAAACTTATAGGCTTTGCCGTAACATGCGTTCACAACTCGCTCGCAAGCCCGAGAATACCTACCACCATGGCGATCTCCGTGACGCCCTGATCAAGGCCGCGTTGCGCGAGGCAGAGCAGGGCGGCGCCGAGGCGATCAGCATCAAGGCGCTGGCAAAGCAACTCGGCGTCTCGCAGCCGGCGCCCTATCGGCACTTCGCCGACCGCGAGGCGCTGCTGGCGGCAGTGACGGCGGAGGCGTTCCGGCAGCTCAGCGCGATCCTGCGCGAGGCGATGGCAAAGCCGTCCAGGCAATCGAAATTGTCGAGGCTGGCGCAGGCGACGCTCGATTTCGGCCTGCGCCGCAACGGCATCTACCGCCTGATGTTCGCTTCGCGCACCGTCTCATGCGCGGCCAAGGGCAGCGAGCTGCACGAGGCGACGCGCGAGACGCTTGGGCTCGTGATCGAAGCCCTGGAATCGCCGGCGGTCGGTTATTTGCGCGAACGGCAAGCGCTGAAGATCTGGGCGGCGGTGCATGGCGTGGTGATGCTGGCCGAGCAGGGCCTGTTCACCGGCGAGCCGGCGCATGCCACGCGCGAGGAGCTGGTCGAGGATTTTGTGAGCGAAACCAAGGCCGCGCTCGCACTGGCAATCAAGAATGCACGGCGCCGGACGAAGGCGGGCGCCTAAGCGCTGGCTTTCAGCAGCCTCATCAGCGTCTCGATCGCGCTGTCCGGCGTCGTCACGACCGGGCGACCGGTGGCCTTCGCGACCAGCGGCGCCGTCGCCGCGATGCTGAACTGTGCCAGCGCGATGACGTCGCAATCGCGTAAGTCGCGCGAGGCGTCCGCGATCAGCCGGTCGTGCGTGGCGCGGTCGCCCCGATCGAGCGCGGCCAGCGCGCCTTCGGCAAGTTTCGGCACGATCTGGACCGAAGCGGGGAATTCCGGCGGCATCGAGACCAGCGTCGGCGGGAAGGTCGAGAGCAGGCCGATCCGCTTGCCCATCGTCACCGCGCGCTCGATCATCGCTTCGTTCGGCTTCAGCACTGGCATCGGCGCATGGGCGCGCGCCACCGCCTCGATACAGGGGCCGAAGGCCGAACAGGTGAAGAGGATCGCGTTTGCCCCCGTTGCCACCGCGTAGTCGCCGAGCGCGAGGAAACGCTCGGTCATGGCGTCGGTGAGCTGGCCGTCGCGCGCGAGATCCGCAGACAGGCTGTCGTCGAGCAAGTTCATCAGCCGCGCCTCGGGCCACGCTGTCGCGAATGCCGCCTCGATCGGGGCAATGGAATGCTTCAGGGCGTGGATGAGGGCGATGCGCATGGGATCTCTCTTCTCCCTCTCCCCCTAAGCGGGGGAGAGGGGAGAATTCCTTACTTGAACGGCACGGCGTACATCAGGCCGCCCTTGCTCCAGAGGCCGTTGAGGCCGCGATCGAGCTTGAGCGGGCTCGCCTTGCCGACATTGCGCTCATAGATCTCGCCGTAATTGCCGGTGGCCTTGATCGCGGTGACCAGCCATTTGTTGTCGAGCCCGAGCCGCGAGCCGAGATCGCCGGAGGCCCCCAGCAGCCGCTGGATCGCCGGCGTCTGCGACTTCGCCATCTCATCGACGTTGGCCTGGGTGACGCCGAGCTCTTCGGCCTCGATCAGCCCGTAATGCAGCCAGGTGATGATGTCGCTCCAGACCTCGTCACCGTTGCGGGTGAAGGGCCCGAGCGGCTCCTTGCTGATGGTCTGCGGCAGCACGACGTAGTCGGCCGGGTTGGGCGCTGCGGTCGTCACCGCGCCGGCAAGCGCGGACGCATCCTGGGTCATGGCATCGCAGCGGCCGCCGAAGAAGGTCTGGTACATGGTGTCGACGCGGTCGAACACCAGCGGCTTCCAGTCGATGCCGTTGGCGCGGCCGTAATCGCCGAGCGTAACCTCGTGCGTGGTACCCTGCGCGACGCAGACCGTGGCGCCCTTGAGGTCCTTGATGTCCTTTACGCCAAGGTCCTTCTTCACGACAAAGCCCTGGCCGTCGTAGAAGTTGATCGGGCCCTGGCGCAGGCCCAGTGTCACGCCGCGCAAATAGGTCTGCGTCGAGTTGCGGTAGAGCACGTCGATCTCGCCCGATTGCAGCGCGGTGAAGCGATTCTGCGCTGTCAGGGAGACGTAACGCACCTTGCTGGCATCGCCCAGCACGCCGGCCGCAAGCGCGCGGCAATAGTCGACGTCGAGGCCCTTGTAATTGCCTTGCGAGTCCGGCGCCGAGAAGCCGGCAAAACCTGCGCTGACGCCGCACACCAGCGTGCCGCGGCTCTTTACCGTGTCGAGCGTCGCCGCCTGCGCGGCCACCGCCGATGCTGCGAGCACGCCGGCTGCGATAACCACTTTCCTCATCATGCTACTCTCCCCTCAATGATTGACACTACGCAACACGTTGTCGACGGCGGTGCCGAGCTTGTCGACGATCAGGTCGATCTCGGCGACTGATGCGATATAGGGCGGTGCCAGCAGCACGTGGTCGCCGCGGACGCCGTCCACGGTGCCGCCGCCGGGATAGCAGCCGAGGCCGTTGGCGAAGGCCTCCGCCTTGATCTTCTGGTTGAGCTTGAGCGCCGGATCGAACGAGGTGCGGCTGGCGCGATCGGCGACGAGCTCGATCGCCCAGAATAGGCCGCGCCCCCTGATATCGCCGACATGGCGGTGATTGCCGAAGCGCTCGGTCAGTCGCTGCTCGAGCTGCTTGCCACGCTCCTTGACGCGATCGAGTAGGCCGTCCTCGCGGATCACATCCTGCACCGCGAGCGCGGCCGCGCAGGCGAGGGGGTGCGCCAGATAGGTATGGCCATGCTGGAAGGCGCCCGAGCCTGACCGGATGGTGTCGATGATCCTGCCGCTCGCGAGCATCGCGCCGATCGGCTGGTAACCGCCGCCGAGTCCTTTCGCGATGGCCTGGATATCGGGCGCGACACCTTCCTGCTCCCAGGCGTGCGTGGTGCCGGTGCGGCCCATGCCACACATGACTTCATCCAGGATGAGCAGCGCACCGTGCCGGTCGCAGATTTCGCGCACGGCCCTGAAGTAACCGTCCGGCGCCGTCACCGCGCCGGCGGTGGCGCCGACGACGGGTTCGGCGAGGAACGCCGCAACGGTGTTGGGACCGAGCCGTTGAAATTCAGCTTCGAGCTCGGCTGCGAGCCGCGCTACGAACTGCGCATCCGACTCGCCGTCGTGCTTCTCATGATAAGCAAAGGCGGGAGTCACATGGCTGAAGGCGGCTGACAGCAGCGGCGCATAGGGCGCCCGGCGCCAGGCATTGCCGCCGGCGGCGAGCGCGCCGAGCGTATTGCCGTGATAGCTCTGCCGCCGCGCGATGAAATGCTGTCGCTGCGGCTCGCCGCGCTCGATGAAATATTGCCGCGCGAGCTTGATGCTGGCCTCGATCGCCTCCGATCCGCCGCTGACGAAATAGGCGTAGGCGAGACCGCCGGGCTCGTGCCCGACCAGCGTCTCCGCGAGCGCTTCCGCCGGTTCGGACGAGAAGAAGGCGGTGTGCGCATAGGCGAGCGTCGACGCCTGCTTCGCCATCGCCGCGATCACACGCGGATGCTGGTGGCCGAGACAGGAGACCGCGGCGCCGCCGGAGGCGTCGATGACGCGCCGTCCGTCCTCGGCGAAGAGATAGACGCCTTCGCCGCCGATCGCCTTGGGCGGCGTTTCGCGTAGCGAGCGGTGCAGCACGCGGCTGGTGCGAGTGCTCATGGATCAACCTTTCTCCGAGACGTAGGTGGTAGCTGCGGCAAGCCGCGCCTCGGTATTCTCCAGACGCTTCTTCGCGGCGATGCCGCCGAGCGAGAACGTCACCGCGGCAAGCGACTGTGCAATCGCGATCGCGCCGGTGAGGCTCGGGAAAAAGCCGGGAGAGGAGGCCGCCTCGAACAGCAGCACATGGTCGGCGCCCTCGGCCATCGGTGCTGATACGCTATCGGCGATCGCAATCAGCGTCGCGCCGGCACGATAGGCGGCCTGCGCGACCCGGACGCTCGCGTGCGTATAGGGCAGGAAGCCGATGACGATGACGGCTTCGCCGGGGCGGAAGGCGCCAAGATCGAGATCGTCAGGACCGGACGCGCCGACGAGTTGCACCTGTTCGGGGCGAAATAGCCGCAGTTCGTAGTTCAGAAGTTCCGCGACGCTGCGGCAGCTGCGATAGCCCGCGATCCAGATCCGCTTGGCGTCGTGCAGCGCGCCGGCCGCCTCTGCAATCGGCTGCGCCGGAATGCGCGGAAGGCCGGCGGCCTCGGCCTCGAGCTTGTCGGTAACGAGCGCGACGTCGGCGTGCGGACCATGACGCCGGCTCTTGGCACGGCCGGAGAAGGGCGAGGTCTGCGATGGCCGCCGCGCCTCGGTCAGCGCCGCGCGCAACGCGTCCCAGCCGGAATAGCCGATGGCTTTTGCAAGCCGCGTGAACGCGGCGGGATCGGCGCCGGCAACGGCCGCGAGATCGCGCATCGAGCGGGTGGTGGCGTCGTAATCATTGGCGGCGACGAAGCGTCCGACCTCCTGCAAGCGCATCGGGAGCGATGGCAATGCAATGCGCAGTTCGCTCAGCGGCGAGGATTTCGCGGGCTCGGCCATGAAACATTTGTTGCATGAATTGGCTTTTGGTGCAACAGTTGACGTGCGCCGCCGGAAATCGTTGCTTTTGAGAAGGATTTTTGCGCTGTGACATCAGATGGTCCGAGACCGCCGCCGCGCCGCCGCTTGTTCGGCGCCTTCGGACAACGGGAGCTGAAAGGCCTGTTCTGGCAGGTCCTGGTGGTCGGGATCGCGGTCGGCGTGATCGCCTTCCTCTGGTCCAACACCGTCACCAATCTCTCCGCTCGCCGGATCACCACGGGCTTTGCCTTTCTCGGCCGCGAAGCGGGCATGCCGATCGCCGACAGCCTGCTCGCCTATAGTCCGCGCGACACCTACCTCTGGGCCTTCGTCGTCGGGATCGCCAACACTCTGCGCGTTGCGGTGATCGGCATCGTGCTTGCGACCATCCTGGGCACGCTGATCGGGATCTCGCGGCTGTCGGCCAACTGGCTGCTGTCGCGGCTCGCCGCCGTCTATGTCGAGACGCTCCGCGACATCCCGCTGCTGCTTCAGCTCCTGTTCTGGTACGTGCTGATGCAGGGGCTGCCGGCCGCGCGCGCGGCGTTCCGGCCGCTCGAGGGAGTGTTCCTCTCCAATCGCGGCCTGATCCTGCCGGCGATCCCGATCGGGGCGCCGCAACTCTGGGTGCTCGGCACCGCCGCGCTGGGCTGTGCCGTGTTCTATGTCTTCAGACGATGGCAGATCGCGCAGCAGATGCGGGACGGCAAGCCGCGGCCGGCATGGCCGTTTGCGCTCGGCCTGATCGTCATGCTGCCGGCGGCAGTGTCGGTGCTGCTAGGTGTGCCCTGGGCGATCGAATGGCCCGAGCTGCGCGGCTTCAACTTCGTCGGCGGGTTGACGCTGGCGCCGGAATATTTTGCGCTCCTGATCGCGCTCGTCACCTACACCTCGGCCTTCATCGCCGAGATCGTGCGCAGCGGCATCCAGTCGGTGCCGCGCGGGCAGTGGGATGCCGCCAACGCGCTCGGCCTGCGCCGCAGCTTCATGCTGCGGCAGATCATCCTGCCGCAGGCGCTCCGCGTCATCGTGCCGCCGATGACGAGCCAATACCTCAACCTGACCAAGAACTCCTCGCTCGCGGTCGCGATCGGCTACCAGGACGTGGTCTCGGTCGCCAACACCACGCTGAACCAGACCGGGCAGGCGATCGAGGCGATCGCGCTGATCATGGCGGTGTTCTTGACCATCAGCCTCGGCATCAGCTTCTTCATGAACTGGTACAACGCGCGTATCGCGCTGGTGGAGCGCTGAGCATGACGGCGATCACCGATAGTCCGGATGCACCGCGCGCCGCGCGCCGCCCGCAGATGGGAAATCCGGTGCTGCGCTGGCTGCGCACCAATTTGTTCTCGTCGATCCCCAACGGCATTCTGTCGGTCGTGCTGCTGGCGATCCTCGCCAAGGGCATCTTCAGCTTCGTGCAGTGGGGCATCGCGAATGCAGTGTGGCTGACGCCCGCGAACGATTCCAGCGCGTGCCGTGCCGTCCGCGGCTTCGGCGCCTGCTGGGCGATCATCCCCGAGAAATATCGGTTCATCCTGTTCGGCACCTATCCGTTCGACGAGCAATGGCGGCCGGCGCTGTCGGTGGTGCTGTTCATCGCGCTGTTCTATCTCTCCAGCCGCCGTGCTTTCTGGCGGCGCGAGCTGGTCTATCTCTGGATCGGTGTGCTGGCGCTGATCAGCGTGCTGATGTGGGGAGGCGTGTTCGGCCTGTCCTTCGTGTCGCAGGACCGCTGGGGCGGACTGCCGGTGACGCTGATCCTGGCGACCTTCGGTCTCGCCTTCGGCTTCCCGCTCGGTATCCTCGTCGCGCTCGGCCGGCGCTCAAAGCTGCCGGCGATCCGCTCGCTCAGCGTGCTCTATGTCGAGCTGATCCGCGGCGTGCCGTTGGTCAGCCTGCTGTTCATGGCGAGCGTGATGTTTCCGCTGTTCATGCCCAGCGGCTTCAACATCGACAAGCTGCTTCGTGCGCAGATCGCGATCATCCTGTTTGCGGGCGCTTACCTTGCCGAAGTCATTCGCGGCGGCCTTCAGGCCGTGCCGCGCGGACAATACGAGGCCGCCGAGGCGCTGGGGTTGTCCTATTGGCGCAAGCACCGGCTGATCGTCCTGCCGCAGGCGATCCGCCACGTCATCCCGCCGCTGGTCAACACCTTCATTGCCTTCTTCAAGGACACCAGCCTCGTCCTCATCATCGGCATCTTCGACCTGCTGACGACGGCCAAGACGGCGATCATCGATCCGGCCTGGCAGCAGTTCTCGGTCGAAGTCTACATCTTCGTCGCCGCGATCTATTTTGTGTTCTGCTTTGCGATGTCGCGCTATAGCCGCGGCCTGGAGGCGGCAAGCGGACGGTGAGGTGATCTTCCGTCTCCCCTTGTGGGAGAAGGTGGCGCGAAGCGCCGGATGAGGGGTTCTATCCTCGAGTTCGGACGGTGAGGGAGTCGCTCGCGGAGAGATACCCTCCCGTCTCGCCGCTTTGCGGCGAGCCACCCTCTCCCATGAGGGGAGAGGGGAACTACCGAGTACGCGTTGTAGATCGTGCTACTTCTTCACCTTCGGATCAATCGGCGTCGTGCCGCGCAGGCCCAGAATATCCTCCAGAACCTTCGCTCCCGCGAGCACTTGTGCATCAGCGCGGGGGGCTCCCACCACCTGGACGCCGACCGGCAGGCCTGACGCCGTGAAGCCGCAGGGCAGCGACAGCGACGGGCAGCACGCTAGCGTGATGGCGTAGACGATGCCGAGCCACTCGACGTAGTTGTCGAACCTCTTGCCCGCGCATTCGGCGACATAGCGGTCTTCGATCGGAAAGGGCGGCACGATCGTCGTCGGCACCAGCAGGAGATCGTAGGTCTGGAAGAACTCCACCGCGCGTGCAGTCATGCCGACGCGCTGCGCCTCGGCGCGCGCGAGCTGCTCGACGGTGAGCTTGAGGCCTTCCTCGATGTTCCAGATCACCTCGGGCTTGAGCAGGTCCCGCTTGGTGCGCAGCAGATTGGCCTTGGTGATGGCGAAATCGAACGCGCGCAGCACGTGGAAGCATTCATGCGCCTCGCGCCAGTCGGGATGGGCCTCCTCGACGATGGCGCCGGCCTCGGCAAAGCGTTCGGCAGCCTTGCGTGTGATGGCTTTCACCTCAGGATCGACGGGCGTGATGCCGAGATCGGGTGAATAGGCAATGCGCTTCGGCTTCTTGCCCGCCTGTGTCGTCGACAGGAACGACGTCGTAGGCGCAGGTAGCGACAGCGGATCGTCCGCATAGTCGCCGCTCATGGCATCCAGCAGCAGGGCGAGATCCTCGACGTTGCGTGCCATCGGGCCCACCACGCCGAGATTGCGATCGATCGCCGATTTGGGGGTATGGGCGACGCGGCCAATGCTCGGCCGCATTCCGACGACGCCGCAGAAAGCCGCCGGGCTGCGCAGGCTGCCACCCATGTCGGAGCCCTGGGCGAGCCAGGCCATGCCGGTCGCAAGCGCCACCGCCGCGCCGCCTGAGGAGCCGGCGGCGGACTTGGACGTATCCCAGGGATTGAGGGTTGCGCCGAACACCTCGTTGAAGGTGTTGGCGCCGGCGCCGAATTCCGGCGTGTTGGACTTGGCGTAGACGACTGCGCCGTTGGTTTCGAGGTTCTCGACCATGAGGTCGGACTTCGCAGGGATATTGTCCTTGAAGATCGGCGAACCCTGCGTGTTCAGCACGCCGGCAACGTCGGTCAGGTCCTTGATCGGCACCGGCAGGCCTGCGAGCAGCCCGCGCGCACCGGCCGGTTTCTGCATCAGGGCCTTCGCATTGGCCCGGGCGCGATCGAAGCGCAGCGTCGGCAGCGCGTTGACCTTGCCGTCGACCTCGGCGATGCGCTTCTCCAGCACATCCAGCAGTTCGAGCGGCGAGACGTCGCCGGAACGCAACTTGTTGACGACGGTGCGGGCGGTTTCGCGGATCAGGTCTTGAGACAACTCTTTTACTCCTATCTCTTGATTGTCATTCCGGGGCGCCCGAAGGGCGAACCCGGAATCTCGAGGTTCCGGGTTCGATGCTTTGCATCGCCCCGGAACGACGGTGGCTAAATAACCTTGGAGAAACTAACCCCACCCGGCACTGATGCCGCCATCCACCGTATAGATGACCCCGGACGTATAGCCGGCGCGATCCGACGCCAGGAACGCCATGAGGTCGCCGATCTCGCGCGCATGCGCGGGGCGGCCGAGCGGCAGGCTCTTCTGGAATTCCTTGTAGCGGCTCTCGTCGCCGAACTGGTGCATGGCCCGCGTCTTGAGCAGCGTGACGTGGCGGTCGGTGCCGACAGGGCCGGGATTGATGCCGACCACGCGGATGTTGTCGGCGAGGCTCTTGCCGCCGAGCGCGCGGGTGAACGCCATCAGCGCGGCATTCCCGGCGCTGCCGCAGATGTAGTTCGCGTCGAACTTTTCGCCGGCCGCACCGATGTCGTTGACGATGACCCCGCCGCCCTTCGCCTTCATCTGCGCGTAGATCTGCCGCGTGAGGTTGACGTAGCCGAACACTTTCAATTCCCAGGCGTGGCGCCAGGTCGCCTCGTCGATCTTGTCGATCGAGCCGCCGGGGATGTCGCCGGCATTGTTCACGAGGATGTCGATGTCGGCGGCTTCTGTGGCCAGCCGTGCGATGTCTTCGGTCTTGCGCAGGTCGACGATGCTCGTCGCGGCGTCGATCTGGTGAGCAGACCGCAAGCGGTCCGCCAGCGCCTTGAGCTGATCGCCGCTGCGCGCGGCGAGCAGGAGATGCGCGCCTTCCTCGGCGAACGCCTCGGCGGCGGCGGCGCCGATGCCCTTGGACGCGCCCGTGATCAGGACACGCTTGCCACGCAGATGCAGATCCATGGGGGTTACTCGCAAGATAGGAATACGATGAAATCAGTAGGCGGTCGGCCGTGCCACGGTCAACATTGCAGTGCAGCGTTGCACTGCCCGCGACTTTGGTTCATTGCAGGGCGATCAAAAGACGGCGGCTGCCGGACCAACCAAGGACGTTCTCGATGAGCAAAAAACAATACCGGATCGCGGTCATCCCCGGCGACGGCATCGGCAAGGAAGTAATGCCGGAGGGCCTGCGCGTTCTGGAGGCGGCCGCCAAGAAACACGGCGTGTCCCTGCATTTCGACCATTTCGACTTCTCGTCATGGGACTATTACGAGAAGCACGGCCAGATGATGCCGGACGACTGGAAGGAGAAGATCGGCAAGCACGACGCGATCTATTTCGGCGCGGTCGGCTGGCCGGCCAAGATTCCGGATCATGTTTCGCTGTGGGGCTCGCTGATCAAATTCCGCCGCGAGTTCGACCAGTACGTGAACCTGCGGCCGGTACGGCTGATGCCCGGCGTGCCGTCGCCGCTCGCCAACCGCAAGCCCGGCGACATCGATTTCTGGGTGGTTCGTGAGAACACCGAGGGTGAATATTCCTCCGTCGGCGGCCGCATGTTCCCGGACACCGACCGTGAATTCGTCACCCAGCAGACGGTGATGACACGCACCGGCGTCGACCGCATCCTGAAGTTCGCCTTCGAGCTCGCGCAATCGCGGCCGAAGAAGCACCTGACCTCGGCGACCAAGTCGAACGGCATCTCCATCACCATGCCCTATTGGGACGAGCGCGTGGAGGCGATGGCGAAGAAGTTCCCGGGCGTGAAGTGGGACAAGTACCACATCGACATCCTCACCGCGAACTTCGTGCTGCATCCTGACTGGTTCGACGTCGTGGTCGGCTCGAATCTGTTCGGTGACATCTTGTCCGATCTCGGCCCGGCCTGCACCGGTACCATCGGCATCGCGCCATCAGGCAACATCAATCCCGAGGGCGATTTCCCCTCGGTGTTCGAGCCGGTGCACGGCTCGGCGCCCGACATCGCGGGCCAGGGCATCGCCAACCCGATCGGCGCAATCTGGTCCGGTGCGATGATGTTCGAGCATC
The DNA here is from genome assembly GCF_009931255.1 of Bradyrhizobium sp. LCT2. Classification (NCBI taxonomy): domain Bacteria; kingdom Pseudomonadati; phylum Pseudomonadota; class Alphaproteobacteria; order Hyphomicrobiales; family Nitrobacteraceae; genus Bradyrhizobium; species Bradyrhizobium sp. LCT2. The sequence continues at coordinate 7,040,231 of NZ_CP034432.1, read as the reverse complement.
TCGGCGAGAAGGAAGCCGGCCGATCGATCGTGGAAGCGATCGAGCGCACGCTCGCCGAGCGCACGCTGCGCACCAGGGATCTCGGCGGCAATGCCGACACGACGGCCTGCGGCAAGGCGGTCGCGGATATGGTGGATTAAGCAGAGCTGCTAACCGAGGCGTCGTCCCGGCGAAAGCCGGGACCCATTACCCCAGGGAGTAGTTGCGGCGCGACGTTGGTGACTACGAGTCTTCGCCAAACCACCTTCTGTGGTTATAGGCCCCGGATCTGCGCTTCGCTGCGCTGATCCGGGACGACAGCAGTTGCGGTTTCCTACCCCGCGATCTTCTCGATCGCGGCCTGATCCAGCCCGAACTTCTGCCCGGCCGCGAGAATCTCCTGCCAGGTGGTCGGATCGACCGGAATGCCTTCTGCGAGGCGCTTCTTCTTGGTCTCGCGCTCGGGCTCGCCGGCGATCTTGACCTTGTCGACGCCGGGGCCAGGCGGTGAGCCGGTGTGCCAGACGACGAAGCTTTCGACTTCGCGTGCGAGGTTTTCGCCGGTGCCGAGCTTGCCCGGGTCGATGATGATCGAGAGCATGCCGTTGAGGACGTTGTACTTGCCGTCGGACGGGCCCTTGACCACCTGTCCGCCGGAGAGCGCGCCGCCGAGGATTTCGCACACGAGCGCGAGCCCCGAACCCTTGTGCTCGCCGAACGGCAGAATAGCGCCGTACGGCGGGATCACGGTGTAGCGCGGATTGACCGTGGGCTTGCCTTCATTGTCGATGATGGTGCCGGGCTCCAGTTCGACGCCCTTGTTGTGGGCGACGCGGGTCTTTCCCTGCGCGATCCTGCTGGTGGCGAAGTCGAGCACGATCGGCTCTTTGCCCCTGCGCGGGATGCCGACGCAGAACGGGTTGGTGCCGTGGCGGGCATCGCTGCCGCCCCAGGGCGCCACGATCGGGCGCGAGATCACGTTGACGAAGTGGATCGATACAAGCCCGTGGTCGATGCACTGCTCGGCCCAGTGGCCGATGCGGCCAATGTGGTGCGCATTGGAAAGACCGACGAGACATACGCCGTTGCTCTTGGCACGCTCGGCCGCCAGCTCCATCGCTTCGTGGCCGATCACCTGGCCGTAGCCGGTGAGGCCGTCGAGGGTGAGGAGCGGGCCAGTGTCGAGCACGATCTTGACGTGCTGGTTCACGGCGAGGCCGCCGTTGGTGACGCTCTGGACATAGCGCGGGATCATGCCGACGCCGTGCGAGTCATGTCCCCTAAGATTGGCCTCGACGAGGTTGGTGGATACGAGCTCGGCCTCGCGGTCCGAGGAGCCGCCGGCCTTGACGATGGCGCGGACGACGCTGGTGAGCGCTTCGGCCTTGATGGTGCGATAGTCAGCCATTTGTTGTTGCTCTTATCCCTTCACGATCCGGCGGCAGTGAATCCAGGCCGCTTCAATCAGGTTCTCGCTGGCCTCCGGCGTGCGGAACGCCGAATGCGCCGACAGTGTCACGTTCGGCAGTTTTGTCAGCGGATGATCGCCGGGCAGGGGCTCGATGTTGAAGACGTCGAGGCCGGCGTGACGGATGTGGCCCGACTTCAGCGCGTCGATCATGGCGGCCTCGTCGACGACCGCGGCGCGCGCGGTGTTGATGAGGATGACGCCGGGCTTCATCGCAAAGATCTTCTCGCGCGTGATCATGCCGCGCGTTTCTTCGTTGAGCAGCAGGTGCAGCGACACCACGTCGCTGGTCGCCAGCACCGTGTCGAGATCGGTGAACGTGACGCCCGGGGAGCTCTTCGGCGAGCGATTCCAGGCGATCACCTTCATGCCGCTGCCGGACGCAATGCGCGCGACCTCTGCTGCGATGCCGCCGAAGCCGATAAGGCCGAGCGTCTTGCCGGTGAGCTGCATGCCGTCTTCGCGCAGCCAGTTGCCGACGCGCATCTCGCGGTCCATCATCGCGATGACGCGGGCCGAGGCCCACATCAGCGCGATCGCAGATTCAGCCACGGCGGTGTCGCCATAGCCCTTGATCAGGTGCACGGAGATGCCGAGCTCGGCGAGCTCTTCCGGATTCATGTAGCTGCGCGCGCCGGTGCCGAGGAACACGACGTGCTTCAGCCCCATGCATTTCTTCGCGACGTCCGTCGGCAGCGCGGTGTGGTCGACGATCGCGATCTCGGCGCCGTCGAGGATTTCCGGGTATTGCTCGGGCTTGATGTCCGGATCCCTGTTGATCCGCACCTTGGGATCGCCTGGTTTCTCCAGCCGCTCCATGATCACGGCGAGGGCTTCGTTGGCGTCGACGAAAACTCCGCGCATGGCTCTCTCCGGTCAGGCCGCGACGCCGGCGATCGCCAGCACGGTATGCATCAGCACGTTGGTGCCTGCGGCGCAGTCGGGCTGCGTGGCATCCTCAAGCTCGTTGTGGCTGATGCCGTCCCTGCAGGGCACGAACACCATCGCCGCCGGCATGACGGTGTTGAGGTTGCAGGCGTCGTGGCCGGCGCCGGAGGTGATGCGGCGAGAGGAATAGCCGAGCGTCTTCGCCGCGTTCTCGACCGCCGCGATCAGCTTGGGATCGAAATGCGTCGGCGGCTTGCGCCAGACCAGGTCGATCTTGACCTCGACCTTGCGGCGGGCGGCAATCTCGGCAATCGCGGCGCGCAGATCGTGATCGAGCGCGTCCATGATCGCGCCATCGGCACTGCGGCAATCCATGGTGAAGGCGATCTCGCCGGGAATGACGTTGCGCGAGGGGTTTGAGATCACGGCCTCGCCGATGGTGCCGACCGCGTTCGGCCCATGCTTCTTTGCAATCGCCTCCATCGCCAACACGATTTCGGAGAGCGTGGCCAGCGCATCGCGCCGCAGCGGCATCGGGGTCGATCCCGCATGGCTCTCGAAGCCGGAAATCTTGCCGTCATACCAGAGCACGCCCTGGCCGGAATCGACGACGCCGATGGTCTTGCCCTCGGCCTCCAAAATCGGGCCCTGCTCGATGTGCAGCTCGACGAAGCAGCCGAGCTTCTGGAAGCCGACCGGCTTGTCGCCGCGATAGCCGATGCCGTCGAGCGCCTGGCCGACGGTGATGCCCTCGGCGTCCTTGCGTGACAGGATGTCGTCGGTGGTGAAATCGCCGACGTAAGCCGCGGACGCCATCATCGCGGGCGCGAAGCGCGAGCCTTCCTCGTTGGTCCAGTTGACCACACAGATGGGCGCCTCGGTCTCGATGCCGGCGTCGTTCAGGGTGCGGATCACTTCCAGCGCGCCGAGCGTTCCCAGGATGCCGTCATATTTGCCGCCGGTCGGCTGGGTGTCGAGATGCGAGCCGATGCCGACGGGCGGCTTCGACATGTCACGTCCCTTGCGCAGGCCGAACTGTGAGCCGAGCGCATCGACATGAACCTCGAGACCGGCATCCTCGCAGGCCTTGCGGAACCAGTCGCGCACCTGCTTGTCCTCGGCGCTCAGCGTCAGCCGCCGCACGCCGCCCTTGGCCGTCCCGCCGAATTGCGCGGTCTCGTGGATGGAGCCCCAGAGGCGGGCGGAATCGATTTGCAGATTGGTGGCGGCTCGGCTCATGCGGTCAGTCTCTCAGTTGTCATTCCGGGGCCCGACGAGCGAACCCGGAATCTCGAGATTCCGGGTCTGGTGCTTGCGCACCATCCCGGAATGACGTTGAAGGTTGTCCGGCATCCGTTTCAATGACGCGCCAGCGCGGGCGCGTCAACCGCGAGGCTGCTCTGCGCAATCTGACATGCAAGCTCGGCGACACGCTCCACCGCCACGACGTCGGGCGAGGCGAGCCAGCTCGCCGTGAACGTCAGCGGTGTGATTTCGAGATCGGTGTCGAGCAGTTGCAGCCGCCCGTCGGCGAGCTCGTTCTCGACGATGGCGTCGGGGATCACGGCGATCCCGAGGCCCTCGACCGCCATGTGGATAACGGTCGCGAGCGACGCAGAGGCATGCAGCCGTATCGGCGGCAATTCCGGCCGGTCGAACACCTCGCGCACGACCTCGTAAGGCTTGGTCTTGCGTGGGAAGGTGATGATCGGAAACCGTGCGAGCTCCGCCGGCGTCACCGGACCCTTGCCGAGCCCGAGCGAGGGGCTTGCGAGAAAGCCGATCGGGTAGTCGGCGAGCACGCGATTGTGCACGCCGGAGGCGGACAGCGGCCCAACCACGAAAGCAAGCTCGATCTCCTGCGCGAGGAGGCGTGCCGTGAGGTTCGGGGTGATGTCGACCTCGATCTCGAGCGACAGGTTCGGATAGATCTGGTTCACGCTTTTCACGAGGCGCGGCAGCCAGGTGTGCACGATGGTCTCGGCGACGCCGAGCCGCATCACGCCGCGCATCGCTGAGCGGTCGCCGATCTCCGCCATCATCTGAGCGCGGAGACCGATCAGCTTCTCCGCATAGACCATCATCTGCCGGCCGCTCGGCGTCGGCGAGGCCACGCGATGGTCGCGGTTGAGCAGCTTCACGCCCATCTCGCGCTCGAGCTGGGCGATGCGCTGGGAGATCGCCGGCTGGGTCGTGTTGAGGCGGGCCGCAGCGCCGCGGAAGCTGCCGAGCTTCACAACCCAGAGGAACGTCTCGATCGATCTGAAGTCCAGCATTGGAAGGATTTCCCCGATCGATAAACTGGATTTATCGATATTGATTAGAAAGGACGATTAGACTTTATAGCACGCTTGGTGTTGGCTGTCTTTGTCGAGTTTATAGGCAGGTCGATCAGATGACTGTTTTGGTGGCAGCGCAGCAAACTGAAACACCCGACACCCTCCCGAGCCGCCAGGCGCGGCTCGCCTATCGCGGCGGCGAGGTGGGGTCCACCGCCGGGGTCGCCCCCGGCTTCGTCCAGGGCAATCTGGCGATCCTGCCGGCGGAATACGCCAGCGCCTTTCACCGCTTCTGCCAGCTCAACCCGAAACCCTGCCCGATCATCGGCATGTCCGACGTCGGCAGTCCGCATATCCCCGCACTCGGCGCCGATCTCGACATCCGCACCGACGTTCCCCGCTACCGTGTCTGGCGCGATGGCGAAGTCGTCGACGAGCCGACCGACGTGAAGAGCTACTGGCGCGACGATCTGGTGACCTTCGTGCTCGGCTGCTCGTTCTCGTTCGAGGAGGCGCTGCTCGACGAGGGCATGCCGATCCGCCACATCGAGCAGAACGTGCGCGTGCCGATGTACCGCACCAACATCGCCTGCGGCGAGGCCGGTCCGTTCGCCGGCCCCATGGTGGTGTCGATGCGTCCGTTCAAGCCGGCCGATGCGATCCGCGCCGTGCAGATCACCTCGCGCTATCCAGCCGTGCACGGCGCGCCCGTGCATCTCGGCCATCCGCATCTGATCGGCATCAAGGACATCGCCAAGCCCGACTATGGCGATCCCGTGCCGGTCGCCGATGACGAGATTCCGGTGTTCTGGGCCTGCGGCGTCACGCCGCAATCGGTGATCAACGCCGCCAGGCTGCCGTTCGCGATCACGCATTCGCCCGGCCTGATGCTGGTGACGGATCTCAAGAACAGGACCATGGCCGTGATATAGTGGGCAGCGTTTGCTGCTTCTTCGGGCTTTACCGCATCCATCAATCGCTTCATTCGATCAGCCGAAATTCCGTAACAGAGGACTTTGCCATGACGATCTCTCGCCGCGACGTGTTGCTGGGTGCCACCGCCACAGCAGCGCTGGTGCCGCTCGCCGCACGCGCCCAGACCTCGGAAGTCGTGATCGGCGTCATCTATCCGTTCTCCGGTGGCAGCGCGCAGCAGGGCGTCGATGCGCAGAAGGCCTATGAGACCGCGCTCGAGGTCATCAACAAGGACACCGATTTCGACCTGCCGCTGGCGAAGGGCGAAGGCCTGCCGGGCCTCGGCGGCGCAAAAGTCCGTCTCGTGTTCGCCGACCACCAGGCCGATCCGCAGAAGGGCCGCGCCGAGGCCGAGCGCCTGATCACGCAGGAGAAGGTCTCCGCCATCATCGGCACCTACCAGAGCGCGGTCGCCGTCACCGTCAGCCAGATCTGCGAGCGTTACCAGATCCCGTTCGTCTCCGCCGACAACTCCTCGCCGAGCCTGCATCGCCGCGGTCTCAAATATTACTTCCGTGCCGCGCCGCATGACGAGATGTACTCGGCCGCGATGTTCGACTTCTTCGACGCGATGAAGAAGAAGGGCACCAAGATCGAGACGCTGTCACTGTTCCACGAGGATACCATCTTCGGCACCGACTCGGGCAACGCCCAGGCCAAGATCGCCGGCGAGCGCGCCTACAAGATCGTCACCGACATCAAGTATCGCGCCAATTCGCCGTCGCTCTCGGCCGAAGTGCAGCAGCTCAAGACCGCCAATGCCGACGTGCTGATGCCCTCGAGCTACACCACCGACGGCATCCTGCTGGTCAAGACCATGGCCGAGCTCGGCTACAAGCCCAACGCGATCGTGGCGCAGGACGCAGGCTTTTCCGAGAAGGCGCTCTACGACGCCGTCGGCGACAAGCTCGAAGGCGTGATCTCGCGCGGCACCTTCTCGCTCGACCTCGCGCAGAAGCGCCCGATGGTCGGCAAGATCAACGAGATGTTCAAGGCGCGGTCGGGCAAGGATTTCAACGACCTCACTTCGCGCCAGTTCATGGGCCTGATCATCCTTGCTGACGCCATCAGCCGCGCCAAGTCGACCGACGGCGAGAAAGTCCGCGATGCGCTGGCCGCCACCGACATCCCGGGCGAGCAGACCATCATGCCCTGGAAGCGCGTCAAGTTCGACGAGATGGGCCAGAACAACGACGCCGACCCGGTGCTGCTGCAATATGTCGGCGGCAAGTTCGTCACCATCTTCCCGCCGCAGGCCGCGATCGCCGAAGCGATCTGGCCGATGAAGTAAGCGTTTCGGAGAGCGGGAGCTCAGACTTGGCTCCCGCCCTCATCCTGAGGAGCGGGCGTAGCTCGCGTCTCGAAGGACGAGGGTGGACCCATCCTTCGAGACGCGCGCCGCGGCGCGTTCCTCAGGATGAGGGCGTATTGTGGGGGACGACTTTTGACAGCTCAAGCCATTATCCAGAGTCTCGCGAGCGGCCTTCTCATGGGCCTGCTCTACGGACTGATCGCCGTCGGCCTCGCGCTGATCTTCGGCCTGATGGACGTCGTGAACTTCGCCCATGGCGAGTTCCTGATGATCGCGATGTATGTGAGCTTCTTCCTGTTCGCGTTCTTCGCCATCGACCCCCTGCTGTCGGCGCCGCTGGTCGCCGCGGCCCTGTTCGTGTTCGGGGCGGTCGTCTACCTCTTGATTGTACGCTTCGCGATGCGCGCCAAGGCAAACGCCGGCATGGTGCAGATCTTCTCGACCTTCGGCCTTGCCATCGTGATGCGCGGGCTCGCGCAGTTCTTCTTCACGCCGGACTATCGCAGCATTCCGCAGTCCTGGCTCGGCGGCAAGACGATCTCGATCGGCGGCATCTTCCTGCCGGAGCCGCAGTTGATCGGCGCGCTGGTCTCGATCGCGGCTTTCGCCGGCCTCTATTTCTTCATCAACCGCACTGACTTCGGCCGCGCGCTCGAAGCCACCCGCGAAGATCCCGGTGCAGTCGCACTCGTCGGCATCGACAAGAACCGCGTGTTCGCGCTGGGCTGGGGCCTGGGCGCCGCACTGGTCGGTCTCGCCGGCGCGATCATGGCGGTGTTCTTCTACATCTATCCGGACGTCGGCGCCTCCTTCGCGCTGATCGCCTATGTCACGGTTGCGCTCGGTGGTTTCGGCAGTGTGTTCGGCGCGTTCGCCGGCGGCATCATCGTCGGCCTCGTCGAGGCGACCACCGCCCTGGTGCTGCCGCCTTCGCTGAAATCGGTCGGCATCTACGCGGTCTATCTGCTCGTCGTCTTCATCCGGCCGCGCGGCCTGTTCGGATCGATGTGATGGACCAGAATTTTGCTACGCGGCGCCGCCGCGACCTGATCATCGCCGCGGTGCTGGCCGCGCTCGCGGCCCTTGCACCGCTGTTCATCAAGGATGTCTACGTCCAGAACATCCTGATCCTGACCCTGATGTACGCGGCGCTGTCGCAGAGCTGGAACATCCTGTCCGGCTATTGCGGACAGATCTCGCTGGGGCACGCGCTCTATTTCGGCATCGGCGCCTATACCACCGAGCTGCTGTTCACCAAGTTCGGCGTATTGCCCTGGTTCGGCATGCTCGCCGGCGGCGTGATTGCGGCCGTCATCGCAATGGGGCTTGGCTATCCCTTCTTCCGTCTGCGCGGCCATTACTTCGTGATCGCGACCATCGTCATCGCCGAGATCGGGCTGCTCCTGTTCCAGAACTGGGAATGGGCGGGTGCTGCGATGGGCATCACCATTCCGGTGCGCGGCGACAGCTGGCTGAAATTCCAGTTCATGCGCAGCAAGCTGCCTTACTTCTATTTCGCGCTGGTGCTGTGCAGCCTCGCCTGGTTCGTCACCTGGTGGCTCGAAGATTCCAAATGGGGCTTCTGGTGGCGCGCCGTGAAGGACAATCCGGAAGCGGCCGAGAGCCTCGGCGTCGTCGTGTTCAATTCCAAGATGGGCGCGGCGGCCGTCTCCGCCTTCCTCGTCGCCATCGGCGGTGCCTTCTATGCGCAGTTCCTCGCCTATATCGATCCCGAGAGCGTGATGGGCTTCCAGTTCTCGCTGCTGATGGCGCTGCCGGCCGTGCTCGGCGGCATCGGCACCCTGTGGGGGCCGGTGCTCGGCGCTGCCATCCTGATCCCGATGACGGAGCTGACACGCTCCTATATCGGCGGCTCCGGCCGTGGTGTTGACCTTATCGTCTATGGCGCACTGATCGTTGCGATCTCGCTGGCCCTGCCGCGCGGTCTGGTGAGCCTGTTCTCCCGTTCAAAAGCAAAGGGAGCCACGCGATGACCGCGCTCCTTGAAACCCGCGGCGTCTGGCAGCGGTTCGGCGGCCTCGTCGCCAACAGCGACGTGTCGATCTCGGTCGGCCGCGGCGAGATCGTCGGCCTGATCGGCCCGAACGGTGCCGGCAAGTCGACATTGTTCAATCTCATCGCCGGCGTCCTGCCGCCGACCCAGGGCTCGATCTGGTTCGACGGCGAGGACGTCACCCACATGCCGGCGGCCGAACGCTGCCAGCGCGGCGTCGGGCGCACCTTTCAGGTGGTCAAGAGCTTCGAGACCATGACCGTCATCGACAACGTCATCGTCGGTGCGCTGGTGCGCAACACCGTGATGCGCGAGGCGCGGCGCAAGGCGCATGAGGTGCTCGAATTCACCGGCCTTGCAGCACGCGCCGACGTGCTCGCGAGCGATCTCGTGCCGGCCGAGAAGCGCCGCCTCGAAGTCGCCCGTGCGCTCGCGACCGAACCAAAGCTGCTGTTGCTCGACGAAGTCCTCACCGGCCTCACGCCGACCGAGGCGCAGACCGGCGTCGCGCTGGTGCGCAAGGTGCGCGATGCCGGCATCACCGTGCTGATGGTCGAGCACGTCATGGAGATCGTGATGCCGCTGGTCGACCGCGCCATCGTGCTTGACCTCGGCAAGGTGCTGGTCGAGGGCAAGCCTGCCGACGTCGTTCGCGATCCCAAGGTGATCAGCGCATATCTGGGAGATCGTCATGCTGTCAGTGCATGAAGTCACGACCGCCTATCAGGGTCTGGTCGCGATCTCCGCAGTCTCGATCGAGGTCGAGAAGGGCGAGATCGTCTGCGTCGCCGGCGCCAACGGCGCGGGCAAGTCGACGCTGCTGAAATCCATCGCCGGCGCCGAACGCCCGCGTTCGGGCACCGTGACGTTCGACGGCAAGCGCCTCGACGGCATGGCGCAGCACCACATCACGGCCACCGGCATCGCCTATGTGCCGGAGAACCGCCGCCTGTTCCCGCGCCTGTCGGTGCGCGACAACCTTCGCCTCGGCAGCTATCTCTACCGCGGCGAGGCGAACCGCGAGGGACCGCTCGACCTCGTCTTCAACCTGTTTCCGCGTCTTCAGGAACGTTTGGAGCAGCGCGCCGAAACGCTCTCCGGCGGCGAGCAGCAGATGCTCGCCATCGGCCGCGCGCTGATGACGCGCCCGCGGCTGCTGATGCTGGACGAGCCGTCGCAAGGCATCATGCCGAAGCTGGTCGACGAAATCTTCCAGGCGGTATTGCGCATCCGCGACGCCGGCATGACCGTCCTGATCGTCGAGCAGCGCATGGCCGAATGCCTGGAGATCGCCGACCGCGCCTACATCTTGCAAACCGGCCGCGTGCTGATGCAGGGCCCGGCAGCCGAGATCAGGGGCAATCCCGATGTGAGGAAGGCGTATCTGGGGCTGTAGCTAGACTGCCGCCGCAATCGCAGCCTTCATCCTGAGGTGCGCGCTCTTCGCGCGCCTCGAAGGATGGGCCGCAAGCGCCTGTAGCCCATCCTTCGAGGCTTCGCCTTGCGATGCATTGCATCGCAAGGCTCGCACCCCAGGATGACGGCGGAGTTTGCGGTTAATGTCCGTGCCCGTGCCCATGCTCCGGCAACGTCACCCCGAACACCTTCACCAGATCCTTCACCTGCTCCGGTGACAAATATCGCGGGTTCAACCCGCGCAGCAGCAGATACAGCTTCGCCGTCTCCTCCAGCTCCTCGGTCGCGAAAACCGCGGCCTCCAGCGTGTCGCCGGCGACCACCGGGCCGTGATTGGCGAGCAGCACGGACGAATATTTCCCCGCCAGCCCCTTGATCGCATCCGCCACCGCGGGATCGCCGGGGCGGTAATAGGGCACGAGCGCGGTGGCGCCGCATTTCATCAGATAATAGGCCGTCATCGGCGGCAGCGCGGCGCGCGGGTCGATCTCGGGCAGCATCGACAGTGCGACGGAATGCGTCGAGTGCAGGTGCACGATCGCGCGTGCGCTGCCGCGGGTGTCGTAGAGCGCGGTGTGTAGTGGAACTTCCTTGGTCGGTGCATCGCCCGAGATCGGCCGGCCCTGGCTATCCAGCCGCGACAGCCGCGCCGGGTCGAGGAAGCCGAGCGAGGCATTGGTCGGCGTCACCAGCCAGCCGCCATCGTCAAGCTTGACGCTGATATTGCCGGAGGAGCCCGGCGTCAGCCCGCGCTCGAACAGGGACCGTCCGAAGCGGCAGATATCCTCACGCAGCCTTGTCTCGTTGCTCATGGCCGTCATGCCTGCTTGTCTCACGCTTTGGCAGCGCGGCCAAGCCGTGTTATTCGGTTGCCAAGCTGCCGCAAAGGGCGGCTATTCGGGAAACGTTCGCAAGGGTCAGTTGCATATGTCCGCCTCCACGTCACAGAATCAGCGTATCGCCGTCGTCGGGCTTGGCTCGATGGGGTTTGGCATGGCGACCTCGCTGAAGCGCGCCGGTCACGCCGTCACCGGCTGCGACGTCTCGGCTGATGCGGTGGCGCGCTTCGTGAAGGACGGCGGCGCGGGCGCCAAGACGCCGGCCGAAGCGGCCAAGGACGCCGACGTCGTCGTCAGCGTCGTCGTCAACGCCGCGCAGACCGAGACGATCCTGTTCGGCAAGGATGGCGTCGCCGAAACCATGCCCAAGGACAGCGTCTTCCTGTCATCGGCCACCATGGATCCCGACGTGGCGCGGCGCCTTGCCAAGCAGCTCGAGGCGACCGGTCGGCATTATCTGGATGCGCCGATCTCCGGCGGGGCGCAGCGCGCCGCGCAAGGCGAGCTGACGATCCTCGCCTCAGGCAGCCCGGCCGCCTTTGCAAAGGCACGGCCGGCGCTCGATGCCATGGCCGCAAAGCTCTACGAGCTTGGTGATGCCGCAGGGCAGGGTGCCGCCTTCAAGATGATCAACCAGTTGCTGGCCGGCGTGCACATCGCTGCTGCCAGCGAAGCGATGGCGTTCGCGGCCAAGCAGGGCCTCGACATCCGCAAGGTCTATGAGGTGATCACGGCCTCCGCCGGCAATTCCTGGATGTTCGAGAACCGCATGCCGCATGTGCTCGACGGCGACTATACGCCGCGTAGCGCGGTCGAGATCTTCGTCAAGGACCTCGGCATCATCCAGGACATGGCGCGCAGCGCCAGATTCCCGGTGCCGGTCTCCGCCGCCGCCCTCCAGATGTTCCTGATGACGGCTGCCGCCGGCATGGGCCGCGATGACGACGCCTCGGTTGCGCGCATGTATGCGCAGGTCACCGGCGTGAAGCTGCCCGGCGACAAGTAAGGATAAGAGGATTCCAATGCCCCGTTTCGCCGCCAATCTCTCGATGATGTTCACCGAGGTGCCGTTCCTCGATCGCTTCGAGGCCGCCGCCCAGGCCGGCTTCACCGCCGTTGAGTTTCTCTTTCCTTATGAGCATCCGGCCGAGGCGGTCGGCGAGCGGCTCAAGCGCAACGGTCTGACCCAGGCGCTGTTCAACCTGCCGCCCGGCGACTGGAATGCGGGCGAGAAGGGTTTTGCTGCGCTCCCGGCGCGCTTCGCCGATCTCAAGGCGAGCCTCGAGACCGCGCTGCCTTACGCCAAGGCCACCGGCGTCAAGCGCCTGCACCTGATGGCCGGCCTTGCCAACCGCGGCGAGCGCGTCGCCATCGAGGCGTTCTACAAGTCGGTGGCGTGGGCGGCGGAGTTCTTCGCGCCGCACGGCATCGACATCGTGCTCGAGCCGATCAATGCCCGCAACGTGCCCGGCTATTTCCTCAACGATTTCGGTTTCGCGCGCGACCTGATCCAGGAGTTGCGGCTTCCGAACCTCAAGCTCCAGTTCGACATCTATCACTGCCAGATCATCCATGGCGACGTCACCATGCGCTTGCGCGAGATGATGCCGATCATCGGCCACATCCAGATCGCCAGCATTCCCTCGCGAAACGAGCCCGACGGCGAGGAGCTGAACTATCCCTTCCTGTTCGAAGAGCTCGACCGGCTCGGCTATGCCGGCTTCGTCGGCTGCGAATACAATCCGCGCGGCAAGACCACCGACGGCCTTGCCTGGTTCAAGCCCTATGCGGGAGTGAAGCCGTGACTCTTGCACTGGGTTGCATCGCCGACGACTACACCGGCGCCTCCGATCTTGCCAACACGCTGACGCGTGCGGGCCTGCGCACCGTGCAGACCATCGGCATTCCTGCCGATGATCTGGCGCTGCCCGAGGTCGACGCTGTCGTGGTGTCCTTGAAGAGCCGCTCGATTGAAGCGAGCCTTGCTGTATCGCGCTCGCGCGCGGCGGAGACGTGGCTGCGGGGCCGCGGGGCGAGCCATGTGCTGTTCAAGATCTGCTCGACCTTCGATTCCACCGACGCCGGCAATATCGGCCCTGTCATGGACGCGTTGCGCGACGATTGCGGCGAGGGCATCGTTCTGGTGACGCCGGCCTTCCCCGAGACCGGCCGCACCGTCTACCAGGGCAACCTGTTTGTCGGCGCCGTGCCGCTGAACGAGAGCCCGCTCAAGGACCACCCGCTCAACCCGATGCACGATTCCAGTCTGGTGCGCGTGCTGGCGCGCCAGAGCCGGACACAAATCGGTCTCGTCGATCTCGCCACCGTCACGCGCGGCGCAGACGCCGTGCGGGCACGGCTGGCCGAACTCGCGGGCAAGGGCATTGGCGCTGCGATCATCGACGCCGTCTTCGATCGCGATCTCGAAACCATCGGCCTCGTAGCCGCCGAACATCGGCTGTCGGTCGGCGCCTCCGGCATCGGCCTTGGACTGGCGCGCGCGCTGGTGTCGACCGGCAAGGTCAAGTCGAATGCGGCAGGCGGCGAATCCGGAGCTGCCGTTGGCGGGCCGGCGGCGTGTCTTGCCGGCAGCTGCTCGCAGGCCACGCTCAAGCAGATCGCCAGCGCCGAACAGGTCATGCCGGTGTTTCATCTCGATCCGGACCGTATTCTTACGGGGGCGGACGAAGCGCAGCGTGCGCTGGACTGGGCAAGGCCGCGGCTGGCGGAGGGGCCCGTGCTGATCGCATCGAGCTCGACACCGGATCAGGTCGCCGCGCTTCAGGCACGTCACGGCCGTGACGCAGCCGGACATGCGATCGAGCAGGCCATGGCCGACATCGCCGAAAACCTTGTGAAATCAGGCGTGCGGCGATTGGTCGTTGCCGGCGGCGAGACGTCCGGCGCCGTGGTCGACCGGTTGAGGATTCCCGGATTTCTCGTGGGGGTGGAGATCGCTGCGGGTGTTCCGGTGCTGCGCGCGGTCGGCGCCGGGGGCGACATGCTGCTCGCTCTGAAGTCCGGAAATTTCGGTGGCCCGGAGTTCTTCTCCGATGCGCTTAGGCTCATGCGCTGAGCGCAGAGCGTTCTTAGCTGCCTGTTCATTTCTTTCAGGCTCCGTACTCGTACGGAGTCGTAGTTAACATCTGCTCAGTCGCTCTGTTGTCTGATGTCGGCGTCGCTCCTTTTGGTTGATTCTTTAAAACCTCCCGGACGCGCGCCCGCGCCAGCATAAAGAGACCTGACTATGTTCGCCAAGATCTCCATCCGCGCCAAGATCATCAGTGTCGTGGCGTTCCTGCTGGTCGCGATGACCGGCATGGGCCTGCTCGCCGTCGTGAAGATGCGCGCGATGAACGCGAACACCACCGACATCACCACGAGCTGGATGCCCAGCGTGAGGGTGCTGGGCGAGCTCCGGGCCAGCGTCATCACCTATCGCAGTGTGGTCCGCGAGCACATGCTGGCCGAGACCCTGGAAGAAAAGCTCGCGATGGAAAAGATCGCGGTCACCACCGGCGAGACACTGGCCAAGGCCCGCCAGAGCTACGAGCCCATGATCACCTCGCCGGAGGAGCGGGCGCTCTACACCGAATGGTCCAAGCTGTGGGACGACTACAAGAAGAGCGCCGACGAGGTCTTTGCAGTGTCGCGCAAGGAGGTCGGCAAGGTCCCGCACGAGGCGCATGAGCTGAACGTCAAGACCGCCAACAAGATCGGCATCCAGTCCGACGAGGTCCTGCGCAAGGATATCGACCTCAACACCCGGGGTGGCGACCAGGCCGCGCGGGATGCCGCCGACAGCTATTCCTTCGCCTTCCTGCTGGTCGCGATCATCCTGGGCGCGGCCGTCCTGACAGGCATCGGCGTCAGCGTCTATCTCGTCCACGACGTCTCCAGCGGCATCAACTCGATCGTCGAGCCGATGCAGGCGCTGGGCAAGGGCGACCTCTCCGCCGAAGTCCCGCATCGCGGCGAGAAGACCGAGATCGGCGCCATGGCCGACGTGCTCCAGGTCTTCAAGGAGGCGTTGATCGCCAAGAAGGCCGCCGACGAAGCCGCCGCGGCCGACGCCGAAGCCAAGATCGAGCGCGGCCGCCGCGTCGACAACATCACCCGCGAATTCGAGACGATGATCGGCGAGATCGTCCAGACCGTGTCATCGGCCTCGACCCAGCTCGAAGCTTCCGCCTCGACGCTGACCTCGACCGCCGACCGCTCCCAGCGGCTCGCGACCACGGTTGCCGGAGCTTCGGAGGAAGCCTCGACCAACGTGCAGTCGGTGGCTTCGGCGACGGAGGAGATGGCGTCGTCCGTGGGCGAGATCAGCCGTCAGGTGCAGGAATCGGCGCGGATGGCGGGCGACGCCGTCGGTCAGGCCCGAGCCACCACCGAGCGCGTCAGCGAGCTCTCCAAGGCGGCGTCCCGCATCGGCGACGTCGTCGAGCTGATCAACACCATCGCCGGCCAGACCAACCTCCTGGCGCTGAACGCCACCATCGAGGCGGCGCGCGCGGGCGAAGCCGGCCGCGGCTTCGCGGTGGTGGCTTCCGAAGTGAAGGCACTCGCCGAGCAGACCGCGAAGGCGACCGGCGAAATCGGCCAGCAGATTTCCGGCATCCAGGCGGCGACCAACGATTCGGTCGGAGCGATCAAGGAGATCTCCTCGACGATCGAGCGTCTCTCGGAGATCTCGTCGGCGATCGCTGCGGCCGTCGAAGAGCAGGGTGCAGCGACCCAGGAGATCGCCCGCAATGTGCAGCAGGCGGCGCAGGGCACCCAGCAGGTCTCCTCCAACATCTCCGACGTGCAGCGCGGTGCGACCGAGACCGGCACCGCCTCCTCGCAGGTGCTGTCGGCGGCGCAGATGCTGTCGAACGACTCGAGCCGGCTCAAGACCGAGGTCAGCAAGTTCCTGACCAGCGTTCGCGCTGCGTAAGGGCCGTCAGAGCAGGTATCGGACTACGCAAGAGCGGCGCCGTCGGCGCCGCTCTTTGATTTTGGCGCATGGCTTGGCGCCTGCTGACTTATTTTTCACGTGGGTCGTACGGTTCCAATTCTTTACGGGTTCCCAACCCTGCGAACCTTAACTCGTCGCAGTGTTTTGGAGACTCAATCGTGAAGTTGTTTTCATTTTCCGCCATTCGCTCCATCCAGTTGAAGATCGCCCTGATCGCCGGCCTCTGCCTGGCAGTGACGTGCATCGTGCTGATCGGCTACGGCCTCTTCTCCACGCAGAGCATGAACCAGTACGTGACCCACGAGGTCATGCAGCTGGTCGACCGTCAGACCAAGGAGAGCCTCATGAACCGGGCCTCCACCGAAGCCAACGCCATCAAGGCTGAGCTGGAGGTCGGGTTTGATGCGGCGCGCACCACCGCACATGCCTTCGCGACCCTCGCCGACGAGAAGACCGGCACTCCGATCGCGGCGCGGCGGACCCAGTTCAACGCGCTTCTGCGTCACGTGCTCGAGCTCAACCCTGCCTTCAACGGCACCTACTCGGCCTGGGAACCCGGCGCGCTGGATGGTGACGATGCGTCGTTCAAGGGACGCAAGGAGGCGGGATCGGACAATACCGGCCGCTTTCTGCCCTATTGGACGCGCAACGCCAGCGGCGCCATCGCCGTTCAGCCGCTCGTCGAGTACGACAGCAGCGAGCGGCATCCCAACGGCCTCGTGAAGGGCGCCTGGTACATCAACCCGAACACCACGGGTAAGGAAAACATCCTGGGTCCGTTGCCCTACATCGTTCAGGGCAAGGCCGTCTTCCTCGCGACCATGTCGGTGCCGGTCATGATCGACGGCAAATTCCGCGGTGTCGCCGGCGCCGACTACAATCTCGACTTCGTGCAGAAGCTGGCCGTCAAGATCAACGGCTCGCTGTTCGAGGGCAAGGGCAAGGTCGCGATCCTCAACGACACCGGGCTGATCGTCGCCAACAGCGCCAATCAGGACGTGATCGGCAAGAACGCCTCCGAGGCCGACGCTCGCTGGAGTGAAAGCCTCGCCATCGTCAAGGCCGGCAAGGGCACGGTGCAGGACGATCCGAAGTTCGCCAACATCGACATCTATGCGCCGATCCGCTTCGGGCTCACCGAGAACGCCTGGTCGATCGTGATCTCGATCCCCCGCGACGTGGTGCTGGCGTCAGCAAGGCAACTCGACGCCTCGCTCAGTGCCCGTGCGACCTCGAACACGTTCTGGCAGCTCGGCGTTGGCCTGGTCATCGTGCTGGCGGCGATCTTCCTGATCTCGTTCGCCGCACGCAAGATCGCGCGGCCGATCCAGGATTGTGCCAATTTCGCCGATGGCATCGCCAAGGGCGATTTCAATCAGCAGCTCGGGATCGAGCAGGCCGACGAGGTCGGTAGGCTGGCGACGTCGCTCAGGTCGATGCAGGGCGACATCAAGCGCAGCATCGAGCAGCGTGCCCAGGACCAGGCGGCCGCCGACCGCGAGCGCCGGCGCGCGATGAACGAGCTGGCCGACAGCTTCGAAGCGTCGGTCGGCGGCATCGTGGAGACGGTGTCGGCCGCGTCCGGTGCGCTGGAATCCTCGGCCGGAACGCTCAGCTCGACCGCCGAACGGGCGCAACAGCTTACCAAGGTCGTCGCTGCGGCGTCAGATCAGGCATCGGGCAACGTGCAGTCGGTGGCCTCGGCAACGGAGGAGATGGCCTCTTCGGTCGGCGAGATCAGCCGTCAAATGCAGGAATCGGCGCGGATGGCGAGCGACGCCGTCGGCCAGGCCCGAGCCACCACCGAGCGCGTCAGCGAGCTCTCCAGGGCGGCCGCCCGCATCGGCGACGTCGTCGAGCTGATCAACACCATCGCCGGCCAGACCAACCTGCTCGCGCTGAACGCCACTATCGAGGCGGCACGCGCCGGCGAAGCCGGCCGCGGCTTCGCCGTGGTGGCCTCCGAGGTGAAGGCGCTCGCCGAGCAGACCGCGAAGGCGACCGGCGAGATCGGCCAGCAGATCTCCGGCATCCAGCTTGCGACCAACGACTCGGTCGGCGCGATCAAGGAGATCTCCTCGACCATCGAGCGTCTGTCGGAGATCTCGTCGGCGATCGCCGCCGCGGTGGAAGAGCAGGGCGCGGCCACGCAGGAGATCGCCCGCAACGTGCAGCAGGCGGCGCAAGGAACCCAGCAGGTCTCCTCCAACATCACCGACGTGCAGCATGGCGCGACCGAGACCGGCACGGCCTCTTCGCAGGTGCTGTCGGCGGCGCAAATGCTGTCGAACGACTCGGGCCGGCTCAAGAACGAGGTCAGCAAGTTCCTGACCAACGTCCGCGCCGCGTAGACCCTCGCACAACCCGTCGATCGAGCGAGGAGCGGCGCCAAAAACGTCGCTCCTTTCATTGTTCCGGTAGCATGATGTCGCTTTTAGGTGGCGTTACGAGGGGTACCCGTAGTCTTGCGGGCAGATCGTTTCATCGATGGTTAAAGCGGATTTTCAAGAATTGGGCGAGGGCGGTCTCGCGCTGCGGCAGTCCTGATTGGAATGATTTCAGACTGAATTCGGTCTTTGGGGGCTTCGATGCGCAAGAATTTTCCTGTCACTGATGTCGAATATCCGGTCAGTGACGAGACACTGATCGTCTCCCGGACCGACCTCAAGGGCAAGCTCACCTACTTCAACGAGGATTTCCTCGCCGCCGCCGGCTTCACGTCGGCCGAGCTGATGGGCCAGCCGCACAACATCGTCCGTCATCCCGACATGCCGCCGGAGGCGTTCGACAATCTCTGGGACACGCTGAAGGCCGGCAAGCCGTGGCTCGGCGCGGTGAAGAACCGCCGCAAGAACGGCGACTTCTACTGGGTGCTCGCGACAGCCTCGCCGATCCGCGAGAACGGCCATGTCACCGGCTATACCTCGATCCGCACCAGGCTGCCGGCCGACCAGCGCAAGCTCGCCGAAGAGGTCTATGCCGCGATCCGCGAGAAGAAGCCGCATGGCTATCGCGTCGATGCCGGCATCATCCGCCGCCGCTCGCTGCTCGATCGCTTCAGCGTCTTCACCGGGACGCTGAAGGCGCGCCTGGTCACGACGATGACGCTCCAGGCGCTGTTCATGCTGGCGCTCGGCATCGGCGGCGCGCTCTCCACCGGCGGTTCGACCAGCCTGGTTCTGACGCTGCTGGCCTTGGTCGGCATCGCCATCGACGGCTTCGCCGGCCTTGCGACCATGCGCGCGATCCAGGGCCCGATGCGGCACCTCAACGACACCATGCTCAACCTCGTGCAGGACAAGCTCGACAACCGCATCGTCATCGAACGCGACGACGAGATCGGCGAGGCGTTGCGCAACCTCCAGACCGTGCAGACCATCATCCGCTTCAGCCGCGACGAGGTCCAGGCGGTGCAGCGCCGCGCCGAGGAGCAGCGCAAGGCCGGCATGACCAAACTTGCCGACGGCTTCGAGGCCGCGATCGGCGAGATCGTCGAGACCGTGTCGTCAGCTGCGACCGAGCTCGAGGCGTCGGCCTCGACGCTGTCCTCGACGGCGGGCCGGGCGCAGGAACTGGCGACGGTGGTCGCAGCCGGCTCGGAAGAAGCTTCCACCAACGTCCATTCGGTGGCATCGGCCGCCGAGGAGATGTCGTCGTCGGTCCACGAGATCGGTCGCCAGGTGCAGGATTCCACCCGGATTGCGAGCGAGGCCGTCAGCCAGGCGCACGCCACCACCGAACGCGTCAGCGAGTTGTCGCGGGCGGCCTCTCGGATCGGCGACGTCGTCGAGCTCATCAATGCCATCGCGGGCCAGACCAATCTCCTGGCGTTGAACGCCACGATCGAAGCGGCACGTGCCGGCGAGGCCGGCCGCGGCTTTGCGGTTGTGGCTTCCGAGGTCAAGGCGCTCGCCGAACAGACGGCGAAGGCGACCGGCGAGATCGGCCAGCAGGTCGGCGGCATCCAGGCGGCGACGCAGGAATCGGTCGGCGCCATCAGCGAAATCTCCGGCACCATCGCGCGCCTTTCCGAAATATCCTCGGCGATCGCCGCAGCCGTGGAGCAGCAGCGCGCGGCGACCCAGGAGATCGCCCGCAATGTGCAGCAGGCGGCCAACGGCACCCAGCAGGTGTCTGCCAATGTCGGCGACGTCCAGCGCGGCGCCTCCGAAACCGGATCGGCGTCTTCGCAGGTGCTGTCGGCGGCGCAGATGCTGTCTCGCGACTCCAACCGCCTCAAGCTCGAGGTCGGCAAGTTCCTGAACTCCGTCCGCGCAGCGTGACGCGTGCGGCCGCATAGCTGCGATGCCGATTTCGCAGTGCGGTAGCAGGGAAGTGAATGCAGGAAAGCTGCCGGTGATTAGCGTTTCCGGCGGTGCTCAGGTAAAGGGGAAACAGGATCCCCGTGGGGGCGGATTCCGTATCCCTGCCTGACCTGGAATTGCCTGGCGCATGATTGCTCTGGTCCGTATTGCCCTGAGCCGACCCTATACGTTTGTCGTGCTCGCGCTCCTGCTCCTGATCATCGGACCGCTGGCAGCCCTGCGGACGCCGACCGACATCTTCCCCGACATCCGCATTCCCGTGATCGGCGTGGTCTGGCAGTACACCGGCCTGCCGCCCGATCAGATGTCCGGCCGCATCACGACGCCGTTCCAGCGTGCGCTGACGACGACGGTCAACGACATCGAGCATATCGTCGCCAACTCCTATAACGGCTTTGGCATCATCAAGATCTTCTTTCAGCCGAACGTCGACATCCGCACTGCCAACGCACAGGTCACAGCGATCTCGCAGACGTTGCTCAAGCAGATGCCGCCGGGCGCGACGCCGCCCTTGATCCTGAACTACTCCGCCTCGACCGTGCCAATCATCCAGGTGGCCTTGTCGGGCGACGGCCTGACCGAGCAGAACCTCGCCGATATCGGCATTAACAATCTGCGCACCCCGCTGGTCACCGTGCCTGGTGCGGCGATTCCGTATCCGTTCGGCGGCAAGCAGCGCCAGGTCCAGATCGATCTCGACCCGACCGCGCTCCAGGCCCGCGGCCTGTCCGGCCAGGACGTCGCCAACGCGCTGGCCGCCCAGAACCTGATCACGCCGGTCGGCACCCAGAAGATCGGCACCTTCGAATACAACATCCAGCTCAACAACTCGCCGCTGAAAATCGACGAGCTCGGCAACCTCCCGATCAAGACCGTCAACGGCGCGATGGTCTATGTGCGCGATGTCGCGACCGTGCGCGACGGCAATCCGCCGCAGACCAACATCGTTCATGTCGACGGCAATCGCTCGGTGCTGATGATGGTGCTGAAGGCGGGCGCGACCTCGACGCTCGATATCATCGCCGGCATCAAGCAGAAGGTGATCGAGGTCAAGGACCAGCTCCCGGACGCGCTGAAGATCGGCTTCATCGGCGACCAGTCGGTGTTCGTTCGCGGCGCGATCGAAGGTGTCGCCTTCGAGGGCGTGATCGCGGCGCTGCTGACCAGCGTCATGATTCTGCTGTTCCTCGGCAGCTGGCGCTCGACCATCATCATCGCGGTCTCGATCCCGCTGTCGGTGCTGGGCGCCATCATCATGCTCTCGGCGATCGGCGAGACGCTGAACATCATGACGCTCGGGGGGCTCGCGCTCGCCGTCGGCATCCTCGTCGACGACGCCACCGTGACGATCGAGAACATCAACTACCATCTGGAGCAGGGCAAGCCGGTCGAGCAGTCGATCCTCGACGGCGCCAACCAGATCGTCACGCCGGCCTTCGTCTCGCTGCTCTGCATCTGCATCGTGTTCGTGCCGATGTTCTTCCTCACCGGTGTCGCGCGCTTCCTGTTCGTGCCGATGGCCGAAGCGGTGATGTTCGCGATGATCTGGTCGTTCATCCTGTCGCGCACGCTGGTGCCGACCATGGCGAACTATCTGCTGCATCCGCATGTCCACCACGAGGGCGAGCCGCCGAAGTCGCGCAATCCGCTGGTCTGGTTCCAGCGCGGGTTCGAGAAGCATTTCGAACGCATTCGCGGCGGCTACCATGATTTCCTTGGGCTGGCGCTGGCGCATCGCGCGGTGTTCGTGATCGGCTTCCTCTGCGTGGTCGGCGCGTCCTTTGCGCTGGTGCCGTTCCTCGGGCGCAACTTCTTCCCCGCGGTCGATGCCGGCAACATCCTGATGCATGTCCGCACCCAGGTCGGCACCCGCGTCGAGGAAACCGCCAACCAGCTCGCTGACGTGCAGAAGGCCGTGCGCAAGCTGATCCCGGGTGAGATCGAGACCATGACCGACAACATCGGCATGCCGATCTCCGGCATCAACATGACCTACAACAACACCGGCGTGATCGGTCCGCAGGACGGCGACATCCAGATCAAGCTGAGGGAAGGCCACAAGCCGACCGAAGAGCATGTGCGCGTGCTGCGCGAGCAGCTGCCGCGGCTGTTCCCCGGCGTCAGCTTCGCGTTCCTGCCGGCCGATATCGTCAGCCAGATCCTGAACTTCGGTGCGCCGGCGCCGATCGACCTTCAGATCCGCGGCGCCAATATCAGCGCCAACTTCGCTTACGCCAACAATCTGCTGGCCAAGGTCCGCAAGATTCCCGGCGTTGCCGATGCGCGCATCCAGCAATCGCCGAACAACCCGACCTTCAATATCGATGTCGACCGTACCCGTGCGCAATATGTCGGCCTGACCGAGCGCGACGTCACCAACAGTCTCGTGGTCAATCTTGCCGGTTCCTCGCAGGTGGCGCCGACCTACTACCTCAATCCGGATAACGGCGTGTCCTATTCGATCGTGATGCAGACGCCGCAATACCAGATCGACTCGCTCGGCGCGCTACAGACGCTGCCGATCACCGCCACCGGCAACGCGCAGTCGCCGATCCTCGGCGGCATCGCCGACATCAAGCGCTCGACGTCGAGCGCGGTGGTGTCGCAATACGACATCCAGTCGATGGTGCAGATCTTCGCTACGACCTCGGGCCGCGATCTCGGCGCGGTTGCCGCCGACATCCGCCAGGTGATCGCCGACACCGCGAAGGAGGTGCCGAAGGGATCTTCCGTCGTGCTGCTCGGCCAGGTGCAGACCATGAACAGCGCCTTCACCGGCCTGCTGTTCGGCCTGCTTGGCGCCGTCGTGCTGATCTACTTCCTGATCGTCGTGAATTTCCAGTCCTGGTCCGACCCGTTCGTGATCATCACGGCGCTGCCGGCCGCGCTCGCCGGCATCGTGTGGATGCTGTTCATGACCGAGACCACGCTGTCGGTCCCGGCGCTCACCGGCGCCATCATGTGCATGGGCGTTGCCACCGCCAACAGCGTGCTCGTGATCTCCTTTGCGCGCGAGCGCTACGCGGAGCTCGGCGATCCCGTTGCGGCCGCGCTCGAAGCCGGCTTCGTCCGGTTCCGCCCGGTCCTGATGACCGCGCTTGCCATGATCATCGGCATGGCGCCGATGGCTCTGGGCCTCGGCGAGGGCGGCGAGCAGAATGCGCCGCTCGGCCGCGCCGTGATCGGCGGCCTGATCTTTGCAACCTTCGCCACGCTGATGTTTGTTCCCGTGGTGTTCAGCATGGTACACAAGAAACAAGGCGCCGAAGCCGCCGCCCCCTTGGAGACTCCGCATGTCGCCCACTGAATCCCGCTCCCCGGTGTCGCACCGGAAACTGGGCATCTTCGGCGTGGTGGCGCTGATTGCGGCAGGCCTTGTCGTCGGCACCGGCATCCGCGCGCGCGAGGAGCAGGGCACCAAGTTGAAGGAATGGACCGATGATCAGGCCGTTCCCAGCGTCGCGGTGACGCAGCCCAACGCCAAGGCGCTTAACGCCAGCCTCGACCTGCCGGGCCGATTGGAAGCCTACTACCGTGCCCCGATCTTCGCGCGCGTGTCGGGTTACCTGAAGAGCTGGAGCGCCGACATGGGCGCCCGCGTCAAGGCCGGGCAGGTGATTGCCGAGATCGAGGCGCCCGACCTCGACCAGCAGCTCTTGCAAGCCCGCGCCGACCTCGCCAGCCAGCAGGCGAGCGCAAGGCTGTCGGAAGCGACGTTGAACCGGCGCAAGACGCTGGTCGCCTCCAACTTCGTCTCCGCGCAGGAGATCGACGAGCGCACCGCCGATCTCTCCAACAAGAACGCCGCGGTGCATTCGGGACAGGCCAATGTCGAGCGGCTGGAAGCGCTGGCCGGCTACAAGAAGATCACCGTTCCGTTCGACGGCGTGGTCACGGCGCGCGATACCGACGTCGGTGCGCTGATCAATGCCGGTGGCGGCTCGGGCCCGGCGATGTTCGTGGTCTCGGACATCACCAAGCTGCGCGTCTATGTCAACGTGCCCCAGAATTACGTGCCGGCCATCAAGATCGGCGCGAAGGCCACCATCGCGCTGCCGGAGTATCCGAACCGGACCTTCCAGGCGACGGTGGAAGCGTCTTCGCAGGCCGTCGACGTTGCCTCCGGCACCACGCGCATGCAGCTTGGCCTGGACAATTCCTCGGGCGAACTAATGCCCGGCGGCTATGCCAGCGTGAAGTTGAGCCTCCAGCGCGACTCCGCGCCGCTCAGCATTCCCGCCAGCGCGCTGATCTTCAACGGCAGCGGCCTGCGTGTCGCGACCGTCGGTGCGGACGACAAGGTGCTGTTCAAGGCCGTGACGATCGCGCGCGATCTTGGCAAGGAAATCGAGCTCGCATCAGGCATCTCTCCGGACGATCGCGTCATCACCGCCCCGCCGGACGGCCTGTCCGATGGCGATCAGGTCCGCGTCGTCGGCGCCGGCGCCAAGGGCAAGCCGGCCACCGCGTCGGAAAAGCAGGCGCCGAAGGGCTAGCTTTTCTTCACCTCGCCCCGCTTGCGGGGAGAGGTCGAATTGCGAAGCAATTCGGGTGAGAGGGACTCTCCGCGAGTCTAACTCTCACGGTGTTTGCGGACGCAGCCCCTCACTCCGACCCTCTCCCCGTAAGAACGGGGAGAGGGAGATCAGGATACCCGCCACTCCGGTACGCCATCGCCGGCCATCGCGATCTCGCCAAGCGAGCCGACCGGCGTGCGATCCATGTTGAGGAGATGCGCCAGCGTCGCGGTATCACCCGCCGGTATCCGCGCCAGCGCGCGGCGGTCATCTTCCGTGCGCAGCATCACCACACCGTGCTCGACATCCCCGCCACGGCCGTAGAGCACCGTAAAGCTCTCGACCTTGCCCTTGCCCGAGGCTTCCGCGACGAAGTCCGGCACCGCGCGCTTGTTGCGGTCGGCCTCTCCTTGCACGCTCGCCTCCTGCGCCAGCGCCGCGCGCGGCGGCGCCCTCGAAACCACCAGCGCATGATGCTTGGTGACGAAGCCGCCCTGGCCGTAGAGCAGGCCGAGCCTGGCGCCATCGCGCAGGCGCCGCACCATCGCGCAGGCCGCATGCGTCATGTAGGTGTTGAGCGGCGCGCCGAAGAAGGTGAGGCCGCCGGTCACGGTCGGCTGCACGTCGGCGGAAAGGCCCAGCGTCCGCCGCGCCATCTTGGGCACGCAGGGGAAGCAGCTATAGAGCTCGATCGCTTCGAATGCCGTGCCGTCGCCGCCGGCGAGGTCCACCGCGGCTTTCAGCACCGCATTCTGCGGATGGCTCTCGTAGAACTGGTCGCGCAGGAGATAGTCGCGCGGCTCCTCCGCCGAGGCGCCGCCGAGCGGATAGACCAGTCTGTCCTCGGCGATACCCGCCGCGCGCGCCCTGGCAAGGCTGGTGAGCAGCAGCGCGCCACCCATGTTGACGCTGGGGTTGGCGACCATGAGCTTGTTGTAAGGCCAGGCGATGAGACGGTTGTCCGCGGTCGGCGTCGTGATCTCGTCCGGCGCATAGCGTCGCTTCAGCCAGGCGTTTGGATTTTGTGCGGCGGCCTCGGAATAGCGCGACCACAGTGTGCCCGATTCCGCCATCGCCTCGCGCGGCGTCTGGCCCCAATGAGCGGAGGAGGCCGCCTCATAGAACGGATAGACCGTGACGGGCCGGAACACGCCGAGCTTCACGGCCAGCGGATTCTGGAACGCTGCGCCGCGCTTGGGCTCCTCGACATCATGCGCGAACGGCGTCCATGGCAGCTTCGCGCCTGCGCGCTCGGCCTTGGTCGCGGTCGACTGCGCCTCCGCACCGCAGACCGCGGCAACGCTGCATTCGCCGCGCGCGATGCGCTTTGCGGCCTCGTGGATGTAGCGGATCGGGCTCTCGCCGCCGACCGGGCCGTAATAGCAATGCGAAGGCGTGATCCCGAGTCGCTGCGCCAGCAGCTTTTCCGGGTCGCGGTAGCGCCAGCTCAGGAAGTTGACGACGTCGAGCGACTGCACCTCGCCGAGCAGCTTTGCCCCGGCATCCGCTTCGGCGCGCCGCAGCGCCTGTACGAGCAGATCGAGCGGCTCGAGGCCCTCGGTGATCTCCTTGGGGCGGTCGACGATCTCGCCGATGCCGACGATGACGGGGATGCGGTCTTCGGGGATGTTGGTCATTTCTTCTTGCTTCACGGTTTAAGTCTCGGGCACGCCGTCGCCCTTCGAGGGCCGCTGAAGAAGCGGCCACCTCAGGGTGACGGCTACGGAGAAAGCGTCATCCTGAGGTGCGAGCCGAGCGACGCCTGGCGAGCCTCGAAGGAGGGGCCGCGGGCAATCACTCCGCCACCAGCGCATTCATGTGCTCGACGGCCTCGGCAAACTCTTCCTTGAACTCCTGCACCACGGCGCCCGCCGACTTCACGCTGTCGATCAGGCCGACGCCCTGGCCGACGAAGTAGCTGACGAGATCGCGCGCTTTGGCGTTGCCAGCCGCCGCCGCGCGGTCGATCGAATTGAAGGCGTCGCGGCTGATGATGCTTTGCAGCGGCATCGGCAGTGCACCCGGGCTTTCCGGCGCGCGGTCCCAGGCATCGGTCCAGACCGAGCGGAGCTGCCGCGCGGGCTTTCCGGTGCGTCCCTTCGAGCGCACCGCGTCACGCGAGGACGCGGCGATCATCTTTTCGCGGAAGATTTCCGTCGTCTCGGCTTCCACGGTCGCGAGCCATACCGAGCCGGTCCAGGCGCCGGCTGCGCCCATCGCCATGCAGGCCGCCATCTGCCGTCCTGTCATGATGCCGCCGGCCGCCAGCACCGGCACGTCGCGGATCTTCTTGATTGCCTTGATCACCTCCGGCACCAGCACCATGGTCGACACCTCGCCGCAATGGCCGCCGGCCTCGGTGCCCTGGACCACGAGGATATCGACGCCGGCCGCGACCTGGCGCAGCGCGTGCTCCTTGGCGCCGACGAGAGCTGCGACCGGCACACCGTGCTTCTTGCCCATCTCGATCATCGCTTTCGGCGGCACGCCGAGTGCGTTCGCGATCAGCCTGATCGGATGATTGAAGGAGACCTCGAGCAGCTGAAGCGCCGTCTTTCCGTCGAACGGCTGCGGCTGGTTGTCGGCCATTCCAGTGGTCGTCAGCTCGATGTCGTACTTCTTCAGGAGGTCGCGCGTGTAGTTGCGATGCTCTTGCGGCACGCGCGCTTCCAGGCTCTTCCAGGTGACGTCCTTCTCGCCCGCCGTCGAGATGTTCTCGGGGATCAGCACGTCGATGCCGTAGGGCTTGCCGTCGATATGGTCGTCGATCCATTTCATCTCGTGTTCGAGCGTATCAGGCGTATGCACGGTGGCACCTAACACGCCGAAGCCACCGGCGCGGCTGACGGCGGCGACGACGTCGCGGCAATGGCTGAAGGCGAGCAGCGGGAACTCGATGCCCAGCATGTCGCAGATCGGCGATTTCATGGCTCTCTCCCGGCGGCCGTCGCGTTGCTGTTATTGCTTTGCGTTGTTGTTGTCCTTGGCGAAGGCCGTGCGACGCTAACCCATCGTCGCCGGCGATGCCAAGCCGGATTTCGCCGCGCATCTTGCGTATAGGCGCCACGCCACGCGAGGAGCCATTCCGTCGCGCAAAATAAGCGGAGCGGCGGCCGTGAATGAGCCTCTTGCGCTTTGGCCGACGTGAGAGAATGCTGGCGAACAACAACAGACAACAACGAGGGAGCGCCAACCGATGTCGCCAGCGCAATCGAGTCCGGCCGAGGCCAGTGAAGCCTATGACGTGGTCGTCGTCGGCGCCGGCTTTGCCGGCATGTACATGCTGCATCGGCTGCGCGGGCTTGGCTTCTCGGCGCGCGTCTACGAGCAGGGCGGTGGTGTCGGCGGCACCTGGTACTGGAATCGTTATCCGGGCGCGCGCTGCGATGTCGAGAGCATGCAATATTCCTACTCGTTCTCGGATGAGCTCCAGCAGGAATGGGACTGGAGCGAGCGCTACGCGCCGCAGGCAGAGATCCTGAAATATGCCAACCATGTCGCGGATCGTTTTGATCTGCGCCGCGACATCCAGTTCGACACGCGCGTCGAGCGCGCTGTCTTCGATGAACAGACCAATGGCTGGTCGGTGACGATTTCCGGCGGAAAGACGGTCGAAGCGAAGTTCGTCGTGCTCGCCACCGGCTGCCTGTCGAACGCGCGCAAGCCCGACATCAAGGGTCTCGAAAACTTCAAAGGTCCCGTCTACCACACCGGCAACTGGCCGCACGAGCCCGTGGACTTCACGGGCTTGCGCGTTGGCCTTATCGGCACCGGTTCATCCGGCATCCAGTCGGCGCCCATCATTGCCGAGCAGGCAAAGCATCTCACGGTCTTCCAGCGCACCGCGAATTTCTCGATTCCCGCCCGCAATGCCGCGTTGACCGACGAGGAACGCAATGCGTTCCGGCAGAATTATCCGGAGATCCGCCGCTTCGCCCGCGAGGTCGCGCGTAACGGCATCTATGCCGAGCCGCCCGATCGCGGCGCTCTCGACGACAGCGAGGATGAGAGGTGCGCCAAATACGGGGCGCGTTGGGATCGCGGCGGGCTCACCTTCATGTACGCCTACAACAATCTCGGCCTGGATCTGGCCGCGAATGACACCGCCGCCGACTACGTGCGCGGCAAGATCACCGAGATCGTCAAGGACGCCAGCACTGCGGAATTGCTCCAGCCGAACAGCCATCCGATCGGCACCAAGCGCATCTGCATCGACACCGATTATTTCGCGACCTTCAACCGGCCGAACGTCTCGCTGGTCGACATCAAGACCAATCCGATCGAGGAGATCACCGCGAACGCTGTCCGTGTCGCGGGGGCAGATCACGAGGTCGATGCGCTGGTGATGGCGACCGGCTTTGACGCCATGACCGGATCGGTCGCCCGGATCGACATTCGCGGTCGCGGCGGGCGGACGCTGAACCGGAAATGGGCCGAGGGCCCCAAGACCTATCTCGGCCTGATGAGCGCAGGCTTTCCCAATCTCTTCATCATCACCGGGCCCGGCAGCCCGTCGGTGCTGTCGAACATGATCGTGTCGATCGAGCAGCATGTCGACTGGATCGCCGACTGCCTCCTCCACATGCGCAAGCAGGGCCTCGCCACGATGGAGGCGGACGGAGGGGCGGAGGACAAGTGGGTCGCGCACGTCAACGAAGTTGCCCATGGCACGCTCTATCCGCAGGCCAATTCCTGGTACATGGGCGCCAACATCCCCGGCAAGCCGCGCATCTTCATGCCCTATATCGGCGGCGTCGGCGTCTACCGGCGGATCTGCGACGAGGTCGCGGGGAAAGGATATGAGGGGTTCGTGATGACACGGGCGGAGCAGCCGCGCAGGGTGGTGACGGGTTAGGCCGGATGCATGACACCGGCGTGAGGCCCGCGCCGGACGCAGAGCCGGCAGGGCTTGTCATCGGCCGCTCGCGGGCTAATTAATGCAGGCGCATCTTTCCGCCGGAGCCCCGCATGACTGACGTCCCCGCCTACGTGCCGCCCAAAGTCTGGACCTGGAACAAGGAGAATGGCGGGCAGTTCGCCACCATCAACCGCCCGATCGCCGGCCCCACCCACGACAAGGAGCTGCCGGTCGGCCGCCATCCGCTCCAGCTCTATTCGCTGGCGACCCCGAACGGGGTGAAGGTCACGGTGATGCTGGAGGAGCTTCTGGCGCTCGGCCACAAGGGGGCCGAATACGACGCCTGGCTGATCAGGATCGGCAACGGCGACCAGTTCGGCAGCGGCTTCGTCGACATCAATCCGAACTCGAAAATCCCGGCGCTGATGGACCGCTCCGGCCCCGAGCCGGTCAGGGTGTTCGAGTCCGGCTCGATCCTGTTCTATCTCGCCGAGAAGTTCGGCGCCTTCCTGCCGAAGGACATCAAGACCCGCACCGAAGCGATGTCCTGGCTGTTCTGGCAGATGGGCAGCGCGCCGTATCTCGGCGGCGGCTTCGGCCATTTCTACGCCTACGCGCCGACCAAGATCGAATACGCCATCGACCGTTTTGCGATGGAAACCAAGCGCCAGCTCGACGTGCTCGACCGGCGCCTCGCCGACAACGAATATCTCGCGGGCAGCGAGTACACCATCGCCGACATCGCGGTGTGGCCCTGGTATGGCGCGCTCGCCAAGGGGCTGGTGTACGGCGCCGGCGAATTCCTCTCCGTGCAGTACTATAAGAACGTGCAGCGCTGGACCGACGAGATCGCCAAGCGTCCGGCCGTGAAGCGCGGCCGCATGGTCAACCGCGTCTCCGGCGACCCCGCCAGCCAGCTCCACGAGCGCCACGACGCATCCGATTTCGAAACCAAGACGCAGGACAAGCTCGCGCCGGCGACGTAGGTGTCGCTGTCTTCGCCTCTCCCCGCGTGCGGGGAGCTTCGTAGGGTGGGCAAAGCGGAGCGTGCCCACCACGTCATGCGAAGAGCCGAGATGGTGGGCACGGCGCGCGAAGAGCGCGCCTTTGCCCACCCTACGGGACTCTCCCCGCAAGTACGGAGAGAGGGACGGATAGAGTTCAGGCCATGCTCAGCTCGTGCCGGCCGACGACCATCCAGTGCACCTCGTCCGGACCGTCGGCAAAGCGCAGGTGGCGCACGTCCTGGTACATCTCGGCGAGCGGGGTCCAGTGCGAGATGCCGGTGGCGCCGTGCATCTGGATGGCCTGGTCGATGATCTTGCAGGCGCGCTCTGGCACCATGGCCTTCACCATGGAGACCCAGACGCGGGCTTCCTTGTTACCGAGCACGTCCATGGCCTTCGCCGCCTTCAACACCATCAGCCGCATCGCCTCGATCTCGCAGCGCGCCTGCGCGATGATCTGCATGTTGCCGCCGAGATGGGCGATCTTCTTGCCGAAGGCTTCGCGGGTCAGGCCGCGCTGCACCATCAGATCGAGCGCCTTCTCGGCCTTGCCGATGGTGCGCATGCAGTGATGGATGCGCCCCGGGCCGAGGCGGAGCTGCGAGATCTCGAAGCCGCGGCCTTCGCCGAGCAGCATGTTCTCCTTCGGCACGCGCACATTGTTGAAGCGCATGTGCATGTGGCCGCGCGGGGCGTGGTCCTGGCCGAACACGTACATGGGTCCGAGCACCTCGACGCCGGGCGTGTCGCGCGGCACCAGGATCTGCGACTGCTGCTTGCTCGGCGCCGCATCCGGATTGGTCTTCACCATCACGATGAGGATCTTGCAGCGGGGATCCCCTAGGCCGGAGATGTAATACTTCTCGCCGTTGATGACCCATTCGTCGCCGACGAGCTTGGCCGTCGTCGAGATGTTCTTGGCGTCGGAGGAGGCGACGTTCGGCTCGGTCATGACATAGGCCGAGCGGATCTCGCCGTTGAGCAGCGGCTTCAGCCACTTCTCCTTCTGCTCCTTGGTGCCGACGCGCTCCAGCACCTCCATGTTGCCGGTGTCGGGCGCCGAGCAGTTCATCGTCTCGGAGGCCAGCGGGCTCTTGCCGAGCTCGGAGGCGATATAGGCATAGTCGAGATTCTTCAGGCCCTGGCCGGTCTCGTCATCGGGCAGGAAGAAGTTCCAGAGGCCTTCCTTCTTGGCCTTGTTCTTGGCGACCTCGAGTACTTCGAGCTGCTTCGGCGTAAAACTCCAGCGGTCTTCCTTGCTCTCGCCAGCCTTGGCGAACTCGATCGACATCGGCTCGACGGTGTCGCGGATGAACTTCCTGACGTGATCGTAGAGCGGGCGAACCTGGTCCGACATGCGGAGGTCGTTGAGCTCGTCGCCCGGATTGAGCGTGTAGTTGGTGGTGCGGGGAATGTAGGTGTGTTTTGTCATTGTTCCTCCCGGGGGCGCTGAGTTCGTGCTGAACGCGAGAATAGTCGCAGCGTGGCCAAAGTGCGAGCGCGCATTTTTCGCGCGAGCCATGCCACGCGATGGAATATCGCGAGGGCGTTTGAAATGTTGTTTGAATGGAGTGAGGTGGCAGGCGCGGGCCGCACTCACGGTTGTCATCGCCCGGCTTGACCGGGCGATCCAGTACTCCGTGACGTCAGCGACTCACGGAGAAGCCGCGGCGTACTGGATTCCCCGCCTTCGCGGGGAATGACAGCGTCCTGGAGCAATCAGTTCGGCATCCGGTGCATCGCGCAGATCTTGTTGCCGTCGAGATCGCGCAAGTAGGCGAGATAAAGCTTGTTCCCCGCGCCCTCGCGGATGCCGGGCGGATTCTCGATCGGCGTTCCGCCGGCGGCGACGCCGGCCGCGTGCCACCTGTCGACCTGCTCAGGCGAGTTGGCGGCAAAGCCGATGGTGCCGCCGTTCGCGCAGGTCGCGGGCTCGCCGTTGATCGGCTTCGTCACCGAGAACACGCCGGTCTTGGTGATGTAGAAGATGCGATGGCCGTCGACCCGTGCAGGCCGCACCTCGAGCGTGCTGAGCAGCTGGTCGTAGAAGGCCTTCGCCTTGTCGAGGTCGTTGGTGCCGATCATGATGTGTGAAAACATTCGCCCTGTCCCCTCTGCGCTCACAAAACGAGAAGCCGTAGGGTGGGCAAAGCGCAGCGTGCCCACGGCCTTCGAAAGTATTTCTGGTGGGCACGGCGCAAGAGCGCCTTTGCCCACCTACGAGATGTCAAAACGCGGTATAGCCGCCGTCGATCACGAACGTATCGGCCGTATGATACGACGACGCCCTGCTCATCAGATACACCGCGATGCCGCCGAAATCGCTGGCCTCGCCGAAGCGACGCTGCGGAATGCGCGGCATCACATTGGCGACGAACTTGTCGTTGGCCATGAGGCCGGCGGTCATGTCGCTCTTGATCCAGCCGGGCAGGATCGCATTCGCAGTGACGCCGTGGCGTGCCAGCTCGACGCCGAGCGCGCGCACCAGCGCGTTGATGGCAGCCTTGGTCGCGGCATAGTGCTCGTTGCGCGCGGTGCCGAAGATCGAGGCGAGGCTCGAGGTCGCGACCAGCCGGCCGAAGGGATCGCCGGCATTGGCGCGGTCGGTCATGTGTCTGGCGGCCGCCTGGAACGCGTGGAACACGCCGTCGAGATTGGTCGAAAACATCGTGCGCCATTCCTCTTCGGTGCGCTCGATGAAGGAGCGCCGGCCGCCGCCGCCGATGCCGGCATTGGCGAAGCAGCCGTCGACCCGGCCGAAGGTGTCGAGCGTGGCCTTCATCGCGGCATTGACCGATGCCGGATCGGTGACGTCGCAGACGCGGGTATCCACCTTGCCGGCAAGTCCCGCCAGGCTCGCGGCAGCGCTTCTGTTCTTGTCAGGATTGCGGCCCCAGATCGAAACGTTGCAGCCCTGGCCGGCCAGTGCCTGCGCGATGCCGAGCCCGATGCCGCCATTGCCGCCGGTGATCACGGCGACACGGCCGGAGAGGTCGAAAAGGTTCATGGCGCGTTTCCCGTTTTTGGCAAGACTTTCTGGCATGACGCGCATCAGCCGCTGCGCGCAAGATTGCTTGCTATGCTCCGATCACCATGGACAAGACCGCGCCAAAAATCAAATATGCGCCCCGGCAAAAGTAATTCCGGTCTGCGAAACTGACGCAGGCCGCAACTGACGAGGAAACCATGCAGTTCAAACACGTCACGCTCGACTTCGATGGTTCGGTCGCGATCCTCAAGCTCGACCATCAGGAGGTGATGAACGCGGTCTCCGTGGACATGCTGGGTGGCCTTGCCGAGGCGCTCGATGCGATCGAAGAGA
The DNA here is from genome assembly GCF_009931255.1 of Bradyrhizobium sp. LCT2. Lineage (NCBI taxonomy): Bacteria > Pseudomonadati > Pseudomonadota > Alphaproteobacteria > Hyphomicrobiales > Nitrobacteraceae > Bradyrhizobium > Bradyrhizobium sp. LCT2. The sequence goes on along the minus strand of NZ_CP034432.1, from coordinate 7,006,072 downwards.
AGAAAGACGAGGTGCGCTGCGTCGTGTTGACCGGCGCGGGGCGGGCGTTCTGTACCGGCGCTAATCTTCAGGGCCGCAACAACCAGTCGAAGAAGACCAAGGCCGGCCTGACGCTGGAGACCGGCTTTCACCCGTTCCTGCGCCGCATCCGCAATCTGCACTGCCCGATCGTCACCGCGGTCAATGGGCCGGCGGCGGGTGCCGGCATGAGCTTCGCGCTGCTTGGCGACATGATCCTGTGTGCGCGCTCGTCCTACTTCCTGCAGGCGTTCCGCCGCATCGGCCTCGTGCCGGATTGCGGGTCGACCTGGCTGCTGCCGCGGCTCATTGGTCGGGCCCGCTCGATCGAGCTGTCGCTGATGGGCGAGCGGCTCCCGGCCGAGAAGGCGCTGGAATGGGGCCTAGTCAATCGCGTCTACGATGACGGCGTGCTGATGGAGGAGGCGATGAAGCTGGCGCGCGAGCTTGCCAGCGGCCCGACGGTGGCGTTGTCGCTGATCCGCAAGCTCTATTGGGACAGCCCGGAAAATTCTTTCGAGGATCAGCTCAACCTCGAATTCCAGTGCCAGCTCCGCGCCGGCGACACCCAGGATTTTCGCGAGGGCGTCGGCGCGTTCCTGGAGAAGCGCCCCGCGCAGTTCAAGGGCAAATGATCGAAGCGCAACTCTCCCGCAGCGTCACGCGCTGGTGCGAGGGGGCGACCGGCGTCACCGGCGCGGCCAAGCTGTCCGGCGGTGCCAGCCAGGAAACCTGGCGCTTCGACATCGTGCATCCCGACGGGCCGATCGGTGCGATCCTGCGCCGCTCGCCGAAGGGTTATGGCGCGGCTCCGACGCGCGCGGCGGGGCTCGGCGCTGAAGCGCAATTGATGCAGCTCGCCTATGAAGCCGGCGTGCCGTCGCCGCGCGTGATGCATGTCTTGACGGCCGAGGACGATCTCGGCACCGGCTTCATTATGCAGCGGGTCGAGGGCGAGACCATCGCGCGCAAGATTCTTCGCGATGAAGAGTATGCGGCCGCGCGGCCGCTTCTCGCGCGGCAAATCGGCGGCGTTCTCGCGGGCCTGCACAGGCTGCCTTTGGACAAGCTGCCGGAGCTGCGCAGTCGCGGCGCGACCCAGGAGATCGGCGAATTCGAGCGCGACTATCGCAGCCTGAACTGGCCCAAGCCCGTGTTCGAGCTGGCGCTGCGCTGGCTGCGCGACCACGATCCCGGCCCCTCGGCCGAGGAGACGCTGGTGCATGGCGATTTCCGCAACGGCAATCTCATCATCGGCCCCGACGGGGTCCGCGCCGTGCTCGACTGGGAGCTCGCCCATCTCGGCGATCCCATGGAGGATCTTGGCTGGGTCTGCGTTAACTCTTGGCGGTTCGGCGAGATCGACAAGCCCGTCGGCGGTTTTGGCACTCGCGAGGAATTGTTCGCGGGTTACGAAGCGGCAGGCCGAAAAGTCGATCCCGCGCGCGTAAAATTCTGGGAAGTGATGGGCACGCTGCGCTGGGGCATCATGTGCGGCGGCATGATGCAGCGGTTCCGCGAGGGACCGGACCATTCCATGGAGCGCGCCATGATCGGGCGTCGCGCCTCCGAGACCGAGATCGATCTGTTGCGGCTCTTGGCGCCGCGCGGGAGTTGACACATGCAGGACGAACCGACACCGGTCGAGCTGACCAAGTCAGTCGCCGATTTCCTCCGCAGCGACATCGCACCGCTGATCTCCGGCCACCAGGCGTTCAAGCTGCGCGTCGCCATCAACATCCTCGACCTCGTCACGCGGCAGCTGACGCAGGAGGAGGGGGGCGATGCGAAAGAGGTGGAGCGGCTGCGTGCACTGCTCGGCATTGACGGCTCGGTGACGGACCTCAACCGCGTGCTGGCCGAGCGTATCGCCAGGGGCGAGCTCGACCTCGCAACGCCGGGCCTCGCCGAGCATCTGTGGGTGACCACGATGGATAAGCTCGCGGTGGATCAGCCGAACTACGCATCGTATAAGCGCGAGCTGGGGCGTGGCGGGTAGGCGGCGCTACATCCTCCGTCATTGCGAGGAGCCCTTGCGACGAAGCAATCCAGAGTGTCCCCGCGGAGGCAGTCTGGATTGCTTCGCTGCGCTCGCAATGACGGCGTTGATGCAGTGGTGCGCCACACTCTCCTCGTCATTCCGGGGCGTCGCGAAGCGACGAGCCCGGAATCCATTTATCCGCGGTCGCCGTGGCCCGATGGATTCCGGGCTCGCGCCTGACGGCGCGCCCCGGAATGACAGGAGGGATTACTTCCCCACCCATTTCGGCGGCCGCTTCTCCGAAAACGCCTTCGGGCCCTCGATGTAGTCCTGCGAGGCCACCATCGCCTTCACCGCCGGATATTCGCGCTGCTCCTCGATCGCCTGCTCCAGCGAGACGCCAAGCCCCTTCTGGATCGCCTGCTTTGAAGCCCGGATCGACATCGGTGAGTTCTTGGTGATCATCTCCGCCCAGCGTAGCGCCGCCGTCAGCGCCTCGCCCTGCGGCACCACCTCGTTGACGAAGCCGAGCTCGTGACCCTCCTTGGCGCTGACATGGCGCGCGGTGAGGATCATGCCCATGGCGCGCTTCAGGCCGATCTGGCGCGGCAGCCGGTGCAGGCCGCCGGCGAGGGCGGCAAGGCCCACGCGCGGCTCGGGCAAGGCGAAGGTCGCGTTCTCCGCGGCGATGATCAGGTCGCAGGCCAGCGCGATCTCGAAGCCACCGCCCATCGCAACGCCGTTGACGGCGGCAATGATCGGCTTGTCGCAGTCGAAGCGGGAGGTGAGGCCGGCAAAACCGCCCTTGTCCCAGCCGCGTTTGCCGCCGGCCGCCTGCCACTTCAGGTCGTTGCCGGCGCAGAACGCCTTGTCGCCGGCGCCCGTGACGATCGCGACCCATTGCTCGGCATCGGCCGAGAAATCGTCGAACACCTTCTGGAGCTCGAAATGCGCGTCGGTGTGCAGCGCATTGTAGACCTCGGGCCGCGACAGCGTGACGATCGTGATCGGTCCCTTGCGTTCCACCTTGGAAAATTTCAGCTCCATCGCTCGCTCCCGCTTTTTCTCCTGAAGGAATATTGCCGTCATACTAGCGTGCACAAGCGCCGGGGCACCATCGAATTGCGCAATGCGCCTTGCGCAGCCGGCACGCCTCGGCTTGCTTGACTTGCGCGCGCTCTTCTCACCTTAATCGTGCGAAGCAAAAGCGTGCTTAGCGCCTTAACGCAAAACGAAAAAATCATCCGGGAGAGAGCCGTGGATTTCTCATTGCCAACAGATCTCGTCGCCTATCTCGGAGAGCTCGACCGTTTCATCGAACGCGAGATCAAGCCGCTGGAAGCGGCCGACGACAACATCCGCTTCTTCGATCATCGTCGCGAATGGGCGCGCACCGATTTCGAGAACGGCGGCCTGCCGCGGCACGAATGGGAGGCGCTGCTGCGCAAGGCCAAGGATCTCGCGGACGCCGCCGGGCACCTGCGCTTCCCGGTGCCGAAGCAGTATGGCGGCAAGGACGGCTCCAACCTCTGGATGGCGGTGATCCGCGAGCATTTTGCCGCCAAGGGCCTTGGCCTGCACAACGACCTTCAGAACGAGCATTCCATCGTCGGCAATTTCCCTGTTGTCACCATGCTCGACCGCTACGGCCGCGACGACCAGAAGGCGATGATCGACGGCTCGATCAAGGGCAAGTACCGCATCACCTTTGGCCTCACCGAGCCGCATCACGGCTCGGACGCCACCCACATGGAAACGCGTGCGGTGCCGGCGACCCGCGACAACGTCAAGGGCTGGATCATCAACGGCGAGAAGATGTGGACGACGGGCATGCACGTCGCCACGCATTGCGCGCTGTTCGCACGCACCTCGGGCAATGACGGCGATGCGCGCGGCATCACCTGCTTCCTGGTGCCGGCCAAGAGCCACGGCGTCAAGGTCGAGGAGTACATGTGGACCTTCAACATGCCGACCGATCATCCCCGCGTCAGCTTCACCGACGTGTTCGTGCCCGAGGATGCGCTGTTCGGCGAGGTCGGCCGCGGCCTGTCGCTGGCGCAGTGCTTCGTGCACCAGAACCGCATCCGTCAGGCGGCGAGCTCGCTGGGCGCCGCCGTCTATTGCATCAATGAAAGCGTCAAATATGCGCGCGAGCGAAAACCATTCGGCAAGGCGCTCGCCGAGAACCAGGCGATCCAGTTCCCGCTGGTCGAGCTCGCGACGCAAGCCGAGATGCTGCGCCTTCTGATCCGCAAGACCGCCTGGGAGATGGATAAGCTCACCGAGGAGCAGATCGAGCGCACGCTCTCCGACCGCGTCTCGATGTGCAACTACTGGGCAAACCGCCTCTGCTGCGAATCCGCCGACCGCGCCATGCAGGTCCACGGCGGCATGGGCTATTCACGCCACAAGCCCTTCGAGCACATCTATCGGCACCATCGCCGTTACCGGATCACGGAAGGCAGCGAGGAGATTCAGATGCGCAAGGTGGCGGGGTTCCTGTTCGGATATATGGGACCGGGGAAGCATTAGGAGGCGCACTGCGGAAGAGGTCGTGGTGTGCGACATCTCCCTCCGCGAGTCGTCCCCGCGAAGGCGGGGACCCATAACCACAGGGAGAAGTTTGAGGCAAGCTGGCAACTCCGAGTCTTCGTCAAATCGCTCCCTGTGGTTATGGGTCCCGGGCTCGCGCTACGCGCGCCCCGGGACGACGATGGGGATAGAGCAGGGCTAATTCACCCTTCGATCCTTCCCCGCCCAATACGGCTCGCGCAACTCCCGCCGCAAAATCTTGCCTGACGGATTCCTCGGCAGCGACGGCAAAAACTCCACGCTCTTCGGCGTCTTGAACCCGGCAAGGCGCTCGCGGGTGAAGTTGATGATGTCGGTGGCGGTCGCCTGCTTGCCGGGCTTCATCACCACCACCGCCTTCACCGCTTCGCCCCATTTGTCGTCGGGCACGCCGATCACGGCGGCTTCGGCGACATCAGGATGATCGCACAGCGCGCTTTCGACCTCCGCGGGATAGATGTTCTCGCCGCCGGAGATGATCATGTCCTTGATGCGGTCGTGGATGTAGAGATAGCCGTCCTCGTCCATGTAGCCGGCATCGCCGGTGCGCAGCCAGCCGTCGCCGCGCAGCGTCGCCGCGGTTGCCTCCGGCAAATTCCAGTAGCCCGCCATGTTGGAGCCCGAGCGCGTCGCGATCTCGCCGACTTGGCGCGGCGGCAGCGGCTTGCCGTCCGCATCCAGAATGGCGATCTCGACACCGGGGAGCGCCTTGCCGGCCGAGCGCATCCGCTCTAGCCCCTCGACGTGATCCTCCGGCGGCAGCGCGACGATGGTGCCTGTCGTCTCGGTCATGCCGTACATCTGCACGAAGCCGCATTTGAAGACCTCGATGCACTCCTTCAGCAGCGCTGCCGGAATCGGCGAGGCGCCGTACAGCATGTATTTCAGCCTGGAGAAATCGACTGTCTTCGCGCGCGGCTGCCGCACCACGAACTGCATCGCTGCCGGCACCATGAAGAGCTTCGTGATGCCCGACTGCTCGAAGAAATCCAGCACCTTGGTCGGATCGAACTCGCGTGCGATCACGCCGCGGGCGCCGTGATAGAGACCCATCACGCCCCAGCCCGAGCCGCCGATGTGGAAGATCGGCATCGCGACCAGCGACACGTCGTCGGTCGACCACCGGTTCCACTCCGGCTTGTCTGCGGCGTTGCCTGTCTGCACCAGGTTGAGGAAGTTCGCGTGGCTCAGCATCGCGCCCTTCGGCTTGCCCGTGGTGCCTGACGTGTAGAGCTGGATCGCGATGTCTTTCGTATCGATCGGTACCTTCGGATCGTCGCTGCTCTGCGCATCGCGCCAGGCCGTAAAATCCTGCCATTCCGGCGCGCCGCCTTCGGTGGTGATGATCGTGCGGACGCCAGGCAACCGGTCCTTGATCTGGCGGACCAGTGTGATGAACTCCGGCCCGACGAACAGCACCGGCGCCTTGCAATCCGAAACGATGAAGGCGACCTCGGGTCCGGCAAGCCGCCAGTTCACCGGCGCCATCACCACGCCGGCCTTCATCGCGCCCATCAGCAGCTCGAAATAGAAGTCGCTGTTCTTGCCGAGATAGGCGATGCGCTCGCCCTTCTTCACGCCCATCGCCAGAAGCGCGTTGGCGACCTTGTTGGTCTTGATGTCGAACGCGACGAAGCTGGTGACGCGGCCCTCGAACTCGTAGGCGGTGGCATTGCCGCGACTCGTCGCGCGCTTGCGCACCATGTCGGCGAGATTCGCCAATGGCTGTGTGGACATGTTCCTCCCGTGATATCTTGTTCTTATGCCGCCGAGTGTGGCGTCATCCGCGAGTGAAGACAAGATGGGGGAGCCCCGCCGTCGTCCTGGCGAAAGCCAGGACCCATAGCCGTAAAACGCAATTTGGCGAAGACCGGTCATGACCAATCTTCGCCAAACGATATTCGGTGGTAGTGGGTCCTGGCTTTCGCCAGGACGACTACGGAGAGAGCGACTACCCCCGCTTCGCCCGATCCTTCTCGTTCTGGGCCATGATGCTCTCGCGCGCGGTCTTCCAGTCGTCGTCGCTCCAGTCGCGGAGCTGGTAGAAATTGCCGCCCATCGCGAGCGCCTGGGCGCCGTCCATAGCGATGGTCTCGCCGGAGATCCAGTCGCAACCGCCGGAGATCAGGAACACGGCGACGTTCTGCAACTCCTCCATGGTGCCGACACGGCCCATCGGGTTCATCGCCTTGGTGCGCGCGCCGGCCTCGTCGCCCGGCTTGATGCGCTTGCTCATGCCTTCGGTCGGGATCTCGCCGGGCGCGATCGTGTTGAGGCGGATGCCGTATCGGCCCCATTCGGTCGCAAGCGACATCGTCATGGCGTGGATCGCCGACTTGCTCATCGCCGACGGCACCACATAGGGCGAGCCGTTGCGCACCCAGGTCGTGGTGATCGAGACGACGTTGCCGGGCTGCTTCAAGGCGATCCAGCGCTTGCCGACCGCATGCGTCACGTAGAACGTGCCGTGCATGACGATGTTGGCGACGGCGTCGAAGCCGCGCGGCGACAGCTCTTCGGTGCGCGAGATGAAATTGCCGGCGGCGTTGTTGATGAGATCGGTGAGGGGCGCTTCGCGAAAGATGTTTTCGATCATCTCCTCGACCGCGAGCGCGTTGCGGATGTCGACGCCGTGGCTGGTGACGCGTCCGCCATAAAGATCCATCAATTCGGTCGCGGTCTCGTCGCACACGATCTTGCGTCGGCCGCAGATGTGCACTTCGGCTCCAAGCTGGAGGAAGCGCGCCGCCATCGACTTGCCGAGCCCGGTGCCGCCGCCGGTCACGAGGATGCGCCGGCCGGCCAGAAGATTTTCCTTGAACATGGGTGTTTCCCCCGTAGGGATTGTCGGTTAATTGATCGATTGACTAAATCCGGCCGCCGGCTTCCTGTAAAGCGGCACTGAACAAGAACAGGGGAGAATTCATCCATGGAAGAGCGCGTCTCGATCTCGATCTCGGAAGGCGTCGCCGACGTGCGCCTGGTGCGCGCGGACAAGATGAACGCGCTCGATCAGGCCATGTTCGAGGCGCTGGTTGCCGCCACCGAACGGCTTTCGAAGGAAAAAGGCGTGCGCGTCGTCGTGCTCTCCGGCGAGGGCCGCGCTTTCTGCGCCGGTCTCGACATGGGGCGTTTTGCCGCCATGAAGGAAAAGGGCGGCAACGGAATTCCGGGTGGCGAAAATCGCGATCTCACCAAGCGCACGCATGGCCAGGCGAACTTTCCGCAACAGGCGGTATGGGGATGGCGCCAGCTTCCTGTTCCCGTAATCGCGGCCGTGCACGGCGTTGCCTTCGGTGGCGGCTTCCAGCTCTCGCTCGGCGCCGACATGCGCTTCCTCTCCCCCGATGCGCGGATGTCGGTGATGGAGATCAAATGGGGCCTCGTGCCTGATATGGCGGGCACGCCGATCCTGGCCAGTCTCGTGCGCGACGACATCCTGCGCGATCTCACTTACACCGGGCGCATCTTCTCCGCGCAGGAGGCGCTGACTTATGGCCTCGCCACGCGCATCTGCGACGACCCGCGCGCCGCAGCCCTCGACGTCGCGCGCGAGATCGCCGGCAAGAGCCCCGATGCGATCCGCGCCGCCAAGCGCCTGCTCAACAATCTCTCGGTCGATCCGGGCCCGGCGCTGCTGGCCGAGTCCGTCGAGCAGCAGAAGCTGATCGGTAGTGCGAACCAGACCGAGGCGGTGCGCGCCAATTTGGAGAAGCGTGCGCCGAAGTTTGCGGATTAGTTCTCTGTCGTTCCGGGATGGTCCGAAGGACCAGACCCGGAACCTCGAGATTCCGGGTTCGATGCTGCGCATCGCCCCGGAATGACGGCCACTAACCACAACAAAGAAAAACAACAATGAGCGAAACGTCCCAATTTCTCGGCATCGCCTCCGGCGACCGCCGCCGTTCCCACGCCGAGGTCGCCAATCGCGCCGACCGCATCGCGAACGGCCTCAGCAAGCTCGGCGTCCGCCCGGGCGATTGCGTCTGCATGCTGATGCGCAACGACATCGCCTTCCTGGAGGCCGCCTACGCCGCGATGCGGCTGGGTGCCTATGGCGTGCCGATCAACTGGCACTTCAAGCCAGAGGAGATCAACTACATCCTCAACGACACCGGCACATCCGTCCTGATCGGGCATGCCGACATGCTGCACGCCCTGCGCGACGCGATCCCGAAAGGCGTCGCCGTGCTCAGCGTGCCGACGCCGCCGGAGATCCTGTCCAGTTACAAGATCGATCCGGATCATCTGGCGACGCCGGACTTCGCGATCGATTTCGAATCCTGGCTCGCGCAGCATCAGCCTTATGACGGCCCAATCGTGCCGCAGCCGATGAGCATGATCTATACGTCAGGCACGACCGGCCATCCCAAGGGCGTGCGGCGCAATGCGCCGACGCCGGAGCAGCAGGCCGCCGGCGAGCGCATGCGCGCGATGATCTATGGTCTGAAGCCGGGCGCCCGCGCGATCCTGCCGGGCCCGCTCTATCATTCCGCGCCGAACTCGTTCGGCATCCGCGCGGGAAAACTCGGCGGCGCGCTGGTGCTGATGCCGCGCTTCGAGGCGGAAGAGTTTTTGGAGCTGATCGAACGCTACAGGATCGACACCGTCTTCATGGTGCCGACCATGTTCATCCGCCTGATGAAGCTGCCGGAACAGGTGCGCAAGAAGTACGATGTCTCCTCGCTGCGCCATATCATCCACGCGGCAGCGCCTTGCCCGGCCGACGTCAAGCGCGCCATGATCGACTGGTGGGGGCCGGTGATCTACGAATTCTACGGCTCGACCGAATCCAGCGCCGTCACCTTTGCGACCTCCGAGGACGCGCTCAAGAAGCCCGGCACCGTCGGCAAGATTTCTCCCGGCGCCGAGCTGCGCTTCCTCGGCGAGGACGGCCGCGTGCTGGGTGTGGGTGAGATCGGCGAGATCTATTCCCGCATGGCGGAGATGGCCGACTTCACCTATCACAACAAGCCGGAGAAGCGCGCCGAGATCGACCGTGACGGCTTCATCACCTCCGGCGACGTCGGCTACATCGACGAAGACGGCTACGTCTTCATCTGCGATCGCAAGCGCGACATGGTGATCTCGGGCGGCGTCAACATCTATCCGGCCGAGATCGAGTCCGTGCTGCACGCCGTGCCCGGCGTGCATGATTGCGCGGTGTTCGGTATCCCCGACGCCGAATTCGGCGAGGCATTGATGGCGGTGGTCGAGCCGCAAGCCGGCATCACGCTCGATGCCGCGGATGTCCGCGCGCGGCTGAAGACCTCGCTCGCCGACTACAAGGTGCCCAAGCACATCGAGATCCGCAGCGGGCTGCCGCGCGAAGACTCCGGCAAGATATTCAAGCGCCGCCTGCGCGATCCCTATTGGGAGCAGGCGGGGCGGAAGATCTGAAGAATGCGTAGGGTGGGCAAAGCGAAGCGTGCCCACCATGACAATCGAAGTTGCTGATGGTGGGCACGGCGCAAACGCGCCTTTGCCCACCCTACGAGACACAGGACGGGGAAACATTCGTCATGAGTGACGCCACCAAAGAAGTCCTCTACGAGGTCGCTGATCACATCGCGACCATCACGCTGAATGCGCCGGAGCGCATGAACACGATCTCCGGGCCGATGCTGAACGATCTGGCGCGGCTCTTGACCGAGGCCAATGAGGACAAGAACGTCCGCGTCGTGATCCTCACCGGCAAGGGGCGGGCATTCTGCGCGGGTCTCGACCTGCGCAAGGAGCGCGACGGCAATGGCCTGAGCGCGGCGTCCTCTCCGACCACGATCAACCTGCGCAACACACCGCCGACGGTCTTGCAGGCGATGGACAAGCCGACCATCTGTGCCGTCAACGGCGGCGCCGCCGGCTACGGCATGGACACCGCGCTCGGCTGCGACATCCGCATCATGGCGGAATCCGCAAAACTCGCCGCAGCCTTCGTCAAGCGCGGCGTGGTGCCGGAATCCGGCGGCACCTGGCTGCTGCCACGCATGCTCGGTTGGGCCAAGGCCTCCGAGCTGATTTTCACCGGCCGCACGCTGAGCGCACGCGAGTGCCTGGACTGGGGCCTTGCCAACGAGGTCGTGCCGGACGCCGACTTGATGAGCCGCGCCACTGCGATTGCCTGCGAAATCGCCGCCAACGCGCCGCTCGCGGTGCAAGCCTCCAAGCGCATGATGCGGATGGGCCTCAACGAGAACTTCTCCGACCACGTCCACCACGTCTATCTCCAACTCCTGCCATTGTTCAAAACCCAGGACATGGCCGAGGGCATGAAGGCCTTCATGGAGAAGCGCGAGCCGAAGTTCGAGGGGCGGTAGGCCAGGTCGGCTGGCACACGCAGGAGTGGCAATTATGGATCGGCTCGGCTAGATTGGCGGTCCCGCTCCAGCCGCTTGCGATCACCTATGCCCTCATTCCGCGCCAGCTTCTTCGAAGTCCCTCATGCGGCCGTCTACGCGCTGATGACGGTGACGGTCCTCACGTCGGGGTTTTGCTTCATCCAGGCGGGCGGTCCGTCGGCGCCGGCGGAGTTGCTGTATCGCTACGGTGGCATGTACACGACCGCAATCGCGCGGCATGAGTATTGGCGACTGCTCGCCTACGGCTTCCTGCACGTCAATTTCGTCCACCTCACGATGAACATGTTGTGTCTGGTGCTGTGGGGCGGGCATCTCGAGCGGCGGGTGGGACCGGCCTATTTCCTCATCATCTACCTCTGCGCGATGGTGTTCGGCGCCGTCATCGGCAATGGCATTCATTCCACGCCCTATTTGACGGTCGGCGCGTCCGGCGCCACGTCGGGCATTCTGGGCGCGCTGCTTTGCCTGTGGATTCTCGGCAAGCTCGATGTCGGGTTCGATTTCTTCGCGATCAACATCGGATTGAACATCGCGTTTGCGTTCGGCAATTCACGGATTGACTGGGGTGTCCATCTTGGTGGTTTTGCAGCTGGCTTGATCGCCTGCGCATTGCTGGACCTCATCGAGAAGGCGAATATCCATGTGCTTCGGTGCAAGTTTCCGGAAGCGGTAAAGGTCAATCTCACCCTGCTTGCCTGCGTTGCCGCACTGTGGGCCTGGAGCGGCCAGGCTCAGGCGATCGCCGCCGGGGGCGCCGGATGGAGCCCGGCCCTCGTCGTCGTGGCCGCATGTTGTGCCGTCGTGAAGATGGTTGATCTCATCCTCGCCATGAAGAAAGGCCTCGCGATCGTCGTGACGGTTCTGGCCGGAGCGAACGCTGCGGCCGTGATGCTTTCCGGTGGGGCTTTGGCATCTACCTGCAGCCCACGCTGGCCAACTGGCTCCGTTCCGCTCGATAATCTTCTCGTCATATTCTGCCCCAATCCTGTTCTCATTTCGGGGCTGGCCGCGATTGGCGCCGCTGCGGTGACGCTTTGGCTCTGTTCGAAGGAGATTTCGCGCGGGATCGAGGATGTTGGATTCGTCGGCACGTTGTTGCGTGCCGAACGCGGCCGGCGTCGTGGACTATGACCGCGGAAGGCGTGCTATAGAGATGCGTCAACGACCACGGATCGTCCCATGGCCCCCGTTTCCATCCTGCTCAACCTGCTCTGGATCCTCATTGGCGGCGCCTGGATGGCGTTCGGCTGGCTGGTCGCCGCGGTCATCATGGCCGTCACCATCATCGGCCTGCCCTGGGCGCGGGCGGCGTTCAACATCGCCGTCTACACGCTGCTGCCGTTTGGCTCGAAAGCGGTCAGCCGCTACGAGGTCACGGGTGTCGAGGATATCGGCACCGGCCCGCTCGGCGTGATCGGCAATATCATCTGGTTCGTGCTGGCCGGCTGGTGGCTGGCGCTCGGCCACCTCGTGACCGCGTTGGTGCTCGCGATCACCATCATCGGCATTCCCTTCGCCTGGGCACACCTGAAGCTCGCGGGCATCGCGCTGTGGCCGATCGGCAAGGTGATTGTGCCGGCCTAGCGGCAGTCCCGGTCCCAAGTAACACCCCAAGTGTGCGCCGCCCCCAAGTTCGTCTTGCACTGCGGCGGAAAAATATCGCACACTCGGCTGAGCCGGGCAGTCAAGCGAGCTCGAACCAGGGGAGCGAGCCATGTCCCTCCAGACATTACCATCCGATGCCGCCGATTCCCGCCCCAACCGCCCGGAGGACGTCCAGGCGCTGGAGGCGGACGCCCGGCTGCGGGACGACATTCGCCTGCTCGGACGCATCCTGGGCGACACGGTGCGCGACCAGGAGGGCGCCGACTTGTTCGACCTGGTCGAGCGCATCCGCCAGACCTCGATCCGGTTCCACCGCGACGAGGACCGGCTCGCCCGACGCGAGCTCGAGCAGATCCTCGACAGCATGTCGACCTCCGAGACGGTGCGGATCGTCCGCGCCTTCAGCTATTTCTCCCACCTCGCCAACATCGCCGAGGACCAGAACAACATCCGCCAGATGCGCGCCCGCACCGCAGCCAAGAACGGCGGCTCCGGCGTGCTGGCGGACACGCTGGCGCATGCCAAGGCCGCGGGCATCGGCCCTGACGCCTTGCGCAACTTCTTCAAGACCGCGCTCGTCAGCCCGGTGCTGACCGCGCACCCGACCGAGGTCCGCCGCAAGAGCACCATGGACCGAGAGATGGAGGTCGCTAGCCTGCTCGACCGCCGCGAGCGCGTCGCGCTGACCGAGGACGAGGCCGCCGCCAGCGACGAGCAGCTTCGCCGCGAAGTGCTGACGCTGTGGCAGACCAATCTGCTGCGCCGGACCAAGCTCACCGTGCTCGACGAGGTCGCCAACGGCCTGTCCTTCTACGACTACACGTTCCTGCGCGAGGTGCCGCGGCTGGTCAACGTGCTGGAAGACCGGCTGGAGGAGGAAGGCGAGCAGGCGGCCGGCGAGCTCGCCTCGTTCCTGCGCATGGGCAGCTGGATCGGCGGCGACCGCGACGGCAATCCCTTCGTCACTGCCGACGTGATGCGCGGCACGTTGCGGCTGCAGTCGAGCCGGGTGATGCAGTTCTACCTGAACGAGCTGCACGTGCTCGGCTCCGAGCTGTCGATCGCGGCCCATCTCGCCGACGTCTCGGAGGAGCTGCGCACGCTGGCGGAGCGCTCACCCGATACGTCGCCGCACCGGAGCGGCGAGCCGTATCGCCTCGCGGTCTCCGGCATCTATGCGCGCCTGACGGCGACGGCTGAAGCGCTCGAGGTCGAGATCACGCGCCGGCCGGTCGGCAAGGGCAGGCCTTACGAGAGCGTCAAGGAGTTGCAAGCCGATCTCGACGTGCTGCACCGCTCGCTGATTTCCAACAACGCCCGCGTCATCGCCCGCGGCCGGTTGCGGCTGTTGCGCCGCGCGGTGGACTGCTTCGGCTTCCATCTGGCGCGGCTCGACATCCGCCAGAACTCGGCCGTGCACGAGCGCACCATCGCCGAACTGATGGATGCCGCCAACCCCGGCATGTCCTATCTCGCGCTCGGCGAGGACGCGCGCATTTCGTTGCTCACCAACGAACTCCGCAGCACGCGTGCGCTGGTGTCGCCGTTCGTCAAGTACAGCGACGAGACCATGGGCGAGCTCAACGTCTTTCACGCCGCCGCGGAGGCGCATGCGAAGTTCGGCTCGGACGCGATCCCCCAATGCATCATCTCGATGTGCAAGGGCATGTCCGACATGCTCGAGGTCGCCGTGCTGCTCAAGGAGGTGGGCCTCGTCCATCCCTCCGGGCGCAGCGCGATCAACATCGTGCCGCTGTTCGAGACCATTGAGGATTTGCAGGCGTCCTCCGGCATCATGGACCGCATGCTGTCGCTGCACGATTACCGCCGCCTGGTCGACAGCCGCGGCAGCGTGCAGGAGGTCATGCTCGGCTATTCCGACAGCAACAAGGATGGCGGCTTCGTCACCTCGGGCTGGGAGCTCTACAAGGCCGAGATCAATCTCGTCGACGTGTTCGAGCGGCATCACGTGCGCCTGCGCCTGTTCCACGGCCGCGGCGGCTCGGTCGGCCGCGGCGGCGGGCCGAGCTACGACGCGATCATCGCGCAGCCCGGCGGCGCCGTGAACGGTCAGATCCGCATCACCGAGCAGGGCGAGATCATCTCGTCGAAATATTCCAACGCCGAAGTCGGCCGCAACAATCTGGAGATCCTCGCCGCCGCGACGCTGGAGGCGAGCCTGCTGCATCCGCGCCAGAGCGCGCCGCGCCGCGAATACCTCACTGCAATGGACGAACTCTCAAGTCTCGCCTTCAAGGCCTATCGCGGCCTCGTCTACGAGACCGACGGTTTCGTCGATTACTTCTGGGCCTCGACCGTCATCAACGAGATCGCGACGCTCAACATCGGCAGCCGCCCGGCCTCGCGCAAGAAGACCCGCGCGATCGAAGACCTTCGCGCCATTCCCTGGGTGTTCTCCTGGGCGCAATGCCGCCTGATGCTGCCGGGCTGGTACGGCTTTGGCACCGCGGTCGAGCAATGGATCGCCGAGCATCCGCAACAGGGCATGCCGTTCCTCAAAGAGCTCTACAAGGAATGGCCGTTCTTCCGCATGCTGTTGTCGAACATGGACATGGTGCTGGCGAAAAGCTCGATCGCGATCGCCTCGCGTTATGCCGAGCTCGTACCAGATGAGGCGTTGCGCGAAAAAATCTTCGGCCGCATCCGCCGCGAATGGCATTCCTGCATCGAGACGCTGCTCGACATCATGGGCCAGGACCGGCTGCTGCAAGGCAACCCGCTGCTCGAACGCTCCGTGCGCCACCGCTTCCCCTATCTCGACCCGCTCAACCACGTGCAGGTCGAGCTGCTGAGGGAGCACCGCGCGCAGAACCCGGACGAGCAGGTGCTGCGCGGGATTCAGCTCACCATCAACGGTATCTCTGCGGGGCTGAGGAATACGGGCTAACCTCAGCCGTCGTTCCGGGGCGCCCGAGGGGCGAACCCGGAACCTCGAGATTCTCAGGTGCGCAATTGCGCACCATAGTTCGGCTCTGCGAGCCGCCCCGGAATGACGGCGCACACATCAACAGAAATGCGCCCCCTGTGTCTCCACATAGACCGCATAGAGCGACTGGCTCGCGGTCATGAACAGGCGGTTCCTCTTCCTGCCGCCGAAGCAGACATTGGCACAGGTCTCGGGCAGCAGGATCTGTCCGATGCGCGCGCCGTCGTTCGGTGCGAACACCTGCACGCCGTCATAGCCCGGACCGACCCAGCCGGCGCCGACCCAGATGTTGCCCTCGGTGTCGACCCGCAGGCCGTCGGGGAAGCCCGACTTGCCGTCGAGCTTCATGTCGATCAGCCGCTTCGGGTTCGACAGCTTCGGCCCGTCGATGTCGTAGGACCACACCACGTTCTCGGCTTGCGGATAATGCGTGATGCCGGTGTCGCAGACATACAGCTTCTTGTAGTCGTGAGAGAATGCGATGCCGTTCGGCTTGAACGGCTCGTCGGCGACCTTCGCAACCTGTCCGGTCTGCGTGTCGAGACGATAGACCGCTTCTTTCTGATACGGCTGCAACGAGCCGGTATTGGCAAGCTTGCCCTCGTAGATGCTGATCGCGCCATAACCGGGATCGGTGAACCAGATCGCCTTGTCGTTGGGATGCACGACCATGTCGTTGGGCCCGTTGAGCGGCTTGCCGCCAGCCTGCTCGGCCAGCGTCGTCACCGAACCGTCATGCTCGTAGCGGACGAGGCGGGTGCGCTCGGCGCTGATCTGGCGGCCCTCGGTGTCGAACGAGTTGCCGTTGGCCTCGTTCGACGGCTTGTGGAACTGCTCGGAGATGTGCCCGTCGTCGTCGAGATAGCGCAGCTGCCGGTTGGCCGGGATATCGCTCCAGACGAGATATTGGCCCTGCGCATTCCACGCCGGTCCCTCCGCCCACAGGCAGCCGGTATAGAGCCGCTTGATCGCGGTGTTGCCGACCTTGGCCCTGAAGCGCTTGGGGTCGATGGCAATGATGTCGGGGTCGGGATAGCGCTGCGGCTCGGCATTGGCGCCGAACTCGCGGGCGTCAGCGCGCGAGGCGAGCAGGGCGGTTGCGGCCACCGTGGCCGCGCCCTTGAGAAGAGTACGGCGGCCGAGACCGCCACGCTCGCTTGCAGTCGTATCGTCGGAGTTGGTCAGTATTCTTGTCATGGTTTCCTCCCAAAGTTTTGTTGGGAGGACAGCATCCGCCTGCAATCGGGCGTAAACCGGGGCGATCTCTGATCGAGACAACCAGAGATCGCAGGGCAGGGATGCCGGAAATGCGGCTGGACGGATCCTTACACGGGATCCCAGGGGAAGATATCGGCGGAGCGGTCGAGCTTGTAGAACGAGCCCTTCAGCGCCGGCATGCCGTGTTCCGCGATCGATTGCGGCGTCCAGCCTTCGCTGCGATGCACCGAGCGCAGCGGGCGGTTCTGGCTGAACAGGAACAGCTCGTTCATGCGCGCGCCGAAAATCTGCCCGCTGACGTCCTTGGCGGCATCGGACAGCAGATAGGCGCAGACCGGCGCGATCTTCTCCGGGCCCATCTGCTTGATCTTCTCGACGCGTGCCTTCTCGGCTTCGGTCTCGGTCGGGATGGTGCCGATCATGCGGGTCCAGGCGAACGGCGAGACGCAGTTGGAGCGGACGTTGAAGCGGCCCATGTCGAGCGCGATCGACTTCGACAGGCCGACGATGCCGAGCTTGGCGGCGGCGTAGTTGGCCTGGCCAAAGTTGCCGATCAGGCCCGAGGTGGAGGTGAAGTGCACGAAGGAGCCGCTCTCCTGCTCACGGAAAATCCGCGCCGCGGCGTGGCTGACGTAGAACGAGCCCATCAAATGCACCTTGATGACGGCCTCGAACGCTTCCACGCTCATCTTGTGGAAGATCATGTCGCGCAAAATGCCGGCATTGTTGACGACGCCGTCGAGCCGGCCGAAATGATCGGTCGCGGTCTTCACGATCTTGCTGGCGGGAATCGCTTCCGCCACCGACTCGAAATTGGCAACCGCCGCGCCGCCGCGCTTCTTGATCTCCTCGACGACTTCCTCGGCGGGAGAAGCGCTCGAGCCGGCACCGTCGGCAGCGACACCGGGATCGTTGACGACGACCTTGGCGCCTTCCGCCGCGCAGAGCAGCGCGATCTCCCGTCCGATGCCGCGGCCTGCGCCGGTGACGATGATGACCTTGTCTTGCAGTGATTTTGTCATGTGGGTGCCTCATGTTATGCCCGTCATTCCGGGATGGTGCGAAGCACCAGACCCGGAATCTCGAGATTCCGGGTTCGCGCTGCGCGCGCCCCGGAATGACGGTGCGTTACCTCTCGTTCGTAAACACGATCGTGCCCGATGCCGCGAACATGCCGCCGACGCCATGGCACACCGAAATCTTCGCGTTCGGCACCTGCGCCGGCGCGATGCCGCGCATCTGGCGCACGCTCTCCTGGAGCGCGTACATGCCGTACATGCCCGAGTGCATGTAGGAGAGACCGCCGCCATTGGTGTTGAGCGGTAGCTTAGCCCCGGGCCGCGTGTTGCCGTCGGCGATGAACTTCCCCGTTTCCTCATGCGGCATGAAGCCGAGATCGCCGAGGCCGAACAGCGGCAGATGCGCGAACGCGTCGTAGATCATGAGATGATCGACGTCCTTGTGCGCGATGCCGGCTTCCTTGAACGCGAGGGGACCCGCGGTCTTGAACGCGCGCGAGGAATTAAACGTCTCCATCTGGCTGACCATCGGCGTTTCCACGCTCTCGCCGGTGCCCATGATGTAGACGGGCTTGCGCGGAAAATCCCTGGCGCGGTCGGCCGAGGTCAGAATCAGCGCGCCGCCGCCGTCAGTGACGAGGCAGCACTGCAGCAGGCGGAACGGATAGGCGATCATGCGCGAATTGAGGACATCAGCGACCGTGATCGGTTCCTTCATCATCGCCCGCGGATTCTTCGCCGCCCATTCGCGCTGCACCACCGCGACCGCGGCAAGCTGCTCGTGGGTGATGCCGTAGGTTTTCATGAAGCGCAACACAGGGATCGGGAACATGCTGGGCGGACCATAGACGCCATAGGGCGCCTCGAACTGGCCGTTGAGGCTGTCCGCCGGCGTCGAGCGCGGCAGCTTGCCGATCATCGATTTGCCGCTCTCGGCATGGGTGATCAGCACGGTCTTGCACAGGCCGGCCTCGATCGCCGCGGCGGCATGACGAACATGCAGCATGAAGGAGCAGCCGCCGACCGAGGTGCCGTCCACCCAGGTAGGCCTAATGCCGAGATAGTGGCAGACCTGCTGCGGCGTTTCGACCGCTGTGGCAAAGCCGTCGATGTCCGAGAGCTTCAGCCCGGCATCGGCGATGGCATTGAGCGCCGCGTCCGCGTGAAGCTGGAGCTGCGAGGCGTTGGGGATGACGCCGAGCTCGGTGGTCTCGGCCGCGCCGACGACGGCGACCTGGTTGCTGCGCATGGCTTACCCCTTCGCCGGACGGAAGACGGGAAGGGTGATCTTGTCGTCGAGCTCCTGGAAGGCGACCTCGAGCTTCATGTCGAGTTCGAGCGCTTCCGGGGTCTGCGGGCAGTCGATGATGTTGCTCATCATCCGCGGTCCCTCGGCAAGCTCCACCACGGCGATCGCATAAGGCGGCGTGAAGCCGGGCGCGGCGGGACGGTGGTTGATCACGTAGCTGTAGAGGAAACCCTTGCCGCTCGCCTTGAAGATGCTGACCTTGCGCGAGGCGCAGGACGGGCAGAACGGGCGCGGCGGGAAGTAGACATGCGCGCAGGCGTCGCAGCGCTGCAGGCGCAGTTCGCCCGCTTTCGTGCCGTCCCAGAAATGCTGGGTCTCCGGCGTCGGTTTCGGTCGCGCGCGCTGCGGTTCGGCCATGTCGGCGGGTCCTCCCGGGCGGCAGGCCTTTGTGCCTGCCTGCTTCGACCTTGATGCGACAATCGACCATGGCGCGTCAACGGTCCAGCAATGCGCATGCATGCCATCATGCGCACAATGCTTGTGTCGAACTGAAGCAGCGCTATAGATTGCGCGCGCAAATATTCCGTGAGACAGACATGCCCGATTTTCCGACACTGGCGAAGCTCGCCGACGACCTCGAAAGCGGCCGCACCACCTCCCGCAAGCTGGTCGAGGCCTGTCTCGCCAGGATCGCCGACCCCGCCGGCGAGGGCCAGCGCACCTTCATCCACGTCGACAAGGACGCCGCGCTCGCGGCGGCGGATGCGATGGACGCCTTGCGCAAGGTCAAGGCCGCACCGTCGCGCTATGCCGGCATCCCGATCTCGATCAAGGACCTCTTCGACATCAAGGGCCAGGTGACGCGCGCCGGCTCCCGCGCGCTCGACGATTCCCCGGCGGCCGAGCACGACGCCGCGACGGTCGAGCGGCTGCGCAAGGCCGGCTTCGTCCTGATCGGTCGCACCAACATGACCGAGTTCGCCTATTCCGGCATCGGCATCAATCCGCACTACGGCACGCCGAAAGGCGCCTGGAACCGGGCCGAGGGCCACGTGCCAGGCGGCTCGTCCTCGGGTGCTGCGGTCTCCGTGCTCGACGGCATGGCGCATGGCGCGCTCGGCACCGACACCGGCGGCTCCTGCCGGATTCCGGCGGCCTTCAACGGCATCGTCGGCTACAAGCCGACGCAGCGTCGCGTGCCGCTCGACGGCGCCGTGCCGCTGTCGTTCTCGCTCGACAGCATCGGGCCGCTGGCGCGATCGGTCAGCTGCTGTGCCATACTCGACGCCGTGCTCGCGAACGAGCCGGTCGTCGCGCTGAGGCCGCGCCCGGTGAAGGGCATGCGGCTGGCGGTGCCGACCACGATCGCGCTCGACGACCTCGACAAGGCTGTGGCCGAGACGTTCGAGCGCGCGCTGAAAACGCTGGCCGATCACGGCGCCATCATCGATCGCATCGAGATGGCCGAATTCCACGATATCGGCCCGATGAACGCCAAGGGCGGCTTTGCCGCGTCCGAGAGCTACGCCTGGCACCGCTATCTCATCACGACCAAGGGGGACGTCTATGATCCCCGCGTATCCGTGCGCATCATGCGCGGCGAGGCGCAGAGCGCGGCGGATTACATCGATCTTCTCAACGAGCGCCGCTCGCTGATCGCCCGCGTCAATGCGCACATCGCCCCCTATGACGCCCTGGTGCTGCCGACCACCGCCAACACCCCGCCGAAGATCGCCGACCTTGCCGACGACAAGGCGTTCACCACCCAGAACCTGCGCGCGCTGCGCAACTGCACCCTGATCAACATGATCGACGGCTGCGCCATCTCGCTGCCCGCACATCGCGAGGGCGACGTTCCCGTCGGCCTGATGCTGGCGGGTGCGGGCGGATCGGACCGCCGTATCTTTGAACTTGCTGCCGGCATGGAGGCCGTAATTCGTGTTTGACCTGACTTTCACCGTCGATGCCCAGGACGCCACCACGCCGCTGACGCTGGCGATCGACCAGATGGTCATCGCCGGCTGGACCGGCCGCGATCCCGTCGCGCGCGACAAGCACATCGCCGAGCTGCAAGAGATGGGCATCGCCCCGCCGGCCTCGACCCCGATCTACTACCGCGCCTCGGCGCGGAGGCTGACCATGGAAGACCGCATCGAGTGCTGCGGCGGCGACTCGTCCGGCGAGGTCGAGTTCGTGCTGATCGGCTGGCAGGGCCGCATCTTCGTCGGCTGCGGCTCCGATCACACCGACCGCAAGGTCGAGGCCTACAACGTCACAGTCTCCAAGCAGATGTGCGACAAGCCGATTGCGTCAGTGCTGTGGGAGCTCGAGGAGGTCATCGGCCACTGGGACAGGATGATTTTGCGTTCCTACGCCACGATCAAGGGCGAGCGCGTGCTCTACCAGGAGGGCACGCTCGACGCGATGCTCCCCGTCGCCGACCTGATCGCGCGCGGCTTCGACGGCACCAGGTTCCCCGACGGCTGCGCCATGTTCGGCGGCACGTTTGCGGCCAAAGGTGGCATCCGCCCCGCCGACCGGTTCGACTTCGAGCTGGAAGACCCCGTGCTGAAGCGGACGATCAGGCATGGGTACGACGTGGTGACGTTGCCGGTAAGGGGCTGAAGGCTCTCGACCGTCATTGCGAGGAGCCCTTGCGACGAAGCAATCCAGACTGGTTCCCCGGTGGGATTCCGGATTGCTTTGCTGTGCTCGCAATGACGGGGAGGCAGTCGGAAATCGGGTGGTTACGGTCGTCAGGACTTGCGACACAACCTCCGTCATTCCGGGGCGCGACGAAGTCGCGAGCCCGGAATCCATTCATCCGCAGTCTCTGCGGCATGCTGGATTCCGGGCTCGCGCCCAAGAGGGCGCGCCCCGGAATGACGGATGTGGATAGGATGAGCCATGGGCGTCGCCAAACGTATTGCCGCAAGTGAATCCGGAACTGACGTTGCCTCCCAGGTCGATGCCCTCGACTGGCCCCAGATCACCGGAGAACTCGATACCCAGGGCTGCGCCGTCCTCAAGGGCCTGCTGACGCCGGACCAATGCCGCGCCATCGCCGCGCTCTATCCCGATGACGCGCACTTCCGCAGCCGCATCGTCATGGGCCGCCACGGCTTTGGCCGCGGCGAGTACAAGTACTTCTCCTATCCGCTGCCTGATCTCATCGCGCAGCTGCGCCCGGCGCTCTATGCGCACCTGCAAGGCGTCGCCAATCGCTGGAACGAAGCGATGGGGATCGACATTCGCTACCCCGCCGCGCACGCGGCGTTCCTGAAGCGTTGCCACGAGGCGGGGCAGGCGCGGCCGACGCCGCTGCTGCTGCAATACGAGGCGGGCGACTACAACTGCCTGCACCAGGACCTCTATGGCGAGCACGTGTTCCCGCTCCAGGTCGCGATCCTCCTGTCCGAGCCCGGACGCGATTTCACCGGCGGCGAGTTCGTGCTGACCGAGCAGCGCCCGCGCATGCAGTCCCGCGCCGAGGTGGTGCCGCTGGCGCAGGGCGACGCCGTCGCTTTCGCTGTGCATCACCGTCCGGTGCAAGGGACACGCGGCACCTACCGGGTTAACCTCCGCCATGGCGTCAGCCGTATCAGGTCCGGCCAACGCCATACGCTGGGTGTGATCTTTCATGATGCCAAATGAGCGCAGGCGTTGACGTCGGATTTGTTTGATAGCGTTGCCGAGGCGCAGCCCTCGCGCGAGGAGATCGCCGATGGCGCCGTGCTGCTGCGCGGCTTCGTCATGCCGATCGAGAGTGAGCTGATTGCCGCCGTGCGCGCCATCGTGGCGCAATCGCCGTTCCGGCGGATGACCACGCCCGGCGGCTATCAGATGTCGGTGGCGATGACCAATTGCGGCGAGCGCGGCTGGATCACCGATCACACCGGCTATCGCTACGACCCGATCGATCCGCGAACCGGCGCGCCATGGCCGGCGATGCCGCCGCTGTTCCGCGATCTCGCCCGCCGCGCGGCGGAGCAGGGTGGTTTTGACGGCTTTTCGCCCCAGGCCTGTCTCGTCAATCGTTACGAGCCGGGCACGCGGCTGTCGCTCCATCAGGACAAGGACGAGCTCGATTTCGCCGCGCCGATCGTCTCGGTTTCGCTCGGGTTGCCCGCGACCTTCCTGTTCGGCGGCATGGCGCGCAGCGACAAGCCGCGCCGTTTCCGGCTCGTCCATGGCGACGTCGTGGTCTGGGGCGGGGCTAGCCGGCTCGCCTATCACGGCGTGGCGCCGCTCGCCGACGGCGAGCACGCGCTGCTCGGACGGCAGCGCATCAATCTGACCTTCCGCAAGGTGCTCTGAAGCATTTCCTTAGGGCCAGTCTGTCGTCTAAGCTTCGGCGAGGGGGAGGCGGCGACATGACCACTGCACAGGTCTCGACTGGCGCGAGCACAAACGCGGCTCGCACGGGACTTTATCTCGCCCTGCTGCAATTGGTATTCACGCTGGGCTGGACGACCTACGTCGTCTACCTGCCAAGGCTCGCGGCGGATGTCGGCCTCGCGCCGGCGGTCGTGATTTTCATCCTGATGCTGGACCAGGCGATCTTCACCATTGCCGATACCGCGATGGGGATCGCGGCCGACAGGATCGCGCCCGTCGTCGGGCGGCTCGGCCTGTTCGTCGGCGTGCTCGCGGCGATCTCGTGCGCGGCCTTCGTCGCGCTGCCTTTCGTGGCCGGGGTCGGCGCGGGTGCGCAGGTAGGGTTGATCGCGCTGATCGTGGTCTGGTCGGTCACGTCGTCGGCCCTGCGCGCGCCGCCGCTGACCTTGCTCGGCAAGTACCGCGCCAGGCCGCAGGTGCCGTTTCTCGCGGCGCTGGCCATGCTGGGCTATGGCCTCGCCGGCGCCGTCTCGCCGTATCTCGGCGTGATGCTGCGCGAGCACGACGCGCGGCTGCCCTTCGTGATCTCCGGCGCGGTGCTGCTGCTGACGGCGCTCGGGCTGTCGCGGATCGAGTACGATGTGGCGCGCGACACCTCGCCGCCGACGCCGGCCGAGGCGGCCAAGCCGCTTGGCCTGGTGCCGATCGCCTTCATCGTCGCGATGGTGGCGCTCGCGCTCGGCTATCAATTGCACTTCGCCATGAACAGCGCGCCGTTCTATCTGCGGTTCGCCAAGCCGGACGAGCTGCAATGGTTGATGCCGGTGTTCTGGATCGGCTTCAACATCGCGATGTTTCCGGCGAGCCTCGTCGTCAAGCACCGTGGCGGCCTGATCGTGATGGGCGCCGCCGGATTGCTTGGAGCGGTCGCGATCGCGGCGGCGGAGCTTGCCGGCAGCCTCAACACGCTGATCGCCGCGCAGTTTCTCGCCGGCGCGGCCTGGGGCTGCATGCTGATGAGCGCGATCTCGGCCGCGCTGGCGATCGGCTCGACCGGTGCGGAGGGGAAGGTCACCGGCCTCGTGTTCTCGGCGCTGGCGCTCGGCACCTTCGCGCGGATGGCGGCGGTCGCCGGCGGCTTGCAGAAAATGCCCGAGTACGCGCCGCTGCTGCACTGGGCCCCGGTCGCCTGCTGGTCGGTCGCAGGTGCGGGCCTGTTGGTGATCGCGGCGGCGCGGCTTCAGGGCGTGCCCGGCCTCAAGGCTTCGGCGGGTGGATGAACGCCCACGGGCTGATTTCGGAGTCCCGCGTCACCTCGACCGAGATCAGATACGGCCCGCCGTGGCTAAGCGCCTTCTCCATCGCCGCCTTGAACTGGTCCGGTGCGGTGACGCGCGCCGCCGCCACGCCAAAGGATTCCGCGAGCTTGACGAAATCCGGGTTGACCAGATCCGACGCCACCACGCGGCCGTCGAAGCGCTCGCGCTGGTCGCGACGGACATTGCCATAGGCGTTGTTGTTGAACACCAGTGTCACCACGCCGATGTTGAACTGCACGGCGGTGGCAAGTTCCTGCACGCCGAACATGAAGCCGCCGTCGCCGGTGATCGCCACCACCGGCTTGTCCGGGTTCGCCACCTTGGCGCCGAGCGCGGTCGGAAAGCCCGAGCCGAGCGTGCCCTGATAGCCTGACGTGATGAAGGTGCGCGGCTCGTAGATCGGGAAGCCGTACCAGGAGGCGAAGCCGACCTGCGACAATTCATCGGTCACGATCGCGTTCGCCGGCAGCATTTCGCGCAGGATGTTCAGATACGCCATCTGCGGCTGGATGCGCTGGATTTCGGCTTGCGCGGTCGCGGTGGCCTCGCGGATCGCGCCGCGGCGGCCGGTGGTCTTGCTGTAGCCCGCCTTGCTGACGGCGGCGGCGAGATCGGCGGTCGCCGCCTTGGCATCGGCGACGATGGCGGTGTCCGAGATGAAGCGCCGCATCTCGACCGGATCGATGTCGATGCGGATGCTCTTCAACCCGTCGGGGCGGTAGGGCCAGCGCGACATGGTCGGCAGCTCCAGCCGCGTGCCGATGCCGATCATGAGATCGGTGTTCGGCCACAGTTTGTAGGCGGCGGCCATGGTCAGGCCGAGCTCGTGCGCGTTGGAGACGATGCCGCGGCCGCTGCGGAAGGCGACCACGGGCGCATCGATCATCTCGGCGAGCTCGAGGATCTCCTCGCCCGCCTCGATCGCGCCGCTGCCGACGAAGATCATCGGCGCCTTGCTGGTCTTGATCAGCGCGGACGCCTGCTTGATCAGATCAGGATCGGGTAGTGGCGCGGGCAGCGGCTCCAGCACCTGCGCAGCCGCGGTGTCCGCGCGTTGGGTAAAAATATCCCAGGGCATCTCGACCGAGGCGGGACCGCGCCGCCCGGAGGTCATCTCCTGGAAGGCGCGCGCCACGGTGGTCGGCGCGTTGCCGGGCGTTTCGATCCGGTCGGCCCATTTCACATAGGTGCGCAGGGTCGCGAGCTGGTCCGGCATCTCGTGCAGATGGCCGCGGCCCTTGCCGAGGAACTGCGTCGGCACCTGGCCGGTGACGCACAGCACCGGCTCGTTGCAGCCATAGGCGGTGAGCAGCGCCGCGCTGGCGTTGAGCACGCCGGGGCCGGGCACCACGCTGAACACGCCGGGCCTGCCGCTGGAGCGCGCATAGCCGAACGCCATGTAGCCGCAGGCCTGCTCGTGCCGCGCGCCGATCACCTTGAGCTGCGCCTGATGGAAGGCGTCGAACAGGCCGTAGATTTGCGCGCCGGGCAGGCCGAACACGGTGTCGACGCCATGGGCGACAAGGCCGCTTACGATCGCTTCGCCGCCGGTGAGGGTGGTCATTCTGCTATTCCATTTCAATCGTTGGTCAGGCTTCGTCGACGACGCCGTTTCGCAAGCGCCCAATGCCCTCGGCTTCGATCTCGATCATATCGCCGGGCTTGAGATAGCGCGGCGGATCGAACCGCGCACCGGCGCCGGTCGGCGTGCCCGTGACGATGACATCGCCGGGAACGAGCGTTGCGAAGGTCGAGATATAGCTGATGAGATAGCGGAACGGAAACATCAGCCGGCTGGTCCTGTCGTCCTGCCGCAGCTCGCCGTTGACATGTGTGGTGAGCCTGATGTCGGCGATCTGCGATTCCCGCATGTAAGGCACCAGCCACGGGCCGAGGCTGCCGCTGGAATCGAAATTCTTGCCCTGCGTGACGTTGAACTTGGCGTGGCGCAGCCAGTCGCGCACCGAGCCTTCATTGCAGAGCGTGAGTCCGGCGATGTGGTCGAGCGCCGTGCTTTCCGGAATGTGCCGGCCGGCCTTGCCGATGACGAGCACGATCTCGCCTTCATAGTCGAGCTGCGCGGAGGCGCGCGGACGGACCAGCGGCGTATCATGGCCCACGAACGAGCGGGGCGAGCGCATGAACATGCTCGGATATTTCGGCGCGTCCTGGCCGTCCTTGTACTCGGCATTGCGGTCGGGATAGTTGACGCCGATGCAGATGATCTTTTCCGGCGCAGGCACCGGCGGCAGCCAGGTGATCTCGCCGAGCGCGTGAACCGGCGTGCGGCCCGCGGCTTCCTCGGCAAGGCTGACGAGCTTTCCGGCGGCGATCACCTCGCGCAGCGTCGGATAATCCTTGGCGTAGCGCGCGGAGAGATCGACGATGCCGCCCTCG
This sequence comes from Bradyrhizobium sp. LCT2, assembly GCF_009931255.1. NCBI lineage: Bacteria > Pseudomonadati > Pseudomonadota > Alphaproteobacteria > Hyphomicrobiales > Nitrobacteraceae > Bradyrhizobium > Bradyrhizobium sp. LCT2. The sequence continues at coordinate 6,979,051 of NZ_CP034432.1, read as the reverse complement.
AGGACGGCGCCGTACCTGGGTTCACCCTTGACGGAATAGGTGGCGAGGCGAGGGAGCTTCATCGCTTAATCCGCCACCAGCACATCGGCGATGAATTTCGGCTCGCGCACGGTCTGGCCCGTGAAGGGTGAGCCTTGCTCGAACCAGGAGCGCGGGGCAGGTGCGCCCCACAACGTTTGGCGGCGCGGATCGCGCAGCGACCAGCGCAGCGGCTCATGGTCGTGATCCCCGGTGAAATAGTCGCTGGTGTAGAGCTCGAGGCGGTGTCCGTCAGGGTCGCGGACGTAGAGGAAGAACGCGTTCGAGATGCCGTGGCGTCCGGGGCCGCGCTCGATGTTCTTGACGAAGCCCGAGGAGGCCATGACGTCGCAGAGATGGATGATGTTCATCGCCGTCGGCGTCCAATAGGCGAAGTGATGCAGCCGCGGGCCCTTGCCGTTGGTGATGGCGAAGTCGTGGACATTGCCCTTGCGATGCATCCAGGCGGCGGCGATGCGCCCGTTCGGCCCGTCCTCCTCGGCATATTCGGTGAGGCGGAAGCCAAGCCGCGCATAGAAGTCCACGGTGTCCTGCACCTCGGCGGCGAAGACGTTGAAATGGTCGAGCCGCTGCGGGTGGCAGCCCCGGTAGAGGTCGTAGCGGCGAAGCAGATGCGGCCGCTTGTCCATCGCCGCATAGAGCTCGATCTGGAAGCCGAAGGGATCGGTGAATTGCAGGGTGCGGCCCTGGAAGGGCTGGTCGGCGAAGGCGTAGGCGAGGCTGTTCTCGGAGAGGAACGCGGCGGCCTTGTCGAGGTCTTTGTCGTTGCCGACCTTGAAGCCGAGCCGGGCGCAGGCGGGAGCAGCCGCCTTGCGCAGCACCAGCGAGTGATGCTGATGCTCCTCGGCCGCGCGCAAATACACGACCTTGTCGTCGGCATCCTCGACATGCAGGCCGACGGTGGTCTCGTAGAACGCGCGGCTGAGCTTCAGATCGGTCACGTCGAGCACGACGTGGCTCGAACGGATGATGTTGAAGGGCGGCTCGAAGATATGTTGCGGTACCGGCATTGGCGTTTCCCCTCGGTCCTGTCATTGCGGGGCGGCTCGCAGAGCCGAACCCGGAATCCATCGCGCAGCAGAGTTGGTGGATGAATGGATTCCGGGCTCGCTTCGCGCCCCGGAATGACCGTTTCCCTAAATTCCCAGTTTCTGAATCTTATGCGTGCCCCGCGCCAGCGAGACGTGCTTGGTTTCCATGTAGAAGTCGAACGAGTAGTCGCCGCCGTCGCGGCCGATGCCCGAGGCCTTCATGCCGCCGAACGGCGTCGGCAGATGGCGGACGTTTTCCGAGTTCAGCCAGATCATGCCGGCCTCCAGCGCGTCGGCGACGCGCAGCGCCCGGCCGACGTCGTTGGTCCAGACATAGCCGGTCAGGCCGTAGCGAATATCGTTGGCGACCTCGATCGCGTCGGCTTCGTCCTTGAAGGGCAGCACGGTGAGGAAGGGGCCGAACACCTCTTCCTGCGCGACGCGCATCTTGCCATGCGCGCCAGTGACCAGCGTCGGCTCGACATAATGTCCGCCGCCGGGGCCGTCATAGGCCTTGCCGCCGACCGCAATGGTCGCGCCGTCCTGGCGCGCGACGTCGAAATAGGAGCAGACTTTTGCCAGATGCCGCTCGTGGATCAGCGGTCCGATCTCGGTTGAGGGATCGAGGGGGTGGCCGACCTTCAGCGCCTTCACGCGCGCGGTCAGCTTCTCCACGAATTTCTCCGCAATGCTGGCCTGGATCAGCAGCCGGCTCGACGAGGTGCAGCGCTCGCCATTGAGCGAGTAGATCATGAACACGACGGCATCGAGCGCGCGGTCGAGATCGGCATCGTCGAACACGATCACCGGGTTCTTGCCGCCGAGCTCGAAATGCACGCGCTTCAAGGTCGGTGCACCCTGAACCATGATTGCCGAGCCCGTCGCGCTCTCGCCGACGAAGCCGATCGCCTTGATGGCGGGATGCTCGGTCAGCGCCTTGCCGGCCTCTTCACCGAAGCCGTGGACGGTGTTGAGCACGCCGTCGGGGACGCCGGCTTCCTTGACAAGTCTTGCGAGAATGGCGGCCGTCACCGGCGACCACTCGGCCGGCTTGTGCACGACGGTGCAGCCGGCGGCCAGGGCAGGCGCAATCTTCCAGGTCGAGAGCATGAACGGCGTGTTCCACGGCGTGATCACGCCGACCGGGCCGATCGGCACGCGGGTCGAGACGTTCCAGTGCTCATCGCTCGGCGTGTTCTGGCCGTCGCGGGCTTCCGCGCATTTGTCGGCGAAGAAGCGAAAATTCTCAGCGGCGCGGATCGCGGCCTTGGCCATGAAGCGATAGGCCTGCCCGGTGTCGATGCATTCCAGCACGGCGATGTCGTCGGCATTGTCCTCGATGGCATCAGCCACGCGATGCAGCAGCTTCTTCCGCATCGCGGGCCCCATCTCGCGCCAGGACTTGAAGGCCAGCGTTGCGGCGGTTGCCGCGCGATCGATATCCTCGGCATTGCCGCGCGCGACGCTCGCGAGCACAGCGCCATCGACCGGCGACTTGGTCTCGAAGGTCTCGCCTGAAATCGAGGGGACGATCTTGCCGTCGATCATGTGGCCGATGCCGTCGGCGCGCAGCGTCTTCAAGAGCGGCGCGACGCGGTCGCGGTTGGCCTGGAATACATCGGCTTTCGGGGTGGGCTTATCCATGGGCGGCCTCCACTTTCAGGGCGTCGTGGATGTTGTTGCGCTTCCAGCTGGTGTCCTTGTCGTTGATCTGCATGTCGAACGAGAGGGCGAACTTGCTGGCGGCGAAGACGGGATCGAGATGCCGCGAGAGGGCCTGGAAGACGTGCTCGCCGGCTGTCTTGCGGGTGGGGAGGTCGCGGCCCTCACCGATGCGCAGCACCATGTCGAGAAAGCCGTAGTCCTGCCTGCTATCCGCGATCGCATAATGCTTACACCTGACAGCGCGGACGCGGATGCCCCCGAGCGGGAAGATGCCGGTCTCCACCGCCGCCTTGCGCACCACTTCGCAGACCGCGCCGATGTCGAGGCGGCCGTCGAGATTGGCCGAATACTCGATCGTGAAATGCGGCATGGCGGTTTCACTCCCTGTCTTTTTTGTTCGCCTAGGCGAAGTAGCAGCTCACCGAGCCGTAGGCGCCATAATCGGCCTGAATTGTGTCGCCCTTGCGGGTCTCGATCGGGCGGATGAAGGAGCCGGCGAGCACGACCTGCCCAGGCTCCAGCGCAAGGCCGAGCGGCGCGATCTTGTTGGCAAGCCAGGCCACGGCGGTGGCGGGATGATTGAGCACGCCCGCGGCAAGGCCGGTCTCTTCCAACTGGCCGTTCCTGAAACACAGCGCGCCGATCCAGCGCAGATCGGCCTCCAGCGGGCGGATCGGCCGGCCGCCGAGCACGATGCCGGCATTCGCCGCATTGTCGGCGATGGTGTCGAAGATTTTTCGCGTCGCTTTGGTCTTGGGATCAACGCGCTCGATCCGCGTGTCCAGGATCTCCAGTGCCGGCACCACGAAGTCGGTGGCGTTGAGCACGTCGAACATCGTGCAGTCGGGGCCGGCGAGGCGCTTGCTCATGACGAAGGCGAGCTCGGCCTCGACGCGCGTCGCGATGAAGCGCTCGGTCGGAATGATCCCGCCGTCGGCGAAGAACATGTCGTCGAGCAGCACGCCGGAATCCGGCTCGTCGATGTTGAGCGCACTCTGCATCGCCTTCGAGGTCAGGCCGATCTTGTGGCCCTTGACGAGGCGCCCCTCGGCGATCTTGACGTCGACCCAGGCCTTCTGAATCGCGTAGGCGTCAGCGATGGTGATGCCAGGGAAATCCTGCGAGAGCTGCCGGATCTGCGTGCGGGTCTTCTCCGCCTGGTGCAGACGTCTCGCGCAAGCTTGGATATCGTCGTTGGAAAGCGCCATCTGTGATCTGACAAATCGTGGTGCGGGGAGATACTTAACATGTTAAGTGAATGCGTCAAACAGAATCTGGCCTTGCTGCACTGCAAACATTTTGCGGCTTGAAAGGGCGTCATGACGAAGAGACCGGCTGATCCCGCCAACGCTAGCGCGCCTGCCGCACGGCAGGTTCCGATGCGCGATTTCTCGCGCTCGCTGCCGATGTCGCTCTTGCGCGCGCGAGAGGCGGTGATGCGGCAGTTTCGTCCCTCGCTGCGTGAGCACGGCCTGACCGAGCAGCAATGGCGCATCCTGCGTGCGCTGGCGGCCATCGACGCCGCAGAGGTCACGGAACTCGCGCGCACGGCGTTTCTGCTCGGGCCGAGCCTGTCACGCATCCTGCGCGATCTCGAGGCGCGCAACCTGATCGAGCGCAAGACCGCGAAGGCGGACCAGCGCCGCAGCATGGTCTCGATCTCGAAGGAGGGCGTGAAGCTGATGGCCTCCGTCGCGCCGACGTCGGAGGCGATCTACGCCGAGATCACCAGCCGCTTCGGCGCCCGCAAGCTCGCCGAATTGCAGGAGATGCTCGGCGAACTCGAACAGAGTCTTGCGGGGCTCGGCGCCGGCAACGAGGCAAGTGCCGAGGAGTGAGGGCCAGGGCGCGCTGACCGGAACCGGGGCCACCTCCTGCGGCCGGCGCTTTGCCGACGGCATGCTGGCCTTCCCTGTCGATCCCCAAGGTGGTCGATACCTCCCATGTGTTCGATGCAGAGGTCTTGCGCCATGTCGACTTCAAGCCGGTAGCAGGGCTCGATCAGGTGCTGATTCCCGGCGATCCCGGGCGGAAAACCCGCATCCAGCGCACCCAAAACGGCATCCCCTTGCCGGATGACACCCGGGCGGCGATAGTGAATACCGCCCGCGAGGTCGGCGTCAGCGAAGTCAGCATCCAGAGGGTGACTGCATAGGTCTTGCGTCATTGCGAGCGTAGCGCGGCGCTCCGGTTCGCGCTAACAGCGGGGCCGTGCTGTCGCGGCGCTCGTCATGGTGACGACGGCCCAAACAACAAAGAAGGAAGGCAACGTGGCGAACAAGGTCAAGGAAATCTGGAAGTCGGGCAAGGCCGTTGTCAACGCATGGCTCGCGATTCCCTCCGGCTTCTCGGCCGAGATGATCGCGCAATGCGGCTTCGACAGCGTCACGGTCGACATGCAGCACGGCGTGCAGGACTATCTGTCGATGGTGCAGTGCTTCCAGGCCATGGACAAGCATCCGGTGACCCCGATGGTCCGCGTGCCCTGGAACGAGCCCGGCATCATCGGCAAGGTGCTCGACGGCGGCGCCTATGGCGTGATCTGCCCGATGGTCAACACGCCCCAGGAAGCCAGGAACCTCGTCTCCTATTCGAAATATCCGCCGCAGGGCGTGCGCTCCAACGGCCCGATCCGCGCCGGCATGTACGGTACCGCGGGCTCCTACCAGAAGACGGCGAACGCCGACACCATTCTGCTGCCGATGATGGAGACCAAGACCGCGGTCGAGAACATGGAAGCGATCCTCGACGTCGAGGGCATCGACGGCGTCTATATCGGCCCGTCCGATCTCGGCTTCTCCTACGGTCTCGAGCCGAAGCTCGACCGCAGCGAACCGGAGATCCTCGCGATCTACGAGAAGATCATCAAGGAGTGCGGCAAGCGCGGCCTCAACCCGGGCATCCATTGCAGCGGCGCCGAAGGCGCGGCGCGCGCCATCAACATGGGCTTCAAGCTCGTGACGCTGTCGAACGAGGTCGGCCTGATGACGACCTACGCCAAGATGCAGGTGAATGCGACCCGCAAGGATTCGGCGGGTAAGGCCTGAGCTTCCGTGTCCCGGACGCGGCGCAGCACGAAGTGATGCGCCGCAGAGCCGGGACCCAGTCGCTGGCGAAGCACATGACGTGACAACTAGGCCCCGGCTCAGCACCGCACCGCTTCGCGCTACGCCGCGTCCGGGGCACGATACTTTGAAGACCTAAGGAGACCTCTGATGACCATCAGCCCCGCCATCCGCCTGCATCCCGATGATGGCGTGCTGATCGCGCGCGCCAGCCTGCCGCCGGGAACAGCGGTGGCCGACGGCGTGACGACGGTCGAACGCATTCCCTCCGGCCACAAGGTCGCGATCAAGCCGATCGCGGTGGGCGAGCCGATCAGGCGCTACGGCCAGATCATCGGCTTTGCCACGGTGCCGATCGCGCCCGGCCAGCACGTGCACACCCAGAATTGCGGCATGGGCGATTTCGCCAAGGACTATGCCTATTGCGCCGACGTCAAGCCGACGCCGAACTTCGACCTGCCGGCGACCTTCGAAGGCATCCGCCGCCCGGACGGCCGCGTCGCCACGCGCAACTATATCGGCATCCTCACTTCGGTGAATTGCAGCGCGCATGTCGCGAGCCTCGTCGCCGACGTCTTCAAGAAGAACCCCTTCAGCGGCGACAACCCGCTGGCCGATTTCCCCAACGTCGACGGCGTGGTCGCGCTGACGCACAAGACCGGCTGCGGCATGACGCAGAACGAGCCGCTGGCGCTGCTCCGCCGCACGCTCGGCGGCTACGCGCGCCACGTCAATTTCTCCCACGTCATCGTGCTCGGCCTCGGCTGCGAAGTGAACCAGATCGGCGGCCTGATGGAGGAGCAGAAGCTCGCCGGCCGCCTCCGCGCGATGGACATCCAGGAGGTCGGCGGCACCCGCAAGACGGTGGAGGCGGGCATCGCCTTCGTGCGCGAGGCGCTCGCCGACGCCAACAAGGTGAAGCGCGAAACGGTGCCGGCAAGCGAGCTCACCGTCGCCCTGCAATGCGGCGGCTCCGACGGCTATTCCGGAGTATCAGCCAATCCGGCACTGGGCGCCGCCAGCGATCTCATCGTGCGTCACGGCGGCACCGTGATCCTGTCGGAGACGCCGGAGACCTACGGCGCCGAGCACCTGCTCACCCGCCGCGCCGTCAGCCGCGAGGTCGGCGAGAAGCTTGTCGATCTCATGCGCTGGTGGGACGCCTACACCGAGCGCGAAGGCGCCGAGATGAACGCCAATCCGAGCCCCGGCAACAAGGCCGGCGGCCTCACCACCATCCTGGAAAAGTCGCTCGGCGCGATGGCCAAGGCCGGCACCACCAACCTCGTCGAGGTGCTGCGCTACGCCGAGCCCATCACCAAGAAGGGTTTCGTGTTCATGGACACGCCCGGCTACGATCCCGTCGCGGCGACCGGGCAGGTCGCCGGCGGCGCCAATCTGGTCTGCTTCACCACCGGCCGCGGCAGCGTGTTCGGCTGCAAGCCGGCGCCGTCGATCAAGCTCGCCACCAACACGCCCATGTACAAGCGCATGGAAGAGGACATGGACGTCAATTGCGGCACCATCCTCGAGGGCGAGGAGAGCGTCGAGCAATGCGGCCAGCGCATCTTCGAGCTCATCCTCAAGACGGCCTCGGGACAGCCGACCAAGAGCGAGAGCTTCGATTTCGGCGGCGCCGAGTTCGCGCCCTGGGTGCTGGGCGCGACGATGTAGCGGTGCTGATGCACCTCGCTGCAGGACGCGGACACCTAAGTAGTCATACGTAGGTGTCATATGACCGCAGGAGCTCCTGCGGTCACTCGGGATTAACATTTCGCACCGTAATCGTGAGGTGATGCGGGCGACTCCTTCGAGGGCGCTGCCCTTCGTGAGGATTCGTCAACGATGACGCGTGCGATACGGCCGACTGGCGTGGAAAATCTCCTCGGTGAGGAGGAACTGATCGTATCGAAGACCGACCTCAAGGGCCGCATCACCTACGCCAACGACATTTTCATCCGCATGGCGAAATACAGCTATGCCGAGCTGATGGGCGCCCCCCATAGCCTGATCCGCCACCCCGACATGCCGCGCTGCGTCTTCAAGCTGCTCTGGGACACGCTTCAGTCCAAGCAGGAGATCTTCGCCTACGTCGTCAATCTGGCGAAGGACGGCAGTCATTACTGGGTGTTCGCCCACGTCACGCCGACGTTCGACGAACGCGGCAATATCGTCGGCTATCACTCCAACCGTCGCAAACCGGATCCGGCGCAGGTCGAGCGCATCAAGCCGATCTACAAGACGCTGTGCGCGGAAGAAGCGCGGCATGCCAATGCCAAGGACGGCATGCATGCGAGCTTCGATGCGATGGTCGGCCTGCTCAAGCAACAAGGTGTCGGTTACGATGAATTTGTGCTCTCTCTCTAAGGCGCAGGGAGCGACCGCGCTCGCGTGTATCCTCGCCGTCGTTACCTTCGTCCTCTCGCTCCTGGGTGTGACCGGAATCTCCGGCGCGGCGCTGCCTGGCGCGACGGTCGCGCTGCTCGGCTATGCCGTCTGGTGCCAGCGTCGCACGGCGGTGGCCGTCGATGAGGTCGCCGATGTGTGCCGCAAGGCGGCGCGCGGCGATCTCGAGGCGCGCATCCTGAGCGACCGTCAGGCCGGGCGGATCGGCGCCATCCAGAAGTCGGTCAACGACATGCTCGACATCACCGACGCCTATCTGCGCGAAGCCTCGGCGTCGATGGAGTATGCCAGCCGCGGCAAGTATTTCCGCAAGATCCTGGCGCGCGGATTGCCCGGCTCGTTCCGCCGTTCGGCCGCCGTGATCAATTCCGGCACCGACAGTCTCGGCCGCAGGGTCGTCGAGATCGCGGACCTCGCACAGCAGTTCGGCACGCATCTCGACCAGGTGGCCGGCACCCTCATGGGTGCCGCGACCGATCTCGAATCCGACGCCGGCCAGATGGCGGCGGCGGCCGAGAAGACCAGCCGGCAGACCTCCGGCGTGCTCAGTGCGTCCGATCATGCCTCGCGCAACGTCGCCACCGTCGCCAGCGCAGCCGAACAGCTTGCGTCCTCGATTGCCGAGATCGGCGGTCAGGTGACCGGCTCGACCGCGAGCACCGGACGCGCCGTGAACGAAGCCAATCGCGCCGGCAGCGAGATCCGCACGCTTGCGGATGCGGCGATGCGGATCGGCGACGTCGTCAAGCTGATCAGCGAGATCGCCGAGCAGACCAACCTCCTGGCGCTCAACGCCACGATCGAGGCGGCGCGTGCGGGCGAGGCCGGTCGCGGCTTCGCAGTGGTGGCCTCCGAGGTCAAGAGCCTCGCCAACCAGACCGCGAAGGCGACCGAGGAGATCAGCGCCAAGGTCGGCGAGATGCAGCAATCGACGACCAATTCGGTCGCAGCGGTCGAGGCGATCGCGCAGACCATCGCCGAGATCGACGGGATCACCGCTTCGATCGCGACCGCGATCGAGCAGCAAGGTCTTGCCACCCGCGAGATCGCCCACAACGTCCAGGAGGCGTCGGCCGGCACCTCCCAGGTCTCCTCCAACGTGACAGGCATCAGCGAGGCCGCCGCCGACACGGGGCGGGTTGCAAGCCGCGTCAACAGCGCCTCCGAACGCGTCCATGGCGAGGTCGAGACGCTCAAGCGCGAGGTCACGCAGTTCCTGCAGCGGCTGACCTCGGCGGCGTAGCGTCACCCTACAAGAGGTCGTCATGCCCGGGCTTGTCCCGGGCATCCACGTTCGTAGGGTGGGCAAAGGCGATCTTGCGCCGTGCCCACCATCGATCCACACGACGAAAGCGGTGGGCACGCTTCGCTTCGCCCACCCTACGATACTGCCCGTGTAGCTCGGATTACGCTTCGCTCCGTCCAGGCCTACGGGGCAACGACGGATACTTCCTAGGCACGGTCTGCCCGTTGTTAGTGCTTGATCGCACTGGCGTCAGGTGTTCTGCTCAAAAAAGCTGCTGGAGCACCGTACCCCGTGTCGATCTACGTCGCGTTACACCACGTCACGCACTACAAATACGACCGCCCGATCGATCTTGGTCCGCAGACCATCCGTCTGCGGCCGGCGCCGCACACGCGCACGCCGATCCTGAGCTATTCGCTCAAGGTCACGCCGGCCAACCATTTCGTGAACTGGCAGCAGGATCCGCAGGGCAACTGGCTGGCGCGCTACGTTTTTCCGGAGAAGACGACCGAGCTGAAATTCGAGGTCGATTTCACGGCGCAGATGACCGTGGTCAACCCGTTCGACTTCTTCGTCGAGCCCTATGCCGACAGCTTCCCGTTCGAATATCCCAAGGACCTGAAGACGGAGCTGGCGCCCTATCTCGAGACCGTCAAGCCGGATCGCCTGTTCGCAAAATTTCTCGACACGATCCCGCATGAAGCCCCGAACACCGTCAACTTCCTGGTCGATCTCAATCGCGAGCTTCAGAAACACGTCCGCTACATCATCCGCATGGAGCCCGGCGTGCAGACGCCGGAGGAGACGCTCTCCTCTGGCGCCGGCTCGTGCCGCGACTCCGCCTGGCTCCTGATCCAGACCCTGCGTCATCTCGGGCTCGCCGCCCGCTTCGTCTCCGGCTACCTGATCCAGATCCGTCCCGACATCGATCCGATCGAGGGACCGCCCGAGGTCGAGAACGACTTTACCGACCTGCACGCCTGGGCCGAGGTCTACCTGCCGGGCGCGGGCTGGATCGGGTTCGACGCCACCTCCGGCATGCTGGCGGGCGAGGGGCATATCCCGGTGGCCGCCACGCCGCATTATCGCTCGGCCGCGCCGATCTCCGGCGGTGCCGGCTTTGCCGAGGTCGAGTTCGCCTTCGACATGAGCGTGAAGCGCATCCGCGAGGCGCCGCGCATCACCAAGCCGTTCTCCGACGAATCCTGGGCGCGGCTCAACGATCTCGGCGAGCAGGTCGACGGCGATCTCGCGAGCGCGGACGTGCGGCTCACGATGGGCGGCGAGCCGACCTTCGTCTCGGTCGACGATCTCGAGGCGGGGGAGTGGAACACGGAGGCCGTCGGCCCGACCAAGCGCGCGCTCGGCGACGATCTGATCCGCCGCCTGCGCACGCGCTTCGCGCCGGGCGGGCTTCTGCATTACGGCCAGGGCAAATGGTACCCGGGCGAGAGCCTGCCGCGCTGGGCCTTCGGCCTCTATTGGCGCAAGGACGGTGTGCCGATCTGGAAGAATGTTGACCTGATCGCCAAGATCGAGAATCCGCGGCCGGCCCGGGCGAAGGACGCTGAGGCCTTCATGGAGGGCGCGGCGCTGCGGCTTGGGCTCGATCCCGGCTACATCATGCCGGCCTATGAAGACACCGCACTCTGGCTTCAGAAGGAGGCCGAGCTTCCCGTCAACGTCGATCCGACCGACTCCAAATTGTCCGATCCGGAGGCACGTGCGCGGATCGCGCGGGTGTTCGAGCAGGGACTCAACACCCCGCGCGGCTTCGTGCTGCCGGTGCAGCGCTGGAACGCGCCGCCGCGCTGGCGCAGCGAGCGCTGGACGTTGCGGCGCAATCATCTGTTCCTGACGCCGGGCGATTCCCCGCTCGGCCTGCGCCTGCCGATCGGTTCGCTCGGCTACGTCCCGCCGAACCAATATCCCTACATCATCGAGCGCGACCCGATGGAGGCGCGGGGCAAGCTGCCGGTGTTCACCCTCGCGGCGCGCCCGGAAGCGCCGCCGCGGGTCGCGCCCGAGCATCTCAACACGTCGATCCCGGTGCGCACCGCGATGTCGGTCGAGGTCCGCGACGGCGTGCTCTGCGCCTTCATGCCGCCGGTCGAGCGGATCGAGGATTATCTCGAACTCGTCGCGGCGCTCGAAGCGACCGCCGAGGAGATGCAGCTCCAGGTCCATGTCGAGGGCTATCCGCCGCCGTTCGACCCGCGCATCGAGGTCATCAAGGTGACGCCCGATCCCGGCGTCATCGAGATCAACATCCAGCCGGCCAAGAGCTGGCGCGACGCGGTCGACATCACCTCCGGCCTCTATGAGGACGCGGCGAAGGTTCGCCTCGGCGCCAACCGCTTCCTGGTGGACGGCCGCCACACCGGCACCGGCGGCGGCAATCACGTCGTGGTCGGCGGCTCCTCACCTCAGGACTCGCCGTTCCTGCGCCGGCCCGATCTGCTCAAGAGTCTGGTCTTGTACTGGCAGCGGCATCCGTCGCTGTCCTACTTCTTCTCCGGCCTCTTCATCGGCCCGACCAGCCAGGCGCCGCGCATCGACGAGGCCCGGCACGACAGCATCTACGAGCTCGAGATCGCGCTCTCGCACGTGCCGCCGCCGGGCTACCAGACGCCGCTGTGGCTGGTGGACCGGCTGTTCCGGCATCTGCTCGTCGACATCACCGGCAACACCCACCGCGCCGAGATCTGCATCGACAAGCTCTATTCGCCCGATGGTCCGACGGGGCGGCTCGGCCTCGTCGAATTCCGCGCGCTCGAAATGCCGCCCGATCCGCGCATGTCGCTGGCGCAGCAGCTCCTGATCCGCGCGCTGATCGCAAAGTTCTGGCGCGAGCCGCAGCAGGGCAAGTTCGTGCGCTGGGGCACGGCGCTGCATGACCGTTTCATGCTGCCGCATTTCATCTGGGAAGACTTCCTGGACGTGCTCTCCGAGCTGAAGCAGTTCGGCTATCCGTTCGAGCCGGAATGGTATCTGGCCCAGCTCGAATTCCGCTTCCCCGCCTTCGGCCGCGTCCATCATGGCGGCGTGACGCTGGAATTGCGCCAGGCGCTGGAGCCTTGGCATGTGCTCGGCGAGGAGGGGTCGGCCGGCGGCACCGTGCGCTATGTCGACTCGTCGGTCGAGCGCCTCCAGGTCAAGGCGGAGGGTTTCGTCGAGGGCCGCCACATCGTGACCTGCAACGGCCGCCGCCTGCCGATGACCTCGACCGGTCGCTCCTCGGAGGCCGTGGCCGGCGTCCGCTTCAAGGCCTGGCAGCCGGCCTCCGGCCTGCACCCGACCATTCCGGTTCACGCGCCCCTGACCTTCGACCTGATCGACACCTGGAACGGCCGCTCGCTCGGCGGCTGCGTCTATCACGTCGCCCATCCGGGCGGGCGCAGCTACGACACCAAGCCGGTCAACACCTATGAGGCCGAGGCGCGGCGGCTGGCGCGCTTCCAGGACCATGGCCATACGCCGGGGCCGATGCAGCCGCCGCCCGAGGAACGCACAAATGAGTTTCCGCTGACCCTCGACTTGCGAACCCCGCTCCTGCAATGAGTATGAGGGTGGGGCAGGGAGAGGCGCATGGGCGAGGGCGCAGCCGAAGAGGACGACAAGGCGGGTAAGGCGCAAAGCCAGCGCCGGCTCGCGCAATGGGTCCGCGACTATAGCCGCCTGCCCGGCATTCCCGACGAGTTCCTGGGGCCCGACGGCGCCCCGCGCGCGGTCTGGAGCCGCTTCTTCGATGCCTTCGGCGCGCTTGCGCCCGACGAGATCGAGCGGCGGTTCGGCATGGCCGACCGCCACCTCCGCGAGGCCGGCGTCACCTACCGCGCCCCCGGCGACAGTGCCGACCGGCCGTGGTCGCTCAGCCATCTGCCGCTGCTTATCGACGAGGCCGACTGGAAGCAGCTTTGCGACGGCATCACCCAGCGCGCCGAGCTGCTCGAGCTCGTGCTGCGCGACATCTATGGCGAGGGCCGGCTGGTCGCGGAAGGCGCGCTGCCGGCGGCCGCGATCGCCGGCAGTCCCGAATATCTCCGTCCCGTCTGCGGCGTGCCGCCGCCGGGCGGGCGCTATCTCTCGCTCTACGCCGCCGATGTCGGCCGCGGGCCCGACGGTCGCTGGTGGGTGCTCGGCGATCGCACGCAGGCGCCCTCAGGCGCGGGCTATGCGCTGGAGAACCGCCTCGTGCTCTCGCGCGCTTTCTCCGATCTCTACAAGTCGATGAACGTGCCGCGCGTCGCGCCGTTCTTCGAGGCGTTCCGCGACAGCCTGCGCGCACGCGCCGATCGCGACGAGCCGCGGATCGGCGTGCTCACGCCCGGCAGTTTCAGCGAAACCTATTTCGAGCACGCGACGCTGGCGCGCTATCTCGGCTTCCTCCTGGTCGAGGGCGACGATCTCGCCGTCAGCGACAACCGCATCCACATCCGCACCGTCGCCGGCCTGAAGCGGCTCGACGTGCTGCTCCGCCGCGTCGATTCCAATTCGCTCGATCCGCTCGAGCTCGATGCGTCTTCGCGGCTCGGGGTGCCCGGCCTGATCGACGTGCTGCGCAAGGACGGCGTCGTCGTCGCCAACATGCCGGGCTCCGGCGTGCTGGAGGCGCGGGCGCTGCTCGGCTTCCTGCCGGCGCTCAGCCGCCGCCTGCTCGGCGAAGAGCTGAAGATGCCGCACATCGCGACCTGGTGGTGCGGCCAGCGCATCGCGCGCGACGAGGTGTTGTCGCGGCTCGACGAGGTCGCGATCGAGGGCGCCTACCGCCGCGGCGTTCCCGGCTTCGACAGCAACGGTCCGGTGCTGGCGAGCGAGCTCGACGCCGCCGGACGCCAGCGCCTGATCGACGCCATCGGCGCGCGCGGCATGGACTATGTCGGCCAGGAGGTGGTGCGGCTCTCGACCATGCCGGTGTGGGAGCAGGGCCAGATCACGCCGCGCCCCTTCGTGCTGCGCGTGTTCGCAGCCGCCACACCCGACGGCTGGGCCATCATGCCCGGCGGCTTCTGCCGCATCGCCGAGCAGGCCGATGCGCGCGCGGTGTCGATGGGCGACGGCGCCCGCGCCGCCGACGTCTGGGTGGTCTCGGGCAAGCAGGTCTCGACCGCGACGCTGCTGCCCGCGACCGACAAGGTGCGGATCCGCCGCATCGCGGGCGTGCTGCCGAGCCGCGCCGCCGACAATCTGTTCTGGCTCGGCCGCTATCTCGAACGCGCCGAGGCGACCTTGCGGCTGGTGCGCGCGCTGGGCTCGCCGAGCGGGCCCAACAAGGGCACCGCGGCCTCGCTGCAATCGGCCGAACGCATCCAGCGCCTGCTGGTGGCCTGGGGCGCGATCTCGCAGACCTCGCGCGCGGCCCCCGGGCGGATCGCCGCCGAGGCGTTGCAGAGCGCGGAGCGCTTCGGCTCGGCCTTGTCGCTGGTGCGCGCGGCGCAGCGCACCGCGACCTCCCTGCGCGAGCGGCTGTCGCCCGATGCCTGGCAGGTCATCACCGAGATGGCTGAGCGCCTCGCCTACGAGGTCGAGGACGACGACAGCGTGCTGAGCGCGGCCGAGCTGACCTTGCAGGAACTGGCGAGCTTTGCCGGCCTTGCGCAGGAGAACATGAACCGCGCCGCCGGCTGGCGCTTCCTCGACATCGGCCGCCGCACCGAGCGCGCCATCAACACGGCGCGATTCGCGCGCCAGTTCGCCTATGACGAGGCCGGCGACGAGGATCTCGACATCCTGCTGACGCTGGTGGATTCCCAGATCACCTACCGCTCGCGCTATCTGCTGGCGCCGATCCTGGCGCCGGTGCGCGACCTCGCGGTGCTCGACGGCTACAACCCGCGTTCGGTCGCGTTCCAGGTGGCAACGCTGAACGAGCACATCGCGGCGCTGCCGAGCCTGAAGGAGCACGGCCTGATCGAGCAGCCGCAACGGCTTGCGGTGGCGGTGCAGGCGATGCTGGCGACGGCCGAGGCCGAGAAGCTCGAGGTCAAGACGCTGTTCGCGCTGGAGCAGGATCTGCTCAGCCTCGCCGAGGCGATCGGGCTGCACTATTTCCCGCACGGCCCGAACGCCAGCCGGCCGGAAAAGCTGACGGGGCTGGCGTGATCTACGACATCCGTCACGTCACGACCTACGAATACGAAAGTCCGGTCAGCTTCGCCCGCTGCACGCTGCGGCTGGAGCCGAAGAGCGGCAGCGGTCAGGAACTGATCTCGCACCAGGTCGAGATCCGTCCGCGCCCGTCCGAGCGCAATATCCGCCGCGACTTCTTCGGCACGCTGACCGAGAGCGTGGTGATCGAAGCCGCGCATCGCAATTTGCGCATCGACTCGCGCTCGCGCGTCGCCGTCTCGCGCCAGCCGCCGGCGCGCGATGCTGTCAGCCCGGCCTGGGAGAGCATCCGCGACATCGCATTCGAGGCAACCAGCCTCGGGCCGTCCTCCCCGGTCGGCTACGTCTTTGCGAGTCCGCTGGTGCCGGTGCTGCGTCCGGTCAGCGCCTATGCGGCGGAGAGCTTTCCACCCGGCGATGGCATCCTCAAAGGGGCGGTCGATCTCATGCACCGCATCCGCAACCAGTTTCGCTACGATCCCAAGGCGACGGTGATCTCGACGCCGCTCAACGAGGTCTTCGACAAGCGGCACGGCGTCTGCCAGGACTTTGCCCATGTGATGATCGCAGGGCTGCGCGGGCTCGGCCTGCCGGCGGCCTATGTCAGCGGCTATTTGCGCACCATCCCGCCGCCGGGCCAGCCGCGGCTGCAAGGCGCCGACGCCACCCACGCCTGGGTGTCGCTGTGGTGCGGGACGGAGCTGGGCTGGGTCGATTTCGATCCGACCAACGATCTTCTGGTCGCTGGCGACCATATCGTGCTCGCGGTCGCGCGCGACTTCTCCGACGTCTCCCCGGTCGATGGCATTATCGTCGGTTCGCCGAAGCAGAAGCTCGGCGTCGCCGTCGACGTGCTGCTGGTGGAATGACCGCGGGTCTCCGCCGTCCAGGACGATGCAGGCGCATGCGCCAGGCGGCGGCCCGTTCCCGTGGTCTCTTGTCAACATCCGATAAAGCGAATTTGATTTGTGTTGGGCGGCCGCAGTCCTGCCTGGCCCGCCCCGGGTGTATCGCGCCGTGACCGCAAACGCGATGTCGCAGCGCGCAACGCAACATATTTCCGTATTTTTGTTCCGGGATTTGGTCACCCGGCAAAAGATGGGCTATGCTGGCCTTTGCGTCGAGGACATGAATGAGACGTGGGGAGTTGGCGTGGAACACCACCGACAAGCGGGGCTGCATCCATGATCACGTTACCGAGGCTGGCGGCCGAATCCCTGGAGAAGTTGCTCGGTACGTTCATGCGTCGCCGGTACGACGAGACTTCTGCAAGTATCGTCGAGAGCGCGACCCGCACTGCGATGGAATGCATCGGCAATAGCGATGCGCTCTATCACAATATCGAGCATACGATGCTGGTGACGCTGGCCGGCCATTCCATCCTCAGTGGCCGAAGTCTCCATACGCATCTGTCGGCCGCGGATTACGTCCATATCCTGATCGCCTGCCTTGCCCACGACATCGGCTATGTGCGCGGCCTGTTCGAGGAGGATGACGTCGACGGCTTCGTGATCGATGCGGCCGACACCAAGATTTGTTTGCCGCGCGGGGCATCGGATGCCAGCTTGATGATGTATCACGTCGATCGGTCGAAGCTTTACGTGACGCGGCGGCTGCGACATATTCCCGGACTCGATCCGGAACGCATTGCCCGCGCCATCGAGGGCACGCGGTTTCCGGCCCGGGAAGGCCAGGACTATGACGACGAGGCCTCGATCCTGCGCGCCGCCGACTTCATCGGCCAGCTCGGCGATCCCAACTATTTGCGCAAGGCCAACGCGCTCTATTACGAGTTCGAGGAGGTCGGCATGAACCGACAACTCGGCTACGACTCGCCCGCCGACATCGTGAACCGCTATCCACAGTTCTATTGGAACAGCGTCGCACCGCATATCCAGACCGAGATCGGCTACCTCAACAAGACCGAGATCGGCCGGCAGTGGATCGCCAACCTCTACAGCAACGTGTTCCGCGCCGAACGCGACATCTCGCTGTCGGGCCCGCAGAAATAGCCCTGTTGTAGCCTGGATGGAGCGCAGCGACATCCGGGATTCGCGGATGCAGGTGTCCCCGGATTGCGCTGCGCTCCATCCGGGCTACGAAGTCCCAAATCCGTAAGCAAATCATGCAACAAAAAACCATCACTACGGATGTCCTCGACATCGCCTATCTCGAATACGGCACGCCTGACGGCTGGCCCTGCATCATGGGCCACGGCTTCCCCTACGACGTGAATGCCTATGCCGAGACTGCGCCGATCATCGCGCAGGCCGGCGCGCGGGTGCTGGTGCCCTGGCTGCGCGGCTACGGGCCGACGCGGTTTCGTTTCCCGGAAACGCTGCGCTCCGGTGAGCAGGCGGCGCTGGGCGCCGATCTGCTGGCCTTCATGGACGCGCTTCGCATCGAACGCGCGGTCGTCGGCGGCTATGACTGGGGCGGCCGCGCGGCCTGCGTGGTTGCGGCGCTGCACCCCGCGCGCGTTGTCGGGCTCGTCTCCGGCAATTCCTACAACATCCAGGACATCGCCCGCGCCATGGAGCCCGCGGCACCGGCGCATGAGGCGGCGCTCTGGTATCAATATCTCTTCCACAACGAGCGCGGCCGCCGCGCGCTGGAGCGCAACCGGCGCGGCTTCGCCCGCCAGCTCTGGTCGATGTGGTCGCCGACATGGGCCTTCGACGATGCGACGTTCGAGCGGAGCGCAACCTCGTTCGACAATCCCGATTTCGTCGAGGTCGTGATCCACTCCTACCGCCACCGTTACGCGCTGGTCGCGGGCGATCCCGCCTATGCCGGGATCGAGGAAAAGCTTGCGGCACAGCCGCCGATCCGCGTCCCGACGATCGCAATCGACGGCGACAGCGACGGCGTCAATACCGGCACCGCCCATCACGCGCGCAAGTTCGAGGGCTTTTTCGAGCGGCGCGTGTTCGCAGGCGCCGGTCATAACCTGCCGCAGGAGCGGCCGGCCGAATGGGCGCAGGCCGTGGCCGACGTGCGCAAGGCGGTTGCCGGGTCCTGATTTTAGCGATCGCGGGAACTTTTCGCCGGTCCCGCCGTCCAATCCTGAGCTGCGCGTTGAGTTGCGAGGGAGATGACCATGAGCGAGGAAAGCAAGCCCAGCGGACCGGATCTGACCGAAGGCGTGGCGCTCACCGCGTTCAGGGACGGCAAGCTGCTCGGCCATGTCGGCGCGGAAGATGTGCTGCTGGTCCAGGCGGGCGGCGAGGTCTTCGCGATCGAACCCGCCTGCAGCCATTATCACGGCCCGCTCGCCGAAGGCCTGGTGGTGGACGACACCATCCGCTGTCCCTGGCATCACGCCTGTTTCTCCTTGCGATCGGGCGAGGCGACGCGCCCGCCGGCCTTGAGCGCGCTGGCCGTATGGGAGGTGACGCGGGACCAGGACAGGATCATCGTTCAGCGCAAGCGTGAGGCACCGAAGCCGACCGCCCGCAGCGCGCCGGCGCCCGAGAAATTCGTCATCGTCGGCGGCGGCGCGGCCGGCTTCGCGGCGGCCGAGATGCTCCGGCGCGAGGGCTTTGCCGGCGCCATCACCATGCTCAGCGATGACGGCGCCATGCCGGTCGACCGGCCGAACCTCTCCAAGGACTATCTTGCCGGCAACGCACCGGAGGATTGGCTGCCGCTGCGGGGCGAGGACTATTATCGGGATGCGGGCATCGATCTCCGGCTGAACACGAATGTCTCCGCGATCGATGCGAAGACACGCAGCGTCACGCTGGGCAATGGCGACAGACTGCCGTTCGACCGGCTGCTGCTCGCGACCGGCGCCGAGCCGGTCAAATTGCAGATTCCGGGCGCCGACCAGCCCCATGTCCACACCTTGCGCTCCGTCGCCGACAGCCGGGCCATCATCAAGGCCGCCGGCAGCGCCACGCGCGTGCTGGTGATCGGCGCCAGCTTCATTGGCCTCGAAGTCGCGGCCTCGTTACGGGCACGCAAGCTGGAGGTCCATGTGGTCGCTCCGGAGGAGCGGCCGATGCAGCGCGTGCTCGGACCGGAGATGGGCGATTTCGTTCGCGCGCTCCATGAAGAGAATGGCGTCAACTTCCACCTCGGGGACACTGTGGAGAGGCTCGACGGTACGCGCGCGACGCTGAAGAGCGGCGGCGTCATCGAGGCCGACCTCGTCGTGGTCGGCATCGGCGTCAAGCCGCGCCTTGCGCTGGCCGAGAAGGCGGGGCTTGCGGCGGATCGCGGTGTCAGCGTGAGCGAATATCTCGAAACCAGCATCGCCGGCATCTTTGCGGCTGGCGACATCGCGCGCTGGCCCGATCCGCATTCGCGGCAAACCATCCGCGTCGAGCACTGGGTGGTGGCGGAGCGGCAGGGCCAGACCGCGGCGCGCAACATGCTGGGCCGGCGCGAACGCTTCGATGCCGTGCCGTTCTTCTGGAGCCAGCACTACGATGTGCCGATCAACTATGTCGGCCACGCCGAGAGTTTTGACGACATCGCGATCGACGGCAGCATTGCCGGCAGGGACTGTCTGCTGAAGTACCGCAAGGCCGGCCGCGTGCTTGCGGTCGCCTCGATTTACCGCGATCTCGACAGCCTCAAGGCCGAGCTCGACATGGAGCGGCGGGGCCTGTGAGCCGCCGCCGTCGCTCCGGCGGTGCCCCCGGCGCGCCAATTCACCTGCCGGATCGTCGCAGGCGAGCAGTCGCGGCTCTGCCGCTTCCCTCGCGGCTGCTGCACGTATAGATTGCATACGTTGCAAAAAAGGCGGAAACATCGCTGACGTTCGATTCGAGCCGTCCCTTTCTCAAAGATAGCGATATGGACAGCGGGGCCAGCACTGCAAATCGATCGCTCAGTGTCGCGGGCGTCCTGATCGCCTTTGGCATTGGCAGCGTGTTTCTGCTCGGCGCCGGACGACAGAACTATCCGGAACTCCACACCATTCTCGACACCAGCATCACCCTCATCACGGGGCTGCTGGCATTGCTGCTCTGGGATATGGGCGCGCGCATCGAACAGCCGCTGTCCAAGCGGCTCGCGATCGCCTTCGGCGCGACCTTCGTCCTGGAGTTCCTCCACGTCCTGGTGATCGTGGAATGGTCGGGGTCGCTGGCGTTCGTCATGCAGCTGCGGGAATTTCTCCGGCCGGCGACATGGCCGCCGGCGGCCCACATCCTCGCGATCGGAATTCTCGCCGCGATCTGGTCGGCGCGGCGGGATCGGGTCGGGATGCCGGCCTTTGCACTGTTCATGGCCGTCGTCGCCGTGCTGCTGATTGCGATCTTCCAGCGCCTTCCGCCATATCGCCCGCCGGGCCTGCTCGATATCACGCGTCCGGTGTTGATCGTGGCGCCGCTGTTGTGGGCGATCACCTGCGTTCTGTGCTGGCGGCTGCGAGCGACGGACCGCATCTTCGGGCCGCTGGCCCTGATGGGCGCGGTCGTTCTGCTCGGCCACGTCGCGATGCTCTACTCGCAGGCACCGCACGACACCGAGGCGATGGTCGCTCACCTCGGCAAGGTCGCCGGGCGCCTCGTCCTGCTGCTCTCGATGATGCGGATGGCCTCGTCGGACATGCTGGAGCGGATGCGGGCGGAAGCCCAGCTCGCGCGCTTGAACGAGGAGCTGGAAGTGCGTGTCGAGGAGCGGACCGCACAGCTTGCAGCGTCCAATCTTGCGCTGGAATCCGAAGTTCTCGTGCGCAGGCACGCGGAGCAGAAGGCCCAGGCGCAACTCGCCCGATTGAGCCTGCTGCACCAGATCACTCGCGCGATCGGCGAGCGGCAGGATCTCAACAGCATTTTCCAGGTGGTGGTTCGCAGTCTCGAAGACCAGTTGCCGGTGGATTTCGGCTGCCTGTGCTTTCACGACGCGGTCGATCACGTGCTGACGGTGGAATGCGTCGGGATCAAGAGCGGTGCGCTGGCCATGGAGCTGGCGATGCCCGAACGGTCGCGGATCGACATCGACGAGAACGGCCTTTCGCGTTGCGTGATGGGTCAGCTCGTCTATGAGCCTGACATCACGCGGTCGTCCTTTCCGTTCCCGGCCCGGCTCGCGCGGGGCGGGCTGCGGGCGATGGTGCTGGCCCCGCTCCAGGTGGAGAGCCGGGTGTTCGGCGTCCTCGTCGCGGCGCGGAAGGAACGGGACAGCTTCAGCAGCGGCGAATGCGAGTTCCTGCGGCAGTTGAGCGAGCACGTCGCGCTCGCCGCCCATCAGGCGCAGCTCCATGGCGCCCTGCAACAGGCCTACGAGGATCTGCGGCAGACCCAGCAGGCCGTGATGCAGCAGGAGCGGCTGCGCGCCCTTGGGCAGATGGCGAGCGGCATTGCCCATGACATCAACAATGCGCTCTCGCCGGTGTCGCTCTACACCCAATCGCTGCTGGAACGGGAGCCGGGCCTGAGTGCGCGCACGCGCGATTATCTGGAGACGATCCAGCGGGCGGTCGAGGACGTGGCCCATACCGTGGCGCGCATGCGCGAGTTCTACCGGCAGCGAGAGCCGCAATTGACGCTGATGCCGGTTCATCTCAACCAGCTGGTGCAGCAGGTCGTCGACCTCACGCGGGCGCGGTGGAGCGACATGCCGCAGCTTCGCGGAACCGTGATCGCGCTGCGCACCGAGCTCGCGGAGCAATTGCCCGCGATCTCTGGCATCGAGAGCGAAATCCGCGAAGCGTTGATCAATCTCATCTTCAATGCCGTCGATGCGGTGCCCGGCGGCGGCACGCTAATGCTGCGCACCAAGCTTGCCGGCGGCGCGGACGGGCACGGCCAGGTGCGGGTCGAGGTCGGTGACGACGGGCTGGGCATGGACGAGGAGACCCGCCGGCGCTGCCTCGAACCGTTCTTCACGACCAAGGGGGAGCGCGGAACCGGATTGGGCCTCGCGATGGTCTACGGCGTCCTGCGGCGGCACAACGGCGAGATCGAGATCGACAGCGCCGTCGGTCGCGGCACCATTGTGTCGTTGAATTTTCCGGTCCCGCAGGCGGCGCCGGCCACGCCGTCGCAGGACCGGCTCGATTCCGCGAGGCTCTCCCGGCTGCGGCTGCTGCTGGTCGACGACGATCCGCTCCTGCTGAAATCATTGTGCAATACGCTGGAGGCGGAGGGGCACGTCGTGACGACGGCCAATGACGGCGTCGCGGGCATCGCCGCGTTCCGCGCCGCCTCCGCGCGCGGCGAGACCTTCGCCGCCGTGATCACCGATCTCGGCATGCCTGATGTCGACGGCCGCAAGGTGGCGAGCGCGATCAAGGCCGCGTCGCCCGCCACGCCCGTGATCATGCTGACCGGATGGGGCAAGCGCCTGATGTCCGAGGATGACATGCCGGCCCATGTCGACTGCCTCCTGAGCAAGCCGCCGAAGCTTCGCGAATTGAGGGAAACGCTGGCGCAATGCTGCGAGCCCGGCCGCGCACAGGGTGCGATAGAGGTGAGCGAATAGGAAATGCCGACCGCAAAGTCAAAGGCCCGCATCCTGGTGGTTGACGACGAGGCTGCGCAGATGCGGGCGCTGTGCGACACGTTGCCAGTCGAGGATTACGATGCGGTCGGCTTCACCGACGCCAGATCCGCGCTGGCGGAGCTGCAGCGCACGAAATGCGACCTCCTGCTCGCCGACCTGATGATGCCGGGCATGGACGGCATCGAGCTGCTGCGGGCCGCGCGGGAGATCGATCCGCATCTGGTCGGCATCATCATGACCGGCGACGGCACCATCGCGACGGCGGTCGAGGCCATGAAGGCGGGGGCGCTCGACTACATTCTCAAGCCGTTCAAGCTCAGCGTCGTCATTCCCGTGCTGGAGCGCGCGCTCGCGGTGCGGCGCCTGCACCTGGAGAATGCGGAGCTGGCGCTGCGGGTCCGCGAGCGGACCCTCGAGCTCGAAGCCGCCAACCGGGAGCTCGAGGCATTCGCCTATTCCGTCGCGCACGATCTGCGCGGTCCGCTCTCGGTCATCGTCGGCTATGCGGAGACGCTGATCGAGGATCATTCCGCGCAATGGCCGGACCAGCCGCGGCAGCTGGCCGGCGCCATCCTGGCAAGCGGCGAGCACATGCAGCGCCTGATCGACGGACTGTTGCGCCTGTCGCGGTTCGGCCGCCAGCCGCTGTCGAAGGGGCCGGTCGATACCAGAGCACTCGTCGGCGAGGTCGTCGACGAACTGCGCCGGCAGCATGCCGGCCGTGGGGTCTTCGTCCATGTCGGCGAAATTCCCGGATGCGTCGGCGATCAGGCACTGCTGCGGCAGGTGCTCGTCAATCTTCTTTCCAATGCGTTCAAGTTCACCCGCACCCGGGAGAAGCCGCTGGTCACGGTGATCGGCTGGACCGAAGGGCGCGAAACGGTCTATTGCGTGCGCGACAACGGCGCCGGCTTCGACATGCAGCAGGCCGACAAGCTGTTCGCGGCGTTTCAGCGATTTCACGATTCCGATGAGTACGAGGGCACGGGGATCGGCCTTTCGATCGCATCGCGCATCGTGCAACGCCATGGCGGACGCATCTGGGCCAGCGCCGAGGTGGGCAAGGGGGCGGCGTTCTATTTCAGCATTCCGGACTGAAGCGCCGCATTCGATCTTGATTTGCGTCAATGTTGCTGCCGGTGAAGGCTGCTCTGCTGGCTGTTGCCCGGGTGCGGTGCGTGCTAGTCTGGCGTGTGCCCGCGGGCTTCGCATGCAGGAGTGGCCGCCATGACAAGTGCTTCGGATACGTCTCACCATCCCAGTCTCGGCTCGGGCATCACCGCGCTGCATGCCAAATGGGGATGGATCGTCGCGCTCGGTGTCGTTTATCTCGTCGCCGGCTTCGTAGCGCTCGGCAGCATGGTCATGGCGACGGTGGCGAGCGTGATCGTGGTCGGTGCGATGATGATCGTGGCCGGGGTCACCGAAATCATCGGGGCGTTCCAGATGAAGAGCTGGGGCAAGTTCTTGATCTGGGCCCTGCTCGGCGTGCTCTACGTCGTCGCGGGCTTCCTGACCTTCGAGAATCCGCTGTTCGCCGCCGTCCTGCTGACGCTGTTCCTCGGCGCCTCGCTGCTCGCTTCCGGCGCGGTCAGGTTGTTTCTCGCCTTCAGCATGAAGCGCGAAAGCCCGTGGGTGTGGGTGGCGCTCTCGGCCGTGATTACGCTGCTGCTCGGATTGTTGATCCTGGCGCGCTGGCCGGTCAACAGCGTCTACATCCTCGGCCTGTTCCTCGGCATCGACCTGATCATGGCGGGCGCGGGCTGGGTCAGCCTGGGCTTCAGCCTGCGGCGGCGCCACACTAGCTAACCAGCAACTCGACGCAAGACCGTGTTGCGGAACTCCGGTGATCTGACGCGCTGACAAAAAGCAGCGCGTCGCGCGTTCGCCTGATGGCGTCGCGCGGCGATAATCATCGGGGAGAAACCATGAAAGCCGCTTTGGCCCTGGCCGCAGCATTGGCTGTCGCCTGCCTGTCCACGCCCGCTTCCGCACAGAAATCCTACGGTCCCGGCGTCAGCGACACCGAGATCAAGATCGGCAACACCATGCCCTATAGCGGGCCGGCTTCGCCGCTCAGCATCACCGGCAAGGTCATCGCGGCCTATTTCGACGAGGTCAACGAGAAGGGCGGCGTCAACGGCCGCAAGCTCAATCTGATCTCGCTCGACGACGCGTTCTCGCCGCCCAAGACCATGGAGGCGGCGCGCCGGCTGGTCGAGAGCGACGGCGTCGCCTTCATCTTCGCCACCATGGGCACGGCGCCGAGCTCGGCGATCGCGAAATATCTCAACAGCAACAAGGTGCCGCAGCTCTTCTTGATCAGCTCCGCCTCGAAGTGGAACGATCCCGTCAACATGCCGTGGTCGATGGCGCTGCCCTGGGCGCCGAACTACACCAGCGAGGCCGCGATCGACGTCGCCTATGCCCGCGCCAAGAATCCGAATGCGCGGTTCGCCGTGCTCTATCAGAACGACGACGCCGGCAAGGAATATCTGCGCGGCGTCAAGGAAGCGCTCGGCGCTGACGCCGACAAGGCGATCGCGATGGCCTCGAGCTTCGAGGTCGCCGATCCCACCGTCGATTCCCAGGTGCTGACGCTCGCCAACACCAAGGCCGATGTCTTCCTGATCTATTCGGTGACGCCGCGCGCCTGCGCGCAGGCGGTCCGGAAGGCGCACGAGGTCGGCTGGCAGCCGCAGCGCTTCATCGCCAGCGGCTGCGCCAACAAGGCCACCGTGATGGTGCCGGCCGGCCTCGATGCCGGCAAGGGCGTGCTGTCGCTCGGCTCGCTCAAGCCGTTCGTCGAGGCGCCGAAGGACGATCCGGCGATGACGGCCTATATCGACTTCATGAAGAAGCGCCTGCCCAATGCCGACATCAACAATGTCGCCGGTCTCTACGGCTACACCGTCGCCGAGGCCCTAGTGGTCCTGCTGAGGCAGTGCAAGGACAATCTGACGCGCGAGAACATCATGGCGCAGGCGGCCAACTTAAAGAGCGTGCCGCTGTCGCTGCTGATGCCCGGCATCACGCTCAACACCACGCCGCAGGATTTCCGCCCCATCAAGGACGGCTATATGCTCCAGTTCGACGGCAACGACTGGGTCGTGGCGAGCGAGCTGTTGCGCGGGACGTGAGGCGCGGAGAAGCGAGCGGGAGACAGAGACGGTGCACCCTCTCCCCTCTCCGCGAGTTCGGAATCGTAGGGTGGGCAAAGGCGCACTTGCGCCGTGCCCACCACCGATCCAACACTGCAACAGAAGCGGTGGGCACGCTTCGCTTCGCCCACCCTACGATACTTCGCGCCACCTTCTCCCACAAGGGGAGAAGGGAAGAGGCATCTGCTTTGGCGGCACGAACAGGAGACCCCAATGGACTTTCAACACTCCGCCCGTTCGCTGGAGCTCCAGGAGCGCGTCCGCCGGTTCATGCGGACGCATGTCGAGCCGGTCGAGGAGCTCTATTACGAGCAGGTGAAGCCGGAAGCCACGCGTTACAAGACGCCGCAAATTCTCCAGGACCTGAAGCGGCTGGCGCGCGAGCAGGGGCTCTGGAACCTGTTTCTGTCAGGCGAGCACGGACCCGGATTGACCAACCTCGAATACGCGCCCGTAAAGGAGATCATGGGCCGCATCCTCTGGGCGCCCGAGGTCTTCAACTGCTCGGCGCCCGATGTCGGCAACATGGAGGTGCTGGCGAACTACGGCACGCTGGCGCAGCAGGAGCGCTGGCTGACGCCGCTGCTGGAGGGGCGCATCCGCTCCGGCTTCTCGATGACGGAGCCGCAGGTCGCCTCCAGCGACGCCACCAACATCCAGTGCGAGATCAAGCGCGACGGCGACAGCTACGTCATCAACGGCCGCAAATGGTTCACGTCGGGCGCGATGAACGAGGATTGCGAGATCCTGATCGTGATGGGCAAGACCGCGCCCGATCATCCCGACCGCCATCGTCAGCAATCCATGATCCTGGTGCCGAAGGCGACGCCGGGCGTGCGCATCGTCCGCGACATGCTGACCTACGGCTATGACGACGCCCCGGTCGGCCATCCCGAGATCGTCTACGAGAACGTCCGCGTGCCCGCGGAGAACATCCTGCTCGGCGAGGGCCGCGGCTTCGAGATCGCGCAAGGGAGGCTCGGCCCCGGCCGCATCCATCACTGCATGCGGCTGATCGGCTGCGCCCAGCGTGCGCTGGAATTGATGTGCCAGCGCTCCGTGTCGCGCACAGCCTTCGGCAAGCCGCTCGCCGAGCAGGGCTCGGTGCGCGAGGACATCGCCAACTCCTTCTGCGAGATCGCGCAGGCGCGGCTCTTGACGCTGCAGGCCGCCGACAAGATGGATCGCGAGGGCAACAAGGCGGCGCGCGACCTGATCGCCGCGGCCAAGATCGTGGTGCCCAGCATGGCCGCCCGCGTCATCGACCGCGCCATCCAGATCCACGGCGCCGCCGGCGTCTCGCAGGACACCTTCCTCGCCCGCGCCTATGTCTACGCCCGCTTCATCCGCATCGGCGACGGGCCTGACCAGGTGCATCTGGCCGCGGTCGGCAAGGAGCTGATCAGGCGGGGCGGGGTGGGCGTGGCGTGACGACCCGGGCGCCGTGAACTAACCCAGTCGCTCCCCGATTTCGACTTGATCGGCCGATGGCAGCGCCGCTCTTCCGCGGGAAATCAGTCTTCGCGACTGGCAAGCTTGCGATAGACCGCGAAATCGTCGAGCGCCGGCGCCTCGCCACGCCGGACATTGGAATTGATGTCGGGCCCGATAACCAGCGATGTGCCGAGACCGGCATAGATGTATCGCGCGCCGAATGCCTTCTTCAGCGCCGCAAATGTCGGTTCACCCGTGCAGTGACCGGGGGCAATGTTCTCGACCCGGAACTTGTCCTTGAGGGCGATCACGATCTTCTCGATGGCCTCGTCGGTGGCAACCACAAGGTGGAAGCCGCCGGCAACGAGATGAATCTTCGGATTGATGACTGTTGCGGCCTCTACGATGCGTTCGATTCCGGGATGCGAACAGCCGACCACGAGAACCACACCATCCGGCGTGTTCACGGCAAGAGAAAGTTCCTTGAGTTCCTTCGTCCCGGGAAGATCGGAGATCAGAGCGATCAGGGTGATGCCCGGCATGATCTCCGTCGTCTGATCGATCAATTGGAAGTTGGCAGTGGGCCAGGCGGTGCCGAACTCCATGATTTTCGGCGGTTTGCCGCCGTAGTATCGCATCTCCTCGGGCAGGGAATCGTCCTTGCGATAGAACGTCGAGGGGAGCGATGAACCGTAGATGCCAAATCCTTCCTTGGGTGCGTAAATCGTGATCTTCGGGTTCACACTCAGGACGTAGCTCAATCCAGCCATGTGATCGGCGTGACGATGGGAGAGAACGACGAAATCGAGCGTGGTAAGATCAACCCCCTTCGCCTTGACATTCTTCTCGAAGATCTCGGCGTTATCTCCAGTGTCAAAGAGAATGCGCTTTCCTGCGACTTCCACCAGCGCAGAGAAACCCCAGTCCTTTGTCATTGCTGGATCGGCGCCGAACGCGTCATACAAGATCGTAATCCTGCCGTTCGGCTCAGCTGCGATGGTGGCCGGAGAGATCGCCGTCGTGGCGCACATCGAAAGGGCGGCGATGAAAATCCATCTTGCGAATTTCATGGTCGTGCCTCCTCTTCGGTTGGGATGGGCCGAAACAGTACTCCTGTAGCTTGGCTGCGGCGCATTGCGTGCGCGGGGCCTCCGCCTGACGACGGTTTCGGCCTAATGCGTTATCTTCGGATGCTATCGACCAACCAGCAACACGATATTTGCACGCTAAAGACTTAACCCTTTCGGCGGCTCCAAAGCTGGGAGCGCGTCAATATCTCCAGGTCGTCGCGATCTCGTTGTTTGTATGCGCGCGGTCGTTTGCCTGCGCGCATCTTCTTGATTTTGGAGCTGCACGATCCCTTCACGGGACTCCTCGGGATTGCAAGCTCGATACTGCGCACTTTTACCGCCGTAATCACACGGTCGCGCTATTTAGCGGTGGCTCTCGTCGGTCATTCTGCTGACGCAATCCCTGTCTTAGACGGCGAGAATTAAAACACTCCGTGGGACCGCTCTGGTTCCCACAACGGTTCCGTAGCCAGGGGTTGGCTCGAATCCGCAAAAGATTGGCGCAAGTTCCTGAACGCTTCAGCGTTCGCTTGTCCATGTCTTGCGGCATCCGGAACCGGACGATCCAGAAAATCAAAGGAGATATAATGGTGTTCCGCTCGAGCGCCGCAATTTGCGGCGCCGTGGTTGCGCTTGGCGTTTCTGCTACCGTTGCTCGAAGTGAAACGGGTGGAGCTCACTCAAGCGCTATCGTCAATGCCGCCTCTGGGGATGCGATCGTTGGCGCAGCATCCATGTACAATCCGTTCAAGCCCGGCAAGGAGGAGGGCGGCCCAAGCACAGCCTCGGGCGAGCGTTACGATCCCTCGCTGTGGACGGCTGCCATCAAGACGAGTTTGCGTCAGAAATTTGGTGGGGTCCAATTTGGCGCTCGGCCGAAATATGCTCTCGTCGAGGCCGCAGGCAAGAAGGTCATCGTCAAGATAAACGACGTGGGGCCGCTCAGGCCTGGCCGCATCATTGATCTCAATGAGCGGACGATGCGCCATTTCGATCCGAGCCTGGAGCTCGGGGTCATTCCCGACGTAACAGTGAGGCCGCTTTCCGGCGACGATTGGATCCCCGGACCGGTTGGCTGAACGTCATACCCGAAAGAGGCACAGCACGGCCGTTCGGGACGGTGGAGACGTCTCGATGGACTTCTCGCGGGGATCGTAGACGAAGAGATCGACCCTCAGGGCGGAAGGGTATGGTTCGGCGAACTGCACCGCCGACATGGTGACATCATGCCGGTGTTTTGCCCGACGAGTCAAATCGACTTCGTAAAATCCGCAAGGTGTCGCGCCGCCGGCCAGGTTATTGAAAAAACTGTCCCCGGCTACTGTGCATGGGGTTGTTTTCGCGTTTTTGTCTGGAGCGTGCCCACCGCCGGCTTCACGCCGGCAAAGGCGCGCTATCCCGCCCTGGCGGCGCGGGCATCCGACCGCAGGTTCTGGAAGAACTTCTCCACCTCGCGCGACAGCGTCTCCGCGGTCGCGGTCAGGCTGCTCGCCGCGGTCAGCACGGAGGATGCCGCCGTATCGGTCTCGCCGATGGCGTCGCGCAGCGAGGTGATGTTGGCGACCAGCGTCTCGTTGCCCTGGGCGGCGCTTTGCGCGTTGGAGGAGATCTCGCGCGTGGCCTGGTCCTGCTGGCCGACGGCGCCGGCAATCGCCGAGGTGACCTCGTTGATCTCGCGCACCGCGCCGCCGATCTCGCGCACGGCATCGACCGCGTTGCGGGTGGAGGCCTGGATCATGGAGACGTTCTCACCGATCTCGGCGGTCGCCTTGGCGGTCTGGCCTGCGAGCGCTTTCACTTCGTGCGCGACAACGGCAAAGCCGCGGCCGGCATCGCCGGCGCGGGCGGCCTCGATGGTGGCGTTGAGCGCGAGCAGATTGGTCTGCTCTGCGATCGCCTGGATCAGGTTGAGCACGCCGTCGATGCGCTGGGTGGCGGCGGCGAGGCTCTCGATCTCCGAGATCGATTTCTCGGTGCGCTGGCCGGTCTGCTCGACCGCGCCGGCGCTCTGCCGGACCTGCCGGCCGATCTCTTCGACGGAGGCCGACAGCTCCTCGGCCGCGCCTGCGACCGCCGTGACGTTGTGCGAGGCCTGCTGGCTGGCGTTTGCGGCCATGCCGGCCCGGTTGCTTGCATCCGCGGTGACGCGCGTGATGGTCTGCGCGGTCTCGCGCATGACCGAGGCGTTGTCGCCGAGGCCGCGCATGATCGCGCCGATCGCGTCGCGAAACTCCTCGACGGATTGTTCGATATGGCGGGCGCGCTGCTCGCGCGCGGCGGAATCCTGCGAGACCTGCGAGGCGAGGTTGCGGTTGCGCCCCATCGCGTCCTGGAAGATCTGGATCGCGCGGGCCAGCCCGCCGATCTCGTCGGCGCGGTTGCCGTACGGCACCACGACGTTCTCGGCGCCATCGGCGACCTGCTTGATGGTGGCGGTGATCGAGGCGAGCGGCCGGGCGATCGAGCGGGCGATGATGACGATGCCGATCACGACGAGCGCCAGCGCCACGCCGGCAAGGCTGGTCAGGACGAAGGACAGGGTGCGGTTGGTCTCGGTCTGCCGGGCGATCTGTTTGCCGCGCTCGGCATAGACCTTGGACAGTGCCTCGAGATCCTTGTTCAGCGCCGAGCGCACGGCGCGGTTGGCGTCGTTGTCGCCCCATTCGCGGCCCGCGGCCGCATTGATTTCGACGCCGCGGCGGACCAGCTCCTTGCGAAACTCGACGAACTGCTCGATGCGCTTCCTGAAGGTGGCGAACTGCTCGGCATCGTCGTCCCTGACGATGGTTTCCCAGCGCTTCACGACGTCGAGGATCTGCGCGTTGAACTTGAGCAGGCCCTCGCCGTATTTCTTCACGACGGCAGGCTCCGTCGACATGTAGACGCCGCGCGATTCCATCACCACCGCATAGACCAGCGAGTTGACGCGCTCGACGTTCAGCGCGGCCGCGTTCGCCGTCTCGATCGCGCTGATCAGGTCGGCGCTGCGGCGGCTGTTGTAGTCGGACAGCATCGCAATCGCCGCCGTGAGCAGTGCGAACAGCGCGAAGATCGCATAGAGCTTGGTGGCAAGCGTGAAGCGGCCGGCCAGGCCGGCGGCATTCCCAGATTGGTCGATGGTCATGGTTTTCAGGGGCCCGAATGGCCTGAGGCGGCCGGTGAGCGCGGTCGTGTAAAAATCTATGCAAAACTATGCAGAACGAAGATGGACGCGGCGTTAACGCGCCTTCGTCCTTGGTCGAAAGAAAGGTAAGTTATTTCAGCGTCTTGATCCGAAGGTATAGTTTCAGGATAGTCCTGGAGTCGGCCTTTGGCCGACGAACCCCGGAGGGGACCTTGGTCTACCGCCATACCATCGACGCCACGACCTATGCCTTCCCGGATCTGCGCGACCTGCTCGCCAAGGCGACGCCGCCGCGCTCCGGCGACCGGCTGGCCGGAATTGCCGCTGCCAGCGCCGAGCAGATGATCGCGGCGCGGATGGCGCTCGCGGATGTTCCGCTCGGACAGTTCTTGCAGGAAGCGCTCATCCCCTACGAGACCGACGAGGTCACCCGCCTCGTCATCGACAGCCATGACGCAAGGGCCTTTGCGCCGGTGGCCTCGCTCACGGTCGGCGCCTTCCGCGACTGGCTGCTGTCGGACGCGGCGACGCCCGAGATCCTGCGCAAGCTCGCCCCCGGTATCACGCCGGAAATGGCGGCCGCGGTCTCGAAACTGATGCGCAACCAGGATTTGATCCTGGCGGCGCGGAAATGCGAGGTGACCACCGCCTTCCGCAATACCATCGGGCTGAAGGGGCGGATGAGCACGCGGCTCCAGCCCAACCATCCGTTCGACGACGCGAGGGGCATCACCGCCTCGATCCTCGACGGCATCCTGCTGGGGGCCGGCGATGCCTGCATCGGCATCAATCCCGCCAGCGACGACCCGACCGTCATCGCCCAATTGCTGCGCCTGCTCGACGAGATCATCGCGCGGCTGAAGATTCCGACGCAAGGCTGCGTGCTCACCCATGTCACGACGACGCTGTCGCTGATCGGGCAGGGCGTGCCGGTCGACCTCGTCTTCCAGTCGGTCGCCGGCACCGAGGCCGCCAACCGTAGCTTTGGCGTCGATCTCGCCTTGCTCCGGGAGGCGCAGGAGGCCGGGCTGTCGCAGCGGCGCGGCACGGTCGGGCAGAACGTGATGTATTTCGAGACCGGCCAGGGCTCGGCGCTGTCCGCCAATGCCCATCAGGGCGTCGACCAGCAGACCTGCGAGGCGCGCGCCTATGCGGTCGCACGCGCCTATGCCCCGCTGCTGGTCAACAGCGTGGTCGGCTTCATCGGCCCGGAATATCTCTACGACGGCAAGGAAATCATCCGGGCGGGGCTGGAGGACCATTTCTGCGGCAAGCTGCTCGGCCTGCCGCTCGGGGTCGACATCTGCTACACCAACCACGCCGAGGCGGACCAGGACGACATGGACAACCTGCTGACGCTGCTCGCCGCCGCCGGCGTCACCTTCATCATGGGCGTCCCCGGCGCCGACGACGTCATGCTGAATTACCAGTCGACGTCTTTTCACGACGCGCTCTATGTCCGCGACGTCTTCGGTTTGCGCCGCGCGCCGGAATTCGACGACTGGCTGGCGCAGTCGGGCATCGTGGGCGCCGATTTCCGCCTTGCCGGCGATGCAGGCCTGCTGCCCGATTTTGCCTCCCGGCTGATCGCCTGAGGTGAGGGAGGCGCCAGCTCGCCCCCGGAAACCATTGGCCGCTCTCGGAATTAAGCTCACGCCACAATATTGAGAAATTCCGGCGACAGCATTACGCTATGTGTCTGGCTGGCAATTTCCGCAACCAGGTCGAGCGTGGCGGGGGAGCTTTGATGCGAGCTGAAAGCAACGGTACGTCGCGGCGGATTCTTTGCGTGTTTCCGCGTTACACGTCGTCGTTCGGTACGTTCGAGCATTCCTATCCGCTGACCGACGGCGTCCGCGCCTTCATGCCGCCGCAGGGGCTTTTGCTGCTCGCGGCCTATCTGCCCGAGGACTGGCAGGTCAAGTTCGTCGACGAGAACCTGCGCCGCACCACGAAAGAGGAGTTCGGCTGGGCGGAAGTCGTCTTCGTCAGCGGCATGCACATCCAGCGCCAGCAGATGAACGACATCTGCCGCCGCGCCCATGAATTCGACCTCCCGGTTGCGCTCGGCGGGCCCTCCGTCAGCGCCTGCCCGGATTATTATCCGTCCTTCGACTATCTGCATGTCGGCGAGCTCGGCGACGCCACCAACCAGCTGATCGAGATTCTGTCGCGCGACATCTCGCGCCCCGAGACCCAGGTGGTGCTGACCACCAAGGACCGGGTGCCGATGACGGAGTTTCCGATCCCGGCCTACGAGCTTGCCGACGTGAAGAAATACTTCCTCGGCAGCATCCAGTATTCAAGCGGCTGTCCCTATCAGTGCGAGTTCTGCGACATCCCCGGCCTCTACGGCCGCAACCCGCGCATCAAGTCGCCGGAGCAGATCATCGCCGAGCTCGATCGCCTGCGCGAATGCGGCATGACCGACACGGTCTATTTCGTCGACGACAATTTCATCGGCAATCGCAAGGCGGCGATGGACCTGCTGCCGCATCTGATCGAATGGCAGAAGAAGACCGGCTACGTGGTGCGGCTCGCCTGCGAGGCGACGCTCAACATCGCCAAGCGCCCCGAGATCCTGGAGAAGATGCGCGAGGCCTATTTCATCACCATCTTCTGCGGAATCGAGACGCCCGATCCCGATGCGCTGAAGGCGATGCACAAGGACCACAACATGATGGTCCCGATCCTGGAGGGCGTGCGCACCATCAACTCCTACGGCATGGAGGTGGTGTCCGGCATCATCATGGGGCTCGACACCGACAAGCCGAACACTTCGGAGGCGCTGCTCGCCTTTGTCGAGGAGTCCCGGATTCCGCTGCTCACGATCAACCTGCTCCAGGCGCTGCCGAAGACGCCGCTGTGGGACCGTCTGGAGCGGGAAGGGCGCCTGATCGAGGACGACGGCCGCGATTCCAACGTCGACTTCCTGTTGCCCTATGACGACGTCGTCGCATCCTGGAAGCACGCCATGGGCGTCGCCTACGAGCCCGAGAAGGTGTTCGCGCGCTTCCAGTATCAATGCGACCACGTTTATCCTCATCGTCTCAAGATGCCGGTGGCGGACGAGATGAAGACCTGGCCCAACATCAGGCGCGGTCTCGTCATGCTGCGCAACATCTTCTGGAAGGTCGGCGTGCTCGGCGACTACAGGCGCGTGTTCTGGAAGTTCGCGTTGGGTCGCATCAAGCGCGGCGACCTCGAAGGCCTGATCGGCTGCACCCTGATCGCGCACCATCTCATCACCTTTGCCCGCGCGGCCTCCAGCGGCAAGCAGAACGCCTCGAACTATTCGATCCGGCTGCGCGAGGCTTCCGTTCCCGCCGAATGACGCAACATGTCTGATCCGGCCGTCCCGCGCCGCCCGACTCTCGATCTGCGGTCGTTCACGCCTGCGCGCGTTGCGCTCGGCCGCAGCGGCGCAAGCGTGCCGACACGCGCGCTGCTCGACTTCACGCTGGACCACGCCCGGGCCCGCGATGCCGTGCATGCAGTCTTCGACGTACCGCGGCTGCTCGCGGATCTCGGTGCGCTCGGCCTCGCCGTCACCGAGGCGAGGAGCCAGGCGGCCGACCGCAGGGACTATCTGCGGCGGCCGGATCTGGGGCGGCAGCTTGATGCCGGCTCAATCGAGGCTCTGGCGCGAATTGCCTCAAGGCCATGCCAGCTTGCGATCGTGATCGGCGACGGCCTGTCGGCGGCGGCGGTCCACGCCCATGCGGTGGCGCTGGTGACGCGCCTGCTGCCGCTGCTCGCAGCCGACGATGCTGTCGCGCTCGGCCATGTTGTCGTCGCCTCCGGCGCGCGCGTCGCGCTCGGCGACCAGATCGGCGCCATTCTCGGCGCGCGCATGGTCGTGACGCTGATCGGCGAGCGACCCGGCCTGTCCGCGCCCGACAGCCTCGGCGCCTATCTGACCTTCGCGCCGACGCCGGGCCGCACCGATGCCGAGCGCAATTGCGTGTCGAACATCCACCACGCTGGGTTGAGCAATGACGAGGCCGCCTTCAAGATCGCCTGGCTCCTCCGGGAGGGGCTGGCAAGGGAGGTCACCGGCGTCGCGCTGAAAGACGAGAGCGCGGACCGGGCGCCGCGTCGAATTGGCACGTCCTTGCCCGAATAACGGGCATTCCGGCAAAATCGCTACATCTTGATCGATTTGGCCACACTTCGCCTGCTTGCGAGGGAGGCTATGGACCTGCTAAACCCCTCGCGGCGATTTTCCGCGCATTTTCAAGGGGCAAGCCTCCCATTGGTATGGCGTTTTCAAGCCGTTCGCGGAGCGCAATAAGCTCACAGATCGAGCCGATTTAGGAACTGGATAAGGCATGCTCGAAAAGCACAGCGAGAGTGAGGTTCATGTCGACAAGGTCGAGCAGGGACCCGCGTCCTCCATCGCCTTCGGGTTGGAGCGCATCGGGCTGATCGCCGTCCGGGCGCCGATCGTCTCCTGCATCGTCCTGCTCGTCCTGATCGTGGGCGCCGTATTCGGCATCCACCGGATCAAGATCGACGATTCGCTGTCGCAGTTGTTCCGCTCCGACACCCGCGAATTCCACCAGTACGAAGAGGTGACGAAGAAGTTTCCGGCCGAGGAGTTCGACGTCCTCGTCGTGGTCGAAGGCAAGAACCTCCTGGCTCGGAACAACCTCGAGAAGCTGCGCGACTTCATCACCGACATGCAACTGGTCGAGGGCACGCGTGGCCTCGTCTCGCTGTTCTCGGCGCGTCAGGCGCCGGCGCCGGGCAAGCTGCCGGCGGCGCTGTTCCCGCCCGAGTTGCCCGAGGGCGCGGCCTATGACAAGTTCATCGAAACCGTCAAGAACAACGAGATCATCCGCGGCAAGCTGTTGTCGGAGGACGGCACGCTGGCCCTGATCGTGCTGTCGCTCGATCCGGAGGTGGTCGCCTCCAGCAAGCTGACCAAGACCGTCGCCGACATCCGCGCGCTGATGAAGGAGGATCTCGGCGACACCGGGCTCAACGTGCAGCTCTCCGGCGTGCCGGTGATGCAGCTCGAGATCCGCAACGCGGTCGAGCGCGACGGGCTGACCTACAACATCCTCGGCATTCTCGCCGGCTGCGTCATCGCCATCATCTTCTTCCGCAAGATCTCGTTCATGATCGCGGCGGCGTTCCCGCCGATGATCGCGATCCTGCTGGCGCTCGGCGCGCTGGGCTGGGCGAACTTCAATCTCAACATGTTCCTGAACGTGATGACGCCGCTCATCATGGTCATCAGCTTCTCGGACTCGATGCAGCTGACTTTCGCCGCGCGCGACAGGCTGATCGCGGGCCAGGACAAGTTCACCGCGTTCAAGAACGCCGTGCTCGTGGTGGGACCCGCCTGCGTGCTGACGCACGGCACCGCCGGTATTTCCTTCATCGCGCTCCAGTTCTCCAGCTCCGACCTGATCCGCAAGTTCGGCGAGGCGGGGCTCGCCGCCACCATCATCGCGCTGGTCGCGGTGCTGTCGCTGGTGCCGGTGTTCGGCGTGCTGTTCGTGCGCAACGAGAAGGTCTTCGCGGTCAAGTTCCAGGGGGCGGACGCCGGCGTCCAGGCGCTACGCAATTTCTGCTACTGGATCGCGGTGCGCATGGTCGGCCGGCCAGGCCTGTTCAGCCTGATCGCGGTGCTGTTCGTCGGCGGCCTCGGCGTCATCTACGCCAATCTGGAGCCCCGCTACCGGCTTGCCGACCAGGTGCCGGACAAGCGCCAGGCGGTCGCCGCCAGCGACCGGCTCGACGCCAAGCTCACCGGCGCCAACCCGGTCAACGTGCTGGTCCAGTTCCCCAAGGGTGAATCGCTCTATTCGCCGGAGACGCTGCAGACGATCGCCGACGTGCATGCGACCGTGGAGAAGGCGGCCGGTGTCGGCAACGTCTGGTCGGTCGAGACCCTGCGCCGCTGGCTCGCGGAAAAGGCCGGCAGCGCCGACGTTGCGACGCTGAAGGAATATATCGGCGTCATTCCCGAGCATCTGGTGCGGCGGTTCATCGACGCCGAGCAGGATGCGGTCGTGGTCGCAGGCCGCGTGCCGGACAAGGATTCCAGCCAACTCCTGCCGATCGTGGACAAGCTCGATTCCGAGCTCGACGCCGTCCGCAAGAAGCATCCCGGCTACGAGGTCGCGGTGACGGGCCTTGCCGCCATCGCGGCGCGCAATTCCGCCAGCATGATCGAGAAGCTGAACCGCGGGCTCACCGTCGAATTCGCACTGGTCGCGATCTTCATCGGCCTCGCCTTCCGCTCCTGGGTGGTGATGTTCGCCTGCATCCTGCCGGGCATCTTCCCTGTCGTGATGTCGGGGACGGTGCTGTGGGCGATGGGCGAGGGGCTGCAATTCGCCAGCGTCGTCGCGCTCACAGTCTCGTTCGGCCTGGGATTGAGCGCCACCATCCACTTCCTCAATCGCTTGAGGCTGGAGAGCAAGCCGGGCGTCGGCTCGGCGCTCGCGGTGGAGCGGGCGACCGTGCTGGTCGGACCGGCCTTGATCCTGACCACGGTGGTGCTGGCCTGCGGCCTCGTCGTCACCGTGTTCTCCGACCTGCCGTCGCTGCGGCTGTTCGGCTGGCTCAGCGCCTTCTCGATGGTCATGGCCCTCGTCGCCGACCTCTTCATCCTG
Organism: Bradyrhizobium sp. LCT2; assembly: GCF_009931255.1. Lineage (NCBI taxonomy): Bacteria > Pseudomonadati > Pseudomonadota > Alphaproteobacteria > Hyphomicrobiales > Nitrobacteraceae > Bradyrhizobium > Bradyrhizobium sp. LCT2. Next base: position 6,940,615 of record NZ_CP034432.1, on the reverse strand, counting down.
CGGCCGACGGCGATGTGGCTGATCAACCTGCACGCCAAGCTTCAGGGCGCGGACAAGCGCGCGATCTAAGCGCGGGGCGGCGAACGCTGCCCTGTGCTCAGGCTTCGATGCGGATGATGCCGTACGGGTTGAACTTGAAGTCGTCCTCGGCGTAGTCCTGTTCCCGCGAGAGCGTAAGCTTGCGATCGCGCAGCGTCGCGTCGATGCCGCGCTCGGCCATCGCGTTTGGGATCTCCTCCATGAGCATCACCGCGGACCATTCGTTGCCGCGCGATTTCGCGACATAGACCTCCGGCAAACCGAGGAGGTGATAGCCGACGGTCTCGTAATAGCGATCGCCGCCGAGCGGGCGCTTGGCGAAGGCAAGACGACAGGCCTTCGCGAGGGCGAGCGTCATGCCGAGGCCCTCGCTGGTCTTTGCGCCCGTGCGTGCCTGATCGGCGAGACTGCGCCATCGCGCAAGCCCGTGGGCAACGCCTGCGCTTTCGCCCTTCACGGCGGTGGCACTGGCCTCGATCATCTCCTCGACGATGCGCAAGGCCGCTGCCGAATAGGCGACCGTCTTCTGCTGGTCCATCGGCGGGCTCAGCACGTAGAGCACCGATTTGTGGTTGGCCACGGCTGCTTCGTCGGCGGCAGACCATGCATTGGGAAAGACACGGTCCCAGCACACGCCGAACGACCGCTCCATGTGCGGATCGGGCTTGGCTTGCGAATACGTGCGGTCGATCTCGAAGTTGAAATCCGCGATCGTCCTGGCCACCGCCTTCGGTGGCTGCAGCAGGCTGTCGTCCTTGCCGAGGAAGCAGAGCACGTGACGTGGCTTCACGGATGAAGGCTGCATGCTCGTTCCCTGCTGGTCATTTGCGAAGGCGCGACTGGCGACGAAAAGGCCGGCGGCCTTGAGCAGATGTCTGCGAATTGGCTCCATATCCGCAACAATGTCAGCAAAAAGCCCCCGGCTCGCGAGAACCGGGGGCGTGTTTCTCTCGATGCGGGAAGAGCGTCAGCCCTTCGTCATCGTGATGTTGACGCCGCGGATCTCGCCCTTGGAGCTGATCTGCACCGTCTGCTTGGTGCCGTTGGTGCGCAGCGACAGGTTGGCGGCGAAGCCGTTGGCCTCGACGAACACCTCGATCTGGCCGCCGCCGGCGGTGCCCTGGAGATTGCCGAAGATGTTGCGGCTGGCCTCGCTCCAGTTGCCGGAGATGCGGTCGCCCTGGCTCGTCACGTCGCTGGTGAGGTCGAACTTGTAGCTGTCGGACGCGCAGTGCAGCGCCTGCTTCAGGTTGAGACCGCTGCCGGCGACCTTGTAGTCGGCCTTGCAGCGGATGCGCTCGGTGGAGCCGTCGGACAGCGACACCGTGCCGGTGCCGGTCCACGCGCCGTCAAAACCGGCAAACGGTCCGGACGACTGTGCGTGGCTTGCCGAAACCGAGAAGAGCAGCGCAGCCCCGATGCCGGCCGCCTTGATTGCCAGTCCAGATCGCCCAAAGAATTTCATCACAAATATCCCGTTTTGGAACGACGTCCGCTCAAGATCGGGACGTCTCGCCACATCGAAGGTTTAGTGCTTCGAGCCCGTGTCAGGTTCAAAGCCTGGCCGCCAGAGATGGCGGTTCGCGACGCCCTGCGCCATGCCCGGCGGCTGCGATTTCCCATGTTTCGGCATGTTTCCGGCCGAAACGGAGGGGGTGAGCGATGCAGCTCTGCAACAGGCGTGCAGTAAAATGCGGGCCGCCTGAATTATGACGTAGTATCAACCTCTTAGATCTGCCAATGAAGGCGCAGGGAAGACCTGATTTGGTGGGTGTGGCGCCAATTTGGCCGCATTTGCCAGTGCTTGTGCCTTCTCCGAGGCCGCACGCTCCGCGGCGACTTGCCATCAGAACATTCCGTTCCGGTCGTCCGCCCTGTGCTGTCCGGGATTGTTGCGATTCTGCCGTCAGAATGAAGGAATACAATGCGTAAGCTTCTCGTCGCTCTCACCCTGCTGTCGGCGTCCCTTTCCACGGCGGCATTTGCCCAGCAAGGGCGTGGCACGGACTCCGAGCAGAAGGCCTGCACGCGCGATGTGCAGAAGTTCTGCCGTCCGGTCATCGATCAGGGCGATTTCACCATCCTGGCCTGCCTGAAGGAGAACCGGACCAAGATCTCGCAGGCCTGCGACCAAGTTCTGAAGAACCACAACCAGTAAGCTCGGCCACTGGCCCACAAGGGCGGCCCCGGGGCCGCCTTTTTCAGGCCGGATCCGCAGGGCAGCCTTCGAGAGACAGGATTGGTTTTGCGGCCGTATTCCCCTATATGGGGGCCGCGGCGGCATCGCCGGCACGAGCCCGCGCGAGCGAAAAAGCTCTTCCTGTCCAAACGATTGTAAACCAGCCCTCGATGACCTCTGCGAGCGAATTGCGATCCGGCAAGGGTGACCGCGACGAGAATTTTCCCGTCGCGTCCTGGATCATTCATCCGCGTCATCGCGCGCTGATCCTGGCGTATTACAATTTCGTCCGTACTGCCGACGACATCGCCGACCACGCGACGCTGCCAGGCGACCAGAAGCTCGCCTATCTCGACCTGCTCGAGGCGGAACTGCTCGGCAAGGGCGACACCCAGGCCGAAGCCGTCGTCTTGCGGCGCGCGCTCGCCGAGCGCGGCATGGCGCCGCGCCACGCGCTCGACGTGCTCATCGCCTTCCGCATGGACGTCACCAAGCTGCGCTACGAGAACTGGGACGAGGTGATCCACTATTGCCGTTACTCGGCGATGCCGGTCGGCCGTTTCATGCTCGACGTCCACGGCGAGAGCACCTCGACCTGGGCCGCGTCGGACGCGCTTTGCGCGGCGCTCCAGATCAACAACCACCTCCAGGATTGCGGCAAGGATTTTCGCGAGCTCAACCGCGTCTATCTGCCGCGCGATGCGCTGGCCGCGAGCGGCGCCTCGGTCGAGCAGCTCGGCCTTGCCCAGTCGCCGCCGGCGATGCTGGCCTGCCTGCAGTCGCTCGCCGCGCGCAACGAAGCGCTGCTGGACGAGGGCAGGTCGCTAGCTGCGGAGATCCGGGATTTCCGCCTCGGCATCGACGTCGCGGTGATCCAGGCCTATGCCGACCGCATCGTGCGCCTGCTCAAGGTGCGCGATCCCCTGCGCGAGCGCGTGCATCTCAACAAGTTCGAGCTCCTCACCTTCAGCCTCGCCGGCATGATCGGCGAAGTCGGCCGCCGCGCGATCGGACGCAAGGCCATTTCCAGACCGGGGACTGCACATGACGCTTGAGGCGACCTCGCCCGGCGCCAGTTATGGCTCGACCGCATCCGGCAGCTCGTTCTACGCCGCGATGCGCATCCTGCCGCATGACCAGCGCGAAGCGATGTTCCAGATCTACAGCTTCTGCCGGCAGGTCGACGACATCGCCGATTCCGACGGCCCGCGCGAGGAGCGGCTCGCTGCGCTTCAGGCGTGGCGCACCGATATCGACGCGCTCTATCAGGGCAATCCGCCGCCGCGGCTGAAGGACTACGTCGCCTCGGTGAAGACCTTCGGGCTCAAGCGCGAGGATTTCCTGGCCATCGTCGACGGCATGGAGATGGACGTGCCGCAGGACATCCGCGCGCCCGACATGGCGACGCTCGATCTCTATTGCGATCGGGTCGCCAGCGCCGTGGGGCGGCTGTCGGTGCGGGTGTTCGGCCTGCCCGAAGAGGACGGCATCCAACTCGCCTATCATCTCGGCCGCGCGCTCCAGCTTACCAACATCCTGCGCGACATCGACGAGGACGCCGGCCTCGGCCGGCTCTATCTGCCGCGCGAAGCGCTGCTGCATGCCGGCATCACCTCCAACGACCCGAATCGCGTCATCGCCGAACGCGCGCTGCCGAAGGTCTGCCTGCCGCTGGCGCAGCGTGCGAAGGTGCATTTCGAGAAGTCGGACGAGATCATGAACCGCAACAAGCGCCGCACCGTGCGTGCGCCGCGGATCATGTCGAAATACTATCATTCCATTCTGGACCTCCTGATCGCGCGCGGCTTCAACGCGCCGCGCGAGCCGGTGCGTGTGTCGAAGGTCACACGCATCCTGATCCTGCTCCGTTACGCTTTCATCTGATGCAAAACACAGCTCACATCATCGGCGCTGGAATTTCCGGCCTCTCCGCCGCCGTGCGGCTCGCCAATGCCGGCTTCAAGGTCGCCGTGCACGAGGCGACGCACCAGGCCGGCGGCCGCTGCCGTTCTTATTTCGACGGCGCAACCAACCTCACCATCGACAACGGCAATCATCTGCTGCTGTCGGGCAACAGCCATGCGCGCGCCTATGCGCGCTCGATCGGGACCGAGGCGGGCCTGGTCGGCCCTGAAAGCGCGCAGTTTCCCTTCGTCGATATCAAGACCGGGCAGCGCTGGCAGATCGATCTCGGCACCGGCCGGCTGCCGACCTGGGTGCTCGACGAAAGCCGCCGCGTTCCAGACACAGGCCTCACCGACTATCTCAAGCTGGCGCCGCTGATCTGGGCCTCGGAGGAGACGCTGGTCGGCAAGTCCATTCCTTGCGAAGGCGTGCTCTATCAGCGCCTGGTGCAGCCGCTGCTGCTCGCCGCGCTCAACGTCGATCCGCCCGAGGGCTCGGCCGGGCTCGCCGGCGCGATCGTGCGCGAGACGCTGCTTGCCGGCGGACAGGCTTGCCGTCCCTTGATCGCGCGCGACGGCCTTAGCGCCGTGCTGATCGAGCCCGCCGTGAAGTTCTTGCAGGAGCGCGGCCACTCGGTTCAGCTCGGCCATGAGCTGCGCGCGTTCGTGACCAGTGACGGCAAGGCCGGCGCGCTGAATTTCGGCGGCGAGGACGTGATCCAGCTCGCCGACGGCGATGTCGTCGTGATGGCGGTGCCGCCGCGTGCCGCCGCCAGCCTGCTGCCGGGCCTGAAGACGCCGACCGAATTCCGCGCCATCGTGAATGCACATTTCCGTTTTGAGCCGCCGCCGGGTTCGCCGCCGATCCTGGGCGTGATCGGCGGCATCGTGGAATGGCTGTTCGCGTTCCCGAACCGGCTTTCGGTGACCATCAGCAACGGCGACCGTCTCGTCGACATGCCGCGCGAGGAACTCGCGCAAGCGATCTGGAACGACGTCTGCGAGGCAGGCGGCGTTTCCGGCGAGCTGCCTCCCTGGCAGATCGTGCGCGAGCGGCGCGCCACCTTTGCCGCCACGCCGGCGCAGAATGCCCTGCGTCCGGGGCCGGTCACCGCGCTGAAAAACCTGTTCCTCGCCGGCGACTGGACTGCTACGGGATTGCCTGCAACCATCGAGGGATCGGTCCGGTCCGGTGATCGCGCCGCCGATCTAGTGCTGGCCGCACAGCGGCCCTGACGGGAATTTGTCCCGGTCAATTCAAATCAACTATCGGAGTAATCGAGCCAGATGGATTCCTTGAACGCGACCGCCCGCGAAGCCCAGGAATCCAAGATCTCGGAATCGAAGATCTTGGAATCGAAGATCTTGGAATCGAGCATTGCGTCCGCCACGCAAGGCGTCCTCGGCTTCCAGCAATCCGACGGCCATTGGGTGTTCGAGCTCGAGGCCGACTGCACGATTCCGGCCGAATACGTTCTGTTGCGCCACTATCTCGCCGAGCCGGTCGACACCGTGCTCGAGGCCAAGATCGGCAATTATCTCCGTCGCGTGCAGGGCGCCCATGGCGGCTGGCCGCTCGTGCATGACGGCGAGTTCGACATGAGCGCCAGCGTGAAGGCGTACTTCGCGCTGAAGATGATCGGGGATTCCATCGACGCCCCGCACATGGTGCGTGCGCGCGAGGCGATCCACGCCCGCGGCGGCGCTATTCACAGCAACGTCTTCACGCGCTTCATGCTCGCGATGTTCGGCATCGTGACCTGGCGCGCGGTGCCGGTGCTGCCGATCGAGATCATGCTGCTGCCGTTCTGGTCGCCGTTCCACATCAACAAGATCTCCTACTGGGCGCGCACCACCATGGTGCCGCTGATGGTGATCGCCGCGCTGAAGCCGCGCGCGAAGAATCCGAAGGGCGTCGGCATCGACGAGCTGTTTCTCCAGGATCCGCGCTCGATCGGCATGACCGCGAAGGCGCCGCACCAGAGCATGGCCTGGTTCCTGCTGTTCCGTTCGCTCGATGCGATCTTGCGCGTCATCGAGCCGCTGTTTCCGAAGAGCCTGCGCAAGCGCGCCATCGACACCGCGCTCGCCTTCAGCGAGGAGCGGCTCAACGGCGAGGACGGCATGGGCGCGATCTATCCGCCGATGGCCAACCTCGTCATGATGTACGACGCGCTCGGCAAGGACGAGAACTATCCGCCGCGCGCGGTCACGCGCCGGGGCATCGACAAGCTGCTCGTGATCGGCGACGACGAGGCCTATTGCCAGCCCTGTGTCTCGCCGGTGTGGGATACGACGCTGACTGCCCACGCGCTGCTGGAAGCCGGCGGCGACAAGGCGGTGCCTGCGGCGAAGCAAGGCCTCGACTGGCTGATCCCGAAGCAGGAGCTCGAGGTGAAGGGCGACTGGGCCGTGAAGCGGCCCGACGTCCGCCCGGGCGGCTGGGCGTTCCAGTACAACAATGCCTATTACCCTGATCTCGACGACACCGCGGTCGTGGTGATGTCGATGGACCGGATGCGACGGGAGCACGGTGCAACTAGCTATGATTCCGCGATCGACCGCGGCCGGGAGTGGATCGAGGGGATGCAGAGCGACGACGGCGGCTGGGCCGCCTTCGACGTCAACAACCTCGAATATTACCTGAACAACATCCCGTTCTCGGACCATGGCGCGCTGCTAGATCCGCCGACCGAGGACGTCACCGCGCGCTGCGTCTCGATGCTGGCCCAGCTCGGCGAGACCGCCAAGACCAGCAAGCACGTGGCCGACGGGGTCGCCTACCTCCGCAAGACCCAGCACCCGGAAGGGTCCTGGTACGGCCGCTGGGGCATGAACTTCATCTATGGAACCTGGTCGGTGCTTTGCGCCCTGAACATGGCCGGCGTCCGCCACGACGACCCCATGATTCGGAAAGCCGCCGACTGGCTGGCCTCGATCCAGAACAAGGACGGGGGCTGGGGCGAGGACGCCGTCAGCTACCGGCTGGACTACAAGGGCTGGGAAGCCGCCCCCTCGACCGCCTCGCAAACGGCATGGGCCTTGCTTGCCCTGATGGCGGTAGGCGAGGTTGATCACCCGGCCGTCGCCCGCGGGGTGGAGTACCTGATTGCAACACAGAACGAAAAAGGACTGTGGGACGAGCAGCGGTACACCGCCACAGGCTTTCCCCGTGTATTCTATCTACGGTATCATGGTTACTCGAAGTTCTTCCCGCTGTGGGCGCTGGCGCGGTACCGGAACTTGCGGAACACCAACAGCAGGGTGGTAGGGGTCGGAATGTGACTTTGGGGACGGGGGACTATCTTACCGCGGGCAATGCCATTGATCCGCGGCCAATACTCATTGTGACCGGTCTGGTTCAGGAGGCCCGCATCGCGGCTGGCCCCGGAATGGCCGTCATCTGCTCGTCCAGCAGCCCGACCCAGTTGCGGGCGCTCCTGACCGTGGTGGATCCTGAGACGATTCGCGGCGTGATATCGTTCGGCGTGGCCGGCGGGCTCGACCCGACGCTGCGCTCCGGCGACGTCGTGCTGGCGACCGAGGTGCTGTCAGGCGACACCCGTTGGGCCGCTGGCCTATCGCTCGGCGACGACCTGATCGACCGCCTTACGTCAGGGCGCCGCCGCGTGGTGCGCGGCAGCCTCGCCGGCGCCGAGGAAGTGGTCACCGGGCGGTCCTGCAAGGCGGCACTACATTCGGAGACCGGCGCCTCCGCCGTCGACATGGAGAGCCACATCGCGGCCGCCTATGCCGCCGAGGCCGGGTTGCCCTTTGCCGCGGTCCGCGTCATCAGCGACCCCGCCCATCGCGCGCTGCCGGCGCTCGCCCGCGCCGCCATCAAGCCGAACGGCCAGATCGACCTCGCGGCCGTCCTGCGCGGCATCGTGCGCAATCCGACGACGCTGCATGCGCTGGTCTCGACCGGCATCGACTTCAACCGCGCACTGCGCTCCCTGCGCGGCTGCCGCGACTTCCTGATCGGCACCGAGCTGGTCGACAGCGAGGCGCTGGTCGCCGAGACGGTCTGAGCGTCTCGATCTGACAAAAGAAAAGGCCCGGTCGCGATGGCGACCGGGCCTTTTTGTTCGTGGTGCTGTTTGCCGCTTTACGCGGCCGTCGAGGCCTTCCGTGCGGCCTTCTGCTCGGCGGCGGCGGCCTCGTCCTTGCGGATCTCGGAGAGCTTCTTCTGGACCTGCTCCGAGAAGATGTACTGCGCCGGGCGCTGCTTGCTCATGTCGATCTCCGGCGCCATCGGGCCAGAGGTCTTGACGCCGCGCAGCGACACCCACATCGCCTTCAGCGGGTTGTTCAGCGCTGCGGTCGCCGCGGTCGGCTCGTAGCCGCAATGGGCCATACAGTCGGCGCACTTCTCGTACTTGCCGGTGCCGTAGGTCTCCCAGTCGGTGGTGTCCATCAGCTCCTTGAAGGTCTTGGCATAGCCTTCACCGAGCAGATAGCAGGGCTTCTGCCAGCCGAAGATGTTGCGCGCGGGCATGCCCCAGGGCGTGCACTCGTATTCCTGGTTGCCGGCGAGGAAGTCGAGGAACAGGCCGGAATGCATGAAGTTCCACTTCTTGCCCTTGCCCATCGCGAAGACGTCGCGGAACAGCTTCTTGGTCTTGGTGCGGTTGAGGAAGTGCTCCTGGTCCGGCGCACGCTCATAGGCGTAGCCCGGCGACATCGAGACGCCGACACCGAGCTCGACGGTGAGGTCGAGGAACTTCGCGATCTCCTCGGCCGGATGGCCGTCGAAGATGGTGGCGTTGACGTTGACCGTGAAGCCGCGCGCCTTGGCCGCCTTGATCGCGGAGACGGCGCGGTCGAACACGCCCTTCTGCGACACCGCCTTGTCGTGATGGTCCTTCAGGCCGTCGAGATGCACGGAGAAGAACAAATACGGGGAGGGCTCGAACAGGTCGAGCTTCTTCTCGAGCAGCAGCGCGTTGGTGCAGAGCGACACGAACTTCTTGCGCGCGACGAGGCCGCGCACGATCTCGCCGATCTCCTTGTGGATCAGCGGCTCGCCGCCGGGAATGGCGACCATCGGCGCGCCGCATTCGTCGGCCGCGTCCCAGCACTCCTGCGCCGTCATGCGGCGGTTCAGGATCGCATCCGGATAATCGATCTTGCCGCAGCCGACGCAGGCGAGGTTGCAGCGGAACAGCGGCTCCAGCATCAGCACGAGCGGATAGCGTTTGCGGCCAAGCAGTTTCTGCTTGAGCAAATAGCCGCCGATACGCATTTCCTTGAAGAAGGGGATAGCCATTACACGTTTCTTTCTGGGCTTGAAATTCGGGTGGGTCAGCTCGCAGCCAGTTCGGCCGGAAGCCGGAATTCGATGTTTTCCTCGCGGCCCGGCAGCACCTGGACCTTGACTGGTCCGATCCGCCGCATCGCTTCGATCACGTCATCCACGAGTACCTCGGGCGCCGAGGCGCCGGCCGTGACGCCGACGGTCCTGGCATCTTTCAACCACTCCGGATTGAGCTCGCTGCCGTCGGCAATCAAATAACTCGCGACACCGGCTTCAGTGCCGATTTCGCGGAGCCGGTTCGAGTTCGAGCTATTGGCAGCGCCCACCACCAAGATCACGTCGACCAGCTTGCTCAAGTCCCTTACCGCAGATTGGCGGTTCTGTGTCGCATAGCAGATATCCCGGATATCCGGGCCTTGAATATCTGTAAAGCGGGCCTGAAGGGCCGAAATGATGTCCCTGGTGTCGTCCACCGACAGGGTGGTCTGGGTGATGTAGGCCACTGGCGTATCCGCCGGCAGCGTGAGGGCGTTAACCTCTTCAACGCTTTGAACAAGCAGCACGGGGGCGGGAACCTGGCCCATCGTGCCCTCGACCTCGGGGTGGCCGGCATGGCCGATCAGGATCAGGGTGCGGCCCTTGGTGATATAGCGCTTCCCCTGATTGTGAACTTTCGTGACCAGGGGGCAGGTGGCATTGAGCACCGGAAGGTCGCGCGCGGCGGCCTCTTCCTCGACGCTGCGGGCGACGCCATGGGCGCTGAAAACGGTCACCGCCTTCGGCGGAACCTCGGACAGCTCCTCGACGAAGATGGCGCCCTTGTTCTTCAGGCTCTCGACCACGTATTTGTTGTGCACGATCTCGTGGCGCACGTAGACGGGCGGGCCGAACTTCTCCAGCGCCCGTTCCACGATCTCGATCGCCCGCACCACGCCCGCGCAGAAACCGCGCGGTTGCGCTAGATAAACTTCCATAGGACGCCCATCACGCAAGTTGCACCAATCCGCTTCAAAGTTCCCGGCGGCACCTCGATACTGACCAATGAGTTGCAATATCCGCACCATTGGTTTCGCGCACGCGGTAGCCACCCACCCCCGTCGGGGCTCCGGCGCATGGAGGCGCAATACTTTGTGTCAAAAAATCGGCAGAAAGGAAAGGTCGACAGACCTTTGGTTCCCCGCCGGCTCAATCGCGCGGTATTATAGTATGGAAATTGCCATGAGCAAAATGGCGACATTTGTGCTCACCCCTTCGTCACTTTCCCGCCTCAACTCCCCGGCTATACCGACCGCCCCGCATGATTTTGCCACGGTCCGCGCCGTTTACCTCGAACCTTCTTGCGGCGAGAGCCACTTAAAACAGCAATAGGTTTCGCCCGGGAACTCCGATAAACAGCGGGCGTTTTCGGCAAGCTGTTAACACCAGAAAGAAAAGATGTGCTGCAAAGCGTAGTCGTTGCCATCGTCAGGGCCTGTACCCGGTTTGCCTCCCTCGTCGTCGTTCTCGGGCTCCTGCTTGCGGTGGGGGCCGGCTATTACACGTCCAAGCACTTCGCCATCAACACCGACATCAACTCGCTGATTGCCCAGAATCTGGACTGGCGCCAGCGCGACCAGCAATTCGACCGCGCCTTCGACCGCGACGCGACGATTACGGCAGTGGTCGAGGCAAAGACGCCGGAAATGGCGACCGCGGCATCGGACGCGCTGTTTGCCAAGCTGAAGGACGACAAGACCAACTTCCAGTCGATGCAGCAGCTCGGCACCGGCGAGTTCTTCGAGAAGAACGGCCTCTTGTTCCTGCCGACCGAGGAGGTCGCCAAGGTCACCGGCGAGTTCGAATCGGCGGCGCCCCTGATCGAGATCATGGCGGGCGACCCCTCGATCCGCGGCCTGACCGGCGCGCTGGAGACGGGACTTGCCGGCGTCAAGCGCGGCCAGGTCAAGCTCGACAATACCGCGCGGCCTTTCAACCTGATCGCGCAGACGGTCGAGACCGTGCTCAACAAGGGCAATGCGAGCTTCTCGTGGCGCGAACTCGTCAGCGACGAGCCGCTGTCGGATTCCGACAAGCGCGCCTTCATCGAGTTCAAGCCGATCCTCGACTACAACGCGCTGGAGCCCGGCAAGGGCGCTACCGACGCGATCCGCAAGGCTGCGGCGGATCTGGATTTCGCGACCAAATACCAGGCGCGGGTGCGACTGACCGGCCCGGTGCCGATCGCCAATGAGGAATATGCCACCGTCCAGGAAGGCGCCGTCGTCAACGGCGTCGGCACCGTCCTCGTCGTGCTGCTGATCCTGTGGCTGGCGCTGCACTCGGCGAAGATCATCTTCGCGGTGTTCGTCAATCTCTTCGTCGGCCTTGCCATCACGACCGCCGCCGGCCTGATGATGGTCGGATCGTTCAATTTGCTGTCGATCGCGTTCGCGGTGCTGTTCGTCGGCCTCGGCGTCGATTTCGGCATCCAGTACAGCGTCCGCTACCGCTCGGAGCGCTACAAGCACAACGACCTTTCGGGTGCGCTGGTGCTGGCAGCGAAGCGCTCTGCGGTGCCGCTGTCGCTTGCGGCGATGGCGACCGCGGCAGGCTTCCTTTGCTTCATGCCTACGGACTATCAAGGCATCGCGGAGCTCGGCCAGATCGCCGGCGTCGGCATGCTGGTGGCTTTCCTCTCTTCGATCACCGTTCTGCCGGCAATGCTGAAGCTGCTCAACCCACCCGGCGAGAAGGAGCCCGTGGGCTACGCCTTCCTGGCGCCGCTCGATCACTTCCTGGAGAAGCATCGTGTGCTGGTGGTGGGGGGCACGCTGCTGCTCGCGCTCGCCGGCTTGCCGCTGCTCTATTTCATGAAGTTCGACTTCAACCCGATGAACCTGCGCAACCCGAAGGCCGAATCGATCGCGACCTTCCTCGACCTGCGCAAGGATCCCAACACCGGTGCCAATGCCATCAACGTGATGACGACGTCCGAGGAGCAGGCACGGCAGGTCGAGGCGAAGCTGGAGAAGGTGCCGGAGGTGCTGCGCGTGATGTCGCTCGACAGCTTCGTGCCGCAAGACCAGCAGCCGAAGCTGAAGCTGATCGCACAGGGCGCCAAGGTGCTGAACCCCGCGCTCAATCCCGACCAGATCGATGCCGCGCCGTCGGACAAGGAGAACGTCGATGCGCTGAAATCCTCGGTCGACAATCTGCGCCGGACCGCCGGCGATGCGAAGGGGCCGGGCGCGGTCGCCTCGCGCCGCCTTGCGGACGCGCTCGAGAAGCTCGCCAATGCCGACGAGGCCATGCGCAACAAGGCGCAGGACGTGTTCGTCACGCCGATGAAGATCGTGTTCGACCAGCTCAGGAACGCGATGCAGGCCGAGCCGGTCACCCTGAAGTCATTGCCGCCCGATCTGGTCAGCGCCTGGAAGAGCAAGGACGGCATCATCCGCGTCGAGGCGCTGCCCAAGGGCGATCCCAACGACAACGACACCCTGCGCAGATTTGCGGCGGCGGTGCTCGTTGCCGAGCCGACCGCGATCGGCGGGCCGGTCTCGATCCTGAAATCCGGCGACACCGTGGTGAAGGCGTTCATCCACGCCGGCGTCTACGCGCTGCTGGTGATCGGCCTTCTGCTGTGGATCACGCTCCGCCGGTTCGTGGACGTGCTGATGACGCTGGTGCCGCTCCTGGTTGCCGGCGCGGTCACGCTCGAGATCTGCGTGCTGATCGGCCTGCCGCTCAACTTCGCCAACATCGTCGCGTTCCCGCTGCTGCTCGGCGTCGGCGTTGCCTTCAAGATCTACTATGTCGTGGCCTGGCGCTCGGGCAGAACAAACCTGCTTCAGACCAGCCTGACACGCGCGATCTTCTTCAGCGCGCTGACGACGGCGACGGCGTTCGGCAGCCTGTGGCTGTCGAGCCATCCCGGCACGTCCAGCATGGGCAAGCTGCTGGCGCTCTCACTGGTGACGACGCTCGCCGCCGTGCTGCTGTTCCAGCCGGCCCTAATGGGCAAGCCCCGCAATCTCAGGGAGTAGGCAGATGTCGCCGACGGGGTCGGCGGCGCCCTTCTGACCGGGCTTGGCCGTCGTGGCGGTTTTCGGGGCCGGCGCGGGCGCAGGCGCTGTGGCGCCCGTCGTGCCTTGGGGCGCCGTGCCTTGGGGTGGTGCAGTGCCTTGGGCTTTCGGCGCCGCGCCGGTGGGCTTCGGCGCGCCCTTGGCCATGGCGTTGGCGGGGCTCAAGGGGATCGGCGGTCCGACCCGGGTCCAGGTTTCGCCGCCGCAGAGGAAGCCCATCACGCAGCCCTTGATCTCAAGCTGGTCGGTACCGGCCGGAGTGATGGTCGCGCTGTAGAGCTGGCCATCTTTCGCGTTGTAGACCTGTCCTTCCCACTGATCGACGCCGGGCTTCTTCTTCATGTCGATCAGGGTCGCCATGCCCAGCGTCGGCCTGTTCTGTTTCGAGACATCCGGGTTGTTCTCGTCACGGCCGCCAGGCTGCTTTTCCCAGGAAACCGCGCCCCACATGCTGCCATTGCATTGGGCGACACGGATGTTGGCGACGCCGTCGGCGACCCGCCAGTCGCCGGTGGGGTCGGCGGCGAGAGCAGGAGTCAGGCAGGCGTAACCGCCAGCCAGTATAATTCCGGTGTAAAGGGCCAAACGCATGAGTGTTCCTTGGCAGTGCAACATGGTTTAAAGCTGTGCTTGCGAAGATGGTCCGAAAAAGGGCAAAAGGCCGCACAGACCGTTTTCTGTAACGGTCCGTTTCCAGTTGACGAGACGGCCCTCAACCGAAGTATGTAGCGGATGCACAGCCCAAATCCAGACATGTCTCAACTGTTCGCGGACCGTCAGGCCCAGCGCAGTGCCCTGCATAATCGGTATCTGAACGAGCAGTTCGTTCGGGTTCTCAAGACCATCGGCTACGACGTCGGCTTCCAGAAGGGGCAGGGGCAGTACCTCTACGACCGCGACGGGGCGCGCTATCTCGACCTGTTGTCCGGCTTTGGCGTGTTTGCGATCGGGCGCAATCATCCGGTCATGCGCGATGCGCTCAAGAGCGTGCTCGATGCCGACCTGCCCAACCTCGTCCAGTTCGATGTCTCGACGCTCGCCGGCGTGCTCGCCGAGCGCCTCCTGAAATACGTTCCCTATCTCGACAAGGCGTTCTTCGCCAATTCCGGGGCGGAATGCGTCGAGGCCGCGATCAAGTTCGCACGTGGCGCCACCGGCCGTCCCGGCATCGTCTATTGCGCCCACGGCTATCACGGCCTGACCTATGGCGCGCTGTCGCTGACGGGTGACTCGAACTTCCGCACCGGTTTCGAGCCGCTGCTGCCCGGTTGCACCCCGGTCCCCTTCAACGATCTCGCCGCGCTCGAAAAGGCGCTGGCCTCGCGCGAGGTCGCGGCCTTCGTCGTCGAGCCGATCCAGGGCAAGGGCGTCAACATGCCCACCGACGAGTTCCTGCCCGGTGCGGCCGCGCTCTGCAAGAAATACGGCACGCTGTTCGTCGCCGACGAGATCCAGACCGGCATGGGCCGCACCGGCCGCTTCCTCGCGGTCGAGCACTGGAATGTCGAGCCCGACATGGTGCTGCTGTCGAAGTCGCTGTCGGGCGGCCACGTGCCGGTCGGCGCGGTGCTGACGCGCAAGGGCATCTTCGACAAGATCTTCAACCAGATGGATCGCGCGGTGGTGCACGGCTCCACCTTCTCCAAGAACGATCTGGCGATGGCCGCGGGCATCGCCACGCTCGATGTCATGGAGTCCGAGAAGCTGATCGAGTCCGCCGCCAAGCGCGGCGCCGAGCTGCGTCTTGCGCTGACGCGCATGGTGCCCGGCTACGAGCTGATGAAGGAAGTGCGCGGCAAGGGCCTGATGATCGGCGTTGAGTTCGGCCCGCCGAAGTCGCTGCGCCTGCGGGCGTCCTGGAACGTGCTGGAGGCCGCCAACAAGGGCCTGTTCTGCCAGCTCATCACCGTGCCGCTGTTCAAGGATCACAAGATCCTGACGCAGGTCGCCGGCCACGGCAGCCACACCATCAAGCTGCTGCCGCCGCTCACCATCACCGAGGAAGACTGCGGCTGGATCGAGCGCGCCTTCGACGACGTCATCGCCGGCAGCCACAAGGTGCCCGGTGCGATCTGGTCGCTCGGCAAGACGCTGGTGGACAACGCGGTGAGAAGGTCGGCTTAGTTGGGCCGTCATTCAGCCGCTTGCGGCCTGTTCACGGTCTCGATGCGGTCAAGTGCCTTGCCGAGATCGCGCTTCGCGATCTGGATGTCATAATCATTCTGAAGATTGAGCCAGAGTTCGGCCGTTGTGCCGAGCGCCTTGGCCAGTCGAAGCGCGGTGTCGGCGGTGATTCCGGTCTGCTCATTCGCGATCCGCTCGATGCGCGTGCGCGGCAAGCCGCACGTCTTGGCGAGCGCGCCAGCGGACATGTTCAGTGGGACTAGAAACTCCTCCCGTAGAACCTCACCGGGGTGCATGGGCTTGAGTTTTTTGGCCATTGTCGCGTTCCCTAGTGATAGTCCACAATCTCGACCTCGACGGGCCCTTGCGGTGTCCAGATGAAGCACACTCGGAACTGATCATTGATCCTGATCGAGTGCTGTCCCTTGCGATTGCCGCTCAGGGCCTCCAGACGGTTGCCGGGCGGCGCCCTTAGATCGCCGAGCTCGCCGGCAGCGTGCAGATAACGCAGTTTCCGGCGTGCAACCTTCACGAGATCGGCTGGAAAGCCTTTGGGACTTTCTCCGTCGAAGACTGCCTCAGTCGTTTTGTCCCGAAACGTTCTGATCACCCAATCAATGTATCATTATCTGATACATTTGGCAATACCCGCGTATCGCGGAATGATACATCATCGAGCCGCTACCCCTCCACATTCACCTTCATCGCCGCCCCGAACTTGTCGACGAACTCGGCCAGTTCGTCGGCGCCGAGATCGCTGACCGCCCAGAAATTCAGGCCGCGATCGCCCCAGCGGCGGCAGTTGAAGCCCTGCATGGTCTGGGTCTTCGGCGGCCGGTGTTCGGTGCTCGAGGTCTGCGACACGAACAGGTTGATCACGTGCTGCCGGCGCCGGTAGACGACGGCGCCGATGGCGCGGGCGTCGATATAGTCGAGCCGGCCGCCGACCAGCGTAAAACCCTGCGCGGTGAGGTCGATCACGGGCGGGGCGACGTCGAGCTTGCCGTTGAACCAGGGTTTGACGGTGTGCTGGTCGGTCGAGATCACGTCGGTGAGATGGCCGGCCTGAAGCGAGCGCAGATGGGCGGAGACGACCTCCGACAGGATGCGCTGCTGGTCGTCCTGGCGCAGCACCACGGCGACGACGCCGGAGGCGGCGAGCGCGGAGACCGCCGAGCCCATCGCAAAGCCGCGCAACACGGAGCGGCGGGTCGGTTGCAGGCGCTGCGGCTGAGGCATCGAGGCCTCGATGCGGGCGCGCAAGCTCGCCGGTGCGGTGTAGCGCAGATCGGTGTCGGCGAGCACGCGCTGCATCTCGCGTTGTGCCGCAAGCTCCGCGGCGCAGGCCGGGCAGCCGGCGATATGGGCTTCGACTTCACGCGCGTGGCCGGCATCGAGCTCGTTGTCGATCAGCGCGTGAAGCAGGATTCTTGCCTCGTCGCAGGTCATCTTGGATGCTCCTCTTCCGCCGTCCAGGCCGCGCGCAGCATGGCGCGGGCGCGGGCGAGGCGGGACATCACGGTGCCGACGGGGGCGCCGACGGCCTCGGCGATTTCACGATAGGACAGGTTGTTGATCTCGCGCAGCACGAAGGTTTCCTTGAACGGCTCGGCGAGCGTGTCGATCAGCTTGCGGATGGCGCCGGCATCGCGGCTGCGCAGCACTTCGGTTTCCGGGCTTGCCCCGGTCTCCTGCCAGATCGGCGTCTGCTCGGCGGCGCCGGGCGTATCCTCGATCGCGCTGGGCCTGTGCGCGCGACGCGCATATTCTGCGTTGCAGACGTTGCGCAGGATCGCGAACAGCCAGGGCTTCATCGCCGGCCCGCGATAGCTGTCGAAGTGCTTCAGCGCGCGCAGATAGCACTCCTGCACCGCGTCCTCGGCATCGGAGGCGTCGCGCAGCAGATAGCGCGCGAGCGTGTAGACGTCGTCGAGATAGGGCAGCGCCGCTTCGCGGAAGCGCTGCGCCTTCTGCAGATCGTCGGTGGCGGGCATCGCTCCTCGCTTTGCCTCTTGTTCTGCCTGTGGCTTCGTTCCGTCCCTGTGTGTGACGGAACGCACACGAGCCCGGCCGGCGTGGGACCACCGGCCGGGCAAGACGTTGATGCCTTGGTTGGAGACGTTACTCAACCTTGATCATCCCCGTCATGTGCGGGTGCAACGAACAAAAATATTTGTAGTCGCCCGCATTGGTGAAGGTGAACGAGAACTTGTCGTCGGTGTCCAGGGTCTTGGACCTGAACTTGCCGGCCGAGACGATCGTGTGCGGGATGTCGTCCCGGTTGGTCCAGGTCACGGTGGCGCCGACCTTGATCTTGAGCTCGGCCGGCTGGAAAACGAAATTGTCGATGTGCACGTCCATGTCGTCGGCCCGGGCGGTTGTTGCGGGCAGCAGGACGGCCGCGGCCAGAGCGAGACCGAGGTCGACGCCGAAGTCGCGGCGATTGAGTGTCTTCATTGTCAGCTTCCATTCAACCTTGGATTCAGCCCTGGAGCGGCGTGTCGATGATCGCGAGCCGCTGCTCGTTCTGCTTGAAGTTGATGCTGGCGACGCCGAGCATCGAGCGCAGCCTTGCGTCCTCGACCTTCATCGGTCCGGGCGAAGGAGCTGCCCCAGGCGCCGGCTGCGGGAAGGCGGTCGAGCGCGCGGTGTGGAAGGTGACGTTGCCTTCGACCTTCTGCATCACCTGGTGGATGTGGCCGTTCAGCACGGTGACCGAGCCGAAGCCCTTGACGTATTCGAGCGCGCGGCCGCCATCCTCGGTGCCCCAGCCCCATTCCGGATAGACGGTCCAGAGCGGGATGTGGGCGAACAGCACGACCGGCGTCGATTTCGACTTGCCGCGGAGATCGTCCTCCAGCCAGGCAAGCTGCTCGGCGCCGAGATTGCCGAGGCCGCCGGCCTTGAGGTCGACGACGTTGACGAGGCCGACGAAGTGCACGCCGCCGGCATCGAAGGAGTACCAGCCGTGCCCCTTGGTGCCGCGGCCGTAGCGCTCGCGATAGAGCTTCACCTCCTCGTCGATGAAGTCATGCTCGCCGGGGACGTAGTGCACGTCGAGCTTGGTCTGCGAGATGATGCGTTCGGCATTGTCGAACTCGGCGGCCTTCGACAGATGGGTGATGTCGCCGGTGTGGATCATGAACGACGGCTTGGCCGGCATCGCGTTGATCTTGTTGATGGCTTCCTCCAGCGTGCCGAGCGCGTTGGGATTGGCCGGCTTGTCGAAGCCGACATGGCTGTCGCTGATCTGGAGGAAGGTCATGCCGGGCGCGGCCGCGGTGGCGGCTTGCGCGGAATCGATGATGCCGAGCGAGCGCGGCACGCCGCCCGTGATGGTCCAGAGCACCCCGGTGCCGGCCCAGGTCATGCATTCCAGCACCTTGCGGCGGTTGACGCCGTCATCCCCGTGATCGTGTCCGCTCATCGCAACGTCTCCACTTCGCCCGGAATTGGGCTTCGGGGAGGTGATTGGGGGAGGGCGGGGTTTATTCCTGGATGGGATGACGATTTCGTGAAGTCGGAAGGTGCCGCGACTTGGAAAGCATGGAAATCTTGACCTCGGAGGTCATTTTCTATGGCCGGGCTCAAAGCTAGGCTGGCCCCATGACAGCACACCAGCTTCCTTTCGGGATCCTCTTGAGGCGTTGGCGCGAGCGGCGACGCCTCACGCAGACCGATCTGGCTCTCGCGGCCAATAGCTCAACCCGGCATTTGTCATGCCTCGAAACCGGGAAAGCGCAACCAAGCCGGGCCACCATCAACCGTCTGACAGACCTTCTCGATGTTCCGCTTCGGGATCGCAACAGATTGCTGCTCGCGGCGGGGTTTGCGCCAGCGTACGAGGAGACGTCGATCGACGGCCTCGAAGCAGCAAGGGCGGCGATGGATCGCATTCTCCAGGCGCACAAGCCCTTTCCCGCCTTCGCAGTGGATCGGCGCTGGAACGTGGTGCTTTCAAATGGCGCGCTTCCCCAGCTCTATGAAGGATGTTCGGAAGCACTCCTAGAGCCACCCATCAACGCGATGCGTCTCATGCTGCATCCGGCAGGCATGGGACCGCGAATCCTGAACCTCGCGGCATGGCGCGCCTATTGCTTGAGTGTGTTGCGTCAGCAGATCGAGGCCGGGGCCGATCCCTGGCTGCAAAATCTGCTCGCAGAGGTCGCAGCGTATCCCGCCCCGTCAGACTCGACCACCAGCATGGGCTTCGAGCAGTCCGAGCGGCTAGCCACCCCGCTGCGTATCACGACGCGCCTCGGCACCATGTCCTTTCTGAATACCGTGACCGTCTTCGGCACCGCCACTGACATCACCTTGGCCGAACTCGCCCTCGAAATGCTGTTTCCGGCAGACAACCGTACGATCGAGCTTGCAAACCTGATGCAGTCGGAGCTTGTCGATCAGGCATCGCCGGTCGCTGTCGAGAGGGGACGGGCAGGCGCCAGAGAGCACGTGCTCATGCGCAGATAGCGCCGCCCGATTCTCCACGAGGTCATCTGGTCTTCGGGGAGCGCTTCGGATCCGCCCTGATTGGTTCCCACACGCCGATTTTGCGCTCACTCGCCAGTATTCTCGGGAGAGCATCATGCCACGCGTGCCGGTAGGGACGGTTCAGTTGCACGTTGACGACATCATCGTGGTTGTCCCACGTCTCGTAGAGCATGAAGTGGTTTTCGGACGTCGGATCCTGGTGCAGGACCGCCTCACAATATGTCGTCTCGACCTTCATCGCGTCCAGGACTTCACAGAGGCGCTCCAGAAATTCCTCCCGCTTGCCGGGGACAACTTGAAACTCGATGGCATATGAAACGGGCATGAATCACTCCGCCTTCGTGTCGTCGGACATTGCGATGCGGGCCTGTCAGGCCGGATAGAACTGGTAGTCCTGGACTATCTTTCCAGCATCCGAGACGACAACGAATTCCAGGCCTTTGCCCAGCACGGTATCCGCGTTGGCTGGCAACATCTCCCAATAGAATGCCACCACGTTGCCTTCCCGGCGAGCGCCGGGCACTGCGCGAAAGCGATTTCCCGCATCGCGCACGAATTCGTTGTGCGATTCAATATAGTGCTCACCTTGCGGAATCCATAATTCCGCGACTTGTCGCTTCCGCTTTTCAGAGTCCCGCTCGTTCCACACAGCCACATATCGATCGGCAAGCTCGTTCAAATTCATTTTCTGCTTCCTCGTCTTGCGTCACCCGCTGAGAGCGCAGACGCCTGTCCGCGCTGCGCCTGGCCCTCATACCTGCAGGCCGACGGGCGGTCGATGACGTGGGAAGTCAAAAACGAAATCATCCGACCTAAGGACTGGAAGTTTGACTTACTTCGCATCCTCCAAAATCATCGTCGCACCTTTCTCGGCGATCATTGCGGTCGGCGTGTTGGTATTGCCCGACGTGATCGTCGGCATGATCGAGGCATCGACGATGCGAAGGCCGCTGAGGCCGTAGAAGCGGAGGCGTTCGTCGACCACCGCCATCGGATCGTTCGCCGCGCCCATCTTCGCCGTGCCGACGGGATGGAAGATGGTGGTGCCGATATCGCCCGCGGCTTTGGCGAGCGAGGCATCGTCGTCGCCGACGGAAGGGCCGGGCAGATATTCGCTCGGGTGATATTTTGCCAGCGCCTTCTGCAGCATCAGGCGGCGGGTGGTGCGGATGGCGTCGGCGCCGACCTGGCGGTCGTCGTCGGTCGACAGGTAGTTCGGCGCGATGATCGGCTTCTCGTCCGGGCTCGCCGAGCGCAGCCGCACGGTGCCGCGCGAGGTTGGCTGCAAGTTGCAGGCGCTCACGGTGATGGCGGGGAAGCGGTGCAGGGGATCGCCGAACTTGTCGAGCGACAGCGGCTGTACGTGGAACTGGATGTTGGCGCGTGCGCGCGTCGCATCGGAACGCGTGAAGATGCCGAGTTGCGACGGCGCCATCGTCAGCGGTCCGCGGCGGCGGAAGGCGTAGTCGAGCCCCATCAGGCCGCGGCGGAACAGGTTGTAATAGGTCTCGTTCAGCGTGCGCACACCCTCGACCTTGTAGATCGCGCGCTGCTGGAGATGGTCCTGCAGATTGCGGCCGACACCGGGCTTGTCCATCATCACGTCGATGCCGAGCGGCGACAGCCAGTCGGCAGGCCCGATGCCGGAGCGATGCAGCACCTGCACCGAGCCGATCGCGCCGGCCGACAGGATCACCTCGCGCTTCGCGCGCGCTTCGATGATCTCGCCGTTCTGGACGAAACGCACGCCGACGGCGCGGCCCTGCTCGATGATGAGACGGTCGACCAGCACGTGCTTCTCGAGCCGCAGGTTGGGCCGGTTCAGCGCGGGCTTGAGGAAGCCGCGCGCCGAGGACCAGCGCCGGCCGCGCTTCTGGTTGACGTGGAAATAACTGGTGCCTTCGTTGTCGCCGGTGTTGAAATCCGGGATGCGCTTGATGCCCATTTCTTCTGCGGCATCGCCGACGGCATCGAGAACCTCCCACGACAGCCGCGGCGCCTCGATGCGCCAGCCCCCGCCGACGCCGTGATGCTCGCTCGCGCCCAGGAAGTGATCCTCGATCCGCTTGAACAGCGGCAGCACGTCGTCATAGCCCCAGCCGGTCATGCCCAGCTGGCGCCAATGGTCGTAATCGGCGGCCTGTCCGCGCATCGAGATCATGGCGTTGATCGCCGAGCAGCCGCCGATCACCTTGCCGCGGGGATAGGCCAGCGCGCGGCCGTTCAGGCCCGGCTCGGCCTCGGTCTTGAACATCCAGTCCGAGCGCGGATTGCCGATCGCGAAGAGGTAGCCGACCGGAATGTGGAACCAGATCCAGTCGTCGTCGCCGCCGGCTTCGAGAATGAGGACGCGATTTTTCGGATCGGCCGATAGGCGGTTGGCGAGAATGCATCCTGCCGTGCCTGCCCCGACGACAATGTAGTCAAACTCACCTTCGAGCCGCCTTGGCATTCTGCTTCCACCCGGATGGTCACTTGATGTTCCGTCCTAATAGGCAGACGCAGCGGTTCGGGACAAGTCCGGCCATGACGAGAGGGCAGGGCTCCCCCCGATCCGCGGCGGTTAGGTGGACTGCGGCTTGCATGGTAGACAGTCCTGTATTCCCAACAAAGCTTGAGACCATCCATGCCCATCGTGAACCGCGTCGCCGACCTTCAACCCGATATTCAGGCCTGGCGCCGGGACATCCACCAGCATCCCGAATTGCTGTATGACGTTCACCGCACCGCAGCATTCGTCGCGGACCGTTTGCGTGAATTCGGCTGCGATGAGGTCGTGACCGGCCTCGGCCAGACCGGCGTGGTCGGCGTGATCAAGGGCAACAAGCCAGCCGGCGAAGGGCTCAAGACCATCGGCCTGCGCGCCGACATGGACGCGCTGCCGGTCGAGGAGCAGACCAACCTGTCTTACGCCTCGAAGAATCCGGGCAAGATGCACGCCTGCGGCCATGACGGCCACACCGCGATGCTGCTTGGGGCGGCCCGCTACCTCGCCGAGACCCGCAATTTTGCCGGCGATGCTGTCGTGATCTTCCAGCCGGCCGAGGAGGGCGGTGCCGGCGGCGCGGCCATGGTCAAGGACGGGCTGATGGAGCGCTTCGGCATCGAGCAGGTCTACGGCATGCATAACGGCCCGGGCATCCCGATCGGCTCGTTCGCGATCCGGCCGGGCCCGATCATGGCGGCGACCGACGAGGTCGATATCATGATCGAGGGCCTCGGCGGCCATGCCGCACGTCCGCACAAATGCATCGATTCCGTGCTGGTCGGCGCGCAGGTGATCACCGCGTTGCAGTCAATCGTGGCGCGCAGCGTCGATCCGCTGGAATCGGCCGTGATCTCGATCTGCGAATTCCACGCCGGCAACGCCCGCAACGTCATTCCGCAGACCGCGACGCTGAGGGGCACCATCCGCACGCTGTCGCCGGACGTGCGCAAGCTGGTCGAGAAGCGCGTGCACGAAGTGGTGGCGGGCGTGGCGCAGATCACCGGCGCGAAGATCGACCTGCACTACAAGCGCAACTATCCCGTCGTGAACAACCACGCCGCGGAGACCGAGGTGGCGCGGCGTATCGCAAGGCAGGTCGCGGGCGAAGCCAATGTGCACGAGATGCCGCCGCTGATGGGTGGTGAGGATTTTGCCTATATGCTGGAAGCGCGCCCCGGCGCCTTCATCTTCTGCGGCAACGGCGACAGTGCCGGCCTGCATCACCCCGCCTACAATTTCAACGACGAGGCGATCGTGTTCGGCACGTCCTACTGGGTCAAGCTGGTCGAGGAGTCGCTCGCAGCGTCGTAGGCGCGGCGTCCTTCACCTCGCCCCGCTTGCGGGGCGAGGTCGGATTTTTCGCGAAGCGTAAAATCCGGGTGAGGGGGACTCTCCGCGAGTCCGTCTCTCACCGTGATCGCGGAGGCAGCCCCTCACCCCAACCCTCTCCCCGCAAGAACGGGGAGAGGGAGAGGAGAGGTCTTCAGAAGATTCGCGAGAAGATCACGTAGAGCGTGGCCGACAGCATGATCGCGCAGGGCAGCGTCAGCACCCAGGCCATCAGCAGGTTGCGGATAGTCGCCATCTGCAGGCCCGAGCCGTTCGCGGCCATGGTGCCGGCGACGCCGGACGACAGCACGTGGGTGGTCGAGACCGGCAGGCCGAACACGTCGGCGGCACCGATCGTGGCGGCGGCGACGAGCTCGGCGGAGGCGCCCTGTGCGTAGGTGAGATGGGTCTTGCCGATCTTCTCACCGACCGTGACGACGATGCGCTTCCAGCCGATCATGGTGCCGAGGCCGAGCGCGATGGCGACCGCGATCTTCACCCAGTTCGGGATGAACTTCGTGGCGGCGTCGAGCGAGCCCTTGTAGGCGTTCAGGGTCGCGACCTCGTCCTTGTTGAGATCGTTCTCCTTGTCCTTCATCAGGAAGCGGATCGCTTCCGAGGTCAGGTACATGTCGTTGCGGGTGTTGCCGACGGCTTCCGCCGGCACCTTGTTCAGCGTGCCGTATTTGGCGACCTGGTCGCCGACATCCTTCACCAGCACGGCGAGCGAGGGATAGGTGCCCTCGTTGATCTGGTGCAGTGCGATGTACTGCGTCACCGCCGGACGGGGATCGCCGATGATGCTGTGCCCGGCGCCCTTGGCCGAGATCACCCTGGCGGCGGCCTCCGAGGTCTTCTGGAACTGGGCGACCTGGGATTCCGGCAGAGCGCGGTTGAGCGCGTAAGCGGTCGGCACGGTGCCGATCAGGATCAGCATGATCAGGCCCATGCCCTTCTGGCCGTCGTTCGAGCCGTGCGCGAAGCTGACGCCGGTGCAGGTCAGGATCAAAAG
Organism: Bradyrhizobium sp. LCT2; assembly: GCF_009931255.1. Taxonomy (NCBI): domain Bacteria; kingdom Pseudomonadati; phylum Pseudomonadota; class Alphaproteobacteria; order Hyphomicrobiales; family Nitrobacteraceae; genus Bradyrhizobium; species Bradyrhizobium sp. LCT2. Next base: position 6,915,725 of record NZ_CP034432.1, on the reverse strand, counting down.
GCCGCGGATCCAGAGCGGCGGCGCCTTGTTGCCTTCGGGCGCGGCGTACAGAGCCGGGTTGCGCACGATGAACTTGAGCACCAGCAGCAGCACGGCGGCGCAGGCGAAGCCGACCAGCGGCGACAGCAGCAGCGCGTAGCCGATCTCGGTAGCCTTGCTCCAGTCCACGCCCGAGGTGCCGTCGCGGCCGCGCATCACGGCGTTGGCGATGCCGACGCCGATGATGGAGCCGATCAGCGTGTGCGAGGACGAGGCGGGCAGGCCGAAATACCAGGTGCCGAGATTCCACAGGATCGCGGCGATCAGCAGCGCGAACACCATTGCGAAGCCGGCGCTGGAGCCGACCTGGAGGATCAGCTCGACCGGCAGCAGCGAGACGATGCCGAAGGCGACCGCGCCGGAGGACAGCAGCACGCCGAGGAAGTTGAAGAAGCCCGACCACATCACGGCGACTTCAGCCGGGAGCGAATGGGTGTAGATCACGGTCGCCACCGCATTGGCGGTGTCGTGGAAGCCGTTGACGAACTCGAAGCCGAGCGCGATCAGCAGCGCAACGAACAAGAGGATGTAGGGCAAGAAGGTCGTGACCCGCGTGCCGGTCGCGTTGACGTCGGCATAGATGCTGTAGGCGACGAACAGCAGACCCGCGGCGAGGATGCCGAAGAACAGGATCATCGTCAGCGGATTGAAGCCCTTGTCGAGATTTGGCCGCGAGGCCGGCTGGATCGGCGCGGGATCGGCTACCGCGCGGTCGAATGCTACATCGGTCATGTCTGGACGCCCCTTAACTTTCAGGTAAGGGTATTGTCCGCGATGGATTTGAAGGCTGGATGACAAGCGGTGGTTGAAAGGCGTTTTCCCGCCCGTATTTAGGCGGCGCGCGCGGATTTCCTCTGCAGGCTGGCGGCGATCTTCAGGTCTTCGACAAAGCGCTGATATTCCAGCACTTTGGCTTCCGGGTCGGGCAGTCGCAGCAGATAGGACGGGTGCACCGTCACCAGCGCCTTGCGGCCGTCGGGAAGGTCGATGAGCCGGCCGCGGGTCTTGCCGATTGGGGTGATCTTGCCGAATACGCTTTGCGCGGCGGTGGCGCCCATCGCGACGATGAGCTCGGGCTGGATTGCCGCAACTTCCCGCTCATACCATGGCCGGCACGCTTTGATTTCCGGTGTTGCCGGCTTCTGGTGCAGGCGGATCTTTCCGCGCGGCACGAATTTGAAGTGCTTCACCGCATTGGTGACATAGACCTTCTTGCGGTCGACGCCGGCTTCCTCCAGCGCGCGGTCGAGCATCTGCCCGGCCGGTCCGACGAAGGGATGGCCGGCGAGGTCTTCCTTGTCGCCGGGCTGCTCGCCGACCAGCATGATGGTGGCGTCTTTCGGGCCTTCGCCGAACACGATTTGCGTCGCGTCCTTGTAGAGCGGGCAGGCACGGCAATGCGCGGCCTCCTCGCGGAGCTCTTCGAGATCGTTGGCGGCGGCTTTGTGTCCCATGATGGCTTCCGGACGTGGGGAGATCCGTCCGCCGGTCCAGCGTTCGGCATCGGCGAGCAGGGGTCCAAGTATCGATCCAAGTACCGATGCGTCCTGGAGGTTCCTCCGGCGCTTCACCGGCGCGTCGGTCGTCATCAGCCGGCCGGGCTGGAAATGGCGCCGCCAGGTTTCCTCCAGGCGGCCTGGTGCCGGCCACTCCGTCCGGCTGATTCCGGGCGTGAAGGAGATCGCGTGACCATTCCAATGGGCACAAACGTCAGGCGTGAGGATCGACCAGGGCATGTCGGCAAAACGACGCGCAAAGAACGGCGCGGCGAATGCGACGATGTGATGCTCCGGCTCGAACCAGGCGGCGTAATGCGCCTTCTGCTCGCGCCCGATCTCGCGGAAGCGGACGAGATCGCGCATCCGCTGTGCATCGCGCTGCACGCTGCCAGCCATCGCGGTTGCCTGCGCCACGTCGGGATCGCTCATCGTTACGAGCAGGTCGTGATCGGCCTTCAACCGCCAGAGCAGGCGATAGAGCAGCGCAAATCGCTCGCCCTCGCGATGCAGGATCGCGATGCGGGCAAGCTCGATGAAATTGGCCGGCACGGTGAACGTGCTCTCGGTCTCGATCGGCGGAAGGCTCGGCGCTTCGGACAGGCCGGGCGGCATCTGGTCTTTCGTCTGGCCTTGCACGTGCCACACCACGTCCGCCGGGGCGACGTGGTGCAGCGCGAATGCGCGTGCGGCTTTACGCCAGCCGTCGAAATCGGTCTCGCTGTCCAGGGTGACGAGGTACATGGCACTCGAATCCTCTTGATTCCGCTCATGAATCCATGGGCGCGCCAATTCGATTGACTCCAGGGGCGCCGTTAGCTTTATATTAGAACATATCATGAACAAATGAGCCAGCCGCTGGTTCTCTTTTTGAGAGCCACCGGCAATCACCTCTGAAGGAGCGGCGTATATGAGCGGCGCACGCACAAGCGCGCTTGCGACCTTGCGCAGCCAGATCGAGCGCATCGAGACGGCGGAGGTCGTGCATCAGCATGATCGCGTCGCGCTTGGCCACGGCGAGGTCGACAGCGCGCTGAAGGGCGGGCTCGCGCGCGCGGCGATCCACGAGGTGTTTTGCGAGGGGCGCCAGGGCGCCGCCGCGACCGGGTTTGTCATGGGCGTTGCGGGACGCGTGACCGCGCGCCGGCCGCTGTTGTGGGTGCGGCAGGATTTTTCGGAACTGGAAGCCGGCGCGCTGTCGATGAGCGGGCTCGCCGAGCTCGGCCTCGACCCGCGCCGCGTGGTGATGGTGCGCGCGGCCGATGTGGAGGGTGCGCTGCGCACTTCGGCCGATGCACTGGCCTGCGATGCGCTCGGCGCGGTCGTGCTCGAGCTCTGGGGCGAGACGCGGCAATTCGATCTCGTGGCGAGCCGCAAGCTGACGCTGGCCGCGCAAGGCTCCGGCGTCACCGGCCTGCTGTTGCGGATGGCCGCGCAGCCGCTGCCCTCGACTGCCGAGACCAGATGGATGCTGCGCGCGGCGCATTCGCCGCCGGGCACGATGTGGAATGCCTGGGGCGCGCCGCGCTTCGATGCCGAGCTGTTGCGCAATCGTCATGGCCCGTGCGGCCGGTGGATCATGGAATGGAAATGTGATGAGTGCCAGTTCAGTGAACCGTCGACGTATTCTCAGCTTGTGGCTGCCGCGCCTGCCCATCGACCGGATCCAGCGATTCTTCAACGGCGGGCTGGGTAAGACCAAAGCGTTTTCGAGCGAAGTGGGTACCGGTTCGCGTGAAGAAAACGCGTCAAAACAAAAAGACGAGCCCAGCATCGTCGTCATCAAAGAGACCAATGCGCTGGTGATCCATGCGCTTGACGATGCGGCGTCGCGGCTGGGCCTGCATATCGGCCAGCCCCTGGCCAATGCGCGGGCGATGTGCCCGGACTTGCGGGTGTTCGATGCCGATGTCGTCGCCGATGCGAAGACGCTGAGCGACATCGCCGACTGGTGCGACCGTTTCACGCCGCTGGTGGCGCTCGATCCGCCGCACGGGCTGTTCCTTGATATCACCGGCTGCGCGCATCTGTTCGGCGGCGAAGCCGCGCTGTTGCAGACGCTCATTCGCGCGCTCGGCCGACAAGGCTTTGCCGTCAGCGCGGCGATTGCCGGCACCTCGGTCTGCGCGCGGACGCTGACGCGCCAGGTCACAGGCACCATCGTCGTCGATGGCGGGGAGGCGGAGGCGATCAGCCGGCTGCCGGTGTCCGCGCTCGGCGCGGGCGAGGCCATCACCACCGGCCTGCGCCGTGCCGGCCTGAAGACCATCGGCGATGTCGCATCGCGCGGCGCCCACGAGATCACGGCGCGGTTCGGCGCGCGGTTCTCCACGCTGCTCGCGCATGCGCTGGGGCAGGGCGATGCGCCGATCAATCCGCGAAAGCCGCTGCCTGACTACATCGTAGAGAAGCGCTTTGCCGAGCCGATCGCGACCGACACGATGATCGCGATGACGCTGTCGCGGCTCGCCGACACGTTGATCGCGTCCATGGAGAAGCAGGGCAAGGGCGCGCGGCGGCTGGAAGCCGCCTTCTTCCGCACCGACGGCGTGGTGCGCGCGATCATGGTCGAGACCGGACGGCCGGTGACGCGAAGCGCCGTCATCGACCGCCTGTTCCGCGAGCGGCTCGATGCGCTCGCCGATCCCCTCGATCCCGGCTTCGGCTTCGACATGGTGCGGCTGTCGGCGAGCCGCACCGAGATCGTGGTGCAGGAGCAGCGCGATCTCGACGCCCATGTCCACGACAATGACGAGCTCGCCGCGCTGATCGACCGCATCGCGGCGCGGATCGGCGGAAAGCGCGTCGTCGTGCACTTGCCGCAGGACACGCATGTCCCTGAATGTGCGGTGCTGGCCGCGCCGGCGCAGCATCACCTTGCCGCCGCCATGCAGGCCGAATGGCCGGCGCGCGCCGAGGGCGAGCCGCCGCTGCGCCCCCTGCGGCTGTTCGACAAGCCGGAGCCGGTCACAGTGCCGTTCGCGACCGTGCCGGATGGTCCGCCGCATCAATTCACCTGGCGGCGCGCGAAACACGCGGTGGTGCGGGTGGAAGGGCCCGAGCGCATCGCGATGGAATGGTGGCGTCAGGACGGCAAGCAGTTGACGCGGGATTATTTCCGCATCGAGGATGCCGAAGGCCTGCGCTTCTGGATTTTTCGCGACGGTCTTTACGAGGGGGAGGTGTTCGACGCCGACGGCAAGCCCGCTCCTCCCAACTGGTATGTGCACGGTCTCTTCGCATGAACACGCCTGCTTATGCCGAGATCGGCATCACTACCAATTTCTCCTTCCTGCGGGGCGGTTCGGATCCGCGGGCCTATGTGCATCAGGCGAGCATCCTCGGCATTCCCGTGATCGGCATTGCCGATCACAACACGCTGGCCGGCGTGGTGCGGGCCTACAAGGAGCTCGACAATGACAAGGTGCTGCACAAGCCAAAACTGCTGATCGGCGCGCGCATCGTCTTCATCGACGGCACGCCCGACATTCTTGTCTATCCGCGCGACCGTGCGGCCTATGGCCGGCTCTGCCAGCTCCTGACCCGGGGCAAGCGCGGCGACGACGTCACGCGGATCGAGAAGGGCGAATGCCGTCTCACCCTCTCCGATCTCCTCGCGTTTTCGGAAGGCCAGCTCCTGGTCTTGACCCTGCCGCATCGCTTCGAGCCGGCGCAGGCGCTGGATGTCCTTGCAAAGCTCAAAGCGACCCGCGCCGAGGGCGTGTGGCTGGCGGCGAGCCTGGTCTATCGCGGCGATGACCGACGCCGCCTGGCGCGGCTCGACGATCTCGCGACGACGGCAAAGGTGCAGTTGCTCGCGACCAACGAGGTGCTCTATCACGATCCTGCGCGCCGTCCCCTCCAGGACGTGCTCACCTGCATCCGGGAAAAGACCACGATCGAGGCGGTCGGACGAAAGCTCGAGGCCAATGCCGAGCGCTTTCTCAAAACTCCGCGCGAAATGTCGCGGCTGTTCCGTGACTTCCCCGACGCGATCGCGGAGACCATGCGCTTTGCCAACAAGATCGACTTCTCGCTCGACCAGCTTAGATATCAATACCCGGACGAGCCGGTGCCGCCGGGCAAGACCGCGCAAGGGCATCTGGAGGACCTGACCTGGGCGGGCGTCGATAAATATTTCGCCGGCAAGATCGATGACAAGCTGCGTGCGACACTCAAGAAAGAGCTCGCGCTGATCGCCGAGCTGAAATACGCGCACTACTTCCTCACCGTGCACGACATCGTCCATTATGCGCGCAGCCAGAACATTTTGTGTCAGGGCCGCGGCTCGGCGGCGAATTCGGCGGTCTGCTACGTGCTCGGCATCACCTCGGTCGACCCGACCAAGGTCGATCTCTTGTTCGAGCGCTTCATCTCCAAGGAGCGGCTGGAGCCGCCCGACATCGACGTCGATTTCGAGCATTCGCGGCGCGAGGAGGTGATGCAATATGTCTATCGCCGCTATGGCCGTCACCGCGCCGCGATCATCGCCACGATCATCCATTATCGTCCGCGCAGCGCCATCCGCGACGTCGGCAAGGCGCTGGGCCTGACCGAGGACGTCACCGCCGCGCTCGCCGACACCGTCTGGGGAAGCTGGGGCAGTGGCCTCAACGACATGCAGGTGAAGCAGGCCGGGCTCGATCCGCAAAACCCCATGATCAACCTCGCGGTCGAGCTTGCGACCGAGCTGATCGAATTCCCGCGCCATCTCTCCCAGCATGTCGGCGGCTATGTGCTCACCCAGGACCGGCTCGACACCTATGTGCCGATCGGCAACGCCGCGATGGACGACCGCACCTTCATCGAATGGGACAAGGACGACGTCGACGCGCTCAACATGATGAAGGTCGACGTGCTTGCACTGGGCATGCTGACCTGCATCCGCAAATGTTTTGATCTGATCGCGGACCATAAGGGCGAGCGCTGGGTTCTGGCGAGCGTTCCGCAGGACGATCCGAAAGTCTACGACATGCTGTGTGACGGGGAGTCGCTCGGCGTGTTCCAGGTCGAGAGCCGCGCCCAGATGAACATGCTGCCGCGCCTGAAGCCGCGGACCTTCTACGACCTGGTGATCGAGGTCGCGATCGTCCGGCCGGGGCCGATCCAGGGCGACATGGTGCATCCGTATTTGCGACGACGGAACGGCCAGGAGAAGGTGAACTATCCCTCGCCATCGCCCGAGCATGGTCCCGCGGACGAGCTCTACAAGGTGCTGCACAAGACGAAGGGCGTGCCGCTGTTCCAGGAGCAGGCAATGCGCATCGCGATCGAGGCGGCCAAATTCACCTCCGAGGAGGCCAACGGCCTGCGCCGCTCGATGGCGACCTTTCGCAATGTCGGCACGATCGGCCAATACGAGGAGAAGCTGATCGGCAACATGGTCGCGCGCGGCTACGATCCCAACTTCGCCAGAAGCTGCTTCGACCAGATCAAGGGTTTTGGTTCCTACGGTTTTCCGGAGAGCCACGCCGCGAGTTTTGCGCAGCTCGTCTACATTTCGTCATGGCTGAAATATCATCATCCCGATGCGTTCTGCTGCGGCCTCTTGAACTCGCAGCCGATGGGCTTTTACGCGCCGGCGCAGATCGTGGGCGATGCCCGCAAGAACGGCGTCGAGGTGCGCGACATCGACGTGTCCTACAGCTTTGCGCAGAACACGCTGGAGCAGGGGAGCGGCAAATACCGCGCGGTACGCCTCGGCTTCCGCCAGATCGACGGTTTTCATTGGTTGGACGAGGATGAGGAGCGCCTGAAACACTCCCAGCTGTCATTCCGGGGCGACGCGTCAGCGTCGAGCCCGGAATCCATAACCACGATCGGGAGTATGGATTCCGGGCTCGCGCCAAGAGGCGCGCCCCGGAATGACGGCGGAGCGTTAGACTGGGCCGACCGCATCGTCGCCGCCCGCAACCGCCGTCCCTTCACCTCGCTCGAAGATTTCGCCCGCGACACCGGCCTGCCCAAGCGCGCGCTGATCCTGCTCGCCGATGCCGATGCCTTCCGTTCGCTCGGGCTCGATCGCCGCGAGGCGCTGTGGCAGGTGCGGCGGCTGCCAGATGACGTGCCGTTGCCGCTGTTCGAGGCCGCCACCGCCCGTGAGCAGCCCGACGAGCATGCAAAGCCATTGCCCTTGATGCCGCGCCCCGAGCAGGTGGTCGCGGACTACCAGACCATCCGGCTATCGCTGAAGGGCCACCCGATGGAATTCCTGCGCGAGATGTTTTCGCGCGAGCGCGCCGTCGCCTGCAAGGACGTCAATCATCAGAACGAGCGGCGGCGCGTCCGCTGCGCCGGCGTGGTGCTGGTCCGGCAGCGGCCGGGCAGCGCCAGCGGCGTCGTGTTCATGACGCTGGAGGACGAAACCGGCATCGCCAATGTCGTGGTGTGGCCCAAGATCATGGAGCAGTACCGCAAGGAGGTGATGGGCGCGCGCCTCATCCTGGTCGAGGGCTATATCCAGAGCAGCCCCGAGAAGGTGACGCATCTCATCGCCCAGCGCATGGTCGACCGCTCGCACGATCTGATTGGACTGGCCAACGATGCCTTGACCCGCAGGCATCCGGTGCCATCAGGCGCCGCCCTGATCGAGCCGCTCAACGACGATCGCCGCGACCACGCGGATGCCCCGGCACAGAAAATCCGCCACCCCCGCAACGTCCGCATCCTGCCGCCGTCGCGGGATTTTCATTGAGGTTGTCGCGCGGGATGCTGCCACGCCGTCATTGCGAGCATAGCGAAGCAATCCAGACTGTTGCCGCGGAAAGATTCTGGATTGCTTCGCTGCGCTCGCAATGACGAGTTTGTTGAAGCGATCGCGCCTCACTCTCAGTCGTCATACCCCGCAAAGGCGGGGTATCCAGTACGCCGCGGCCTCTCGGTTCTAGCCGCACTGTCTCTGGAATACTGGACCGCCCGCCTTCGCAGGCGATGACAGCGTGCCCCTCAAAAATTCACCCGGTTCGAGATCGCCCCGTCCACGACCAGATTCGATCCCGTGGTGAACCCCGACACCGGGCTGGCCAGAAACACCGCCGCGCTTGCGATCTCCTGCGGCGTTGCCATGCGGCCGGTAGGGTTGCGCTTCATCGCATCCTTGTAGCGCTCGGGCATGTTCTGCTCGATCGTGTTCCAGACGCCGCCCTTGAAATAGACGGTGCCGGGCGAGACCACGTTGACGCGGATCTTCTTCTTCGCATATTGCCGCGCCAGCCCCTTGGCCATGTGGATCAGCGCCGCCTTGATCGGGCCGTAGGAGCTCGCGAGATCGGCCTGTGCCGCCGAGATCGAGGCGATGATGACGAAGGCTGCGTCGCCGCTTGTCTCGCCGCTCGCCTCGAGGAACGGTCGCGCGGCATCGAACGCATGCACGGCGCCGAGCACGTCGAGCCGGAAGTTCTGCTCCCAGGACGCTGCATCCTGACCTTGCGCCATCGCGCCGGCATTGGAGAACAGCATGTCGATGCCGCCGAGCTCCTTTGCAGCGCCCTCGATCCAGGACTTCAACGCCGCGCCGTCGGTGACGTCGACCGAGCTGCCGGTGGCGCGGATGCCGCTCGTCTTCAGCTCGGTGACGGTGGCGGCAACCTGATCCGCATTGCGCGCGCACACCGCGACATTGGCGCCTTCGCCGGCCAGCGTCGCCGCAATCGCCCGCCCGATGCCGCGCGTGCCGCCGAGCACGATGGCGTTCTTTCCCTTGAGACCGAGATCCATTGTTTTGTCTTCCTTGTTGTTGGTCGCGCGCCGTCGTCGCGAACGAAGCGCAGTGCCTCCTCCAATGTCGTCCTGGCGAAAGCCAGGACCCATTACCACGAACTTGCGCTGCTGTGCGATGTTGTGGCCAAGACGTGCTGTAACAACATTCGACCGGGGTAATGGGTCCTGGCTTTCGCCAGGACGACACCGAGCGTGTGGTTAGTTGCTTCGCCTGCGGCGACGACCTCACTCCGGTGCCGCCCCCACCGGCGGGCCGCCGGGCGGGCGGTGCAAGTAAGTCAGCGAGACGTAGGCGCCGGCCCAGGAGCCGAGCGCCGCGAAAGCGACATAGAAGGCGTTTTCGGTGTAGCTGATCACCGCGTAGGACGAGAGCAGGTACCAGACCGCGCTCCAGTTCGCCGCTGGCACGCGCTTGCGCGCGATCACGGCGGAGGTGAACATGACATAGACCGCGTCGGTGGCCGCCGTTGCGATGAACACGGCGCCGGCGGTAAGGGGATCGATGGCGGCCATTGCATTCCTTTCTGCGATCATGACATGGTCGCGAAAAGTACAGCATGATCCGGAAAAGTGCGCAGCGGTTTTCCGGAAGGATCGTACGCAAAACAACAACCCGAAAGGGAGAGAAGCGGCCATGCAAAGCCCTGCCGATATTCTCGAGGGCATCTGGACCTCCGCCGGCGGCGATAAGGCCGCGCTTGCACGCGTGCGACTGACCGGCGAAGAGCCGCAGATCCCGTCCTCGTTTCGTGTCGCTGTCGCCGGCCAAACCACAATCGCTGCCGCGGGCCTTGCTGCCGCCGAAATCACGCGATTGCGCAGCGGCGAGGTGCAGGACGTCCATGTCGACATGCGCCATGCCGTGGCCGAATGCCGTTCCGAGCGCTATTTGCGGCTCGACGACAAGCCGCCGCCACCGGCCAGGGACGCCATCGCCGGCGTCTACAGCACAGGCGATGGCCGCTTCGTCCGCTGCCACACCGACTTTCCGCATCATCGCGACGCGGTCTGCAAGGTGCTGGCTTGCGAGGCGGAGCGCGAGAAGGTGCAGGCCGCTTTGATGCGGTGGAAGGGCGAGGATTTCGAAACCGCGGCCTACGCTGCCGGCGGCGTCGTTGCCCTGATGCGCTCTCACGACGAGTGGTCCGCACTGCCGCAGGCATGTGCGCTCGCCGAACTGCCGTTGATCTCGATCGAGAAGATCGGCGAGGCCCCGCCAAAGCCGTGGCCTGAAGGCGATCGCCCGCTCGCCGGCCTCCGCGTGCTTGATCTCTCCCGCGTCATCGCGGGCCCCGTCGCCGGCCGCACGCTCGCCGCGCACGGTGCGGATGTGCTCCTGGTCTCGGGGCCTGAGTTGCCCGCCATTCCCTGGCTCACCATCGACACCGGCCGCGGCAAGCTCACCACCTTCATCGAGCTGAAGAGCGAGGCGGGCAGGGCGCAGATGCGTGCGCTGTTGAAGGATGTCGACATCTTCTCGCAAGGCTATCGCCCGCACGCGCTCGCAGCTCTGGGTTTCTCGCCCGAGGAGGCAGCGAAGATCAATCCCGGCATCGTCTACGTGACTTTGTCAGCCTACGGTCATGCCGGACCCTGGGCCGAGCGGCGCGGCTTCGACTCTCTGGTGCAAACCACCACCGGCTTCAACCATGCCGAGGGGAAGGCCGCCGGCATCGACGGTCCCAAGGAATTGCCGGCACAGATACTCGATCACGCCACCGGCTATCTCATGGCGTTCGGCGCGATGATGGCCAGGGCGCGCCAGGCCCGCGAAGGCGGCAGCTGGCACGTGCGCGTGTCGCTGGCGCAGACCGGCCGCTGGTTGTGGAATCTCGGCCGGCTCGACGGCGGACTGGACACCCCGGATCTTACGGGCGAGGCTGTACATGCAGCGTTCATCGAGAGCATGCCATCTGGCTTCGGCACGTTGAAAGCGGTGCGCCATTCGGCGCTGCTGTCGAGAACGCCGGCGCAATGGAGCCGTCCGGCGATGCCGCTCGGCAGTCATCCGGCACAGTGGCCGGTGAGAAGCTGACACTGAGCTTACTTGGCTTACTTGGAGCTGACGCGTCGCAAAATTTTAACGCAAACGGAAAGGTGCCGGGCGTTTTTTAGGTTGTTTGAAATCTGAATTCGGCACTATTAGCGCGACCGATGAGGCAATTATTTGCCGAGATCGTCGCAGACATGACCGGGCCCCATGGTAGTTGAAAATACCAAGCGATTGCAGGTGCTTACAAAACAGCGGGTGATCTCATCCGTAGTTTTACTGGCACTCGCCGGCGCCGGTGCCTACGGCTTTCTCTATGCGGGGACCAAGGAAAAAAGTCATTCCGAGGTCTCCAGCCAGTCGCGCAGGAATGCGCAGAATTTCACGCCGACCCCGTCCGAATGGGCGACCCTGACGATCGAGCCGGTCAAGGCCAAGACCTTCCGGGCCGAATATGTCACCGAGGGCAAGGTCGCGGTCGACGAGGACCGCTCGACGCCGGTGTTCTCGCCCTATGCGGGCCGGGTCACCAAGCTGCTCGCCAAGCCCGGCGAGATGCTGAAGCAAGGTCAACCGCTGTTCACGATCGAGGCCGCCGACACCGTGCAGGCCCAGAACGATTTCATCGCGGCGATGACCTCGCAGAACAAGGCGAAGTCGGCGATCGATCTAGCCGACATCCAGTTCAAGCGGGCCAAGGATCTCTATGAGGGCCACGCCATTCCGCTGAAGGACTATCAGCAGGCGGAAGCCACCCAGGTCCAGGCGCAGAACGACATGCGCTCCTCGGCGACGGCGCTGGAAGCCGCACGCAACAAGCTGCGGATTCTCGGCTTCACCGACGAGACCATCAAGGCGTTCCAGGACAAGGGTGTCATCGATCGGGAGATCACGATCTACTCGCCGATCTCCGGCACGGTCGTGCAGCGCAAGATCGGCCCGGGCCAGTACGTCAATTCCGGCGCCAGCGATCCGGTCTTCGTGATCGGCGACCTTTCCACGGTCTGGCTCACCGCCTTCGTGCGCGAGAGCGATGCGGCCGCGGTGTGCATCGGGCAGGACATCACCGTCAACGTGATAGCGCTGCCGGGCCGGCCGCTGACCGCCAAGATCAACTACGTCGCCGCCGCGATCGATCCCAGCACCCGCCGTCTGCTGGTTCGCGCCACCATCGACAACAAGGACGGCGTGCTCAAGCCGGAAATGTTCGCCAACGTCACGATCTATTCGGCCGGCGACCGCGCGGCACCTGCGGTGCCGAAACAGGCGTTGATCTATGAAGCCGACAAGGTTCGCATCTGGGTGGCGCGCGAAGACAAGTCGGTCGAGCTGCGCCAGATCAAGATCGGCCTGATCAACGGCAACCTCGTCGAAGTCACGAGCAACCTGCAACCCGGCGAGCAAATCGTCACCAAGGGCAGCCTGTTCATCGACCGCGCGGCGTCCGGCAGCTGATCGACGCCCCAAAAACTGAAAACAAACTGAAGACCTGAATGGATCGTCTCGTCGCCCTTGCCGTCAACCGGCGCTACCTGATGGTCGGCATGTTCGTTGCCGTGCTGATCGGCGGCCTGATCGCGTTCAACCAGCTCAATATCGAGGCCTATCCCGACCCGACCCCGCCGATGGTCGACATCGTGACGCAGAGCCCGGGCCTGTCGGCCGAGGAAATCGAGCGTTACATCACGATCCCGATCGAGACCCAGGTCGCGGGTCTGAAGAACCTCACGACCATCCGCACCATCTCGCTCTACGGCCTCTCCGACATCAAGCTCCAGTTCTCCTTCGCCTACACCTACGACGAGGCGTTGCAGCAGGTCTTGAACCGCCTGGCGCAGCTCGCGCCGCTGCCGGGCAATGTGCAGCCGCAGATCTCGCCGCTCAGCCCGATCGGCGAGATCTTCCGCTACCGCCTGGTCGGCCCGCCGAACTACAGCGTGCTCGACCTCAAGACCATCCAGGACTGGATCCTGCAGCGCCGCTTCCGCGCCGTGCCGGGCGTCATCGACGTCACCGGGTGGGGCGGCAAGAGCAAGACCTACGAGCTCCAGGTCGATTTCAACAAGCTCGTCGCCAACGGCCTGACGCTGCCGCAACTGCTCCAGGCGGTCGGCAATGCGAACGTCAACGTCGGCGGCAACACCGTCAATATCGGCCAGCAATCGGCCGTGGTGCGCGGCGTCGGCCTGATACGTTCGATCGACGACCTTGCCAACACCATGGTCTCGCAGACCAACGGCAACCCGGTGCTGGTCAAGGACGTCGCCACAGTCACGGTCGGGCAGAGGCCTCGCCTCGGTATTGCCGGCATCGACGATGCCGACGACATCGTGCAGGGCATCGTCCTGATGCGCCGCGGCGAGCAGAGCTCGCCAACCATCAAGCGCGTCCACCAGCTCGTTCAAACCATCAACAACTCCAGCATTCTGCCGCCCGGCGTGCGCATCGAGCGCATCTACGACCGCGGCGACCTGATTGAGCTCACGACCCACACCGTGCTGCACAACATGGTGGTCGGCATTCTGCTGATCGTGCTGTTGCAGTGGATCTTCCTCGGCGACCTGCGCAGCGCGCTGATCGTCGGCGCCACCATTCCGTTCGCGCTGTTCTTCGCGGTGATCATCCTGGTGCTGCGCGGCGAATCGGCGAACCTGCTGTCGGTCGGCGCGATCGATTTCGGCCTGATCGTCGATGCCACCGTCATCATGGTGGAGGCGATCTTCCGCCGCCTGACGCAGACGACGCCGGTGTCCGAATCCGAGCACATGTCGTCCGAGACGCTGTTCGGCATGAAGAGCCACGCCATCCTCAGCGCCGCGGCCGACGTGTCGCGCTCGATCTTCTTCGCCGCCGCCATCATTATCGCGGCCTTCCTGCCGCTGTTCACGCTCTCCGGCGTCGAAGGCAACATCTTCGGACCGATGGCGCGCACCTATGCCTATGCGCTTGCCGGCGGGCTGCTGGCCACCTTCACGGTGACGCCGGCGCTGTCCGCGATCATCCTACCCGCGCATGTCGAGGAAACCGAGACCAAAGTCATGTTGATCCTGCACCGGATCTACATGCCGGTGCTGCATTGGGCCGTCGCCAATCGCGGCATCATGCTCGGCGGTGCGGTCGGCCTAGTGCTGATGACGGTGGCGCTCAGCCGGCTGCTCGGCCTCGAATTCCTGCCCAAGCTGGAAGAGGGCAATCTCTGGATCCGCGCCACGCTGCCGCCGACCATCTCGCTCCAGGAAGGCAACACCTACGTCAACGAGATGCGCAAGGTGATCCGCGCCCGGCCCGAGGTGGAATCGGTGGTGTCGCAGCACGGCCGTCCCGACGATGGCACCGACGCGGCCGGCTTCTTCAACGCCGAGTTCTTCGCGCCGCTCAAGCCCGTGAGCCAATGGCCCGGCACGCGCGACAAGGAAGAGCTGACCGCGCAACTGCTCAAGCAGCTCGACGACCGCTTCCCCGGCGTCGAGTTCAACTTCTCGCAATATCTCCAGGACAACGTCTCCGAGGCCGTCTCCGGCGTGAAGGGCGAGAACTCGATCAAGCTGTTCGGCAGCGATCTGCAGGCGCTTACCGACACCGCCAACAAGATCAAGCAGGTGCTGTCGACGGTGCAGGGTGTCACCGACCTTGCGGTGTTCACCTCGCTCGGGCAGCCGACCATCCAGATCGACATCGACCGTGCCAAGGCCGCGCGCTACGGCCTCGCACCGGGCGACATCAACGCCACCATCAAGGTCGCGATCGGTGGCGACACCGCGGGCGATCTCTACGAGCCCGGAAGCGACCGCCATTTCCCGATCATCGTTCGGCTTGCGCCGGAATACCGCCGGAGCGCGGAGGCGATCCAGAATTTGCGGATCGGTGCGCCGGGGCCGAACGGGACCGTCACGCAGATCCCGTTGAGCGAGGTCGCCACCATCAGCCTCGTCTCGGGCGCGGCCTACATCTACCGCGAGCAGCAGGAGCGCTACCTGCCGATCAAGTTCTCGGTCCGCGAGCGCGATCTCGGCAGCGCGATCCGCGAGGCGCAGCAGAAGATCGCCGACCAGGTGCAACTGCCGCCCGGCGCGCACATGGACTGGGTCGGCGAGTTCGGCAATCTCCAGGACGCGATCCGGCGCCTGTCGATCGTGGTGCCGATTTCGCTGGCGCTGATCGGTGTTCTGCTCTGGTTCAATTTCGGCTCGATGACCGACACGCTGCTCGCGATGAGCGTGATCCCGATGGCGATCTTCGGCGGCGTGCTCGGGCTGTTGATCACCGGCACGGCGTTCAGCGTCTCCGCGGCGATCGGCTTCATCGCGCTGTTCGGCATCGCCGTGATGGACGGCATCATCATCCTGTCGCAGTTCAACCAGCTCATCGAGGAAGGCATGGACCGCGTGAGCGCGGTGATCCGCACCGGCGAGCTTCAGCTCCGGCCCGTGCTGATGACCTGCGTCGTCGCCGGCGTCGGCCTCTTGCCCGCTGCCCTGTCGGAGGGCATCGGATCGCAGGTGCAGAAGCCGCTCGCGGTCGTCGTCGTCACCGGCATGATGCTGGCGCCGGTCGTGATCCTGGTGACCTTGCCGGTCCTGATCTCCTTCTTCTCCCGCCGTGCGCGCTGATCGCGGGCGGCCGTCGCGACTCAGAATCCGTAGAGCCGCCCCGGATTGTCGACCAGGATCTTCTTGCGCACGTCCGCATCCGGTGCCCACACCGGAAGCTGGTTGAGCAGGCGGCCGTCATCGATCTGATAGAGAGGCGCGATGTCGGTGGCTTTCCGTCCCTCGACATGGCTCGAATCCGGATGCGGCCAGTCGGTGCCCCAGACGATGCGATCCGGATTGGCCTCGATCAGCGCGCGCGCAAAGGGCACCATGTCCTGATAGTCCGGCGCGAGTTTTGACGAGCGATAGGCGCCGGAGATCTTCACATAGGCCTTGCCGGATTTGACGAGCGCGACCAGGTCGGAAAATCCCGGCTGCTCCAGCCCGAGCGAAGCCTCGAGGCCGCCGAAATGATCGAACACCGCGGGCACGGGCGCGGCCAGCACCAGGTCCTTGATCGCCGAGATCATCGGCAGCGTGGTGTAGAGCTGCACGTGCCAGCCGCGCGCCTTCATGCGCTCGACGGCCGCAGTGAAGCGGGCCCGGCCGACATTGGGATCGCTGATGCCGCCGGTCGCAAGGTTGATGCGGATGCCGCGGAAGCCTTCCTGCTGCATCGCATCGAGCTGCGCGTCGGTCGTCTTGTCGTCGATCACGGCGACCCCGCGCGCGGTTCCGCCACGCGCCTTCATGCCGAACAGAGTGGAGGAATTGTCGGTGCCGTAGACGCTTGGCGTGACGATCACCACGCGCTCGATATGCAGCGCCTTGTGCAGCGCGGCCATTTCTTCAGGGCTCGCCAGCTCCGGCGTATAGACGCGGCCTGCGAAGAACGGAAACTTTTCGGGATCGCCATGGATGTGGGTGTGGCAGTCGCAGGCATGCGCCGGAACGTCGAAATTGACCGGCGTCGCGGGCTGCGACGCGCGGGCGTGGGCTTTGCTGGTCATGGCTACTCCGGCGGCAAGTGAGGCAAGCAGGACGCTGCGTCGGTCGAGCATGGTTTCTCTCCCTGCTTCGTTATTTGGAGGTTGGACCGAAATAGTATCACATCAGCCCGGCAATCGCTCCGCTTCGCTGCATAGCTGCTCGACAAGGTTCGCAAGCGGGTGTGAGCCGTCAACGCGCACGACCGGGCAGGGCAGGCCCGCGAGCCAGGCCTCATGCTTTGCAAGATTGCGGCCTTCGCGATCACCGGCCTCGTAATGGGAGGCCCATTCGACGAAGGCTTCGGTCTCGTCATGGCGCCAGCCGCCCGGCGCGACCGCCTCAACGCCAAAATGGGCGGCCTCGCGGGCGCGCAATCGCTTCAGCCGGATTTCGCGCGGTGCGGTGACGAAGACGACGAGATCGAACAACGGAGCGAGTTCCTCGCCCCAGCCGGTGACCGATCCGCTCAGCACCCAATCGAGACGCGGCAGAAACATCTCGCGCATCAGGCGCCGGCGCTCTGCGCCGGGGCGCGTCGTCTGGTAGGGCGGCGCGGTCGGCAGCCAGAAATAATCATCGCTGTCGTGATGCGGAAGCGCAAGCCGCCCGGCGAGCGCGCGGCCGAGCGTCGTCACGCCGGACCCCGAAGCTCCCATCAGATGGATGCGGCGGCTCTTCATGGCACCGGGCCAAAAGATTGAAACTACTGCCCCGACGGCGTGCGCAGGCCGTGCCAGGCGTCGCGGACCTGCTGGTAGTGCACCTCCGGCAGGTAGTCCGGCGTGTTCAGGCTCAAGGTCTTGACGTCGAGATGGCCGACGGCGCTGAGTAGCGTGTAGGAGGCGATCACGCGGTCGCGCAGCGCGCCGATCAGACGGGCCTTGGCCTGGATCAGATCGGCCTGCGAGTTCAGCACGTCCACCGTCGTGCGCTGTCCGCCGGCGGCCTCGCGCTGCACGCCCTGGAGCGCGACGGTCGCCGCCTTCACTTCGGACTCGGAGGCCGAGACCGCGATCTTGGCGCCTTCGTTCGCAACCCAGGCGCTGACCGCCGCGGTGCGGGCCTGATTGCGCACCTGGTCGAGCACGAGCCGGCTCTGAGCGGTGATCTCCTTGGCCTGCCGGGTCTGCGCGGCGGCCTGGCCGCCGTCATAGATCGGCGCGGTGACGTTGGCGACGATCGAGGCCTGGTCCTCTGCGAACGTGCCGAGTGTGGGGTCGTTGTTGCGGCTTTTGCTGGCGCTGCCCTGGATGCTGGCGCTCGGCAGCAGGGCGCCTTCCGCGACGCGGATGTTGGTGGAGGCGACATCGACGTCGAAGCCTGCCGCCATCACGGCTGGATGCTGACGGATCGCCATTGTCAGCGCATCCTCGCGGCTCTTCGGCAGATAGCGGTCGACCACTTCGGCGGCCCGAAGCTGCGATGGCGCATTGCCGATCACCTGCGCGTATATTGCCTGGCTCACCGCGAGCGCGACTTCGGCGGCATTGAGGTCGGAGAGCCCGCGGTTGAGACGGGCCTCGGCCTGCGCGGTGTCGGTCGGCGTGACGTCGCCGGCGTTGAGGCGGCGCTGGGTGACGGAAAGCGTCTCGCGCAGGAAGGCGACGTTGGAGCGCTGCGCCTCCACCAGCGACTGATTCGCCAGCACATTGGTGTAGGCGGTGACCGCGTCGAGCAGCACGCCCTGGCCGACATTGCGCAACGCCTCGCGGCCCGACTGCACCTGGAGCTCGGCGGCCCGCACGTTATTGGCGGTGCGGAAGCCGTTGAACAGGGTCTGCGTCACGGTGACGCCGATGACCCATGGCGTCAGATTGGCGGTCTGGATCGTGTTGTTGGGCAACAGGTTGCGCACCGACTGCAAGCCGGCGCTGAGGCTTGCAACGAGTTGCGGCCGGTAGCCGGCGAGCGCCTGCGGCACGTTCTCATCGGTCGCACGCTGCCGCGCGCGCTCGGCATTGAGCTGCGGGTTGGTCTGGTAGGCCTTGGCCAGCGCCTCCGGCAGGGCTTCGGCCCCGGCGGCCGAGGGCAGGGCGCAACAGAGCGCCAGCGCGGTCCATGTCGCAAGCACAGGACCCGCGCCCGATCGATGCCGCGTCATCACGCGACCAACTCTGGCGGCACGCCCAATCATGTAATCCCGCTAAACCCCGGCTGTCCGCCCCCGCCGACGGTGGCCTCTTAACTGTTTAACCAGCCGGGGTCCCGCAGGCAAACTGCCGCGGGGAAAACCCCCATGTATTCCGTGCTTGTTGCAGGCGCGTCACAGGGGTTGTGCGGGAAAGCGTCAGAGCCTTACACCGGCCTGACCAGGTGCCGCCTCAGCGGTTCTTGTTCACCGGCTTGCGCTTCTCGATGAACGCGGCCATGCCCTCGGAGCGGTCTTCCAGCGCGAAGGTCGAGTGGAACAGGTTGCGCTCGACGCTCATGCCCTCGGCGAGCGTGGTCTCGAAGGCGCGGTTCACCGCTTCCTTGGCCATGGCGACGGCGGGCCGTGACATCGACGCGATCTTTTCGGCGGCCGCCATCACCTCGTCCATGAGCTTGTCGGCGGGCACGATGCGGCTGACGAGGCCGCTTCGCTCGGCTTCCGCCGCATCCATCATGCGGCCGGTGAGGCAGAGGTCCATCGCCTTGGACTTGCCGATCGCGCGGGTCAGGCGCTGGGTGCCGCCGATGCCGGGAATGGTGCCGAGCGTAATTTCGGGCTGGCCGAACTTGGCGGTGTCGGCGGCGATGATGAAGTCGCACATCATGGCGAGCTCGCAGCCGCCGCCGAGCGCGTAGCCCGCAACAGCGGCGATGGTCGGCTTGCGGCAGCGCGCGACGCGGTCGCCGCCGATCGCGGCGAAATCCTCGGAGAACATGTCGATGAAGCCCTTCGGCTGCATCTCCTTGATGTCGGCGCCGGCGGCAAAGGCTTTCTCGCTGCCGGTCACGACGATGCAGCCGATGGTGTCATCGCCCTCGAGATCGTCGACGGCGGCCGCAATCTCGCGGAAGACGCCGAAGGAGAGCGCATTGAGCATCTTCGGCCGGTTCAGCTTGATGATGCCGACCGCGCCTTGGCTTTCGACGATGATGTGTTCGAACGTGCTCATGCTCCACCCACGCTTTTGATTGGGCGGGCAATGTGCCTGCTGCCGCGGTGGGCTTCAAGGGGCCTTAAAAGCTGCCGGAACAAGGCCGCCCGGGACGCGCAGCCAACTGCGCGTCCCGGGCGAGGTCCGTCGGGCCAAAAGATCAGGCCATAAGATCAGGCCAAGAACTCAGGCCAAGAAATCAGGCCATGAACATCCGCGCGGCGGAGGCCAGCGTCAGCAGCGTGCCGACGCCGATGAAGATCTTGCCGATCAGGGAGCTCTGGTCCCAGGCCGAGCTCTGGTGGCTGCTCGCCATCACCGGCGCGGGTCGCGGCTGCGCGTCGGTTGCGGCGATCACCGCGTTCTGCTTCTGCGCCGGCGGGCTGTCCTGTTGCAGGGCGCGGTCGAGATCGTTGAGCTGGTCGGGCGCCACCACCTGGCTCTCGGCATTCGGGGCGGCGGTATTATCGGCCGCTGCCTGGACGTTGTCGTTGGCGCGGTCCGTCATCGCGGAGGCCGCAGCCGCGGGCGGCGTATCGGCGGCGGCGAGCTGAGCCTTAGCGTTGGCGACCTCCGGCGGCATCTGGCTCGAGGCCGGCACATCGCCACCAGCCTTGTTGTCGGCCTTGCTGTCAGCCCTGGCCGCGTCGGTCTTTGCCGCAGCGTCCGTCTTGCCGGCCTTGTCGTCGGAGGACTTCTGCGCCGTCTTGCTGCTGGTGCGGCGCGCAGAGTGACGCCGGTGCTTGCTCGGCTGGACTGCATCAGCCTGTTTGCCTGCGCTGTCCGATGGGCTGCTCGCAGCCGAAC
This sequence comes from Bradyrhizobium sp. LCT2, assembly GCF_009931255.1. Lineage (NCBI taxonomy): Bacteria > Pseudomonadati > Pseudomonadota > Alphaproteobacteria > Hyphomicrobiales > Nitrobacteraceae > Bradyrhizobium > Bradyrhizobium sp. LCT2. The sequence goes on along the minus strand of NZ_CP034432.1, from coordinate 6,895,069 downwards.
TCGGCGCCGCCTGTGCAGCGCCTCCGAACAGCAGGAAAAGCCCGGCCAAAAGAATCAGGGCAGCGCGCCCGCTGGCTTTGATCATGTTGACGATCTCCCCAATCCACCCATGCCCGGACCGAACAGAGACGCCGTGGCGTGACGATAGCGGGGCAAAAAATGGGAATCTTCGGGCTAGACCGGGCAAAAACGGGGCAAGCCGCCCCCTCCGGGGCCGGCCGCAGGATGCGAACGGGACCGATCGGTGTTATGAGCCGTCGCGGATTTCCACGGCCGCATTGGACGGTGGCACAGCGTCAATCACGAAACCGTGATCGTACCGGTGCCGGCGTAACAAATTGAAAGAGCGGCCGAATTGCATGATGAGGGCGCGGGTGCGCGGACGTGAGGACGAATGGACCGGCCTGATGCGGTCGGCCATGGCGGGCGATGATGCGGCGTATCATCGCCTGTTGAAGGCGGTCACGCCGGTGCTGCGCGCTGCCGCGAGGCGCGGGCTGGCGCGGGCCGGCCAGCCTCCCGACCAGGCCGAGGATATCGTGCAGGAGATTCTGTTGGCGGTGCATCTGAAGCGGCACACCTGGGACAGCGAAGCCCCCTTCGCACCCTGGCTGTTCGCGATCGCCCGCAACAAGCTGATCGATGCGCTAAGACGACGTGGCCGGCGGGTCTTCGTCAACATCGATGATTTCGCCGAGACCCTGCCGGGCGAGACGCCGCAGGAGACGGCTTCGGCGGGCGAGGTCACGGCGCAGCTCAACACGCTGCCGCAGCGCCAGCGCGACGTGTTGCAGTCGATCGCGGTCGACAGCGCGTCGATCAAGGACACGGCGGCAAAGTTTTCGATGAGCGAGGGCGCAGTACGGGTCGCGCTGCATCGCGGGCTTGCGGCGCTCACGGCCAAACTGCGGGACCACTAGTCATGGATACCGATCAACTCATTCGCTCGCTTGCGGCCGACAACGCCCATCGCACCCCGCGCGTCGGCGCCGTGCTGACCATGGCGCTCCTGGTCGCCGCGCCGCTGTCGATCCTGATCTTCGCGACGTTCCTCGGCGTGCGGCCCGACGTGATGAGTGCCATGCACAACCCGTTCTTCGACATGAAGTTCGCCGTGACGCTGTCGCTCGCGATCCCCGCGATCATCGTCAGCCTGCATCTGTCGCGGCCCGAGGCCTTGCTGCGCGGCTGGGGCTGGCTATTGCTGCTTCCCGTCGGCCTTCTTGCGGTCGCGATCGGCGGCGAGACGATGATGGCGCCGGCCATGCCGATGTCGATGCGCTTGATGGGCAAGAACTCCAGGGTTTGCCTGCTGGCGATCCCGGCGATGTCGCTGCCGCTGCTGGCGGGGGCGCTGTTCGGCCTGCGCCACGGCGCGCCATCGCACCCCGCGCTCGCCGGTGCGCTCGCCGGCCTGGTGTCGGCCGGGCTCGCTGCGACGCTCTACGCCTCGCACTGCACCGACGACTCGCCGCTGTTCGTCGCGACCTGGTACACGATCGCGACGGCGCTGGTAGCCGCGATCGGAGCGCTGCTCGGGGCGAGGGTGTTGCGGTATTAGGCCGCGGGCGTCGTGCCGTGCTGCATGCGGTGGAAACGCAGCACCTGCTGCGCGGTCGATGAGCGCAGGGCCTCGTAGGTGTCGCGCAGCGTCAGCATGTCGGTCTGCGAGCCGCCCGAGAGCTTTTCGCGCAGGGCGATGATTGCGCGCACGCTCGCCCACGACATGCCCGCGACCTTGGCGAGGATCATCACGCCCTCGGTGCGGCTCTCGATCATCATGTTCTCGGCGGTCTCGACCGCAACGCCGGCGAGCGCCGCGAGGCCCGCATTGGTCTCGTCGAACTTGCCTTGCTCGGCGAAGGCGGTGACCTGGAATTCGTTGAGGCGGCCGTCCTCGTGGAGCGACTTTACCAGCGCGCGCGCTATCTCGGTTTGCCGGGTCATGGCCGCAGCGCGGACCCGCTGGGCCGCTTCCTGGACCACGCTCGACACCTCGTCCGCGAGCTCCGGATGCGCGGCCTCGAGCTTCCTGCGCACGCTCAGGGACGCCTTCGCGACCAGCTTCAGGTAGTGATGGCGCGGCAGGTCGGGCCGCAGGCCGATGCATGTGGCGAGGTCGTCGTCGCGCTCGGCCCGCGTGACGAGGTCGGAGAGGCTGTCCTCGGAGAGCTGTGCGCCGGGATTGCTGACGGTCGATTGCACGACGTCCTCGTTGCCGCGCGTCACCAGCACGTCGGTGAGTGCTGCCGACAGCACCCGCCGCAGCGAGATCGCCTTCAGATGCGCCTGGCCCCGCGTGCGCGCGATCTCGATCAGGGTCGCCTCGTCCAGCCGTTCCGATTTCGACAGCACCGGTCCTGCGACCTCGATCACCTCGTCGAGCGCGAGCGTGCGGATGATCTTCGGCGGTGCCGCCGCGATCGGTGCGAGGCGGTCGGCGAGCAGCGTCCTCGCCGAGGTCTCGATCTGTTCGATCAGGCACTGAAATACGTCGTCGAACACGCGGATGTGCTCGTCGGAGTAATCCACTGCATTGCCCACGAACAGATCGGTGACGCGGCGCAGCGCCTCGACCCGGCGCACAACGGTGCCGTGCGAGAGCGCAGCCTGCAATTCCTCGAGCAGGTTCTCGGATGGTCTGGCGGATCTGGATATCATTGCCCTGTCCTGGAGCGTTTGGTCCGGCGGCGGCTTCTCACGTGCCGGAGAAAATGGGTTGGTCAGTTCGTTGCAATACGGTTGCGGCCTTGCGCCTTGGCTGAATAGAGCGCGCTGTCGGCGCGCGCGAGAAACGTGTCGGCAGTATCAATGTCGCGCAGCGTCACGACGCCCGCGGAAATCGTCACGCGCATGCCGGGGGAGAATGCGCTCCAGTCGAGATCGGCGACGATGCTGCGCAAGCGCTCGAGCATGCGCGAGGCCGCCTCGCCATCGGTGTCCGGCAGCAACAGCAGGAATTCCTCGCCGCCGTAGCGGCCGAAGCAGTCGGTCGGGCGGATGTTGGCAAATATGGTGATCGCGAAGGTGCGCAGCACCTCGTCGCCGATGGGATGGCCGTGGGCATCGTTGATGCGCTTGAACCAGTCGAGATCGATCAGCGCGATCGCGCAAGATGTCGATTCCCGCCGCGACTTGTCCATCTCGGCGTCGAGCAGCCGCATGATGCAGCGGCGGTTGTAGGAGCCGGTCAGCTCGTCGAGCTCGGCCAGTTCCTCGATGCGCTGATAGGCAGCCTTCAGCTCGATGCTGCGCTGGTACAGGATCTTGCGCAGCGTGGCGCCGAACAGGCCGAGGAAGGCGCACTGGCCGATCACCAGCACGAAGCACAGCATCGAGGCGGTCCGCTGCAGCCGGGTAGCAACGGGCATGCCGATCGGCAGGTCGGAGGCGAGGAAGACGGCGGCAAGGCCGATGGCCGCGAGCGTCCAGGTGATCATCGCCTGGGCCGAGGTCATGCGCAGCGTGCCGAAGGCGAAGATCAGGAACAGCACGCAGATGAAGGCGATGCCGATGGTCGGGACCGACAGCAGGAACACGAATTGCAGCGCCATATGCGCCGAGATCTGGAAGACGGTGAGGTAGTGGTCGGTGAATCTGTCGCCGACGCCGGCTTCCGACAGCACGGTGAACGTGCCGATGATCAGGAGGCCGCCGAACCAGAACAGCGAGGCAATGTCGACCGAGATCGCGCCGTCATAGGCGTAGATCAGCAGGACCGAGGCGCCGAGCGAGTAGCTCGCCACCTGGCCGACATACATCTGGCGGCGCTGCCGGGCCCGGCGCTCCCGGACTTCGGGGGCCGCCGCCTCGGGCGCGAGAACGAGTTCCGCGACCTCAGCGGCATTCCTCTCCGGAAAGGACGTCGCGGCCGTGTTCATGGTCCCGCCAATGGTGGATGTCAGCCCAAAAATCTACGTGGCAAGCCTTTAGGTTTGGTATCCTTTGAAAGCGAATCCGAACCGTGCAGCGCAGAACAGGGTGATGTCGGTCGCTGGGGGAATTTGCCGGCGATTAGGCATCGTTTGCGATGCGGTCGAGCCAAAGCAGGCCTTCGTGAGACATACGTCGTGCAGGACTGCTATGGAACCGAACTTGGTCGGCCCGCCCGTGACCGGGCAGGCGTTCCGCAGGGAAATGTTGCAGTATTATGTTACCGATCTGGATCCAAACGGCCGACCCGCACGGGCGGGACAGGAAAAATCCGCGTATGTGGGGTAGATCACACAAGCTCCCGTATGACTGCGGTAGGTTGAACAATTTTGCACCTGCCGTCGAACCGTCCGCTGCATCGACCCGACCAACCTTGCGAGACGGCCTTTGAGCGTGACACAGGCGGCTTCGGACGAGATCCTCATCGCCAGGATCGCTCAGGGTGACCGGCTTGCCATGCAGGTGCTGTACGGGCGGCACCATGTCAGGGTCTACAGGTTCGGCCTCAGGCTCGTACGGGACGAGCAGGCGGCGGAAGACCTCATCAGCGAGGTGTTTCTCGACGTCTGGCGTCAAGCCGGCAAGTTCGAGGGTCGATCCGCAGTTTCCACCTGGCTGCTGGCCATTACCCGATTCAAGGCCCTCTCGGCGCTCCGGCGCAGGAAGGACTTTGAGTTGGACGAAGACGCCGCGAACGCGATTGAGGATACGTCCGACAATCCGGAAACGGTGGTGCAGAAGAAGGATACCAGTGAAGCGTTGCGGGAGTGTCTGACGGGCCTCTCGCCGGAACACCGGGAAATCGTCGATCTCGTCTACTACCACGAGAAGTCCGTGGAAGAAGTGGCCGAAATCGTCGGGATACCGGAGAACACTGTAAAGACGCGCTTGTTCTATGCGCGCAAGAAACTGGCCGAACTGCTGAAGGCAGCCGGCGTTGAGCGAGGCTGGCCATGATGGCTTTGAGCAAAAAGATGCTGGAGCAAGAGCCCAGTGAGATTGAACTGCTGCTGCCGTGGCACGCGGCCGGCACGCTGAACGCGCGCGACGCCCGCCGCGTCGAGGACGCGCTGGCGCGTGATCCCGAGCTCGCGAAACAATATGCCGCGATCCGCGGCGAGTACGAAGAGACCATCCATCTGAACGAGAGCCTGGGGGCTCCGTCGGCACGCGCGATGCAGAAGCTGTTCGGCGCGATCGACGCCGAGCCGGCGCGTGAGACCGGATCGCTGCCGCTGTCGGCGCGCATCGCGACCTTCTTCGCGAGCCTGTCGCCGCGGACCCTGGCCTGGTCGGCGAGCCTCGGTGCAGTCGCGCTCGTGCTCCAGGCCGGCATCATCGGCGCGGTGCTGATGAAGACCCAGCCCACGACCTTCCAGACCGCCTCGCTTTCGACCAGCGCGCCGATCACGCGCGAGCTTGGCGCTGCCGTTGCGCCGGCGCGCGCGCTGGTGCGCTTCACGCCCGAGGCGCGGGTCGCCGACATCACGGCGCTGCTCGACAGCTACCAGGCCTCGATCATCGGGGATGCCAAGGGCGGCATGTTCCGCCTCCAGTTCGACAAGGCGATGAGCCAGGACGAACTCGCCTCGCTGCTCGGCAGGATGCAGCGCGAGAAGTTCGTCAACCTCGCCGTCGCGGCGCCGTAAGGCGCCGCTGAACCGATGACGCGCAAGTCCGAGAGTAAGTCGCGAGCCGGGGCCTACGCTTCGTCGGTCGGAGCCGCGCTCCTGCTCGCCGCCTGTCTCGGCGTCGAGGTTGCGCAGGCGCAGGCGATCATGCGCACGCCCACGATCAGCGTCCCCTCGCGCACGCCGACCATCTCTCCCAACGTCGCTGCGCGGGCGGTGAGCATTGATCGCGGCCCGCGCACGATGACGACCGCACGTATCTCTACGCCCCGAATCGGGCCGGCGCCGGTGCTGCCTTATGCGCGCTACTCGCCGAACCTGTATCCGTCCTGCACGGCACCGTACCGCGACGCCGACGGCGAATGCCTGGCGCAGCCAAATACAGGCGGTGACGGCGCCGGCAAGTCCGGCAAGAAGAGCGCGGGCAAGGGGCGCGGCAACAACACGCCCGTCGCCCTGAACCAGCGCATCTTCGCAGGCGAATTCGTCGCCGAGATCGACGGCGCGCTATCGGTGACCGAAGCCGATGAGCTCGCGCGTCGCCACGGCCTCGCGCGCGTCGCGTCCGAGAATTTCCCGCTGATCGGGGCGACCTTCGGCCTGTTCCGCATCACCGACGGCCGGCCCGCCGAGACGGTGCGGCGCGAATTCGCCGCCGACGGCAGCGTGCGCTCGGTCCAGCCCAACTTCCGCTACGTGCTCCAGGACCAGAAATCCTCCGTGCCGACCGAGGGCGATCCGGCGCAATATGTGCTGACAAAGCTCCGCCTCCCGCAGGCGCACACGCTGGCGCACGGCGCCAACGTGACGGTTGCCGTGATCGACTCCGGCATCGACGCCAAACATCCCGAGCTCGCCAATTCCATCGCCGACAATTTCGACGCGCTCGGCAGCGCCGAGGGCCCGCATATTCACGGCACCGGCATCGCCGGGGCGATCGTGGCGCATGCCCGGCTGATGGGCAGCGCGCCCGAGGCGCGCATCATCGCGATCCGCGCCTTCGGCGGCACCACGGGTGGCGCCGAGAGCTCGTCCTATATCATCCTGCGCTCGTTGAACTACGCCGCCGAGCATGGCGCGCAGATCGTCAATATGAGCTTTGCAGGTCCGAAGGATGCCGTGATCGAGCGGGCCATCGCGGCGACCGCGGCGCGCGGCCTCGTGCTGATCGCGGCCGCCGGCAATGCGGGTGCGAAATCGCCGCCGCTCTTTCCCGCCGCCAATCCCAACGTGATCGCGGTCAGCGCGACCGACCAGCAGGACAAGCTGTTCACCGCCTCGAACCGCGGCAACTACATCGCGCTGGCGGCGCCGGGCGTCGACATCTTCCTGCCGGCGCCGGAAGGCAAATACCAGATGACGTCGGGAACCTCGTTCTCGGCGGCCTATGTCTCCGGCGTCGCGGCGCTGCTGCTCGAGCGCAACTACGCGCTCAAGCCGGAGGCGCTGCGCATGACGCTTGCGAAGACCGCGCGCGATCTCGGCTCACCCGGGCGTGATGATCTGTTCGGCGACGGCGAGGCCGATGCGTTTGCCGCGGTCATGGCTGTTCCCGCCGACAGCGCGACGCCGGTTGCGGCCGCGTCCGGTACAACAAAACGTGAAGATGGGCAGCCACGTCGCGACGAGCCCGGCATCCGCGCGATCGAGCAGCCCTCGCTGTCGAGCTCGGATGATAAATCCACGATTTCTCAGGTGGATAGGCCGGCGACGCGATAGGCGCTGCGACAACTTTGCGCGCGGGCCGAAGGTTAAATAATCGAACGCCGCATTGAACGTTCAGCCGGCTGCCACGACCAAATTATGTGGGAGCGGTCATCCCTCCCCATCAGTCATATCAGGCGCGAGCGCCCATCCACCCCAAGCGCCCATATGGCTCGACCCGTCCGGTTGTCCCCCCGGACGGGTCTTTTCTTTTCGGGGCATCCGATTCCTTGAAGCCGTGTTTGAGATCAGCTTCCGGTTGAGCGATCGCGCTTGCGTTCATCGCCATCGGTCGGCCGGCATCCCGCACGCCCGCTATGCTTGTGCGAAGCTTGACTCGAAAACACAGCAAATCTCCGCACGACTACGGTCTTTGACGACGAACGAGGTGTCGTTGCTGGACAAGTCAAAACTTTTCCACAAAATATTCATGTCGCGTCTAAATTGATTCGTGTGCGTTGCGTCCCCCGCGTCCGTATTTTTCTCCTGACGGGCTGGTCCATGACACATCGCCAAGAGTCTGTTCGCGATCTTGTTCGCGGCGCGGCTGGTAGCCGTGAGATCGCGGCACGCTGGTGCGTTCTCGCCGAACAGCGGCTGCAACATCTCTCCGAAATGTTCGAGACCGGACGCTGGCGCCGCTATCACTCCGAGATCGCATTCCTCGAAAACATCCAGGAAGCCAAGCGCGCCGTCCAAACCTGGCGCGCCATCGCCACCGGCGGGGACGTTGCCGCGGCGGCCGCGAGCGTCACCCCCGCATTCGGCTGGTCGCCGGCGACAATGCCCCGCATGGCGCCGCGCGAGCAGCAGGCCCAGACCATGCAGCCGAAGGCGGTCCACATCGCCCCCGAGACCGCCGTGCCGGTCAGGCTCGCCCCCACGCCGAATGTGCTCGCCGAGGTGACCGAAGCCCCGCTCGTGCCGCTCGCTCCCAGCGCACCGCTCGCGGCGCCCGCTGCGGTGGCATCGTTCACTGCACCCGCCGCCGTCCCCCCGCTCAAGGCTCCCGCAGCGAGGGCGCTGCCGACGGTACCTGTCGTGAGGACGCCGTCCGCAGCGCCTGCTGCGTTGGCGCCGCGCACCGCGCCTCCCGTGAGGTCGCCGTTCGCCGAACCCGCTGCAATAGCATCGGTTGCCGCACCTGCAGTGAAGGCGCCTGCCGCGGTGGCAACGCTGCTGCAGCAATTCTCGCCCCCGGCGGACGAAATCGTCGCCGCCCCCGAGCGCGTCGTCGAATTCACCCTCAGCCTCGACGGCATCGAAGCGAAATACCCGCTGCTGCGCAACGCGTTCTGAAGGGAAGGGTGAGAAGGCGGCCGCGCCTTTTCAATCCCGTCATCCTGAGGTGTGAGCAAGCGGCGCAACGCGCCGTTTGAGAGCCTCGAAGGATGAACGGCCCATCTGCCAGACCGAGGCGAAGCTTACTTGCTGGGCCCAGGCGCTCCCGCGCGCCGTCGCGCAAGCTGGCTCACCGATTTCCAATCCGAACGAATGAGTGCTTCCTTCTTCGCCCGGCTCCAGCCCTTGAGCTGCCGCTCGGCTGCAATGCCGTCGGTGATCCGATCGAAATACTCCGACCACACCAGGACGACCGGGCGCCGCGAATAGGTATATCCCGGATAAGCGCCGCCATTGTGCTCATCGACTCGCTTGGACGTGTCCTCGCCGGTGGCGCTTCCGATGTAGAAAGAGCCATCCGCGCAACGCAGCATATAGACATAGATGCCCACAACATCATCCTTCGAGGCTCCCCGCGCGGTGCTACGCACCGCACGGCTCGCACCTCAGGATGACGGCAGTGTTCTGGTTGTCAAGTTTTGGTGTGACAACCTCAGGATCTCCCCTCGTCATCCTGAGGCGCGAGTTCCGCGGTGCAGAGTACCGCGGGGCGAGCCTCGAAGGATGAACGGCCCCGTCTGCCAACCGCGCAGCTACCGCCGCACCGCATTTCCGCCGACCACCACCTGCGCGAAGCGCTGCGCGCCGTCCGCCGCCAGATCCGCCGTCACCGCGCGCGCGTGATCGAGGCCGACCACAGCGCCACGCGGGGTCTCGGAGATCATGTTGTTGTTGACGAGCGCGGTGCCGGCGCCCGGCACCACGGAGACGCCGATTCCGGCCAGCGCCTTGCGGATCACGTTGCCCGTGATCGCGACGTCGCGCAGATATTTGCCCCAGCCGGCGACGATGCCGTAGGACGGCGCGTTCTCGATCACGTTGCCGGTCACCGAGGTATCCGCCTCGATGTAGATGCCGACGCCGGCATCGTCGTCAGGCGCGGTGCCGATCGGCCGCTTCGGGATCAGATTGCGGATGATGTTGCCCTGGACCACCGCGATGCGGCCGCCCTCGTTGAAATTGCAGACGGAGACACCGACGGCGGCGCCGTCCACAATGTTGTTGGCGATCACGGCGGCCTCGAACGCGAACTCGGAATAGAGCGCGACCTCGCGCACATCGCTGACGCTGTTGCCTGTGATGTGGATGTTGGAGGCGGAATTGCCGCGCACCGCGGAATAGTCGCAATTTTTGATGCGGTTGCCGCGCACGATCACATTGCCGGCGCGGAAGGCGTTGATGGCGTTGCCGTACTGGCCGGAGCCGCCGGGGCCGGCCTTGATGTCCTCGATGCGGTTGTCTGCGACCAGCGTGCCGTCATCGCCGATCGCGCTACGCAGGATCTCGATGCCGTTGTCGTTGGTGCCGATGATGGTGTTGCGGGCGACGCTGAGGCCCTTGGCGTCGAACGAGACCACGGCCGTCACCGCGATGCTGGTGAAGATGTTGCCGGAGATATCGCCTGAGATCTGCTCGAGCCAGATGCCGCTGCCGCCGGAGCCTGTGATCTCGCAATCGGTGATGCGGACGTCGCGGCCGCCGAGAACGTGGATCAGTCCGCGCCGTGTCGGCAGCGGGATGCCGCCACCGTCGAAGGTGATGCCGGAAAGGCCGATCGCATCGGCGCCGTCGCTCTGGATCGCCGACGGCCCGCCGGTGAAGACGAATTTCGTCGCGCCGCGCACGCCGATCAGTTGTGTGCCGTTCGGCAGCCGTAGCAATCCGCTGCGGTAGACGCCTGGCGGCAGCGCCAGCGGCATCTGCGCTAGCGCGGCCTCGTCGATGGCGCGCTGGAGTCCGCGGGTCTGGTCCTCGCTGCTGCCGGGCCGCACGCCATATTGCGTGGCATCGCGGCCGAGCAGCGACGTCAGCGGCGCCGCGCGCGCAGCGTCGGCCGGCATGGCCAGCGCGCCGGCGATGCCGGCGGTCGAGGCTCCGATGAGATGACGCCGGTTGAGGTCCATGGATGCGTCCTCCGGCGGACGCGGGAAGTGTCCGCAGCGGTTAGGTAGCGCAGAAATGGCGCACGGCGGCCGGGGCGATGAGGATTGTTCGCGGTAGGGTTAAATGTTTACGCAAAGCGAGGTGCCGTAGGGTGGGCAAAGCGCAGCGTGCCCACCATTGTCACCCGGATTGAAAGAGAAGGTGGGCACGGCGCAAGTGCGCCTTTGCCCACCCTACGAAGTGCGGGCCTTCCGGGCCAATCGCACCATTTCCATCAGCATGGCTTCCCCGGCATCCACCAGTTCCTCCAGCGTGATCCGTGGCGCACCCTTGAGCCGCACTGTACCGCTGCGCGCAAGCAGCGGAATATGGATGAACGCCGCCAGCCGTGGCCCGCCGTCCCTCGCGTTCTCGATCGCGCGCCAGCTTAAGTAGTTGCAGAGATAGGCGCCGGCATCGCGCGAGGCGCGTGCATCGATGCCGGTGAGGCGTGCGGCGCGCAGCAGCCTTGCGGTGTGCGGGCCGAACAGCATCGCATCCGCATGGCCGGCGATGCCGCGCTTGCTCGAGCGCGTGTTCGCGGCATCGGGCCAGAGCATGGTGACCGCGTTGCGCGCGCGGGTCTCGACGCGCAGGTACGAGGTCCGCGCCGCAAGGCCGAACATCAGCAGCGCGTCGGGCTTTTGCGCCGCGAGCACCTCCGGCAATTGCCGGTCAACGGCGGCATAGGTCACAGGGAAAATGTGGGTCGCAAGTTCGACGTCGTCGAGTGCCGGGCGGCGCAGCCGCGCCAGCCGTGCCACCAGCGGCTGTGTCGGGTTATAGGGCGCGCCGGGGAAGGGACCGAAGCCGGTCAGGAGAACGCGGAGCTTTTGGCTCATTGCAGCAGCCCCAGAATCTGCTCGGCGGCGAGCGCCGGCGTGAGATGGCCGTCGGCGACTTCGGCCTCGATCTTCCGAACCTTCGTGCGGACCGATGCCTCGCTGCGCAGCCGCGCCAGCATGCGCTGCTCCAGCATCGACCACATCCATTTCACCTGCTGCTCGCGCCGGCGCGCGGCGAAATCGCCGGACGCGTTCATCGCCTTGTGGTGATCGAGGACCTTTTGCCAGATCTTTGCGATGCCGTCGCCGGTCAGCGCCGAATAGGTCTCGACCGGCGGGTGCCAATGCTCGGACCGCGGCGCCAAAATATGCAGCGCGCTGCGATAGTCGGCGGCGGTGATGTTGGCGCGCTTGAGATTGTCGCCGTCGGCCTTGTTGATCGCGATCATGTCGGCGAGCTCGACCAGGCCCTTCTTGATGCCCTGGAGCTCGTCCCCGCCGCCGGGCAGCATCAATGCGAGGAAGAAGTCGGTCATGTCGCAGACCGCCGTCTCGGACTGGCCGATGCCGACGGTCTCGACCAGCACGACGCCGAAGCCGGCCGCCTCGCATAGCAGCATCGCCTCGCGCGTTTTCGCGGCGACGCCCCCGAGCGTGCCCGAGGATGGCGAGGGGCGGATGAAGGCGTCATCCGACGCCGATAGCCGCGCCATCCGCGTCTTGTCGCCCAGGATCGATCCGCCGCTGCGCGCCGAGGACGGATCGACCGCGAGCACTGCGACCTTGTTGCCCTGCTCGATCAGATAGGTGCCGAGCGCGTCGATGGTGGTGGACTTGCCGACCCCGGGCGAGCCGGTGATGCCGACGCGAAACGCCTTGCCGGTGTCGGGCAGCAGCATTTGCACGAGCTCCCGCGCCAGCGCCTGGTGGTCGCCGCGCCGGCTCTCCACCAGCGTGATGGCCCGGGCGAGGGCCGCGCGACTGCCGGAGCGGAGGTCGCGCGCGAGGGATTTGATGTCCAGTGAAACCTTCTTCTCAACCATGCCTTGCTTTACAACGCCCCGGCGGGGCAGGCGAGGGCCGCCCGCCCCCTATCACCGGGATGTTGCTGCCGCCGTCTGCACCGGTTTCACCTTGCGCCAGACCCATACCATCACCGGCCACAGCAGCGCGCCGATCGCCATGGCGGCGAGGATGGCGGCGACGGGGCGTTCGAAGAACGGCAGGATACTGCCGTCGGACTTGATCAGCGAGGTCACGAAGGCCTGCTCGACCATGGTGCCCATGACGATGCCGAGCACCATCGCGGCGACGGGATAGCCGTTCGCCTCCATCACGTAGCCGATCACCCCGAAGGCGGCGACGGTGACGACGCCGAACATGTTGTTGCCGATCGCGAACGAGCCGACCGCGCAGCACAGCATGATGATCGGCATGATGGCGGAGCGCGGTGCCAGCAGGATGTAGGCGGCGATCCGGATCATGGCGATGCCGAGCGGGATCATCAGGATGTTCGCGATGATGAACATCAGGTAGATCGCGTACATGCTCGACGCCTTCTCGGTGAACAGCGTCGGGCCGGGATTGAGCCCCTTCATGTAGAGCACGCCGATCGCGATCGCGGCGATGGTGTCGCCGGGGATGCCGAACAGCAGCGAGGGCACCCAGCCCGAGGCGATGCTGGCATTGTTGCTGGCGCCGGCCTCGACCAGGCCTTCGACATGGCCGGTGCCGAATTTCTCCGGCTCCTTGGAGAAGCGCTTGGACATCGCGTAGCTGACCCAGGCGGCCATGTCGGCGCCGGCGCCGGGCAGAACCCCGATGATGATGCCGACGATGTTTCCGCGCGTCATCTGCCAATGGTATTTCCTGGTCAGCTTCCACTGGCCGGCCATGATGCTTCCGAATTTTCGACGCGGCAGTGGAGGTGGTTCCGGCGTCAGCATCGCGCGCATCACCTGCGCCACCGCGAACACGCCGACCAGCGCCGGGATCGGCTCGATGCCGCCGAACAGGTCGGTGATGCCGAAGGTGAAGCGCGGCACGCCGCCCGGATTCTCGATGCCGATGCAGGAGACGAGCAGGCCGAGGAACATGCCGGCGATCGCCTTCACCGGCGAGGAACGCGCGACCAGGGTGGCGCACATCAGGCCGAGCAGCGCCAGCCAGAAATATTCGAAGGTGGAGAACGACAGCGCGACCTCGGCGAGCGGCGGCGCCAAGATCATCAGCGACAGCACGCCGGCGATGCCGCCGACCGCTGAGAACCAGACGCCGGCCCCGAGCGCCAGCTCGGCCTGGCCCTTGCGCGTCATGGCATAGGCTTCGTCCGCATAGGCTGCGGACGCGGGCGTTCCGGGAATGCGCAGTAGGGCGCCGGGAATGTCGCCGGAGAAGATCGCCATCGAGGACGCCGCGACGATGGTCGCGATCGCCGCGATCGGCGACAGATAGAAGGTGACGGGGACGAGCAGGGCGGTCGCCATCGTCGCCGACAGGCCCGGCAGCGAGCCGATGACGAGGCCGTACACGGAGGCCGCGAACATCGCGATGACCACCTCCCAGGTGGAGATCAGCGCGAACGCTTCAATCAGGGTCTTCAGCATGGATCACCAGGGCGTCGGCAGCAGGCCGGCAGGAAGCGGCACGCGCAGCAGCTTGCCGAAGATGAGGTGGATGGCGAAGGGCGACAGCGCGGCGAGCGGCAGCGCCAGCTTCCACTTCGCGCCGAGCGCGGTCGAGGTCACGTAGACCATGATCGCCGCGGTGATGATGAAGCCGAGCCGGTCGGCGGCGACCACGTAGAACAGCAGCAGCGCCGGCGGCAGCAGCGCACGCAGGCCGTAGAGCTTGCCCTGCGGCGGCGGGCTTGCGGCCTGGCCGCCCTCCAGCGGGATCAGCTCTTCCTCCTCCTCGAAGGAATGACCGATGCCGAACACGATCGCGAGCCCGCACAGCGCAAGCCCGGTGCCGATCACGAGCGGAAATACGTTGGGGCCGACCGGCTGCCCCGGCACCGGCGGCAAGATGTAGCCGCCATAGGCTGCGGCCGCGCCGAGCACGACGAGAAACGAGCCCGTGACGGAGTCGGGAAGACGCATGGGAGGAGTCCTGTGGGGTTTCTTCTCCCTCTCCCCGTTCTTACGGGGAGAGGGAGACTTTCCGCGCGGACGGTGAGAGTTGGACTCGCGGAGACCCCCCTCACCCGAATTCGAGCGGAGCTCGAATTCGACCTCTCCCCGCACGCGGGGAGAGGTGAAGGTTCACGCCTTGCTCAAACCTGCGGCCTTCATCGCTTCGCCCATCTGGGCGTCGCCCTTGTCCATGAAGCCAGCGAACTGGCCGGCATCGCCCCACACCGTGCCGAAGCCGCGATTGCTCATGAAGTCCTTGAACTCGGCGGAGTCGTAGACCTTCTTCAGCGCCGCGGTGAGCTTCGTTGCGAGCTCCGGGGGCAGGTTCTTGGGCGCGCCGATGCCGCGCCAGGCGCCGGTCGCGTATTCGATGCCCATCGCCTCCTTCAGCGTCGGCACGTCCGGGAAGATCGGGTTGCGCGCCGGTGCCATGATGGCAAGGCTTCTGGCCTTGCCGGCCTCGATGATGGCGCGCGCTTCCGGCACCGAGCAGGTGGTGAGGTCGAGGCCGCCGGCGGCGAGATCCTGCATCGCGGGCGCGGCGCCGTTCGACGGCACCCAGGCGACCTGGTTGGCGGGCAGGCCCATCGCCTGCATCCAGCCGACCAGCGCCAGATGCCAGATGCCGCCCTGGCCGGTGCCCGAGGCCTTGAACTTGCCGGGCGGCGCGGCCTTGATCGCTTCGGCAAGGTCCTTGACCGTCTTGTAGGGCGAGGAGGAGGAGACCTGGATGCCGGGCGGGTCCTCGTTCATCAACGCCAGCGGGGTGTAGCTCTTCGGCGTCAGCTCGGTGAGGCCCTGCCAGTGCATCATCGAGATCTCGACCGTGAGCATGCCGATCGTGTAGCCGTCGGGCTGCGCAGTCGCGATCGCGGTATGGCCGACGACGCCGGAGCCGCCGGTGCGGTTCACCACGTTGAAGGGCTGGCCAAGGTCCTTTTCCAACAGGGCTGCGACAATGCGCGCAGTCGCGTCGGTGCCGCCGCCGGCGCCCCAGGGCACGATCACGGTGACCGGCCGCGCCGGATAGGCTTGGGCGCGGGCGGGCGTGAGACCGAATGCGGCGGACGCCGCGACCGCGGCGGATGAAGCCGCAAAAGCGCGGCGCGTAATCTTGGACATGAATGCCTCCCAGCGGCGCCCGTGACACCGGGCGCTCTTAATGACGGCATTCTAGTCAGCTTTGCAGCGCGGCTGCAAGGTAGCGCTACCAGAGCACTGTGAGCAATGTGTCGCTGCTCACACGACGATCATTGCGGCTCCTCCGCATCGCCCTTCGGCCGTGCGCCGCCGAAAATGCGCGTGCCTTCCGCGGTGAGGTAAGGCTTCAGCGTCTCCCACGGCACGAATGCGACATATTCGCCTTCGGCGTAGGGACCGACCGCGTAAGGCGGATAGTGGAACGTGAGCCCGGAACTCTTGCCGGCCTCGGTCGACGGGGCGAGCGTCACGGCGCCGATCTTGAGCAGGCTCGGCTCCACGCTCTTGAACCACTCGTCGGTTGCGGTCTCGCTGGTGTCGCGTTTCTTCTTCTCGGCCTTGAGCGAGGCGATCACGGCTTTCAGCATCGCCTTCATGGTCGGGCCGCCATCGGCGGTCTCGTTGAAGAACGGGCGGATCGAGATGCGCTTGCGCTCGGTCTTGTCCCAGAGGATCGTGTTCACGTCCGAATTGGGATGGGCGCCGTGGGTGTCCATGTAGTCGTTGCGCAGGATGCTGGCATAGCGGTCGGCAACGACCGAGCGGATCGCATATTTGCGCTCGAAGTCCCAGCCGCCGTCCTTGAAGAACTGCGGATCTTCTTTGCGCGCGGCGGCGGCCTCGGCCGCGTTCTTGTCGAGCCACTTCCTGCCTTCGGCCAGGCAATCCGCCGCGAGCGCTGCATCCGCCTTGATCCTGTCGTCGAGGAAGACGCGCGCCTCGATGCTCTTGGTCTTGACGACGGCGTCGGGCTTTGGATCCGCGGCGAAGGCGGAGATCACGCACGTTGCGCCAAGCGCCATGGCGACGCTCAAACCGATCATGAACTTCAAGGGGAGTGCTCCTTACGTGAGCGTCAGAATATTTCGAGGATGTCGTCTGCGATCTGCTGCGCAGAGTGGGGGGAGGCGGAGCGCCGGACAGTCGCCTGCGCCTGCAAGCCGGTCGCGTCCTCGATGATCTGCTCGACGTCGATCAGGTTGAGCAGCGAGAAAGAGGCCTCCGGTTCGACCTCGACCAGGACATCGATGTCGCTGTCCGGCCGATAGTCGGCGTCGGCCCGCGAGCCGACGATGGCGAGCTTCGAGACGCCCTTGGCTTTGATGGCATCGGCGTTCTTGCGGATCGCAGCGATGATCTCATCACGTGTCATGAAGACAACCCGACCGGTGATACGGCCAGCGTAGCATCTACTCCGCCGCCTCGCTATGCCCGAGCCGGGCGTTCAGCTTGCGGATCAGCTCCTCGGCGGCGTCGGCGATCACCGTGCCGGGCGGGAAGATCGCTTCGGCACCGGCCGCGTAGAGCGCCTCGTAATCCTGCGGCGGCACCACGCCGCCGACGATGATCATGATGTCGTCGCGGCCCTGCTTCTTCAGCGCGGCCTTGAGCTCAGGCACGGCGGTGAGGTGGGCCGCGGCAAGCGAAGAGACGCCGAGGATGTGCACGTCGTTCTCGACGGCCTGTCGCGCCGCTTCATCGGCGGTGGCAAACAGCGGCCCGATGTCGACGTCGAAGCCGATATCGGCGAACGCCGAGGCGATCACCTTCTGGCCACGGTCGTGGCCGTCCTGGCCGATCTTGGCGACCAGGATGCGCGGGCGGCGGCCTTCCGCCTCCTCGAAGGCGTCGATCAGCGCCTGAACCTTCTCGACCCGGTTACCCATGCTGGACGCCTCCCGCTTGTAGACGCCGGTGATGGACTTGATCTCGGCGCGGTGCCGGCCGAACACCTTCTCCATCGCGTCCGAGATTTCGCCGACGGTCGCCTTGGCCCGCGCCGCGTCGATGGCGAGCGCGAGCAGGTTGCCGTTGCCTTCGCCGGCCGAGCGCGTCAGCGCGGCGAGCGCGGCATCGACGTCCTTCTGGTTGCGCTCGGACTTCAGCCGCGTCAGCTTGTCGATCTGGAGCCGGCGGACGTTGGTGTTGTCGACCTTGAGGATATCGATCGGTGCCTCGTCGGTCGGCTTGTACTTGTTGACGCCGATCACCGCCTGCTTGCCGGCGTCGATGCGGGCCTGGGTCTTGGCGGAAGCCTCCTCGATGCGCAGCTTGGGCACGCCGGCCTCGATGGCTTTCGCCATGCCGCCGAGCTCCTCGACCTCCTGGATGTGGCTCCACGCCTTCGCGGCGAGATCGCGCGTCAGGCGCTCGACATAATACGAGCCGCCCCAGGGATCGATGATGCGGGTGGTGCCGCTCTCCTGCTGGAGGAAGAGCTGGGTGTTGCGGGCGATGCGGGCCGAGAAATCGGTTGGCAGGGCCAGCGCCTCGTCGAGCGCGTTGGTGTGCAGCGACTGGGTGTGGCCTTGCGTGGCCGCCATCGCCTCGACCGTCGTCCGCATCACGTTGTTGAAGACGTCTTGCGCGGTCAGCGACCAGCCCGAGGTCTGGCAATGCGTGCGCAGCGAGAGCGAGCGCGGGTCATTCGGGTTGAACGGCTTGAGCAGCTTCGCCCACAACAGGCGCGCGGCGCGCATCTTGGCGACTTCCATGAAGAAGTTCATGCCGATCGCCCAGAAGAACGACAGCCGCGGCGCGAAGCGGTCGACGTCGAGGCCTGCGGCAAGTCCGGCGCGCAAATATTCGACGCCGTCGGCGAGCGTATAGGCGAGCTCGAGATCCTGCGTCGCGCCGGCCTCCTGCATGTGATAGCCGGAGATCGAGATCGAATTGTATTTCGGCATCTTCGTGGAGGTGTAGGCGAAGATGTCGGAGATGATCCGCATCGAGGGCGCAGGCGGATAGATATAGGTGTTGCGCACCATGAACTCTTTCAGAATGTCGTTCTGAATGGTGCCCGAGAGTTTTTCCGGCGGCACGCCCTGTTCGCCCGCGGCGGCGACGAACAGCGCGAGGATCGGAAGCACCGCGCCGTTCATGGTCATGGACACGCTCATCTGGTCGAGCGGGATGCCCGCAAACAGCGTGCGCATGTCGTAGATGGAATCGATGGCCACGCCGGCCATGCCGACGTCGCCGCCGACGCGCGGATGATCGCTGTCATAGCCGCGATGGGTGGCGAGGTCGAAGGCGACCGAGAGGCCCTTCTGTCCGGCAGCTAAGTTGCGGCGGTAGAATGCGTTGGAATCCTCCGCCGTGGAGAAGCCGGCATATTGCCGGACCGTCCAGGGCTGGTTGACATACATGGTCGGGTAGGGGCCGCGCAGGTAGGGCGCGATGCCCGGATAGGTCTCGAGGAAATCGAGCCCGGCGAGGTCGGCCTCGCCATAGGCGGGCTTCACCAGGATGCCCTCGGGCGTCAGCCACGGCTCGGCGCTGCCGGCCGGCGCGGCGGTGGTTGCTCTCTCGAAGGCGACATCGGCGAAATTGGGAATGCGGCTCATGGTTTCGACCATATCATAGACGCTCAATCATGGTCCGGATGCTGATGGCTGACGATTGTCGCCATCTTCTCCGGCCCGTAATTCTGTTGCGTGGTCTGGCTCGGCAAATTGGCGATCCCGACCACCCAGCCGAGGCGGGATTCGGTTCCATATTGCCGTGTCGGCACCACGTGATCCGGACGATCGAACGTACCGGTCATGATCTCGATGCGCGGGCCGTCGATGCGGCGGAAGCTCAGCGGCGTGCCGCAGGCGGCGCAGAAATCGCGCATCGCGATGGACGAGGAGCGGAACGCAGAGGGCGTGCCCTTGGTCCAGGCGAAATCACCCTTCTCGATGTCGGCGTAGGAGGCGAACGGCGCACCGGTCGCCTTCTGGCACATCCGGCAATGACAGATGCTGATCTTCGCCGGCGCTGCCAAGACCGCAAAGCGGATGGCGCCGCATTGGCAGCCGCCGGTGAGAACTGGTTTGCCTGGCTCGGTCATGCCTGCTCC
Organism: Bradyrhizobium sp. LCT2; assembly: GCF_009931255.1. Classification (NCBI taxonomy): domain Bacteria; kingdom Pseudomonadati; phylum Pseudomonadota; class Alphaproteobacteria; order Hyphomicrobiales; family Nitrobacteraceae; genus Bradyrhizobium; species Bradyrhizobium sp. LCT2. Next base: position 6,875,514 of record NZ_CP034432.1, on the reverse strand, counting down.
ATCCGTCGATAGGCGTCTTGCAGCGTGGCAAGCGCATCGCCCCCGGCGAAGACAAAACCCGTGACGCCGGCGGCCCGTAAACCTGCCTCGGCCTCGGTCGGGCGGCCTGCCAAATAGATATGTCTGGTGCCTGCGGTTTGCAGGGCCTTCGCCGCGGCTTCGGCGTGTTCCGCATAGACCTTGTCGCTGGAACAAAGGCAGGCAAGCTCTGCACCCGACGCCTTGAAGGCGGCCGCCAGCTTGGCCGGATCGGCAAAGCCCTCGCTGTCGACGGCCTGGATGCCGCCGGCCTCGAAGAAGCTTTTCGCAAAGGTCGCGCGTGCCGTGAAATCGGCGGGCGTGCCGAGATTGGCCAGGAACACCTTTGGCCGCGCGCCGCGCGCCTTCAACGCCGCGTCGGATTTGTCGCGCAGCGCTTCGAACGGTTCCGACAGCCGGATCGGCGGCAGCGCGTCGAACTTGTATTTCTGTTCGCCGTAGGGTGCGAGCGCGACCGGCGTCGCCTTCAGCACCGCCGTCTCGCGCTCATGCAGGTTCGGAAACTCGCTCGCGCCGGTCAGGACGTCGCGGCGTTTTGCAATGTTGGCATCGCGCGCTTTGCGGGCGGCCGCGACCATGCTCTGAAACAGGCCCTGCTGAAGCGCGGCAAAGGCGCCGCCGGCCTTCTCGCTCTCCTGGAACAGCGCCCAGGCCGCCTCGCAAAGCTGCGCCGTGAGCGTCTCGATGCCGCCTGCGCCCGCCGCGGGATCGCTGACCTTGGCGAGGTTGCTCTCCTCCAGCAGCAGCAGTTGCGTGTTGCGCGCCACGCGCCGCGCGAACGGATCGGGTAGTCCGAGCGCCAGCGTGTGCGGCAGCACCGTGATCGCGTTGGCGCCGGCAAGCCCCGCCGCGAACGTCGCCATGGTCGCGCGCAGCATGTTCACATAGGGGTCGCGCTGCGTCAGCATGCGCCAGGCCGTATCGGCGGCGATGAACAACGGCTTCGGCGTCAGTCCGCATGCCGTCTCGATGCGCGCCCACAAGAGCCGCAGCGCGCGGAATTTTGCCATGGTCAGGAACTGGTCGGCGTCCGCGGCGAGCCGCGCATAGACCATGCCCTGCGCGGCTTCCAGCGGAACGCCGGCGCCTTCGATCGCGCGAAGATAGGCGACGCCACAGGCGAGCACGAAGGCGAGCTCCTGCACTTCCGAGCCGCCGGCATCGTGGATCACGCGTCCGTCGGCGGACGCAAACGGCCCCTTGAAGCCGAGCGCGGCGAGGCCCTTGATGCCGCCGGTGAGGGCAGGAGCGATCTCCTCCCAGGTGTAAGGGCTGTGGCCCCACGCCGCGCAGGCGGCGAGCGGATCGAGACCGAAGCGGATGTCGCAGGCCGCGGGATCGAGGCCCTTGCTCTTTACATATTCCGCGACATGGATCGCGGCCATCCGCGATTGCGGACCGATTTGAAGCTCGATGCCGATGCCGGCATCGAGATGAATGTCCTTCAAGACCTTTGCGACCGCGTCGGCTGTCGGTTCCAGGCCGAAACCGTGGGCGCCATTGCCACCGGCGAACACCAGCGCGAGCCCGGTCGCGCCATTCTCCAGATCCTGCAAGGCCTGCGCGTTCGCGGCCGCCGCGTCGGGATGGTCGATCCGCTGCATGATCTGCCACGGCGCGGCAGCAGCCCGCCCGACCACGGGCGCAACGCCCCTGGCGCGCGGATAGAGCGGATCGATCTTCAGGCCGTCATAGGTCTTGCCGACCAGCTTCTCGAACGGCGCGCCCTTGAGCACGCCATCGACCAGCTTGCGCCAGTCTTCGACCGTTGCCTTGGGAAAATCCGCCGCCAGCGGCAGGTCGTCAGTCACGGAGGTCATGCGGCGAGGGGCTCCCGAAAATCTTGTTGTTCGCAAGCGAAATTGCCACGGCGGACCGTCCCTGCAAACGGTTGTTTTTGGTTAACCGGTATCCGGAAGCCGCTCAATGCCTTGCGTCGAGACGCTGGAAAGCCCGTCACGTACGCGAATGCCCGAGATCACGCGGTCGGGCGCGATCTCGGCCAGCGGCACCAGCACGAAGGCGCGCTCGAACAGACGCGGATGCGGCAAGGTCAGGTCGGGCTTCCGCAGCCTGACATCGTCATAGGCGATCATGTCGAGATCGAGCGTGCGCGGCCCCCAGGGCCGCTCCTTGGCCCGCGTACGGCCGAATTTCTGCTCGACCTTCTGCAGCACGAACAGCAGCGCGTGCGGATCGAGGCCGGTTTCGATCTCGATGCAGGCATTGATGAAGGGATCCTGCTCCTCATCGCCCCAGGGCGGCGTTGCATAGTCCGAGGAGCGCGCGATCAGCGCGGCCTGTGCCATGCCGCAGATGTGCGCGATCGCCTTGCCGAACGTCGCGCGGACATCGCCGACATTGCCGCCCAGTGCGATCAGCACGCTCGCCATATCAAGGGTGCCGCGAGCGCGTCAGCATGATGCCGACATCGTCGAAGATCGCCGCGATCGGCGCATGCGGCTTGTGCACGGTGATCTTCACGGCGCGGATGCGCGGGAAGTGCGACAGGATGGCGTCGGCCACCGCGCCGGCGGCGCGTTCCAAGAGCTTGTAATTGGTGTTCTTGAACGCCGCCGTCGTGGTCGCCACGACTTCGGCGTAGGACACCGTATCGGCGAGCCGGTCGGTGCGCGAAGGCTCCGACAGGTCGGTATAGAGCTCGAGATCAATCACGAAACGCTGGCCGACTTCGGTTTCGTGATCCATGACGCCGTGGCGAGCGTGGATCGACAGGCCGGTCACGAAGATCGTATCGGTCATTGCTTGCTCTCGATTGCGTTCGCGACCCGCAGGGCCTGCAAGGTCTCGGCGACGTCATGGGTCCGGATGATCCTGGCGCCGCGCTGCGCGGCGATGAGATGCGCCGCGATCGAGCCGGCGAGCCGCTCTTTCGGTTCCGACGGCGACACCGAGGCGATGAAGCGCTTGCGCGAGGCGCCGACCAGGATCGGCAGGCCGAACATGTCGAATTCGCGCAGCCGCGCCAGCGCGGTCATGCTCTGCTCGGCGGTCTTGCCGAAGCCGATGCCGGGATCGAGCACGATCTTGTCGCGTGCGATGCCGGCCTTGGCGGCGATATCCAGCGAGCGCAGGAAGAACGCCTTCATGTCCGCGATGATGTCGATGGCGGAATCAACGCTCTCGCGGTTGTGCATGACGATGACGGGGACGCCTCTGGCGGCCACCAGCGGCGCCATGCCGGCATCGCGTTGCAGGCCCCAGACGTCGTTGGCGATCGCCGCGCCCTGGTCGAGCGCGAAGGCCACCACCTCCGCCTTCATGCTGTCGATCGAGACCGGCACGCCGAGCGCAACCACGCCCGATAGCACCGGCCTCAGCCGGGCAAGCTCGTCCTCGGCCGTGACGGCCTTGGCGCCCTTGTAGGGCCGGGTGGACTCCGCGCCGATGTCGATGATGTCGACGCCATCGGCGATCATTGCCCGGGCCCGTTCGAGCGCCAGGTCGGGCGCGATGAAATCGCCGCCGTCGGAGAAGGAATCCGGGGTGACGTTGAGCACGCCCATCACCGCCGGGAGTGGCCGTTCCAGCAGTGTCCGCAGCACGTCACGCCCGGCCGAGCCGGCCGGCGGGACGGAAGGGGATGGCAAGGCATTCATGCGCGTGGATGTGCGCGGTCGGGGAGGGGGAGTCAAGACGGGATTGGGGGCGATCCGGTCGCTCCGATCCGTTCCGGGGCCAGTGAGGGAACGATGCTCTTGCCCACGCTCCGTCATTGCGAGCGCAGCGAAGCAATCCAGAATCTTTCCGCGGCGGCAGTCTGAATTGCTTCGCTGCGCTCGCAATGACGTTGTTGAGACAGCCGTCCACTCTTACCCCCGGTGTCGTCCCGGCGAAGGTGTGGCTTCAGCGCTCGTATGCAGTGAGCAGCAGGCCTAATACGTGATCTTCGGCGGCAGCTTCTTGGCCTTGGCGATGATGTCGCCGACCGATTTCTCCGAGGGCAGGATGCGGAGGAGCTTCTTCTTCTCGTTGGCTTCGCGCATGCTCTGGGCGAGTCTTGCCGGATTCCGATAGGCGAGCTCGCGCACGGTGGTGACGCCGGCGGCACGGACCAGGCCGACCTTGGCACGGCCCATCCCGGGAATGCGCATGTAGTCGGAGACGTTGGCCCATTCCAGAAGCTGCTGCTCGCTGATGCCGGTCTTGGCGGACAGCGCCTTGCGGCCCTTCACGGTTGAGGCCGCCTCGAGCAGCGCGTCCGTCGTGCGGATTCCTTGCGCCTTCAACTTGTTGGCGGCAAAGGCCGGCAGGCCCTCAATCTCGGAAATCGGATATGTCATGATGCTCGATATGAAAAGCGTAGCTCAGGCAAATTGGCTGAGGCCCGGCGTCCCTGCGATGATCTTGCCCATCTGATCCGCTCCGATTTTGTCTCGGCCGAAGCGAAAAAGTTCACGGGCAATGGTCTGAATCTCGGACATGCCAAGTCCCAAGCCCATCAGGCGCGTGCCAACCGCCATCAGGCCGCCGCCCATCAGCCGCGACAGTCCGCCACCGCTTTTGGACGCCTCGATCGCCGCTTCCGCGCCGGGAATATGATTGATCAGGGCTTCGACGTTCTCGGAAGGGCCTTCGTTGCGAAGGAAGCCCAGGATAATGCCGACCGTCTTTTCAGCGACAGCACTATCTATGCTGGCGTTCGTCGCCAGCCGCCCGATCAGCTCGTCCATATGGCCTGCCCCTCAGCCGGTTCACATGCCGGAGTATTGTTTTCAAAATGATCTTGAGCCGGTGTGGTGTGAAATACAAGCTATGAACGGAGGCGAACATGCGATTCAGCTTAGAACGCGCGAAAAGTGTTGCAGCGATGCAAGAGCGGAGACGAAATCAGCAGTAAATTACCGCGGTGCGAACGCGCAGTTCCTACTTTCGGCGGATGTCGTGCACTTGTTTTCCGACAATGTCGCATGATCAGGTCGCGTTGAACGGTTTCAATCGGCGCGCGACATGCGTTAAACTACGGAACTGGCATTTGAGTTTCAATACGCGAAATACGGCAGACGGATCAGAGAGAATAATGACCGCACAGAACAGCAAGCTCGGCGACACCGACGACAAGATCTTCGTCGGCAAGGGAGACGAGCAGGCATGGCTGACGCTGGCGCTCGCCAATCGCCACGGCCTCGTCACAGGTGCAACCGGAACCGGCAAGACGGTATCGCTGCAAGTCATGGCAGAGGGATTTGCGCGCGCCGGTGTTCCGGTCTTCGCGGCCGACATCAAGGGCGACCTCTCCGGCATCTCCGAGGTCGGCGTGCCCGCGGACTTCATCGTCAAGCGCGCCACCGAGATGGGGCTGACGTTCCAGCCCGACCAGTTCTCGACGGTGTTCTGGGATGTGTTCGGTGAGCAGGGCCACCCGGTGCGGGCGACCGTCACCGAGATGGGGCCGCTTCTGCTCGCGCGCATGCTCGACCTCAACGACGTGCAGGAGGGCGTGCTCAACGTCGCCTTCCGTGTCGCCGACGACAACGGCCTTGTCCTGATCGACATGAAGGATCTGCGGGCGTTGCTCGATGCCATCGTGCCCGACAGCAGCAAGAAGGGGCCGGACGCCGCCGACGATCCGCTTGCCGACATCCGCAAGGCCGCCCAGGGATTTGGCAACGTCACCAAGGCCACCGTCGGCACCATCCAGCGCCAGCTCCTGGTGCTGGAGAACCAGGGCGCCACCAAGTTCTTCGGCGAGCCGGCGCTGACGCTGAAGGACTTCATGAGGACCGACCGCGACGGCCGCGGCATGGTCAACATCCTCGTCGCCGACAAGCTGCTCCAGAGCCCGCGGCTTTACGCGACATTCCTGTTGTGGATGCTGTCGGAGCTGTTCGAGGAGCTGCCTGAGGCCGGCGACCTGCCGAAGCCGAAGCTGGTGTTCTTCTTCGACGAGGCGCATCTGCTGTTCAACGACGCGCCCAAGGCGCTGATGGACAAGATCGAGCAGGTGGTCCGCCTGATCCGCTCCAAGGGCGTCGGCGTCTACTTCGTGACGCAGAACCCGATCGACGTGCCCGACCGCGTGCTCGGTCAGCTCGGTAACCGGGTGCAGCACGCGTTGCGCGCCTTCACCCCGCGCGACCAGAAGGCGGTCGCTGCCGCGGCCCAGACCTTCCGGCCCAACCCGAAGCTCGACACCGCCAAGGTGATCATGGAGCTCGGCAAGGGCGAAGCGCTTGTGTCCTTCCTCGAAGGCAACGGCACGCCGGCGATGGTCGAGCGGGTGATGATCCGGCCGCCATCGGCCCGGATCGGATCGATCACGCCGGAAGAGCGCAAGGCGATCATGGATGCGAGCCCGGTGAAGGGCAAATACGACACCGCCGTTGATGAAGAGTCCGCCTACGAGATGATCCAGAAGCGCATCGCCGGCACCGCGGCGACGGCGGATGCTCCGGCGGGCGGAGGCGGCGGCATCCTCGGCCAGATCGGCTCGATCGTCGGCACCATCTTCGGCACCAATGTCAAGCGCGGCCGCCTGTCGGCCGGCCAGGTCATTGCGCGCGACGTGACGCGATCGGTGACCAACCAGGTGATCGGAGGGATGGCCGCCAATCTCGGCAAGTCGGTCGGCGGCCAGCTCGGCGGCTCGATCGGCCGCACCTTGGTCCGCGGCGCGCTCGGCGGCTTGCTGCGTCGGTAGGCAGAAAGCCCGATTGGAGGCAATCCGCGCGCTGGCGCGGCCGCCTCGTCACGGGTACAATTTCAGGTGAGGTGCTCTCCAACCGTTCGTCGGTCTGCTACGTGCTATGTCGACGCTGGACTGGACCCTATTGTGACCTCAACCGACCCGCTAGCCAAACCTGATGCGCCGAGACGCCTGTCGCTGCGCGCGCCGCTGGACCTGCTCTTCCTCTTTTGCTGCTTCATCCTGATCGCGGACGTCCTCGGCCCGGAGATTTTCGGCCACGGCAAGACCAAGGACTATGCGCTTTGGTATTGGGCCGGGCAGCAGGTGCTGCATGGTGGCTCGCTCTATCCGAGCGACTTCCGTTATCCGTTCGAATTCATCTATCCACCCCTGCCGGCGATCCTGCTGGCGATCCCGAGCTGGTTCGGCAAGATCCCGCTCTACATCGTGCTGTCGGTCCTGAATGCGCTGGCGTGGTGGTACACCGGGACACTCTCCAATGTCATGACCGGCTCGGGCCGCAAGCCCGGCCCCTGGTTGGAGGCACTGCCCGCCTTCGTCACCGTGACCTTCGTGTTCGACATGTTCGATCTCGGCCAGCCGAACCTCGTCCTGCTGGCGATGATGCTCTACGGTTTTTGGTGCTTGCAGCATCAGCGCGTCTGGCTCGCGGGCTTGATGTTCGCGCTCGCCACCGCCATCAAGGTGTTTCCGATTGCGGTGCTGCCCTATCTGGTCTGGCGGCGGAAGTGGGCGGCTGCCGTCGCTACGGTCGCCTTCACCGGCATCCTTCTCTATGTTGTGCCGGCGCCCATTCGCGGCTTCGAGCGCAACGCGGCCGAGCTTGCGACCTGGTATCAGGGCATGGTCGGGGCGAGCTCGGAAAAGGGCTTTGGCCAGCGCGACGAGCAGAACTGGTCGTGGGTCAACCAATCCATCATTGCCGTCACGCACCGCCTGGTTCGTCCGATCAACTACAATCAGGAGGATCCCAGCAAGCCGCCGCGCACGATGAATATCATCGACGTCGATTACAGGACGGCGAACTGGATCGTGCTCGCGCTGTCGGCGTTGCTCGGGCTCGGCTTCGTCGCGGTCATGCCGCCGCAACGGCTTCGAACGGCGCGCTCGGATGCCGAGGAGCTCGGCATTCTGTTCTGCCTGATGACGGTGGCATCGCCCCTGGCGCGGCAATACTACTTCATGTGGCTGTTCTTCCCGATGACGGTGCTGATGCATCGCGCCGCCTTCGACGAGCGGGCGAATGTGCGGCTGGGAACCTGGCTTGCCCTCGGCGCGGGCGGATGTCTCATGCTGCTGGCACTGCCGTGGTTTCCCAATGCCTTCCAGGCCTGGGGCAACAACCTCCTCGCCACCGCCATCCTCGCGGGGAGCCTCGCATGGCACATCCGGCATCCGCCGGTTACGGCTGGCTCCGGCGCCGCGGCAGCGCTAAAACCCAAGACCTCTTGAGAAGCCATCTTGAGACTCGAAAGTCAGGAATCCGACCATGGCCAATGCCCAGCTTCAATCCGTGCTCGACCACATCGACAAGGATTTCGACAACAGCCTTGAGCGCCTGTTCTCGCTGTTGCGGATCAAGTCGATCTCGGCGGATCCGGCCTTTGCCAACGACTGCAAGGCCGCGGCCGAGCATCTCGCCAAGGATATCGCGAGCCTGGGTGTCGCCACCGAAGTGAGGCCGACCGCCGGCCATCCCGCCATCGTCGGCAAGACCGGAGCGGGCGGGCGGCCGCATGTGATCTTCTATGGCCATTACGACGTGCAGCCGGTCGATCCGCTGGACCTCTGGCACCGTCCGCCGTTCGAGCCTGCCGTCACCGATCATGCCGATGGCCGCAAGATCATCGTCGCCCGCGGCGCCGAGGACGACAAGGGCCAGGTAATGACCTTCGTCGAGGCCTGCCGCGCCTGGAAGAAGGTGACGGGCTCGCTGCCGATCGACGTCACCTTCCTGATCGAAGGCGAGGAGGAGGTCGGCTCGAAGAATTTCGTGCCTTTCATCGAGGCCAACAAGGACGAGTTCAAAGCCGATTACGTGCTGGTCTGCGACACCGGCATGTGGGACCGCAACACGCCGGCGATCACGACGTCGCTGCGCGGCCTGTTCTATGAAGAGCTGAAGATCACCGCCGCCAATCGCGATTTGCATTCCGGCGTGTTCGGCGGCAGCGCGATGAACCCGATCCGGGTGCTCACGAAAATTCTCGGTGGGCTGTTCGACGACGATAACCGCATCACCATCCCCGGCTTTTATGACGGGGTGAAGGACCTGCCGCCTGATATCCTGGAGCAGTGGAAGAAGCTCAACCTGACGCCGGAGATGTTCCTGAAGCCGATCGGCCTGTCGATCCCGGCCGGCGAGAAGGGCCGGCTCCTGATCGAGCAGGCCTCCTCGCGTCCGACCTGCGACGTCAACGGCATCTGGGGCGGCTATATCGGCGAGGGCTCCAAGACGGTGATCCCGTCGCATGCGTCCGCCAAGGTCTCGTTCCGTCTGGTCGAGGGACAGGACCCCGCAAAGATCCGTAAGGCCTTCCGCGACTACGTGACGGCACGGCTTCCGGGCGACTGCAAGGTCGAGTTCGGCGACCATTCCGCCGCGCCCGCGGTCGCGCTCGACTGGAACATGAAGCCGCTCGCCGCCGCCAGCAAGGCGCTGACCGAGGAATGGGGCAAGGAGACCGTGCTGATGGGCTCGGGCGCCTCGATCCCGATCGTCGCCGACTTCAAGCGCACGCTGGGACTGGACTCGCTGCTGGTCGGCTTCGGCTTGGATGACGACAACATCCACTCGCCGAACGAGAAGTACGACCTCCGCAGCTTCCAGAAGGGCATCCGCTCCTGGGCGCGCATCCTCGCCGCGCTGGCCGAGGTGAAGTAGCACACGGTGCCGTAGGGTGGGCAAAGGCGCGCTCTTCGCGCGCCGCGCCCACCATCTCTCCGCGATTGCGATCGAAGGGGTGGGCACGCTTCGCTTTGCCCACCCTACGAAATCTCTATCTTCGTCATTGCGAGCGAAGCAATCCAGAATCCCTCCGCGGAAACAGTCTGGATTGCTTCGTCGCAAGAGCTCCTCGCAATGACAGCGGGGCCAAATAAAAACGCCGCCCGGAATTGGGCGGCGTTTCATTCCAGAACGTGCAGAGGTAGTTGAGAGCTACCTTACACGAAATCCCGAAAATCTCAAGACCGATAGCCCGGCAGCTCGCGGTCGAGCTTGCGCAGCAGGGGCGGCCAGACGAGGTTGGTCGCACGCAGCTCGGCGCGGTCGCGGTTGGCGAGCAGCTCGGTGTTCTTCTCGATCGCAATCTCCTCGACCGGATAGACCGGCGTGCCGAGCGCGCGCGTGCGCACCTGCATCGAGCAGGCGCGCTCGAGGTGATACATGCGCTCGAAGGCCGAGGCGACCGAGCGGCCGACCGTCAGCGTACCGTGGTTGCGCAGGAGCATGTGGTTGTGGTCGCCGAGGTCCTTCTGCAGCCGCGGCCGCTCGTCGTGGTCGAGCGCGATGCCTTCATAGTCGTGATAGGCAAGGTCGTGGGTGACGAGCTGGGCGGTCTGGTTCAGCGGCAGCAGCCCTTCGGCGCTGCTCGACACCGCGGTGCCGTCGAGGGTGTGGAGATGCAGCACGCAGATCGCGTCCTCGCGCACCTCGTGGATCGCCGAATGGATGGTGAAGCCGGCCGGGTTGATGCTGTACTCGCTCTCGGAGAGCTGGTTGCCGTGCAGGTCGACCTTGACGAGGCTCGAGGCCGTGATCTCGTCGAACATCAGCCCGTAGGGGTTGATGAGGAAGTGATGCTCGGGGCCGGGCACGCGGGCGGAGATGTGGGTGTCGACCAGATCGTCCCAGCCGTACAGCGAGACGAGGCGATAGCAGGCGGCGAGGTTGACCCGTTGCTGCCACTCGGCCTCCGTCATGTTCGACGGCACTTCCTTCAGGCGCGCTTCCGCTGGTGACATGGCAAATCTCTCCGAACCTCGTTGTTGCGGAGCGAGAGCCTAGTCTCGGGTGAGGTCGGCGGCAAGGCGCTCAAAGCGCGGCAGTTCAGCGTCGCCCGCATGGAGTGCGCGTTTGAGGTTCCGGATTTCAGAACCGTCCGACGCGACGTTTCGTCTACGCGGCCGTCCGATCGGACAATGATCTTACGGTGCCGGGATCGAGAGCAGGCTGGAAATGCTGCTGCCGCGGATGTCGTAGACGCGGGCGAACACCACGTCGTCGCGCTTGATCTCGACCATGACGGGCGCGGTCAGGCCCTTGCAGTAGAACTCGCCGAGCGTCATGGCGAAATCGGCGGCATTGGAGTCCCAGCCGATGGTGAAGTCGGGCCCGAGCGCGACCTGCGCCGGACGCTGCGGACCGCATACCGCGACCTTCCATTTGCGGTTGCGCGGCGGCACTTCCTGGCGCTCGACCAGCTGCTCGCGCAGCTCGTCGGAGGCCTGCTTCAGCGCGAGGCCCCAATAGTCCAGCATGAAGCGGTCGTCGGCGGCGCGCACCGTGCCGGCGATGTGGTTGAAGTGGGTGTATTGATAGGGATGCAGCCGGATCATCTCGGCGAGCGGGAGCGCGAGGCCAAAGCAGAAGGTGGCGAGCACGACCGGCTGCCAGGTGCGGTGGTTGGCGCGCAGGCGCTCCATGGTCCAGGCGAAGGCGACGCCGCCGAGCACTGCCATCGGCGGGATCACGAAGACGAAATGGCGGATGCCGTTGTACAGCGCGGGCCGCTTCACCATCGCGATCGCGAGCGGCAGGGTCGCGGCGAGCGTCAGCATCAGCAGGATGGTCTTGCGGCGGGCCGGAACCTCGCCGCGCGGCAGCAGCGCGAAGGTGCTGACCACGGCGCCGGTCATCAGCACCAGCATCACCTCGGGCAACTGAAGCGCGAACAGCGTCGGCAGATAGGACCAGGGCATGTCGGGGACCGACACGATCGCGCCGTCGAACATCTCCTTCCAGGGCTTCTCGAAGAAGTGCGAGAAGTAGGTCAGCGCCTCGAAGGGATTGCCGGGCTCCATGATCGACCACGGCCAGATCAGGCCCATCACGAGATAGCCGAACACAAGGCCGGGCAGCAGCAGGTAGACGACATGGGCGAAGCGGCGGGCCGCCTCGCGAACGCCTTCGGTGCGCAGTTCCTCCAGGAACAGCGGGATGAAGCCGATCACGGCGTAGACCAGCGCAAGCCCGCCGAGGATGCGGCAGCCGATCGACAGGCCGGCACCTAAGCCGACGATCAGGATCGTGCGCGGCGAAGGCTGCGGATATTCCTCCGCGAGCCGGACGAGGCCCAGCATCAGGATGATCATGGCGACCGCGAAGGGCGCGTCCTTCGGGTTCATGAACATGTGGCCGTAGAAGATCGGGCAGAGCGCGAGCAGAAGCAGCGCAGCGAGGCCTGCGAGCGGCCCGCCGATGCGGCGGCCGAGCCGCCACGTCACGGCAAGCCCGATCACGCCGACGATCGCGCCGACCAGGCGGCGGGTCTCGAACAGCTCGAGCGGAATGACCTTGTGCAGGAGGGCCGCGACCATGTCGAAGCCGCCGCCATACATATAGAGGTTGGCGAAGGAGAGCGCCGCGGTGTCCTTGAAGCCGGAACCGAACATGCGCAGCAACAGATCGGCATATTCAGCGTGGGTGTAGTCGTCCCAGCCGAGCCCGTAATCGCGGAAGGTCAAGCCTGCGATGACGGCGACCGCGGCCAGCACCAGCATGGCGAGATCGTCGCAAGTCCGTTCGACCGAGCGCCGCAGAGGCGTGTCGATCGCCGAAGTCGTGATGGATGTCATGGCTATTGGTGACCCGGAATCCCCTCTCGGCCCTGCTGGTGCGCGCGGGCCTGCTCCCCGGACTCCGTATAGCGCAGTTCCATTACCAAGTAATTGGGCATTATGGCTAAATTCCTGATGCGACGCAGCAAATCCAGAAACTCAAGAGCATTCTAGCAGTAGCGATCCGTAGCTGAAGGGAATGTGAATAAGTCCCTGATTTCCTTCCCTTTAGGAACGCTGATCGCAATTCGTCGTTGGCGAGCAACACAGGAAGACGGTATCGTGGCGTGTGTCGCGTATGGATGCGCGGCCGGGGGTGAGTTCGATGACGTTGGCATTATTGATCGCGGGGATTGTCGCCGTCCTGGCGGGCCTCCTTGCGATCCTGTTTGGCTTCACCGTCAGGGAGTTCAGCCTCGGCAGTACCCTCATAATCTCGGGCACGATCGGCGTCTGCTCCGGAATGTTACTGGCGGGCCTCCATTTGGTGGTGCTGGAACTGAAGGGCATTGCCCGCCGGCTGGCCGGTGCCGCCGCACCGTCCGAAGTGCGCGTCAGGCCCGTGCTGCCGGGTCTCGCGCTGCCCGGCGCGCCTGCGCCCGAGCCTGCTCCGGCGATGCGCGCCGAGCCGACGGCCCCGCCATCGCCGGCCGCGCCGCCGCCATGGCAAGGCGAGGCACCGATGCGCGAGCGGCCGCGCGTCGAGCCGCCACCGGAGCCGGAACCTCCGGCGCCGCCCGCAGCTCCGGAAGCGCCGCGCCGGCGCAACCTGCTGTTCGCCTCGACCTCGCGAAAGGAACGCGAGCGTGCGGAGGCCAAGGCCACCGAGGGCCCGCCGCCGCATGCCGAGCCCGCGGCGCCTGCCGGCCCGGACACGCCGCCTGCAAGCTTCGACGACGCCTGGCCGAAGCCGGATCGTATGCGCCCGCCGGAACCGCCGGCCGCCTCGCGCCGCCCGCCACCGCGCTCGCCCTCGACCTTTGTCGAGGCTACCCCGCCGCCTGCACCCGAGCCGGAGTCGGAGCCGGCGGTCGAGCAGGCGCCCGTGACCGTGCTCAAATCCGGTGTCGTCGACGGCATGGCCTATTCGCTCTATTCCGACGGCTCGATCGAAGCGCAGATGCCGGAAGGCATGATGCGCTTTGCCTCGATCGACGAGTTGCGCGCGCATCTTGACCAGCGCTCCTGAGGACTGCCGGGGCCAAGTAAAGCGCCAGCTTTCTTGTCACTTCGCCAGTCATCAGCCCATAGTCGTCAGTCCTGTATTTTGGCCGAACGTATTGTTGACACGGAATACTTCGAAGTCGTCTCTCCCGTGAGACGCAAGGTGGAGAAAGGTCGGGCCCATGTCGGATGCCGGGGCTAAGAATTTCATTGAGCTGACAGCGAGCATCGTCTCGGCCTATCTCGGCAACAACCCGACGCCGGCCGCGGAGATCCCGAACCTGATCAGCCAGGTGCACGGCGCGCTGGTGCGGGTCTCGTCGGGCCGCGTCGAGGCGGCGCCGCTCGAGCCGGCCAAGCCGGCGGTGTCGCTGAAGAAGTCGATCGCGCCGGACTATCTGGTCTGCCTGGAAGACGGCAAGCGCTTCAAGTCGCTGAAGCGCCATCTGCGCACCCAGTACAACATGACGCCCGAGCAGTACCGCGAGAAATGGGGCCTGCCGGCCGACTATCCCATGGTCGCGCCGAACTACGCGGTGGCGCGCTCGCAATTGGCGAAGCAGATGGGTTTGGGACAGCAGCAGCGGAAGCGGAAGTAGAGCCGGCCTCGAATCTCGTAGGGTGGGCAAAGCGAAGCGTGCCCACCATCCGGCTCACAATTGTTGATAGATGGTGGGCACGGCGCAAGTGCGCCTTTGCCCACCCTACGCAGCGCTTCCCACCATGAGGATCTTCAGGTGGCTTCCGCCAGCGCCTCTTTCGCGTCGGTCTTGATGCGCTCGACCATCGAGCGCAGGCCGTTGGAGCGCTGCGGCGTCAGGTGATCGCGAAAGCCGAACTCGTCGAACACCGCGATCGCGTCGGTCGCGAGGATCTGCTGCGGCGTGCGGCCCGAATAGAGCGCGAGCACGATCGCGACCAGGCCGCGCACGATATGAGCGTCACTGTCGCCGCGATATTTCAGGATCGGCGCGCCGCCATCGCGCTCGACCAGCTTCTGGAGCCAGACCTGGCTGACGCAGCCATTCACCTTGTTGGCGGCCGAATGCTCGGCCTCGGGCATCGGTTCCAGGGTGCGGCCAAGCTCGATGACGTACCGGTAGCGGTCGTCCCACTCGTCCAGAATCTCGAAATTGTCCCTGATTTCGTCGATCGTCGTCATGCTGGCCTATCGTTCCCGTTCAACCCAATATAAGGACGCGAAGCCGTGAAATCGATAGGGTTTGGGGGCTAATTCGCGAGCCCCGGTCCGCGCCATTCCAGCGCGAGGTCGTCCTGGGTCAGGGTGTCGCGCGGCGCCTCGCTCGCAGCGGTGTCGCCTTCGCCGGCCAGCGTGATCGAGCCGGTGTGGTCGGGCGCCTTCTTGTCGCTCTTCTCGTTCTTCTCGTTGGTGATCTGCTCTTTCTTGTCGTTGATGATCTGATAGATCTTCTTCGCGCCGTCCTGGGCGCGCTGGCCAATGATCGACGCGGCCTGTCCGCCGACCTCGCAGGCCGCCGGCTGGCGCTTGCAGAACTGGGTCATGTCGGAGACGGCCGCGGTCGCAGCCTGCACCGCGTCGGCGGCGCCGATCTGTGGCAGCTTCTCCGATTCGGGCGTCTTGTCTCGCGGCAGGAGCACCAGCACCAGCCCGAGCCAGAATGTGATGCGGAGCAGAAAGCGCATCTTATCGACCTGTATGTTAGATCCCGCCGCGGCGATTTCCGCAGAGCGCGTCGGACCTAGCAACTCTCGATAAATCGCAAGTGATTGCCTTGAGCTTAATTCGCGGAATTTTTACGCAAAAAACTTCGAAAATGGCGGCCTCGTAAATTTTCCATTGATGCCGAGCCCCCGTGATCTTGCGGTCTTCCGCATCTACTAATTCGAAACCATGCCGGCCGGGGTGAAACCCTGTGTTCACCATCCTCGCCGAAGACGTCGTCAAATCGTCTAAAAAGCTCCGCGATGACACGCTGTCCGGCGCCGGGCCGTGCCGCCTTAGCACTCGTTTAAGGTCGCTCTGACACGGTGGCTCAACGACAAGGAGGCGTTCCGGCGCGTCTCTCCGACGAATGAGCCGAAGCGCGAGACCCGTGACAGTTTTGAGTATCATCCGCGATTGTCTCGATGCGCTGCTGCATCCCTCCGCGCGTTACGACGCGCTGACGCGAGCGCGCCATCGTGCCTTCATGGCGCCGCGCCTACTCGGCAGCCTGGCAGCGTTTGCCGCATTCCCGATCTATCTCGCCATGCGTGGCGCGCCGAGCGCGGTCGAGGTCGCGGCCTTTGCCTGGCTGATCGCGCCGATCATGTTGTCCTGGTTCCTGTCGCGCACCGGCCGCTACGAAGGCGCGCATGTGCTGTCGTCGCTGGCGCTCGCCGGCCTGATCATGGCGGTCGCAATCACGACCGGCGGCATCGAATCATTCGCCGCGGTGTGGCTGATCGTCGTTCCCCTCGAGGCTGCGCTGTCGGCCTCGCGCCGCGTCGCCGCCTTTGCCTCGCTGCTCGCGCTCTTCTGCGCGGGGATACTAATTTTCGTCGGCCAGCTCGGCTGGCTGCCGCTGGACGCGCCGGTTGCCGCGGAGCGTAGCCTGCTGATGGCGTTTGGCGTCGCCTCGGCCACCCTCTATGCTGCAGGCCTCGCTTTCGGCGCGGAGTCGCTCGCACGCACCGGCGTTGCGCTGCTGTCGCGTGAGGAGGAGCGTTATCGCCTGCTTGCGCGCAACATGAGCGACGTCATCTCGCGGCATCGGCGCAACGGCGCGGTGCAGTTCATCTCGCCGGCCGCCGAGGCCATGCTCGGAATGCCCGTCGCGCAGCTGCACGGCCACGGCCTGTTCGATCGCGTCCATGTCGCCGACCGGCCGGCCTATCTCACCGCTTTGTCCGATGCCGCGCGCGGTAATGTGCGCAGCGTCGAGTTCCGGCTGCGGCGGGAGCCGACCGGCTCGGAGCGCGGCCAGGTTGACTTCATCTGGGTCGAGATGCGCTGCCGGCCGCTCGACCAGGATCTCGGCCGCCAGGATATTGACCGTGATGTCGCACGCGAGACGGAGGTCGTCGCCGTGATGCGCGACGTCACCGATCGCAAGCTCTCCGAGCAGGCGCTCGATCAGGCCCGCAGCGCCGCCGAAGCGGCCGACGCCGCCAAGACGCGCTTCCTCGCCACCATGAGCCACGAGCTGCGCACGCCGCTCAACGCCATCATCGGCTTCTCCGACATGATCGCCCAGGAGCAGGCCCTGATGCTGGGTGCGGCCCAGCGCAAGGAATATGCCCAACTGATCAACGATTCCGGCCAGCATTTGCTGTCGGTCGTCAACGGCATCCTCGACATGTCCAAGATGGAATCGGGCAATTTCGAGATTGCGTCGGAGCCGTTCGCGCCGCGCGCCTCGCTCATGCATTGCTGCAATCTGCTGGCGCTGAAGGCGCGGGAGAACGGCATCGACCTCATCACCGACGCGCCGCAGGACCTGCCTGTCATGACCGGCGATCCCAGAGCCTTCAAGCAGATCGTGCTCAACCTCGTCGCCAACGCCATCAAGTTCACCGAGCGCGGCGGCCAGGTCTCCGTATCAGCCGCGGTGTCGGGGTCGCACCTCACGCTGCGTATCAGCGATACCGGCGTCGGCATCGCGCCCGACGACCTCAAGCGTATCGGTGCGCCGTTCTTCCAGGCCGGCAAGACCTATCAGCGCCGTCACGAAGGCACCGGACTCGGACTTTCGATCGTGAAGAGTCTTGTGGCGTTGCATCTCGGCGATTTGACGGTACAAAGCAGGCTCGGCGAGGGCACCGCCGTCACCGTCAAGCTGCCGCTGGTTTACACGTCGCCGCAAGCCAAGCCTGCCGATAGAATGCCGGCCGAGAGCAAGATCGCGACTTTGACGCCGGTGCCGCGCCAGGAACATCACGACCAACTTCAGGACCAACCTGCTCTGGTGAAGAAAAGTGCCTAAGAAGTCTGCAAAGGGCGAAGCTGCACCGCGCCGTCGTGGCGCCAAGGCTGCGGCTGTCGACATCGAGACCGAGCGCAACCTCGTGATGCGCGTGCTGCTGCACAGTCCCAAGGATACGCTGGCCGGCCTCGTCGCCGTTGCCGCCATCAGCGCGATCGTTGCCAATGCGCTGTTCCTCCAGACCGGAAGGCATCCGGCACCGATGTTCGGCACCGTGATCAACCTTCCCGCGCCGTCGTCCGTGCCGCTGTCGAACCCCTTGCCGCGTCCGCGCCCCGTCGGCGCCGATACTTCGCCGCTCGAGCCGAGAGCGACGGAGTTCCGCGCCGAGCCCAAGTCCGTAGAGCCCCGGCCTGTCGAGCCCAAGCCTGTCGAGAGAGTTGCCGAGAGGGCGCCGGAGAAGCCGGTCGAGGCGACCGCATCGACGCCGCGCTCGGCCAGCGATCCCATGACAAATCTGGTCAAGGCGACGACCTCGACGCCGCCGTCCATTGCTGTCGCGCGTCCGCCGGCACCGATCCCGGCGCAGCAGAGCCCGGCCGTACGGCGTATCGCCGGCGTGCAGCGCGCGCTGTCCGAATACGGCTACGGCAATTTGAAGGTCACGGGCGCGATGAGCGGCGAGACCCAGTCCGCGATCCAGAAATTCGAGCGCGAGCACAAGATGCAGGTCACCGGCCAGGTGTCCGATCGCCTGCTGCGCGAGCTCGCCGCCGCGATCGGCCATCCCGTCGAATAGCGACATTTGTCGTCGTCATTGACGCGGATCAATTGGCCGCGCGTGATCCGCAAGGGGATGCCAGCCCTGCGCCGGCGTGATTTGTCCGGGATCAATGACTGTCGGCGGCGTCAGGGAAGATGATCGCTCATCCTCATCAAGGAAGAGAGGTCATCATGTTCAAGGTCTCGATTCTCGTCTGGATCATGCTGGGTACCGTGCTGGCGGGCGTCAGCCTGATCGTGGTGCTGATGGTGCCGAGCCTTGCCGCGGAGGCGATCAAGAACATCCCCTATGCCGCGGCCATCGGGTTTGCGCTTGCGATGCCGCTGTCATATCTCGTCGCACGCCAGATCGGCGGGGGACAGGGTGCAGGCAAGGCGTAGCGAACGCGCGCCGAGACTGGCGGGACGCATCGTACTGGCCTATCGTCCGATTCATGCGTTTGAAATCCAACATATGGGTCGCGGCCTATTTGCGCCGGTGCCAGAGCGAGGGCGTGTTCGGGGCGGTGCGCCGTCGCGGCGCCGAGGAGGCGGGCGCGGTGTTCGTGAAGGTGTCGCTGCTCGACGGCAATGCGATGCTCTACGTGCCGGCGCCGCAGACCGTCTATGACGACGGCCGGCCCGTCGACCGCTTCTTCGTGCCGGTTGCACCGCAGCCGCTGCCGGAGCCCGCCGTCGAGGAACGGCTGACCAAGGAAATCCGCTTCGATTCGGATGCCTGGATCGTCGAGACCGAAGACCGCGCCGGACGGCACTTCCTGGAATTGGCGAAGACCTGACTAGTGATCCGACGACCCGCCGGTGCCGGTCCGCACCGTTGGGCTGGAGCCGGGCTGCACGCCGGGCCGCGTCTGGCTTGCGCCCGCACGCGCACGCTGGCGTTCGCCATCGTGCAGCGACGACTGATACTTTGCCCGCGTCACCGCGAGCGTGGAGCCGCGCCAGGCGGCCAGCATCACCAGCGCGGAGCGCTCGCCGAGGCGATCGTAGAGCCGCGACAGCCGGTACACGTTGTTCACGGAGTTGCCGATCTCCGGCTTGAAGAATAAGAGGATGCGCTGGAAGTTCGGGCTCGGCATGTCGAGCGCGCGCGCGGCGACCGCGAGCGCTTCGCCGCCGGGATCGTCGACGATCTGGGCCGCGACGCGCGAGGGCAGGATCAGGCTGTCGCCGAGCTCGTAGGTGAAATTCTCGACGTCGCCCGCGATCGCCGCCATCTCCAGGATCTGGATCGCGCGCTTGGCGCGCACGGTCGGAATCCGCGGCGCGGCCTTCAGCGGCGTCTGCTCCAGATTGTGCAGGATCAGCGCGCGCTGGGACGCATCGGCGTGAAAGAACATGTCGTGGATTTCGGCGGCGTCCGTCGGCTGCATCGCCATGTTCGAGGCCATACGCTGCTCGGCCTCGGTCGGCGCGCGGACCGGGGAGGGCGCGGGCGGGGGCGCCGCGATTTCGCGCGCGAGCGGAACCCTGCGGCCTTCCTGGGCGGCGACCAGCCCGAGCTTCTGCAGGATAGGGACGGGCGTCTGCGGATAGACCGCAAGCCGCGCCTTGACGGCGGCGCGCGTCGCATCGTCGACCTGGTCGATCAGTCGCGTGGCGAGTTCGACGAATTGCCGCTGTTCGTCCTCGCTGTGGACGCGCGTCTGGACATAGAGGTCGGTCAGCACGCGCAGCAGCGTCGGGCGAACATCGACGCCTTCGCGACGGGAGAGGGTCATCAGCCCGTCGAATCCGGGAAACAGCGACTTGGTCATGGAGGCGTACGCAACTCGGAAAAGAGACTTGCGAGTGAGCCTAGCGCAGGTTCTTTTAAAGCCTCGTTAAGGAAAACGAGGCGTGAAGCCGCCCCCGCAATTCAAGGCATTGTCGTGCCGCAACGGGACGGCGCGGCGGGTTCCGTGCGGTTACGGTCCAGAGCACATCTTTACACCCCGTTAACCATGAGCTGATCTTAATGATCCGCATGTTGCAGGGGCGCATTCGGTCGCGCGGCAATTGAAGAGAGCTGACATGGGGACCATCATCGAATTTCCGGCCGGTCGCCGGGTAGGCTCGTCGGGGGACGTCGCACCGCGCGCGGACATGGGGACGATTCTGATCCTTCCCGTGATCCGCATCGAGCGCGAGGCGGACGAAACCAGCGGCGATCGTGGGCCGGAAGCGGGCACAGCGCCGGGGCGCCGTCGTCGTCGCCGCTAGATCCGGCTTTTGCAATGCCGGACACCATCCACAAGATCCGGCCCTTCGTATCGGCCGTCCTGCTCGCGCTGCTCGGCGCCACGCTCGGGGCCTGTAGCGGCGGCGATTTCGGCCGCACCCGCGCCGATATGCGCAGCGACGACATGCATCGCTGGCTCGGCACCGAGGCCACCGGCAGCGTCGGGTTGAGACCGTCGCAATTCCAGCTCACCGACGAGGAGCGCCAGCTTCGCGACCTCGCCTATCCCCTGATCGAGCCGCCGCTGTCGCGCCCCGCATGGAAGAGCGTGTTCGGCGACTACAAGGCCTTGCCGTCACCGTGGCGGCAGAAGGTCGTGTTCGACCGCACCATGTACGGGCGCACGCTGATCGACGAGCCGCACCGCTCGCACTCCTCGCGCTATGCGCAGCTGATCGAGGACGTGCGCAACGACACCACCCGCTTCGAGCCGTTCTTCGCCTCCGCGATCAAGGTCATCGACCTCGACAGGAAGCGCGATGCCAGCATGGCGCGCGTCTCCGGCCTCTCTCCGAGGGAGAGAGACGACGCGGTCGCGCGCATGCAGGAGAACTCGCTGATCATCCAGTGGGTGCAGCAGTGCCTGGAGCAGCGCGTCTCCTCCTATCGCTGGGCGCTGGAGCGCCTGGTGATCCAGGCGCCCGACGGCATGGCCGCCGATGCCGACCGCCTGATCGGCGAGCTCGCGGCCCAGACCGCCAACCCGCCGGTCCAGGCGCAGCCACCCTACGGCCGCGCGGTCATCTCGAAGGGCTGAGCGTTTTGCGCGCACTGCGCTGGCGCGCAGTCCGATCGGGCTTGCGCTGCTTCTGAAGCTTCCCGACAAGATCCTTCAGCGCATCCGCCAGCGGCACTGATGCGCGGTAGGCGAGGCCGACCTCGCGCTTGACCTTGACCTCGATCTCACGCACCGCGACGTCAGGATTGCCCTTCGCCACGCCCTCGGGGACGATGGCGATGCCGACGCCCGCGGCGACCAGCGCCATGGCCCAGTCTTCCGATTGCGCGATCGCCGCGGTCTGGCGCCGCTGCGCGGCGCGGCCGAAGAATTGGCTTTGCTCGCAATGGCAGCGGTCGATCATGGCAGCGCCGGCGAGATCGGCGGCACGGAGCTTCTCCTTCAGCGTCAGCGGATGCGACGGCGGCAGCGCGGCGACATAGCGCTCGCTCCACAGCGCGACGAAATGCTCGTCAGCGCGCAGCATGGTCTTCGAGATGATCCGCGCATCGGCGCGCTCGTCGCTGCCGACGAGGCGCAGCGCGATGTCGCTGCGCGCCGTCAGCGGCTTCAGCAGCGCGATCGTTCGGGGCACGTCGAGCGTGCGCATCAGGCCGAGCGTGACAATCGTCCTGGTCGCCGGCTTCCTGAACAGGCCGCGCGCGGCGTCCGCCTCGTCGATGATGCGGCGGGCCAGCGCGTGAAACTGCTCGGCCGAGGCGGTGGGCGCGACGCCCTTCTTGTGCCGGATGAAAAGCGTGGTGCCGAGCTCGGCTTCCAGATTGGTGATCGCGGTCGAGATCGATGGCTGCGACACGAAGCAGGCCCGCGCCGCGGCGGTCAGGTTGCGCGCGCGATAGACGGCGGCGAAGTAGCGGAGCTCGCGGAGGTCCATAGGATGAGCCTAGAGATATGATCAATATTCAATATTTTACCTATGGATCGGACGATGACAAGAACGCCCTGTTCACAACGGGCGAGGTCCTCCATGAAAATCCATCATCTCAACACCGGGACGATGTGCCCGATGGGCCGCCGCCTGGTAAACGGCACCGGCGGCCTGTTCCAGCGTGCCCGCATGGTCTGCCACTGCCTGCTGGTCGAAACGGGTGACGGGCTTGCCCTGGTCGATACCGGCATCGGGCTTGGCGATATCGCAGCCCCTGACCGGCTCGGACGGCGATGGCTGCGCCAGACCGCGCCAAGGCTCGATCCGTCCGAGACGGCGCTCGAGCAGGTGAAGGCGCTCGGCTATTCGCCCGCCGACGTGCGCCACGTGCTGCTGACGCATCTCGATCGTGATCACGCCGGCGGCGTGCCCGACTTTCCCCATGCCGCGATCCACGTCCATCGCGCCGAATACGACATGGCGGTGCAGAGCAGGCCGGCGCCGCCGGAAGGGCGCTATGTCACCGGGCAGTGGAGCCATGGACCGAGCTGGACGTTCTATGGCGAAGCCGGCGAAGACTGGTTCGGCTTCAAGGGCGTGCGCGCGCTCGGCGACAAGGAGGCGGACATCCTGATGATCCCGCTCGCCGGCCATACGCTCGGCCATTGCGGCATCGCGGTCCGATCAGGCGACACATGGCTGCTGCATGCCGGCGACAGCTATTTCCATCACGGCCAGCTCGCGGCATCCCCGCGCATGCCGCTGGTGCTCGGCTATTTCCAGCGCCGCGCCGACATGGACCGCACGCAGCGGATCGCCAACCAGGCGCGGCTGCGCGCGCTGAAGCTCTCTCACGGCGGCCGCGTGAGGATCGTCAACAGCCACGATCCCGTCGATTACGAGAACTGCCGGTGCGGGACGCACTGAGTGCGCGCCGGACCCGTCAACGCTTCATGCGCGCAGACGTCCGACGCCTTAGGTCCCCCGATGCGCGCGCGTGAGGCGGCCGCCGGCCGCCCTCGCAAGCCCGAACGGCGCGCCGGCTTTTTCCGGCTGGCGTGTTATTTTCGAAAATGACCGGGACGCCAGCCGCCGCGCGTCGGGATCACGGCGATTTCCTATCTTCGTCCTTCCGATGGTAGCCGGCCGATTCCACTTCAGGAGAGATCTTCGCGCGACGACCGCCTTGCAATAATTTTCGTAAACAGTATTATTTTCGAAAATGCAGTTTGGGGAGGCGGGGCGAAATCATGAGGGCGGTGCTGGTGCGTCAGCCGGGTGGGCCGGATGCACTCGAATTGGTCGAGCTCCCGGTGCCCGTGCCGGGCGCCGGGCAGGTGCAGATCCGGGCCGAGGCGTTCGGGGTCGGGCAGCCCGACGCGCTGATCCGGCGCGGCGTCTACAAATGGATGCCGCCGCTGCCGGCCAATCCCGGCAATGATGTCGCGGGCCGCATTTCCGCGCTCGGGCCCGGCATGGAGGGGCTTGCCGTCGGCCAGAAGGTGCTGCTGAGCGCGCGCGACCTGTCGCAACGTGGCGGCTGCTACGCCGACTACGTGGTTGCCCCCGCGGACGCCGTTCACGCATTGCCCGACCATGTCGATCTGCAAGCCGCCGTGTGCCTGTCGAACTATCAGGTCGCCTACGCACTCCTGCACGAATGCCGCCACCCGCGCGCGCCGACAAGCGTGCTGGTGATCGGCGCGGCCGGCGGCGTCGGCACCGCGCTGGTGCAGCTCGCCAAGCTCGCGCAGATGACCGTGATCGGCACGGTCTCGACCGAAGAGAAGGCGGAGTTCGCGAAGGCGAACGGTGCCGATCACATCATCTTCTACCGCCGCGAGGATGTCGTGGCGCGAACCCGCGAGCTGACCAACGGCGAGGGCGTCGGCCTCGTGCTCGATCACGTCTGCGGGCCGGAGTTCACCGCCTATCTCGGCGCGCTCGGCAAATGGGGGACGCTGCTCTCCTACAACGCCTTCGCGGGCCTTCCGGAAGAGAACCTGATGGCGGCGATGCGCAATCACCTCGACATCTGTCCCGCCGTGCGCACCTTCTCCTTCCACATCTACGACCACGATCGCGACGGCCGCCGCGCCCTGATGCGCAGCGTGATCGAGGCCCTGAGCCGCAATGCCATCAAGCCGGCCGTCTCGGCGGTCCTGAAGCTGGACCAGGTCAGGCAGGCCCACGCGCTGCTCGAGCAGGGCTCGGCGCTCGGCAAGATCATCATGACGCCATGAGGAGGTGGACGGCACGATGACATCACACGCCGAACTTCGCCCGTGCGCCCGTTCGGAGCATGCCGCCATCGCCTGAATGCGCCGGGTTCGCCCGTTGGGCAGCCCGGCCCGGAGAACGCCGCCTTCGCTGCGGCCAACGATAGAACGGTCAAAAAAGGGAGAACGCATCCATGCGATGGATGAGACGGCTTGCTGCGGCAACGTTTCTGCTTGGCGGGTTTCTCGCCGCCGGCACAGTGGTACTTGCGGACAATTATCCGTCGCGCCCGATCCGCCTGCTGCACGGATTTGCCGCAGGCGGCGCGGCCGACACGCTGTCGCGCATCATCGCCGACGGGCTCGCGAAGCGGCTCGGGCAGCCGATCATCGTCGAGGCCAAACCGGGCGCCGGCGGCAACCTCGCGGCGGATGCCGTCGCCAAGGCGGCGCCTGACGGCTACACGCTCGGGCTCGTCACAGGCGCCCACGCGATTTCCGCGGCGACCTACAAGAGCCTCGCCTACCAGCCCGCGGACAGTTTCGAGATGATCTCGACGCTGGTCTACTACGCGCTCGTCATTGCCGTGCGCAGTGACTACCCGGCGAAGTCGCTGGGCGAGCTCGTCGCCATGGCGAAGGAGAAGCCCGGCTCGCTCAGCTTCGGTTCGGTCGGTTTCGGCAGCACGCATCACCTTGCGGGCGAGCTGCTGAACGCAACGGCCGGCATCGAGATCGTGCATGTGCCGTATCGCGGCGATTCGCAATCCGTCACCGCGCTTCTCGGCGGAGAGGTTCCGGTCATCGTCGGCACGCCGGTCCTGCTCGCGCCGCAAATCCAGAGCGGCGCGATCCGCGGCTTTGCGGTGACCTCGCCGACGCGGACTGCGCTATTGCCTGACGTCCCGACGGTTCAGGAGGCCGGCATCAAGGGATACGACGTGCGCACCTGGGCCGGCCTGCTGGCCCCGAAGGGAACGCCGCCCGCCATCATCGCCGCGCTCAATGCAGCGACGCTCGATGCGCTCAAGGACCCAGACCTCAGGCAACGTCTGGAGACGGCCGTCGGCGGCGAGGTCCGTGGCAGCTCGCCGGCGGAGATGAAGGCGCTGATCGAAACCGAGATCACCAAATGGTCGGGCGTGGTCGAGCGGGCGAAGATCCCGAAGATCTGATCCACGGGAGGCCGCAGCGCCGCTGCTGCGGCCCCCGTCAGATGCCGTCTTCTCCTATCTGCCGGAGCCGGCCTCCTGGGTTGTCAGCAGGCGGTGCTTCACCGTCCGCGCAATCGCCGCAGGTGCCTCTTCGGGAATCGCAAAACAGGAACTCGCGTTGATCTCGCACAGGACGTAAGTGTCGGCGCCTGCCGCGTTGCGAGGTCCGTAGAGGAAGTCCGCGTCCCAGATCACCGGCAGCGAGGATTCATCGATGTCGAGCGTGTCCATCATCTGCGGCGTCCATTCGTTCTCCATCGATCTTCGCAGCGCCTGGAACGGTGGAGCATCGGGTCCGTGCATGATGCGCGGGCCGGGTTGCGCCTCCGCTGCATCGGGGCCTTCCGGCGGCGGCGGGATCAAGGCCTTGATCCGTTGCTGGCCAAAGCCCGCGACCTTGGAGCCGCTCATGTAGCAGCGGATCATCCCGTCGGGCAGGCGCGATTGAAATGCCTGATCGATGATGCAGCCGCCCCAGCCGAAATAGGGTTCGCACCGGGCGATGAAGGCATCGAGCGGCATGTCCTCAGGCAGGCTGCCGCGCGTTGCATGGAGGACGCGAACCATGGCGCTCGCCTCTGCAATGGCCTCCACTTTCCAGACGCCCTGGCCTCCATTGCCGCGGTTTTGTTTCAGCACGCGCGGTCCGTCGGTCTGAAGGCGCGACGGAAACTCGGCGCGGAAGCTTGCGGCCGTGTCGTAGCGATGCGTGTCGGCGCCCCAGCCCAGGTGGCGCGTTCTGTAAAGGACTTCCTTGACGCCCATCTTCAGGATGACGTCCGGGTGCGCGCTCACCCATGGCCCTCGCGCCGCGACGTCGCGGAGCAGGGGATCGAGGTCAGCGCGTGTCTTGCCTTGATGGATCGGGTCGACCCAGACGAGCACGCCGTCGACCGCAAGCAATTGATCGCGGACGGCGTCGGCAAAGGTTTCGTCGTAGATGACGGGCCGGGCTTCGATGCCGGCGGCGGCGAGTGCCTCGAAGACGCGGACGAAGCGGCTGTTCTGCGGTGTGGCATCCGCCCGCGCGGCGGCATCGCCGCGTGAGAGGATGGCAACGGTGGATCGGAGAGGAAAGTGTTGTTCGGTATCCATGCGCAAGCTCCACGAAGTGCGTGCTGCGCAGAGCTTGGACCGAAGTCTCATGGGGGGTCTGCATTGCCCCCATGCGGACGACCTTACGTGAGATCGGCCTCGGCTTTCAAGACGGTCGCGCGGTTCCACCCGGGGCCTGCCCGGTGCTTTCGCGCGACGCGCAGGTTGACAGCTCGGCGTTCCGGGTTTTCTATTTCAGGCAACGGGGATGTGCGATCTCCCCGTGAGGCGTCATGCCCAAGAATCGCGTCCTGATCGTCACCAAGGGCGCAGCATGTCACCCCACACTCCGAATTCATCCGACAGATCGTTTCGGCTCATCGCTCCAGCGCGGCGCGCCGGAGCCTGTCGGCGCGCATACCGACAAGGGCGTCCCGGCGGACCTGCGTCAGGGGCGTGACCTCTCGATCTGCGCCATTTGGAAGGGCAGCGTCGCAAAAGCGGACTTCACCTGGGGCGGGACATGATCGGGAGAACGACCATGCGAACATGGACAATCCTTCACACCTTCCTGTTTCTGGCGATCGTGGCTGGCGTGCCGACCGCACGCGCGCTGACCCAAGATGAGTTGATCGCCAGGATCCAGGCGGCTGGCTACACGCAGGTCAGCGAGATCAAGTCGACGGCGGAGGGGACGACCGCCAAGGCGGTCAAGAACGGCAAGCCGGTGCGGCTCCTTATCGACGGTGCCGGCCAGATCAAAGAGCAGAACTGAACTCCGGAAACCGGATTTCGCTCGAGGGAGCAGATCAATGCGAAGTGCAATTCTGCCGCTGATGGGCATCGGCGCATGCTTCATCGCGACCGCTCACGCGCAGGATGTCGACTGGCAGAAGGTCGATGATGCGCTGGGCCGAAAGCCGGCCGTCGCCGGCGACGTGCATCGTTATGGCTTTCCCCGCACCGACCTCACGGTGACGCTCGACGGCGTCACCATCAAGCCTTCGCTGGCGCTGGGCGGCTGGGTCGCGTTCAAGCCCGCGCATGGCGCCGTCATGGCAATGGGCGATCTGGTGCTGCTCGAATCGGAAATCAACCCGGTCATGCAGAAGATGATCGAGAGCGGGTTGGAGATTACGGCTGTTCACAACCATCTGCTCGGCGCGGTTCCGGCGACATTCTACATGCATGTGGCTGGGCACGGTGATCCGCTCAAGATCGCGACCGCCATCAGGACCGCGCTTGCCGAGAGCAAGACGCCTATGTTGGCGCCGGCTCCGGCGGTCCCGCCGCCTGCCATTGATCTCGACACGGCCAAGCTCGATCAGATCATCGGCGTCAAGGGGCAGGCCAACGGCGGTGTCTATCAGTTCAACGTTCCCCGCCGCGATCCGATTACCGAGCACGGAATGCAGTTAAGTCCCGTCGGCCCCATGGGCGTTGCGACCGGTGTGAACTTCCAGCCGACCGGCGGCGGCAGGGCGGCCATCACCGGCGACTTCGTGCTGATCGGCGACGAGGTGAATCCCGTGATCATGGCGCTCCGGTCCCATGGCATCTCCGTAACGGCGCTTCATAGCCACATGCTGGACGAGCAGCCGCGTCTTTTCTTCATGCACTTCTGGGCGAACGACGACGCGATCAAGCTCGCCAATGGCGTGCGTGCCGCGCTCGACAAGACGGCGAGTACGAAGAACTGATGTCCGATCTGTCTCGGTCTCTGATCGGGCCGTCGGGGTAAAATGCGTTCTTCGTTCGTGCCTACCTGGCTTCGATCACCTCGCCGTCCTCCTTCACAAACCGGCCGAGGGGATTGTCCAGGAGGTCGACGACGGCTTCGGAGGGCCGGCACAGTCGCGTGCCCTTCGCCGTCACCACGATCGGACGATTGATCAGAATGGGATGTGCCATCATCGCGTCGAGCAGTTCATCGTCCGTCCATTTGGGGTCGGCAAGGCCGAGCTCCTTGTACGGCGTCCCCTTCTCGCGCAGCAATGCGCGGACCGATATTCCCATCGCTGCGATAAGTTGCTTGAGCGTTTCGCGCGATGGTGGGGTCTTGAGGTATTCAATAACGGTGGGCTCGGCACCGCTCTGCCGGATCATCGCGAGCGTGTTGCGCGAGGTTCCGCAATCCGGGTTGTGATAGATCGTGACGCTCATGATCGGGTCTCCGCAACAGCAACCGGGCCGCGCACCTCGGCGCGCCCGAGCAGCCAATTCATCAGCAGCATGCCGGCGATCGCTCCGCAGAGCTCCGCGAGAATGAACCCGGGAAGATCGACGGGCCGGATGCCGGAAAAGGTGTTCGTGAGCGAACGCGCAATTGCGACCGCCGGATTTGCAAACGACGTCGATGCGGTGAACCAATATGCGGCCGTGATGTAGAGGCCGACCAGCCAGGGAACGGCCGCGCGCTGAAAGCGGATGCCGGCGAGGATCGTGACGATCAGTCCGAAAGCGGCGACGGCTTCCGCGAACCACTGCGCTCCGCCGGTCCGGACCTTCATCGACAGGTCGATCACGGGGTGCGCAAACATCAGGTGCGCCGCAATCGTCCCGATCGCGCCACCGACGATCTGAGCGATGACGTATAGCGCGGCTTCATTCGCCGGCAGCTCGCGCTTGCCGGTGAAGACCAGCGTCACTGCCGGATTGAAATGCGCGCCGGAGATCGGACCGAGCACGGTGATCAGGACAACGAGAATGGCCCCGGTCGGCAACGTATTGCAGAGGAGCGCAAGAGCCACGTCCTTGGTCAGCGTCTCGGCCATGATGCCGGACCCGACGACGGTGGCGACGAGAATGCCGGTGCCGAGCGCTTCGGCGACCAGGCGTCGGGAAAGGTCGAACGTGTCCATCAGCCGGCCTTTGGCGCTGGACGTGCTGCGCCCTCGGCGCGGCCGATCTCGCGCAGCTTCGTGCCAAGTGAAAGCCCGTCGATACTTCTCAATGGGAGGTTCACGAAGGTATCGATCCGATTCTTGAGGTAGCGGAACGCTGTGACGAACGCCGCCTGCTTCTCCAGATCGGTGCCCTCGGCTGCGGCGGGATCCTCGATACCCCAGTGCGCGGTCATCGGCTGCCCCGGCCAGATGGGGCAGGCCTCGCCGGCGGCATTGTCACAAACGGTGAAGACGAAATCCATCACCGGCGCATCGGGAGCAGCGAACTCCAGCCAGCTCTTCGAGCGCATCCCGTCGGTGGGATAGTCCATGCTTTCCAGCGTGCGCAGCGCCAGCGGGTGGACCGCGCCTTTCGGGGTGCTTCCGGCGGAGAATGCCTGAAAGCGGCTGGCTCCGTCCTTCCTGAGGATCGACTCGGCGAGGATCGAGCGTGCTGAATTGCCGGTACACAGGAACAGGACATTGTAGATTTGATCAGGCACGGATACGCCCCTTTCGCTTTGGAGAGCAGCAGGCTTGGAGGCTTTCGACGACCGGCTCGCAAACTTCCGGTCGCCCGCCGCAGCAATCCCGAAGCAGGAAAACCGCGACGTCGCGAAACTCGGCGAGGTTGGCGCGATAGACGATCGAACGGCTGCGCCGCTCGGAGGTCACGAGGCGCGCGCGCGTCAAGATCGACAGATGGGCCGAAAGCGTGTTGGGCGGCACTTCCAGCTGGCGCGCGAGGTCGCCTGCCGCAAGGCCATCGGGCTCATGTTTGACCAACGTCCGGAAGGCCTCCAGACGGGTCGATTGGGACAGCGCCGCGAGGGCGAGAACGGCTTCTTCAGCTTCCATATATCCAGATTTATGGAATTATAAGATGCTCGTCAATCCGAAATCCGGAGGGCCCGTCAAGCGTCGGAAGGAGCTATTCGGCCGCATTGGCTTGAGGGCATCGATTGGCGCGCATCGCAAATTACCGCATCAAGTGGAAATCATGGCGGGCGGGTGCCAACGGCGGCCACAGAAGCGCGCGAACGATAAGCGGAATACCAACGGCCAGCGGTATCAGCCAGTACATGAAATGGGGCAGGTCCTTCCAAAGCGGAAGCTGCCTTCCGTTGTCTACGTAGAAAGCAACCAGCACCAGTATGTACGACAGGCCCATCCCAGCTATATGCAGCCTGACCCAATACCACCAGCGGCGCCGGAGCGCGGTGCGCCCGATCCAGGCGCAAGTGAATGACAACACACCGAGTACGAACAAGTGATAGTTTTCGGCCCAGCGCATAAGTGACAGTAACGTCGCGGACGCGACGAGCGCCAGCAGGGACCAGAAATAGGTCGTCCCAAGCCTCGAATGACGCCCGCGACGCTTCTCACTCAACATCGCGATTGCGCCGATCGCAACGCACGCAAGGCCCAGGGGAATATGCAGCCCCAGGACCACCGCCAGAAAGAAGGCGTCGGTCGAAGGAATTTCGATGCCAGCCACGATGGTCGTTTCTCCGCCTGTCATGGCGTTGCTCCCATCTTGCAGTTCATCATCGACTCGGCCGACGAGAACGGTCGTTTGACGGCGAATGCTCCGGCGCCGCAGATAATGCAAAGCATGCAGCAGCCGATCAGGACGGCCGCATAGCTTCCGGCCCAATCGACGCTTGCCGCGAAAGGCAGCGGGCCGAACGCTGCGCCGGCAATGCCGAAGACGAACGACGCCCCCCTGATTGCGCCGAGATGGTCGCGGCCGAAATACTGCGCATAGCCGGCGGCGTTGATGGCTTGCTGCGAACCGTACGCCCCTCCCAGGCTGAGCGCGTACAGCACACTGATGGCGACGCCGCTGCTAAGCGCCGGAAGAGCCGTCGCCAGCGCAAGCATGAACATCGCGAGCGGAACCAGGTGCCGGGGTTCATGGCGATCCACCAGAAATCCGGTGCCGAGTGTCGCAACGGCTTGAACGCCGGCAAGAAGCGACAGCAGTAGCAGCGCGTCGCTGTGTGCGATCCCGGCCGTCCGCATGATTGAGAAGTGATTGAGCAAGAGCGCGGTGCCGATGGCATTGGTGAGAAAGCCTGCCGCGCACAGCAGCCAGAATACGCCGGTACGGAGCGCCTGCTTGCGCGTAAACGAAGGCTCCTCCCGTAGATCTTGCATAGTCGGCGGCAGCCCGGCGTCCGTGCTGAGGCCGTATTTCTCCGGCCGATCGCGAAACAGGGCAGCCGCAACCGGCAGAATGGTGAGTGCAACAAGTCCGGCGAGGGCGAGATAGGCGCCTCGCCAGCCGTAGAGCGAGATCAGGCTATCGATCAGCTTCGGGAAGGTCATGGAACCGGCCGCGAGTCCGAGACTGGCTGCTGCAGCGGCAATCCCGCGCCGACGTACGAACCATAGATTGACGACCTGCTGACTGACGAGGCTGAGGCCGCCGATCGCAGCGCCGCGCAACAGCGCGAAGCCGATGAGCAACATCATTGCTGTTTGAACAGCCGCCATGAGCGTGCAGGCCAGGGCGAGGCCACCGGCGATGATGGTCGCCGTTAGGCGCGGTCCGCGCCGGTCGATCCAGCGACCGATCACGGGTGCCGGGAGGATTCCCGCAAGCGTCCCCATTGCATAAGCGATTGAGGCTGGTGTGCGAGAGATGCCGAGATCGGCGGTGATGGGGTCGAAGAAAACGGAAACGCCTGCCGTTTGGCCGGGCAGCGTCATGAACGAGCCGAATGTGCCCGCGCCCAGTACGATCCAGCCATAATGGAGAGCCGACGTTCGGGGGCTCACCATCCGCATCTGATCAACTCGCCCGGCGTGTCGCCGCCGCCGGCGCGTCACTCGCAAATCCCTCGCAGCAATGCTCGCGCAAGAACGCGATGACTCCGTCCATGCGATCGTATCGAGCGCGGCAGATCACCGTGCGCCCGTTTTTTTCCTGTGCGACGAGGCCAGCGGTGACCAGCCCGCGGAGATGAAAGGCGAGCGTCGAGGCCGGTACGTCGAGGCGGGTCTGGATATCGGTGATGCTAAGGCCGGGCGGCCCGGCTCGAACCAGCAGCCGATATATGTCGAGGCGCGTCAAATTGCCTAGTTCCGCCAGACAGCGCGCAGCGATTTTCCGGTTCATGGGTTCCACGATACCGCAAACCCTAGGGAATTACAACTATAATGCTAGTTTTATGGTCTGATGGAGATCGAGCTCCGAAAGTAACGCGACCTTTGTTGGCGCGTTGGCGCCAAACGACTAGAATGGGTCTTGTCTTGCGATCGAGGAAAGCCGGCAATGCAAACGCAATCGGTTATTACGTGTCCGGTCTGTCATCACGCGTCAGCCGAGACCATGCCGACTGACGCCTGCCAGTTCTTCTACGATTGCAAGGGGTGCGGGGCCCGGCTCAAGCCCAAGAGCGGCGATTGCTGCGTCTTTTGTTCGTACGGATCGGTCCCTTGTCCGCCGATCCAGCAGAACGGAAAGTGCTGTTGATGCCAGCCTCCGCCGGAGCGGTCTCAACTGTATTTCCAATATTCTAGAAATATAGTTGACCGCGCCGGCGGCTCGGTGCATTGTCTCGTCATGAAGATCGACGACGCAGCAGCGCGCCTGGAAGCCCTGGGTAACCGGACACGGCTTCAGATCTATCGGGCCCTGGTCCGGGCCGGACGGTCGGGCATGCCCGTCGGCCGCTTGCAGGACAAGCTGAAGATCCCGGCCTCGACGCTGTCGCATCACATCAAGTCTCTGGTCGCGGTCGGACTCATCAGCCAGGTCCGCGAATCGACGACCCTGGTCTGTCACGCGAACTATGACTTGATGCGGGGCCTGGTCGATTTCCTGGCGGCGGAGTGCTGTGCGGACGAAGCCGGATGCAAGGGCGCCCGGACGGCGGCCTGATTTTTTCGGCTCGGTTATTCGAAATTTCTAGAATTATAGGATGACAAGATGCGTGATGGGAAGATGGTAGCTATCGTCGGGGCAGGGCCCGTCGGCCTCGCTGCGGCCGCGCATGTGCTCGCACGGGGCATGTCGCCCGTCGTGCTGGAGGCCGGGCCGGAGGCTGGACATGCGATCCGCCAGTGGCAGCACGTGCAGCTGTTCTCGCCGTGGGAGTACAACATCGACAAGGCCGCCGCGCGTCTGCTCGCGCCGACGGGATGGAATTCGCCGGACCCTCAGTCCTATCCGACCGGCGGCGAGCTGCTCGATCGATATCTCACGCCGCTTGCGACGCGAACGCCGCTGCGTGAGGCGATCCGGACCTCCAGCCGCGTCTCGGCGATCAGCCGTGTCGGCTTCGACAAGGCCAGGACCAGGGGACGCGAGCAGGCGCCGTTCGAGATTCGCTACCGGAACGGCAGCGGCCCCGAGGTGCTGCGCGCGGATGCTGTGATCGATACGTCAGGCACATGGTTCTCCCCCAATCCGGCCGGGAGCAACGGTTTGCCGGCGATCGGCGAGCCCGAGTGCGCCGGCCGCGTCGCCTACGGCATGCCGGATGTGCGAGGCGCCGCTCGTTCCAGATATGCCGGGAAGACAGTTGCCGTCCTGGGCGCCGGCCATTCCGCCGTGGGTACGCTGATCGATCTCGTGCATCTCGCGGGCGAGGTGCCGGGTACGCAACCCGTCTGGCTCTTGCGTGGCGCCGATCCCGCCAAGGCTTTCGGCGGCGGCCGCAACGACAAGCTGGCCGCGCGCGGCGAGCTCGGCAGCGCCTTCGCCGCGCTCGTTGCCGCCGGGAAGATCAGGATCGAAACCGAATTCGGCGTCACGCACCTTTCGGACTCCGAAGGCCGGCTCAAGATCGCCGCCGGCGCCTCGAGCGGTGCGCGACACGTGATCGCGGACGAATTGATCGTGTCGACCGGTTTCCGTCCCGACTTTTCGTTCCTGTCCGAGCTGCGCCTGCGGCTCGATCCTGCCATCGAGGCACCGGTCGCCCTGGCGCCGCTGATCGATCCCAACGAGCATAGCTGCGGCACGGTGCGCCCGCACGGCGCCCGCGAGCTCGCGCATGACGAGCCGGGTTTCTACCTGGCCGGCATGAAGTCATATGGCAGGGCCCCGACCTTCCTCATGATGACGGGCTATGAGCAGGTCCGCTCGATCGCGGCCGATATCGCCGGCGACAAGCGCGCCGCAGCGAGAGTCGAGCTTGTGCTGCCCGAGACCGGCGTCTGTACGCGCGGCGGCCTTGAGACCGCTGCCGCCGCGTCGGGATGCTGCGGCGGGCCGGCGAAGGACGTTTCGTCGGCGTGCTGCGCCGCCGACGAAACCGCGAAGACGTCCGGCGCTCCGGGGTGTGGCTGTTCATGAGGCACTCCGCTCCGCACCCGCTCGCCGAAGGACCGGCGCTCGGCACCCTGCCAACCCCGGCGCTGTCTTCCCCGCAATGGAGGGCAAAATTCGAAGCTTGAGCGGCCGGTCTCTGATTGCGGTGATGTGCATCGGCCAGGTCGGCAACCTGCTGCCGCATGTGACGCTGTCCGCGAACCTGGCGCAGCACCTGATGCCGGCGTGGGGACTTTCCGCGGCCGAAGGCGGGCTGATGGCAAGCGGCTATGCGTTCGGCTACATGCTCGCAGTGCCGGTGCTGACGACGCTGACCGACCGGATCGATGCGCGGCTGGTCCTGCTCTGGGGCTCGATCGTCAGCGGGCTCGCCACCGCGGCGTTCGGCATGTTCGCGCAGGGGTTCTGGTCGGGCACGGCGATCTGGTCGCTTGCAGGGCTCGGATTTGCGGGCGCCTACATGCCCGGCCTGAAAGCCCTGACGGACCGGCTTCCCGCGGGCGACACCTCGCGGGCCGTCACGCTGTACACGTCGAGCTTCTCGGTGGGTGTCGGCCTCTCGTTCCTGGTGGCGCAACTGATCGCCGACAGGTGGGGTTGGCGGACGGCTTTCCTCGTGACCGGCTTCGGTCCGGTCGCAATGGTCGGCGCGTGCCTCCTGATCGACCCGCGGCGACCCGTGCCGAAAGCCGGGCGTCTGCTGAACTTCGCTCCCGTCTTCGCCAACCGCGAGGCGCTCGGATACATCCTCGGCTATGGTGCGCACTGCTTCGAGCTCTATGGCATCCGCACCTGGCTGGTGGGGTTATGGACCTTCGTCGTCGCTCATCAGGGCGCGCCGGCCTGGTTGAGCCCCGTTGTGCTGAGCTTCTGCTTCGCGGTGATCTCGATGCCCGCTAGCATCCTTGGCAACGAGGCGGCGCTGAAATTCGGCCGCCATCGCGCGATCACGATCGTGATGATCGCGTCGGCTTGCGTCGCGCTGGTCATTGGCCTCAATGCGACTGCCCCGGCATGGCTGCTCGCACTGCTGCTGCTCCTCTATGGCCTGACCGTGCCGGCCGATTCCGGCGCGTTGACCGCGGGCATGTCGGCCGCCGCCGCATCCGAACATCGCGGCGCGACGCTCGCCTTGCACTCGACGGTTGGTTTCGGCCTGTCAGCGGTTGGCGCGTGGGGGACCGGCGCTGCGCTCGACCTTGCCGGAGGCCCGCAGAGCGCGACCGGCTGGCTGCTGGCGTTCATCGTCCTCGCCGCCGGCATCGCGCTGGGGCCGCTCGCGCTGCTGTGGGCGCGGAGCGGCGCCGACGGGGGCCGGAAGCGGACAATCAAACGGGCAGGACTAGAACGTCTCTGATGCCTCGCTCAGGCCGTCATCGTCGGCCTGGAGGATGGTCTCCGACAGCAGCGCAGCGGCTTTCTGCAGCGGAGCGATGAACCGATCCAGCTCGGCGAAGCTCACGCGGGCCACGGGAACGGAGACGCCGAGGCACGCGATCAGTTCGCGATCCGGAGACAGGATGGGAACGGCGCAGCCGACGACCCCTCGCACGTACTCTTCGTTGGTCTTGGCCCAGCCGCGTTTGCGCGTCTCGTCGAGGACTTTCATCAGGCTTTCGACGTCGACGATCGTCGTCTCGGTGTATTTGGTGAGCGTGAGTGCGCGGCACAGCTTCTCGCGCGCTCGCTCCGGCAATCGGCTCATGTAGATCTTGCCGGTCGACGTGCAGTGGAGCGGTGCCGCTTCGCCCGGATTGAACTGGAGCCCCTGCGGTTGCGACACGCGGACGCTGTCGACGTAGGCGACGACATTGTCCCGCACGACACCGATCTCGCATTGCTCGCCGATTTCGGCCGCGACTGCGCGGAGCACGGCGTGCCGGCGCGCGGTGCGGAAAGCTGCGCCGATGACCTTGGCCGACAGCGTGACCAGCTGATTGCCGACCACGTAGCGCTTCGTTCCCAGCGCCTTCTGAAGCAGCCCGCGCTGCTCCAGATTGCCGATCAGGCGATGCGCCGTCGGCAGCGGGAGAGCCAGCGCGTTGGCGATTTCCGCGACCGAGACAGCTCTGACTTGACCGGCGACATGGCCAACGATGGCGAAGGCCCGGTCGAGTGGTCCGTCGGAATTGGCTTGCGGCATCTACTCATCCTTGCGTGACATTCTATATAATTATCATTTTTCGGAATAAATACTATTGAAATATGAAAATTACTCTTGGCCGCACCGGCGGATTGCTCATATCGTTGGCGCCGCCGAAAGGTGATCAGGATTTGTGCAGCGCAGCCAGAGCCCTGCCGGGCGCGCTCATCAGGAGAGTGGGATGTCTCGCCATTACGACGTCGGTGCCGTGCGGAAGGAATTTCCGGCTGTCGAGCGCATCACCTATCTCGACGCCGGCTTCCAGACGCCGCTCGCGCGCCCGGTCAAGGCGGCGATCGATCGCTTCCTCCGCGAGGGCCTTGAGACGGCCGGCCCCAAGAGCGTGTGGCTCGATCGCGTCGAGCTGACCCGCGAGAAGCTGGCGCGGTTTCTCGGCGTAGCGGCCGACGAGATCGCCTTCACCAAGAACACCTCGGAAAGCATGAACATTGCCGCCAACGCGCTGCCCCTGCGCGCCGGCGACAAGGTGCTGATGATCCATGGCGATCATCCCAACAACGCCTATGCGTTCCTCAATCTGCGGCGCAAGGGCGTGACGGTCGAGTTCGTACCGATGACGGAGATCGTGAACGCCGACAGCCTTCGTCCGCACATCGACGCGAGCACGCGGGCGATCTCGATGTCGCAGGTGACCTTCCACGCCGGTCATCGTTTTGACGTCGAAAGCATCGGCGCCCTCTGTGACGAGAAGGGGCTCTATTTCGTCGTCGACGTCATGCAGGCGATCGGCGTCGTGCCGATCGACGCCAAGGCGATGCGTGCGACCTTCATCGGGTCGGGCAGTCACAAGGGGCTGCTCGTGCCGCAAGGGCTTGGGCTGCTGTATTGGGACAAATCGAGGATCGAGCTCGAGCCCGCCTATCTCGCCGCCGCCAGCCTTGCGGAGGTCCCGGCCGATCTCATCGCCCGGCCCGACCAACTCGAGCTGGCCCCGAGCGCGCGCCGCTTCGAGCTCGGCAATTTCAATCTTCCGGCGATCCATGCGCTCGGTGCCTCCCTCGACATGATCGAAGCGCTGGGCGTGCAGAACATCCAGAACCATTGTCTCGATCTCGGCGATCATCTCATCGCGGGGCTCGACGCGCTGGACGTTCGTCTCGTCGGTCCCCGCGATCGGCAGCACCGCGCGCCGCACATCTACGTCATCGCGCTTCCCGCCGCCGAATGGCTCGGCCATTTCGAGCAGAACGGTGTGCGCGTCTCGCCGGAGCGCGATGGCATTCGCGTGTCGTTCGGGATGTTCAACACTTTCGCCGATGTCGATCGCCTGATCGACATCATCAAGCGGCGCGGCGTGAAGCCGTCGTCCAGGGCCGCCTAGGCTGTTCTTCAGAGGGGAGATGCACATGACGATTTTTGCGCGTGTATGGGGCGGCCTAATCGGCCTTGCGGCCGTCGGCACCCTCGCTGGGCCGTCGATCGCGGCCGACAGTCCCACGCTCGCCAAGATCAAGTCGAGCGGTGCCATCACCATCGGTCACCGCGAGGCCTCCATTCCGTTCTCGTATCTCGGTCCCGATCAAAAGCCGATCGGCTTTTCACTGGACCTCTGCGCCGGCATCGTCGAGCGTATCAAGGCGGAGCTCAGCCTGCCCAATCTCGCCGTCAACTACACGCCGGTGAACTCGTCCAACCGTATCCCGCTCATCCAAAGCGGCACCGTCGACATCGAGTGTGGCGGCACGGCGAACGACAGGAAGCGGCAGGAGCAGGTCTCGTTCTCGGTCGCCACCTTCGTCAGCCAGCCGCGCTGGCTGGTCAAGGCGGACAGCGGCCTGAAGACGGCCGGCGATCTCAAGGGCAAGACGATCGTCGTGACCCAGGGTTCCAATGCCGTCGGCTTCGCGCAAGGCGTGAATGCAAAGGAGCAGCTCGGATTCAACATCGTCCAGGCGAAAGACCATGCGGAATCCTTCCTGATGCTCAACACCGGCCGCGCGGCCGCCTTCATGGAGGACGATATCCTGCTCGCCGGCCTCAAGGCCGCGGCTCCGAAGCCGGACGCGCTGATATTTCTCCCCGAGGGTTACGCGAAGATCTATTATGGTCTGATGTTCACGAAGGGCGATGCCGGCTTCAAGGCGCTCGTCGACGACGTCCTGTCGAAGCAGATGGCGTCGGGGCATTTCGAAAAGATCTACGCGAAGTGGTTCACGCGGGGGATTCCGCCAAAGGGCGAGAATCTTGCCTTTCCGCTGACCGACGAACTGAAGGAACGGATCGCGCATCCCAGCGATGCCGTCGATTAGTCGGAGCACCATATCGCGGAATCTTTCCGCACGCTGATCCTCTCTTGTATCCGGAGCTTCGAGGTTCGCCATGTTCGCGGTGCTCTTTGAACAGACGGCGGATGGCCAGCGCTACATCGACTGGCTTCTGTCGGGCCTCGGCTGGACCCTGGCCCTGGCGTTCTTCGGCTGGTGGATTGCCTTTGCGATCGGGATCGTCGTCGGGATCGGCCGCACCGTGCAGAACCGGGCCATCGCTGCGCTTGCGCGCCTGTATGTGGAGATCTTCCGCAACATCCCCGTCCTGGCGCAGATGTTTCTCTGGTACTTCGTCCTGCCGGAGATTCTTCCCGTCACGCTCGGAGATGCCATCAAGCAGATTCCGCCGCCCTGGGGATCATTCGTCCCCGCACTTCTGTGCCTCGGCCTCTACACCGCGGCCCGGATCGCCGAGCAGGTTCGGGCCGGGATCGAGGCCCT
Source organism: Bradyrhizobium sp. LCT2 (assembly GCF_009931255.1). Lineage (NCBI taxonomy): Bacteria > Pseudomonadati > Pseudomonadota > Alphaproteobacteria > Hyphomicrobiales > Nitrobacteraceae > Bradyrhizobium > Bradyrhizobium sp. LCT2. Next base: position 6,835,853 of record NZ_CP034432.1, on the reverse strand, counting down.
GCCGAGAGGGCAGACCGAGGCGGCAAGCGCACTCGGACTCACCGCCTATCTGACCTACCGCCATATCATCGTGCCGCAGGCGCTGCGCTTGATCGTGCCAAGCCTCACCAGCGAGGTGATGGGCATCTACAAGAACACCTCGGTCGCACTGACGATCGGGCTGATGGAGCTCACGGCTCAGGCGCGCCAGATCAGCGAGGCGACGTTCCAGACCTTCACGGCTTTCGGCGCCGCGACCCTGATCTATCTCGCGCTGGCGCTGATCGCCTATCAGGGGATGGCGCTGATCGACAGGGCCGTGCGCATTCCGGGCACAGGGCGTGCGGAGGATGCGATCGAGCCGAGCCTGGCCGACGACGTCGGGCAGGCCGGCTCGTTGCCCTCAGGGATGGAGGTCGTGAAATGAACAGCCTCGATTTCTCGATTGTTCTGCAGGCGTGGCCCTATCTCTGGTCCGGATTGCTGTTTTCGCTGGCGCTGACCGCGGTGGCCTTCGTGGTCGGCATGACCCTGGGCACCTGCCTTGCGCTGTTGCAGCACTTCGAGGTGCCGGTGATCGGGAAGGTCGTGCGCGGCTACATCGCCCTGATCCGCTCGATCCCCCTGATCCTCGTCCTGTTCTGGTTCTTCTTCCTGGTGCCGATCGTGCTCGGCCATCTCAGCGGAAACGGTCGCCCGATTCCGATCGGCGCCACCTGGACCGCCTTCATTACCTTCGGCCTGTTCGAGGCGGCCTATTATTCGGAAATCATCCGCGTCGGATTGCGCGCCGTGAACCGCGGACAGTTCGAGGCGTGCCAGGCGCTCGCACTGTCCACCTTCGAGACCTATCGCAGCGTGATCCTGCCGCAGGTGCTCCGCGTGGCGAGCCCGATCATCCTGAGCCAGACCATCATCCTGTTCCAGGATACCTCGCTGGTCTACGTGCTCTCGCTCACCGACCTGCTCGGCGCGGCCTCGAAGCTTGCGCAGCTCAACGGCCGTCTCGTCGAGATGTATCTCGTGGTCGTCGTGGTCTACCTCGCCATCAGTTCGGCGGCATCGCAAGGCGTCGCGCTGTTGCGCAAGCGCTATGCGATCGCCGGAGCACGCCGATGAAAAATCCTAGGGGGACGAAGATGGTTCGGGAGATTGCCACGAACGAGCCGAGCCGATCCGCGGCCATCGTCGCCGTAGAAAACGTGGTGAAGCGGTTCGGCCGCTTCACGGCCCTGAGTGACGTCAATCTCAGCGTGAGGGCAGGCGAGAAGATCGTGCTTTGCGGACCTTCGGGCTCGGGCAAGTCGACGCTGATCCGTTGCATCAACCACATCGAGAAGCATGACGGCGGCCGCATCGTCGTCGACGGCATCGAGCTGTCGGACCGGATGAGCGACATCAACGACGTCCGCCGCGAGGTCGGCATGGTGTTCCAGAGCTTTAACCTGTTTCCGCATCTCTCAGTCGTCGAGAACTGCATGCTGGCCCCGATCAAGGTGCGCGGTCTGTCGCGCGCGGCGGCGCATGAGCGTGCGATCGGCGTCTTGCGCAAGGTGCGCATCCACGACCAGGCGAACAAATATCCGGGACAGCTCTCCGGCGGCCAGCAGCAGCGCGTTGCCATTGCCCGCGCCCTCTGCATGCAGCCGAAGATCATGCTGTTCGACGAGCCGACCTCCGCACTCGATCCGGAGATGGTCAAGGAGGTGCTCGACACCATGGTGGAGCTCGCGCGCGACGGAATGACCATGGTGTGCGTCACGCACGAGATGGGCTTTGCCCGCGAAGTCGCTGACCGGGTGGTCTTCATGGATCGCGGCGCCATCGTCGAGGAGGCTGATCCCGAAACCTTCTTCCGCGCGCCGAGGACGGAGCGGGCGAGGGCGTTCCTCGGCCAGATCATTCATTGATCGGGAGCGGCGTCAGGTTTCAGGAAGATGGCGGCACGCGACTGCGAATTCGTATGCTTGCGGGAGCCTGGCATCCAAATCCAACTCTAGGCTCCGACATGAAAACACCCGCGGCGGATTGCTCCGCGCGGGTGTTACGAACTTTCGATCTTGCCATTCTGCCAGTGTTTTGCCCGACAAGTCAAAGGCGGCAAAATGGTCGCGTGGCTGAGGTCGCGCGGCTGCTGATGGGTCGCTTAAATTAGCTAACGGTTTCAATGCCCCCGCTACTGTGCATGGGGTTGTTTTTTCAGTTTTTGTTTTGAGGCGTCCGAAACGGCCGTGCTCACCGCTGTCCGCGCGGCGTCTCGGCCTTGGCCGGCACCTCGGTCTGCGGCGCGCAGGTCGCGGCCGCAAGCGTCGCTTGCGCCTGCGGCATCAGGCCCGGCTCGGCGGCGAGCGCCTTCATCACGATCAGGCCGGTGGTAGCAGGGGAATCGATGATCAGGCGGTCGGCCGCGGTGATCTCCTCGTCCTCGGGCAGCTCGTTGTGCTGCGCTTCCGTCATCAGGTCGAGCTCGATCACCTTCTTGCCCGCGGAGCGGTCGTTGATGGCGTAATAGGCGATCTCGTTGCGGGTGTAGAACGACACCGAGGTGTAGGCCTGGCTGACGGGGACGGTGAGCTTGATCGGCCCGCCCGACAGGTCATAGCGGCAGATCGCCAGCGCAAAGGCCGGGTCCATGAACGGCATCGGCGAGGTGTTGGGATCGGCAAGCGGAAGCTGGGTGACGCCGTTGAGCTTGGTCATCGGCGTCAGCCGCGAATAGGCGTCCTGCGTCGCGATGCGCGGCAGCGCCAGCACGCTGACGAGATGGACGACGAGGCCGAGCACCACGCCGGCAACGATGGTGAAGGCGAGCCGGATCATGAGCAGCCCACCGTCGAGATCGTCGGCATCGGCGCATCGCGCTGGGTGCGCGTCGCAACGCCGACCGGGGTGTCGTAGAGGCGCAGCATCAGGGCGTAGCGCTCGATGCCGCCGGTCGGCAGCCAGTTGCCGGAGCGCGAGCGCGAGGCGATGCGGATCTCGAATGTGCCGTCGGACTGCCGCACGATCTCCTGGCTGGTGAAGCCGTAGCGCTGCAGCGAATTGGCGACGAGATGCCCCTTGCGGTCGTACAGCGTCAGCGTCCAGAACCGCGCCGGCGGCGTCACGCCGGAGACGATCACATCGCAGCGGCCGTCGAGCGCCTTCTTCTTGTCGTCGGCGGTGGCGGTGAAGGCGACCCCGTCGCCGGTGCCGATCGGCAACTCGCCGTTGCGCACGATGGTGGCGCGCGAATAGGGGTCGACGTCGGCGGTGCCGGTGCGCGGGCGCGCGGTCCAGGGGCCGATGGTCAGCGCGCCGATCTCGGTGCCGCGCGTCGTCGTCATCCAGGTCGCGCCGACGCCCACCACGGTCGCGAGCAGGAGGGCAGTCAATGTGGTTAGGATCAGCCGCACGGGTTTCGATCAGTTCTTACGCGGGGCGGATGCGTTCGCATTCTCTTCCGCATAGTTCTGCGGGAAGGCGAGCGCGCTTGTCGATGAGGCCGGCCTGGCGGGCTTGCCGTCGCTCGCGGCCGACTTGTTCGCGGTCTTGGCCGCGTCATCCAGCAGCTTCTCGACGCGCACCAGGATGTCGGCGCCGCGCTTGGTCAGCACGGGCGGCGGACCGGGCTTGGTCTCCAGCACCTTCGGCGCGGCATTGGCTTGCGCGGCCATCGGCTGCGGCGGCAGCTTCTGGCCCATGCCGATGCCGGGGATTTCCCGGACCTCGACGCCTTGATGCGCCGCGACCATGATGTCGTGCCAGGTCTGCGCCGGCAGCGAGCCGCCGGTCATGCGGTTGGTCGGCGAATAGTCGTCGTTGCCGTACCAGACCGCGCAGGTGAAATTGCCGGTGTAGCCGACGAACCAGGCATCGCGATACGCATTGGTCGTGCCGGTTTTGCCCGCGGTCGGAATGCCGTCGAGCGCGGCGCGGCGCGCCGTGCCTTCGCTGACGACGTGGCTCATCATCCCGGCCATGTCGGCGGCGATGTTCGGCGGAATGGCCTGCTTCGGCTTCGGGCCGTCGCGGTCCCAGCGCCAGACGAGATCACCGGCGCCGGTGCGCACCTCCAGCACCGAATGCGGCGTCACCGACTTGCCGCGATTGGGGAAGGTCGCGTAGGCAACCGCGTGCTCGAGCACGGTGACTTCGTCCGAGCCGATCGGCAGCGAGGGCGTGTCGGGCAGCGGCGCCTTGAGGCCGAAGCGGCGGGCGACCTCGACGATCTTGGCGCGACCGATCTTGGCCGGGTTCGGCGCCTTCGGCTGCTCCTTCTGCCCGATCGCGATCGAGAGCTTGACCGGCACCACGTTGATCGAGCGCGTGATCGCCTGCGTCAGCGTCACCGCGCCGGAATAGGAATGGCCATAGTTCTGCGGACACCAATTGCCGATGCAGACCGGGCCGTCGACCACGATCGAGTTCGGCGTGAAGCCGTTCAGAAGCGCGGTGGTGTAGACGTAGGGCTTGAACGAGGAGCCGGGCTGGCGATAGGCGTCGGTGGCGCGGTTGAACTGGCTGGCGCCGTAGTCGCGGCCGCCGACCATGGCGCGGATGCCGCCGTCGAGATCGGAGACGACGGTCGCGGCCTGGGTCGCGTGATAGTCGCGGCCGAACTGGCGCAGCTGGTTCTCGATCGCGTCTTCCGCGGCCTTCTGCACGTTGGCGTCGATGGCGAGGCGGACCACGAAGACGCGCTCGGTGTAGGACTTCGGGAAGGTGTCGACCAGCTTGCGCATCTCGTCGAAGGCGTAGTCGAGATAGTAGTTCGGCGAAGCCTCGTCGCGGCGGTCGACCGCGAAGGCGGGGTTGCGGCGGGCGCCGAACACCTGGCCCTCGGTCATGAAGCCGGCATCGACGAGGTTGTCGAGCACGACGTTGGCGCGGGCGCGCGCGGCAGGCAGGTTGATGTGGGGGGCGTATTTGGTCGGCGCCTTGAACAGGCCGGCGAGCATCGCAGCCTCCGCCAGCGTCACGTCGCGCGCGGATTTGTTGAAGTAGAAATGCGCCGCGCCGTCGACGCCGAACGTGCCGCCGCCCATATAGGCGCGGTCGAGATAGAGCTTGAGGATCTCGTTCTTGGTCAGGCGCCATTCCAGCCAGACCGCGAGGAAGGCTTCGTTGACCTTGCGCTCGATGGTGCGCTCGTTGCTCAGGAACAGGTTCTTGGCGAGCTGCTGGGTGATCGAGGAGCCGCCCTGGCGGACGCCGCCGGCCTGGGCGTTGGTGACGAGCGCGCGCGCGGTGCCGGCGATGTCGATGCCGAAATGCTCATAGAAGCGGCGGTCCTCGGTCGCCAGCGTCGCCTTGATCAGCACGTCAGGAAAATCTTCCAGCGGGATCGAGTCGTTGTGCTTGATGCCGCGGCTGCCGATCGGGTTGCCGTAGCGGTCGAGGAAGGTCACCGCGAGGTCGGATTTCTTCAGCCAGTCCTCGTCCGCGGTCTCGCGGAAGGCGGGGATGGCGAGCGTGAGCATCACGACGAGGCCGCCGAGCCCGAGGGTCGCGGCTTCCGACAGCGGCTCGATGAACACCCAGCGCTTCCACCGCCCGACATAGAAGCGGTCCATGAAGGTCGAGTAGCGCTCGTAGAGCTCGCGGATGCCCTTGGCCGAGGAGAACAGCGAGGAGTCGATGCGCGCATCGAGATCCAGGAAGAAATTCCGGACCTTCTGCTTCCAATGCGGTGGTATGATCTGGCGCACCTAGAACCCTTGAGGCTCGGTTCGAAACCGTTCAAGCACCCGGCCGGGGCGGCATCGGGACGTCTTGAGGGAATGTTGCGGCAAACCCAAGGCGCCCGGTTCGCGTCCTTTGGGGACTTGCTGTTCCTTCTAGCCGAGCAGGGCCTATAAACCAATGGTCAGGCTCGCGATTTTGAACAACAGGCCTAATTGACCCCGGGTCATTACGGGCCTCCCGGGGGCGTTGCTTGCAGCATCGCAGGCACACGGCCTAGATGGGTTAACCGTAGCTCTTTCGAACTCTTGTTGAGGCGCATGACCGCAGCTCCCAAACGACCTTCAGGCCAGGAAGGATTCTTCTGGAAAACCAAGACGTTGGAAGAGATGTCGGGGGCCGAATGGGAGAGCCTGTGCGACGGCTGCGGCCGCTGCTGCCTGAACAAGCTCGAGGATGAGGACACCGGCGACATCTATTTCACCCATGTCGGCTGCAAGCTGCTCGATGCCGGGACTTGCGGCTGCAAGGACTACCCGAATCGTTCCGACAAGGTTCCGGACTGCGTCCGCCTGACCCCGGCCAATGTCCGCACCCTGAACTGGCTGCCGCCGAGCTGCGGCTACAAGCTCGTCGCCGAGGGCCGCGACCTCTATTGGTGGCATCCGCTGGTATCGGGTGATCCCAACACCGTGCATGAGGCGGGCGTCTCCGTGCGCGGCCGGGTCGAGGGCAGCGAGGAGGAGATCCCGGACGCGGACCTCGAGGACCACATCGTGCAATGGCCGGCCCTGCTGCCGAAACGGGCACGCCTGAAGCGACGTCCGAAGGACTGATCTGCCGCACGGATCACGTGTTCGGGATGACCCGGCGGCGGGATGCACCCATGCGCCGCGGTGCCTGCCTGGGAAGAACTTTGCTGTCTACATTGGACTGCATAGAACGAATCCTTCGCGGCGTTGCGCCGCCTCACGGCTTCCGATCGAGATGAACAAGTTCGACCGGCAGAGCAGTTCTGCCGACATCCAGGCGTTGCCCGACGACATTGCCGAAGAGCTGTCCCGCCTTCCGAGCGAGGTCATCAGCGTCGATGACGCGCCGTCCATCGCGCCGCCGGTGCCGCTGACCTCCGACGAGGTCCGCACCATCGTGATCAGCCTGATGCTGACGATGTTTCTGGCAGCCCTCGACCAGACCATCGTCGCGACCGCGCTGCCGACCATCGGGCGCCAGTTCAACGACGTCTCCAATCTGTCCTGGGTCATCACGGCCTATCTGCTCGCCTCGACCGCGGTCGCACCGGTGTTCGGCACGCTGAGCGACATCTACGGCCGCCGCGTCATGATCATCATCTCGCTCAGCCTGTTCGTCGCCGGCTCGGTGCTGTGCGCGATCGCGCCGAACATGCCGATGCTGATCCTGGCGCGCGGTCTCCAGGGACTGGGTGGCGGCGGCATCATGCCTGTCGTGCAGACGGTGATCTCCGACGTCGTGAGCCCGCGCGAGCGCGGCCAGTACCAGGCCTATTTCTCCAGCGTCTGGATGGTGGGCGGCATCCTCGGCCCGGTCATCGGCGGCGTGTTCGCCGAGCATCTGCACTGGTCGATGATCTTCTGGATCAATCTACCGCTCGCCGCCGCGGCGATCGCGATGCTGCTGCCGAAGATGAAGAAGATTCCGGTGTTCCACCGCAAGCGCAAGGTCGACTGGCTCGGCGGCGTTCTGCTGATGGCCTCCGCGGTCGTCTTCATGCTGGTGCTGACCTGGGGCGGCACGCGCTATCCGTGGCTCTCGCCGACCGTGCTTGCGATGGTGGGCGGCGCTGTCGCGCTCGCGGTCACCTTCGTCTGGCACGCGCGCCGCGCCGACGAGCCGTTCCTGCCGCTGAAGCTGCTGACGGGATCGGTGGCGCCGTTCGCGCTGACGGCCGGCGGCTGCGGGCTCGGCGCGATCACGGGCCTCACCGTGCAGCTCCCGCTCTATTACGAGTCGGTCTATCACCTCAGCGCCAGCGAGGCGGGGCTTGCGCTGATTCCGCTCGCTGCGGTCTCGACCTGCGGCGCGGCGATTGCCGGCCGCACCATGGCGCGCGCCAAGCATTACAAGCGCGTCGCCATTGTCGGCACGTCCTGGGCCGCGATTTGCGCGCTGGGCCTGACGCTCACCACCTTGCCGCTCTGGGGCCTGCTGACGCTGATGGCCGCGTTCGCGCTCGGGCTCGGCACGACCTTCCCGGTCTGCGTGGTCTCGCTGCAGAATTCGGTCGCGCGTCCGCAGGTCGGCACCATCACCGGCGCGATGAACTTCTTCCGCTCGCTGATGTCCTCGTTCACGGTCGCGGCCTTCGCCGCCATCCTGCTGATCGCGCTCGGCACCGACATTCCGCTCGCGGGCGAGCATCACGCGGCCGGCGGCATCCCCGCGATCCCCGCCGACGACATGCGGCACGCGTTCCGCTACGTCTTCGGCGCCGCGACCGCGCTGATGACCACCGCCTCGCTCTGCCTGATCATGATGGAGGAGCGGCCGCTGGCCGGCCCGACCGTCACGCAGCAGGTGGAGATGGCGGAGTAGCGATTAGCCGCCGCGATCGGGATCATCGTCGGCATTGCCTGCGCCGGTCTTCCGCGCTTTCGCAGCAAGCTGCTCCCTGAGCTGCGCCAGCGCGTCGGCAGACCAATCACGGACATCGGTCACCGCGACCCAGGCATCGACGTAATGCTCGGGCGCGTAGACATGGCCGAAGCCCATCGGCGTATTGGTCGCGACCGCCATGTCGAGCGCGAGCTGCAGCATCGTGACGATCGGATACCATCGCAGCTCGGGCGACACGTCGGGTCCGCGCGGTGCGCTCATCCAGGCTGGAGCCTGATAGGCATCGCGGTAGGCGAAGAAGGTGATCGCGTCGCTGGCATATTGCAGATAGACGACGCGCATCGGACCCCAGGGCGCATCTGCTGGCACCGTAGGTCCGTTCTGGTTCATGAAGCGGACGAAGCGGCTGTCGCGGAACTCAGGTAGCCAGGCCGGCGTACCCGGATTGCGGTTCGTGGTGACCGAGCGCCAGATGCGGCTCTCGAACGGCGCCCCGCTCCACAGCGCGCCGGCAATGGGATCGCCGATCGTCTCGAACAGTTCCGCGGATTTTTCCGAGTTCATGGCGCCGAGGCTCAGTCCGTGCAAATACAGCTTCGGCCGCTTGTCCTTCGGCAAGCCCGTCCAGTAGCCGTAGATCTCCGCGAACAGGGCGCGCGCCGCCTCCGCGCCGTACTCGGGCTGAAACATCAATGACAGCGGGCTGTTGAGATAGGAATATTGCATCGCGACGCTCGCGACGTCGCCATGATGGAGATATTCGACCGTGTCCATCGCGGACGGATCGATCCAGCCGGTGCCGGTCGGTGTAATGACGATCAGAATCTTTCGCTCGAAGCCGTGTTGGCGCTTGAGCTCCTCGAGCGCAAGCTTGGCGCGCGCCTGCGCCGTGTCGCGGCTAGCGAGGCCCACATAGACGCGCACGGGGTCATGCGCGGGCCCTCCCGTAACGGCGCTGATCTCCGCTGCGGTCGGACCCGAGGCAATGAATCTGCGCCCCATGCGCCCGAGCTCCGTCCACTTCACCAGCGACGCAGAACTTCCTGTTTGATCCGGGGCGGCCGGTTGCGGCCGCTCGGGCTCTTGCAACGCGTCGAGCTCGCGGAAGGAGGAGTCGAGCGCGTTGAACGCCGTACGGATCAGGACATTGCTGGCGATCGACCAGAACAGCAGGCCTGCGACCAGCACGCCGAGGACGTTGGCGACCTTCCGCGGAATCACGAGCCTCGCGCGCGTAGCGAGGAAGCGGACGACAACCGCGAACAGCCGCCCCAGCACCAGCAGCACTGCGAACGTGATCAGGGCGATGACGCAGACCTTGAGTGGATGTGCGGTCTCGACCGGAGCCATCCTCATGACAGTCCGGATCGAGTTCTGCCATTCGGCGGCGCGCCACAGGAAGACGATGACGATGAGCAGGCAGATTGCTGCGGCCAGCGCATTCGCGATCGATCGCGCCCGCGCCGAAGGCTCGGGCAGTTCGAGATAATGCCACAGCCGGCGCCACAGGATTCCGGCGAAATAGCCGATCGCAAAGCAGCCACCGGCGAGGGCACCTTGCGTGAGATAGCTGCGCGGGATCAGCGTCGGCGTCAGCGCGGCCGCGAAGAACAGCGCGCCCAGCATGAGGCCGATACCTGATAGCGAGAGGAGTTGTCGCCGAATGAACCACGCGAGACTCTTCAAGACATCCTCCGGGGTGATGCTATTTCTTGTTGTTCTCCGCAAAGCTGCTCTTGCGCGGCAGCAGGATCGTGAATTCCGTGAACTTGCCGGGCTCTGTCGTGACGTCGATCGTGCCGCCGTGCTGCTTCACGATGATGTCGTGGCTCATCGACAGCCCGAGACCGGTACCTTCGCCGGCCGGCTTGGTCGTGAAGAACGGATTGAACATCTTCTCCTTCACCTCGTCCGCGATGCCGGTGCCGTTGTCGCGGATGCGGATCTCGATGCTATCGCCGCGATCGCGCGTCGTGGCGATCACCACCGGCTCGTAACCGGCGGCGCCGCTGCCCATCTGGCGCTTGGTCACCGCATAGAAGCCGTTCGAGATCAGGTTCAAAAGCACCCGGGAAATCTCCTGCGGAAACACCTCTGCCGAACCTGCCGCCGGGTCGAGCTCGCTCTTCAGCGTCACGTCGAAGAGCGGCTTCTCGGCACGCGCGCCGTGATAGGCGAGGTTGAGGCTCTCCTCGACCAGCGCGTTGATGTCGCTCAGCCGATGCTCGCCGCCGCCCTCGCGCGAATGCAGCAGCATGTTCTTGACGATGGAATCGGCGCGCCTTCCGTGCTGCACGATCTTCTGCAGGTTGCCCTTGAGCATTCCGGACAGTTCGTCGACCTCCTCGCGGGTCGTGTCGGTGAGCTTTGTGTCCGCAAGCGACCGGTTCAGCTCGTCCATCAGTTCCGCGGAAACTGCCGCGAAATTGTTGACGAAGTTCAGCGGGTTCTTGATCTCGTGCGCGATGCCGGCCGTGAGCTGGCCCAGCGAAGCAAGCTTCTCGGTTTGCACCAGGCGATCCTGCGCGGCGCGCAGGTCGTCGAGCGATTTTGCAAGCTCCCGGGTGCGGGCCTGCACTTGCTCGAACAGCCGCACATTGCCGATCGCGATCACGGCCTGGTCGGCAAAGGTCTGCAGCAGAGCGACCTGCTTGTCGGTGAACGGATGCACCTCGTTGCGGCGGAGCACGATCGCGCCGATGCTCTCGTTCTCCTGCAACAGAGGCACGCTCAGAATGCTGCGGTGGCCCATGCGCAGCGCGTGTGCGCGTCCTTCCGGGAACTCATCGCTCTCGCTGAGATCGGCGACATGCACGGGAAGCCGGTCGACGAAGGCACGGCCCGCGGTCCAGTTGCTATTGATCGGCCATTTCTCGAGGTTGATCGGAATCGGCCCATGGTGGGCGCTGAAGCGCAAGCTGTCGCCGTCCTTCAGCGCTACGGCGGCGTCATAGGCATCGCAGAGCTCGCAGGCGCTCTCGACGATCGCTTTCAGAGCCGGTCCGACATCGGTCGGCGAGGACGCGATCACCTTCAGGATGTTGGCGCTGCCGGTCTGGTGTCTCAGCGCCTCGGTCAATTCCTCGGTGCTCCCGCGCAATTCGCGGAGCAACCGGGTATTCTCGATGGCGATCACGGCCTGCGCGGCGAACTGCTGGAGCAGCCTGATCTGCTTGTCGGTGAATCGGCGCTGCTCCTGCCTGAAGATCATCACATTGCCGACGACGCGGTCGTCTTTGATCAGAGGCACGGTCAGCAGGCAGCGCGCGCCGCCGAGATCGACCAATGCCCGGCGATTGGCGTCGCCGCTTCGATAGGCCGCCGTATCGTCGAGATTGTCGATCTCGACATACGGCTCGCCCAGCAGCAGGCGAGCCGGCGCCGTGCCCGGGCCGTATTCGAGCGGCTGCATGCGCCGGTATTCGTCGTAGGCGGGCGGCAAGCCGTAGGTCGCAGCGCTGTGGAACGACTTGCCGTCAAAAGTGTTGAGCACGCCGAAATTGGCGCCGCAAAGCTGCATCGCCTTGGCGAGCATCGCATCGAAGACCGGAACGAGGTCACCGCCCGAGCTGGAGATGACGCTCAGGACTTCGGCCGTCGCTGTCTGTTGCTCGAGCGCTTCGGTGAGCTCATTCGTGCGCTGCTGCACCTCGTTGAACAGCCGCGCGTTCTCGATCGCGATCACGGCCTGGTCGGCGAAGGTCTGGAGCAGCCTGACATGGTGCTCGCCGAGCGCGCCGGTCTCCCGGCGCGTGGCGATGATGACGCCGATCGCCTCGCCCTCGCTCATCAGGGGTGCGAACAGCATGCTGCGGTAGCCGCGGGCGCGCGCGATGTCGCGTGCGGCCGGCTCGAGCTCGGTGTCGGGCAATTGCGCCGCCGCACCATTGGCCACAAGCGGGTAGGGCGGAAACCGTGCGAACGGCACCGGGAACGAGGATTGGAGCACGCGATCGCCGACCGGATCGGTCGGCGTGAACGCCGCAAGGTGCGCGGCGCCGTCGAGATAGCGCAGCACCGCCGTGGAGAAGCCGCCGATCAGCCGGTTGGCGTTGGCGGCGATGGCGTCGAACACCGGCTGCACGTCCGAGGGCGAGCCGGCCATCACCTTCAAGATGTCGGCGGTCGCGGTCTGGCGCTCCAGCGTTTCCTTCGTCTCGTTGAACAGCCGCGCATTCTCGATCGCGATCACGGCCTGGTCGGCGAAGGTCTGGAGTAGCTGTACGAGATCGGGCGCGAACGCGCCGGGCTCGGCGCGTGTAACACTGATCATGCCGACCGCCGCGCCCCGGTTCATCAGCGGCATGAAGAGGACGCTGCGGAAGCCGCGCAGCCGCGCCAGATTGCGGTTCAGCTCCGGGACGTGCTCGGCCTCGCTGTCGGGAAACTGGATCGTCTCGCCGCCGCGAACGAGGGCAAAGGTCGGAAAATCCTCGATCCGGCGCGGGAACGATGCCTTCAGCCCTTCGTCCGCGTCCGGGCTGGTCGGCGTGAACGCCACGAGGTGCAGCTCGTCGCCGATGAACTGAAGCACGGTGGCGGAGAAGCCGCCGAGCAGGCGCTTCGAGCTGGACGCGATCGCGGCGAACACCGGCCGGGCATCCGAGGGAAATGCCGCAATGGTGCGCAGAATCTCGGCACTGGCGTTTTGCCGATCGTGCAGGCGCGCATTCTCAGCTGCGGCCGACTGCAGTTGCCGTTTGAGCTCGTCGATCCCGGCGACATCGTTAGAAGGGGTGGTCATTCGCAATCCGGCCTGGTGCCGCGACGGGCGCCGCACCGGGCCGGATTATCACATCTCCTGCGGCCGGAGCCAGCGCCGCCCGCGGCCCTGCCGCTGAGACCGGGCTGCCTCACGTGCCCGGCCGCGACACCTCGGTCTCCTTGCTGGTGATGAACTCCAGCAGCACCGGCACGCCTTCCTTCGTCTTCTGGATGCCGCGCTGGATCGCCGGGATGATGTCCTCCGGTCTGGTCACGCGCTCGCCATAGCCGCCGAAGGCGCGCGCCATCGCGGCATAGTCGCCGGAAATGTCGGTCGAGCGATATTTCTCGGTCGAGACCGGCATCACCTTCAACTCGATCGCCATGGAGAAATTGTTGAGCAGGATCGACATGATCGGGATGCGCTCGCGCACCGCGGTCTCGAAATCCATGCCGGTGAAACCGATCGCGGCATCGCCCCAGACATTGATGCAGAGCTTGTCGGGCTTTGCGAGCTTGGCGCCCATCGCGAGGCCAAGGCCGTAGCCGAGCTGCGTCGTCTTGCCCCAGCCGAGATAGGAGAGGGGTTCCACGGCTTTCCAGAACGGCGAGAGCTGGTCGCGCGGGCTGCCGGCATCGTGCGTGATGATGGTGTTGCTGATGTCGACGGTGTGTTGGAGGTCCCACAGCACGCGATAGGGGCTCAGCGGCGCGTCGTTGCTGGTGAGTTTCGGCATCCACTTTGCCAACCACTCCTTGTGAGAGGCGGCGATCTCCGCCGCGACGGCCGAGGCATCGCGATCCTTCGTGATGGTCTTGCCTACCTCCTCCAGCAGCGCATCGAGCACGAGGCCGGCATCGCCGACGAGGCCGATCCTGGCTTCCACGTCCTTGTTGAGATGGTTCGGATCGAGCGTGGAATGGATGATGGTCCTGCCCTTCGGCATCGCGACGCCAAAACTGGTCTCGGTGAAGGAGCAGCCGATGCCGAAGATGACGTCGGCCTCGCTGAGGAACTTCGGAACCGCGCGCGGCACCGCAAGACCGCCGGAGCCGAGCGAGAGCGGATGCGTCTCCGGAAACGACGACTTGCCTCCCAAGCTGGTGGTGACGGGAATGGCGAGCCGCTCGGCGAGCCGTTTCAGTTGCGGCCACGCCTGCGCATAGTGCACGCCCTGGCCGGCATAGATCACCGGCCGTTTGGCGTTGACGAGCAGGGCGGCCGCTTCCTTCACATGCACGGGATCGGCGCCGTAGCGGGTGCGCAGCGCCGGCGTGTAGTTCAGCGGCTCCGGGACCTCCTCGTTCCACATGTCGGAGGGGATTTCGACGATGACGGGCCCGCCGCGGCCGTTCTTGAGCTTCGTGAAGGCGCGGCGGAAGATGTTGGCGACTTCCGCCGCGAGGATGATCGGCTCCGAGGACTTCGCGAACGGCTTCATCGCCTCGCTGGAATTGAAGTTCGGCTCGATGTGCGCCAGCCGGCGCGGATAGCCCATCGGCAGCACCAGCACGGGCACGGATTCGCCAAAGCACTGCGCGACTCCGCCCATTGCATTTTCCGCGCCCGGCCCATGCTGCATGCAGAACGCGCCGATCGTGCGTCCCGACGTCACCCGCGAGATCGCGTCCGCCATGTGGATGCCGACGCGCTCCTGCCGCACCATCACGGGACGGATCTCGGCCTTCGCCGCATGCTCGATCAGATGGTTGACCGGATAGCCGCAGAGGATCTCGATGCCCTCGCGCCTCATGATTTCCGCAATGGCGGTGCCGAGCTTCATGGCGTCTCTCTCCCTGGCGAGGCCGGTTGCTCCGGCCGATTGAGGGAGAGAGGATCAGGAATTTGGGGAAGGGTAAAGCGCGGGGGTGCGAAGGAGGCGGTAGGTCAGGTATGCAGCGCCGGCGTCCAGCCGCACGGACCCGTAAGGCCATTGCATCAGCGCTTCGGTGCCGTGGCCTCTACTTGCAGTTTTTGCAGATCGTCAGCTTACGTTTTAACGCCTCATCTTCTTGATCGATCGATTGCTGCGCCGTATCCGGATTGGGCTTGGAACCCTTTGCCGCGCGCGACGTCGTGGCTCGCGTCGTTTGCTCCGGAGTGTCGTTGTCGTCGACGGCGCTAAAGCCGTCATAGTCGGCGGCAGAATTCGGCGGTTGTGGGACGCCGCCAGTCGCTGGTGTCGACGATACCCTGTCGGACGCTGCCGGGGAATTCTTGGCGCTCGCCCGCGGCGGCGATTCCTTGGGTGGAGCAAGCGAAACCGGCGGCGCGACCGAAGTCTGGCCTCTCGCGCTGTCGTACGACCATGCGCCGACAAGCATGAAGCCGAGAGCCAAGAGCGTCACGCTTCTCATTCGCATCCTCTCGGCAGCTCTGGTTCAACGATCGATGGCATGGCCCGCCGAGCCACGACGGCGTGCAGAGTATCAGGACTCACATGGCCGTCAAAGCGCCGTAGCCCAGATGGTGAGCGGCCCAATCCGGGACACGACCGCATCGATTCGCGGGCCTCCTATTGCCTTCCGCGCCATCCGGGCTGCGCCCGACAGGCAAAACACACGATCGCCGGGCGACCGCGATCGTCGGCCTCAGATCAGCGTCCCCGAGTGGATGCTCGCATGGGCGAGCAACGACTGAATCACGACGTTGTCGCCGGGCCCTCCGTCCAGCACGTCGACGCCGCCGCCGCCGATCAGCACGTCGTCGCCGAGCCCGCCAAGCAGCGTATCGTTGCCCGCGCTGCCGAGGAGCAGGTCGTCACCGGCGCCGCCGTCGAAAACGAGGTGCGGCCCGCCGGGGCCGACGCCCGACGCCTCGATCACGTCGTCGCCGCCGAGGCCATTGATGGTGATGGTGTCGTTGAAGTCGAAGTTCTCGATCACGATCTGGCTTGCGAGACCGTCAATCACCAGCGCGCCATTGCTGTTGAGCGATAGCGAGATGACGTCGTCCCCGCCCGTGCCGTTGATCACGATCTTGTCGGCCGCGCCGTCGCCGCCAGGGGTGCCGGGAACGCCGCCCAGATCGATCTTGACCTCCGTCACGTCGGTGCCGCTCATGTCGCCGACATTGATCGTGTCGGCGCCGCCGCGGGCATTGAACGCGATCGTCTCGACGCCGTGCGTGTCCATCGTGATCGAGGCGACGTCCCGCGTCAGCTCGGCACGCCCTCCATTCGCGAAGATGTTGATGGTTTCGGCGATGTTGGCGCCGTTGAACAGCAGCGTGTCGGTGCCGCCCTGGCCCTCGATCGTGTCGTTGTCGTCGCCTGGATTCCAGACGAAGGTGTCGTTGCCCGCACCCATCAGCGCGACGTCGTTTCCGTCGCCGCCATTGATCAAGTCGTCGCCCTGACTGCCACGGATGGTGTCGTTGCCAAGTCCGCCGTCGATCGTGAGTTGCAGCACGCCGGCCGCAAGCCCGCTCGCATCGATCACGTCGTCGCCGCCGAGGCCATTGAGTGTCAGTTGATCGGTTGCGTCCATGGAGGCCAGGTTGGTGGCCGCGTGGAGGCCGAAGACCGTCACGCCGCCGGCATTGCCTGCGACGCCGAACGTGTCGGCACCCTGGGTCGCATCGACCGTGACGGTGTCGATGGCGCCGTCCGGCGTTCCGGCCGAACCGCCGAGGTCGATGTTCACCCGCGTCACATCCGTCCCGGTCAGGTCGCCCACCACGACATGGTCGGCGCCGCCCAGCGCGTGGATATCGACGTGCTCGACCCCGTGCAGGTCCATCGTGATGTTGCCGACGTCGCGCGTGAGCAGGGCGTGATCGCCGTTCGCCGTTATGGTGAGGTTCTCGGCGATGTTGGCACCGGAGAACTGCAGCGTGTCGACACCGGCGCCGCCTTCGATGGTGTCGCTGCCATCGCCCGGATTCCACTGGAACACGTCGCGGCCGGCGCCGAGCTGCACGAGGTCGTCGCCGCGGCCGCCGACGACGGAATCATTGCCGTCGCCGCCGATCAGTGTGTCGTTGCCGGCGCTGCCAACGATCGTATCGTTGCCGGCGCCGCCGTCGATCGTCAGGTGCACGACCCCCGCGGCAAGCGTCGCCGCCGAGATCGTGTCGTTGCCGCCGAGGCCGTCGATGACGAGCGCGTCGTTTGCGCCTTCCGCGTTGGTAATGGCGAGAGCGGCGGGCAATCCTGTGACCGAAATTGACGTGCCCGAGCCGGACACCTGGATCGTATCGGCTGCGCTCGTGCCGTCGAGCGTCACCGTATCGGCCGCGCCGTCCCCGGTCCCGGTCGATCCGAGATCGACATTGACCTGTTTGACATCGGTTCCCGCGAGATTGTTGACAACGATGTTGTCGCTGCCGCCGCGCGCATTGATCGTGATGGTCTCGATGCCGTTCAGGTCCATCGTGATGTTGCCGACATCGCGGGTCAGCAGCGTGCGTCCGTCATTTCCAGCGGAAACAACGATGTTCTCGCCGATGTTCGAACCATTGAACAACAGGGTGTCGACTCCGGCCTGTCCTTCGACCTTGTCGCTGCCGTCGCCCGGGTCCCACTGGAAGGTATCGTTGCCGGCGCCGAGCATAGCGGTGTCGTTGCCCTGGTTGCCGTCGATGAAATCGTTGCCGTCGCCGCCCAGCAGGTAGTCGGCACCGTTGCCGCCGAGGATCGTGTCATTGCCGGCGCCGCCGTCGATCGTCAGATTGATGAGCGCGGCGAGATTGCCGCTGGCGGTGATGACATCGTCGCCGCCATTGGCATGGACTACGAGGTTTTCTGTGGTGCCGATGTCCAGCGAGAACGGCGCGGGGTCGACGCGGTCGAAGCGCACGCGCGTGCCGTTGGCCGTGATGGCGAAGGTCTCGCTGCCGTTGCCGCCGTTCACCTCGGCCGTGTCGATGCCTTCGCCGCCTTCCATCAGGTCGCTGTCGTCGCCGGGATTCCAGATCATGCGGTCGTTGCCGGCCTCACCGAACATCTGGTCGTTGCCGTCGCCGCCGATCAGCACGTCATTGCCGGCGCCGCCGAACAACAGATCGTTGCCGCCTTTGCCGAGCAGCGTGTCGTTGCCGGACTGCCCGAACAGCATGTCGCCGCCGGACCCGCCGGTCAGCGTATCGTTGCCGGCGCCACCGAACAGATTCGCCGCAGGCATCGCGCCGTTGCTCTCGTCGATCGTGATGGTGTCGTTGCCGTCTTGGCCGAAGGCCTGTATCAACTTGGTGTTGGCGACCGTCGCGGGTCCGCCTTTGATCGCGACCGCGCCGCCGTTGACAACGATCGTTCCGGCCGCATTGCGGCCCAACGCGATTGTGTTGTTCTGGCCGTTGCCAAAGGTGGTGAGAATTCCGGCGGAAAAGTTTGCTGTGACAGCCATGTGCGCTTCTCGCTCGCGTCATCGTCGGAACGGACCGTATGGCAGGATCATGACGCGTTTTGCGATGCCACCGGGGTGAACGGACGACGGCTGTAGGCCGAGACGCAAGTTCCAGCTTGGTGGAATCCTTCGGGAGGGCTTTTGTTTGTCTTGAGAACAGCTTGATTTTCCGGAGAGCCGCCGCATTACCGGCTGATGGATCTTCGCGGCCGGTAGGATGCGTCCGCCCAGCGTCAAGAACATGGTTCACAAACCGTAACCAGCCCGCCCTGCGCTGGACCAGGCGCGGTGAGCACCAAAGAAGAATTTAACGCTTGGGCCTTAAGTTGCGCTCGCCATGAGTGAGCAGGTCGTGCACAGCGAGGTTCAACCGTTTTCGGCGCGTGCGGCGCTCCCCTGGCTGGTGAGCCTTGGCGTCTACGCCACGGTGCTGATCCTCGGACAGCGGCTGCTCAATGATCCCGACAGCTATTCTCACATCGAGGTCGGGCGCTGGATCATGGCGCATGGCGCCCTGCCGGCGAGCGACCCTTTCTCCTTTTCGATGCACGGCGCGCCCTGGATCACCTTCGAATGGCTCTCGGAGATGGTCTACGCCGGAGTCTACGCGCTGTCCGGCTGGCCGGGCGTCGTCGTCGTCGCCGCCGCGGCGATAGCGCTCGCCTTTGGCCTGCTGACGTTCTTCCTGCTGCGCGAGCTCTCGCCAACCCTGACGCTGCTCATGGTGATCGCGGCCGTCATCCTGTCGGCGCCGCATATGCTGGCGCGGCCACACGTCCTCGTGCTGCCGGTGATGGTGACTTGGGCGGCTGCCCTGGTGCGCTGTATGGATCGTGGGGGGCCTCCGCCCTACTGGGCCCTGCCGCTGCTGGTCCTGTGGGCCAATCTGCACGGCAGCGTGGTGCTGGCGCTTGGGCTGATCGGCCCGGCGGTGCTCGAGGCGCTGCTGCGCGAGGGGCGAAGCGGATGGTCGCACGTGCTGTTGCGATGGCTGCCATTCGCGGCGCTCGCGCTCGCTGCGTCCTGCCTGACGCCCTACGGGCCGGAACCGCTGCTGATGCCGCTGACGACACTCGGCCTCGGCCCCGCGCTCGCCTGGATCTCGGAATGGCGGCCGCAGGATTTCAGCCGCATCGGCGGCTTCGAACTGCTGCTGCTGGCCGGCATCTTTGCGCTCTCGCGCGGCGTGACGCTGCCGCTCGTGCGGGCCCTGGTGGTGATCGGCCTGCTCCATTTCGCTTTGGCCCAGATACGCAATGCGGATCTGCTGGCCATGCTGGCGCCGCTTTACCTCGCGGCTCCGCTGGGTCGGAAGTTCGGCGGACCGACCGGCGACGATGCGGCCGGCTCGTCGCGCGGTTTGACTCTGGCCGCGTTCGCCGGGTTGATCGCGGTGAGCGCGGCGGCCCTGGCGCGTGACATCCGGCCGGCTCCGATCATCACCCCTCAGGCTGCCATCGCTCAGGCCGACCTCGCCAGGGCGGGGCCCGTGCTCAACGATTATTCCTTCGGCGGCTATTTGATCTTCGCCGGCATTCCCACCTTTATCGATGGTCGCGGCGAACTGTACGGGGGACCGTTCATCGACCGCTACAACCGCGCCGTAGCGCTGGTCGACCTCGGAGATTTTCTCAAGTTGCTCGATGAATACAAGATCGGCGCCACGCTGCTCGCACCGCGGACGCCGGCGGTCGCGATGCTCGACCGGCTGCCCCAGTGGCAGCGCGTCTACAGCGACGATGTGGCGGTCGTGCACAAGCGGCGAGATGCGCCGCAGAGATAAGTCAAGCGGTCCCGAAGGCCGCGTATTGGCCTCCGAGCGACACGCCACTCAGGGCACCTTCCAGGCGCCGCGCCGGTTTGGTGTCCCAGGGGAGCAGCAGGAAATGGCGCGAGCCGATCTCGCGTAGACCGTCCGCAGCCATCAACTTTCGGGTCGTGCCGGCGCTGAGCAAGACGGCGTCCCGGTCGAACTCACAGCGCGCAACGGCAAGGCGTGTCAGCGGGTTGTACGGATTGTGCTCGATCACGCAGACGAGCCCGCCGGGGCGCGTCACTCGCCGCATCTCGGCGATGAACTGCGCCCATTCGGCCGGCACGATATGGTGCATCACGCAGACGGCCGTGACCAGATCGAAGCTGGCGTCGTCGAAAGGAAAGCTGCGGCCGTCGAACTCACGGTAGTCGACCCCGCGGTTGTCGGCGCGAGCCTGCGCCAGGCTGGCCGAAGACACGTCGATACCGCTCAAGCGGCCGACCATGCCGTGCAGCAGGGGATGAAGGCTGCCGACGCCGCAGCCGACGTCCAGCATTTCGGGCCGCTCTGCGTCGAGCCGCTCCGCGATCAGATCGCGCAGGAGATCGGCCTTGGCGCGCATGAAGAAATGATGCGGCAAGCCCGAAAAGTCGATCGATGATTGGACTACGTCACGATAGTTGTCGTGATAGCCGTCGAAGAGCTCGGTCATGCGCCGGGTCACTCGTTGACGGCGTGGATCGCGGGTGCCGCGGCCGGCGCCTCGCTGCGATCGAAGCCGGCGCGCGTCTGCACCACGTAGAGCGGGCGGCGTTTCACCTCGGCATGGATGCGGCCGACATAAAGCCCCACGATGCCCGTCATCAGCATGTTGATTCCGCACAGCAGGGACACGACGACGATCGTCGAGGACCAGCCGGTCACGAGATGACTATCCTTGCTGAGCCACAACAGGATTACCCAGCCGCCGTAGAGGAGTGCGAGTCCGGAGACCGTCAATCCGCACCAGATGGCAAGCCGCAAGGGCAGATCCGAAAAGCCAAGCGCGGCGTTCATCGCGAGCCGCACCATCTTGAACAGCGGGTATTTGGTTTCGCCCGCCGCGCGCTCGAGACGATGGAAGGTGACCTCGGCCTGCCGGAAGCCTAGCCAGGCGATCATGCCGCGGACGAAGCGGTCCTGCTCCGGCATCTGCCGAAGTGCGTCGAGCACCTTGCGGTCGATCAGGCGGAAGTCGCCGACATCGGCGGGGATGCCGACAGAGGACATCCTGCCGAGAAGCCGATAGAAGAGATGCGCGGTCGCACGCTTGAATCGGCTTTCGCCGTCGCGCGACAGGCGGCGGGCGTGGACGATGTCGTTGCCTTCCTTCCATTTTGCGATCAATTGCTCGATCACTTCGGGAGGATCCTGCAAATCGGCATCCATGACGATGATCGCTTCACCTTGCGCGGCGTCCATGCCGGCGGTGATGGCGACCTGATGACCGAAATTTCGCGACAAGCCGATATAGCGGAAGCGCGGGTCGCGCGTGGCGAGCGCCCGTAGCACGATAGAGCTGGAATCGCTGCTGCCGTCGTCGACGAAGATCGCCTCTGCGGGCCCGTCGAGCCGGGACAAGACCAGGTCGAGCCGGCGCAGCAGGATCGGCAGCACGGCTTCCTCGTTGAACACGGGGATGACGAGGCTGTAGCGGATCGATTTGAAACTGGCCGCCATGCGAGAGGGTCCAACTCGGTTGCAGGGGCGGAAGCCTAATCCGTGGGTGGTTAAGGTGGCCTTGCCGCAACTGTTAAGGATCTAGAGCTCCCGGGCGATGCGGGCGGCTGGGGGGCCGGCGGGAGGGGGTGGTGATGTCCCGTTAACCACACCGTGCAGCCGCGGCGTCGCGCTACGACCTGCGGCGGATCTTGTAGAGGACAAATCGTTCCGAAGCGTCCAGCTCGTCCAGCAGATCCGGCAGCGGGTTGGGGGCGTGCGGTCCAAGCAAATAGAGATAGTCGAAATCCTGGTACCAGGTCCGGACGAACGGCGGAGCGTCCGCCGGCGGCCGGCCTGTCGCAATTGCCGCTAGCAGGCCTGACGGCACCGGCCCTCCGTAGGGAATGGCAAGACGGCGCACGGCCTCGCGTGCCCGCACTGGCTGCTTGCCCGCTTCCGTGAATAAATTGGGCACGAAGGCGTTGGCATAGTGCACGGCCAGCGTCGGCGCATAGAACATTGGATAGGACGTGAGGTCGGCGAAGGGCGGGTCTCCAGCGTCGCCCGTGCTGCCAATGAGGACGCGTGAGCCGCGATCGATCTTGTGGAATGACGCGACGATAGCCGCATAGTCGGCGCGATAAGGCAGCCACACCGCGAGGACCACGGCGAGATTGATCAGGGTGATT
Organism: Bradyrhizobium sp. LCT2; assembly: GCF_009931255.1. Classification (NCBI taxonomy): domain Bacteria; kingdom Pseudomonadati; phylum Pseudomonadota; class Alphaproteobacteria; order Hyphomicrobiales; family Nitrobacteraceae; genus Bradyrhizobium; species Bradyrhizobium sp. LCT2. The sequence goes on along the minus strand of NZ_CP034432.1, from coordinate 6,813,419 downwards.
CCGCTGATCACAGCGAGGGCCGCCATTCCCCAGGCACGGCTGGGCAGCGAGAGCGAGCAGAAGGCCGGCAGGATCAGGGCCGCGGCGGGAATCACGCGGAGGTCGACAAACGAGGTTCCGAACAGCTTCGAGGGAATGACCAGGTACAGGAGCGCAAAGCCGATCGCGAGCCAGATTCCGGCCGGCTCGAGCTTGAGAACGCCGCGTCTTGCGGCGAAAAGCAGCGAGATCATCAGCGCCAGTCCGGTCATTGCCGATACCGTCAAGCTGTAGCCGTTCATGATGCGTAGCGGCCAGATCGGCTTGAATCCGAGGAACCAGCTCGTGCCTTCGCTTCCGATCGAGCCTGCAGTCACTTGCATGATGGCGAACAGGACGAGCGCTGGTATGGCCAACGCGCCAAGCCGCGCGGCCGCGACCCGGTACGATATTCCCTGGTGGCGGATGCGCCAGAGCTCGAAGAGGCCCAGCGTCGCGCCGTAGATGCCGAGGGAGAAGAAATGCGCCGCATACAGCGCAGCGACGAAGATCGCGTTGACGGCGAAGCGCGCTGGCCATGGGCCTTCTGCCAGCATCAGATAGACGGCGATGCCGCAGAGGGCGAGGCCCAGTCCGAACTCGAAATTGACGAAGCCCCAGCTGAACGGCAGACAGTAGAGGAAAGCGAGCGCCGCAAAGCCGGCGAGATGGACGCGTCCCTTGCGGGCCCATCCGAGCAGAAGCGCGCCCCCGACGATCAACAATTGGCTAATGAGCAGGAACAGCCGCGTGGCGCTCTCGACGCTCATCAGTCGCGCCATCTGCGGGACCAGCAGGTCCATTCCAAGGTTGGGATAGAATGCCCAGGCCACCTCGTAATGCGGATTGGCGTACGGAGTGCCGCTCTGGCTCAAAATATACATGCGGGCGAGGTGATTGGGATAATCGACCATCGCGGGAATAGGGGTCAGCAGCACCGGAAGAAACGAGACGGCGGCGAGCATTCCAAGAACGGTGATCGTCACCGATCGGTCCGAGCCAAGACGAGCCCGGATCGTCAAGGTCGGCCTGTCGGAAGAAGCCATGTGATCGGGCCGCTGGAGTTCGAGCCTACGCTCTGCAAAGGTGCAATTGCACGACACAACGCCATAACGCGAACATCGTAAAGATCAAACGTCACGCGGCAGTAGGGTGCCGTTGCCGTCGGCACAGCACTAATGAAAAGGAAATTCCGCCGTGTTCGTGTTGTTGCGTTAACGCAGGCTCAATTTTGCCTCGCTAGCGTGGCGACAGGGCCGTGGTGACCAGGCCGGCGATCGGATGCCCCCATGCCAGACAGGCTGAGTCTGCCAGATATCCACCTTGTCCAATTGAAGCGTGCCGATCGTGTCGTCTGGATCGCGATCGGGGCCTCGGCCGGCGCTGTGTTGATCGCGTCGACGCTTGGGCCGTTTCAGATGGAATGGCTTTCATTCTGGAAACCCGCCCTCGTTGCCGGCCTGCTCGTATTGATGAGCTGGTTCTATGCGACCATCAGAAGGGACGCGGCTCTCGCCGACGCGCTGGTCAGCGCCGCCCAGGTCGTCGCATTTGCGGCGGTGGGAGCTCCGCTGTCATACGTCGCGGCAAGCGCGGCATTTCCGCTGTGGGACAGCGAGTTCGCCGTACTGGACCAGCGGCTTGGCTTTGACTGGATGGCGTGGCTTGCGGCGATGAATGCTGCACCGCTTCTGCATAGGATCCTGGCGGGTGCGTATGCGAGCTTTGCCGTGCAAACGACGGCCGTCGTCCTCGTATTGGCCGCGGCGGGCCATGCCCTGCGATTGCGCATCTTCATGCTGAGCTTCGTTCTGACGACGCTTCTGACCATCGGCGTTTCCGCTTTTATGCCGGCGCAGGGTGTTTGGGGGCATCTGCATCTGTCAGCAGTCGATTCTCCCGCCATCGTGCCGATGACGCGAGATCTGCCGCTTCCCGTATTCTTTGGATTGCGGGACGGGACCTTTCGCCATCTGGTCGCGGAAGGCGCCGAAGGGATCATCAGCTTTCCGAGCTTGCACGCCGCGCTTGGACTTCTCTTCCTGTTGGCGCTTTGGCCGGTCAGATATGTGGGTTGGATCGCCGTGCTGCTCAATGTTGCGATGATTGCGGCCACGCCGGTGGATGGAAGCCATTACTTTTCCGATGTGGCCGCGGGTCTGGCGATCGCACTCCTGAGCTGGGTCACGATGCAACGTGCCCTCACCGCGAGCGGACGAATGGAAACGGCTCGCGCGTTGTATTCGCGCGCGTTTTAGCCCCTTTCCGACAAGGGCGACATTCCGCGTCGCTCTACTCATTATCCTGCAGCGCGCGCCGCAGCCTGCGGATGATGACGCCGCGGGCGCGGTCGTCGGCGGCGGCTGCGACCTTGTCGCTGATGTCGAGCATCAGCTCCGACATTTCGTTGTGCCAGTCGAGATGCGTGACGGCCTCGGGCGCCAGCCGGCGGCGATGGTCGACGTCGAGCACGCGCGGCTCGGGCGCCTCGAGCTCGTAGATGTCGTCGAGCACCGGCTGATAGATCTTTGCGGCCGGGACAATGCGTTCGCCCAGCCGTTCGGCAAGCCCGGCGATTGCATCCTGCTCGCCGTGGGTGAGGAACAGGCCGCGGGCGATCGGGCGGCGTGCCGCGATCCAGCCGGCGATGCCGGCGGCGTCGGCATGTCCGGAATATTCGTCGATCATCCGGATGCGCGCAGCGACCCTGATCTCGTCGCCCTGGATCCGCACGGCCTTGGCGCCGTCCTGGAGGAAGCGGCCGAGCGTGCCGTGCGCCTGGAAGCCGGAGAGGAGCACAGTCGCGCGCTCGTTCCACAGCCAGCGCTTGAGGTGATGGCGGATGCGGCCCGCGTCGCACATTCCGCTGGCGGCGATGATGATGTGAAAGCCGGTCAGGCGCATGATCGCCTTGCTCTCGGCAACCGTCTCGGTGAATTTGAGATGCGGCGAGTTGAGCAGGCGGTCGACGTCGACGCCGGGATCGAGGCTCGCGGCATGCTCGCGGAAGACTTCGGTGGCATGGATCGCCAGCGGGGAATCCAGAAAGATCGGCGCTGCCGGAACTTCGCCGTGCTCCATCAGGTGGACGATGTCGACGATCAGCTCCTGGGTCCGCTCGACCGCGAAGGCGGGGATGAGCAGGGCGCCCTTGGCCGCGGCGGCATCGCGGATCTCGCTTGCGAGATGCTGCCGGCGCTGCTCGGGCGTGGTGACGGGGCGCACGCGGTCGCCATAGGTGGATTCGCAGATGACGTAGTCGAGGTCCACCGGCGCCTCGGGATCGGGCTGGAGCAGTTTAGCTTCCGGCCCGACGTCGCCCGAGAGCAGGACGCGCAACGGGCGTTCCCGGCCGTCCTGGCCGAATTCCAGCTCGATCGAGGCGGAGCCGAGCAGGTGGCCGGCGTTCCAGTAGCGCGCGCGAACGCCGGGCATCACGTCGGTCCAGCGCTCATAGTCGACCGGGCGGAACGATTGCAGCGATGCGGTTGCGTCGGCCTGCGTGTAGATCGGTACGACCTCCTTCCGTCGGCGCGCCGCGTTGCGCCGGTTGAGCTGCGTGACTTCGGACTCCTGGATGCTGCCGGCGTCCGGCAGCATCCAGGAGCAGAGGTCGATGGTGCCGCGCGTCGCCAGGATCGGTCCGTCAAAACCCTCGCGCACGAGTTTCGGCAGCAGCCCGCTGTGGTCGATATGGGCGTGCGTGAGCAGCACCGCCTGGATGTCGGCGGGGCGGAAGGGAAAGGCGCCGTAATTGAGTGCCTTGAGCGTCTTCTGTCCCTGGAACAGGCCGCAGTCGACCAGGAAGCGCCCGGTCGCGGTCTGGAACAGGTAGCTCGAGCCGGTCACGGTGCGGGCGGCGCCGCAGAATCGAACAGTCACGCTCATGTCGTTGTCTCCGGCGGAAGTATCGTGTTGAGCTCGCGCTTGAGAGCCGCGGCCAGAATTTCGTCGAGCGCGATCGCGTTGGTCGGATGTGGCACGCTGTCGCTCGAGCGAATGGAGCGGATGCCTGCGTCGGCGAATGCGGCGCTCATCGCGGGTGGAAACAGCGCGTGCGTCACGATCGAATCGACGGCGCTTGCGCCCATCGCTCGCAGTGTTTTCGCCGCGATCATCAGCGTCGTCCCGGAGGAGACGATGTCGTCGACCATCAACGCCGGCCGTCCCGCGAGCAGGGCGGCGTCGGCAAAATCGATCTCAACGGAGCGATCGCCGCGCCGGAGCTTTCGCGCGACCGTGTGCTGCAAGTCCAGCCGTCCCGCGAGGTCTCTCACCCAGGGCTCGGATTCGGCGTCGGGGCCGATCACGACGGTCGTGGGATCGATGCCGGCCGCGACAAGCGCGTTCGCAATCGCGGGCATCGCGGACAGGTTCTCGGCCTCGATGCCGGGAAACACGGCGGCGATGTCGGGGGTGCGGTGCAGGTGCGCATCCACGGTGACGACGCGGTCGACGATCGTCGCAAGCAGAGTGCCCATGGCGCGCTGGCTGATGGCCTCGCCCGCATGAAACGCAATGTCCTGCCGCATGTAGCACAGATAGGGCGCGACCAGGACCAGCCGCTTTGCGCCGCCGCGACGCAGCGCCTCTGCGGCGAACAGCAGGGCGATCAGCTTGTCGTTGGGTTGATCGAGCGCGGCATAGAGGATGGTGGTGTCGGCCGCGGGCGCGACCGTGACGCGCAGCTCGCCGTCCGGGAAGCGGTGCAGGGTCATCTGGTCGCAGGCAAGCCCAAGCCGCGCCGCGAGACGCTTCGCCGCCTCGGTGCCGAACGGCAGGGTCTGGAACGCGATCATGCTCACGACGCCGTTTTGCCCGGGAGCGCGTCGTGACCATCGACGGCGTAGCCGTTCCCTGCCGCTGCGGCGGAGGCTGCGAGATCATGCTCCGGCTGGTCGAAGGCGTAGACGCGGTAGAGCGGCTCGCCCTGCTCGACGTGGTCGCCGATCTTCTTGAACAGGCAGATGCCGGCGCCCTTGTCGAGCGGCGCGCCGGCGGTGCGGGCGAGCCGGTTCAACCGCAGACAGTCGATCGCGGACACTGTGCCGTCATGCGCCGCCTTGACGTCGAAGCTGAGCGATCCCAGTTCGGTGCTGCATGTCGACGGGCCCTGGGCGTCGATGATCTTCTGCATCTGCTTCAGCGCCGTGCCGCTGTCGAGCAATTCGCGCGCCCGTGCGTAGCCGGCGCCGCCGCGCAGCTTCGGATCGTATTCCAAGAGATGGGCGGCGAGCCGCAGTGATTTCTCGCGCAGGTCGCGCGGGGCATCCTTATCGTTACCGAGCACCGCCATCACGTCGTTGGCCTCGAGCACCGGCCCGATGCCGTTGCCGATCGGCTGGCGGCCGTCGGTCGTGATCACTTCGACCGTGCGGCCGAACCGGTCGCCGACGAATTCGAACAGCTTTCGCAGCCGCATCGCCTCGACGGCGCCGGTGACCTTCGCGGTCGGCCCGACCGGAATGTCGATCAGCAGATGCGTCGAGCCCGCCGCGATCTTCTTGGACATGATGGAGGCGACCATCTGCTCGCGGGTATCGAGGCTCAGCGGTCGCTCGACCGAGATCAGGACGTCGTCGGCCGGCGACAGGTTCACGTGGCCGCCCCAGATCAGGCAGCCGTTACAGGACGAGACGATCGCCTTCATCTCCTCGACACCGACATTCACCCGCGCCAGAACCTCCATCGTGTCGGCGGTGCCGGCGGGCGAGGTGATGGCGCGCGAGGAGGTCTTGGGGATCGGCAGGCCGTGCGCGGCGACGATCGGCACCACCACCATCGAGGTGCGATTGCCGGGAATGCCGCCGATGCAGTGCTTGTCGACGACCACAGGGTCCGGCCACACCAGTTGGGTGCCGGCCTGGGCCATCGCCCCGGTGAGGGCCAGGAGCTCGTCGCTGGTGATGAAGCTCGCCGAACCGATCAGGAAGGCGGCGATCTCCATGTCGGAGTAGCGATAATGCGCGAGGTCGTTGATGATCGCGCCGATCTCCGCCTGGCTCAAGGTTCGCCCGCGGATCTTCGCGCGCACCGCTTCAAGGCTCTCCGGCGGCGTGGCGGGCGTCACCGCGACCAGCGTGCCGACCGGTTCGGCGAAACGGCGGAATGCGGGCTCGGAGAGGCCGATCTCGTCCTGGGCGGCCAAAGTGTCGTCGTCAGTGATCAGCAGCGTCGCCAGCAGCACCTTGCCGTTGAGACGGAGCTCGACGCGGCTGAAGCCGCGAAAGATCTCTGCGCGCAGCGCCTTCGATTGCCTGGAGATGACGACGACGTTCTCGCGGCCGGTATCGAGGCGAACGCGGCGGATCTTCAGTTGGGAGTGGGGGAGGTCTGGGTGCATGGACGGGCCGGCAGAGAGGAAGCTCAGCTTCCATGCTTAGCCGTCGCCACCCTGGTGCTGTTGACCCAGATCATGGTCTGTCACGCCGGCGGGCCTTGCGTGCCGGCACGGTCTCGCCGATGTCGGAAGGTGACTTCGGGCCGGGGCATGCGGCCTACTTCGTGGCCGCGTCGATCGAGTTGAACTTGTTGTTCAGGAGCGCGCTGCCCGTGTTGTTCACGACCGTGACGATCACGAGCGCGATGCCGGCGGCAATCAGGCAATACTCGATAGCGGTGGCTGCACTTTCATCGGCAAGAAAGGACTTGAGCAATGCCATCGTCAACTCCCGTTCATCCGTCCAGCGTAGGCTGGCGCCGTTTTCGGAATGGTAAATTGATTCACTAAATTTCGCAGGGCGCGCGTCAAAGTGCTGGCGGGGCGGTCCCGACCTCAGGCCTTATATGCTGGCATTCATTGACTTAAGGTTTCGTCACCCAACTCGGGTGGATTTGACGGCGTCGTCGCTTTCAGGACTTGATCGCGCGTCCAGGGGTGGCCTTGCCGGGGCGTCTCAGCGCCGCTGCGAGGCGTCCGACCAGATAGCTCATGACGCGCGGCTGTGACCGCGCCGCGCTGTCTGCAAGGCGCTTGTCCTCGCTCGTGTCGTTCACGAGGCCGATGTAGTTCTTTCTGGCGTCCTGCTGCTGCACCGCGTGCAAACCCTGGTTCAATCGACCGCGCGACCTTGTGGTGCGCAATGGGAATCGAGGGTTAATTTTGTCTTCCGTAGGATTACTTGGTGCCTCGCCGGCGAGCGCCGAAGGCGATGGCGCCGCTTAACCGATTGTTGAGGCTATGTCTCGGCGGCGCGAGGGAAGGCGAATGCTGCAAGGCGCCGCCGCGTCAGGTGGGGCTTACTTGCGACTGACGTCCGCGTTCAGCGCCCGCAACATCGCGATGCGGGCGAACATCGTCCAGCCGCCGCCCGTCTCGGCCGCGTGGATCAGGGTCTCGATCGCGGTCTGCCAGTGGCTCGCGTGCTGCGCGTCCTCGGGCAGCTGCATGATGTGATCGGCCGCCTGTTGCAGCGTCCGCAGCTTGCGCCCGTTGCGCAGCGAGATCGGGTCGTCGAACGCCGCCGACCAGGGCATGTCAGGCCGGCCGACGGGCGAGGGGAGACATCACGGCGCGATCGTAAGCTGCGTGCCGCTAACCGGCCTTCTTCGCCCGCGCCGGCGCGCGCACCGGCTTGTCGGCCTTCTTCGAGGCTTCCTTGGGGGCCGTTTTCGCCGCAGCTTCCTTGCCGCCCTTGCCGGCGATCGGCAGCAGCATCTCGCGCTGGCCTTCGACGCGCTTCTTCGGCTTCTTGCCCTTGACGGTCTCCTTGACGACCTTCGCGATCGGAGCTGCGTCCTTCTCGCTCGCGAGGCTCTTCTTGAGAGCGTCCATCAGGTTGATGACGTTGCCGCCCGTCTTCGGCGCCGCTTTGGCCGCGATCGGGGCGCCCGAGCGCTTCTTGTTGATGAGATCGATCAGCGCGGCCTCGTAATGGTCCTCGAACAGCTCGGGCTCGAACGCTCCGGACTTCTTCTCGACGATGTGTTTTGCAAGGTCGAGCATGTCCTTCGTCAGCTTCACGTCCTGGATGTCGTCGAAATATTCCTTCTCGCTGCGGACCTCGTAGGGGTAGCGCAGCAGCGTGCCCATCAGGCCGCTCTCGAGCGGCTCCAGTGCGATGATGTGCTCGCGGTTGGTCAGCACCACGCGGCCGATCGCGACCTTGTCCATGCTGCGGATGGTCTCGCGGATCACCGCAAAGGCGTCGTGGCCGACCTTGCCGTCCGGCACGAGATAATAGGGGCGGATCAGATAGCGATTGTCGATGTCGGCCTTCGGCACGAATTCGTCGATCTCGATCGTGTGCGTCGAGTCGAGCGCGATCTCGTCGAGCTCGTCCTTGGTGACCTCGATATAGGTGTCGGTGTCGACCTTGTAGCCCTTGACGATGTCCTCGGAGGTCACCTCGTCACCGGTCTCGGCGTCGACCTTGAGGTACTTGATCCGGTGGCCGGTCTTGCGGTTGATCTGGTTGAAGGAGACCTTCTCGGTATCCGAAGTGGCCGGATAGAGCGCGACCGGGCAGGTCACGAGCGACAAACGCAAAAAACCCTTCCAATTGGCGCGGGGGGCCATGGGCTACTCCAAACGCAACGGGGACAGACTTATGAGGATACCATCGGGGAACACCGAATCAAACACGGCGCGGTGCGGAATCTTGCAACTGCGTTAACCAGCCGCCCCGCGTCCGGTTGCTGCCCGAGCCCGCGGCAAAAGCCGGAACATCGTATCGGATCGGGCGTTGCCTCAGGACACAGGGCCGTGAGGCGGTCGCGGTCATCGGAGGCGACACGCAGAGATTGAGGGCATCATGGCAACCACACGAGACCAGCATCAGATCGTCGAAACTGCAACCGAGGCGCGCCAGGGCGAACCCGGGCCGTCGGTGGCCGCGCTGCTCGCCATCTCGACCGGGCTCGCGATCCTGATCCTCGCCGTCATCTGGTTCGTATTCTTCCGGACCTGACAGCCGGATCCGAACGTCACGGGCCTTCCGACTCGCCGCGTAACGCGGCACATTGCGCCCGCCATGCCGCCGGCTCGTCCGGCAGCCTGGCGGGCGCAGTCGCGTCGGCGCGTGACAGGGCGTATATGACCAAAAAGTAACGCGGCCGGTTCCCCGCGTTCATATTCAGTTCACGCCGGAATTGCTCATCTGAGGCTGTTGTTCATGCGGCCTATCTTTGGAGAGAAGCGTGCGCCTGCTCGTTGTTGAGGACGACCCCGATCTCAATCGCCAGCTCACCAAGGCGCTGACGGACGCCGGCTATGTCGTCGACCGCGCCTTCGACGGGGAGGAGGGGCACTATCTCGGCGACAACGAGCCGTACGATGCCGTCGTACTCGACATCGGCCTGCCGAAGAAGGACGGCATCTCGGTGCTGGAGGCCTGGCGCCGCAACGGCCGCACCATGCCGGTCCTGATCCTCACCGCGCGCGACCGTTGGAGCGACAAGGTCCAGGGCTTCGATGCCGGCGCCGACGACTATGTCGCAAAGCCGTTCCATCTCGAGGAGGTGCTGGCGCGCATCCGCGCGCTGCTGCGCCGCTCCACCGGACATGCCCAGAGCGAACTCAGCTGCGGCCCGGTCACGCTCGACACCAGGACCGGCCGGGTCAGCGTCTCCGGCAATCCCGTCAAGATGACCTCGCACGAATATCGGCTTCTGGCCTACCTGATGCACCATTCCGGACGCGTGGTCTCCCGCACCGAGCTGGTCGAGCATCTCTACGACCAGGACTTCGACCGCGACTCCAACACCATCGAGGTCTTCGTCGGCCGTATTCGCAAGAAGCTCGACGTCGACATCATCCAGACCGTCCGCGGCCTCGGCTATCTCCTGACCCCGCCGCCCGCTCCGGGCGCCTGAGGCGTTGCGGGCTTGACGGGAGGCCGAACAGGGGGCCTTGGTCCGGTTATGACGTCCGACGCCCTGCCATCCTGCGCCTCCCGGGATCGTTCCGATGCCCGCTAGCTCGCTTGCCAACCGCCTGTTCCTGTCGGCGACGGCGTGGCTCGTGGTGATCCTGGCCATCACCGGCGTGGTGCTGTCGTCGGTCTACAAGAACGCGACCGAACGCGCCTTCGACCGCCGGCTCAATCTCTATCTCCGCACGCTGATCGCGGAGGTCGCGACCCCGGACGAGCCCCCGGACCGCCAGTTCCAGTCGCTCGGCGAGCCCCTGTTCGAGCTGCCGCTGTCCGGCTGGTATTGGCAGATCACGCGCACCGACACCGAAAAGCCGGAGGTGCGCTCCTCGCGCTCGCTCTGGGACAAGAAGCTGCCGAAGCTGGAGGAGCACGGTGCCGAGCTCACCGCCGCCGGCATCCGGCTCGGCTATGTCGATGGTCCCGAGGGGCAGAACCTGCGGATGGTGGAACGGCCGGTCGATCTCGGCGCCGACGGCAAATATCTGGTCAGCGTCGCCGGCGACGACAGCGAGATTTTCGACGAGACGCGCAGCTTCGACTATTACCTCGGCGGCACCTTCACCGCGCTCGGCATCGTGCTGCTCCTGACCACGGTGTTCCAGGTCCGCTTCGGCCTCGCGCCGCTCAAGCGCATCTCGGAGTCGATCGCCGACATTCGCTCCGGGCGGGCAGAGCGGCTCGAGGGCGAATTCCCGGTCGAGATCGCGCCGCTCGCGCGCGAGACAAACGCGCTGATCGATGCCAATCGCGAGATCGTCGAGCGCGCGCGCACCCATGTCGGCAATCTCGCCCATGCGATCAAGACGCCGCTTTCGGTCATCGTCAACGAAGCCGGCGTTCACGCTGCCGATCCGTTCGCGGCCAAGGTGATGGAGCAGGCGGACGTGATGCGCGACCAGGTCGCCCATCACCTGGAGCGGGCGCGCATCGCCGCGCGCGTCTCGGTCGTCGCGACCGTGACGGAGGTGGCACCCGCCATCGAGGCGCTGCGGCGGACGATGGAGAAGATCCACCGCGACCGCGGCATCATGGTCGAGGCCAAGGCCGATCCGTCGGCAAAATTCCGGGGCGAGCGGCAGGATCTGGAGGAGATGGTCGGCAATCTCGTCGACAATGCCTGCAAATGGGCGGCCTCCCGGGTCTTCATCGAGGTGCTGGTGGAAGTGCCGCATAAGGCCGGCGCCGGTCCGCGCCTGAGGATCATTGTCGACGACGACGGCCGCGGCCTGTCGGAGGCGGAGCGCACCCAGGTCTCCCGGCGAGGCCAGCGGCTCGACGAGTCCAAGCCCGGCTCGGGGCTCGGGCTTTCCATCGTGGTCGACCTTGCCGCGCTCTATGGCGGCAGCCTCTCCCTCGGCGCAGCGCCAATCGGCGGCTTGCGGGCCGAGTTGGTCCTCCCCGGAATATAATCCTTTGTTCCAACAGGATTTTTTGGTTCCGGGACGGCCGATCCGCAAGCAAACAGGAGGATTCGGACCAACGTCCTCAACGGCTTCTTAAGGCGCAGCCTTCTATGATCGCGCTCGGACGCATCCCATGTCCGCCACTTTACCGTGCATTACCTGGGCGCATGAGCCAGACATCGATCGAGCGGCTGAGGGAATATCTCGCGCAGCTCCCGCCGCAGTCGCAGGCGCTGCTGATGCGGGAGTTCGAGCGCGCGCTCGAGCGCGGCCAGGACACGGCTGTGGCGACCCTCGTGCTTGAGCAGCTGCGCAGGATCGTCCGCAAGACGGAGGCCGACGAAACCCCACCCCCGCGGACGGACGACCTGTCGCGGCTCCTGTTCCAGGTGCTGGAACCGTTCCTCATCGAGGCGGGCGCCCCGATCCGGGTCGGACAGATCCGCCGCTCCTCGCTGCATCCGATCTGGCAATGGTTCGGCCGTGACGGTGCTCCGGACAAGGTGAACGAATTCGAGGCGGCGCTGGCGCGCATGCCGGCCGCTGACAGTGCGGGGCAGGTCGAAGCGCTCGCCCAGAAGCTCCAGGCGGTGGCTGCGGACGCCATCTTCCAATTGACGGGGCCGGGCGGCGGCGACAAGTCGCGCGCGCTGGCCCGCGTCGGGCCGCCCAACGTGATCGAGGACCTCTATTCGGTCGGAGCGGTACTCCAGGTCCGAGAGGCCATCGCCACCCTGAACGAGAAGCTGCCGCGCTTCCTGCGCGCCTTCGGCGATTCCCAGATCGCCTCGGTGACGTCAGCGCTCAACATCCCCGTCCTCCAGACGCCGCAGATGCTGCCCTTCGCGCTGTCGATCGTCGTGCAGCGCATGACCGCGCCGTGGCAGATCATCCGCCTCGCCATCAAGATTGCCGCATCCGACGACGAGATCCGCGTGGCGGCAACGCCCTATGGCGTCGCCGTCACGATCGCCCTGCACGATTTGTCCTGCGTCGCCGCGATCCTGCGCATGGACATCAAGCGCGGCCAGTTCGACAACGTCGCCGACAATCTCAAGGCGCTGCACGACGGTGTGCGCGGCCTGCGCACCGAGCTCGACCTGCGCAACGATTCCGCCTGGGGCAAGCAATTGACCTCGATCCGGGCCGATATCTCCAATGCGCTGCAATCCGAGATCGACAGCGTTCCCGGCCGCGTTCGCCGGATCCTGCGCCAGCGCCCCGAGAAGGACATTCCGCCGGGCGCGCGGATCGACAGCACCGAGGTGGAGGAAACCGCGGCGCTGATCGATTTCGTCGCGACCTGCCGCAACTACGCCAGCGAGCTCGCGATCAACGAGGTGACGCTGCGCACCTATTCCGACCTGCAGCAATATGTCGAGCGCTCGACCGAGCAGCTGGTGCAGTCGCTGCGCGCCGCCGATCTCAAGGTCCGCACCTATCGGCAACAGCAGGTGCAGGCTGCGATTCGCTTCTGCCAGGTGCTGTTCGGCGATGACTACGCCTCGCTGATGAGCCGCGCCGCGGAGAACGCACTCACGGGCGAGCGCAAATCGTCGCGCGCAAGCTGATTCAAGCGCATATTTTTGTGATCACAATTTGTGGTTGACGCTGTCGGTGACGGGCCCTACGGTCCCGGTGCAAGTCCGGGGAATTTCTATTTGTGGGCGCATGAAACCCGTTATCAGCTCCATCGAAATCGAGAACCGCGTCATTGTTGCCAAATATCAAAGACTGATGGTCGGCGCGAAGGTGGTGCTGGTCGAGAAGGCAAGCGGTCGGCAACTGCCTGAGACGGTCACGAGGGTTGCATCTCCGGTTCCGGTCGGAGCGTTGCGCATCAGATTGCCTGACGCCATCGAGCCGGGAACATACTTCCTGAAGGCCCTCAACGGTCACGGCGAGGACGCGGCTCGAAGTGTGGACTTCGAGATCGGCTAAGCCGTTGGATTTTCGCCGTTTCGGGGCTGTGGCCGGTCGCGCCGAATTGACAATTGTCAATTGCCGCATCGTCCGGCCGTGGTGTAAAGCCACCTATGGGCGCGGGTGGCGCGCTGCCGGAAGCTTGCCAGATGACGTTATGGTTCGTGTTCGCGCTGATGACGGTCGCGGCGATTTTCGCCGTGCTCTGGCCGCTCGGCCGCAGCGCGCGCGCGCAAAATCAGGGCAGCGAGGTCGTCGTCTACAAGGACCAGTTGACCGAGATCGAGCGAGACCTTGCCTCGGGACTGATCGCTGCGCCTGAAGCCGAGGCTGCGCGTGTCGAGATCAGCCGCAGGCTGCTCGCTGCCGCCGGCAGCGAGCCTGTGTCGGAGCCCAAATCGAGCCTCAAATGGCGCCGCGCGGCAGCGGTGCTGGCGCTTGTCGGTCTGCCGCTCGTTGCGATCGGCGTCTACATGCCGCTCGGCTCACCCCGGCTTCAGGACTTTCCGCTGGCGCAGCGGGAGCGCGGGTCCGGCTCCGGCATGGCGGGATCTCTGGAGAACCTCGTCGTGCAGGTCGAGCAACATCTGGAAAAGAATCCGACCGATGGACGCGGCTGGAACGTGCTCGCGCCGGTGCTGGAGCGGCTCGGCCGCTTCGACGATGCGGTGCGGGCCTATCGCAACTCGATTACCTACAATGGTGAGAGCCCGGAGCGCAGATCCGATCTCGGCGAAGCAATCTCGGCCGCTGCGGGCGGCGTGGTGACCGCCGAGGCCAAGACCGAGTTCGAACGGGCGCATGCCCTGAACGCGGACGATCCCAAGGCGAACTACTTCCTCGGTCTCGCCGCCGAGCAGGACGGCCGCAAGGACGATGCCGCCACCATCTGGCGCGCGCTGCTGGCCAAGGCTCCGGCGGATGCGCCGTGGCGGCCCCTGGTGCAGTCCTCGCTGGTGCGGGTCGGCGGCGGCACGATGCCGGCACTGTCCGATGAGACGATCGCCGCATCGAAGGACATGAGCGAGGGCGATCGCGGCGCCATGGTCCGCGGCATGGTCGAGCGACTGGCGACGCGCTTGAAGCAGAACAGCGACGACGTCGAGGGTTGGCTGCGCCTCGTGCGTGCCTATCTCGTGATGGGCGATCGCGACAAGGCGGTCGGCGCGTCGAGCGATGCCCGTCAAGCGGTCGCCAAGGATACCGAACGGCTCCGCCAGCTCAATGAAGGCCTCAAAACTCTCGGGCTCGACGGATGACGATGTCAGGACGAGACGAGAGAACGGATACGCCATGACCCGCAAGCAGCGACGCATGACCATCATCGGCGGCTCACTCGCCGTGCTCGCGCTCGCCGCCGCGCTGGTGCTCAACGCGCTGCGCGACTCCATCGTGTTCTTCTCGACCCCGACCATGGTCGCCGAGAAGCACGTTCAGGCCGGCAAGCGGTTTCGCCTCGGCGGCCTGGTGCAGCCGGGCTCGCTCCAGCGTGGCGACAATCTCGCGGTAAGCTTCGAGGTCGCCGACGGCAACGCCAAGCTGCCGGTCGCCTACAAGGGCATCCTGCCCGACCTGTTCCGCGAAGGGCAGGGCGTTGTCGCCGAAGGCGCGCTCGATGCTAACGGCGTGTTCAAGGCCGACACGGTGCTTGCCAAGCACGACGAGACCTACATGCCCAAGGACGTCGCAGATGCCCTGAAGAAGCAGGGGCACTGGAAGGACGATTACGGCGGCAAGGCTTCTGATGGCGTCAAGCCTGCGGCCACGACAGCGCAGGGCAACCCGCAAGGAGCGGTGCGGTGATCGCGGAATCCGGGCATTATGCGCTGGTGCTGGCGCTCGGGCTGGCACTGATCCAATCCATCGTGCCGTTGATCGGCGCGCGGCTGCGCGACGATGCGCTGATGAGCGTGGCGCGCTCCACCGCGCTGGCGCAGCTGCTGTTCGTCGGCGCCTCGTTCGTGGCGCTGGTGATGCTGCATGTGAATTCGGATTTCTCCGTCGCCAACGTCTACGAGAATTCGCATTCGATGAAGCCGCTGCTCTACAAGATCACCGGCGTGTGGGGAAACCATGAAGGCTCGATGCTGCTGTGGGTGTCGATCCTGGCGCTGTTCGGCGGATTGGTCGCGGCGTTCGGCAACAATCTTCCGCTGTCGCTGCGCGCGCATGTGCTCGCGGTGCAGGCCTGGATCGCCAGTGCCTTCTATCTCTTCATACTGGTGACCTCGAACCCGTTCCTGCGTATCGCCAACCCGCCGATCGAGGGACGCGATCTCAATCCCGTGCTGCAGGACATCGGTCTCGCCGTGCATCCGCCGATGCTCTATCTCGGCTATGTCGGATTCTCGATCTCGTTCTCCTTTGCCATCGCGGCGCTGATGGAGGGGCGGATCGACGCCGCCTGGGCGCGCTGGGTGCGGCCGTGGACGCTGGTTGCCTGGATATTCCTGACGCTCGGCATCGCGATGGGCTCCTACTGGGCCTATTACGAGCTCGGCTGGGGCGGCTGGTGGTTCTGGGATCCGGTCGAGAACGCCTCGCTGATGCCGTGGCTTGCCGGGACGGCGCTGCTCCATTCGGCGCTGGTGATGGAGAAGCGCAACGCGCTGAAGGTCTGGACCATCCTGCTGTCGATTCTGACCTTCTCGCTGTCGCTGCTCGGCACCTTCCTGGTGCGCTCGGGCGTCATCACCTCCGTGCATGCCTTTGCCACCGATCCGACCCGCGGCGTGTTCATTCTGCTGATCCTCTGCCTGTTCATCGGCGGCAGCCTGTCGCTGTTCGCAGGCCGCGCGACATCGTTGAAGCAGGGCGGCCTGTTCGCACCGATCTCGCGTGAGGGCGCGCTGGTGCTGAACAATCTGCTGCTGACCGTCGCTTGCGCGGTCGTGCTGTTCGGCACGCTCTATCCGCTGGCGATGGAGATGCTCGCCGACTTCAAGATGTCGGTTGGCGCGCCGTTCTACAACCTCACCTTCGCACCGCTGTTTGCCCTGTTGCTGCTCGCCGTGCCGTTCGGGCCGATGCTGGCGTGGAAGCGCGGCGATCTGCTCGGCGTCACCCAGCGACTGCTCGCGGCCGGCGTTGCCGGGCTCGTTGTAGTCGCGATCGTCTGGGCCTGGACGCGTGGCGGCAGCGCGCTCGCACCGCTCGCGATCGGACTTGGCGTCTTCGTCATCGCCGGCGCCGTCACCGATCTGGTCGAGCGGACGGGCCTGGTTCGTCTGCCGCTCGCAACAGCGCTGCAGCGGGCGCGCGGCCTGCCACGCTCGGCCTGGGGCGCGGCATTGGCGCATGCCGGCCTCGGCGTCGCGCTGATCGGGATCGTCTGCGAGACCACCTGGAACAGCGAATATATCGCGACGATGAAGCAGAGCGACGTCGCCCATGTCGCCGGCTACGACGTGAAGCTCGACGGGTTGTTTCAGCGTCAGGGCCCGAACTACCGCGAGATGATCGCCGAGTTCAACGTCAGCCGCGACGGTGAGACACTGAGCGTCATGACGCCGTCCAAGCGCAGCTTCACCACCCGCGGCTCCTCCACCACGGAGGCCGCGCTGCTGACCCGCGGGGCGAGCCAGCTCTACATCTCGCTGGGCGATGCCAATGCCGAGGGCGCGATCGCCGTGCGCATCTATCACAAGCCGCTGGTGCTGCTGATCTGGTGGGGTCCGGTGCTGATGGCCTTCGGCGGCGTGCTGTCGCTGTCCGATCGCCGCCTGCGGGTCGGCGCGCCAAAACCGGCGCGGGCCAAGCAGCGCCTGCAGCCGGCGGAGTGATCCGATGCGCCGGATGATGGCCGCGTTCGTCGCGCTTGCGCTGCTGGCTTCGCCCGCGGTGCATGCCGTGCAGCCCGACGAGATCATGTCGGATCCGGCGAAGGAGACGCGCGCGCGCGACCTGTCGCGCGAGCTGCGTTGCATGGTCTGCCAGAACCAGTCGATCGACGATTCCGATGCGCCGCTGGCGCGCGACCTGCGGCTCCTGGTGCGCGAGCGCATCGCGGCCGGCGACAGCAACTCGCAGGTGCTCGACTTCCTGGTCGCGCGCTATGGCGAGTTCGTGCTGCTCAAGCCGCGCTTCGAGCGGCAGACCTTGCTGCTGTGGCTGCTCGGCCCCCTGCTGCTGACCGGCGGTGGCCTGGCGCTGTGGCTGCAAATCCGGCGTCGCTCGCGGAGCGGTGCAGACCTACCTGCGGCGCCGCTCACGCCCGATGAAGAGGCGAGACTCGCGGCATTGATGTCGGACGAGGCCAAATCGTCCTAGCGACGTGAAATCCTCCCGGCTACGTATTGATACGTAATCTGCCGGCCGCCGCCGGGTGTTTCATGCTATGTTGACCTTTGTCTGGAAGCTTGTCCCGAGATTTGATTCCAGACTCTGAGTTCCCCGATGTTCGCGAACAGCAATCTGACGATCCGCTTCCTGGTCGGCGCCGTCGTCGCTGCATTATTGTTCCTGCTGGGCATCGGCGGCGGCACCGGATTCGTCGCGGTGCTCTATCTCAACAACGAGATCACCAGCCTGTCGTCGGACTTTGCTGCGCTGAGCGGGCCCGCACGCGATCACGCGATGCAGATCTACCAGCAGGCACAGGCCGCATTCTCCTACTTCCTGATCGCCTGCGGTGTGATTGCGGTCGTCGCCTGCGCGATCTGCCTCACGACCTGGTTTGCCGTGCGCAACGGTATCCTCAGTCCGTTGGCGGCGATCGTGCATGCCATGCGCGAGGTCGCCGACCAGAAGTTCGAAACCCCCGTGCCGGGGCTCGGCGGCACCAACGAAATCGGCCTGCTCGCCGGCGCGCTGGAGGTCTTCAAGACCAACGGGCTCGAACGGCGCCGCCTCACCGAGCAGCAATTGCGTGAAGCGCAGCACCAGGCCGAGCGGTCGAAATTCCTGGACGCCCGGATCAAGCGCTTCAACGATCTCGTAGCCAGCGTCGTCGATAGCGTGGCCTCGTCGGCCGTGCATCTGAAGAGCAATGCCGAGACGCTGTCGCGGACGGCCAACGACACCAGCACCAAGGCCAATGCGGTGGCGAGCGGAGCGAGCCAGGCCAGCGCCAGCGTGCAGACGGTCGCGGGTTCCGCCGAGGAGATGACGAATTCGATCGGCACGATCAGCCGACGCGTCACCGATGCGACCCAGCGCGCCGAGGGCGCGGCGGCGCAAGCCGAGAAGAGCCGCGACACCATCCACACGCTGTCGGACGCCGCCGACAAGATCGGCGAGGTCGTGCAGCTCGTGCAGGCGATCGCATCGCAGACCAACCTTTTGGCGCTCAACGCCACCATCGAGGCGGCGCGGGCGGGGGAGGCCGGCAAGGGGTTTGCCGTCGTCGCCTCCGAGGTGAAGAGCCTCGCGCACCAGACCAGCAAGGCGACGGAGGAGATCACCTCCCATGTCGCCAGCATCCAGGGCATCACCGCGGAGACGCGCGGGGCGATCGACGGCATCTCGAAGACGCTGTCGGAGATCTCGTCGATCATGTCCGGCATCGAGGTCGACACTGCCCAGCAGCGCAACGCCACCCAGGACATCTCGCGCAGCGTCCAGGACGCCGCGCGCGGCACGCTCGACGTGTCCAACCACATCGCCCAGATCACCTCGACCTCCGCCGAGACCGGTCGCATGGCGGCCGAGGCCCGGGATTCCGCTGTCGATCTGTCGCAGCAGGCCGAGACCCTGAAGCGTGAAGTCGACGAGTTCATCGTCAGCGTCAGGGCAAGCTGAGGTCGCCTAAAACCTTGCCGGGGAGGCGGTCACCTGAACTCGAATAAGTTCCTGTGAGACCACAACTTTCGGTCTGCGCTAAACTGCCGCATCAACGCCGCCCCTTCATTACGAAAGTTTAACCCCGCCGCCAGCGCACGGTAAGGCGCGAGCCCCCATCTTCAGGTCCGTAAGGTGCTGCCATCCCGCACCAAATGGATTTCAAGGCCCTGGAGAGCTCTGCATGACCGAACGTCCCGACCTTTCGAACCTTCCGTCCTACCGGCAGCCGCGCCGGTCGGTCTTCTCCGCGCGCAAGATCGCGCTGATGGCCTCGGTCGTCGCCGGCTTCGGCGCAGCCGTCTACGGCTTCAGCCCGTCGGTGTCGCCGGCCGACCTGTTCTCAAGCCCGGCGCATGCGCAGGTCAACAACGAGGTCCGGAAGGTTGAACGCCCGGTCGGCTTCGCCGACATCGTCGAGCGCGTGAAGCCGTCGGTGATCTCGGTGAAGGTCAACATCAAGGAAAAGACCGCGAGCAACGATGACGGCGACGATTCCTCCTCGCCGTTCCAGCCGGGCTCGCCGATGGAGCGCTTCTTCCGGCGCTTCGGCGGTCCGGATGGCATCCCGGGCATGAAGGGCGGCCGTGGCCGCGTCGTGCAGGGCCAGGGTTCCGGCTTCTTCATCTCGGCTGACGGCTTTGCCGTGACCAACAACCACGTGGTCGACGGCGCCGACAAGGTCGAGGTCACCACCGACGACGGCAAGACCTATACCGCCAAGGTGATCGGCACCGACCAGCGCACCGACCTTGCCCTGATCAAGGTCGAGGGCGGCTCGAACTTCCCGTTCGCAAAGCTTGCCGACGGCAAGCCGCGGATCGGCGACTGGGTGCTCGCAGTCGGCAATCCCTTCGGTCTCGGCGGCACCGTGACCGCGGGCATCGTCTCGGCCAGCGGCCGCGACATCGGCAACGGTCCCTATGACGATTTCATCCAGATCGACGCGCCCGTGAACAAGGGCAATTCCGGCGGTCCGGCCTTCAACACCGACGGCGAGGTGATGGGCGTCAACACCGCGATCTACTCGCCCTCCGGCGGCAGTGTCGGCATCGCGTTCTCGATCCCGGCCAACACCGTGAAGACGGTTGTTGCCCAGCTCAAGGACAAGGGTTCGGTCAGCCGCGGCTGGATCGGCGTGCAGATTCAGCCGGTGACGTCGGATATCGCCGACAGCCTCGGCATGAAGAAGGCCGAAGGGGCGCTGGTGGCGGAGCCGCAGGCGAACGGTCCGGCGGCGAAGGCCGGCATCGAGTCCGGCGACGTGATCACCTCGGTCAACGGCGAATCCGTCAAGGACGCCCGCGAGCTCGCCCGCACCATCGGCGGCATGGCGCCCGGTGCGATCGTGAAGCTCAACGTGCTGCACAAGGGCCAGGACAAGGTCGTGAACCTCACCCTCGGCCAGCTGCCGAACACGGTCGAGGCCAAGGCCGATACCGATAACGACAGCGGCAAGGGCGCGACCAAGGGCACCGACGTGCCCAAGCTCGGCATGACCGTTGCGCCCGCGAACTCCGTGGCCGGCGCCGGCAAGGAAGGCGTCGTGGTTACCGAAGTCGATCCGAAGAGCGCCGCGGCCGAACGCGGCTTCAAGGAAGGCGACGTGATTCTCGAAGTCGGCGGCAAGAGCGTCAGCACCGCCGGCGATGTCCGCGAGGCCATCAACACGGCGCGGACCGACAACAAGAACAGCGTCCTGATGCGCGTGAAGAGCGGCGGCCAGTCGCGCTTCGTCGCGATTCCCCTCGCCAAGGGGTAAGCGTCAGGAGGCTACGCAATGAAGGGTGTCGCCGGCATCAGTCGCCCCAGCCGCCGGCGCCCTTCGGGGGAGCAGCGTAACATTCGCTTCCCCAATCTACCTTCCGGTGGAATTACGCCCCCCTCCGTCGGAAGGCCTAGGGCGGTGAGGTCCCCCCAGCTTCACCGCCCGCCTTTTTCTCGACCCGAGACTCTCCCACTCGGCTTGCATGCGATTGCCGCTCGCGCCATGTTTAGAGAAGGTGACCTCCTTGACCGCCGCCGAACGCACGATGCGCCTCCTCATCATTGAAGACGACCGCGAATCCGCCGACTACCTCGTGAAGGCGTTTCGCGAAGTCGGACACATTGCCGACCACGCCCCCGACGGCGAGGAAGGCCTCGCCATGGCCGAGAACGGGGATTACGACGTGCTGGTGGTCGACCGCATGCTGCCTAAGCGCGACGGCCTGTCGTTGATCGGCGCGCTGCGCGACAAGGGCAACACCGCGCCGGTGCTGATTCTCTCCGCGCTCGGGCAGGTCGACGACCGCATCAAGGGCCTGCGCGCCGGCGGCGACGACTATCTGCCCAAGCCATATTCGTTCGCCGAGCTCCTGGCGCGGGTCGAGGTGCTGTCGCGCCGCCGCGGCGGCCCGGCCGAGGACACGCTCTATCGTGTCGGCGATCTCGAGCTCGACCGGCTCTCCCATCGCGTTGCCCGCGGCAAGGATGAACTGACGCTTCAGCCGCGCGAATTCCGCCTGCTCGAATACCTCATGAAGCACGCCGGCCAGGTGGTGACGCGCACCATGCTGTTGGAGAACGTCTGGGACTATCATTTCGATCCGCAGACCAACGTGATCGACGTGCACATTTCGCGGCTGCGCTCCAAGATCGACAAGGGTTTTGAGCGGCCGCTGCTGCACACGATCCGCGGCGCCGGGTACATGATCCGTGACGGCATTCGGTAAACTGATCCGCACCACGGCATTCCGGCTGACGCTGGTCTACCTGTTTCTGTTCGCGATTTTCGCAGCCTCGCTGCTCGCCTATTTCGCCTGGAATACGCGGCGGCTCATCACCGAGGAAATCACGCAGACGGTGAATGCCGAGACCTCGGAGATCAACGAGATCTACGGCCGCCGCGGCCTCGTCGGCCTCGTGCGCGCGATCGAGTATCGGGCGCTGCGACCGGGCGCCAATCTCTACCTCGTGACGACGCCGACGGGGCAGGCGGTGGCCGGCAATGTCGGCTCGCTGGCGCCGGGCGTGATGGCAACGCGCGGCTGGACCGAGACGGCCTATCGGCGGATCGAGGACGCCGACGAGCGCGATCACCGCGCGCTCGTGCGCGTCACCGAGCTCGAAAACGGCTTCCGGCTGCTGATCGGCCGCGACCTCGCCGAGCGGCGTCGTCTGTTCGGCATCGTCGCCAAGGCCGCGCAATGGTCAGTCCTGATCGTGGTCGTGCTCGGGCTCGGCGGCGGCGTCTTCGTCGCGCGCAGAGTGCTCAGGCGCATCGACGCGATGAGCGGCACGGCGCACCGCATCATGACCGGCGATCTCAGCGAGCGCCTGCCGGTGGGGCGCAGCGGCGACGAGCTCGACCGCCTCGCCGAAAACCTCAATGCCATGCTGGAGCGCATCGAGGCGCTGATGGCGGGGCTGAAGGAGGTCTCCGACAATATCGCCCACGATCTCAAGACGCCGCTGACGCGCTTGCGCAACCGCGCCGAGGAAGCGTTGGCGAAATCGGGCTGCGAGGCCGACTACCGCGCCGCGCTGGAGCGGACCATCGAGGAATCCGACGGGCTGATCCGCACCTTCAACGCGCTGCTGATGATCGCGCGCGCCGAGTCCGGCCAGGCGCGCGGCAACATGGACGATTTCGATGCCGCCGATGTCGCGGGCGGCATCCACGAGCTCTACGAGCCGCTCGCCGAGGACGACGGCATGACCTTGAAGGTCAAGGCCGATCCGACGCCGGTTCACGGCAACCGCGAGCTGATCAGCCAGGCGCTCGCCAATCTGGTCGAGAATGCCATCAAATACGGCAAGCCGGTCACGCAGGCCGGCGGAACCGTGGTCAGCATGGACTCTGGGCAGATCATGATCGAGGCGAAGCGCGAGGGCGACCAGGTGCTGCTGAGCGTCACCGATCGCGGCCCCGGTATTCCGGAAGCCGACCGCAAACATGCTGTCGAACGATTCGTCCGGCTTGAAGCTAGCCGCACGCTGCCGGGCTCCGGCCTCGGCCTCAGCCTTGCCTCCGCAGTTGCGACGCTCCATAGCGGAGAATTGCGGCTGGGCGATGCCCATCCCGGCCTCGTCGCCACGCTGGTGCTGTCGGCGCGCGCGGGCGCGGGCGACAGGGTTGCTCCTCCAATACCGGATGTGCCACAGAAGGTGGCATGAACCACTCCGCGCCGGGAAACGCGGACAAGCATGGTGAGAGCCTGGCCGCACGCTTCGCGGAGGCTCCCCATATTGCCGCTTCCACAACCGACGAACGACGTTTTGAAAGCTGGCTGGCCGAGCTCGAGCCGGCACAATCGGCTCGTCTCGAAGCGCTGCTGGTTCATCCCTTCGCCCGGAATATCCTCGCCGGCATCGCGGAATTCTCGCCCTATCTGTTCGATCTGGTGCGCGCCGATCCGCTGCGCCTGATCCGGCTGCTCGAATGCGATCCGGATACTCATCTCGCCGCACTGATCGCGGAGGCGAGGGGCGCGGTGGTCGCGGCACCTGACGAGGCCGAGGTGATGCGGCTGCTTCGCCGCATGAAGGCGGAGGCGGCGCTCCTGACCGCGTTGTGCGATATCGGCGGGGTCTGGCCGGTGATGCGGGTGACGGCGGCGCTGACCGATGTCGCGGTCTCCTCCGTGCAGGCGGCGCTCCAGTACCTGCTGCGGCAGGAAGCCGCACGAGGAAAGCTTTTCCCGCCTAATCCCGAGGCACCGGAAGAGGGCTGCGGCCTGATCGTGCTCGCGATGGGCAAGATGGGGGCGGGCGAGCTGAACTATTCCAGCGACATCGACCTCATCGTGTTCTTCGACCCTGACGCCACGACGCTGGCGCCGGATATCGAGCCGCAGCCGTTTTTCGTCCGCGTGACGCAAGGCATGGCACGCATTCTCCAGCAGCGCACCTATGACGGCTATGTCTTCCGCGTCGATCTACGCCTGCGCCCCGATCCGTCCTCGACGCAGGTGGCGATCTCACGGGACGCCGCGCTGCATTACTACGAGCGGGAAGGGCGCACCTGGGAACGCGCCGCGATGATCAAGGCGCGCGCCTGTGCCGGCGATGCCAGGGCAGGCGAGGCGCTGCTCGCCGAGATCGCCCCCTTCGTCTGGCGCAAGCATCTCGACTTCGCCGCGCTTGCCGACGTCCACGACATGAAGCGGCAGATGCAGACCTATCGCGGCCAGAGTGAGGTCGCGGTCGAAGGCCACAACGTCAAGGTCGGCCGCGGCGGCATCCGCGAGATCGAGTTTTTCGCGCAGACCCAGCAGTTGATCGCCGGCGGCCGCCATCCGGAATTGCGGGTGCGGCCGACGCTCGCCGCGCTCGATGTGCTCGCCAGCAGCAACTGGATCACCCTTGCGGCGCGTGACGAACTCGCCAGGGCGTACGAATTCCTGCGCCGGGTCGAGCATCGCCTCCAGATGGTCGCCGACGAGCAGACCCATGCGCTGCCCGACGACAGGGAAGCGGTCGAGCGCTTTGCCCGGTTCTTCGGCTATCCGGATCGCGAGGCCTTTGCGCGCGACCTGCTGCGGCAGCTCGAGATCGTGCAGGGGCACTACGAGAAGCTGTTCGAGGGCGATGACCCGACCGGCACGGCAAAGCTGCCGGCGCTCGACTACAGTGCAGGTCCCGACGATCCGCGCCTGTTCCAGCACCTGACGACGCTCGGCTTCAAGAAGCCTGCCGCCGTGGCGCAGACCGTGCGCGACTGGATCACGGGCGACTATCGCGTGTTCCGCAACGAGGCGACGCGAACCGCCTTCATCGAATTCGTGCCGGCCCTGATCGACGGCCTCGCCCTCGCCGAGGAGCCGGACCGCGCCGTCGTGGCGTTCGATCAATTCCTTGGGGCGCTCCAGCGTGGCGGCCGGCTGATCACGCTGCTTGGCCAGAACCGCGATCTCGTCGCGCTCGTGGCGCTGGTGCTGGGCGCGGCGCCGCGGCTCGGCGAGATGCTGGCGCGGCAGCCGCAGCTCATGGATGGGTTGATCGATCCGCGCTTCTTCGGCGCGATGCCGGACAGGCGGGAATTGTCGGGGCGGCTCGCCGCCACCGTGCAGGATGCCGCCTCATATGAGGAATTCCTCGATCGCCTGCGCCTGTTCGGGCAGGAGAGCCTGTTCCTGATCGGCACGCGCATCCTCTCCGGCACGGTCTCGGCGCAGCAGGCGAGCACGGCCTTTGCCGACGTCGCCGAAGGCGTCGTCCACACAGTGCATGACCTCGTTGCCGATCGCTTTGCCGCCCAGCACGGCCGGATCAAGGGGCAGGAGACGGCGATCATCGCGATGGGCCGGCTCGGCAGCCGCGAAATGACCGCGTCGTCCGATCTCGACCTGATCCTGCTGTACGATTTCGACAGCGAGAATCCGGACTCGGACGGGCCGAAATCGCTTCAAGGCGCGCATTATTTCGCGCGCTTCACCCAGCGCCTGATCAGCGCCTTCACGACGCGCACCAATTACGGCGTGCTCTATGAGATCGACATGCGGCTGCGCCCGTCGGGGCGGGCCGGCCCGGTGGCCTCGAGCCTTGCCTCCTTCGCGGATTATCAGGCCAACGAGGCCTGGACCTGGGAGCACATGGCACTGACGCGTGCCCGCGTGGTGTCGGCATCGGCTGAATTCGGCGAGCGGATCGCGGGCGTCATCCGCGATGTCCTGACCCGCCGCCGCGATCCTGCCACCATCGCCAACGACGTCGCCGACATGCGGCGCGCGATCGCGCAGGAGAAGGGCGAGACCGACTATTGGGATCTCAAATATGCCGCCGGCGGCATGATCGACATCGACTTCATCGCGCAATATCTCCAGCTCGTGCATGCCCATCACAAGCCGGATATTCTCGACGTCAGCACGCTTCAGGTGCTGGACAATGCGGCGAGGCTCGGCGTGCTGCCGCAGTCGGAGGCCGAGATCCTGCGTGCCGCGGCGCGGCTCTATCACGACCTGACGCAGATCCTGCGGCTCTGCGTCAGCGACCGCTTCAAGCCGGAAACCGCCGGCACCGATCTCCAACGCGTGATGGCGCGTGCCGGCGACGCGCCGGATTTCTCGTCGCTGGAGGCGCGTGTGAAGGAGACGCAGAGCGAGGTGCGGCGCGTGTTCAGGGCGTTGCTGGAAGGGACGTCGCCGGCTTCAGCGAGGTGAGGGCCTCGCGGACATTGGGCTCCAGGTCCGCGCCGCCGGCGTCGAGATGGGCGAAGATCGCGCGCTTCATCCGGGGATCCCAGAACTTCTTGATATGCTCGGCGATTCCCGGCACGGCCTTGTCGTGGCCCTGGCTCTGGAAGAACCTGCCGATCTGGTTGGCCATGTAGATCAGGCGGTCAGGCGACATCGGCAACCTCCGTGGCATGGCAGGCGACGATGCGGCCGCCATGCGTGAACACTTCGAACCCGTCTTGCCGGGCAATGGCGATCAGCGTGATGCCGGCGGCTTCCGCGGTGCGGACCGCGAGCGCGGTCGGCGCGGAGACCGCGACCATCAGCGGCGCGCCGATCGCGGCGGTCTTCTGCACCATCTCGACCGAGACGCGGCTCGTCAGCAGCACCATGCCGCCGCGCGCATCCGTCCGGCTGCGCGCCAGCGCACCGGCAAGCTTGTCCAGCGCGTTGTGGCGGCCGACATCCTCGCGCAGCGCGACGATGTTGCCGGCAGGCGACCAGAACGCGGCGGCGTGAACGGCGCGGGTTTGCATGTTGATCGATTGCAGCGGCGCGATGGCCTGCATCGCCGTCATGATCTGCTCGGGCGTGAAGTTCTGCCCCGGCGGCACGACGGCCGCAGGCCGCACGGCTTCTGCAATGGACTCGATGCCGCAGATGCCGCAGCCGGTCGGGCCGGCGATATGACGCCGCCGTTCGCTGATGCGCGCGGCTTGGTCCGGCGCAAGCCACATGCGCAGCTCGATGCCGTCGTCGAGGCGGACTATTTCGAGCGACCGGATGTCGTCGACCGATCTGACGATGCCTTCGCTGAGGCTGAAGCCGACTGCGAAGTCCTCGAGGTTTTGCGGCGTCCCCATCATGACGGCATAGGTGCCGCCATTGTAGGTCAGCGCCAGCGGCGTCTCCTCGGGGATCAGCCGCGTGCCCTCGGACGCAACGCTGTGGCGCCAGATCTCGCGGTCGATGGCCTGGACCGGCACGTGCATGCGCTTACTCCGCAGCCTCGGCGGGCGCGATGCGGCGGGAGTGCCGCGCCTGCGCGTCATAGGACTTCTGCCAGTCGGACGGGCCGTTCGACGGCGAGATCTGCACCGCCGTGACCTTGTATTCGGGACAGTTGGTCGCCCAGTCCGAATAGTCCGTCGTGATGACGTTGGCCTGTGTGTCCGGGTGGTGGAAGGTGGTGTAGACGACGCCCGGCGCGACGCGATCGGTGATCTCCGCGCGCAGCGTGGTCTCGCCGGCGCGGCTCGTCAACCGCACCCAGTCGCCGTCGCGCACCCCGCGCTGCTCGGCGTCGTGTGGGTGGATCTCCAGCCGGTCCTCGGCATGCCAGACCACGTTCTCGGTCCGCCTTGTCTGCGCGCCGACATTGTACTGGCTGAGGATGCGCCCCGTGGTGAGCAGCAGCGGGAAACGTGGGCCGGTCCGCTCGTCGGTCGCGACATATTCGGTGACGATGAACTTGCCCTTGCCGCGGACGAAGCCGTCGATATGCATCACCGGCGTGCCCTCGGGCGCCTTCTCGTTGCACGGCCACTGCACCGAGCCGAGCTCGTCGAGCTTGGCATAGGAGACGCCGGTGAAGGTCGGCGTCAGCGCCGCGATCTCGTCCATGATCTCGGACGGGTGGCTGTAGTTCATCTCGAAGCCCATGGCCTTGGCAAGGCCGATGGTGACTTCCCAGTCGGCCATGCCGTTCTTCGGCGTCATCACCTTGCGCACGCGCTGGATGCGGCGTTCAGCGTTGGTAAAGGTGCCGTCCTTCTCGAGGAAGCTCGAGCCGGGCAGGAAGACGTGGGCGTAGTTCGCGGTCTCGTTCAGGAACAGGTCGTGGACGATCACGCATTCCATCGCCGACAGCGCCGCCACCACATGCGAGGTGTTGGGGTCGGACTGGAGGATGTCCTCACCCTGCACGTAGATGCCCATGAACGTGCCCTCGATCGCGGCATCGAACATGTTGGGAATGCGCAGGCCCGGCTCCGGGTTGAGCTTGACGTTCCAGAGCGCCTCGAACTGGTCGCGCACGGCATCGCCCGAGATGTGGCGGTAGCCGGGCAGCTCGTGCGGGAACGAGCCCATGTCGCAGGAACCCTGCACGTTGTTCTGGCCGCGCAACGGGTTCACGCCGACGCCGGGACGGCCGATATTGCCGGTCGCCATCGCGAGGTTGGCGATCGCGATCACCGTGGTCGAACCCTGGCTGTGCTCGGTGACGCCGAGACCGTAATAGATCGCGCCGTTGCCGCCGGTGGCGTAGATGCGGGCCGCTTCGCGCAGCGCCTTGGGGTCCACGCCGGTGAGGATCGCCGTTGCTTCCGGGCTGTTGTTCGGCTGGGCGACGAAGGCGGCCCATTCCTCGAACTCGGTCCAGTCGCAGCGCTCGCGCACGAAGGCTTCGTTGACGAGGCCCTCGGTGACGATGACATGCGCCAGCGCGGTGACGACCGCGACGTTGGTGCCGGGCATCAGCGGCAGATGCAGCGCCTTCACATGCGGCGATTCCACCATCTCGGTGCGGCGCGGATCGATCACGATCAGCTTGGCACCCTGGCGCAGGCGCTTCTTCAGGCGCGAGGCGAAGACGGGGTGTGCGGAGGCCGGATTGGCGCCGATGACGACGGCGACGTCGGTGTTCTCCACGGAGTCGAAGTCCTGGGTGCCGGCCGACGTGCCGAAGGTCTGCGACAGGCCATAGCCGGTCGGCGAGTGGCAGACGCGGGCGCAGGTATCGACATTGTTGTTGCCGAAGCCGGCCCGGATCAGCTTCTGCACCAAATAGGTCTCTTCGTTGGTGCAACGGGACGAGGTGATGCCGCCGATGGCGTCGCGACCGTACTTCTTCTGGATGCCGCGCATCCTGGCGGCGGCGAAGGAGAACGCCTCATCCCAGGACACTTCGCGCCAGGGATCCTCGATCCGTTCGCGGATCATCGGCTTGAGGATGCGTTCCTTGTGGTTGGTGTAGCCCCAGGCGAAGCGTCCCTTGACGCAGGAATGGCCGCGATTGGCCTTGCCGTCCTTGTACGGCACCATGCGCACGACTTCCTCGCCGCGCATCTCCGCCTTGAAGGCGCAGCCGACGCCGCAATAGGCGCAGGTTGTGACGACCGAGTGCTCGGGCTGGCCGATCTCGATCACGGATTTTTCGGTCAGCGTCGCGGTCGGGCAGGCCTGCACGCAGGCGCCGCACGAGACGCATTCGGAGCCGAGGAAGCTCTCGCTCATGCCGGGCGAGACGCGACTGTCGAAGCCGCGGCCCGAGATCGTCAGCGCGAAGGTGCCTTGCACCTCCTCGCAGGCGCGGACGCAGCGCGAGCAGACGATGCACTTGGAGGGATCGTAGGTGAAGTAGGGGTTGGACTCGTCCTTCGGCATCCAGGCGGCGTTGACCTCGCCGTTGGATTTCGCGAAGACATGGTTCTCGCCCTCGTAGCCGTAGCGCACGTCGCGCAGGCCCACGGCGCCGGCCATGTCCTGCAACTCGCAATCGCCGTTGGCGCCGCAGGTGAGGCAGTCGAGCGGGTGATCGGAGATATAGAGCTCCATCACGCCCTTGCGCAGCTTCTTCAGCCGGTCGGTCTGGGTGTGCACGACGAGGCCCGGCATCACAGGCGTAGTGCAGGATGCCGGCGTGCCGGCGCGGCCCTCGATCTCGACGAGGCAGAGGCGGCAGGAGCCGAATGCATCGACCATGTCGGTCGCGCAGAGTTTCGGGATCTGGTGGCCGGCTTCCATCGCCGCGCGCATGATCGAGGTGCCCTCGGGCACCGAGATCTCCTTGCCGTCGATGGTCAGCGTCACCATCGTTCCCGATTTGGCGCGCGGCGTGCCGAAGTCGATTTCTTCGATCAGAGACATTGTCGTTCTCCTATTCCGCGGCCTGAAGCGTGGTCGGCGCCGGGACGAAGTCCTCCCGGAAGTGCTTCAATGCGCTGAGCACAGGATAGGGCGTGAAGCCGCCGAGCGCGCAGAGCGAGCCGAATTTCATGGTGTTGCAGAGGTCTTCGACGAGCGCGAGGTTTTCGCTGACGCGTTCGCCGTTGATGATCTTCTCGATGGTCTCGACGCCGCGGGTCGAGCCGATCCGGCAGGGCGTGCACTTGCCGCAGGATTCGACGGCGCAGAATTCCATCGCGAAGCGTGCCTGCCTGCGCATGTCGACGCTGTCGTCGAACACGACGATGCCGCCATGGCCGATCAGCCCGTCACGCGCGGCAAAGGCTTCGTAGTCGAACGGCGTGTCGAACAGCGCGCGGGGGAAGTAGGCGCCAAGGGGCCCGCCGACCTGCACCGCGCGGACCGGACGGCCGGTGGACGTGCCGCCGCCGATGTCGTCGACGAGCTCGCCGAGCGTCACGCCGAACGCGGTCTCGAACAGGCCGCCATGGCGGATATTGCCGGCGAGCTGGATCGGCATCGTGCCGCGCGAGCGGCCCATGCCGAAATCCGCATAGGCCTTCGCGCCTTCGGCGAGGATGAAGGGGATCGCCGCGAACGACAGCACGTTGTTGATCACGGTCGGCTTGCCGAACAGGCCGTGATGGGCCGGCAGCGGCGGCTTGGCGCGCACGATGCCGCGGCGGCCTTCGAGGCTCTCCAGCAGCGACGTTTCCTCGCCGCAGACATAGGCGCCGGCGCCGACGCGGACTTCGAGGTCGAAGCTGTAGGTCGAGCCGCCGATCTTGTCGCCGAGATAACCGCCGCGCTTCGCAGCCTGGATGGCGGCCTTCATCGCCTCGACCGCGTGCGGATATTCGCTGCGGATGTAGATGTAGCCCTTGGTCGCGCCGACGGTGATGCCGGCGGTGGTCATGCCCTCGATCACCAGGAAGGGATCGCCTTCCATGATCATGCGGTCGGCGAAGGTACCGCTGTCGCCTTCGTCGGCGTTGCAGACGATGAACTTGCGGTCGGCCTTGGCCTGGGCAACCGTCTTCCATTTGATGCCGGTCGGAAAGCCCGCGCCGCCGCGGCCGCGCAGGCCCGATGCGGTGACCTCGGTGAGGATGGCCTCCGAGCCGAGCGACAGCGCGCGCTCCAGGCCCTTGTAGCCACCGTGGGCGCGGTAGTCCTCGAGCGAGCGCGGATCGATCACGCCGCAGCGGGCGAAGGTGAGGCGGGTCTGGCGCTTCAGCCAGGGAATCTCGTCGGTCGCCCCTAACCGCAGCAGATGCGGCGTATTGCTGGCGAGCGCGTCGAGCAGGGAGGGTACATCGGTCTCGGTGACCGGGCCGAACGCGATCCGGCCCTGCGGCGTCGCGACCTCGACCAGCGGCTCCAGCCAGTACATGCCCCGCGAGCCGGTCCTGATGATCTCGACGGCGACGCCGCGCTTGGCCGCAGCCTGTTCCAGCGCCAGCGCAACCTCGTCGGCGCCGACGGCCAACGCACCCGCGTCGCGTGAGACGAAGAGACGCATGCTCATCGCTGTGCCTCCGCAACCAGCGCATCGAGACGCTTCTCGTCGAGCCGGCCGACGAGGCGACCGTCGAGCATCGCGGACGGTGCGGTCGCGCAGAGCCCGAGGCAGTAGATCGGCTCCAGCGTGACGCCATCATCGGCCGTCGTGTTGCCAAGCGACACGCCGAGCCGGGCCTCCGCACGCGCGGCCAGCGCATCGCCGCCCGCAGCCTGGCAGGCCTCGGCGCGGCAAAGCTTCAGCACGTGGCGGCCGGCCGGCTTGTGCCTGAAATCATGGTAGAAGGTGAACACGCCATGCACTTCGGCGCGCGACAGATTGAGCGCTTGCGCCACCATGGGAATGGCGGCCTCCGGCACGTAGCCGAACGCCTCCTGGAGCGCATGCAGGATGACCAGCGTCGCGCCCTCCTGCCTTGCATGTTCGGCGATGATCTCGGCGCCGCGCGTCTCGTCCCAAGGCTCGTAACAAGGCTCGTAAGTCGCTGTCATTCTTTGTTCTCAACCCGAGCGTTCCTGCCTCGCAAACTATTTGGAATCATTCGAAGATCAATAAAGCTGTCTCATGCTGCGATTGCGAATTCAGATCGATTGGCGGATGCAATCGATCGATACGGAAGTGGAATTAATCGCATTTCGCCTGCCGGTTTTTCCGTGTTGGCAAGGACCTGCCGTGCTAGCTTGCATGCCACGACAGAATTCGAGGGGACGTCCGGTTGATCGACAAGCTTGAACTGCTGCTGGCGCTGGCGAAGGAACGGCATTTCGGACGCGCGGCGGAAGCCTGCGGGGTCACCCAGCCGACGATGTCGACCGGGCTCAAGCAGCTCGAGGAGATCCTCGGCGTGATGCTGGTCCAGCGCGGGTCCCGCTTCCAGGGCTTTACGCCCGAGGGCGAGCGGGCGCTGGACTGGGCGCGGCGGATCGTGGGCGATGCCCGCGCGATGCGCCAGGAGATCAACTCGCTGAAGGACAAGCTCTCCGGTGAGATCCGCATCGCGGCGATCCCGACCGTGCTCGGCATGGTTGCCGCGCTGACGACGCCGTTCCGCGCCAGGCATCCCGAGGTGCGCTTCCGCATCCAGTCCACAACGTCATCGGAGGTGCTCGGGCTGCTCGAAAATCTCGAGGTGGACGCGGGGCTGACCTATATCGAGAACGAGCCGATCGGCAAGGTGCGCACCATTCCGCTCTACAACGAGAGCTATCGCCTCCTCACCGCGCCTGATGCGATGTTCGGTGATCGCGAGACGGTGACCTGGACCGAGGTCGGGCAGGTGCCGCTGTGCCTGCTCACGCCCGACATGCAGAACCGCCGCATCATCGACCGCGCGCTGCGCTCGGTCGGCGCGGAGGCGACGCCGACGCTGACCTCGAACTCGCTGCTCGTGCTGTTCACGCACGTGAAGACGGGACGCTGGGCGAGCGTGATGCCGGCCAAGCTCGCCGAGACGCTTGGCCTGTCCGATACCGTGCGTTCGATCCCGATCGTCGACCCCGAGGTCAATTACAGCATCGGCATGGTGATCCCGCAGCGCGATCCGATGACGCCGCTGATCGCGGCGCTGGTCAATGTCGCGCGCGAGGTCGCGCCGACGCTGCAATTGTAGCTTCAGGCCGCGGCCGATATCCCGGACGCCGCCTTGACGGCGTCGCGCGGCAGCGTCACGCGGACGACGGTGCCGACATCGATCTTCGAGCGCAGCCGCATCGAGCCGCCGTGGAGTTGCGCCAGCGAGCGTGCGATGGCGAGGCCCAGCCCCGAGCCGTGATAGGTCTTCGTGAGCTGGCTCTCGACCTGCTCGAACGGGCGTCCGAGCCGCGCCAGGGAGTGCGGGGCGATCCCGATGCCGGTGTCGGCGATCATCAGCACGATCCTGTCGTCGAGCTGCCGGCTGCGTACCACGATGCGTCCGCCGTCGGGCGTGAACTTCACCGCGTTCGAGAGCAGGTTGACGATGATCTGCTTGGTGGCGCGGCGGTCGGCGACGACGGAGATCGATTTCTCGATATCGGCATCGAGCGTCAGGTGCTTGTCCTGCGCGCGGCCGGAGACGACGCGCAGGGATTCCGCGAGCGTCCGCGCGAGGTCGAGCTCCTCCATGTCGAGCTTCATGCGGCCGGCCTCGATCTTGGACATGTCGAGGATGTCGTTGATGACTTCGAGGAGGTAGTGGCCGCTGGTCAGGATGTCCTGGCAATATTCCTGGTACTTCTCACTGCCGAGCTCGCCGAACAGGCCCGAGCCCATGATCTCGGAGAAGCCGATGATGGCGTTGAGCGGCGTGCGCAGCTCGTGGCTCATATTGGCGAGGAATTTCGACTTGGTCTGGTTGGCTTCCTCGGCGCGGGTCTTCTCGCGCTGATACTTCTCGGCGAGGTCGGCGAGCTCGTTGGTCTGGCGTTCGAGCGCGGCCTGCGAGCGCTTGAGGTCGATGACGGTGGCGCGCAGGCGCAGATCGTTGTCGACCAGCTTCTGCTCGTGCTCCTTGATGCGGGTGATGTCGGTGCCGACCGAGACGTAGCCGCCGTCCTTGGTGCGGCGCTCGCTGATGTGCAGCCAGCTGCCGTCGTCGAGCTGCGCCTCGAAGGTGCGCGCGCCCGGGCCTTGGGCAGCCGTCTCGTTGTGGCGGGTGCGCACCTCCGGCATGCGGCCGACCTCGAGCACGGTCTCGTAGGAGGTGCCGGGAATGACGGCGCTGTCGGGCAGCTTGTGCAGGCGCTGGAAGTGCGAGTTGCAGAGCACGAGGCGGTCGCTCGCGTCCCACAGCACGAAGGCCTCCGGAATGGTCTCGATGGCGTCGCGCAGACGCAAATCGGCTTCCACCGTGCGCTCGGCGAGGCTCTTCTGCTCGGTGATGTCGACGGCGATTCCGATCAGGTGAACGCTGGAGTCGGTCGCACCGCTCGTCTTTTCGCAGCGGACACGGAGCCAGATCCAGTGACCGTCGACATGCTGCATGCGGAAGGTCTGGTCGATGTGGTCGATCTTCTCGGAGATGAGCTGGTCGGCGATCTCGAACAGGTCGATGTCGTCGGACTTCACCAGCGCGTTGACCTCGCCGAAGGTCAGGAGCTCGTTGCGGCCGTCGAGGCCCAGCATCGAGAACATCGACTGCGACCAGAAGATCCGGCCGCGCGACAGGTCCCAGTCCCAGAGGCCGCAGCGGCCGCGGTTGAGCGCGGTGTCGATGCGGCCGCGCACCGCGTCGTTGATGAGATCGCCCTCGCGGGCGCGGGTCGACTGCCAGTGGAAGGCGAAACCGAGGATCAGGACGACGAAGCCGGTGGTGGCCGACAGCGTCACCGAGAGCGCGGCGTCCGAGCCCCAGATCGGCTCGTTGCGCTCCTGGATCACGGTGACGAAGCCGGGCAGCGACTTGATCTGCCGCGAGATCGCCATCGCGGCGTTGCCGTTCGGCAGCGTCATGTCGGAGATGTTGCCGTCGCGCGGCGGCGCCGCGAGCAACTGCGCCGTCGTGATTGAATCGAGCAGGCGGTCGTTGCCCGAGGGATCGCTGTCGACGGGAATGCGGGCGAGGATGCGGCGGTCGACGCCGGCCGAGGTGACGATGACATGGCGGCCCGTGGCCGTGCCCCAGGACGGGATCAGGTCGGGCAGCAGCGCCGGCAGGCTTTCGATGTTCTTCAGCCGTTCCTGCCGCGAGGAGGTGAGGCGGTCGATGCGCTCGGCGAGCAAATCGGCGAGTGCCGAGATGTCATGGCGGATCACCAGCCGCTTCTGGCGCGTCTGGTCGACGACCTGCACGAACGCGCCGAGGCAGATCGTGATCAGGAACGCGATGATGAGCGTCGGCACGGCGCGACGCAGCGCCGGCTCCGCGATCAGCAGCCGGTGATAGGCAGGTTTCGCGATCGATTGCGCCAATCCTTTGATCGAATCGGATTGGACGCACGCGTTCGCGGCGTCTGCACGCGACATGCCTTCGGCCCCCTGGAAAACTTGCTTGCAACTTGAGTTCGGAAGCAGCCCCACATCGCTTCCGAATCACACCGATTTGAATCCAGTTTTGCCGGGCTGTCGAGAGTCAACGAATCGTTAACGCGAATTTATTCTTATCCAATGAGCAGTTTGCGCGTCGCGTGCCCGCAAACTCACGTGCGTGACGAGTCCGAAACGAGAACGTGTGACTCCTCGCACATTCTGCGTCACGTGCGCGGCGGCTCGGCGTGGCTGATCACGCGCTTCACGCTCGGGAACGCGCGGCGCAACGCGCGCTCGATCGCGTCGACATGCTCGTGCACCTTGATCACGCTCATCGACGGCGTGGCGCGGCAGTGGAAGTTGACGATCTCGCCGGCGTCGGTGTTGCGGACGCGCACATTGTGGATGTCGTGGATCTCGCCCTCGCCGGCGAATTCGGCCAACGCGGCGGCGATGGTCTGCACCCGTTCCGGCGCGGCATCGACGCCGAACGGCAGTTCCGGTTCCAGAGGCTCGATATGGACGTCGACCTCGACGTCGGCGCCGAACTCCTCCTGGATGTTCCGCTCCAGCGTGTTGGCGACGTCGTGGGCGGCGTCGAGCCGCATGCCGGCGTCGACCTCGAGGTCGATGCTGACGATCAGCTTGGCGCCGAGGTCGTGCACCGTGACGTGGTGGACGGCGAGGCTCGAATTGCGGGCGATCACCATGATGCGGTCGCGTACGGTCTCGTTGTCGCGGGCGACGGGGACCGGGGTGAAGGTGAGGTCGGCATCGCCGAATGCCTTGTCGACGGCGGCCTGCACCTTGCGCTTGATCTCCTCGACGCGGTCGATCGGATAGGTCCGCGGCACCTTTGCGATGGTGTCGATGAAGGTGGTCGCGCCGACCATGCGCACCCGCAGCCGCTCGACGCCGATCACGCCGGGGACGCCGCGGATCGCGGCCGTGGCCTTCTCCTGCGCGCCCTCCGGCGCGCGGTCGACCAGCGTCTGCACGGTCGAGCCGGCCATGCGCAGGCCGAGCGCCGCGATCATCACCGCGACCGCCGCGGCAGCCGCCGCGTCGCCCCACCAGAAGCCGAGAGCGGCGAGGATCAGGCCCACGATCACGGCGAAGGAGCCCATGACGTCGGAGGCGAAGTGCAGCGCGTCGGCGGCGAGCGCCTGGCTGCGCGTCTCCCGCGCGGCGCGGTGCAGGGCGCGGGCGCGCCACAGGTTGACGACGATGTCGATCACCAGCACCACGAACGGTATGGCCGAAATGGTCGGCGGCGGGGTTCCCTCGCGCAGCCGGCTGTAGGCCTCGACCAGGATGCCGCCGGCGAGCACGTAGAGCAGGGCGGTGACGCCGAGCGCGGAGATGCTCTCCAGCTTGCCGTGGCCGTAGTGATGCTCGTCGTCGGCCGGCTTGTCGGACACCCGCACCACCGCCCAGGTGATGATGGTTGCGACCAGGTCGACCGAGGAGTGCAGGGCTTCCGAGATCAGCGCGAGCGAGCCGATCGCCACGCCGACCACGAACTTCGCCGCCGCCATGCCGCCGCTGGCGAAGATCGAGATGGCCGCGACCGAGGTCTTGTTGTGCTGGGAGGTCATGGCGGGGGATTTAGCAGCCCGGCGCGGGACATCAAGCGATGATCCACAGGAGTAGTCGCTAGTGAGTTGCAGGAGCGGTCACGATGTCATTCCGGGTTCGGCTCTTCGAGCCGCCCCGGAATGACGGCCACCCTCACACCGTCACGACAATCTTCCCCAGATGCTTGTTCGCTTCCATGTGCTCGAACGCCTTGTCGATGTCGGCGAATGCAAACACCCTGTCGATCGGCAGTTGCAGCTTCCGCGATTCCACCGCACCCCAGATGTCCTTGCGGACCTCCTCGAAGATCTCGCGGACTTCCTCGATGGTGCGGGTGCGGAAGGTGACGCCGACATAGTCGAT
The DNA here is from genome assembly GCF_009931255.1 of Bradyrhizobium sp. LCT2. NCBI lineage: Bacteria > Pseudomonadati > Pseudomonadota > Alphaproteobacteria > Hyphomicrobiales > Nitrobacteraceae > Bradyrhizobium > Bradyrhizobium sp. LCT2. Next base: position 6,775,948 of record NZ_CP034432.1, on the reverse strand, counting down.
CCGGCGCGCGGCGTGCAGGTCGAAGTTGAAATCGGCATGGGTGCCGCCGAGCCGGCCGACATTGACGATACGGCCCTTGATCCTGGTGGCGGCGAGGTTCTGGTTGGCGACCTTGCCGGAGACCTGGTCGACGATGAGATCGACGCCATCGCCGTTCGTCGCCTTCAGCACCTCCTCGACCCATTTGGGATCGGACGAGTCGACGGCGAGGTCGGCGCCGTACTCCGTCAGCCGGCCGCGCCGATAGGCGTCGGTCGACGAGCCGATCACCAGCTTGGCGCCCTTGAGCTTGGCGATCTGCATCGCCATCAGGCCGACGCCGGAGCTGGCGCCCTGGATCAGCACGCTCTGGCCCGCCTGCACGCCGCCGACGGTGACGACCGCGTTGTGCATGGTCGCGAGCGCGACGGGAAGGGTGGCGGCCTCCTCGAAATTCATGTTCGAGGGCGCGCGGAACAGCCGGCCGTGATCGGCCAGCGTGTACTCGGCAAACGCCGCGCCGCCCGAGCCCATGATACGGTCGCCGACCTTCACGCCCTTGGCATCCGGTCCGAGCTCGGCGACCTCGCCGGCCCATTCCATGCCGAGTACGGTTCCGACCCCGCCCGCTGCGCCATGGGCGTGGCCCTTGCGCATGCCGGTGTCGGCACGGTTCAAGCCGCAGGCACGGACGCGGACGAGCACCTGTGTGCCCTTAGGTTTTGGTTGAGCGACGTCGGAAATCCTAGCGCCCTCAGGGCCGTAGACGTAAGCCTTCATGCATTACCTCGGAGCTCAATTGAGTTTGTAGGTGAAGAGCGGAGCCGTTCTTCGCCTCTCCCCGCTTGCGGGGAGAGGCCGACGCGCGGAACGCGCGGCGGGTGAGGGGGAGTCCCCGCGAGTCCAATTGTCACCGTCAGCGCGGAGACTCCCCCTCACCCCAACCCTCTCCCCGCAAGCGGGGCGAGGGAGCATACCTTCGGCGTGGCGGGCGTCGTGTTCAAATCACTTCAGCGAATTATTCCGCCGCTTCGCGTTGCGGCTGAACGATCATTCCCTCCAGCCGGCTTCTGATGATGGCTTGCGCTTCGGACACGATGCGGGAGACGAGCTCGGCGCAGCTCGGGATGTCGTGGATCAAGCCCTGGACCTGGCCGGCCGACCAGATGCCTTCGTCGGAGTTGCCGGTGGCATAGACCATCTTGCCGCGGGCACCGGCGACGAGCTCGCGGATGTCCTCGAACTTGGCGCCTTCCTTCTCCATGGCGACGACCTTGGTCGAGACCGCGTTCCTGGCGACGCGGGAGGTGTTGCGCATGGTGCGGAAGATCAGCTCGGTCTCGCGCTCGTCATTGGCGACGATCTTCTCCTTGATGGACTGGTGGATCGGGCTCTCCTTGGTGGCCATGAAGCGGGTGCCCATGTTGATGCCCTCGGCGCCGAGCGCCAGCGCCGCGACGAGGCCGCGCGCGTCGGCGAAGCCGCCGGAGGCGATCATCGGGATCTTGACCTTGTTGGCGGCGGCCGGGATCAGGATCAGGCCGGGCGTGTCGTCCTCGCCGGGATGGCCGGCGCATTCGAACCCGTCGATCGAGATGGCGTCGACGCCCATGCGCTCGGCCGAGAGCGCGTGGCGGACGCTGGTGCATTTGTGCACGACCTTGACGCCGTGCTTCCTGAACTCGTCGACATGCTCCTGCGGCTTGTTGCCGGCGGTCTCGACCACCGTGATGCCGCTCTCGATGATGGCGGCGCGGTATTCGGCGTAGGGTGGCGGCTTGATCGCGGGCAGGATGGTGAGGTTGACGCCGAACGGCTTGTCGGTGAGGTCGCGGCAGCGCGCGATTTCCTTGGTCAGATCCTCGGGCGTGGGCTGGGTCAGCGCCGTGATGAAGCCGAGCGCGCCGGCATTCGCAACGGCGGCGACCAGCTCGGCGCGCCCGACCCATTGCATGCCGCCCTGGACGATCGGGTGCTCGACGCCGACAAGCCTGGTGAACCGTGTCTGCAACATGATGCGTTTCCCCCGCCTGCGTGGCAGGCCCTGTTATCGATTGATGGCGGCAGGATGCCGCCGAGGTCGGCAAAAGTCTATTGCGCCGGCGTGCGGTGAGGGCGGGGCGATCATGCGGGAGGTGGGGAGATTCCGTGGGACGGATAATTGGGGGCTGCAGTATTCGTCCCGTCATGACGGTCATAAAATCAAGCTCGCGGCCGCAACTCGCTCCCATACCGCAAGGCACACCTTCGCCTTCTCGCGGCATGGTCCGCCCGAGCTCTGCTTCATCGCATTGCCCTCATCGGAACAAGGGCGCAGGGAAGGCCGGGCGCGGCTGGCACCCGCAAGTCCGTGCGCTACAAAAGATGCACACGGGGTGGACCACAGGTCTCGCCGGACGCCCGGCCTTCCCTGCGCGATGGGTTACGGCTTACTTCGTGCTCTCCCCGGGGAGCGATGCACTATTGCCCCCGTCGCCTTGCGGATGGCTGATGCACGCGGTCCGGTCGGGCCGCGCATATCACCACAAGACTTGACGCACAGACCCCGGGCGTCAGGACCACACGACTTCGCCGTCCGCGCACGTCCTCGCTGGGACTTCGAGAGCTGGCGTGTGCTCGCGCCCGAAGCCATGCGAAGACGCTGTCGGCGCCGTGTCGTTCGTGCGAGCGCGCCTTGCTCACGGTTTCCCGCCCTGCAATGCTGCCCGCGCCCGACGCCGTCGCGTCCATCGCTGCCCGGCCCGCGGTTCGTGACGATCGCGATCCGCCCCTTGTCTCGGGCCAGGGTGTTTCGTGTGTACGATAAATCCGAATTTCGGTAAAGTGGAATATATTTGCGGCGGCGGATTGACGGGCGAGGCGGGAGATTTGTGCGGGGGGTCTTGCCCGACGGGCGAGATGCCGCTCCACCCTACGCTGTCATGCCCCGGCTTGACCGGGGCATCCAGTACGCCGCGGCGTCTCCGTGTTACCGCGCCGCCTCTGGAATACTGGATTGCCCGCCTTCGCGGGCAATGACAGCGAGCGGGTGATAACGGGACCCGAATGTTCGCGAGATGTCGTAGCCCGCAAGGGCTTTGAGGCTTCGGCTACTCCGCCGACAGCCGCACCATCTGCCGGCCGCCGTTCATTTCCTTGAGGCTGTTGACGAAGTTCTCCGGGCGCTGCCAGCGGTAGGGGACCTTCAAGCCCATGAACTCGGCGATGTCGCCGATGAAGCCTGTGCAGTTGGTGGTCTCGGCGTTCCAGACCGGCGAGCTCGACTGCAATTTCTTGATGTAGGCGAACACGCGCTTGGCGTCGGCTTCGTTCAGATAGACGCGATAGCTCGCGGTCAGATATTCCGGATCGAGATCGCCGTAGCTAGCGCCGGTCTCTGACGGCACCCAGGTGAGGTGACCGAGCACGTAAGCAAGGGTGTCGCCGGCGGGCGTCAGGCCCGCGACCTCGACGGCGCGCTCGCTGGTCTTGCCGTACCAGACGAAGGCGTGGCCCCAGCTCGCCGCCGTCCGGGCGCGGAAGTCGACGTAGTAGGGGCCTTTCTCCGCACGCGCGACGGGCCGCCGCGACTGCGGCGCCGGTCGCGATGCGGTGTCGGTCGTCGCAAGCGCATTGGCGTCGGCCATGCGCTTGTTCGCTTCGTGGGCCGAGGCCGAGGGCGTCGTGCACGCGATCATCGCCGCGAGCGCGAACCCCGCAAGGATGCAGGATCCCGATCGATCAGGTTTGTTCGTCACGCTGTGCCCCCTCGACTGTCGGCCGCTTACGCAGATGCTGCGCGTATGTCGCCGTGCGTCAGTAGCGCGCCGCGACCGGGCCGGGCGCCTTGCCGATCGGGGCCTTGCCAACGGGGCTCTTGCCAATCGGCATCTTGCCGATCGGCGCCTGCTCCGCCGGATAGACAGGCACGGGCTGCCGGCGCGGCAAATCAGCAGCGTTCGCAGCCGTCACCAGAGCAAGCGTCGCACCCAGAACAAATACAATCTTCTTCACAGTCATACCCCTGAAGGTTTGGTCCAAACACGGCAGTGCCGTGCCCCCAGACACGCCTCACAGAAGGGCGGCCGAATGCGTCCAAGTTGCGGCGCGCGCGGGACATGTTGGCGGCATATGTCGGGCGCGCGGAGATATGATGTGTCTGGATGTTTCGGCAGCGTCCACGGCCGCGAGCGTTTCCTCACCCGATCCGGTTCAGGCTGTTCCTGATCGTCGAGAAGATGCCGCCGATGTCCTTGCGCAAGGCATCGAGCGCGTTGAAATTGTCGAAGATGCGGGCGAGGCGGTCTTCGACCTCGCGCTTGCTTTTCGCCAGCGCGTCGACGCGCGAGGCGAGGGGCACGCCGCCGTTCGCCTCGATCTCGCCGACGGTCCTGGCGAGGAGGTCGCGGGTGGTGCCGACTTCCGCGATCAGCGCCTCGATGCCGAACACCGGGGCCTTCAGCGGGACGAGGTCCGCCTGCGACTTCGACAAGTCCGTCTTGAAGGCGTTCAGCGTCGCCAGCGTCTCCTGCAACGCGCCGAGGCGTTGGCGCGACTGGAGGACGAAATCGTTCAGCGCGTTTTGGCGGTCGGCGAGGGTCTTGCCGTCGGGATCGGTCTCGATCTCCGCAAGCGAGCGTTCGAGCTGGGCCTGGCGCTGGCCGAGCTCCTCGAAGTCGAGGCGGATGGCCTTGAGGATGTTGAAGCTGTCGTCGATGCGGGCGAGGCGCTGCTCGATCTCGATCCTGTTCTTCGAAAGCGTCTCGACGCGGGTGCCGAGCGGCGCTTCGCCGCCGGTCTCGAGCTCGTCGATGCTCTTGGCGAGGCGGTCGTGGCTGAGGCCGAGCTCGCTGATCAGCGCGTTGATACCGGCGTCCGTCGATCGCAGCGGCATCAGCTCGGCGTGGGATTTCGCCAGATCTTCCTTGTACTGGTTCAGGGTCGCGAACGTGTCCTGGACCGTGTTCACCCGCGCGAGCAGCGCCGAGATGTCGTGCGCGATGTCCTTGAGCCGGTCGGCGAGGTTGTTCTTGCGGTCGTCGGTCTCGAGGTCGTGGAGCGACCGTTCGAGCTGGTTCTGGCGGTCGCGGATCTCGGTGAAAATCGGCTCGACCGCGCGGCGCTGCTCGGCGACCTTGCCGACCATCTCGCGCAGGCCTTGCTGGCGGCGGCGGATCTCGGCGAGCTGGTCGTGCATGTCGGTGGATTCGTTGCGGCCCTGCTGGAGCAGGGCGCGCTGCTCGGTCTCGCCCAGCTTGTCGTGAAGGGTGGAGACGGCCTCCCTCGGGTCGCTCTCGATCAGGTGCTGGACGGTGGCGTCGAGGTGGTTTTGCAGGGCGTGGGCGACGACGACGTCTTCGCGGGTCTTCTTCAGGCGGTCGCGCAGCTTGCCCAGTCGCCGATCCTGGCGCGAGAGCCGAAAGGCGGTTGCGCAGATCAGCGCCAGCGCCACGGCCAGCAGCGCGCCGGTCGCGATGCGCTGCGGCATGGGAAGGCCCGCAAACAGGGCGGGCAGGTGGGTGACGTCGTAACCGAACGCCTGCTGGGCGAAGATCGCGATGGCAGCGAGCAGGACGAACCAGGCAACCAGGAAAAACAGCCACATCGTGACTTCCTCACGCCGGCACACATTTTCGCCATGATTGCTATTGGAGAGCGGAACCGAGATCAAGGGGCGCGCGGGGGAGCGGTATGTATCCGGCCGCGCGATCCACGACTGATTGCATCAGCTGACCGGTGGAGAGCAGCATGAAGTGCCGAGTTTTCCCGAGGGGGCTGCGGCCCTTCGCTGTCATTCCGGGGCGCGACGAAGTCGCGAGCCCGGAATCCATCGGGCGGCAGAGACTGCGGATAAATGGATTCCGGGCTCGGCGCCTTGCGCCGCCCCGGAATGACGACGGGAGCTAGAGCCGAAACTCGTTGGTGAGCTCGCCGATCCCGTCGATCGCGACGGTGACCGTATTCTCCGGCTCCTTCATCACGCCGACGCCGACCGAGGTGCCGACCGCGATGAGGTCGCCGGGCAGCAGGGTCATGTCGTGGGAGATCCTGCTCACCAGCTCCTGCGCGCTGAAGATCATGTCCGAGATCGGGTAGTTCTGCCGCTCCGCGCCGTTGAGGATGGTGCGGACCACGAGCTTGGCCGGATCGAGGCCGGTCGCGATGACGGGGCCGAACGGGCCGTAATCGTCGATGCCCTTGGCGCGCGCCCATTGCGGGAAGGTGGGATCGCTGGTCAGGATGTCGTTGGCGGTGATGTCGTTGACGCAGGTGTAGCCGAAGATGAGGCTGTCGGCCTCGCCAGGCGAGACGCGGGCGCAGGTCTTGCCGATGACGATGCCGAGCTCGCCCTCATAGGTGGTCTTGCCGTCGTAATAAGAGGGGCGGCGGATCACCGCGCCGGGGGCCGCGATGCTGGTCGTGGCCTTCAGCAGGTAGAGCGGCTCCGGCGGCTCGGGCTGGTTCAGCTTGGCCGCGAGCGCGTGAAAGTTGTTCCAGAGCGCGACGATCTTGTTGGGCGCGCAGGGTGCGAGCAGCTCGACCTCCGACAGCGCCAGCGTCCTGCCGGTAGCTGCATGGCGGCCGAACATCTCGCCCTCGTGCACGCTGATGCCGGATGAGGTCAGCGTGCCGAAACCGGTCGCTCCATTATTCCGGAAGCGCAGCCATTTCCTGATCTCGCCGGTCATCACGCCACCGCCAGCGCGCGGGGATCGGTGGGCGCGGAGACACCGTCATAGAGACCGGCGATGCGGGCGCGCTGGGTCACCATCGCCAGCACCGAGTCCAGTGCGGGCGTGGAAATGCCGGTGAGACGGCCCATCTCCTGCACCACGGTGACGAGCGGGTCGATCTCCATGGGACGGCCGCGCTCGAGATCCTGCAGCATCGAGGTCTTGTGCGCGCCGACCTTGCGGGCGCCCTCGATACGGCGCTCGACATCGACGCGAAATTTGACGCCGAACGTCTCGGCGATGCCTTGCGTCTCCACCATGATCGCGCGCGACAGCGCGCGTGTGGCCGGATCGGTGCAGATCACGTCGAGCGTCGCGTGCGTGAGCGCGCTGATCGGGTTGAAGCAGACATTGCCCCAGAGTTTCAGCCAGATCTCGTCGCGGATGCGGTCGAGCACCGGCGCCTTCAGCCCGGCTGCGACGAAGAGATCGGCGAGACGCTGCACGTCGCCAGTGATCTCGCCGGAGGGCTCGCCGAGCGGGAAATTGTTGCCGTAGACGTGGCGGATCACGCCGGGCGCCTCGATCTCGGTGGCGGGATAGACGATGCAGCCGATGGCGCGCTCGGCGCCGATCTCGCGCCATTGCCGCCCGCCGGGGTCGATGCTCTCCAGCGTCGAATTCTCGTATTTGCCGCCGTGCTTGTAGAAGTACCAATAGGGGATGCCGTTGACCGCGGTGACGATGCGGGTGTGCGGGCCCAAGAGCGGCTGCATCTTCTCGATCACGCCGGTGATCGAATGCGCCTTGAGCGTGATGATGATGTAGTCCTGCACGCCGAGCTCGGCGGGATCGTCGGTGCAGCGCGGATGCACGGTGTGCGTCTCGTCGCCCGCGAGAAGCGTCAGGCCGCGCTCGCGCATCGCGGCGAGATGCGCGCCGCGTGCGACCAGGCTGACGTCGGCGCCGGCGCGCGCCAGCTGAACCCCGAGATATCCGCCGATTGCGCCGGCGCCGTAGATGCAGATCTTCATGAAATCCTCGCGGGTGACCGGATTTTGGGACGAAGGATCCGGTCCGGCGCGGAGGGATCCGAGCCGGGGCCGGTAGTCGCAGGGGAAGGGTCGTGGCGCTTTAAGCTGCTGCTTGCGGCGTGCCGTTGATCGCCTCGTCAACGGCAGCGGCGATGTCGCGCATGCTGATGACGGAGATGAGGCTGTAATCGTCGATCACGGGCAGGTGGCGGATGTGATGACGGTTCATCAGATGCCGCACGTGCTCGATCGTATCGCTCGAGGTGCAGGAGACGAGCTGCTGCACCGACACGAGCTGCGAGACCTTGACGTTGATGGCATTGGCGCCGTGCTCGGCGACGGCGCGCACCACGTCGCGCTCGGTGAACATGCCGACCGCGGTGTTGCCCTCGGAGCGGACCACGTCCTTCACCACGAGGGCGCTGATGTTGTTGGCGCGCATCAGCTTGGCGGCGATACCCACCGTTTCGTTCATTCGCACCGTGACAACGCGCGGCGTCTTCTTGCGCAGAATGTCTCCGACCAGCATTGCAACCTCCCTAGGTGAATGACGAGGTAAGTGTGGTATACATAATGCCAATCGTCAAGCGCTGGATTTGGCGGATCCGAAAAATCTTGCGACAGCATTATTGACGTTTGCGGTGCCTCCGGCCTCGGCCAAAAAACCTTGGCCAAAAAGAAAGGGGCGCATTCTGCGCCCCTTTTTCAACCGTGCAAAGTGTGTGGCTTGTCACGCCGTCTCGGTCTTGGCGTCGCCCGTTGCAGGGCTTGCGCTCTCGGCTTCCTTGCCGAGGATGAAGGAGCGGCGCAGCGGCTTGATCACGAACAGCGCCGTCAGCGCCGCCGTCGCGTTCAAGGCGACCGCGACCACGAACACGGCCTTCCAGCCGTACGTTGCCGAGATCACGCTTGCGAGCGGAACGAGCAGGGAGGCGGTGCCCTTCGCGGTGTAGAGCATGCCGTTGTTGGTGGTCGCGAACTTCGAGCCGAAAGTGTCGCCGCAGGTCGCGGGGAACAGCGAGTAGATCTCGCCGAACACGCCGAAGTAAATGGCGGTCGCGAGCACGAACACGATCGGAACGTGGCCGTAGGCTGACAGCGTCAGCAGCATCACCGCGGCGGTGCCGAAGGCGATGAACATGGTGTGCTCGCGGCCGATCGTGTCGGAGACCCAGCCGAAGAACGGACGTCCGAACCCGTCGAAGATGCGGTCGAGCGAGATCGCGAAGGTCAGCGCCGCCATCTGGAAGCCGGCGAGCGTCACAGGCGTGTCGGCGATCTTGAAGTCGTGTGCGATCGGGCCGATCTGGGCCGCGGTCATCAGGCCGCCGGAAGCGACCATGACGAAGACGAGGTACATCACCCAGAAAATAGGGTGCGCAGCACTTGCGGCGGGGTGAAGTCGATCTTGGTCTGCGGCAGGTTGAGCTGCTTCTTCTTCGGCGGGATCGAGATCCGCGGCGGCTGGATGAAGAAGGCGAGCACGAAGACGATCAGGCCCTGGCCGATGCCGAAGGTGAAGAACGCGCTCTGATAGCCGCTAGCGGCGATCATGGTCGCGATCGGCACGATGGTGAGCGCGGCGCCCGCGCCGAAGCCGGCGGCCGTCGCGCCGGCGGCGAGGCCGCGGCGGTCGGGAAACCATTTCAGCGCGTTGCCGACGCAGGTGCCGTAGACGGCGCCCGCGCCCATGCCGCCGACGATCGCGGCCGCATAGAGCAGGGTGAGCGAGTCGGCGTAGGAGTTGAGCACCCAGGACAGCGCGATCATCACGCCGCCGAACATGATGACGATGCGGGGGCCGTACTTGTCGACGAACCAGGCCTCGACCGGCACCAGCCAGGTTTCGGTGACGACGAAGATGGTGAAAGCGAGCTGGATCGCGGCGCGTCCCCAATGGTGGGCCGCATCGATCGGATCGACGAACAGCGTCCAGCCATATTGCAGGTTGGCGATCATCGCCATGCAGACGATGCCCATGGCAAGCTGGAACCAACGGAAACCTGTGCGAAGAGGCGCGGCCGTGACGGCGCCGTCCGTGCTGGAAATCATCAAGAACCTCCCAACGCGCTTGTCTGGTCGACACCGGTTGCCAAGATGACCTGATGTCGCAAATATTGTGGCTTATCGTCGCAAGCGCGGCCCGAAGCTTGGTATACCATATCCCAGAATGCAAGCCCAATCTTGGCTTGCCCGTTACAAAACGGCAGTTCCATTCGGACACGGGTTCCGAATCCTCAAAACGAAAACGCCCGGCCATGAGGCCGGGCGTCCCGTCGGAATGAAGTGTGGTGAAGCGCGTCAGACCGTGGACTTCGCCACCACGACCTTGCGCCAGGGCTTGAGCACCGCGATCGCCAGCGCCGAGGCCATGATGTTGGCGCCGGCTGCGATGATGAACACGCTGTCCCAGGTCCCCGACGACTGCTGCATGTAATTGGCGATCGGAACCAGCAGCGCGGCCGTGCCCTTTGCGGTGTAGAGCAGGCCCGCATTGGTGGTCGCGAACTTGGCGCCGAACGTGTCGGTGCAGGTCGAGGGGAACAGCGAGTAGATCTCACCCCAGGCGAAGAACACGAAGCCCGAGAGCAGCACGAACCAGATGGGATCGTGGCCCCAGAGGTAGAGCATCCAGATGCCAACACCTTCCATGCCGAAGGCGATGAACATCGTGTTCTCGCGGCCGATCATGTCGGAGATCCAGCCAAAGAACGGACGCGTCAGGCCGTTGAGCACGCGGTCGATCGTGGCTGCGAAGGTCACCGCGGTCATCGTCACCGCCATCAGCGTCACCGGAACGCTGTCGACCTTCCAGTCAACCGCGATGGGCTTCAAATTGGCCGTCACCATCAGGCCGCCGGCACCAACGATCACGAACATGAAGTACATCAGCCAGAAGATCGGCTGACGCAGCACCTCGGTCGGCTGGTAGTTGCGACGCGTCTGCACCAACGCGGCGTTCGCCACGACGACTGGCACCTGGCCAGGCTTCGGCGCCAGCAGGAAGAAGGCGAGGATGCAGATGATGAGGCCTTGCCCGAGGCCGAAATACAGGAAGGTGGTCTGGAAGCCGCTGTCCTTGATCATGGCCTGGATCGGCGCGACCGTCAGCGCGGAGCCTGCACCGAAGCCGGCCGCCGTGATGCCCGCAGCGAGACCGCGCTTGTCGGGAAACCATTTCAGCGCGTTGCCGACGCAGGTGCCATAGACGCCGCCGGCGCCGATGCCTGCGATGATCATGCCGAGATAGTAGCCGTTGAGCGAGGTGGCCTGTGCGTTGATCGCCCAGCCCATGGCGCAGAGCACGCCGCCGACCAGCACGACGATGCGCGGACCGTATTTGTCGACGAACCAGCCTTCGACCGGCACCAGCCAGGTCTCGAACAGGACGAAGAGGGTAAAGGCCCATTGGATCGACGCGCGATCCCAGCCGAACTTTTTCTGGATGTCGGGGACGAAGAACGTCCAGCCATATTGATAGTTGGCGATCATCACCATCGCCGCTACACCGATCGCCAATTGCGCCCAGCGATACGTGTCGCTAACGCGCGCGGTTGTAGGGGCCGTTGCCTGCACCATGTCCGTCATAAAGCCTCCCGTGGCGCCTCTAATTTTTCTGCGAGCGCTGGAGAGGCATTCTTGTATTCATTATGCCAAGGTTCAAGCGCTGGTCCGGTCACCGTGCGCAAATGCCGCAGGACCCTTCTCCGGCCGCGGCAGTGACTCAGGACAGCACAAGTAGAAATGGCCCCGTCCTGCGGGGCCATTCATCAAAAGTAGCATGTCGGCACCTGTGAAACCGGCGTGCGGCTCCCGCGGCGCAGGAAGCGCGCGCTTACAGGCCGAAACGCGGCAGGTCGCCGTTGTGATTCGAGATCTCGGCGCTGGCCATCAGGAAGCGGTCGACCGCGGCCATGAAACGCGCGAACAGGGTGGAGGAGGGGGCGAGAGCGACGGAAGCGGTCTTGGACATCGGAATTCCTTTCTTGAGACGGTCAGTAGCGCTGTCTCATTTCGAAAGGGAATTTATGTATACCAGATGCCAATGTCCATGCATGCCATTGCATAGCAGCATGCATCATCCCGCATTGCAGCATAATGCTCCGTTAAAGGGGCCGTACCGGGCCTAAAATTGCTGGAAGGGCGGTCGAAACGAGCTGCCGGCTCCGAAATGCCCCAGTTTGCCGCCGCAACTGGCACAAACGGTCGCCCCACGGGCACGAATTCCGGCGGGGGCAAGCCGCGGGCCGGGTCTTGGCACGGCAAGTCAAAGCCGCTAGTGGTCTGCCCCCTTCCAATCATCTGTCAGAGTGGTTCATGTCGAGCGCCTCGCCCGCCGTCTCGATCGGCATCGATTTTGGGACCAGCAATACGGTCGTCGCCCTCGCGGCGGACGACCGCCGGGTCGAGGCCATCCGCTTCGATCACGGCGGACAGCGACACAGCGTCTTTGTGTCGGCCCTGTGCTTCTGGGAGGACCGGCCGGGAGCCGGCGCCCAGGCCGAGGGCGGCCCGTGGGCGATCGAGCAGTTTCTCGAAGGACGCCACGTCTACCGCTTCCTCCAGTCGTTCAAGACCTTCGCCGCGAGCAGCAGCTTCAACACCACCCAGGTGTTCCGGCAGCGCTACAAGTTCGAGGATATTCTGGCGGCGTTCCTGCGGACGCTGGCGCGCCATGGCGGCGACCGGTTCGGCTTCGAGACGTCAACGATCACGGTCGGCCGTCCCGTGCGCTTCGCCGGCGGCAATCCCGACGAGGCGCTGGCGATGCAGCGCTACCGGGCCGCGTTCGAGCGCCTGGGCGCCGGCCACGCGCGCTATGTCTACGAGCCCGTGGGCGCCGCGTTCTCCTTCGCCCGCCGCCTGGAGCGCGATGCCACCGTATTGGTCGCGGATTTCGGCGGCGGTACCAGCGACTTCTCCGTGATGCGCTTCTCGCGCAAAGGCGGCGCCTTGCGCGCCGAGCCGCTCGGTCATGCCGGCATCGGCATTGCGGGCGATACGTTCGATTACCGCATCGTCGACCACGTCGTCTCGCCGCGGCTCGGCAAGGGCTCCAGCTTCCGCTCGTTCGACAAGGTGCTCCCGGTTCCCAGCGGCCACTACACCAACCTCGCGCGTTGGCATCAGCTCGCGATGATGAAGAGCAACGGCGATCTGCGCGAGCTCCGCGAGCTTGCGCGCAGCGCGCTGAAGCCGGAGCTGCTCGAGGATTTCATCACCATCGTCGATCTCGACCTCGGCTTTTCGCTGTACCGCGCGGTGTCGAACGCCAAGGTCGCGCTGTCGGCGCAGGATCAGGTGGACTTCCGTTTCAAGGGCGGCGGCGTCGATATCGGCTCGACCATCACGCGGAAGAATTTTGAATCCTGGATTGCCGACGATATCGCCAGGTTGGGGGCGACCGTCGACAAGGTGCTGGGCGAAGCCCGCATCACCGCGCGCGAGGTGGAGAAGGTGTTTCTGACCGGCGGCACATCGTTCGTCCCCGCCGTCCGAAAGCTGTTCGCCGACCGGTTCGGCAACGAGCGGCTGATGTCCGGCGACCAGTTCGAGTCGATCGCCTACGGCCTCGCGCTGATCGGACACAGTCCAGATCCCGATCGCTGGACCGCAGACGGTGGGCTGGCGCCGAAGGCGGGCGGGTAGGGCACCCTCTCGGCCTTCATGGTTCGAGACGCGCCGTGAGGCGGCGCTCCTCACCATGAGGGACTAAGACTTCGCCGCGAAGCACGACCTCATCCTGAGGAGCCCGCCAAAGCGGGCGTCTCGAAGGATCGGCCGCAAGGAAGCTCCCCACCCAGTCATTGCTATTGCTTGATGTCGGGCTCGACGAGCTTCGCGAGATTCCGTAGCGATTCCTGCCAGCCGAGATAGCAGGCTTCGGGCGGGATGAGGTCCGGAATGCCGGCCTGCGTGATGTCCACCTCGGTGCCGACCGAGACTTTCTTCAGCAGCACGGTCACCTGAATTTCGCCGGGCAGATTGGGGTCGTCGAACTTGTCGGTGTAGCGTAGGCGTTCGCCGGGGACGAGCTCGAGATATTCGCCGCCGAAGGCGTGGCTGTTGCCCGTCGTAAAGTTCCGAAACGACATCTTGAACGTGCCCCCGACCCTCGGCTCGAAATGATGCACGGTGCAGGTGAAGCCGTTCGGCGGAAGCCATTTTGCCAGCGCATCGGCCTCGAGGAAGGCGCGATAGACTTTCTCGGGGCTGGTCGTGAGAACGCGGTGCAGGCGGACAGTGCTGGGCATGTTCATTCATCCTCTTGCATTGGCGGGCGCGACATCAACGTCTGTTGCCCGTTCATGATACGAGGACGAGCAAGACGTCGTCGACCCGACAGGACATCCGATTTTTTTTGAGGGGGGCTGGCCGTATGTTCCCCACGCGGCGATATCCTGCGGCGTTGCCGCAATTCTGCCTACGCATCTGCACTGACGTTCCGGCGGGATTCGACCGGGCGGCTTTTCATCGCGGCGAATTGACCAGCTCTATCCCCCGCCCCGATATCGCTGTGTTACGTCGGCGCCCTCAGGCCCGGAGAGCTGAGCCACGCGTCGATCTGGATGGCCGTCTCGTCCTGCCGCACCCTTCGCAGCAGCATCTCGCGGCGCCGGCCGGGAGGGAGTAAGCGGGCTTCGTCGCGCAGACGGCCGACCTCATTGACGAGCCGCTGTTTCAGAGTTTGACTTTGTTTGAAGCGACGCCGTTCCATGACAATGCTCCCCTTGTTCGGATGGGGGCGGGAGCGCAACTGGCGTTCTCATCACCGGTAGAAGCCACGGGCCGGGCGGTGATGAGAAAGCATACCCACAAATCAGTGGCGTGTATGTCTACTAAGACACGTTGTTCGCCCGGAAGTGTCGCGAGCTTCAACCGTTCCGCCGGCGCGGGCGCGCAATTAAATCCGGTCCAAGCCTTGTAACTGACCGTGATGGGGTATAGCCTGTCGCCATTCGTTCAGCCGCTGTGCCTTGTTGAATGCGCCCGCGGGCTCCTTTTTCCAGAGACATCGACGAATTGAATCGATTCTGCGTGAGCGTCACGCGGGTTACGCGCATGCGCGCTTTGGAGAAGAACAATGCCGACAGGTACAGTGAAGTGGTTTAACGGCCAGAAGGGCTTTGGATTCATTCAGCCCGACGACGGCGGCAACGACGTGTTCGTTCACGTCAGCGCGGTCGAGCGGGCTGGTCTTTCGGGTCTCGCCGAGGGCCAAAAGGTCAACTTCGAGGCCAAGACCGATAAGATGCGGGGCAAGGTCAGCGCTGAGAATCTCTCGCTGGCCTAAGCTCTCCAGTGCCGTTTCACGGATGTACTGAAACGGCCATGCGACCCGCTCGATCCCTGGATTGAGCGGGTTTTGTCCGTTGCCAACTAGGGTGGAAGATGAGCGCCAGGAAATCGGCAGAACCTTCGCCCGCAGGCATCGCGCGTTCCAACCGCCAACGCCTGGCGGCTGAAGAGGGCGCGCGCGCGATGGCGGATGCCGAACGGCAGTCCGCCGAACTCCGCAAGAACATGGCGCGGCTACGCGAGTTGCGGGAGGCCAAGGAAGCGGCCGACGCGGATATTCGCGCGTCGTTGCCGGCGCCTGTGCCGAAGAAGCGCGCGCGGAAATCGCCGCGCTAGAGCGTTTTCGAGCGAAATGGGTACCGGTTCGCGGCAGGAAAACGCGTCAAAACAAGAATCTAGAGCCCCGTTCCGATTCCATCGGAACGGGAAAGGCTCTAGTCGGGCTCGATAGCGCCGACGATCATTTCCGAGAGGGCCGGTCACATGCCAAAGAGTGCGGATCGTGCCTAGGATCAAGCCGGATGGCGGCGGCACAATCACCTTTTTCCTCGCGCTTGGCGCGGGTCGTCAGATGTGCCGGCTTGCCACCACGTTTCAGACGCAGAAACAGGCCTTCAGCTATCTTCAGAAGTACCGGACCGAGTTCGAGCGTATCGCGCGGATACGGCTGGCGTCCGGCGAACTTGAAGACGGGATCGTCGTGCTCTCGATGCTATAGGCCAAGCGCGCGCCGAACGTGACGCGCCCCTTCAGTCGCTCCCTATTCGGAGCGGTCACTCGGCTTGGTCTCGCGGGCCAATCGCTCCGCCTTCAGACGCTCACGGTTCTCGTTGAGGGCGTGCTGGTCCTTCGCATAGTCGCTCATCGGCTTGTGCGTGTTGGCGGGCTTGAACGCCTTGTTGGCTTCACGCTTGGCGCGATCAGAGGATTGATGTCTCAACATATCGACCTCGTTTGATCAACGGGCGTGGTCCCGGCAAGTGCTGGACGCGACGCCTCCCGCTCGCAAGCTGAGATGGGTCGACTTGTCACCCTCGGGACGAGGAGGACAATTCTTCAGCGTTGGGCAGGTATTCTGCGAGGCGCCTGGTCACTCGCTGTGGAGGCGGCTCGCTCGCATTTCCGGGAGCGCGCCGGCAAAAGAATAACGGCCGGCCCCCGCATTTGTTCCCCCGGACCCATCCTCAATTCGGTGTCGGCTGGTTCATCGCAGCAAGCGTACCGATTGTGGGATGCAGTCCGTCTCGCCACCAACAAAAAGGCCGCCGAAACCGGCGGCCTTTCGTGTCTCTGGTCGAACCGCTTACTCGGCGGCCTGCTTCTGCGGCGGGGCGAGCGCGCCGGACTTGTGGATGTCGGCGACCTGGTGATCCGAGAAGCCGAGCACGCTGCGCAGGATCTCGTCGGTGTGCTCGCCGAGCAGCGGGGAGCGCTGCACGTCGCTCGGGCTATCCGACAGCTTGATCGGGTTGCCGACCGAGATGTACTTGCCGCGGGTGGGGTGGTCGACCTCGACCACGGTGCCGGTCGCGCGCAGCGACTGGTCCTCGGCGATCTCCTTCATCGACAGGATCGGGCCGCAGGGGATGTCGTCCTTGTTGAGGATCTCCATCGCCTCGAACTTGGTCTTGGTCATCGTCCACTGCTCGATGCGGGCGAAGATCTCGTTCAGCCGCGGCAGGCGGGCCGCCGGCTTGGCGTAGTTCGGATCGGTCTTCCAGGTCGGCTCGCCGATCACGTCGCAGATCTTCTCCCAGACCGGCGCCTGGGTGATGAAGTAGATGTAGGCGTTGGGATCGGTCTCCCAGCCCTTGCACTTCAGGATGCGACCGGGCTGGCCGCCACCGGAGTCGTTGCCGGCGCGCGGCACGGCATCGCCGAACGGAATGCCTTCGCCGAACTGGCTGTATTCCCTAAGCGGGCCGTGGGCGAGGCGCTGCTGGTCGCGCAGCTTGACGCGGGCGAGGTTGAGCACGCCGTCCTGCATCGCGGCGGTGACGCGCTGGCCCTTGCCCGAATGCGTGCGCTGATAGAGCGCGGTGACGATGCCGAGCGCCAGATGCAGGCCGGTGCCGGAATCGCCGATCTGCGCGCCGGTCACGAGCGGCAGGCCGTCGCGGAAGCCGGTGGTGGAGGCGGCGCCGCCGGTGCACTGCGCGACGTTCTCATAGACCTTGCAGTCCTCGTACGGTCCGGGACCGAAGCCCTTGATCGAGGCGACGATCATCTTCGGATTGATCTGCTGGATCTTCTCCCAGGGGAAGCCCATGCGGTCGAGCACGCCGGGGCCGAAGTTTTCGACCAGCACGTCGCACTTCTTGATCAGCTCGGTGAGGACTTCCTTGCCCTTGGGGTTCTTGGTGTCGAGCGTGATCGAACGCTTGTTGTGGTTCAGCATGGTGAAATACAGGCTGTCCACGTTCGGGATGTCCTGCAACTGGCCGCGGGTGATGTCACCCACGCCCGGGCGTTCAACCTTGATCACGTCGGCGCCGAACCAGGCGAGCAGCTGCGTGCAGGTCGGTCCGGACTGGACGTGGGTGAAGTCGAGAATGCGAACGCCCGTGAGCGCTTTGGTCATCGTATTGCTCCGTATACTCTGTCTGCCCCTGCACCCGCAGGGAGTAATGGGTTGAAGGGGAGGACTTACTTCTTCTTCTGCAGGACGCTCTGCGGATTGAGGTTGCCGATGCGGCCGCTCTCCGAGCCTGCGGCCGGATCGATCACCGCGTTGATGAGCGTCGGCTTGCGTGAAGCCATCGCCTCGTTGACGGCGCGCTTGAGCTCGTCGGGCGAGGTGGCATTCACGCCGACGCCGCCGAAGGCTTCCATCATCTTGTCGTAGCGCGCGCCCTTGACGAACACGGTCGTCGCGGGATCCGCGTTGACGCTGTTGACGTCGGTGCCGCGATAGATGCCGTCATTGTTGAAGATGACGACGCAGATCGGAAGGTTGTAGCGGCAGATGGTCTCGACCTCCATGCCGGAGAAGCCGAATGCGCTGTCGCCTTCCACCGCGAGCACGGGGTGGCCGGTCTCCAGCGCGGCCGCAATCGCCTGGCCCATGCCGATGCCCATCACGCCCCAGGTGCCGACGTCGAGACGCTTGCGCGGCTTGTACATGTCGATGACGCCGCGGGCGAGGTCGAGCGTGTTGGCGCCCTCGTTGACGAGGATCGCCTCGGGGTGATCCTTGATGACGTTCTTCAGCACGCCGAGCGCGCCGTGATAGTCCATCGGCGACTTGTTGTTCATGAGCTTCGGCGCCATCTTGGCGACGTTCTCTTCGCGCTTGGATGAAATCGCCTTGGTCCAGTCGGCGGGCGGGGCGGTCCAGCCCGAAGCCATCGCCTGGTTGAAGGCGGAGACGACCGAGCCGATGTCGCCGACGACGGGCGCGACGATCTCGACGTTGGAGTCCATTTCCCTGGGCTCGATATCGATCTGGATGAACTTCTTGGGCGCTTCGCCCCAGCTCTTGCCCTTGCCGTGCGAGAGCAGCCAGTTCAACCGCGCGCCGATCAGCATGACGACGTCGGATTCCTTCAGCACCGTCGAGCGAGCCGCGCCGGCGCACTGCGGATGCGTGTCGGGAAGGAGGCCCTTGGCCATGCTCATCGGCAGGAACGGTACGCCGCTCTTCTCGACGAAGCTCTTGATCTCCTCATCGGCCTGCGCGTAGGCCGCGCCCTTGCCGAGGATGATGAGCGGACGCTTTGCGCTCTTGAGCACGTCGAGCGCGCGCTTGACCGACGCGGGCGAGGGGATCTGCGCGGGTGCTGCGTCGATCACCTTGACCAGCGACTTCTGGCCGGCCTCGGCGTTCATCACCTGGCCGAACAGCTTGGCCGGCAGGTCGAGATAGACGCCGCCCGGACGGCCCGAGACCGCGGCGCGGATGGCGCGGGCGAAGCCGATGCCGATGTCCTGGGCGTGCAGCACGCGATAGGCCGCCTTGCACAGCGGCTTCGCAATCGCGAGCTGGTCCATTTCCTCGTAGTCGCCCTGCTGGAGGTCGACGATCTCGCGCTCCGAGGAGCCCGAGACCAGGATCATCGGGTAGCAGTTGGTGGTCGCGTGCGCGAGCGCGGTGAGACCGTTGAGGAAGCCGGGCGCGGAGACCGTGAGGCAGACGCCGGGCTTCTTGGTGAGGTAGCCGGCAATGCCCGCGGCATAGCCGGCGTTCTGCTCGTGGCGGAAGGAGATCACGCGAATGCCGGCGGCCTGCGCCATGCGGCCCAAGTCCGTGATCGGGATGCCCGGCACATTATAGATGGTGTTGATGCCGTTCAGCTTGAGCGCGTCGATGACGAGATGGAAGCCATCCGTCAATTCCTGCTCGGTGCCCGGTGCCTCGGACTTGGTCGCGGTGTTCAGCATGGGCCTTGTCTCCCTGGTCTCAATACTGGGGCGAATGTTTCGCCCTTCTGGTGAACGTTGCTAGGTAAAGAGTTCCTGACCGTGCGCTTCGACGTAAGCGGCAAGGCCAAGGGTGTGGTCGCGGGCGCGCTTCTCGGCGAGCTCGGTGTCGCGCGCTTCCAGTGCTTCGATCATGCCGAGATGCTCGGGCAGCGAGGTCGCGGTGCGGTCCTTGCGTCCGATGGTCAGCTGCCGGTAGCCGCGCACGTGCAGCAGCAGGTCGTTGGTGAGATCGACCAGCACGGGGGATTCCGACAGCGAGATCAGCGCCTGGTGGAAGGCGATGTTGGCGCGCGAATATTCCTCGACGTGGTCCTCGGGCAGGCGGTCTTTGCCGAAGTCCTTGAAGAAGTCGCGCAGCGCCGTGATGTCTTTCTTGCGCGCGGTGGTGGTGATGAGGCGGGCCGCCATGCTCTCCAGCGCCGCCCAGGCGCGGATCATGTCGACGATCTCGCTCTTGGTCCGGCGCACCACCATGATGCCGCGGCGCGGAACCGTCTTCACGAATCCGTCCTGCTCGAGCATCGCGATCGCTTCGCGGATCGGTGTGCGGCTGACACCCAGGCGCTCGGACAGCGCGCGCTCGTCGAGCATCACCGGCTCGGGCGTCGAGTAGATGTCCATCTTGAGGATGGCTTCCTTCAAGGCGTCATACGCCTTGTTCTTGAAGCTGCTCTCCGGGGCAATACGAACGATTGCGATATCTGCCTCGGCCATGTTCGGCAACGCCTTGGTTGGTTTCCGCAGTGACACGACGAATCTCCTCCAGTGGGAGTCGTCTTTTACAGGATTATTAACGGGAAAGTTTTTGGCATACCACATGCCAGAATGTCAAGCTGCCTATTTTTTGCGGCGTTCCAGGAGGCGCCGCAGCTTGACAAATTGGCTTCTGGCATACCAAATGCCATCGCCAGCCATTTTTGATCCAAGCGGGCGGAGTAATCTCGGGCTTTATGCCACTCCGTTCCGCCGCATGGAACAGAGCGCGGCGAATGGCAAGCATCACGGGCAGCCGCAATACGCGCGCTTTGCAAAGAACGAACTAGGTCAAGGGAGAAGCCACATGTCCAATTCCAAAGATGCCGTCCGCAAGGTGCTCGACCAGGTCAAGGCGGACAACCGCACCAGCCTGACGGCGCCGGAAGGCAAGCTGGTCTGCGACGCCTACGGCATTCCGGTGCCGAAGGAGGGCGTGGCAAGGTCGGCAGGCGAGGCCGGCAAGATGGCCGCCTCGATGGGCTTCCCAGTGGTGATGAAGATCGTCTCGCCGGACATTCTCCACAAGACCGAAGCCGGCGGCGTCATCGTCGGCCTCAAGACGGCGGAGGATGCCGAGAAGGCCTACGAGACCATTCTCGGCAACGCCAAGAAGTACAAAGCCGATGCCAAGATCGAGGGCGTCCAGGTGCAGCAGATGCTGGCCGGCGGCACCGAGGTCATCGTCGGCTCGATCACCGACGGCTCGTTCGGCAAGCTGGTCGCCTTCGGCCTCGGCGGCGTGCTGGTCGAAGTGCTGAAGGACATCACCTTCCGCCTCGCGCCCGCGACCAAGGAAGACGCGCTCTCGATGCTCGACGGCATCCAGGCCCACGAGATCCTGAAGGGCGTGCGCGGCGGCGAGGCGGTGAACCGCACGGCGCTCGCCGACGTCATCGTCAAGGTCTCGCAGCTCGTCACCGATTTCCCTGAAATCGTCGAGCTCGACCTCAATCCGGTGTTCGCGACGGCGAAGAGCGCGATCGCCGCCGACGTGCGTATCGTCGTCGACTTCGCCTATGTGCCCAAGCCGAAGCCGCGCCCGACCGAAGAGATCGTAGCTGCCATGAGCCGCATCATGCAGCCGAAGGCGGTCGCCGTGGTCGGCGCCTCCGCCGAGGACGGCAAGATCGGCAACTCCGTGATGAAGAACCTCATCAACGGCGGCTACAAGGGCGACATCTATCCGATCCATCCCAAGGCCACCGAGATCCTCGGCTACAAGGCCTACAAGAGTGTCAAGGACGTGCCGGGTGTGATCGACACGGCGGTGTTCGCGATTCCCGCGAAGTTCGTGGCTGCTGCGCTGACCGAATGCGGCGAGAAGAAAATTCCGGGTGCGGTGCTGATCCCGTCGGGCTTCGCCGAGGCCGGCGCGCCGGAGCTGCAGGCCGAGATCGTCGAGGTCGGCAAGAAGTACGACATCCGCCTGATGGGGCCGAACATCTACGGCTTCTACTATACGCCGGCCAATCTCTGCGCGACCTTCTGCACCGCCTACGACGTCAAGGGCCACGCGGCGCTGTCGTCGCAGTCGGGCGGCATCGGCATGGCCATCATCGGCTTCTCGCGCTCGGCCAAGATGGGCGTCTCGGCGATCGTCGGCCTCGGCAACAAGTCGGATATCGACGAGGACGATCTGCTCGCCTTCTTCGAGCAGGATCCCAACACCAACCTGATCGCGCAGCACTGCGAGGACCTCAAGGACGGCCGTGCCTTCGCGGAAGCCGCCAAGCGCGTCTCCAAGAAGAAGCCGGTCGTCGTGCTCAAGGCCGGCCGCACCTCGGCCGGCGCCAAGGCGGCGTCCTCGCACACCGGCGCGCTCGCCGGTAACGACAAGATCTACGAGGACGTCCTGGCGCAGTCCGGCGTGATCCGCGCCCGCAGCTTGCGCCAGCTGCTCGAATTCGCCCGCGGCGTGCCGGTGCTGCCGACGCCGAAGGGCGAGAACGTGCTGATCATCACCGGTGCGGGCGGCTCGGGCGTGCTGCTGTCGGACTCCTGCGTCGACAACGGCCTGTCGCTGATGTCGATGCCGCCGGATCTGGATGCGGCCTTCCGCAAGTTCATCCCGCCGTTCGGCGCGGCCGGAAATCCTGTGGATATCACCGGTGGCGAGCCGCCGATCACCTACGTCAACACGGTGAAGCTCGGCCTGTCGGACGAGCGCATCCATTCGCTGATCCTCGGCTACTGGCACACCATCGTCACCCCGCCGATGGTGTTCGCCCGCAACATGGTCGAGGTGAAGAAGGAGATGGAAGCCAAGGGCTTCGTGAAGCCGATTGTGGCCTCGCTCGCCGGCGACGTCGAGGTCGAGGAAGCCGCCGAATATCTCTACCAGAACGGCATCCCGGCCTACGCCTATTCGACCGAACTGCCGGTCGAGGTCCTGGGTGCCAAGTACAAGTGGGCGCGCGGGGCAGGGCTGCTCTGAGCGTTATCTCTGACGTCATCCCGGGGCGACGCGACGGGACCGCGCAAGCGCGGCCCGGAGCATCGAACCCGGGATCTCGAGATTCCGGGTCTGGTACGCCAGGCCCGCGCTGCGCGCAGTCCCGGCGCACCATCCCGGAATGACGGATGCACAAGCGGCAGGTCGCGATGAGCAAGAACGTGATCCGGCGCAAATCGCTCGAGCCCAGGTCGCCTGCGGAGGCCGACCATGACGCACGCGACGGCGGCGTGCAGTCCGTCGACCGCGCGCTGTCGATCCTCGAGACGCTGGCCGAAGACGACGAGGGCTATCGCCTCAGCGATCTCGCCGTGCGCACCGGCCTGTCGGCCTCCACCGTCCACCGCCTGCTGGCAACGCTCGAAAGCCGCCGCTTCGTGCAGTTCGACCGCGCCGAATCCAAATGGCATGTCGGGGTGCGCGGCTTCACGGTGGGCGCGAGCTTTGCCCGGAGGCGTAATTTCTCCACGCAGGCGATTCCCTATTTGCGCAAGCTGCGCGATCTCACCCGCGAGACCGCCAATCTCGCCGTCGTCGACGACGAGTTCATCATCGTGCTGACCCGCATGGAGAGCCGCGAGATCATGCGCTCGCTGACCCAGGTCGGCGGCCGCGTCGCCATGGTGACGTCGGGCGTCGGCAAGGCGGTGCTCGCAACCTATTCCGACGAGGACGTCGGCGCCGTCATCCGCCATCACGGCATGCCACGCCTGACCGAGAAATCGATCGTGCGGCCGAGCGACCTGTTCAAGGAGCTCGCGACGATCCGCAAGCAGGGCTTTGCGATCGATGACGAAGAGGCCTGCATGGGCCTGCGCTGTATTGCCGCAGTCGTCTACAACGACTGCGCCGAGCCGCTGGCGGCGATCTCCGTCTCCGGCATGACCAGCCGTCTGACCGACGACAGGCTGCCGGAAATCGGGCGAATTGTGCGCGATGTCGCCGGTGAGCTGACGGTTGCGCTCGGCGGGGTG
Source organism: Bradyrhizobium sp. LCT2 (assembly GCF_009931255.1). Lineage (NCBI taxonomy): Bacteria > Pseudomonadati > Pseudomonadota > Alphaproteobacteria > Hyphomicrobiales > Nitrobacteraceae > Bradyrhizobium > Bradyrhizobium sp. LCT2. The sequence goes on along the minus strand of NZ_CP034432.1, from coordinate 6,752,379 downwards.
ATGCCGAACTCCCGCTGAAGGAACACGGGCGCCGTCGCTGGACAGCATCGGCCGTTTTGGCTGATATGCGACCAAACGACACAATGCGGCAGCTGATCAGCAACGTCCGCACGAGCCTGGAGAATGCCCTCATGTTTCGATTTCCCGCGCGCCTTGTCGGCGCAGCCGTTGCGCTGACCCTTGCGGCAGCCACGCCGAGCCTTGCCCAGCAGCTCGAGCTCAAGCTGATGGCGCCGGCGGCACCGGGCGGGGGCTGGGACCAGACCGCGCGCTCGATGCAGCAGGCGCTTGTCGCCGCGGGCGTCGCGCGCAGCGTGCAGGTCACCAACGTTCCTGGCGCCGGCGGCAGCGTCGGCATCGCGCAGTTCGTCAACGGCGCCAAGGGCGACGGCAACCAGCTGATGGTCAACGGCTTCGTCATGGTCGGCGCGCTCGCCATGAACAAGTCGCCGGTGACGCTCGAGCAGGTGACGCCGATCGCGCGCCTCACCGAGGAAATCCAGGTGATCGTGGTGCCCGCGAATTCGCCGATCAAGACGGCGCAGGATCTGGCCGCTGCGGTGAAGGCCGATATCGCCAAGGTGACCTTCGCCGGCGGCTCGGCCGGCGGCGTCGACCATGTCATGGCGGCACTGTTCGCCGGCGCCGTCGGCGCCGATGCAAAGAAGATCAACTACATCCCGTTCTCCGGCGGCGGCGAGTCTCTGGCGGCGATCCTCGGCGGCAAGGTCACCGCGGGCATTTCGGGGATGAGCGAATATGAAGGGCGGATCAAATCCGGCAAGCTGCGCGCAATCGGTGTGACCTCGGAGAAGCGCATCGCGGGCAGCGACATCCCGACCTTCAAGGAGCAGGGCATCGACCTCGTGATCGCCAACTGGCGCTCGGTGGTCGCGCCTCCCGGCATCACCGCGGAGCAGCGCAAGACCTTGAGCGATGCGGTCGAGAAGATGGTGAAGTCGGACGCCTGGAAGGACATCCTCAAGCAGAAGGGCTGGGAGGACGCCTATCTCGGCGGCGACGCTTTCGCCGACTTCCTGAAGAAGGAAACGGTGCGCGTCACCGACGTGCTGAGGTCGGTCGGCCTGGTCAAGTCATGACCTCAGGCGATCCCGCCCAGCCGCCGCGGCGCGTCGATCGCGCCGTCATCGCTGCACTGCTCGCAGGTCTTGCCGCGGTGCTGGTCTGGGACGCGCGCGGCCTGCAATCCACCACGATGTACGGGATGGGGCCGGAGGCGATGCCGGTGGTGATCGCCACCGGCCTCGCGCTGCTCGCGATCGGCAATCTCGTCGACGCGCTGCGCGGCAACCTGCCGGCGCGCGAGAGCGCCGATCCCGTGCCTGTGGTCTTGATCCTCGCCGGCCTTGCGCTGCTGATCGCCATCATCGGCTTCGGCGGTGGCTTCATCCTGGCGACGTCGGCGCTGTTCGTCACGACGTCGGCGGCGTTCGGACGCCGTGCCGTCCTTGTCGATTCCGTCATCGCGCTCGTGATGTCGACCCTCATCTATCTCGCGTTCGACCGGCTGTTGACGCTGAGCCTTCCCGCCGGCCCCCTGGAGCGACTGCTGTGATGGACACCTTCGCCGCGCTGGCGCACGGCATGGCGGTCGCCGTCCAGCCGATGAATCTGCTCTATGCGCTGATCGGCGTATTCCTGGGCACCGCCGTCGGCGTGCTGCCCGGCATCGGCCCGGCATTGACGGTCGCGCTGCTCTTGCCGGTGACGTACAAGCTCGATCCCGGCGGCTCGCTGATCATGTTTGCCGGCATCTATTATGGCGGCATGTATGGCGGCTCGACCACCGCGATCCTGATCAACACGCCCGGCGAGAGCGCCTCGATGGCGACCGCGCTCGAGGGCAACAAGATGGCCAAGGCCGGCCGCGGCGGGCCGGCGCTCGCGACCTCCGCGATCGGCTCCTTCGTCGCCGGCACCATCGCCACCATCGGGCTCGCCTTTCTCGCGCCGTGGCTGGTCGATTTCGCCGTGCGCTTCGGCCCCGAGGACTATTTCGCGCTGATGTGCGTCGCCTTCGTCACGGTGTCGGCGACCTTCGGCGATTCCCCGATCCGCGGCCTCACCAGCCTGTTCATCGGCCTGACGCTGGGCCTCGTCGGCATCGACAAGCTGACCGGTCAGGCGCGGCTCGCGTTCGGCGTCCCCGAGCTGCTCGACGGCGTCGAGGTGACGACGCTTGCGGTCGGTTTGTTCGCGGTGGGCGAGGCGCTCTACGTCGCATCGCGCCGCCACCACACCGAGGAGAAGCTCGAGCCGGTGCGCGGCTCGTTGTGGATGACGAAGGAAGACTGGAAGCGGTCATGGAAGCCGTGGCTGCGCGGCACCATGTTCGGCTTCCCGATCGGCGCGCTGCCGGCGGGCGGCGCGGAGATCCCGACCTTCCTGTCCTATTCGACCGAGAAACGGCTGACGAAGCACCCCGAAGAATTCGGCAAGGGCGCGATCGAGGGCGTCGCGGGACCGGAGGCCGCCAACAATGCCTCCGCCGCCGGAACGCTGGTGCCGCTCTTGACGCTGGGATTGCCGACCTCGGCGACGGCCGCGATGATGCTGGCGGGCTTCCAGCAATACGGCCTCAATCCGGGGCCGCTGCTGTTCGCCGAGCGGCCGGATCTCGTCTGGGGCCTGATCGCGAGCCTCTTCATCGCCAATTGCATGCTGCTGGTGCTCAATCTGCCGCTGGTCGGGCTGTGGGTGCGGCTGCTCGCGATCCCGCAGCCGTGGCTCTATGCCGGCATCCTCGTCTTCGCGACCATGGGCACCATCGCGGCCAAGCCGTCGGTGGTCGAATTGTCGATGCTGGCCGGCTTCGGCGTGCTCGGCTTCCTGATGCGCCGGTTCGATTTTCCGATCGCGCCGGTCGTTGTCGGCCTGATCCTCGGCCCGATCGCCGAGAGCCAGTTGCGCAGAGCGCTTGCGATCAGCCTCGGCGATCCCATGACGCTGCTCCAGAGTCCGATCTCGGCGACGCTGCTCGTCATCGCGCTGGTTGCGCTGCTGGCCCCGTTCGTGCTGAAGGGGATGGGGCGCTTCAAGGCGAATGAGGACTAGCCGTCCCGGCGCGCGCGTCCTTGAATGCTGCGTCCAGCTCGTTGAGGAAACGCCATGCCGTCGGAACTTCGCTCGCCCCGTCTCGCCGTCCTGATCGATGCCGACAACGCCTCCGCAAAGATCGCGGATGGCCTGTTCGAGGAGATTGCCAAGATCGGCGAGGCCAGCGTCCGCCGCATCTATGGCGACTTCTCCAATGCGCGATCGAGGGGCTGGGCCGACATTCTGTCGAAGCACGCCATCATCCCGCAGCAGCAATTCGCCTATACGACGGGAAAGAACGCGTCCGACATCACCCTGGTCATCGACGCGATGGACCTGCTGCACAGCGGCCGGTTCGACGGCTTCTGCCTGGTGTCGTCCGACAGCGACTTTACCCGTCTGGCCGCCCGCATCCGGGAACAGGGCGTCGACGTCTTCGGGTTCGGCGAGCAGAAGACGCCGGAAAGCTTCAGGCAGGCCTGCCGAAGGTTCGTCTACACCGAGAACCTGCTTGCCGCCCCGACGACCAACCAGGACGCCGCCGCAAGATCGACGTCGCTTCAGCCGCTTGATGCAGCGACCCCCATCATCAAGAAGGTCATCACCCAGATGGAGAGCGAGGACGGCTGGGTCGCGCTCGGGGAAGTCGGGCGGCAGCTCGCCAATCTGGCGTCCGATTTCGATCCGAGGACGTTCGGGTTCCGCAAGCTGAGCGACCTCGTGCGCAAGACGAACTCGTTCGAGATCGACGAGTCAAAGGGCCGCTCGATGCGGATTCGAGTCAAGCCCGCTGCCGCAGCGCCGCCGAGAAGGCGGAACCCGCGCAGGCCTGCAAGGGCGGCGACGGGCGGCTCGGCGCCTAAGGCGTAAGCAGGGCCTGCCGTTATATTTGCGCTTGCCCGCTATGGCGCGGGGCGTAACCATCGGTGGGCCGTAACGCCACGCGAGGGTCCCGATGACCAGACTTACCCGCTTCGCCGTCGCACCGCTGCATTCGATGACCCGGCGGCTGGCCGATGTCGCCTCCGCGCGCGTCGCGCCGGATCTCGTGGTCACCGGGGGCCGGGTGCTTTCGACCTATTCGGAGCGCATCCACGCGAACCGCGAGGTCTGGATCACCGGCGGCCGTGTCGCCGCGGTCAAGCCGGCTGGAACGGCCAAGAAGGCGTGGAGCGGCGTTGCCCTCTACGACGCGGCCGGCGGCATCATCGCGCCGGGGCTGGTCGATCCGCATATCCACATCGAATCCTCGATGGTGACGGCCTGCGCCTACGCCGAGGCCGCACTGCTGAACGGTACCACCACCATCTTCTGCGACAGCCACGAGATCGGCAACGTCATGGACGTCGCCGGCGTCGAGGCGATGCTGGAGGACGCGCGCGAGGCGCCGCTCTCGATCTTCTTGACGGTGCCGTCGACCGTCCCGGCCACGTCGGCGGAGCTTGAGACCGCGGGTGGCGACCTCACGCCGGACAAGATCGCTGGCCTGTTCGACCGTTGGCCCGAGGCGGTGGCGCTCGGCGAGAAGATGGATTTCGTGCCGGTGACCATGGGTGACGAGCGGAGCCACGCCATCCTCGCCGCCGCCTTGAAGCGCGGACGCCCGGTGTCCGGCCACGTCTACGGCCGTGAATTCGTCGCGGCCTATGCGGCGAGCGGCGTCACCGACACCCATGAGGCGATCGACCGCGATATCGCCGACGATCTGCTCGACGCCGGCGTCTGGGTGTTCCTGCGCGGCGGCCCGCCGACCACGCCCTGGCACTCGCTGCCGCAGGCGATCCGGACGATCACCGAGCTCGGGGCCTCGCACAAGCGCACCGCCGTGTGCACCGACGACCGCGACGCCGACGATCTCCTGCTGTTCGGCCTCGACTGGGTGGTGCGCGAGACGGTGAAGGCGGGCATGTCGCCCGAACAGGCCTGGTCGATGGGCTCGCTGCACGGCGCCACCCGCTTCGGCATGGAGGGCGATATCGGCGGGCTCGGCGGCGGCCGCCGCGCCGATCTCGTGCTGATGGACGATCAGCTCAAGCCGCAATGCACTTGGTATGGCGGTGAGCTTGTGGTCGAGCACGGCAAGATCACGCCTCGGCTCGATCAGGCGCTGTCGCAGCGCTATCAATATCCGAAGCCGGCCTATGCGACCGTGAAGCTGCCGGAGAAGATGAAGCTGACGCCGGAGCTGCCGGCGAAAGCCTGCACCGTCAACGCCATCAAGACCGCGCTGCCGGGCATCACGCTGATCCATGAGAAAGTCGCAATCGAGCCGGCCAAGGACTGGCCGACGCTGTTCGCACGCTACGGCCTGTGCTTCGTCACCGTGGTCGAGCGCCACGGCAAATCGGCCGGCAATGTCGCCTATGGCCTGCTGAAGGATTTTGGCCTGAAGCGCGGCGCGGTCGCCTCCAGCGTCGGGCACGACAGCCACAACATCATCGTTGCCGGAACCAACGAACCCGACATGCAGGTCGCGATCGCGGCGATCAAGGAGCACCAGGGCGCTGTCTGCGTCGTCGCCGACGGCAAGGTGAGAGCGCTGGTGCCGCTGCCGATCGCGGGACTGTTGTCCGACAAGCGTGTCACGGAGGTGGCCGAGGAGGTCAAGGTGCTGAAGAAGGAATGGGCGGAAGCCGGTTGCACCATCCCCTACATGGGCTTCAATCTGATTCCGCTATCGGTCATTCCGGAAATTCGCATCACCGACAAGGGCCTCGTGCTGGTGCCGCAGATGGAGCTGGCGCCGCTGTTCGAGTGAAGCGCTTTCACGGATATCTCGATCTAACTGATTGACACGCCCACGATTTTTCCACGGCTGCCGCATCGTGGAAAATAAAATCGATCTCGTTGAGATCGCACCTTGCGCGCCCGATGATCTCGCTCGCTGACGCAACTCGAGCGAGGTCCGATATGGCGAAGATGCGAGCTATCGATGCGGCCGTGCGAATTCTGGAGAAGGAAGGCATCTCGACTGCCTTCGGTGTTCCAGGGGCCGCGATCAATCCGCTTTACTCGGCGTTGAAGAAGCGCGGCTCGATCCGCCATATCCTGGCGCGTCATGTCGAGGGCGCCTCGCACATGGCCGAGGGCTATACGCGGGCGAAGGCCGGCAATATCGGGGTCTGCATCGGCACGTCTGGGCCGGCCGGTACCGACATGATCACCGGGCTCTATTCGGCGATCGCCGATTCGATTCCGATCCTCTGCATCACCGGGCAGGCGCCGCGGGCGCGGCTCTACAAGGAGGATTTTCAGGCGGTCGATATCGAGTCGATCGCAAAGCCCGTGACCAAATGGGCGGTCACCGTGCGCGAGCCGGCGCTGGTGCCGCGGGTGTTCAGCCAGGCGTTTCACGTCATGCGCTCAGGGCGGCCGGGGCCGGTGCTGATCGACATGCCGCTCGACGTGCAGCTCGCCGAGATCGAGTTCGACGACGAGACCTATGAGCCGCTGCCGGTCTACAAGCCGGCCGCGACCCGCAAGCAGGTCGAGAAGGCGCTGGAGATGCTCAATGCGGCCGAGCGGCCGCTGATCGTGGCGGGTGGCGGCATCATCAACGCGGACGCCTCGGACCTCCTGGTCGAATTCGCCGAGATCGCCAATGTGCCGGTCGTGCCGACGCTGATGGGGTGGGGCGCGATCCCCGACGATCACGTGCTGATGGCCGGCATGGTCGGCCTTCAGACCAGCCACCGCTACGGCAACGCCACGATGCTCGAATCCGATTTCGTGCTCGGCATCGGCAACCGCTGGGCCAACCGCCACACCGGCTCGGTCGAGACCTACACCAAGGGCCGCACCTTCGTGCATGTCGACATCGAGCCGACGCAGATCGGGCGGGTGTTCAATCCCGATCTCGGCATCGTCTCGGACGCCAAGGCCGCGCTCGAGCTTTTCGTCACCGTCGCCAGGGAGTGGCGTCGGTCAGGCAGGCTTCGCGAGCGCCAGGCGTGGCCCGCGGCCTGCCGCGATCGCAAGCGCTCGATGCTGCGCAAGAGCCATTTCGACAATGTCCCGATCAAGCCGCAGCGCGTCTATGAGGAGATGAACAAGGCATTCGGCCGCGACACCACCTATGTCACCGTGATCGGCCTGTCGCAGATCGCGGGTGCGCAGTTCCTCGGCGTCTACAAGCCGCGCAACTGGATCAATGCGGGGCAGGCGGGGCCGCTGGGCTGGACGCTGCCCGCGGCGCTCGGCGTGCGCGCGGCCTGCCCGGATCGCGACATCGTCGCGCTGTCAGGCGATTACGATTTCCAGTTCCTGATCGAGGAGCTCGCGGTCGGGGCGCAGTTCAACCTGCCCTACATCCACGTCGTCGTGAACAATTCCTATCTCGGTCTGATCCGCCAGGCCCAGCGCGGCTTCGACATGGACTACCACGTCCAGCTCTCGTTCGAGAACATCAACGCGCCCGAGCTCGGCGGCTACGGTGTCGACCATGTCGCCGTCGCCGAAGGCCTCGGCTGCAAGGCGATCCGCGTCACCGATCCCAAGGACTCGCAGGCCGCGTTTGCGACGGCGCGCGAGCTGATGGCGAAGCACCGCGTGCCCGTGGTGGTCGAGTTCATCCTCGAACGCGTCACCAACATCGCGATGGGGACGGAGATCGACAACATCGTCGAGTTCGAGGAGGTGCTGGACCTGGCTCTCGACGAGGTCGGGACCAAGCGGCCCGGCGTGCTTCAGCCGGCGGAATAGGGGACAGCATCATGCCGAAGTTTGCCGCCAACCTCACCATGCTCTTCAACGAGATGCCGTTCCTCGACCGCTTCGCCGCGGCGAAAGCGGCGGGCTTTGCCGGGGTCGAGTATCTCTTCCCCTATGATTTCGACAAGGCGCAGCTCCGAGAGCAGCTCGAGGCCCACGGGTTGACGCAGGTGCTGCACAATCTACCGGCCGGCAATTGGGCCGGGGGCGAGCGCGGCATCGCGATCCTGCCGGACCGCACCGCCGAATTCCGCGACGGCGTGTTCCGCGCCATCAATTATGCCAAGGCGCTTGATTGCGACCAGCTCAACTGCCTCGTCGGCATCGCGCCCGCCGATGCCGATCCGCGCGAACTCAACGAGACCCTGGTCGGCAATTTGCGCTTTGCCGCCTCGACGCTGGCGCGGGAGAACATCAAGCTGCTGGTCGAGCCGATCAATACGCTCGACATTCCCGGCTTCCACCTCAACGGCACCGAGCAGGCGGTGCAGCTCATCTCCGAGGTGCGGTCGAACAATTTGTTCATCCAGTACGACATCTACCACATGCAGATCATGGAGGGCGATCTCGCCCGCACCATGCAGGAATATCTCCCCCAGATCGCCCACGTCCAGCTTGCCGACAATCCCGGCCGTCACGAGCCGGGCACCGGCGAGATCAACTATCCCTTCCTGTTCCGCCATCTCGACGCGATCGGCTATCGCGGCTGGATCGGCTGCGAATACAAGCCGCGCACCACGACGCTGGAAGGCCTGTCCTGGCACGCCGCGCAGACCTTCGAGACGTAGTCATAGCCACGGTCACGGTGCGCTCCCTCTCCCGCTTGCGGGGGAGGGCTGGGGTGAGGGTGCCTCCGCAATGGGGCTCGTGAGATGCGTCGACAATCCCAATGCGGACAGAACCCTCACCCGGCGCTTCGCGCCGACCTCTCCCGCAAGCGGGAGAGGTGCACCGAGCCCGCGGATCGACTTAGCCTGAACAAAGAGGAATGATTTGACATGATCGACATCGGCTTTATCGGACTTGGCACCATGGGACGGCCGATGGCCGGCCATCTTCTGGCCGCGGGCCATCGCGTGCTCCTGCACGACGTTGCGCCCGTGTCGCCCGAGCTGATCGCGGCGGGCGGCATCGCCTGCAAGTCGGGCAGGGAGGTCGCGGAGGAGGCGGATGCCGTCATCATCATGGTGCCGGATACGCCGCATGTTGAGGCTGTGCTGTTCGGCAAGGACGGCGTCGCGAGCGGCATCTCCAAGGGTAAGATCGTCGTCGACATGAGCTCGATCTCGCCGCTGGCGACCAAGGAGTTTGCCAAGAAGATCGAGGCGCTGGGTGCGGACTATCTCGACGCGCCGGTATCGGGCGGGGAGGTCGGGGCGAAAGCTGCGAGCCTCACCATCATGGTCGGCGGGCCGGAGCGGGCCTTTGGCACCATGAAGCCGATCTTTGACAGGATGGGCAAGAACATCACGCATGTCGGCGCCAATGGCGACGGACAGACCACGAAGGTCGCCAATCAGATCATCGTCGCGCTGACGATCGAGGCGGTGAGCGAAGCGCTGTTGTTCGCATCCAAGGCCGGGGCCGATCCGGCGCTGGTGCGCAAGGCGCTGATGGGCGGCTTTGCCTCGTCGCGGATTCTCGAAGTGCATGGCGAGCGCATGGTAAAGCGCAATTTCGATCCCGGCTTCCGCATCGAGCTGCACCAGAAGGATCTCAATCTCGCGCTCGAAGGCGCTCGCGCGCTCGGACTGTCGCTGCCGAGCACGGCGGTGGCGCAGCAATTGTTCTCGTCCTGCACCGCGCATGGCGGCAAGGGCTGGGATCACTCGGCGATGGTGCGCGCGCTGGAACTGATGGCGGGGCACGAGATCGCCGCTGCGTAAGCGTTACCTGGGAACACTCTCCAGATTTGACCTGTCTTTCGTCGCGCGGGAACCGGAACAATGGTCCGCTCCCGCGGGTTGGGAGTGCATGACAATCACTGGAGAGATAAGCGCATGAAAACCCGTCTTGCGATTTCGTTGGCTGCCGCGTCCCTGCTGGCGTCGAGTGCGGCCTTTGCTCAGTCGACGACCGAAGAGGGCGCGAGGAACGGCGCACGCGCGGGCGGCGATATCGGTGGCCCGGTCGGAGCGATGGTCGGCGGCACCGTCGGTGCGGCCGTCGGCGCCGGCCTCGAAATCCCGAATGCGATCCTGGGCGGAATCCCGCGCGATGACTCTGTCGTGATCCACGAGCGCGTCGTGGTCGGCGAGCCGCTGCCCCCGACCGTGGTGCTGCGTCCCGTGCCGAACTACACCGAATATCGCTATGCGGTCGTGAACGACCGCCGCGTCATCGTCGAGCCGCGGACCCGCCGCGTCGTCAAGATCATCGACTGACCGGCATGAGCGTTGAGTGAAAACGGGCCCTGCGGAGCGTCACTCCGCGGGGCCTTCGCTTGTGACGGATACGCTGGGGCGTAGCCGTGTCATGACCCAATCGGCTGCGGCTGCGAGCGCGAAGCCGGCGCAGCCGGTGGCGGCATCGACCAGAAAATCCTCCAGCCGTGCATGGCGTCCCGGCGTCCAGAACTGCATCAGCTCGAGCAGGCCGATCAGGATGACCGAGGTGGCCGCCGCTGCCAGGCGTCGCTTCCGATAGGCGAGGCCGAAGGCCAGCCCGACCAGGATGAAGGCGAGCGCATGCTCGCCGTCCTGGCCGAGGTCGGAATGGGGGCGCAGGCCGGGCGGACCGAGGGTTGCAAAGCTCACGGCGACGGCGAGCAGCCAGGCAAAGGCGCGAACATAAATGGACATCCACACCGCTTAGCACGGTTTTGCAGGGCCTGCGCGGGCTGCGGATCAGATCGCCGTGTAGTTAATGACGAAACGTTAAAGTGGCTCGCGCACGCCAAGGCCCTGCATGAAACGCTCCCGGATCTGCACGGGATCGCGCCGGGTGGTGCCGGCGCCCGGCTTGTCGTCGATGCGGACCGCTATCAGGCTGGGCTCGTTAGCCGACATGGCCTTCTCGACCAGGCGCTCGAAATCCTCCTCGTCGGCGGCCCAGGCGCTGTTGGCGAGCCCCGAGCCGGCGGCGATGGCGACGATATCGGCGACGTCAGCGGCCGGCGTCGGCTGCGCGCCGGTGATCTGGTAGATGCCGTTGTCCATCACGATCATGATCAGGTTTTTCGGCTTCAACGCCGCAATCGTCGAGAGCGCGCCGAGCTGCATCAAGAGCGAGCCGTCGCCTTCGAGCGCGAAGACGCGGCGCTCGGGTTGCGCCAGCGCGACGCCGAGGGCGATCGGGAAGGCGAGCCCCATGCTGCCCAGCATGTAGAAGTTCTGCGGGCGGTGGCCGGCGGCCCAGAGGTCGAAATTGGTGTTGCCGATGCCGCCGATCACGGCCTCCTCGTGCTTGAGCTTTGCGATCAGGCGCGAAGTCACGTCGAAGCGGTTCATCACCTTGGTGTTGCGCGTGTTCATCGCTGGCCTCACTTGTCGAAAACCTTGCCGCCGGTGAGCAGCGGGTTGAGGATCAAGGCCACCGGCGCCTGCGTGGTGACCGCCTGCTTGATCGAGCGGTCGGCGATGAATTCGAGCTCGTCGAGCCGGGTGATGGTGTGGTGCTCCAGCGCCAGCGAATCCAGCACCGGGCGCATGGTGCGGCAGACCAGCGACTGGCCGTAGTTGAACTCGCCGAGCGTGCCGCGCTCGGACACGAACATGATCAGCGGGATCTGGTAGGGCACCGCGAGCGAGGCCAGCACGTTGGCGAGCGTGGCAAAGCCCGAGGTCTGCATCAGCACCGCGCCGCGCCGTCCGCCCATCCAGGCGCCCGAGACGATGCCGACGGCTTCCTCCTCGCGGGCGGTGGCGAAGGTGGTGAAGAAGGGATCGGCATGCAGGTTCTTGATCAGCGGCGTCAGCACGCGGTCGGGCACGTAAGGGATCAGGCTGATCTCGTTCCGCTTCAAGGTCTGCAGGACGATGCCGTGCCAGCTCCCGTCGCCGGACCCCTGCGTCGAGGTCGGCTGTTCCGCAATCGCCATTGCGCTCTCCCTTGGCGTATTCCTTGGGCCGCGCATGCTTCTTGGTCTTTGCCATTGCTCTGGCCGTCGCGGCGATCCGCCGAACTTGACGCAGGCCGCGGGATTGTCAACATGTCCGGGCCGGCACCGTGATCTGCGCCAGGCGGCCTGCCGTGGCCGGCACCGCCATGTCATAAGCGGCGACAATGAGAAATTGGGAGGAAGGCATGGACGGGCGCGCGCCGCGCTGACCTTGTGGACCTCCTCGAGAGAGCCGGAAGGGTCCTGATGTCCGTCAACAACAAGCGCGTCTTCTACGTCAAATATCTGGCCAATCCGATCTATATCGACATCCTCAAGGCGCGGCCCGACGTCCGGCTCGACCGCATCGAGAACGAGAGCCCCGAAGACTTCTATGCGCCGATCCTCTCGGCCGCCCATGTCTACCAGATCGGCGCGGCCCGCGACGAGCTCGCCCCGCACTTCCATGTCGATGCCGCCTTCCTGAAACGGACGCCGAATTTGCTGCTCGTCTCCAGCAACGGCGCGGGCTTCGATCCCGTTGACGTCGAAGCCTGTACGGATGCGGGCGTGCTGGTCGTCAACCAGTCCGGCGGCAACGCCCATTCGGTCGCCGAGCACGCGCTGGCGATGATGCTGACGCTGTCCAAGCGCATCATCCAGTCCGACCGTCGCTTGCGCCGCGAGCGCGACGTCAACCGCAACGACCTCGTCGGCAACGAGGTCGAGCACAAGACCGTCGGCATCATCGGCCTCGGCAATGTCGGCCGCCGCATCGCCGCGCTGTGCAAGGGCCTGCTCGGCATGAAGGTGCTGGCCTATGACCCGTATCTAACCGCCGAAGTGATGGCCGAGCGCGGCGGTGAGAAGGTCGAGCTCGACGAGCTGCTGCGCCGCGCCGACTTCGTCTCGATCTCCTGCCCGCTCAACAAGGGCAGCCGCAACATGATCAGCGTGCGTGAATTCGCGCTGATGCAGCCGCATGCCTATTTCATCACCACCGCGCGCGGCTTCATCCACGACGAGGACGCGCTGCTCCAGGCGCTGCGCGACAAGCGCATTGCGGGGGCCGGTCTCGACGTCTGGTCCAAGGAGCCGCCGCCGCCCGAGCATCCGCTGCTCCAGTTCGACAACGTGCTGGCGAGCCCGCATACCGCGGGCGTGACGACCGAGGCGCGCCAGAACATGGGCCGCATCGCCGCCGAGCAGGTGCTGGACACGCTCGACGGCAAGCGCCCGCCGCGCATCATCAATCCCGAGGTCTGGCCGCGCTACGCCGAGCGCTTCAAGCAGGCGTTCGGCGTGATGCCGGGGTAGGGACGCGCACGACGTTTGATTGCGCTCCAGTCATTGGTTACCGCGATGAAAATACAAAGTGGCGCATCTTATCGATTGCGTGAGGGAACGCGTATTGCTTGTCCTGTAGATGAAAGGCCATGAGCATATTTTCGATTGCGACGTCCGGACTTTCTGCGGCGAGCCTGCGCGTGAGCGTGGCCGCGAGCAACATCGCCAATATCAACACGACCGGCCCGCTGCCAGCGTCAGGCGGATCGAGCACATCGGCCGGTGCGGGCATAGCTCCGACGTTTCCCGCGGCCTATGTGCCGCTGCGAGTCGATCAGGTCTCCCAATCGAGCGGCTCGACGCCGGGCGGTACGGTCGCGACCGTGTCGGCGGTTTCGCCGAGCTATATCGCACAGTCGGATCCGAGCGCTCCCTTCGCAAACGAGGACGGCCTGGTCGCAGCGCCGAATGTCGATCTCGCCGGCGAATTCGTTGAACTGGCGACCGCGAAGTACAGCTTCATTGCCAATGCGAAGGTCATTCAAGCTTACGCCGAGACGACAGAATCGCTGCTCGATATCACGACGTAATGGTTGATGTCGGCCCGTGCGCCCGGTGTCGCGCGCGGCTTTCGCGAGGCTCCAGGCGGGGCGGCTCACGGATCGAACCGGCGCCTGGTTCGGCGGCGGGAACCGTTGCCGGCCTTGATCCCGGTCAAAATCTGCCTCCCCGAAACCGGGTAAATGGGATTAGAGTGCTGCCGAGGCAGCAGGAGGTCCCATGTCCACTTATGTCGTCAGGTTCATGAAGGACGTGCTCGGGGAGTACGGCCGGCAGATCGAGGTCTGCCAGGGCACGCTCGAGATCGACGCCGCCGACGAGGACGAGGCCAGGGAACGGGCGAAGGCGCGGTTTTGCAAGGACCAGGCGTTGTGTGACTGGTCGCTGCATGCCGATCGCATCCACGTCAGACCGGCCGACTTCCCCTCGTAAGGCTTACCGGCCGGGTGCCGTTGCCGGCGGCGGCGCGGTTGCGCCCGCGCCGAGCGAGCGTTGCACCATGACGGTGTCGGACCAGCGGCCGTGCCGGTAGGCAACGCCGCAGAGCAGGCCGGCGCGCGCGAAACCGAACTTTTCGTGCAGCGCCAGCGAGGGCGCGTTGTCGGCGTCGATATAGCCGATCATCTGGCGGAAGCCGGCCGCCGCACAAACATCGACCAGCTCCTGGAGCAATAGCCGTCCGACGCCGCGGCCGAGACGCGCGTGGTGGACGTAGATCGAGTGCTTGGCGGTGTAGCGATAGGCCGGGCGCTTGCGGAACAGCACCGCATAGGCGTAGCCGACCACCTCGCCGCGATAGGTCGCGACCAGATGCGGCAGGCGGGTCTGCTTCAGGTTCTTGCGCCGGTCGCGCAGATCGTCCGGCTCCGGCGCGCCGGTTCCCTCGACATCGCGCGGCACGCCGTTGCGGACATGATGGCGGTAGATCGCCAGCATCGCCTCGACATCGCTCTCGCGCGAGGGGCGGACCTGGACCGGCTCGTCATCCGCGCGGATTGCGGCTGTTTCGTTCATCGGCACCTACTCGGCAACGACGTAAGTATAGAGCCCGATACGGCCCTGCGCATCGATCTCCTTGTAGACGCCCTGGATTTCGACGTCGAAGCCCGGGAACGTGTTGAAGCAGGTCTCGAACATCTTGAGATAGTCGACCATGGGCTTGGCGCGTTCCGTCAGCCGCTCGCCGGGCACGATGGTGGCGATGCCGGGCGGATAGACCACGAAGGGCGTGGTGGCGATGCGGCCCGCGATCGCCGCGATCGGCAGATAGTCGACGTCGTTGCGGAACAAATAGCGGGCGGCATCGCGGGGCGACATCGCGATCTCAGGCATGTGCTCGGGCATGAACTGCCGCGCCTGGAGCGCGCTGACATCGGCGGCGCGGAAGAAACGGTGCATGTCGCCGCAGAGATCGCGCAGCCGCACGCCGGCATAGCGCGCCTGCCGCCGCTGGTAGAATTCCGGGATTGCGTCCGCCAGCAACGCATTGTCGTCGTGCAGCCTCTTGAAGGCGACGAGGCCGGAGATCAGCGTGCCGGCCTTGCTCGCCTCGACGCCGGGAGTGAGCAGGAAGAGCAGGGAGTTGAGGTCGTTCTTCTCGGGCACGATGCGGTTCTCGCGCAGATATTGCGCGACGACGGGGGCGGGGATGCCGTGCTCGGCATAGGCGCCGGTGGTGCGATCGAAGCCAGGCGTGAGCAGCGTCAGCTTGTTCGGATCGGTCATGGCAAAGCCTTCCGCGAGATCGGGAAAGCCGTGCCAGTTGGTATCCGGAGAGAGTTGCCACAAGGCGGGATTGGTGGCGAGCTCGTCGGTGGACAGCGTCTCCCAGGCGACGTTGTGGGCGGCGCCGGGGCGGCTGACGTCGGGGATGGCGACGCGATCCGGGACGAAGGGCTCGAAGAACCAGCGCCGATCGGGGTTCTGCTCCTTCTCCTCGAACTCACGCCGCATCGCGCGGATCTTCTTGCGCAGCTCGATGCCGAGCCGGATCGTGTCGTCCCACAGCACTTCGCCGGAGCGCCCCTTCATCATCTGCGCGCCGACGTCGAGGGATGCGAACAGCGGGTAGAACGGTGACGTGGAAGCGTGCTGCATGAAGCTTTCGTTGAAGCGGCGGTGCTCGACCCGCCGCTTCTGGCCGCGGATGTGACGGTCCTTGATGTGGATTTGCGAGGCCTGCGAGAAGCTCGCGAGCTGCTTGTGGGTCGACTGCGTCGCGATGATGCCGGGCGCTTCCGGGGGAAGGTTCGCGAGGCCCATGGCGAAGCGGCCGGCATAGAGGGGGTGGAATTTCATGAAGCCGGCCCAGGCCTCGTCGAACAGGATGTATTCGCAGAGATGGCCGATGCGCTTCAGGATCATCTCGGCGCTGTGGATCGAGCCGTCATAGGTGCACTGCTCGACCACGGCGACGCGGAACGGCCGTTCCTTGCGCCAGGCGTCGCGATCCCTGACCAGCGGATGGCTGCGGATCGCCTCGCGCAGGGCCTTCTCGTCGAGCATGTCCCAGCGCATCGGGCCGATCAGGCCCCAGGCGTTGCGGATGGTCGGGACGTAGACCGGGATGCCGCCATTGATCATCAGCGCGCCGTGATGGGCGGCCTTGTGGTTGTTGCGGTCGAACAGCACGAGGTCGCCGTCGGTGACGAGCGCGCCGAGCGCGACCTTGTTCGAGGTCGAGGTGCCATTGAGCACGAAATAGGTCTTCTCCGCGCCGAAGATCTGGGCGGCTTCCTTCTGCGCCTTCAGCGCCGGGCCCTCATGGGTGAGGAGGTCGCCGAGGTCGAGCACGGAATTGTCGAGGTCGTCGCGGAACACGGATTCGCCGAGATGCTCGACGAACACCCGGCCGATGGGGCTGCGATTGTAGAACACGCCGCCATTGTGGCCCGGACAGGTCCAGAGCTGGTTGCCTTCCTCGGCATAGTCGACCAACGCGCCGAAGAACGGCGTCTTCAGCGTCTCGGCATATTGCTTGAGCCGGCTGATCAGGTTCTTGGCGATGAAGGTCGGCGTCTCCTCGGAGAGGAAGACATAGCCGTCGATGAAGTCGAGCACCTCGACCGGCAGATCCTCGAACCGCTTGCGCCGGATCAGGAGGATGATCGGGAAGTCGAGGCCGCGGCGCCGCATCAAATTAATCAGCGCCGAGGTCTTGCCCTCCAGGCCCTTCTTGCCCCAGTCCACCACCATGCAGCCGATCGCGGCGTCGGTCTGCACCGCGATCTCCGCGTCCTCCAGCTTGCGGGCCCGGACGACCTCGAAGCCGGAGCGCTGGATTTCCTCGATGATCTGGTTGAAGCGGACGCCTTCGAGGTCGTCGGCGTCGAACACGGGTGCGGCGAACAGGAAGTTGAAGCGCTTGAAATAGTCCATTATCTGTCCCGAATGTACTGGAGACACAGCTCTCGGCACATTCGATGACAGTTGGATGACAGGAGCTGCGGCTGGCGTTTCGCCTCTCCCCGCTTGCGGGGAGAGGCGGATTGCGCAGCAATCCGGGCGAGGAGGAGCTTCCGCGAGTCCGACTATCACCGCCTTTGTGGGTGCAGCCCCTCACTCCAACGCTCTCAGCGCGAGCGAAGCTCGGCGCGGCCCCGTAAGAACGGGGAGAGGGAGAAGTCCGCTACCGCTTGGCCTCGCTGAACACCACCGTCGGCACCGCGCGGTTGACGACTTCGCGCAGCGCAAAGCTCGATTGCACCCGCGCGACGCGCGGCAGGCGTGACAGCTCGGTGCGGTGGATGCGCTCGAAATCCTGGATGTCGCGCGCGAGCACGATCAGGATGTAGTCGTCGGTGCCCGACATCAGGAAGCAACGCACGACGGAGGGGCATTTCACCACCTCCGCCTCGAACGCTTTCAGCGCTTCGTCGCTCTGGCTCTCCAGCGCAATGCGCACCAGCACCGTCGTGGTGAGGCCGAACTGCGCCAGGTCGAGCGCGGCCTGATAGGCCTGGATGTAGCCGTCGTCCTCCAGCGCCTTCTGCCGCCGCGCCAGCGCCGTGCTGGATAGTCCGACCTTGTTGGCAAGCTCGGTGTGGCTGGCCCGCGCGTTGGTCGTGAGTTCCGCGAGGATGGCGAGATCTTTCCGGTCGAGGGCCAATGTTTCGTTTCCAGCGTGAAAGGGCACTTCGGCGCCGGAAACCGGCGCGGAGATCGCGAAACTAGCTGATATTTGCACGAAACCAAACTGGACCCGTCGCTACCATGGCGAGGTGAATCAAGACGTTGGAAGGAGCCCAGGATGCGTGTCGGTGTGCCCAAGGAGATCAAGGTGCAGGAATATCGCGTCGGGCTCACCCCGGGCGCGGTCCGTGAATATGTCGCGGCCGGGCATCAGGTGACGGTCGAGACAGGCGCTGGCAGCGGCATCGGTGCTTCGGACGAGGTCTATCGGCGGGCAGGGGCGGAGATCGCCGGGAGCGCCCGCGACGTCTTCGCCAGCTCCGACATGATCGTGAAGGTGAAGGAGCCGCAGAAGAGCGAATGGACCCAGCTTCGCGAAAGCCAGATCCTGTTTACTTACCTCCATCTTGCACCGGATCCCGAACAGGCCAAGGGCTTGCTCGCCTCCGGCTGTACGGCGATCGCCTATGAAACCGTCACCGACGCGGCCGGTCACCTCCCCCTGCTTGCGCCGATGAGCGAAGTCGCCGGCCGCCTCGCCATCGAGGCCGCTGGCGCCGCGCTCAAGCGGTCGGCCGGCGGTCGCGGGCTTTTGCTGGGCGGCGTGCCCGGCGTGCAGCCGGCGCGGGTCGTCGTGCTCGGCGGCGGCGTGGTGGGAACACAGGCCGCGCGCATGGCCGCGGGCCTTGGCGCGGAGGTCACGGTGATCGATCGCTCGATTCCCCGGCTGCGCGAGCTGGATGATGTCTTTCTCGGACGGGTGCGCACCCGCTTTTCAACCATCGAGGCGGTCGAGGAGGAGGTCTTTGCCGCCGACGTCGTGATCGGTGCGGTGCTGGTGCCGGGCGCGAGCGCGCCCAAACTCGTCACGCGCGCGATGCTGAAATCGATGCGGCCGGGCGCCGTGCTGGTCGACGTCGCCATCGACCAGGGCGGTTGCTTCGAGACGTCGCATGCGACCACGCACACGGACCCGACCTACGAGGTCGACGGCATCGTGCATTATTGCGTCGCCAACATGCCGGGTGCGGTGCCTGTCACGTCGAGCCAGGCCCTGAACAATGCGACGCTGCCGTTCGGCCTGATGCTCGCGAACAAGGGTTTTGCGGCGGTGCTGGAGAACCCGCATTTGCGCAACGGCCTGAATGTCCACCGTGGCCGCATCACCAACAAGGCGGTGGCCGAAAGCCTCGGGCTGGAGTTCGCTCCGGTGGAGACCGGGCTCGCGGCGTAGACGGGCCGCCAGTTCCGTCATTGCGAGCGTAGCGAAGCAATCCAGAGTATCTCCACGCAAAGATTCTGGATTGCTTCGCTGCGCTCGCAATGACGACGTGGAGAGAGGGTGCGCCGACGTTGTGGGCGCCATCAACTCTACGCCTTCGTCAGCCTGTACTGCCCAAGATCCGGATCATGCGTCATGCGCCAGTAATCCACGAAGCGCCAGGGCATCGCGGAAAACACGCGGCCGCTTGAGTTGCGATAGTAAGTCGTCATGCCCGGATGGGTCCAGATCATGCCCTCGTGCTCGGCGTCGACCTTGCGGACGTAATCGTCGAGCACGTCCGGACGGACGTCGATCGCTGCGACATCGCGCGCGATCATGTCGGCAAGACACGCCGAGATGTAGCGGCTCTGGCACTCCGACTGGAAGATGACGCTGCCGCCATGCGCGGGACCTGAGTTCGGGCCGAGCATGCAGAAGAAGTTGGGGAAATCAGGCACGGTGAGACCGAGGAACGCGGTTGGGTTGTCGTTGCCCCAGGCCTCGCGCAAATTCTTGCCGTTGCGGCCGCTGATGTTCAGGCGCGCCGCCATCTCCGTGACCTTGAAGCCGGTCGCGACCACGATGATATCCGCGGGGCGGTGCTTGCCGTCCGCGGTGACGATGCCGCCCTGGTCGAAACGGTCGATCGCGTCGGTGACGAGCTCCACGTTCGGTCGCGTCAACGTCTTGAACCAGTTGTTGTCGAGCAGGATGCGCTTGCCGTAAGGCGGATAGGTCGGCACGCATTTTTCGATCAGGTCGGGGCGGTCCTTCAGCTCGGTCAGGATGAAGTCGGTCAATTCCTGCCGGTGCCGGTCGTTGCCCTTGTTGACGGCGCGCTCCGGATGCGGCCAGGCCGGGTCCTTGCGCAGGAACGGCAGCAGGCCGTCGCCATAGCGCCAGAACATGTTGAAGCGATACCACTGCACATAGAACGGCAGATGCGCCAGCAGCCAGCGCGCGCCCTCGCTGATCGGGTCGGAATAGCCCTTCACCGGCCGCGCCCATTGCGCGCTGCGCTGATAGACGGTGACCGAGGCAACACGGCCGGCAATCGCCGGCACCAGCTGCATCGCGGTCGCGCCGGTGCCGATCACGGCGACGTGCTTGCCGTCGAGATCGATATCGCCGGACCATAGCGCCGAATGCAGGATCGTGCCCTTGAAGCTTTCTTCGCCTTTGAAGCGCGCGCGGGAGGGATCGTTGAGCTGGCCGATCGCGCTGACCAGCGCGGTGGATTCGAAGGTCTCTTCTCCGTCCTTGGTCCTGAGCGTGGAAATCCAGCGCCTCTTGCCTTCGTCCCAGCGCGACGAGGTCAGCTCGGTGTTGACGCGCAGATGCTTGCGGATGCCGTATTCATCGGCGACCTTCAGGAGATAGCCGAGCAGCTCCTCGCGCTGGCAGAAGTACCGCGTCCATGCGTTGCGCGAGCCGAACGAATACGAATAGGAATGGTTCGGTGTATCGACGCCGCAGCCGGGATAGCGGTTGATCCACCAGGTGCCGCCGAGCTCGTCGTTCTTCTCGACGATGGTGTAGGGGATGCCGAGATGACCGAGCGCCACGCCGAGCGCGATGGCGCAGACGCCGGCGCCGACGATCAGAACGTGCTGCTCCGCGAGCTTGTCGTCGGAAGGACGCGTCGTCCATCGTGTCTCGCGCGGCACAAAGCCCATCTCCTCGCGCATCAGGGGCGCATATTCCGGCGCGACGTTCTCGCCGAGGCAGGCGCGCATCATCTTCAAGAGCAGCTCTTCGCCGGGGTCGGTGATGACCGGCTGCGGCGAGCCATTGGCGAAGAGGTTGACCACCGCGGTGCGGATTTCGTCCTGGATCTCCTTCGGAACGCCGGCTTCGGGATCGGGAATGAGGCGGATGTCGCGCTTGGGCAAGTACGGCGGCTCGAGCCAGCGCGCCTCGCCGGTCATGTGCACCAGCACCATCAGGAGGCAGCGGATGTCGCCTTCCGCGATCGCCGAGGCGATGTCGAGCGGGTGGTGGGGAGATGCGATGTTCATGGCGTTTCCTGATCTCCCGATGAACTGAACAGGCCGCGCGTCATCAGCTTGCGATAGGCGGAGATGACGTGGTCGGGCACGGCGGTGACGCCGCCTTCCGAATAGGAGTAGCGGCGGCTGAGATAACCGCGCGCGCCCATCAGCATGTGGACGATCGCCTCGAATTCCTCGTCGCTGTAATCCCCGATCGCGCCCGCAAGGCGGGCGCGGCGCAGGATGCGCACATAGGCGACCGAGATGTTGTCGAGATGTTTTTGGTAGCCGATCGGGGCAAAAAATTCCGCCTCGTTGAGGATGCGCAGGAATTCCGGCACCTCGCGGATGAAATCGAAGAAGGCGGAGAAGCGCTCGATCTCCTGCCGCGCCGCGTGCGCATTGCCGGTGCGGGCGCGGATGAACTGGACCATGTCGAGGCCGATCTTGGGCAGCAGCTGGTCGAGCAGCTCCTGGCGGTTCTCGAAATGATTGTAGAAGGTGCCTTGCGCGACGCCGGCCTGCTCGGTGATGCGGGCGACGGAGGCTTCGGCATAACCATGCTTGCCGACGACCTTGGTCGCGGCGTCAAAGATCTTCTGCTTCGTCCAGGCGTTGCGCTCGACGCGGTTGAGCTTTGTGACCTTGGCATTCGCTTGCGTCATTCAGACGTCTCCAGCTCGGCGCGCAGCACGCGCTTGAGGATCTTTCCGCTCGGGTTGCGCGGCAGGCTGTCGCGGACGACGAGCTGCTTCGGCACCTTGAAGCTCGCCAGCCGCGCGCGGCAATGTTCGGTAAGGGCAGGGAGCTCGAGGCTCGCACCTTCCGCCAGCACGACGATGGCGACGGGCCGCTCGCCCCAGCGCGCATCGCGCAGGCCGATCACCGCGACCTCGCGCACCTCTGATAGCTCGTAGATGACGCGTTCGACCTCGGAGGAGGCGATGTTCTCGCCGCCGGAGATGATCATGTCCTTCTTGCGATCGGTCAGATACAGAAAGCCCTCGTCGTCGAGATAGCCGACGTCGCCGCTGCGGAACCAGTCGCCGAAGAAAGCCGCAGCCGTCTTCTCCGGGTCCTTCCAGTAGCCGCGGGTGATCTTCGGCCCGCGCAGGCAGATCTCGCCGTTGACGTTCGGCGGCAGCGTCCTGCCGTCCTCGTCGCGGATCTCGATCTCGACATGGGCGATGGCGCGCCCGGTCGAGCCGATCTTCTCGATCTCGCGGCCGGCCTCCATGAAGGTGTCGCCGCCGACGGTCTCGGTGAGGCCATAGGCGTCGATGTAGCGCGCATTGCGGAAATATTCCGAGAAGGCGCGGATGCGCAGCTCCGGCGTCTTCTCGCCGCCGCCGATCGCCCATGTCAGGCTGGAGACGTCGTAGCGATCGCGGGTGGGGCAGGTGAGCATCGCCGTGGTCATGACCGGCGCGAACCATGCGGCGTTGAGCTTGTCCTCCGCAATCGCTGCAAGCGCGGCCTCAGGCTCGAAATTGCGCTCGATGCGGATGAAGCCGCCATGCCAGAGCACGGCAATGCCAGGCAGGTCGAGTGCTCCGACGTGATAGAGCGGACCGACGACGAGGAGGCGCGTCTTGGCGCTGAGACCCAGCGCGATGGTCTGGTCGGCGGACTTCCAGTAGAAATTATCGTAAGACAGCATCACGCCCTTGGGGCGGTCGGTCGTGCCCGAGGTGTACATGAGCCGCATCAGGTCGGACGGCGCGCGGACGTGCATTGGCGCAGCCGCAGCGCCGCCCGCGAGACGCGTAACGCTCTGCTGGGCGGCTTCGTCCAGCACGACGATCTTCGCGCCCGCCGCGTTCGCGGCCAATTCCTCATCGACGATCAGAAGGCGCGCGCCGGCATTGCCGGCGATGTAGCCGACCTCGTCACGGGAGAGGCGGAAGTTGATCGGCAGAAAAACCGCGCCGAGATGGCTGGTGGCGAACACCAGCTCCAGGAACGCCGCGCTGTTCTTCATCAGCACGGCCACGACATCGCCGGCGCCAATGCCCTGCGCGGCCAGCCAGCCGGCCGCTTTCCGGATGCGCGCGTCGAAGACCGCGTAGGAGATCTCCTCGCCGCGGTATTTCAGCGCGGGCCGCTCCGGCGTGCGCCGTGCATGAAAGCCGATGAAGCTCGACAGGTTGATCATTGTGCGGGTTTTGGGCCGGTTGCGGCCTCATTTCCTCCCTTGATGAATTCTGACTCGTAATTCATCTTTGGCTTGACGTCACCCCCCTACCTCTGAAATCCTTGGGAACACGGAGACGAGACGATCTCCGACAGGGATTTGGAAACGCCGACCCGACAGAGGGAGGGAAAAATGACGAGAACCCGCACGCCGGGCATCAGCCGCCGTTCAACGCTGGCGCTGATGGGCGCCGGTGCGATGAGTGTTGCAGCGCCCTGGGTGGCGCGCGCCCAGGCCAAGACGATCAAGGTCGGCATGCCGACGATTCTGTCGGGCCGCGTGGCGCAGCTCGGCACGTCCTCGCGCAACGCGGTGATGCTCGAGGTCGACAAGGTCAATGCCGCCGGCGGCCTTGCCGGGCGTCCCATCGAGATGGTGATCCGCGATTCCAAGGGCCAGCCGCAGGAAGCCGCGCGCGTCGCGCGCGAGCTCGTCAACACCGATGGCTGCGAATGGCTGATCGACGGCGAGGCCTCGTCCGGATCGTTCGCGGTGCACGAGGTGGCGCGCGATCTCGGCGTGCTCTGCGTCCACACCTGCTCGGAGGCATCCTCGCTCACCGCCGATCCGAAGCAGCACATCCCGAACGCGTTCCGCTGCGTGCGCCAGGGCATCCACGATTCCATCGTCGGCGGCAGTTATGCAGCGGCGATCTCCAAAGCCAAGGGCCTGAAGAAGTGGGCGACCTGTTCGCCGGACTATGCCTATGGCCGCGACACCACCGGCGAGTTCACGCTATACCTGAAGCGCTTCGCGCCGGACGTCGAGGTCATCAGCGAGTCCTGGCCAAAGCTGTTCCAGCCCGACTACACCGAAGTGGTGACCAAGATCCTCCAGGCCAAGCCGCAGGCGCTGTACTCCTGCCTGTGGGGCGGCGATCTCACCTCGTACATCGACCAGGCCAACATCTACGCGATGTTCAGCCAGATGGAGGTGTTCGCGGTCAACATGGCCGACTACACCGCGCTCACGGTGGTGAAGAACCTGCCCAAGGGCATCCACTCCGGCAACCGCTACATCAAGACCTTCCCGACCACGCCGGAGAATGCCGCCTGGGGCGATGCCTACAAGTCCAAGTACAACGAGTACCCGACCAACTGGTCGTGGCAGAACGCGACCGCGGTGATGTTCCTGGCCGAAGCCGCCAAGAAGGCGAACTCCACCGACGGCAAGAAGATCGCCGAGGTGCTGGCCGGCCTCACCATCAAGTGCCCGTTCGGCGCCGACGGCACCGTGACCATGCGCGGCGATGATCACACCCTCGTCGGCTACGCCATCGGCTGGGGCACCACGATCCCGCAGGAGCCTTATGTGCCCGAGGTCAAGGCCGGTGACTGGAAGACGATCTTCGAGCTCGAGGCCGAGTGGAAGAAGAGCAAGGGCTACACCTGACCGCGCGCGAGGCGGAGGCGGCCAACCGTCTCCGCCTGTTTCGTTTGATTCTCCGCGCCAGGTCCGGCGCGCTGCAATGAAAGTGCTCCCGTGGATCTCGACGCGCTCGCCGGCTGCCTCTCCAGCTCCGCCTGCCTGGTGACGCAAACCACCAGCGGCCTCATCATCGGCATGCTGCTGTTTCTGGTCGCGGTCGGGCTGACGCTGATCTTCGGTGTGCTCAAGGTCGTCAATTTCAGCCACGGCGCCTTCTATATGTTCGGCGCCTATTTTGCGATGACGGCCTATCATCTCACCGACAGCTTTGCGCTGGCGATGCTGGCGGGTGCGGGCGGCACCGCCATCCTCGGCCTGATCTTCGAGCGCGTCTTCATGAGCCGCGTCTATGGCGCCGACGTCTTGATGCAGCTCCTCGTCTGCTACGCCTTCGTGCTGATCTTCGATGATGTCGTGCGCATCATCTGGGGCCCCGAGTTCAAGTCGATGGGCATGCCTGCGGCGTTCCAGGTGATGCCGCTGTTCATCGCCGGCGGCGTGGTGCCGCCTTATTACCTGCTGCTGATCGGCGTCGCGCTCGTCGCGGCCATCGTGCTCGGCATTGGGCTGTCGCGCAGCCGCATTGGCAAGGTGATCCGCGCCGCCGCGCACAATCCCGGCATGGTGTCGGCGCTCGGCATCAACACCGGCCTGATCTATGGCGGCGTGTTCGCGCTCGGCGGCATGCTGGCGGGGCTGGCTGGTGCACTTGCCGCGCCGGTGCGGTCGCTGACCCCCGGTATGGGATTCTCGGTGCTGATCGAATCCTTCATCGTCACCGTGATCGGCGGTATGGGCTCGATCCTGGGCGCCCTGATCGGCGCGCTGCTGATCGGCCTGATCCGCTCGTTCGGCTCGCTCGGCTTTCCCCTGTTCACGGAAGGCCTGATGTACCTGTTCATGGTGATCGTGCTGGTCTCAAAACCCACCGGCCTGTTCGGCAAGGAGGCGGCATGACCGAGCTGGAGGCCGGACGCGCGCAAGCGCTGGCGCCGGTGCGCAGCGGCGCGGCGGTTCACCGCCATCGCGACGTTCTGATCGCGCTGATCGCCTTCGCCGTGCTGGCGAGCCTGCCGCTGCTGACCGGCAGCAAGGCGCTGCTCGATTTCGTCATTCGCTGCTCGGCCTACGGCCTGTTCGCGACCTCGCTGAACCTCCTGGTCGGCTACACCGGCCTGACCTCGTTCGGCCACGGCATGTTCTTCGGCCTTGGCGCCTACAGTTTCGGCCTGATCATGCAGAAGCTTGGCCTGCCCATTCCGGTCGCCTTCGTCGCGACGCTGGTGATCACGGCGCTCATCGCCGCCGTGATCGGCGCGATCTGCGTGCGGCTGAAGGAGATCTACTTTGCCTTCGTCACGCTGGCGTTCCAGATGCTGATCCACTCGACCATCCTGTCCTGGGCGTCCTTCACCGGCGGTGACCAGGGCCTGCGCGGCGGCATCCCGCGTCCCGCGTTCCTTGGCATCGATCTGTCGAACCACGTCCATCTCTATGTCACGAGCTGCGCGCTCCTTGTCCTTGGCCTGCTCGCGATGCGCCAGATCGCGCAATCGCCGTTCGGCTACACGCTGCGCATGATCCGCGACAACGCCGCGCGCGCAAGCTTCCTCGGCATCGACGTCTGGCGCGCAAAGCTCACCGTGTTCGTGCTGGCGGCGCTGTTCGCGGCGATGGGCGGCATGGTGATGGCGCTGTTCGTCTCCGGCGCCTATCCGGAATTCGCCTATTGGACCATCTCGGGCGAAGCCATCTTCATCAACATGCTCGGCGGCGTCTCGACCTTCCTGGGGCCGATGGTCGGCACCGTGCTGCTGCTGCTGCTCAATGACACCGTGACGCGGTACACCGAGTACCACGGCATCGTGCTCGGCGTAGTCATCCTGTTCTTCGCACTGGGCCTGCGCAAAGGCCTGCTCGATTTCGTCGCCGAATGGTTCGCACACCGGCGCGACGCCGGCGAGGGACGCTAGCGATGTCAGGTGTATCCATCGGGCAGTCATTCCGGGGCGCACGAAGTGCGAACCCGGAACTTCGAGATTCCGGGTCTGGTCCTGACGGACCATCCCGGAATGACAATGCCAGACAACGGCGCGAGACAGGCGAGGGGCGCTAGCGATGCTCGAGATCCGCAACCTCGCAAAGTCCTTTGGCGGCGTGAAGGCGACCAACGACGTGACGCTCGACTTCCCCGATGGCTCGCTCACCGCCGTGATCGGCCCGAACGGCGCCGGCAAGAGCACCTTCTTCAACCTGATCACCGGCGCCTTGAGGCCGGATTCCGGCGAGGTCCTGCTCGACGGCGTCGATCTCGCCGGGCGTTCGCCGCCGGAGATCGTGCGCCACGGCATCGGCCGCGCTTTCCAGGTCGCC
Source organism: Bradyrhizobium sp. LCT2 (assembly GCF_009931255.1). Classification (NCBI taxonomy): domain Bacteria; kingdom Pseudomonadati; phylum Pseudomonadota; class Alphaproteobacteria; order Hyphomicrobiales; family Nitrobacteraceae; genus Bradyrhizobium; species Bradyrhizobium sp. LCT2. The sequence goes on along the minus strand of NZ_CP034432.1, from coordinate 6,725,344 downwards.
AGCATCTTCAAATCGCTGACGGTGCAGGAAACCATGCTCGCCGCGGTCAGCGCCGATCAGCGCACTTCCGCAGTGCTGCACAAGCGCTTTCCCTTGCCCGAGACGCGCGATCGCGCCGAGCATGTGATGGAGCTGTTAGGCCTGTCCGGCAAGCGCAACCGCACCGCGGCGACGCTGTCGCATGGCGATCAGAAGCTGCTCGACATCGCGCTGGCGCTCGTGCTCGAACCAAAGGTGCTGCTGCTGGACGAGCCGACCGCTGGCATGGGCCCGGAGGAGCGCTGGCGCATGATCGACAAGGTGCGCGAGCTCTGGGAGACGCAAAAGATCACCGTCGTCTTCATCGAGCACGACATGGACATCGTGTTCAAGATCGCGCCGAAGATCGTCGTGCTTTGCTATGGCCGCATCCTCGCCACCGGCACGCCGGACGAGATCCGCAACAACAGCGCGGTGATCGAAGCCTATCTCGGCACCGAACATGCGGGAGCGGCCGAATGAGCGCAGCCATCATCGAAGTCGCCGATCTCGACGTCTATTACGGCACCAGCCAGATCCTGTTCGGCGTCGGGCTTTCCGTGCGGCAGGGCGAGACCATGGCGCTGCTCGGCCGCAATGGCGCCGGCAAGTCGACGACGATGAAGGCGATCATGGGCCTGGCACCGCCGCGGCGGGGCAGGGTCAGCCTGCGCGGCGCGGTGATATCAGGCCGGAAGCCGCACCATATCGCCCGCGCCGGGCTCGGCTTCGTGCCGGAGGACCGCCAGATCTTTCCGGAACACACGGTCGAGGACAATCTCGTCATCGGTCGCAAGAAGGGGCCGGAAGGCCAGGACGAGTGGCCGATCAAGCGCATCTATGAAGTCTTCCCGCTGCTGGAGCCGCTGCGCCATCGCATCGCCGGACGCCTGTCGGGCGGTGAGCAGCAGATGCTGGCGATTGCGCGCACGCTGATGGGCAACCCGGCGCTGTTGCTGCTCGATGAGCCCAGCGAGGGCCTCGCGCCGATCATCGTGCAGCGGATCGGCGAGCTCTTGCGCCAGCTCCGCCAGCTCGGCTCGACCGTGCTGATCGCCGAGCAGAACATGCATTTCTGCCTTGGCCTGGCGAGCCATGCCACGGTGATCGACAAGGGCCAGATCGTCTATGCCGCCGGAATCGACGAGCTGAAGGCCAACGAGGCGATCCGGCGGCGTTATCTGGCCCTATAGCCTGGGCGCCGGTGTCCAAATAGGCCGGAAGAAGAAAACTGTTGTCCCGGGGGCGTCCGACGGAAGGAGTTTCCCCGTCGAGGCGCAAAAACGCCAATCGCTTCCATTGCCGTTTGGGGCCGAAACGACGACATTCCGTTCAGAATTTGATGGATTGGCGCGAGCTATGGAACGCACTCGATTTGAACCCTTCGGCGAGCAGCTGGTGTCCGCAACCGACACCCAGCCCAGGTCGCGCGCCTCGAAGCTCCTGTTGCGGGCCGGAACCACGCTGTTCTGGTCGCTGGTCGCGGGCATCGTGCTGGCGCGCGCGGCCTTCTTTGAGCCGGGCATCTATGACGGCTTCAGCCGCGTCGCCTCGCTGGCCAAAAACCTGATCTTCTGAGCCGGTTTATTCCGGGTCGAGGACAGAACTTCCCTCGGCCCTGATATGTCGAAAACTTATTTCCCAATTGGATCGTGCTGCGTATAAATCTTTCTCCTCTGGGAGAGATTTGTGTCGCAGAATCAAGCATCCAGCCCGGCCGATGCCAAGCCGGCCACCGCCATAAGCCGCATTGCGGCGCTGATTCCGGGCATCCTCCTCTGCATTGCCGTCGCCGGCATCTCCGCCCTGCTGGAGCGGGCGGAACTGGGCGTGTTCGAGCATCCCTATGTCGAGGCGCTGGTGATGGCGATCCTGCTAGGCATGGCCTTGCGCAGCTTCTGGAAGCCCGCGCCGCGCTGGCAGGCCGGCATCGCCTTCAGCGCAAAACAGCTGCTTGAAGTCGCAGTCATGCTGCTCGGAGCCTCGATCAGCTTCGCGGCCATCGCCGCCTCGGGCATCGCGCTGCTCGCATCGATCGCCGCGGTCGTCGTCATCGCGCTCTGCGTCTCCTTCGGCCTCAGCCGGCTGCTCGGCCTGTCGACCCGGCTGTCGATCCTGATCGCCTGCGGCAACTCTATCTGCGGCAATTCGGCGATCGCGGCCGTGGCGCCGATCATCGGCGCCAACAACGACGAGATCGCGTCCTCGATCTCCTTCACGGCGATCCTCGGCGTCATGATGGTGCTCGGCCTGCCGCTGCTGATCCCGCTGCTGCAACTCTCCGCCACGCAATACGGGATTCTCGCGGGCCTCACCGTCTACGCGGTGCCGCAGGTGCTCGCGGCGACGGTGCCGGCCGGCCTCGTCTCGACGCAGATCGGCACGCTGGTGAAATTGATGCGTGTGCTGATGCTCGGACCGGTCGTCGTCGGCCTGTCGCTGGTCGCCTCGCGTTGGCAGAGCGACGCCAAGAAGACCAATGTCGGCTTCTTCCGCCTGGTCCCGTGGTTCATCCTCGGCTTCCTCGCGCTGGCGACGCTGCGCTCGCTGGAGATCGTCCCTAGCACGGTGGTCGGACCGGTGACCAAGATCACCAGCTTTTTGACGGTGGTGTCGATGGCGGCGCTGGGCCTCGGCGTCGACGTCCGCGTGCTCGCCAATGTCGGCGGACGGGTGACGGCTGCGGTGACGCTGTCGCTGATGCTGCTGCTCGGCATCAGCATCGCGCTGGTGCATTGGTTCAAGTGATTAGAACGAACTGCCGTAGGGTGGGCAAAGGCGCGAAGGCGCCGTGCCCACCATGTATCCACATTCATGATGAAGATGGTGGGCACGCTTCGCTTTGCCCACCCTACGAGGCCCGCAAACGGGGCGAGGTTAAGTCAAATCACATCCGCCAGCGAATGCCCGTGCAGCTCGATGTTCAGCCCCTGCATGCCCATGTCGGTGATCTCGCCGCCCATCGCCTTCAGGCTTTCCTCGCGGATCAGCGACATCAGCCCGCGGCGCAGGCCCAAAAACTCCGACGACATCATCATCGCTTGCTGCCGCGGCCGCTCCAGCGGGATCGGAATCTCCGCCTTGATCGAGCCGGGGCGGGCGGTCATGCAGTAGACGCGGTCGGACAGGAAGATCGCCTCGTCGATGTCGTGGGTGACGAACAGCACCGAGATCTTCAGCCGCTGCCACATATTGGTGAGGATCTGCTGCATGATGACGCGGGTCTGCGCGTCGAGCGCGCCGAACGGCTCGTCCAGCAGCAGCACCTTCGGTCCCGTCGCGAGCGCGCGGACGATGCCGACGCGCTGCTTCATGCCGCCGGAGAGCTTTTCCGGATAATGCTTCTCGAAGGCCTCTAGCCCGGCAAGTCCCAGCAGCGTGCGCGCGGCGCGCTCGCGCTGGGAGCGCGCCATGCCGCGCATCTTCAGGCCGAACTCGACATTCTCCCGCACCGTCTTCCAGGGAAACAGCGAATATTGCTGGAACACCATGCCGCGCTCGGCGCTGGGGCCGTTGACGCGCTCGCCGTCGACGGTGACGATTCCTGTGGTGGGCTTGAGGAATCCCGCGACCGCGTTGAGCAGCGTCGACTTTCCGCAGCCCGAGGGACCGACGATCGAGACGAACTCGCCGGGCTTCACATGGATCTGCGTATCGGTAACGGCCTGAACCGGTCCCTCGATACTGTCATAGCTGAGCGAGAAGTTCCGGACTTCGATATGGCCCTTCGACGGGTTCGCGAGCATCTCGGTCATGTCGACCTCCACGGCATCACCAATTGTCCCGCGCCCCTGATCAGCAGGCTCGATCCGAGGCCGAGCACGCCGATCGCGATCATGCCGAGCGCGATGTCGGCATACTGGACCAGCGAATAGGCCTCCCAGGTGAAGTAGCCGATGCCGTATTGGCCCGAGATCATCTCGGCGGCGATCAGCGACACCCAGGCGACGCCCATGCCGACGGTGAGGCCGGTGAAGATGTGCGGCAGCGAGGCCGGGAAATACACCTCGCGGAAGATCGAGCGTTCGCGCGCGCCGAGGCACTGCGCGGCGCGCACCAGAACGGGATCGACCAGCGACATGCCGTGCAGCGTGTTGACCAGGATCGGAAAGAACGAGCCGAGGAAGGTGATGAAGACGATGCTCTGCTCGTTGGTCGGCCACAGCATGATCGCCATCGGCACCCAGGCGATCGCCGGGATCGGCCGCAGCACCTCGGCGACCGGGAAGATGATTTCATGCACCAGCTTGAAGCGGCCCATGATCAGGCCGAGCGGCACGCCGACGATGGCCGCGAGCGAGAAGCCGATGAAGATGCGCCGGCAGCTGAGCACGATGTGCATCAGGAACTTGGGATCGTGGATCGCCTTGGTGAAGCTGGCATAGACCGCGAGCGGCGAGGGCACGTTGGTGAAGCGCACGAAGAACACGACGCGGTAGGTCGTGAGCAGGTGCCAGACCAGCAGGAACGCGATCAGCGAGGCGATGCCGATCGCGGTCGCGCGCAGCCGGCCCTGGTTCAGGCGATACCAGCGCAGCGCGAGCGTGCCGAAGGAGTGCGGTGTCTGGGGCGGCGTGACGGCGGGCATGGGGCCCGCCTCAGCCATTGCAGTTGTTGCCGGCATGCTGTCCTCGGACTGTCTGACGAGGGCGGGACTGCTCACGTCTTGCCTCCGCCGACCGCTGCCTTCACCGCATCGTCGAAGCCGAGCACCTTGCCGCCGATCTTGGCCGCATGGGCTTCGGCATCCTTCTTCAGCAGGAACGGCGCGACGTCGCCATTGCCGACCGCGAAGAAGGCCTGGTCGGCGAACAGCTTGATGCCGCGGGTGGTGTCGAAGACGTAGGCCACGTTGATCTTCTTGCCCTTGGCCTTGAAGTCGGCATAGGCGCCTAACGTGCAGGCCGCGGACGCGAACGGCAGGATGCCGGCTTCATCCACCCAGACCTCGCCGGCCTTGCGCGGATCGGTGATCGGCTTCTTGCAGAAGCTGTCTTCGCCCGTGATTTCGTAGTTCTTGGTGCTCGCAAGCTGCGCGTCATAGTCGAGCTTCATCTCGGCATAGGCCTTGCGGATGTAGCTGTCGTCGACCCATTTCTTCGGATCGAACTCCTTCATGCGGCCGAGGTTCTGCAGCACCTTGACGTCGGTCGTGGCGGCATCGATCAGCGCCGGCTTGATCGTCGGGTCTGTGGTCATGTTGCCGCTGGGGCCGAGGAAGATATAGACGACCTCCTTGTTGATCCCGGTCCACTCCTGGATCTTTTCGGCGGCAAGCTTGGGATCGTCGCGTAGCCACTGGTTGGCGGCGATCAGCGCCTTGAAGTAGGCGACGACGACCTCGGGATATTTTTCCGCGAAGTCGGTGCGGACCACGATGCCGTGGAAAGTCGGCAGATTGGTCTCGACGCCGTCGAAGATCTTTCGCGCGAAGCCGCGGAACGGCAGCAGCTCGGCGAAGGGGACGAAGTCGGCATGCGCGTCGATCTTCTTTTCCTGGAGATTGGTCGAGCCGACCTCCGGGCTCTGGCTGACGAGCTGGAAGAAGTCGGATGTGTAGCCGCGGTCCTGCATCGCCTTGAGCACCATGCCGTGCGCGGCGGAGCCGAACGGCACGCTGACCAGCTTGCCCTTGAGATCGGCGAGATCGTAGTAGGGCGAGTCCTTGTGGACGACGAGGCCGTTGCCGGAGCCGGACAGGCTGTAGGCGGCGATGCCGATCAGGCGGCTCTTGCTCTCCGGATTGCTCTCGAAGGTGAAGCCGTTCACGATCAGCGGATAGTCGCCCATCATGCCGATCTGCAGCTTGTTCGCCATCATCGCGTTGGTGACGGGCGGGCCGGAGGTGAAGTTCTGCCACTCCAGCTCGAACTTGATGTTGGCGTATTTGCCTTCCTTCGGCAGATATTGTTCGAGGAGATGAAGCTGGCGGATCACGACGCCGGCGGTCACCGTGTTGGTCGTGGTGTCCTGCGTTCCGATGCCGAGCGTCACGGTTTCCGCCGAGGCCGGCTGCGCGAGGATCAGCGCCAGCGACGTCACCGACATCGCGATCGAGAGCGTGGGAAGATGGCGGACCATTCTCATCCTCATTCGGTTGGATGTGCTGTGGTTGCCATGATTGGGTGAGGGCCTGGACAGGGCAAATCCGGAATGAGCGCCGCAGTCGATTAGTTGCCGGGAAAAGCTGATTGCATACTCCTTGGGCAGTCCTGCACTATAAAGCCGCTTGCCTGTGCACCGGCCCTGGCCGCAGGCTTCCTTAATCGGACGCTTGGCCGCGCATCTCTTCCAGCACGTCGGTGCGGCACACCACGATCTGCGAGCGTTTGGTCACGACGATTCCCTTCTCCTGCATGCGCTTCAGGCTGATCGTGACCCATTGCCGGGTGGCGCCGACCATGTGGGCGATGTCGGCATGGGTGAAGGCGGCTGCGATCACCCGGCCGTCCGCATCCTCGACGCCGTAGAGCTCGACGAGATGCAGCAGGAGATGCGCAAGGCGCTGGGTGATCGAGCGCGTTCCCAGCATCTGCGCCAGCGCGGAATAGCATTTGCCCTTGAAGGTGAGGCCTTCGATCAGGCCGATCGCAAGGTTCGGGATCTCTGCGGCAAGGGACCGCAGTTCCTTTCCGGGAAGGTGCACCACGCTGCAATTGCTGGATGCGACGCCGGACCATTGATGCACGGTGCCTTCGAACACCTCCGGCCCGCCGACGAAATTGCCGACATGCCAATAGGCCAGCGTGATCTCACGTCCGAGCGGGGAGGTGTAGAACACGCGGATGCGGCCGCTCTCGATCAGCCAGATGCCGTCATGCTTGCCGCCCTGGCTGAACAGCGTCTGGCCGCGGTTGAGCACCTTGCGGCGCCCCTGCTTCAGCACCAGCTCCCGCTCGCGCGGCGTCAGCTTGTCCATCAGCGCCGGCGGTCCGCCGATCCATTGCTGGTTCTCGGTGAGCAGCAGCGAGGAGCTTCCGGCAGGCCGGACTGCTGGGGGAACAGCCCCGCGAACCACATTGGCCGCCTGCAACATCACCTGCCTCCGGAACGTTCAAGTCGTTCTAATGAGGAGCAATGTCCGTGCCAGATTCACTCCGCTGTCATCGCCCGGCTTGACCGGGCGATCCAGTATTCCAGAGGCGTCAATGGGTTATCGAGAGGCCGCGGCGTACTGGATTCCCCGCCTTCGCGGTGAATGACAGCGGAATTTGTGGCTTGGCTAGCGTGCCTCACCAACATCGTCGTCCTGGACAAGCGAGCGAAGCGGAGCGCTGATCCAGGACCCATTACCACACGTGTGCGTTGTTGCGCGGCCATGTTGCCACAGCCCGCTTTTGCAACTTGCTCTTGGGGTAATGGGTCCTGGCTTTCGCCAGGACGACATCGATGGGTTAGCGCCCCGCCAGGCTCAGCAGATACGGCTTGGGGTAAATCCCCCGGTTGTGCCCATCCGAAAATGAGATGTTCAGCCCATAGCCGAGATCGCCGATCTCGGTGATGGCGATGCCCGGAAAGCGGTCGGGGAAGCGGCCGTCGAAGCGGGCGCGGGTGCAATGGGCGCACTTGCAGGAGAGGCGAAGCTGTTCGGCGGGCAGGCTCAACGCATCGTCCTGCGTGGTGCGGACGAGGAGCGCGGCGAGATCGGCGCTGGCTTCGTAGTCGGCTACGGTCGGTGCCACCAAAGTCATGGTCATGACGAACCTCCGACTCCTCTCTACGTCGTTGTGACGCCACTGCGATAGCAACTAATTGCCAGCGCGCGTGCGCTCGCCTGCCCTTCGCTGCCTTCTCTTCAGTCACCGCCTGCGAAATGTGAAACTAATCGACCGGAAATTTCACTTACGAATTGCCGGACCCTCCTCGCTCCGAAACCTTGGGCGTCGTCGATGGCCAAGGAGAGACCATGAGCGCATTTCAGAGGGAAACGGTGTTGTCGGTCCGCCACTGGACCGAGTCCCTGTTCAGCTTCACCGCGACCCGCGATCCGGGCTTCCGCTTCCAGAACGGCCAGTTCGCCATGATCGGCCTCGAGGTCGAGGGCAAGCCGCTGATGCGGGCTTACAGCATGGCGAGCGCCAACCACGAGGAGGCGCTCGAGTTCTTCTCGATCAAGGTTCAGGACGGCCCGCTGACCTCGCGCCTCCAGAAGATCCGGGAAGGCGACATCATCCTGGTCGGCCGCAAGGCGACGGGCACGCTGATCACCGGCAACCTCATTCCGGGGAAACGCCTGCTGCTGCTCTCGACCGGCACGGGACTCGCGCCGTTCGCCAGCCTGATCAAGGATCCCGATGTCTACGAGAATTACGAGACCATCGTGCTCGCCCATGGCTGCCGCCAGGTCTCCGAGCTCGCCTATGGCGAGCACCTCGTCGAAGGCCTGCGCAGCCACGAGTTCTTCGGTCCCCTGATCCGCGACAAGCTGGTCTACTACCCGACCGTGACCCGCGAGCCATTCAGGAACCGCGGCCGCATCACCGATCTGATCGCCTCGAACCAGCTGTTCGACGACATCGGGCTGCCGGGCCTCGATATCGAGACCGACCGCATCATGCTGTGCGGCAGCCCGGCGATGCTGGAGGAACTCCCTGCGATGTTTTCGGCGCGCGGCTTTGTCGAGGGCAATCACAGCCAGCCCGGCCATTTCGTGATCGAAAAGGCCTTTGTCGAGCGCTGAGGCGCAAATCGCGGCCCGGCGACAACTAATTGCTATCGCCGGAACGTCGCCTGAACAAATCTGATGCAAAGGCGCCGGCTATCGGCGAACCAGGAGCAAGCGATGGCACTAGATCAGATCGTCGACGGACTTTCGGAGGTTTCCTGCGATGTGCTGGTCATCGGCGGAGGCACGGCCGGCCCGATGGCGGCGCTCAAGGCGAAGCTGAAGAATCCGAAGGCCAATGTCGTCCTGCTCGAGAAGGCGAACGTCAAGCGCTCCGGCGCGATCTCCATGGGCATGGACGGGCTCAACAACGCGGTCATCCCCGGTTACGCGACGCCCGAGCAGTACACCAAGGAAATCACCATCGCCAATGACGGCATCGTCGACCAGAAGGCGGTCTATAAATACGCGCAGAACTGCTACAAGATCATAGAAGAGCTCGACAGTTTCGGCATCCGCTTCCTGAAGAACGAGAACGGCGACTACGCCGTCAAGAAGGTGCATCACATCGGCACCTATGTGCTGCCGATGCCGAACGGCGAGACCGTGAAGAAGGCGCTGTACCGTCAGCTCCGCCGTGCCCGCATCCTGATCTCCAACCGCTACATGGCGACGCGGTTGCTCAAATCGTCTGATGGCCGCATCGCCGGCGCGATCTCCGTCAACACGCGAACGGCCGAGATGCTGGTGATCAAGGCCAAGGCGGTGATCCTGTGCATGGGCGCCGCCGGCCGCCTTGGCCTTCCGACCTCCGGCTACATGTTCGGCACCTATGAGAACGCCGCCAATTCCGGCGACGGCTACTCCATGGCCTATCACGCCGGCGCGGCGCTCGCGAACCTCGAATGCTACCAGATCAATCCGCTGATCAAGGACTATAACGGCCCGGCCTGCGCCTATGTCGCCGGTCCCTTCGGCGCCTTCACCGCCAACAACGAAGGCTCGCGTTTCATCGAATGCGACTACTGGTCCGGCCAGATGATGCTGGAGTTCTACAATGAGCTCTTGTCCGGCAAGGGGCCGGTGTTCCTCCAGCTCAAGCATCTTCACCCCGACACCATCTCGGAGATCGAATCCACGCTGCACAAGGTCGAGCGTCCGACGCGCGGCCTGTTCCAGCAGGGACGCGGCGTCGACTACCGCAGCGAATCGATCGAGATGCACATCTCCGAGATCGGCTTCTGCTCCGGCCACAGCGCCTCCGGCGTGTTCGTCGACGACAATGCCCGCACCACCGTGCCCGGCCTCTACGCCGCCGGCGACATGGCGAGCGTGCCGCACAACTACATGCTCGGCGCCTTCACCAACGGCTCGGTCGCCGGCATCGACGCGATGGAGTTCGCCGACAGCCACGACTTTGCGGAGTTCGACGCCGCCGATGTCGCGCTGGAGCGCGACCGCGTGATGGCGCCGACCAGGCGGGAGGACGGCATTCCGCCGAACCAGGTCGAGTACAAGACCCGCCGCCTCGTCAACGACTATCTCCAGCCGCCAAAGGTGACGCGCAAGTACGAGCTCGGCATGCGCCGCCTCGCCGAGACGCGGCAGGACATGCAGGAGCACATGATCGCGCGCAACGCCCACGAATTGCTCCGCGCCCTAGAGGTGCAGTCGATCATGGACTGCGCCGACATGGCGGTGCACGCCTCGCTGTATCGCGAGGAGAGCCGCTGGGGTCTCTATCACTGGCGCACCGATTTCCCGGAGAAGGACAACGAGAACTGGTTCTGCCACACGCTGCTGAGCAAGCAGGACGGCAAGATGACCAGCGAGAAGCGCGCGGTGGAGCCCTACGTCGTGCCGATCGCCGACGACGAGAAGGACCTCTACGACAAGCAGCGCATCCGCGCCTCCGCCTGATCCACCAGACCATAGCAACAGGAGACATAAAATGCCTCTCGCGTCCTATCAGACATCGGTTCCGGTGGTCGTCGACGACGCCAAATGCATCGCCGACAAGGGCTGCACCGTCTGCGTCGACGTCTGCCCGCTCGACGTGCTCCGCATCAGCGAGATGACCAACAAGGCCTACATGGCCTATGACGAGTGCTGGTACTGCATGCCCTGCGAAGCCGATTGCCCGACCGGCGCCGTCACCGTCAACATTCCCTATCTGCTGAGGTGATCATGTCGAGCCCGTTCGAATCCTATGACGACCTCGAAGACGCCGACGAGCGGCTTCAGGCCGCCGATCCCGCGGAGCGCCGCGTCGCCATCATCGCGCTCGGTCATTCCGGCGATCCGGCGGCGGTTGCGCATCTCGCCAACATGGTCGCAGATCCCGATGCCGGCGTACGCCAGCAGGTCGCGATGGCGCTCGGCGAGTTCGACGGGCCGGAGGCCGCGAGCGCGCTGGTCAAGCTGCTGGTCGACCCTGAGAGAATCGTGGCGTCGGCCGCTGCCGACAGCATGGCCGAGTTCAAGGATCCGGCCTGTGCCGGAATCATCCTGCCGCTGGTCAAGCACGCCCACGCCTTCGTCCGCATGGGCGCGCTGCGCGCGCTGAAGGAATTGCGCTGCAAGGACACGCTGAAGCCGGCGCTGGAAGCGCTCCAGGACACGGACGCCGCCGTACGCGTGCAGGCGATCGGCGTGATCGGCTTCCTCAAGCTGGAAGAATCCATCCCGGCGCTGACCGCGCTGATCAACGACCCTGATGCGCATGTGCGCCGCGCCGCCGTGAGTGCGCTGGCGTTCTCGCAGATGAAGCCGGCCGCCGAGACGATCACACGCGCGCTGAAGGACAGCGATTGGATGGTGCGCGAGATGGCGGCCGAAACGCTAGGCCTCAACGTCAACGGCTCGCTCGCCGCAGACCAGCTCGTGGCTTCGCTTGGCGACGAATTCTGGCAGGTGCGGCTGAAGGCGATCCGCAGCCTCGGCAGGATGAAGATCGAGCGCGCGGTGCGCCCGATCGGCAATTGCATCAACCATGACCAGGCCAATTTGCGGAAGGAGGCGGCCGCCGCGCTCGGCGAGATCGCCCATCCCGACGGCGAGGCGTTCCTCGCCGTCATCGCCGACGATGCCGACCCTGATGTCCGCAAGAACGCACGCTGGGCACTCCAGCAGATCGCGGCCCGCAAAGCGCGCGCAGGCGCATAGAGGCGCGCGCAGGGGCATAGCGGCTCTTCGCTGCCGGTCTGGACTTCCCCTGCCAGACGTTTATTGGTCTTCGCCAATGGGATCGGCCTGCCGTTCGAACGCGGCCGGTCCGAAAAACAGCGAGGACGCCGGCCATGACGACACTGTCCGTTAAAGACCTTCTCCCCGAAGATGGAACGAAGGGGACGCTGGTCGGCCGCGTCTGGCTGCCGCAGGCGAACGGTCCGGCCGTGGTCGCCGTGCGCGGCGACGGTGTCTTCGACGTCACCGCCAAATTTCCGACCGTCAGCGCGCTTTGCGAAGAGGACAATCCGGCCAAGGCGCTCGCCGCGACCGGGGGTGAGCGCATCGGCGATCTCGACGCCATCGTGGCCAATACGGCCCCCGATGGACGTGACCCCAGGAAGCCGTGGCTGCTCGCGCCGGTCGATCTCCAGACCCTGAAGGCGGCCGGCGTCACCTTCGCGATCTCGATGCTGGAGCGCGTCATCGAGGAGCGCGCCAAGGGCAATCCGGCCTCGGCCGAAGCGATCCGGAAAGAGGTGACGCGGCTGATCGGCGACGATCTGTCAAAGCTCAAGCCGGGCTCCGACCAGGCGATGCACCTGAAGCAGGTGCTGATCGATCAGAACGCCTGGAGCCAGTACCTCGAGGTCGGCATCGGTCCCGATGCCGAGGTCTTCACCAAGGCACCGACCCTGTCCTCGGTCGGCACCGGCATGGACGCCGGCCTGCATCCGAAGTCCACCTGGAACAACCCCGAGCCGGAGCTCGTGCTGTTCGTCTCGAGCCGCGGCAAGATCGTCGGCGGTTCGCTCGGCAACGACGTCAATTTGCGCGACTTCGAAGGACGCTCGGCGCTCTTGCTCTCGAAAGCCAAGGACAACAACGCCTCCTGCGCGATCGGCCCGCTGCTGCGCCTGTTCGACGACACCTTCACGCTCGACGACGCGCGCAAGCTCGACATCAGCCTGAACGTGAAGGGGACCGACGGTTTCGTGCTCGACGGCCATTCCTCGATCAGCAAGATCAGCCGCGATCCGACCGACCTTGTCGAACAGACCATCGGCAAGGTCCATCAATACCCTGACGGCTTCGTGCTGTTCCTCGGCACCATGTTCGCGCCGGTCAAGGACCGCGATGCGCCGGGGCAGGGCTTCACCCACAAGCGCGACGACATCGTCACCATCGCCGCGCCCCAGCTCGGCAAGCTGGTCAACCGCATGCGCACCAGCGACGAGTGCGAGCCGTGGACGTTTGGCATCGGTGCGCTGATGAAGAACCTCGCGCAGCGGAAGCTGATCTAGCTTCTTTTTCGCCTCTCCACGCTTGCGGGGAGAGGGCGGAATTTGCGCGAAGCGCGAATTCCGGGTGAGGGGGAGTCTCCGCGAGTCGATTTGGTCGACCTACGCCGAGCTCCACACATCGTCATTGCGAGCGCCCTCACCCCAACCCTCTCCCCGCAAGCGGGGCGAGGGAGCGCACCTTCATCTCCTCGTTGCATCGCTGGAACAAAATCGCGCTGGGTGTGTCATAGAGCCACCCAGTCCGCCAACGCGCGGTTTCCTCCAAATAGTCAAATAATATGACTAGTCGGAACCGATCTTCCGTGAAATAGTGCCTCCCGCCGCCCGCAAAGGGCGGTCTGCAGGTGCCATGCTACCAATCGGCGCCTGAGATAAACACAAGATCACTTCTTGGGAGACACGCCTGATGATCCTCAAAGCCCTCTTTGCAGCCAGCGCCACGGCCGCGTTGCTGCTCGCGCTGCCGGCGAATGCCGCCGAGCTCACCATCGGCTTCTCGCAGATCGGATCGGAATCCGGCTGGCGCGCGGCCGAGACCTCGGTCTCCAAGCAGGAGGCCGCCAAGCGCAAGGTCAATCTCAAGATCGCCGACGCCCAGCAGAAGCAGGAGAACCAGATCAAGGCGATCCGCTCCTTCATCGCGCAGAACGTCGATGCGATCTTCCTCGCGCCCGTCGTCTCGACCGGCTGGGACTCGGTGCTGAAGGAAGCCAAGGAGGCCAAGATCCCGGTCGTGCTGCTCGACCGCGACATCGATCCCTCCGGCAAGGAACTCTATCTCACCGCCGTCACGTCGGACAGCGTGCACGAAGGCGAGGTCGCCGGCGACTGGCTGGCCAAGACCGTCGGCGGCAAGGCCTGCAACATCGTCGAATTGCAGGGCACGGTCGGCGCCAGCGTCGCTGCCAACCGCAAGAAGGGTTTTGACACTGCCATCGCCAAGCACGCGAACCTGAAAGTGGTGCGCAGCCAGACCGGCGACTTCACCCGCGCCAAGGGCAAGGAGGTGATGGAGAGCTTCATCAAGGCCGAAGGCGGCGGCAAGTCGATCTGCGCGGTCTACGCGCACAACGACGACATGATGGTCGGCGCGATCCAGGCGATGAAGGAAGCCGGCCTCAAGCCCGGCAAGGAGATCCTCACCGTCTCGATCGACGCGGTTCCCGATATCTTCAAGGCCATGGCCGCCGGCGAAGCCAATGCCACGGTCGAGCTGACGCCGAACATGGCGGGCCCCGCACTCGATGCCATCGCGGCCTTCAAGGACAAGGGCACCGTTCCGCCCAAGTGGATCCAGACCGAGTCCAAGCTCTATACCGCGGCCGATGATCCGCAGAAGATCTACGACAGCAAGAAGGGCCTCGGTTACTGAGGCGGGCGCCGTGCCGGACCGCCCATTTGTGGTCCGGCACCCCCTTCGGCACCGCTGCGCGAACGAATAGGCTGGGTGTCCGCAGCATCAGCGGACGCCGGTGGGAGTGACGTCGTTATGGAGAACAGCCCCGATCCTGCTCCGCCCCTTCTGGAGGTGTGCGGGATCAGCAAGAGCTTCGGCGCTGTGCGTGCGTTGCAGGAGGTCGACTTCACGCTTCGCGCCGGCGAGATCCATGCGCTGCTCGGCGAGAACGGCGCCGGCAAGTCCACGCTGATCAAGGTCGTCACCGGCGTATTCCCGCGCGACGCCGGCATCGTCAGGCTCGGCGGCGAGGAGGTCGCGCCGCGCTCGGCCAAGGCCGCGCTTCAGGCCGGCATCGCTACGGTCTACCAGGAGGTCAATCTGCTGCCGAATCTCTCGGTGGCGCAGAACCTGTTTCTCGACCGCCAGCCGATGCGCTTCGGCATCGTGCGCGACGGCGAGATGCGCCGCCGCGCCAAAGCGCTGCTCGCGGAGTTCGGCCTCGACATCGACGTATCAGCGCCGCTCGGCAGCTATTCCGTCGCCGTGCAGCATGTCACCGCGATCGCACGCGCCGTGGATCTGTCCGCGCGCGTGCTGATCCTGGACGAGCCGACCGCGAGTCTCGACCGTCACGAGGTCGAGATCCTCTTCGGCATCATGCGCCAGCTCGCGGGGCGCGGCATCGGCATCGTCTTCGTTAGCCACTTCCTCGACCAGGTCTACGAGATCTCCGACCGCATCACCGTCTTGCGCAACGGCCGCCTGGTCGGCGAACGCGAGACCGCCTCGCTGCTGCGGATCGAACTGATCCGCATGATGCTCGGCCGCGAACTGGCCGAGACCACCGGCGCGCGGCCGGCGACACGCGAGCATCAGGCGCGCGAGATCTGCGCGAGCTTCGAGAATTACGGCAAATCCGGCTATGTCGCGCCGTTCAATCTCGAGCTGCGCCATGGCGAGGTCGTGGGCCTCGCCGGCCTGCTCGGCTCGGGCCGCACCGAGACGGCGCGGCTGGTGTTCGGCGCCGAGCGCGCCGATCGCGGGCAGGCGAAGGTTGAAGGCGCGCCCGTGCGGCTGCACTCGCCGCGCGACGGCGTGCGCCACGGCTTTGGCTATTGCCCGGAGGAACGCAAGACCGAAGGCATCGTCGCCGAGCTCAGCGTGCGCGAGAACATCGTGCTGGCGCTCCAGGCCAAACGCGGGCTGCATCGGCCGCTGTCGCGCCGCGAGCAGGACGAGATCGCGCGCCGCTACGTCAGGATGCTGGACATCCGTCCGTCCGATCCGGAGCGCCCGGTGGGCCTGCTCTCCGGCGGCAATCAGCAAAAAGTGCTGCTGGCGCGCTGGCTCGCGACCTCGCCGCGGCTGCTGGTGCTGGACGAGCCGACCCGCGGCATCGACGTCGGCGCGCATGCCGAGATCATCCGCCTGATCCGCGACCTCTGCGACGAAGGGCTCTCTCTGCTCGTGATCTCCTCGGAGCTGGACGAGATCGTGACCTATTCGGATCGGGTCGTGGTGCTGCGCGACCGCGCCCATATCGAGCAGCTCGCGGGCGAGGCGATCGACGTCGGCAACATTCTCGCGGCCATCGCGGCCGACGGCGCCGCCACAGCGCATGAGGGGCGGGCATGATAGCGCTGTTGCCGCGCCGCGGCCTTGCCCAGATCCTCGCACTGATCGTCATCCTGGCGGTCGACCGCGTGGTGTCGCCGCAATTCTTCGACCTGCGCCTGCAGGACGGCCGTCTGTTCGGCAGCCTGATCGACGTGCTCAACCGCGGCACGCCGGTGGCGCTGCTCTCGCTCGGCATGGTGCTGGTGATCGCGACGCGCGGCATCGACCTCTCGGTCGGCGCGATCATGGCGATCTCGGGCGCGATTGCGGCGAGCCTCGCCGACAGCCACGGGCTTCCGATCGTGCTGGCGGCCGCGCTTGGTGCCGGCCTCGTCTGCGGATTGTGGAACGGCTTTCTCGTCGCGGTGCTCGGCATGCAGCCGATCGTGGCGACGCTGATCCTGATGGTGGCGGGGCGGGGCATCGCCCAGCTCATCACCGAGGGACGCATCGTGACGTTTTCCTCGCCCGACCTGGTCTGGCTCGGCAATGGTGCCATCCTCGGCCTGCCGGTTCCGGTCGCGATCGCCTTGGGCATGCTGATCCTCACCGGCGCGGTGGTGCGCGGTTCGGCGCTCGGGCTTCTGATCGAGGCGACCGGCGGCAATGCGCGGGCGAGCGAGCTTGCCGGCGTCGGCACCCGCGCGATGATCCTGTCGGTCTATGTCTGGTGCGGCGTCTGCGCCGCGCTGGCCGGCGTGATTGCGGCCGCCGACATCATGGGCGCCGATGCCAACAATGCCGGCCTCTGGCTCGAGCTCGACGCGATCCTGGCCGTGGTGATCGGCGGCACCTCGCTGTTCGGCGGCCGCTTCAGCCTCGTTCTGGCCGTACTCGGCGCGCTGATCATCCAGACCATGAACACCGGGATCCTGCTGTCCGGCTATCCGCCGGAGTTCAATCTGCTGGTCAAGGCGGTGGTCGTGCTCGCGGTTCTGCTGCTGCAATCGCCGAAATTCTCGGGGCTTGCCGGTATCGCGGCGCGGCTGCGGAGGGCGAAAGCATGAAAGGCCTGCCGCCCGTCCTGATCACGGCCATCGTGCTCGTCGCGGGCTTCGCGCTCTGCGCCGTGCAATTCCCCAACATCGCCTCCACCCGCGTGGTCGGCAATCTCCTCACCGACAATGCCTTTCTCGGCATCGTCGCGACCGGCATGACCTTCGTCATCATCTCCGGCGGCATCGATCTGTCGGTCGGCTCGGTGATCGGCTTCACCACCGTCTTCGTCGCGCTGGCGATCGAGCGCTGGGGCGTGCCGCCGCTGGTCGCCTTCGTCGCCATCCTCGCGCTCTCGGCGGCGTTCGGTGCGGCGATGGGCGCGGTCATCCATGTCTTCGATCTGCCGCCTTTCATCGTGACGCTGGCGGGGATGTTCCTGGCCCGCGGCGCGAGCTTCCTGCTCTCGACGGAGTCGGTCCCGATCACCGCGCCGGTCTATTCCACCGTGTCGGACTTCGCCCTGCGGATGCCCGGCGGCGGGCGGCTGACCGCGATTGCGATCATCATGCTCGTGATCGTGATCGGGGGCGCCTTGCTGCTGCATCTCACGAGGTTCGGCGCCAATGTCTATGCGCTCGGCGGCAGCCGGACCACTGCAAGCCTGATGGGCGTTGCGGTCGGCAAGATGACGGTGAAGATCTACATGCTGTCGAGCCTGCTTGCAGGCATCGCCGGCATCGTCTTCTCCTTCTACACCATCGCCGGCTACTCGCTGTCCGCCGTCGGCGTCGAGCTCGACACCATCGCCGCCGTCGTGATCGGCGGCACGCTGCTCACGGGCGGGCAGGGCTCGGTGATCGGCACCTTCCTCGGCGTGCTGATCCAGGGCCTGATCCAGACCTACATCAATTTCGACGGCACGCTGTCGAGCTGGTGGACCAAGATCGCGACCGGCGTGCTACTGTTCGCCTTCATCGCCTTGCAGCAGGGGCTGGTCGCGCTCGCGCGCCGGCCCGCGGCCAAGAGTGCGGGAGCTGCCACATGACCTCGCGCATTGTCGTCATCCCGACGCGCCGGGCCCACTCCAATCACGCGGAGGTGGCCCGCTCGATCGGCGTCGACATCATCGCCGGCCGTTACGCGGAGGGGACACGCCTGCCGGGCGATGCCGAGATGATCGCGATGTTCGGCGTGTCGCGGCCGGTGCTGCGGGAGAGCGTGAAGACGCTGGTGGCCAAGGGCCTGCTCACCACCAAGGCCCGCGTCGGCACCGTCGTGCGCGAGCGCGCGGCCTGGAACATGTTCGATGCCGACGTGCTGGCCTGGCATCTCGACGCCGGCATCGACAAGCGCTTCCTCAACGACCTCGCAGAGATTCGTCTTGCGGTCGAGCCGCGCGCGGCCGAGCTCGCAGCGAAGCAGCGGTCCGAGGAGGACGTCGCCGAACTGCGGCGCAGCATGGAGCGCATGCGGCGTGAAGCCTCCGACTCGGTGGGCTTTGCCGATGCCGACCTCGCGCTTCACGTTGCCGTGGCGCGGGCCTCCGGCAATCTGTTCATGCGCTCGATCGGGCATGTCATCGAAGCCGCCTTGCGCGCCTCGTTCCTGCTCAGCGCCCCGGTCGAGCCGGAGGACCGCGACGCCGTGCTGCTCTGGCATCAGAAGATCGTCGACGCGATCGCGGCCGGCGATGCCGAGGCGGCATCGGAGGCCATGGTCTTTGTCATTCACAACGGCATGAGCCGCCACGAGGACACGGTGATCGAGACCGCCCCGGCCGAGGTGCTGCCGTCAGCCGATACTGGAGAATAAGCGTGACCGACCTTCGCATTGCCATCGTCGGATTTGGCAAGATCGCGCGCGACCAGCATGTCGGTGCGATCGCGGCGGTACCGGGCGCGACGCTCGCGGCTGTTGCCAGTCGCAATGCTTCGCTGCCGGAGCTGCCGCATTTTGCCACCATCGAAGAGCTGCTGGAGAAGGGCCCGGCGATCGACGCGGTCTCGCTCTGCACGCCGCCGCAGGTGCGGCGCGCCCAGGCCGCCACGGCGCTCGCCGCCGGCAAGCACGTCATGCTGGAGAAGCCGCCCGGCACCGGCGTTGCCGAGCTCGATCCGCTGATCGCGATGGCGGCCGATGCCAGGCGCACGCTGTTTGCGACCTGGCATTCGCGTTATGCGTCGGCGGTCGAGCCGGCCCGCGAATGGCTGGCGACACGCCGGATCAAGTCCGTGCACATCAACTGGAAGGAAGACGTCCGCGTCTGGCATCCCGGCCAAGCCTGGATCTGGGAGCCGGGCGGGCTCGGCGTGTTCGATCCCGGCATAAATGCGCTGTCGATCCTGACCCGCATCCTGCCCAAGCCGGTGTTCGTCACCGCGGCCGAGCTTGCCTTTCCGGCCAACTGCCAGGCCCCGATTGCCGCGAACCTGACGCTGACCGATATCGGCGGCCTGCCGGTCACCGCCGAATTCGACTTCCGCCAGACCGGGCCGCAGAGCTGGGATATCCTCGTGGAGACCGATCAGGGCCGGATGAATTTGTCCGGCGGCGGGCGTCGGATGGCTGTCGACGGCAAGGCCATTGCCGAGGCGCCCGATCAGGAATATCGCGAGCTGTACCGGCGCTTTGTCGAACTCGCGGCGACCGGCGCAAGCGATGTCGATCTGGCGCCGTTGCGTCTCGTTGCCGACTCTTTCCTGCTCGGCAGGCGCACGATCGTCGAACCGTTTGTGGACTGAACATGGCTGGCTCAAAAATAACAAAAGACGTCTTCGGAACGCTGCCGGACGGCCGCAATGTCGAGCGCATCGTGCTGCGCGGCGAGGGCGGCTTTGAAGCCCGCATCATCACCCATGGCGCGGTGATCCAGGCGCTGATCGCGCCGGACGCCAAGGGCGGCTACGACGATGTCGTGCTCGGCCACGACGCCTTCGCCGGCTATCTCGCCGAACGAAAATTCCTGGGCGCCACCGTCGGCCGCTACGCCAACCGTATCGCCAGGGGACAGTTCTCGCTCGACGGCGAGACGGTGCAGCTTCCCGTCAACAATGGCCCGAATGCGCTGCATGGCGGCCTCGACGGGTTCGACCGCAAGCTCTGGGCGATCGCCGGGATCGAAGAGGGCGCCGAGCCCGCGGTGACGCTCATCTATACGAGCCCGCACGGCGAGGAGAATTATCCGGGCCGGCTCGATGTGCGCCTGACCTATCGCGTCACCGGCCCCGCCGAGCTGTCGCTGATGATGGAGGCGCGGACGGACCGGCCGACCATCGTCAATTTGACCAACCACAGCTTCTTCAATCTCGAAGGCGCGACATCAGGCACGTCCATTCTCGACCACAGACTGACGGTCGCAGCCGAGCATTTCCTCGCGATCGATCCCACCGCCATTCCGTTGCCGGAGCCGCCGCGCGCGGTGACCGGCACGCCGTTCGACTTCCGCAACCCGCATGCCGTGGGCGAGCGCATCCGCGAAAACGATCGGCAATTGCAGAACGGCAGGGGTTACGACCACACCTACTGCCTCGGCCGCGACGGCAAGCTCGCGCTCGCGGCACGGCTGGAAGCCCCGCGTTCAGGACGCATCATGGAGCTGTTCACCAATCAGCCCGGCTTGCAGGTCTATTCCGGCAACTATCTCGACGGCACGATCTCGGGCAAGGGCGGCAAGCTGATCCGGCAATCGGACGCCATGTGCCTGGAGCCGCACATCTGGCCTGATGCACCGAACCGGCCGGACTTTCCGAGCCCGCGCCTCGATCCGGGCCAAGTCTACCGGCATCACACCGTCTATCGCTTTGCAGTGAGGGCGCCATGATGGAAGAAGTGCCGACCTCCGTGCTCTCCGCCGAGCAGTGTCATCTCGGCGAAGGGCCGACCTATGACGTCACCACCGATACCGCCTGGTGGTTCGATATCCGCGAAGGACGCCTGTTCGAGGCGCATCTCGGCGGCGGCAGCATCCGCGTCCACGCGCTCGGCCGGATGGCGAGCGCGCTCGGACGCATCGATGCCGACCGGCAGTTGATCGTCGCGGAGGACGGCCTCTACATCCGCAGTCTCGCCGACGGCGCGATGACGCTGTTCTGCCCGCTCGAAGCGGACAATCCCGCGACGCGTTCCAATGATTGCCGCGTGCACCAGTCCGGCACGTTCTGGATCGGCACCATGGGCAAGAAGGCCGAGCCGAAGGCGGGCGCGATCTACGCGCTCCATCGCGGCAAGATCTCGACGCTGTTTCCTGGCATCAGCATTCCCAACTCGATCTGCTTCTCGCCGGATGGCGCGACCGGCTATTTCACCGACACCCCGCGCGCCATGCTCTACGCCGTCCCGCTCAATCCCGCGACCGGATTGCCACGCGGCGAGCCGGAGGTGCTGCTCCGCCACACCGGCATCGGCGGCCTCGACGGCTCGGTGTGCGACGCCGACGGGCAGATCTGGAATGCGTGCTGGGGCGCGAGCCGGATCGACGTCTACTCTCCGCAGGGCGAGCGCCTGCGCTCGCTGAGTGTGCCGGCCAGGCAGGCGAGCTGCCCGGCCTTCGTCGGCCCTGACCTGTCGCGTCTCCTCGTCACCTCGGCCTGGCAGGATATGGACGCGGCGGCACGCGCTGCCGATCCGCAAGCCGGCTGCACGTTTTTATTGGAGGCATCCGCGCGCGGTCGCGCGGAGCCCGACGTCAAGCTCGCATAGGAGGCTCGGAGCCGCACACGACGAACGTTCTCGACGACACGAAAAACAGTCTGACACCCAAGGGAGTGAAGCATGCTGAAACTGAAGACGACATTCCTCGCGCTGGCGCTGGCCGGCGCTGCGACGATGGCCGCGGGCGTCACCGCCTCCGCGCAGGACAAGGCGACCGTCGGCATCGCCATGCCGACCAAATCGTCGGCGCGCTGGATCGACGACGGCAACAACATGGTCAAGGTGCTGAAGGAGCGCGGCTACAACACCGACCTGCAATATGCCGAGGACGACATCCCGAACCAGCTCTCGCAGGTCGAGAACATGGTGACCAAGGGCGCGAAGGCGCTGGTGATCGCCGCGATCGACGGCACCACGCTGTCCGACGTGCTCAAGCAGGCGAAAGCAAAGGGCATCACGGTGATTGCCTATGACCGCCTGATCCGCGGCACGCCGAACGTCGACTATTACGCGACCTTCGACAATTTCCAGGTCGGCGTGCTCCAGGCGGAGTCGCTCGTGCAGGGTCTCGGCCTGAAGGACGGCAAGGGTCCGTTCAACATCGAGCTGTTCGGCGGCTCGCCCGACGACAACAACGCCTACTTCTTCTACAACGGCGCCATGAGCGTGCTGAAGCCCTACATCGACAGCGGCAAGCTCGTCGTCGTGTCCGGCCAGATGGGCATGGACAAGGTCGCGACCCTGCGCTGGGACGGCGCCACCGCGCAGGCCCGCATGGACAACCTGCTCAGCGCCTACTACGGCAACAAGAAGGTCAACGCCGTGCTGTCGCCCTATGACGGCCTCTCGATCGGCATCATCTCCTCGCTGAAGGGCGTGGGCTATGGCAGCGCCGACCAGCCGATGCCCGTCATCTCGGGCCAGGACGCCGAGGTGCCCTCGATCAAGGCGATGCTGCGCGGCGATCAGTATTCGACCATCTTCAAGGACACCCGCGATCTCGCCAAGGTGACCGCCGACATGGTCGACGCCGCGCTCGCCGGCAAGCAGGTCACGGTCAACGACACCAACACCTATGAGAACGGCGTCAAGAAGGTTCCGTCCTATCTGCTCAAGCCGGTCGTGGTCTACAAGGACAATTGGGAGAAGGTTCTGGTGGACAGCGGCTACTACAAGAAGTCGCAGTTCCAGTAGACGTTCTTGTTCCGTCATTCCGGGGCGATGCGTAGCATCGAACCCGGAATCTCGAGGTTCCGGGTTCGCCCTTCGGGCGCCCCGGAACGACCGCGATTTAGGACACCAAAGCCATGACCGCCATGCTGGAGATGCGCAACGTCAGCAAGAGCTTTGCCGGCGTCCAGGCGCTGCGCGACGTCAACTTCTCGGTTCACGCCGGGCAGATCCACGCGCTTGTCGGCGAGAACGGCGCAGGCAAGTCCACGCTGATGAAGGTGCTCAGCGGCGTCTATCCGCACGGCAGCTACGAGGGCACCATCATCTTCGAGGGCGAGGAGCGCCGCTTCCGCGACATCAACGATTCCGAGGCGCTCGGCATCATCATCATCCACCAGGAGCTGGCGTTGATCCCGTTGATGTCGATCGCCGAAAACATCTTCCTGTCGCATCCGCCGTCGAAATTCGGCGTGATCGACCGCGACGAGGTGTACCGGCGCACCCGCGAGCTGCTGGCGCAGGTCGGCCTGAGGGAATCGCCGGATACGCTGATCACCGACCTCGGCGTCGGCAAGCAGCAGCTGGTCGAGATCGCCAAGGCGCTGTCCAAGCGGGTGCGGATGCTGATCCTGGACGAGCCGACCGCGAGCCTCAACGAAGCCGATAGTGCCGCATTGCTCGAACGCCTGATGGCGTTCCGCGAGCAGGGCATCGGCTCGATCCTGATCTCGCACAAGCTCAACGAGGTGGCCAAGGTCGCCGACCACATCACCGTGCTGCGTGACGGCCGCACCGTCGACAGCATCGACTGCCGTGCCGAGCCGATCCAGGAAGACCGCATCATCCGCAGCATGGTCAACCGCGATCTCGCCCATCGCTTCCCCGAGCGCAGCGTGAAGATCGGCGAGCCCGTGCTCGCCATCGAGAACTGGTCGGTCTATCACCCCATTCATCCCGAGCGGCAGGTCATCAAGAACGTCAATTTCGGCGTCAAGCGCGGCGAGGTCGTCGGCATCGCCGGGCTGATGGGCGCCGGCCGCACCGAATTCGCCATGAGCCTGTTCGGCCGCTCCTGGGGCACCAATATCAGCGGCCATATCCGGCTCGAAGGCAGGGAGATCGTGCTGCCGAGCGTCGCGGCCGCAATCGATGCCGGCCTTGCCTATGTCACCGAGGACCGCAAGCAGCTCGGGCTGATCCTCGCCGACGACGTCCGCAAGAACATCACGCTCGCCAGCCTCGACCAGGTCGCGCCGGGGAGGGTGATCGACGACATCGCCGAGCTGAAGGTTGCCAGCGACTACAGGAATCGCATGCGCATCCGCTGCTCCGACGTCTACCAGGAGACCGGCCAGCTCTCCGGCGGCAACCAGCAGAAGGTCGTCCTGTCGAAATGGCTGATGACCGACCCCAAGGTGCTGATCCTGGACGAACCGACAAGGGGCATCGACGTCGGTGCCAAATACGAGATTTACTGTATCATCAACGAGCTTGCGGAGGCCGGCCGCGGCGTCGTGGTCATCTCCTCGGAGATGCCCGAGCTGCTCGGCATCTGCGACCGCATCTGCGTGATGAACGACGGCGCTTTCGTCGGCGAGTTCTCCGGCACGGAAGCGACGCAGGAGAAGATCCTGCGCGCCATCATGCGCAACCAGAGAAGCAACGGAAACGGCGTGCCTGAGGCCGCGGAGATGGGAGGATTGCAGCCATGACCGACAAGACGGTTTCGCTGCCCGAGGAGCGCCGGCACGGCAGCTTCATCAAGAACAATTTGCGCAATTACGGCATGCTGATGTCGCTGATCGCGATCATGCTGTTCTTTCAGGTCATGACCGGCGGCACGCTGCTGCAGCCGCTCAATTTGACCAACCTGGTGCTCCAGAACAGCTACATCGTCATCATGGCGCTCGGCATGCTGCTGGTGATCGTTACCGGCCATATCGACCTCTCGGTCGGTTCGGTCGCGGGCTTCGTCGGCGCGGTGGCCGCCGTGCTGATGGTGACGTACAAGGTCGACTACACGCTGGCCTTCATCGCCTGCCTGCTGCTGGGCGCCGCGATCGGCGCGGCGCAGGGCTATTGGGTGGCCTATTTCAAGATCCCGTCCTTCATCGTGACGCTGGCCGGCATGCTCGTGTTCAAGGGTCTTGCGCTTGCGGTGTTGCAGGGCCAGTCGCTCGGGCCGTTCCCGGCGACCTTCCAGAAACTGTCCTCGGGCTTCATTCCGGAGATCCTGCCCGAGGCCGGCACGCTGCATCCGACCTCCATGCTGATCGGCGCCGTGCTCGCGCTCGGCCTCGTCTATGTCAGCGCCAAGGGCCGGTCGCGCGAGCAGTCGCACGGCATCGAGGTCGAGCCTTATGCCTTCTTCCTCGGCAAGAGCATTTTGCTGGCCTGCGCCGTGCTCTACTTCACCTATCTGATCGCCTCGCATCGCGGCCTGCCCAACGTGCTGGTGATCATGGGGGCGCTGATCGCGCTCTACGGCTTCGTCACCCGTCGCACCGTGATCGGGCGGCAGATCTACGCGGTTGGCGGCAACGCCAAGGCGGCCAGCCTGTCGGGCATCAAAACCGAGCGGCTGACCTTCCTCACCTTCGTCAACATGGGCGTGCTGGCCGCGCTCGCCGGCCTCGTCTTCGCCGCGCGTCTCAACACCGCGACGCCGAAGGCGGGCTTGGGCTTCGAGCTCGACGTCATCGCCGCCTGCTTCATCGGCGGCGCCTCGGCCTATGGCGGCGTGGGCCGCGTCGGCGGCGCCGTGGTCGGCGCCATGATCATGGGCGTGATGAACAACGGCATGTCCATCCTCGGCATCGGCATCGACTATCAGCAGGTCATCAAGGGCCTGGTGCTGCTGGGAGCGGTGTGCATCGACGTGTATAATCAGCGGCGGTGAGTGGACTGTTGTAGGGTCGGCAAAGGCGCGTAAGCGCCGTGCCTACCACCCTTCCACGATCGCGCGAGAAGTGGTGGGCACGCGTCCACCCTACGGCAGCCGCTACTGCGTGGTGAACAGCACCGCCGCGATGGCGACGGAGAGGCTGACCGCCGAGACGGTCGCCACGGTTGACAGTACCCCCATGCGCCTGAGCGCGATGGCGAACGCGATGATGATGGGGGTCGCGGTCATCAGCCCGATTTGTGCGTCGCTCATATCGTTGCTCGCCGCTCCCTGAAATCCTGAGGTGGTTCCTACCGTGATCCGGGCGGGTGGACGTTGCGTCGGCGCAAACAAGCCGGCGCAATCCACCAGTTTGTCCGCCGACAAACTCGGATCGGGGCGGGTCAGCTAAGTCTGTCCGGTGTCCTGATCCGGAAGGCAGATGTCGGCAACCGATTGCGAACAACAGGGAACCGGCTGGGGCATCCTCGAGGATCTCCCCGGCGATCCCATGATCTGGGTGCTGATCTTCAGCGAGCTGGCCGCGTTCGGCCTGTTCCTCGGCGCCTTCATCGTCGCCCGCGCCATTCATCCCGCGATGTTCGCGGCCGGACAGGCCACGCTCGATGCGCATCTCGCCGGGCTCAACACAATCGTCCTGGTGACCAGCGGCTGGGCCGCGGCCCGCGGCACGGCTGCCGCACGGGCACGACGCAAGCAGGCCGCGCGCGGCTGGCTGTTCGGTGCCATGGCCCTTGGCGGCGTCTTCATCGCGATCAAGCTGCTCGAATATGCCGGCGAGATCGCGCAGGGAAACGGGCTGGAGACCAGCCCGTTCTTCACGCTGTACTTCCTTCTCACCGGCTTTCATCTTCTGCATGTCGGCCTCGGCATCGTGATCCTGGCCGTGGTTTCCCGGAGGGCGGAGGTGATCGGCGTCGAGACGGGGGCCGCCTTCTGGCACATGGTCGACCTGCTCTGGATCGTCATGTTTCCGATCCTGTATCTGGTGCGCTGATGATGCCGGATCGTCTCGACCTCACATGGATCGTGCTGGTCGGCCTCGCGCTCGCGACCGTCCTGGTGCCATCCCTTGTGACGCGTCCGCTGCTCGGCAACGCCCTGCTGCTGACCTTCGCCGCACTCAAGGGCCGCCGGATCGTGCTCGATTTCCTCGATCTCCGCGCCGCGCCGGCGCTCTGGCGCGGCCTCGTGAGCGCCTGGGTCGTCATCGTCGTGCTCTTTGCCTGGTCCGTGTCGGCCGTCGTCGCCCTGATCTGACGCGCTCATTGCGCCCTGACAAAGAACCGGCCGCGCGAAGCGGCAATAAATCGCAGCATCGGACCTCGACAGGAAT
Source organism: Bradyrhizobium sp. LCT2 (assembly GCF_009931255.1). Taxonomy (NCBI): domain Bacteria; kingdom Pseudomonadati; phylum Pseudomonadota; class Alphaproteobacteria; order Hyphomicrobiales; family Nitrobacteraceae; genus Bradyrhizobium; species Bradyrhizobium sp. LCT2. The sequence continues at coordinate 6,698,230 of NZ_CP034432.1, read as the reverse complement.
CAACCGGAAAGGATTGGCAATGGCTGAACGCCTGACCAAGTCGGCCGCTCGAAACGTCTTCTACGGCGGCTCGGCTTTTTTCTTCGCCATCTTCATAGGGCTGACGGCGCACAGCCATTACTACATGGCCACGACCTCGACCGACGCTTCGACGCTGACGTCGTCGGTCGCCCGCGGCAAGCATGTCTGGGAGAAGAACTCCTGCATCAACTGCCACACCTTGCTCGGTGAGGGCGCCTATTTCGCCCCCGAGGTCGGCAACGTCTGGGATCGCTGGGGCGGCAAGGAGGATCCGGCAAGCGCGCGCGAGACGCTGAAGGCCTGGATGCAGTCGCAGCCGTCGGGCGCCGAGGGCCGGCGGCAGATGCCGCAGTTCAACCTGACCGACCAGGAGCTCAACGATCTTGCCGACTTCCTGCAATGGGTGAGCACGATCAAGCGCCAGGACTGGCCGCCGAACAAGGCCGGTTGAGCGCCGCTAATCCTCTTTCAAGACAGAGAGAACCGAGATGAAATATCAGACCCAGAAAGTCGCGATGCTGTATTTCTACGGCGCGCTGACGCTGTTCCTGGCCCAGGTCCTGTTCGGCCTGCTCGCCGGAACCATCTACGTCCTGCCCAACACCCTGTCGACCCTCCTGCCGTTCAACATCGTCAGGATGATCCATACCAACGCGCTGATCGTATGGTCGCTGATCGGCTTCATGGGGGCGACCTACTTCCTGCTCCCGGAAGAGACCGAGACCGAGCTGTACAGCCCGCTGCTCGCCAAGATCCAGTTCTGGATGTTCTTCGGCGCGGCCGGCGTCGCCGTGGTCGGCTATCTCTTTCACTATCACGAGGGCCGCGAATTCCTCGAGCAGCCCTTCATCATCAAGGTCGGCATCGTCGTGGTCTGCCTGATGTTCCTGTTCAACGTGACCATGACGGCGCTCAAGGGCCGCAAGACCACGGTGACCAACATCCTGCTGTTCGGCCTGTGGGGCGTTGCGATCTTCTTCCTGTTCGCGTTCTACAATCCGGCGAACCTCGCCGTCGACAAGATGTACTGGTGGTACGTCGTCCACCTCTGGGTCGAGGGCGTCTGGGAGCTGATCATGGCCTCCGTGCTCGCCTACCTGATGATCAAGCTCAACGGCATCGACCGCGAGGTGGTCGAGAAGTGGCTCTACGTCATCATCGGCCTGGCACTGTTCTCCGGCATTCTCGGCACCGGCCATCACTTCTACTGGATCGGCGCGCCCGGCTACTGGCAGTGGATCGGCTCGCTGTTCTCGACGCTCGAGGTCGCGCCGTTCTTCACCATGGTGATCTTCACCGTGCAGATGACCTGGAAGGCCGGCCGCAAGCATCCGAACCGCGCCGCGCTGCTGTGGTCGGTCGGCTGCTCGGTGATGGCGTTCCTCGGAGCCGGCGTCTGGGGCTTCCTGCACACGCTGTCCTCGGTGAACTACTACACCCACGGCACCCAGGTCACCGCCGCGCACGGCCATCTCGCCTTCTTCGGCGCCTATGTGATGCTGAACCTGTCGGTGATGGCCTATGCGATCCCGCAGCTGAAGGGACGCGCGCCCTACAACCAGTGGCTCAGCATGACGAGCTTCTGGATCATGTGCACGGCCATGATGACCATGACCTTTGCGCTGACCTTCGCCGGCGTGGTCCAGGTCCATCTCCAGCGCGTGCTCGGCCAGAGCTACATGGACGTGCAGGACCAACTCGCGATGTTCTACTGGGTCCGGCTCGGTTCCGGCGTGTTCGTCGCGATCTCCGCGCTGATGTTCGTCTGGGCGGTGCTGGTGCCGGGCCGCGAGAAGCAGGCGACCGTGCCCGCCGCGCTGCAGCCGGCTGAGTAAACGCAAATGGCGGCCGCGGTTCGCCGCGGCCGCCTGCTTCCTGGAAAGTCCGGAGAGACATCATGAAACCTGCCCTTCACACGGTGACCTCGGCGCCCGCGTTGCCGGCCTATGTCGCAACCGGCAATGAATGCGCGCTGTTCGAGCACGCCTGGCGTCATCAGCTTCCGGTCCTGCTCAAGGGGCCGACCGGTTGCGGCAAGACGCGCTTCGTCGCGCATATGGCGGCACGGCTCGGACTGCCACTCCACACCGTGGCCTGCCACGACGATCTCACCGCCGCCGATCTCACCGGCCGCTATCTATTGAAGGGCGGCGACACCGTATGGACCGACGGTCCGCTGACGCGCGCGGTGCGCGAGGGCGGCATCTGCTATCTCGACGAGGTGGTGGAAGCGCGCAAGGACGTCACCGTGGTGCTGCATCCGCTCACCGACGATCGCCGCATCCTGCCGCTGGAGCGCACCGGCGAAGAGCTGGCGGCACCGAAGAGCTTCATGCTCGTCGTCTCCTACAATCCAGGTTACCAGACGCTGCTCAAGGCACTGAAGCCCTCGACGCGGCAGCGCTTCGTCGCCATCGAGTTCGGCTTCTTAGCCCCAGAGCAGGAGGTCGCGGTGGTGTCCGCCGAGAGCGGGCTGCCGCCGGACCGCGTGCGGCCGCTGGTTGCGCTCGCCGGGCGGCTGCGCGCACTTAGGGGGCACGATCTGGAGGAGGGCGTCTCGACGCGCCTCGTCGTCTATTGCGCCACGCTGATTGCGGCAGGCACGCCGATCGCCGACGCCGTGCTGGCCGGCATGATCGAGCCCTTGACCGACGATTCCGACGTCAAGGCCGCGCTGCTCGACGTCGCGCGCGCCGTGATCGGGTGAGGACGGGCCCATGCTCGACTTCCTCGAACTGGAGGAAACCGTCGGCCGTGCCTGGCACCGGATGGTCGGCGGCACCGCGAGCTATCCGGTTCACGCCGATCACGCGGTGTCGCTCACCGAGGTGAGGGACCGGATCGCGGTGATGTTCCGCGCGCTCGGCGGCGAGGCCGGCGTGCAGATCGCAAGCGCCGGCGCCCGCAAGTCCGGGCACCGGCTCGGCTGGCGGCAACGCATCGGCCTCGGCGACGAGCGTCTCGAGCAGCCGGGCCGCGACGCCGCAACCATCTTCCTGCCCGATCGCATCGCGATCTTTCCCGACCGCGAGCTCAACGCATGCCTCTATCGCTGGCTCGCGGCATGGTTCGCGGTCGCGCCGATCGAGACGATTGTGGAGGCCGATCCGCTTAGGCGCGATCTGCTGGTGCTGCGCCGCGCCGCCGAAACGGCGGTCTTTGTGCTCACGCAGTTTCCCGGGCTCGTCGCCGATTACGCGCAGCTTGCCGCGGCAACCGCCGCGGCCCGGCCGCGGCGTCCGTTGCCGCGCATTGAGCAGGAGATCGAGCAGATCGTTCTCGCCCTGCTCGGAGCGGGACCTGCGCCCGCGGGCAAATTATGGCCGGCGATGATGGGAACGGAGCCGCTGCCGGACAAGGCGCCGCCGGGCTATCATTCGATCCTGCCGTGCCCGCTCTGGGGCGATTGCTGGACGCGCGAGCTGTCGCCCGCGCATGCCGGCGAGGACGAGTGCGCTGATGGCGCGGAGCCCGCAGCCCAGGACAATCGCAAGCGTTTCGCCGTCCGCGAGCGCGAGGACGGCGCCAATCGCCGCGATCCCTTCGTGCTCAACCGCTTCGAAAAGATCCTCGCGATGGCCGAGATGGTCAATGTCGATCGCCCGGCCGACGACAGCGATGACGAAGACGCACAGAAGGCGGCCGACGATCTCGAGGAGATCACGCTCAGCCGCCGCAGCGGCAAGCCGGCGAGCCGTTTCAAATTCGATCTCGACCTGCCGCCGGAAGCCCTCGACGCCTCGCGCCTGAACGCGGATTTGACCTATCCCGAATGGGATTATCGCAGCAGCTCCTATCTGTCCGATCATTGCCGCGTGCTCGCCGGCGCGGCCTCCGAGCGAGGTGAGAGCTGGACGCCGGACGAGACGATGCGCCGGCACATCCGCCAGGTGCGCCGCCGCTTCGAGATCCTGCGGCCGCGCCACGAATTGATGCGTGCGCAGGCCGACGGACACGATCTCGATCTTGATGCGCTCGTGCGCGCGCGGTGCGATCTTCGCGCCGGCGGCAATGGCGCGGGTCTTGATCGCGTCCACATGGCGATGCGGCCGCAAGGGCACGATCTCGCCGTCACGCTGCTCGCGGACGTCTCACTCTCGACGGATGCCTGGGTTGACGGCTACCGCGTGCTCGACGTCGAGAAGGAGGCGTTGCTCGTGCTCGCACACGGGCTGTCGGCCTGCGGCGACCACCACAGCATCCTGACCTTCACCTCGCGCCGGCGGTCCTGGGTGCGGCTCGAAACGATCAAGGCGTTCGGCGAGCCGATGAGCGGACTGGTCGAGCGCCGGATCGGCGCGCTCAAGCCCGGTTATTATACGCGGATCGGCGCCGCAGTGCGCCACGCCTCGGCCGAGCTGGCGCGCCAGCCGCAGCGCAAGAAGCTGCTGCTCGTCCTCACCGACGGCAAGCCGAACGACGTCGATCACTACGAGGGGCGCTTTGCGGTCGAGGACACCAGGAAGTCCGTGCAGGAAGCGCGCCGGCTCGGCATCGCCGTCTTCGGCGTGACGGTCGACGCGACTGCGCAATCCTATTTTCCAACGCTGTTCGGGCGCGGCGGCTATGCGATCGTCGGCAACATCAAGCGATTGCCTGCGGCGCTGCCGGCGATCTACCGGCAGGTGGCGCATTGAGGCGGGAACGCCGCGGCACCGCGTTCTTGCCTGAGCTATTGCTCATGCGGTGAGTATATGATCGAATGTCCGAATGGACCAAGGCCGGCCAAAACCCGATCTCATCATCTTCGATTGTGACGGCGTGCTCGTCGATAGCGAGCTCTTGAGCTGCCGGTGCTTGTCCGAGGTGCTGGCCGAATTCGGCCTCGCGCTCAGCGAGGAGCAGGCGCTCGAGCTGTTTCTCGGGCGCAGCACCAGGGCGATCGAGCAGCACTACCGTGATCTCGGGCAGGTCGTGCCGGATGGCTTCCTGCCGCGATTGAAGTCGCGTGTGCTGGAGACGTTCTCTGCTTCGCTCGAGCCGATCCCCGGGGTAGGGGCGGTGATCTCCGGGCTCGCCGCGCCGTTCTGCGTGGCCTCGTCCAGCGACATCGACCGTGTCTCGCTCTCGCTCGATGTCACCGGCCTTCAGGCGCATTTCGGCGCGCGGCTCTACACAGCGCAGATGGTCAGGCACGGCAAGCCGGCGCCGGATCTCTTTCTCCACGCGGCGGCGCAGATGGGCGCGGAGCCCGCGCGCACGCTGGTGATCGAGGACAGCGTCAGCGGTGTGCAGGCCGGCAGGGCGGCCGGCATGACCGTATGGGGATTTGTCGGCGGCAGCCATTATCGCGCCCGCGACGGCCGGGCTATATTGTCCGCCGCCGGGGCCGATCGGGTCTTCGCGCGCATGAGCGATTTCTGGGAGATGTGAGCCCGCATGGCCGCCGAGAACGACAAGTCGAGACTCGACGACGCCGCGCGGGCCGGCTGGCTCTATTTCATTGCCGGCCACACCCAGGACGAGATCGCAAAAATGCTCCAGGTCTCGCGCGCCTCGGCGCAGCGGCTGGTCTCGCTCTGCCTTGCCGAGCGGCTGATCACCTTCCGGCTCGAACATCCCATCGCCGCCTGCATGGAATTGGCGGCGCGTCTGAAGGAGCGGTTCGATCTCGTCCATTGCGAGGTGGTGCCGGAAGATCCCGCCGCGCCGCAGGCGACCGCCGGCATTGCCGAGCGCTGCGCCAACCTGCTCGATTCCACGCTGCGCTCCGAAACGCCCGTCATCGTCGCGCTCGGCACCGGGCGGGCGGTGCGCGCCGCGGTCGAGCGCGTCACGCCGATCGACCGGCCCAATCACCAGATCGTCTCGCTGGTCGGCAACATCTCCGCCGACGGTTCGGCGAGCTTCTACGACACCGTCGGGCGGCTCGCCGACCGCACCGGGGCGCGGCACTACCCGATGCCGCTGCCGTTCCTGATGTCGTCGGAGGACGAGCGCAACAGGATGGTGCGCATCGAGCCGATCGCCAAGGTGAAGGCGGTCGCGGCCAAGGCGGATCTGCGCCTCGTCGGCATCGGCCAGATGGACCAGAAGGCGCAGGTCCACATCGACGGCTTCGTCACCCGCGACGAACTGTTCGAGATGATGCGGCAGGGGGCGATCGGCGAGATCACCGGCTGGGCCTATGACGCCAAGGGTCGCCTGCTCAAGGCCGGCACCAACAAACGCCTCACCAGCATCCCGCCGGAAGTGCCGGCGAAGACCACGACCATTGGCGCCGCGGTCGGCGCGGCCAAGGTCCCGGCGATCGCGGCGGCGTTGAGCGGGGGCCTGATCAACGGCCTGATCACCGACGAGGCGACGGCCAGGGCGATCCTGGAGCGCTGAGGCGAGCCAGCACGTCAGCATCCTTGCGAGGCGGAAGGTCTTTCCCCGCACAACACTGTCATCATCCGCGGAGGCGGATGATCCAGTACGCCGCGGCCTCACTTGGGGCAAACCAACAGACAGCACGGCGTACTGGATGCCCCGCCTGCGCGGGGCATGACAGGGGAGGGTGCGCAACAGCCCGCCCTCCCGCATCGCAGCACTCATAAGTTGCCGAAACACCCGCGCGCCTGCTTGACAAGCGGTATCCCTCATCCGAACATACGCCCAACGCGTGGGCATATGCTCAAAACGCGAGTTTGAGGGAGGTCACCGTGAAACACGTCCTCGGCGCCGTCTGCGGCGCGTCCGTCCTGCTGGCCATCCCCGCGATGGCCGAAACCACCCTGACGATCGCCACCGTGAACAACGGCGACATGATCCGCATGCAGGGGCTGACCGGTGAATTCACCAAGAAGAACCCCGATATCACTGTGAAATGGGTGACGCTGGAGGAGAACGTGCTGCGCCAGCGCGTCACCACCGACATCGCCACCAAGGGCGGCCAGTTCGACGTGCTCACCATCGGCACCTATGAGGTGCCGATCTGGGCCAAGAAGGGCTGGCTGGTGCCGCTCGCCAATCTCGGCGCCGATTACGACGTCGCCGACCTGCTGCCCAGGATCAAGGACGCGGTCTCTGCCGACGGCAAGCTTTATGCCGCGCCGTTCTACGGCGAGAGCTCGATGGTGATGTACCGCACCGACCTGTTCGACAAGGCCGGCCTGAAGATGCCGGAGAAGCCGACCTGGGATTTCGTCATCGACGCCGCCAAGAAGCTGACCGACAAGAACGCGGGCGTCTACGGCATCTGCCTGCGCGGCAAAGCTGGCTGGGGCGAGAACATGGCGTTCCTCTCCGCGATGGCCAATTCCTACGGTGCGCGCTGGTTCGACGAGAAGTGGGTGCCGCAGTTCAATACGCCGGAATGGAAGACGACGCTCACGACCTATGTGAACCTGATGAAGGACGCCGGCCCTCCCGGCGCGAGCTCCAACGGCTTCAACGAGAACCTGGCACTGTTCAACGCCGGCAAATGCGCGATGTGGATCGACGCGACGGTGGCGGCGTCCTTCGTCACCAATCCCAAGGACTCCAAGGTCGCCGACAAGGTCGGCTTTGCGCTCGCGCCCAACACCGGGCTCGGCAAGAACGCCAACTGGCTGTGGGCCTGGAATCTCGCGATCCCTGCCGGCTCGAAGAAGGCGGAGGCGGCCGAAAAGTTCATCGCCTGGGCAACGAGCAAGGACTACACGAAACTCGTGGCCTCGAAGGAGGGCTGGGCCAACGTGCCGCCGGGCACCCGCACCTCGCTCTACCAGAACCCTGAATATCTGAAGGTCGCGCCCTTCGCCAAATTGACGCTGGCCTCGATCGACGCCGCCGATCCGAACAAGCCGACGGTGAAGCCGGTGCCTTACGTGGGCGTGCAATATGCCGCGATCCCCGAATTCCAGGGCATCGGCACCCAGGTGGGCCAGCAGTTCTCGGCGGCGCTTTCGGGCTCGATGACGGTCGATGCCGCGCTCACCGCCGCGCAATCCGTGACCGAGCGCGAGATGAAGCGCGCCGGTTACATCAAGTGAACCCGAGCTCTCCCTCCTGAGCTCAAACTGGCGGCCATCCTCCAGTCCAGCCCCGGATGGATGGCCGCCTTCTTTCGGCAAGCGGAGAAGTCAGGGATGGCAACCCGGCAGACGCAGTTTCTGGCGCGCGCGCTCCTGACCCCGGCCGTCGGGCTGCTCTTCATCTGGATGATCGTCCCGCTCGCGCTGACGATCTATTTCTCGACCCTGCACTACAGCCTGCTCGATCCCGGCTCGGAAGAGTTTGTCGGGCTGGAAAACTTCCGCTACTTCCTCACCGATCCCGCTTTCCTCGCGTCGCTCCAGAACACGCTGGTGCTGGTCGGCTCGGTATTGGCAATGACCATTCTGCTCGGCATTCCGTTGGCGCTGCTGATGGACCAGCCCGTGATCGGCCGCAACATCGTGCGCCTGATGGTGATCGCGCCGTTCTTCGTGATGCCGACGGTAAGCGCGCTGGTCTGGAAGAACCTGTTGATGCATCCGGTGTCAGGGCTGTTCGCCTGGCTCGCCAAGCTGCTCGGATTGACGCCGATCGACTGGTTCAACGACGTGCCGCTGTTCGCGGTGATCCTGATCGTCGCCTGGCAATGGCTGCCGTTCGCGACGCTCATCCTGCTGACCGCGCTGCAATCGCTCGACGAGGAGCAGAAGGAGGCCGCCGAGATGGATGGCGCGAGCGCCGTCTCGGCCTTCATCTACATCACGCTGCCGCATTTGGCGCGCCCCATCACCGTCGTGATCCTGATCGAGACCATCTTCCTGCTCACGGTGTTCGCCGAGATCTTCGTCACCACCGGCGGCGGGCCGGGCCTGCAGACCACCAACATCGCTTTCCTGATCTACTCGCAGGCACTGATCCAGTTCGACGTCGGCAGCGCCTCCGCCGGCGGCCTCGTCGCGGTGGTGATCGCCAATGTCGTCGCCTTCTTCCTCGTCCGCATCGTCGGCCGCAATTTGGAGGCTTGAAGCATGGCGCGGATGGCAACGACACAGCGGGTGGTGATCTCGACGATCGGGGCGTGGTTCTTCGGCTTTCTGATCTTCTTCCCGATCCTGTGGATGGTGCTGGCGAGCTTCAAGACCGAGCTCGAGGCCTTCGCCATTCCGCCGTCCTTCCTGTTCTTCCACTGGACCACGGAAAATTACGCGACCGTGCAGGAGCGGAGCGACTATCTGCACCACGCCATGAACTCGGTCATCATCGCCGGCGGCTCGACGCTGATTGCGCTCTTGATCGCCATCCCGGCGGCCTGGTCGATGGCGTTCGCGCCGACCAAGCGCACCAAGGACATCCTGCTCTGGATGCTCTCGACCAAGATGATGCCGCCGGTCGGCGTGCTGGTGCCGATCTACCTGATCTACAAGACCTTCGGCCTGCTCGATTCCCGCATCGGCCTCGTCTTCATCCTGTGCCTCGGCAATCTGCCGATCGTGATCTGGATGCTGTTCACCTATTTCAAGGAGATCCCGCGCGACATCCTCGAAGCCGCGCGCATGGATGGCGCCACCATCGGCCGCGAGCTGGTCTACGTGCTGACGCCGATGGCGATCCCGGGTCTGGCATCGACCCTGCTGCTCAATCTGATTCTGGCCTGGAACGAGGCGTTCTGGACGCTGAACCTGTCGACCTCGAACGCCGCGCCGCTCACCACGTTCATCGCCTCCTATTCGAGCCCGGAAGGGCTGTTCTGGGCAAAGCTGTCGGCGGCCTCGACGCTGGCGATCGCGCCCATTCTCGTCCTCGGTTGGTTCAGCCAGAAGCAGCTCGTGCGCGGGCTGACCTTCGGCGCGGTGAAGTAGAGGGGCTGCCGGATCATGGGTCAGATCACACTTCAGGACGTGCAGAAATCCTTCGGCCCCGTGCACATCATCAAGGGCGCAGATCTCGACATTGCCGACGGCTCCTTCGTGGTGTTCGTCGGTCCCTCCGGCTGCGGCAAGACCACGCTGTTGCGGCTGATCGCCGGCCTCGAGGACGTCTCCGGCGGCAAGATCCTGATCGACGGCAAGAACGTCGTCGACACGCCGCCCGCGAAGCGCGGGTTATCCATGGTGTTCCAGTCCTACGCGCTCTATCCGCACATGAGCGTGCGCGGCAATATCGGCTTCGGCCTGAAGATGGCGGGGCTCCCCAAGGACGAGATCAACCGCAAGGTCGAGGCCGCCGCCGCGACGCTGAACCTCACGCCCTACCTCGACCGCAAGCCGCGCGAGCTTTCCGGCGGCCAGCGCCAGCGCGTCGCGATCGGCCGCGCCATCGTGCGCGAGCCCAAGGCGTTCCTGTTCGACGAGCCGCTGTCGAACCTGGATGCCGCGCTCCGCGTGCAGATGCGCATCGAGGTGACGCGGCTCCAGAAGCAGCTCGGCACCACCGCGATCTACGTCACCCATGACCAGGTCGAGGCCATGACCATGGCCGACAAGATCGTCGTGCTCAACGGCGGCAAGATCGAGCAATACGGCTCGCCGCTGGAGCTTTACGAGAAGCCCGCCAATCTCTTCGTCGCCGGCTTCATCGGCTCGCCCAAGATGAACTTCGTCACCGGCGAACTCGCCAGGCAGCAGGGCGCGGCCACGATCGGCGTGCGGCCGGAGCACCTCAAGATCGAGCGCGACGGCGCCGGCGGCTGGCAGGGGACGATCGCGGTCGCCGAGCATCTCGGCAGCGACACCTTTCTCTACGTCGATGCCGGTCCGCTCGGCATGCTGACCGCGCGCTACATCGGCGAATTGAGCCTGCATGCCGGCGATCACGTGTCGCTGGTGCCGGACCCCGCGCGGATCCACCGCTTCGATGCGAGCGGCAACGCGCTTCGCGGCTGACAAGAAACGGCAAAGAACGGAAAGACCAACATGTACCTGGAAAAATTCAAGCTGAACGGCAAGACCGCGTTCATCACCGGCGGCGGGCAGGGCATTGGGCTGGCCTGCGCCGAGGCGCTCGCCGAAGCCGGCGCCAGGGTCGTCATCGGCGACCGCGACGGCAAGGTCGCCGACAGCGCCAAGGCCAGCCTGAAAGCCAAGGGGTTCGACGCCGAGACCGCGGTCATGGACGTGACCGATACCAGGCGCGTCGCCGAGGTCGCCAATGACCTCGTCGCCCGCCACGGCAAGGTCGACATCCTCGTCAACAATGCCGGCATCGCCCGCAGCGAGACGCCGGCGGAGACCGTAACCGACGAGCATTGGCTCAACGTCATCGACGTCAACCTCAACGGCACCTTCTGGTGCTGCCGCGAGTTCGGCAAGCACATGCTGAAGGCGCAAAGCGGCGCCATCGTCAATGTCGGCTCGATGTCAGGCTTCATCGTCAACAAGCCGCAGGAGCAGTGCTTCTACAATGCGTCGAAGGCCGGTGTGCACCATCTGACCAAGTCGCTCGCCGCCGAATGGGGCGCGCGCGGCATCCGCGTCAACGCGGTGGCGCCGACCTATATCGAGACGCCGCTCAACGCCTTCGTGAAGAGCAATCCCAAAATGTACGACGCCTGGATCGGCGGAACCCCGATGGCGCGGATGGGGCAGGTCGAGGAGATCGCCTCCGTCGTGCTGTTCCTCTCCTCGGAAGCCGCGAGCCTGATGACCGGCAGCATCGTGCTGGTGGATGGCGGCTACACTTGCTGGTAGGCTTACCGTCAAAACTGACGAGAGCGACCAGGAGCGACAATGCCGCGAGCGTATATCGGCGTCGACGTGGGGACCACCAGCACGCGGGCAGGGGTGTTCGACGAGGCCGGCACGCTGCTGGCGACGGCGCGGCACCCGATCAGGATCTGGCACGAGGCCGGCGATATCGTCGAACAGTCATCCCGGGACATCTGGGAGGCCTGCGCAAAATCCGTGCGGGCGGCGATGGCGGAAGCTGCCATTGCGCCCGACAGCGTCGGCGGCATCGGCTTCGACGCCACCTGTTCCCTCGTGGTGCTCGACCGCCAGGGCGAGCCGCTCACCGTCAGCGCCTCAGGCGAGGCGCAGCGCAACGTCATCGTCTGGATGGACCATCGCGCCACCGCCGAGGCGCGGCTGATCAACGAGACCGAGGATGCGGTGCTGCGCTATGTCGGCGGCTCGATCTCGCCCGAGATGGAGATGCCAAAACTGTTGTGGCTGAAGCGCCATCTGCGCGCGAGCTTCGATGCCGCAGGCCACTTCTTCGATCTGGCAGACTACCTGACCTGGCGCGCGACCGGCTCGCTGCAACGCTCGACCTGCACCGTCACCTGCAAGTGGAACTATCTCGCCCATGACGGTGGCGGCTGGAGCGCGCAATTCTTCAAGCGCATCGGGCTGTCCGACTTCGTCAGCGAGAAATATGCCCGCATCGGCACCGAGATCGTCGCGCCGGGCACCCGGCTCGGCGCAGGCCTCACCCGCACGGCCGCCGCTGAGCTCGGCCTGTCGCCAGGAACGCCGGTCGGCGCATCCCTGATCGACGCGCATGCCGGCGGCATCGGCGCGATCGGCGGTCGCGACGGCTCGGGCGGAACGACCGATGTCAGCGACCGCCTCGCCTACATCATGGGAACGTCGGCCTGCATCATGGCGACGACGAAGGAGCCGTGCTTCGTGCCGGGCGTGTGGGGGCCTTATTATTCCGGCATGGTGCCGGACTTCTGGCTGAACGAGGGCGGGCAGTCGGCGGCGGGCGCGGCGATCGACCACCTCCTCAAATCGCATCCGGGCTTTGCCGAGGCGAGCGCGGCTGCGCGCAACAAGGGCCTCGACCTCATCGACTTCCTCGAGCGCCGCATCATCGCGCGCGCCGGCGATGCCAGCCGCGCCGCGCTGCTCGCCCGCGATGTCCACGTCCTGCCCGAATTCATCGGCAACCGCTCGCCTTACGCTGACCCCGATACGCGCGCGGTGATCGCGGGCCTCGATCTCGACACCGATGTCGCCTCTATGGAGCGGCTGTTCGTCGCCGGCCTTTGCGGGCTCGCTTACGGGCTTGCCGAGGTGATCGAGGCCTTTGCCGCGCATGGCGTCCGCTCCAGCATCATGATCATGGGCGGCGGCGCCAGCCGCAGTCCGCTGGTGCGCCAGATCATGGCCGACACCACAGGCCTCACCGTCGCGCTGCCGCAGACCAGGGAGCCGGTGCTGCTCGGCGCCGCGATGCTCGGGGCGGTGGCCGGCGGCGCCTGTGCCTCGATCGGCGAGACCATGGCAAAGATGTCGGCGCTGGGACGCAAGAGCGAGCCGACCGCGCCTGATATGGCCGCGTTTCACGCCCGCAAGCGCGAGGTGTACAAGTTGCTGCGCGAGGTCGATCGCGGCAGCCGTGCCGCGATGCGCGACATCGCAAAGGACTGAATTCGGGGTTGAAACGAATGCTGATTGCTAGCGGCGATGCGCTGATCGATTTCGTGCCGACGCGAAACGCCGATGGACGCGAGGCGGTGATGCCCGCGGTCGGCGGCTCCTGCCTCAACGTCGCGATCGGCATGGCGCGGCTGGGCGCACCGACCGGCTTCGTCGGCGGCATCTCGACCGACCTGTTCGGCCGCATGATCGCCGATCACGCAACCGCCTCGCATGTCGAGCTCGGCCTTGCCACCCGCAGCGATCACCAGACCACGCTCGCTTTCGTGCGCATCGTCGCGGGCGAGTCGCATTACGCCTTCTACGATGCCGAGACGGCGACACGGAACTGGACCTACCGGCGCGGGTCCATTCCCTTCGATACGGTCGAAGTCCTCCATGTCGGCTCGACCACGCTGGTCAACGACCCGGGCGCCGCCGAAACGAAAGCCCTGATCGCGGACGCGCGGATGTCGTCGACCATCTCGTTCGATCCGAACTGCCGCCCCAACCTCGTCAAGGACAAGCCGGCCTATCTCGCCCGCATGGCCGAGTTCGCGCATAGCGCCGATCTCATCAAGATGTCGGACGTCGACTTCGCCTATCTCTTCGGCGACGAGCCCTATCAACAGCGCGCGAGCACGCTGCTCGGGCAGGGCACGAGCCTCGTCGTCATCACCCGTGGCAACAACGGCGCGATCGCGTGGCACGCGGGAGCAGGGCAGATCGAGGTCACCGCGCCCAAGGTCGCGGTCGCCGACACCATCGGCGCCGGCGATAGTTTTCAGGCGGCGCTGCTGTTCGCCCTGCACAAGCAGGGACGTCTGGCGCGGCAGCAGCTGAAAGTCATCAATGCCGACGAGCTCCGCCGCGCGCTGTCCTTTGCCGCCAATTGCGCCGGCCTGACCTGCACCCGCCCGGGCGCCGATCCGCCCTGGAGCCACGAGATCACCTGGAGCCCGTAGCGCCGCGTCACATCCGCGCGACGGCCTTCTCGGCGCATTTGATGAAGGTTCCGATCAGCGGGCTCTGCGAATCCCGCCGCCAGCACACCGCGATGTCGAGGGAGTCGGTGGCATCGCGGAGCGGCCTGAACACGATGCCGCGCGGGGCGCCGAGCTGCGCGCAGGCCGGCAGGATCGCGAGGCCTTCGCCCGCCAGCACCAGGCTCATCGCCGAATGCACCGTCTCCACGCGGCTCGCGATCGGCATCACCACCTGGTGCCGGCGCAGCAGGGGGACCACGGCGGACGATGCGGGACCATGGTCCGGATGCGGCAGCGCGATCAGCGGACGTCCGTGCAACCGGGCCATCGGCACGGAGCCCAGGCGGGCGAGCGGCGAGCTGGTCGGCATCGCCAGCATGAAGCGCTGTGCACCGATCCGCGCCACCTGGATCTCGGGATGGTTGATGGCCGGCATGCACAGCGCGACCGTGACGCTGCGATCGAGCACCCGCGCCTCGCGTGTCGATGCGCTGAGCTCGGCGAAGTCGAGGTCGACACCGGGAACCGAGCGGCGCAGCTCGGGGATCAGCCGCGGCAGGATCGCATTGGCCAGCACGAACATGTAGCCGACCGACAGCCGCCCGCGCTTGCCGGATGCGACCGCGCGGGCGGCCTCGATGCCGTCGGACGCCAGCGCCAGCGCCTCGCTGGCGCGCACCAGCAGCGCCTGGCCCGCCTCGGTCAGGTCCATGCCGCGGGTGCCGCGGCGGAACAGCGGCGCGCCGACCTCGGCCTCCAGCTTGCGGATCTGGACCGAGAGCGGCGGCTGCGCCATGCGCAGCCGCTCGGCGGCCTTGCCGACGCTGCGTGCCTCGGCGACGGCGACGAAATAGCGGAGCCGACGAAGATCCATTGGCATACCGAAAACGTATGGGTTGGCGACCAAAATCGTATTGGACGGCGAGTTAACAAAACTGTCATTCTGGCTGTCAATGGCTTGTCTAATGCCTTGGCCAACGGTGGCCGGCTTCGGAGCGTGATGTGACGATGAACGGCGATCCCTGCCTGCTGTCCGCAACCGAACTGCGCGGCCTCATCGCCGACAAGCGGATCTCGCCCGTCGAGATCACCCGGGCCGTGCTCGCGCGCGCCGAGGCGCTCCAGCCCCAGTTGAACTGCTTCATCACGATCTGCGGCGACGAGGCGATGGCGGCCGCGCGCGCCGCCGAGCGCAGGGTCATGGCCGGCGAGCCGCTCGGCCTGCTGCATGGCATCCCCTACACCGTCAAGGACATCGTCAACACCAAGGGGGTGAAGACCACCTTCGGCGCCGTTCCCTACAAGGACAATGTGCCAGTTGAGGACGCGGTGGCGGTCGCGCGGCTGCGCGCCGAAGGTGCGATCCTGATCGGCAAGACCACGACGCCGGAATTCGGCAGCAAGTGCCTGACGGATTCGCCGCTGTTCGGCCGCACCCGCAATGCGTGGGATGCCTGCCGCTCCTCCGGCGGCTCCAGCGGCGGCGCGGCGGTTGCTGTGGCCAGCGGCATCGCGCCGCTCGCGGTCGCGACCGACGGTGGCGGCTCGACGCGGATTCCAGCCGCCTGCAACGGCGTGGTCGGCCTGAAGCAGAGCAACGGAATCATCCCGCACAGCCAGGCGCTGGATGTGTTCGGCAACCAGACCTATGTCACGCCGACGACGCGCACCGTCGCCGATACCGCGCTGATGATGCAGGCGATGGCGGGCGAGGACCCCTGCGATCCCTGGTCGATCGGCATTCCCGTATCCGACTTCGTCGGCACCGCCGCCCCGCGCGGCGATTTGCGCGGGCTGAGGATCCTGTACTGCCTGACGCCGCCGGGCCGTCCGGTGTCCGCCGAGGTCGCGGCCAGCTTCAGGGCGAGCCTCGACCGGCTGGCCGGGCTCGGCGCCGAGCTCGAGGAATTCTCCGGCGAGGGTTTCGACATCGAGCCGATCTGGCGCGCCATCAACCACACCGTCTGGCGCACGCGCTTTGCAAAACTCGCGGCCGAGCACAAGGACGAGCTGAGCGAGGCCTTCCTCAAGCAGCTCGCGCTTGCCACCGAGGTCAGCGGCGTTGACTACCAGGAGGCGATGTTCGCGCGCACCGCGCTGTTCCGCCGCGTGCAATCCCTGCTTGCGCGCGGCCACTTCCTGGCGATGCCGACGCTCACGCGCTCCGCGCTGCCGATCAAGCAGGATTTGTTCGGCACCATCGAGATCGATGGTCGGCATTTCGACAGCGTCCGGCCGCACTGGTTCCCCTGGACCATGCCGTTCAACATGACCGGGCATCCCGCCGTCAGCCTGCCCTCGGGCTTTGGCCGCGACGGCCTGCCGATCGGGCTTCAGCTCGTCGGCCGCTTCCGGGCTGATGCCGAATTGCTGCGCGTCAGCGCGCTGTTCGAGGCGTCCTCCAATCTTCTCTCCCGCTGGCCGGAATAACGACATGCGCATGCAGCAAAGCACTTGCGCGCAAAGGACTTGCGTCCGCCGTCCGGACATGTTGATCGTGCCGCGGATGAGCTTTGAAACCGGGCGCGCATGAGCGTATTTGTCCTCCGACGTGTCTTGACCTTGCTGGCGACGCTGGTCGGCGCGTCGCTGATCATCTTCCTGGTCCTGGATGCGCTTCCCGGCAATGCCGCGCAGATGCTGATGGGCGCCGATGCCTCGGCCGACGCGGTGCGCGCGCTCACGGTCAAGCTCGGGCTCGACCAGCCGCTGGCGGTTCGCTACCTGCAATGGATCAAGGGCCTGCTCGTCGGCGATCTCGGCAACTCCTATGTCTACGGCACGCCGGTCGCCAGCCTGATCGCGGAGCGGCTGGTGCTGACCATTCCGCTCGCGATCATGGCCATGTCGATCACGGTGACGCTGGCGCTCTCGGCCGGCATCTACACCGCCGCCAACCACAACAAGCTCGGCGATGTCGGCGTGATGTCGCTGACTCAGGTCGGCATCGCGCTGCCGAACTTCTGGTTCGCGATCCTGCTGGTCCTGTTGTTCTCGGTGCGGCTGCAATGGCTCTCGGCGGGCGGCTTCGCCGGCTGGGAGGACGGCATCTGGCTGGGGGTCAAGTCGCTGCTGCTGCCGGCGGTCTCGCTCGCGGTGGTGCAGGCTGCGATCCTCGCCCGCGTCACGCGCTCGGCGGTGCTCGAAGTGCTGCGCGAGGATTTCGTGCGGACGGCGCGGGCGAAGGGGCTCGGCAAACGCGAGGTGCTGTGGCGCCACGTGCTGCGCAACGCCATGATCCCCGTGATGACGGTGATGGGCCTGCAATTCGCCAACCTGCTCGCCGGCACAATCGTGATCGAGAACGTGTTCTACCTGCCGGGCCTCGGCCGCCTGATCTTCCAGTCGATCGCCAACCGAGACCTGATCGTGGTGCGCAATTGCGTGATGCTGCTGGCAACCATGGTCGTTATCGTCAATTTCGTGGTCGACGTGCTCTATGCCTTCATCGATCCCCGCATCAAGGTTCACGACCTGTGAGCGCGCCCCTGACCACCCCGATTGACGCAGCGGTCGCCACGCGTCCGCTGCCCGCGCGCACGTTCTGGCGCCGTGCGCCGCGCCATCGCAGCTTTGTCCTCGGCGGCGCGCTGAGCCTGCTGGTGCTCGCCTCGGCGCTGCTTTCGCTGGTGTGGACGCCGTGGTCGCCCTACGAGATCGACATCGCCTCGAAGCTCCGGCCGCCATCGGCGGCGCACTGGCTCGGCACCGATTCCTTCGGCCGCGACATCGTCTCGCTGCTGCTCGCCGGCGCCCGCTCCACCATCATGGTCGGGGTCATCGCGGTCAGCATTGGTCTCACCTTCGGCGTTTGTCTCGGCCTGATCGCCTCGGCGCGGCGCGGCTGGACCGAAGAGATCATCATGCGCTTCTCCGACTTCACCTTCGCCTTTCCGGCCGTGCTCTCCGCGATCATGCTCGCCGCGGTCGTAGGGCCGGGCATGGTGACCTCGATCGTCGCGATCGGCATCTTCCAGATCCCGACATTGACCCGGCTGACGCGCGGCTCGGCCAACGCGATCTGGGCGCGCGAATTCGTGCTGGCCGCGCGAGCGTCGGGGAAGGGAAGATTCCGCATCACCATCGAGCACGTGCTGCCCAACATCCTGTCGATCCTGATCGTGCAGGCGACGATCCAGTTCGCGCTCGCGATTCTCGCCGAAGCCGCACTGTCCTATCTCGGCCTCGGCACGCAGCCGCCGCAGCCATCCTGGGGCCGCATGCTGAACGATGCGCAGACCCTGCTGTTCCAGTCGCCGATGCTCGCGGTCTATCCGGGGGCCGCCATCGCGGTCGCCGTGCTCGGCCTCAATCTCCTCGGCGACGGCTTGCGCGATCTGCTCGATCCACGACTGGCGCGGGAGCGATGACCATGGCTGAGCGCTCCACCATGCCGCTGATCGAGGTTGATAATCTTGGCGTCCGCCTCAACACCAGCCGCGGGCCGGCGCAGGCCGTGCGCGGCGTCAGCTTCTCGCTCAAGCGCGGCGAGACGCTCGGGCTCGTCGGCGAATCCGGCTGCGGCAAGTCGGTGACCGCGATGTCCCTGATGGGCCTGTTGCCGGACAGCGCCGTCGTCACCGGCAGCATCAAGCTCGATGGCAGCGAGCTCGCCGGGCTTGCGGATGCGGATTATTGCCGCCTGCGCGGCAATCGCATCAGCATGATCTTCCAGGAGCCGATGACCGCGCTCAATCCGATGCACACGATCGGCCACCAGGTCGCCGAGCCGCTGCGGCGTCACAAGAACTACTCGGCGTCGCAGGCGCGGAAGGAGACGATCGCCTTGCTCGACCGCGTCGGGCTGCCCGATCCCGCGCGGCGCGTCGATGCCTATCCGCACCAGTTCTCCGGTGGCCAGCGCCAGCGCATCACCATTGCGATGGCGCTCGCCTGCGAGCCCGACCTGTTGATCGCGGACGAGCCGACCACGGCGCTGGACGTCACCATCCAGGGCCAGATCCTCGACCTCATCGCCGATCTCGTCGAGGAGCGCGGCATGTCGATGATCCTGATCTCGCACGATCTCGGCGTCATCGCCGAGAACGTGCAGCGCATGATGGTGATGTATGGCGGCACCGTCGTCGAGAGCGGGCCGACCGACGAGGTGTTCCGCCGCATGGGCCATCCCTATACGCAAGGCCTGTTCCGCGCCCGTCCGAAGCTCGGCGCGCGCAAGGGGACGCGGCTGAAGACGATCTCGGGCACCGTGCCGGAGCTCGCGGATCTTCCGGCCGGCTGCACCTTCTCCGCGCGATGTCCGCTCGTGATCGATCGGTGCCGCGCCGCGCTGCCGCCGATGGTCGAGGTCGGAGCCGGTCATGTCGTGCGCTGCGTGCGCACCGATGTCTCGATGGCCGAGAATGTCGGAGCCCTGTCCGCATGAGCACCGCGCCTCTTCTCGACGTCAGGGATCTGGAGCAGCGCTACATGCTGCCGCGCGAGAGCCTGTTCCGTCCGCCCGGGCAGGTGCGCGCGCTCAACGGCGTGAGCGTGCAGGTCCTGCCCGGCAAGAGCCTCGGCATCGTCGGCGAGTCAGGTTCCGGAAAGTCCACGTTTGCGCGCGTCGTGATGGCGCTGGAACGGCCGACGTCGGGGCAGGTCGCGCTGCTCGGCCGCGACCTCAACCGCCTCTCGGCCGACGAGCTGCGCCGTGCGCGCCGCGATTTCCAGATGGTGTTCCAGGACCCTTACGGCTCGCTCGATCCGCGCCAGACCATCGCGCGCATCGTCGCCGAGCCATTGACGGTGCTGGACGGCGCCGATCGCACCACGTTCCGGGAACGCGTCGCCGCGGTGCTGCGCCAGGTCGGCTTGCGCGATGCCGACATGGACAAATATCCGCACGAATTCTCCGGCGGCCAGCGCCAGCGCATCGCGATCGCGCGCGCGCTGATTACCCAGCCGAAGCTGATCGTCGCCGACGAGCCGGTCTCGGCGCTCGACGTCTCCGTGCAGGCCCAGGTCCTGAACCTGATGCAGGACCTCCAGGACCAGTTCGGCCTGAGCTATGTCCTGATCAGCCATGACCTCGCCGTCGTCGACTATCTCTGCGACGAGGTCGCGGTGATGTATCTCGGCCGGATCGTCGAGCAGGGGCGGCCGGAGGATCTGTTCGAGCGCTGCGCCCATCCCTATACGCGGGCGCTGCTGGACGCCGTGCCGCGGGCGCGCGCGGGGGGCGGCCGGCGTCGGCGCGGGGCCCAGGCAATCGCTTCGCAATCGGCGGCCGCCACGGGGTGTCCCTATGTCGCGCGTTGCGCGCTCGCCGACCAGCATTGCCGCGAGGCCCTGCCTGAGCTACGCAAGGTGGGCGAGGGACACCTTGCCGCCTGTCACAAGGCGGAGGCCGTGATGGCGTTGCCGCCGCCCGCTGCGGAGGGTTAGTCTCGGGCGCAGGATTGGCGTAGACTGGGAATTGAGAAGGCAGGGGAGTTACGCATGTTCAGGAAACTATCCATCGTCGCACTCACTGCCGCGTTTGTCGCGGCGCCGCTGCCGGTGCTGGCACAAAGCAAGAAGGACAGCGTCGTCATGGCGATGGCGCTGGAGCCGCCGGGTCTCGATCCCACCAACGCGGCCGCTGCCGCGATCGCCGAAGTCGCGCTCTACAACATCTACGAGACCCTAACCAAGATCAACGAGGACGGCACCACCTCGCCGCTGCTGGCGGAGAGCTGGACCGCTTCGCCCGACCTGAAGACCTACACCTTCAAGCTGCGCAAGGGCGTCAAGTTCCACAATGGCGAGCCGTTCGACTCCGCCGCGGTGAAGTTCTCGTTCGAGCGCAACGCGGTGCCGACCAGCACCAACAAGGACAAGAGCCTGTTCCAGGGCTTCGAGTCTGTCGCCGCGCCCGACGCCGACACGGTCGTGATCACCCTGAAGAATTCCGAGCCGAACCTGCCGTTCCTGCTGGGGCAGGCGAGCGGCTCGATCGTCGAGCCGAAGAGCGCGCCGACCAACGTCACGCAGCCGGTCGGCACCGGGCCGTATCAGCTCGGCGCCTGGGCCAAGGGGTCCTCGATGACCCTGACCAAATGGGCCGACTATCGCAACGCCGCGGCGATCAAGCTCTCGAAGGTGACGATCCGCTTCATCTCCGATCCGGCGGCGCAGACCGCGGCACTGCTCTCCGGCGACGTCGATGCCTTCCCGCGCGTCGCGGCCCAGCGCACCATTGCCCAGTTCAAGGCCGATCCGCGTTTCACGGTTCTGGTGGGCGGCTCCAAGGCCAAGACCATCGTCGCGATCAACGAGCGCAAGAAGCCGCTCGATGACGTCCGCGTCCGCCGCGCCATCCTCGCCGCGATCGACCGCAAGGCCATGATCGACGGTGCCGTCGACGGCTTCGGCACGCCGATCGGCAGCTTCTACGTGCCGGGATCGCTCGGCTATGTCGACACCACAGGCATCAACCCCTACGATCCCGAGAAGGCCAAGAAGCTGCTCGCCGAAGCCGGCGTCACCACGCCGCTCGAACTGTCGCTCAAGCTGCCGCCGCCATCCTATGCGCGGCAGGGCGGCGAGATCGTCGCAGCCCAGCTCGCCAAGGTCGGCATCATCGCCAAGATCGAGAACGTCGAATGGGCGCAATGGCTGTCGCAGGTGTTCGCCGGCAATGGTCCGCACAATTTCGACCTCACCATCGTCAGCCATGTCGAGCCGTTCGACCTCGTCAAGATCACCGAGCCGGACTACTACCTCGGCTACAACAACGAGGCGTTCAACGCGCTCTATAAGCAGATCGTGTCCACGCCCGACGAGGCCGCCCGCGCCAAGCTTCTCGGCGACGCCCAGCGCATGCTGGCCACCGACGCCGTCTCCGCCTACATGTACCAGCCGCAGCTCATCACCATCACAGCCAAGAAGCTGAAAGGCGTCTGGAAGGACGTCCCGCAATACGAGAACGATTTCTCGACCTGGTATTGGGAGTAGGGGGCGCGGGGGCACCCTCGTCGTTCGAGGCGCGCCCTGCCCGTTGCTGTGCCCTCTCCCCTTGTGGGAGAGGGCGGCGACGCCGGTAGACACTGACTCGCAAGGTGAGGGGTCTGTCTCCGCACACGAATCTCGCGAGATGAATTCGCGGAGAGCGCGATTTTAAGCCGACCATCCGGTGGCGGTCTCTAGAGCCCTGGCCTCAGCCCACGGCGCGCCGATCCAGACATCGCGCTCGTTAAGGAACTGGTTACCCGTCACTGTCACCATTTGCATATAGCTCGTCGCCATGCGCGGCAGCGTATTCTAAGAACGGTTGGATATTTCGACACGCCCGGTTGGCGGTCTCTTTCAGGAGAGGCCCAATGTTTAAGGGCTTTACGGTGGCAGTTGTGGCGCTGATTAGCACAGCGCAAGTGGATCGATACCTAACCAACGGTCGGTACACCGACGCGGCCATGGCCATGCTGCGGCAGATCAGGCACGCGTTTGGGTTTTGAGATACCCTTGGGAACAATTTTTAGGTGCTTTGATGGAAGGCATCTTGTGGACTGATCTCGACGCGGATGAGCAACGCGCCCTTGCGACCTTGGGAGCCGGACTTTCTATCGAGCTGTGTGACCCCGTTGCTCTCCTGACTTTAAGGCGGCTCGGTCTGATCGTAGGCTCTCATTTGACGGCTGCTGCGCACGAGTTGCGGAGGGGCGTTGTTCTGGACGAACTCAGGCGCGTGATTGCATGATGTAACCAAGCGCACGGCCGCGAACAGGCAGTCGAAAGTCCTCGCCCGCGATAAGCGGTATGCAGGATCGCTTAGGTCGTTAGTATCGGTCAGTCATGCCCTGTGTTTGAGCTGGAGATGATCCTGGCACGCCATCGCTCTTCAAAAGTGTCAGGGCCCTCTTTCAGTGCCAACGCTCGTGCATCCAGGGGATTGCCGGGCTTGCTAGCTATGACAATGCCTGTCGCTTCTCCGCGAGCACCGAGTTGGGGGGACCGCTCCATAGGCCATTCCAGCAATGCTTTCGACAGCATGGGCTTACCCGCGTACCAGCATTTTCGTCCGTCAATGAGACGATAAGACCACCATTGCCCTTGCGGATTTGGCGGCATTGCGGTGCTGCATTGTTGCTTGGCATGCACGCTGGTCATTTCGAGCAATGAGAGCGCAGCAATGCAAACGGTTAAAGCAAACGATCGAAGGGGTTTGCTCATGGACGCGCTCAATTGCCCTGTTGCTGCAATCGACTTACGGCAACGATCAAGGCAGGCCGTTCGAGGACTTCCACCAACTTTTCAAGGATAAGCGCATTATCCTTGGGGCAGGGCTGAAGGTATTCTTCC
Source organism: Bradyrhizobium sp. LCT2 (assembly GCF_009931255.1). Lineage (NCBI taxonomy): Bacteria > Pseudomonadati > Pseudomonadota > Alphaproteobacteria > Hyphomicrobiales > Nitrobacteraceae > Bradyrhizobium > Bradyrhizobium sp. LCT2. The sequence goes on along the minus strand of NZ_CP034432.1, from coordinate 6,674,682 downwards.
AGTATGAGTTGCGCGTCGCTAATCGCTTCCAGGGCTAATTGCTGATCAGTCATCACTGCTTACTCATCAATTAGTTGCGCCAGGAAAGCGAGCGGAGAGAGAAATCAAGTCAGCTTTGAGGAATATCCCCGCTCTTCTTTTCACTTTTTATTTCAAGTTCTCGGCTTCCCGCTGTTTGTCTCGATGTCGTCGGGGTCAATGTTGCGCAAATAGTCCCGCGAGGGTGTGTCGCGAGCGAGGGGCGCGGCGACCAACGTCACGCAGCCGGTCGGGACAGGGCCGTACCAGCTCGGCGCTTGGGCCAAGGGCTCCTCGATCACGCTCAACAATGGGCCGACTACCGCAACGCCTCGGCGATCAAGCTGTCGAAGGTGACGATCCGCTTCATCTCCGATCCGGCCGCTCAGGCCGCACCGCTGCGTTGCCATCAACGAGCGGCCTGTATCTCAATTCCCACACTTGCGATCAAAAGAGATCCGTTTGTCGCTTTTCGAACAGACGGAAAAAGCCTGGTCCGTTCCAATTCCCCAACGATTGAAAACAGTCATCGGTTGGGGGAGACGAAATGGTACGTTCCCTGCTCATTGAGCTGGCGCGCGATAAATATGTCGAGCGTTGCAAGCAACGGGCCTTCGATCATCTGGACCGACGCGATCTCAAGAACGCGGTCGCCTCGTTTGTCGCCAATATCAACGCGCGTCCTGATCGCGAACTGCCATCCTACTTGGCAACGCTTGGCGCTTTGCTGCTGACGGCGAACGATGCGTTCGGCTGGAGAACGCTGATTGATGGATTGAGGTGATGATCCGATAAACGCGGGCGTTGGGAGGTGTGGGGATGGCTCATTACAGGGCTTACCTTTTGGATCAGCACCGCCACGTGATAAGCGTAGCCAAATTGCAGTGTGCCGACGAGCAGGAAGCACGAGAACGTGCTGCGCAACTGGTTGATGTCAACGACGTCGAGCTATGGCAACTCGATCGCCGTATTGCGGTCTTTGAGGTCCCCGCAAGCCGAACCTCGCAGGCGGCGAGACAGGGAAGGCCGCAGCGCCCTACAGACAAATGAAGCGTGCGTGTCAGTGCGCGAACGGCCCCCGCGGCCGCACCGAGGACCGATCTCGGTACGGTGTCGATGCTGCGCACGCTGGTCGCCTTCACTCGAGCCAGATAACCGCAAAAATCGAATGAGGGCGTTAAAGGGATACCGCTTCGCTAGCTAATTGAAATTTTTCATATGATGTAGATGTGCCCTCTCCCATGAGGGGAGAAGGAAGAGGAGCACGCGGTTATTTCGGAATAATCGCATTATGCCCCTGTTTTGCCCGACCGAGTCAAACCTCCCCGTTGGCTGCCTGCGTAAGCCATTGATCTCACTATCACCGGCTACTGTGCATGGGGTTGTTTTCGAGCTTTTTGTTTGGCGAAGGTCGTCATGCCCGGGCTTGTCCCGGGCATCCACGTTCTTCGTGCCGCGCGGCAGCTTTGATTGGCAGTGATGCCATAAAGATTGCTGTCTCCCATGAAGTTATCTGCAGGCAAGATATTCCCTGAACACCCACCCCACGGGCCGAGAGTTAGCGTCGGCTATGTGAGCCCAGTGCTTGCCGCGAGAGTCCTTTGTCTCGTCCAGAATGCGAACAAGCTGCCCGTTAGAAATGGCCGAGAGTATTTGCCCCTGGGGCGCGGCTCGAACGTTCAGCGGCGTCGATGTTGGACCGACCACCACGCACGCTGGTAGGTCATCCGGCGGCATCGGAGAAGACGCCGTCCCCGCGTACGCAAACGCACTGCCAAAAATCCCGCTTGCGACCGCGAGAATGAAAATTAGAACCTGACGGCGACAGACGGTGCGCAAAAGGATGCTTCCTATCCAAGGCAAAATGTAATCAGCTAGCGGGCAGTTGATAGAGCATTGCCGCTGATGGTTAACGCCTTGCAATCCCCTGAACGAAGGCTCCGAACAGCTGCATCATTTGTTGCTGGTTCACTTGATTGACCCGCTCTTGATTGAGCTTTTGCAGTTCAAGCTCATAACCTCGTTGGGCCCCCGCATGCCCGAGCTCGGCAGCTCGCTGCAACAGGGCTAGCTTCGTCTGTTCCGGGTTCGGCGTTGGGATCTGCCCTTTGTCGATAAGATCAACGAGGCTCACCATTGAGTCCGCGTCACCGAGTGCGCTCCCACGCTTAAACAGCGTAATGGCTGTGGTTACATCCTTGCGGTCCCATAGATACATCCCACCTAGATTGTCGAACGCGGCGGGATAGTTTGCCTGAACGAGACGGAAGAATATTTCGAACGCTTGCTTCTTATCCTTGAATTGAGCCGCGCGGCCAAGTTGGTACTGATACCGGAGTTCGGCGGGCGAGACCGCTACGGCCTTGGTGCAAGCGTCGTAAGCTTGGTCAGCTTGGTACTTCAACGCCTCAAACGACACGCCGTCGCCAATTCTTTTTGCATCAGTGGGGTTTGCGGCAAGCCGATCGCAGTCATTTCCGCCCTGCAGTCGTTGTCGCTCAGCTTCGGCGCTGGCTTCACGTGCTCGCCGCTCCCGGTCCGCTGCTTCTAGGGCCTGCTGAACCTCGCGTTCAGCTCGCTCGCGAGCCTCCTTGTCCCTCTGCTCCTGCTCGGCCTTTTGGCGAGCGGCGATTGCCTCCTGTTGCTGTCGCCAGTCGGAGATCACTTCGCGGGTGACGATTGTGAACTGGTCACCGGATCGCGGGTGGAAGCCCGGGCCGTCATAGAACTCATACTGTCCGGTTTCGCTGCGCGAGTACCAAACCTTGGCAGCACCTGTCGTTGGATCGAAGAAACCAAACTTCTCGGGGTCCGGGACGAGAACAGGCGCGCGCCGAACAACCTTTGCGTTCTGTTGTTTCCACGCCTCCACGACCTCTCGGGTGACGGGCACTAGTTCGTCGCCTGTCTGGGGATGAAAACCCATGAGGTCAAATAGCTGGATTTGGCCACGATCGTTCTTGAAATACCAAACGACCGGCTCGCCAGTTGTCGGATCAAAAAACGTTGGGTCACTTGAGGTTATCTGTGTCGGCCGATGCCCCCGTTTGTACTCTGCAATCTTCTCGACCATCTGGGGCGTTAGCGGCCGGCACTCACGACCTGTGTCCGCATCAATCCCGACACGGTTGAGGGTCTTGATGCTGGTGCGCGTCATCACGTAGCATCTCTCGGCAACACCGTTCTTGCGGAAATTTGCGTCGAGGCGTCCCAGCAGTAGCGAATGTCCGAGGATAAGTGCGAGCAGGCCCGCGTATCCTATGCGCCGCTTTTGCTTGGAGAACGAAAGCGAATAGCCCGCAAGAACCACAACGGCGGCAAAACTCGCCCAAAGGATGGCTCGCGTTATTCCAGTATTTAGGTCGTACGCATCTGCAAGTTCTTCCGCATAGGTCCGCGCTACGTAGTAGTAGACGAGTTCATTGCAGAGCCAGAAAATAAGACCGCCAATGACGACACAGGCCAGAATGACGACCGCAAATCGGACAGCAATGTTCAGTCGCCCGAGCGGTTGCGCAATCTGATTGCGCAGCTTCTCAATTAATTGCACTTGCCAGCCCCCCGGCGTGCACCCGTTCTTCGGATGCCAGCTCCTGTTACGTTCTCTCAGCCCGACATCGAGAATACGAGCCCAAGCGGCCGGTTGTCAAAAGGGAGCCCCAAAACCGGTGAACAAATTGAGCCCGTTATTTACGGATGGGAGCCGCGGCGCGGCCCGCATTTCGGGCCCCTGTCTGGCAATGCGTCGGGGGCCGGCGGCAAGTTACCGACCTAGCCGTTTGCGACGCCGGCTCGTACGAGGATGACGGTTCGTGGTCAGATGCCGAAGTCTCCTTCGTCCGCCCCACGAGACGACTCGGCTTCTCCGAATTGTTCAGGTCGACCTCGGGCGAAATCCTACGAGCGCCCAGCCCAGAGCTGCTCCGAGAACCAGAACGATCAGTGGCGCTCCAATCGCTATAGAGAGAGCAATTCCAAGCGCCTTCCACGGGCGGGCCGGATGGAGTTCAATGCCCGCTTTTGAGTACAGCTTGTCGCTCACTACATCATCGACCATGTCCTTATATTCGGGGAACAGCCGTCGAAATGTCGGCATTTGGTACCAGCAATTTGCTGCGTTGCTATATGCATTCCACGGGCGATCTGGCGGTTCGTAATCCGTCCCGGCCTTGCCCGCGCCTCCTTGCAATTGACCGGCACCATTGCAATTCCAACGAAACTGAAATCTAGCGACGCCTTCTCAAATTCGCCGCTGACGTCTTTGTACGAAAGAATGGCGACCGCGATAATGAATAGGATAGAAAGGATCACCCAAATTCTGAAAAAGCCCAGCCTGAAGTTCATTTGCTCCCCCAGGGGCTCAGACCCACGTTCCCATAAGTTGAAATGCGAACCCAACTAGCAGTAAGTAAAAGCCGCCGGTTGACTCCAAGAAGAGGTGGGTTCGTATCCACATCTTGATCGGCCTATCTGGATCATCGATTATTTTCCGTGTGATGTGAGAAGGCGGTCCGTACGGGTATTTTTCAGCGTCGCCGTACTTGTTGACGATCTCATCGAAAAGTCCGCTGATATGAAGTTGGATCACGCCACCAACATCGAACATCAGTCCGGCGCTGTTTATCCATTTTCCTCGAACTTCAGGCGCCGCGAAAAACCAACCGACAACGAAGCAAGCCCCTGCCAAAATGAGCAGAAAAATCAGTACTGCCCTGTACTCAAACCGGATAGTGTCACGCTTCCAGTATTGGTAGTTGACCCACCAGCGCAGCATCGGCCACCCCTTAGTCGTTCGCACACTCAAGCCGGTCGATCACCAAAAGACGGGCTTTCGCTGCCTGTCATGCCCTTACGGCCAGAATTTGTATCCATAGAACTCGAAGATTTGCTTTTGCTTGTCGTTCAGCTTGGCCTTCCAAGTTGGTGTCGGTTGAAGAGACACGCCATAGTCCATACACGACCCATTCTCCTTAGCCATAACCGGCTCCAGTAGTTTCGCAAATTCGTTGCTCCACTTCGTCGGTGGAAGCGTGTCCGCAGCTTGGTAGAATGCGCTGGTTACAAGATCAGCAAGCTGAGCACCGGGGCTTGCGAGGTGTGGCACCGGCTGGGCAAGGCGCCAGTCTAGTACTTCCCACATAATCCGGCGCTTCGGAAGGACGAGAGCCCCAGCTTTGGCCTGCATCTTAAGCAGCTCATGATAGGCGGCTGTTTGCGCGTAGGAATGGACACTGCGTTCGCTATACAGGATCTTGAGGAAGCGATCCTTTGCGCGGTCCTTGACTGTATGCCGATAGCAGAAGTCCGTTACGCGCTCCAAAAGCAAACGTAGACAATAGTTGTAGAACCACTGTTGGGCTCCAGCGCGCTCTGCTCGTTCGTTCTGGTGGCGGCGCATGTTCTTCTTGTTCGATGCGAGAACAAAACCGCGTAACGGAAGCTGAGCGATTTCCCCTAAAGCGATCCGCTTCTGAGGGGGCGACAAATGCCTGTAGTGAAGATCGGTGCGGTTACATCCAGCCTTGGACAGGATCGTCCGAGCCCAGTTGCTCACTTCGGGTTCATGCTTCGCTCGGATAAGTACCGCGCCAAGGCACAGCCATTCCGTGGCACCAACTGGATCGATTGGGCGCACGGTTTTCAGTCCTGGGTCGCCCGCCTCATCAATGAAAGCGACGTAATAAGGGTCTGGGATATGAGTCGCCATAACACTCAACTATGGCGTGTCCACAGGAGGTGGATCAATCCGTGAAGGTCCGGCCCCGCAATGGCTATAAACAGAAAAGCTGAGCGGAGCGGGTTAGGACACTATAGGGACACTCCGCTAGGGTTCGCGAATTAAGTAATTGATTTACAATGCATAATATCATCCCTTCTCCCGCAAGGGGAGAAGGAAGAGGTGAATGCCCAGACTTCGGAATAATAGCATTATGCCCCTGTTTTGCCCGACGAGTCAAATGGCCTCGCTGCCCGCGTAAGCCATTGACTTTGCTATGATCGGCTACTGTGCATGGGGTTGTTTTTCAGTTTTTGATGGACGGCTACGCCGCCGCAGGCAGATCCGGATCGGCGATCGCCCCTGCAACACGCACGCGCACCCGCAGCGCGTTGCCGGGCAGATAGGCGATCGGCATGTCCTCGACATCAACGGTCTTGAGGCTGTCGCGTGCCGCACCTGCCTGCACCGCGCGGTCCGCCGCGATGTCGCGCGCGGCCGCGATCGCGTCCTCGCGGCTGAGGTCGCGGAACACCTGGTCGGCCTCACCGGAGACCTGCGCGATCGCGGCACCCACAGCATTGGCGCAGTCGCCGTGCGGCACGCGCACGATCTCGGAGATGCCGGGCAGGCGATCCGGCACCAAGAAAGCGCCGCCGCCGACCGCGAGCAGCGGCACGTCGCCGGCCTCGGTCTTCATGCGGTCGATGTCTTCCTCCAGCTTGCGCCAGGCATCGCGTAGCGCGGCCTCGATCAGGCGCTTCGGCAGTTTGGCGACGCGGGAGCGGTCGCCGATGTCGATGAGACCTGCGGCCACCGCAATGTCGGTGGCGGTGAGGCGCGAGCCACCGAACACCAGAGCATCCGACGTCAGGCGGTAGCCGACACTGAGCGGACCGACGCGGACCGGGTCCTCGTCGACATGGCTGCCGCCGCCGAGCCCGATCGAGAGCAGGTCGGGCATCCGGAACAGCGTGCGCACGCCGCCGACCTCGACGACCGCATTCGCCTCGCGCGGAAAACCGTGACGCAGCTGGCCGATGTCGCTTGTGGTGCCGCCGACATCGACGACCATGGCGTCGTCGAGGCCGGACAGATGCGCGGCGCCGCGCATCGAATTGGTGGCGCCGGAGGCAAAGCTCATCACCGGGAAGGCGGTGGCGATCTCGGCCTGCATGACGGTGCCGTCGTTCTGGGTCAGGAACAGCGGCGCATCGATGCCGCTGTCGGCGATCGCCTTGCGGAAGGCGGCGACCGTGGTGACCGCGAGATCGTGCAGGGAGGCGTTGAGCAGCGCGGCATTCTCGCGCTCCAGAAGACCGATGCGGCCGAGATCGTGCGACAGCGTCACCGCGACGTCGGGACAGATCTCCGCGAGGATTTCGCGCGCTGTCGTCTCGCAGGAGGGATCGAGCGGCGAGAAGCTCGAGCACACCGCGACCGAGCGCAGGCCCTTGTCCCTGATTTTTCGCGCGGCCTCCTTCAGCCCGGCGGTGTCGAGCGGCATGAACGGACGGCCGTCGTAATCGTGGCCGCCTTCCAGCATGAAGATTTCGCCGTTGACGAGTGTCGCGAGATCCGCCGGCCAGTCGCAGAACGGCGGCAGTGAGGCGCTTGCGGGCATGCCGATGCGGATCGCGCCGATCTTCTGCACATGGCGGCGCTGCACCACCGCATTGATGAAATGCGTGGTGCCGATCACGACCGCGTCGACCTTCACCGCGGCCGTAGGCTCGGCACGCAGCGCCTTGAGGGCGTCGAGGATGCCCGAGGTCACGTCGGCAGTGGTCGGGCGCTTGACGGAATGGACGACCTTCTCGTCGACGATCAGCACGGCGTCCGTGTTGGTGCCGCCGACATCGATGCCAATACGCTTCATGGGATCTTAAGCTCCTGCCTCAGCGGGCGCGAAGAGGGAACGGTAGTCGAGGTCGTAGCCGAAGGCGCGGGGGCCGACGAATTCGAGACCCCGGGGACTCGTCAGCACGGCCGGCGCCGGCAGGGCCACGACTGTGACGCGCTGGCCATAGCGCACCGTTTCGGTGCCGACGCCGTGGCCGTTGACGCTGTCGAGCACGCAGATCAGATCGGGCGATGTCGCGATCGCCGTCTCGCCACGCCAGGCTACGATCCATTCGTTCTGGAACGAGAGCACCAGCCTGCTGCCGCGATCCGCATCGCTGCCCTCGATCATGGCCGAGCCGCGCAAAAATCCTTCCGTCGTGCGCCGGGCGACGTCGATGATCTTGCCGGTGAAGAGTTTCTTGCCGCCTTCGGTCGAAAGCAGCGCGGCGATCGGATCTTCGTGACGACGATTTGCCTCCTGCACGGCGCGGCCGATGCGAATCGCCTTGGTGGTGGTGAAGTGGATGCCCCAGTCCTTCACCTCGCGTCCGGTGCGCGGCGCCTTGCTGGTGGAGGCGATCGAGCCCATCTCGACGCAGATCTTGCGGCTCGCCCGCTCCATCCACTTCCAGCTCGGCACCTTGGTGACGACGGCCTCGATGCCGCGGGGATCGTAGAGGGTGCAGGGATAGGGACGCAGGTCCCCGATCGCGACCGAGGTCATCTGCGCTTCGGGGAAGGCGCGGCCCATGCAGTCCGCGTCGACCACGGGGATGCCGAGATGCGCGGCCGCCATCAGCGCCTGCACGCCGTTGCCGCCGCCGATCTCGACCGACATCACGGCGCGGAACTTGATGCCATTGATCTCTTCCTGCATCCGCACGGCGCGCGCGATGTTGCGGCTGTCAGCGAGGCGCTCCTGTCCGACCAGCGGCGCGCCCATGTTGGAGACCACCGCCACCCAGTCCGCGTCGTCGAGGTCGAGCGGCGACATCAATTGCACGCGGTGCCCTTCGGCATAGAGCCGGCGCAGATTGAGCAGGCCGAGATAGGGGCTGCCGCCGCCGCCGGTGCCGAGAATCCAGGCGCCGACCGCGAGCGCCTCGATCTCCTCGAGGCTGATCGTCTTCAATTCCACCTTGCTCACGACACCAGCTCCTCGACGATGCGGGCCGCGGCGGCAATGCCGAGGATCACGGGACCCGGATAGGCCGTGCGCACGCGCGCCTTGTTGGCGCTGGTGTAGCTGATGCAATCCATCACCACGAGATCGGGCTCGAGATCCGCCATCGTCCGTGCGGCCTCGTCGACGACGGCGTCGTTCGAACCGGGACGCAGCGTGATGCCGACGACCTCGACGCCGTCGCGCTGCCATTTCTTGTCGATCAGCACGGTCTGCTCGGGCAGCGGCGAGAACACGCCGAGCCGGCCCTTCGGCAGCACGGCCTCGACGAGATTGTGCAGGATGGCCGAGGGCAGGATGACGAGCCCGTCGGCGGCAAGGTTGGGGAATTTGCCGGTGCAGGCCATCAGCGTCACGCCGACGCCCTCGTGCTTGAAGCGGGTAATCTGCTGGCTTGCGCGGCGCTCGACTTCCTTCTTGCTGATGGTGACGCCGTCGCCGTTCGGCAGCAGCGTGAACAGCGTGTCGTAGCCGTCCATCGGCGGAATGGCGTCGATCTCCGCGCGGCTCATGCCGTCGAGCGCGCCGCGCAGCTCGATCTCGATGCCCGGCGACAGCACGGCAGCGATCTCGGAGGCGACGGTAGGACGCGGGCTCTGGCCGATCACGACCACCCCGATGCGCTGGTGCTTCAATGGCATGTTCATGTCTAGTCCTTCAAGACGACGAGATCGGCCGGCGTCCAGTCGAGCGTGACACCGTTGCCGGGGACGAACAGGCGGCTCGTGCCTGCATTGGGCTGTTGCACGAGGACACGATGGCCGCCCTCGAGCGTGATCCGGTAGAGCACCGCGCCGCCGAGGAAGTTGGTGTTCTCGACGATGCCGTGGGCGGAGCTGCCGGCTGCGGTAGCGGCGTCAGCGCGCGGGATGAGGCGAATCTTTTCGGGGCGCAGAGCGACCGAGAGAACGCCGGTGCCTTGCGCCTCGGAGGACGGGAGCGCCAGGATCAGACCCTTGCCGACGTCGAGCGCCGGGCCGCCTGCGCTCGTCGTGGTGCGCTCGCCACGAAAGATGTTGGTGTCGCCGATGAAGTCGGCGACGAAGCGCGTCGTGGGCTGGTTGTAGATCTCGGTCGGCGTGCCGACCTGTTCGACGCGGCCGCCGTTCATCACGGCGATGCGGTCGGACATTGCGAGGGCCTCCTCCTGGTCGTGGGTGACGAAGACCAGGGTCAGGCCGAGCTTCTTCTGGAGCTGCTTGAGCTCGAATTGCATCTGCTGGCGCAGCTTCTTGTCCAGCGCGCCGAGCGGCTCGTCGCAGAGCAGGACGCGCGGTGCGATCACGATGGCGCGGGCAAGCGCCACGCGCTGCTGCTGGCCGCCGGAGAGCTGGGCTGGGCGGCGGTCCTCGAGGCCGGACAGCTCGACCATGGCCAGCGCCGCCTTCACCTTGGCTGCGATGCTCGCCTTGTCGAGCCCGCGCATGCGCAGGCCGAAGGCGACGTTCTCGGCGACGGTGCGATGCGGGAACAGTGCGTAGTTCTGGAACACCATGCCCATGTCGCGCTTGTGCGCGGGCACATGGGTGATGTCGGCGCCGTCGACACGGATCGCGCCGGCGCTCGGCGTCTCGAAGCCGGCAATCATGCGCAGCGTCGTGGTCTTGCCGCAGCCGGACGGGCCGAGCAGGGAGAAGAACTCGCCCTGCCTGATGTCCATCGCGACCGCGTCCACCGCGCGCACGCCGCCGTCATAGACCTTGCTGACGCCGGCGATCTCGATCGACGCGCTCATGCGCGGAAGATCCGGTTGACGCGCTGGTCGATCTCGTCCTTGCGCTCGTTGTACCACTTCCAGTCGACCTGGATCAGCTTCGAGACCTTCTCGGGCGTGGTGAGCAGCTTGGCGTCATACTTGGCGTCGAGCTTCACCTTCCTGTTGGCCGGCGAATACCACACGGTCTCCGCAAGGCGCTTCTGCACCTCCGGGCGCAGCATGTAGTTCACATAGGCGTTGGCGAGCTCCTTCATCTTGCTGCCGGGCGTGATGGTCAGGACCTGCTCGAGCGACAAGATGCCTTCGCTCGGCGAGACGAAATCGGTCGGCTGGTTCTGGCCGTCATAGCGGTAGATGCCGGAATCGTGGATGACGCAGAGGCCGACTTCGCCGGACAGCAGCATCTTCTCCATCGCGCCGGTGAAATCGACGATCTTGATCGGCTTCAGTTTCTCCAGCGCGGCATAGGCCGCGTCGAGATCGGTCTGGCCCTTGCCGAACAGGGTGCCGCACATCATCAGGAAGGCCTGGCCGAGGCTGTTGACGGGAATGACGTAGCCGCCGCGGACGCCGTTGTATTTCGCGTCCCACAGCTCCTTCCACGAGGTGATGTTGCCGTAGCCCTTGTCGGTGCGAAGTCCAAGGCCGATGGCGCTGGTGAAGATCGAGACGCCGACGATCTTGTCGCTGATCGCGTAGGGGTAGACGTCGGCAAGGTTCGGGACGAGCTTGGGATCGATCTTCGGCTCGACCAGGCCCATTTCGGCCGCTGCCCACTGCTCGTTGGAATTGGTGTGCAGCACGTCGTAGATCGGCGCGGAGCGCGAGCTTGCCTGGAGCTTCGGCAGATAGGGGAAGGCGGAGTCGGTCTGGAGCTTGCACTTGAACTCGCTCTCGAAGGCGGGGCCGATCTCGGCCTTCATGATCTCGCCCCACTTGCCGCCCCAGCCGGTGATGCGCAGCGTCGGATCGTCGGCGCGCGCGACATAGGGCGCGGCGATCGTGCCGATGCCGAGCGAGGCGCTCGCGGTCAGAAAGCGGCGGCGGCTGAGCCGTGAGGATCCCAGAGCTTTCATCATGTCTCGATTCCTTCGGTGCAATGAGCGGTTACAATTTGACGTAGGAGCGCAGGCCGACGGTGCGGTCGAGCCCGATGACGACGACAAAGGCGAGGACGATGGAGACCACCGAGGCGGCGCCGATGGTGCCGTCCAGATCGAACTTGAGATAGTTGAACAGCGTGACCGGCAGGGTCTCGTTGCCCGGTGAGACCAGGAACAGCGACACCGGAAACTGGTCGAACGAGACGATGAAGGCGAAGATCGCGCCCGCCAGCACGCCCGGCTTGATCAGCGGCAGCGTCACCTCGAAGAAGGTGCGCAAGGGACTTGCGCCGAGATTGCGCGCGGCTTCCTCGAGGCGCAGGTCGAAATTATGCAGCACGGCAAGCGTGGTGCGCACCACGTAAGGCAGCGTCACCAGCGTATGGCCGGCAACGAGGCCCCAGGTCGGACGTCCGACATCGAGCAGCACATAGGTCTGGAACAGTGCAAGGCCCGTCAGGATCGCCGGCAGCATCAACGGCGAGAGCATCGTCGCGACGATCAGCCGCGTGCCCGGCAGATTGCCGCGCGCGAGCGCGAGCGCCGCGGAAGCGCCGAGGATCGTTGCCGATATGGTGGTGAGGACCGCGACTTCGAGGCTGAAGCCGAGCGCATGCATGAAGTCGCGCGAGGCGAAGAATTTCTCGAACCAGCGCAGCGACACGCCGACCGGCGGAAACTGGATGAACGGCGTCGGGTTCAGGGCGAACACGACGACGATCGCGATCGGTGCCAGCAGGAAGATCAGGATGGCGATGTTGACGGCGAGATAGAGATAGCGGCCGTAGTGCCTGACGCTTCCCGTCGTCCGCGCGGGAGCTGCCTGCCGGGCCGCCGCGAGCGATGGGCTGTGCGAGGCGGTGGTTTGCATCGTCGGCCTCACTGCAATTCGCGCTGGCCGGAGACGAGGCCGAGCGCGCGGTTATAGGCGACGACGAGCCCGAGCGAGATCATCAGCAGGATGATGCCGAGCGCGGCGGCGAAGCCGACGTTGAAGTTCGCCGAGATCTGCTGGTAGATCAGGATCGGCAGCGTCATGATCTGGAAGCCGCCGAGCAGGATCGGCGTGACATAGGCGCTGATCGCCAGCGCGAAGACCAGTAGCGAGCCGGCGAGGATGCCGGGCAGGCTCAAGGGCAGCGTCACCTCGAGGAAGGCGCGCAAGGGGCTCGCGCCGAGATTTTCCGCGGCCTGCTCCAGCCGCTCGTCGATGCGGCCGATCACGCCGGTCAGCGTCAGCACCATGAACGGAACGTAGATATGGACGAGGCCGACCACGATGCCGGTCTCGGTGTACATCAGCTTCAGGGGCTGAGAGATGACGCCGAGCGACATCAGGGTCTGGTTGACGACGCCCTTGTCGGAGAGCAGCGTCATCCAGGCGAAGGTGCGCACCACGATGCCGGTCAGCATCGGCGCCAGCACCGCCATCAGCAGCAGCGCGTGCCCGGTGCGGCTCTTGATGCGCGCCATCCAGTGCGCCAGCGGATAGCCGATCGCGAGCGCGACCAGCGTGGTCACGAGCCCGATCCGGATCGTGGTCCAGATCACCTCGAGATAAAAGGGATCGTCGATCATGCGGGCGTAGTGGCGCGTGGTGAAGGCGACCTTCGGCGCCACCACCGGATTGCCGGTGAGCACGCTCATCAGCGCCATCAGCCCGATCGGCAGGAAGAAGAAGAGGGCGAACAGCAGCGCGCTCGGCAGAATGAAGAGCGCAAGGCCGTTGGGGCGCTGGGTGGTGGCGCTGCTCATCGCGTCCCCGTCTGAACGCGCGCTGTATCCTGGTCGAGCGGATCGCCGGTCATGCGCCGCAATTTTGCGGCCATCGCCGCCAGCTCGCGGCGGACATTGGCGCGCTCGGCGGCAGTGGTCGCCTGCACCGAATAGGACACCGCGATCCCGATCATCTCGCCGGTCTCGCCGCTTTTCAGCGCAAAGCCTTGGGAGCCGACGCCCTCGATCGATTCATCGGCTGCCTCGGACACGCCGGTGCGGCGGATCTCGTCGAGGCGGGCCATCAGCTGCTTGAAGTTCTGCGGCGAGTTGCGCGGCAGCTTTGGATAGGTCGCAGGCACCCGCGCGCGGACGTCCTCGTCGGCGAGGCGGGCGAGCATGGCGCGGCCGTTCGAGGTGGCGAGCGCCGGCGTGCGCTGGCCGGGCGGATTGACGACACGCAGGGGATTCGAGCCCGGAACGATCCGGAGCACGACCTGCTCGTAGCCGTCGAGCACGGCGATGTAGCCGGTGTGGCCGGTGCGCGCGCAGACCTCGCGCAGCTCGCGCTCGGCCATGCTGATGAGATCGTCATGGGCGCGGTGCAGCCGGCCGAGCTCGAAGGTGAGGAGGCCGGGGCGGTAGCGGCGGGTGTGCGGGTCCTGCTCGAGCAGACCGCAGTCGCGCAAGGAGCGCAGCAGCCGCGAGGTCGAGCTCTTCGGTTTGCCCGTCAGCGCCATCACGTCCGCGAACGACAGATCCGGCCGCGCGCTGGAAAAGCAGCGCAGGATCTCGATCGCGTTGGTGAGGGCGCTCATGCAGGTCGGTCCAAGGTAGTTCCATATTTCGGAACCTTGTCCCAAATTCTAAGCCTGGCGCGGAAACGAGCAAGCGGAAATTTCCGGCAGGGTGGTGCCCGATTGCGCAGATGCGGCGGAAGGTCGCTCGGATATAACGAAGCGGCGCACCGCGGTCAGGCGGTACGCCGCTTTGGGATCAGGCCGCCTCCACGGCGACGTTGCCGATCCAGTCGCGGGCGAGCGTCACGTCGGCTTGCGACAATTGATGGCCCGCTGGCAGGACCCTGTGATCGACACGCGCACCCGCTTCCGACAGCAGCGTAGCGAGCCGGGCCGAGTTGCTCGCCGGCACGATCGGATCAGCCTGTCCGGACAGGAGCAGGACGGGCTTGCCGCCGAGCTCGGCCTTGGGCGGATCTGACAGTGGCACCATGGCGCGCAGCAGGATCGCGCCTGCCAGCACGCCCGGCTGCAGCAGCAACAGCGCGGCTGCGATGTTGGCGCCGTTGGAGAAGCCGACAGCAACCGGCGCGGCGATGCCGTAGCGCTGCCGCGCCTCGCCAACGAAATCGCCGAGCTCGCGCGCACGCCGGCGCACATCGTCCTCGTCGAACACGCCCTCGGCAAGGCGGCGGAAGAAGCGCGGCATGCCGTGCTCGAGCACGCGGCCGCGCGGCGAGAGCAGGGCGGCACCGGGCGAGATCATCTTGCCGAGCCCGAGCAGGTCGTTCTCGTCGCCACCGGTGCCGTGCAGCAGCAGGAGCGGGGCCGAGCCCGCGTCGCGCGCGGGCTCGAAACGATGGATGAATGCACTCTCGGTCATGACACGCTCTCTTCCAGGCTCGGCAACACACCCTCGATCTGCTTGCGATGCGCTTCGAGGAAGGCCGGCAGCTTCAGGTCGCGTCCCAGCGTCGCAACGGGTTCGTCGACGGCGAAGCCGGGAATATCGGTCGCGATCTCGAACAGCACGCCGCCGGGCTCGCGGAAGTAGATCGAGCGGAAGTAGTTGCGGTCCCTCTGCTCGGTCGGGTGCAGGCCGTGATTGCTGACGAGCTTTTGCGCCATCGCTCCCTGCTCGGCGTCATCGGCCGCACGGAAGGCGATGTGGTGCACCGAGCCGCCGCCCTGATGGCCGCGCAAGAAGCCCTTGGCCTCGTAGATGTCGACGACGCTGCCCTCGGCATCGCCCGGCGCCTTGAAGCGGATCACCGAGCCCTCGCGTCCCGTCTCCTTGAAGCCGAATACGTCGGTGAGGACGGCGGCCGTCTTCGCCGCGCTGTCGAGCAGCAAGGTCACGCCGTGGAAGCCGCGGATCGCATGCTCGGCCGGCACGTCGCCATTGCTCCAGCCGGGCTCGTTCTCGGCACCGGGAACGCCGACGAGCGCGAGCGCCATGCCATCGGGGTCGGTGAACGGCAGCACGGACTCGCCGAAGCGCTTCTCCAGGGCTTCATAGGCGATGCCCTTCTCGGTGAAGCGCTGCGTCCAGTAGCCGAGCGAACGCTGAGGCACGCGGAAGGCGGTCTGATGGGTTTCGCCGACGCCGCGGCGCCCAGCCGGCACGCCGGCCCAGGGGAAGAAGGTCAGGATGGTGCCGGGGCGGCCGGTCTCGTCGCCATAATAGAAGTGATAGGTGCCGGGATCATCGAAATTGACCGTCTTCTTGACGAAGCGCAGGCCGAGATCCCTGGTGTAAAAGCCGAAATTCCTGATGGGATCGCCGGCGATCGCGGTGACGTGGTGCAGTCCAGACATTGTCGTCCTCCAAATTCGGGGAGCAGTCTTGCTCTGGCCGGAAATATCGTTCCGCTTTGGATTGGAGACAATCCATGCAAATATGACGTCTATGTCTACGATTTGGAAACAATCGCTGGAGCGGCAGCTTGGATAAGGTCGCTAGCCTCCGGGCCTTCGTGAAGGTGGTCGAAAGCGGCAGTTTTGCCGAGGCGGGCCGTCAGCTACGGCTGTCGCGGTCGGCGATCAGCAAATACATCGCCGACCTCGAGGAGAGCCTCGGCGTCCAGCTCCTGAACCGGACCACCCGCCACGCGAGCCCGACCGAGAACGGCCAGCGTTATTTCGAGCGCGCGGTCGTGATCCTCTCGGAGATCGAGGCCGCGGACCAGGCGGTGGCGCAAGCCCAGTCCGCGCCGCGCGGGCTGCTGCGCGTCAACGCGCCGATGTCGTTCGGCACCATGCGGCTCGGGCCGGTGCTCGCCGATTTCATGGCGCGCTTTGGCGAGCTTCAGCTCCAGATCGTGCTGAGCGACGATCTGCTCGATCCGGTCCAGGACGGCTTTGACGTGACGCTGCGGATCGCCGAACTGGAATCCTCCAGCCTGATCGCGCGCAAGATCACGCCGGTGGCGCGCATGATCTGCGCCTCGCCCGATTATCTCGCGCGGCACGGCACGCCAAAGCATCCGCAGGATCTGCGCGAGCATGCGGCGCTGACCTACGGCTTCCTGCTCACCGGCAATCAGTGGAAGCTTACCGGCGCGGATGGCGATCACTGGATCCAGCCGACCTGGTCGCTCTGCGTCAACAACGCCGAAGTGCTGCGCGACGTCGCGATCAAGGGCAGGGGGCTCGCGCTGCTCCCGGAGTTCATCGCCGCCGACGCTTTGCGGAAGGGCGAGTTGCTGACGGTGCTGGATGATTATTCGGCGCCGCCGCTCGCGCTCTATGCGGTCTATCCGCCGACGCGGCATTTGTCGGTGAAGGTACGGCTGTTCATTGATTTTCTGGTCGAGCGGTTTGGACGGGAGGATGAGGCGGGCGTACGCAGCCGCGCCGCGGCTAGCTGACCGAACGCTGTTCGACGGGCAGAAGCAATTCGTCCAGCGCGCTCATCGAAGCTTTCTGAAGGGCGGCAAGTTCGCGGGCGGCACCGTGGCATTCGGATGCGGACATCGTGGCTACCGCCAGCTCAACCTCGCGGCAGCGTTCGAACAGGCGAACGAGGCCGAGCGCGCTCGCCGCGCTGCCAAGCTGGTGTGCGGATCGCGCCAGCTGCAGGTGATCGCCGATCGCCGCAGCCTCGGCGATGTCCTCGATCAGTTGTTGGCTCGTTTGCCGCAAAAGCTGGTGGAGCTTGGCGATCTGCGTGGCGCCCAGCAGTTCTTTCTGGTCGTCGAGGAAATGCCGGTCGATCAACGCGCCTGCGGCGAGCCGCACTTCTGCCGGCTGGTCCGGCGGATCGTCCTCGATCGCCTCGCGCAGGGCATTGATCAGGATCGGCTTGCTGACAACCTTGGCGATCCCTGCACTGGCGAGCCGCTCGCGTGCGCTGCGCGAGACGTCGGCGGTCACGGCGATGATGCGCGGCATCCTCGGCAGACCGAGCTTGCCGATCTGCGAGGCCGCTTCCACGCCGTCCATGTCGGGCATGTGCAGATCCATCAGGATGATGTCGAACGCCTGATCGCGGGCGAGTGCGACGGCCGACGCGCCGTTTCTGGCGATGGTGGGATGATGGCCGAGCCGGTTCAGGATGGCTTCGCCGACCTGGCAATTGACGGGATCGTCGTCGACCAGCAGCACGCGAAGCCGCCGCGACGGCGGCGGAAGCGCACCTTGCGCGATGCCGCTCGCGGCAAGGCCGAGCGGTACTTCAAGCGCGAACGTGCTGCCTGCGCCCGGCGTGCTCTCCACCGTCAGCTCGCCGCGCATCAGGCGCGTCAGCCGCCGCGCGATCGCAAGGCCAAGGCCGGTGCCGCCGAACCGCCGTGCGATGCTATCGTCCGCCTGCACGAAATCCTCGAAGATCCGCTCGTGCATGTCCGGCGCGATGCCGATGCCGGTATCGCGAACCGTAATGCTCAGCAGGATGTGATCCTCGTGCTGCTCCGCTGACGCCTTCAGGCCGATCCCGCCGCGCGGAGTGAATTTGATGGCATTGCCGATCAAATTGAGCAGGATGCGATTGAGCCTGACAGGATCGCCGTGCACGGACGTGTTGACCGTCACGTCGCTGGCGAGATCGAAGGTCAGTCCCTTGCCGAAGGCCTGTGGGCGCATCAGATCGGCGGTGGCCTCGATGAGCTGATCGAGACGGAAGTCGCGCGTCTCCAGCGTTTCGGCGCTGGCCTCCAGACGCGCATATTCCAGGATGGCATCGACCAGCGCGATCAGCGTCTCGCCCGATGCGGCGGCGGTGGCGAGATGGCGTCGCTGCGCTTCGCCGAGGCTGCCGTCGTCCAGCAGTTGCAGCACGCCCATGACGCCGTTCAGCGGCGTGCGCAGCTCGTGGCTGACGACGGCGAGGAAGCGCGACTTGGTCTCGTTGGCCTGCACGGCAATGCTGCGCGCACGTTCGGCCGCGTCATGCTCGGCGAGGGCGTGGTCGCGCGCCTTCTCGAGCTCGGAGGTCCGCTCGATGACCTTGCGCTCGAGCGTCGCGTAGGATTCGCGCAAGTGCGCGGCCATCCGGTTGAACTGGTCGCCGAGCGCCTCCAGCTCGTCGCCGGTCTTGATCGCGAGCCGCAGGCCGAGATCGCCGCTGCCGATCCGGCGCGCACCCTGTGTCAGGATCTGGATCGGCACGGTCATGCGCCGGCTGAGAAAGAGCGAGACCAGCACCGCGCAGGCGAGCAGAGCGACCAGGAGAAACGTCGAGCGGCCGATCGACGCGTAGATCGGCGCATAGGCTTCGGTGAGCGGAAGCTCGACGAATACCAACCAGCCGAGCGAGGGCACCGTCGCATAGGTCGACAGCACGCGTTGACCGGACAGATCTTCCTTGACCAGGCCGCCTGACGGCGGCCCGACGCCATCGAGTGCGGCTCGAACGTCGGCATGTCCCGAAAGATCGCTGCGGCGTAGCGCCGGCCACAAATCGGGATGTGCGATCAACAGCCCCATGCGGTCGACCACATAGGCCTTGCCGGTGTTGCCGACCCTGATCCCCGCGACGAGGTCCCAGATGAAGCTCAGATTGACCTCGGCGACGATCACATTGGGACCGCGGCCGGCCCCGCGCGTGGCGAGGGTCATGAACGGCTCGGTGTCGCCGATGAAGTATACCGGCCCGTAATAGGTCCGGCTTTCGTTGGCGCCGCGGAAGGCGGGCGAAGCGGACAGGTCGATCTTGCTGCCGATCCTGTCCGCGACGCGGCGCGACACGCGCACCTGCTCGCGGCCTTGCGCGTCGAGCTCGGCAATCTCCGCGATCGCGGGCGAGAGGCGCAGGAGGCGGATCGCGTTCAAGCGCTCGTCCTCGTTCGTCGACAGCTCCGGAGGCAGGCGGGAAAGCCATCTGATCTGGTTTTCGATCTGGCCGATGAACTGGCCGATCTGAATGGCCGCGGACGCTGCCTGCTCGCGCTGGGTTGCCGCGAGGAGCTGCTTCTGCTCGCGATAAGAGAACCAGACGTCGAAGCCGGTGTTGATGGCGAGCGCGGCAAAGGCGAGGGCGACGATCGAGTAGAGATATTTGCGGAACAGCCGGCCGGGAGGCGTCCGCAAATGCCCCTGGTCGACCTGCTCGTTCACTCGCGGATCTCGTCGGCGCGTGCGAGCAGCGTGAACGGTATGGTCAAATCCAGCGTACGGGCGACCGTGCGGTTGATCAGCAGCTCGTATTTGCGTGGCGATTGCACCGGGAGATCGCCGGCCTTGGTGCCGCGCAGGATCAGATCGACATAGTCGGCCGAGCGCACTTCGAGCGTCGGCCCGTAGCTCATCAGCCCGCCCGCATCCATGAAATAATGGAACGGATAGATCGTGGGGACGCGATATTTGGCCGCTGCCGCCACGACCGCCTGCCGGTGGATCACGAGGAAGCTGTCGACCAGCGCAACCATCGCCGCTTTGGGCGGTTCGGAGAGGCGCCTGATGACCTCGTCAATTTCCGTTGGCGCGTTGACGGGGGCGGGGACCACGGAGACGCCGCATGCTGCGGCCTCTTGCTCGATGGAGTCGAGGAAGAAGCGCCCGCCGCGCGGCGTGGTCGCCGGGTTGAACAGCACACCGACGCGCGCAACGTCAGGCACGGCCTCCCGGATGAGCTGAAGCCATTTGCCGCCCATCTCGGCGGAGCTGTTGGTGAAGCCGGTGACGTTGCCGCCGGGATGCGCGAGGCTCTCGACGAAGCCATTGCCGACGGGATCGTTGGCCGTCGCGAAGACGATCGGGATGGTTTTGGTGGCTGCCAGGACTGCCGCGGTTTCGATCGTCGAGCCGGTCAGGATCACGTCCGGCTTCAGCTCCAGCAATTCCTGGACCGCGGTCTTCAGTCTATCGGAGCTGCCGAAAGTCGAACGGAGTTCGAGGCGGAAGTTGACGCCTTCGACCCAGCCTCGCTGCCTCAAACCCACGATGAGGCCGCCGAGGCGGGAGGTCGGGCTGTCGGTCATGCTCCTTCTGGTCAATTCGTCGTCGAGCGGTAATCCCGTCAGCGAGGCGACGATCCGCATGCGATCAGATGTTGCGCCGAGCGCGAGCCATCCCGCAGCGCTTGTCCCCGCAAGGCGAATGAACCCGCGGCGATCGACCGCGAAAGCGGAAGGCCGTTCGGTCATGAAATTCTTTGCATGATGATTGCCCCAAGGCGGATGCTTAGCGCGAACCGCCGGCATCCACAATTGATGAAAAAATGCGCTTGTGAATGTTCATTCGCAGCGTTTGGCAACCCGATACCGTATTCCTACGCCGCTGAGGAGTCGCTGTTTCGAGCCTTGTCTGCTCCGTGATGTTTTGTAGCGCCTTATGGCATTGCAACATTTTCCGTCTCGGTTGCGACGGCGGTTCGAAGAAGCCGATTTCGTGACTGCCGATTTTTGAAGCGTTCTTTCAAGTTGTTTCGAAGGTTCTCGATGCGCAAAATCTATCTCGTTCCGGCCCTCGTCGGCCTTCTCACCTTTGTGGCTACAGGTCCGGTGGCGGCTCAGGGCGCCGTTCCAAAGCAGAAGGCGGCGCAAGCCCCGAAGGCTGCTGCGGCTGGGGCTGCTCCGGCGGCCGGCGCCCCGGCGGCGGCCACGACCGAGGCGCCGAGCGCCGGCGCGGATGACAAGGCAAAGTCGATCGACGGCTTCCGCTCCGCCAAGTTCGGCATGGGCGAAGCCGACGTGCGCGCGGCGATGATCAAGGACTTCAACGCCAAGCCCGACGCCATCAAGGCGCAGGACAACGCGTCCGAGCTGACGCATAGCATCCTCATGTCGGTTCCCGAGCTGCTGCCGAACGGCGGTACCGCCGAGCTCTCCTACGTGTTCGGCTACAAGTCCAAGTCGCTGATCCAGGTCGGCGCCGTCTGGTCGAAGGGGACCGACGCGGCGATAACGCCGGAAAAGCTGTTCTCCAACGCCAACATCCTGCGCGCCCATTTCATGGGCGAAGGCTTCAAGCCTGATTCCATCGCGGTCAACATGCCGGTTGCCGGCGGCATCGTGATGTTCCGCGGCAGCGACGCCAAGGACCGCTCGGTGATCCTGCTGCTCCAGGGCACGTTCGAGAACAAGGAGAACAACCAGCGTGTGCTGACCCCGACCAGCCTGCTGCTGTTCTATGTGGCCGACGCCAAGAGCCCCGACATCTTCAAGCTGCCGCCCGGCCAGTTCTGATGCCGGACGCCTTCGACGACATTCTCCCACCCGGTTGTGGATCGGCGCCGATGCCGATGAAGAGGATATGAAATGCGCGGACCATCTGCGACGCGAAACAACGATGAGCTGACGACGCTGCGGGGGCTTGCGCGCTTCCGCTCGATGTCGCTGCTCTGCGCGATGCAGATGGTCTTCCTGCCGGTGTTCAGCGTCCGCGTTCAGGCGCAGACGGCGAACGTCATCGTTCCGGACGGACGCACCGGGACGTCCTTGCAGACCTCCGGCGGCGTCACCAACGTCACGACGTCGACTGTCTCCGGCAACAACGCCTTCAACTCGTTCTCGCAGTTCAGCGTCGGGCAGGGCAACACCGTCAACCTGCAACTGCCGACCGGCACGCAAAACCTCGTCAACATCGTTCGCGACGCGCCGGTCTACGTCAATGGCACGCTGAACTCCTACATGAACGGTGCGATCGGCGGTAACGTCTACTTCGCCGATCCCAAGGGGTTCGTGGTCGGCCGTTCCGGCACGGTGAATGTCGGCAGCCTCAACGTCTCGACGCCGACGCGCGAGTTCACCGACAGCCTGATCGGCGCGGGCGGGGCGATCAACCAGTCGGCCGTCGGCAATCTGATGGCCGGCTCGTTCCCGGTCTCGCCCGACGGCAACATCCGCATCTACGGCCGGGTCAATGCGCAGGATGGCGTGCGGTTGACCGGGCAGAACGTCTATGTCGGCGGCGCCACCCAGCGCGACATCGCCAATCTCGATCACGCCGCGAAATTTGCGGCCTCCGTCAACTCCAAGGGCCTGCGCAGCGCCAGCGCGATCACCGTCAGCAACGGCTCGATCCATATCGGCGCGGTCAACAACGCCAGGGTCAACGGGCGTCTGACCGCGCAGAGCAAGACCTCGACGCCGAGCAACATCACCGTCCAGGCCGGCAACAACATCGATATCGGCAAGAAAGCCAATCTCAACATCGCAAGCGCAAACGGCAATGCCGGAGAGATCCGCCTGAAGGCGGCGCAGAACCTGACCGTCGCGGGCGGCGCCAGGTTCGATGCCAGCGCGAAGACGGGCAATGCCGGTCTCGTCGACTTCAGCGCGAACGGGATCATCGACATCGGGAAAGGCATCAAGGTCGATCTCAGTGCGGACAACGGCAAGGCCGGCACGCTGCTGATCGACCCCACCGACGTGGTCGTGGGCGATGCCGCCCAGGGCGACTCCGGCGTGACGCTGTCGAACAGCTCCATCGCTAATGCGCTCGCCGGGCTCAGCGCGGGTGCCGACTACCTCATCCAGGCGGATCATTCCATCACGCTCGCCGCGCATGCGATGATCGATGCCCGCCGTCTCGATGCCTCTTCGGGTCATTCGACCGGCAACGCCAACAACGTCATCATCGACGCGCCCAACATCGAGATCATGAATGGCGCGCAGATCCTGGCCCAGTCGGTCAATTTCGGCGGGACCACCTACGCCGACGGTAACGTGACGCTGAGGGCGACGGCGAGCGACATCAAGCTGTCCGGCCAGGCCACCGCCGCGACGGCGATCACGGTCGACGGCAAGATCACCGGCGGCATCATCTCGATCACCGCAACCTCGACCGCCGTGTCAAGTTTCCTGAACGGTTCTGTGGCCGGTGATTTCGCGCTTGTCGGCTCGACGCTGGCCGCCTCGCTGCTCGGGCTCAATGGCGGCTATGTCGCGGCAAGCGCCACTGCGACCATCAACATCAACAGCCATGCCGACATCAACGGCCGCGGCGATGTCACCATTTCCGCACATGCCACGGAGACCGCGTCGGATCCGGCGGTCGCCTCCACCTTGCTTGGCAGCCTGACGCCGGTCGCGGCCGGCGTGGTCGTCGGCAAGATCGACGGCACTGCCACGACCAACGTGGCCTCGGGCGCGACGGTCAACGCCGGCGGCAACCTCGAGGTCAAGGCGCTCAACGATGCGACCATCGCCGTCTCTGCCCTCGCGGCATCGACGAGCGCGCAGATCGTCCCGACGGTGGCCTATTCCAAGGGATCAGTGTCGACGACCGCCAACGTCGCGACCGGCGCGCATATTGCGGCGGGCCTGGTGAACACGACCGGCAGCACCCTGAAGGTGCGCGCGATCAACAACAATTCCTTCTCGACCAGCGCAACGTCGGTCGCGGCACCCGGGACGGGGGCGAGCGGCGCCGTCGGCGGGGCGTTCGCCATCAGCGACATCACGACGTCCGCGACCGCGACGCTCGGCGCATCGCTCGGAACCGATACCGCCAACCGGATGAACGGCTCCGTTCTCGTTGAAGCGACGTCGGACACGACGAGCAATTCCACGATGGCCTCGTCCATCGCCGGCCTGCCGGCGCTGATCGCGGCGATCGAACGAGGACTGCGCGCCGTCACCTCGCCGACGTCGATCATCAGGGACCATATGGGCTCGCTGATGCCGTTGAGCTTCGATTTCAAGGTCGCAGGCGCGTTGTCGCTGGCCAACAGCAGCCAGAGCGCGACCGCTGCGATCGCGCAAAATCCGAGCGGCGGCGCGCCGAGCATCTATGCCAGCGGCAACGTTGCCGTTGCCAGCAATGTCATCGATCGCGGCGTTCGCAGCAATGCGACGTCCAGCGCGATCACGAAGGATCCGGTGTCCGGCGAGAGCACCGCGATCAGCGCGGCCGTCGCCTGGGGCAATTTCACGCATAATTCGAACGCCTATGTCGGCAATGGCACACTGATCAACGCAGCGAACATCGCCGTCGATGCCACCACCGAACTGCCGATCACCAATTCCTGGCTGAAGTGGGATGGTTTGGGCGCGGTGCTGAGCCACCTCAACGGCAATCTCGGCGTCGGCGGCAACATCCTGACCAGCTACGCCAATGCCACCGCGGACGCCGGCGACACGATCGGCATCGCCGGTTCGCTGAATCATTTCGTCGTGAACAACAACACGACGGCGTGGGTGGCCGGAAGCGCGAGCCTGACGGCGACCTGCGCGACCGCGGCCTGCGGCAGTGGCACCGGCTGGTCGGTCGGGATGGACAATGGCGACGTCCATACCTACAACGCCAGCATCCAAATCGCGGCCACCACGACCACGGCGTCGATCGACGCCGCCGGCAATGTCGGCACGCTCGGCTTCCTCTTCGGCAACACCTCGGGCGGCTCCTCCGTCGGCGGCGCGCTCAATCTCGTTCAGTTCAACACCAATACCATCGCCGGCGTTTCGGATCGCGCGACGCTGCGTGCGGCGGACGACATCGCCGTCAACGCGATCACTTCAGACCGGTTCGTCGCTGTCGCACCGTCGTCCGGCAAGGCTGCCGGCACGCTGGCGCTGAATGGCATCACTTCGCTCGGTTTCCTGAACAACACGACGCACGCGTCGATATCGAGCCAGGCCACCGTCTATGCACCGACGGTCGGCATCCTGGCGCAGCAGGATCTGTCGGTCGTGACGCTGTCCGGCGCGATGAGCTATAACGGGAGCGGCGGTTCGGCGGTCGGCTTGTCGGTCGCCTATCTCGGCGCAAATACCGACACCTCCGCCTATATCGGCGACAACCATTCCGACATCCGGCCCGGCGTGTTCAGCGCCAACGATCCGTTCGCAGGCACCAGCGGCGGAAGCGGGGCGGTCAATGTCGACAATCTGACACTCAGCGCGACCACGTCGGGGCGAATCACCGCGGCCGCCGTGGCGGCAGCCGTCTCCGACCCGGCGTCGTCGAATTTCTCCGACAAGGCAGGCGCTGCCGGCGCCGCCTCGACCGGAGGCACCGCCGGCGTGACGACGGCGGCGGGCAAGATCGGTTCGACTTCGGGATCGAGCACCAGCGGCTTCAGCCTCGACCTCGCCGGCAGCTCGTCGGTGAGCGACGTCTCGCTCGGCACCAGCGCCTATATCAAAAACACGACGGTCAACAAGTACACCACGACCGGCGCCGTGCTGACCAACACGATCGTTCAGGCGCTGAACGACACCATGCTCAACAATGGTTCCGGTTCCGCGGCGCTCAATCTGGCCGGAGGGTCCGCCCAGGGAGCTGCGATCGGCGGCGCGATCGCGGCGGCGATGTCGAACAACGCGACACTCGCCTATATCTACGGCACCACCATGAACAACCAGAGTTCGGTGACGGTGCAGGCGCTCAATGGCGGCTCGGAGACCGTCGTCGCCATTGGCGTGGCGGGATCGAAATCCAATGCTGCGTCGCTGTCGGCCTCCGTCGGCATCATCACGGACAGCGCTAACGCCTATATCGAGAGCTCGACGATCACGGGGCAGGCGACCGGCGTCAACCGCGCGCTCGAGGTGGACGCCTACCAGACCACGAACATCGCGATCGGCGGCGGGTCGCTCTATATAACCGGTGGCCAGGCCGGCGTCGGCATCGGGCTGACCTACGCGTCGATCGCCGATCCCACGGGTGGGAACGCGACCGACGCGCATATCCGCAGCACCTCGATCTCGAACTACGACACCCTGCTGGTGATGGCCGACAGCGCCAGCGTGATCGCGGCCGGTGCGGCCTCGGGCGGGGCAGGGTCCAACGGGCTTGCCGGCGCGATCGTCGTCAGCGAGATCTCGCCGACCACGACGGCCTATATCAGCAGCGGCGCCACAGTGAACATCGACGTTGGCCGCGTAACGGTGCTGGCGGACAGCGGCGCAGTGTCGGCGCTGGATACGGCTCTCGGAAACCTCGTCAAGAAGTCGAACAATAATCATCTCGCCGAGGACACCTGCACGGTCGCCGGCGGCACGGGCGGGCAGAACTGCATCGACTTCGGCGCGGCAGCGCTCAACGGGGGCACGGGTAACGGTCCGGGCGCCAGCATCGTCTCCGTTGCCGGCCTCGTCCAGGCCGGCAAGAACAATGTCGGCGCCTCGATCGTCTACGACACCATCGCAACGACGCATTCGGCCTATATCGCCAACGTCCTGTTGACGGCCGGCAGCAACGGCAATGTCAGCGTGAGCGCGGTCGATTCCTCGAAGATCCAGTCGGTCACGATTGGCTTCGGTCTTGCGACCGGACAATTTGCCGGCGTCGGTGGCACCACGATCAGCAGCATCGCCAATACCGTTTCGGCGGCCATCGGCAACAACCAGTCCAGCACGACGCAATCGTCCGTCACGGCCAAGAACATTTCCGTCAGCGCGACCGACAATTCCAGCATTACCGGAACCGCCGCCGTTGCGGGCGCCTCGACGCAAGGAAGCGCCGCGGGTCTGGCGCTTGTCTACAGCAGCATCGCCAACAATGTCAGCGCCGGCGTCACCGGCTCCAAGCTGACCGCCTCGGGCAATGTCGCGGTCGGTGCGAACTCGAACGCCAGCATCTCGACGGTCGCCGTCGGTATCGCGATGTCCTCGCAGGTCGGGCTGGCCGGCTCGGTCGCCACCAATCTGATGGGGACCAACGTCACCGCCAGTATCACGGCGGCAGGTACCAACGGTATCAATGGCGCCGACGTCATCGCCACCAACAACGTCGCCGTGATCGCCGGCAACAACGACAAGGTTGGCGTGTTCGGCGGCGCCGTGTCGATCAGCAAGGGGGCGGCGGGCGGCGCGGGCTCGCTGGTCACCAACCAGATCACGGGAACCACTGCGGCCTATATCAGCGGGGTGAACACCAAGGTCGACGCGCTGGGAACCAGCACCACCGATACGCTGTCGGTCAACAACGGCACCCTCGTCCATGCCTTCGATCTCGGCACGGCCCACGCGCCGACCGACACCACGCCCGACCTCACCGAGAACCAGGACGTCCTGCGCGGCCTCGCCGTGGTCGCGAGCTCGCACCAGGCTGTCGTGACCAACGTCGCGTCGGTCGCCGCGAGTGGCGGCATCTCGATCATGATCAACCCGATCACTAACGTGATGAGCGGGGCGACACGAGCCTATATCGACAGCGCGTCCATCGACACGCGCCTGACCTCGTCGACGCTCAAGCCGCAGATCGAGGTGGCCGCATCGAGCTTCTCCTATTCCGGCGCATTCGGCGCAGGCATCGCCTACGGCAGCAGCGGCGGCGGTGGCGCGACGATTGTCTCGACGACGATGTCGCGCGAGACCTTCGCCTATATCACCAATGCCACGGTCGGCGGCGTCCAGTCGTCGAGCGCGACGTTGGGCGCCGTGACCGTGAAGGCCAATGCGGAGCAGGATGCGTCCTCGATTGCGATCGGCTTCAACAGCGGCTCGGTCGGCCTGAACGTCTTCCAGGCGACCACGGAAGCCTATGTCGACGGCGGCGCGCTGACCGCTTCGTCGCTGACGGTCAACGCCAACAACAACACCGGCATCTTCTCCGCGAACGGCTCTGGTGCCTATGGCAGCCAGGCCGCGATCGGCGCGGCGTTCCTGGTCCAGGTCTCCTCGAACCGGACGCTGGCCTATGTCGGCGATGAGTTCCGCTATCAGGGCAATGGCGCCGCGCACACCACCGCGCTCAATTTGAGCGGTGCGCTCGACGTCGAAGCCAAGACCAAGAACCGCTTCGAGGCCTATGCAATCGGTGGTGCGCTCTCGACGGGCACCGCCGCGATCGCCGGCATGGCGAACATCGAGGTCGCCAACAACAACACCATCGCCGGCGTCTACGACACCACGCTGCAGGGGGTGACGGGCGGTGCGGCCGGCGCGGTCACGGTCAACGCCAACGAGGACGTCGCGATCAAGGAGATCGCGGGCGCGCTCGCGGTCGGCGCCAGCGGAGGAGGGGTCGGCGTCGGCGCTGCGGCCAACGTCATCGTGTTCAAGAGCCGGACCGTTGCCGAGAGCTGGAACAGCAATCTGAACTCGTCAGGCGCGATCAACGTCAACGCGCTCAGCACCAAGGAGGTGCTGTCCTACGCGGTCACCGCCGGCATCGGCGGCAGCGCCGGCATCGGCGCGACCGTCGGCGTCATCATCATCGGCACCAACACCGCGGACGCCGACACGCAGGGCCAGCAGACCGGCCAGCTCAACCAAGGTGGCAACGGCACCATCGCGTCCGTCAACAGCGGCACCAGCAACACGCATGGCAGTGGTGCCGTCGCGAGCGGCACGGCCGGCAATCCGAACAGTGCCAATGTCAGCTCGACCTACGACGTCAGCAATATCCTGAGCGGCGGCAATGACGCGGTCATCGCCCAGATCGCGGGCGGCAACGTCACGGGCACGCAAGTCAACGTCTCGGCCACCAGCGCCAACGCGGCCAAGATGTATCTGCTCGGCGCGGGCTTTGCCAAGAA
Organism: Bradyrhizobium sp. LCT2; assembly: GCF_009931255.1. Classification (NCBI taxonomy): domain Bacteria; kingdom Pseudomonadati; phylum Pseudomonadota; class Alphaproteobacteria; order Hyphomicrobiales; family Nitrobacteraceae; genus Bradyrhizobium; species Bradyrhizobium sp. LCT2. Next base: position 6,645,778 of record NZ_CP034432.1, on the reverse strand, counting down.
TCTCGGCATTGGCGCCGGCATCGGCTACACCAGCGTCAACAGCACCGTGGTCGCCAACCTCAGCGACTACGGACGCAACGGCGCCGGCGTGCTGGTGGCCGCGGATACGCCTTTGGCCGTCGCGGCGCCCGCCGTCAACGTCCTGGCGGTCGTCAAGGATGCGACCGACGGACCTTATGCCGGCAAGACCATCGATACCGAGGCGATCGCCGGCGGTGCGGCGCTTTACTTCGGCGCTCAGGCCTCGGTGGCGGTCGGCAATGTCAGCAACACCGTGGTGGCCTTGCTTGGCGGCCAGATCACCGGCACGGGGGGCAACGGCGTCGCCGTCCTGGCGCAGGATTCAACGAGCCAGGTCGTCTTCACCGGCGGCGCAAGTGCCGGCGCCGTGGCCGCCGGCGCTTCGGTCGCAACGGCAAGCCGAAACAGCTCCGTCACAGCGCGGGTCCTGGACGACGCTACCGTCAACACTTCGACATTGGGTGTCGGGGCCTCGGGCGCTGGCACCTTGACGACGACGGCAACGGCGCTCTCGGGCGGTATCGTCGCCGGCGCCGGCGCGGATGCAGAGGCCCACGAAAACTCGGGCGTGCTCGCCGAGATCGGATCCGGCGCAGTCATCACCACGTCTGCGACCGGCGACGGCACGCTGGTAGGAGCCGCGATCAAGCCGAATCTGTTGAGCGAGGCGATCGGCGTGTCGGTCGGCGGCGGCGCGGTCGGCGTCGCCATCGCCCAATCGACCGTCGGAGCCACGGTCACGGCCGATGTCGGTGACAACACCAGCTTCTCGGGTGGCAAGCTCGCCGTGACCGCCATGGCGCTCGTCCCCATCATCGGCACGCAAACGAACGGAACCACGACCACGCCGATCTATGGCACGACGACCTGGGCCAAGGCGCTCGCCGGCGGCGGCGGCTCGCTGATCGGCGCGCAGGGCAGTTTCGCAAGGGCCTCCGAAAACGCGACGGTCAAGGCCTATGGCGGGGCGGGAATCCGGCTCCCCAATGCCGACGTGTCCATCACGGCTGAAAACGACAGCTCGCAATATGCCGAGGGGACCGGTCTTTCGAGCGGCTTCCTGGCCCTCGGCGCCACCGTGGCCCAAACGTCGTCGGACGCGAAAACCTACGCCTATCTGGGCGCGCCCGCAGATATGGACGCCCTGAACCGCGCCGCCTACACCGGCAAGCTCACGATCCAGGCGGACGGCAGGGACACGAATTTCTCCAACGCGATAGTCGGCGCGGGCGGTACCTATGCCGGTGCGGCGGCGGTCGCCACCACCAGCTCGACCGCCGTAACCAATGCGCGGTTCGACGGCGGCTCGACGGACGACACGCTCTATCTCGGCGGCCTCACGATCAAGGCGACGCACACCACGAATTACGCCGCGAGCGGCGACGCCTATCAGGCGTCCACGGCGGGCGTGTCCGCCGGCAAGACCAGGAACGACGTCGACTCCACCACGACAGCCGAGATCGGGACGCATCTGATCATCAACTCGGCGGCCGGCGACATGGTCGTCATCGCCAACGACATCGTCAACCAAGCCGGCGGCGGCGCGCGATCGGGCTCGGGCGGCTCATTCTCGGGAGCGGCGGCGCTGAGCGAGTCCTTCGTGACCCAGCGCGTCAATACCAATATCGGCGCCGGCACGGTGCTGAGCCTCAACGACGATCCCAGGACCTCGACCGCGGTGATCAACATCGAGGCCTACAACACGCTGAGCACCAACGATACCGCGAGCCTCGCCACCGCCAGCTTCTTCGCCGGCGGCGGCGCCGAATCCAACATGACGGCGAATGCCACGCTCGCGGTCAACATCAACGCCCGCGAGCTGTTCAGCGCCGGCAAGATCTATGTCGGCACGGCCGCGAAGATGGCGGCGGCGAACAACGCCAATGCCAGCCTCTACGGCGCGATCGCGGGCGTCGGCGCCAGCACCAACAGTTGGGTCCATGCCAACCAGTCCGTCAATGTCGGCGACAACGCGAAGATCGTGGCCTGGCGTGACATCACCATGTATGCCGGCCTGTCCGGCGATGGCACCGTCTTCAGCAGCGTGCAGGCGACGGCGACGACGGTGGTCTACAACAACACCGCCATTCCGATCTCGGCGCTCTATCGCGGCACGGCCAATGCCGACGACACCACGAGCCTGACGCTCGCTCCGACCTCGAGCATTCTCGGCGCGCGCGACATCTATCTCGGCGCCACGCAGGGGCAGGTCACGGCCACCGGCAACGGCAGCAATTACAACCCGTATCTCGACATCTTCAGCGCCAAGAACAGCGAAAACCACAGCCACACCAGTGGAACCGGCGACGTCGCGCTCAACGGCCGGGTGGTTGCTGGCGTCAACAACGATTTGACGATCACGATCAATCTGGGCGCATCCACGCCGACATTGAGCACGACCAGTCCGGACTCGACGCTGACCAACGGCTCCTCGTCGGTCCTCGAGTCCGTCTCCGACGTCAACCACTTCAGTCCGGTGATGAGCTGGAACCACCAGACGGTTCAGTACACTATCGTCGGCAACTTCAATCCTTACGATCTGGTCGTCAGCCAGCTGGCGACGCTGACCGGCCTGACCGCGACGCAGGTCCGCGCGCAGCTCGCGGCGGCGACTCCGACGGCGCCCGCCATCATGTCGCCGTCCGGCACCGATCCGACCGGCGACATCCAGCGGCAGATCGACACGCTGATCAAGCAGGCGCCGTTCACCTCCGACGCGCCCGGCAACGCCTTTGCGTTCGGCGACATCCTGGTGTCCGCCGGCAACGTCTCGATCCTGGCGCAGAAGCTCACCGGAAACAGCGGCACGAATCCTGCCGCGCCCGCGGTCATCGCGCGCAGCTCGCCATTGATCAAGATCGAGAACAAGGGCCTCGACTTCATGAGCCTGGGCAACCTCACGGTCACCGATGTGACCGGAGGTAACATCACCTATCGCCAGATCGACCATGTCGACCCGGATTCGCATTCCAATGTGACCTTCACCGCGATGCCGAGCGCGACGCCGGTCATCGACGTCTCCGCCACCTACAACCGCCTGGATCCCGACTCCGGTCAGGGCATTGACCAGAACGGCAACGTGCTGACCCGCACGCCCGACATCTATTTCAATGGCGCCGTCAACAACGCGAACGGCCTGCTCAAGATCATCAACAATCTCGGCAGCGTCGTCGCATCGCAGTCGCTCAGCGCCGCGACCGTCCAGATCGTGGTGCCCAAAGGCACCTTCACCTTCCTCGGCGGTATCGGGAGCTTCTACGACAGCGGCAGCGCGGTCACCTCGCAATGGGCCACCACTGAAAACAGGCCGGAAGACACGCTGACCGCGGTGATGACGGCGGCGACCTATCTCGGCGCCTACGGCGACTACTATACCGCTCCGCATATCGCTTCGGGAACCGATCACCCCTATTTCTATTACTGCTGCACCGACGGCAGCCACGGAGTGTATCAACCCGTCGGCAACGCCGACGCCAGCACGATCTTCACCGCGCGCATGCTGATGACGTATTACGACGGCACCTCGCTCTATTCATCGATCTTCCTGCCGGTGGGCAGGGGTACGCCTGGGAACACCAGCACTCCCGATGCCGGCAGCGTGCCTGACATCGCGACCCTCAAGATCATCGAGGGGCAGTCGCAGGACTCGGCCAATGTCGTGCTCGCGCAGTGGAAGAAAACGACGTATGACGGCCGCAACGTCTACACCGATAGCGGTCCGTACAAGACGCCGTTCAACTGTGCGTCAGCCTGCGACAGCTCGGGCTTCTTCCAGGTGATCAACATCCAGCCGGATGCGATCACGCCGAAGACCGCGGATTCGCCGGCCACCGCGACAGCCACCCGGACCATCAGCGGCCAGGCGGTCATCATCTCGGCGTCGGTGATCAACATCAACGGCATCATCCACGCCGGCTCGAGCAGCAACTACTCGGTCAACATCGGCGCCGCTGCGTACGATGCCATCTATGGCAGCAACGGCCTCAAGAATCGCAACGGCGGCGCGGATTTTGCCGCGGCCCAGGCCAATGCGCGGAACGGCGTCTATTACGACATCTCGGGCTCCGTGACGGCGTCGGCCAGCGGCGACGCCAAGATCGGGGTCAGGTACAACGCTCTCACCGACCAGCTCATCCTGAATGGCGTGGCGCAGGGCGCCGGCGGCTACGTCTACCTCAACGGCAAGATCATCTCGACCTCGACCGACAACACCCAGACCCAGGGTAACATCGAGATCAAAGGCGGCGCCGGCACGGTCACCGTCAACAACACCAGCGGGCTCCAGCTCGTCACCAACACCATCAATACCAGCGTCACTGCCCAGAGCGTGGTCGAGATCGTCGACCAGCTCAAGGGGAAGACGACGTGGTGGGTTTACGATCCCAAGGCTGCAAGCAGCCAGCAGGTGTCGCGGTACGAGACCAACAGTGTCACTGCGGCCGCGATCGACCCGTCGATGCTTACGGCCAGGACCGGTACGGCGGGCGTCCAGTACGCGACGCAGGAGAACATGCTCTATCAATGGGTCGACACCGCGACGCTGGATCGTCTACCCACCAGCACGCAGTTCGACTATGGCTGGAGCTTCACGCCCAATCAGGTCACCGGCGAGAACTGGACCCGCTCGACCAACCTGGTTTCAGGCACGCAGAGCAGCAACTATCAGAAAGTCACCACCGCCACAGGCAGCTATCACTGGGCGGGAGGCGTGAATCCGGATGGGAGCCCCGTTGGACTCAACACCCATTCCAACGCGTGCTGCGGCGCGGACGCCCAGTACAACTGGTACCAGGCGATCTATGATCACCTGACGCTCACGCTGACCAACACGGTCAAGGCGTCGAACCCGATCAACATCAAGTTCATCGGCGGCAGTAGCAGCGACGTCGTGGTCAATTCGACCTCCGGCATCGTCATCAACGGGTCGATCAACAACCAGCAGGGCACGACGACGCTTGCCGCCACCGGCACCAACTCGTCGATCACCGTCGGCGCCAATGCCAACAACCCGGTGATCTCGGGGACGAGCGTGACGCTTCGGGGTGACGGCGGTATCGGCACGCTCGGCACCACCAAGGCGCCCGTCCAGGTGCAGCTCTATGGCGGCAGCCTGACCGCGAGCTCGATCGACCGCGACATCGCGATCTCGGCCATCGGGGCGCTGTCGATCAACCAGGTGAAGGTGAATGCCGCGGGCGCCACGCCGCAGGGCAACGTCTTCCTGTCGGCGACCGGCGACATCAACTCGGCTTCCGCCTACAACGTCGCCAACCCGGTCGTGATCGGCAAGAATATCGAGATCAACTCCACGTCCGGTGCGATCGGCGCGACGAGCGCCGTCGTCAACAACGCCTCCACCCTGACCAATATCAATCCGCTGGTGATCCAGGCGACGGGGACGGTTCAGGCGAGCGGCGCCGTCGATGGCGGCGTGCTCGACAGCTCTTCGGCCACGGGCACCTACATCATCCAGTCCAAGGGCGACCTTCGCCTCGGCACGATCCAGTCGACCGGCGGTCCGGTGTTCCTTGAGGCTGCCGGCTCCGACGGCAACCAGGCCAGCATCCTGAACGGCCGGGCGGCGGTCGGCCTCACCCAGGCGCAGAGCCAGCATCTGCAGGATGTCTGGGCCAGCCTCGACCTGCTCAGCGGCAACGCCGCCACCAACGCCGTCAACAGCTACCAGTCGATGGTGACGTCGGCCTATAACGACTACTTCCAGCTCAGGAACATCGCCTTCCCGAACGGCAGCACCTACAATCCGACCTCAGTGGGGCAGACGGTGCTGCGGGCGCAGGTGGCGGCCAAACTCGGCATCGACCCGGCCGACGTCACCACGACGCAGATGAAGACCGAGGCCACGACGCGGTTCCTGCGGGATCAGTTCCTGCTCGGCAAGATCACCACCGACGAGCTCAAGACCTCGCTGACCAGCCTGCTCGGCAGCGCTCCTTCGGATCCGCTCGGAACGCTGTTCGGCAGCTCGCTGTCGTCGACCCTGTTCACCAAGTTGTTCGACGGCGTCTCGACGGCCAATCAGCGCATGCCGACCAATACGGCGCTGCAGACGGCGCTGAACGCCTATAATGCGACCTACAGCTACACGCTGGCCTCGACCGAGCGGGTCTACGGCATCATCACGGCGGGCTCGCAGTGGACGCAGAGCCAGCTCGCCTACACGGTGTCGTCGTCGGCCGTCGGCGCGGCGCCGCCGCCGATCGACGACAACGTGGTCGCCAATGTCAGTGCGAACCAGATCATGCTCTACGCGCCGCGCGGCTCGGTCGGCAATTCGGCGGCGCCCCAGACGTTCACCTTCACCAGCGTCGATGGCTCCTCGCTGACGCCGGAGCAGAGGGGATTGCTGGCCACCGCCGGTCCGGGCCAGCTCACCGTCGGTGCGGTCACCGATCCCACGACCCATGTCACGACCTATACGGTCAGCCTGTCGCAGCAGAACCTCGTCGTGGTCGACAACCCGATCGCGATCTCGGCCAAGGCGCTGACCAACATCTACCTCGGCAGCAAGAACAGCCTCGCGCTCGGCGGCGTCACCGCGAATTACGGCCCGATCGCGGCCGCGCAGGCTGGCGGCATCCAGGTGACCGGCCGCGGCGACGTCAAGCTCGACGCCGTGACCAGCATCTTCGCCAATGTGAGCGGGCCGGTCATATCAGGTGATATCGGCAACCTGACCCTGATCGCGGAGCGCGGCAATGTCGGTGCAGCCGGGGCCGCCGGAAGCAATCCCGCGACCAACACGAACGCGCTTCAGATCGCGTTCGCCGATCCGAGCAACGACCAGCTCGACCAGGTTTCGTCGGCGCAGGGCATCTACGTGAAGCAGACCACCGGCGATCTCGTCCTCGGCAATATCGCCGCCGGCAATGCGATCCAGCTCGCCGCGACGGGCAGCATCTACGCCGAATCCGACTTCACGGATCGCACGGCGATCCACATCCTTGGCACCGACCTCGATCTGCGCGCCGGCGGCAACATTGGCTTCAACGGTTCGACCTTCCAGCCGCTGCAGGTGAACATCTCGGGCGCGGTGACCGGCTCGGCGGTCGGCGACCTCAGCATCCTCGCGGTCGCCGGCGATCTGATGGTCGGCACGAGCGGCGCCTATGGGGCGCTGACGGCCGGCGGCGCACTGACGCTGAACGTGCCGCGCGGCGCGCTCACCATCAATACCAGCATCACCAGCGCTGGCCTGATGCAACTGCTCGCCAACCGCGGCATGACCTTCGCGGCCGGCACCAGCGCGGCGCCGGTGGTTGCGACCAGCAGCTCGGGCGGCGTGACGCTGGTCGCCGCGACGCTGTCGATGGGCGCCTATTCGGCCATCAACGCGGCTGGTGTGATCTCGGTGACCACCACGGGGGATGCGACGATCGGCCAGCTGAATTCGTTGCTGTCTTACGCGGCGGCCTCGAACGCGCCCTCGATCATCGTTACCGCAGGCGGCGTCGCCTCGCTCGGAGCGATCATCGACAACGGCGACGGCCAGACCAAGTTTGTGGCATCCGGCGCGGGCGCCGGGGTGTCGCTGAACGCGTCGAACGGCATCGGCAACGCGACGAGTCGGTTCACGCTCAACGCGGTACGGCTGTCGGCGAGCGCGAGCGCCGGGGGCATCTACCTGAAGGCGCTGACCGACACCGAGGCGAGCCTGCTCTCCGCGGTGAAAGGCAACGTGGACATCATCGGCACCGGTGGGCTAACGCTCGACCAAGTGCTGGCGGGCACCGCGACCGGCGCGAGCGGCAGCTTCAGCGCGGTCGCCAACAACGGCAGCATCGTCATCGGCACCGCCGACAGCAGCGGCTCGCAGACGGTCCATGCCAGCCAGAACGTGACGTTCAAGTCGCTGGCTGCCACCGGGAATAGCAGCGACGCCGGCAACATCAATGTCACCGCCGACAACGGCTTCATCCTGGCCCAGACGGTGACCTCGGGCGGTGTGACAACGCTGGGCTCGGTCTCCGCCCACGGCTCGGCGAGTCTGGTTGCCGCCACAACCATCACCGGCAACACGCTCGCTGCGACGACCGGATCGGGCCTGCTGACGGCCACCGGCGGCCCGATCAACTGGAACGCCCTCAATGTCGGCACGACGCTGGGCGCGACCGCGAGCCAGGGCAGCATCACGCTCCAGACCGCGCAGAGCGGCGGCACCCAGACCATCCATGCCCGCGATAACGCGACCTTTAACGCGCTGACCACGACGGGCATCAATGGCGATGCCGGCAATATCAATGTCACCGCCGACAACGGCTTCATCCTGGCCCAGACGGTGACCTCGGGCGGTGTGACAACGCAGGGCTCGGTCTCCGCCAACGGCTCGGCGAGCCTGGTTGCCGCCACGACCATCACCGGCAACACGCTCGCCGCAACGACCGGCGCGGGGCTGCTGACGGCCGGCGGCGGCCCGATCAACTGGAACGTCCTCAATGTCGGCACAACGCTGGGCATGACCGCAGGCCAGGGCAGCATTGCGCTCCAGACCGCGCAGAGCGGCGGCACGCAAACCATCCGCGCCCACGACAGCGTGACGTTTAACGCGCTGACGGCGACGGGCATCAACGGCGATGCCGGCAGCATCAACGTTACCGCCGACAACGGCTTCATCCTGGCGCAGACGGTGATGGCCGGTGGCATGCCGACGCTGGGCTCGGTCACGGCCAACGGCTCGGCGCGGCTGATCGCGGCGGGCACCAACACCGGTCATAACCTCACGGCCTCGACCGGCAACGCGGTCCTGGGCGGAACGGTCGTTCATTGGGATAATCTCAACGTGGGCGGCACGCTCGGCATCACCGCGACCGCCGGAGGGATCACGGTTGGCACCGCCATCAGCGGCGGCACGCAGACCCTGCATGCCGTGAACGACATTGTCTTCAGCCAGCTTACCACGACGGGTATCCCGGGCGATGCCGGTGACCTCGACGTCAAGTCCGACACGGGCTCGCTCCGCGGCGGATCAATCTCAGCGCACGGCGATACACATTTCGAGGTGGCCGGATCGGTCTCGTTCGACCGGATCAGCGGCGACACCGTCAAGATGACCTCGTCGGGTGACCTGACGATCGGCTGGGTCAGCGTCGTCAGGGAGCTCGATCTTGCGGCAGACACGATCAACGTCAGGGGCGAGCAGATCCGCTCGAACCCAGCGGTCCCGCTGATCATGAACATCACCGGCTACAACGGCGGCGTTGCGAAGTCCGCCAACATCTCGATCGATCCGGACAGCATCATCGTCAACCAGTTCAAGGTGGTGGACGCGAACTTCTTCACCGATGCGCACGCCGTGACGATCCTGAACGGCTATGTCCCGGGCCAGCTCCTGCTCACCACCGCCACGCAGCAGGTGTTGCTCAACAACCGCACGCTGGCGCCGTCCAACGGGCCGACGATCCAGCTGTACCAGCCGGACGGCGTGTTCACGATGAGCCAGGTCGGCAACGCCAATGTCAGCAATGCCTATGTGGTGTTCTACACCGGCGACATCTCGGCAACCGTCACCAATTACGGTCCGAACCACATCTGCTGCAGCAACTTCACCGGCGCCAGCATGGTGCGCAACATTTCCGTCGACGGCGAGGGTAGCGAGAGCATCGAGACCTGGCTCGCGAAGAAGGACGGAGGAACGTTCTACCTGCTCGGCCTCTCCGGCCAGGCGCGTCTCGATGCGCTACTGACGCCGCGACCGGTCGAAACCATCGGTTCCGGTCCCGCCGTCAATATCGAGGGGCTGAGCGACATGCGCAAGCTGCGCCGCCAGGGGCAGCGTACGGGACGTCAGGGCTGGAAGGACGCCGCGATTGAAACAGCGAAGCCGGCCATTGGTCGCCTCGCGGAAGCGTGGTAGCGGGATGCGGATTCTGGGGGCAGCATTGGGGGTCGGGCTGGCAGCTTGCTGCATTGTCTCCGCGCGCTCCCAGTCGATCAATCCCGGCGTGATCCAGAACGACGTCGACCGGCAGCGCCGGCAGCTCGAACAGCAGAGCGCGCCGCCCAAACTCAACGGGCCGGCGGTGATTGGCGGCGAGCGGGAGAAGTCCCAGCTGTTGAAACCGGGCGGGCCGAAATTCCGCCTGCGCAAGGTGGAGTTTGACGCGTCGAAGTTCATCACGCCCGCGGAGCTCGACGAGATCGCGAAGAAATATGTCGGCAAGGATGTCGACATCGCCTCGCTGTTGCAGCTCGTCGCCGACATCAATGCCATCTACACCGCGCGCGGCATCGTCACCGGCATCGCGACGCTGCCCGATCAGGATGCCAAGGGCGGGGTGGTCAAGATCAAGCTGACCGAAGGCCGGCTCAAGAAGACGACCATCGAGGGCAACAAGCAGACGCGCACCGACTACATCCTTCAGCGCGTCAAGGAGCCGGAAGGCGAGGTCCTCGACGTTCCAAAGCTCAATCGCGACGTGATCTGGTTCAACCGCACCAACGATGTGCAGATCAAGGCGCTGCTCCAGCCCGGCACGAGTTTTGGTCTGACCGACCTCCAATTCGCGGTGATCGAGCCGCCGATCGACACCTTGCAGCTCTTCACCGACAACCAAGGCGTCGAGAACACCGGGCGCTGGGAGGGCGGGGCGTTCTACAAGCGCCACGGCCTGTTCGGCGTCGACGACCGCCTGACCTTCTATGGCGTACGCTCCGACGGCAATCTCAACGGCAACGCCGCCTACAGCATTCCGGTCAATCCCTGGGGCGGCCGCGTCGGCGTCAGCTACACCGAAGGCAAGATCAAGATCATCCAGGGACCGTTCGTCGCGCTCGACGTCACCGGACGCTCCAGCCAGGCCGCGATCAATTTCAGCCAGCCGATCTGGGTGACACAGAACTGGCTGGTGCTGTTCAACGCCGCCGAGACCGAGGGCAAGACGGTGAGCCGCTTCGCCACGGTCGCCGTCACCGACGATCATTACGACAAGGCTACGGCCGGATTTTCGGTAACCAATTCCGGCAACAGCTATTCGATCACGGTCTCGCCGGCGGTGAACTACATCGCGTGGCAGGACCACGTGCTCGGCAACAACCGCGCGTTCAACACCTATACCGGCTCGTTGATCGCGACCAGCGCGGCCGGTCCGGCGAATTTCAGCGCCAACGTGCTTGCGAGCTGGCAGTACACGCAGGAGAAGCTGCTGCCGGGCGACCAGATCTTCTCGATCGGCGGTCCGACCACCGTGCGTGGTTATCCCTCCAACTCGGCGTCCGGCGACAGCGGCTATTATTTCAACGCCGAGCTGCACTACAATTGGTCGTCATGGCTCAAGGGCTTTGACACCTACGTCTTCACCGACTGGGGTGCGGTATATTCGACATTCCCCGGCGTCACCGAACTGGGCTCGGTCGGCGTCGGCTTCTCCTGGACCTACGCGCCGTTCATGACCTTTGAGGCAAACTACGCGACGCCGCTGAAGATGGCGGTCTCGACCCAGAACCACTACGAAGCCTATGGCCGCATCATCTTCCGGCCGCTGTTGATGTTCCAGAAACAGGAAAGCGCCGCGCCCGTGGCGGCGGTTGCCGGCAGCAAGTCGTAGCGGCAGGTTGCCTCTCTCTCAGTCGTCATTGCGAGGAGCTCTTGCGACGAAGCAATCCAGACTACCTCGGCGGCAAGATTCTGGATTGCTTCGCTACTGTTTAGCCCGGAGACATGACTGACGGGTGTTCGGGGACATGGTTGACACGTCAAAATCGGCTCGATTCGTCAAACAAGGGGGCGAGCGATGCCGTGGCGCGAGGTGTCTGTCATGGATCAACGGCGAGAGTTGGTGATGCTTGCCAAGCAGGAGGGAGTGAACCGGCGGAAGCTGTGCCGGCAGTTCGGCATCAGCGCCCAGACCGGCTACAAGTGGATCCAGCGGTATGAAGCGGGCGATGCGACGTTGGCAGACCGGTCGCGACGACCTCATCACAGTCCGGAGCGTACAGCTGCTGCGACCGAGCAGCAGATTGTCGAGCTGCGAGATGCGCACCCGGCCTGGGGTGCGCGCAAGCTCGCGCATCGCCTGAAGCGCAATCGGCAAGCCACTCCCGCGATATCGACCGTGCACGAAATTTTACGCCGTTACGATCGTGTGAAGGAGCCCGCGGGCACGCCTGGACAGCCCTATACTCGCTTTGAGAAGGATGCGCCCAACCAGCTTTGGCAAATGGACTTCAAGGGGCACAGTGCGCTGGAGAACGGCGTGTCTTGTCATCCACTGACGACGCTAGACGATCACTCGCGCTTTTCCTTATGCCTGGCAGCCTGTGACAACGAACGAGGCTCGACGGTACGAGGACATCTTGAGGCGACGTTCCATCGCTACGGACTGCCGGATGCGATGTTCGTCGACAATGGCGGCCCCTGGGGCTTCACCCTTGAAGACCCCTGGACCACGCTGACGGTGTGGCTTCTCAAGCTCGGCGTCCGCACGATCCACAGCCGGCCCTATCATCCCCAGAGCCGAGGCAAGAACGAACGGTTCCATCGCAGCCTGAAGGCCGAGGTTCTCGCCTTCAAGCGCTACCGGGACCTTGCCGATGTCCAGCGGGCATTTGACCAATGGCGAGCCGTCTACAATCTAGATCGGCCGCACGAGGCATTGGGCTTCGATGTGCCCGCAAGCCGTTATCGACCAAGCCAGCGCCTCATGCCGGATCGCCTTCCAACGGTGGAGTACGACGAGGGCGAGATCGTCCGTTCCGTCTCCACCACGAAGGCCTATGTCAGCTTCAAGGGACGGCTCTGGAAAGTCCCGCAAGCCTTCCGTGGTGAGAAACTCGCCATTCGTCAGCTCAGTGCTGAGGGAAAGTTTGGAATATTCTTTGCCGCTCACCAGATCGAAACGATCGATCTACGTAACCCCAAAAGTGTCAACCATCTCCCCGAACAGGTGTAAGCTATGTGCCCGGGCTGAACACTACGCTCGCAATGACGGAGGAGGGCGCGGCCCTAGCGCCGCAGCGTGAATTCGTCCGTGCTGCGCCGGTGCTCCCATTTCGCCTGCTCCAGCTCGGGCTGGTCGCATTCGACTTCCGGATAGCCGATGCAGAGATAGGCGATGAATTTCCAGGTATCAGGCACGTCGAGAATGGTGTGGATGCGATCGGGATGCAGGATCGACACCCAGCCGAGGCCAATGCCTTCCGCACGTGCGGCGAGCCACATTGCGGTGATCGCCGCGACGACTGAATACTCGGTCGTCTCCGGCATGGTCGCGCGGCCGAGGCCGTGCCCGGTGTCGCTGGCCTTGTCCGCGAACACGGCGAGGTGGCCGGGGGCCTGTTCGAGGCCCGACAGCTTTAGGGTGGCATAGCGCGCGGCGCGTTCACCGGCATACGCATTCAGCGCGTCGCCGTTGCAAGTCCTGAAATCGTCGATCACGGCAGTGCGCCGTGCGGCATCGTCGACGATGACGAAGCGCCAGGGTTGGCTGAGGCCGACCGACGGGGAAAGACAGGCCGTCTCAATCAGGCGTTCCACCGCGCCGTCCGGCAAGGGATCGGTGCGAAAGCGGCGCACGTCACGACGCCATACGAACAGCTCGCGCAGATGTTGGCGGAAGGTGTCGTCGAACTCGACCATGAGGTCATCGTCCCATCTGGAAGGCCGCGGCAACGAGCAGGATCACGATTTCGCCGGTCTGCTCGAAGGCGCCGAGAATGTCGCCGGTCTGCCCGCCGATCTGGCGGATGGCAATCCGTGCCAGGATCAGGCCTGCGAGCGACAGCAGGATCAGGCCGACCAGCGCCTTGCCCGGTCCAAGTGCGAGGGTGAGCGCGAGAGTTCCAACGGCAAAGGCGATGGCGACGCTGCGGCCCGGCGGCGCTCCGGCGCTTGCCGACAGGCCGTCAGGCCGCGCCGGCGGTACCAGCGACATGAACGCCGGCACGCCCGCGCGGGCTGCGCAATGCGCAGCGCACAGCGCCAGCGTCACCAGCCACGGATTGGCGATAGCCGCGAGCGCGCTCCAGCGCAGGCCGAACGACAGGATCAGTGCGCAGACGCCATAGGTCCCGATGCGGCTGTCGCGCATGATCTCGAGCTTGCGCTCGCGCGTGCGGCCGCCGCCGAGCCCGTCGGCGGTATCGGCAAGCCCGTCCTCGTGCAGCGCGCCGGTGATGAGGGCGGTCGTGGCCAGTGCGAGCAGGGCGGCAAGGTTTGGCGTCAGTCCGAGCCGGCTGGAGATCTTGTAGACCAAGGCGCCGGCAAGTCCGACAAGGAGGCCGGCGACGGGCAGCGCCCAGGTCGCGCGCGCGATGGCGCCTTCGGCCGCAGGCTTTGACGATCCGACCGGCAGGAGCGTGACGAACGACGCCGCGATCCTGAGATCGGCGATGACGTCCCGGATCGTTTCGGTCCGAGGGATCATTTCAGCTTCATCGGCAGTCCGGCGACCACGAACTCGACCTCGTCGGCAACGCCGGCGAATGTCTGGTTCATGATTCCGGCGGCATCGCGATAGGCACGCGCCAGCGCGTTGTCGGGCACGATACCGAGGCCGACCTCATTGGTGACCATGATGACGGGACTGCGCAAGCGAGGGAGAACCTCAGCGAGATGCGTCACCTCGCGCGACCAGTCGCGCTCGGAATGCAGCAGGTTGGACAGCCAGAGCGTCAGGCAATCAACCAGTCTCGCGCCGCCGCCCTCGGTCTCGACCAGGGCCTGCACCAGGTCGAGCGGCACCTCGCACTCGATCCAGTCGGCTCCGCGTCGCGCGCGGTGCTTTGCGATGCGGTCCGCCATTTCGGCGTCGAGCGCCTCGGCTGTGGCAATGTACACAGGCCGCCCGGGAAAGGCCTGCGTGCGCGTCTCCGCACGCCGGCTCTTGCCCGATCGCGCTCCGCCCGTGATCAAGATGACGGCCATAAAAGTCTCCTGTCGGCCAGCACTAATCACCAAATGGGGCCAAAGACAAAGCCGAAATCAGGCGGCCAGGGGCTTGCGCTCGGCCGCCGTCTTGCGCAACAGGGGCGGAGCGAGACGGGAGATTTGTGTGGGCTTTGCGGGTGCGATGGCGGTGGCGATGGCGGTGGATGCCCTGTTGGGCTGGCCGGCCCCGCTGTTCGCACGGATCGGCCATCCCGTGACCTGGCTCGGCCGGCTGATCGCGGCCATCGACACCGCCTGGAATCGCGGTTCCGATCCGCCGGCGCTGCGCCGTGCCGCGGGCATTGCCGGAGCGCTCCTCGTGATCGCGGTCTCGGCCGCACTCGGTTGGGCGCTTCAGTCCTTGCTTCCCTCAGGCTGGATCCAGATCGTGCTGGCGGGTGTCCTGGCCTGGCCGCTGGTCGCGCTGCGCTCGCTGCATGATCATGTTGCCGCCGTTGCCGCACCTTTGCAGGCCGGCGACATCGCCGGCGCGCGCGACGCGGTCTCGCGCATCGTCGGCCGCGATCCTGCGGCGCTCGATGAAGCCGGCATCGCGCGCGCGGCGATCGAGAGTCTTGCGGAGAACGCCTCCGACGGCATCGTGGCGCCCGTGTTCTGGGGCGCGCTGTTCGGTCTGCCCGGCATTTTGGGTTACAAGGCCATCAACACGCTGGACTCCATGATCGGCCATCGCAGCGAGCGACACGAAGCCTTTGGCTGGGCGGCGGCGCGGATCGACGACGTCGCCAATTTCATTCCGGCGCGGCTGACCGGGTTTCTGTTCGTGCTGCTGGCGCCGCACAGGGCGGAAGCATTGTCGTGCACGACGCGCGATGCGCGCCGGCATCGCTCGCCCAATGCCGGCTGGCCGGAAGCGGCGCTGGCCGGCGCGCTCGGCGTGCGGCTCAGCGGTCCCCGGATCTACCACGGCAGCATCACGAACGAGCCCTGGCTGAACGAAGGTGCGCGCGATCCGCTCGCCGCTGACATCAGCGAGGGACTGACGGTCTACCGCCGCGCCATGCTGCTGCTCGCCGGCCTCCTTGCGATCCTCAGCTTCGCGTGAAAGAACGGGACATGCGTGAGCACGGCGGAAATCTCGATCTGGCCCAGCAGCGTTTTGGCGGACGCGCGGAGGACTGGATCGATCTCTCGACGGGGATCAACCGGCTGCCTTATCCGGCGGGCGAGGTGAGCATGCGCGCGTGGAGCGCGCTGCCGTCGCGTGCCGAGATCGATGCCTTGCATCAGGCGGCGCAGCACGCCTACCGCACGAGCGCGGCGCTCGTCGCGATGGGCGGCGCGCAAGCCGCAATTCAATTGCTGCCGCAGTTTGGGCCGCGCGGCCGCGCCCGCATCCTCGCGCCGACCTATAACGAATATGCCGGAGTCCTGTCGGCTGCGGGCTGGGATGTCCTGGAGGTCGGCGATCTTGACGCACTGGTGGGCGCGGATCTCGCCATCGTCGTCAACCCCAACAACCCCGATGGCCGGTGCCATACGCCGCAGGATTTGCTGGCACTGCTGCCGCGCGTCGGCCGTCTCGTCATCGACGAGAGCTTTGTCGACGCCGTTCCGCAGCTGTCGCTTGCGCCGGAAGCGGATCATCCGGGGCTGCTGATCCTGCGCTCCTTCGGGAAGTTTTATGGTCTGGCCGGCCTGCGGCTTGGGTTTGCACTCGGTAGCGCGGCGGACATCGCCAGGATTGCGGCGATGTCGGGGCCATGGCCGGTCTCGGGGGCGGCGATCGCGATCGGCTGCCGCGCATTGCGTGATGATGCCTGGGCGGAGTCCACGTCAGCGCGGCTTGTGCGCGACTGTGCCCGTCTCGACGACATGGCGCGAGCGCAGGGCTGGCGGTTCGTTGGCGGCACGCCGCTGTTTCGTCTCTACGAGACGCCGGATGCGCTGGCCGCGCAGGAGAAGCTCGCGCGCGGCCAGATCTGGTCGCGCGTCTTCGTGCAGAAGCCGACATGGCTGCGGCTCGGACTTCCGGGCAGCGAGCCCGAATGGACGCGCCTCGCCGAGGTCCTAGCGCGCTAGCGAAAGCAGGCCTTCGACGTCGAGATGCTTTTCGATTTGATCGGCGAGCGCATCGAGCGCGCTCTCGACCCTGCTGTGATAGGGCTCGTCGCCTGCCGGGATGTCGAGCTTGGTCAAAAACGCTTTCCGGAAATCATCCGACGTGAACAGGCCGTGCAAATAGCTACCCTGTACGCGGCCATCGCTGGAGATTGCGCCTTCAGGCTCGCCATTCAGTTTGGCGAACGGACGGGCGCGATCGGGCCCGTCGGTGCGGCCGATGTGGATTTCGTAGGCCTCGATCGGCTGGTCGGTCGCCGCATGCACGGCCGCAACCCGCGTCAGCGTCTTCTGCGGACTCATCACCGTTTCGACATCCAGGAGTCCGAGGCCCGGCGTGTCGCCGGCAGGGCCTTCGATCCCGTCGGGATCGGCAACGCTGCGTCCGAGCATCTGATAGCCGCCGCAGAGGCCGAGCACGTGGCCGCCGCGGCGATAATGCGCCAGGAGATCAATGTCCCAGCCCTGCGCGCGCAGGAAGGCGAGGTCGCCGCGGGTGGATTTGGAGCCGGGGATGATGACGAGACGCACATCGCCAGGGATCGCTTCACCCGGCCGCACCATGACGAGATCGACGCCCGCCTCGAGCTTGAGCGGATCGAGATCGTCGAAATTGGCGATCCGCGACAGCGCAAGGCAAGCGATCTTGCATTGGCCCGGCTTTCGCGCATCACTCAGGCCCAGCGCGTCCTCGGCGGGCAGCTCGCCGGCGCGCGCAAACCAGGGCAGCACGCCAAAACCGCGCCAGGCGGTCTTTGCTTCGATCAGCTTGTAGCCGTCATCGAACAGCGTGGGATCGCCGCGAAATTTGTTGATGACAAAACCCTGGATCATCGCGGCATCGTCGGGGTCGATCACCGTCTTGATGCCGACGAGCTGGGCGATGACGCCGCCACGGTCGATATCGCCGATCAGCACGACGGGCACGTCGGCCTTGCGCGCAAAACCCATGTTGGCGATGTCGGCCTTGCGCAAATTGACCTCGGCGGGGCTGCCGGCGCCTTCGACCAGCACGAGATCGGCGCGCGCCTTCAGCCGCTCAAAGCTCTCCAGCACCGCGCCCATCAATGACGGTTTCATCGCCGCGTATTCGCGCGCCCGCGCGGTCGCGATGCGTTTGCCGTGGACAACGACCTGCGCGCCGACATCGGTCTCGGGCTTCAGGAGCACCGGGTTCATGTCGGTGTGCGGCTCGACGCCGGCGGCGAGGGCTTGCAGTGCTTGGGCGCGGCCGATCTCGCCGCCGTCGACGGTCACGGCGGCATTGTTCGACATGTTCTGCGGCTTGAAGGGAAGCACGCGCAGCCCACGCCGCGTGAAGGCGCGCGCAAGGCCGGCGACGATGAGCGACTTGCCCACGTCCGAGCCGGCCCCCTGGATCATCAATGCGCGCGCCATCGCGTGTGTCTTCAGAACTCGACGCCGGCTTGCGCCTTGATGCCGGAGCGGAACGGATGTTTCACCAGCGTCATCTCGGTGACGAGGTCGGCGATCTCGATCAGCTCGTCCTTGGCATTGCGCCCGGTGAGCACGACATGTGTCATCGCAGGCTTTTGCGTCGTCAGGAACTCGACGACCTCAGCGATATCGAGATAGTCGTAGCGCAGCGCGATGTTAATCTCGTCGAGCACGACCATGCGCAGGTTCGAATCGAGGATCAGCTCCTTCGCCTTCTCCCAGCCGGCGCGCGCGGCCGCGATGTCGCGGGCGCGGTCCTGCGTCTCCCAGGTGAAACCTTCGCCCATCGCATGGAACTGGCAGAGATCGCCGAAATGGCCGGTGAGCAGGCGCCGCTCGCCTGTATCCCAGGCACCCTTGATGAACTGCACGACGGCGCAGGGGAAGCCATGGGCGACGCAGCGCACGATCATGCCGAAGGCGGAGGAGGACTTGCCCTTGCCGGCGCCGGTATGGACGATGATGAGGCCCTTCTCGCCGCTCTTGGCCGCCATGATCTTGTCGCGGGCGGCCTTCTTCTTCGCCATTTTCGCGGCGTGGCGGGCGTCGGTTTCCTCGGCCGTTTGGGTATCCGGTTCAGGCGTCATCGGACGGGGTCCTTCGGCTTGACAAGAGGCGGCCAGGGGCAAATGGTGGCCCGGCGTTGGTTCCTGTCCTATGACAGGCGAAGAGGGAATGCGATAGGGTCCGAATCGGCAAGATTTGGGTCCAAAATGCAGCCGCCCCCGCGACCGTGACCGGAGAGATGCCCGAGGCCACTGATCCCTAACGGGATCGGGAAGGCGGGGATCGAAGGGCAAAACCCTGCTCCGCAAGCCGGGAGACCTGCCAGCGCGGACGATTTTTGGACCGGCGGACGGGGTGTTCCGCGACGGGGAAACGGACCCTCGCAAGACCGGTTCGTGGGCCTCTTCGCCTCCCGCTGTTTATTCTGGAAGAGGCGATGACCGTCACACTTCACGTCTGCATTACCTGCCGTGCCGGCGAGACGCTTGGCGAGGGCGAAGTCACGCTGGGCAAGCGCCTTCACGGTGCGATCGTCGACGCCGGCGTGCCCGATGGCGTCAATGTGGTTCCCGTTGAATGCCTGTCCGCATGCAGCCAGGGCTGCTCGGTCGCGCTCAGTGCGCCCGGCCGCTGGTCCTATGTCTATGGCCGCCTGTCGGATGCCAACGCGCGCGACGTGATCGCAGGCGCCGCCGCCTATGCGGCCGCGCCCGACGGCCTCGTGCCCTGGCGCAGCCGTCCCGAGATCTTCCGCAAGCAGTCACTTGCGCGCATTCCCCCCATTGCCGTCGTGCCGGAGGCCGCCGAATGAACTCGCTCGCAAAAGTCCCGGTCACGGTGGTCACCGGCTTTCTCGGCTCCGGCAAGACGACGCTGATCCAGCATTTGCTCGCCAACCCCAACGGCAAGAAGCTCGCGGTGCTCGTCAACGAGTTCGGCAGCGAGGGCGTCGACGGCCAGATTCTGAAGTCCTGCGCCGATGCCAATTGCCCGGAGGAAAACATCGTCGAGCTCGCCAATGGCTGCATCTGCTGCACCGTTGCCGACGATTTCATCCCGACCATGGAGCTGTTGCTGGCGCGGCCGGTGAGGCCCGATCACATCCTGATCGAGACCTCGGGCCTGGCGCTGCCCAAGCCCTTGCTTAGGGCGTTCGACTGGCCGGAGATCCGTTCGCGCATCACCGTTGACGGTGTGATCGCGCTGGCCGATGCCGAGGCCGTCGCCGCCGGCCGTTTCGCGCCGGACCCGGCCGCAGTGGAAGTGCAGCGGGCGGCGGACGAAAATCTCGATCACGAGACGCCGCTGTCGGAAGTGTTCGAGGACCAGATCGCCTGCGCCGACATCGTGCTGCTGACCAAGGCCGATCTTGCCGGCCCGGCGGGACTCGAAGCGGCCAAGGCTGCCATCACCGCCGAGATGCCGCGCCGCGTGCCGATGCTTGCCGTTACCGACGGCGCGATCGATGCGCGCGTCATCCTCGGTCTCGGTGCCGCCGCCGAGAATGATCTTGCCGCGCGCCCGTCGCATCACGACGGCGAGGAGGAGCATGAGCACGACGATTTTGCGTCCGTCGTGATCGATCTTCCGGAAGTCGGCGACGTCGATGCGCTGGTCGCCTCGGTTCAGCGCCTGGCGCGCGAGCAGAACGTGCTGCGTGCCAAGGGTTACATCGCGGTCGCGGGCAAGCCGATGCGCCTGCTGCTCCAGGCCGTCGGCGAGCGCGTGCGTCACCAGTTCGACAAGCCCTGGGGCGCGCTCGCGCGGCAGTCAAAGCTCGTCGTGATCGGCGAGCACGGCGATATCGACGAGGCCGCGATAAGAGCGGGACTTGGTCTTTCAGGATCTGGCATCTGATGCACGTCGTCTTCCGCGAGAGCCGCGGTCTCGAGGAGACCGCGACGCCAAGGGACATCGGCCAGGACCCGGCCGATCTCGTGGTGCTCTCGTATTCGGATTCCGATCTTGCCGCGTTCGCGGCCGGCTGGCGGCGTGGCCGCGACAGCCTGCCGTCGCTGCGGCTCGCCAATCTCGCCGAACTGCGTCATCCGCTTTCGATCGACACCTACATCGAGCGCACGCTGGCCCAGGCACGCGGCATTCTGGTCCGCCTGATCGGCGGCGAGTCCTATTGGCCCTACGGTCTCGCGGCTCTCCAGCAACTCGCGCAGGCGCGCGGTATCGTGCTCGCCGTGCTGCCGGCCGACGGCCGCGACGACACGCTGCTCGATGCATACTCAACTCTGCCGGTCTCGACGCTGCGCCGGCTCAAGGTGCTCTGCGACACCGGCGGTCCGGTCGCAGCGCAGGCCGCGATCGCACAACTTGCGCTGGCCTCGGGCCTCTATGCCGGTCCGGTCGTCGGCGAGACGACCGTGCCCGAGATGGGCTTTTACGAGCCCGCGCGCGGTGTCATCGCCGTGCCGACCGCCGGCGAGGGCAAGCCTCGCGCGCTGGTGACGTTTTATCGCTCGTACCTGACCGCCGCGGACACCGGTCCGGTCGATGCGCTGATTGCGACGCTGCGCGAGAAGGGATTTGACGCCTATGGCGTGTTCGTCACCTCGCTGAAGGCCGCGGGCGTCGCGGACTGGCTGCGGCTCCAGCTCGTGGAAAATCCTCCGGCCGCGATCGTCAATGCGACCGCGTTCTCCGCGATCGGCGACGACGGCACGACACCGTTCGATGCGGCATCGTGTCCCGTGTTCCAGGTCGCGCTTTCCACCGCGCGGCTCGAGGACTGGGCGGAATCGCTGCGCGGCCTGTCGCCCGGCGACCTCGCGATGCATGTGGTGCTGCCCGAAGTCGACGGCCGCCTGTTTGCGGGGGTGGTGAGTTTCAAGTCGGCTGCGGAACGTGATCCCGACCTGCAATTCTCGCATCTTGCCCATCGCCCGGATCCGGAGCGCGTGAAGGCCATCGCCGCGCGCGTCGCGGCCTGGCAGAAGCTCGCGGTGAAGCCGGCCGGCGAGAAGCGGCTGGCGGTCGTGCTGTCGAACTATCCGGGCCGCCCGCACCAGATCGCGCACGCAGTGGGTCTTGACGCGTTGGCCTCGGTCGAAGCCTTGATGTCCGATCTTGCGGGGACCGGCCTCGATGTCGTGCCGGTCCAGGCTCTCGGTGAGACGCTGCTGAGGCGGCAACTCTCCTGGAGCGTCGCCGAATACAGCGCGGCGCTCTCGCGTCTTCCGCAATCCTTGCAGGATGATCTCGCGCAAGCCTGGGGCGCGCCGGAGAGCGACCCGAGCTGCCGCGACGGCGCGTTCCACTTCGCCGCGATCCAATGCGGCAAGTCGATCATCGCGGTTCAGCCGGAACGCGGCGATGCAACCACGCGCGACGCCGACTATCACGATCTCGCCCGCACGCCGCGGCATGCCTATGTCGCGTTCTATCTCTGGCTCCGCGAGCAGGGCTGCGATGCTGTCGTGCACATGGGCGCGCATGGCACGCTGGAATGGCTGCCGGGAAAATCCGTGGCGCTGTCATCGAGCTGCTGGCCGGAAGCCCTGATCGGTGATCTGCCTGTCATCTATCCCTTCATCGTCAACGATCCCGGCGAGGCCGCGCAGGCCAAGCGGCGCATCGGTGCCGTCACCATCGGCCACCTGCCGCCGCCGCTCGAAAAGTCCGCCGTGCCGGATGGCCTGCGCAGGCTCGAACAGCTCCTCGACGAATATTCGACGGCCGATGGTCTCGATCCCGCCCGCCGCCAGCGGCTGATCGCCGCGATCCGGGACGAAGCCCGCGTGGCCGGACTGGAGGACGATCTCGGCCTCGATGCATCGGCAGCGCCAGCCGAAGCGATCCCGCGGATCGACCGCTTCGTCTGCGATCTCAAGGAAAGCCAGTTCGGCGACGGCCTGCACGTGTTCGGCCGCGGCGCCTGCGGCGAAGCGGAGCGGGACGCGCTGCGTGCCGCACTTGCGGGCCGGCGCATCGCGCCGGGGCCGTCGGGCTCGCCCTATCGCGGGCGCCAGGACGTTCTGCCGACGGGACGCAATCTGTTTGCCGTCGATCCGCGCGCCGTGCCGACGCCGTCGGCGCATGCGCAAGGCATCAAGCTCGCGGAAGAGCTGCTTCGCCGCCATTTGCAGGATCACGGCGACTGGCCGAAAGGCCTCGTGGTTGATCTCTGGGGCTCGGCGACGATGCGCACCGCCGGCGAGGAATTCGCGATGGCGCTGCATCTGGCGGGACTTGCGCCGCGCTGGGATCACGCCTCCGGCCGCGTCACCGGCTATGACATCATCGCGCCGGCCGAGCTCGGCCGTCCCCGCATCGACGTCACGCTGCGGCTGTCGGGCCTGTTCCGCGATGTCTTCTCCGGCCTCGCCCAGTTGTTCGAGGCGGCGGCCGAGGCGCTCGCCGCGCGCGAGGAGGAGGGCGACGAGAATCCGTACCGACACCGTGCGTCCCGCGTGTTCGCGCCGCGTCCCGGGCAATACGGCGTCGGCCTCTCGGCGATCCCTGATGCCTTCACGGCGGAGACGCGCGATGCGGCCGGCGAAGCCTGGCTGTCGGCGTCGTCCTGGGCGTTCTCCGCCGACGGCGAGATCAAGCCCGATCGCGCCGGCATCGAGAAACGGCTCGCGTCGGCCGATGCCTTCGTTCACGTCCAGGACTTGCCGGAAACCGATCTTCTGCTCGCCGCCGACTATGCCGCGCATGAAGCCGGCGTTGCCGCGGCCGCAGCACATCTCGGCGCGGCGGGACCATCGCTCTATCATCTCGACGCGACGCGTCCCGACCAGCCGCATGCGCGCACGCTGACGGAGGAGATCTCACGCGTGGTCCGCGCGCGCGCGGCCAATCCGGCCTGGATCGCCGGCATGATGCGCCATGGTTTTCGCGGCGCCGCCGAGATCACCGCGACACTCGAGCATATGGCCGCCTTCGCCCATCTGGCCGGCGCCGTGCCGCCGCATCTGTTCGATCTCTACTACGATGCGACGCTCGGCAACGACGACGTCCGCGCCTTCATGGCCCGCGAGAATTCCGCGGCGCTCGCCGCGATGGAGACGTGCTTCACCCGTCTGCATGAGGCCTCACTCTGGCGAACGCGTCGCAATTCGATCGCGGCAGCGTTGCGGGAGGCGTCATGAGCGCGGCCAGGGTCAAGGGCTGGTGCCCCGGCGCGCTGCGGCCGATGCAATCGGGCGACGGGCTCGTGGTCCGCGTGCGCCCGTTCGGCGGCCGGCTCGATGCGGCGCAGATCTCCGGACTGGCGCGTCTGGCCGAACGCCATGGCAACGGCCTGATCGATGTCACCAGCCGCGCCAATCTCCAGATCAGAGGCGTCAGCGAAGGCAGCCACCGGCTGCTGCTCGACGGTCTTTCGCAACTGGCGCTGCTCGATCCCGACGCCGACACCGAATCCCGGCGCAACATCCTGGTGACGCCGTTCTGGCGCACGGGCGACGAGACCCAGGCGCTTGCCGCCGAGCTCGAGGAGGCGCTCGAGAATAGCGTGCTCGCGCTTCCGACGAAATTCGGCTTTGCCATCGATGACGGCACTTCGCGCGTGCTCGCCGGCGATTCCGCGGATGTGCGGATCGAGCGTGATGGCGCCGGCGGACTGCTGGTGCGGGCCAATGGCGCCAGCCTCGGCCGTTCCGTCGGACGCGGCGAGGCTGTGACCGCCGCCCTAGCGCTCGCAACCTGGTTCGTGACATCAGGCGGTGCCCGGGACGGGCGAGGGCGGATGGCGGCGCATCTTGCCGCTGGCGCAGCCCTGCCTGGCGCGTTGCGCGGCGAGGCCGAGCCGGCGCCGATCATGGCTGCGGCGCGCCCCGGCCTTTATCCGCAGGGCGCGATGGTCGGCGTCGCCTTCGGGCAAATGCCGCATGCGACGCTCAGCCAGTTCGCCGGCTGCGGACATGCCCTGCGCATGACGCCGTGGCGGATGGTTCTGAGCGAGGGCAAGCGGACCATGCCGTCCACGCCCGGTCTCATCACCGAGGCCTACGATCCGGCGCTGCGTGTCATCGCCTGCAGCGGCGCGCCGCGTTGCCGCGAGGCGCATGCCGATACCCGCGCGCTGGCGGCAGCGCTCGCGCCGAACATCGGCGCGGCCGCACGACTTCACGTCTCCGGCTGCGCCAAGGGCTGCGCTCATTCTGGTGCGGCCGCGATCACGCTGGTCGCGACCGGCGCCGGCTTCGATCTCGTGCGCGGGGGTTCGACGCGCGACGAGCCCATCCTGCGCGGCTTGAACCGCGATGACATCGTCGGCAATCCCTCCATCCTGATGGGAGGGCACTGATGCCGCATGTCTACGAGACCGACGGCGCGGCGATCTACCGGCAATCCTTTGCGACCATCCGGGCCGAGGCCGATCTTGCCCGCTTCACGCCGGATGAGGAACAGGTCGTCGTGCGGATGATCCATGCCGCCGGCATGGTGGGCCTGGAAGCGCATATCCGTTTCACATCAGGCATGGCGACCGCCGCGCGTGCAGCGTTGCAGAAGGGGGCGCCGATCCTGTGCGATGCGCGCATGGTCTCCGAGGGCATTACGCGCGCTAGACTTCCGGCGGCCAATGCCGTCATCTGCACCCTCGGCGATGCCGCGGTCCCGGCGCTGGCGCAATCCATGCGCAACACCCGCTCGGCCGCGGCGCTGGAGCTGTGGCGGCCGCATCTCGCCGGCGCGATCGTCGCGATCGGCAACGCGCCGACCGCGCTGTTTCATCTCCTCAACATGCTGGAGGACCGCGACTGCCCGCGGCCGGCGGCGATCATCGGTTGTCCGGTCGGCTTCGTCGGCGCGGCTGAATCCAAGGCCGCGCTGATGGCCGATCCGCCGGTGCCGGCGTTGACGGTCGAGGGCCGCCTTGGCGGTTCCGCGATCACCGTTGCGGCCGTGAATGCGCTGGCGAGCCGGAGCGAATAGTCATGGGACGCATCATCTGCTGCGGTCTCGGCCCGGGTGATCCTGACATGATGAGCGTGCGCGCCGATCGTACCGTGCGCGGCGCACAGCACGTGGCCTATTTCCGCAAGAAGGGCAGGCCGGGTCAGGCGCGCCGCATCGTCGAGGGCATGCTCGCCGGCGATGTGACCGAATATCCCATGGAATACCCTGTTACGACCGAGATCGCTTTCGACAGCGCGGAATACGTCCAGTTGCTCGCCGGCTTCTACGACGAATGGGCCGAACGCCTGGCGCGGCTGGCGCGCGCGGTCGACGTGGTCGTGCTCTGCGAGGGCGACCCCTATTTCTACGGCTCTTTCATGCATCTGCACACGCGCTTGCAGGGACGCGTCGAGATCGAGGTGATCGCGGGCATTCCCGGCATGGTCGGCTGCTGGAATGCCGTCGGCCAGCCGATCGCGCTCGGCGACGACGTGACGACGGTGCTGATGGGCACGCTCGCGGAGGACGAGCTCGAGCGCCGCATGCGGGACTCCGATGCGCTGGTCGTCATGAAGACCGGCCGCAATCTTGCGAAAGTGCGCCGCGCGCTTGCCGCCGCCGGAAGGCTGGACGATGCCTGGCTGGTCGAGCGCGGCACCATGCCGGGCGAGCGCGTCGCGCGGCTCGCCGAGATCGATGCCGCCGACTGTCCCTATTTTGCGATCGTGCTCGTGCACGGCAAGGGCCGGCATCTGGACGCCGCCGAATGACGGGCACGCTGACCATCGCGGGCCTCGGCCCGGGCAGTGACGCGCTGGTGACGCCCGAGGTCTCCGCCGCGCTGGGCTCCGCCACCGATATTCTGGGCTATGCGCCCTATGTCGCGCGCGTGCCGCCGCGACCGGGGCTCACGCTGCATCCATCCGACAACCGCGAGGAGCTCGCGCGAGCGAGCGAGGCGCTGCGCCTGGCCGCCGAAGGCGGGCAGGTCGTCGTCGTCTCCTCCGGCGATCCTGGCGTCTTCGCGATGGCATCGGCCGTGTTCGAGGCGCTCGAGCAGGCGCCGCAATATCGCGAGCTCCCGATCCGCGTGCTGCCCGGCATCACTGCGATGCTGGCGGCGGCCGCGCGTGCCGGCGCGCCGCTCGGCCATGATTTCTGCGCGATCAATCTCTCCGACAATCTCAAGCCATGGGCGCTGATCGAGAAGCGCCTGCGGCTGGCCGCGGAAGCGGATTTCGCGATCGCTCTGTACAATCCGCGTTCGGCGAGCCGGCCGGAAGGATTTGGCCGCGCGCTGGCCGTGCTGAAGGACGCCGGCTGCGGCGAGCGGCTCGTGATCTTCGCGCGCGCGATCAGCGCATCCGACGAGACGCTCGAGACCGTCACGCTCAACGCGGCGCGGCCCGAGATGGCCGACATGCGAACGCTGGTGATCGTCGGCAACTCGCAGACGCGCCGTGTCGGCCGCTGGATCTATGCGCCGAGGCAGGTGCGATGACCAAGCCACTGCATGATCTCGGCCACGCTCTCGACCCGCTGGCGCTCGGGCAACTCCGGCCGCGCGATCATGATCACGGGCAGGCCGAGCGTGCGGGCCGCGTCGATCTTGGCGCGCGCGCCATCGCCGCCGGAATTGCGGGCGACGATCCATATGACGCCGCGCGTACGCAGCATCTCCAGCTCGCCATCAAGCGTGAACGGTCCGCGCGACACGATCACGTCAGCCGGGAAGGGCAGCGGCGCTTCGGGCGGATCGACGAAGCGCAGTGTGTAGGCGTGCTGCGGTTTATTCCCGAACGGCGCGATGTGCTGGCGGCCGATGGCGAGGAACACGTTTGCCGGCGACTCGGGCAGAGCGGCGACCGCTGCATCGACGTCGCCGACCTCGATCCAGTTGTCACCGGGTGTTTTAGCCCAGGGGGTGCGTTCGAGCGCGATCAACGGCGTGCCGGTTTCCGCGCATGCCGCGACGGCGTTGCGGCTCATCTCCGCAGCGAAAGGATGCGTCGCGTCGATCACATGCGTGATGCCTTCACGGCGAATGTAATCGGCGAGCCCGCTCACGCCGCCGAAGCCGCCGATGCGGGTCGGCAGCGGCTGGTCGGCAGGCGCACGGGTGCGGCCGCCATAGGAATAGACGGCATCCATGCCGGCGCGCGCGATCTCCGCCGCAAGCTGGCTCGCATCGCTCGTTCCGCCCAGAATGAGGGCGCGTGTCATGGCTGATCCCTGGCTGACCATCATCGGTATCGGCGAAGATGGCCTTGCCGGGCTGTCGGACGCAAGCCGAAAGGCGCTGCGTGAGGCCGAAACCGTCTTCGGTGGTGAGCGTCATCTCGCGCTTGCCGGTGTGACCGGGCGCGGCCATCCGTGGCCGGTGCCGTTCGATGCGGAGGTCGTGCTCAGCCGCCGCGGCCGGCCGACCGCGGTGCTGGCCTCCGGCGATCCGTTCTGGCACGGCGCCGGCGCAAGCCTTGCCGACAAGCTTGAGGCGGGTGAGTGGGTCGCACATTCGGCGCCGTCGACATTCTCGCTCGCCGCTGCGCGGCTCGGCTGGCGTCTTGAATCCGTCGTCTGCCTCGGTCTCCACGCCGCGCCCTTCGAGCGCCTCGTGCCACACCTTGCGCCTGGCGCGCGCATCATTTGCCTCGTGCGTGACGGCAAGGCCGCAGGCGACCTTGCAAAATGGCTGAGCGAGCGCGGATGGGGCGCCTCGGCATTCTGGACTCTCGCCGCGCTCGGCGGGCCACGCGAAAGCATTGCGGAACATCGTGCCGATGGTTTTACTGGCGATCTCGCCGGAAACCTGGTCGCGGTGGCCGTGGAGGCGAAGGGAGCTCGGGGCATTCCTCGCAGCGCAGGACTTCCCGACGATCTCTTCGCTCATGACGGCCAGATCACCAAGCGGCCGGTGCGTGCGCTCGCGATTTCGGCGCTGGCACCGCGCCCGGGCGAACGGTTGTGGGATATCGGCGCCGGATCGGGTTCGATCTCGGTCGAGTGGGCGCTTTGCGGCGGGACGGCGACGGCAATCGAGATGCGCGAAGATCGCGCCGCGAATATCCGCAGCAATGCGGCGGCGTTCGGATTGGCGCATCGGATCGCTGTTGTCACGGGCCGTGCGCCCGAAGCTCTCGCCGGGCTGGACGCGCCGGATGCGGTCTTCTTCGGCGGCGGTCTCGATAGCGCGATGTTCGATGCCATCTGGTCGCGCATCGGGGCAGGCACACGGCTCGTTGCGCATGCGGTGACGCTGGAAACGGAAGCGCTGCTTGGCGAACTGCACCAGCGCCACGGCGGCGAGTTGATGCGGGTCGAGATCGCCCATGCCGGCCCGCTCGGCCGCTACCGATCCTGGGAGGCGGCGCGTCCCGTGGTGCAGTGGAGTGCGGTCCGATGAAGGTCGCCGGGCTCGGATTCAGGCAGGACGTCACGCTGGCCTCGTTGCGTGAGGCGCTGCTGGCAGCGGGCGGCGCTGAAGGCCTTGCGGCGGTGGCGACCGTCAGCGACAAGGCCGATGCAGAAGCGCTGCAGCAGCTCGCGCGCGAATGCGGTGTGCCGATCAGGGCGGTGTCGCCCGAGGTGCTGGCCGGCATCGACACGCCGACGCAGTCCAGGCTCATCGCGGAAAAGTTCGGGACCGGATCGGTCGCCGAAGCCGCGGCGCTCGCCGCGGCCGGCCCTCGCGCGCGATTGATTGCGACGCGGGTGGTCTCGCAGGACCGTACCGCGACGGCCGCGATCGCGGAAGGAGACGGTGCATGACGGTGCATTTCATCGGCGCCGGGCCGGGTGCTCCCGATCTGCTGACGTTGCGCGGACGCGACCTGATCGCCGCCTGTCCGGTCTGCCTCTATGCCGGCTCGCTGGTGCCTGAGGGCGTGCTGGCGCATTGCCCGCCGGATGCGCGGATCGTCAACACCGCGCCGTTGTCGCTTGACGAGATCATCGCCGAGATCGCCGCCGCGCATGCGGACGGCAAGGACGTCGCGCGCCTGCATTCCGGAGATCTCTCGATCTGGTCGGCGATGGGCGAGCAGCTCCGCCGTCTCCGTGCGCTCGACATTCCCTTCACCGTGACGCCCGGCGTTCCGTCTTTCTCGGCCGCCGCCGCGGCACTCGAGGTGGAGCTGACTTTGCCGGGGCTCGCTCAGACCGTGGTGCTGACGCGCACGCCGGGCCGCGCCAGTGCGATGCCCGAAGGGGAGAAGCTCGCCGCCTTCGCTGCGACCGGTGCGACACTCGCCATCCATCTGTCGATCCATCTGCTCGACCAGGTGATTGCGGAGCTGCTGCCTCACTACGGCGCGGATTGCCCGGTCGCCATCGTCTGGCGCGCGAGCTGGCCGGACCAGTGCATCGTCCGCGCCACGCTTGCGACGCTCGATGCCGCCGTCGGCACCGAGATGGAACGCACCGCGCTCATTCTGGTCGGCAAGACGCTTGGCGCCGCGGATTTCGACGAGAGCCGCCTCTATGCCGCCGACTACGACCGCCGCTATCGGCCGGTCGGCGCCGAGCCGCGCTTTCCGGAGGCCTCCTGATGCCGGCGGGGCTCGTCATCTCCGCGCCCGCCTCCGGTGTCGGCAAGACGACGCTGACGCTGGCGCTCGCGCGCGCCTGGCGCAATCGCGGACTGAACGTGCAGTGCTTCAAGAGCGGGCCCGACTATATTGATCCCGCCTTCCATGCCGCTGCGACGGGCCGCGCTTCCGTCAACGTCGATAGCTGGGCGATGGATCGCGGGGGAATCGCGCATCTCGTCGGCCGCGGCGCCGACGCCGATGTCGTGCTTGCCGAGGGCTCGATGGGTCTGTTCGACGGCGTCGCCGCGCGTGGCGTCTCCGGCACAGGCGCCACCGCCGACATTGCGGAGATGCTGGGTTGGCCGGTGCTGCTGGTGATAGATCCCTCGGGACAGGCGCAGACGGCGGCGGCGATCGCTGCGGGCCTTCGCGACTACCGCCCGGGCGTGCGCCTTGCCGGCGTCGTGCTCAATCGCGTCGCCAGCCCGCGCCATGAAGACCTCGTACGGCGCGCGCTTGACGACGCCGGTATCGCCGTGTTCGGCGCGCTGCCGCGCCATGCCGAGATCAGCCTGCCGAAGCGGCATCTCGGCCTGGTGCAGGCCGAGGAGCAGGCGGAGATCGGAAAGCTGATCGACGAGGCCGCGCGTTTCGTCGCCGAGCATGTCGATCTCGATGCGGTGCTGCAATCGGCGGCCGCCTGGGCGCCGCAACCGGCTGCGAATGGGTTGAACGTGACGCCGCCCGGGCAGCGCATTGCGCTTGCCCGCGATGCGGCATTCTCCTTCGTCTATCCGCATATGCTGGAAGCCTGGCGCGCGGCGGGTGCCGACATCTCGAACTTCTCGCCGCTTGCCGATGAGGCGCCCGACGCAAGCGCCGATGTCTGCTGGCTGCCCGGCGGCTATCCCGAGCTTCATGCCGGGAAGATCGCCGCCAACGCGCGCTTTCGCAGCGGCTTGCGCGCCTTCGCCGAGACACGACCGGTGCACGGTGAATGCGGAGGCTATATGGTGCTCGGAACCGCTTTGACCGACGCCGACGGTGTCCGCCATGAGATGGCGGGCCTGCTCGGCCTGGAGACGAGCTTTGCCAAACGCCGCATGCATCTGGGATATCGTCTCGCCGAACTCGCCGCACCGATGCCGGGACATAGCCCCGGCGCGCGCCTGCGCGGCCACGAATTCCACTATTCGACGATTGCCGCCCAGCCCGACACGCCGCTCGCGGTCGTGCACGACGCGACCGGTGCGGTCATCGCCGAGACCGGGTCGCGCCGAGGCAATGCCACCGGCACGTTCTTCCATCTGATCGCGGAGGACCGGTGAGCGGTTTTGTCTCCTTCATCTCCGCCGGTCCCGGCGACCCCGAGCTTCTCACGCTCAAGGGTGCCGCGCGGCTGCGCGAGGCCGATGTCGTGCTTTATGACGACCTCGCGTCCGGCGCGATTCTCGATCTCGCCCGTCCCGGCGCCAATCTCGTTGCGGTCGGGAAGCGCGCCGGGCGGCCCTCGACCAAGCAGCATCACGTCAACCGCCTGCTGGTCGACTATGCCGCGACCGGCGCGCGCGTGGTGCGATTGAAGTCCGGTGATGCCGGCATCTTCGGCCGGCTCGAGGAGGAGCTCGAAACGCTGCGCGAGGCCGGCATCGGCTACGAGATCGTTCCCGGCGTCACTTCGGCCTGCGTGGCCGCTGCGCAAGCCGGCATCCCCCTGACGCGGCGCCACACCTCGCGCCGGGTGCAGTTCGTGACCGGAGCCGACGTCACCGGCGAGCTGCCGCAGAACCTGAACTGGGCGGCACTGGCCGATCCGGAGGCGACTACCGTAGTCTATATGGGCCGCCGCACCTTTCCGGCGCTGGCCGCAAAATTGATCGCGCACGGCCTCGCGCCGACCACCCCGGCGCTGTTCGCCGAATCCCTCGGCCGCCCCGACGAGCGGCTGGTCCGCACCACGATTGCCGAGCTTGCCGAGCAGCTTGCGCGGGGCGGGGCTGCCTCGACGGCCGCCGTGATCCTGTTCGGCGCACTGGCGGGAGAATACCCGTCATGACGGCGACCGCCGCCGTTCGGCCCTTGACGCAGGCTGCGCGAAAGGGGCACACAGGACAAGCATGGTGCTCGAGGTGGCGCAAAGCGCCGGAGCATAATCGGGAATGGGGATGGGCGGACCCAGTTGCGGCGCCCAAAACCCCAGCCGCCCCCGCGACTGTAAGCGGTGAGGGGCTCCGAACCGCCACTGGATCGCAAGGTCCGGGAAGGCCGGAGATCCCCAGTGAACCGCGAGCCAGGAGACCGGCCGTGCATGTTTTGAGGCCAAGGCCGTCGGGTGTGACGGCAGGAAAGGACTGAGCCATGCATATCGAACCCGGGATCGTGACGGGCGCCAAGCTCGTGTTGAGTTACGCAACCGGCATCGCCGCAGGCGGCGTTGCGCTGAAGCTCGCGGTCGAGACCGTGCGCGAACAGGGCATCACGTCGTTCGCGGCGCGGACCCTCGCCACCACCGGCCTCGTCTTTACCTTCTTCGAGATCCTGCCGCACTTCCCGGTCGGCGTGTCCGAGGTGCACTTCATCCTCGGCTCGACCTTGTTCCTGCTGTTCGGTGCTGCCCCCGCGGCCTTCGGCCTCGCGCTCGGCCTGCTGTTCCAGGGCGTCTTCTTCGAGCCGGCCGACCTGCCGCAATACGGCATGAACGTCACCACGCTGCTGGTGCCGCTGTTCGCGATCCAGGCGATCGCCACGCGGATCATTGCCCGCAACACCGCCTATGTCGATCTCAGGTATCGCCAGGCGCTGGCGCTTTCGACGACCTATCAGGCCGGCGTCATCGGCTGGGTGGCGTTCTGGGCGCTCTATGGCTCCGGTTTTGCTATGACCAACCTCGTCAACATCGCGACCTTCGCGGTCTCCTATGCGCTCGTCATCGTGATCGAGCCGCTGGCCGATCTCGCCGTGCTGGCGCTGGCGAAGTCGCTACGCGGCGTCACCGCGCCCGGCCTCGTCACCCCGCGCCTGCACAACGCGGCCTGAGAGACAAGCGAAAGGGCGGCCGTCATGGCCGCCCTTCGCGAATATGATGCTCACGCTCTCCCTGATAGGCATCGGTTGCGGCGATCCCGAGCAGCTCACGCACGCCGCGACCCGCGCCATCAACGCGGCCGATCTCATCCTGATCCCGCGCAAGGGGAGCGCAAAGTCCGATCTCGCCGATCTCAGGCGGACGATCTGCGCGGATGTGCTGACCAGCGACAACACGCGTATCGCCGAGTTCGATCTTCCCGTGCGCGACGTAGGCGAGGCGGACTACCGCAAGGGCGTGGACGATTGGCACGATGCGGTTGCCGCGAAATGGTCGCAGACAATCTCGAGCCATCTCGGAGGTAACGGCAGGGTCGCGCTGCTGATCTGGGGCGATCCTTCGCTCTACGATTCCTCGCTGCGCATTGCGCGCCGGCTCGATCCCTTGCCGACAATCGAGGTCATCCCCGGTATCACGTCGATCCAGGCGTTGTGCGCGGCGCATGCGCTGCCGCTGAACGACATCGGCGAGCCCTTTCTGGTCACGACAGGCCGCCGCTTGCGTGAAGGCGGCTGGCCGGTAAGCGCAGACACCGTGGTCGTGATGCTCGATGGCGGCACGGCGTTTCAGTCGCTCGATCCGGTCGGGCTCCAGATCTGGTGGGGCGCCTATCTCGGCATGCCCGATCAGATCATCATGTCCGGCGCGCTGGCCGAGGTGGGCCCGCGCATCGCCGCGCTGCGGCAGGAGGCGCGCGAGCGGCACGGCTGGATCATGGACTGCTACATCCTCAAGCGCAGGCCGTAAGCGAGGCAGCATGCTCCCCGAATGGGTCTACCATAAGTGCCCCGAAGTCTCCGCGGTCCATCGCGACGCGGCGATCGTGCGGCAGGCGCAACTGACGAAGCCGACCGGCGCGCTCGGCCGGCTCGAGCAGCTCGCGATCGAGCTCGCGGGCCTGCAAGCGACCGAGCAGCCACGCGCGGCACGCGTACCGATCATCATCTTCGCGGGTGACCACGGCATCGTTGCGCAAGGCGTGTCGGCCTATCCGCAAGCCGTGACCATCGCGATGATGGCGAACTTCGCCTCGGGCGGCGCCGCGATCTCGGTGCTGGCGCGTGAGTTGGGTTCGCACCTGGAAGTCGTTGACGCCGGCACGCTGGCGCAGGAGGCGATGCCGGGAGTCGTCACCGACAAGCCGCGCAGCGGCACGCGCGATTTCAGCGTCGAGGCTGCGCTCACGCTCGCAGAGCTGGCCTTCGCCTTCGAGGCCGGCGAGCGTGCGGTTGCGCGCGCGGCAGCCAGCCAGCCCGATCTTCTGATCTTCGGCGAGATGGGCATCGGCAACACCACGACCTCGGCGGCGATCGCGGCGAGTCTGCACGGCGTGAGCGCCGAGGAAATCGCGGGCAGCGGCACCGGCGTCGATGCCGCCGGCCGTGCGCACAAGGCGCGCGTGATCGATGCCGCGGTTGCGCGCCATGGCGTTGCGGCTGCGTCGCCCGAAAAAATCCTGTGCGCCGTCGGCGGCCTCGAGATCGCGGCCATCTGCGGCGCCATCATCGCGGCCGCGCAGCGCCGCATTCCCGTATTGATCGATGGCTTCATCGTGTCGGTCGCGGCGCTGGCGGCCGTGCGCCTCAATCCGTCGTGCCAGCCGTTCCTCTTGCCGTCGCACCAGTCGGCGGAGCAGGGGCATCGTCTGGTGCTGCGCGCCCTGAACGTGCAGCCGCTGATCAGCCTCGATCTCAGGCTCGGCGAGGGATCGGGCGCCGCCATCGCGCTGCCGCTGGTGCGATCGGCCTGTGCGCTTCACAACGGCATGGCGACGTTCGCGCAGGCCAATGTGCCGGATCGCCCGGCCTGATCGGGCTCACACCACGCGCTGATTGACCGACACGACGCGCCAGCCGGTCGCGAGCCGGTCGATCCTGGTGAGTGACAGCGGATCGATCACGAAGCGCAGGGCAGCTTGCGGCGCAAGATCCAGCGCGATGCACAGTGCGGCGCGGATCGTGCCGGAATGCACGACGAGCGTTGCGGAGCCGGCTCCGATCCGCGACAGGCCCAGGCGGACGCGCGCGACCTGATCTTCGAAGCTTTCGCCGCCCGGTGGTCTCAGGTGCGCAGGGTCGCTCCAGAATTGCGCGTAGACTTCGCCGCCCATTGCGGCGAGTTCGTCATGCCGCCGGCCGGTCCAGTCGCCGAAATCCTGTTCGCTGAAGTTGCCCATCAGCTCCGGTTCGAGCCCCAATGCGCGCGCCGTCTCGACCGTGCGCCGCGACGGGCTGGCATAGCTCGCAGAGTCCCACGGCAGGCGCTGGCGCAACGCTTCCAGTTGCGCGCGATCGCCGAGATCGGCAGGCGCGTCCTGCGCGTGAATCGTCCCCGCGACGCCGTCGACGGGTGCATGGCGTATCAGCCAGAGGAAGGTCTCGCCTTCCATGCCTATCTCCAAGGAAGTTGGTCGCTGTGGCAATAACGCCGCAACTGCCACATTGACTCTGTCTCGATCGTAATCCTAGATGCTCGCGACGGTTTCCCCCGAGAGGGGATGAAAAGGGAATGCGGTGCGGGGATGTTTCCCCAATGCCGCGGCTGCCCCCGCAACTGTAAGCGGATAATCCTTCGTCAGAAGCCACTGGGTCCTCGGTCCCGGGAAGGCGACGAAGTGGTGACGACCCGCGAGCCAGGAGACCTGCCGTCAGCCGTGGTCACACGCGAAGATGTCGGTCGGGGAGTACAGACATTCGGCTTCATCGGAGGGCTGACAAGCCCAGGGTGAGACCTCGTTCGCTGTGACGTGCCACTGACGTCATACCGAGGTCCCGCTGTGTCTTCCATCCGTATTGTACGATCGCGCCGATTCCTGCTCGCCTCTGCTGCTCTCACGTCGTTTACAGTCGCCGATCTGCCCGCCGCGCTGGCGCAGCCGGTCCGCGAACCGCTGCCGCCTGTCGAGGTGTCCCCCGCCCAGTCCCGCAAGCCGGCCAAGCCGGCTGCCCGGGACGCACAGAGCGCGCGCCGCGCAACGCCGCGCAGGCCAGTGGCCGCATCGGCGGCGCCCAAGCCTGCCGTACCGGCCGCGGCGGCGCCAACGCCGCTCAACAGCAATGCGGTGGCGGAGAGCGCCTCGCGTCTCGGCCTCACCGTGCGCGAGACGCCCGCGACCGTCGAGGTGATCTCGGCCGAGACCATGCGCGAGCAGGGCTATCGCACCGTGTCCGAGGTGGCGCAGGGCGCAGTCGGCGTCACCTCCGGCGACGCGCCGGGGGAGCCGGCGGGCTTCTCGATGCGCGGCTTCACCAACAGCCAGATCAACACGCTCTACAACGGCATCAAGATCGGCCCGCAGAACATGACCTCGCGGATCATGGACACCGCCAATCTGGAGGCCGTCGAATTCCTGAAGGGCCCGGCCTCGCTGATCTCGGGCGAGGGCGCCGCCGGCGGCTCGATCAACCTCGTCACCAAGCAGCCGCACACCGGAGCGATCCGCAACGAGGCAGACTTCTCGTACGACTCCCTGAACTCGTTCCGCGCGCATTACGGCTCGGGCGGCAGCACCAACGTTCAGGGCCTCGACTACCGCTTCGACATCAGCCGCTCCTCGCTCAACGGCTTTGTCGACGACACCAACACCAAGACGCTCGACGTGTCCGGCCAGCTCAACTACCGCATCTCCGACAGCCTCAAGGTCTGGGGTGCGATCGAGTACCGCGAGGATCGCGGGAAGGCCTATTGGGGCGCGCCGCTGGTGCCGATCGCTTTCAGCGGCTCGCATGCGACGACGGGGATTGTTTCCGGCACCTACTTCAACAGGACCGACCTCGGGGCCGTCACGATCGACGACCGCACCTTCAACACCAACTACAACGTTCTCGACAACCGAAACGTAGCGCAAGAGGTCTGGTTGCGCGGCGGCTTCGAGCTGAAACTGGCGCCGGACCTGACGCTGAAGAGTCAGGCCTATGGTTACGGCGCGGAGCGGTCGTGGTTCAACAACGAGATCGAGGCGTTCGATTCCACGAAAAACCAAGTGTATCGCGAGCGCTTCTATGTCGCGCACAGCCAGCGCCTTGTCGGCAATATCACCGACCTGATCTGGGACACGAACATCGCAGGCTTCGACAACCGGCTGGTCACGACGCTGTCGTCGAGCTATCTCGACTTCGTCAGGCCAGGCGCGGCGAAATTCCCGAACGACTATGTTCCGCTGGTCGATTTCGATCGTGGCTATTACGGACTGCTCGCGACCAAGCAGCAGACCGCGCGCATCGACAACGAGGCGCTGTCGTTCGAGGACCGGCTGAAGCTGACGCGGACCTTCGCGCTGATCGGCGGGCTGCGCGTCGAGCATATCGGGCTCGACCGCAACTCGACCGACGAGAACGGTCTGGTGAACGCGGGCTTTCCGTTCACCAAGGACTGGGCGCCGGTGACGGGACGCATCGGCTACACCTGGGAGGCCGTTCCGGGCCTCACCTTCTTCAGCCAGTACGCGACCGGCGCTGATATCTCCGCCAACAACATCTTCCTGCTGCTGCCGACCCAGCCGCTGGACCTCACGACCGCGCGGACCTACGAGACCGGCGTCAAGCACCTGTTCTGGGACAACCGGGCGGAGTGGTCGTTCTCGGCCTACGACATCCTGCGCAAGAACGTCTATGCGGCGGCCGGCGGGCAGGCGCTCAATATTGCGGGACGGCAGGAGTCGAAGGGCGTCGAGCTCGCCGCCTCGGTGCGGCCGATCGAGCCCCTTCGGCTGTGGGGCAACATCGCTTATGTCGATGCGCGCTATGCCGACTACAATTTCGTCGGCGGATCGTTCTCGGGCAACACGCCGCCGAACGTGCCGCGCATCGTTGCCAATGCTGGCGCCTCGTACCGCTTCTTCACGCCGTGGCCGGTTGAAGTCGGCATCACCGGCCGTCATGTCGGCGACCGCTACAATACCGATGCCAACACGGTGACGATGAAGGCGTATACCGTCGCCGACGTCTATGCCTTCGTCGACATTCCCAAGACGGTATTCAACGCGGTCGATCAGGCTCGCCTGACCTTCCGCGTGCGCAACATCGCCGACAAGCGCTACGCGATATGGGGCGATCCGTTCTATCCCGACCAGATCTTGCTGGGCGCGCCGCGAACCTATGAACTCTCGGCCGCATTCAAATGGTAGGGCGCTGACCACATGATGGGCGCGATCGTCCTGCTGCATCGCTGGCTCGGGATCGCGTTCTGCCTGCTGTTCGCGATGTGGTTCGCGACGGGAATCGTGATGCACTTCGTTCCGTTTCCATCGCTGACGGAAGCAGAGCGGATTGCCGGTCTCGCGCCGGTGGATCGTACGGAGGTGAGGATCGGCGTTGCCGATGCCGTGGCCGCGAGCGGCATCGCCGATGCTACGCGCCTGCGCCTGATTCAGCGGAGCGATGGGCCGGTCTATGTCGTGTCGGGGTCCTCGCACCTTCGCGCGGTTCGCGCGACAGACGGGCAGGATGCATCGGTGCGGTCGCCCGAGGCCGCGCTCGCCATCGCGCGGGCTCATGCGCGCCAGCGCGGGCTCGATGCCGCGCATGCGGCTGTCGTTGCGCAGGCGGACTACGACCAGTGGAGCGTGCCGAACGGCTTTGATCGTCACCGGCCCTTGTTTCGCGTGGCCCTCGGCGATGCCGCCGGAACGGAGGTCTACGTCTCGTCGCGCACGAGCGAGGTCGTGCTGGATACGACGCGAAGCGAGCGCGGCTGGAATCTCGTCGGAAGCGTCCTGCACTGGATCTACCCGACGGTCCTGAGAAGCAACTGGGCGCTGTGGGACAGCGTGGTCTGGACGCTGTCGCTGTTGGCGCTGATTGCAGCCATGCTGGGTGCAGTGCTCGGAATCGTGCGGTCCAGGATGCGAGGATACAGGATCTCCTCGCCTTATCGCGGCTGGCACGCCCTTCATCATATCATCGGCCTCGTGGCGACCGTCTTCGTGCTGACGTGGATCTTCAGTGGATGGCTCTCCATGGATCACGGCCGGCTGTTCTCGCGAGGGCTGCTGACCCCGGCCGAAGCCGGCGTGATCGATGCATCGCCGGACTGGACGACCGCCCCATCGGCGGAACGGAAGCGAATATCGCCCTCGGCCCGAGAGGTCGAATGGTTTGCCGTTGACGGCAGCCTCTATCGACGCGAGCGGATTGGTCTCGAGAAACAGGTTGTGGTTGGGCCCGACAGTGAGGAGGCGCCGGTCGTCAGTGCGCGGGTGATCGGGAGCATGGTGACGAGGCTTGCGACGGCCTGCAATGCGCCGTCTATTCTCGCGGATAGCGACGATTATCCCGCGCAGTCCGTCGTTCCCGGTGCATCCGTCTACCGTTCCCGCTGCGGCGGCCTCTGGTTTGATATCGACAGCGCCGATGGCCGCGTGCTGCAAAGGCTGGATGCGTCGCGGCGAGCCTATCGCTGGTTCTACGGCGCGCTGCACACGCTAGATTTTCCAGTCCTGCAGGCGCATCCGCGTTTGCGCGATGTCCTGATCGTCGGCCTCTGCGCGCTCGGACTGGTGTTCTCCATCACCGGCATTGTCATCGGCTGGCGGCGGTTGCGTCTGTCTTTCGCCAGCTAGGACGCCCGATCAAACAAAAAGTGCGAAAACAACCCCATGCACAGTAGCCGGTGATAGTGGAATCAACGGCTTACGCAGGCATCGGCGCGATTTGACCCGTCGGGCAAAACAGGGGTATATTGCGACTATTCCGAAATCGTCGCGATCTCGCAAAGCTACGCCTGCAACTGCGCCTCGATATGCCGCGCGGCGCGCAGCAGCGTGCGGTCCTGGCCGCGCCGGGCGATGATCTGGAGGCCGAATGGAAGCCCGCGGGAGTCGGTGCCGCATGGAAGCGAGATCGCCGGCAGGCGGGCGTGATTGACGAACGGCGTGAACACCGCATGCGCGCGCGGGCTCGCTGCACGGCCGCCGATCATGTCGGGTCCGAGCTGGGTGAACGGCCAGGCGACGCAGGGGACTGTCGGCGTCAGCAGCAGATCGACCTCGGCGAAGAAGGCCGCGAAGGCATTGGCGATCGCGGCGCTCGCGACCAGCGCACCCGCGACGTCCGCGCCTGACCAGGACAGCCCTCGCTCGATCTGCCTGGCGATGTCAGGGTCGAAGACAGTCGGGTCCTTGCGAAAAGCGTCTCCATGGAGCGCGGCAAGGCCAGCGTGCTGAAGCGGCATGAGGGCCTCTTCCGTCGCACCCGCCGGCCAGGTGGGATCGCGCAGCGCGATGCTGAGGCCTGCGGCGGAGAGACGCGCGACTGCGGAAACGAGCCCGTTGGCGACAACGTCATCGACCGCAACGTCGAGCCCGAGCCGCGGTGAGAAGGCGATGCGAAGGCCGGCGATGTCCTCGGCTTCTTGCGCAATGCCGGCTGCATCCGGATCGCGCGCATCGACACCGGCCATGGCCTCGAAGGCCAGCGCGATGTCGGCGACGTCGGCGGCGATCGGCGCGATGACCGACAGACCGAAGAACGGCTCGGCGAAGCCGGGTCCATAAGGGATCGCGCCGTAGGACGGCTTGAAGCCGGCGACGCCCACATGGGCCGGCGGCCTGCGGCTCGAGCCGCCCGCATCGGTGCCGATCGCGAGGGGCACGAGGCCGGCTGCGACGGCGGTGGCGGGTCCACCAGAGGAGCCGCCCGGCGTCAACGCGGGATCGAGGGGATGTCGCGTCGGGCCGAACAGCGGCGATGTCGTGACGCCCTTGCTGGCGAATTCGGAGGTTGCGCCAATGCCGACGATGACCGCGCCGGCCTTGCGCAGGCGCTCGATCGCAATTGCATCCTGTGGCGCGATGAAATCGGCGAACAGGCGCGAGCCCTGCGTGATGCGCCAGCCGCTGGCCCAGATGTTGTCCTTGACGAGGATGGGGACGCCGGCCAGCGGCATTGTCTCGCCGGCACGCAGGCGATCGTCGACCGCCGCCGCGTCGGCCAGCGTGCGTGCGGGATCGGTCGTGACCACTGCGTTCAAGGCCTTGGCGGCGTCTATGCGGCCAAGGGCGGCCTTCGCCGTGTCGACGGCGGTCATCCGCCCGGCGGTGACGGCGGCTGCGATCTCGCGCGCACTATGCGTCGGTTTTGTCATGGCCTCCCCACATCAGCGCCAATGTGCCGCAGAGGGCAAGACAGGCCAAGGCGAAGAACGCCGCGCCAAGGCCGGCCACACCGTCCAGGATCGACACCACGGCCGGCGCCGCCAGTAGGCCCGCATAGGACGCGGTCAGCACCGCGCCGGTGGTCTCGCCGATCCGGTCCTGCGGGGCGAGGCGCGCGATCTCGGCGATGAAGACGCCGTTCCAGCCCGACGCCGTCAGGCCGAACAGCGCCGCAACTGCGAACTGCCAGGTGCGGCTGAGCGATCCGCCGTCGAGGCCGAGCAGCGCGGCGCAGAAGGCCATGCCGAGGCCGATGACGATGAGCACGGCGCGGGGGGCGTCGAGGCGCATGGCGACGTAGCCCCAGCCGAGCCGGCCGACGAGGCCGCCGGCTTGCGCGCAGGCGAGCGCCATGCCGGCCTCGATATGGCTGAGACCAAGCTCGCGGGTGCCGAGCGTGACGAAGACGGTGTTGAGCGACACCTGCATCGCGCTGAACGGCATCGATGCCAGCGCCAGCATCGCGATCCGCCGGTCCGCGGTCACCAGTGCCAGCCGCGCGCGCAGATCGAGCTTTGGGGGCGGGACGAGCTTGCCGGCGTAGGCCGGCCGCAGCCACTCGAACAGCGCGATCGCGAACAGCGCCAGGGCAGCAACGGCCGCATAGCACCAGGCCGGCCCGAACGCGATGGCGATCGCGGGCAGGGCCAGCGAGCCGCAGACCGCGCCGATCTGGTTGCCGGTCTGGCGCACCGAGAAGACGAAGGCGCGGCGCTCGGCGGTCACCAGCCGCGCCAGCAGCGCTGCGCTTGCCGGCGTCTCGGGGCCCATGGCAAGGCCGAGGCAGAGGCCCGCGGCGAGCAGGGCGGCGCTCGATCCGAGCGAAGCCAGTGCCATGCTGACGACGATGGCCGCCGCGCAGAGGCTCGCGATCCGCAGCGAACCAACCCGCGCGATGAAGCCGCCGCCCCAGAACGAGGCGGGGATACCGACGGCGAACACCGCGCAGGAGAACATCGAGAGCTGCCAGACCTCGATATGGGCGCGGGGCGCGACCACGCCGGGCGCGAACAAGGCGAGCGCGACGAGGGCCTGAAGCGCGGTCATCGCCCCCAGGGCCGGCAGCAACGCGGGTGCTGGCCGGATGGCGGTGTTTCCGTCTACCATGGCGCTGCGCTCATGGGAGGAACATTGTGGCAGGCGGTATTTCCATTCACGCGGTCGATGTGGCGAGCGGACGGCCCGCGCAGGGGCTGCGCGTCGAGATCTGGCGGATCGATCCCGACTCCTCGCGCATCGCCAACGGGCGGCTCGGCGCCAATGGCGTGCTCGATCACCCCATAGCGCAAGGCGCCGGTGTGACGGCCGGCGAGTACGAGGTCCTGT
This sequence comes from Bradyrhizobium sp. LCT2, assembly GCF_009931255.1. Classification (NCBI taxonomy): domain Bacteria; kingdom Pseudomonadati; phylum Pseudomonadota; class Alphaproteobacteria; order Hyphomicrobiales; family Nitrobacteraceae; genus Bradyrhizobium; species Bradyrhizobium sp. LCT2. The sequence goes on along the minus strand of NZ_CP034432.1, from coordinate 6,602,879 downwards.
TTCATCTCGGCGAGTTCTTTGCGGACAGCGACGGTTTTCTCACGGTGACGCCGTTCCGCTTCCGCATCAAGAACGTTGACGAGCATTTTCACCTGCCGCTGAAATTCACGCGCTGGGGGTATTCGCTGTTCCGCGGCGCCTGATCAGTTCGTCAGCCGCCGCGACAGGCCCGTGACGCGCTCCATGACGGCGACCAGCGCGACGGTCGCAATGATCAGCACGCCCGACAGGGCGGCGATGGTGACATCCAACTTGCCCTCGAGGTCCTGCCACATCCGGATCGGCAGCATGTCGGTGGCGGCGTCGCGCAGGAACAGCGACACCGGCACATTGTCGAACGACGACATGAAGGCGATGAAGGCACCCGCGATGATGCCCGGCCGGATCAGCGGCAGCACGATCCGGCGGAACGTGTAGAGCCGGCTCGCCCCCAGCACCGCCGAGCTCTCCAGCAAGGTCGGCTCGAGCTGGGCGAGCGCTGCGACCGTATTGCGCACGACGTAGGGCACGCACACCACGGTGTGGCCGATCACCAGCGTCAGCGGCGAGACCGGCAGGCCGACCAGTGAGAACAGCATCAGGGCGGCAAGCCCGAAGGCAAGCGCCGGCAGCACCAGCGGCGACATGAACAGGGAATCGAGCAGTCGTGCCGACAGCGTCCGCGAGCGCGAGATCGCAAGCGCGGCGGCAACGCCGAGGACGACGGACAGGCCCGTCGCCCACAGCGCGACGATGAGGCTGTTCTTCGCCGCGAAGTGAAGCTGCCAGGCCTCCCACAGTTCGGCGTACCAGCGCAGCGAGTAACCCGGCGGCGGGAAGCGCAGCGAGAAGCCGCTGGTGAAGGAGACGATCAGCACCACCAGCGACGGCGCGATGATGATGATCAGCGCGATGACAGCGATCACGGTCATGGCCAGCTCGAAGCTGATCGCCTCCAGGGTGCGCTTGCGACCGCTCATCACGCGCCTCCGTAGCCGCGCGACAGGCGGCCGAGCGTGGTGAAGACGGAGACGACCGCGAGCACGGCAAGCAGGAAGATGATCGAGATCGCGGATGCAAAGGGCCAGTTCTGCAGCGTGGAAGCCTGCTGATAAAGATACATCGGCATGAACAGCATCTGTCCGCCGCCGATCAGCGACTGGGTGATGAACGCCGTGATCGCGGCGGCATAGGTCAGCGTGCAGCCGGCGATGACGCCCGGCAAGGACAGCGGCAGCACGATCCTGAAGAAGGTGCGCCAGCTCCCGGCGCCGAGCGAGCAGGAGGCATCGTCGAGATTGGGATCGATGCGGCCGAGCGCGGTGATCAGCGGCAATGTCATCAGCGGCATCTGCACCTGCGCCAGCGCGATCACGACGCCGAACTGGGTGTAGAGCAGCTTCAAGGGCGTATTGATGATGCCGAGCGATTGCAGCGTCGCGTTGATGATGCCCTGGCGGCCGAGGATGACAATCCAGGCGAAGGTGCGGACCACGACGCTGGTCAGCAGCGGCAGCAGCACGATCAGAATGATGATGGTCTGGAGCTTTGGCCCGACCCGCTGATAGAGCCAGGCGATGGGAAAGCCGAGCACGAGGCAGACGGCCGTCACCTCCGCGCCTAACAGCAGCGTCGAGCCGAGCACCCCGAGGCTGAAGGGATCGGTGAGGAAGTGCAGGTACTGGCCGAGCCCCCAATGGAGCCCGGCCGTGTCGTTGTGCAGCGAGAGCCAGAGCAGTTGCAGCAGCGGCGCCACGAAGAAGACCAGGAAGAACAGCGCCAGCGGCACTGCCAATCCCATCCCGTAGGAGGTCACGTCCCGTGATGCCGGTGCTGCGCCCATCGTCAGGTCCTTGGAGCTCTTAGATCTTGATCTCGCGGTTGAAACGCTCGATCCAGGCCGAGCGCTGCTCGTTGATCTTCTTCCAGTCCTGGAACACGAACTTCTGCTTCAGCTCGGCGGTGTCCTTGGCGAGCACGCGCGCGATCTCGCCGCCCATCGTCACCTTGGAGTTGGTGGGCACGATCAGGTAGGGCGGGTTCATCAGCGTGGTCTGCACCTCGGGCGTCAGCGCGGCCTCGATCAGCTTGAAGGCGAGCTCGCGGTTGGGCGAGTTCTTGACGATATGGATCGTGGTCTTGAAGGCGATGGCGCCTTCCTTCGGGGCCACGAACTCGACCGGCACGCCGCGCGCCTTCAGGATCTGGATGGCGTTGAAATTGCCGGGTGAGATGTCGATCTGGCCTTGCTGGAACAGGGTGGCGAGCGCGCCGGGATTGGCGGCGACCGCGGCGAGATTGGGCTTCAACTCCTCCAGCGCCTTGAAGCCGGGATCGACATTGGCTTCCGAGCCGCCGCGCATCTTGGCGATCTCGACCAGCCATCCGGTGCCGAGCGTCGAGTTGAGATTGGTGATGCCGACGCGGCCCTTGAACTCCGGCTTCCAGAGATCGGCCCAGGAGGTCGGCGGCGTCTTGACGGCTTCCGGATTGTAGGTGAGGCCGACGACCTGGAAGAACGGGGCGGGGCCCATCGGCTCCTGTGCCTCGGCGATCAGGTCCTTGTAGTAGGCGCTCTTCTCGACCGGATAGGGCTCGACCAGGTCCTGGCCGATCGCGACGAGGGCGGGGCCGGGATCATGCAGCATGACGTCGATCGGCGGATTGGCCTTGGCGGCATTGACCTTCGCGATCTGGTCGACCGAGAGCATGGGATCGAGCACGATCGCGGCGTCCGCGTTGGCTTTCCGGAACGCCGGCACCAGCACGGCCTTGTGCGCCTCCTCCCAGCTTCCGGTGAAGGTCGCGAACACCAGCGGGCGGGCCTGGGCGAAGCTCAGGCCGGGAAACGCCTTCATGGCGCCGAGTGTGAGTGCGGTCGTCATCAGGCTTCGGCGGTTCATGATCATGTGGAACTCCCTCTGGACAAGAACTGGATCTAAAGCGTTGCGGGAAAGGCGTTGGCGAGCGATGGGGCGAGCGGTGCGAGGCGCACCGCCGCGCCGTTCTCCAGCGCGCGCGTCTCGCCGATGCGCGCCTGCGAGACCTTGACGCCGGAGCCGTCGGCGGTCGTGACCTCGTGCACGACGGTGGCGCCCAGCGGAAGCGACATGCCGACCACACCGGCAAAGCCGGTTTCGTCGCCGACGAATTGCAGGTGCTCGGGCCGGATGCACACGGTGACGCGGCCACCTTCGGCGAGCGCGCCGCCCGCGGGCCGTGCGATGATCTCCGCGCCGGCGTCGAGGCGGACCTTTGCGGCGGAGCGGTCCGCCGAGACCACGACACCGGGCATGCGATTGGTCGAGCCGACAAAGGTGTTGACGAACAGCGTCTGCGGACGGTCGTAAACGTCGGACGGCGAGCCGAACTGCTCGAGCTTGCCATGGCTCAGCACGGCGACGCGGTCGGCCATCGACAGCGCCTCTTCCTGGTCGTGGGTCACGATCAGCGTGGTGATGCCGGAGACGCGTTGCAGCCGCTTGACCTCGATCTGCATGTCGAGCCGCAAATTCTTGTCGAGCGCGGCAAACGGCTCGTCGAGCAGCAGGATCGACGGCTTGATCGCGAGCGCGCGGGCCAGCGCGACGCGCTGCTGCTGGCCGCCGGAGAGCTGCCGCGGCAATCGTTCCGCCATGGTCGGCAGCTGCACCAGCTCCAGCAGGCGCTGCGCCTCGCGCTGGCGGCTCGCCTTGTCGATGCCGCGCGCGGCGAGCCCGTAGGCAACGTTCTCGCTGATCGACAGGTGCGGAAACAGCGCGTAGTTCTGGAACACGATGCCGACCGCGCGGCGGTTCGGCGGCAGCGAATCGACGATGTCGTCGCCGATGATGATGCGCCCTTGCGTCTGCGCGATGAAGCCGGCGATGATCCGCAGCAGGGTGGTCTTGCCGCAGCCTGACGGACCGAGCAGGGCGATGATCTCGCCGCCCTTGATGTCGAGATTGATGTTCTCGACCGCGAGTGCGCCGCTTGGATAGCGGTGCGTGACGGCGTCGACGACGAGCGAACGTCCGCTTGGCGCATCAGCCATGATGTTGCCTCCCGTTGCTGCAGAGGAGAAAGCAAGTCTCGTGCCCGAAGCGCTCGCCTTTCGATGCGCGTTTTGGCATGGTGGGCCGATGACATCGGTTTGCGACCTCACGGCCACGGAGCTTGCGCGCGCTATCGCCAGGGGCGAGCTGTCCTCGCGTGACGCCGTCGAGGCGCACCTCGCACGGATTGCGAGCCTCGATGCCCAATTGGCGGCGTTCGTCACGGTCGATGCGGAGGGCGCCCGCCGCGCGGCGGAAATCTGCGATGCGGCGCCCGCGCCGATCGGACCGCTGCATGGCGTGCCGATGGGGATCAAGGACCTCACCGATACCGGCGGGCTGATCACCACCTACGGATCGGCTTTGTTCCGCCATCACGTCCCGGCCGAGGACGATCTCGTGGTCGCGCGGCTGCGGCGCGCCGGCGCGATCATTCTGGGCAAGACCAACACGCCGGAATTCGGCTTCGGTGCGGTCTGCACCAACCGGTTGCGCGGGCCGACGCGCAATCCCTTCGATCCCGCGCTGACCTCCGGCGGATCGTCCGGCGGCTCTGCCGTTGCGGTCGCGGCCGGCATGGTGCCGCTGGCGCACGGCACCGATTTCGGCGGCTCGGTGCGCACGCCCGCAAGCTTCTGCGGCGTCGCCTCGATCCGGCCGACGCCCGGCCGCATCCCGTCGCCGCGCCGTCCGCTCGGCTGGGATATGCTGGCCAGCCACGGCTTCCTCGCCCGCGGCGTCGACGATCTCGCGCTTGCGCTGTCGGTATGCGGGGGAAGCGACGCGCACGATCCGCTCTCGGCCCGCGTAGTCAGTGACGATCGAGCGATCGCAGGACGTCCCCGGATCGCCGTCACGCCTGACTTCGGCGTCGCGCCGGTTGCGCGCGAGGTTCGTGCGCGTTTCACAGCGGCTTGCGAGGCGCTCGGGCGTGTTGTCGATGTCGTGCAGTCCTCGCCCGATTGCGGTGGCGCAATCGAAACCTTCCGCACCTTGCGCGCCGCGCACATTGCCAACAGAGATGGCGAGTTGCTGAGGACCCGCCGCGCCGAGCTCACGCCCACCGTGATCTGGAATATCGAGGCGGGCGCAAAACTCTCCGCCGAGGACTATCTCACCGCCGAGCGGCGCCGTACGGCGATCTACCGCAGCTTTCGCGAGCTGTTCACGCGCGCCGACTTCCTGGTCGCGCCGGCGGCATCGGTCTTGCCCTGGCCGAACGAGATCAGCGATGTCACCGCGATCGACGGCGCCGCGCTGGAGACGCCGATCGACTATCTCGCTGTCACCTTCATCGTGTCGCTGGTCGGGTTTCCGGTCCTGACCTTGCCGGCACCCAGGGGTGTGAACGAGCTGCCGTTCGGCATCCAGATCATCGCGCCGCCCGGCGGCGAATCCCGCTTGTTTGCCTTCGGCCGTGCCATCGAGAACGAATTGGGGTTTTCGCATCGCCGGCCGCCTCTCTGATCAGCTGTCGCGATGCTCGAGCCGGGCGGCGAGCGCCTCGGCAAGACCGATGGTCGGCTTGGCGGCGGGCCGGCGGAACGTGCCTGCCGTTGCCTTGCGCAGCCGCAGCGCATGAAGCGCTTCGGCCTGCTTCACCGAGGCGACGACTTGATCGACCACAGGGACGGGGATCCGGTCGGCGACGCGTTCGGCAAGGCCCGAAAGCGGCGCGCCCGCAAAAATCAGTACGTCGGCGTCATCCTCGACGATGGCGCGCTGGGCGAGATCAACCAGCACATCCTCCTTCTCGGTGCCGACCTCGGAGATCGCCTGGAACGGCGTGTCGAGCATGCGGATGCCGGCGCAGCGCTCCCACAGCCCGTGGGCGCGGACGCATTCCTCGTACCAGGGGCCCAATGCCTGGGCGAAGGTGACGATGGCGAAGCGGCGGCCCGCCATGCAAGCCGTCAGCATCGCGGCTTCCGCCATGCCGACCACGGGAATGTCGAAGGTTTCGCGCGCCGCGAACAGGCCGGGATCGCCGAAGGCGGCGATGATCGCGGCATCGACGTTCCGGTGCTGCTCAGCCAGCATCTCCAGCGCAATGGCGCCGCCGATCTGCGCCTCGGTCCGCGTCGCGATATAGGGCACGCCGCGGGTCGCGGTGCAGGGGATCAGCTCGGTGCCTGATGAGGCCGCGCGCTGCCCGACCCCCATCATCAGGTGCGTGACTTCGGTGCTGGTGTTCGGATTGAGCAGCAGCAGCTTCATGGTCACGCCGCCGTCTGCTTGGCTTGAGAGGCGGCGATCACTTCGAGCAGGGCAGTGCCGGTGCGCCGGACATGGGCGCCGAGCAGGCGGCCGGCCGCTTCGCTGTCGCGCGCCTCGAGCGCTGCCAGGATATCGGCGTGCTCGTCGACCGAATTGCTCCAGCGGCGGTCGGCGCCGAGCGCGAGGTAACGCGCGCGTTCGGCGCGGGAGATCAGCGTCTCGTGCGCCTCGCGCAGCGGCGTGTTGCGCGCCATGCGGACGATGGTGTTGTGGATCTCGCCGTTGATGGCGAAGTAATCGTCGAGCTTGCCGTTGCGGTGATGACCCTCCATGCGGGTCTGAAGCGTGCGCAGGCGGGCGAGATCGCGCTCGGTGGCGCGCTCCGCGGCAAGCTCGGCGGCCAGCCGTTCGATACCGGACAGCGCCTCGAACAGCTCCGAGATGCCGTCGACCGCGATGTCGGCGATGCGAGGGCTTCGATTGGGGCGTAGCTCGATCAACCCTTCCGCTGCGAGCACCTTCATCGCCTCGCGCAAGGGCGTGCGCGACACGCCCAGCTCCTTCGACAGCCTGGTCTCCTGGGTCTGCGATCCCGGCGGCAGCTCGCCGCGGATGATCATCGTCCGCATCCGCGCGGCGGCGCGCTCATGCAGGCCCATCCGCTTGAGTTTGGGCGACTTTCGTCCCTTCGGCGCTTCCGATTTCTGCTGCACGCGTGCCTCACTGCTTCCGCTCATCTTAGCCGTTTCCAGCCCTTTGACTTGCCCAAAATACCGACGCATCTCGCTGAAAACAATGGCACAACGCATAAATTGTATGCAGCATGCAGAATCCCCGTTGCGCTGCCGCAAAGGCCGGTCGATGATCTCTGGTGACGCGCGAGACCTCGCGCCTTCGAAACGGAGTGAGCGATGCGGACGAGTTTGCGATGGGGCCTCGTGGTGATGGCGGCGATGTTCGGTGGAAGCGATCTCGCCTCCGCGCAGACCGCCAAGATCAAGCTCGGTTACGCCAAATGCGCGCACTGCCTGCCGATGTCGCTGATTGCAGGCATGGCGAAGGGTGTCGAGGTCGAGGCCACCGGCTTCAACTCGGGCAATGACGTGCTCACCGCGCTGGTGTCGAAGAGCATCGACGTCGCGCAGGTCACTTACCTCCACTACATCACCGCGCTCGACAAAGGCTTTGACGTCGTCGCCGTGTCCGGCCAGATCAATGGCGGCTCGGAATGCCTCTCCTCCGCGAAACTGAACCTGCCGCCTGAGGATTGGACCACTTTCAAGACGACCGCTCTGAAGGCGAAGAGCGACGGCCAGCCGCTCAAGGTCGCGGCGTCCCGCGGCAACGCGCAGGACATCCACATGCGCGGCGCGTTCCTCAAGCAGGGCGTCGATCCGAACAAGGACATCCAGTTCATCAACATTCCCAATCCGTCGGACCATCTCGCGGCGCTCCAGCGCGGCGAGGTCGACATGATCTGCTCGGTCGAGCCGTTTGCCTCGCAGATCCGGCTCGCCGGCGCCGGCAAGCACTTCGTGCTGCCTTACGACCAGGCCGCGGGGAATCTCACCAACCTGATCGTCACCCGTTCCGACGTGATCGCGAGCCAGCGCGCCGGCGTCCAGGGCGTCGTCAGCGCCGTGGTCGAGGTCGACAACAAGCTGATGGCCGACAAGGGGCCGTGGATCGAGGTCATCAACAAGCTCACCGGCCTCGACAAGACGGTCGCGACCGAGGCGCTGAAGAACGCTTCGCCAGATCCCGCGATCCATCGCTCGCAGACGCTCGCGATCGCCGCGATGATGCGCGACCTCAAATACATCTCGAAGGACGTCTCCGCGGAAGCGGAGAAGAACATGGACTATTCGTTCCTGGAGCAGGCCACGGGAAAGGCCAAGAATGACCTCGGTTACTGACGTCTCTCCGGCCAAGCCGGCGTTCCGGCTGACACGGGCGTTCCAGGGGCTCGAACGCGTCGTCGTCCCCGCGCTGCTGATCGCGGGCTGGGAAGCCTTTGCCCGCAGCGGCATGCTGCCGCCGGCGCTGCTGCCGGCGCCGAGCGCGGTGCTGCATGCGCTCGGCGACTGGGTGTTCGGCTTCGACGAGACCACGCAGACCTATTCGGGGCACTGGCTGCGCGATGCGCTCGCCAGCGCGCTTCGCGTCTTCGGCGGCTTTGCGCTGGCAAGCTTGCTCGGCATTCTCGCCGGCGTTGCGATCGGCTGGTCGCGCCTGTTCGAGAAGACGCTGGAGCCGACGCTCCAGATGCTGCGGCCGATCCCGCCGGTGTCCTGGATTCCGCTGGCGATCATCTGGTTCGGCATCGCCGACAGGCCGGCGATCTTCCTCGTCTTCCTCGGCGCCTTCTTTCCCGTGCTGATGAACAGCATTCACGGGGTGAAGACCGTGGACCACAATCTCGTGCGTGCCGGCGCGATGATGGGCGCAAGCCAGCGGCAGATGTTGACCGATATCGTGCTGCCGGCGGCGCTGCCCTCGATCTTCGCAGGCCTGCGCATCGCGGTCGGATCGGCCTGGATGCTGACAGTCACGGCCGAGATGGTCGCGGTGAAGAGCGGCCTCGGCTACGTCCTGTGGGATTCCTACTACTTCCTGCGCTACGATATCGTGCTCGCCGCGATGATCTCGATCGGGCTGCTCGGCTATCTCTCCGACCTCGGCCTCAAGGCGATCATGGCGCGCACGCTGCGCTGGCAGCAGACGACCACCGTGCAGGGCAGGGCAGGCTGATGGCGGCAATCGAGCTTCGCAACATCGTCAAGGTATTCTCCGACAAGCGGCGCGGCCGCGATCTCCTGACGCTGGACAACATCAATCTCGACATCGAGGCCAATGACTTCGTCTGCCTGCTCGGCCCGTCCGGCTGCGGCAAGTCAACCTTGCTCAACATCATCGCCGGCTTCGAGCAGGCGACGAGCGGCCGCACGCTGGTCGGCGGCAAGCAGGTGGAGCGGCCCGGCTCGGACCGCGGCGTGGTGTTCCAGCAGCCGACCCTGATGCCGTGGCTGACGGCGATCGACAACATTGCGTTCCATCTCAAGCTCAAGGGCGTCGGCAAGGCCGAACGGCACCACCGCGCCATGGAGTTCATCGATCTCGTCGGCCTGCGCGGCTTCGAGCACCATCATCCGTCCGAGATGTCCGGCGGCATGAACCAGCGGGTCGGGATAGCCCGCGCGCTGCTGATGAACCCGAGCGTCATCCTGATGGACGAGCCGTTCGCGGCGCTCGACGCCCAGACCAAGCTCGAAATGCAGGAGGAACTGGTCGCGATCTGGCAGAAGCGCCGCTGCACCATCGTGTTCGTCACCCACAGTGTCGACGAGGCGCTGGTGCTCGGCAACAAGATCGTGGTGATGACCAAGCGGCCCGGCCGGATCCGCGAGGCCGTCAATTTCGACCTGCCGCGTCCGCGGGACATCACCAGCCCCGAATTCAACGACGCGAAGCGCCACATCCTGGCTCTGATCCGGGAGGAGTCGACGCGCCTCGCGCAGGCGTCGTAGAGTATGGTCATGCGCAAGCGTCTCGGCATGATCACGCCATCGTCCAACTCGGTGCTCGAGCCCGTCACCAGCGCCATGCTGCGTGGCGTGGCCGATGTCACCGCGCATTTCTCACGCTTCCGCGTCACCGAGATTGCGCTGGACGCCGCCGCGCTGAGCCAGTTCGACGCCTCGGCGATGCTGCCGGCGGCGGACCTGCTGGCGGATGCGAAAGTCGACGCGATCGCCTGGAACGGCACGTCCGCAAGCTGGCTCGGCATCGGCCGCGACAGGAACCTTTGTGAGGCGATCACGGCGCGCACAGGCGTGCCCGCGACGACGTCGACGCTCGCCTGCATCGATGCCGCCCGGGCGCTCGGTGCCAAACGCGTCGGCCTCGTCTCGCCCTACACCGACGACGTGCAGCGGCGCATCGCCGACGTCTGGGCCGAGGAGGGGATCGCGCCGCATGCCGAGCGGCATCTTGGACTTCGCGACAATTTTTCCTTCGGCGAGGTCGCGCCGGCGACGATTGCGGGTATGATCCGCGCGGTGGCGGCGGAAGGATCGGATGCGATCGTCATCCTCTGCACCAATCTCGACGGGGCCGCGCTGGCCGCCTCGCTGGAGCGGGAACTGGATATCGCCGTGCTCGATTCGGTCGCGGTCACGCTGTGGCGGACCCTGAGCCTTGCCGGCGGCGACATTGCGGCTCTTGCGGAATGGGGCCGGATATTCCAGACAATGTCAGCCATCAAGTGACGGAGACATCAGTGACGCAGCTCGATCTCGCCATTCGCGGCGGCACCATCGTGACGGCCAGCGACGAGTTCCGCGCCGATATCGGCATCCGTGACGGCCGCATCGTCAGCATCGCCGATCATCTCGAGGGCGCGGCGCGCGAGATCGACGCGACGGGCCTGCTGGCACTGCCGGGCGGCATCGACAGCCACGTCCACATCTCGCAAGCCTCCGGCCCTGACGTGGTGATGGCTGACGACTTCGCCTCGGCGACGCGCGCGGCGGCCGCCGGCGGCAACACCATGGTGCTGCCCTTTGCGCTTCAGGAGAAGGGCACCTCGCTGCGGACCTGCGTCGAGAACTACCGCAAGCTCGCCGAAGGCGAGTGCTACATCGACACCGCCTTCCATCTCATTATCTCCGATCCGACCGCGGTCGTGCTCGGGCAGGAACTGCCGGCCCTCGTCAAGGACGGCTACACCTCGTTCAAGGTGTTCATGACCTATGACGACCTCGTGCTCAGCGACAAGCAGTTGCTCGAGGTCTTCGACGTCGCGCGCCGCGAGGAGGCGCTGGTCATGGTCCATTGCGAGGGCTACGACGCCATCCGCTTCCTGACCACCAAGCTGGAGCGCGAGGGCCATATCGCGCCCTATTATCACGGGGTCTCGCGGCCGCAGGCGGTCGAGCGCGAGGCGACCCATCGCGCCATCAGCCATGCCGAAATCGTCGGCGTCCCCATCATGATCGTCCATGTCTCCGGCCGTGAGGCGATGGAGCAGGTGCGTTGGGCTCAGCAGCGCGGATTGCCTGTTCATGCGGAGACCTGTCCGCAATACATCACGCTGACGGCCGACGACATGAAGGGCCTGAACATGGACATTACGGGCGCGAAATACGTCTGTTCGCCGCCGCCGCGCGATGCCGAAAGCCAGCAGGCGATCTGGGAGGGCATTACATCAGGCGTGTTCCAGACCTTCTCGTCCGACCACTGCCCGTTCCGCTACGACGACCCGAAGGGCAAGCTGACACCGAATTCGCGCACCTCGTTCCGCTGGGTGCCGAACGGCATCCCCGGTGTCGAGACGCGGCTGCCGATCCTGTTCTCCGAGGGCGTGTCGAAGGGAAGGATCAGCCTACAAAAATTCGTCGAGCTGACCGCGACCAACCATGCGCGCATCTACGGCCTCTATCCGCGCAAGGGCTCGATCGGTGTCGGCTTCGATGCCGATATCGTGCTGTGGGACCCCAAATTGAAGAAGCCGATCCAGCAGGCCGATCTGCATCACGGCGCAGACTACACGCCGTGGGAGGGCTTTGACGTCACCGGCTGGCCCGTCACGACCGTTGCCCGCGGCCGCGTGGTGTACGAGCACGGCAGGATCGTCGGCGACAAGGGCGCGGGCGAGGTGCTGAGCCGCGGCAAGTCCAGCCTGGTGTGATGCCACAAGCTCAACCGTCATCCTGAGGTGCGCGCTCTTGCGCGCCTCGAGGGATGAGCTGCGAGCGCCCGTAGCCCATCCTTCGAGGCTTCACCTTGCGATGCTGCTGCATCGCAAGCCTCGCACCTCAGGATGACGGCAGTGAATGTGGCAGGCGCCCGCTGCCGTCAGTTCGTCGGCCCCTCGCCGCGAATGACGAACGTCGTCGCCTTCAGCTTGGTCATGCCGAACTTGTCGAACAGCTTGTCATAGGTGCCGTCAGCGCGGATCGCGGTGAGCGCATCGGAAACGGCCTGGGCCAGCAGCTTGTCGCGGAAGGCGAAGGTGATGTCGGTGCCGGCGATGTCGCGGACCCAGATCTTTGCGATGCCCTTCTGTTCGAGCGAGTTGGCGGTCTCGTTGATGTTGAGCGCGGCCTCGAGCTGACCGGCACGCAGCGCCGCCGAGGTGGCGGTGACAGTGGTGAAGGTGCGCAGCTCGATCGGCTTCAGGCCCTTGGCCTCCATCGCGGTGCTGAACTCACGCGCCTTGCGCTCGGTGTAGGTCGCCGATTCCACGCCCACGACGCGGCCGGCGAGATCCTCGAACTTCTCCAGCTTCAGGCTGGAGGAGGGATCGGTGTAGATGCTGATCGCCTGCTGCGCGTAGGGCACGAGGTAGAGCATCTTGGACCGCTCCTCGGTCCAGAACAGGCCGGTGTTGATGGCATCGAAGCGGCCCGAGCGCAGCGCCGGGATCATCGGCGGGAAGTCCATGCGCAGAAACACCGGCTCGACGCAGATGCGCTTGGCGATCTCGCGGGCGAGCTCGACATTGAGGCCCTGCAACTCGCCCTTGTCGTCGACGAATTGCTGCGGCGGCAGCGTCGGGTTGATCGACATCTGCCACTTCGGCGCTTCGATCAGGCTCGAGGCCGGCACCTTCGGCGTGCAGGTCTGGGCGCCGGCGGCCTGGGACAGGCCGACCAGCAGGGCGAAGGCGGAGAAGATCTTGGTAAATCGCATCTGAATACTCCGATCAAATCGTGGGTGGCAGAGGAGCCGTTCTCCGGTCCGACGTCTTCTTCATTGTCTCGTCAAATGGCCGCCGTCACGTCGCGATCGGCCTGCCGAGTCAGGATCAGCGAGGTGTGGCGGGCGGTGGTCACCACCTCATCGCGCTGGTTGAGAAGGTCGAGCGTCTCGATGACGATGCCGCGCGCGGGATTTTTGGTCGGCCGCTTCTCGACGAAACGGAAACGCACGCGCAAGCTATCGCCGGCGACGATAGGACCTTTGAATTTGACTTCGTCCCAGCCAAGCGAGGCGACCGAGGTCTCCTCGTACAGCTTCAACTCCGACTTCAGCCCTTCCATCAGCGACAGGCCGAACAGTCCGTGGCCGATCACCGCGGGAAAACCGCGCGACTTCGCATAGCCGGCATCGAGGTGGAGCGGATGATGGTCGCGCGTGACGTCGGCGAAGACAGCAATATCGGCCTCCGTCACGGTGTGCGCGGCGGTCTCGAACTCCGTGCCGAGCGCGATGTCCTCGTAACGGAGATTGATCGGGGCGCTGGTGTCCATGCCCAATCCTCAGGCGACCTTGCGCGGCCGCGCCGGCAAGGCCTTGAAGCTCTGCGCGATGCCCATGGGCCCGGAGCGGAAGATGCGCGGATCCATGTCCTTCAGTTGCGGGCTAATGCGCGGCCGAAAGCCCATATGGGCGAGAATGTCCTCGTCCAGGCGGGCCCCCGGCGCGATCTCGGTCAAGGTCACGTTGCCGTTCTCCAACTCGAACACGGCGCGCTCGGTGACATAGCTGACGTGCTGGCCGCGCTGCGCGGCAAGCGACGCACTGAAGCTGATCTGGCCAACCTGCGGCACAAACTTGCGGAAGGCGCCGTCGCGCCGGATCGCGAGGCGCCCGTTCTCGACGCCGATATCGAACTTGCCACCGGTCATGGTGCCGCTGAAGATCAATCGCTTGGCGTTTTGCGTGATGTCGATGAAGCCGCCAGAGCCGTCACGGCGATCGCCGAAGCGGGTGACGTTGACGTTGCCGGCCGCGTCCACCTCCGCGAAGGAGAGGAAGGCGCAAGACAGCCCGCCGCCGTCGTAGAAGTCGAACTGATAGGCCTGGTCGAGAATGACACGCGGATTGATCGCGGTGCCGAACTCGCGCGCGTGCCCGGGCACGCCGCCGACCACGCCGGATTCCACCGTCAGCGTGATCAGGTCGGAGATGCCTTCCTCAGCCGCGACATTGGGGATCATCGCGGAGATGCCGACCCCGAGATTGACGACGTCGCGCGGGCGCAGCTCGAAGGCGGCGCGGCGGGCGATCACCCGGCGCTCGGTCAGCGGATCTGGCGTGATCATCGCCTCGGGCACACGCGTTTCACCGCAGCGCGCCGGATCGTAGGCGGTGCCGTAGGTCTGCATCTGATCGGGCTCGAGCACGATGTGGTCGATCAGGAAGCCGGGGATCTTGACCATCTGCGGATGGATCGAGCCGCGCTTCACGATCCGCTTGACCTGGCAGATCACGGTGCCTCCCGCATTGTGCACGGCCTGCGCGATCGAAAGATCCTCGCGCGTCGTACCCTCGTGCTCCATGCTGATATAGCCGTCCTCGTCCGCGGAGGTGCCGCGGATAATGGCGACATCGGGCGGGGCGGGGACGCGGTAGAGCAGCCAAGACTGGCCGTGCAGTTCGAGCAGGTCCACCAGCGGCGCGGTGGTGCGCTTGTTCATGCGGCCGCCGTCCTGGCGCGGATCCATATAAGTGTTGAGACCGACATGGGTGAGCACGCCAGGATGTTTCGCCGCCATGGCACGGCAGAGCTGGCTCATCACCCCTTGCGGGAAATTGTAGGCGTCGATCAGCTCGTCGCGGACGAGGCGCATGAACGGCACTTGCAAGCCGAAATTGCCGCCGATCACGCGCGCGATCAGGCCCTCATGGGCGAGATGGCAGAGGCCTTTCTCGGTCACGGCGCCGACGCCGGTGATGTTGATCAGCGTCAGATTGTGCGGGCCCTGACCACCGAGGAAACGCCGCTCCAGCGCGTCGAGAATGGCCTCTGCTGCCCCCGTGCCGCCATTGCCGCCGACGATCAGCGTGTCGGCATCGCGGATCAAGCCTGCGGCCTCGGCCGCGGTGATGATGCTCAGCATGATCGCACGCCCCGCATCATGCGGCCTCCTTCTCGACCTGGCGGGCGATGATGAGCCGCTGAATCTGGTTGGTGCCCTCGTAGATCTGGGCGAGGCGGACGTCGCGGAAGATCCGCTCGATGCGATATTCGCGCGAATAGCCGTTGCCGCCGTGGATCTGCAGCGCGTTGGAGACGTGCTTCATCGCCATGTCGGTGGTGAACAGCTTTGCCTGCGCCGCCTCCTTGGCGATCGGCTCGCCGGCATCGTGCAGGCGCGCGGCGTGGTGGATCAGAAGCCGCGCGGCGGCGATGTCGGTCGACATGTCCGCCAGCATGAACTGAACCGCCTGGAAGCCGATGATGGCCTGGCCGAACTGCTTGCGGTCGCGGGCATAGGCGGTGGCGTCCTCGAAAGCGGCCTGCGCCATGCCGAGCGCCATCGAGGCCATCATCAGCCGGCTGAAGTTGAAATTGCTCATGGCCATCTTGAAGGCCTGGTTCTCCGGCCCCATCACGCTGTCCGCCGGCAACTGCACGTCGGAGAAGGTGATCTGGCAATCTTCAAGGCCGTGCATGCCGAGCAGCTCTTCGTTCTTGCCGCGGGCGATGCCGGGCAGGGCGCCGTCGACCAGCAGGCAGGAGATGGAACGGTGGCCCGCGTCGGAACCGGTGCGCGCGAACACCATGATGCGATCGGCGACGCCGCCGAGCGTCACCCAGGCCTTGGTGCCGTTGAGCCGCCAGCCGTTGCCCTCGCGCACCGCATGGGTGCGGATGCCGGCGACGTCGGAGCCATGGTCGGGCTCCGAGACGGCGGTCGCAGGAATAATGTCGCCGCTGAGAATTTTCGGGATCAGTGCCTTGTGCGCGTCGGTGCCGTGATGGTCGAAGAACAGCACCGCCTCGACGGGGATCGCGAAGGCATTGGCGACTGCGCCGGAGCATCGCGCCAGCTCCTCCATCGCGATGCAGGCCGCGACTGCATCCAGGCCGGCGCCTCCGGCGCCTTCGCGCAGGCAGATGCCGAACAGTCCGAGATCGGCCATGCCCTTGTAGAGGGTGCGGTCGAAGCGGTCCTCGCGGTCGATCGTGGCGGCGCGCGGGAGGATCTCAGCCTCCGCGAAGCGGCGCGCTGTCTCGCGCAGGGCTTTCTGGTCTTGAGAATAGAAGCGGTCCATGGCGTGCGGCTCCCGTCAGTCGCTGGCGAGCTTGGAATCGTGGGAGACCTCGCTGCGGTCGCGATCGAGGAAATAGACCGCGACGTCATCGCCGGGCACGCCATAGGCGCTGCATACGCCGCGGGTCAGCGCGATGGCGGCGGCGCGGCGCTCGGCCTCGCTGCGGCGGAACGCGTGCACCTTGAGCAGGATACGCTGGCCGGTGGCCTGCGCGCCGAACGTGCCGGCATGGGCGTAGTCATCGGGCGCAATGTTCAGGAAATAGAGCGTGACCGTATCAGCGGTGACGCCGAACGCCGACATCAGGCCGTCGGTCACGGACCTCGCCAGCGCGGCCTTGCGCTGGTTTGGGGCTTGCGGGGCGAGCACTTCGACATAGGGCATCGATCAGACCTTCGCGGATTTGGCCGCAGATGATTTGGATGAAGATGATTTGGACTTCGCGGATCTCGCAGGGGGCGGGGCATCGAACTGGCGGCAGGAGTCGCGCTTGATCAGCCGGGCGCCGACGCGATATTCGCGAACGCCGTCATTGCCGTTGCCCTTCGCATCCATGCGTTGCAGCAACCGGTCGACGGCGAGATTGGCGAGATCGCGCGCGCCGTTGTCGACGATGCTGATCGCGGGGCGATGCCATTCGAACCACGGCATGTCCTCGTAGCAGAGCAGCGAGAGGTCGTCGGGGATCGCGATGTTCCGCTCCGCCGTCACGCGCAGCACGCCGAGCGTTGCCTCGTGGTTGGCCACGAAGATCGCGCTCGGCGGGCGCGGGAGGTCCAGCAGCTTGCGGCAGCCCGTCGCACCGGTCTCGGGGACGAAATGGCCGGCGTGAATCAATGTGTCGTCCTTGGCGATGCCGGCCTCGCGCAGCGCGCGGACATAGCCGGACAGTCGCTCGCGGCCGGACGTCGTATCCTGGCGGCCGACGATCAACCCGATGCGCTTGTGGCCGAGCTCGATCAGGTGGCGCGTGCCGAGATAGGCGCCCTGCGGATCGTCGGCGAGCACGGTCTCGAGATCGGTTGCGTCGTCGCGCCGCACCAGGCAGACGATCGGAACATCCTTCGCCAACGCCTTGAGCTGCGGGCCGTTCTTGCCGGTGGGAACGACGATCAGTCCGTCGATGCGGTGGTCGACCAGCGTCGTGAGGGTGTCGCTCTCCTGCTGCGGATCGTCGCCGCCGATGCACAGAAGCATCTGATAACCCAGCGCCTTCAGGCGCGCCTGCACCACTTCGGCCATCACCTGGAACGAGGCGTTGGTGAGGTTGTGCACGAGCAGCGCGACGAGCCGCGATTGTCCGGTCTTGAGGCCCCGCGCGATGGGGTTCGGCCGATAGCCGAGCTCGCGCGCGATACGCGTCAGGCGCTGCTGCGTGCGCTCGCTGGTCAAGCCGGTTCCCGTCAGTGCGCGCGAGGCGGTACTGACCGAAACGCGGGCCGCCTGTGCCACATCTTTGAGCGTGACGGTCATCAAACCTGCCGATAGACTGCAATCGATTGCAGAAACGCTATGAGCTTATTCCGCGCGGATCAAGCTCAAAAAATGGATGGTGTTGCCCAATGCAGAGCCATTTATGCAAACGATTGCATAACGCGTGCGGATATTCCGCAGGCAGTACCCATCGCCTGAATTCACCCGAGCACCCGGCAGTTCCCTGATGAAGACGTTCCGCGGCACCTACACCGTCATGATCACCCCGTTCACGGCAGCGGGCGAGGTCGATGTTGCAGCCTTGCGCGCCTTCGTCGACTGGCAGATCGCGGAAGGCATTCATGGGCTAATCCCGCTCGGCTCGACCGGCGAATTCCTGTCTCTCGACGACGACGAGAAGGCGCTGGTGGCGGAGGTCGTCATCGGCCAGGCCGCGGGGCGTGTGCCCGTGCTGATCGGCACCGGTGCGGAGGATACGCGCGAGGTGGTTCGCCTCAGCCGCCGTGCCGAAAAGCTGGGCGCCGACGGCGTCATGATCATTCCGCCGTTCTATTCGACGCCGACCGACGACGAACTCGTGCATCACTACAAGACGGTGGCCGACGCGATCGCGCTGCCGATCATGGTCTACAACAATCCGGCGACCGCCAATGTCGATCTCAAGCCACAGCTCGTGGCGCGCATCGCCGAGATCGACAACTGTCTCTATATCAAGGAGTCGACGCTGGAGGTGACGCGGGTGCGCGACATCATCCGGCTCTGCGGCGACAGGATGACCGTGTTCGGCGGCATCCTCGGCTTCGAATCCTTCGTCGAGGGCGCGCAAGGCTGGGTCGCAGTGGCCTCCAATGTCGTGCCGTCCGAGATGGCGCGCATCTTCAGCCTCGTCGCAGACGAGGGCGCCATCAAGGAGGCGCGCGAGCTCTATCTGAAATATCTGCCGGTGATCGAATTCGTCGGCGGCCAGGCCTATGTCGCCGGCAGCAAGGCGCTGCTCGGCCATATGGGCCTTGCGGTCGGCGGCCCGCGCCCGCCGCGACTGCCGTTGCCGGCGGCGCAAGACGCGGCCGCGCTGGCGTTGGTGAAGACGTTCGGTCTCGCGTGGCGCGGCGCGTCCACTGCAGCCGCTTAGACCTGGTGTGATCGATGAACCTGCTCGACGGCGTCAAAATACTCAGCTTCAATCATTACCTCGCTGGCCCGCTGGCCGCGCAGACGCTCGCCGATCTCGGCGCCGACGTCATCGCGGTCGAGCCGATCGAGGGCGCGTTTCAGCGCAACTGGGCGGTGGCCAATCACTTCGTCGCGGGCGACAGCGTCAATCACCTGGCGACCGGGCGCAACAAGCGCAGTCTCGCCGTCGATCTCAAGCATCCCGACGGCATCGCCGCGGTGAAGAAGCTGGTCGCGACCGCTGACGTCGTGATGGAAAACTTCCGGCCGGGCACCATGGCCAAGCTCGGCCTCGGCTACGACACGCTCAAGGCGATCAACCCCGGCCTGATCTATGCGGTGGCGACCGGGTTCGGATCGGAAGGGCCCTACAAGGATCGTCCCGGCCAGGATCTGCTGCTCCAGGCCATGTCCGGCCTTGCGATGCGGACCGGACGCGCGGATGGCGAGCCGACCGCCGTCGGCGCGGTGATCGTCGATCAGCATGCGGCCTCGCTCTATGCCATGAGCATTCTCGCGGCACTGTTTGCCAGGACCAAGACGGGGAAGGGGCAGCTCGTCGAGGTCAACCTCTATCAGGCCGCCCTCGATCTCCAGGTTGAGCCGCTGACCGCCTGGCTCAATGGCGCGCCGTCGCCGACGCCACGCGGTCCGGCCGGAATTGCCGCCTGGTTCAGCCCCGGGCCTTACGGCATTCATGCGACGGCCGACGGCCATCTCGCGATCTCCATGGCGGCGCCCAAGGCGCTCTCGGCAGGGCTTGACTGCGAAGAGTTGAAGCGGTTCGGCGAGGCCGACAGTTTCTCGAAGCGCGAGGAGATCACGCGGATCGTCGCGACGCGTCTGAAGCAGAAGTCGACGGCCGATTGGCTGCCCTCGCTCGAGGCGGCGCGGATCTGGCACGCGCCGGTACAGGATTATCGCGACCTCGAGGCCGATCCCCAGCTGAGACATCTCGGCGTGTTCAAGAGCGCCGAGAGTGCAGGCGGCGCGCAAATCCGGATGGTCGCGCATCCCGCTCGCTATGACGGCCGGACGCCGGAGGTGCGGCTGGTGCCGCAGCGGCTAGGTGCGCAGACCCGCGAAGTGCTCGGCGAGATCGGCTACGGCGCCGCCGACATTGAGGCGATGATCGCCGGCAAGGCGGTGGGAGTGGCGCGATGATCGACTTTTCAGTTCCTGAGGAGACGCGCCTGCTGGTCGACACTGTCCGCCGTTTCGTTGAAACAGAGGTGCAGCCGCTCGAAGACGTGGTGGAGCAGACGGCCAAGGTGCCGCCCGATGCGCTGGCGGTGACCAAGGCCAAGGCGCAGAAGCTCGGTCTTTATGCCATGAACATGCCGGCGGATGTCGGCGGCGGCGGGCTGTCCTGCGTCGAGCACTGCCTCGTCGAGGAAGAGTTCGGCAAGACCTCCGATGCGTTGATCCGCCGCGTGTTCGGCCAAGTCTATCCGATGCTGATGGCCTGCAAGGGCGATCAGGTCGAGCGTTATCTGCTGCCGACGGTGAAGGGCGACAAGATCTGCGCCATGGCGATCACCGAGCCGGGCGCCGGCTCCGACGCCGCCTCGATCAGCACGACCGCGCATCTCGAGGGCGACCAGTGGGTGCTCAACGGCACCAAGCATTTCATCAGCGACGGCGACATCGCCGATTACGTGATCCTGATGGCGCTGACCGACAAGGAGAAGCGCGCGCGGGGCGGCATCACGCTGTTTCTGGTCGATCGTACCACACCCGGCTTCAAGGTCGCACGCACGCAGCCGATGATGGGCCACCGCGGCTATGGCCACGCCGAGCTGGCCTTCGAGGAATGCCGCATTCCGAAAGCGGCCGTGCTGGGCGAGGTTGGCGGCGGGTTCAAGCTGATCATGCAGAGCGTGCTCCAGATCCGTCTCGCCCATATCGGGGCGCGTGCCGTCGGCATGGCGCAGCGTGCGCTCGAGATGATGCGCAAGCATGCCGGCGAGCGGCGTCAGTTCGGCCAGCTCATCGGTGACTTCCAGATGGTGCAGAAACTGATCGCCGATTCCGCCACCGAGATCTTCGGCGTCAAGATGATGGTGATGAACGCCGCCTGGGACATCGATCAGGGCAAGGATGCGCGGGACAAGGTCTCGATGATCAAGGTCGCGGCCTCCGAGATGCAGGGCCGCGTCGTGGACCGCGCCATCCAGGTGTTCGGCGGCATGGGCTTCAGCAAGGACCTGCCGCTGGAGCGCATGTATCGCGACGCGCGCGTCACCCGCATCTATGACGGCACCTCCGAAATCCACCGCATGCTGGTCGCGCGCAGCACCATCAAGAATGGCTTGCAGCTCTAGGGAAACGACCGATGTCTCACGCACCTCTCAAGCCCGGCGCCGTCTTCGCCTTCCGCAAGACCATGACGGTCGCGGAGCAGGCGATGTTCACCGGCATCAGCGGCAATCTCGGCGGTCTCTATGTGGACGCCGTCCGCGCCAGGAAGGCCGGCGCCTCCAACATGGTCGCCTTCGAGCTCGCGGTCGGCGGCCTTGCCACGACCTGCCTCAGCCAGCTCGGCGGACCGACGCGGCGGATCGGCAGCATCGCGCTGAACTTCGCTGCGCCGGTGATTGTCGGCGAGTCCGTCGAGGCCAAGGCCGAGATCGTCTCGGTTGCCGGTGATGACGCGGTCTGCCGCGTCACCTGCACGCTGTCGCCCTCGGGGGCGACCGTGGTGGACGGCACCGCGACGCTGGTTCCGTTCGCGAAGGGCTGAGCCATGTACGAGCCGAAATCCTTCGACGATCTGAAGGTGAACGACAGGGTCAGCCTCAGCAAGACCATCACCGAGGCGGATGGTGCGCTCTATATTGCTGCGACCGGCGATTTCGGCCCTGTTCATGTCGACGAGGTCTACGCGGGCGCAACGCGCTTCGGCCGCAGGCTGGCGCCGGGGATCATGGTCGCGGGGCTCTGCACCAGCATCCTCACCAGCGAGCTGGTCGGCACGATCGGCGTCTCTGTCGAGGACCGGTTCTGGTTCACCGGCCCGGTGTTCTACGGCGACACGCTCACCTTCGACGTCTGGATCGCCGAGCAGCACGACGAGACCCGCACCATCATCTGGGAGGCGAGCGCCCGCAACGAGGGCGGCCTCGAAGTGCTGAAGGCGCGCGCGAGCCTGAAATTTCCACGGCGGAAACCGTCATGAGCAAGCCGATGAAGAAACCTGACCTGCGCGGCGTCACGGTCGCGACCGTGCTGCCCTTCAAGGACGACAGCTCGATCGACTGGGACGGCTACGCCCGCGTGCTCGACTATTGCGCCTGTCCGGACGGGATCGCGGCCGTGTTCGTCAACGGACATGCCGGCGAGGGCGGGTCGCTCTCGGACGACGAGCGGCAGGCGGTGATCGAGCGGACGCGCAGGCACATCGGCGGCAAGCCGCTGCTTTCAGGCATTATCGCGCATTCCACCGCGGAAGCGATCCATCAGGCGCAGCTCGCGGAAGCTGCCGGCGCCGATTGCGCCGTGTTGTTCCCGCCGGCGCCGCTTGGTGGCGGTGCATCGGCGACCTCGCGCGCACCGGTGGCTTTCGTGCAGGCGGTCAGTTCCGCCATCGGCATTCCAGTGTCGATCTTCCAATATCCACTGGCGTCCGGATTTGGCTACTCACCGGAGACGCTGGCGAAGATCGCAGCGCTTGACGGCGTTATCGCCATCAAGGAGGGCAGCGACAGCATCTTCGCCTATGACGAGAATCGCCGGGCGGTGAAGCGGGCCGATCCCTCCGTTGCGATCCTGCCGTCGAACTTCAACTGGTTCCTGCCGCAGCTCGCCATCGGCGGCGACGGCATTCTCTCGGGTCTCGTCAGCCTCGCGCCGGATCTGTTCGTCGCGCTTTGGCAGGCGGCGCTCGCCGACGATCTCACCGCGCTGCGCGCGGTCAACGAGCGGCTCTATCCAATCGTCCGCGCGATCTATGGCCCGGCGCCGATCATGGACATGCACACGCGCATGAAAGTCGGGCTCAAGGCGCTCGGCTTGATCGGTAACGCCGATCCGCGGCCGCCGCTGCTGCCGGTCGTTCCGGCGTTGTGCGACGCCATCGCAACGACGCTCGGTGCGGCGCGCGCGACCGGCGACATTCGTCTGGCGTGAGGGACGAACCCATGGCCGACGAAGCCTTCATTCACATCGTGCGGGTCGACATCGATCCCGAGCACGAGGCCGCGTTCAACGCCTGGTACGAGCAGAGGCATTTCCCTGATTTGCTCGCCTGTCCCGGCTGGCTGTCCGCAAAGCGCTTCGTCTCGATCGGCGACGGACCGAAATACGCGGCCATGTACGAAGTCGCGGGACGATGGGCGTTCGAAACGCCGGAGTTCCTGAAGGTAAAGGGCTTCGGTCCGTTCGAGCCCCTGGTGAAGAACTTCATGCGAATCCAGCTCAAGCCGATGTCGGGATCGGCTTGAGGGGGCGAAGACGATGCTGCCTGTCGTGTCGTGAGATCCGGCCGGCCGCATCCAACAAACATTGAGGGGAATCCCGGGCGAGGGACTGCATCGGTCATTGGCGTCTTACTGGAGGTATCACATGCTCTCGACACTGCTTCGCCTGAGTGCGGCCGCCGCACTCGCTCTTGCATCCACGGCTGCGCATGCGGCCTGTACGCCTGGGATCACCGACGACAATCTGATTGCGCCCGGGAAGTTGCAGCTCTCGATCAATCCGACAAACCCGCCGCAGCAATTCGTCGACAAGGACGGCCAGTTGCAGGGCCTCAACGTGGAACTCGCCGCCGAGCTCGGCAAGCGGTTGTGTCTTCCGGTCGAACTCGTCCGGATGGATTTTCCGGCGATGATACCGGCCATGGCCGCGGGCCGCATCGACGGCATCGACACCGGCATGTTCTGGACCGAGGAACGTTCGAAGCTGATGTACATGGTGCCGTACGCCATTCAGGCGATTTCGGTCGTGGTTGCGCCCGACAGCGGCACAAAAATTGCTACCGAAAATGATCTGATCGGAAAAACATCCGCCGTCGAGGTCAGCACCTACCAGATGAATTGGCTCAAGAAGCTCAGCGATGCGAGCGTGGCGAAGGGCGGCGCAGCCGTCGAGATGCGGACCTTCCCCACCGCCACCAACGTCGTCAGCGCGCTGCTGGCCGGCCAGGTGGACAACGCGTTGCTTGTCGACAGCGTGGCGCGTGATCTCACCGGCCGCGGTCGCGTGAAGGAAGTATTGAGCGGGCTCGGCACGGCGCGCACTACGCTCGGTTTCCGCAATAAGACGGTGGTCGACGCCGTCGTCAAGGCGCTGAACGCCATGCGCGCCGACGGCAGCTACCAGGCGCTGTTCGACAAGTTCGGCCTGACCAGCATGCCGGCCGATCAGCCGCTTGCGATCGCCGGCCCGGGTCCGGCCTGATACCTACGGAGACGAGCCGATGAGCCATTTCAGTCCGACGGCCGCCGTCAACTACTTCTTCAACTACTTCCTGATGAAGGGGGTGCTCGTCACCATCGGCCTGACGGTGGCGGCGGTCATCGGCGGATTGATCCTCGGCATGGGCATCGCGTTGATGCGCATGTCGTCCAACCCGGTGCTGTCGGGCGCGTCGCGCTTCTACATCTGGTTCTTCCGCGGCACGCCGCTGCTGATCCAGCTCGTGGTGATCTACAGCGGCTTGCCGCAACTCGGGATCAAGTTCTCCGTGATCACCTGCGCGCTGGTCGGCCTGATCCTCAACGAGGCGGCCTACCTCGCCGAGATCGTGCGCAGCGGCTTCATGGCCGTTTCGGCGGGACAGCGCGAAGCCGCCTGGGCGCTCAGCCTGTCGCCCTGGGTGACGTTCCGCCGGGTGACCCTGCCGCAGGCGTTCCGGCTGATGATCCCGCCGCTCGGCAACTCCATCAACTCGCTCTTGAAGGCGACCTCGCTCGCCTCGGTGATCTCGGTCGAGGAGCTCATGCGCCGCAGCGACATGCTGATGCAGGAGCATTTCCAGATCCTCGAAGTCTATGCGGCGGCCACGGCCTATTACCTGATCCTCACCTCGGTCTGGGATGCGATTCAACGCCGGCTGGAGAAGCACTTTGGTCGGTCCAGCGCTGCGAAGTCGAGGCGGGTTGCGGCGAGGGCGCCGGTTGCGCGGGCGAGCGTGGAGGCCCGGGCATGAGCGAGATATCGATGAATGCGGCTAGCGGCGTCGAAGGTGCAACGCAGCTCCGCGATGTGCCTGCGGTTCGCATGGAGGCCGTCTACAAGCACTATGGCGACTTCACCGCG
Source organism: Bradyrhizobium sp. LCT2 (assembly GCF_009931255.1). Classification (NCBI taxonomy): domain Bacteria; kingdom Pseudomonadati; phylum Pseudomonadota; class Alphaproteobacteria; order Hyphomicrobiales; family Nitrobacteraceae; genus Bradyrhizobium; species Bradyrhizobium sp. LCT2. The sequence continues at coordinate 6,577,776 of NZ_CP034432.1, read as the reverse complement.
CTGGATCAGATCGATCTCAGGGTCGACAAGGGCGAGAAGATCGTGGTCTGCGGTCCCTCCGGCTCGGGCAAGTCGACGCTGATCCGCTGCATCAATCACATCGAGAAGCACGACGAGGGCCTGATCTACGTCAACGGCGTCGAGCTCGATCGCCAGCGCAAGAACATCGACGCGGTCAGGCGCGACACCGGCATGGTGTTCCAGAGTTTTAATCTGTTTCCGCACATGACCGTGCTGGAGAACTGCATCCTGGCCCCGATGACCGTGAACAGCATGAGCGAGGCAGAAGCCAAGGACCTCGCCATGCATTTCCTGACAAAAGTCCGGATTCCGGACCAGGCCGAAAAATTTCCCGGGCAGCTCTCGGGCGGCCAGCAGCAGCGCGTCGCGATCGCACGCGCGCTGTGCATGCGGCCGAAGATCATGCTGTTCGACGAGCCGACCTCCGCGCTGGACCCCGAGATGGTCAAGGAAGTGCTGGAGACCAAGAAGAAGCTGGCGGAGGAGGGCATGACCATGCTGTGCGTGACGCACGAGATGGGCTTCGCCCGCGAGGTCGCCGACCGCATCGTGTTCATGAACGAGGGCAAGGTTGTGGAGCAGGCCGTACCGGAGGAGTTCTTCCAGCATCCGAAGTCCGAACGGGCGCGGACGTTCCTCGACCAGATCATTCACTAGCGGGCGCGGCGGCGGTGTCCGGCGAGATGACGCAAACATTCAGCGATCGCCTTCGCGGCATTCATGCCGCCACGATCGTGCCGATGACGCCCGATTTCGAGATCGATGAGACAAGACTGGCGGATCATGTGGCCTCGGTCGCGTCCACGCCGGGCATCAATGGCCTCCTGGTCAACGGCCATGCCGGTGAGAATTTTGTGCTGTCGCTCGCCGAAAAACAGCGCGTGGTGGAGCTGGCGCGCGAGTACGCTCCGAAAGACTGCCTGATCGTCTCTGGCGTCAATCACGAATCGAGCCTGGAGGCCGCGCGCGAGGCGGCTGTGCTGGAGCGGGCGGGCGCGGACGGGCTTCTGGTGTTTCCTCCCAACAGCTGGGCGCTCGCACACGCCGATGATTGTGTCATCGCACATCACCGCCATATCCGCGATGCCACCACCGTGCCGCTGATGCTCTACGCCGCGCCGGTCGGTGCGGGTGCCATGGCTTATGCACCGTCGCTGCTGGAGCAACTGGTTGCCGACCCTCGCTTCGTTGCGATCAAGGAGGGCAGCTGGGAGGTCGCGACTTACGAACAGAATCTGCGACTGATCCGCAAGCTGCGGGCGGAGTTCGTCGTGCTCGGCTCGGGAGATGAGCACCTGCTGACGAGCTATCTCGTCGGCTCGGCCGGCAGCCAGGTCAGCCTTGCCTGCGTCGTGCCGGAGCTTGTCGTCAGCCTCTGGAATGCGGCTGAAGCCGGTGATTGGGAGCAGGCGCGGGCCGCGCACGAGAAGCTCTATCCGCTTGCGGTCGCGATCTATCGCGATGCGCCGGGAGGACGCGCGACGGTGCGGCTCAAGGCCTGCCTGAAATTGCTTGGGCGTCTTTCATGCGACGCGGCGCGACCGCCGCAGCCACCGGCAACTTCAAATGAGTTGCGGGCACTCGAGCAAGCGCTGCGGATCGCCGGCGCGCGCTGAAGCCTGATGGCTTTTGGTTGACTCGATCTCGCGGCGGGATCGGTCACCTCTCCCGCTTGCGGGAGAGGTCGGCGCACTTGCGCCGGGTGAGGGTTCTATCCTCTTGGCGAATCCCACCGCGGAGACACCCTCTCCCCAACCCTCTCCCGCAAGCGGGAGAGGGAGCGTACCTGCCTCGCGGCTCGCAGTCAGACCTAACTTCATCATCTTCTAAGCCGCGAAGAACGGATTGGCCGGCCGCGCAAGGCCGAGGTGATCCCGCAGCGTCGTCCCCTCATAGTCCGCGCGGAACAGCCCACGCTCCTGCAGGATGGGTACGACGAGCTCGACGAAATCCTCGAACCCTTCGTGGAAATAAGGCGGCATGACGTTGAAGCCGTCGGCGGCGTGCTGCTCGAACCAGAGCTGGAGCGTATCGGCGATGCGCTCGGCCGAGCCGCACAGCACCCAATGGCCGCGGGCGGCGGCGGTGAGGTTGTAGAGATCGCGCAGCGTCATGTTCTCGCGGCGGCCCTTGGCGAGCATGACGCTGGCGAAACTGTGATAGCTGTCGGACGGTGCGATGTCCGGGATCGGCCCGTCGAGATCGTAGGCCGACATGTCCCGGCCGAAGCGATCGGACAGGATCGCGAGCGCATTGCTGCCGCTGACAAAGCTCTGGAGCACGTTGAGCTTCTCGAACGCCTCCTTGTCGGTGCGGCCGACGACGGGCATCACGCCCGGCAGCACCGTGACGTCGTCGGCTTTGCGGCCGAACGCCGGCAGTCGCGTCTTCAGCGACGTGTAGCCGGCCTTGGCCTCCTCGATATCCTGCACCACCGAGAACACGATATCGGCGGTGCGCGCGGCGAGCGCCTGTCCGGCCTCGGAGCCGCCGGCCTGAAGCACGACGGGGCGACCTTGCGGGCTGCGGCCGATGTTGAGCGGGCCCTTTACCTTGAAGAAGGCGCCGTCATGGTCGATCGGGCGGAGTTTTGCCGGATCGATGTAGACGCCACTGCTGCGGTCGGCGACGATGGCGTCATCCGCCCAGCCGTCCCACAGGCCCTTGACCACGTCGAGGAATTCGCCGGCCATCTCGTAGCGGCGGGCGTGGTCGGGATGGGTGGTGCCGAAATTCGCAGCGGTCGCCGGATTGGCCGTCGTCACCGCATTCCACGCCGCGCGGCCCCTGGAGATGTGGTCGAGCGAGGCGAACACGCGCGCGACCGAGAACGGATCGCTGTAGGTGGTCGAGACGGTGGCGCCGAGCCCGATATGGCTGGTCGAAGTCGCGAGCGCAGCCAGCATCGTCAGCGGCTCGAGCCGCAGCGTGTAGGAGGGATGGGCGGCGGCATCGGCATAGAGATTGTCGCCCATGAAGATCAAGTCGAACTTGCCGCGCTCGGCGGTGCGGCCGATCTCCTGGATCGCCGCAAAGTCCTGGAAGCTGTCGACCGCGCCTGGATAGCGCCAGCCGGCGACGTGGCTGCCGGTTCCCAGGATAAACAGGCCGAGATGCATCTGTCGTTTCATGGCGTCATGTCCAGAACAGGATCTTGCGTTCGAGGAAACCGATCAGGCCGAAGAAGGCGAGGCTCGCCGCCGATGCGACGAAGATCGCCGCCCAGACCTGGACGAAGTCGATCTGGAGCACGGCTTGGTAGATCACCCAGCCGAGCCCGCCATGTGCGCCGAGCATCTCGGTGACGATCGCGACGATCACGCTGCGCACCGTCGAGACGCGCATGCCGGCGAGCAGCAGCGGCAGGGCCGTCGGCAGGCGCAGGCGCCACAGCACACCGAAGCGGCTTGCGCCAAAACTCTTCATGAGATCGACGGCGCGGCGGTCGACACGGTCGAGCCCGGCCAGCATCGAGAGCAGGATGGTGAAGCTCACCGCCATCGCCACCATCACGATCTTCGAGCTGACGCCGATGCCGAACCAGAGCAGGATCAGCGGCGAATAGCCGACCACGGGCACCGAATTGATCGCGGTGGCCAGCGGCAGGATCGCGCTGCGAAGTGCCGGAACCAATGCGATTGCGACGGCGAGGCCGATACCGATCAGGCATCCGAGCCCGTAGCCGACCAGCGCTTCGAGCAGGGTGTAACCGGCAGCGTCGATGAGCGTCGCGCGCTTGGACCAGAGGCCGGCGAGGATGTCGGTGACGGCGGGCAGGACATAGGCCGGCAGATGCAGTCCGCGCGCTGCGCCTTCCCAGCACGCGACCAGGAGGACGGCGCCCAGGATGCCGCGCTGGACGGAGAGCGAAGGTGAGGCAAGCGCGCGGCTCATTGCTCGGCGCTCCAGAATACCAGCCGTCGCTCCACCGCGGCGACCACCGCATAGAAGCCGGTGCCGAGCAGCGCCGCGGCGAGCAGGGCGGCCCAGATCGCGACGACATTCTCGGTGAACATGGCCTGGAGCAGCAGCACGCCGAGCCCGGTGGTGTCGCCGAACCATTCGCCGACGATGGCCCCGACGAGGCTCAGCGATGCGGCGAGCCGCAGCGCGACGAAGATTTGCGGCAGTGCGGTTGGAAGCTGCAAGCGGAGCAGCAGCTGGCGGTTGGAGGCGCCAAAGCTGCGCATCAGGGCGATCTGCTTGGGATCGACGGTTTCGAAGCCCAGCAGCGTGTTCACCGTCACCGGAAAGAAGGTCAGATAGAACGCAATGATCGCCTTGGCGAGCAGCGTATTGCCAAACCACAGCACCACGAGCGCCCCGAAGGCGATGACCGGAATCGTCTGCGACACCACGAAGATCGGAAACACCATCTCGCGCAGCGCGCGGATGCGGAAGAACACGACGCCCATGAGCACGCCGAACGCCCCGCCCGAAGCAAAGCCGATCAGCGTTTCGGCGAGTGTACGCAGGAAGCCGTCGACATAGGCGCGAGGCGTCGCCGCGATCGCCATCAGGATCGTGCTGAGGCGCGGCAGGTAATAAGGCCGGATGCCGAACAGCTGCACCGAGCCTTCCCAGATCACCGCCGCAATCGCAAGGCCCAGCAGGAGCCGGACCAGCTTGCGCAACGAAGCCGGCATCGCGATGCGCTGCGCAGCAACCCAGCTCTTGCCAAGCGATGCCGCCGAAGGGCTGCTCACGGCAGCCGGTCCGCCAGCGGAACGCTCTGGATGAAGCTTGCATCATACGCGGCGGCAAGATCCAGCGGCTTGGAAATGACGCCGTACTTCAGGAAGAAGTCGTGGGCGGTCTTGACCGCGTCGGCATCGATCCAGAACATGCCGTTCTTCGCCGCGGCGCCAGCGGTCATCAGGCGCTTTACCTCGGTGAGCATGAACTCCTGCTGCGCGCGGTCGAGCGTCGGAGCCGCGGCCATCACGGTATCGACGGCACCCTTGGGGTCTGCGAAGGCGTCCTTCCAGCCTTTGAGAGAAGCGCGCAGGAACGCCTTGACCAGCTCAGGCTTCTCCTTGGCGGTCGCCTCGGCCACGATCAGCGTGTCGCGCGGGAAGGTGATGCCGTAGTCCTCGGCGACGAAGGTCTTCAGGCTGTCCTTCGGCATGCGCGACTGGATGGTGTAGAACTCGTTGTAATAGGTCGCGGTGACCACATCGACGCTGCCGTCGACGAAGGGTGTCACCGAAACCTGCTGCGGCTGGATCTTCAGCTCATCCGGCTTGATGCCTTCCTTGGCCAGCATGCCGTTCAGCACATGGTTGGCGCCGGTAAACCAGGTGGTGACGGTCTTGCCCTTGAAATCCTGGATCGTCTTCACCGGCCCGTCCTTGCGGGTGACGAAGATGAAGGGCGTGATCTGGTGCGACACGCCGATGCAGACGATCGGCAGTCCCTTGTCACGCGCCGCGAACACGCTGTCGGTGCCGCCGGACAAGCCGAACGTGTCGGCGCCGGTCGCGACCAGGTTCTCGGTGAGCAGGTTGGGTCCGCCGGGATTGATGGTGAGGTCGATGCCCTCGGCCTTGTAGTAGCCCTTGGCGGCCGCAACGTAGAATCCGGCGAACTGCGCCTGCGGCAGCCATTTCAGGCGCAGGCTTGCCTTCTGCAATTCAGCGGCGGGCGCGGCCGTGACAAGCGAGCCGGTCGCCAGTGCGATGGCGGAGAGGGCGAAGAAGGCGTGGCGTCGGCTCAACATGGTCAAACTCCAGGCGGTGAAATCAATTGCGGTAGGACGGATCGGTGCGGTCGAGCTGGCGCATCAGCGCCGGCCACTCGCGTTCGCCGGGCACGAGGATGTCGCCCTGCAATTCCCAGAACTGGCGCGCGGCTTTCTCGCAGACCTCGTGCGGCGGCATCACCAGCTTGGCGCCGGCTGCGGCCGCCGCCTGCATCTGGAGCTGGATCCGCGCGGCGCGTTCGAAATAATACAGCAGCATGAAGGCCTCGCCCGGCGTCCGTCCGACGGTGAGGATGCCGTGATTGCGCATCAGCATCACCTTGTGCGGGCCGAGGTCGCGCACCAGGCGAACCTGCTCGTCGAGGTCGATGGCGACGCCTTCGTAGTCGTGGAAGGCCTGGCGGTCGTAGAAGCGCATCGCGAACTGGCTGAGCGGCAACAGGCCTTTCTCTTGCCCTGAGACCGCGACGCTCGCGTCGGAATGGGTGTGCAGCACGCAGGCCGCGTCGTGGTTCGCGGTGTGGATCGCGGCATGGATGACGAAGGCCGCGACGTTGACGGCATGCGGCGTGTCGTCGAGCTTGTTGCCCTTGGTGTCGATCTTCACCAGGCTGGATGCCGTGATCTCGTCGAACAGCAGGCCGTAGGGATTGATGAGGAACTGGTCCTCGTGGCCGGGCACGCGCAAGGAGATGTGGTTGTAGATCAGGTCGTCCATCCCGAGCTTGGCGACCATGCGATAGCAGGCCGCGAGCTTGATCCGGGCATCCCACTCGGCCGGTTCGATGCCGCGCGGCGCGGCTTGCGGCGCTGACATCGCATTCACGGCGTCTTCTCCTGCGCGATGGAGGATTGGAACGACTTCATGCTTTCCTCCTCGATGGCGTCGAGCAGCGTGCGCTTGAGGCGCACGAATTCCGGAGAGGTGACGATCTCGGGCCGGCGCGGGCGGGGCAGGTCGACGACCTGTTCGAGCTTCACCGAGCCGGGACGCGCCGTCATGACCAGCACGCGGTCGCCGAGGAAGATCGCCTCGTCGACGTCATGGGTGATGAAGAGAATGGTGCGGCGGTATTTCTGCCAGACGTCGAGCAGCCAGCGCTGCATCATCGCCCGCGTCAGCGCATCGAGCGCGCCGAACGGCTCGTCCAGCAGCATCAGGTCGCGTTCGAACAGGAAGGTGCGCATCAGGGCGACGCGCTGGCGCATGCCGCCCGACAATTGGTTGGGATATTGCTTCTCGAAGCCGGCGAGCCCGAACTCGGGCAGCATCTTCAGCGCCTTTGCGCGCGCCTGCTCGCGCGGCATGCCCTCGACCTCGAGCGCGAGGATGGCGTTGTCGACGACATTGCGCCAGGGAAACAGCAGGTCGCGCTGCGGCATGAAGGAGACGCGGCCGAGCAGGTCGGCGGCGTGGCAGCTCTTGCCCTCGAAGCGCAGGATGCCGCCGGCGTCGGGCTCTTCCAGGCCGGCGACAATATTAAAGAGGGTGCTCTTGCCGCAGCCGCTCGGGCCGACGACGGTGACGAACTCGCCGGGGGCGACGCTCGCCTGAAGTCCGGACAGTGCCGCAACGGAGCCGAAGGTCTTGTCGATCGCGCGCAGCTCGAGCAGCGGCTCAGGCTTCGGGTGAGCCTGCGGGGCCTCGATGGCCGGTCCGGGATCGGGGAGGCGGGCAGCCTGCACCGGGATGTCCTTGTATAATGGCGGCGGCCATTCGCATACGAAAGCGGACCGCGTCGAAATCTCTTAGCAACTCGTGTGCCAGTGCGATTTCGCGGCAAATCAGGCATAAGATTTGCGAGTTGGCAGGTGGATATCCCGGAGATGCACGCGTCTCCGCCAGAAAATCGGCCGGTTCACTGGAAGATTGGTGCCATTTTGTATACGTATATCGATATCGGAGAAACATGATGGCGGATATTGGTGCACATGCCGGAGGCAGGCGCGTGAAAAATGGGCACGAAACCCTGGCCGCAGGCCCCGGCATGACGCTCGCCGAGAGCCTGCGCCAGAAGCTCGAAGGGGCGATCGCGGCGGGGCATCTCGAGCCGGGCAGCCGGCTCGACGAGCAGGAGATCGCCCAGCGCTTCGGCGTCTCGCGCACGCCGGTGCGGGAGGCATTCCGTCTGATGGCCGCCAACAATCTGGTCGAACTGCGCGGCCGGCAAGGGGCGACGGTCCGCAGCATCAAGGCGCAGGCGCTGATCGAGATGTTCCAGGTCATGGCGGAGCTGGAAGGGCTCTGCGCGCGGCTCGCCGCGCGGCGCGTCTCCCAGGCCTGGGGGACTGAAATTGGCGAGATTCACCAGCGGCTTGTGGCGGCAGGTGAAACCGGCGATATCGATGTTTTCTACGACATCAACCAGGAATTTCACGAAGCGATCTACGAAGCCTCGCGCAACGCCTTCCTGGTCGAGCAGACCCGCAAGCTGCGCAACCAGGTGGCGGCGTATCGCCGCCGGGTGACGCGCATGCCGAACCGGATCGCCGACACCGTTCGCGAGCATGAGGCGATCATGCAGGCGATCCTGACCCACGATCCGGAGCGGGCGCACAGCGCCATGCGGGACCACGTCAACCTGCTCGGCGACAATCTTCTGGACTTCCTCGCCGCCTTCGAATGACCCTCGGGTCGCTTGGTATGCAAATTGCTAGACCTTGTATATCTAGCTTGCATCCTGGAGACCCGGAGTGGACCTGAAGCTGACGAACAAGACCGCCCTGATCACCGGCGCGTCGAAAGGAATTGGACTTGCGGTGGCCGAGCTCTTCGCCGCGGAGGGCTGTCACCTGCATCTGGCCGCCCGCAATGGCGAGGCCATGCTCCAGGCCAAGCGTGATCTGGAAGCCCACTTTGGCGTGAAGATCACCATCCACGCGCTCGACCTGTCGAGCACGGCCGCGATGGAGAAGCTCGCGGCCGAGGTCGGCGACATTGACATCCTCGTCAACAATGCCGGCGACATCCCGGCCGGCTCGCTGGAAATCCTCGATGATGCCGCCTGGCGGCGCGGCTTCGATCTCAAGGTGTTCGGCTACATCACGCTGTCGCGTCTTTATTATCCGCGCATGAAGGGCAAGGACGGCGTCATCATCAACATCATCGGCAATTCCGGTGAGAACTGGGACGCGAGCTACATCGCCGGCTCGACCGGCAACGCGGCGCTGATGTCCTTCACCAAGGCGCTCGGCGGCCGCAGCCTCGATCACGGCGTGCGCGTTGTCGCGGTCAATCCGGGACCGGTTGCCACCGACCGCATGCTCAAGATCATGAAGCGCAAGGCGATCGACATGCTCGGCGACGAAAGCCGCTGGGAGGAGCTGTTCGACAAATATCCCGGCAAGCGCCCCGCGACGTCGGAGGAGGTTGCCGATCTCGTCGCCTTCCTGTCCTCGCCGAGGTCCGGCTACATCACCGGCACGGTGGTGACGATCGACGGCGGCATCGCCGCGCGCGGCTCGGTGATCTGAGGCCTCGATGTCGAAGCCTCAATCCGCGGCACTGCTCCGCAACCGCTATTTCGATGAGCTCTCGGCGACGCCGGGGCTCTACTGGCTCGGGCAGAACACCAACCATATCGAGAGCCACCCCGCCGTGCGCGAGGCGATGCTGCGCTCGATCGAGGCTGGCGAGTTCAATGCCTATGCCCCGCCGCTCGGCTTCGAGGCGCTGCGTGCCGCGATCGTCGCCGACCTCGGTGTGCCCGGCGCAGAGGCGCTGGTGACCGAGGGCGGCGTCAACGCGCTGGCGATGATCTGTCGCGCGCGCTGCAAGCCCGGCACGACGCTGGTGACGACCGATCCGACCTGGAAATGGCCGTGCCTGTTCGCGCGCCAGCAGGGCGCCGAGGTGATCGAGATTCCGATCTACGATCCGGCCTGCAACTACCGCCTGACGCCCGAGGCGTTGAAGGCGAATGTCGATGAGCGCACGGCGATCATTTATCTCGTCGATCCCAACAATCCGCTCGGCATTCGCTACACCCGCGAGGAGATCGAGAGCTTCGCGGCGATTGCGCGCGATTGCGGCGCGCTGCTGGTGCACGACTGCACCTACCGCGATTTCGCCGACGGCCACACCCCGGCGCTCCACGTGGCGCCGCAAGGCTCGGTGGTCTCGACCAGCTTTTCGAAATGGCTCGGGCTTGCCGGCCTGCGGATCGGCGCTCTGGTCGCAGCGCCCGACCTGTTCGAGGAACTGGCGCTGACATCCACGAGCGTGCTTGGTGCGAGCGTGATCGCCCAGCGTGCGGCGCAGGCGGGACTTTCCGTCAAGGCTGAGTGGATGAAGAAGGTCCGCAGCACCGACCGGTCCAACAAGGCGATGATCCAGGAGGCGGCGGCCGCGATCGAAGGGCTGGCGCTGCCGATCATGCCCTCGCACGGAAACTTTCTCGTGCTGGAGACCATCGCGGCGGGCATCCGTCCCGAGGCGCTGGTCGAGTGCTATCGCCGCCAGGGCATCATGATCCGCCAGGGCACCTATCACACGCAGCGCTTCGGCGACCGCTTCGTCAAGATCAGCACCTCCGTGCCGCAGGCGTGGGTCGAAAAGCTCTGCACGCTGCTGCCGGACATGGTTGCGCAGGCGCGCACGCTCAACGACCTGCCGCCGCAATTCTAGGGAATATGCCGATGACGATGATCACCACCAAAGACGGTGTGAAGCTTCATGTGGAAGAGGCGGGCGAAGGCACGCCGATCCTCTTCATCCATGAATTCGGCGGCAATCACCAAAGCTGGGAGCCGCAGTTGCGCTATTTCAGCCGGCGCCATCGCTGCATCACCTACGCCGCGCGCGGCTATCCGCCGTCGGATGTGCCCGACAGCGTGGAGGCCTATTCGCAGGCGATCGCCGCTGACGATGCGGTCGCCGTGCTCGACGCGCTCCGAATCGAGAAGGCGCACATCGTCGGCCTGTCGATGGGCGGTTTCTGTACGGTGCATTTCGGCCTGCGCACGCCGGAGCGTGCCTTGTCGCTCACGGTGGCCGGCGCCGGCTATGGCTGCGAGAAGGAGTTCGAAGAATATTTCCGCGGCGTCTCGCTCGAAGTTGCCGACAATTTCGAGAAGCAGGGCGCCAAGGAGTTTTCGAAGATCTACGCGCTCGGCGCGAGCCGGGTGCAGTTCCAGAACAAGGATCCGCGCGGCTGGAAGGAATTCGCCGATCGCCTTGCCACCCATTCCGACCGCGGCGCCGCCAACACCATGCGCGGGGTCCAGGCACGGCGGCCGTCCTTCTACGATCTCGAAGACGGCCTGAAGAAGATGATGGTGCCGACGCTGGTCGTCGTCGGTGACGAGGACGATCATTGTCTCCAGCCCGGCATCTTCCTGAAGAAGACCATTCCGGCCTGCGGTCTCTCGGTCTTCCCCAAGACCGGCCACACGCTCAATCTCGAGGAGCCGGCGGCGTTCAACGCGCTGCTTGCCGAGTTCATTGCCCAGGTCGAGGCCGGGCGCTGGCTGCCGCGCGATCCGCGCGCGCTGCCGGGCCAGATCATGCGCACGAAGTAGGTCGATGGGATCGAGCACCTTGATCAACGCCGATCGGCTCTGGACGCGCCTGATGGCGCTCGCCGAGATCGGCGCGACGCCCGCCGGCGGGGTGAACCGTCAGGCACTGAGTGACGGCGAGATTGCCGCCTGGCGCCGTGCTATCGGCTGGGCGCGCGAGGCGGGCTTGACGCCGTCGACGGATGCCGCGGGAAACCTGTTCCTGACGCTGGCCGGGCGCGATCGCGCCGCGTCGCCGGTTCTGCTCGGCAGTCATCTCGACAGCCAGCCGACCGGCGGGAAATTCGACGGCGCGGCCGGTGTCATGGCGGCGTTAGAGGCGGCGGTCTCGCTCGCCGAGCAAAGTGACAGGCTGGCACGCGATGTCATCGTCGTCGCCTGGATGAACGAGGAAGGCTCGCGCTTCGCCCCGGGCATGATGGGTTCGGAGGCCTTTACCGGCGAACGCAACATGGATGCGATCCGCGCCGCGCGCGATGCCGACGGCATCAGCGTCGGCGAAGCGCTCGACCGCCTCCACCAGGCTTTCCCTGATGTGCCGCGCAGGCCACTCGGCTTCGCGGCCGGAGCGTATCTCGAATTGCACATCGAGCAGGGACCATTGCTCGAGGCAGCCGACTGCGCGATTGGGGTCGTCACGGGCATCCAGGGCAAGAAGACGTTTCAGGTGGTGGTCGAGGGCGCCGAAGGACACGCCGGCACGCTGGCGCAGCAGGAGAGGCGGGATGCGCTCGCGGCCTTTGCGCGGATGGCGGCGGCGCTCCATGCCAAGATCGGCACGGTCGATGCCGACATCAAGTTCACCATCGGCCGTGTTGCCGTGGTTCCGAACGCGCCGTCGGTGGTGCCTTCGCGCGTCAGCTTCAGCATCGATCTGCGTCATCCTGATAATGCGGTGCTCGATGCCGCGGGCGCGCGCATCGCGGCTCTTTGCCAGCAGAACGCCGCACCGTGCGCGGTCACGGTGACACCGCTCGTCGATGCGCCGTCAAACGCCTTCGATCCGCGCCTGCGGGCGAGCATTGCGGAAGCCGCGCGAGAGCAGGGGCATTCCGCCATGGAGATCCTCTCCGCCGCCGGTCACGACGCCCGCCATCTTGCCAAGATCTGTCCCGCCGCGATGATCTTCATCCCGTGCCGCGACGGCGCAAGCCACGTTGAGCACGAATGGGCTGAGCCCGATCATGTTGCCGCCGGCGCCTCCGTGTTGGCCCAGGTGCTGCGCGAGCTGGCGTTTGCGCCGGGCATTGCGGTGTGAGGACGCCGATGCAGGACGTGGCCCCACAGGACTACCGCGATGCGATGGCCTGTCTCGGCGCGGCCGTCAACATCGTGACCACAGACGGCAGCGCGGGTCGCGCCGGATTTACCGCATCCGCCATTTGCAGCGTTACCGACGATCCGCCGACGCTTCTTGTCTGCATCAACCGCGCGTCCTCGGCCTACTCCAGCGTGACTCGCAACGAGGTGGTGTGCGTCAACGTGCTCTCGGCCCGGCATGAGCCGCTCTCCCGGCTGTTCGGCGGCAAGGTGCCCGCCGAGGAACGGTTTGCCGCGGCCGCGTGGTCGACGCTCGCAACCGGTGCGCCGGTGCTGGCCGACTGTTCCGCCGCGTTCGACTGCCGGATTGCCGATACCGTCAATGTCGGTACGCATGACGTGCTGTTCTGCCGCGTCGTGGCCCTGCAGAGATTCGGTTGCACCGACAATCTGATCTATTTCGGCCGCGCCTACCACACGGTCGGGGTGACCGATCCAGCCGAGGCTGGACCCGAATCCGCTCTTGACGCATCCTGAGGTGAGGCTGGCGATCGCCGGCCGTTCCAACAATCACCTCTGCGCGATGGACAAGAGCCGTCAACCGAACAAGCGCGTATCTCTCGCCGGGATGCACATCGACCGGACGTCGGCTGTGCCGCTGCACTTGCAGATCGCGGCCCACATCCGGGGCTGCATTCTGCGCGGCGTCTTTCCGGCCGGAACGCAATTTCTGGGTTCGCGGGAGATCGCGCGGGAGCTGGGCTGCTCGCGCACGGTGGTGTTGACCGCGTGGGATCTGCTCTACGCCGAGGGCTATCTTGAATCGACCCCGCGCGGCAGCGTCATGGTGGCGTCAGTCGCAACACCGCACGCGGAGCCGCCGTCGGTGGCGTCGCCCGCGGCCGTGCCCGCCCATATGTCGAAGCGCTGGCAATCACTGCTGGCGTTCGACTACGAGACCAACTGGCCGTCGGAGTTCAGTCCCGGCGCACCTGATATCTCGACGTTTCCCTTCAAGGACTGGTCGCGCCTGCTGCGCCAGACCTGGCAAAATCCGAGGGAGCAGGAGTGCCTCGATCTCCCTCCCGAAGGCCATCCGCGCCTGCGCAGCGAGATCGCAAATTTCCTCGGCTCGGTGCGCGGGCTGGTCTGCGCGCCGGAGGAGGTCGTCGTCACGTCAGGCACATCGGGGGCGCTCGATTTCTGTAGCCGGATGATCCTCGATCCCGGCGACGAGGTCTGGGTCGAGGAGCCCGGCTTTGTCGAGGCCCGGTGGGCGCTCACGGCGGCCGGCGCAAAGCTCGTTCCGGTTCCGGTCGACGACAAGGGGCTGGTGGTCTCGGAAGGGATTCGACGCGCGCCGGGTGCCCGGCTGATCGTGGTCACGCCGTCGCATCAATATCCGCTCGGCGTCAGCATGGGCCTGGAGCGGCGTCTCGAGCTGCTCGACTGGGCCAACAAGAACGATGTCTGGGTGATCGAGGACGACTACAATTCGGAGTTCAGGCACCAGGACAGCATGATCGCCTCCTTGCGTTCGCTCGATCGCGAGGGGCGGGTGATCTATTTCGGCACCTTCTCGAAGATCATGATGCCGAACCTGCGGCTCGGCTACATCGTCGCCAACAGGCATTTCATCGATGGCTTCTCCAAGGGCCGCGCGCGGATCGACGTCCATACTTCCGGCGTCGGTCAGCTCGCGCTCGCCGAATTCATGCGGGAGGGGCATCTGCTGCGGCACCTGCGCGGGATGCGCCGGGCCTATGCCACCAGGCGCAGGGCGCTGATCGATGCGATCGCCACGCTGATGCCTGACGATATGACCGTGTCCGCGGCGGTGACGGGACTGCATCTGGTGGCGCTGTTCACCGAGGCGATGCGGGCGCGGATGAGCGACCGCGAAGCGGCTGCAAGCCTGAAGCAGGCCGGCATCCATGTGCAGCCGCTGTCGCAGAATTTTCTGGAGCAGCCGACGTTGCAAGGCCTGGTGTTCGGATACGGGCGGCTGCGCGTCGAGGATGCATCTCCGCTGCTTGCGAGAATCGCGGCTTGCATCGGCAGCGGCTCCCGCAATGCATCATCCGATCCGGCAATATCGTCTCGTACTGTTCGTACAATAAAGAGAGGCAGAGCCGATCGTGGTGCATAGCTCATAGGCACCCGACGATCCCGCAGCGCCGTTCGATCGCCTGCAAATTAGACAGACGATTTCAGACGTTCGGATTGCAGCGCAGCAGGAGTTGCGATTTGCCCGGAGAATTCCGTGGTGCGCTGCACGTTTTTCGCGTGAGCCGGCCCGTGTTCGCGTGCTCTCTCTGCGGGCACGACTGCACCAAAACGTGCAGCAGGTGGCGTGGCGCACGGCGCCGGTCGCGCGCTGGTCTAGTGGTTTGCGACAACTCTGGCCCTATCCCGTGCCCATCGCTCTGTCGCACGCTCTCGGTCGGTGGCATGACAAGGGATGCATGATGAGCGCTCTGGTTTCGGCATTGGACGTTGCGATGAACGGCAAGGATCCGGCGTCCGGTTCGGACGTCACGCGTAGCTGATCCCTGCACATGAGCTCTTCCGAACATCACTGGGAAGTCGGCACCGATATCGGCGGCACCTTCACCGATATCATCGCGATCCGGCGCGACTCCGCGGAGGCGCGGATTGCGAAGGTGCCGTCGCGCCCGCAGGCGCCCGTTCAGGCGATGCTTGAGGCCATCGAGGCCGTCGGCCTGCGCAAGAGCGAGGTCAAGCGCTTCGTCCACGGCACCACCCGCGTGACCAACGCCATCGTCGAGGGCCGGCTGCCGAAGGTTGCGCTGGTCGCGACCGAAGGCTTTGCCGATGTGCTCGAGATCGCGCGCTATCGCCGCCGCGATCTCTATCGGCTCGACATTCCCCCGAAATCGCCGCCTCTGGTGCCGCCCGAACGATGCTTTGGACTCGCCGAGCGCCTCGATCACGAAGGCAGGGTGCTGAAGGCGCTTGAGGACGCCGAGATCGAGCGTCTGGTGGCCTGGCTCAAGCAGACCGGCGTTCAGAGCGTCGCGGTGGCCTTGCTGCACGCCTACGCCAATCCGGTGCATGAAAAGATTCTCGGCGAGCGGCTCAAGGACGTCGTCGCCCACGTCTCGCTGTCGCACGAGATCAATCCGGAGGCCCGCGAATATGAGCGGACTTCGGCAACCGTGTTCAACGCGGCCGCGATGCCGATCGCGGTGGAATATCTCAGCGAGCTGGAGCAGCGGCTGCCGATTGGAGCCGGCCTGCAGGTGTTTCATTCGGCCGGCGCCATGATCCCGATCTCGGCGGTGAAGCGGCGGCCGCTCGTGATGGCGATGTCGGGTCCTGCAGCCGGCGTCTCGGCCTCGGTCAGTATCGCGCGCCAGCTCGGCACGTCGCGCATGCTGACCTTCGACATGGGCGGCACCACGACCGACGTGTGCCTGATCGTGGACGGCCAGGCCGAGATGACCGACGGCCGCATGCTCGGCGACAAGCCGCTGCGCCAACCGATGCTCGCGGTTCATTCCATCGGTGCCGGCGGCGGATCGATCGTGCGCAACGGTCCGGGCGGCCTGACGGTCGGGCCGGAGAGCGCCGGCTCCGAGCCGGGGCCGGCCTGCTACGGCCGCGGCGGAACCGAGCCCACCATCACCGACGCCAACGCCGTGCTCGGCTATCTCAATCCCGAGACCAAGCTTGGCGATCGCATCGGCATCGACATCGAATCCGCCAAGCGCGTCATCGCGCCGATCGCGCAGGCATTGGGGCTGAGCCTGACCGAAACGGCGCTCGGCATCATCAAGGTCGCGAACGCCACGATGGCTCGGGCGCTCCGGCGCGTCACGGTCGAACGCGGCATCGACGGACGCGATTGCACGCTGCTCGCCTTCGGCGGCGGCGGACCGATGCATGCCGCGGGTCTTGCCGATCTCTACGGGATTGCAGCGGTCGTCGTGCCGAGCGCATCGAGTGCGTTCTCGGCGCTGGGCTGTCTTACCGCCGATTTCAGCTTCCTCCAGCAGCAGACGCTGCGCGCGGCGCTTGAAGGGATCGACTTGGCGCGCGTGTCGGAGCGGATCGGGACGTTGATTGATGATGCCTCGGCGCCGCTGATTGCCAACGGTGTCGCCAGGGCAGAGATCCAGGTCGAGCTGGTGGCCTTGATGCGCTATGCGGCGCAGAACGACGCCATTCCGGTGCCGTTCGCACTGCCGCTCGACGTGGCTGGGCTCAAGAAGGATTTTCTGGCGCGGCATCACGAGCTCTTCGGCTATGCGACGAAGGAGAGCTGCGTCATCGAATCCGTGCGGGTGCAGGCGCGCCGCCCGTCGACGACCGTCGTCAGTCGGCCGGCGACAGCGGTGAGGGCCGTGTCCTCAGGTACGCGCACCTGCTCGTTCGACGGCTTCCACGAGATCGCGGCAGCAATCATCGACCGCGCCGCGCTGACGGAAACCGTCAACGGTCCCGCCATCATCGAAGACGCATGGTCAACGGTGGTGGTGCCGCCTGGCTGGCAGGCAAAGCCCGACGCCGCCGACAACCTGTTCCTGACGCGGAGGGGCACATGAAGCTCGATCCGTTCGTCGTCGAGGTCATCAGGCACGGGCTTTCGGCGGCGGCCGAGGAGATGAGCCTTGTTATGACGCGCTCGGCGCGCTCGCCGCTGCTGCGCGAGGCCGGTGACCTCTCGTCGGCGATCACCGACGGCCACGGTGGCCTCGTCGGGCAGGGCCGCGACATCCCGATCCATCTCGGCGCGATGGCCTACACCATCCCCGAATTGCTGAAGGTGATGCCGCGCGATAGCCTGAATGACGGCGACGTGGTGATCTACAATGTCGGCGCGCTCGGCGGCAACCATCTCAACGACGTGAAGGTCGTGCGTCCTGTCTTCGTCGACGGCGAGATCGTCGCCTTCGCGGTCAGCCTCGCGCATTGGCCGGATATCGGCGGCACCTGGCCCGGCAGCTATTTCGCCAAGGCCATCGATACGTTCCAGGAGGCGATGCGGATTCCGCCGGTGCTGATCGCAACCTCAGCCGGCGTCAATACGCCGATCGTGCAACTGCTCAAGGCCAACGTCCGCGACCCCGAGTCCTGCGAGGGCGATCTTTTGGCCCAGATCGCGGCGACCAAGGCCGGCGAGAAGCGCATCGTCGAGCTCTGCCGCGAGCACGGCAAGGCGGTTTTCACGGCAACGCAGTCGCGCCTGCACGATCTCTCCGAGATCGAGATGCGCGAGGCGCTGCGCGCGCTGCCGGATGGCGTCTACGAAGGCGAGGATTATCTCGACGACGGCAGCGAGAACAACGCGCCCGCGCGCATTCACGTCAAGATCACGATTCGCGGCGACGAGGCGACCTTCGACCTCTCCGGAAGCTGCGACCGCGTTTCGAACTTCTGCAACACGACGCCTTTCATGGCGCGCTCGGCCGTCGCCTACGCCGCGCGCATCATGAGCGGGCGCGACATGAACCAGAACGCGGGCGCGCTCCGGCCTCTGACCATCATCACGCGCCCGGGCTCGATCCTGGAGCCGGGCTGGATGGCTTCGGTCGCTGCCGGCAACCACGAGACGTCCATGCGCATCGTCGATGCGATCTTCCGTGCGATGCAGGACACCATTCCTGAGCGGCTGTCGGCCGGTGGAGCCACCACCGCGGGCGTCCTGTTCTTTGCCGAACCGCGACCGAACGGTTCATGGAAGATGCTCTACGAGGTCCATGGCGGCGGCGAGGGCGCCCGGCACAATCGCGCCGGCATGTCGGCAACCCGGGTGCATCTCTCCAACACCTCGAACACGCCGGTCGAGGTCATCGAGGCGAGCTACGCGATCCGCCTGGAGCAGCAGGCCATTCGCCGGCATTCCGGCGGCGCGGGTGCCTATCCCGGCGGTGACGGTTCCGTCCGTACCTATCGCATCCTGGCGCCGGCGATGCATCTCACGACTTGCATCGAGCGCATGGTGATTCCGCCATTCGGCATGCAGGGCGGCGAGGCCGGCAAGACCTGCCGTATCTCGCTGATCCGGCAGGGGGCGCATGTTGCGATCGACGGCAAATCAAATCTGGTGCTGCAGCAAGACGATCTCGTCACGATCGAGATGTGCGGCGGCGGTGGCTACGGCGCCGCGGCTGCGGAGTGAGGGGACCCGCGATGAGCAGATTGTTGCGAACCGGACTGAATGCGGGCGAGGCCGCGCCGATGGCCGTGGTCGGCGGCGAGGGCGTCTACTTTCACCTGTCCGACGGCCGCCGCCTCATCGACGGCAGCAACACCGGCGGCGGCCTCGGGCATCGTCATCCCGCGATGGTGGAGGCGATCCGCCGTGCGGCCGATACGCCGGTCGTGAATGAGGGGTGGACCTGGGTCGGTCGCGAGCAGGCCGCGGACGACCTGATGGCTACCGCGTTCGGGGGCGAAGAGGATTGGGTCGGTGCGGTCCGCTTCTGCATCAGCGGCAGCGAGGCCAACGACATGGCGCTTTCGCTCTGCCAGGCGCTGACGCAGCGCTCTGCATTGGCGACGCGCGAGCGCGCCTATCATGGCATCACCGGCCTGTCGCGCAGCATGACGGTGCAGCCGCAATGGCATGGCGGGCTTGCGGTGCACTCGGGCGGCTCGCAGCTCCCGGCGCCGATGGCGCCAGTACGGATTTTGCCGGCACCGAATGGCGCGATCTACGGCGCACCGGCCAATAATACGCCGCCTAGCGAATATCTGGCGGATGCCACGCGCCTGCTCTCTGACACGGCGGCGACGATCATCGACTACACCCAAGGCGGCATCTACTACGACGGCGCCTATCAAGACGAGGTGGCGCGCCGCGCGCGGCAGGCGGGCTCGTACTGGATCGCGGACGAGGTCGTCACCGGCGCAGGTCGCGCGGGCCGCTGGTTCGCGTTTCAGGGCGCGGAGAGCCGCCCCGATATCGTGACGCTCGGAAAGTCGCTCGGCGGCGGTGCGGCGGCGGTGGCCGCGGTCGTGGTGTCCAAGGACATCGTCGAGCGGCTCAAGGGCACGAGCTGGCAGAACTATGGCACGCTGCGCGGCCATCCGATCAGCATGGCGGCCGTCAGCGCCTATCTGAAGGTCGTCAGCGACGACAAGATTCTGGAGCATGTCCAAGAGCTCGAAAGGCTGTTCACCCGCCGCCTCCTCGAGATCGCGCAAAAGCATCCGAGCGTGCAGCGCGTCGCGGGGCAGGGGCTGCACTGGACGGTCGAGCTGCACGGGCCGGACTGGCGCACCTGGCATGCCGACACCACGGAGGTGCCGATCGCCTCGCGCGTGGCGGAGCGGGCGCTGGAGGCCGGTGCCGTGATCGGCACCAGCGGCGAGCAGACTTCGCTGTTCCTGGCGCCGCCACTCGTGATCTCCGAGCGCGAAGCTGAGCAGCTTCTGGATGCGCTCGACCACGGTCTCGACGTCGCGGACGAGGAGCACGGGTGAGTATAGATCACGCAGCATCCCGTCGCTCGCCGGCCTGGCCGGTGGATGAGCCCTGGCATCTCGCGATGCCGGAACGGACGCTGTACGACGCGCTGGCACGTGCGGCGAACGACCGGCCGTCGCATCCGGCGACGGTGTTTTACGGTGCAAGCCTGAGCTACGCCGAGCTGCGCGAGCGCGTCGATGCCCTGGCGGGTTTCCTGCAAGACGCTTGCGGCATCAAGCGCGGCGACCGCGTCATGATCGCGCTGCAGAACTCGCCGCAATATGTCATCGCCTATTATGCGGTGATGCGGGCGGACGCCGTGATCGTGCCGGTCAATCCCATGAACAAGACCGCCGAGATGGCGTATCTCGCCGCGGACAGCGGCGCCAAGGTCGCGATCATCGGCAGCGAACTGAGCGATGTGTTTGCTCCGCTGGTCGGGGATGCCATTGCGTATGCAATCGTCGCGCAGTATCGCGACGAGGTTCCGGTCGCCACGCCCTATACGCTGCCGTCCTGCGTGACCGAAGCGCCGTCGGAGATGCCGTCGTCGCCGGGCTGGCACTCTTGGTCGTCCGCGATCGCGCAAGGCTTGCGGCCGGGTGCGATGGCCGCCGGGCCGGACGACCTCATGATCCTGCCCTACACGTCGGGAACGACAGGCAAGCCCAAGGCCTGCATGCACAGTCATCGCAGCGCGCTGTTCACCGCGGCCTTGCAGGCGCGCTGGTACGGGCTCGACGGCGGCGACGTGATGACTGGATTCATGCCGCTGTTCCACGTCGCGGGCATGCAGGGTTCGATGAATGCCGCGATCGTCGCCCGCGCCACGCTGCTGTTGATGGCGCGCTGGGACAAGGATCTGCTGCCGGACCTGTTCGAAACCTATGGCGTGACGTTCTGGAACGCGGCACCGACCATGATCGTCGACGTGCTCGCAAGCGTCCGATTCCGCGACCGGTGTTTTGCGAAGCTGAAGGTGCTGACCGGTGGCGGCGCGGCGATGCCGACGGCGGTGGCCGAGCGGCTGAAGGGACGCTTCGGTCTCGATTTCGTCGAAGGCTACGGCATGACCGAGACCATGTCACCGACGCACCTCAATCCGATGGCGGCGCCGAAGCGGCAGTGTCTCGGCATCGCCGTGCAGGAGACCGACGCGCGGATCGTCGATCCCGAGAGCCTGATCGAGCTGGACGACAACGTCGTCGGTGAGATCGTCGTGCACGGGCCGCAGGTGCTGCAAGGCTACTGGAACCGCCCCCAGGCCAATGCTGAATCCTTCATCGAACTCTCAGGCAAACGGTTCCTGCGCACGGGCGATCTCGGTTATCGCGATGCTGACGGCTATTTCTTTGCGGTGGACCGCCTCAAGCGGATGATCAATGTCAGCGGCTTCAAGGTGTGGCCGGCCGAGGTGGAGGCGGCCATGTACCAGAACCGCGCCATCCGGGAGTGCTGTATCGTCTCGGCGCCGGACGATTATCGCGGCGAGACCGTCAAGGCCCTGGTGGTGCTGGACGAGGCGATGCGCGCGACGACGTCGGCGGACGATATCATCGGCTGGGCGCGCGGCGTCATGGCGAGCTACAAGGCGCCGCGCGCCGTTATCTTCGTCGATCATTTGCCGCGGACCGCGAGCAACAAGATCAACTGGCGACTGCTGCAGGACGCCGAATGGGGGCGGACCGCATGAGAAGGCGCCCGGCTGGAAATTCCGGACGCGGCTGCGCTATGCTGCCGGCGCCGGCAAATCGTTGAGGCTGCGATGTTCAGCTTCGTCCAAGAGGTCACCAGGAACCCGCTTATGCGTATTGTCAATGTTGCCGCCGCCCAGATGGGCCCGATTCAGAAAGCCGACAGCCGCGAGGCCGTGGTCAAGCGCATGATCGCGCTGATGGACGAGGCGAAAGCAAAAGGCGCCGATCTGATCGTCTATCCGGAGCTGGCGCTGACGACGTTTTTTCCGCGCTGGTACGTGGAGGACCGGGCCGAGTTCGACAACTGGTTCGAGCGCGAGATGCCGAGTGCGGCGACGAAACCGCTGTTCGAGCGCGCGGCGCAGCATCAGATGGCCATGAATTTCGGCTATGCGGAGCTGACGCCGGACGGCCATCACTTCAATACCGCCATCCTCACCGACAAGTCCGGCAGGATCGTCGGCAAATATCGCAAGATCCATCTGCCGGGCCATGTGGAATACGACACCAAGCGTTCGCACCAGCACCTGGAGAAGCGCTATTTCGAGCCGGGTGACCTCGGCTTCAAGGTCTGGCGCGAGCTGGGCGGCATCATCGGCATGGCCATCTGCAACGACCGGCGCTGGCCCGAGACCTATCGCGTCATGGGCTTGCAGGGCGTCGAGATGGTGCTGATCGGCTACAACACGCCGTCCGTCAATGCGGAGAAGAGCGAGGAGGGCGTCGAGAAGCGCCTGTTTCACAATCGCCTCTCCGTGCAGGCCGGCGCCTATCAGAATGCAATCTGGGTCGTCGCAGTGGCCAAGGCCGGCAATGAGGATGGCCACCCGCTGTTTGGCGGCAGCCTGATCGTCGACCCCAACGGCGAGATCGTCGCCGAGGCCAGGACTGACGACGACGAGGTTCTGGTCCACGCTTGCGACCTCGATGCCACCACCTTCGGCAAGACCACGATCTTCGATTTCGCCCGGCACCGCCGCATCGAGCATTACGGCCTGATCACCAGCCAAACCGGCGCGGTGCCGCCGCCGGAAAAGTGACGCCGATGGCCGACAAGGGCACATCAGGCATTCCCTTAGCCGAGCTCGATCCGCGCGACCGCTACAAGCTGCTCTGCGGCGTGGTGGTGCCGCGGCCGATCGCGCTGGTGACGACGCTGGACGAGAACGGGGCGGTCAATGCCGCGCCGTTCAGCTTCTTCAACGTTTTCTCCGAAAGCCCCGCGCTGATCGTGCTCGGGCTCCAGCACAAGCCGGATCACTCGCCGAAGGACACGACCCGCAACATCCATCGCGACGGCGAGTTCGTCGTTCACATGGTGGATGAGGCGCTGTCGGGGGCAATGAACGACTGCGCGGTCGATTTTCCGTCCGGTGACAGTGAGGTTGCGGCGACGGGGCTTGCCACGCTGCCCTCAGTCGACGTGAAGGTGCCGCGCCTCGCGGCGGCGCCCTTTGCGTTGGAATGCCGGCGCCATGTCGTGCTGAATTTCTCGCCGGATCGCGAGCTACTGGTCGGCGAGGTGCTCAGGGTTCACGCCCGCGAGGGCCTCGTCGATGAGGCCAACATGTATGTCGATCTCGACGCCTACCGGCCGATCGGCCGCATGTTCGGCAATCTCTACACGACGCAGCGGGACACGTTCGCACTGGTCCGCGAGAGCCACGCGCAATGGCGCGCGCGGCAGGACGCCAAAGAGCTGAAGGACGCCTAGTGAGCCGAGAACTGCACCGCTCCGAGCGCCATGGTGACGGCCGCCTGTGTCGGGTCGATCACGGGAATACGAAGGGCGTCTTCCAGCGAGCGGCGATGGCGCGCCATGCCGGCGCAGCCCATCACGATGGCGCGGGCGCCGTCCTCGTCGCGCAGCGCGCGGCCGATGTCGATCATCTTGGCCAGCGTGCCTTCGCCCGAGGCGGTTTCCGCAACGCTCATGTTGAGCGGCCGTTCGCCGGCGAGGCGGTCGGTCAATCCCATCTGCCTGAGATAGCGCATGTGCCGCGGGATCGAGCGCTGGGCGATGGCGATGACGCCAAAGGTTTCGGCGCGCGCCAGCGCCGTCAGCACGCCGCACTCGGCGATGCCGAACACCGGGCGGTTGGTGCCCTCGCGGCAGACCTGAAGCCCGGGATCGCTGTAGCAGGCGATGACGAAGGCGGCGGAGCTGTTGTCGCTTTCGACCAGCCGGCGCAGCGGCATCGCGACGCTGTCGACGTCGGCCTGGCTTTCAATGCCGAACGGACCTTCCGCCAGCGTCCGGCAAATTACTTCCGGTCCGCCCTCGAAATCGAGCGGCCTCAAGGCATCCTCCAGCCCCTGCGTGACGGTGGGATTGGAGTTCGGATTGATGACGAGAATGCGCGGCCGGGGCATGATGGTCTTTCCAAGAAATTGCGATCACGTGCGTTGAGCCTATCACGGAGTGCCTCATGACTGAACCCACCTACGACCTGATCATTCGCGGCGGCCGCGTCGCGACCACGACTGACGTCTTCGAGGCCGACGTCGCCATCTCCGGCGAAACCATCGCAGCCGTCGGCCGCGGCCTTCCGGCGGCCAGGCGCGAGATCGACGCGCGCGGCAAGCTGGTGCTGCCGGGCGGCGTCGACAGCCACGCCCATATCGAGCAATTGTCCGCCGCCGGCATCATGAATGCCGATACGTTCGAGAGCGCGACCGTGTCCGCGGCGTTCGGCGGCACCACCACGGTGATCCCGTTCGCCGCCCAGCATGTCGGCATGAAGCTGCCGCAGGTGGTCGAGGACTATCACGCGCTGGCGAAGAAGGGCGCGGTGATCGACTACGCCTTCCACATGATCATTGCGGACGCGACCAGGGAGACGGTCGAGGAGCACATCCCGGCGCTGGTAAAGCAGGGGCATGCGTCGATCAAGATCTTCATGACCTACGACCGGCTCAAGGTCGACGACGAGCCGCTGCTCGACATCCTCCTTGCCGCGCGCCAGTCCGGCGCGATGCTGTGCGCGCACGCCGAAAACCACGGCATCATCGCCTGGATGGTGAAGCGCCTGCTCGCGCGCGGCTACACGCTGCCGAAATACCACGCCGTCAGCCACGCCCGTGTGTCGGAGGCCGAGGCCTTCACCCGGTTGATCGGCATGGCGGCGCTGATCGACCAGCCGATCATGATCTTCCATGTCTCCACCGCCGAAGGCGCCAAGGTGATCCGCGACTCGCGCGGGCAGGGGCTGAAAGTCTTTGCCGAGACCTGTCCGCAATATCTGTTCCTGACGGCTGCCGATCTCGACAAGCCCGGTGCGGACGGCGCCAAATGGATGTGCAGCCCGCCGCCGCGCACGCATGCCGACCAGGAGGCGCTGTGGCAGGCGCTGTCGCTCGGCGATCTCCAGACCATCTCGTCGGATCACGCGCCGTATCGATTTGACGAGACAGGCAAGCTGCGCGCCGGCCCCAATCCAAACTTCAAGCAGGTCGCCAACGGCCTGCCGGGGCTGGAGCTGCGGCTGCCGCTCTTGTTCGACGCGATGGTGTCGAAGGGCCGGCTCGGCCTCGAAAAATTCGTGGAGCTGACTGCGACCGCGCCGGCAAAGATCTACAATCTGCATCCGCGCAAGGGCTCGATCGTGGTCGGCGCTGACGCCGATATCGCGATCTGGGATCCCAATCGCGAGACCGTGATCGCCGACGAGATGATGCATGATCTCGCCGGCTACACGCCGTTCGCAGGCCGCAAGGTGAAGGGCTGGCCGGTGTCGGTGCTGTCGCGCGGCCGCGTGATCGTCGACGGCAATAAGTGTCTTGCGAGCGCCGGCAGCGGAAAATTCCTGGCGCGCAGCGGCGGCGAGGCGGCGAAGCCGACGGGGCGCCTCGTGGCCGACATGGATCCGGAACGGAACTTCGGAGCAAAGTTGCTGTGATGGTGGATCGCGCGCGATGAAGATCGTCATCTTCGGCGGCACCGGCTTTGTCGGCCTCAATGTTACCGAGGTGTTGCTTGCGCGCGGCCATGAGGTGACGCTGTATGATCGTAAGCAACTTCCGGCTGGCGCGGAGCGGTTCTTTGCTGACCACCGGGAGCGGCTCTCGATTATTCAGGGCGAGATCACGGACATCGAGAGGATCGACGCGCTGGTAAAGCAAGGCTTTGATGCGATCATCCTTGGCGCTGCCATAACCGCCGGGGACCAGCTCGAGCGGACCACGACCTCGAGCATCCTCGAGATCAATGTGATGGCTCAGATGCCGATCCTGAGCGCTGCGATCCGCCGTGGCGTTCGGCGCGTGATCAATCTCTCCTCTGCGTCCGCCTATGGTGCCGCGGGGCAACGCTATCCGGTACTGGACGAGGAGACGCCGTGCGATCCCGTCTCATTTTACGCGATCAGCAAATTCACGTCAGAGAGATCCGTGGCGCGGCTTGCCGAGTTGTGGGGAGGCGATTTTCTGAGTGTGCGGTTAAGCGCCGTGTTCGGTCCGTGGGAGCAGATCGGGAAGGTGCGCGATACGCCCAGCCTCCAGTTCCAGATCCTTGCTGCGTTCGCCCGCGGCGAACCGGCCCTTCTCCCTGCGCCAGGCATCAAGGATTGGACCTACGCGCCCGACGCCGCCGAAGCGGTGGCGGTGCTGATCGAAGCCGAGCGGCCGCGCCATCGGCTCTACAATATCTCAAGCGGCGCGGCCTGGTCTGCGCTGCAATGGGGTGAGGCGTTCGCAGCCCTTCATCCCGGGCTGGAGTGCCGGCTCGCGTCACCCGGAGAGAAGACCTTCATCAAGCTCCACGGCGGGGATCGTGCGCCGATGTCGGTAAAGCGGATGGCCGATGAGTTCGGCTGGCGCGCCCGGTTCGGCTGCGTGGAGTCGGCCGCAGCGATGAGCGCCTGGTGGATGCAGCACAAGGAAGGGATCTGACATGCGGCTGCAGGGGCGCACGGCCATCATCACCGGAGCGGGCTCGGGCATCGGCCGGGCCAGCGCGAAGCTGTTCGCGGCGGAGGGCGCGCGTCTCGCGCTGGTCGATCGCGATGCCGCGGGTCTTCAGGAAACGCTGGGCCTCGTGAGCGAGGCAACGGTGCATGTCGGGGACGTCGGCGATGCCGCATTGGCCGAGACTGTTGCCGGCGATGTCGTGGCGCGCCACGGCCGGCTCGATATCCTCATGACCGCTGCCGGCTTCTCCTGCGGCGGCACGGTGCTGACGACGAGCCCGGACGACTGGGACGCGGTGTTCCGCGCCAATGTCGGCGGCACCTGGCTGTGGGCGCGGGCCGCGGTGCCTCACATGCAGCGGCAGAACAGCGGCTCGATCATCACGCTGGCATCGCAGCTCGCCATCGCCGGCGGCAAGGGCAACAGCGCCTATATCGCCGCCAAGGGCGCGATCGTGAGTCTCACGCGGACGATGGCGGTGGATTTCGCCACCGACGGCATCCGCGTCAACGCCATCGCGCCAGGCGCGATCGACACGCCGATGCTCCGCCGCAGCTTCGCCCGTCACGCCAATTCGGACGAGGTGCGCGAAGCCTCCCGCAACCGCCACGCCATGAAGCGGTTCGGCCACGCAGACGAGATCGCGCAGACGGCGCTGCATCTCGCCAGCGATGCGTCCTCGTTCACGACGGGCACCGTGATGGTCGTTGACGGAGGCTGGCTCGCGGCATGAGTGACGCACTGACCGAGCTTGAAGCGGACGTTCGCGCTGATCTCGCCATGATCGCGCATCCGGGCGCGGCATGGCTTGAGCCGAAGATCGGGCCTGACGGCAAACCGGCGCTGGACGTGCTCGTCGTCGGCGCCGGCCAATCCGGCATCGCCATCGGCTTCGGCCTCATGCGCTCCCGCGTCAGCAACATCCTGCTGCTCGACAAGGCCGAGGAGGGGAAGGAGGGCCCGTGGCTCACTTATGCCCGCATGCCGACGCTGCGCAGCCCCAAGGACTACACCGGTCCCGACCTCGACATTCCGAGCCTGACCTACCAGTCCTGGCACGAAGCCCGCTTCGGCAAGCAGAGCTGGCAAGAACTCGGCCTGATCGAACGCGGCCATTGGGCGGAGTATCTGCTGTGGCTGCGGCGCACGGTCGGCTTGCCGGTGCGCAACGCTTGCGAACTCCTGGAGATCGCGCCTGCGTCTGACGGCTTGCTCACCGCGCGCGTGAAACGGGCAGGAGAGGTCGAGACGCTCTACGCCCGCAAGATCGTGCTGGCGACGGGGCAGGAGGGGATGGGCGGCTGGATGATCCCGGAACCGCTCCGCCATCTGCCATCGAGTTCGGTCGCGACCGTCGCCGACGACATCGATTTCGAAAAGCTTCGCGGCAAGCGCGTCGCCGTAATCGGCGCCGGTGCGTCCGCCTTCGACAATGCGGCGACCGCGCTGGAGGCTGGCGCCGCCGAGGTGCATCTGCTGTGCCGCCGTACGCAGATCCAGGTGATCCAGCCCTATCGGTGGCTGACCTTTCGCGGCTTCCTGCGTCATCTCAGCGATCTCGACGATGCCTGGCGCTGGCGCTTCATGCGCACCATCCTTGAAATGCGGGAAGGCTTTCCGCAGCCAACCTACGACCGCTGCGCGCGTCATGCCAATTTCACACTGCACGAGGGCGCGCCGGTCGAGGCGGCCCGGGAGACGGGCAAAGGCATCGAATTGCAGACGCCGCGCGGCGCCATCCGTGCTGATTTCGTCATCTGCGGCACCGGCATCGACATGAGCTTTGCCGGGCGCGGCGAGCTCGCTGCATTCGCCGGCAACATCGCGACCTGGGCCGACCGCTATCAGCCGCCTTCGAGCGAGCGCAACGAACGGCTCGGCCGCTTTCCCTATCTCGCCGACGATTACGCCTTCACCGAGCGCGTGCCGGGCGAGACGCCCTGGATTTCCGACATCCATCTCTTCGCCATCGCCTCCACCATGAGCTTCGGTCCGTCGGGCTCGTCGATCAACGCGATGACGACCGCTGTCCCGAAGCTGGTGCACGGCCTGACGCGCGGCCTGTTTCGCGCCGATATCGCGCGGCACTGGGCTTCGCTCAGCGCCTATGACGTGCCGCAGGCCGTGGTCACGCGGCCGGCGCGAAAGACGGGGGAATTGCGATGATCATCCATGCGCCGCCGCGACGAAGCGTCCCCATGAGCGCACCATGAGACTGGCGCGCAACTTGCTTGTTTCTTAACCTGCCTTGCTGGCGTTCTTGTCGAAATTCAGGGAAAAACGAATGCGTTTTGTGTATTTCAGGCCGGCGTCCTCGATGCTTGCCACTGTTGCGCTTCTGCTCATCGCGAACGCGCCTTCGCAGGCCCAAACCAGGGCGGAAACGCTGCGCTATGTGACCGGCGCATCCGTCAACACGCTCGATCCCAACATCCCCGGCTCGACGCGCGAGTCCTTCGCGCTGAGCATGAGCACCTACGACCGGCTGGTGGCGTTCGGCCGCAAGCAGCTCAACGGCAAATGGGTGTTCGATCTCGACACGATCACCGGCGAGCTCGCCGAATCCTACGACGTCAGTCCCGACGGGCTGAAGCTCACCTTCCGCCTGCGCAAGGACGCCAAGTTCCAGGACGGCTCGCCCGTGACCGCCGAGGACGTGAAATGGTCGCTCGATCGCTGCGTCACCGCGCCGATCCTCGGCAAGGCGCAGCTCCTGACCGGCTCGTTGACGTCGGCCGATCAGTTCAAGGTGATCGATCCCCTCACCATCGAGGTGACGCTGCCGAAGCCCGACAAGCTCGCGCTGCCGAATTTGGCGACCGTCTATCCCATGATCATCAACTCGAAGATCGCCAAGGAGCACGCGACCGCGGATGATCCCTGGGCGACCGCCTGGCTGAAGGAGCACACCGCCGGCAGCGGTGCCTACGTGGTCGAGACTTTCAAGCCGGGTGAGCAGGTGATCCTCAAGCGTGACGAGTCCTGGAACCGCGGCTCGGCCAACAAGCCCGCCTTCTTCAAGCGTGTGATCGTGCAGTCGGTGCCGGAGCCGGCGACCCGCGCCAACCTGGTCGAGCGCGGCGATGCCGACATCGTCGTCGATCTCCAGGCGAGCGACGTGCAGTCGCTCGAGGCCAAGGGCAAGCTCAAGGTGATCTCGACGCCGCAGTACAATGCGATCACCTTCGTCTCGATGAACAACCAGATCCCGCCCTTCGACAACGTCAATGTCCGCCGCGCCATCGCCTTCGCGCTGCCGTATGACGACATGTTCAAGGCCGCGCTGTTCGGCCGCGGCGCGCCGCTGTTCGGCGCGAGCTGGCCGGACGGCAAGCCTGTGAACGGCATCTATCCGTTCCAGGCACCGGTGAAGACCGATCTCGACAAGGCCCGCGAATATCTCAAGGCCGCCGGCCTTCCCGAAGGATTTGCGACCACCTTCAGCTTCAACGTCGGCCAGGCCTCGACGGCCGAGCCGATGGCGTCGCTGGTGAAGGAATCGCTTGCGAAGATCGGGATCAAGGTCGACATTCAGAAGCTGCCGGATGCGCAGATGTCGACGCAGATCAACGAGAAGAAGCTGCCGTTCTTCACCGAAGGCATCGTCGCCTGGCTGCCGTCGACTGACTACTTCTACCGCAACTTCTATACCGGCAATCAGCGCTGGAACTACAGCTCCATCAACAATCCCGAGCTCGCCGCGATCGCGCAGGAAGCCCGCTTCGAGCCGGACAAGGCCAAGTACGAGGAAGACGGCCGCAAGCTCAACGCGATCCATTTCAGCGAGATGCCGCAGATTCCGCTGTGGCAGCCGAACCAGGACGCTGTGATGGCGTCGTCGATCGAGGGCTATACCTACGAGTTCCACCGCCAGGTGGATTATCGCGACGTCAGCCGCAAGTGAGATCGGCAAACGAGAGGGGCTCTGAAAGGTGACGACCGGTCTTGGCGCAACGATGATCCGGGCGGGCAGGCGGCTTCTGTCGTCGCTGCCGGCGCTGTTCGGCGTGCTGGTCTTCACCTTTCTTCTGATGCGCGTCCTGCCCGGCGACCCCGCGGTGTTCTTTGCCTCGGGGCCCAACGCCGGCAAGGAGGAGATCGAGCAGATCCGCAAGCAGATGGGGCTCAACAGGTCGGTGCCGGAGCAGCTCGTGTTCTACCTCTCAGACATCGGCCACGGCAATCTCGGCCGCTCCATGATGACCGGGCAGCCGGTGCTGAAGGATCTGCGCGAGCGGCTGCCGGCCTCGCTCGAGCTCACCTTCACCGCGCTGCTGATCGCGCTGATCGCGGCGGTGCCGCTCGGCGTCGTCGCGGCGCTGCGGCCGGGGTCGATCGTCGATCACGGCGTGCGGCTGTTCTGCGCGCTCGGCGTCTGCGTGCCGACCTTCGTGTCGGGCCTGCTGCTGATCTACGTCTTCTACTACCTGCTCGGGTTCGCGCCCGATCCCACGGGCCGGATTGACGTCTTCACCTCGCTGCCGCCGCAGCGCACCGGCTTCCTCTCGATCGATTTCCTGCTCGCAGGAGATTTTGAAGGCTGGTGGGCAGCTTGCAAGCAGCTGGTCCTGCCGGCGGTGAGCATGGCCCTGTTCGTGATCGCGCCGCTGGCGCGGATCACGCGCGCCTCGATGCTGGTTTCGCTCGGCAGCGATTTCGTGCGCACCGCGCGCTCTGTCGGGCTGTCGTGGCGCAAGGTGGTCGTCACCTATGCGCTGCGCAATGCGATTCTCCCCGTCATCACCATTGCCGGCATCGTGTTCTCGACCATGCTGGGCGCCAATGTCCTGGTGGAGAAGGTGTTCTCGTGGCCGGGCGTGGCTTCCTACGCACTCGATGCACTGCTGTCCTCCGACTATGCTCCGGTGCAGGGTTTTGTGCTGCTGATGGCCAGCCTCTTTGTGCTGGTCAATCTCGTGGTCGATGTCTGCTACGGTATCGCCGATCCCAGGGTGTCGATCGAATGACCAGCGCCACCCTTCGCCATTCGGTCTGGATCCTGCGCGGAAATCCGCTTACGGCCGTCGCCGCGGCCGGCGTCTTTCTGTTCGTCCTGCTCGCGATCTTCGGCCCCTGGATCGTGCCTTACGATCCCGTGGTCTCCAATGTTTCGGAAGCGCTGCAGCCGCCGAGCGCAGCCCATCTCGCCGGCACCGACCAGCTCGGGCGCGACGTGTTCAGCCGCCTCGTCATCGCGGCGCGGCTCGACCTTGCCATCGCGGTCTCCGCGGTCGGCATCTCCTTCTTGATCGGTGCCGTCGTCGGCTCGTTCTGCGGCTATGCCGGCGGCAGGCTCGACCGCGGCGTCGGCCGCTTCGTCGACGTCATGATGGCCTTTCCGTTGTTCGTGCTGGCAATGGCGATGGTCGCGGCCCTCGGCAACCGGATCGAGAACATCGTGATCGCGACCGCGATCATCAATCTTCCCTTCTACATCCGTTTCGCGCGGGCCGAGGTCAACGTCCGGCGCAATGTCGGCTGGGTGGAAGCCGCGCGCGCCTGCGGCGAGAGCCACTTTTCGGTGGTGCTGCGCTTTTTGCTGCCGAACATCCTGCCGGCGATGGCGGTGCAGATCTCGCTCAACCTCGGCTGGGCCATTCTGAATGCGGCGGGCCTGTCCTTCATCGGCCTTGGCGTCAAGCCGCCGACGCCGGAATGGGGGATCATGGTCGCGGAGGGCGCGCGCTTCATCTCGACCGGACGGTGGTGGCTGGTGGCCTTCCCCGGCCTTGCGCTGATGCTGGCCGTGCTCTGCTTCAATCTCCTCGGTGACGGGATGCGGGACATTCTCGATCCCCGCATGCGCACATGAGCAAGGAACTGCTCAGGATCGACGACCTCCACGTCTCGTTCTCGACGCGGCGCGGCATGGTCGAGGCCGTGCGCGGGGTCACGCTCACCGTCGAAGCCGGCGAGATGCTCGGCCTCGTCGGCGAGAGCGGCTCGGGCAAGTCGGTTACGGGGTTCGCAACGACAAGGCTGCTCGATGCGGCCGGCCGCGTCACCGGCGGCAAGATCCTGTTTCGCGGGCAGGACGTGACAAAACTCCGGGGCGACGATCTCCGTCAGCTCCAGGGCGCCGCCATGTCCATGATCTTCCAGAACCCGCGTGCGGCGCTCAATCCGATCCGGGCGATCGGCTTGCAGATCGCAGACGCGATCCTCACCCACAAGCGCGTCTCGAAGGACGCCGCGCGCGCCGAGGCGCTGGAGCTGCTGCGCGCGGTCCAGATCCGCGACCCCGAGACGCGGATGAACGCCTATCCGCACGAGCTCTCCGGCGGCATGTGCCAGCGCGTGATGATCGCGATCGCGATCTCCTGCAATCCCGCACTGCTGATTGCCGACGAGCCGACCACCGGCCTCGACGTCACCACGCAGAAGGTGGTGATGGATCTTCTGGCGGACATCGCCGCCGCGCGCGGCATGGCGACGATCCTGATCACGCACGATCTCGGGCTCGCGGCGCGCTACTGCCGTCGCATCGCGGTGATGGAGCGCGGTCGCATCGTCGAGGAGGCCAGTCCCAGGACTCTCTTCACCACGCCGCAGCACGCCTACACCAGGCGCCTCGTTGCGGCATCGCCGACCGCGACGTCCCGGATCGAGAATCTCGTGACGGAGGAGGAGCGGGAAGGCTACGCGGCGGTTGTCAACATGCCGAGGCAGGAGCCCGCGCACGGTACGCCGCCGCTGCTGGAAGTGCGCAAGCTTGCCAAGCGTTTCGATCAGGGCTCCGCGGCGGTCGCGGATTTCTCGATGACGATGGCCGGCGGCGAGAGCGTCGGTCTCGTCGGCGAGTCCGGCTCGGGCAAGAGCACGACGTCGCGGATGATCTGCCGCCTGATCGATCCGAGCGAAGGCGACATCGTGTTCGACGGGCAGTCGATCGGTCATGTGGCATCGCGTGATTTTCACCGCTCGTCCTTGCGCAAGGACATTCAGATGGTCTTCCAGGACCCGAACGAGAGCCTCAACCCGCGCTTCACCGCCTTCGACTGCATCGCCCATCCGCTGATGCGGCTCGACGGCATGCGGGCGGGCGACGCGCTACGCGCGCGGGTCGAGGAATGCGCGGAGCGCGTGGGGCTGCCGCTCGATCTCTTGCCGCGCTTCCCGCACCAGCTCTCCGGCGGCCAGAAGGCCCGCGTCGGCATCGCCCGCGCCATCGCCTGCCGGCCCCGGCTTCTGGTGCTGGACGAGCCGACCGCCGCGCTCGACGTCTCCGTGCAGGCGGTGGTGCTGCAACTGCTCGATCGCTTGCGCCGCGAGAACGATATCGCGTTGCTGTTCGTCAGCCACGATCTCAACGTGGTGCGCATGCTCTGCGATCGCACCATCGTGCTGCGCAATGGCGGCATCGTGGAACAGGGCGAGAGCCGGGCGCTGTTCGACAATCCGAAGACCGACTACACGCGCAAGCTGGTCGAGGCGATCCCGCATATCGAGACCGGGCCGACGCTGGCGGCGGCGCTTTGAGGTCTCGATCGACCAAAAGTCACGATGAGATCCCGCTGGCGAAGGCCTGGTTACTGGCATACCATTTGCACGCCAATGGGCTTCGGTTTCACTGCTCTTGGCCAATGATTGGCCGGCATCACGGCATTACTGGGAGGACTTCATGGACCGCAGGACCGTATTGAAGGGACTGGCTGGCGCAAGCGGCCTGGCATTGACGGGCGGCCTTTCGGCCCCGGCGATCGCCCAGGGTGCCGCGGCGCGCACCCTGCGCTTCGTGCCGCAGGCCAATCTCGCCAATTTCGATCCGATCTGGGGCACGCAATATGTCGTGCGCAACGCTGCGGCGCTGGTCTGGGACACGCTTTACGGCATCGATTCCTCGCTCCAGCCGCAACGCCAGATGGTGGAGTCCGAGGAAGTCACCGACGATGGTACGACCTGGACGTTCAAATTGCGGCCGGGGCTCAAGTTCCATGACGGCGAGCCGGTGCTGAGCAAGGACGTCGTCGCGAGCCTTACGCGCTGGTCGGCGCGCGATCCGATGGGGCTAATGATCAAGGCGCTCCAGCAGGAGCTGACGGCCGTCGACGATCGCACCTTCAAATGGGTGCTCAAGCAGCCCTTCCCGAAGCTGCTCTACGCGCTGGCCAAGAACAACTCGCCGTGCGCCTTCATCATGCCGGAGCGCATCGCGCAGACCGATCCGTTCAAGCAGATCACCGACTATGTCGGCTCCGGGCCGATGAAGTTCGCCAAGGGCGAATGGGTGCCCGGCGCGAAAGCGGTGTTCGAGAAGTTCGCCGACTACGCGCCGCGGCAGGAGAAAGCGTCGTGGCTGGCCGGCGGCAAGCAGATCATGGTCGACCGCATCGAATGGATCGTGATGCCGGATCCGGCGACCGCGGCCGCCGCCTTGCAGAACGGCGAGGTCGACTGGTGGGAAAGCCCGATCGCCGACCTCGTTCCGGTCCTGAAGAAGAACAAGAACATCAGCGTCGACATTGGCGATCCCCTCGGCAATGTCGGCTCGTTCCGCATGAACTTCCTGTATCCGCCCTTCAACGACGTGCGGGCGCGGCGCGCGGTGCTGATGGCAATGAGCCAGGAAGACTACATGCGCTCGATCGTCGGCGACGACACCGCGTTGTGGAAGCCGCTGCCCGGCTACTTCACGCCGGATACGCCGCTCTATTCCGAGGCGGGCGGCGAGATCCTGAAGGGCAAGCGCGATCTCGACGCAGCCAAGAAGCTGCTCGCCGAGAGCGGTTATTCCGGCCAGCCCGTGACGTGCCTCGTGGCGCAGGACCAGCCGATCACCAAGGCGCAGGGCGACGTGACCGCGGACCTGCTCAAGAAGCTCGGCATGAATGTCGATTTCGTCGCGACCGACTGGGGCACGGTCGGCTCGCGCCGTGCACAGAAGACGCCGCCGGGACAGGGCGGCTGGAACATGTTCCACACCTGGCATGCGGGCGCGGACTGCATAAACCCTGCGCCGTACACCGCCATTCGCGCCAACGGCGACAAGGCCTGGTTCGGCTGGCCCACCAGCCCCGGCACCGAAAAGGAGGTCGCGTCCTGGTTCGAGGCCAAGAACCTCGATGAGGAGAAAGCCGCTATCGGCCGCCTCAACAAGGCGGCGCTCGATGACGTCGTCTACGCGCCGACCGGCTTCTTCCTGAGCTACACCGCGTGGCGCAAGAACGTCTCCGGCATTACCAAGGGGCCGCTGCCGTTCTTCTGGGGCGTGTCGAAATCCGCATGATCGCGCGCTGAAGCCAGATGCTCTCCTACATCCTCCGTCGCATCGTCGCGACCTTGCCGGTGATGGCAATCGTCGCGCTGTTCGTGTTCAGCCTGCTTTACATCGCGCCGGGCGATCCGGCCGTGGTGATCGCGGGCGATCAGGCGAGCCCGGAGGATGTGGAGCGCATCCGCCAGAGCCTCGGTCTCGACCGGCCGTTCCTGATCCAGTTCGGAAGCTGGGTCTGGCGCATCCTGCACGGTGATCTCGGCACCTCGATCTTCACCAATCTGCCGGTCTCGACGATGATCGGGCAGCGTCTCGGACCGACGCTGTCGCTGATGATCGTCACGCTGCTGCTCACCATCGTGGTCGCTGTGCCGCTCGGCGTGGTGGCGGCGTGGAAGGCAGGGAGCCTGATCGACCGCGTCATCATGGGCTTTGCCGTGTTCGGCTTCTCGCTGCCCGTCTTCGTGGTCGGCTACATGCTTGCCTACATCTTCGCGCTCGAGCTGGAATGGCTGCCGGTGCAGGGCTACACGCCGCTTGCCCAGGGCTTTTGGCCCTGGCTGGAGAACTTGATCTTGCCGGCGGTCGCGCTGGGCTGTGTCTACATCGCGCTGATCGCACGCATCACCCGCGCCACCATGCTCGAAGTTCTGCAGCAGGACTATATCCGCACCGCGCGGGCCAAGGGCCTCGGGCAGGGCGGCATCCTGTTTGTTCACGCGCTGAAGAACGCGGCGGTGCCGATCGTCACCGTGATCGGGATCGGCATCGCGCTCCTGATCGGCGGTGCCGTCGTCACGGAAAGTGTGTTTGCGATTCCCGGCCTCGGCCGGCTCACGATCGATGCGATCCTGCGCCGCGACTATCCCGTCATCCAGGGGATCGTGCTGCTGTTCAGCTTCGTCTACGTCCTCGTCAATTTGATGATCGACGTCATCTATACGCTCGTTGACCCGAGGATCCGCTATTGACCGACACCACCGTCAACCCGCAATCGCTCCCGGCCGGTCTAGTCCTCGCGCCGCAACTGCCGGAGATCCTTCGGCCGGTCAAGATCCGGCGCGGCTTCATCGGCTTCCTGCGCGGTCATCCGACGGTCGCCATCGGCGGTGCGCTGCTGCTGACGCTGGTCCTGATCGCGATCTTCGCACCTTATCTCGGAACGGTCGATCCGACCGCGCTCGCGCCCGCCAAGCGCACACGCGCGCCGTCGGCCGATTACTGGTTCGGCACCGACGTGCTCGGCCGCGACATCTATTCGCGCGTGCTCTTCGGCGCGCGGGTCTCGCTCACGGTCGGCCTGTCGGTTGCGATGTTCGCGTCTGCGGTGGGCCTTGCCATCGGCATCGTCTCCGGCTTCATCCGCTGGGCCGACGGCATCCTGATGCGCTTCATGGACGGCTTGATGTCGATTCCGCCGATCCTGCTGGCGATCGCGCTGATGGCCTTGACGCGCGGCAGCGTCGGCAACGTCATCCTGGCCATCACCATCGCCGAGATCCCGCGCGTCTCGCGCCTCGTCCGCAGCGTGGTGCTGTCGCTGCGTGAGCAGCCCTATGTGGACGCGGCGGTGGCCTGCGGCACGCGCACGCCGATGATCATCCTGCGCCACATTCTGCCCAACACGCTCGCGCCCATGCTGGTCCAGGCGACCTATATCTGCGCCAGCGCCATGATCACGGAGGCGATCCTGTCCTTCATCGGTGCGGGTACGCCGCCCACCATTCCGTCCTGGGGCAACATCATGGCCGAAGGCCGCGCGCTGTGGCAGGTCAAGCCCTATATCGTGTTCTTTCCGGCGGCCTTCCTGTCCGTCACCGTGCTTGCCGTGAATCTGCTCGGCGACGGCCTTCGCGATGCGCTCGATCCGCGCATGGCCAAGAGCCTCTGATGTTGCGAGGCTGATCACGATGGCGCTGCTCGAAGTCGAAGACCTTCAGGCCCACTTCCGTACGCCCAGCGGCATCAACCGCGCGGTCGACGGCGTGTCCTTCCATGTCAACGAGGGCGAGACGCTCGCCATCGTCGGCGAATCCGGCTGCGGCAAGTCGGTGACCTCGATGTCGCTGATGCGGCTGATCCCGGAGCCGCCGGGCAAGATCGCAGGCAGCATCCGCTTTGCGGGCAGGGACCTCCTCAAGCTGTCCGACCGCGAGATGCGCGCCATCCGCGGCAACGACATCTCGATGATCTTCCAGGAACCGATGACGAGCCTCAATCCGGTCCTGACCGTCGGCCGCCAGATCCGCGAGACGCTGATGATCCATCAGGGTCTGGACAAGCAGGCGGCCGAGGCGCACGCGATCGAGATGCTGACGCTGGTCGGCATTCCCGAGCCGAAGCGGCGCGTGCGCGAATATCCGCACCAGCTCTCCGGCGGCATGCGCCAGCGCGTGATGATCGCCGTTGCGCTGGCGTGCAATCCAAAAC
This sequence comes from Bradyrhizobium sp. LCT2, assembly GCF_009931255.1. Lineage (NCBI taxonomy): Bacteria > Pseudomonadati > Pseudomonadota > Alphaproteobacteria > Hyphomicrobiales > Nitrobacteraceae > Bradyrhizobium > Bradyrhizobium sp. LCT2. The sequence goes on along the minus strand of NZ_CP034432.1, from coordinate 6,539,587 downwards.
TTCTGATCGCGGACGAGCCGACCACGGCGCTCGACGTGACCATCCAGGCGCAAATCCTCAAGCTGATGCTTGACCTCAAGAGCCGGGTCGGTGCTGCGATCATCCTGATCACGCACGATCTTGGCGTCGTTGCCGAGATCGCCGAGCGCGTCATGGTCATGTATGCCGGCCGCAAGGTCGAGGAGGCGCCGGTCGCCGAGCTGTTTCGCTCGCCCCGGCATCCCTATACGCAAGGTTTGCTCGGCGCCGTGCCGCGGCTTGGTTCGTCGCTGACGGGCACCGCGAGACGGCTGGCCGAGATTCCCGGGCAGGTCCCCGACCTGCGCAAGCCGATCACCGGCTGCGTCTTCGCCGGACGTTGCGCGCTCGCGACCGATCTCTGCCGCCAATATGCGCCGGGGCTCGAGGAGAAGGGCCCGCGCCATGTTGCGGCCTGTCACTACGCGGCGAAGGGAGCGGTCGCGGCATGAGTCCACCTCTGCTCCAGGTCAACGACCTCAAGAAGCATTTCCCGGTCAACAAGGGCCTGTTCGGCCGCAAGTCCGAATGGGTCTATGCGGTCGACGGCGTGTCGTTCGAGATCGCGCGCGGCGAGACGCTGTCGCTGGTCGGGGAGTCCGGCTGCGGCAAATCGACGGTCGGCCGCGCCATCCTGCGGCTGTTCGACATCACTTCGGGGCAGGTGATCCTCGACGGCCAGCGCATCGACGATGCCGCGCCGGCCACGATGCGCCAGATGCGCCGGCGCGTGCAGGTTGTGTTCCAGGATCCGTTCTCCAGCCTCAATCCGCGCATGCGCGTGCGCGACATTCTCGCGGAGCCGATCCGCAATTTCGGCCTCGCCAAATCCGCGGAAGATCTCGAGGTGCGCGTCACGGCGCTGATGGACACCGTGCGCCTGCCGCGCGAGGCGCTGAACCGCCGGCCGCACGAGTTCTCCGGCGGTCAGCGCCAGCGCATCGGGATCGCGCGGGCGCTGGCGGCCGAGCCCGAGCTGATCGTCTGCGACGAGGCGGTCTCCGCGCTCGATGTCTCGGTCAAGGCGCAGATCGTCAATCTGCTCCAGGATCTCCAGCAGAAATTCGGCCTCGCGCTGCTATTCATCAGCCATGACCTCGCCATCGTCGAGCACATGACCCATCGCGTCGCGGTGATGTATCTCGGCAAGATCGTCGAGGTCGCGCCGCGCCGGGAGATCTTTGCCGCGCCGAGGCATCCCTACACCAAGGCGCTGCTCTCAGCGGTGCCGCTGCCCGAGCCGGGCGCCCAGCGCAACCCGATCATCCTCGGCGGCGACGTGCCGAGCCCGATCAATCCGCCGAGCGGATGCCGCTTCCACACCCGTTGTCCATACGTGTTCGACCGTTGTCGCACGGAAGAGCCGGTGCTTCGGACGACTGGACCCGAGCAGTGGGTGGCGTGCCACCTCGACGAGGCACTAGAGGCACCATAAGTTTAGAGGCATGGCATGCGGGATTTCGCCAGCACGCAGTGAATGCCCTTGTTGCCGTCGACCATCTGCGTGACCCGCAGGTCCGCGGCGATCGAGCAGAGCGTATAGGCATCCTGTGCGCCGAGGCCGCTGTGCTCGCGGATCAGCGCGATCATGTCGCGCAGCGCGGCCTTGGCCGCGTCGTCGAGATCCTCGTCAAAGCCCATGGTGATCCAGTCGGACGCCGTCTCGGCGCGGGGCGAGGTGAGGCGGAGATCGCGGCGGACGTGGAATTCGAAGGTGCCGGTGAGCGCCGCCTCGATCGCGGTCAGGCAGACTTCGCCGTCGCCCTGGAGCGCGTGGCCGTCGCCGGCGGAGAACAGCGCGCCCGGCACGAAGACCGGAAAATAAAGCGTGCTGCCGGCACCTAACTCCTTGTTGTCCATGTTGCCGCCGAATGCCCGCGGCTCCTTTGAGGACAATCGGCCCCAGGCGAGCGGCGGCGCGACGCCGAAATTGCCGAAGAAGGGGGAGAGCGGCAGCTCCTGGCCCCAGGGGAGTTTTGCGACGTTGCGCGCGCGGTCCAGCGGAATGTGGATGCGGCGGAAATCGGGGAAATCCTCAGGGAGAGTGCCGAGCGTCGGGACCTGCAGATTCCAGCCCCAATTGCAGCGCAGCTCGATGCTCAGCACGCGCACTTCGAGGACGTCGCCGGGCTCGGCGCCCGCGATGTGGATCGGCCCGGTGAGAAGGTGCGGCCCCGGACCGCGGAAGGCGCTTGCGAGCACCTCCGCATGTCCGGGCACGACGTCAAAACCGAGCGACGGATCGGGCAGGTCGTCCGGCTCGCCCGAGAGCGTCTCGATGGTCACGCGGTCTCCGGATGCGATCCGGAGCACCGGCTTCAGCCGTCCGTCCCAGAGTCCCCACTGGACGTTTCCAGGAGTGGATCGCAGAACGTAGTCCATGCCTTCACCGGCCTGCGCTGCTCGCAACGATCGAGGAGGGCGACGTGACGTGCTTGCCCAGCGCCAGATAGACCAGCCCCGAGACCCCGATCCCGAACAGCCAGCTCAGATCGGCCCCACCCAACAGGTTGATCGAGACCGGCCCCTGAAGCGCGCCGACCAAGCCGTCTTCCACCAGCCATCCGGCGACAAGGCCGGCGAAGAACGCGATCATGCCGGCCCAGTTGATGTCGCCATAGGCGCTGGTCTCCGGCGAGCGATAGAGCTCGGCGACGTCGATCTTGCCCTTCCGCTTGAGGAAGAAGTCCGCGAGCACCACGCCGGCCCACGGGCTCATCCACAACAAGAGGCTGATCATCCAGTTGTCGAACGCTTTGGCGAAGGACGGCGCGAAGATGAAGTACAGCGTGACCAGATAGCCGGCGACGCCAACGATGACGGTGAGCCAGAAGCGCGAGAACTTCAGCCCCGCGCTCAGCGCCGCCAGCGTCGCCGAGTAGACGTTGAGGATGTTGGTCGCGATCGGGCCGTGCAGCACCATCAGCAAAACGAGGATGCTGACCGGCCCGCCGAACACCGCGCTGACCATCTTTGCGGGATCGGTGTCCAGCGTGGTCGAGGCGATGGTCGCGCCGAGGATGCCGAGCCACACCGTCGGCACGAACATGCCGATATAGCTGTACCAGAACACGGATTTCGACGGCACGCTTCGCGGCACGAAGCGCGAATAGTCGGAAGCCCAGGTGACCCAGGAAATGCCCCAGCCGACGCCGATCGCCGTCATCAGCAGGGTCAGCATCGCCAGATGCGCGCCCGGCGGCAGCGAGGTCGTGAGGCTCCAGTTGACGACGCCGGGCCGCGTCCAGGCCAGCACGCTCATCAGCACCATGATGGCGATGGTGGGCGGCACCGTGTATTTCTCGAAGGTGCGGATCGCGTAGAATCCGTAGACGCCGATCAGGACCTGCGCCGCCATCACCAGCGTGATGATGACGATCTCGATCAGCCAGGTGTCGGGCACGCCGAACTGGCCGAGAATGCCGATCGAAACCTTCACCGGGAAGTAGGTGTTGACGCCGATCCAGCCGAGCGTCATCACGAACATCAGGATGCTGGGCAGGTAGGCGCCGCGGACGCCGAACGCGGACCGGCTCAGCACCATCTGGTTGACGCCGGTCTTGTGCCCCATCACGGTGAAGGTCGCGAAGATCGCGCAGCCGACGATGTTCCCGAGCACGATGACCGCGATCGTCTCCATCAATCCCAGTTTCAGGATGATGCCGAGCGCGCCGAGCGCCCAGTTGACCGGCGCGATGTTGGCGCCGGCCCAGATCCACATCTGCTGCGGTCCAGTCGAGTCCCGGTCCGCATCGGGAATTGGTTCGATGCTGTGAATATCAGCGCGAAGTTCGGAATCCGTCATGACATCCCCCAATACGAAGCACGCTTCGCATCGTTGCAGCATAAATCGTGCCATTGGTTGCACAACCGCCGGAGCAGGGCGTGCGCTGATGCCGGATGCAATGAGGTTTGCGCCGGATTGTCATTGGAATTTCAAGCGTGCCCTGAACTCACGCGCCGGTTCGCCACCGTGCCGGCGAGACGCTGATCTCCTCCGCGCGCTTGCGGGCGAGAGGCAAAAGACGTTGCACGGTCGTGCAGCGGTACGATGATAAATTAAGCAGCCTCACCCAAAAGCGCAGCAGCCGCTTCTAATCGAATAGGGCAGTGGCGCTGCCGCGGCTGGGATTGCCGGCCACGATGCGCTGCATCATTTCGATGAAGAGCGCCTGTTCCCGCTCGCTCAAATCGCCGAGCGTCGCACGATGCGCCCGCCGTGCCGCGCCCTCGATCTTGACCAGAAGCGCCGCGCCGGCCGGCGTCAATCGGCACAGGCGCGCGCGGCGATCGTCCTTGTTGATGGCGCGCTCGACCAGGTTCCGTGCAGCGAGCCGCTTCAGCGCACCGGTCGTCGTGGTGCGATCGAGGGCGATATCGGCCGCCAAAGTGGTCTGATCGGCGGTTTCGCGCACGGCTAGCGCCGAGAGCAGGCTGTATTGCAGCGGCGTGACCTCGAACGCGCCGCACGCTTCCTGAAACAGCGCGACGTGAATCTGGTGCAGCCGCCGGATCAGATAGCCGGGACGTTGCGACAATGGCCAGGGGCGGTGCTTGCCCCCGCTGCGACGCTTCTGTGCTTGCCGCAATGCACGCTCTCCCAACCCAAAAACTTCCTCGCGCTTAGCTCGATTCTCGTGCGCTCGCCACCGCCAGATCATGGCACGAAGCTTGCTTTTGTAAAATACGAAGCATGCTTCGTAATTCGAGGGCGGGGCAACCGCCCGTACGAAATCAAGGAGAGCGCCGTGCCTTCTACTGCCAGCTCCGTCACTGCCAGCTTCGACCTTCTGCTGCGAGGCGGTCGCGTGATCTGCCCGGCCTCGGGCGTGGACGGCATCAGGGATGTTGCGATCCGCAACGGCAAGATCGCGGCGGTCGCGCCGGACATCCTGCCGACCAGCGCGAAGGAAGTGGTCGACGTCACGGGCAAGTTGGTGCTGCCCGGCCTGATCGATACCCATGCGCATGTCTATCAATATGTCTCCGGCCGCTTCGGCATGAACCCCGACATGGTCGGCGTGCAGTCGGGCGTGACGACGTTGGTCGATCAGGGCGGCCCGTCCTGCATGACGCTGCCCGGCTTTCGTCATTTCATCGCCGAGCCCTCGGCCTCGCGCGTCTACGCCTTCTTGTCGGCCTATCTCGTCGGCGGACTGGAAGGACATTATTATCCGCAGCTCTATAGCCCCGACGGCGTCGACATCGATGCGACCGTCAAGGCGGCGACGGCCAATCTCGACATCGTGCGCGGCATCAAGGCCCATGCCGAGATCGGCGGCTTCGCGCGCTGGGGCATCCGCGTCATCGAGATGGCGGCGGAGATCGGCAAGCGCGCCGACCTGCCGGTCTATGTGCATTTCGGCCAGCTCTGGGGCCTGCCCGAAAGCGGCGCCAACGGCGAAGATGCCGACACCATCCTCACCCGCGTGATCCCGCTGCTCCGCGAGGGCGACGTTCTCGCCCATCCGTTCACGCGCCACCCCGGCGGCTTCGTCAACCGCGAGGGCGAGGTGCATCCGGTGATCCAGGCGGCGCTCGATCGCGGCCTGAAGGTCGATGTCGGCCACGGCAGCCATTTCTCGTACCGGCTTGCGAAGAAGGCGATCGCCGCCGGCATCATTCCGACCACGCTCGGCGCCGACATCCACGGCTACAACACCCATGTGCCCGCGCCGGCCGGAACGCCCGACGAGCACGAGGACGAGGAGAACCATCCCTTCGCGGGGCAGGCCAAGTTCAGCCTGGTCCAGGCGATGAGCTCGATGATGGCGCTCGGCCTGTCGCTCGAGCAGGTGGTGCCGATGGTCACCTCCAATCCGGCCAAAATGCTCGGCCGCAGCGCGGAGATCGGCGCGCTCAAGGTCGGCATGGATGCCGACGTCTCCGTGCTCTCGGAGAAGAAGGGGCGCTTCATCCTCAAGGACAACGAGAAGAACGAGGTGATCGCCGAGCGCCTGCTTCAGCCGGCCTTCTGCCTGCGTGCCGGCGCGCGCTTCGACGCGGTCGCCCCGATCCTGCCGCAGGCCGTCGCGGCGTAAGGCCAGGCGGTGAAGGAGAACGCGGAGTTGCGCAACGAGCGAGAGTTTCCTTCTGGAAGGTCCGGGCAGGGCGTCGGCGCACGGCTGCCGCGGAAGGAGGACGACCGCCTGATGCGCGGCCGCGGCCAGTTCGTCGCGGACATCAGGCTCGCCGGCCTTCAGGACGTTGCCTTCGTGCGCAGCCCGCTCGCGCACGCGCGCATCCGCGGCATCCACGTGCCCGAAAATTATCGCGGCAGTGTGTTCACGGCGGCGGATCTCGTCGGCATCAAGCCGATCCGCGCGGTCTCGGGGCTGCCGGGGTTCAAGATCTCGGAGCAGCCGGTGCTGGCCACCGGCAAGGTGCGCCAGGTCGGCGAGCTCGTCGCCATGTGTCTCGCGCCGACGCGGGCCGAGGCCGAGGACATCGCGGCCTCCGTGACGCTCGATCTGGAAGAGCTGCCCGCGGTCTATGACATGCTGAAGGCGCGCGAGCCGGGCTCGGCGCTGGTGCACGAGCATTGGGGCGACAACGTCTTCCTGGAGACCAATTACGAGGTCGACATCTCCGCCGCGCTCGATGCGCCTATCAAGGTGACGCGCGAGATCTCGACCGCGCGGCAATGCATGTCGCCGCTGGAAGGCCGCGGCGTGGTCGCGACCTTCGACCGCCGGCTCGACCAGCTCACGCTGCATTCGGCGGCTCAGATGCCGCACATCACGCGCAGCGGCCTTGCCGAATGCCTCGGCATGGAAGAGGGCCAGATCCGTGTCATCTCGCCCGATGTCGGCGGCGGCTTCGGCCACAAGGGCATCCTGCTGCCTGAAGAGGTCTGCCTGTCCTGGCTGACGATGCGCTGCGGCCATCCCGTGCGCTGGACCGAGGACCGCCGCGAGCATCTCGTCGCCAGCTCCAATTGCCGCGAGCATCATTACAAGATCACGGTCTATGCTAACAGCGACGGGACCTTGCGCGGCATCGATTGCGAGGCGACGGTCGATTCCGGCGCCTACTCGTCCTATCCGTTCTCCGCCTGTCTCGAGGCCGCGCAGGTCGCGAGTATCCTGCCCGGTCCGTACAAGATGCCGGCCTATCGCTGCCGCACCTTTTCGGTTGCCACCAACAAATGTCCGATCCTGCCCTACCGGGGCGTCGCGCGCACCGGCGTCTGCTTTGCGCTGGAATTGATGCTCGACCTCGTCGCGGTGGAGGCCGGGCTCGAGCCCGGCGAGGTGCGACTGCGCAATCTGGTGCGCCCCGAACAGATGCCGTTCGACAACATCACCAGGAAGCATTTTGACAGCGGCGATTATCCGGAAGCGATGCGCCGCGCGCTCGCCGCGATCGATGTCGACGCCATTCGCGCGAAGCAAAAGCAGGGCGCAGCGGACGGCCGCCGCATCGGCGTCGGCGTCTCCATCTATTGCGAGCAGGCGGCGCACGGCACCTCGGTCTATTCCGGCTGGGGCATCCCGATGGTGCCGGGCCACGAGCAGGCATCGGCACGGCTGACGCCGGATGGCGGTCTCGAGCTGCGTGTCGGCGTGCATTCGCATGGGCAGGGCATGGAGACGACGCTCGCCCAGGTCGCGCATGAAATGCTGGGAATAGACGTCGCAAAGATCCGCATCATCCTCGGCGACACCGCGATGACGCCCTATTCGACCGGCACCTGGGGCTCGCGCTCGATGGTGATGGCGGGCGGCGCGGTGGCGACGGCCTGTCGCGAGCTCGGCGAACGTGCAAGGCGCATCGGTGCCAAACTGTTGCAGCATGATCCGGCTTCGGTCGTGTTGCAGAATGGCGAGGTGCGCGGCGTCAATGGCAGCGTCAGCCTGAGGGCGATCGCCCACACCTGGTATCGCCGCCCGCAGGATCTGCCCGCTGACGTCGATCCCGGCGGGCTCGAGGTGACGCAGGGCTACAAGCCAGTGCGCGACAGCGGGACGTTCAGCTACGCCGCGCATGCGGCCGTCGTCGCGGTCGATCCTGATCTCGGCGAGGTGGAAATCCTCGACTACGTGATCGTCGAGGACGGCGGCGTGCTGGTCAATCCGCTGGTGGTCGACGGCCAGATCTATGGCGGCCTCGCCCAGGGAATCGGCACCGCGCTCTACGAGGAGATGCCGTTCGACGCCTCCGGCCAGCCGCTGGCGACGACGCTGGCCGACTATCTGCTTCCCGGCGCGACCGAGGTTCCGGCCGCGCGCCTCGATCATATGGAGACGCCGTCGCCTTATACGCAGTTCGGCGTGAAGGGTATCGGCGAGGGCGGTGCGATTGCGCCGCCGGCCGCGATCGCCAATGCCGTCAACGACGCGCTACGCCCGCTCGGTGTCGAGCTGATGCAGTCGCCGATCACGCCGCATCGCGTCGTCGCGGCTGTGCTGGCCGCTCGCGCGACTGAGAGGAGCGCGGCATGAAACCGGCGCCCTTCGCTTACGAACGCCCGCGCGATCTCAATTCGGCGCTGTCGATGCTGGCAGCGGCAGGCGGATCGGCGAAGATCATCGCCGGCGGCCAGTCGCTCGGGCCCATGCTCAATCTGCGGCTGGTGCAGCCGGAGCTGATCGTCGACATCTCCGGGCTTGCCGAGCTCAAGCGCGCGGAGGTGTCCGGCGGCGAGCTCGTGCTGGGTGCCCTGGTCACCCATGCCGATATCGAGGACGGCCGCACCGCCGACGTGACGCGTGGCGCGATGCGCGGCGTCGCCGCCAACATCGCCTATCGCGCCGTGCGCAACCGCGGCACGATCGGCGGCTCGCTCAGCCATGCCGATCCCGCCGCGGACTGGATTTCGGCGCTCGCGGCCTTGGGTGCGCAGGTGACATTGCGCAGTCTTGCCGGTGCGCGCACGATGGCGATCGAGGCGTTTGTCGTCGGTGCGCTGGAATCGGCGCTGCACGCCGGCGAAATCGTCGAGGCGATTCACGTGCCGGCCCGATCGGCCTCCGCGCATTGGGGCTATGCCAAGAGCTGCCGCAAGACCGGCGAGTTCGCCCATGCGATCGGTGCGGTCTTTGTCGATCCCGCCGCCGCCACCGCCCGCGTCGTGATCGGTGCGATCGATACGGCGCCGATCGTCGTGATCGATGCCGCCGGGTTGTTCGGCGGCCGGATTGCGGCCGACTACAAGCAGCGTTTCGACATCCGCGTCGCCGATGCGCTTCTGATGAAGGCCGGCATCGACGATGCCGCGCAACGCCATATCCATGTCAGCGTGTTGAAGCGCGCCGTGCTGGGGGCCGCTGCATGAATACGATCGCGCTTCATGTCAATCGCCGTGCGGTGGAGCTATCGGCCGAGCCGCGCACCAGCCTTGCCGATTTCGTGCGCGACAAGCTCGACCTGACCGGCACGCATCTCGGCTGCGAGCACGGCGTTTGCGGCGCCTGCACCGTGCTGCTCGACGGCGTGCCGGCGCGCTCCTGCATCACCTATGCGGTGGCCTGCGAGGGCGCCGATATCACCACGATCGAAGGCCTCGACGAGGACGAGGTCACGACCGAGTTGCGCGCCGCCTTCACCCGCGAGCATGCCCTGCAATGCGGCTATTGCACGCCCGGCATGCTGGTCTCGGCGCGCGACCTGGTGTTGCGCCTGCCTGACGCCGACGAGCGGCGCATTCGCGTCGGCCTCAGCGGCAATCTCTGCCGCTGCACCGGCTATGTCGGCATCGTGCGGGCGGTGCAGTCCGTGATCGAGGCGAGGCGTGCGCGCAACATTGCGCCGCAGGCCGGTGGCGGCCGGACCAGTCTCGGCCCCGCCGGATCGGGGCGAGCCGCATCTGGCCAAATCGAGCCGCGGCCTGCGCGGCAAGCGTTGGTCGCGGCATCAGACAGTGTCGTGCCGGGTACCATTCCCGACTTCACCCCAGCGACCGTTCTCGATCAGCGCTTCTCGCTGCCGTATCCACCGGCGAAAGTGTTCGCGATGTTCGATGATATCGCGGGTATTGCAGCCTGCCTTCCCGGCGTATCGCTCGCGGCGCCGCCAAGGCCCGAGCGTGTCGAAGGCGTGATCCGCGTCAGGCTCGGGCCGATCGCGGCAAGCTTCGAGGGGGCCGCGCGCGTCGAACGCGATCCCGCGACGCTCTCCGGCCGCATCGTCGGCATCGGCACCGACCAGCGCAGCCATTCGGCGACGCAAGGCGAAATCCGCTATCGCCTGATCCCGCTCGATGGCGGCGCGGCGACCTCCGTCGACCTGTCGATCGGCTACACGCTCACGGGCATGCTGGCGCAGGTCGGCCGGCCGGGCCTCGTGCACGATCTCGCCAGACGCCTGGTCGCTGAGTTCGCGGGAAATCTCGACCGCCACATGTCGGGCGCGCCGTCGGGGGCGGCGGCCCCGGCGGAGCTCAGCTTCTGGTCGCTTGCATCGGACGTTTTGCGTGCTCGGCTCGCGCGCATGTTTGGCCGCGTCTTCACTGGAAAAGGTGGCGCGGAATGATCGGCGCGCTCGCGCCGCGGAGTGACGAAGGCTGGACTGCCTAGAGATCAACAGCGTTGGATTTGGAGAGACAACATGAAACGAGCACTCGGACTGGTTCGGACAATCGCGCTGGCGACGGCCTTGTTCGGCGGCGCGGCAGGGGCGCAGACCATCAAGATCGGCGTCAACGAGCCTCTTACCGGCGCCTTCGCGGCCTCCGGCACCTACGTCGTCAACGGCGCCAAGATCGCCGCCGACGAGATCAACGCCAAGGGCGGCATTTTGGGCAAGAAGATCGAACTGGTGATCGAGGACAACAAGAGCAACCCGACGGAAGCCGCCGCCGTCGCGGAGAAGCTCATCACCAGCGACAAGGTGCCGGTCCTGATGGGCGCCTGGGGCTCGAGCCTGACGCTCGCGGTGATGCCGAAGCTGATGGAATACGAGACGCCGATGGTGGTGGAGACCTCGTCCTCGGGCAAGATCACGACGACCGGAAATCCCTTCATCTTCCGCATCTCGCCGCCCTCGGCGGTCGAGGCCGCGGCGTTCAAGGGCATCGTCGACAAGCTCGCCCTGAAGAAGGTCGACTTCCTCGTCATCAACAATGACTGGGGCCGCGGCACCGCCGAGGACTTCAGCAAGATGATGAAGGACAAGGGCATCAGCATCGGCCTCGTCGAGACGATGGACCAGGGCGCGCAGGACATGAGCGCGCAGCTGTCCAAAATCAAGAGCTCGGAGTCCGAGACGGTCATCGTCACGACCGCCGTCGACCAGTTGACGCTGATCTTCAAGCAAGCTGCTGCGCTGGGCCTGAAGAAGCGCATCATCACCACCGGCGGCTCACAGAACCCCGACCAGATCATCGCCCAGGCAGGAGCCGCCGCCAACGGAACCATGCATCTGACGACCTTCCTGCCGTGGTTCCCGGACAAGACGCCGAACCCCGAGGCAACCAACTACTTCATCACGGAATGGAAGAAGCGCGGCTTCGAGTTCGCCGGCTGCACCGAAAGCTTCCGCGGCTATGACGGCATCCGTACCGCGGCGGCCGCGATCGAGAAGGCCGGCAAGGCCGAGCCGGCTGCGATCAAGGCGGCGCTCTGGGATATCAACATCAAGGGGCTGAACGGCGACATCGTGTTCCGCAAGTCCGGCCCCGAGGGCAAGGAGAGCGGGCAGAGCCAGCCGAACGTCTATCTCATCGAGATCAACGACGGCAAGGTCGGGATGAAGACGCTCTAACGCGTTTCTTCGCGGGCGAGGGCGGCGCACCGCCGCTCTCGCCGCATTGCGGGTCATACGGAAACGGCTTTGAGCGAGTTTCTCCAGCATCTGGTCAACATGCTTGTGCTCGGCGGCACCTATGCGCTGCTCGGGATCGGGCTGACCTTGATCTTCGGCATCATGAACGTCGTGAATTTCACGCACGGCGTGCTCTACACGTTCGGCGCCTACATCATGTTTATCGTGGTGCAGCAGCTCGGGCTGAACTTCTTCCTTGCGCTGCCCGTCGCCGTGCTGGCCGGATGGCTGTTGGGGGCGGCTATCGAGCTGACATTGCTGCGGCCCCTGCGCGGCTCCGACATCGACACCACGATGCTGGTCATGATCGGCGCCTGGATCGCGATGCAGTCGGGCACGCTGTGGATCTGGGGCGGGGTCGCCAAATCGGTGGCGACGCCGTTTCCCGAGGCGCCCCTGGTGCTCGGACCTGTCTCCGTGTCCTGGCTGCGGCTGTTCGTGCTTGCCGCCGCGGCACTGCTGATCCTGGTGACGTATCTCCTGATCAACAGGACGAGCCTCGGCCGCGCGATGCGGGCGACGTTCCAGGACCACGACACGGCCTCGCTGATGGGCGTCAATGTCGACATGATCTACACCTCGACCTTCGCGATCGGCTCCAGCCTTGCCGCCGCGGCGGGGGCTCTGCTCGGCCCGGTCTACGTGATCTTCCCGCAAATGGGGGATCTTGCCGCCGTCAAGGCCTTCGCCATCGTCATCCTCGGCGGTCTCGGCAACATCACGGGTGCGGTGATCGGCGGCTTCATCCTGGCGCTCGCCGAGGAGCTCGGCGCGGGCTACGTCTCATCAGGCTATCGCGACGCGATGGGCTTCGTGATCATCATCGCGGTTCTCATCTTCAAGCCGACCGGCCTGTTCGCGCGCGCGGAGCGCGTCGGATGAGAATAGCCCTCACCATTCTCGCCGTCGCGGCCCTTGCCTCGGTGCCGCTCTGGCTGCGCGATCCCTATCTCCTCAACGCGCTGATCACGACCGGAATCTTCGTCATCGGCGCGATGAGCCTCAATCTCCTGCTCGGCTTCACCGGGCAGCTCAGCCTCGGCCACATCGCCTTCTTCGGCATCGGCGCCTATGTCAGCGCGCTGACATCGCTCGGTTTCGACATCGGGCTGCCCGGAGACCTGCGCCTTGTTCACACGCCGTGGCCGCCCATTGTGGGCTTCGTGCTCGCGATCCTCATCGCCGGGCTGTGCGGTTATTTCGTCGGGCTGCTCTCGTTCCGCGTTCGCGGCGCCTATTTCGTCATTGTCACGATCTCCTTCGCCGAAGTCGTCCGGCTGGTCGCGTTGAACTGGGTCGAACTGACGCAAGGCCCGCTGGCGCTGACCAATATTCCCTCCATCGCACTGCCGTTGCCCGGCTTCGGTGAGCTGACGCTGCGCACCAAGATGCAGAACTACTACCTGGTGCTGGTGGTGGCGGTGATCGCCTATCTCCTAATCGCGCGTCTCGTTCATTCCCATTTCGGCCGCGCGATGCGCGGATTGATGGAGAATGAGACGCTCGCGGTCTCCGTCGGTATCGACGTGACGAAGACGCTGACGCTGGCGGCGGTGATTTCCGCCGCGATCGCTGGCGCCGCCGGCAGCCTCTATGCGCACTATATCCGGATCATCGATCCGGAAGTGTTTGCCTTCATCAACACCGTCACCATGGTGATCATGGTCATCAGCGGCGGCAAGGGCTCGCTGGCGGGGCCCATCGTCGGCGGCCTGATCTTCGGGCTGCTGCCGGTCGCGCTGCGTCCGGTGATGGCGCCGGAGGCGCAGTGGATCGCCTATGGCGGCGTGCTGATCGCCATCCTGTTCGTGCTGCCGCGCGGCATCGTGCCCTCGCTCGCGCAGCGATTTCGCCGGAGACGGAGCGGCACGACGGCACTAGCGCCGGTGGCCCTCGCCGAGACAGCTGTCAAGGAGCGGGCGTGATGACGGCACGCAGCGTTGCCATGACGATCGAGCAGGTCGCTGTCCGTTTCGGCGGGCTCGTCGCGATCTCCGACATGAGTTTCACCGTGGGCGAGGGCGAGATCGTCAGCCTGATCGGACCGAACGGCGCCGGCAAGACCACGGCCTTCAACGTCATGACCGGTTTCCTGACGCCGAGCGCAGGCCGTGTCACCTATCAGGGCACGACGCTTACCGGATTGAAGCCGCACGAGATCGCCGATCTCGGCCTGATCCGCACCTTCCAGCGCACCAGTGTGTTTCCCAATGACACGGTCTACGACAATCTCCTGATCGGCCTGCATCGTCAGGGCCGGGTCCGGCTGCTCGACGCCATCCTCGGGCTGCCGGGCGCGCGCGCCTCGGAGCGCAGGCTGCGGCAGCGGGCAAGCGAGCTGATCGAATGGGTCGGTCTCGAACGCCGTGCCCACGATGCGGCCGGCTCGCTCTCCTACGGCGAGCAGCGCCTCGTCGGCGTTGCGCTGGCGCTCGCGGCGGAACCCTCGATGCTGCTGCTCGACGAACCCGTCTCGGGCATGAATGCCTCGGAAACCCACCGGTTCGTCGAGCTCATTCGCGACATCCGCGGTCGCGGCATCACGATCCTTCTGGTCGAGCACGACATGCCGATGGTGATGACCGTCTCGGACCGCATCGTGGTGCTCAACTACGGCCGCATCATCGCCGAGGGGACGCCGGACGTGATCCGCAACGATCCCGCCGTGATCGAGGCCTATCTCGGGCATGGAGCGGCGCGTGCTTGAGATCCGCGACATGGTGTGCGGCTATGGCGGCGTCACCGCGCTGCGCGGCATTTCGCTCGACGTGAAGGCCGGGCAACTGGTGGCGCTGATCGGGGCCAACGGCGCCGGCAAGAGCACGACGCTGCGCGCGATTTCCGGCCTCGTGCCGCCGCGCGCAGGCCAAATGCGGTTCGAGGGCATCGACATCACCGGGGCAAGGCCGCCGCGCGTGCTGGCGAGCGGGATCGCGCATTGTCCGGAAGGGCGGCGCGTGTTTCCGCACATGAGCGTCGAGGAAAACCTCGACATGGGGGCTTACCTCCGTCGCGGTTCAGGCGAGATCGCAGCCGATCGCGATCGCATCTATACGGAATTTCCGCGGCTCGCCGAGCGGCGCCGGCAGGCGGCGGGCACGCTGTCCGGTGGCGAGCAGCAGATGCTCGCGATCGGGCGTGCGCTGATGTCGCGGCCGCGGCTGATCATGTTCGACGAGCCTTCGCTCGGCCTTGCCCCCAACATCGTCGAGCGCACCTTTGCGATCATCCGCGGCATTCGCGATGCCGGCACCACGGTACTGCTGGTTGAGCAGAACGCGTTCGCCGCGCTCGAGATGTGCGACCACGCCTATCTGCTCGAGAACGGCCGCATCGTGTTGTCCGGCGCCGGCACGGAGCTGATCGAGAACGAGCATGTGCGGAAGGCCTATCTCGGTGGATGACGAGGCTGTCCGTTCGGGCGAACCGGCGTGGATTCCGGTCTGTGACCTCAGCCGGCTGAAGGCAGAGACGATCGTCCGCGTTGCCGGGCGCGATATGCTTGTGATCTGGAGCGAGGGCGATGTCGTCGCGTGCGACCGTGCCTGCCCCCACGAACAGGCCGATCTTGGTCTTGGACAGGTGACAGCGGGGCGGCTGCAGTGCCCGCGCCATGCCGCATCATTCGATTTGCGCGACGGGGCGATTACAGCGGGCTGGCCAAGTCCGCCATTGCGGCTCTATCCGGTCAAGGTCACGGGAGAGCAAATCTGGGTTGAAGAGCCTGAGCGGCGATCGGGGCGATGATGGCATCATGCCCCTGTTTTGCCCGACGAGTCAAAACGATCCGCGTCGTAGATTTTGCCTTTGGAAACAACGGCGTTCTACTGTGCATCGGGTTGTTTTCGCGTTTTTAGTCCAGCAACCGGCGTGCAGCCTCCACCAGAGCGCCGTCCGGCCGACGCAGCGCCTCGAGGATGGTGAAATGGTCGGCGCCTGCGACCGGAATGAGCTTGCCGGGCGCCTGCGCGGCCGCTCGCTTCTCATGAAGGTTGATTGAATCCAGCACCAGGGCGGGGAGTTCGTTGCTGCCATAGGCGATGTCGAGCCGCTTCTGTGTCACGGGCAGGCGAAGCGGCGAGAGCTTGGCGATTTCTTCGTCCGTCAGCTTCAGCGCGCTGTTGAGGCCGGTATCGCGGATCGGCGCCAGATCGTAGACGCCTGATATCGCAAGCCCCGCATGGACGCGCGGATGGTCCAGCGCCATCGCCACGAGATGGGCGCCGGCGGACCAGCCCGACAGCACGACCGGCCCGCCGATGCCATAGGATGCGCCATGCGCGGCGAGCCAGTCGAGCGCGCGCGGGATTTCGGCGACGATGTCGGTGAGGGACACCTCGGGCGCCAGCGAATAGCCGGGAATCGCAACCGCCCAGCCATGTGCGGCAACGCCTTCGACCAGCATGGCGAAAAGCTCGCGCGAATTGCGCTGCCAATAGCCGCCGTGCACGAACACCAGGCAGGGCGCATCGGGCTTTGCGGCGGGGTAAAGATCGAGCTTGTTGTTCGCCCGCTCGCCGTAAGGCAAATCGAGATGGGACTTCAGCGTACCGCGCAGCCGGCTGGAAGCTTTGTTGCGCTCCTCGATCAGGGCAGGGCTGTTCTTGACCGCCGCATTGTTGTCATAGGCGGCGCTGCGTTCCGCCTGGGACAGTTCGGCCCATTTGCTGCGGGGATCGAACGGCCGATGTGTCGAGCTTGTGTTGTTGACCATGGAGTCTCCGAGCGGCCGGTCGTGGCAATGACCGGCGTCGCTCGCTCCTGTCTGCCACGAATCCCGATAGAATTGCAGATCGCTCGCGCTCAGACGAGGGATGCGCCGTTCGCGGAACTTGTTTCAGCAGGCGGTGGATGGACGGGTCCGCGGCGGCAAAACCGCCAATGGGAATTGGCGCGCAAAGGCGCTCGTCTTCGGCTGAACACGCGATCCGTCGATCACCTCCAGCCGGCCGCAGCGGTTCAGGGTGTGCAGCTTTCGGCCGGGCCATGCGGGTCCCGGCTTCAGAGAGTGGCGGACGATCTGCTTGAATGTCGTGGGCGACAGTTCGATGACCTCCGCCAGGGCGAGCGCCGCGCCGTATCCGTCGGCGCAATTCTGGACCGGCCGCCACAGTCTTTCGTTGATGGTGACGAAATTCCCGGCCGGTCGCGCACTGGCACGATCGATCAGGACCGGGTTGCTGGCATGAGGCAGCCAGGGGCCGAGCAGGTGGTCGGCGTAGTAGATCGCAAGCGAATCCGAATAGCCGCCGGCTCCGTCGCGCCAGGCGCCAAACAGGTAGTTCAGGCCGTTGTGCCGTGTGATCGTCGCGTCGGCGAGCTCCAGGCCCGAAAGCAGCGTCGCATGCCGCTCCCATTGGTCCGGAAACCGAACGCATTTGTAGAGGGCGACGTCCCCGTTGATCGAGCTCTCCGGGATCATCCACAACTCGCCGTCGTCCTCGATCAGGAACGGATAGGACAGGTGCCAGGGCTCTTCCAGCACGGGCATGACGTCGCCGACTGGCCCGGTGTCACCGAACTCGATCGCTGAAATGATTCCCTTGCCGACCCGGTGATCGAGATCTTCAAAAAAGACGAACGTTCGTCCACGCCAGGTGACGGGAAAGGGATCGGCGTAGAAGTGGTTTCCGGGATCTCCCAGAACGTTCCAGCGGGGCCCGGAGAGATCTCCGGTCTGCCAGACGCCTGCGCCGTCATTGAAGCGCCATCCGATATGCCAATGCGGGGCGTAGCAGCAGAGGCGATAGATCTCCTTGGCGATCGAGACGGCAAGGCCGCGCGCGACGTAGCCGACAGGTCCACGTCGGTTCATGGCGCCGGCGGGACGCGACAGTTGTGGCAGAATGCGCGGCCGTCCCGACAGGATTGCCGCCACCATGGTCAGGGTTCGCGCCATGACCGTTTCGAGCGCGCCGCTCAGGCCGGCTGCAGTTTCTCCCGACGGGTGGCCGCGATCGAGGACGGCGCCGTCGATCTCGTTGACGATGTCGATCACCGGCATGTCGCCGGCAAGAATGGCGGCGAGCGCGGCGTTTTCTCCTGCAGTTCCGTTGAACAGCGGGCGCAGATACAGCGAAGCCGAGCAGTCCCGATCGCGCGCGCCGCCTGTGAAATCGACGATCACGTCGGCCGTGCCGGTGCGAGCCTGCGTCCGCTCGGGAATGATCTTCAGCCCGTCGGCACCGCCGGGTTTGCCCTTGTGCAACACCATGCGTTCGAGCGCGAACAGCGCGTCGAGACCCGCAGGCCGTGACTCCGCCGTCGCCGTCCAGGCGATCTGGACCGGAACGTCCCGCCCGTCGATCGACAGCGTCTCGCGGTGCATCCACCGCCGCGCATGCTCACGTTCACAGCGAAACTCGATGATCATGTCGAGCCAATCTATTCCAGCGGATCAGGTCAAATGACTTGGCCGAGAATTCGAACATATTCCTCAACCATGGAATCCACCGAATACCGCAACCTCAGGCCTTTGGCGTTTTGTCGCAGTTCGTCGCGCAGGGTTGGGTCGGTCAGGAGTTTCGAGACGGCGGCCGACAGCTTCGCATGATCGGAGGCATCCACGAACAGTGCTGTCGGTTTGCCTTCGAAGGACAGCACCTCGCGCAGGACGGGAAGATCGGTGACGACGGAGGGAACGCCGGCGTTTGCGGCTTCGACCGCGGCAAGGCCGAAAGTCTCGGCTTGTGTCGGAAATACGAACACGTCCAGGCAGGCGAGAAAGTCGGCCATCTGGCGCGGGGTGATTTCCCCGAGCAGATGCAGTCTGTCCGAGACTTTCAAATCATCCGCCAGCTGCCTTAGCCGAACCTCGTCGGCACCCTGGCCGGCCAGTGCGAGATGCCAGGACGGTTGATCCGGCAGCAGGCGTATCGCTGCATCGAGCCGCTTGTGCGGGTGCAGCCTGGCTGCGCAGCCAAGCAATATGCGGTCCGGCGGAAGATTGAACTTCTGTCGCGCAGCTTCCTTCGGCAGGGTGAGGGCCTTGTCGTCGAAGCCGTGCGGGACATGCACCATGCGCGACCGGTAGGCCGCAGGGTAGCGCGAATATTCGCGCTGCATGTCCAGCGAGTTCAGCGTGATGCGGTCGAAGAAGCCGAGGCTGCCCATGACGATGTCGGCCGTGCGGATCGGCCAGCTCATCGACAGTGCGGACGACACCTGATTGGCGATGACGGGCGCGCGGCAGACGAGGCGAGACACGCCCGCGCCGATGACGTTGCCGAAATGCTGAAAGGTCAGAACGGCGTCGGGCCTGGTGGTCCTGATATGACGGCCGAGCGTCCACAGCATTTGCAGCAGGGCCAGTGGATGTCCCGGCCGGCGCGATGCGCAGTAGAGCGTATCGGGCGGCTCGTCGAATGAATCCGATTTGCGGAAGAAGAACAGATTGGTGACCCGATAGCCGCGCGCGGTCAGGCCGGCGCCGAGTAGCCTGGAAATCTCCTGGGCGCCCGCATTCTCGGCTTGCGTCTGGACGAGAAGCACGTGCGGCTTCGGTCGGCCGCTGCCCCGACTTGCGAGTGCTGCCGCGGTCGACGGCAGCTTCGGTGCCTCGCCCAGTTCTGCGCCTGGCTGGTAATGCAGCACGGATCCCGACCCGCTAATGAAACGTTCACCTTCTTAACGCCGTACCTATCATGCGAGCGTCGCGCGGACACCGGCTAGCAACAAACGGAGTTAATGCCCTGTCCGCCGGAACGGCATCGTTCACAGGAGAATGGCAGCGGTTT
Source organism: Bradyrhizobium sp. LCT2 (assembly GCF_009931255.1). NCBI lineage: Bacteria > Pseudomonadati > Pseudomonadota > Alphaproteobacteria > Hyphomicrobiales > Nitrobacteraceae > Bradyrhizobium > Bradyrhizobium sp. LCT2. The sequence goes on along the minus strand of NZ_CP034432.1, from coordinate 6,520,070 downwards.
GCGGACGGTGCGAAGCGAGCGCGTTAACCAATTGGTCATCTTCGCGCGGAGGCGGGTAACCGCGGATTAACCATAGATATTTACGGTGGCGCAGGCCACTGAACAGTGCTTGCCAGTTGAATCCGAGTAAAGTCCATGACGTTCGGTCGCCGCGCAGACCCGACAAGTTCCGGATCGACCGGTGTCTCCGCGTCGTGGCAGACTCAAGATGCGTCGAACGGTGAGGCTGGCGGAGCCGCAGCCCGCCTTGGCGGTGTGCTCACTGCCGCAGGCGCGCTCTCCTTCATTCGGGACAATGCTCGCCGTATCCTGGCGCTCGCTCTTGCGATCTTCGCCCTCGGCGTCATCGTTCTGCTGGTGATCCCGGTTCGATTTGCGGCGACCGCGCTGGTCGTCGTCGATCCCCGCGAACAACGCGTGACCGCGGATCAGGACGTTCTGCCGGGCATAGGGCAGGATAGCGCCGCGCTGCAAAGCCTGGTCGAAGTGGCGAAGTCCGACGGCTTTCTCAAGCCGCTGATCGAGCAGCTCAAGATTCGGGATGACGAGGACATTTCCGGGGGACATACCGACCCCGCGCGCCTGCTCGAGAGGTTCCGCAACCGTCTCGACATTTCCCGCCGCGGGCTCACTTACGTCATCGCCATCCGCTTCACGTCGAACCGGCCGGAGCGGGCGGCCTATTATGCGAACGCGATAGCCGAGGCGTTCGTCGCGAGCCAGAGTCGCAACCGCACCGATGCGACCGACGAGGCGGCCGACTGGCTCAGTGGCCGGCTCAAGACATTAAACGACCGGTTGAGGGCGTCAGAGGACGCCGTGGCCACGTTCAAGCTCGAGCACAGGATCGTCAACGCCGGCAAGGATTCCACGACCCAGCAATTGCGCGTGACCGAGCTGTCGCAGCAGGTCGCCGCCGCGCGCGCCCGGGCCGAAGAGGCCAAAGCCCGCTACGAGCAGGCGCAGCGCGACGTCAAGGCGAATGTCGAGGGTCCGGCCAAGCAGGATCTCCTGAGCGCGCTGCGCGCGCAGCGGTCGGCGCTCAATGATCAAATCGCGCAGAAGCGCGCGGTGTTCGGCGATCGCCATCCCGACCTCGTCATGTCCTACAGCCAGCTGAACGATCTCAACAGGCAGATCGAGGTCGAGCGGGCCAAGAGCATCGACACCGCAAAGTCGGAGTACGAGGCCCAGCGCGAACAGCAGAAGGCCCTCGAAGGCCAGATGAAGGCGGCTGAATCGCAGCTCCTGGTCGACGGTCAGGCTCTGGTCAGGCTCCAGGAGTTGCAGCGCGACGCCGAGGCGAACAGAAACATCTACGAACAATTCCTGTCGCGCTCGAAGACGACGAACGAGCAGCGTCTCCTGCAGAGCTCCCAGACCAAGATTGCGTCGTCCGCCATTCCGCCGCTTCGCTCGACCCTTCCGCCGCTGCCCTTGCTGCTTGCCGCGCTCGCGATCGGCTCGCTGCTGACATCGACGGCGGTCGTTGCCGCTACGGGACGCCGATCGGACAAGCCCGTCGAAGACGTTCGTGCCCCCGATCCGGCTCCGCGCCAGCCCGCGTCGTGGCCACGCCCGCCCGTGTGGGCCCGCATTCCCGACTTGCTGCCGGGCGATGTGCCCCGAAACATCTGGCAAGGTCCGGTCTCAGCGACGGCTGCGCTCGATCTCAGTCCACATTTGCGCCCGCTGTTCGACCGGCTGGAGAAATTGCCGGGAGCCCGGGGCAAGGTCGCGCTCGTGATGTCAGTCGGCAAGCGGGCCGGCGGCAACACCGTCGCGCGGTCGCTGAACCGGTGGGCGGTGAACAAGGGGAAGTTGAGCGTCCTGATCCGGGTCGAGCCGGACCTCGGTGGTGCCGCGGTTAGCCTCGTCAAGGAGCAGGCGGACGGCATGACCACGGCGGACTTTCGCAGCGTCGACGCGCTTCTGGGCGCCGGCAAGCGGCCCGAGGCGTCGCCCGCGGATGACATTCGTTCGGAGTTCGATCTGATCGTCGTCCACGCCACCTCGCTGGCCTTGCAGCCGGAGGCGGCGGCGCTCGCCGCTCACGCTGATCTGGTCGTCCTGGTCGCTTGCGAAGACGCGGTCGATTCCGCTGCAATGCGCAGGGCAATGGCGGCGCTGTCCCGCTTTGGCAGCGTGCCGACCGGGCTCGTCATCAATCGTGTCCCGCCCGATCCGTCGGCGGCGCGTCGTCGGGGCGAAGTGTTGGGCCTGGCCGGTTGATCGACGCCTAATCGCCGGAGTCGGCACCGCGGACCGCAAAGGCGCCGCGTTTCGATGCCGAGAAGCGCAGAAGCACGAGAATTGAAGGGTCGACTCCGGTTCGCCGGCGACAGAGGATGTTGAGCGCGATGGTCGCGAACGCCAGCGACACGGTCGCCGAGATCGCCGCGCCAAGCACGCCGAGCCAGGGAATCAGGACGAGAAATCCGACCAGCCGCAGTGCGACGTTCGCCGCGACGACGGGGACATAGATGCGCTCATGGCCGGTCAGCTGCAGGATCGCGGCGGATGGACCGCCCGCCGCCTGGAAAGCGGTGCCGATCGCGAGCACGATCAGGACCCAGTGCTGTGCGGCGAAATGAGGCCCGAACAGGTTGAGAAGATGGGGGCCGCCGATCCAGATCAGGAGAAGTCCGCTGGCCACGCAAAGTGCGGTCACTTCCGCCATGAGCCGCAACGTTCGCCCGAACTCCTGGTGGTTCTTGCTGAAGTACAGCGAAGGAAGCCGACGCGCCCCGAAACTGTACAGCGCCGCCGACAGCATGGCGAAGATGTTGGCCAGGCGCGAGGCGGCGAAATAGATTCCAGCGGTCGCCGGATCCAGCATCCAGTAGACCAGGATGACGTCGAAATACTGGTTGGCCGCTTCCAGGATGGACGCAACCCAGAAATGGAGCGCGCTGGCTCTCCAGCGAGAGGTCTCGTAACGCGCCGCCGTGCTGCGCAAGTCCGGCAGGGCTCGCGCAATGGCAACGACCTGCGCGACAAGGCCGACCGACATGGCGATCGTCATCACGGCGAACAACTCGGCGGGATCGAGCTGCCGATGGCCGAACAACATGGCAAGCAGAAACAGGACGACGATGACCCGCCAGAAGAGCTCCCGGTTTCCTTCGCCCATGAGAATGCTGACCAGCGAGCGGGCGATCTGGCTGCCGAGCATCAGTCCGGCATTCACCGCCGTGTAGGCCGAGAGAGCAAGGATCAGCAGCCACCAATCGCCCCTCAAGCTCGCGGCCAACGCGACCGCGGCGATCGCGATCAGCATCGCGACGGAGGTCATCTTGAAGCTCGACAGGAGGACCCCTTTGGTGAGGTCGGGCCTGTCTTCGACCTGATACTCGTTCAAAAATCGCACCAGAAGCGACTCCTGGCCGACCAGCCCCACGACCGCTGCGATCTGGGCAACGGAAAGCCAGGTCGCAAAGATGCCGAATCCATCAGGCGACATCGTTCGCGCCGCCAGCGAGAACAACGCAAACGCAAGCGCGCCGCTGCCAACCTTGAGGAGGATGGTCCCGACAACACCGCGCGTCACGTCGCGCCGCAGGAACTGGACGATGGATTCGATCATGGACGTTGAGGGACGACTTTCCCCTGGAGATACGCGCTGCGATGGCGGTGACAGCCTAGCATGGTGAAAAACGGCGAGTGTTAATGGGGCCTCTGGAGTCCTGTTGGTTGCGGCCGATGTCGGCGAAACATCCGCTGCGTCACGGTGGGACACCTTCGTTCCGGCTGTCCCAGTTAGAGCGCAGGCCGGCTTCGTCGAAAAGCGACGTGATGTCGCTCTGACGAGAAGCAGCCATGCGTTCCGCCGTGGCGTCGCCGAACACCGGTTCTTGTCGAACATCCCGAGCAAGACGCGTGCCGAAACATCGTCCGGCCAGATCGAGTCTTCGGTTCGTTAACCTCGATCGACGGAAATGATCGCGTTCGGTCCTGCGATGCGACATCAGGCGGGATAATTGCACATGGAACCACCGTTAACCGTGGGAGCCTGGACCATGACGGCGGATAGCACCGTGACTGAGCCGATCGCCGCAGCTGCGACCACGACGATCGTTGCGGACGTCGCGATTGTCGGAGGTGGCCTTGCAGGTTCGCTCGCGGCTGCTGTCCTTGCGCGGGCAGGGCATCGCGTCGCGCTGGTGGACAAGCGCGCGGTCTATCCGGACGAGTTTCGGGTCGAGAAGATCGGAGGCCCGCAGCTGGAGATGTTCCGCAGGCTGGGCTTCATCCGCGGCCTCGCGAGCGTCGCTTGTCCATACGATCAGGTGCTCAATGTCAGGGAAGGCAAGGTGGTCGATGTCAGCGTCGGCCAGGCTTACGGGCTTCCCTATGCCGGTCTCGTTGCCATGGCGCGCGGCCAGATACCCGATCCGTCCAGCCTCATCGTCGACGAGGTCACCGCAGTCACCTGTAGCGACGACGTCCAGCATCTGGAGCTTGCCTCCGGGCGCCGCCTCAATGCGCGTCTTGTCGTTCTGGCGACGGGCATGGCCGGAGCCCTCGGCTACAAGCTGGGCATCAGGCGGCGCGTGCTGGCCGCAGGCCACTCGGTCTCGTTCGGCTTCACGATCGCGCGCCGGGACGGCACGCCGTTCGATTTCAAGGCGCTGACCTGTTACGGCGAGCGCATTTCCGACGGCGTCGATTATCTCAGCCTGTTTCCGGTACCCGCCGGCATGCGGGCCAATCTCTTCATGTTCCGCGACCCGACCGATCCGGTCATGCGTGATCTGCGTCGCGACACGGAAGCGACGCTCCTGCGGCTGCTGCCGGGATTGCAGCCCTATCTCGGCGATTTTCGCGTGACGGATCGGGTACAGAACTGGGTGATGGATCTGTCCGTCGTCGAAGGACACCTCCAGCCCGGCGTCGTGCTGATCGGCGATGCGTTTCAGACCAACTGTCCCGCCGCCGGAACGGGCGTAGCCCGCCTGCTGGTGGACGTCGAGCGTCTCTGCACCGAATATGCGCCGCGGTGGCTTGCGACCGAAGGCATGAGCACGGAGAAGATATCGGAGTTCTATTCCGATCGCGACAAGATCGCCGCGGACCAGCAGTCACTGAAGATGGCGCGCTTCCGCCAGGCGCTGACGTCGCGCGACGATATCAGCTGGGATGTGCGGCGACGGTTGCACTTCCTGCGGCGGAGCATCACCCATCGGGTCGATCAGATGCGGCCGGGCTGGCTCGCGCAGGTCCGCAGCGCGCTGCGCGCCTGAGGGCCGCGACCCTCCAGCGCCTGACGCCCGTCAGCGCGTGGGCGTCGAGGTGCGGGCTGGCGAGAGCCTGAACTCCGAAATTCGCTTGGCGGCAAGTTTGAGCCAGGGCGCCTGCTCCAGTGCGAACAGGGATATCGCGCCTGTGGTGCTGCCGGCCTGCGTGACCGCCCACATCGGCGAGGGCTGCGCGCCGAACAATTTCTTGTATGGCTCGTCGCCAATGGTGAAGTCGAGCATCTGATCCCCGCGCTCGATGCAGTCCTTCGCCACCTGCTCGAACATCAGCGCGCCCAGGGACTGGCTCTTGTATCCGGCAATGTCGAAGGCACTCATGATGACGAGGAAGCTGTCACGGTGGTGCAAGCCGAGCACGGCGGCGATCACCTCGCCATCCATCTTCATGGCATAGAGCCGCGCAAGGGAGCCGAGACCGCGGACCGCGACGTCGGAATAGAAGTCGTAATATTCCGGGCGCTGGAGCAGGTCTCCGTCGCCCTGCGACTGGAACCGCGGACCGCGAAATTTCCTCATTACGTCCAGCGCCTCGAGGACGGCGGCGCTGTCGTTGCAGCACGAGAAGCTCAGCGCGCCCTTCTTCTGGAGCTGCCGATACTTCTTTGCGAGCTCCTTCTGATAGGAACGATCCATCGCACTGGCCCGCCATTGCTCGAATGGGGCGAGGAGAACGGTCGCGTAGGCATTGGTGTCCATCGCGACGCGGCGCGGCGCGGCCAGAAGGTTCTCGATCGGGAGCCGCCCGTCCGGCAGCTTGGTCACGCGGAGCAGGTCGAAAGGACGAACGAGGCGGCGAATTTCGGCGCATGCCTCCGCATCCCCAAGCAGTTCGGAAAACACCGCCGGACTGCAAACCGGCGCCAGATAGTCGGAGACGCGGAGATCTGCGAATTCGACGGTCCGTATCGGGCCGCGCCGGATCCGGAGCAGGGGCAGCACCATCGCAAGGGCGCCCGTCGCGCGGTAGCGAACGACGACGACCAGAGGGGTTGCTCCCGCATGAGACGCGAGCCTGCTGTAGAGGCTGTGCAGCCAGAGCGGATGCTGGAACGCGGTGGCGGCCGAGTGGTCGAACAGCTCTGCATAGTCCGCCGACAGGAAGTCGAATGCCGGCTCGACGGCGATATCGAACGTGTTGCCAGGCGTGTTCATGCGTAACCAGGGAAGCCAGGGAATTCGGGAGTGCTCGATCGAGCTGAGGGCTTATAGCAGGGGAGTGACGGTCGAGATACCGAGGTGGTACGATTTGCATTAAAAGGACCGAGCCGGGTTCGTATCGTTACCGAAGTCTTAAGATTTCGCGGCCGCGGAGGCTCGGAAGTGCAGACCTCGCCGCGCTAGCAAATAATTAACCGCGTTTAAGGAAGGTCAATCATGGCCAGCCTACAGACCGAGGTGGACTCCGGGGCTCCCGGGAGCGCGATCTGGAAGACGCGCAGCGTTGGCGTTGAGAAGATTGCCAGGGCCGCGATTGGCTGTTCGATCACCATCAACGTCGTCGCGTCGATGGGCACCTTCAACACCGGGTTGTTGCCGGCGGAGCTGACCTACCTGCAGCAGGCCGTCGCGGTCCTGATGTGGGGCGTCCTGATCTACGCCAGCGCATTCGTGCGTCCGCCCCTGCGTTTGCAGTTCAATCCCGATCTGATCGTTCTGGTCGCATTCTACGCCTTCGCCGTCATCTCCGTGTTCTGGACCAGCCTGAACACTGCCGCGATCATGAAGAGCCTGGCGCTTGCGATGACGACCTTCGGTGCATTCTGTCTCATCACGCGCATCGACATGGACGAGGTTGTCAGGGCCACGGCGTTGGGCCTTTTCATATTGGTCGCCGCATCGGCCTTCTTTGCGCTCGCCGTACCCGATATCGGGATAGACCACAGCTGGATGCATAACGGTCAATGGCAAGGCGTCTATGAATCGAAGCAGACCCTCGGTTTCGTCGGCGCATATCTGATGTTCTTCGCCTGCTATCTGAAGATGAAGGGGCAGGGGTGGCCGGCTTTCCTCCTGACCTTCCTTCTGGCGTCCACATGTGTCCTCGCGTCGGAATCTCGGGGCGCCGGTGCCGTTGCCCTGGCCGCATGCGCATTGCTGTTGACCTCGATGTGGTCGGTCATCTGCATGAGACTCTATGCGGTCCTGCCGTTCGTCATGTGTTTGCTGGCCGGCGCGCTGATCTTCTATTTTTACGCGACGGGGTATGACGCGATCCATGTCGGCGACGCGTCCGTCGATTTGACCGAGCGGACGTTCATCTGGCATTACGCCATCAGCCATTTCGATGACGCGCCGCTGCTCGGCTTCGGGATCAACGGCTTCTGGACCATCCCGTCGATATACGACTATTTCGAGCAGAACCATGGCTGGGTGCTCGACAATTATCACAGCGGCTATATCGCGATCCTGATGGAGACGGGGTTTCTCGGCTACACGCTTTTCGCCGCGAGCGTCCTGCTGTTCTCGAACAAGGTTCTTCATCTGATTTCGGCCCGCGCGATCGACCGGTCGCACTGCGCGCTGATCATCGGATTTGTCGTTCTCAGCTTTCAGACCAATTTTACCGAGACGACGTTCCTTCGTTCGACGATGTTCACGTCGGTGCTGCTGGTGGCGTTCTTCTTCGCGACGTGCAGGCCTGTACCGCAGACCGATCTCTAGTCTCAACGAATGGAAGCAAGATGAGAGCCATCCGCGCTCGCTGGACGAGACGCTTCAATCTTGCGGCTACGGCAGTTTTCCTCGCGTCGTTTGGCTTCCATGCCCATGGGGCCGGGCAGGCTTCCCGTGACCTGCCGAAATTGGGGCGCGGCATCAATATTCTCGGCTATGACGGGATCTGGGAAGGCGGCCGGAACGCGCCGTTCCGCCTGGACAATCTGACGGCAATCAGGAAGGCCGGATTTTCGCACGTCAGGATCAACTTTTTCGGCTTCAAGTTCATGGGCCCGGGGAACGTGCTGGACGAGATCGTTCTGAGGCGGCTCGATGCCGTCATCGAGGACGTCCTTGCAAGAAACCTCATTCCGATCGTCGACGAGCACGACACCCATATCTGCCAACGCGACGTTTCCGAATGCGGCGAGAAGCTCAGGGCATTCTGGCGGCAGATCGCCGAGCGCTATGCCGGAAAATATCCCGCGCTGGTCTTCGAGGTCCTGAACGAGCCTGGCGGGCAAATGACGTCCGGCGACTGGAATTCGCTCCTCAACGAATGTCTTGAAATCATCCGCCGCACCAATCCGGCGCGGCCGGTCATTGCCGCGGTTTTCAATACGGACGCCATCCCCGTCGACGACCTGACTCTTCCGGCCGACGACAGGAACTTGATCGTCACGTTTCACTATTACGCGCCGATACGATTCACGCATCAGGGCGCGCCGTGGTCCCCGACGTTTTCGCGGATCGGGCCGCTGGACTGGGGCAGTCCGGACGACGAAGCGAAGGCTGCCGCTGACTTCGGGAAGGTGAATCTCTGGGCGGAGAAGGAGAAGCGCCCCGTCTATCTCGGCGAGTTCGGGGTATACGAGCGTGCACCATCGGACAGCCGCGCGAGATATTTGTCGTTCATGGCGAGAAGCGCCGACAGGCTTGGCTGGTCATGGGCCTATTGGCAATTCGACCATGATTTCGCGGCCTTCGACAGCGCGCGCCAGGCCTGGAAGCCGGACATCCTGCGTGCGCTGATTCCGCCGCAGCGTTGAAGCGGCGGTCGCGATTTCGCTGCACAGTCTCGTCGGCCGTCGCGCGAAATCTGCGGCACTCTTCGCGCCGTTCGCAATCGCGTACGTGGCGCGTCACCAGTCGATCAAAACCATGTGGCGATCTCCCGGAGGCGTCGATACGCCGTCTCGCGCGCTGCGAGGATCGGGTCCGCCGGGCCGGTGGTCGGCCCGATCGGCACGAAGCGCACGTCGCTGATGCCAATGAAGCGCAGCGCCTCGCGCAAATAGGGTGTCGCCATGTCGGTGCGGCCGCGGTTCATGCCGGTGACGAAGTCGCTGCCGCTGGCGAGGATGACGATGGTCGGCCGGTCCTCTAGCAGCGGAAGGTATCCCGACGCTGGGTCGTACCGGAAGGTAAGCCCGGGCTGGACGATGATGTCGAACCACTGCTTGAGCTTGTAGGGGATGCCGAAATTCCACATCGGCGTCGAGATCAGCACTCGTTCGGCGAGCGACAAGCGCGTCGCCATGCGCTCGGCCTCGGCAAAGCTGTCGCGCTGGGCGTCGTCGAAGGCCTGGGCCTTCATCCGCGCATATTTGGCCTCGACAATCGGCCCCGCAAACTCCGGCATCCGCTCCCGCCAGAGATCCATGACGTCGATGTCCCAGTCGGGACGCACCTGGCGAAATCCGTCAAGGAAGACGCGCGCGCCGGCGCTCGACTCCGAGTCGGGACGCGGCGAGCAGGAGAGGTGCAGGAGCTTTGCCACCGCTCATCCCAGCGCTCTGATGACGGCATCCGCCCGCGTGACGATGGCGACGTTCTGCATGGCAAAATTGATCGAGGCCGAGTGCCAGTCGGCATTCATGGTCGAGCAGCAATCCTCCGGCACGATCATGAAATAACCCTTGTCGGCGCCGGTGCGCGCGGTGTGCTCGACCGACATGTTGGTCCAGGCGCCGGTGTTGATGATCATGTCGCGGCCGGTGGCCTTCAGGATCGTCTCCAGCCGCGTGCCCTCCCAGGCGCTCATCCGCATCTTCTCGACGACGAAATCGCCCGGCCGGGGCTCCAGGCCCGAGACCGGCGCCGCGCCCCAGCTGCCTCGCACCATCGCCTTGCTGTCGACCAGACCCTCGAACAGCGGCGCGTTCAGCGTCACGCCGGGGGCGCCGGGCTCGACCACGAACCAGACATGGATGATGGCGACGCCGCGCGCCCGCGCGACCTCGGCAAGACGCCGGACATTCTCGACCACATGCTGCTGCTTCGCGTGAGCGGGCGCGCCTGACCCGTCGAACGCGCCGCCATCCATGATGACGTCGTTCTGAAGATCCTGGATGATCATGGCGCAGCGCTGCGGATCGAGCCGCATCTCGCCGTCGGTGAGGATGGGCGCTGCGGCCGCGGGGCCGGCGCTTGCGCCTCCGCCGCCGCGCCTGCCGCTCATATAGGGCTCGTGGCGCGGTCCCACCTTGGTCGGGATGGCATAGACCGAATGCGTCGAGGTCAGATAGAGCGTGCGGAAATCCGGCCCGCCCCAGGCGAGGTTGGCGACGAGCTCGGGCACACGTACCTTGCCGAGCAGCTCGCCGCGCGGCGAGTAGACCCAGACGCCGCCGGGCGCGGTGACCCAGACATTGCCGTGCTGGTCGCACTTCATGCCGTCGGGCAGGCCAGGCTCGAGCTCGGACTTGATGCCACTCGCGAACACCCGCGCATTCGAGAGCGTGCCGTCGGCATTGACGTCGAATACGCGGATCAGCGCCTGCACGGTGTCGTTGACATAGAGCAGCCGTTCGTCGGGCGAGAAGCACAGTCCGTTCGGCTGGTCGAACAGATTGCGATCGACGACGAGCTTCGGCTCGCCGCCGGGCATGACGCGATAGACGCCCTGGAAGCCAAGCTGCCGCGGCCGCTCGACGCCATAGACCGGCATGCGGCCGTACCAGGGATCCGAGAAATAGATTGCGCCCGAGGAGTGCACGCAGACGTCGTTGGGGCTGTTGAGCTCCTGGCCTCCGAAATGCGAGGCCAGCACCTCGCGCCGGCCGTCCGGCCGTTCGCGGATCAGCGACGAGGTGGCGTGCTCGCAGACGATCAGATTGAGCTCGGCGTCGTAGGTCATGCCGTTGCATTTGTTCGACGGGCGCTTGACCTCGGCCACGCCGCGCCGTGCGTCCCAACGCCGCCGAACGTCGCCGGGCATGTCAGAGAACAGGAGGTAATGATCGACCGGATGCCAGATCGGGCCTTCCGTGAAGTCAAAGCCTGTTCCGACCTGCGCCACCGGGGCATAGGGATCGATCAGGGTCTCGAATTCGCTTCGCAAGGTGACATGCGTCATCGGTCGATCCTTCGAACGCGTCAGGCCGGAAACCAGTTGCGCGGGGGCAGCGACTGCACGATCGGGCCGGGGACCTGGTCGTGCAGACGGCCGACGACCATGCCGCCCTCGATCTTGGCCGGCCTGTCGTGCACCGGCAGCAAATAGCGCGAATTGCTCAGCAGCTTCTTGATCGAGGCCTTCTCCGCCCGCTTGCTGGTGCCGTGGTTCCCGGTCGTCCGCGGCTCCCAGTCGTGAATCTCGTTGAATGGCGTGACGATCTGGTCGTTGAAATCGTAGATCACGTCCCCGCAGATGGTGGCGATCCCATCGGCGGTCTCGACGATGATGTTCATGGAGCCCTCGGTGTGAGCGTTGGCGGCGTCGCAATAAACGCCGGGCATCAGCTCGATCGGACCGGTGATCTCCAGATCGAGGAAACGCAGCGCGCTCTTGGTGTGCAGGCGGTCGATCAGGTGCTTGATGTCGGGCGCCGGATATTGCGGATGCATCAGGCCGGAGACCGAATATTCCAGCTCCTTGCGGTTGAGGACGACGGTCGTGTTCATCGGAAACAGATCGTCCTTGCCGGCGTGGTCGATGTGCAGATGGGTGTGGCAGACAAAGCGCACGTCGCCCATGCGCACGCCATGGCGGGCAAGCTGGTTCTCGATCATGTGCTCGTGGTACTGCAGCCCGCGCATGCCCAGCGTCTCCATGATCTGGTTGGAGCGGTAGCCCGTGTCGACCACGACCGGATATTTGCCGCCGAGGATCAAAAAGCCGAGCGTGAGGACGCGGCGGGTGCGGCCGCAGTCGCGGCCGAGAACCAGAAAGCTCGATTCCAGCTCGATATCGCCATAGTCCAGGATCTTGATCTCCAGCGCCATCCGTGTCTCTCCCTGTCTCGCTTCTTGTCTGTCAAAGCCGATAGACGCGCGCTGCGGTGGTCCGGAAGATCGCGTCCTGTTGCTCGGTCCTCAGCGGAACGGCCGCCGCGCGAAACGCGTCAACGAGCTCGCGATAGCTGGTCCACAATTTCTCGATCGGGAAATTCGATCCGAACAGGCAACGCTCGGCGCCGAAGATCGCGACCGTGTCGGTCAGCACCGCGGCGATACGCGCGGGATCGTTGCGGTGGATGAACGTGCCGAGCCCGGACAGCTTCGACACCACGTTCGGGCATGCGGCGAGGCGCGCCATTCCCGCGCGCCAGGCGGCGCGGCCTGCCGGCGAAAGATCCTCCAGCATCCCGGCGTGCTGGAGGATGAAGGTCACCTTCGGACAGGCCTCGGCCAGTTGCGCGGCATCCGGCATCTGCGGCGTGAACACCTGAAGGTCAAAGCTCCAGCCGTAGTCGGCGAGGTATCCGACGTTGCGGCGGAACAAGGGATCGAGACAGAAATCAGGCCTGGTGGCAAACCGATAAAGCGGGTTCTCGTGCCAGTGCAGCTGCATCCGCACGCCACGCACGAGCGGGTAACGCTTGAGGCGGTCGAGCTGCGGGCGGACGTCGTCGACCGCGAAATTGGCATAGGCGACGATGGCGTGGGGCCAGCCTTGCTCGTCCGCGGTCTGCTGCACCCAGGCGGCCTCGTCCTCGAAACGATCGTTGGCCCAGTTGGTCTGGACGTAGACGGAGCGATTGACGCCGGTGCCCTTGAGATCGCCGATATATTCCTGGATCGAATAGTCGCGCCGGATCGGCTCGTAGGGTCCGAAGATGCGGGGCTGCATGGGGCCGATCAGCCAGGGCAGGTCCGCCTGCCGCCAGATGTGATGATGGCCGTCGACAATCTCGGTCACGCAACTCTCCTTCGTCCCAGTGCCAGGACATGCGCGACGATCGACGCGCTCGACCCGCCGTCGACGAGATCGTCAACGAAGCGTTCGATGGCGACGAGCGCTTCGGTCTGGGGGCGAAAGCCCGGACCCGTTGCGAGCGGCGTCAACCAGCTCATGCGCCAGGCCCGCCGCGACAGTCTTGCCACGGCGTCGCGCAGCGCGTCGGGTGGGCCGCGCTCCAGCCCGTCCGAGACGACGATAACCGCCGCCCCGCGCGCATAGCCGCCGAACCGCGGCACCGCGAGAAAGGCTTGCAAGGCATCGCCGATCCGGGTGCCGCCGTCCCAGTCGCTGACGAGATGGGCGGCCGCGCTCAGCGCCTGTTCGCGCCGCTTGAGCCGCAGCGCGCGGGTGACACGGGTCAGGCGCGTGCCGAAGGTGAAGACCTCGACATTGGGCGCTGCCTGCACCAGCGCGTGGGCGAGCTTCATGTTCTCCTCGGTGCGGCTCTTCATCGAGCCGGAGACGTCGATCAGCAGCAGAATTTTTCGCGGGCGCTGCCTGCGCTTCAGGTGGCCGAGACGCAGGACCTCGCCGTCGCTGCGCACGGAATCGCGCAAGGTCCGGCGAAGATCGGCGAACGGACCGCGCCGCGCCTGCATGCGCCGGTGGCCGCGTCGCCTGGGCAGACGCCGCGGCGCTTCGCGGGTCAGGCGGCGCAGCGCATCGCCGGGAGAGAGTTGCGCAAAGCGGCGCTCGACCAGCGCCTCGGTACGGGTCGCGGTGAGGCCGGATTCGTTGGCGTCGTCGGAGAGCAGAGGCTCCTCGTCTCCGCGGCCTTCTTCCTGAAGCCGGACGGTCTCGTCGTCCTCGCCGTCGTCATCGCGCGTGACGGCCTCGCTGCCGCGGAAATGGAGGTCGAACAGCCGGTCGAAGGTCGCGCGGCGTTCGGGCGGCGGGGCGAGGGTGGCCAGCGCCGCCTGGCGGATATCGCCGAGGTCGCGCGGGCCGAGCAGCTCGATCGCAGTGAGGAACGCGGTGGTCTGTTCCGGGGCGACGGCAAAGCTGTTGACGCGCAGCAGTGCGACGAAGGAGACGAACACGCGGGCGGCCCGCGGAAGCTGCAGTTCGGGACTCATGCGGTTGCCTCCGCAAGCATCGCATCGAGCCGGGGTGAGATGAAGTGCAGGTCCTCCTCGTCCTTGAGCGCCACGCCGATCGAGCGCCTGAAGGCATCGGGCCAGCGCGCGCCGCCCTTGTGCAGCAAGGTCGCCGCCTCGGCCCAGTCGACGGCTTCAGCGATGCCCGGGGCCTTGCTGAGCGGCTCGCGTCTGAGCTTGCCGACGGCGGCAACGACGGCGCGTGCGGTTGCCTCCGCAACGCTGGAGGCGCGCAGCATCACGATGCGCGCCTCGCGCTCTTCGGTGGGATAGTCGATCCAGTGATAGACGCAGCGGCGGCGCAGGGCCTCGTGCAGGTCGCGCGTCCGGTTCGAGGTCAACACCACGACGGGACGCTCCGCCGCGCGGACCGTGCCGCGCTCGGGGATCGAGATCTGGAAGTCGGACAGGAATTCGAGCAGGAAGGCCTCGAACTCCTGATCGGCGCGGTCGATTTCGTCGATCAGCAGCACGGTGGAATCGGGCGCACGCAGTGTGGCGAGCATCGGCCGTTCGATCAGGAACGTCTCGCCATAGATGTCGATGCTCTCGTCGCCGGCCTGGCGGATCGCGAGCATCTGGCGCGGGTAGTTCCACTCGTAGAGCGCCGCGGACGAATCGATGCCCTCATAACATTGCAGCCGGATCAAACGCCGCCCCAGCACGGCGGCGATGGCCTTCGCCGCCTCGGTCTTGCCGACGCCCGGCGCGCCTTCGAGCAGCAGGGGCTTGCCGAGGGCGAGGCCGAGATAGGCTGCGGTCGCGAGCCCCTCGTCGGCGAGGTAATAGGCCGCGCGCAGCGCCTTCTCCAGCGCTTCGGGGCTGTCGATGCCGACGATGTTGCTGCGGACCGCCATTGCAAGACCTCTAGCGCCGTGCCTGCGGTCGCGCGCCGCCCTGGGATTTGATGGCGCGCAGCACTTTTTCCGGGGTGATCGGCAGATCGTCGATGCGGACGCCGACCGCGTTGAAGATCGCATTGGCGACGGCCGGTAGCACCGGATTGGCGCACATCTCGCCGGGGCCCTTGGCGCCGAACGGGCCATCCGGCGCAGGACGCTCCAGCACGGCGATGTCGTGCGGGCAGATATCGCCGGGGCCGGGCATCAGATATTCGACGAAATCGCGGGGGCCGTGAACGGGATCGGGATAGTAGGGCTCGGGCGTCTCGTAGAGCGCGTGGCTGACGCCCATCCAGGCGCCGCCGACCAGCTGCTGCTCGACCAGGCGCGGATTGAGCGCGCGGCCGAGCTCATAGGCGGAGTCCATGCGCACCATCGCGACCTCGCCGGTCTCGTCGTCCACCTCGACCTCGGCGACCAGGCAGGCATGGGCGTAGCAGGTTGCCGGCGACATCTCGCCGGTTTCCGGATCGACGTTGGAAAGAGGGACGAGGAAGATGCCGCGGCCGGAGATGGTCTTGCCCTGCTTGAACTGCGCGGCGATCGCGACGTCCTTGGTCGAGATCGAGCGGTGCGGCGCGCCCTTGACGTGGATGTTGCCGCGCCCGTCGGTATCGAGATCGGCGGCGTTGACCTCGAGCTCCTCTGCGGCGGCCTCCATCATCACGCCGCGCGCCTCGCGGGCGGCGGCCATCACGGCGTTGCCGACGCGGTGGGTGCCGCGCGAGGCGAACGAGCCCATGCAGTGCGGGCCGGTGTCGGAGTCGGCCGTGTCGACATAGACGTCCTCGACCGGCACGCCCAGCGTCTCCGCGCAGATCTGCCGTGTCACCGACTTCATGCCCTGGCCGAGGTCGATCGACGACAGCGCGACGGTGAACTTGCCGCTCGGATTGGAGTGCACCAGCGCCTGGCTGGGGTCGCCGCCGAGATTCATGCCGATGGGATAGTTGATCGACGCCATGCCGCGTCCGCGATGCCGGGTCATCTAGCGCCTCCTGGTGCCGAAGACGGAGGAGAAACGGGTCGCGCCATGCGAGGGCGCAGCGGGCCGCGGGGGAGGCGGCGCCGGTGGTGGCGGCTCGCGCGGCGGCTCGCGGGTGACCGTCGGTGGAAGCCGGTCATAGGTCGTGCGCTGCTGCGCGGCCACAGCCGGCCTTGGGTGCGAATCCGTCGGTGTCGGCGGAATCACGGCGCGGCTGCCGCCGCCGTCCTTGCGCGAGGACGCGCGCTTGAACTCGTCCCGGATCGGCCATTTGGCCTTTTCGGCCGCAACCTGAACACATTCGATCAGCGCGGTGTTCTTGGCTTCGCGCCTGTGCGCCTTCATGTCGCCGTCGCGATAGGCGTTCAGGATGCGGAACTCCATCGGGTCCATGCCGACGAGGTTTGCCAGCTTGTCCATCTGACACTCGATGGCAAAATCCATCGCGGTGACGCCGAAGCCGCGCATGGCGGTTGCAGGCGTCCGGTTGGTGAAGACGCAATAGACGTCGCCATAGACGTTCGGGATGGTGTAGGGGCCGGGCAGGTGGGCGGCGCATTTCACGGCGGCGTAGCTGGACAGCCGCGTATAGGCGCCGCTGTCGAAATAGGCGCGGATCTTACGCGCGACGATGCGGCCGTCGCGCATCACGCCATCCTTGATGTAGATGCGCTCGGCGCCGCGCGGCGGGCCGTATTGCATCTCCTCCTCGCGGCCGAACACGTAGCGCACGGGCCGCCCGGTCAGCATCGCCCCCAGGATCGCGAGCGGTTCCGTCAGCGTGTCCACCTTGCCGCCAAAGCCGCCGCCGACGGTGCCGCCGATGAAGTGGAAGGTGTTGGAGGGCACGTTCAGGATCTTGGCGCAGGTGTCGACCGAGAAGAACAGCGCCTGCGTCGAGGTGTAGACGACGTAGCGGCCGTTGGTGTCGGGCGCGGCGATCGCGCCGTTGGTCTCGGTCGGCGCGTGCTCGATCGGCGACATCTGGTAGCGCTGCTCCAGCACGTGATCGGCGGTCGCGAGCGCCGCATCGGCGTCGCCGAATCGCAAGCGCTGGTGATCGTAGACCTCATGATAGGTGAATGTGTTTTTCGGATAGGTCTCGTTGACCACGGGCGCGCCGGGCTTGAGCGCGTCCTCGACGTCGAATACCGACGGCAATACCTCGTAATCGACCTTGACCTTGGCAATCGCCTCGAACGCCTCGCGCTCGCTGTCGGCGACGATGGCGACGATCGGCTCGCCCTTGTAGCGGACCTTGTCGACCGCCAGCGACGGCTCGTCGTCCTTGCCGAAATTGATCAGGCTCAGCAGCGTGTTGAGATTGACCGGCACATCAGTGCCGCGGATGATCCGGCGCACGCCGGCCGAGCGCTCGGCCTCGGTGGTGTCGATACGGCGCAGTCTCGCATGCGCCTCGGTCGAGCGGACGACCTTCAGGTGCAGCATGCCCTGAAGTTTATGGTCGTTGAAATAGCTCGACGTGCCCGTGACGTGGCCGAGCATGTCCTGGCGCTGCGTCCCCTTGCCGATCTCTTTCAAATTATCGTCGCGCTCGTCGGCGAAGATGTCCTTGCGCAGTTCCAGCATGATGGGGATCCTCAGGCACTCGCTCGGCTGCCGGAAGCAGCGAGGATGGCGTCGATGATGGGCTCGTAGCCGGTGCAGCGGCAGATATTGCCGGAGATCGCCTCGACGACCTCGGCGCGGCTCGGGGCGGGGTTGCGGTCGAGCAGGGCCTTTGCGGCCATCAGCATGCCCGGCGTGCAATAGCCGCATTGGGCGGCAAAATGGTCGGCGAAGGCGCGCTGGAGCGGATGCAAGTTCGGGCCCTGCTTCATGCCGTCGAGCGTCTCGACCGCGCGGCCCGCGACGGTCTCGGCCAGCGTCAGGCACGAGAGGTGCAATTCGCCGTCGATCAGCACGCTGCAGGTGCCGCAGCCGCCCTGGCCGCAGCCGAATTTGGGCGTCATGTCGCCGATCAGCTCGCGCAGCGCCACCAGCAGATTGGTACCGCCGTCCACGAAGATCGCGACGTCGCGGCCGTTGTGACGAAATTGCAGGGGTATTTTGGACATGACGATCTATTCCCTGTCTATTCCTGGCCGGACAGCAGACGCCGCAGATGGACGCCGACGATCTCGCGGCGATACCAGGCGCTGCCGAGCGCGTTGTCGGATGGCGATGTTCCTTCGGTCGCGGCCGATGCGGCGGCCGCGATGCTCGCGGCATCGAGCGAGCGACCCTCGAGCGCACGCTCGGCGGCGCGCGCACGGATCTGCGTCGGCGCCATCGAGCCCAGCGCGATGCGGGCGCCCGCGATCCGGCCGCCGCTGACCGGCAGATGCGCGGCAAGGGTGATGACCGAGCCGCCCTTCGGCTTGATGCGCGCGATCTTGCGATAGCGGAAGGCCTCGCTGCTGGCCGGCCGGGTGCAGGACACCGACAGCACCAGCGTCCCGGCCTGGCGGTCGCGCGCCTGCAGGAATTCTTCGATCGGGACGTCGCGCGCGCCAAAGCCGCCCTGCACGGCGACGGTGGCGTCAAGCGCGAGCAGCGCGACGGTGAAATCGCCATAGGGATTGGGGGCAAAGAGATTGCCGCCAACGGTACCCATGTTGCGCACGGCGGGACCGCCGATCGAGCGGGCAGGGGCATGCAGGAAGGCGAGGTCCCGTTCGGCGAGGATTCGCGCGAAGGTGACGCCGGCCCCGAGCGTCACGCGTGGGCCGGGTGCATCGATCCGGGTCAGCGCCTGGTCGTGGGCGCGAACGACGGTCGAGATCGTCACGTCGCCCTCGTTCAGCGCGCGCATCACCAGCGTGCCGCCGCCGAGATAGCGCGCGCTGCGGTCCGAGGACAGCGCCCCGGCAGCCTCGCTGGCGCTGGTGAACGTCTTCACTGTCACGGCCATGATGATGCGGCCTCCTTCAGATGCCGGCGGATCGCCTCGAACCCGGCCTGATAAATGTCTTCGGCGACCATGTGGGTGATGCGATCCTTGTCTTCCGGCCTGGTCGTGAAGCGTGACTCCCAGTGCCAGAAGGTACGGTCGCCGTCGGTGACCGGCAGCAGCCGGACATGGGCGACGTAGTTGAACATCGGCACCGGCGTATCGAGCAGGCAGTAGCTGAAGGACTGCTCCAGGTCGGACAGCGCCAGAAGCTGCTCCCGCAGCTCGGAGCCGTCCTTCAGCTTGAAGCGCCTGACACAGCCGATCTTGTCGGAGGGCTGCGCACGCTCGATCGTGGAGGTCGCAACCGCCGGGTGCCAGCGGTCGTGCCCGTTGAAATCGCGCAGCACGGACCACGCTGCATCGGTCGGCGCGTCCAAAATCGTGCTTTTGACGATATGCGGCACGGGTGTCAGCCTCCGAACACGCGCTTCAGCGCGTCAAACCCGCCCTGGAACACGCCGCCGCCGATATTGTTGACGAGCTCCGTCTCGCGCTCCGGCGCGCAGTCGAACTCGGCGGTCCATTCCATGAACGTCTGGTCGCCGTCGGTGACGGGCGTGAGCCGCAGGGTGGCGACGTAGTTCTCCACGCCCATTGGCGATTCCAGGATCGAATAGGTGCAGAACATGTCGTAGTCGGAGAGGCCGAGCAGCTTCTCGCGGATGCGGTCGCCGTTGCGCAGGCGAAAATCCCTGACGCAGCCGATCTTGTCCGAGGGCTCGCCGCCCTCGATCCGGCTCTCCGCGATCGCCGGGTGCCAATTCGGCAGGCCGTTGAAATCGCGCACCCGCGCCCAGACGCGGTCGTTGCGGGCATTGACGACGGTGGAGACGTAGACGCGGGCCATGAACGCGATCCTCAGCTCTTCTTCCGCGGCCCGCGCTCGGCCGGCGGTTCGCCGCCGCCCTCAGTCGCAGGCGGGGAGGCGGCTGGCTTGTCGCCGCCGCCCTTGCGCGCGGACTCCTTGATGCCCTGCATGTCGCGGGCTTCGCGGATCAGGCCCGGCATCTTGGCGAGGCTGCCGCCCTCGACGCCGATGTCGGCGAGGATCGAATCGATCAGCGGCGCCTGGACGCGGTAGCGCAGCGCCGAGTCGATCACCTCGTCGGTGGCGCTGCGGCCGCCATTGCCGCCATGGCCATTGCCGTTGAGCCCGTCGACCTGGAGGATGCGGATGCCCTCGATCTTCTCCATCGGCTTGACGCTCTCGCGCACGATGCCTTCGATGCGGTCGAGCAGCTTGCGGCGGAACAGCGAGTAGCGCGCCTGATCCGTGAGGACGTTCTCGGCCTCGTTGAGCATCCGCTGCGCTTCGGCCTCGACGGTGGCGCGGACACGCTCGGCGTCGGCCGCGATCCGGGTTTCCTCGGCCTGCTTCTCGGCGAGCAGCACCTCGACCGTCTTGCGTCGCCTTGCGATCTCGCTCTCGCGCGCGGTGATGACGCGCTCGGTGGCTTCCGTCGCATGGATGCGGGCTTCCTCCGCAGCAGCACGCGCTGCGGACTCTTCCAGCGACTTCTGATGAATCGCGATGGCCTTCTCCATCAGCACCGTCTCGACGTCCTTTTCGCGGTTGACCTCGAGCTTGCGCAGCTCGCGCTCGCGGCCGATGCGCGCCTCATCGAGGCCGCGGTCGGACGCGATCCGCGCGCGCTCCACCTCTTCGCGCGCGGCAATCTCGGCTTCCTGCAGCGACTGGACGCGGGCGACCTCGAGCTGCTCGATGGCGCGGCGGCGCTCGATCCGCGCCGCTTCCAGCGCCTGCTCGCGCGACACGTCGGTGGTCTCGACGTCCTTGCGCGCGACGATCTCGGCCTGCTTGACCTGGCGGTCGGCGTCGATCCGTTCCGATCGCTTGGTGGAGAGCGCGATGACGCGGTCCTCGTCCGCGATCTCGATCGCCTTCTTCTGCTCGATATTGAGCACCTCGCGCTTCTTGGACGAGTTGATTCGTTCGGCCTCGAGCGCAAGATCGACGCCGATGCGCTGGCGTTCGATCGCGTCGCGCCGCTTCAGCTCGGCCGCCTCCAGAACGCCGGTGCGCTCGATTTCGAGCGTGCGGGTTTCGCGCTCGGCCTGGATGCGCTCGGCCGCAACGGTCTTCTCCTGCGCGATCCTGGCGGCCTCGATCGCTTCGCGCGAGGCGATGTCGGCTTCCTCGACGGCGCGGTTGCGGGCGATTTCCAGCGAGCGCACCCGCTCCTCCTGGGCGATGCGGGAGGCTTCGGTCGCCTCGCGCGCGGCAATTCCCGCGACATCGAGCGTCTGGTTGCGCTCGATCTCGAGCTGCCGCGTGTTCTGCTCGGCGGCGATGCGCTCGGCGGCCAGCGTCCGTTCGCGGGCGATACGGGCGGCCTCTACCGCGCGCTGCGCCTCGATCTCGGCCTCCTGGATGGTGCGGACCTGCTGGATTTCCAGGGCGCGGGTCCGCTCGTCCGAGGAGATGCGCTCGACATTGACCGTCATGGTCTGGGCGATGCGCGCCTTCTCGGTGGCTTCGCGTGCGGCGATCTCGGCCTCGTCGACGGCGCGGGTGCGCTCGATCTCGCGGCGCCGCGTCTCCTCCTCGTTGGCGATGCGGGCATCGGTGACGACGCGGTCCTGCTGGATGCGGGCCTTCTCGATCGATTCGCGTGCGGCGATCTCGGCCTCCTCGACGGTGCGCATGCGCTCGATCTCGCGCTGGCGCACGTCGCGCTCCGAGGCAATGCGGGTGGTGTCGATCGAGCGCTGATTGGCGATCCGGGTCTTCTCGATTTCCTCGCGCGCCAGCAGCTCCTTTTCCTCGATGGTGCGGGTTCGCTCGATCTCCTTCTGGCGGGTCTCGCGCTCCGAGGCGATGCGGGCCTCGGCAATGGCCTGGTCATTGGCGATCCGCGCGCGCTCGATGGTCTCGCGCGCGGAGATCTGGGCCTGTTCGGCCTCGGTCTCGCGCAGTGCGCGTTCGCGGGCGACTTCGGTGCGCTGGAGCGCGCGGCGCATCTCGATGTCGCGTTCCTGCTCCAGCCGCGCCGTCTCGCTCTCGCGCTCGATCTCCAGCGCCTGCCGCTCGGCCTCGAGATTGCGGGAGCGGATCTTGATCATCGAGTCCTGCTCGATGTCGTTGCGCAGCTTGCGCTTGGCCTCGATGTCCTCCATCAGGCGGGTCAGACCTTCGGCGTCGAACCGGTTCGACGGGTTGAAGAATTCGAGATCGGTCTGGTCGAGATCGGTGATCGCGACGGACTCGAGCTCGAGTCCGTTCTGGGCAAGTGCCTCCGCCGCATTGGTCTTGACGCGCACGACATAGTCGCCGCGCCGCTCGTGCATCTCCTCCAGGGTCATTTCGGACGCGACCGAGCGGATTGCGGAAATGAACTTGCCGGCCAGAAGCGCGTGGAGCCGTTCGGGCTCCATGGTGCGGCGGCCGAGTGTGGCGGCCGCGATCGAGACCGCCTCCTTGGTGGCCTGGACCCGGACGTAGAAGTCGGCCTCGATATCCACGCGCATGCGGTCGCGGGTGATCACGGCGTCCTGGCGGGAGCGGACGATGCCCATCGGCAGCACGTTCATGTTGACCGGCGTGTAGTCGTGGATGAACGGCAGCACAAAGGCGCCGCCGTTGATCACCACGCGCTCGCCGAGGAAGCCGGTCCGGACGAACGACGTCTCCTTGGAGGAGCGATGGTAGAGCCAGTTCACGATGTAGACGGCCACGACGATCACGATGATCGCGACGATCAGCCAGAGGATCAACTCGCCGACCAATATCCCTGACATCTTGTCCTCCCTCGAACCTTAAAGGCGTTATCGCGCGCCGATCGCCTTGAATTGACGCACCTGTTCCGTCAGGGCCCGCTCCACGGGCAGTCGCTCCATCGAGGACGCGCCGTAGAAGCCGTGACAGTTGCGGGTGTTCTTCATGATGAAATCGGCGTCGGCGGGATCGGCGATCGGCCCGCCATGCGCGAGCACCAGAATCTCCGGATTGACGCTGAGCGCGGCCGAGGCCCAGGTGTCGATGCGCGCCGGGCAGTCCTGCAATTTCGGCGCGGTCTGCGCCCCGATCGTGCCGCCGGTGGTGAGCCCGAGATGGCAGACGATGATGTCGGCCCCGGCGATCGCCATCGCGGCGGCTTCCTTCTCGCTGAAGACGTAGGGCGTGGTCAGCAGGTCCTTCTCGCGCGCCTTCGCGATCATGTCGATCTCGAGCGCGTAGGACATCCCGGTCTCTTCGAGATTGGCGCGGAACACGCCGTCGATCAGGCCGACGGTCGGGAAGTTCTGCACGCCGGCAAAGCCGAGCGCCTTCAACTGGTCGAGGAACACGTCCATGTCGCGGAACGGATCGGTGCCGTTGACGCCGGCGAGCACCGGCGTCTTGCTGACGACGGGCAGCACTTCGCCGGCCATCTCCAGCACGATGGCGTTGGCATCGCCGTACGGCATGAGCCCCGCGAGCGAGCCGCGGCCAGCCATGCGGTAGCGGCCGGAATTGTAGATGACGATGAGATCGACACCGCCGGCCTCCTCGCATTTGGCCGAAAGCCCCGTGCCGGCGCCGCCGCCGACGATCGGCTCACCCCGCTTGGCCATGCCGCGAAATCGCCTCAGGAGTGCTGCGCGCTCAAACCTGGCCATCGGTCACCTCGCTAGTCTCCGGCGCGCCCCGGTGCGGCCGAACAGCGTTCGGAACGCAGCTGCGATGGTCGAGGCGAACTCGGGATCGTTGATGTTCCTGGGGACGCGAATGAGCTGACGGTTGCCGGTCTGCCGCACCGTACGCTCCAGCATGCGGAACAGCGCGGCGTCGGCGTCCGGATCCCAGAACGGCTGACCACGGGCATCGAGCGCGGAGACGCCGCCCTCGGGCAGGAAGAAGCGCACGGGCCCGTCCATCTGGTTCAGCTTTTCGCCGATCCAGCGGCCGAGGCGCTCGTTCTCTTCGGCCGTGGTCCGCATCAAGGTCACCTGCGGATTGTGGACGTGGAACTTGCGGCCCCGGTAACGCTCCGGGATGGTGTCGGGCGCGCCGAAATTGACCATGTCGAGTGCGCCGACCGAGCCGACATAGGGCGCGCGCGTGCGGATGATCGCACCGAAACGATCCTCGGTCGCGGGAAACACGCCACCCATCAGGAGGTCGCAGACTTCGGTCGTGGTCAGGTCTATGACGCCGGCGAGCTGGCCGGTCTCGACCAGCTTCTCCATCGAGCGGCCGCCGACGCCGGTGGCGTGGAAGACGAGGCACTCGAAATCCTCGCGCAGATCGGCGACGATTCTCTGCACGGCCGGCGTCGTCACACCGAACATGGTGATGCCGATCGACGGCAGGCTGGCGGCGGCCGCGCGCTCCCTGGCTTCGCGCTGATCGAGGCGCGCCTTCACCATGCCGGCGATGGCATTCGCACCGTTCGAGAGCACCGCGCGCGAGATCGCGTTGAGCCCCTGCACGTCGGTGACCGAATACATCATGGTGATGTCGGCGGGCCCGACATAGGGCCCGACATCGCCGGAGGCGACGGAGGAGATGATCAGCTTCGGCACGCCGACGGGCAGGGTACGCACGCCCGGCGCAACGAGCGATGCCGCACCCGAGCCCCCGGCCGTGATCACGCCGGCGATATTGCCTTGCCGCCGCAGCCAGTTGGCGAACGCATCCGCCATCGCGGTCACGGCGGCGCCGCGGTCCGGGCCGAACACGGCCGAGCCGCCGCGTCCGTGGTTCAGCGCGATCTCCTGTGCGGAGACATCGCAGCTCGCATGCCTGCCGCTGGTGGAGACGTCGACCAGGCGTGTGCGCAGGCCGCTTCCCGTGATGATGTCGCGGATGAAGCGCAGCTCGGCGCCCTTGGTGTCGAGCGTGCCGACGACCAGCACCACCGGAGGTCCGGATGTCTGCGCCGTCGCCGGCTCGCGCTTGCGCCGTGCGGTCTCGTCGAGACGCGCAACCTGCGTCGAGAGCGTGCGTGCGGCGGCTTCGATCCGTGCGATCGGGATCGGCTGGGACCAGCGCGTCGGCAAGATGGGGTTGGAGATGTAAATCCGGATCGGCCCGCTCGGGCGCGACGGCTGCGGGGCCGGCTTCGGCTCACTGCCGGCAGCGGGCGCGTCGGTATCGGGCTCGAGCGTCGCATGCAGTCCGACACCGAGCAGGCGCTGCTGGAGCTCGCGATCGGCGGCAAGCCGCGCCGAATCGATGATGCGGTTGATGCGGCCGTTGACCATGATCGCGACATTGCGCGAGACCGCGGTGGCGACGCCGATGTTCTGCTCGATCACGAGCACGGCCATGTCGCCGTCCTCGCCGAGCCGCAGCAGCATTTCCTCGACCTGCGCCACGATGACGGGCGCAAGCCCCTCGGTCGGCTCGTCCATGATCAAGAGATGCGGATTGGTGAGCAGCGCGCGCGAGATCGCGAGCATCTGCTGCTCGCCGCCGGACAGCTGGCCGCCGCCATGGTCCTTGCGCTCGGCGAGGCGCGGGAAGGTGTCGTAGATGCGCTCGACTGTCCAGGCTCCGGATCGCATACTGCCGGCGAGCCGCAGATGCTCGTCGACGCTGAGCGAGCGCCAGAGACGGCGGCCCTGCGGCACATAGCCGACGCCGAGGCGGGCGATGTGAGCCGGCGAGCGCCGCGTGATGTCCTCGCCGCGGATGCGGATCGATCCGCCGCTCACCGGGACCAGTCCCATGATCGCCTTGCACAGCGTGGTCTTGCCCATGCCGTTGCGGCCGACGACGGAGAACACGCCGCTCTCCAGCGCGAGGTCGACGCCTTGCAGCGCGTGCGAGTGGCCGTAGTAGACGTCGAGGCCGCGGACCTCGAGCGCGGCGGCTGTGCGGCGGACCTCATTCATGGCCGCCTCCGAGGTAAAGCTCCTGCACCTCGGGATCGGACTCGATCTCCTGCGGCAGGCCTTCCTTGAAGACGTGGCCGTTGTGCATCATCGTGACGCTCTCGACGACGCGCAGGGCGACGTCCATGTCGTGCTCGATGATGATGTAGCCGATATGGGCGGGCAGCGAGGTCAGGATCTCGATCAGCTCCTGCCGTTCGGTCGGGGACAGGCCCGCGGCCGGTTCGTCGAACAGCACGAAGCGCGGGGCGCCGGCGAGCGCGAGCGCGATCTCGAGCTGGCGCTGCTGGCCATGCGCGAGCTCGGCGACGCGCTGGTCCTTCACCGCGGTCAGGTGCACGGCCTGCACCAGGTTGTCGGCTGCGTGCATCAGGGCGTCGTTCTGTCCCGGGCGCAGGAACGAGAAACGTCCGCGCGAGATGCCGCGGCAGGCGAGATAGACGTTGTCCTGCACGGTGAGGCCGGGGAACAGCGCCGAGATCTGGTAGGTCCGGCGCAGCCCGCGGCGGATGCGTTCATAGGGCGGGAAGTGGGTGACGTCCTCGCCGAAGAAGCGGATGGTGCCCGAGGAGGGCGGAAAGTCGCCGGTGATGCAGTTGAACAGCGTGGTCTTGCCGGCGCCGTTCGAGCCGAGCACGGCGCGCCGCTCGCCGGGACGCACGGTAATGGTGACGTCGGTCAGCGCCGCCAGCGCGCCGAACAGGCGCGTCACGCCGCGCAGCTCGAGCGCGGCGCCGGCGCCGACGGCGGAGAGGCGTTGGGCGACGCTATCCATGGCCGCTTGCTCCGCCCGAACGGCTCGTCGTGGGGCGCTGGCTCTGGCGCCAGCGCTGCCACAGGCCGATCACGCCGTCCGAGGACCAGAATACGATGGCGAGGAAGCCGAGCCCGATCAGCAGCCGGAAACGGTTGCCGTCGAGCCCGAACTTGATCAGGACATCGAGCGCGAAGGTGCGCAGCAGCACGAAGATCAGCGCGCCGATGAAGGGACCGATCGGGCGCGTGATGCCGCCGACCACGGCGATGATCAGCACGTCGATGCAGGCGCCGACGCTGACCGAACCCGGCGAGATCTGGCGGTAGTTCCAGACCTGGAGCACGCCGGCGAGCGCCGCGACGAAGGACGCGAAGGCGTAAGCCGCGATGCGGTGCGCATTGACGTTGAAGCCGAGCGCGGCCATGCGGCGCGGATTGTCGCGCACGCCTTGCAGCGCCAGGCCGAACGGTGCGCGGGAGATGTAGTCGACGGCGAAGTAGCACAGCGCGGCAACCGCGAGCACGATATAGTAGAAGGGAATGTCGGCGCGCCAGTTGACGCCCCAGAAATGCGGCGTCGCGACGGTGTTGATGCCGGTGTGGCCGTTGAAGATCGCCCAGTTCTGGTTGGTGAAATAGTAGAAGGCCGCGCCGATCGCGAGCGTGATCATGATGGTGTAGATGCCTTCGGTGCGGACGGCCAGCGCGCCGCCGAGCGTGCCGAAGACGGTCGCGAGCGCGAGCGCCATCGGGACCGCGAGCCACCACGGCCAGCCGAGGCTGATATTGGTGTTGGCGCTGACGCCGAACACGGCGACCATGTAGGCCGCAAAGCCGGCGATGGTGAGCTGCATCAGGCTGACCATGCCGCCGTAGCCGGCCAGGAACATCAGGCTCAGCGCCATGGTGCCGAGGATCAGAGTGGTGGCGAATATCTCGATCAGGAAGAAGCCGTTGGCGATCAGCGGCATGATCAGGAGGAGGACCGCGACGATCCAGGCGGCGGGATTGTCGATCTCCGGCCATGCCCGTCCGGAACGCTGTGCCACGGCGGCGGGGTGGACGGTAACGCGGGCATCGTGGGCGAGGGACATGTCAGCGCCTCGCCAGGAGGCCCTGCGGCCGGATTGCCAGCACCAGCACCATGATCAGGAAGGTCACGACGATGGCGTAGGTCGGGATGTAGACCGAGCCGAGCTGCTCGGCGAGGCCGATGATGAGCGCACCGAGCGCCGCACCGGGGATCGATCCCATGCCGCCGACGATCACCACCACCAGCGAGGCCAGCAGGAAACGAATGTCCTCGCCGGGGGACAGCGACTGGAAGGTGCCGCCGACGACGCCAGCGATGCCGGCGAGCCCGGCGCCGAACGCGAACACCAGCACGAAGACGAGCTGGATGCGCACGCCGGTGGCGGCCAGCATGTCGCGATCGTCGACGCCGGCGCGGATGATCATGCCGATCCGGGTGCGGTTGAGCGCGAGCCACATGCCGACGCCGATCACGACGGACGCCGCGAAGATCACCAACCGCACCACCGGATATCGGAGGTAGACCGGCTCGCCCGAGGATTTCACCGCCGTGATCAGCGGCAGGTCCACGGGCCCGATTAGCCAGCTCGGGGTCTGGATCTGGTAGAAGTCGCCGCCGCAGGCCCAGAGCATCAGGTCGGCGAACACGATCGAGAGCCCGATCGTCACCATGGTCTGCCTGAGGTCCTGGCCTTCCATGCGACGGAACACGATCACCTGAAGCAGCACGCCGACCAGCGCGGTCAGGACGAAGGCAACGATGAAGCTGAGGAGCCAGGAGCCGGTGGCTGTGCTGATGGCGTAGCCGACATAGCCGCCGAACAGATAGAGAGAGCCGTGCGCCAGGTTGACGTTGCGCATCAGGCCGAAGATCAGCGTGAAGCCGCTTGCGACGAGGAAGTAGAGCCCGCCGAGCGTGATGCCGTTGAAGACGGCGTTGAGGAAGACGCGCTTGCGGCCGATCGCCTCTTCGAGGCCCGGCGGCCAGACCGCGAAGATCAGCCAGAGCGCGATGGCGATCGCGATGATCGAGATCAGCGCCCAGGCGGGATGGCGTTCGATGAAACGGCTCATGTGCGCCGCCCGCTTTTCCAGGCGGCGCGCCGAAGCTCCACCGAATGCAGGTCAGACAGCCTTGCAGCGGCTGCTCGCCTCGCCATGAACGTGCGCTCCCGTCGTCGCGACCATCTGGGGTCGCGTTGCGCTCATCCTAGCCGGGCTTTAAGTGCGACATTTGATCGTGAGTATCTTTTCGCGCGGCGGTCAGGCGCGCAAGACCTTGGCGGCGCGACGATAGTCGGTCGGAGCCATCCCCACATTGGCGGCGAAGAAGCGGGTGAAGCCGCTCTGCGAGGAGAAGCCGAGATCGAAGCCGATATCGGCGATCGGTGCCTCGCTGGCGACCAGCGCTTCGAGCGCCTGTTCCATGATCAGCGTGTTGAGATAGAGGTTCGGCGTGACGCCGGTCTGGACGCGGAACAGCCGGTAGAAATGCGGTCGCGACAGGCCGGACTCGCGCGCGATGGTGTCGAGCTCCATCTCCGCCCCCGGACTCTCGGACATCAGCTTGATGCATTTGCGCACGCGGAAGTCGGTTACGGCGCCGCTCGCCCGCGCATCGCGTACGGTCTCCGCCTGTTGCCAGCTTTCATCGTAGCAAATGTCGATCAGCCGCCGGAGCTCGGAATCGAGGCTGGAGAGCGATGGTGCGCCGCACACCAAGGCGGCTGTTCGCCGGATGTGCTTGTCGAGCGCGACAGTGCGCTTGAACTGCGTGCGGCCGAAGCGCAGCCGGTCGGTGCCCGATGCATCGGGCGCAAACCATTCGGGATTGACATAGAGCACGAAGAAGATCGCGCCGCCGTCGAGGTCGGTCGGCAGAAAATTGTGCGGCTCCCAGGGATTGACGGCAACGACCGAGGTTTCGTTGAGATCGTAGTGGCCGGCGGAGACATCGATGTATGCGGGCATGCCGCCGACATGGAAGATCAGATGACCTTCACGATGCGCGTGGATATTGAAAGGGCGGTTCAACTGATAAACCGTCGCCCGACCGAACCGGCCGTGGAAGACGGCGAGCGCACGGCTCATGCCTTCCCTCCCGAATGTTCTTGTCTTTTCAGCCAGCGTTCAACAACGCCGCCGAGATTGCAAGAGCGGAGAGCGCCCGCGTCAGCAAGTCGCTCCCCGCTCGTCTGCTGCCGATGTGATGCGTCAGTATTTCTTACATTCCGGCACGGTGCGGCTCGGCAGCCCGATCTTCGAGAACACGGCCGGGTCGTAGCCGAGCGTCTGGTTCACGTTCGGGATCACCTTCACGACCTTGCTGAACAGCGCGCCCTTGCCGTCATCGACGACTTCGGTGACGAAGTTGGTGCCGATCGCCTGACGATTGGAGTCGAGCTTGATCTTGCCGTTCGGCGCGTCGAGCTCGATCTTCGCGAGCGCAGTCCTGAACTTCGACTGGTTGTCGCTGAGATCGCCATTGACCTCGCGCAGCGCCAGGATCAGGGCCATCGTCGAGCCATAGTAATTCGTCGCGAGCAGTGACGGGCTTGGGAAGCGCTTGTTGGGCGGGAAGGCGTCCTGATAGGCCTTCACGAACTTCTGCCAGCCCGGATCCTCCCAGGTATCGGCCTGGCCGCTCGCTGCGATGGTGCCGATCAGCGCGTTCTTGGCATTCCCCTTTGACGACAGGATGGTCTGGTCGATCATGATGGAGCCTCCCATCAGATGCGCCTTGCCGCCGGCCTGCTGATACTGATTGAGGAAGTTGACGGCGTCCGCCCCGCCAAGCCCGAGATAGATGGCATCGACGTCGTCGGGCAGCGCGGCGATGACGGAGGCAAAGTCCTTGGTGCCGAGCGGCACCCATTGCCGGTTGGTGACCTGGCCTCCGGCGCCGCAGAACTCGAGCACGAGGCCGAACACCTGGGTGTAGATGAAGGAGTAGTCTTCGCCGACGGTCGCGATCTTGCGATACTTCTTGTCGTCATAGGCGTATTTGCCGAGGCCGACCTGCCACTGCGCGCCGTCCATGTTGTAGCGGAAGAAGTTCGGGGCAGGATCGACATAGGTCGTTTCCTGGGCGCCGGATGCCGCATTGATGAAGGTCAGCTCGGGATGGGTCTTTGCAAAGTTCTTCACCGCGATACCCTCGTCGCCGGAGAGCGGCGACAGCAGGATCTGCACCTTGTCCTGCTCGATCAGCTTGCGGACGGCGCGCACTGCCGAATCCGGCGTCGCGTCGGTCGATGCGACGATGAACTCAAGCTCCTTGTCGCCGATTTTCTTGCCCAGCACGTTGAGTGCCGTCTGGTGGCCGCGCATGCCGTCCTCGCCCAGCACCGTGTAGGTGCCTTCGAGGGTTGCGGTCACGCCCACCTTGATCTTTTCCTGGGCGATCGCCGCGCTCGAAAGAAACAGGCTGCTCAGCGCAAGCAGTCCCACACCGCATTTCGACATTGTGCTCCTCCCTGTGTCGTCGCTTTGTTGCCGCGCCGAACCGGGCGCGACGCCCGTGGCTCTCGAACGGCCCGCGGCTTTGGAGGGAAGCTAGCTGAAGTCGAATGCGGTGCCTGCGTGGGCGCCTCGTCCGGTTTGACGGGCAGTCTCATTTTTGAATGTTGCGGCGCAAGTGATTTTGCAGTGCAATCGGCGACCGTGCCGCGCCCTGATGCGCCCGCCGTCCTCAAGGCATCTCACACCCAGCCGCCATCCACGACGTAGTGCTGAGCGGTGCAGGCGGAGGCCTCGTCCGAGGCGAGGAAGACGGTGAATTTCGCGACCTCGTCCGGCACCAGCCGGCGCTTCAGGCACTGTCGCTGCTGCAGTTCGATCTCGCCCGCCGGCGTCATCCATTTCTCAAGCTGGCGCTCGGTCATGATCCAGCCCGGCGCGATCGCGTTCACGCGGATATTGTAGGGACCGTAGTCGCGCGCCAATGAACGCGTGAGACCGACGACGCCCGACTTGCTGGCTGTGTACGCCGCCATGCCGCCTTGTCCGGCCATCCACGACACCGAGCCGAAATTGATGATGGCGCCGGCCTTCGCCGCCTTCATGTCCGGCAGCACGGCTTGCGCCGCAAAGAACTGGTGCTTCAGGTTCACCGCGATGCGGTCGTCCCAGTATTCCGGCGTCATCTCCTCGGTGTTGTGCCGTTCGTCATGTGCGGCATTGTTGACGAGGATGTTGATCGCGCCGTGCGCTTTGCGCGCCGCCGCGACGCCGGCGCGCAACGCGGCGATATCGGTCAGGTCGACGCGCTGGAAATGCGCAGCCAGATCCTGATCGGACAGCTCGCGTGCCAGGCGTTGGCCCTCGTCGGCCTTGATGTCGAAGAACACGACATTGGATTTCTGCTGCGCGAAGCGCCGCACGATCGCAGCCCCAATCCCCGATGCGCCACCAGTGACGAGAACGACCTTGCCGGCAAGGTCGGAATAAACGGCGGCCATGGGCACCTCTTTTTCTTGTGTTGCGGGCGGTGCAAGGCGCCGCCCGGTTGTCCTGCCAACCTTAACCGCTTCCGCCGTGAGGTCCATAGATCAGAATTTTAGTTGCGTACCTCAAAAATCGAAGGCAGGATTGCAGCCAAAGAATAAGAGCCGATCGGGAGGGATGTGATGAGACTGCTCGGGAAGCTGGGACTCGCCGCTGCCGCATGCCTGCTTTGGGTCAACTCTGCCGCAGCCGACACGACGGTGAAATGGCTCCACATCGAGGCCAATCCGGCCCAGGTGAAGATCTGGGAGGAGGTCGCGCGCGCCTATGAGGCGTCGCATCCGGGCGTCAAGGTCGAGATGCAGTTCCTCGAGAACGAGGCCTACAAGGCCAAGCTGCCGACCATCCTGCAATCCAAGGATCGGCCCAACATCATCTACAGCTGGGCCGGTGGCGTCCTGACGGCGCAGATCGAAGCCGGCGTCCTCGACGACATCACTGATTCCGTGAAGGGTTACAGCGACAGCCTGACGCCGGCCGCGCTCGCTGCCTTCACCGGCAATGGCCGCGTTTATGGACTTCCGACCGCGCTGTCGCAGGTCGGCTTCCTCTGCAACAGGGAACTGATGGCCAAGGCGAAGGTCGATCCCGCGGGGATCAAGAGCTGGGATGATCTGCTTGCCGCCGTCAAGACGTTGAAGGCCGCAGGCGTGACGCCGATCGTGGTCGGCGGCGCCGACAAATGGCCGTTGCACTTCTATTGGACGCATCTTGCCGTGCGCATTGGCGGCAAGCCGGCCTTCGACGCGGCGCTGCGCGGCGAGAACGGCGGCTTCGCCGGCGAAACCTTCCAGAAATCCGGCGAGCTGTTCAAGCAGCTCGTCGATCTTCAGCCGTTCCAGAACGGTTTCCTGGGCTTCAAGAATCCGCAGGCCGTCGGCTATTTCGGTGACGGCAAGGCCGCAATGACGCTCGCCATCAGCACCGTCTATCATCTGCAGCGCGCGCTCGCCGCCGACAAGGTCGGCCTCTCCGAGGACAAGATCTGCTGGTTCGATTTCCCGGTCGTCTCGGGCGGCAAGGGCGCACCGACGGATACGCTCGGCGGCATCACCGGCTGGCTGATCACCAAGGGCTCGCCGAAGGAGGCGGTCGACTTCCTGAAATACTTCGTCTCCAAGGACGTACAGACGCGGCTTGCGGCGGGCAATTTCATCATCCCGGTGGTGCAGGGCGCGGATGCCGGCCTCAACAATTCCTTCATGAAGCTGATCGCGGCCAATCTGGCGAAGTCGAACTATCACCAGAACTTCTACGACCAGAGCCTCGGTCCCTCGGTTGGCCGCGTCGTCAATGACGTCACTGCCGAAATCGCCGGCGGCAGCATGAGCCCGCAGGACGCCGCGAAAGCGATCGAGGCGGCCTGGAAGCAGGGTAACTGACGGTGGCGCGACCGATCGCGAGCGCGCCGGCGATGGGCGTTGCGCAGACATCGGTCTCGCCGACGGCGGTGCGCGGCCCCGGCTGGGACGGCCGCTTCACGGTGCTGATCCTGTTCCTGCCGCCGGCGCTGCTGCTGTTCACGCTGTTCGTGGTGGTGCCGATCGGCGAGGCCGCCTGGTACTCGGCCTTCAACTGGAATGGCTTTGGCCGGCCGACCAACTGGATCGGCTTCGACAATTACCGCTTCGTGCTCGAGACGCGCGCCTTCTGGCTCGCGCTGCGCAACAACGGCCTGATTATCGCGGTCTCGCTGCTGGTCCAGCTGCCGCTGGCGCTCACGCTGGCCTTGATGCTCGCCGAACGTTTCCGCGGGGCAGTGGCGCTGCGCATGCTGTTCTTCATGCCCTATATCCTGGCCGAGATCGCAACCGGGCTGATCTTCTCATTCGTCTATGATGGCGATTATGGCCTGGTCGCTTCGATCTGGCGTACTTTCGGCGCCGAGCCGCCGCATCTGCTGGCCTCGACCGACACGGCGATGCTGGCGGTGCTGATCGTCATCGTATGGAAGTATTTCGGCTTCCACATGATGCTGTTCATCGCCGCGCTTCAGGGCCTCGACAAGAGCCTGGTCGAGGCGGCCACCATCGATGGCGCGACGCGGTCGCAGACGCTCCGCCACGTCGTCATCCCGTTGCTCTATCCGACCATCCGCCTCTCGGTGTTCTTCGCCATCATCGGCTCGCTCCAGCTGTTCGACCTGGTGATGCCGCTGACGCGCGGGGGACCTGCGGATTCCTCCAACACGATGGTGAGCTTCCTCTACAACAACGGAATCTCCCGCATGCGCGTCGGCTACGGCAGCGCCATCGGCGTCATCCTGTTCGTGATCTGCGTGACCTTTGCCTTCACCTACAAGCGATGGTTCATGCGCGATGAATGACGCCGAGCCCGCCCGTACCCCGTTCGATCCCGCAATCCTGTTCAAGGCGCTGTTCCTCGCCGTGATCGCCGTCTTCGTGCTGGTGCCGCTGCTTGCGACCCTGCTCGGCGGCTTCAAGTCGCTCGGCGAGCTGCGCGTCAATCCGTTCGGCCTGCCCAGGCACTGGGAATGGCAGAACTATGCCGACATCCTGTTCTCAGCGCGCTACTGGCAGCTGCTCCGCAACTCCCTGGTCATCTCGACGCTCGCGGTGACGCTGACCCTGATCGTGGCCTCGATGGCCGCGTTCACCTTCGCTCATGTCAGGTTCTACGGCTCATCGATGCTGCTGAGCTACCTGACGCTGGGCCTGCTGTTTCCCGCCGCGACGGCGGTGTTGCCGCTGTTCATCAAGGTGCGCGATCTCGGGCTGCTCGATACGTATTTCGGCGTCGCACTGCCGCAGGTCGCGTTCAGCCTGGCGATGAGCGTGCTGCTGCTGCGGCGCTTCTTCAAAGACATCCCTTATGAACTGCTCGAAGCCGCGCTGGTGGACGGCTGCAGCTACATCAAGTTCTTTCGCTACGTGACGCTGCCGCTGTCACGGCCGATCCTTGCCACCGTCGGCACCATCACCTTCGTCAACAGCTGGAACGCCTATCTGCTGCCGCTGGTGATGCTCAACACCGATGCGCTCTATCCCTGGCCGCTCGGCATCATGGTTTATCAAGGCGAGTATTCGTCCGAGTGGCACCTGATCCTGGCCTTCATCACGCTGACCATCCTGCCGACGGTCATTCTCTTCCTTCTGGCGCAGAAGCACATCGTTGCCGGCCTCACCGCAGGCGCGGTCAAGGGATGAACGGAATCTCACGGAGATCACAATGAGAAGAATAGGCGTCGGAATCATCGGCTGCGGCAATATCAGCACCGCCTATCTGAAGGCGGCCCAGCGCTTCCCGGTCATGGAGGTCAAGGCGCTCGCCGACATGCGCAGCGATGCCGCGGAGCGCCAGGGCGCGGCCTTCGGCCTGCCGGGGATGCGGGTCGATCAGTTGCTGAGGCGCGACGACGTCGAGATCGTCATCAATCTCACGGTGCCGCTCGCTCACACCGACGTCAGCCTCGCCGTGCTCAATGCCGGCAAGCATGTCCATTCC
The DNA here is from genome assembly GCF_009931255.1 of Bradyrhizobium sp. LCT2. NCBI lineage: Bacteria > Pseudomonadati > Pseudomonadota > Alphaproteobacteria > Hyphomicrobiales > Nitrobacteraceae > Bradyrhizobium > Bradyrhizobium sp. LCT2. The sequence continues at coordinate 6,484,433 of NZ_CP034432.1, read as the reverse complement.
GAGAAGCCGCTCGGCATCAACGTCGCGGAGGCGCGCAAGGTGATCGATCTCGCGGCGCAGAAGAACCTTCGCGTCGGCTGCGCGCCGGATACGTTCCTGGGCGGTGGACACCAGACCGCGCGCAAGCTGATCGACGACGGCGCGATCGGCACGCCGGTTGCGGGCAGCGCCTTCTTCGGCTGTCCCGGCCACGAGCGCTGGCATCCGGCGCCAGGCTTCTATTACCTGCGCGGCGGCGGGCCGATGCTGGACATGGGGCCATATTACATCACCGATCTCGTCCAGCTGCTCGGCCCGGTCGCGAGCGTGATGGGCTCGACCGCGCGTCCGAAATCCGAGCGCGTGGTGACCAGCCAGCCGATGAACGGCACGCTGATTCCGGTCGAGGTCTCGACCCATGTGGCGGGCACGCTCGAATTCGAGAGCGGGGCGGTCGTCTCGATCGCGATGAGCTTTGATGTCCCGAAGCACCGGCACGCGCCGATCGAGATCTATGGCGACAAGGGCAGCATGCTGGTGCCGGACCCGAACCGCTTCGGCGGCGAGGTGCAGGTCGCGAGGACCGGCGGTGAATGGGAGACGGTGCCGCCGACGCACGGCCATGTCGACGGCGAGTTCCGCTCGATCGGCGTCGCCGACATGGCCGCCGCGATCCTGAACAACCGGCCGCACCGCGCCAGCGGGGCGCTCGCCTTCCACGTGCTGGAGGTGATGGAGGCGTTCCAGACCTCCGCCGACGACGGGCGGCGCGTCAAGATCGAGAGCCGCGTCGAGCGGCCGGCGATGCTGCCGGCCGGACGCGAAACCGGACAGATCGACTGAGGACAGAAACATGCGCAAGGCAATGATAGTTTGGGGCGGCTGGCCGGGACACGATCCGGATCTCTGTGCCTCGATGATCCGCGGCTGGCTGAAGGCGGAAGGCTTCGAGGTGCGGATCGAAACCACGACGGCGGCGTTCGCCGATCCCGCGATTCACGATCTGTCGTTGATCATCCCGATCTACACCATGTCGAAGATCGAGAAGGCGGAAGCGCTCAATCTCTGCGCGGCGGTGCGCAGCGGCGTCGGGCTCGCCGGCCATCATGGCGGGATGTGCGACGCGTTCCGCGATTCGGTCGACTACCAGTTCCTGTGCGGCGGGCAGTGGGTTGCGCATCCCGGCAACATCATCGACTACAAGGTCGACTTGACGAAGCCGGACGACCCCATCATGAAGGGCCTGAAGAGTTTCGAGCATCGTTCAGAGCAGTATTACATGCATGTCGACCCCGCCAACGAGGTGTTGGCGACGACGACCTTCACCGGCGAGCACGCGCCCTGGATCGAGGGCGTGGTCATGCCCGTGGTGTGGAAGAAGCGCTACGGCGCGGGCAGGGTGTTCTACTCCTCGCTCGGCCACCGTGCCTACGAGCTCGACGTGCCGGAGATCCGAACGCTGATGACCCGCGGCATGCTGTGGGCGGCGCGCGAATGACAGCCGGCGCGGCGCAGCCGGTGCTTCGCGCGACGCTCGAGGATGTCGCGCGCGCGGCGGGCGTTTCGCTCGCCACCGTCGACCGCGTCGTCAACCGGCGCGAGGGCGTGCGCGCCAAGACGGTTGCGCGTGTCGAGGCCGCGGTGGCAAAACTCGGCTATCGTGCCGACGTCGCGGCCGCGCGGCTTGCCCGCGGCCAGACGTTCCGTTTCGCGTTCGTGCTGCCGACCGGCAGCAACAGCTTCATGACCAACCTGACCGAGCAGGTCCAGCGCACCGCGGACTGGCTCGCCGGCCAGCGCGGCTTCATCGATATTCTCCATGTCGACGTGTTCGATCCGGACGTGCTGGCCAGCGCGCTGGAAAACCTGTCGCCGGCCTATCAGGGCGTCGCCGTCATCGCGCTCGACCATCCGAGGGTACGCGCCGCGATCGACGAGCTCGCAGGCCGCGGGGTCGCCGTGGTGACCCTGGTGTCGGACGCGCCGAGCTCGCGCCGCCTGCACTATGTCGGTATCGACAACCCGGCCGCGGGGCGGACCGCGGCCACGCTGATGGGACGCTTCCTCGCCGGCAACGAGGGGACGGTCGCGGTGATCGCGGGATCGTTGTCGCTGCGCGATCACACCGAGCGGCAGTTCGGCTTCCACCAGATCCTGTCCAGCGAGTATCCGGATTTGCGCGCGCTCCCGGTCATCGAGGGCCGCGACGACAGCGACCGAACGCGGAAGCTCACGGCCGCGCTGCTGGCGCGCCATGCCGATCTCCGCGGCATCTATTGCTGCGGCGCCGGGAACCGTGGCATTGCTGATGCGCTCGAGGCCTCGGGCCGGGCGCGCGAGGTGGTCTGGATCACCCATGAGCTGACTCAGTATACGCGGCGCTTCCTGGTCCGCGGCACGCTCGACGCCATCATCAACCAGGACCCCGGCCACGAGGCGCGGTCCGCAGCGCGCGTCCTGCTCGCGCATTGCTCGGGTGAGCCCATCAGCCCCGACCAGGAACGCATCCGCATCGACATTTTTCTGCGGGACAATCTGCCGTAACTGCGAGCTCTGATGCGCGGCCGCTGCTCTCGCCCGATCGAGCCGGCGAGGGCGGTTCAGCCGCCGCCTTGCCAGCCGGCGGTCGCGGAGAGGGCGCGCGCGTGGGCGCTCAGGGCCGTCGCTGTCGGACCTTTCAGGTCATCGTCGAGAATACCGATGGGTCCCATCATCGTGATGGCCGCGATCATGAATCCGCCCTGGTCGAAGATCGGTGCGGACAGGGAGGTGAAGTTCGGCAGCAGCGCGTCACGACAACGGCTGATGCCGTCGCGCCGGATCGTGTCCATCATCTCCTCCACCTCGGCCTTGGTGGTTGGCGCGTCATCGACCCGCGTCTCGCGCGAGCGTTCCTCCTTGAGCTCCTGATCCAGCATTTCGCCCGTCAGCGAGCGCGGCAGATGTGCAAGAAAGTTTCGCCCCAGCGCGGACCGCAGCAGGCTCAGGACGCTTCCGACGCGCAGCTCGATGATGGGCCGGCTGGCTCCGCCCTCGACGCGATAGATGATGGTCGGTCCGCGATTGCCCCACACGCCGAGAAATACGGTGTGGCCGATCGTCGTTGCGAGTTCGGTCATGGCCGGCCGCGCGACGGCGAAGACGTCGAATTGCTCGATGGCCGCCATGCCAAGCTTCAATGCGTAGGGGCCGAGGGCATAGCAGCCGGTGTCGCTCTCCTGTCGGACGATGCCCACCGCCTGAAAGCTCACGAGATAATAGTGGACGTTGGCCGCGGACATTCCGGTGTTGGCGGCGATCATCTTCAGCGGCACGGGCCGCATTTCGGTCCTGAGGTAGTCGAGGATCTTGAAGCCGATCTCGATCGACTGAATGCCGCGCCGTCCGGGCCGTTCCGCCTTGGTGAGCTTGCCGGGTTTGGCTCCTCGTGCGGATGCGGGCGCCGGATCCGGCGGACGGGGTCGGCGCGGCTTCTTCACTGAAAATCCTTATAGATCAGGGTGTTATGACGGGTGTCGTGCTGGCGCATTATTGGGCGCGTCGCGCCGGATATTCAAGCTTGCTGTATTTGACGACATCATATGTATATGACTAAATAAAATTGCCTGAAGCGGGGCTGGGTTTGGCCGCGGGCGCAAACAGGGGAATGACGATGGATGCACGAGCGACGGCGGTACCCGCCGACCAGAATCTGACGCGCAGCGAGGAGCGGCAGGTCGTTCTCGCCTCGACCCTCGGCACCGTGTTCGAGTGGTACGACTTCTTCATCTACGGCTCGCTGGCCGTGTTCATGAGTTCGGTATTGTTTCCGCCGGACAACCCGACCGCCGCCGTGCTTGCGTCGCTCGGTGCTCTTGCGGCAGGCTTCGTGATCCGGCCGATCGGCGCAGTGGTCTTCGGCCGCATCGGCGATCTGGTCGGTCGAAAATATACCTTCCTCATCACCATCGTGATGATGGGCGGCGGCACGGCCTTGATCGGCTTCCTGCCCACCTATGCCAGCGTGGGTCATGCTGCATGGATATCTCTGGTCATGCTGCGATTAATCCAGGGCCTCGCGGTCGGCGGCGAATATGGCGGTGCCGTCATCTACGTTGCGGAGCATTCGCGTCCGGACCGGCGCGGGCTTCTGACCGGCTGGATCCAGATCACATCGTCGGTCGGGCTGGCGCTCTCCATCGCGGTCATCATCGGCACGCAGAGCGTCATGAGCGAGGCCGATTTCAAGGCCTGGGGATGGCGCGCTCCCTTCATCATCTCGATCGCGATGCTGGCGTTCTCGATCTACGTCCGAGCCAAGCTGCATGAATCGCCCGTCTTCACGCGTCTCAAGGCCGAGCGTCGCCTGTCCAGGAGCCCGGTCAGAGACACGTTCGCCCGGTGGTCCAGCCTTCGCCTGGTGTTGATCGCGCTGTTCGGTGTGACCGCGGGGATGGGGTCAACCTACTTCACCGGCCAGTTCTACGTGATGATCTTCATGCAGCAGATCGCAAGGATCGACCTGCAGACATCCTATACCCTGATGGCCATCGGCCTCGTCATCGGTGCGCCGGCTTTCGTTTTCTTCGGCTGGCTGTCCGATCGGGTCGGACGCAAATGGCTGATGATGACGGGTCTCGTACTTTCGGCGCTGTGCTACCGGCCGATGTTTTCGTCGCTGCTGGAGGCAGCAAACCCGCAGCTCGTGGCTGCGACGCGCAGCGCGCCGGTGACGGTGCACGCCGACACCACCAGCGAAGCATGCCGGTTCGGCCTTGCGGCCGCATTGCTGAGCTCGCATGGTGATCACGGCAAGCCTTGCGTCCAGGCCAAGAAGCTGTTGATTGGAAGCGGCATCAACTTCAGCTATGCCGCCCCGGTCGACGGCCAGGCCGTAGCCATGACGGTCAACGGCAAGACGATTGCCGGATACGATGCGGCGGCTTATCGCAAGGCCCTGTCCGAGGCGGGTTACCCCGCCAAGGCGGATCCCGCAAAGGTGTCGTCAGCCTACATCGTCTTTCTGCTGGTCGTCATGACCGTCATCGTCGCGATGGTCTATGGGCCGGTGGCGTCGTTCCCGGTCGAGGTGTTTCCGGCCAACATCCGATACACGGCACTTTCGTTTCCCTACCACATCGGCGCCGGCATCTTCGGTGGCTTCCTGCCGTTCTTTGCAACCTATCTTTCGCTCGCGGTCGGCGACGTGTTTGCGGGGCTCTGGTATCCGGTCGTCATTTGCACGGTCGTCGCCGTGATCGGATCGATCATGCTGCCGAACAGGCCGCAAATCGAGACGGATCACTGAGTGTGCCATGCTGGCGGGCCGCAGCAGCGGCCCGCTCTCCGTTTCCGTGCCCGGGATGACATGATGGATAGCAACCGACCGAACACCTACAAGGCGGCCGTCGTTCAGGCCGCGTCAGATCCGACAAGCTCGCTGGTGTCGGCGCAAAAGGCTGCAGCCCTGATCGAGAAGGCCGCTGGCGCCGGCGCGAGGCTGGTCGTTTTCCCCGAAGCCTTCATTGGCGGCTATCCCAAGGGAAATTCGTTCGGCGCTCCCGTCGGCATGCGCAAGCCCGAAGGACGCGAGGCGTTCCGTTCGTATTGGGAGGCGGCCATCGATCTCGATGGCGTGGAGGTCGAGACGATCGCCGCGGCGGCGGCCGCAACCGGTGCCTTTACCGTCATCGGCTGCATCGAGCGAGAGCAGGGCACGCTCTACTGCACGGCCCTGTTCTTCGACGGGGCGCGCGGGCTCGTCGGCAAGCACCGCAAGCTGATGCCGACCGCGGGCGAGCGGCTGATCTGGGGGTTCGGCGACGGCTCGACCATGCCGGTGTTCGAGACCTCGCTCGGCAATATCGGCGCCGTGATCTGCTGGGAAAACTACATGCCGATGCTGCGCATGCACATGTACAGCCAGGGCATCAGCATCTACTGCGCTCCAACCGCGGATGATCGCGATACCTGGCTTCCGACCATGCAGCATATCGCCCTGGAGGGACGCTGCTTCGTCCTGACGGCCTGTCAGCATCTCAAGCGCGGCGCCTTCCCGGCGGACTACGAGTGCGCGCTGGGTGCCGATCCCGAGACCGTGCTCATGCGCGGCGGCAGCGCCATCGTCAATCCGCTCGGCAAGGTGCTGGCGGGCCCATGCTTCGAGGGGGAGACCATCCTGTATGCCGACATTGCGCTCGATGAGGTGACGCGCGGCAAGTTTGATTTCGACGCCGCGGGGCACTATTCCCGTCCGGACGTTTTCCAGCTCGTCGTCGACGATCGACCGAAGCGGGCAGTATCAACCGTCAGCGCCGTTCGCGCGCGCAATTGAGGGACCGATGCTCTTCGATATGGGCCAGCTTCCGGCGGATGTCCGCTACAAGATTCTCACCGCGACCGTTACGCCGCGCCCCATCGCGTGGGTGACGACCCGCTCCCGGGACGGCGCCGCCAATGCCGCGCCCTTCAGCTTCTTCAACGTCCTAGGGCATGAACCGCCGACGGTCGTGCTCGGCCTGCTGCGCCATCCGAACAAGGGCTTGAAAGACACGGCGCAGAATATCGTCGAGACGGGTGAGTTCGTCGCTCACCTGGTGTCGCACCAGATGGCTGAAGCCATGAACGCGACGGCCGTCGATGCTCCGGCCGGCGTCGACGAGATCGAGATTGCGGGGCTTCAAACATGTCCTTCGCAGATGGTTGCGCCTCCGCTCATCGAGGGGTGCCCGGTGGCGTTCGAATGTCGCTCCCTCTCGGTTCACGAGACCGGGCCCCGGCAGATCGCGGTGATCGGCGAGATCGTCTGTGTTCATGTGGCCGAGCAGTTCGTGATCGATGCACAGAGAGGCTATATCGATACGGTCGGCCTCGACCTCATCGCCCGCATGCACGGGTCGGGCTGGTATGCGAGGCCTCGCGATCTCTTCCAGCTGGTGCGGCCGGCGCCGATCGAATAGGCGGCCGGCGCCGGGGCCTCCGGCCATGCCCGCCCATGGCGCCCCCTTGCGGCCGATTGACATCCAATTATTACATGTCTAAAAATATGCAAATTCATATAATTCGTGAGATGCCTGAATGGACGCGCATCCGCTCAAGCTCAGGGTCAGGTCGTATGCCGCGGAGACGCCGTTCGTACGGAGCCTTGTGCTTGGCGTGGAGGACGGCCCCGTGCCGCCATGGCGGGCAGGCGCACATATCCGCGTGTCGCTCCCGAACGGAGGGGACCGTCCGTACTCGCTGATGGCCCTGCCGGGTCTTGCCGAGGATGCGCTGGCGCTCGGGGTGCTGCGCGAGGAGGCCTCGACCGGCGGCTCGCAGTTCATGCATGCGCTGAAGATCGGCGATGTCGTCAAGGCAAGCGCGCCGGTGAACAATTTTCATCTGCACGAGGGGCCGGCGCCCGCGCTGCTGTTTGCCGGCGGCATCGGTGTCACGCCGATCCTGTCGATGGCGGCAGAGCTCACCGCCCGCGCAAATCCGTTTCGCCTGCACTACGCCGGCCGCACGCAAGGACTTCTGGCGTTCCTGCCGCATCTGCGGGAGGTCTGCGCCGATGGCCTGTCCGTTCATTACGACAACGGCGAGTCCCGTCTGGATCTTGCCGCGGCGCTCAGGGGAGCAGCCGCGAACGCCCACATCTACGTCTGCGGTCCGGCGGGGATGATAGACGCGGTGAAGGCGGCCGCGCTTGCCGAGGGCGTCCCGGCGGACCGCATTCACTACGAGCTCTTCAAGTCGGAGCAGCCGTCTTCACCCGACCTGCCGTTCGAGGTCGAGATCAGATCGACCGGACAGGTCGTCGGCGTCGCAGCCGGCCAAACCATTATCCAGGCGCTGGAGGCGGCGGGGCTCGACGTGCTCTACGATTGCCAGCGCGGCGATTGCGGCATCTGCCAGTGCGGCGTGGTCGAAGGGGTGCCCGACCATCGCGACGTCATCCTCAGCGACGACGAGAAGGCCTCCAACAAGGTCATGCAGATCTGCGTGTCGCGCGCGAAGTCGGAACGTCTGGTGCTGGATTTGTGAGGGAGGCGAGGGACGCCATGGCGAAATACGGAAGGGATGCCCACGCGATTGCCGCGCTGGTGCGCGAGGCCGAGGTTCATCGCGACGTCTATGTCGACCCCGAGATCTTCGAGCTCGAGATGGAGCATCTGTTCCCGAACAGCTGGGTCTATGTCGGGCATGCCAGCCAGTTGGCGAAGCCTGGCGATTTCATCACCGCCACGATCGGCCGCCAGCCGGTGCTGGCGAGCCGCCATACCGACGGCTCCATCCATGTGTTCTACAATCGCTGTCCGCACAAGGGCGTGAAGATCGCCTCCGAGCCCTGCGGCAACACCGGAAAGTTCTTCCGCTGCCCCTATCACGCCTGGTCCTTCAAGACCGACGGCTCGCTGCTCGCGATCCCGCTGAAGAAGGGCTACGAGGGCACCGGCTTCGGCGACACCCAGGCGAATGAGGGGCTGTCCAGGGTCAAGAACGTCGTGATCCATCGCGACTTCATCTTCGCGCGGCTCAGCGACAGCGGCGTCTCCTTCGAGGACTATTTCGGCGAAAGCCTTTCAACCATCGACAACATGGTCGACCGCTCGCCGGAGGGCAAGCTCGCCGTCCTGGCGACGCCGATCCGCTACATGCACACCTGCAACTGGAAGATGCTGGTCGAGAACCAGACCGACACCTGCCATCCGATGGTGGCGCATGAGAGCTCGGCCGGCACTGCGGTCAAGGTCTGGAAGCGCGAGCAGGGCGATTCCACGGAAACGCCGATGGCGGTGCAGCTCTACGGTCCCTTCATGAGCCCGTACGAGTTCTACGAGCAGAGCGGCATCCGGATCTGGCCGAACGGCCACGGCCATACCGGCGTCGCCAACTCCATCCATTCGAACTACTCGGATGTCCCGGGCTATCTCGACCAGATGGTCGCGGCCTACGGCGAGAAGCGGGCGCACGAGATTCTCGGCGAGGTCAGGCACAACACCGTCTATTTCCCCAACATCATGGTCAAGGGTGCCGTCCAGATCCTGCGCAACTTCATCCCGATCGCGGTCGACAAGACCCTGGTCGAGAGCTGGGTCTATCGCCTGGTCGGCGCGCCCGACAAGCTCTACGAGCGGGCGCTGATGTACAACCGCTTCATCAACGCACCGACCTCGATCGTCGGCCACGACGACCTCGAAATGTACGAGCGGGCGCAGGAAGGCCTGAAATCCAACGGCAATCAATGGGTCAATCTGCGGCGGCTCTACGAGAGCCATGAAGAGCAGGACGTCACGGCGGTGATCAACGGCACCTCCGAGCGGCAGATGCGCAACCAGTTCCACGCCTGGGCGAAATTCATGACCATGGATATGGACAAGCGTGTCGAGGCCGCCGAATGATCACCGAGAAGACGATCACGGACTTCATCTATCGCGAGGCCGAGCTGCTCGACACGATGCAGTGGCAGGCCTGGCTCGATCTGTTTCACCCCGAGGGGCGCTACTGGATGCCGCTCGAATGGCAGCAGCAGGATCCGGTGCTCCAGCCGTCGCTGATGTATGAGGACCTGCTGCTCCTGAAGGTGCGGGTCGAGCGTCTGGCCGGCGAGCGCACCTTCAGCCAGAAGCCGAAGAGCCGTTGCCATCATCTTTTGCAGGCGCCGCAGATCGTGGCGTGCGATACGGCTGCCGGCGTGTTCAGGGCGCGGACGTCCTACATCTACACCGAGACGCGCGGCGACATGCTGGAGCGCTATTCGGGATGGGCCTCGCACGATCTCGTCCAGGTCGGCGATGCCCTGAAGATCAAGCTCAAGCGCGTCGATCTCGTCAATTTCGACGCGCCGTTCGGCAACATCCAGCTCTTCATGTGAGACGAATTTGACCGCAGCGACCACAGTCTACGCCCGATTTCGCGAGACCGCGCTTCGCCGCGGCGAGGCGGGCTTCCTCAACGTGCTGCCGGAGACGGCCGCCATCTACGGCATCGCGGCGGGCGAGATCACCTATCGCGCCATGCTCGAGCGGGTCGAGCGCTGGCGCGCCGCGTTCGCGGGCCGCGGCTACGGCGAAGGCCACAGGGTCGGGCTGCTGCTCCAGAACAGGCCGGTGTTCGTCGAGCTGTGGTTCGCGCTCAACGCGCTCGGCGTCTCCGTGGTGCCGATCAATCCGGATTTGCGGCTGAGCGAGTTCGAATACATCATCGCGCATTCCGAGATGAACGCGGCGTTCGTGCTTGCCGAGCGGCGCGACGAGGTCGTGACGGCGGCGCGCCAGGCCGGTCGGCCGATCCCCGTCGTGACCAGCGAGGACGACGTGCCCGCGCCATTCGGCGGCGTGCGGCCGGCGAGCACGGGTGACGGCGCGACCGAATGCGCGCTGCTCTATACGTCGGGGACGACAGGTCAGCCCAAGGGCTGCGTGCTCACCAACACCTATTTCCTGCATTCCGGAAACTGGTATCGCGACGTCGGCGGGCTGATCGCGCTCAAGCCCGACGGCGAGCGCATGATCACGCCGCTGCCGCTGTTCCACATGAACGCGATGGCGGTGTCGCTGATGGCGATGCTGTCGGTCGGCGGCAGCCTGACCATGCTCGATCGCTTCCATCCGCGCAGTTGGTGGGCTTCCGTGCGCGACAGCCGCGCGACCTGCCTGCATTATCTCGGCGTCATGCCCTCGATGCTGATGAGCGCGCCGCCGTCGGAGCAGGACCGCGCGCACACCGTTCGCTTCGGCTTCGGTGCCGGCGTCGACAAGCTGCTGCACGCGCCGTTCGAGGACCGCTTCGGCTTTCCGCTGCTGGAGGCCTGGGCGATGACCGAGACGGGCAGCGGCGGCGTCATCGCCGCCAATGTCGAGCCGCGCAAGATCGGCACCAGCTGCTTCGGGCGACCCGCACCCGAAGTTGACGTTCGTATCGTTGATGACAGCGGCAATGACGCCCCAATTGGGACGCCGGGCGAGCTCCTGGTGCGGCGGGCAGGCGCCGACCCGCGCTACGGCTTCTTCCGCGAATATCTGAAAAACCCGGAGGCGACCGCCGAGGCGTGGGAGGGCGGCTGGCTGCATACCGGCGATATCGTGTCGCGCGATGTGGATGGCGATCTCCATTTCGTCGATCGCAAGAAGAACGTGATCCGCCGGTCCGGTGAGAACATTGCCGCGGTCGAGGTCGAGTCCGTCCTCAACCGCCATCCCGCGATCCGGCAGGCCGCGGTTGCGGCGACGCCCGATCAGGTGCGCGGCGACGAGGTTGCCGCCGTCATCATCGCCGAGGAGGCCGGCGCCGGCCGCGCGCTCGCCGAGGACGTCGTCCGCTGGAGCCTGGAGCAGATGGCCTATTACAAGGCGCCGGGCTGGATCTGCTTCGTCGACAGCCTGCCGCTGACCGCGACCGAGAAGATCCAGCGCGGCGGGCTGAAGGATTTTGTCGCAAGGTTGATGCGCGATGGCGCCTTCTTCGACCTCCGCGACCTCAAGCGGCGTCAGGTCTGACGGGGTAGGGAATCGATCATGAGCGAGATCCGCACCACACTCATCACCGGCGGCAATTCGGGGATCGGCGAGGCGCTGGCGAGAAAGCTCGTCGAGAAGGGGCAGCGCGTGGTCTCGGTCGGGCTGGAGAAGCCTGATTGGACCCATGATCTGCTCGCGGCCTATCGCGCCGATCTGACCGACATCGCGGAGACGCGCGCGATCGCGCAGGAGATCGGCCGGAATCACGCCATCGACTGCCTCGTGCACAATGCGGGCGTCATCCTGCCGAACCTGCTGCCCGACGCGAAGCCGGAAGACATTCTGATGCTGGCGCAGTTGCACCTCGGCGCGCCGATGCTGCTGACCCAGGCGGCGCTGGAAGGGATGCTGTCGCGTCGCTTCGGGCGCATCGTGTTCGTCTCTTCGCGGGCGGCGATGGGCGCGGCGACGCGCTCGGCCTATTCGGCGACCAAGGCCGGCGTGCATGGCATGGCGCGGACCTGGGCGCTGGAGCTCGCCGCGAGCGGCATCACCGTGAACGTGGTCGCGCCGGGGCCGATCCTGACCGACAATTTCTGGGGCGTCATTCCCAAGGGCTCCGAGCAGCAGGCGCGGATGGCGCGCAACGTCCCGGTCGGGCGGCTCGGCTCGCGCGAGGACGTGGCGCACGCCATCACCTTCTTCCTCGACGAACGTTCCGATTTCGTCACCGGCCAGGTGCTCTATGTCTGCGGCGGTACCAGCCTCGTGGGCCTGGGGCCGTAAGCGCTATTCGGCGGGCAAAATTGGACGCCGCCGATTGACGGTCATCTAGCGGGAGCTATCCGGCCGACACTCCGCGCTGCGTGACGGCCCCGCATTGTGCACGTCAACGGATTATCCGGTCGACAACCCGTGTGGCACGGTCGATCTCCCTCTCATTCCATGCCGCAAATCCAAGAAACAATCCTCGCTCTTTTGATTTGTGAAACAGCTTGCCCGACAACGGGCGATATTGCGCCAGCCTCGAAGAGTTGTGCCGTAAGTTTCCCCGGCTTGAAGGGCGTGGACGCCATCGGCGGCCAAGCTGCGCGGCACATGGAGGCGTTGGCCGGTGGTCGGGCGTCCGCTCGTAATGCGCGTCCTCACCCCCCAGACAGTTGCAGCAACAAGGTCTGCTCACTCCCGGCGACAAGAGCAGCGTCCCCTCCAGCAAGAGCATCTTTCTGGCTCTCTGTATTTTTTGGAACTGGCCCTTTTCATAGAGCCACCTGAAACCTTATGCCAAATGCAAATTTGGTCGCGCTATTTGAGCGGAATGTCCCAGGGTTTACTTGCGATTCCAGACGTTGGCATCATGAGCGCCGCCATCAGCCTCAATGACCCCGTTGAGCCATCGTAGTTTCTGGCAATGGGCCTAATCATCGGCGGATCGCTCTTGGCGCATCAAGAACGGAACTCAGAGTGATGATATGCGGTCCCACCTCCAACCGCGCGGTGCATGCAGACCCGACAATCTAGTGGAGCGGATATGATTGGATTGTTCTTCGAAGTTATGCCGCGACCAGGACACGAGCAGGCCTATTTCGATATTGCCGCCGGTCTACGACCCGAATTGGACAAGAATCCCGGCCTTCTGTTCATTGACCGCTTCAAAAGCGTCGGTCGGCCAGGCATCGTGCTTTCGCACTCTCACTGGCGCGATGAGGCAAGCCTTGCCGGATGGCGTACCCACGCAAAGCATCATGCCGCGCAAATCGCGGGAAGAAAGCTGCACTTCGAGGACTATCGCCTGCGCATCGGCCAGCTCGTCTGCGAGTGGACTCCTCAAGCCGGCGCTCCGCGTCAATTCGAAACCACCAACAGCTACAACGACCCGGTTCTGCGGCCAGAACGATTCATGATCGTTTCCACCGCCAACTCGCCCATCCAAGCGGGCGTTGAAGGTGACCTTCTGGCGAGCATTTCTCGCGAGCGAGAATACATCGTCCTGGCCCTGGCATCGTCGCTTGCAGACGGGCTTCGAATGGCAGAGGAATTCTTGTTGGCAGGCGTCGTGACATCGATCCGATTGTATCTCGTGTCTCGCGACTACGGCATGTTCGATCGAAAGGAGGCGCCTCAATATTATCCGCCCGTGACCCAGGTTCAAGAGCTTGGCTCGAAGCCGACTGATGCTGGTTTGTGACAGCATACGGTGGAGAGATGACGAAAGAGCGACGTAAGATTACTGTCGGGCTGCTGTTTGGAGGGCGCTCGGCTGAGCACGAAGTCTCCAGGGCATCCGCTGCCAATATCCTTCGAGCTCTGAACAGCGATCGCTATGACGTTTATCTCATAGGCATATCGCGAGATGGTCGCTGGTTTGCCTGCGATTCAGGGAATGGCGCGGGAACGGGTTCTACAGCGCTCACAATTTCGGACGAGGCACCGGAGATCGGCCTTGTGCCGGGCGGGCGAGGCCGCCTCGTTCATTGCGACGGACCAACAGGAAGTGACGCGGGGAGTATCGACGTTGCATTTCCGATCTTGCACGGGCCGAACGGAGAAGACGGGACGGTGCAGGGAGCACTGGAATTAGCCGACGTGTCGTTCGTCGGTTCGTCGGTGACGGGTTCTGCCGTGGCGATGGACAAGGAAGTTTCCAAGCGGCTGATGCGCGACGCTGGCCTTCCCGTGGTGCCGTTCCTAACAACGACTGCCTCGTCCCGAATCGAATACGCTGCGGCAGTTGCCGCGCTCGGGACGCCGGATTTGTTCGTAAAGCCCGCCAATCTGGGATCTTCGGTCGGCGTCTCCCGCGCGCGGTCCGAGGAGGAATTCGCAGCGTCGTGTGCTCTCGCGTTCCGCTACGACCGCAAGATCCTGGTCGAGCAAGCTCTGAACGGAGCGCGGGAGATCGAGTGTTCTGTCCTGGAGGAATCGACAGGTGATATTCGAGCGTCTGGGCTCGGCGAGATTGTTCCCGCGAGCGAGCACGGCTTCTATTCGTATCAGGCAAAATATATCGACGCCGATGGCGCCGCTCTGCACATCCCGGCAGACCTTCCCCTGCTACAGGCTCGCCGTCTTCAGGAACTTGCCGTTGAAGTCTTCAACGTGCTCTGCTGCGAAGGTATGGCCAGAGTCGACTTCTTTGTTCAAGGCGATGAAGTCTTTGTCAACGAGGCGAACACGTTGCCAGGGTTCACATGGAGCAGCATGTACCCCAAGCTTTGGGAAGCAAGCGGCTTGTCTCAAACCGACCTCATGGACAAGCTAATCGCGCACGCGTTTGCGCGCCACGAGCGACGTCGTGCCTTAAGCTTCGGTTGACAAGAATGCGGCGGATAGGACCCAACTAAGGAGCCCTCTGATCTCGCCGCGGAACCAGAGCGACGCGTTACATCTGCATCCGCGTGCTGCCGGCTGGGGAGTGGCGCCGAGGGGAAATATGAGGAAGACGGTGTGACGCACGATCTATTTGAAGGCATGGAGCGATGATGAACCTTAAGATCGAGCGCGCGTTCAAGACGGATTTGCCATTCGTGATGATGACCGAACGGTCGGAAGGATACCATACACTAGTCGGCCGGTGGGACGAGGCGCGGCATCTGGCGGCTATCGATGACAATCACTATGCCTATTTCATTGCCAGGGATTGCGCGGCTTCTGTTGGATTCGCCATTGTCCGGGATTGGGGGGCTCCGGAGAGAGTGACCTGTCTGAAACGGATAGCGGTGTCGAACCCTGGCAAGGGGCTAGGGAGGCGGATCGTTCGCGCGGTTGTTGGCACCGTCTTTCGGGAAACCGAAGCTCACCGTGTTTGGCTAAGCGTTTTTCCAGAGAATGAACGAGCCCGCAGAGCGTATGAAGCTGTGGGCTTCAAGGCAGAAGGCATCGCACGTGGCAGCGCCTATTTTGGAGGAATCCATCGCGATGAATTGATAATGGCCGTCCTCAGAACGGAGTGGACTGCGGTTTAGGCAGGCGACGTAGCCCCATGATCGACTTGCCGGGGGATGTCCATACTCATTTCAAACGCAAAGAAACGCTGATCGAGAATGGGTAATCGTCATCTTGGCCTGCAGCCCGGCCCCCCGAGGTTTCTGCAATGACCACAGCGAAAACCCGCCTTGCATACATGGGCGCCGGCGTCGCCGTCGTGATCTGGGGAGCTACTCCTGCAGCAACCGCCATCGTTGCCCGCGAATTGTCACCTGGGTTGATCGGGTTGGCCCGGCTGTTGCTATCGGCCACCATTCTCATCCCCATCGCCGTCTCATTGAAGCCAGAACTCCCGAGCGACCGGGGTGGCTGGATCGCGCTGCTGATCAGCGCCCTGGTCGGGTTCGCCGGATCATTCGTCCTGCAGGGCGTCGGCATTGCACGCACCAGCACCTCGCACGCCGCCCTCGTCCTTGCCTTGGCTCCGATCTTCACGGCGACCGTCCATTTCCTGCTTTCCCGCTGCTGGCCAAGGCCGCTCTGGTGGCTTGGAAGCGCGATCGCGCTCATGGGCGTGGCAATTCTCATTCCCGGCCGCAACCCTGCCGGAAGCGTGGCAGCGCCGACGCTCTTCGGCGACCTTCTTGTTCTTGCCGGTACGGTCACGGTCAGCGTTGGCTATGTCGCAGGCGCACGGCTCTCAGCGCGGATCGGCCTGTTCGCGGCGACCTGCTGGTCGCTTCTTCTCGCTGGGTTGATCACTCTTCCCGCATTTCCGGCCTTGGCTTCCGCTCTTGGTCAACTCTCGTTCGCCGTCTGGGGCGCGCTCGGTTTCCTGGCCGTCTTCTGCACGCTGATCGGTTTTGCAGTGTGGTTTTGGGCGCTTGAGCACGGTGGCGTCACCTCTATCGCCCCGCTTCAGTTTGGCCAGCCGCTGGTGAGCCTCGTGATCGCCGTAGCTTTCCTGTCCGAGGATATTTTCCCGGCGACCTTGTTGGCGTTGAGCCTGGTCATCCTCGGCGTCCATTTATCACGTCGAGCTGCTTGATCCTGCTCCACTTTCTGGAGAGGAAGGCTGTCAAAACGAAGCTGGATGTATCCATCAGGGAAACCGCGTCCCCAACCGCTGGCTTTCCCCGCGACAAACGCGGAACGCGATTGCGCGGAGATGCTCAAGCAACAACGTCAGATCTGGTTCTGGCGGATGTTCTCGACCATCTTGGCCAGCACCCGCGCGCAGACCTCGATGTCGTCAGGGGCGATGCCTTCGATCAGCTTGTCGTAGTTGTTCGCCATGACCGGCCAGATCTTGCGCAGCAGCGCTTCGCCGTCAGGCGTCAGACCCACGACGCGGCGGCGCTGGTCCTCCTCCGCGATCTCGCGCTTGACGAGGCCCGACGTCACCATGGATTCGACCATGCGGCTCGCCGTCGACTGCTCGGTCACCGCGAGAACGGCGATCTCGTTGACGGTGAGGGTCTTGTAGATGAACAGCACCGACAGCGTCCGGAACACGACATTGTTGACGCCGTGCTCGCTCAGGTCGCGGTTCTGGTCGAGATTCCAGCGATTGGCGAGCCGGTTGAACAGGTACGGGATGTAGGTCTGCAGCTGGTCCCTGGTCCTCGGCGGACCCGACTTCCATCTGCTCTTGGATTCTCTGGCCATTATCTCTTGCGACTTTGCTTCTTGCTGTCGGTGTGAAGTTTTGAAGAAAGGGATTTCAGCACGGACAGCGCGGTGTCCAGCTCCTGGGCCGAAACGTTCTCGAGCCGTTTGCCGAGATGCTTCTTGTGGATTTCGGCTGCCTTCCTGAACAGCGCTTCGCCTTTCGGCGTCAGGCGCACGATGAAGGACCGCCGGTCCTCGCTCGACATCTCCCTGCTGATGAGGTCGTCGGCGAGAAGACGCTGTACGAGGCCCGACACATTGCCGCCGGTCACTTTCAGATTTTGCGACAACTGACCGAGCGCAAGCCCATCCCGGTAGCGATCGAGCTGGGCCAGCACGTCGAATTTTGCGAGCGACAGGCCGAACTCGGAGTTCAGCATCGAATTCAGCGAGGCGAACAGCTCGCCATGCAGCGACAGCAATTGGAGCCAGAGCCGGGTTTCAATCTGCCCGGGGACGGGAACTATGTTCTCTTTGAGTGCTGCCGGCATCGCATGACCATCGAGGACAAGGTGTCTCGTCAATTGGAGGGATTATCGCGGGTCTTTCGCTCCGATTAGCAACCTAAGAATCGCAGTCAAGCCGTTTGATCCTGACGTTCTCCGGTCCGAACGGCAATCCAATCCTGTGCTGGGCTCGACCCGCATCACGCAAAAGTCTTGATGGTCTGGATCACGCCGTCGAGCTCCTTGCCGGCGCTGTCCTTCAGCGCAGCCTCGCGCAGGCGCCGCGCCCAGTCGGCGGCATCCTCGCGTCGCTCGACCAGCTTGATCGCCGCCAGCGTCTTGTCGAATTTCGACAGCCCCCGGCTGTGAGTATCGGAATAGCCTTTCACGAGGCGGCGGCATTGCAGGATCTCGACACCGAGCTGGTAGTTGGTGCCGACTGCGTCGGTGGCGGCCTTGAGCCATCCGTCCCGGTGCGCCGTCTCGATGGCGTGCCGCAGCGAGCGGCGGCGCAGGCCGCGTAGGCCGCCCACGACATAGAGCGCCAGGAACCAGGGCAGCGAGTAGGTCCGCACCCGGCGCCCCCGGTTGACGCGGCGATCGAGCCAGCCGAGCAGGCGTGGCCGCGCGCCAAGCCAGCGACCGAAGCCCGCGGGCAGCACGCCCATGACCTCCTCCATGCGGGGATGCATGAACTCGGTGGTCTGGAGCACCTGTCCTTCCGACATCTCGAGCTCGCTCTCGATGCGGGCGCGGCGACCGGCGCGCGTCTTGAGGTCGGCGACGCGAATGACGTCGTCATAGGTCATGGCGTTGGCAAGATACTTTGCCGCGGCTTCCGTGAAGGCATAGGTCCGGGCCGCACCGCCGGCGCTGCGGTCGGCCGCGTGCAGCGTCTTGAGAATGTCGAGGTACTCGGTGCCATAGGCGACGTCCTGGAAGTCGACCGCCTTCTTCAGGCCGGCGCGGGCCATGGTGAGCGCGGGCTCGGGCAGCTCCTGCGTCAGCCTTGCGACAAGCCCGGCGAGATCCGGATCGGGCGTTGCGGGAGAGGGGATATTGCCGGCCTGTTTCGGTTGCGGCGGCGCCACAACGTCGGGTGAGCCGGTCTTGACCCGGTCGAAGGCGGCCTCGAAAGTCCCGATGCTGGCCTTCGCGCCTTTCCCACCCGCGCGGATGACGTCGAGATAGCTGTCGCGGCTGAAGGGCAGCACACCGGCCGCCGCGAGCGCGCCGAACATCGCGGCCGAGATGACGCTGCCGTGCGCGATCGCCAGCGCGTTCAGGTCGAAGATGATCTCCGTCTTGGCGGCGATCCCGATGGCGCCGGTGACGGCGCCGCCGTCGGCGATGCCGTTGCCCGGCGCGATCTTCTCGCCGATCGCAAAGGACCGGTGGTTGGATGCGATCAGCGTGGTGCGGTCCGGCGTCACAAGGCCGCGCAGGATCGATCGGCCGGCCTCCATGAATTCCGCCGCCATCACCACGTCGACGTCGCCGGGCGTCGGCATCAGCGACAGGATCGGCTTGCGGCCGTCGAGCGGCGGCATCGTCTCGATATAGTAGATCGTGGCGCCGGTGCGCTGCGCGACGCCGGGCACCGAGGTCGACTGCGCGACCCAGCCGTGGTTCTCGGCAAGCTGGACGATCCAGTCGGTCAGGACGCCGCCGCCCTGGCCGCCCATCGCGACAATCGCGATCGAGATCGGCCGCTCGGTTGCCTCGCCCGCGGCGGGGAGGGCCAGCCGGATCGTCTCGTCCCTCATGCCAGTGCCTCGAGCGCCGGACGCCGGCGATCGCGCCGCCGTTGCAGCCAACCGATCACGGCCATCGCGACTTTGGATTTGAACATGTCCCAGCGGGTCGGATTATGGATGACGTCGGCGCGGTAGAACGAGGGGCAGAGCACGGCGGCCTCGGAGACCTCGCCGCAATTGCCGCAGCCGACGCAGGAATTGTCGATCGCCGCGACCGGATCATCGCGCAAGGGATCGTCGAGCTGCTTCACCGACAGCGATGGGCAGCCGGAGAGCCGGATGCAGGCGTGGTCGCCGGTGCACACGTCCTCGTCGACGCCGAAACGCTCCTTGACGGTACGGACGCCGTCCTTGATCGCCTTGTTGATCAGCGGCTTCACGCGGCGCTGCTTGTTCAGCATGCATTCGGAGGACGCGACGATGACCTTGGGACCTTCGTCCTTGGTCGTCAGCGCTTCCTTCAGCGTGTCGCGCATCTTGCCGACGTCATAGGTGCGGTCGATCTGACGCACCCATTGGCCGCCGATGCCCTTCACGGCCTGCACGATCGAATTGTTGGTCTTGCGCCGCTTGTTGGTCGCGCGCGACGACAGGATGTCCTGACCGCCGGTCGCCGAGGTGTAGAAATTGTCCACGATGACGAACACGCCGTCATGCTTGTTGAACACGGCATTGCCGATGCCGCTGGTCAGTCCGTTGTGCCAGAAGCCGCCGTCGCCCATCACCGCGATCGAGCGCTTGTCGGCCTTGACGTTGAAGGCCGAGGTCGAGGCCGGGCCGAGGCCGAAGCCCATGGTGGTTGCGCCGATATTGAAGGGCGGCAGGATCGAGAACAAATGGCAGCCGATGTCGGCTGAGACGTGGTGCTGGCCGAGCTCTTCCTCGACCAGCTTCATGGCGGCGAAGATCGGTCGCTCCGGACAGCCGGTGCAGAGCCCGGGCGGGCGCGCCGGCACGACCTGCTTGAGCTTCTCGACCGCGGGGTGATTGAGCACGGGCGCTGCATCCGGCGCCGGCGGCCGGTTGCCGAGCAGCCGCGGCTCGGTCTTCTCCAGGAATTCCCTGACGCCGCCGAGCAGGACCTGCGCGGTGTAGTCGCCGCCCATCGGCAGCACGTCCTTGCCGTGGACGCGCGCCTGGATGTCCCTGCGGCGCAGCACCGTGTTGATCGCCTGCTCCAGATATTCCGGCTGGCCCTCCTCGACGATGAGCACGGCATCCTTGTCGACGCAGAACTCCGCGACCTCGGTGTCGATCACGGGGTAGGTGACGTTCATGACGTAGAGCGGGACTTGCGTGCTGCCATAGGCATCCGACAGCCCGAGATATTGCAGCGCGCGGATCACGTTGTTGTACATGCCGCCCTGCATGATGATGCCGACCTTGCCGTGCTTCGGCCCCATCCACTCGTTCAATTTGTTGTCCCGGATGAAGCCGACAGCCGCGGGCATGCGCGTCTTGATCTTCTCCTGCTCATGCTCATAGGCCGCCGGCGGCAGCACGATCCGGTTGACGTCCCGCTTGGGATTGTTGAGCGCGTCCTTGATGGTATGCGCCGGCTTGACGTTGTCCTTGCAGGCGAAGGTGCCGTGCATGTGACAGGCGCGGACGCGAACCTCGAGCATCACGGGGGTGTTCGAGACCTCGGAAAGCTCAAAGCCCTTCTCGATCAAATTGACGATGCATTCATGGTCGGGGCGAGGGTCGAGCAGCCACATTTGCGATTTCATCGCGAAGGCATGGGTGCGCTCCTGCATGATGGAGGAGCCTTCGCCGTAGTCCTCGCCGACGATGATCATGGTGCCGCCGGTGACGCCGCCCGAGGCCAGATTGGCCAGCGCGTCGGAGGCGACGTTGGTGCCGACGGTCGACTTCCACGCAACCGCGCCGCGCAGGGGATACATCACCGAGGCCGAGAGCATTGCGGCTGCGGCCGCTTCGTTCGCTGAGCTCTGGAACACGACGCCGAGATCGTCGAGCACGTCCTTGGCGTCGGCGAGCACGTCCATCAGGTGCGAGATCGGCGAGCCCTGGTAGCCGCCGACATAGGCGACGCCGGATTGCAGCAGCGCCTTGGTGATGGCGAGGATGCCTTCGCCGCGGAACGTATCGCCGTCGCCGAGCCGGAGATCCTCGACTTCGCGAGCAAAAGACCGTTCAGCCATTGCACCCTCCAGAAATATGCGATAGCATACGTTTACATGTGAAGTAAGTCAACGCCGCGCCATGCTATCACGCTTGCGGATCTTCTCTCCGGCAAGACGGTCATGAGCCAGCGACAGGGTAGGGCCGATGCTGAAGCTGCCTCGCTTTAGAGCTGCCGCCGTCCAGGCTTCATTTGTCTATCTCAACGCCGGCGCGACAGCGGACGAGGCGGCTTCACCGGTCCGTGAAGCCGCCGCGAATGCACGACATCGTCGATCTGCGGGTCAATCGGCGTCCACTGGCGCCGCTTGGCCCGGGCAAACCGGAATGACAGTTCGGGACGCGTCGCACCGACGACGCCACGAGACAGGACTTGGAGGATAGGATGCGCGAAAACACCATCGGCCGGGCCAATGTCGAGGACACCCCCGAGCTCAAGGCCTATTACAAGGATCTCGAAAAGTACGAAGCCGGTGCGCTCTGGACGGTCGCCAACAAGATCGAGCCGTGGGCGCCGCAATCGGCCTCCGTTCCCGTGCTCTGGCGCTATAGCGATCTGCGCGAGCACGTGCTGCGCTCGGTGGAGCTGGTCTCGCCGGAGAAGGCGGGACGGCGGGTGATCTACCTCAACAATCCCGGCCGCCGCGACGTCTCGGCCGCGGTCGGCTGGCTCTATTCGGGATTGCAGGTGATGCATCCCGGCGAGGTCGCATCGGCGCACGCGCACTCGGCTTCGGCCCTGCGCTTCATCATGGAAGGGGCGGGCGCCTACACCATCGTCGATGGTCACAAGATGACCCTGGGGGCGCGGGATTTCGTGCTGACGCCGAACGGCACCTGGCACGAGCATGGCGTCGAAGCCAACGGCTCGGTCTGCATCTGGCAGGATGGCCTGGACATCCCGCTCGTCAATGCGCTGGAGGCGAACTTTTTCGCGGTCCATCCCAAGGTGCAGCAGGAAGACTCCGGTTATCCCGTGGACGATATGACCAAGACCTGGGGCAATCCCGGTCTGCGGCCGGCGGATTCGAAATGGTCGAAGGGCTATTCCCCCATGTTCAAATACGAATGGGAGCCGACCTACGAGTCCTTGCGGAACTACGCCGCCGCGACCGACGGCTCGCCCTATGACGGCATTCTCATGAACTACGTCAATCCGATCACCGGCGGGCACGTGATGCAGACGATCGGCGCGAGCATGCAACTGCTCCGGCCGGGCGAGAAGACGAAGTCGCATCGGCACACCGGCAGCTTCATCTACCAGGTCGCCAAGGGCCGAGGCTATTCGATCATCGGCGGCAAGCGTTTCGCGTGGGAGGAGCGCGACATCTTCTGCGTTCCCTCCTGGGCCTGGCACGAGCACGGCAATGCGTCGGAGAGCGAAGACGCCTGCCTGTTCTGCTTCAACGACCTGCCTGTCATCGAAGGTCTCGGCTTCTATCGTGAAGAGGCCTATGGCGACAATGCCGGCCACCAGCCAGTGGCTGTCTGACGTACCCTCGCAGAATTCAACCGAAAGAGCCGGATAAAGCTTCATGCGCCTTGTTACCTACACTTTGGGCTCCAGCGGTGCCCGTCTCGGGGTCCTCGTTGACGGATTGGTCGTGGACGTCGAGCACCTCGGTGCGTCGCAAGGCTTTGCATGGCCGAGCGACATGCTGTCGCTCATCGACAACAGCGTGACACTGCTGCCGGCGCTCAGGGAATGCATGGACAATACCAATGGACGCCTGCCGGCCGGCTCCGCCGTTCCGGTCGAGGATGTGAAGCTGCAGGCGCCGATCCCGCGTCCGCGAAAGAACATCTTCGGCATCGGGCTGAACTATCGCGCGCACGTGGCGGAATCCGCCAAGAGCCTGGATACCGACAAGGACCTGCCGAAGCAGCCGGTCGTCTTCTCCAAGCCGCCGACTTCCGTGATCGGCCCGGGCGCGGCGATCCAGCACAACGCGAAGATGACGCAGCAGCTCGACTGGGAGGTCGAGCTCGCCGTCATCATCGGCAAGACCGCGACGCGCATCGCGACCGAGAAAGCGATGGAGCACGTCTTCGGCTATTCGGTGATGATCGACATCTCCGCGCGCGACAATCGCCGCGCCGGCCAGTGGATCTTTTCCAAGGGCATGGACACCTATGCACCGTTCGGCCCGTGCATCGTCACCGCGGACGAAATTCCCGATCCGCATGACCTGCGGCTCTGGCTGACCAAGAACGGGGTCATGAAGCAGGACTCCAACACCAAATACATGATCTTCGACATCCCGGTGCTGATATCGGACATTTCGTCGGGCATGACGCTCGAGCCGGGCGACATCATCGCGACCGGAACGCCCGAAGGCGTCGGGGCCGGCATGAGCCCGCAGGAATGGCTGTGGCCGGGCGACGTGGTGGAAGCGGGGGTCGACGGCGTCGGTGTCATCAGGCACCCCGTTGTCGCGATCTGATGACGACGTTTTCGTTCGATCGCGAGCTGAGGTTCGGCGATTGCGATCCCTCGGGCATCGCGTACTTTCCGTCCTATCTGAACATCCTCAACGGAGTCGTCGAAGAGTTTTGGGCGGAGATCGGTTTTCCCTGGCCGGAATTGATCACGGTCCGGAAGATCGGGACGCCCACGGTGCATCTGACTTGCGACTTTTCCCGGCCGTCGATGTTCGGCGATCGCCTGACGTTCGGATTGCGCATCGCCCGGGTCGGCGGATCGTCGCTCCATCTGGAACATGTCGTCTCGGGCGCGAATGGCATGCGCTGGCGCGCCCGCCAGGTCGTTGCCGCGACCTCGCTGCTGGATCACCATGCGATCCCATGGCCCGATGACATTCGCGCCGCGCTCATGGCGCACGTGAGCGAGGGCGAGGGCGCTGAGGCAACGCCGGCATGATCTCGCTCTTCATGACGTTCTCCGATCCTTCTGGTGAACGGTGGATTCGTTCCGACGAGGTTGTCGCCGTCGCTGAGCTGGTCGGATCGATCCCTGGGATGACCGAGGGCCTGCTGTTCACGCCGCTGCAACAGTCGGTCGATCATCCCTACAAAGCCGATGGCTCGGGCCCTGTGCTTGCGCTTCAACTGCGCTTTCCCGACCTGCTCATATGCGAAGCGGCGATGGATCGCGGCGGCGTCTTGGCCAGCTTGGCGACAGGTGCCGGATTGTCAGGCCTCGCCGGATTGTACGTCACGCATCAGGTGATGGTGACGCGGTCATTCCCCGTCGATGTCGCCGAACATCCGGCAGGAACGACAACTCCGTGCAGTTACCTCGTGCACTATCCCGGCCCGGCCGAGGACATGAACGCCTGGAACCTGCATTATCTGGAGCACCACCCGGCGATCATGCGGACCTTCCCTGATGTCCGCCAGATCGAGATCTACACCCGCATCGATTGGGTCGACCGGCTGCCGTCGCAGCGGGTCGAGCACATGCAGCGCAACAAGCTGGTGTTCGACAGCCCGCAAGCCCTCGCGCACGCGCTCGGCTCCGACGTGATCAAGCGCATGCGCGCGGACTTCGTGAAATTCCCGCCTTTCTCGGGCGGCAACAAGCATTTTCCGATGCTGACGCGGGCCGTGCGGCCCCCGCGAGATCCGAGAGCACGATGAGATCAAGTTGACGTGCCGCGTAGCGAGGCGCGAATCTCGTCGACGGTGCGCTTCGGGTCCTGGAGGTGAGGGTAGTGCCCGATGCCGGGAAGAAGCGCCAACTCGGCGTCGATCCTTGCGGCGAGCTCTATTCCCATCTCCTTCTTGATGTAGAGGTCCTTCTCGCCCCAAACCACCTTCACCGGGGTTTTGAGCCGGGCTAGTTGCGATTCGAAGTGATCTTGGTCTCGCGTGAAGTGCGAGTAGTAGTGGGAGAACGCGTCTACGGTCGTCATCGCGCCGTGGCTCCATCCGCGGGACATGTCGTCCCTAAACTGCTGCGAAACTTCGAACTGCGCTTCCTTGGGCAAGCCTCTTGTGAAGATGTTTTCCAGGATCTCGTCGCGGTTGCTGTTCATGTTGGCGCGGACCTGCTCCATGGCAGGCCCCGCCTTCAGATTTTGCAGCTTCTCGGACATGAACTGCGGCCTGTTGAACGGGGCGAAGTCGCCAACGATGATTGTCCTTGCGATATCGGGTTTTTCCACCGCCAGCAGGAGTGCCGGTAGGGCCCCGATGTCCGTTGCGTAAATCGTGAGCCTCGACGTGTCGATGCCTGCTTTCACGATGTACTGATCCAGAACATGCGCGTAGTCCTTCGGCGCATAGGAGAACCTGTCGACCATTGGCCTCGATGAAAGACCGTAACCCGGCCAATCGAAAGCGTGGACTTCGTAGTCGTCGGCGAGGGCCTCGGCAATGTCCTTCCAGGCGGACAGGGTCTCCGGAAAGCCGTGCAGAAAGAGAACGGTCCCCTTCGGTCTCGGGTTACGCAGAACCACTCTTCTGAGCGTGATGTCTTCGTTGATCTCGAAGAAATCGATTGTTGTGTTGTTGATCCGGTATGACATGATCAGCGTCCTTTCGTCCCGTTAACCGATCAGCGTGCAGGCCAAGTTGATCTGGAGTCTGAAAGAAGCTCGGCAGAGAACTTCCCGGCGCCTCCTGGGGCTTACGTCCCGAGTGCGGCCTGTGGCGTGCTCCGAAAGCTGATCGCCATGCGATTGTAGGCGTTCATCAGGCTAATCGCGATCGTGAGGTCCACGAGTTCTCGCTCGTCGAACACGGCGCGGGCGTCCTGATAGGCTTCATCCGGCACGCCGGTATCCGCGACGCGCGTCACCGTTTCGGCCCACGCAAGGGCGGCGCGTTCGTGCTCGTCGAAGAGGGCGCGGGCTTCCTTCCACGCCTGTAACAGTGCGATCTTTTCGATCTTCACTCCCTTCTTGAGCAGGTCACGGGTGTGCGTATCGAGGCAGTACGCACAATTGTTAATCTGGGAAATTCGCAGGTAGACCAGCTCGACCAGCGCAGGGGAAAGGCCGCTCTGCATGACGTAGCCACGGACACCGCCCAGCGCTTTCACGCCTGCCGGTGCAATCTGATTGTAGTCGAGACGCTGACTCATGTTTTGTTCCTTGGTGATGAATTCTGCTCGATGGAGATCATTTCGTGCTCTCTTGGTTTGGACAGAATGTTCAGTTCTATTTGCGCAGCGACCGGAAGCCTGCGCGAACCTCTTCGGTGAACAGCTGCGGCTGTTCCCAGGCCGCAAAGTGTCCGCCTTTGTCGACCTTGTTGTAGTGGATGAGCTTGTGGTAGGCCCGCTCGGTCCAACTGCGCGGAGCCTGGTAGATTTCGCCGGGAAAGACGCTCACGGCAGCGGGAATCGAGATGTTGACCGCGTTCAGCGCGCTCATTCCCTTGTTTTCCCAGTAGAAGCGGGCCGCCGAGATCGCGGTGTTCGTCAGCCAGTAGAGCGTGATGTCGTCGAGGACGTCGTCGCGGGTCACGGCGCCCGCTGGATGCCCGTTTATGGTGCGTCCGAGCACGGCCGAAGTGATCGCCGCCGCCGGCTGCGCGTCACCGTCGCCGTGATCGAGAATCCACGCGGCCAGGCCGACCGGCGAATCCGCCAATCCGTAGAGTGTCTGCGGCCGGGTCGCCATCATGGCGGCGTAGGCAAAATGCTTGGCGCGGAAATCCTTCACCTGGTCGAAGGCGTGTTGCTCGTCGGCCGAGAGACCGGAGGGTGCCTCACCGCTCTGCAGCGCCTTGGTGATCTCCGGCGGAATCGTGCCGGGGAAGTTGGTGTGGATGCCCAGCAGTTCCGGCGGCGCCTGCTCAGCCATCGCATTGGAAATGAGGGCGCCGATGTCGCCGCCCTGCGCGGCAAAGCGTGCGTAGCCAAGGCGCTTCATCAGCGCGACCCAGGCGCGCGCGACGCGGGCAGGGCCCCAGCCGCTGGTGGTTGGCTTGCCCGAAAACCCGTAACCGGGAACTGACGGGATCACGACATGGAAGGCGTCCGATGCGCTCGCGCCGTACGCCGTGGGATTGGTGAGGGGATCGATGATCTTCAATTGCTCGATGATCGAGCCTGGCCATCCATGCGTGACGATGAGCGGCAGCGCATCTTCGTGCTTCGAACGAACGTGAATGAAATGAATGTCCAGCCCGTCGATCTCTGTGATGAACTGCGGCAGGGCGTTCAGCTTTACCTCGATCTTTCGCCAGTCGTAGTCCGTCGCCCAATAGCGCGCGAGGTCCCGGAGGATCGCAAGCTGCACGCCCTGCGATTCGTCGGCGACTGTTTCCTGCTCCGGCCACCTCGTCGCGTTGATGCGTCTGCGCAGATCGATCAGCGCCTCTTCTGGAACGTCGATCCGGAAGGGGCGGATTTCGTCAGCTGTGGCCGCCGGCGCCGGGTGCGCGGGGAAAAGGCTCGCGGCGGCCGCCGCGGCCATTCCCACCGCGGCGGAACGCAAGAGCTGGCGCCGGTCCGGGTTGATGACTTCAGAAACTGATTGCGCATGCATTGGGACTCTCCCTCACTCTTTCGGTTGGGTGACGTCGCAGCCGCGGCTCAGACCGGGAGCGGCTGGCCGGCCTGCTCACGGGCGATGTAGTCGGCGTACCAGTCCGGCCAGTTCGCATCGTACTGACCGCCGTTCCGCTTCTCGTGCTCGCCGTGTGCCGCGGACGCACGCCGGAGCGCGCTCGCAAGCTCGGTCGAGGAGGTGAATGTCGTGTCTGCTGCCTCGACGCGTCCCGGCAATCGCGTGGTCACCTCCTGGAACAGCCAGCCGTTGCCGTCGGGATCGTGGAACGAAACGTACGAACGATAGCTGCGGTGCGCGGGCTCCGCACCACCAATCCGACGTCGCCCGAACAGATAGGGTTCGTCCGGGCCGGTGTGCACGTCGCCTCCGGCGTGGAAGACCTCGCTGACCTCGACGCCGCGATCGCGCAGATCGTTTCGCGCAGCTTCGATGTCGGAGACGACCAGGTACAGGCCCTGGGCGGAGCCGGGTGCCGCCGCGGTGACGTTCTTGCCGAAAATGACCGAGGAGGGGGAGCCGGGCGGCGTGAATTGGATCACGCGGTAATCATCAGGCCCCGCGAAATCGGCATCGAGCCTCCATCCGAGGTTTGCATAGAACTCCTTGGCACGATCGACGTCGGAGACGGGGATCACGACGACTTCGAGCTTCATGTCGATCGTTGGTGGTCTGGTGGTCTTGTTTGCATTTGTGACTGGCATGGTTCTCTCCTGATTTAGCCCGTATACGATATAATCGGGTGCGAGTCATAAAGTGCCGCCAGGCTCTGATGTCAACCCTTTCGATTTAATCGGATGCGATATATATGCATGCGAGACTTCACATGTCTGTGTCTGAAAGGGCGTCCACAATGAGCCTTACGAACGGTCTCAGAGCCGATTCCAAAGATAATTCAATAGACAATCAGAACCAGGAACCGGCCGCGGGCGACCGGAGCCTCGCTGATTTCCTGTGCTTCGCGATCTATTCGGCCAACCTCGCCTACGGGCGGGCCTACCGGCAGGGCCTCGAGGAGCTCGGCCTGACCTACCCGCAATGGATCGCCATCGTGGCGCTGTGGGAGCAAGATGACCAGACCGTGAGTGAACTCGGCGACAGGATGTTCCTGGAATCCAACACCCTGACGCCGATACTAAAAAAACTCGAGGGGATGGGCTATTTGCGCCGCCAGCGCGATCCCGCCGACGAGCGGCAGGTGCGCGTCAGCCTCACCGACGCCGGCCGACGCCTGCGCGAGAAAGGCATGCACATGAATCTCGTGAAGTCGAGCGGGCTCAAGCAGGATGATTTCGCGCGGCTGCAGAAAAGCGTCGTCACGCTCCGCGACAATTTGATCAAGGCGACGAATGACGAGTGACGAGTGACAGGCCCTCTCCCTGTGAATCGGTCAGGGATCTGGACGTCAAGCGGGCAGGGCGTCACCTGCGTCCGAACAGTCCTCCCAGCACGCCGCCGATCAGTCCACCGGGACCGCCCCCACTGTGCTGATGGTGCGCACCCGCGCGACGGCGGGCCGAACGGTCGTCATCGGATTTATCGCTGCCGCTGAAGCTGGCATGCGCCGCCGAGGCGGACTCGGTCAGTAGCGCCTGATGTTGCAGCGGGTTCAGGAAGCCAGTCCTGGGATAGCCGCGTGCCGCCTGCCAGCGCGTGATGACGGCGCGGGTCGACACGTCGAACCGTCCGTTGACCTTGGTGTCGAAACCGAGACCGGTCAGCCGGCGCTGCACGTCGCGACGCTTTCCCTTGTTGAGGCCGATCTGATCTTCGGTTTCCTGAGTTGCCTCACCGGCAACGATCGCCGGATCGATGGATGCGATCAGTTCGCGGTCGGTCGTGCTCGGACCGGCTGCGGCAGCATTTGCACCGAGGAGAATTCCCAAGAAAATTCCCAAGACTGATAACGCGAGGATGAAGACGCGCAATGGCATATCCTTCGCTGATCTTGAGTCTCGCAATGATTTCGCGTTGAACACCTGTATCGGTTCAAATGCGCCGCTGTGACACTCGAATTTCGGGTGGTGTCTAAATCAAAGGTCAACTCCGGGTTCCGTCGCTGGCAACTGTTACAGGAGGCACTTGTTCCTTGGCGGGCGTAGCTTGTTACACGGAATTGCGTCGGGACTGCCCGACCGGCGCATCTCGGCACGTTGGGATGCGCACAGGCGGTCATCCGTTCTGGCGCACATTTCGGACCCACGTCGACATCGCGGCACTTCCGGAAAGAGTCCAACAGCGGATGCTCGGGATTTGGGCTGCCGCCAAGTCGCGCCTGCTTGCGAGAGTTCGCGGTCAATTTCGTCCGCCGGTTGCACGGATGGTCGATCTGGTATAGTTTCGTGTTAATTCGAGCTTTTGCTTTTTTACCTGTGACTTTTTACTTACCGGATATCGGTAATGATTTACCAGAACGTCGACAGAATTGCTGTCGGTATGCGTTTCAGGATGAGCAAGCTTGGTGCCGTTCGATGCCCGGAGCTTGCTGACCGGAGCGGCATCGTCATTGACGTGAGCCGTCGTACCACGGGCCTCACCGTGCTGTTCGATGGCGCCCGAAGACCAACTTGCCTGCACAGAGATTTCATATCGCCCATCTCGGATGGGGAGGTCGCCGCACCTTCCATCGCTTCAGACGAATGAGGGTCCGTGAAGTTTTCAAAACCGCGCGAATGGTCTAGGCACGACGCGCAGCGATTGACGGCTCTTGCGCGTCAGAAAACCTGCGCCGGAGACATCGCCCGGGAGCTTGATCGCCATGTCACTTCAGTAAGAAAGAAGGCACGCGAACTCGGCTTGCTACTCCCGAAGCGGGCCGTCGTCTCGCAAGTACGTGGGAAGTGAAATCATTCAATGTGGCGCATCGCGCGCCACCGCCGGGATGATGGCATCATGCCCCTGTCTTTCCCGACGGGTCAAACGATTTCGAAAAAACAGCAGTCCCTGCACCGGGCCATCAAGCCATTGATATCGCTGTCCCCGGCTACTGTGCATGGGGTTGTTTTTCGACTTCTTGTTGTGCGGCCTGCAAGAGCCGGCCCTAGTGTCCGCCGAGATAGGCCGTGATCAGCCGGGGATCATGGATGAGATCCTTGGCGGGGCCTGACTGCACCACCTCGCCGGTCTCGAGAACGTAGCCGTAGTCGGCCGTCTCCAGCGCGGCGCGCGCGTTCTGCTCGACCAGCAGGATCGACACGCCGAGGTCGCGCAGCGACGCGATGGTGCGGAAGATCTCGCGCACGATCAGCGGCGCAAGGCCGAGGCTGGGCTCGTCCAGCATGAGAAGCTTCGGCTTGGCCATCAGTGCACGGCCGAGCGCGAGCATCTGGCGCTCGCCGCCGGAGAGTGTGCCGGCGGCCTGGCGCTGCCGCTCCTTCAGCCGGGGGAAGCGATCATAGACTTCGTCCAGCGTCTTCTGGACGCCCGAGCGGTCGCGCAGGCTGTACGAGCCGAGGAGCAGATTGTCGGCGACCGACATGTCGGAGAACAGCTCGCGCTTTTCCGGGACGAGGCACAGCCGGCGCTCGACGCGGTCCTCGACGGACATCCTCCCGATATCGTTGCCCTGAAACACCAGGCGGCCGCGCGATGCGAGCAGCCCGATGGCGGCCATCAGCAGCGTGGTCTTGCCGGCGCCATTCGGGCCGATGACGGTGACGATCTGCCCTTCCTCGACCGACAGCGAGACGTTGCGGACCGCTTCGACATTGTCGTAGCAGACGGTCACGTCGGTCATCGAAAACATCTCGCTCACGCGACGCCTCCAAGATAGGCCTCTTGAACCCGCTCGTCGCTGCGGATCGCCGCTGGAGCGCCTTCGCAGAGCTTTGAGCCGAAATCGAGCACCACGATGCGGTCGACCAGCGACATCACGAACTCCATGTCGTGTTCGACGATCAGGATGGTCAGGTGGTCCGACCGCAGCGACCTGAGCAGCTCCGCAAGCCGCAGCTTCTCCTGGCGGCGAAGGCCGGCCGCCGGCTCGTCCAGCACCAGCAGCGCCGGGTCCGCGGCGAGCGCACGGGCGATCTCCAGGATGCGCTGATTGCCGAGCGGCAGATTGCCCGCGAGCTCGAACGGCTTTTCGCCGAGCCCGACGCGCTCGAGCTGCATCAGGGCCTCGTGCCGCGCGCTGGCCTCCTCGCGCTGGTTGAGGCGGAAGGCGCTGGCGAACAGGCCGGTGCTGGTGCGGGCGTAGGTGCCGAGCATCACGTTTTCGAGCAGGCTCATGCGCGGCCGCAGCTTCACATGCTGGAAGGTCCGCGCGATCCCGGCCTTGGCGATGCGGGATTGCGCGTCGCGCGTGATGGGGCGTCCCGCAAAGACGATCTCGCCCTTGTTGACCCGGAGCGCGCCGGTCAGGCAGTTGAACATCGTGCTCTTGCCGGCGCCGTTCGGGCCGATGACGGCGAGGATCTCGCCGGACCGCACCTCGAAGCTGACATTGTTGACGGCGACGAGGCCGCCGAACCGCCGCTCGGCGCCATCGACCTTCAGAAGCAGTTCGCCCGGGGTCGGCTGCGCGCGGCGGGGCAGGGGCGGCGCCGGCAGCGGCCGATCGCGCCGGACCTTCGGCAGAAAGCGCGCAACGAACGGCACGATGCCCTGCCGCGCCCATTGCAGGAACAGGATGAACAATGCGGAGAAGGCGACGATCTCGAGCTGACCGGAAGCGCCCTTGGCGATCAGCGGCAGATAGTCTTGCACGCTGTTCTTGAGCAGGGTGACGACGGCGGCACCGACGACGCCGCCGAGAAGGCTGCCGGCGCCGCCGACCATCGACATCATCAGATATTCGATGCCCATGCCGGCATCGAACGGGCCGGGGCTGATGAACCGGCTCATATGGGCGTAGAGCCACCCTGAGAGCGAAGCCAGGAAGGCCGCGATCACGAAGGTCACGAGCTTGATCTGGAAGGCGTTGATGCCGAGACTCTCGACCAGCGTATTGCCACCGCGGAGCGCGCGCATGGCGCGGGCGAGCCGGGAGTCCAGCAAATTATATCCGAGCAGCAGGACGGCGGCGACGATGCCCCAGATCAGGAAATAGATCTGCGCGCTCGAGACCAGCGCGATCGATCCGATGCTGATCGGCGGGATCGACGAGATGCCGTTGAAGCGGCCGAGCCCCTCGACATTGCCGAACAGGAAGCCGATCGCGAGGCCCCATGCGACGGTCGAGAGCGAGAGGAAATGGCCCTGAAGCCGCAAGGTGACGACGCCGAGGATGGACGCCACCGAGCAGGTCAGCGCCACGCCGAACAGGAGGCCGAGCCACGGGGAGTACCCGTTCAGCGCGGAGACCCAGGCCGTTGCATAGGCCGCGACGCCGACGAACGCGGCCTGTCCGAACGACACGATGCCGCCGACACCGGTGAGCAGGGCAAGGCCAATGGCGACCAGCGAATAGATGCCGATGTAGTTCATCAGCGTGATGCTGAATGGACTGAGCACGAAGGGGGCTACCGCCAGACACACCAGCGCCGCCATTGCCGCAAGCTGAATTTGGAAGCGCGTCATTCCTCGATCTCCTCCTCGGAATGCAGCGAGGCGAGCGATCGCCAGATCAGGATCGGGATCAGAAGCGAGAACACGATGACGTCCTTCAGCGCGCTGCTCTCGAAGGATGCGAAGCTTTCGAGAATGCCGACGCCGACGGCGCCGATCGCCGCGCCGGGATAGCTGGTCATGCCCCCGACGATGGCGCCGACGAAGGCCTTGAGGCCGATCAGGAAGCCGGAATCGTAGAAAACCGTGTTGACCGGTGCGATCAGGATGCCCGATACGCCGGCCATCAGCGAGCCCAGCAGATAGGCGATCGTGCCGGCGCGGGCTGGCCGTATTCCCATCAGGCGGGAGCCGGTCCGGTTCACGGCGGTGGCGCGCAGCGATTTTCCGACCAGCGTGAAGTCGAAGAAGAGGAATAGCAGGCCACTGAAGACGAGGGCTGCGATCACGATCAGCATGGTCTGGCCCGAGACCAGCACGCCGGCGAACTCGGCCGACAACGACGTCAGCGGTTCGGTTCTGACGCCTTCAGGTCCGAAGAACAGCAGCCCCAGGCCCACTAGCGCGAAATGCAGCGCGACTGAGACCGTCAGGAGCAACAACACCGTTCCGTCCGCGATGGGGCGGAAGACGATCCGATCCAGCAGCGGAGCGATCGGCGTGATCAGCATCAAGGCAAGCACGAGCCTGACGGCGAGCGGAGGATCGGCGCGCATCGTCAGCCAGGCGAGGCCAACCACGGCCACCGGAAGCGCGAGGTAGAACAAGAGCGCGCGCGGCAGCAGCCGGGTTTCGCCGGCGCGTACCAGCGAGATGATCTCGATCAGGGTCGCAAGGCAGGCCAGGATGACCACCAGCGCCCCCGTACCCGGAAAGCGCTTCGCATCGAGGGCCGCCAGCGTCAGCGCGGTGAACGCGGCGATGTCGCCGAAGGGAATGAAGATGACCCTGGTCACCGTGAAGATGAGGACGGTCCCGATCGCCACCAGCGCATAGACTGCGCCGGTGGCGATCCCGTCGATCGCAAGAATGGCTGCGATGTCACTCGTCATTGAGACGTCGTTCCCCCGTTCTGACTGTCTGCCGCCTTCCGACTACGGCGCGTACTTCCAGGCACCGCCGGTCAGCCGCACCACGACGAGCGCGCGTTCGTCGACGCCGGTAACCGCACCGGGCTTGAAGTTGTAGACGGCATGCACGCCCGGCAGCTCCTTGGTGCTGAGGATCGCGTCCCGCAGCGCCGAGCGGAATTCCGCCGTTCCGGGCTTGGCGATCTTGAGCGCGCGCTCGGCGGCGTTGGCGAAGATCAGCCAGGCGTCGAAGGAGTAGGCGGAGAAGCCGTCCGTGGTCGGGATGTTATGGGTCTTCTGGTAGACGCTGCGGAAATCCAGCGCGATCTTCTTGGCAAAGTGCTCGTCGGGAAGCTGCTCGGCGACGATCACGGGACCCGCGGAGACCTGAATGCCGTCGGCCGCCTTGCCGCCGACGTTGACGAAGTCCGGATTGACCAGCGCGACGGTACCGTAGGTGTTTCCCTTGAAGCCGCGTTCGGCGAGGCTGAGCAGAGGCAGCGCGCCCTGGGTGCCCGAGCCGCCGTCCAGCACGGCGTCCGGCCGCGCCGCAAGCACCTTCAGGGTTTGCGCGGTGACCGAGGTGTCGGTGCGGGCATAGCGCTCGTTGGTCTGGACCTTGATGTCGCCGGCGGCTTCGGCGGCCTTGGCGCCGTTGTAGACGAGGTCGCCCCACGCGTCGGAGAAGCCGATATAGCCGATGTTCTTCATGCCGTCGCGCTTCATGCGGTCGGCGACGATCTTGACGAGGAGTGAAGCCGGCTGCGGCACCGACACCACCCACTGCTCCGGCGTATCAGGCAATTTGGCGATCGGCGAGACCGCGATCATCGGCACCTTCAGCTCGCTCGCCACGGCCGCCATGGCGATGGTCGAGGGGGCCGTCGCGGTGCCGATCAGGAGGTCGACTTTCTCTTCCTCCACCAGCTTGCGCGCATTGCGGGTCGCGGCCGACGGGTCGGAGCCGTCGTCGAGCTGGATCAGGCGAATGGTCTCGCCGTTGATGGTCTTCTTGTATTCATAGGCGGCGTTGATGCCCCGCCCATAGGGGATTCCGATCGACGAGCCGTTGCCGCTGAGCGAGGTGACGAAGCCGATCGTGATGTCGGCCTGCGCAGCCGGGGCTGCGAAGACGCCGGCGACAAGTGCAAGTAGGCTCAGAGTCTTGCGCATTTGCGTTCTCCTCCGTTGATGCTGGATAGGAATGCCTTGATGCCGCCGCGCGGGGAGCCCGAACGACGAACGAACCGATTGAAAGCATTGCTGCAGCGCCAAATTCCGGGCGCGGCCGAAGAGAGTTTGCTCGGGCGGGCGTCAGCAGCCATGGCCCTGGTTGCCGTTCGAACAACGAGCCCATCGGCGAATGCGGGCGGGCTTTTTCTGAAGCAATGAAAGGTCGTTGGCCCTGCCGCGATGCGCGACCGGCGGTGCTGCTGCTGCCGGCTGTTCGAGCACGGCGACTGTCCACACGATCGAGTCTCTCAAAATCGGTGCCCTGCAACATCATTGTCATGGCCACCGGTCCTTGACCGGCGAGGAATTACTTAAAGCCTAAAGTATTATCGGTAGGGCCGTCAACACGTGTCACGGTGCTGTCAGAAAAAAATGTCGTTGCATACAATTTCGCCAGAGCGCGGCGCTTCTTTGCCATTCGATTGGACGAAAAGGCCGTGCCTGCCTTGCCGTAGCGGTGGCCGTCGCCGGCGCCGCGGCGTGCATTTGACGCGCGAATTAGTTTATGATTGAAATATATTCATCGGCAGCCGACGACCGATCCTCCGATCACCGCTTGAGGAGAAGGACGATGCGCATCTTCTGGCAGAGCTTCGTTGATGCGAGCGTGAACGCGCCCTACATGGCGCGGCTGTCGGAGTACCTCAACAACATCGCCGCATCCGGCACGACAGTTCATGTCGAGGGCATTACGCCGCCGGACCGCGAGTTCGGGCGGCTTGCGGAATTGCGCTGTGCCGTCCAGGCGATCGACAATGGCATCGCGGCCGAGGAGGGCGGGTTCGACGCCTTCGTCATGGGGCACTTCCAGGATCCGGGTCTCTACGAGCTGCGCTCGACGCTCGACATTCCCGTGATCGGGACCGGCGAGGCGACGTTGCTGGCGGCCTCGCAGCTCGGCCGGCGATTAGGCCTTGTGACGCTCGATCCTGTCTTCGAGGTCTGGCATTACGAGCAGGCCGAGCGCTATGGTCTCGGCGATCGCGTGGTCCACGTGACGGGCCTTGGCTGCAAGCCGGCGGATTTCGCCGATGCGTTCGCCGGAGATCAGGCCGCGCAAGCCCGCATGATCGCGGATTTTGTCGCCTGCGCACGTCCGCTGGTCGAGCGCGGCGCCGACGTCGTGATCCCCGCCGGTGTGCTGCCGGGCCTCCTGATCGGCAGGGAGCATGGCCTGAAGGTCGGCCACGCGCCCGTGGTCAACTGCGCGGCCGTGGCCCTGAAGAGTGCGGAGATGTGGGTGCAGCTCCGGAAGCTCAATGGCACCGAGCCCAGCCGCGGGCCGAGCTTCAAGCGGGCCAGCGCACAGGCGCGCGACGATTTTCGCGCACTTCTCGCCCGCAACAGCCGCCAGTCCCGGTGAACCAGCCTTGGAGAACCAGCCATGATGACTCCCGAAAAGATCCTGTACGAGACCGAGGTGACAGCGACCGGAGGTCGGGATGGCAAGGCCGCCAGCACTGACGATCGGCTGTCGGTCTTGCTGTCCGTGCCGAAATCGCTGGGCGGCCCCGGCGGCGAGGGCACCAATCCCGAGCAGCTCTTTGCGGCCGGCTATGCCGCGTGCTTTCTCGGTGCGGTCAAGCTGGTCGCGCGCACCCGCAAGGTCGCGCCATCCGCCGAGCCCTCGGTGACCGCGAAGGTTGCAATGGGGCCGGTCCCCGTCGGATATGCGCTCGCCGTTGAACTGAAAGTCAACCTGCCGGGTGTCGAGAAATCTGTGGCCGAAGAGGTCGTCGCCGGCGCGCACGAGCGTTGCCCCTATTCGAACGCAACCCGCGGCAATATTGCCGTGAAACTGACGGTGGTCTCAGGCGGATGAACGAGGCGGGCGCTCGGTGACCAATTCCTTACGCACACCGTACGACGGCGTCGTGATTGCGGCTCCCGTCACGATTCCCTATGTGCGCTACTCCATCGAAAGCGCGCAGTGGTGGATCGGCCGTGCGCTCAGCGCGCTCTTCGCGCAGGCCGGCATCAAAGCCTCCGACATCGACGGTCTGTGCGTCTCCAGCTTCACCATGGGGACTGACAGCGGGATCGGATTGACGCAGCACTTCGGGCTCTGCGTGCGATGGCTGGATACGATCCCGCTCGGCGGCGCCAGCGCGGTCGCGGGATTGCGAAAGGCGGCGCGCGCGGTTCAGGCCCATGACGCCGACATCGTGGCGTGCGTGGCGGGTGACACCAACCACGTCGATTCCTTCCGGCTGACGCTCGAGAATTTCTCGCGCTTCAACCAGGATGCCGTCTATCCCTATGGCGCGGGCGGCGCCAATGCGAGCTTCGCGCTGATCGCGCGCAACTATATGCGCACCTTCGGCGTCACGCGGGAGGATGTCGGCAGGATCGCGGTCGCCCAGCGCGCCAATGCGCTGCGCAACCCGCACGCATTGATGAAGGCACCGTTGACGCTCGAACAGTATCTCGCGGCCCGGCCGATCTCCGATCCGATCCACCTGTTCGACTGCGTGATGCCCTGCGCCGGCGCGGAAGCGTTCCTCGTCATGCGCGAAGATACCGCGGCATCGCTGGGGCTGCCTGCGGCGCGACTGCTGTCGACGATCGAGCGGCACAATGCCTTCGCCGACGATCCGATGCAGGTGCGCGGCGGCTGGGCGATGGACATCGGCGAACTCTATGCGATGGCCGGCGTGAAGCCTGATGATCTCGATGTCGTGCAGACCTATGACGACTATCCCGTCATCACGATGATGCAGTTCGAGGATCTCGGCTTCTGCAAGAAGGGGGAGGGGGCCGAGTTCGTGCGCCAGCACGATCTCACCATCGATGGCGACTTTCCGCACAACACCTCGGGCGGACAACTCTCGGCCGGGCAGGCCGGCGCGGCCGGCGCCTATCTCGGCCTCGTCGAAGGGCTGCGGCAGGTTCTGGGGACTGCAGGCTCCACCCAGGTCAGGAATGCGAACCTCGCCTTGGCCTCGGGGTTCGGTATGATCAATTACGACCGCGGTCTCGCCTCGGGCGCCGCGATCTTTGCAGGGCCGTCGCGATGATAGAGCCGATCAAGCCGCCCCGGCGCAAGAACCCGCTGCTGCGGACGCGGCTGCCTGCTTCGCCACCGCGACCGCGCAGCAGGACGTCGCATGGGTTCACGCGGGCAGCCGCCGAAGGCCGCTTCATGCTGCAGCAGTGTGATGCCTGCGGTGCCTTCGCCTATCCCGCGCGGGAGGCTTGTCCGTCTTGCCTGTCGGCCAACCTCGCGTTCGCCGATGCGCCACGACGAGGCGTCCTTCTCGCGGAAACGACGGCACGCGTGCCGAGCGACGTCTATTTCCGCGAACGGGCGCCCTGGCGCATCGGCCTCGTCAAGATGGACTGCGGTCCGACGATCGTCGCACATCTCCATGCCGACGCCGCGGAGGGCGCGCCCGTCCGCATGTCGTTTCAACTCGACAAGAGCGGCCAGGCGGTGGCTTTTGCCCATCCCGAGGGGGAGACTCCCAACATGGCAGACGACAAGCAGTGGCGGGAAATGACGGCCGATCCGAAATTCCGGCGCGTGCTCGTGACCAACGGCCGCAGCGTGATCGGCCAGGAAGCCGTCGCCGCATTGAAGGCGGCAGGCGCCAAGACGGTCTTCGTCGGTGTTGCCGAACCATGGCGGCCTTTCGCCGGCGAGAATCTGCTGCGCGGTCAGGACGGGATCGAAATCGTGACCCTTGATGCGGCCGACGAGAAATCCGCAGCTGATCTCGCCGCCGACATCGGCGGCAAGGTCGATATCCTCGTCAACACGACGGAATATGTGCGGCCGGGCGGCCTGCTCGACCGCAGGGGCACGAGCATCGCACGGGACGAGATCGACCAGGCCTATCTCGGCTTCATCAACCTCGCGCAGGCCTTTGGCCCCGGCATGCGGATGCGGGGAGCCGATGGCATCAATAACAGCGCCGCGTGGGTCAACATTCTCTCGGTCTATGCGCTGGCGAACTGGCCTGCCTTTGGCGCCTACTCTGCCTCGCAAGCGGCGTGCCTGTCGCTCTCGCACTGCCTTCGTGCCGAGCTCAGGCCCGGCGGCGTCAAGGTGATGAATCTGTTCACCGGG
This sequence comes from Bradyrhizobium sp. LCT2, assembly GCF_009931255.1. Taxonomy (NCBI): domain Bacteria; kingdom Pseudomonadati; phylum Pseudomonadota; class Alphaproteobacteria; order Hyphomicrobiales; family Nitrobacteraceae; genus Bradyrhizobium; species Bradyrhizobium sp. LCT2. The sequence continues at coordinate 6,444,726 of NZ_CP034432.1, read as the reverse complement.
CCTGTCGACACCGAATGGTTTCAGACCGTGCCGCCGCCGAAGGTCGCGCCGCGCGCCATCGCGCAGGCGATCGTATCGGGGCTGAGAGGCGGGCTCGAGGAGATGTATGTCGGAGATGTCGCCGAAGAGATACGGCAACGTCTCGCGGCCAATCCGAAAGCGCTCGAGCGCGAGCTCGACAGGTGACATCGAGATTTCAACCAAGCCGGAGGACGTGACGATGCAAAGCAACAATCTCCTGGAGCTGGCGGGTGCGATTTCTTCCGGCGCGGTGCGCGTCGTCGATCTGACTTTCACGCTCAGTCCGGACTTTCCGGTCATCGTGCTGCCGCCGGAGTTCGGCCAGGCGGCGCCGGTCCGCATCCAGGAAATCTCGCGATACGACGGTCGCGGCCCGGCCTGGTATTGGAACAATGTCACGTTCGGCGAGCACACCGGCACGCATTTCGACGCGCCGATTCACTGGTTCACCGGCAAGAGCCTGCCGAACAATGCCGTCGACACGATGCCGGCCAAGGACATGATCGCGCCGGCCTGCGTCATCGACTGCTCCGCGCAGGCGGCGCAGGATCCCGATTTCCTGCTGACCGTCCCGCTCGTGGAAGCCTGGGAAGCCAAGCACGGCCGGATCCCCGAGCGGAACTGGGCGCTGCTGCGGACCGACTGGTCGAAGAAGGGTTGGCGCGACTATTCCAATCTCAGGGATGACGGCGCGCACACGCCGGGCCCGAACCCTGATGTCATGAAGTGGCTGGTGGAGGAGCGCGGCGTCATCGGATTTGGCACCGAGACCATCGGCACGGATGCAGGGCAGGCCGGCCATTTCGAGCCGCCTTATCCGGCGCATCACTTCCTGCACGGCGCGGGTCGCTACGGCCTGCAATGCCTGTGCAACCTGGATCAGCTTCCGGCCACCGGGGCTGTCATCGTCGCCTCGCCGCTGAAGATCCAGAACGGCTCCGGCAGTCCGCTTCGCGTCATCGCGCTGGTTTCGTCAACCTGAACTGAATCCATGGCGCTTGCCAATCGGAACAAGACATTCTCACGAAGGACAGGTGCCATGAACTTGATCAAGAGTCTGCTGGCCTCCACTGCGTTGCTTCTTGCCGTCCCGCACATTGCGCAAGCCGATATTCTCGTCGGCTTCGTCACCGGTCTCAGTGGGCCGGTGTCGTCGATTGGGATTCCGAACGCGAAGGGGATCGCGGCGGGCCAGGCCTATGTCGGTGAGATCGGCGGCGAGAAGGTGCGGGTCATCCAGCTCGATGACGGCTCCGATCCGACGTCGTCGGCGCGCAATGCCCGCAAACTCGTCGAGCAGGAAAAAGTCGATGTCCTCATTGGCACGTCCGGTGCGCCCCAGACGCTCGCAATGGCGACTGCGGCTATCGAGATGAAGATTCCGATGATCGCGGTGTCCCCGATCGCGCCGGTGCCGCCGGGCGAGGGCGGTCCCTGGGTCGTGCAGACGCCGCAACCGACGCCGCTGCTGTTGCAGGGCATCGTCGACAACATGAAGGCGAAGGGATTGAAGAGCGTCGCCTTCATCGGCTTCTCCGACGCGTTAGGTGACCTCTTCTACGATTCCCTGGTGCTGGCCGCCAAGTCGGCGGACATCAAGGTGATCGCCAATGAGCGCTACGCGCGTTCGGACTCTTCGGTCACGGCCCAGGTGCTGCGCGCGATCGCCGCGCGTCCCGATGCGATCATGCTGGGTGGAACGGGAACGCCCGGTGCGCTGCCGGTCATCGCGCTGTCCGAGCGCGGCTACAAGGGGCCGCTCTACGGCAATCACGGCATGATCAGTGCCGATTTCCTCCGTCTTGCCGGCAAGGCCGCCAACGGCATCATCTGTCCGACCGGACCGGTGACCGCGGCGGAGCAGCTTCCCGCCAGCAATCCGATTCAGAAGGTTGCGCTGGATTTCCGTGCGGCCTTCGAGAAGGCCAACGGCGAGGCGCCGACGGATTCATTCTCGTCCTATTCCTTCGACGGCTGGCTGGTGTTCGCCGATGCCGCCAAGCGTGCGATGGCAACCGGCGCCAAGCCCGGCTCGCCGGAATTTCGGACCGCGCTTCGTCAGGCGCTGTTCACGACCAAGGAGGTCGTGGGGACGCAGGGCGTCTACACCTATACGCCAGCGGATCGGCATGGCGTCGACGATCGCTCGCGCATCCTGGTCCAGATCGAGGACGGCAAATACAAGCTGTTGCCCTGAGGCGGAAGCATGATCGTGACGGAAAACGAGGCGCCGGCGAACGCCGGCGCAGCGGCCGGACAGGAGAACGTGACGCCGGCCTGGGTGCGCGCGGTGACGTCGTTTCCACCGTCGGAGCGGATCCTTTCCACCATCCTCACGCGGCAGGCGGAACGCTATGGCGATCGCGTCCTGCTGGTCGCGGGCGAGACGCGCTGGACCTTTGCACAGACTTCGGCGATCGCCGCCGCGGCGGCCCAGGCGCTCGTCGATGCGGGGATCAAGCCGGGCGATCGGGTCGCGCTGATGTGTTCGAACCGCCCGGAGTTTTTGCAGGTCTACCTCGGCTGTGCGTGGCTCGGGGCTATCGCGGTTCCGATCAATACCGCGCTCCGCGGCTTCCAGCTCTCCCACATCTTCCGCAACTCGCGTCCTGCGCTCCTTGTCGTCGAGGCTCAGTTCGTTACCGCGATCGAGACTGTCGAGGCGGGTGTCGAGCTGCCGCCTCGGACCTGGATCGTCGGAGCTGCCGGCGGGGCGGTCGATGCCGGGCTTTCCGCGCTACCATTGCCGGCCCTCGGGGCCGCGGCCCCGGCGGGCGCCGTGCGCCCCGGCGACACCGTTGCGATCCTCTACACATCCGGCACCACGGGGCCCGCAAAGGGTGTGTGTTGTCCGCAGGCGCAACTGTTCTGGTGGGGCATCTATTCGGCGCGGGCGCTCGGCATCCGCGAGGGCGATGTGCTGTTCACGACGCTGCCGCTGTTCCACACCAACGCGCTGAATGCGTTCTATCAGGCGCTCCTGAACGGATGCACCTATGTGCTGGAGCCGAAGTTCTCCGCCTCCGGCTTCTGGGCCGCCGCGCAACGGCACAATGCGACGGTCGGCTATCTGCTCGGTGCGATGGCATCGATGCTTCTGGCGCAGCCGAAGAATGCGAACGATTCGGCGCATCGTCTTCGCGTTGCGCTTGGCGGCGGTGTGCCGCCGCAAATCCACGGTCAGTTCCTGGACCGGTTTGGCGTGCCGCTGGTCGACGGCTACGGCTCGACCGAGACCAATTTCGTGTTTGCAGGAACGATCCCATCCGATCGTCCAGGGACGATGGGCTATCTCGCCGACGGGATCGAGGCGCGGATCGTCGACGAAAATGATTCAGCGCTTGCTGACGGACAGGCCGGGGAGCTGCTGCTTCGCGCAAAAGAGCCCTTTGCTTTCGCCACCGGCTATTTCGGCATGCCGGAGAAAACGGTCGAGGCGTGGCGAAATCTGTGGTTTCACTCGGGCGATCGGGTCGTCCGGGATGCTGACGGACACTATCGCTTCATTGACCGCATGAAGGATTCGATCCGCAGGCGTGGCGAGAACGTATCTTCGTGGGAGGTCGAGCAGACCATCCAGTCCCATCCCGCGGTCGCCGCTTGCGCGATCTACCCGCTGCCGTCGGAATTGGGAGAGGACGAGGTTGCGGCTGCGATCCTGCTGGAGCCGGGCCAATCGCTGGAGCCCGTCGACATCGTCGGGCATTGCGAAGGGCAGATCGCCTATTTCGCCATCCCGCGCTATGTGCGCATTCTGAGCCAGATGCCGCTGACGGAGAACGGCAAGATCAAGAAGGGCGTGCTGCGTGACGCCGGCGTCACCACGGACACATGGGATCGCGAGGCGGCCGGAGTGAGGTTGCGACGCTGACCGTCGCGTCCGCTCAGGGTTTTTGCAGCGCGTCCCTGACGGCGCCCTTGAGGTCGTCGAGCTCGCCGATCAATCCGTCGAACCGGTCCGCCGGGAAATCCGCCAGCAGCTCGGCGAGCCATGCGCCGTGGCTCTTGGCCATTCGCCTGAAGGTCTTGCGGCCTTCGACCGTCATACAGACGATCTGCACGCGGCGGTCGAGGTTCGACGCTGTGCGGGTGATGTATCCATCCGCGACCAGGCGGTCCACGATCGGCGTGAGGTTCCCGGCCGAGACCATCAGGCGCTTGGGCAGCTCTCCCAGCACGAGTCCGCTCGGCTCGCGGTCGAGCTGGGCGAGAACATCGAAGCGGGGCATGGTAAAATCGAACTCTTCACGGAACCGGCGCCGCAGCTCCCCCTCGATCAGGGTCGTGCAGGCGAGCAGCCGGAGCCAGACTCGCGTTTGAGCCCTGTACTCGGCCTCCTGATCCGCTCCATTCCTGGCTGAAACAGGCGTGGACTCCTTCGCGAGCGCCAATCGAATCTCCCGGGCTTGGTGGCCTGATGAAAGCTGGTGCAGCTCTCGTGGATGCCCGCAAGATAGTTCGTGCCAAAAGTAAATTCAAGGCTGAGCCCGGGTGCCTCGGAATTGGCTCTGCCGTGTCCACTTTGCATTGTATCTCAAGATCGGCGCGGTGGCGCCGGGCGCGTCGCCCAGGCTCCTTGCAGAACCCACCTTGACAAGGCCCATGCCGACAAAATACTTTATGCTTAAAATAATTCGAGCGAGAGCTCAGGCACACGGCGCGGCGCGCGAAAGCGAGGGATCATGCGCATAGTCTGTATCGGCGGCGGCCCGGCGGGTCTCTATCTGGGCCTGCTGATGAAGCGCCGGCATCCGGATCACGTCGTCACGGTCGTCGAGCGCAACAAGCCCTACGATACGTTCGGCTGGGGAGTCGTGTTCTCCGATGCCATGATGACCGCGATGCGCCTTGCCGACCCCGAGAGCGCGACCGAGATCGAGGACGCCTTCAATCACTGGGACGATATCGAGCTCGTCTTCAAGGGCACGCGCCAGCGCACGACCGGCCATGGCTTCATCGGTATCGGGCGCAAGCATCTGCTCAATATTCTTCAGAGGCGCTGCGAGGCGCTGGGTGTCGAGCTCGTCTTCGAGCGCGACGTCGAGTCCGATCTCGAATTTCCCGAGGCCGACCTGATCGTCGCCTGCGACGGCGTCAATTCCAGAATCCGCGCGCGCTATGCCGAGCAATTCCAGCCCGACATGGTGATCCGGCCGAACCGCTACATCTGGCTCGGCACCAAGAAGGCGTTCGACGCCTTCACGTTCGATTTTCAGAGGACCGAGCACGGCTGGTTCCAGGCGCACATCTACAAGTTTGACGCGGAGACCTCGACCTTCATCGTCGAGACCACGGAAGAAGCCTACAATGCCCACGGGCTTGGCGAGCTCGATCAGCAGGCCTCGATCGATTTCTGCGAAAAGATCTTCGCCGAGACGCTCGATGGCGCGAAGCTCCTGACCAACGCCCGCCATCTGCGCGGCTCGGCCTGGCTCAATTTCAGCCGCCTGATCTGCGGCAAATGGAGCGTGTTCAACGGCAAGTCTCATGTCGTGCTGATGGGAGACGCCGCGCACACCGCGCATTTCGCGATCGGGTCGGGTACCAAGCTCGCGCTCGACGACGCCATCGAGCTCGCCAATCAGTTCGATCGCCACGGTCACGGCCGCGCCGGCATCGAAACCGTGCTGGAAGCGTATGAGGAGGTGCGCCGCGTCGACGTGGCGCGCATCCAGAACGCGGCGCGCAACGCCATGGAATGGTTTGAGGTGGTCGGCCGGCGCTATGCCGATACGCTCGAGCCGCCGCAATTCTTCTATTCGATGCTGACGCGCTCCCAGCGCATCAGCCACGAAAACCTTCGTTTGCGCGACCGCACCTGGCTGGAAGGTTTTGAGCGCTGGTTCGCCGCGCGCTCGGGCATCGCTGTCAAGGACGGCGAGCGGGTGCTGCCGCCGATGCTGACGCCGCACCGCGTGCGCGGCCTTTCGCTCGCGAACCGCATCATGGTGTCGCCAATGGCGATGTATTCGGCTGAGGACGGGCTCATCAACGACTTCCACATCGCCCATCTCGGCGCGCGCGCCATGGGTGGCGCTGCGCTGATCTTTGCCGAGATGACCTGCGTTTCGCCGGATGCGCGGATCACGCCGGGTTGCCTCGGGCTCTGGAACGATGCGCAAGAGGCGCAGTGGCGCCGACTGGTTGGCCTGATCCACAGCCTGGGACACGCCAAGGTCGGAATCCAGCTCGGCCATGCCGGGCGCAAGGGCGCGACCAGAGTGCCATGGGAAGGGATCGATCAACCCCTTGAATCCGGTGAATGGCCTCTGATCTCCGCGTCGGCGTTGCCGTATCTGCCCCACAGCCAGTTGCCGCGCGCTATGGACCGCAGCGACATGGACCGCGTGCGCGACGATTTCGTCGCGGCGACACATCGTGCGGCGTCGGCCGGCGTCGAGTGGCTCGAGCTCCATTGCGCCCACGGCTATCTGCTGTCGAGCTTCCTGTCGCCGCTGACCAACCGGCGCATGGATGAATACGGCGGCAGCCACGAGAACCGTGCGCGCTTTCCGCTCGAGGTGTTCAAGGCGATGCGCGCGGCGTGGCCGTCCGATCGGCCGATGTCGGTGCGCCTGTCCTGCCATGACTGGACCGAAGGCGGCAACACTCCGGCCGATGCGGCGATCTTCGCCGCGATGTTCAAGGAGGCGGGGGCGGACGTGATCGATTGTTCGTCGGGGCAGGTCTGGAAGGAGGAGCGGCCGATCTATGGACGCCTGTTCCAGACGCCGTTCGCCGACCTGATCCGCAACGAAGTCGGCATCGAGACCATTGCAGTCGGCGCGATCTCCGAGGCCGATCACGCCAACTCGATCCTCGCGGCCGGCCGCGCCGACCTCTGCGCCATTGCGCGGCCGCATCTGGCCGACCCGGCCTGGACGCTGCACGAAGCCGCGCGCATCGGCATCACGTCGGTCAATTGGCCGAAGCAGTATCTGTCCGCCAAGGGGCAATACGAAAGCAATCTGGCGCGCGCCGCGGCAGCTAGCGCGCAGTGAGCGGAGGAGGGATCAGATGAGCGCCGTGGCAAAGGTCATCAAGCGCGACTGGCTGGACTGGCCGTTTTTCGAACCGCGCCATCACACGATCGGCGAGCGGCTCGACCACTTCGTGCAGTCGGGTGCGCTCGACACAATCGATCACGGCGATGTCGACGGCGCCTGCCGCAAGCTCGTGCGCGCGATGGGCGAGGCGGGGGTGCTCGATTGCGCGGTCGCGGCGCCCGACGGCGATGCGACGACGATCGATTCCCGCTCGATCTGCCTGTCGCGCGAGTCGCTCGCCTATGCCGACGGCCTTGCCGATTTCGCCTTCGCCATGCAGGGGCTCGGCTCCGGTGCGATCGCGCTCGGCGGTTCGGCCGAGCTGCGCAAGGCCGTGCTGCCGAAGGTTCGCTCCGGCGAATGGCTTGCGGCCTTCGCGCTGTCCGAGAAGGAGGCGGGATCGGATGTCGCGGCGATGTCCTGCGCGGCGCGCGCCGACGGCGACGACTACGTCATCGACGGCGAGAAGACCTGGATCTCCAACGGCGGCATTGCCGACGTCTACACGCTGTTCGCCCGAACGGGCGAGGCGCCGGGCGCCCGCGGCATCTCGGCTTTCGTCGTCTTTCCCGATGATCCTGGTTTCGGTATCGCCGACCGCATCGACGTCATCGCGCCGCATCCGCTGGCGACGTTGCGCTTTGCCAATTGCCGGATCCCGGCGAGCCGTCGCCTCGGCGCGCCGGGCGGCGGGTTCAAGCTGGCGATGCAGACGCTGGACATTTTTCGCGCGTCGGTCGCGGCCGCTGCCCTCGGCTTCGCTCGGCGGGCGCTCGACGAGGCGCTGTCGCACGCGCGCAGCCGACGCATGTTCGGCGCGACGCTGGGAGATCTCCAATTGACCCAGGCCGCGCTCGGCGACATGGCAACCGACACCGACGCTGCCGCGCTCCTGACCTATCGCGCAGCCTGGCGCCGCGATGTCCAGAAGCTTCCGACGACGCGCGAAGCGGCCATGGCGAAGCTGACGGCGACCGAGACCGCGCAGCGCGTCATCGACCGCGCGGTTCAGATGTTCGGCGGACGCGGCGTGCGCAAAGGTGAGGTGGTCGAAAGCCTCTACCGCGAAATCCGGGCGTTGCGCATCTACGAGGGCGCGACCGAGGTTCAGAAACTGATTGTGGCGCGTGATTTACTGAAATCGCGCTGAGACGATAGAGAGAAGCCGATGAGTGTGACGAGACAGCCGGGCGCAGCGGCGCCCGACATGGCGAACGGTTTGCAGGTGCTCCAGCCAGGTGGCTGGCCGCAGCCAAAGGGATATGCGAACGGCATGATGGCCGACGGGCGCTTCGTCGTGACCGGCGGCGTCGTCGGCTGGGACGTTTCAGGCCGGTTTGGCGATGGATTTGTTGCGCAGGTCCGCCAGGCGCTCGAGAACGTCGTCGCGATCCTGGCCGAAGGCGGCGCAAGGCCGGATCATCTGGTTCGTCTGACCTGGTATGTCGTGGACATGGACGAATACGTCTCCAATCTCAAGGCGCTCGGCAAAGCCTATCGCGAGGTGATCGGCACCCACTATCCGAGCATGGCGCTCGTTCAGGTCGTGCGTCTTGTCGAGCCGTCAGCGCGCGTCGAGATTGAAGCGACGGCTGTCGTTCCGCGCTGAAGGATTGCGGCCTACAGGGCTGGTTCGACGTGGGCCCGGATCGCATTTCGCGGGATATCGATCCAGCCATGCTCGCGGGCCTTGGCTACCATCTCGGCATATTGCCGATCCCAGCTTGCATCGTTGGGGCGGCCCTCCAGGGTGGGGACCAGATCAATCGAGACGAGCGCATCGCGATCATCAAGAAGCGTGATCCCGGTCCGGGCCAGCACTTCCGGCGATGCGCCGGCATGCAACACCAGCTTGAACTTGCGAAAGTCGAGCGGTTCGTCCAGTCGGACGCTGCCGCCGGCGAAGCATTCGATGATCACGGTGCCGCTCCTTTGATTCTGGCGCGCCGGGACGCGATGGTACCGGCCTCGGCAGGCCTGAAGTCCATTTAACCCTGCGGCAACGCGCGCAGCGCGCCCTGAAAATTGACCAGGGGATTGCCGTTCCCACCGCGGGTGGCCACGATCCTGCCGATGAAGAGGCCGTGCGTGCCGACCATTTGATGATGGTGCAGCACGCATTCCAGCGCGCCGATCGCAGGCTCGAGCAATGGCACGTCAAGCACGCCTTGCTCCCACGGCGCCGTCGCGAAGCGGTCGATGCCCTTGGCGCCACCGGCGAAACGCAGCGCCAGATCTTCCTGCCCGCTGCCGAGGAGACTGATCCCGAAGCGGCCGTTGGCTAGGATGGCGGTGTGGGTTTCGGAGCTCGAATTGACGCCGACGAGCAGGCAGGGCGGGTCCATGCACAGCGAGGTCACGGAGCTGACCGTCAGCCCGCGCCGCGCCGTCTCTGTTCCCGTCGCCACGATTGCGACGCCGCTCGCGAGGTTACGCATGGCCAGCCGAAACTCCGCGGCTTCGACTGAGCGGAAATCGGTCATTTGAGACATCTGACATCCCATGACGTACCTCCGGGCTCGCTTCTCGCCGGTTGCGTTACGCCGAAACGGCTTCGCCTGCGACCTTGCCACGGCCGGATTTCAGCTCTTTCCGGATCGCGGGAATGATCCTGCTGCCCCATAGCTCGATCTGGCGCAGCATCGTGCGCTGGTCGAAATCGCCGAGCTGGGTCTGAAGCGCGATGTGGGTCGGTCTGAGAATGCTGATCTCTTCCAGCATGCGGTCGATCACCTGGTTGACGCTGCCGACGGGCAGGTTGTCCCGCATCGTCTCCAGGCTCATGTCGTTCGGCCCGGCCTCTTCCTTGATCAGATAGCCGTCGTCGCTCTGGGCGCGTCGGAACTTCAGGCTTTCGGAGAGCCGGCGCTGGAAGCGCGCATTGTCCAGATACGACTGGATCTCGCTGTCATTGTCGCTGGCATAGGCGCAGCGCAGGAAGCCGAAGCGCGTGCCGTCGATGGAGCGGCCTTCGTTGGCGGCGATCCCCTCGAGGCGTTCGCGCAGGGCCTTGATGGCATCGAGGCCGTTCAGCAGCGCAGTGACGAACAGATTGTGGTTGTCGCGAATGGCGCGGCCGAGCGTCTCGCCATGGCCGGACGTGACCCAAATCGGCGGCATCGGCTTCTGCACCGTGCGCACCGCGATGGCGGTCGGCGGCATCTTCAGGTGCTCGCCGGAATAGGAGAAGATGCGCTGCTGCATGCCCGCGTGGAGCACGTCGTAGAATTCCGCGAACAGCGCGTGTGAATGATCGAGGTCCACGCCGAAGCGGTCGAACTCGAACTTCTGGTAGCCCGAGCCGATGCCGAGATCGAGACGCCCGTTCGAGACGGTGTCGGCAAAGCCGATTTCGCCGAGCAGCCGCGCCGGGTGATACAGCGGCAACACGCAGACGGCAGAGCCGAGCCGGATGCGCTTGGTCAGGCCGGCGCAATGGGCGACCATCATCAGCGGCGAGGGGCACAGGCTGTAATTGTTGAAATGGTGCTCGGCATACCAGGCCGTATCGAAGCCGGCCTGCTCGGCGGCAACGGTCTGCTCGACGGCGTTGTTGATGACCTGCTGCGAGCTCTGATGATAGCCGCGTTGCTGCGCCAGAATGAATACGCCGAATTCCATCAGTTGCTTCCTCCACCTGATCGTGGTCGCTCTTGCGATCCGTTCTCAGCAAGCTACGGGCTTGAGCGTTTTCGAACAATTGACGTATTCTGAGCATGTCCTTTGCAGAATCTGAAAAGATCGATGAATCGCCTCCAGGCCATGGAACTGTTCGTCAGTGCCGTCCGTGAGGGCAGCTTTTCCGCGGCCGGGCGCCGTGTCGGGCTCTCCCCGGCGTCCGTGTCGCGCTACATCGGCGAGCTCGAGGCGAAGCTCGGCGTGCAGCTCCTGAACCGCAGCACGCGCCATCTCGGATTGACCGACGCCGGCAAGATCTTCTTCCAGCGGACCGAGCAGGTCCTGCACGGTATCGAGGACGCCGAAGCCGCAGCGCTTTCGTTGCAGACCGCGCCGCGCGGAACGCTACGGGTGCACTCGCGGACGCTGTTCGGCATCAGGGTGCTCTCGCCGCTGATCCCGGGCTTTCAGAAGCTCTATCCGGAACTGAAGGTGGAGCTGCGCCTGTCGGAGCGCCGTCCCCAGCTTCGCGAAGATGAATTCGACGTCGATTTCCAGATCCAGGCGGCGAAAGACCCAGGCCTCATGCAGCGAAGGCTGCTGCGGAGCGAGCGGATTCTCGTGGCCTCGCCGGACTACGTCGGCCGGATGCCGAAATTGCGCGAGCCGGAGGACATCACCCGCCACAATTGCCTGACCTACTGGATGGGCCCTGACGACGTCGTCTGGAAGTTCATGCGCAGGAACAGGCTGCGCGAGATTGTCGTGCCGTCGTCCTTCGGCAGCAACAATGGTGTGGTGCTGTGCGATCTCGCCGTTGCCGGCCACGGCATCGCCCTGTTGGACGACTATACCGTGGCGGAACAGCTGAAGAGCGGGCGCCTGGTCCGCCTGTTGCCGGGCTTCCGGGTGACGAACTCCACCTTCGACGAAGGAATCTACGCCACCTTCCTCCAGAGCAGCTATCTGCCGGAGAAGATCAGGGTCTTCGTGGACTACATGGCCGAGAACGTGCCAAGGCAGGTCAAGAGATCGGCGCAGTAGCGGAGGGGCCGCTCAGGCCGGGCCAAGCCGGTGCGCCGGCAGTCCGCGAACGCCAAGGCCTTCGACGGCGAACAAGCCGCCGGCATCCGGGCGGTCATCGCCGAGAGCGTGGCTGCGCGAGATCGATGTCACGTACAGAATATCGAGATCGGTTCCCCCGAACGTCACGCTGGTCGGATGGCGGATCGGCATGTCGATCGTCCGCACGATCGTCCCGTCAGGCGAAAACCGCGCGATCTTGCCGATGCGCACGAGGACCGACCAGATATACCCCTCCGCATCGATCGTCGCGCCATCGCAACCGGAGTCTTGCGCCTCCGTGTTGACGAAGACGCGTTTGTTCGCGAGGGGGCCATCCTGGCTGTAGTCATAGGCCCAGATGATCCGTCTTGCGCTGTCGGCGAGATAGAACGTCCGTCCGTCGGGGCTGAAGCACGGTCCGTTGCTCACGGCGAGGTCCGTCTCCAGCAGCTCCAGCGCGCCCGATGCGTCCAGGCGGTAGAGGCCGCCGAGCGGCGCCTCATCCGGGGCGCGGTCGCCGTGCATTGTGCCTGCCACGAACCGTCCATGGGGATCGGCCTTTCCGTCGTTCAGCCGCACCTTCGGGTGGTCGAGCCCGATCGACGGACCTTCGGTCAGCACGCGCATGTCGAAATCGTAGCGCGCAAATCCGTGGCGTAGTGCGAGCACAGCGCCGCCGTCGCGCCGCAGCGCCAGCGACCCGATCGGCGCGGGCGCGCTGAATTGCTCGGTCGCGCTGGTGACGGGGTCGAGGGCGCGGATCAATCCGGCCAGGGCGTCGATCCAGAAGAGGCGCTGTCGGCGCTCATCCCAGACGGGGCTCTCGCCGAGCTGGTCCTTCGTCGTGCCGATTCGCGTGATCCGGACCGCGCTCATGGTTCCTCGCGCAGGGATCGCCGGGCTTGACCGATCGGTCCGTGAAAACCTAGTTTCATTCTAAAGGCCCTCATGTTGGCGCCAGGCTGACGAACGGATTGCGGAGTTCATGACCGAACTGTCAACGATGAAGGATGGCGTTGCGAACCAGGCCGAGGCCTCGGACCGCGTGCTTCAGATCCTCGCCGAGGCCGGGCGGCTGTTCGCCAGCAAGGGATTTGAGGGGACTTCGATGCGCGACATCGCGCTCGCCTGTGGCATCTCCAAGTCGCTCCTCTACCATCATTTCTCCAACAAGGACGAGATCTACGCGCGGGTGGCGGTCGGCTCGACGCTCGAACTCTACCTTTTCGTGCGCGACCGCATTCCCGACGGGCCGCCGTCGCAGAAGATTCGTGCTTTCATGGTCGCCACGGCGGAATACTTCCGGCGCTATCGCTGGGCCTGGATCGCCTCCACGACCGCCTTCTGGAACGATCCCGACCGACGGCGGCACAAGGAGAGGCTGACGCGCCGCGACCGTTTCGAGAACTTTCTGCGCGGCCTGATCCAGGAAGCCATCGACGCCGGCGAAATCCGCAAGGTCGACGTTCCCATGACCGGGCGGCTGATCCTCTCCTCGCTCAATTGGATGCATCGCTGGTACAATCCCAACAAATCCGCAACCCCGGAACAGATCGCGGAGATCTTCTTCGACATGCTGTTCAACGGGCTGCGGAGCGGGGAGTTGATCGAGCTTCCCGGCGCCGAGCCGCCTCGCGCCGGCCGGCGAAAATCACGCTGACCGGTGGCGGCACCGCGTGCAACGCCTCATTCCAGGGCGATGTTCTGCGCCTTGATCACCGGTCCCCAGAGCGCGGCGTCCTTGGTCAATTGGGCGTCGAGCCGCTCCGGTGCGCCGGTATCGACCATCAGGCCATCGGTTTCGAGCTGCTTTGCGATCTCGGGCTTCTGCATCGCGGCGTTGGCTGCCGCGTTCAGCCGCGCGATGACATCGCGCGGCGTGCCCGCCGGAGCGTGGAGCGCGGTCCAGAACGATGCCGTGAGGTCGGGATAGCCGGATTCGGCGAGCGTCGGTATCTCGGGCAAGCTCGTCATGCGCTTGTCCGAGGAGACCGCGAGGATGCGAAGCTGGCCGCCGCGCGCATGCTCGATCACGGCGGCGGGCGTTGCGAAGTTGAGATCGCATTCTCCTGACAGTGTCTCCATGATGGAGGCCGGATTGTTGCGATAGGCAACCTCGGTGACGGCAAATCCCATCGACTTGCCCATCATGATCCCGAACAAATGCGTGACGCTGCCCGGACCGAGCGTGGCGTAGAACAGCGGCTTGTCGCGCCCCTTGGCGTAGGTGACGAAGCTCTTCACGTCGGCGGTCGGCGTCCGTGCGTTCACGGTCAGCGACAGCGGCCCGTTGCAGAGCATGGCGACCGAGGCGAAGTCCGCGAGCTTGTAGGGCAGGTTCTTGCGCAACAGCACGTTCAGCGAAATCGGCCCGGTGCCGCCGGCCAGCAGGACCGATCCGTCCCTCGGTGCGCGCGCCACATATTGCGATCCGACGATACCGTTGGCGCCGGGCTTGTTGTCGACCAGGACGGGCTGGTCCAGCGTTTCCGCCATGGCCTTCGCGATTGAGCGCATCAGGCTGTCGATGGAGCCGCCGGGCGCATAGGGCACGATGATGAAGATCTGCGACGCGCGGGCCCTCACGATTGCAGGCGCGCCAAGCGGGGCGACGAGGGCGCCGGCGATGAGAGTTGTCGCCTGGCGTCGGCTGATCCTGGGCATGGGAGTCCTCCTCACGGTCGTTCTTGCTTGTCGCGAAATCTAATAACTGACCGATCGGTCGGTCAATAGGACATCGATAGGATATTGCAAGTCGCCGCGCTTGATGTTATCAGCGCAAAAAGCTGACCGATCGGTCAGGAATAGCAAGCAAGACAAACACAAGACAAGCAGAAGCCCAGGAGGAAGCCATGTCAGGAGATATCGTCACCCTCGAAGTGTCCGATCACATCGCGCTGGTGACGCTGAACCGTCCTCCCGTGAACGCGCTCGATCGTGCCATGCGCGATCGCATCGTGAGCGTGTTCGACGAGATTTCCGAGCGTAGCGATGTCAGGGTCGCGATCCTGACCGGAGCCGGAAAGGTGTTCTGCAGCGGCGCGGATCTGAAGGACCGTCCGGACCCGACCAAGATCGGCGCGTTTCACAGCCACAACCGGATCACACGCGAGACCGGCAATTGCATTCGCGAATGCTCCAAGCCGGTCATCGCGGCGATCAACGGCGTTGCGCTCGGCGCCGGTGTCGGCCTGATGGCTTCCTGCGACATCTTCTACGCCTGCGAAGAGGCCGTCTTCGGCATGCCCGAGATCAACGTCGGGCTCGCCGGCGGTGCCGCCATGCTGAACACGTTGTTCGGCCGCTCCCTGATGCGCCGCATGTTCTTCACCGGCTATCGCGTGCCGGCCGCCGAGCTCTATCGCCTCGGCATCATTGAGGCTTGTACGACCAAGGAGAACCTGATCCCCGAGGTGATGAAGCTCGCCCGCGAGATCGCTTCGAAGAGCCCGATCGCGATGGAATATGCCAAGAATGCGGCGAACATGGTCGAGCTGATGCCGCCGCGCGATGCCTACCGCTTCGAGCAGAACATCACGATGGCTCTCTCCAAGACCGAGGACGCCAAGGAAGCGCGGATGGCGTTCCTGGAGAAGCGCACGCCGGTGTTCAAGGGGCGCTGAGATGCGGCCGGGAGAAGGTCTCGACGCGCTGATGTCGCCGCGCTCGATCGCGATCATCGGCGCCTCGCAGGAGGCGACCAAGATCGGCGGTCGGCCGGTCGACCTGTTGCGCCGCCACGGCTATGCAGGCCGCATCTATCCGGTCAACCCGAAGGCCGCGACGGTGCAGGGACTGAAGGCCTATGCTTCCGTCGCCGAAGTGCCGGAGGCGCCGGATCTCGCCATCATCGCGGTCGATGCGGAGCGCGCCGGCGAGGCCGTAGAACAATGCGCGGCCCGCGGCGTTCGCAGTGTCGTCGTGTTCTCGTCGGGCTTTGCCGAACTCGGCGAGCAGGGCCGCGCGATGCAGGACCGGCTGCGCCTGGCCGCGCGCAACAGCGGCATGCGCTTGCTGGGGCCGAACTGTCTTGGCGCGGTCAGCGTCGCCGAGAAGAGCATTGCGACGTTCTCGATCGTGCTCGAGCACAGCATGCCGGCGGCCGGCTCGCTCGGCATCGTGTCGCAGAGCGGCAATCTCGGCAGCTACACCATGCGGCTCGCCAGCGAGCGCGGCGTCGGCGTCAGCCGCTTCATCACCACAGGTAACGAGTGCGACGTCGATATCGCCGACGGTATCGCCTGGATGGCGCGCGATCCGGCCACCAAGGTGATCCTGTGCTGCCTCGAGGCGTGCCGCGATGCCGGCCGCCTGATCTCCGCACTTGAAGAGGCGCGCGATGCCGGCAAGCCCGTCATCGTCATGAAGATCGGCACGTCCGCGGCAGGCCAGGCCGCTGCGGCTTCGCACACCGGGGCGATGGCGGGATCGGACGCGGTGTTCGACGCGCTGTTTGCCCGCTGTGGCGCGGTGCGCGTGCGCAGCATCGACGAACTCATCGATCTCGGCCACGTTGCATCGATCCTGCTGCCGGACCGGCTGCCGAAGGGGCCGGGCGTGGCAATTCTCACGGCGTCGGGCGGCTTCGGTGTGCTGCTCGCGGACGCCGCGCAGTCGGTCGGGCTGACATTGCCGGAGCTCGGCCAGGAGACGCAGCGCCAGATTCTTGAGCTGGTGCCCTTTGCATCGGCCCGCAACCCGGTCGACGCCACGGCGCAGATGTCGAGCCGCCCAGATCTTCTGGAGAAGATCATGACGGCCGTCGTGGCGGACGATCGGGCCGATACGGTGATCCTGCCGCTGCCGTTCTCGCTGCATCTGCCGCGCTTGCGCTCCATTTATATGAACACGCTGCGCAACATCCGCGCGCAGTTCCCCCAGCGTCCGATCGTCCTTTGCGTCGATGGCCCGGAGGACGCGCTGACCGAGCTGCACGCGCTGGGCTTTCCGACGGTGGAAAGCTTCGATGGCTGCTGCGCAACTGTCGCTGCCTTGGTGCGGCTGCAGGGGGTGTCGAAACGTCCGCAGGACGTGCCAGCTGCGATCGAGCAGGCGGGGCCGCTGGCAGCCGATGCATTCCGCCACGAGCTCGGCGCCAAGCGCGCACTTGCCGAGGCCGGTGTGCCGGTGCTGGCCGAGCGTCTGGTACAGGACGTCGACGCGGCGGCGCGTGCAGCCACCGACATCGGCTATCCCGTGGTGCTGAAGATTGCCTCGCCCGACCTGCCGCACAAGACGGAGGCCGGCGGCGTGGTCGTCGGCGTTGGCTCGGAAGCCGAAGTCCGGCGCGCCTATGCTCAGATGCGCGACCGCGTCGCCACCAAGGCGCCCAACGCGACAATCGACGGTGTGATCGTGGCGCCGATGGCCAAGGGGGTCGCCGAGCTCATCCTCGGCAGCCGCATCGATCCGGTGTTCGGGCCGGTGGTGATGGTCGGTCTCGGCGGCATCTTCGCGGAGATCCTCCAGGATTCCGCCGTGCAGATGGCGCCGGTCAGCGAGACGCAGGCCATGGCGATGCTGAAATCGCTTAGGGCGTTCGCGGTGCTCGACGGCGCGCGTGGCCGGCCGCGCGCCGACCTCGATGCCGCGGCCCGGGCCGTTGCCGCGTTGTCGCGCTTTGCTGCCGCGCATACCGACACGATCGCGGAGATCGACGTCAACCCGTTGCTGTTACGCGCCAAAGGCGAGGGAGCCGTGGCGCTTGATGCGTTGCTGATCCCGCACGGTGCGCCGCCAACCCACTGAACCCCAACAAATAGAGCCGGCAGAAGCCGGCCGCAGAGGAAACGCGTAAAAGCAGGAGGAAACGGTGAAGAGATCGACAATCACGGCGCTCGGCATGATTGCCTTGCTGCTGACCCATGCGCCCGTGTCCGCGCAGGGCATATCGGGCGATGTGGTCAAGATTGGTATCATGAATGACCAAAATGGTCCCTATGCCGACAATTGCGGCCTCGGCTCGGTCGCGGCCGCCAAACTCGCGGTCGGCGATTTCGGTGGAGCGGTCAACGGCAAGAAGATCGAGTTCGTGATCGCCGACGACCAGAACAAGCCCGATGTCGGCGTCGCCATCGCGCTGCGGTGGGTCGACAATGAAGGTGTCGATGCCATCGTCGGCTGCTCGGCGTCGTCGATCGCGCTTGCGGTGCAAGACATCATGAAGAACCGCAAGAAGCCTTACATGCTGGCTGGCACGGCGGGATCGTTCTTCACCAACGACAAATGCTCGCCCATGACCACGCAGTGGGTCGTCGATACCTATGCCCAGCCGAAAGCCACGGTGAAGGCCCTGCTCGCACAGGGCATCGACTCCTGGTTCTTCCTGACGGTCGATTATGCCTTCGGCAAGGCCTGGCAGGCGGACGCAACGAAGTTCATCCAAGCGGGTGGCGGCAAGGTGGTGGGCTCGGTGCTGCATCCGCTCAACTCGTCGGATCTCTCCTCATTCCTGCTGACGGCACAGGCCAGCGGCGCCAAGGCAATTGCGCTCGCCAATTCGGGGGCGGATTTCGCCAATGCGATCAAGCAGGCCCAGGAGTTCGGGCTGACCAGGACGCAACTCCTCGTTCCCCTCGGCCTCATGATCAGCCAGACGCATGGCATCGGCCTCAAGGACCTCCAGAACGTGCGGCTGACGACGCCGTTCTACTGGGACATGACGCCGGAGAGCCGGGCGTTTGCCAAACGCTATGCCGAGGCGACGAACGGTCAGCTTCTCAACGAGGGCAAGGCGGCCACCTACAGCGCCATCACGCATTATCTGAAGGCGGTGGCCGCCGCCGGCTCCGACGACGGCGATGCCGTGATGCGGCAGATGAAGAACACGCCGATCAACGATTTCGAGATGAACAACGTCAGCATCAGGGCCGACGGCCAGGTGATGCGTCCGCTCCACGTCGCGCGGATCAAGGCTCCGTCGGAATCCAAATACACCTACGACTATTACGAGATCACCGGCACGATCGCGCCCGAGGATGCGTGGCGGCCGGCCTCGGAGAGCGCCTGCGATCTGCTCAAGTCGCAGTGAAGGACGGACAGGCGGCCAGGACATGACGGCGCGTATGGCGAAAGCGGGAAGCAGGCGATGAGTGTAGTTGAAGCAGTATCGACGCATCCGGTCGCGAGCGAGAGCCTGGCAGGCGCGGCCTATCGCGATGCGGTGCATCGCTGGCTGCATGCCAATCTGCCCGCCAGCTTCCGCGGCGACAGCGCTGCATTCGCGCCTCCGACGCTCCAGCAGTCCGTCGCGTGGGAGGCGGCGATGTACCGCGCCGGCCTGACCGGCATTACCTGGCCCCAGGCCTATGGTGGGCACGGCTGCTCCTTGCGCGAACATCTCATCGCAAATCAGGAGATCGGCGCGCTGGCGATGCCGGAGAGCGTCAACTCGATCGGCAAGGAACTCGCCGGTCCGATCATCCTGGCCGTCGGCAGCGAGGAGCAGAAACGGCGGTTCCTGCCCGCCATCCTCGAGATGCGCAACATCTGGTGTCAGGGATTTTCCGAGCCCGAAGCGGGGTCCGACCTTGCCGGGCTTCGCACTCGCGCCACGCGAAATGGCAACGACTGGCAGATCACCGGCCAGAAGATCTGGACCAGCGGCGCGTACCGGGCGCAACGCTGTCTCGTGCTCGCCCGCACCGGTCCGCTGGAGGATCGTCATCGCGGCCTTGCCATGTTCGCGGTGCCGCTCGATGCCGACGGCGTGCGCGTGCGCACCATCAAATCGATCGACGGACGCGAGAGCTTCTGCGAGGTCTTCTTCGACGACGTCGAAGTGGCCCAGGCCGATGCGATCGGCGCGCCGGACGAGGGCTGGGCCGCAGCCATCCGCGTGCTGGAGATCGAGCGGGCGACCAACCGCATGTACCGCGCCTGGCGCTTCGAGAACGAACTGCGCCACCTGATTTCGGCTTGCAAGACGGACCCGGCGCTGTCGGCAATGGTCGCGGACCGGCATTACGCCGTCAGGCTCGGCGAGGTCGCCGTCGAGATCGAGGTGCTGAAGGCGCATGTCGAGACGGCCGTCGAGGCGCTCGTCAACGGCGACAAGATCGGAGCGCGCGGCAGCCTTGCGAAGCTCTATTGGAGCGAATCGCATCAGCGCTTTGCGGCGCTTGCGATTGAACTGCTCTCGCAGGCATCGCTGCCGCAGAACCCGGCGATCACGGTGGCGCGGCGCCGGTTCGAAGCCATCTACCTTCAGGCGCGCGCCGAGACGATTTATGCCGGCACGAGCGAGATCCAGCTCGGCATCATCGCCGATCGCATCCTCCAGCTGTCGCGAGGCAAGTGATGGTCTCCCCGCGCATTGCCTCGTCGAAAACGGCAAGGAGCCGGTGATGTCCGACGGCCGGAGTCAGGCGGGCCTGCTGAAGGATCGTCTCGTCGTGGTGACGGGAGCGGGCCAAGGGATCGGGCGCGCCATCGCGTTGGGCGCGGCAGCTGCCGGGGCGAGGGTCGTCGTGACCGATCTGCGGCAGGATCGGGCAGACTCCGTTGCGCGCGAGATCGGGGACGGAGGCAAGGAGGCAACCGCCTGTTCGCTCGACGTGACTGATGCTTTGGCCTGCGGCGAGGTGGCCAAGCGGGTCGACGAGGAGCTTGGCCTCGTCGACGTCGTCGTCAACAATGCCGGGATCATCATCCGCGAGCCGATCGACAGCCCGCGGGCGCACGAGAATTGGCGCCAGGTGTTCGACGTCAACGTCAACGGCACCTTCAACGTGGTTCATGCCTTCATTCCCGCGCTGCGCAAATCGCGGGGAACCATCATCAACGTTGCCTCGGTCGCGGCCTTCGGTAGCATGGGTGGTACGCTCGGCTATTCATCGTCCAAGGGTGCGGTGAGGCTCTTCACGCAGGCGCTTGCCCGCGATCTCGCGCCTGATGGCATCCGGGTCAACGCCGTCGCGCCCGGCATCATCGCGACCGAAATGAGCGAGAGCACGCGCGAGAATCCGGCGAGGCTGTCCGGCCTGATGGCACGCACGCCGTTGAAGCGCGTGGGACAGCCCGAAGAGATCGCAGCGCCCGTGATCTTTCTGGCCTCGGCGATGGCGTCCTATGTTAACGGCGTCATCCTGCCCGTCGACGGCGGGTATCTTGCCTAGTGAGCAATTGTAGTCGCGCAGTTTTCGAAGAGGACAATGATGACCATGGCCGATGGACTTCAGCCCGACGAGTTCGCGGCAACCGCGGCACGCGCCGTGATCGCATGTGCAGGCTTGGCTGTACGCGAACAGGCGCAAAATCTCGCCGGTGACGGTCTGCTCGGCGTCATCGCGGATGAGGAGGTGGGGGGACTGGCCCTGCCGCTCGGCTTTGCGGTGCCGGTGATCGCAGCCGCTCATGCGGGATTGCTCGGATTTCCGCTCCTGGAGACCATCCTCGTCGGTCGCCTGCTGCAGTCGTCGCTGACGCGTCTTGCCGCCGCGATCGTTTCCGGCGAGACATTGGCGACGGTCGCCTGGCAGGGTGAGGCCTTCGCCGAACGGGAAGGCGGGTTGCAGGTGCTGAGCGGCACGGTCGCGCGCGCGGCCTGCGCGGCGAAGGTCGACTACATCCTGGTACGGATGAACGCGGGCACCGCTGCATTGATCCCGACCGATGCCGAAGGCGTTGTGGTGGAGGAAGCGGCCGGCCTCGATCTGACCGTGCCGGAGCATGTGGTGCGGCTCCAGAAAGTTGAAGTCCCGATCGGCTCCGTCCTGCCGGCTGGCACATGGGATTTGCTCAACTCGGACGCCAACGTGCTCCGCGCCGCCGCTATCCTGGGATCCGCCGAAGCATGCCTGGCGCTCGCGCAGGAACATGCGTCGACGCGCCGCCAGTTCGGCCACGCCCTGTCCTACAATCAGGCCATCCGGCATGCCTTGGCGCGCCAGAAGCTCGGGCTCGAAAGCATCCGTCATGCGATCACGCGCAGCCTGTCCGAGGGCGGCGGTCCGGTCCAGCGTGATGCGGCGTTCCTGGCTGCAGCGACCTATGGCAGCTCGATCAGCGAGGGCGCGCTACAGCTTCACGGCGGCATGGGCTTCACATGGGATGTGCCGGTGCATCGCCATCTGCGCCGCATCCGTACGCTTCAGGCCCAGGGCGATGCCAGCGGTCTGATCAGCACGTTCGGCCGCCGTTACGTATCGGAAATTGCACCGTTCGCCGAGGCGGAAGCATGAAGGAGACGACCATGACCGAGACCAGGGATCAGACGCTCGCGGGGCGCGTCGCACTTGTCACCGGCGCCGGAAACGGCATCGGCCGTGCGACTGCGCTTCGGCTCGCCGGACGCGGTGCGATCGTCGGTGTCAACGACCTGAAGCCGGAATTCGTCGATGGCACGGTGGACGCGATCAAGGCGGCCGGCGGCAAGGCCGTAGCCGTCACGCAGGACGTGTCGAGCCGCGACGGCATGCGGCAGGCGGTGCTTGGATTGGCGGAGCAGCAGGGGCGTTTCGACATCCTCGTCAACAACGCGGCCTGGGTCCGCTATCAGTCGGTCGCGGACATCGCGCCGGAGACTGTCGAACGCATGCTCAACATCGGTTTCAAGGCGGTGATGTGGGGTATCCAGGCCGCCGCCGAGGTCATGGATGCGGAACGCGGCGGCGGGATCGTCAACGTCGCTTCGGTGGCCGGCCTGATCTCGGCGAAGAACAGCATCGTCTACAGCGGCATCAAGGCCGGCGTCATGGGCATCACGCGCGCTGCCGCAGCCGAACTCGGCGCGCGCAACATCCGCGTCAACGCCGTGGCGCCCTCGGCGATTCCGACCGAAGGAACGATGCGCAATCGTAACGCCGAACTCGATGCACGCCGCGTCGCGAGAACGCCGCTGGGGCGGCTCGGCACGGTCGACGATATCGCCAAGGCCATCTGCTTCCTCGCCGGTGACGAGAGCGGCTTCATCTCGGCGCAGGTGCTCACCGTCGACGGCGGCATCACCCTGACGAACATTGCCTGACGGGACCATTACGATGTCCGATCTGACGCCGGAACAGCAGGTTCTGAAAGATGCCTACGTCAAGGCGCGGGGCTATTGGCGGCCCTGGACGGAGGGGCTGCTGCGGCTCGATCCGGCGTTTCTCGACGCATACGGAAAATATGCGGGTTATGCCGCAGAGAAGGGACCGCTGTCGCCCAAGATGCGCGAGCTGATCTACGTCGCGCTCGACGGATCGGCGACGCACCTGTTCCGATCCGGCCTTGCGCTGCATCTTCGCCTTGCACTTCAGGAGGGGGCGTCGGCGCGGGAGATCATCGACGTGTTTCGCCTCGCGACGGTTCAGGGGCTCGACGGCTGCAATCTCGGCATCGGCATCCTAGCCGAGGAATTGGCGAGCGCGGGGCTTCAGGTCGATCATCCCGAACTGACGCATGAGCAGACGGCGCTGCGGGATGCCTATGTGGCGCAATTCGGGGATTGGCCCGATTTCTGCGAGCAATGGCTGCTGAGCGATCCCGGCTATTTCGCCGTCTTGCTGGATCTCCTCGCGGGCGGGCAGACCGGGGATGGTCTCGACCAGTGCTCGCAATGTCTGATCTCGCTCGCATTGAACGCCTGCTTCACGGCACTCAATCCGCATGGACTGCGGGTGCAGATCAGGCGGGCTTTGCGGCTCGGCATCGGCCAGCGGGAGATCCTTCAGGTTCTCCAGATGACTGCACATCTTGGCGTCCATGCCTGCGCGATCGGCGTACCGGTTCTGATGGAGGCCCTCGACGAGCGTTCCTCGAAGGCCGGTGCCGGCGAGGAGAGCAAGGGACCGGGAGAGGGAGGAGGACGGAAGTGAAGGGATTGGCGATCCGTAACCACAGGGCGTTCGCGTCTGGCGCTCTGTTCCTCACATTTGCGGTCTTATTCTTCGTGGCGGCGCTGAACTATCCCGCGGGGACAGCCGCGCGAATGGGGCCGGGTTATTTTCCGCGCTTGCTCGCAATCGTGCTCGCGGCCATCGGTCTGGTCGTGATCCTCAGTGCCATGAAGCCGGCCGCGGACGGGCAGGCGCTGCGCAATTGGGATCTCAAGGGGCTCGCCTGGATCACCGGATCCGTGATCCTGTTCGGCGCCTTGCTGTTTCCGCTCGGTCTGGTCGGCGCCCTCTTCGTCCTGATCATGGTGTCGAGCCGGGCCAGCCCCGAGTTCACCTGGATGGGCGCGCTGGCGAACGCTGCGGTGCTCATCGCGCTGTGTCTGGCCGTATTCGTCTACGGTCTCGGGCTGCAACTGCCCGTCTGGCCGTCTCTCCTCAACTGAACGAGCCGATCGATGGATCTCTTCCACAATCTGGCGATTGGCTTTGCGACGGCAGCCCAGCCCGCCAACCTGCTCTATGCCTTCCTCGGCTGCCTGCTCGGCACCTTGATCGGCGTGCTTCCCGGCCTCGGCCCGCTCGCGACCATCGCTATGCTGCTGCCGATCACCTATGCGCTGCAACCGGACGCCGCGCTGATCATGCTCGCCGGGATCTATTACGGCGCGCAGTATGGCGGCTCGACCACGGCGATCGTGGTCAATCTGCCTGGGGAGTCTTCGTCGGTCGTGACCACGATCGACGGCTACCAGATGGCGAAGCAGGGGCGCGCCGGCGTGGCGCTCGCGACCGCTGCCATCGGCTCGTTCTTCGCCGGATGCGTGGCAACGCTCGCCTTGGCGGCCCTTGCGGGCCCGCTGACCACGACCGCCTTGCTGTTCGGCCCGAAGGAATTCTTCGCGCTCATGATCCTGGGGCTGATCCTCGCCTCGGTGCTGTCGAGCGGGCCGTTCATCGAGGGCATCGGCATGGTCGTGCTCGGCATGCTCCTGAGCCTCGTCGGCACCGACCTGAACAGCGGCAGCCAGCGTTTTGCCTTCGGCGTTCCCCAGCTCTTCGACGGTCTCGATTTCGTGCCGCTGGCGATGGGCATCTTCGGCTTCGCCGAGATCGTCAAGAATCTCGAGCAGGACGACAAGCTGTCGCTGGTCACCCAGAAGATCACAAATCTGTTTCCGACCCGCGACGACTTCCGTCGGATGGTGCCGGCGATGCTGCGCGGCACGGCGCTGGGCACGCTGCTGGGAGTCCTGCCCGGCGGCGGCGCCGTGCTCTCGTCCTTCGCGTCCTATACGCTGGAGAAGAAGCTGTCGCGACATCCCGAGCAGTTCGGCAAGGGCGCCATCGAGGGCGTTGCAGGCCCGGAGTCCGCGAACAACGCCGGCGCCCAGACCTCGTTCATTCCGCTGCTGACGCTCGGGGTTCCCTCCAATGTCGTGATGGCCCTGATGGTGGGCGCCATGAACATTCACAACATCCACCCGGGTCCGGAGGTGATGACGAAGAATCCGACCCTGTTCTGGGGCCTGATCGTCTCGATGTGGGTCGGCAATCTGATGCTGCTGATCCTCAATCTTCCGCTCGTCGGGCTTTGGGTGAAGCTGCTCACCATTCCCTACCGCTATCTGTTTCCCGCGATCATGGTGTTCTGCTCGATCGGCGTCTATTCCATCAACAGCGGAACGTTCGAGGTCTACGAGGCGGCCGTGTTCTGCGTGTTCGGTTACGTCCTGATCAAGCTGCAACTTCCGGCGGCGCCGCTGCTGTTGGGCCTGGTTCTGGGTCCGGCCATCGAGGAGAATTTCCGCCGCGCCATGGTGCTCTCGCGCGGCGACGCCACCGTGCTGCTGACTTCGCCGCTCTCGGCGAGCCTGCTGGCCGCGGCCGCCATCGCGATCCTCCTGATCATGTTGCCGACGATCCGGGCGCGGCGAGAGGAAGCGCTCCAGGATTGATACACCGCGATTCCCATGCAGGCAGGTTCGCCCTGATCATGCCCGACGTCAGCCGATCAGATCGCCGTATCCGCTCGGGTACTTGATCCAGATCAAGATCGCAACGCTAAAGCGCCGACTACGCTGCCTTTGGACTAGATCTGGACACGGCCTTGAAGACACTTCGCCAGCTTCTCACCGGAGAGGACGTGATCCAGCTCGTGATCAGGCTCGGATTGCTCGCTCTGTTGATCTTCTGGACTTTGTATCTGATCCGCCCGTTCGTTACGATTCTGGTCTGGGCCCTCGTGCTCGCAGTTGCGTTCAATCCGATCTTCCTCGTGCTCGCCAAAATCCTGGGAGGCAGGGCGAAACTCGCGGCGGGGCTTCTCACCGCGATTAATCTCGCCATTGTCATCGGGCCGGCGGCTTGGCTAGGTCTCGGTGCGGTGGACGGGATCAGGGACTTCGCCGGTGAGCTGGCCGCGGGCGATCTGGTCATCCCTTCACCGCCCGCAGCGATCAAGACCTGGCCGCTGATCGGAACGCCGCTCTACGAGTTCTGGGATCAAGCCTCGACCAATCTCCGTTCGGTCGTGCAACGGATTGCGCCGTATCTGAAGCCGTTCGCGGGTACGCTCCTTGGCATCGCGGGCGATGCCGGTGTGGGCACCATCAAGTTCCTGCTGTCGGTCGTCGTCGCCGGCTGCCTGTTTCCCTATGGACCGCAGCTCGTGGCGGCGGGCAGGAGCTTCCTGTCGCGGATCGTGCCCGAGCAGAGCGAGCACTTCCTGGATCTCGCGGGCGCGACCATCCGTGCGGTAGCCCAAGGTGTGATCGGCATCGCCGTCGTTCAGGCGCTGCTGGCCGGTATCGGCTTCAAGTTGGCGGGCATTCCGATCGCCGGCTTGCTTGCGCTCCTGGTGCTGTTGCTCTCCATCGTGCAGATCGGCGGAGCCATCATCATGCTCCCCGTGATGATCTGGATCTGGACCGACAAGGATGTCACTGTCGCAGTGCTGCTGACATTGTTCCTCGGAATCGTCAGCATTCTCGACAACATACTGAAACCGTTGGTGATGGGACGCGGCCTGACGACGCCGGCGCTCGTCATCCTGATCGGCGTGATCGGCGGAACGCTGGGCCACGGAATAGTCGGCCTTTTCATCGGACCTATTGTCCTGTCGGTGGCTTGGGAGCTCACCGTGGCCTGGATCAGGACCGATCGCGCCAGCGCGGCGTCGCAGGCGACCATCGACCGTTGACCTAAATCAATGTCGGACGCCTCGGAGCGCCTTGGATGACGTCGCGCGACGACGAGGTCGGAACATGTCAATGGAAAATCCCAACCTGCCGGGCGGCCCCTTGTCCGGACTTGTGGCTTCGGCCGTGGAATACATGGTCGACGCGAGCCAGCGGAGTGTGCTGTTCCTGGACATCATGCGCCAGCGCGGCGATCAATACCGGGAGCACGTTGCACAGACGGCGCCGCATGTCCTGCAATACGCTGCGGAACTGATTATGGACGGCCGCAAGCTGGACGAGCCGGTCAACTACGCGCTGGTCCGTATCATCCCGCCCAAGGACGTGGAGATTGATCTCAAGCGACGGCCGTTTGTCGTGATCGATCCGCGCGCGGGCCATGGCCCGGGCATCGGCGGCTTCAAGGCCGATAGCGAGATCGGCGTCGCGATGAAGGCCGGGCATCCCTGTTACTTCATCGGCTTCCTGCCGGAGCCGATGCCCGGTCAGACCATCGAACGCATCGCGCGCGCCGAAGCCATTTTCATCGAAAAGGTCATCAGCCGTCATCCGGACGCGGACGGAAAGCCTTGCGTGATCGGCAATTGTCAGGCCGGCTGGGCCGTCATGATCCTGGCGTCACTGCGGCCGGAACTGTTCGGGCCGCTGATCATCGCGGGGGCGCCGCTTGCCTATTGGGCGGGCGTGCACGGCAAGTATCCGATGCGTTATTCCGGCGGCCTTTTGGGTGGAAGCTGGCTCACCGCGCTGACCAGCGATCTCGGCGCCGGAAAGTTCGACGGTGCCTGGCTGGTGCAGAACTTCGAGAACCAGAATCCATCGAACACCCTGTGGACCAAGCAGTACAACGTCTATTCCAAGGTCGATACCGAGGCGAACCGCTATCTCGAGTTCGAGCGATGGTGGGGCGGGCATGTCAACCTGAATGCCGAGGAAATCCAGTTCATCGTCGACGAGCTCTTCATCGGCAATAATCTCGCCGCCGGCAAGATCGAGATGTCCGACGGCCGCAGGGTGGATTTGCGCAATATTCAGTCGCCGATCGTGGTGTTCTGCTCGGAGGGCGACAACGTCACGCCGCCGCAACAGGCGCTGGACTGGATTCTGGATTGCTATGCGGACGTCGATGAGATCAGGGCCTATGGGCAGACGATCGTCTATACCGTCCACAAGAGCATTGGGCATCTCGGTATCTTCGTGTCCGGCGGCGTCGCCAAGAAAGAGCACGCTGAGTTCTCGAGTAACATCGACCTGATCGACGTGCTGCCGCCGGGGCTCTATGAGGCGACATTCGAGGCCAAGGGCGAGGAGACAACGAGTTCCGATCTCGTGGTCGGCCAGTGGGTGATGCGCTGCGAGGCGCGGACGCTCGGCGACATCCGCGCCATGGGTGGCAATTCGCCCGAGGACGAGCGGCGCTTCGCTGCCGCCAAACGCGTCTCGGAGCTTAACCTTGCCGCCTACCAGAAGTTCGTGCAGCCCTGGATCAAGACGCTGGTCACGCCGCAGATGGCAGAGACGATGCGCAACCTGCATCCCCTGCGGCTGCAGTACGAGGCGCTGAGCAGCCAAAATCCGTGGATGACGGCGGTGAAGTCGGCCGCGGAGGACATCGAGGACAATCGCAAGCCGGTCGCCCAAGACAATCCGTTCCTTGCGTTTCAGGAGCAGATGTCCAAGCAGATCGTTCACGCACTCGACAGCTGGCGTGACGCACAGGAGGCATTGAGCGAAGCGATCTTTCTCAACCTCTATGGCTCGCCGGCGGTGCAGACTGCGCTCGGGATCGATCCGAAGTCCGAGCCGTCGCGCCGTCGCGAAATGTCAGCCGAGCATCGCGCCATGCTGGAGAAGCGGGTCGCGCAGCTGAAATCCGGGATCGGCGAGGGCGGCCTGCGCGAGGCGGCCATTCGCAGTCTGCTTTACATCGGGTCGGCGCGGGGAATGGTTGATGAGCGTAGCATTGAGGCGCTGCGCCGGATCCGTCGCGACTACAGTGGACAGCGAATGACGCTTCCGGAGTTCAAGATGCTGGTCCGCGAGCAGTTCTTCATGCTGCTGATCGATCGGGAAGGTGCCTTGGCAGCCATTCAGAAGCTGTTGCCCGAGGATGTCAACCAGCGGCGTGCGGCCTTCGCGGCGATACGCGAGGTGCTCTCCGCAAGCGGCGAGATCGCGGGGGAACGCGCAAGTCGCCTGCGGCGCGTCGCCACGTTGTTCGGCGTCGATACAGGTGAAGGGGAATCGAACGTCGCCCCTTTCGATCCAAAGGCGAAGGCATCGTAAGTCTGTCTGGAGGGATTGGGAGCGAGATCATGTCAACCGAAGGAAGGCAAACGCAGTCTCCCAGCAAGTATGACCGGTTGATTGCGGCAGCAAAGGCGGTGCCGCCGGTTCCGACTATCGTGGTGCATCCTTGCGATGAAACCTCGCTGCGCGGCGCCGTTGAGAGTGCTGAGGCCGGCATCATCCGGCCGATTCTGGTCGGGCCCGCGAGCAAGATCGGCGATCTCGCGCGCAGGTGTGGCCTCGACATCTCCGGCTTCGAGATCGTCAACGCCGCACATAGCGAAGAGGCAGCCGCCAAAGGTGTCGAGCTGATCCACGCAGGCAAGGGCGAAATGCTCATGAAGGGCAGTCTTCACACCGACGAGTTGATGCGCGCGGTGACCGCAAAAGTCGGCGGCCTGCGCACCGAACGCCGTATCAGCCATGTGTTCGTGATGGACGTGCCTGCCTATGCCGAAACCCTGCTTGTGACGGATGCCGCGATCAACATCTTTCCCGATCTCGACGCCAAGCGCGACATCATCCAGAACGCCATCGATCTCTACAACGAGGCCGGATTCGGCAAGACGCCGCGGGTGGCAATCCTTTCGGCGGTGGAGACCGTGACGTCCAAGATTCCCTCGACGATCGAGGCGGCCGCGCTCTGCAAGATGGCTGATCGCGGGCAGATCACCGGCGGCGTGCTCGACGGCCCGCTCGCGTTCGACAATGCCATTGATCCCGAAGCCGCGCGCATCAAGGGCATCAAGTCCGAGGTCGCCGGCCGGGCTCAGATCCTCGTCGTTCCCGACCTCGAATCGGGCAATATGCTGGCAAAAAATCTGGCCTACTTTGCCAAGGCCGACGGCGCCGGCATCGTGCTCGGCGCCCGGGTGCCCGTCGTGCTGACGTCACGGGCGGACTCGCCGCGGGCGCGCATGGCATCCTGCGCGGTGGCGTCGCTCTATGCCAATGCCCGGCGTCAACACGCCCCGACAGTTGCTGCGTGACCATCATGGATACGATCCTCGTCGTCAACGCGGGCTCCTCGAGCGTCAAGTTCCAGGTCTTTTCGGTCGAGGGAGAGGGCAGGCTGCGGCGGCAGCTCAAGGGCCAGATGGACGGCATCGGCAGCCGCCCACGGTTGAGGGCGAGCGGCGCGAATGGCGATCCGCTCGCCGACCGCGCCTACCCGATCGAGACGGTCCCCGATGTTCCGGCCGCGATGGGCGTCGCCGGGGAATGGTTGCGGGACGAGCTTCGTATTCACCCCATCGCCGTCGGACATCGTGTCGTGCATGGCGGTCCCGAGTATGACCGGCCGGTGCTGATCGACCACGGCGTCGTCGCCCGCCTGGAACGGTTCGTCAGCCTCGCACCGCTGCACCAACCGCACAACCTGTCGCCGATCCGCTCGATCCTCGCGGGCTTCCCGACCTTGCCGCAGGTCGCCTGCTTCGACACCGCATTTCACCGCACGCATAGTGCAGTTGCAGATCACTATGCGATCCCGCATCAGCTTCACGCCGAGGGCGTGCGGCGCTACGGTTTTCACGGGCTGTCCTACGAATACATCGCGAAGACCCTGCCGCAGACCGCGCCCGGCGTTGCGAAGGGCAGGGTGATCGTCGCCCATCTCGGTAGCGGCGCCTCGATGTGCGCGCTGAAGGGAGGACAGAGCGTCGAAAGTACCATGGGCTTCACGGCGCTGGACGGGCTTCCGATGGGAACGCGCCCCGGCCAGATCGATCCCGGGGTCGTGCTCTATCTGATCTCGGAAAGGGGGATGTCGGCATCGAACGTGCAGAACTTCCTCTATCGCGACTGTGGACTGAAGGGACTGTCCGGCGTCAGCAACGATATGCGGGAGCTCGAGGCCAGCCAGGATGCCAAGGCGAAACTGGCGATCGACTATTTCGTGTATCGGATCGGCCTCAACGCCGGGATGCTTGCGGCTGCGTTGCAGGGCCTGGATGCCTTCGTCTTCACCGCCGGCATCGGCGAGAATTCCGCGAGCATACGCGCCCGCGTGGCCGAGCAGCTCGGTTGGTTCGGTGTCAAGCTGGATCCGACCGAGAATTCCCGCAACGGGCGGCTGATATCGCGTCCCGACAGTCTCATTCCCGTCTATGTCGTGCCGACCGACGAGGAACTGATGATCGCACAGCATACGCTGGCGCTGCTGGTCAACACGCCATCGACCAACCCCAGACAAGAGAGGGTGTCATGATTCCCGTGTTCCCGGATACCAAGGTTGCCCTGAAGGGGAAAAAAGGCCTCATCGTCGGTGTCGCCAACGACCAGTCCATCGCCTGGGGATGCGCCAGGGCGTTTCGTGGGCTCGGGGCTGAACTCGCCGTCACCTATCTGAACGACCGCGCCAAAAAGCACGTCGAACCGCTCGCGCAGGCGCTGGAGGCACCGATCTTCATGCCGCTCGACGTCATGGTGGAGGGGCAGACCGAGGCCGTGTTCGAGCGGATCGGGAAGGAATGGGGCCAGCTCGATTTCCTGCTGCACTCGATCGCTTTCTCGCCGAAGGAGGCGCTGCACGGCCGCGTGGTGGATGTCGGCCGCGACGGATTCCTGAAGACGATGGACGTCTCCTGCTGGTCGTTCCTGCGCATGGCGCATCTCGCCGAGCCGCTGATGAAGAACGGCGGCACGATGTTCACCATGACGTACTATGGCAGCCAGATGGTCGTGGAGAACTACAACATCATGGGCGTGGCCAAGGCGGCGCTTGAAGCAGCCGTTCGCTATGCCGCCGCCGAATTGGGGCCGAAGGGCATCCGCGTGCACGCGATCTCGCCGGGACCGCTCGCCACCCGCGCGGCGTCGGGCATCCCGGAGTTCGACGAGCTGATGGACAAGGCTCAATCGAAGGCGCCGGCGCGCAGCCTCGTCAGCATCGACGATGTCGGCAATGCCACGGCGTTTCTGGCACTCGACGGCGCCAAGCTGATCACCGGTGGCGTGCTCTATATCGACGGTGGATATCACATCATCGACTGAACGAAAACGACGGGCGCCTCGTGCGCCGCTCAGCGATAGTGCAGTGCGATCAGCTCGGCGACGCAGGCCGGCTTCTTGCCGCCTTCGATCTCGATCACGAGATGGTAGTTCACGCGCAGGCCGTCGGGTGGAACGTCCTCGGCCTCGGCGACGGTGACACGGCCGCGCAGCTTCGAGCCCGCTGGCACCGGTGCCAGATATCTTATCCGGTCTGCGCCGTAATTCAGGGTGTTGCGTAGGCCCTTGAGGCCCATCACCGATCGAATGAAGAGCGGTGCAAGTGCAAGCGACAACAGGCCGTGGGCGATGGTGGTGCCGCCGGGCGATTCCTTCCTGGCGCGCTCCTGATCGACATGGATCCACTGCTGGTCGCAGGTCGCCTCGGCAAACTGGTTGATGCGATCCTGCGTCACCTCGACCCAGTCGCTGACGCCGATCTCGGTGCCGACGGCAGATTTGATTTCGCTGAAGTCGCTGAATATCCGCATGTCGGTCACCTGCTCAGATCTTCATTTCCGGGATCTTGTCGTGTACGACAAGTTCGGCGTCCGTCACCGCCATGACCTCGCCGACACTGATGCCGGGCGCGGTCTCCAGCAGGGTGGCCCTGCCGTCTGGGAACGCGATCACGGCCATGTCGGTCACGACCAGGTGCACCGGTCGCGCCGATGTCAGGGGCAGAGAGCATTTGGCGACGATCTTGGACTTGCCCTTCGCCGCGTGCTGCATGGCGACGATGACCCGCCTGGCGCCGCTGACGAGATCCATGGCCCCGCCCATGCCCGGCACCATCTTGCCGGGGATCATCCAGTTGGCGAGATGGCCCAGCGCATCGACTTGCAGGCCGCCGAGGACGCTGACGTCGACATGGCCGCCGCGGATAAACCCGAACGACATCGCGCTGTCGAATGTGCTGGCACCTGGCAGCGCACTGATCGGGCGCCCGCCCGCGTCCGTCAGCAGGGGGTGGCTCAACCCCTGCTCGGGGATTGGTCCGGTGCCGATCAAACCGTTTTCCGACTGAAAGAACACCTTGAGATCAGGCGAAACGTAGTTGGCGACCAGCGTTGGGATGCCGATCCCCAGATTCACGAGGTCGCCGGAATGAAGCTCCTGCGCGACGCGCCTCGCGATGATCTCCTGTGCGTCCATGTTTCACCCGTTCGGGTTCGTAATGAGGTAGTCGACGAGCGGCGCCGGTGTCAGCACGTGGTCGGGTGCGATGACGCCGACGGGCACGATGTGCTCCGCTGTCACGATCACGGTGTCGGCCGCCATCGCCATGACCGGATTGAAGTTGCGTGCCGTGAGCGCGTAGGAGAGGTTGCCGAGATAGTCGGCGAGAAAGGCGTGGACCAGGGCGAACTGCGCCCGCAGCGCGGTCTCGAGCAGGAATGGCCTGCCGTCGATCTCGATCTGGCGCTTGCCTTCGGCGACGAGGGTGCCCACGCCTGTCGGTGTGAGCACACCGCCGAGGCCGCACCCGCCTGCGCGAATGCGCTCGGCGAAGGTGCCCTGCGGAATGAGATCGACGGCGATCTGATTGGCCAGCATCTGCTGCTGCGCCTTCGGATTGAGGCCGATATGGGTCGCAATGAGGCGCGAGACGAGAGCCGCGTCGAACAGCTTGCCGACACCTTTTCCGGGCGTCGCCGCGTCGTTGCTGATGACCGAGAGACCGGTCTTGTGTTGTCGCACAACCTCGTCGAGCAGGCGCTCCGGCGTTCCGACGCCCATGAAGCCGCCGACCATGATGCTCGCACCGGACGGGATCATCGCGACGGCTTCTTCGACGGAAACGGCCCTCATGATGGGAACTCCAGTCAGCAAAGGCGATCAAAGGAAGGCGACGGTGAGACGATGTTGGCGAGCGGTCGGCACGCTCCTTTGATCTGCGTCAAGGCTTCTCATCGTTCCCACGCCGGGTGGTGATGCCTATGCTCTCAAGGGCTTCTGCCCATAGTCTTCGGACTTCCGCGTGGCGCCGCTCAAGCGCCGCGTTGACGGCGTCGCGAAACGGCACAAGGCTCTCGCCCTTCAGGAAGAGAAAATTTGCGCCTGCAGCAGCCGGCCGCTCCCGAATTCGATGCGGCGCAATGCCGACACGAAGGCATCGTTCGCATTGGCGCCTGGCGGCAGCAGGGAGGCCGGGCGGATTCCGGCGTGAACGGCGTGGGCCAGCGTCGCAAGATCGATCGGCAGGGCCAAAGGTAGATTGGTTATCCCCGGAAACCGCAAAGGTGTTTTGAAGCTCCGCCAACGAATTCCATTGAGTTAGATCAAGCCTCCCCCGGTCGAGCTCCCTAGCCATGGCCGAGGCGATGCCGGATTGCCGGCTCGTGGTCGTCCCAAACATCGGACATTCGATGAACCTGGAAGTGCCGGCCCTCTACGCCGGCTATTTCGGCGCCTGGTTCGGGGGGCTCGCGGCATAATCAGAGGGAGTAACGTCATGGCAGAGATCAATCCATCCGCCGAGAACATCCGCGGGATGCTCACCGAAGCGCTTGTGCGGTTGCGAAAGGCCAATGCGGAGTATTTTGAGCTGCTGGAGCGGGGGCTCAGTTCCTCGCCGCTACCGATCGCGGACCAGGCCAAGCAGTTTTGCAGTTTCATGCAGCGCAACGCCAGCGCGACGTTCGACTTTGGCGACAAGCTCGTTCAAGCCAAGGACGTTCAGGACGCGCTCAAGCTTCAGTCCGAATTCTTTCAGGGGCAGATGCAGGCCTTGACCGATCAGGCCAGGAGCATGGGCGAGTCGGCCATGAAGGCGGCGACGGGCGCGTTCACGCCCAAAAACTGAATGGACTGAACCCAGGCGTGAGGCGATGAACAGCCGTCCGCCTTGCCCATGCGAGCACAATGGCGCTTCAATTCATCGTCGGCGCGATCGTCAGCGTCATCAACATCATGATCCACGCCCTGGTGACGGTGGGAGCCATCGGCATCGCCCGCACAGCCGGGCTGCGGCATGATGCGTGGCCCCGGCTGCATCTGATGGCCGTCATGGTCGCAACAGCGTCGGCGCTGATGGTGGCGCATACGATGGAGGTTCTGGTCTGGGCGCTGGCCTATGCCTTGGTCGGTGCCGCGCCTGCCGGCAGCGACCTGATCTATTTCGCCTTCGTCAACTACACCACGCTGGGCTACGGCGACATCACGCCCATACAGGCGTGGCGGCTGACGGGTCCGATGACCGCGATGAACGGCATCTTGATGTTCGGCTGGTCGACCGCAGTCCTGTTCGAGGTCTTGCGCAAGACGCTCGACGATCTCGGAGTGACGAGGCTGCCGGACGGCAGGTGATCTGATGCTGACGAATGGCAGTTCCATGGATCGACTGCAACATTGGCGCTAGCCAGTGTGGTGTGCAGCTTTTACCGCTTGCCGACAAGGCCACTCTGCGGCAGCCAAGACGCAGGTAAGTGCCCGCTCTCAGGCGCTCAGTGTTGCAGGTCGAGACTGGCGAGCTGCTGCCGGTTGAGCAGCATGATCTGGCGCTGGGTATTGCCGATGAAGCCGAGGACGCCGAGATCATGAAGGTGCGATATCGCCCGCGAGACGGTCTCCAGCGTCAAGCCGAGGTAATCGGCAATATCGCGCCGGGACATCGGAAGTGCCATGACATTGACCCCGGAGAGCCGCTTGTCCATTTCGAGCAGGAAAGCGGCGACGCGCTCCAAGGACGTCTTCCGGCCGAGCAGGAGCATGTGGTCCTCTGCGTGTTGCAGGTTGCTGGTCGTCATGTTGAGCAAGTTGCGCGCGACCATCGCGTCGCTCTCCGCCACCAGCTCCAGGCTTTGCCGCTTGATCAGCCGGACGGTGGTATCCACGATCGCCTCGGCGGTGAACCGATGCTCGCTGCCGTTCTCAAGTCCGAAAATGTCTCCGGCGAGGTGGAAGGCGCCGATCTGCCGGCGACCGTCCGACAGGAGTTTATAGCTTCGCACTGCACCAGACTTGACCTGGTAGACGTAATCTGCAGGTTCCTTCTCGCCGTAGATCTCAGTGCCCTTTTTATATGTAAATTCGTTTAAACTGACGATTGGATTTGAATCGCTCGTCATGCCGAGGTCTTTGAGCGAATTGGGGCGGGGAGACGCGTCTGTCGTGATGCGAACAAACATAGGCCCAACTCCTCAACTGATCGCTGAATTGGTCTGCCAGGCTGATATTTCGCCAGGAGAGGTGCCGCCGATGTCGCACTCCGGCTCGGGTCGGTTTACGACTAACGCCGTATTCTTCACCATTGTCTCATGGTTCATTGTACCAAGGGACAGGTCGGTGGGATGGATGCGCGGAATGAGAAGAGCGGGCTCCTGCGTCGGATCAAGCTTCGCGCCACAAACTCCGGCCTGCGAAACCTTCGGCATTAACGGGATGGCTAGAGCTCAAGCCCATCCAGGTGTTAGGTAAGCGGTTAAAGCAGATTGCAGGAAGCAGAGAGGGTCCATTGCCCGGCCTTGTTCACGTGGTCGACGACGATGCCTCGTTTCGAACAGCGATCGAGCGTCGGCTTAAACTTGCGGGCTACGACGTCGCGACCTATGCATCCTCGCAGGACCTGCTCGATCATCTGCCCCGCGAAGAGCTGCCGAGCTGCATCCTCCTCGATGTGCAGATGCCGGGCCTGAGCGGACCGGATCTACAGAAACGTCTTAGTGAGCTTGGATCGACCGTCCCGATCGTGTTTCTCACCGGACACGCCGATACCGCGACGACTGTGCGGGCGATCAAGGCCGGCGCCGAGGATTTCTTGACCAAGCCGGTATCGTCGGGGCAACTGATTGAAGCGATCGAGCGGGCCTTGTCACAACAGGAGACCGCGCGCGGGCTGCGCAGCCGGCTCGATTCGCGTCGCGCTCATGTCGCGTCGCTGACGCCACGCGAGCGGCAGGTGTTTGACCTCATTGTGCGTGGGAAGATCAACAAGCAGATCGCGTATGAATTGGGAACGACCGAACGCACGGTCAAAGCACATCGACACCAGGTGATGGAGAAGATGCAGGTGAGTTCGCTCGCGGAACTGGTTTCAACGGCGCAGCTGCTTGGTATGCTGGATCCCGAGAGCGGCTCACACGGCTAGGCGATAACTAATTCGCAGGTTCCCCCTGTGACTTGCACCAAAGGTCAATGGAAATCTCCCTGAGAGGGGTATTTCAACAAGCCGACGTGTTGGCTCCCCGGGAGACGAAGAACCGCGAGGCGCTTGACGCGTTCACGCAAGTCCATCGTGTTCTGCCAAGCTTTCCCTGTATGGAGTTGAGCCACTTGCAGCGCCGCAAGTCCATTTTCGTTGTCGATGATGACCCTTCCATGCGCAGGAGCATGAAGCGGCTGCTGCAGGAGCACGGCTTCGAGGCAAAGCTGTTCGAATCCGCCGAGGCGCTGGTAAATCATGGCAACTTTCAGCAGGCATTCTGTATCATTCTGGATATCAATCTGGATGGAGAATCTGGAATTGATTTGCGACGCTGGCTTGCGGAACAGCAGGTCCAGGTTCCGATTGTCTTTGTCACCGGCAACGACACTCACGAAAGCCGCGCGGCGGCAATTGCATCGGGATGCATCGCCTATTTGACCAAGCCCTTTGCCGCGGCCTCGCTCATCGAGAGTGTGGAGAGAGCCTGGGGCAGCTAGGCTGGACAAGTCAGCTGCGCGCTATTCGTCGATCTGCTGGTCGAACGTTTGGGCCGGCGGCCCCTTGTGAGCAGATGCGAACTGAGCAAGTGGCAGGGAGGCGGTAACCGACAGCATGTTGGGGTCGATAACCTCCAGCGCGAGCGTCTTGCCCGTTTCCATCTCCCTTATCAGGCCGGGTTTTGCCACATCGGCGGCTATGCAGGCGTTGTTCAGGCACCATGTGTACGGTACGGCATAGGTGTTGCCTTTGTCGACCGTGAGCTTGACGGGCACCTGGACAAACATGCCGACCGGCACGAACATCTGGAGCCGTGCCGTGCGGTCGCCCTCACGTTCGATCAAGTCCAACCGAACCGCCGTCTGCCCCGTGTCGAACGTGCCGGTGATCGAGGTCCGGCACACGGTCTTGGCGCCGCCCGGCTTGAAGCATAGTTTTCGCCAGTCGCCGTATTTGATATCATTCGCCATGCGCTGCCCCCGCGGTGAAATCTCGGCGGAGGCCGGCATGGTGGTGGTGGCGACGAGCAGCAGAAGCGCGAACTGCGCGGTCGCGTGATTGCGTGTCATCCGGATGGATTGACGATGTGAGCGTGCCATTGTGTCGCCTCCGGAAATCGAGCGCGTCGTCTATTTGATTTCGTCGAGAAATCTGCTCACGAGTGGCGACCAGATCGGAATGGCATCCGGCGAGCCGACGAAGAAATGCCCCTCATCGCCGAACGGCGGAACCAGATGGTATTGCGCCTTGCCCCCGGCCGAGGTGAAGGCCTCATGCATCCGCTTCGACAACGCGGGGCCGAAGAACGTGTCATTTTCGATATAGATCCACAGCATCGGCACCCGGGAGGTGCGACCGAAATCCATCGTCGCCTCGACCAGTTTATCCGGGGCGCAATTATTGTTCGGCTTGCCGCCGACACGCCCACCGCGGCCAGCGGCAAAGGTGATGATCGCTCCGATCTGCGGCGGGTTCATGCTGGAAAGCGCGATGGATGCCCAGCCGCCCGCAGACTGACCGACAACGACGACATCCTTCGGTGTGATGCGTTTTTCGGCAGCCAGGAAATCGATGATCCAGAGGTCGACCTGTGCCACCGCGAGGCCGGCGTCATGGAAATTGGGATTGGAGCACTTGCCGACCTTGGAAAAGAACGGTCCATAGAGTCCGCGTTCGGGAATATCGATGGCTGAGGCGCCGTAACCGGTGCCGACGGGAGCGACCACGAAGTAGCCGCGCCTTGCGAACCATTTCGCCGCGTCGCGGAACTCGACGAGTGGAAAGAAGCTGCGCTGTTTAGGGTCGAGCGATACGCCGTGGTTCATGATTGCGAGCGGGAACGGGCCATCGCCGACGGGTCGAACGACGTAGGCGAACATCGGCAACGGTAACGGCAATGCCCACACTTCCTCCTGGATGCGGCGCGACGCGGCCTCATTGTCGGCCCATGACGGTGCAATCAAGGAGGACGCAAGCAGCTGCACGACCACCAGTAGCGGCTGGATCCACGTCCGTGGCTGCATTTCGTCCTCCCTCAGCCAACAAAGGTGCAGGCTACGATAATCGGCCCGAGCACGGTCAGAACCACATTGCCGACGGCGTAAGGCACGGCAACGCCGAGCACCGGCGTCTGGCTCTCGGCGATCTCGCAAGCCCCGGTCACGGCTGCATCGACCGTCATGGCGCCGGCGAGGGCTCCACAGGTGATGACCGGGTTCATGCGCAGGACGTGATAGGCAAACAGCGTCGCGACGACCAGCGGCACCAGTGTGACCACGAGGCCCATGCCGACCAGCAACAGGCCGTGCGCCTGGATCGCGACCCAGGCGGCGTGACCGTTGGCCAGGCCGATCGCCGCGATGAATCCACCGAGGCCGAGATCGCTCAGCGTCTGCTGCGCGGCCGGCGGCATTGCGCCCATCGTCGGCCGGCGCGAGCGCAGCCAGCCACAGAGGAGACCCGCGATCAGTGCGCCGCCACCGCCGCCGAGCGTCAGCGCGATGCCGCCGACCTTGAAGCTGACGAGCCCGGCCAGCAGCCCGGCGGCAATACCCGCCGCAAGGAAGGCAATGTCAGTACGGTCGCCGGAGCGCACGATCTGCCCGACCTGCTTCGCCGCGCGCTCGATGTTGCGGGTGCTGCCGACCAGCGTCATGACGTCACCGACATAGACACGCGTGTCCGCGCTCAGCGGGGCTTCGCGCCCATGCCGCGTCAGGGCGCGCAAAAACACACCGCGTGCATCGCCGCCGATGCGATCGGCCACATCCCGGATGGATCGGCCGTGGAGGTTGCGGTTGTCCACCAGCACGTCAAGCACATTGCCGGGGATCGCCTTCAGGATCTCGTCGGCATCGATCTCGGTGCCGATGATCGGCTTGGCGGCGACAATGGCGGCAGTTCGACCGGCGATGACGATGTCGTCGCCAGCCTCGAGCACGGTGTCCAGACGCGGTTCGATATCGGCGCCCTGGCGCACGATCCGTTCGATCACCGTGCGGCTGCCGATGTCCTCCTCGATCGCCTTGACGGTTCGGCCGGCCGCAGCCGTGACGCGATAGGCGCGAGCCTGGAACTTGCGATAGGATAGGTTCTCGGTCTTCGGCGGCGCGCCACCTGAAAGCTCGACCTCGAGCTTTTTCGCCTCGTCCTTGAGATTGACCCCCATCAGTTTCGGCGCCGCGAAGGGGACGTAGAGCAGTGTCAGAATGTAGCCGAGCACATAGGTGACGGCATATCCCGCTGCGATATTCGCTTCCGGTTGCTCCAGCACGGTCTTCGGCAATCCGAGCTGCGCCAGCGCGCCCGAGGCCGTGCCGATCACGGAAGACTGCGTCAGCGCGCCAGCCGCAAGCCCGGATGCCGTGCCGGGATCGAGCTTGAAGGCGAACGCAAAGGCCAGCACGATCACGAGACCAGTCCCGCCGAGCACGAGCGCCATGGCAACTTGGGCCAGGGTGCGGACACTCAACGAGGCGAAAAACTCCGGTCCGGATTTGTAACCGATCGTGAATACGAAGAGACTGAACAGCACGATCCTCAGCAGCGCGGGGAACGTAAAGGTGCCGAGTTGTCCGATCAGGACGGACACGATCAGGATGCAGGCCGTGGTGCCGATCGCGAAGCCGTGGATCTTGACGCGTCCAAGCATGGTGCCGATGGCAACCGCAAGCAGCAGGAAGATCTCCGGAGCGGTGGAAATGATCCACCTGACAGTATCCATGATCGCAAATTCCCGGGCGAAATGATTGACGTCGAATTCGCGCCCGGGAACCGGGCGACTGCTTGATTTAGATCAATCCCAAGCCATCCTCGCTGCGGCGTCTTTTGGCCGATGCAGGATCTGCGACATCCGAAGTCCGCGCCATGAGCACTCTGGATCTAGCTGCGAGCGCATCGTTGCGGCGCAATGAGGCGCTTGAGGTCGCGCTGCTGCTCGCCTTCGCCGGCGGCTATCTCGACGCCTACACATGGATGATCCACGGCGTCATGGCGAATGCCCAGACCGCCAATCTGGTCCTGCTCTGGGTCTATGGTTCGGTGGGCAATTGGGCCGCGGCGCTCCATTTCGTGCCGCCGATCCTGTCATTTGCGATCGGTGTCCTGGTTGCGGCATGGCTGCGCCACGCGACGGGAGATCGGGCCAGTGTCATCAGCACGCTGATCGAGATACTGCTTCTGATCGCAATCGGAATTCTGCACAACCGGCTGCCCGATCTTGCGGGCACGCTGGGCATTTCCTTTGTCGCGGCGATGCAGACCGCAATTTTCACCAAGGTCGAAGGCGTGGTCTACAGTTCGGTGATGATCACCGGTAACATGCGCCAGGCGATTGAGGGCGCGTTTGCGGCGGTCGTCGGCGGAGGTCCGCCGGGACCGCTTCGCCGCTCGGGCATGTTTGCAGCGCTGTGCGTCATGTTCGGCGTGGGAGCGGCGGTCGGGGCCTTCGCGACAAAGTCCTTTCCGAACCTGGCGCTCGGCATGCCCGTGATCGCCTTGCTGATCGTGTTGCTGCGCTGCGAGGTGGATCGCAGCGAGGCCCGCGCATGAGCGCCCCGTCTGGGCTGCAGGGGAGCTGGTTGCGGTACTTTCCGCCGTCGAGCTGGCTTGCGACCTATCGCAGGTCGTGGTTGCCATCGGATGCTGTCGCCGGCGTCACGCTTGCCGCTTACGCAATTCCGGTATCGCTGGCCTACGCCGCGCTGGCCGGGCTGCCGCCGCAGGTCGGGATCTACGGCTACATGCTCGGCGGCTTCGGTTACGCCTTGTTGGGCTCGTCGCGCCAGCTTGCGGTCGGCCCGACTTCGGCAATCTCGCTGATGATCGTGGGCACGGTAGGGCCGCTCGCCGCGGGCGATCCGGTGCGTTATGGGCAAATTGCAAGTCTTGCTGCCTTCGCGGTCGCGGTGTTGTGCCTCATCGCCTGGCTGTGCAAGCTCAGCGTCCTCGTCCGTCTGGTCAGCGACAGCATTCTCGTCGGCTTCAAGGCTGGCGCCGGGCTCACCATCATCATGAGCCAGCTGCCGAGCCTGTTCGGTGTTGCCGGTGGAGGCCATGACTTCTTCGAACGCGGCATTGAGCTCGCCGGGCAGCTCGGTGACGTGAATCCGCTGGTGCTCGCCGTCGGTCTGGTGGCATTCCTGCTTCTGCTGACCGGCGAGCGGCTGCTCCCCGGT
Organism: Bradyrhizobium sp. LCT2; assembly: GCF_009931255.1. NCBI lineage: Bacteria > Pseudomonadati > Pseudomonadota > Alphaproteobacteria > Hyphomicrobiales > Nitrobacteraceae > Bradyrhizobium > Bradyrhizobium sp. LCT2. Next base: position 6,402,363 of record NZ_CP034432.1, on the reverse strand, counting down.
AGGCCGGTCGGGATCGCGGTTGTGGCGCTGGCGATCGCGGTGGCAACCGCGCTCGGTCTGCCGGCTCTCGGCGTGCCCGTGACGGGAAGAATCCCCCAGGGCCTGCCGGTGCCTGGCTTGCCCACGTTCGGCCTGCTGGAGTTCGACGATCTCTTTCCGCTTGCCGCCGGATGTGTGCTGCTCGCCTACATAGAGGGTGTTTCGGCGGCTCGGAGCTTCGCCGCCAAGCATGGTGACAGCCTTGACGTCAGGCAGGAGTTCTTGGGCCTCGGTGCGGCCAATCTCGCTACGGCCTTAGGTCATGGCTATCCTGTGGCTGGCGGGTTGTCGCAATCCGCCGTCAACGACAGCGCGGGTGCCCGCACACCGTTGGCGCTGGTCATTTGCTCTGGGACGCTGGCGCTGTGTCTCTTGTTCTTCACAGGGCTACTGACCAATCTGCCCAAGGCGGTGCTGGCCGCCATCGTCTTTGCCGCCGTGTACCGGCTCGTCGACATCCGTACGTTGGCGCGGATGTGGCGCGTCAGCCGCATCGATTTCTACGCGGCGGTGATCGCATTGGTATCCGTCCTGCTGCTCGGCATCCTGCAAGGTGTCCTGCTGGCGTCGATCGCCTCCATCTTCCTGCTGCTGGCGCGCGCGTCACAGCCGAATGTGGCATTTCTCGGCAGGCTCCCGGGCAGCGGCCGGTACTCCGACAGCGCCAGGCACGAGGACGTGGAGCCGCTGGTTGGAATCATCGCGTTCCGCCCCGAAGCCTCGCTGCTCTATATTAATGCCGAGATGATCCTGGACGTCGTTCTGAATGCGCTCCAGAGGTCGTCGGATGTCAGGCTCGTTGCCTGCGACCTCTCGGCGTCGCCCTACATCGATCTGGCCGGCGCGCATATGCTCCGGAATCTCCACGACGAACTTGCGTCACGCCATGTCGCGTTCTGCATCGCCGGCGCGCATGCGCAATTGCGCGATTTGCTGCGCGCCGAGGGGCTCGCCGAGAGGACCGACAGCGGGCAATGGTTGCGCTCGCTCGACAACGTGCTCGGCGACAACCAGGCCAGATAGCGCCCGGGACATTTGCCGATCTCCGGCGCGACTTTCGTTCAGTCGCGCGTCCGTGTTGCATCGCGAAGCGTGCACGCTGCTCGCAGGCCGACTGATTTCATGCGCGACCGTTGACTTGGATCAATGGAGCTCTCCCGCGCGATACCCACGATCCGCCATCACCTTCGCCTCAAGAGCCAAGGATGGGGAGAGACATGCCCAAGGACGCCAAGCCTGCGCAGCAGCGCATCGATCAGTTCTTCTCCGGGCCCGGCGGACGGGCGGACAATTGGCGCGATCTGGTCGACGCGGCCAAAGCATGGTCCCGTGGCGGAGACCGTGCGAAGTATGACGCTGCGCTGGCCGATCTCTCCGTGACGGAGGAATTTCACGGCTATCCTGGCTTGCAGCTCATGGCAGCCTTGCGGGAGGCAGCCACGACTGGTGATGCGGCGACTTCGCTGGCGCTCGCAACACGGTTGGCGCAGGCTCTGACGACGAGATCGTTCCGTCAGCATGCGGGCGACTGGAATACGAATGACGAAGGCAACGGCGAGACGCCCGATCTGGTGCCGCAGATGTTCGGTCCGCACGCGGCGCGCCGTCCCTATTTCGAGACGTTGATCGTCACCGGCCTCACGTCCGGAAGTTGGCCCGCGCTCGCCAACGAATGGCGCAAGCTTCGGCGTCCGGTTGATCAGTTTGCCTATGAACCGGTTATCGTCGGCAGCCTCGAAGACGCTTTTTGCGCCGCTATGCTGAACCCCAATCTTGCAGCTGTCGTCATCAACGAAGGCTTTGCACTGCGCTCGCGCCATGACGCGCCCGTACTCCGCGCGATGACCGCGTCGGCCGGATTGAAAGACGAGTCCGATGCCTCGGCGCTGCGGCTCGCCCATATCATCAAGCGGGTCCGCCCCGAGCTCGACCTCTATCTGATGTCCAATCGCAATGTCGAGGAGATGGCCGGAAATCCCGAGGCCGACGTCGTCCGCCGGATCTTCTATTCGGTCGAGGAGCTGCTCGAACTGCATCTCTCGATCCTTGAAGGGGTGCAGGATCGCTATGACACGCCGTTCTTCGACAATCTCAAGAAATATGCACAGCGTCCTATCGGAACGTTCCATGCGCTGCCGATCGCGCGCGGCAAATCGGTCTTCAAGTCGGACTGGATCCGAGACATGGGCGAGTTCTACGGCCTGAACCTGTTCCTGGCCGAAAGCAGCGCGACCACCGGCGGCCTGGACAGCCTGTTGGAGCCGACCGGCAACATCAAGAAGGCGCAGGACAAGGCCGCACGCGCACTTGGCGCCGATCGCGTGTTCTTCGTGACCAACGGCACCTCGACGTCGAACAAGATGGCGGTGCAGGCGCTGATCGGACCGGGCGACATCGCCATCGTCGATCGCAATTGCCACAAATCGCATCACTACGGGATGGTGCTGGCCGGCGCGCAGCCGCTCTATGTCGAAGCCTTCCCGATGACGGAATATTCGATGTACGGCGCCGTGCCGCTGAAGACCATCAAGCAGGCTTTGTTGAGCGCCAAGGCCGACGGCCGGCTCGACCGCGTCAAGCTGCTGGATCTGACCAACTGCACCTTCGACGGTCATATCTACAATACCCGCCGGGTGATGGAGGAGTGCCTCGCCATCAAGCCCGACCTGATCTTCCTGTGGGACGAGGCCTGGTTCGGCTTCGCGCGCTTCTCGCCGTTCCTGCGACGGCGCACCGCGATGGGCGCCGCTAGCGAGATCGAAGCCTGGATGCACGACCCGAAATCGGTTACGGCCTACGAGGCGCAGCAGGCCGAGCTCGGCAAGAATCCGTCGGACCAGGTGCTGCTCAAGACCCGGCTGATCCCCGATCCGCGCCAGATTCGTCTTCGCGTGTACCAGACCAATTCGACCCACAAGTCGATGTCGGCGATCCGGCAGGGCTCGATGCTGGCGGTCAAGGACGTCGAATTCCACACGGTCGAGCAGCAGTTCAAGGAAGCCGTGTTCACGCACGCCTCCACCAGTCCGAACCAGCAGCTGATCGCGAGCCTGGACGTCTCGCGGCGCCAGATGGAGCTCGAGGGTTACGGTCTCGTGGCCAATGCGATCGAGATCGCGCTCGCCATCCGACAGGCAGTCAACACCAATCCGCTCATCTCGAGATATTTCCGTATCCTCGGTGCCGACGCCATGGTGCCGGCACAATACCGGCAAAGCGGGTTTACCGACTATTTGGCGGCCGGAACGAACTGGGCGAGTGCCCTGAAGAGCCTGGACGACGACGAGTTTTGCCTCGATCCAACCCGCATGACGCTGGTGTGCGGCACGGCCGGCTTCGACGGCACGCAGTTCAAGGGCATCCTAGCGAACGACCACAACATCCAGGTCAACAAGACCTCGCGCAACTCGGTGCTGCTCCAGTCCAACATCAACAACACGCGCAGCGACGTGGCACATCTCGTCAGGGTGCTGGCGGAGATCGCCGGTGAGGTCGACCGTGGCCTGACCCAAGGCGGAGCCAATGCGAAGAAGACCTTCGAGGCGCGGGTGAAGAGCCTGATGACCGACGTGCCCGACTTGCCGAACTTCTCGCATTTCCACCAGAGTTTCCGCGGCGATGCCGGCGCCAAAACCAACGAAGGTGATATCCGGAGTGGCTTCTACGCGGCCTATGACGCGGCAGGATGCGAGTACATCCGGCTCGCCGATCCCGAGATCGACCGGCGCCTGAAGGCCGGTCCCGACCTGGTCTCCGCTAGTTTCGTGATTCCTTATCCTCCGGGCTTCCCGATCATGGTGCCGGGTCAGGTCATCACCCAGGAGACCATCGACTTCATGCGCAAGCTCGATGTGAAGGAAATCCATGGCTACGACGCCAAGGAAGGCCTGAAGCTCGTGCGGACCGAAGCCTTGGCGAAGATCGGCAGGCCCAAGCCCGGCGCGCAGCCGAAGTTGAAGGCCGCCTCGTAAACAGGGGACGAACATGCAGGGCTTTTTCACCTTTCTGCAGCAGAATCCGTATCTGCTGCTGTTCTTCGTCGTCGGCCTGGCAGTCTATATCGGGCGGGCGAGCATCAAGGGCTACGGCCTCGGCATGGTCGCCGGCGCCATCGTGGTCGGCGCGGGACTGTCGGTCTGGGCCTCGACTTACGGCGTCAAGCTCGAGTTGAACAATTTCGCCAAGAGCCTTTTCTACTATCTCTTCATGTATGGAGTCGGCCTGCGGGTGGGACCGTCCTTCATCAACAGTCTGAGGGGGGACGGGCTCAAATTCTGCATTCTGGCGGTGGTGTCGAGCGTGATCGGACTGACGCTTGTCGTGCTCGGAGCGAGATTGTTCGCACTGCCGACCGGCGCGGCCGGCGGCATGCTGGCGGGTTCTCAGACCATGTCGGCCGCGATCGGTTCGGCCGAACAGGCGATCACCTCCGGTGTGGTCAAGCTGCCTGAGGGCATGAAGCCCGAAGAGGCGTCCGGCATGATCGCGCTGTCCTATGGCATCACCTACATCTGGGGCACCGTCGGAATCATCCTGATCTGCAAGTATCTGCCGCGCTGGTGGGGTGTCGACGCCAAGGCCGCAGCCAAGAAGTACGAGCAGGATTTTGGCGTCAAGGATCTCGAGGGTGGAGGCCTCACTGGCTATCGGCAGTTCGGACTGCGCGCCTACCGGCTCGAAAACTCGGCGCAATTCGGCACGAGCATCGCCAAATTCCGCAAGGTCAATCCCGAGTACCGCATCGTCAACGTGGCGCGTGGCGGCGAATTGTTGGGAGCCGATCCCGACCTCGTGCTGCAGAAGGGCGACGTCGTCGCGCTCGGCGGCTCGACCGAGCATCTGACCGACAAGATGGGCTTGATCGGGCCGGAGGTTGCGGATGCCAAGGTGCTGGGCATTCCCATGGATCAAGCGGACATTCTCATCACCAACAAGAACATGGTCGGACGGACCTTCGAATCCTTCCGCGAGACGGCGATCGCTGGGCAGTTGCAGGTCACCAAGGTCGAGCGTGGTGGCGTTGCAATCCCGGCCGGTCTAAAGACCGAGCTCCAGCGGATGGATATCGTCTCGGTGGTCGGCCTGAAGTCCGCCGTCAACGAGCTCGGCGAGATGTGGGGGCGCATTGCGCGGACCAACACCTCGACCGACCTCCTGACGCTCGCCGTCGGCATGATCATCGGCTTCTTGATCGGCATGATCGAGTTTCCGGCCTTCGGCGCCAAGATCGGCCTCGGCAATGCCGGCGGCCTCCTGCTGTCAGGCGTGATCGTCTCCTCCTTGGTCTCCCGGTTGCGCTTCTTCGGCAACACGCCGAATGCGGCGCGGAATGTGCTCGAGGACCTCGGTCTCGTCGTCTTCGTCGCCATTGTCGGCGTTAATGCAGGCGCGGGCTTGCTGGCTCAGCTTACGGGCGCGGTGGCGCTGAAGATCTTCATCGTCGGATTTATCGCCTGCACGATCCCGCCTTTCATCGTCTGGGCGATCGGCTTCCACGTTTTCAAGATCAACCCGGCCGTGCTGATGGGCGGCGTCGCCGGTGCTCGTTCGCATTCGGGGCCGTGTCGCGAGGCCGCGGTCGAGATCCAGAGCTCGGTGCCCTGGATTGGCTTCCCGGTCGGTTACGCCGTCTCGGGCATCCTGCTCACGGTATTCGGTTACTTCGCGATGATCCTGGCGCAATAGCGCGGCATCTTCATTCAAGGGACAACAGACATGAAAAGACTTGCTGCTTGCGCCGCGCTCGCCACTCTCCTTTCCGGAGCCCTCGGTTCCAGCACGTCGACGCATGCCGAGACCGGGCAGGTGGCAGTCGTCTTCACCAAGGGTGGCTTCATCGTCGGCGTCGGCGGTGGGGAAGGTGTTCTGCTCCTTCGGGGTAAGAAATATCCCTTTACCGTATCCGGCATGAGCGTCGGCTTCACGATCGGCGCCTCGACCACCAAGCTGGTTGGCCGCGCCCTCAATTTGAGGGGACCGGCATCCATCGAGGGCTCCTACGCGGTGGGCGGAGCAGGTGGCGCCATTGCGGCGGGTGCGGGAGCCGTTCAACTGCAGAACGCCAACGGCGTGATCCTGCAGCTCAGCGGTCCGAAGGTCGGCGCCGAAGTGTCGGCTGCCGTGGGTGGTGTGACCATACGTTTGAAGTAGACGCTAAGCGATCGGGCCGCCTCAGCGCGGCTCGATGCGCGCGGTCGAGGGGCGGCGTCCCTCCTGACCGAGGTCGAGCCAGGGAGTCGCCGGACATATTGCCATTGGGTGCCGTCCGCGATTTCGCGAGGCATCGTCGAAGGGCGGATCACGGCACCCTAATATCGAGGGAGGACTAGCCATGCTTCGTTATCTTCTCGCAGCTGTTGCGGCGTTCGTTCTTCTTACCGCTACTCTCATCCCCGATGATGCCTACGCCCGTCGTGGCGGCGGTGGTGGCGGTTATCGCGGCGGTGGAGGAGGCATGCGGGCCGGGGGCTTTCACGGGGGCGGCTATCGTGGCGGCGCGGTTCACGCCGGACGGATCCACGGCGGTGGCGGGCGCGGCTATCGCGTCGGAGGCCCGCGACCGAGCCATCCGATCGCCGGTCGTCCGGGCCGTCCAGGTTACCCCGTTGCCGGTCGGCCAGGCCGCCCGGTCGCCGGTTATCCCCGCTACGGCTACCGCGGCGCAGCCTACGGTGCCGCCGCCGGGGCCGCCGCAATCGGAGCCTATGGATACTACAACAACAACTACAACAATGGCTGTTATCAGGACACCTACGGCAATTGGGTCTGTCCGCAGTATCCTAGCCAGTATCGATACTGAGAACGCGCTGCTGACGGTCGGGACGGTGGTCCGTCAGCGGTGAGGGTTCCGGCGTCGAGCAATCGGGCCGCATCATCGCGCGGCCCGATCCTCGTCAATATCGTTCAGCGACGAAATTCATCCCGCGCAAGCTTGCCTGGTCATTGTAGCGGCCCTTGTCCGAGCGCCTCGGCAATTTGACCTTGTCCTTCTTGATGCGCTTGCAGGGAATTGACTTCAGCACATGTGCGATACAATTCAGCCTTGCGCGGCGTTTGTCGTCGGAGCGGATGATGTACCATGGCGCGTGCTTGGTGCTCGTCTTCCTGAGCATCAGGTCGCGGGCCCGCGAATAGTCGTACCAGCGCCGATAGGATTCCAGATCCATCGGGCTCAACTTCCATTGCCGCACCGGATCGTCGATGCGGGCTCTGAAACGACGCTCCTGCTCGTCCATCCCCACTTCCAGCCAGATCTTGATCAGGATGATGCCGCCGTCGATGACGTATTTCTCCATCTGCGGACAGAGCGAGAGAAAGCGCTCGTGCTCGGCGGGCGTACAGAACCCCATCACATACTCGACGCCGGCGCGGTTGTACCAGCTCCGGTCGAAGATCACGATCTCGCCGCCGGCGGGAAACTGCTGCATGTAGCGCTGGAAGAAGAGCTGCGTCTTCTCTCGGTCGGATGGCGCCGGCAATGCAACCACGCGGAACACGCGCGGGCTGACTTTTTCGGTGATGGCCTTGATCGTACCGCCCTTGCCGGCGGCGTCGCGGCCTTCGAACAGGATGATGACCCGTAGCTTGTTCGCTCGGACATAGTCCTGGAGATGACACAGCTCGACCTGGAGCTTCTCCAATTCCTTCTCGTAGTCCTTGCGCTTCATCCGCTCGGCAGGCTTGTCCTTGGCCATGCTCGCCCTTTCGCCGTCAGGTCTCAGCTGGCGGTCCCGCGCTCAATCACCCCAGGAAATCGTGATGCCGATGTCGCCCGGCACGCCGCCGGGAAAATCGATGATCTGGTAGGCGATGCGATAGCCGCGTGGCTTCAGATGGTCGGTCCAGAGTTGGAAGATTTCCTTCGGGATGCCGGTCAACGTGCTTTCCCAGCCCTTCTCCATCTGATTGATGGCGCGGCCCTTGTCGGTGCATAGCGTGTTGGGGAAGCGATAGACCTGAACCTCGGTCAAGCCATTTCGCACCGCACGCTGGATGATGGTCGAGGCGAGCTTGACCTTCTCCTCTTCGGTCTTGCCAGAAGGCTTGCTGAGGCGTTCAATCAGGGCCCGTTTCTCGGCTTCGGCGGCGGCGGCAAGCCGCGCATATTCGTCCGCCTTCTCGGCCTCCTTGAGGGCTGCTTCCTTGCGGATCTGCGTGGCACTGGGGATGAGGTCATCGATGCCGGGCATGGCGGGCGGCTCCTATTGGGCTGTTGCGCGTCGGCTTTCAGGCGAGGCTAGGTAGGGCCGCTCCAGGTCCGTTGATTCAGATCAAGCAATTGCGAGACCCGGTACCGACACTGCATTCGCCGCATTGACGTGAACACGCGGGCCGAAAGGGAGAGACCGTTGAGCGAGCAGCTTCATCCGATGGCCCCGCATCATCTGCCGTTCTATCTCGCGCCGGGAAGCGGGGTGGACACGCTGATGGTCGTGATGGGCATCTTCCTGATCGGTACCGTGCTCTGGGTTGGCACGCTTTATTGGAAACTGCATAGCCTGCCCGAGCGGATGGCGCACAAGTCACAGAAGCTGCAATTCGAATTCGTAGCCGTGCTCGGCCTGATCTCGCTCTTTACCCATATGCATATCTTCTGGGTGGCGGGCCTGTTGCTTGCGCTGATTGATCTCCCCGATTTCGGCACGCCGCTGCGCAGCATTGCCGGCTCCGTTGAGAGGATTGCTGACGCAACGCCGGGCGAAGCAGGCGACGTGGTGGCCGAGTCCCGATCGGACGCCGGGGCCGGTATACCGCCGACGGGGAAATCCGGTCCCGCGAAGGAGAAGGAGCACAGCCATGTTTGAGCTCATGTTCTGCTCTCTCCTCACGATCCTGCCCGACTATCTCTACCGCCGCTATGCCCAGGGCAAGCGCTTCGGCAAGGAGATCACCTTCTTCTCAATCTGGTACGAGCTGAGATGGGGCATCACGGGCTGCCTGATGCTGACGGTGTCGCTCATCACCATGATCTTCTACTTCCATCCTTCCACCACGTCGGCCGCGCTCTATTTCCGCACCGTGCCGATCCTGCCCGAAGGGGCGGGGCGGGTGGCCGAGGTCAAGGTTGGTTTCAGCGAACCGGTGAAGCAGGGTGACGTGCTGTTTATGCTCGACAGCTCCAGGCAGCGGGCCGCGTTCGAGACCGCCGCGCGCAAGGTCGCCGAGGTCGAAGCGTCCATGTTGGCGGCGCAATCCGACGTGGTCAGGGCCGAAGCCCAGATCCAGGAGGCCAAAGCCAATTATCAGCAAGCCAAGGATGAGCTCGACACCAAGTCCGACCTTCAGCGCCGCAATCCCGGCATCGTGCCGCAGCGCGACATCGAGAAGCTTCAGGTGCTGGTCGATCAGCGCCAGGCCGGCGTTGACGCGGCGACAGCCGTAAAGCAATCAGCGGCCTTGCAGGTCTCGACGCTCATTCCGGCGCAGAAGGCGAGCGCCGAAGCGGCGTTGGCTCAGGCCCAGGTCGATCTCGACAAAACCGTCGTTCGCGCCGGCGTAGACGGCCGTGTCGAGCAGTTCCTGGTTCGCACCGGCGACGTCGTCAACCAGTTGATGCGGCCGGCCGGCGTGCTGATCCCGGAAGGCGCCGGCCGCGGGGCCCTACAGGCGGGCTTCGGCCAGATCGAGGCGCAGGTGATGAAGGAAGGCATGCTGGCCGAAGCCACCTGCATCTCGAAGCCCTGGGTGATCATCCCGATGGTTGTGACGACGGTGCAGGACTACATCGCGGCCGGACAGTTCCGCTCCGGCGAACAGTTGATCGATCCGCAGAACATCGCGCGGCCCGGCACCATCCTGGTTTATCTCGAGCCGCTCTACAACGGCGGCCTTGATGGCGTGACGGCGGGCAGCAGCTGCATTGTCAACGCCTATACCAGCAATCACGAGGAGATCAGCGCAAAGGACACAGGCACCTTCCGCAAGATCGCGCTGCATGTGGTCGATGGCGTCGGCCTTGTGCACGCGCTGCTGCTACGTATCCAGGCGCTGCTGCTACCGATCAAGACGCTCGTTCTGAGCGGACATTGATGCGGCGAGCCCCCCGCGGGCGCCAGCAAGGTCGACCTTGACTCCGCTGCCATGGCCGATTTCGACGAAATTACACCGGGCACACCGTCAGGAGCGAAGAAGTGACCCAGTCGCGCAAATTCGTCGTTTGCGCGTCCGCGGCACTCGCCCTTGCCGCGGGATTGTCCATGAATGGGACAAACCGTCTCGCTGACGGCGCCCTCTTCTCAGAGGCGCAGGCAAGAGTAGGGCGGCCGCTGACCCCCATGAGCTATGCCGGGGTGGCCCGTCGAACGACCCGACGGGCGGTGGCTGCTGGCGCAGCGGCGGGTGCGGCGGGAGCCTATTATGGCTCGTCCTGCGTGCAGGTCGTGGACGCCTACGCCCGGGTCACAACGCGCTGCTGATGCGATGGCGCGAGGAAGATTGGCGCCTGCACGATTTGCGCTAGAGTGTGGCCGGGAGGCGGTTACTCTCGTGGAGAAAGCATGAGCGGGCGCATCGCTATGGCCCCGATCAAGTCAAGCTGGCCGATCATCGTTGCACGTCTCAGTCTGTGTTTGCTGGTCTGGGGCGCAATGGTGCCGGCGGCCCTTGCCGCCGATCGCAACGAGCCAAAACGGCTCCTGCTGCTCCATTCCTTCGGCCGGGATTTTCGTCCTTGGAGCGAATATGCCCGGAGCATCAAGGCCGAGTTCGAACAGCAATCCTCGTTTGCGCTGGACATCCAAGAGCACACGCTTCTCTCAGCGCGGTTCAACAGTCCCGGACCGGAGGCGCCGTTCGTCGATTATCTGCGCTCGCTTTACCGGGCCAGTCCGCCCGACCTCGTGATGAGCCTCGGAGCGCCGGCGGCGCGGTTCGTTCAGAAATATCGCGAGCAGCTCTTCCCGGATACACCGCTGGTGATGACGGCGGTCGAGCAGCGGCTGGTGAACCGGGGGGCACTGACCCAAAACGATGTCGTCATTCCGGTTCGCAACGACTTCACAGCATTCTTCGGCAGCATTCTTCAGGTGTTGCCGGAAACCCGGACCGTTGCCGTCGTCATTGGCGCCTCGCCGCTGGAGAAGTTCTGGCTCGACGAAGTCAAACGGGAGGCTAAGCCCTTCGAGGACCGGTTCGAATTAATCTGGTACGCAGACCTGTCGTTTGAGGAGATATTGAAGCGCGCCTCCACGCTGCCTCCACATACGGTGCTGTTCTGGCAACTGATGTCGGTCGATGGTGTCGGCGTCGCCCACGAAGGTGATCTAGCATTGCGCCGGCTGCACGCGGTCGCCAACGGGCCGATCTTCTCCTATCAGGAAGCATTTTTTGGCCGCGAGACCGTCGGCGGCCCGATGCACTCGATATCCGAGTCCAGCAAGGCGACTGTCAGCGCGGCGCTTCGCATCTTCGCGGGCGAAAAGCCGGGCGACATCAAGATCGAACCGATCGGATTTGCCGCGCCGAGATACGACTGGCGCGAGATGCAGCGTTGGGGCATCAGCGAGAGCGATTTGCCGACGGGAAGCGAGGTTCTATTTCGCGAGCGGGGGCTCTGGGAAAGATATCGTTGGCAAATGGCAATGATCGCAGCAGCGTTCCTAGTCCAGGCCGGGCTGATCAGCGGGCTACTCCACGAACGTCGCCGGCGCCGTCTGGCGGACGTCGAGTCGCGGCAGCGCCTGGCGGAGCTCGCGCATCTCAGCCGCTATGCGGCCGCCGGGGAGATGACGACCTCCATCGCGCACGAGCTGAACCAGCCGCTCGGCTCGATCCTGACCAACGCCGAGACGGCGGAGCTCATGCTGAAGAGCGCCTCGCCGAACCTCGATGAACTCAGAGCCATCCTGGCCGACATCAGGCGCGACGATCAGCGGGCAAGCGAAGTGATTCGACGGCTGCGCAGCATGCTGAAAAAAACGCCCTTTGAAATTCGAGACCTTGAACTAAACAATACCGTGCGGGATGTCATCGGGTTCGTCGCAGATGTGGCCAAGGGACGCGGCGTCGTGTTGAACTACCTTCCGGCGACGGCCGAACTTTGTGTCCGGGGCGATCCGATTCACCTGCAACAGGTTGTTCTCAATCTCGTTGTCAACGCCTTGGACGCGATGTCCGAAATTCAGACAGGCAAACGCGAAATCAACGTAACGACGAACGTTTCCGGTGCTTGGGCGGAGATCCGGGTTGGCGACACCGGCGCCGGCATTGCGACGGATGATCTCAAGAGCATTTTCAATCCATTTTTCACCACCAAGCCGCAGGGCATGGGCATGGGCCTGGCCATAGCCCGCACCATCGTCGAGGCGCACCACGGCACGATTTCCGCCGCGAACGCGCCCTCCGGCGGGACGCTGTTCAAGATCAAGCTCCCGATCGCGCGCCAGGCTTTCGCGTTGCAGCAGCACGATTAGCGCAGCCGGGACGCAGCCATTTCCCTTGATCTTTGTCAAAGAACGGTCGGGCCGCGGACCGATCCTCCAAATTGTGACTCCGATGGAGGATGTGATGCTTCGCTGTGCCAGGACCGTGATCGCGCTTGCGCTGTTGATGGCCATCCCGTCCGTCGCCTCGGCGCAGACGGCCGACAAACCTGCTGCTCCAACCGCTCAGCCGCAAGCGGCAAGCCAGGCTCCGCCAAGCGCCGAGCTCCTGAAGCCCGAGCAGCTCGAAGCACTGGTGGCGCCGATCGCGCTCTATCCTGACGAGCTGCTGGCCAATGTGCTGGCCGCGTCGACCTATCCGCTGGAAGTGGTGCAGGCCGATCGCTGGCTCAAAGAACACAAGTCGCTGAAGGGCGATGCGCTCAAGACCGAGGTCGAGAAGCAGGCCTGGGACGACAGCGTCAAGGCGCTCGCCAGCACGGCGGACGTTCTGACGATGATGAGTGACAAGCTCGATTGGACCAAGAGCCTGGGTGATGCCGTGCTCGCGCAGCAGCCGGACGTGATGGATGCGATCCAGCGATTGCGCACCAAGGCCTATGACAACAAGAAGCTCGTTACGACCAAACAGCAGAAGGTCAGTGTTCAGACGCAGGAAAACAAGCAGGTGGTCGTCATCGAGCCGGCCGAGCCGGGAACGATGTACGTGCCGTACTACGAGCCGGCCACCGTTTACGGGGCCTGGCCCTACGCGGACTACCCACCTTATTACTTCGGGTATCCGTCCTATATCGGCGCAGGCGTGATCGCGGGGGGGCTCGCTTTTGGGACCGCCTGGGCGATCGGACGCTGGGGCAATTACTGGGGCGGCGGCTGCAACTGGGGCAACCGCAACGTCTATGTCAATCACCGGACCACCAACATCGGAAATGGCTGGCAGCACAATCCGGCGCACCGCCAGGGCGTGCGTTACAACAACACCAATGTTCAGCAGCGTTTTGGCAACAACAATCTGAAGGCGGGCGCCGCGGACCGGATGGATTTTCGCGGCCGCGACGGCCAGCAGGTACTCAAGGATCGTCCGGGCGCCGGTGCCGCTGATCGTGCAGGAGATCGAGCGGGTGACCGCACCGGCGACCGCGCGGGTACGCGGGACCGGCCCGGTGGCGGCGATCGCGCCGGCGCTGCGGACCGCGCCAAGGGGAGTGCGAAGGGCGGAGGCGATCGAGCCAAGGGCGGTGGTGACCGCGCCAAGGCCGCCAACCGCGGCGGCGCTGGTGCCGGCAACCGCGCAGCGTCTGCCAATCGCGGTGGTGGAGGTAGCCGCGGCGGTGCCATGAACGTTTCCTCTGGCCGGGCGGCTGCAGCGGCCTCCGCCCGCGGGCGGTCGAGTATGGCGAGCATGCCTCGCGGTGGCGGTGGGGCGAGCTTCGCCGGGCGTGGCGGTGGCGGCATGTCTGCCGGAGGCGGTTTCCGAGGAGGCGGCGGCGGACGGGGAGGCGGCGGCGGCCGGCGCTCCGACATTGCGCTGAAGCACGATGTCGTCTTGCTCGGCTATCTCGCCAACGGCCTCGGCTATTACCGCTTCAGCTATCTCGGCAGCCACAAGGCCTATGTCGGTGTCATGGCGCAGGAGGTCGAACGCGTGAAGCCGGAGGCGGTGACCCGCGGCAACGACGGTTATCTGCTTGTCCACTACGACAAGCTCGGATTGAAATTCCGAACCTACAGCGATTGGCTCGCCCGTGGTGCGAGGATCCCTGCGGAGGTCGCGCCATGAATGTTCTGAAGTCACTTCATCGCGCGGCGTTGCCAGGCATCATGGCGCTGGTACTGCTGAGTTCGACGGCGCCCGCGCAGCAATCCTTTTCTACGCCCGAGGATGCAGCGGCAGCGCTTGCCTCTGCGGTCAAGGGAGGTCCGGCCGATATTCTCAAGGTGCTCGGCAGGGCTGCTGACGACATCGTCTCGTCCGGCGACGAGGTCGCCGATGCAGACATACGCCAGCGCTTCACGTCGATGTATGATGCCAAGCATTCGATCAAGGCGGAAGGCAACAAGAAGGCCACGCTGATGCTGGGGCCGGACGACTTCCCGTTCCCAATTCCACTCGTCAATGCAAAGAGCGGCTGGGAATTCGACACGGCCGAGGGACGGATCGAAGTGCTTTATCGTCGCATCGGCCGCAACGAGCTCGACGCGATCCAGACTGCGCTCGCCTATGTCGATGCCCAGAATGAATATGCCGACAAGGATCGTGGTGAGGGCGTGGGCGTCTACGCGCAACGCATCGTCAGCAGCCCGGGCAAGAAGGACGGCCTGTTCTGGCGCGACGATAGCGACCCGAGCCCACTCGGTGCACTGGCGGCGGAAGCCTCGGCCGAAGGCTATAAGGCCGGAAGTGTAGAGCCGAGCCCATATCATGGATACTATTTCCGTATCCTGAAGGGGCAAGGGGCGGATGCGCCCGGCGGTGCTCTCAACTACGTCGTCAAGGGCAAGATGATCGGTGGCTTCGCCCTGATCGCCTGGCCAGCCGAATACGGCAATTCCGGCGTCATGACCTTCCTGGTCAATCACGCTGGTACCGTCTACCAGAAGGACTTGGGAGAGCGCACCGAGTCTATCGCCCAGCGCATCACGCTGTTCGATCCGGACCAGACCTGGAAGAAGGTCGATGCCGCAAAACCCTGAGAGCAGCAGGCGAGCGTGGCTGCGTTGGATTGCCCGGTACCTGGCAGCAATCGCGTTGCTCGCGTTCATCATTCCCGCCACGCCGTCACATGCGCAAGCTAGTGGTCACGTCGAGGTCAAAATCGTGAAGGCGGGATTGCTGATCGGCGGTGGCGCCGGCAGCGGGGTACTGACCTATCGAGGGCGCGTCTATCCCTTCAGGGTGTCGGGCCTGAGCTTCGGCATCACCGCCGGCGCAACCGTCGGGCGACTGGCGGGGCGGGCGTCAGGCATCAGAGAGGTGCGCGATTTCGCCGGCACCTACACCTCCGTCGGCGGCGGAGCCGCCCTCGTCGGCGGCATCAACGGCGCTCACCTGCGCAACGAAAAGGGCGTCACGATCGTGCTGCAAGGTCCCAAGGCGGGCATGGAATTCGCCGCCAATCTCAGCGCAATCACGATTACGATGAGATGAGGCGGTTTTGAAATGGTGCTGTCGCCGGTCCTGCGCAAGACCGGATCACATCTCGCGTCATGTCGCGATCGGACTTGCGAGCGTCTTTGGGAGCAGTCAGGATAAGCGAGCTACGGTAATCAATTCCAAACCGGAAGACGCTGATGCGAACACTCTTTCCATTCTGTGTCGCCCTGGCCTGTCTCTGGGCAGCGATGACCCTGAGCTCGTCCAGCGCGAATGCAGTATTCTGGCGTGGCCTGACCGCACCAACCAACATCGACTACCACGGCTACACAATCATCAAGGAGCCTCGGCCAAGCCCCTGCCAGTGGATACGGGTCAACGGCTATTACGTCCGCCAATGCGTACGCTAGCTGCTGTCCGTGCTTCGTGTGAAGTGCCGGCGATTGGTCATCTCGGTGCTGTCCGCTATTCAAGGTCGGGAATGGCTGGATTCGGCCGATCGGTAGAACAGAGCGCACCGACATTGGCGGCTGAATAGCGCCCTCAGTCCGCGATTGCGTTCAACTCCTCAACGCTCTTTCTGCGATCGACAACGCCGTGCATCGTCATGCCCACGATGGCTGAGCGATCGGCAAGCGCCAGCGCGTTGTCGCGCGTCGACCGAACGCCGGCCGCTCGGCGAAATGGTTAATCGAGCGAGGAGTACCCCTTATGCTCCGCATCACCCCTCTATGGAGCACGCGAAACCCTCCGAGCGAACATTATAAAAGAATCCAGTTGGCGCAGGGGTTTTTCGCCAACGAACATTCCGAAGTCTGTCATCTCCAAGGAAGGGATCCTCCTATGTTGACGTACTATATTGAGACGAGAGAAGCGTTGAAGCGTCTGCGCACGGACCAGGACGGCGTGGTGTCGTTCGAATACATTATCGTCGCAGTTTGTATCGTTGGCGCAGTCGGTGCTGTGTTCGGTGGCGGAGCTGGTGGCCAGATCGGCGCAGCGCTGACTACCGGGATCACCGCTATCACCACTGCTTTCGCTACGGCCATCGCTGGTTGATACAGCCATTTTGACGCCAGAGGGGGGCAATCCAGGCTGCCCCCCCTCCTGCAAGAGTGCTCCCCAACAAATTTGCCTTCCGCTTCTTTGAGGCGTGCATTTGATGAATTGGATTGCTCCCACAGCCTCGCTTCTGCAAATCCTATTGTTGCTCTATGTCGCAACGATCGATGTCGCGACGCGCTTGATCCGAAACGAAATTTGTCTGGTGCTGGCGTTCCTCGGGATCGTCACTCAATTGCCCAACGCGATCCAAATTGCCGAGTCGCTGATAGCCGCCGCGATCCTCTTTCTGCTGCTGTTTGTCCTATACACGCGCGGTGGAATTGGCGGCGGCGACGTCAAGTTGCTGACTGCGTTGGCGATCGGCTTTCCGCTGACGGGCGTAATTCAGTTGCTGACCGTTACCGCATTGGCTGGCGGCATTCTCGCCCTGGTGCATCTGCTGATGCGCCTCCTGCCATATCCCAGGCTCGCGCCCGCCGGCTCGTCGCTCATGCGCCGCGTCTACGCGGTCGAGCGGTGGCGACACTTGCGACACGCACCGCTGCCTTACGGGGTGGCCGTAGCATGCGGTGGCATTTGGACCATTTTCAGTCGAGGACTTTGACATGTCATCCGCGTTGCGTCTCTCGATCATCATAGTTCTGTTGCTGGCAACCGCCGCGTTCGGGCTTATTGCCTACAACATGAACCTGCCGAAACAGGTTCCGGTAGCGGTCACGGAGCAGGGGCCGGCGCCTCCTTCGACTGTCGGGTACTTTGTTGCGGCACGTCCGCTATCGAGAGGTACATTGGCCCGCGATGAAGATTTCGCTGTGCGGTCGGCGCTGCCTGAACGTCTTCCAGCCGGGGCGATTCTCGAAACGCCCGACGCGAAGGCCGGACTTACCGGCTCTCTGGTTCGCAAATTCGTCGAGGCCGGCAGTCCAATTACCCTGCAGGACGTGCTGCGGCCGCGAGATCGCGGTTTCCTGGCCAGCGTCTTGGCCCCGGACAGCCGGGCAATCAGCATCAAGGTTGACGAGGAGTCGGGCGTCTCGGGGCTGATCAGGCCCGGTGATCATGTCGATGTCTTGTTGACCCAGGTGTTCGAGAAGGCAGACCCCGCGCGTCGGGCCCTGAGCGAAGTCGTTCTGGGCAACGTTCGAGTCATTGCGATTGACCAGGAGATTGTGCAAGGCGGGCGAACCGTTAGCTCTTTGGCCGGCAAGCAAGCGCAAACAGTGTCGTTGGAGCTTGCGCCAGACCAGGTCAAGAAGATCACAGTCGCAAAGCAGATCGGAACGATCTCGCTGGCCGTACGGGCAGCAGTCGAGCAGTGGGATACGGCGGACACTGGCGCCATGTCCAGCTGCGATGTGTCGCCGGAAATTGCTCGCCAGAATGCAGTTGCCGGCCGGACTGCTGCGGTAGTCATTCATACTGGCGGTCAGGTCAAGCAATACTCAGTCAGGAAGGACTCAGGCGACGGGGACGCTATGGTCAACTGCGATGGGTCGGAAGTTTCCCACCGGGGTGCGACGATGGTGGTGCAGGCAGGCAAGTTGCTGGAGAAACGTTGATGAGCGTTAACATTGCAGTCGTCAGTTCACCTGAAGAAGCTACATCTGTTCTAGCTCGCAACCGGATCGTCTGTTTTGTAAATGACGAGCTTAGTGCTGCGGCTCTGCGCAAGGGCCTCGAAGGCAGCAACATATCGATCAGGCGTGGCACGATCCGTAACGCCATACGGATGCTCGAAACCGACACGGATCTATCCGCGTTGGTGACGGACATCAGCGGCATCGATGACCCATTTGCCGAGCTGGAAAGGCTGGCCGGCGTCTGTCCACCCGACGTCCGGGTGGTTCTGATCGGTGAGAGCAGGGAGATCACATTCTATCGCGAGCTCATGGAACTCGGCCTGACCGAGTATCTGCCGAAGCCGATTACGCGGGATATGGTACTGGACCAGCTGCGCCCAAAGCTGCTTGGCGATGTGGCCCATAGTCAGCCTGATCGTGGCGGGCATGTGATCTCGATCTGCGGGGCGCAGGG
Source organism: Bradyrhizobium sp. LCT2 (assembly GCF_009931255.1). Classification (NCBI taxonomy): domain Bacteria; kingdom Pseudomonadati; phylum Pseudomonadota; class Alphaproteobacteria; order Hyphomicrobiales; family Nitrobacteraceae; genus Bradyrhizobium; species Bradyrhizobium sp. LCT2. The sequence continues at coordinate 6,383,751 of NZ_CP034432.1, read as the reverse complement.
CGGCGCCGGAGCGACGAGTATCGCCATCAACCTCGCCCTGCAGCTTGCCGAGACCACCAAGGCCAAGGTCGCGCTGCTCGACCTTCACCTACAAGCCGGCGAAACAGCCGTGATGTTGGGTGTACGGCCTGGGCCAGGGCTCCGTATCGCCTTGGAGAACCCGATGCGGGCGGACACGTTGTTCCTCGAGCGCGCGGCAATTGAGGTCAACGAGCGGGTTTGCCTGATTTCCGCTGATGAGGAGCTGGATGCGCAGCTCGACATCACCGAAGCGGGCGTGAGGCACGTGCTCGGTCTGCTCCGCCAACGGTTCAATTACATCGTCGTCGATGTACCGGTCCCATTTCCGCCATCCATCCATCCGGTGATCACTCTTTCTCGTCACGTGCTGGTGCTGCTGGAAGCCGAGGTGACCGGACTTCGCAATGCTCATGCACTGCGCGCTGCTGTCACCAACATCGCCGGCAAGGATCGGGTCTTCACTTTGCTTAACCGTGCCGATCGCCCCGGCGGCCTCCCAAGAGCCGCGATTGTCAAGGCCCTGGGGGCAGAACCAGACATGGTGGTACCCGATCTCGGGAAGGGGATGACTCAGGCGGTCAATCTCGGAATTCCAGCACTCAAGCACGTATCAGCACTGCGGCGTCACCTCGCCCCGATTGTAAGAGAGATCACAGGGCTCGGCGCCGAGCGGAAGGGACGGCTGAGGAGGCTGCTGGGACTATGAAGACCTTCGGTAGGCGCGACGACGATACGCCAGCTCCTTTGCCTGCATTGACGCCATTGCCTGCGTCGACGCCGAGCTTGCCTGCATCTGCGCCCAGGCACGCGCCTTCGCCTCAGCGGCCCCTGATGCCAGCCTCGCTTCGCGAGCGAGTCATCGAGCAGATCGATCCGTCGGCTGCCGCAACCGTTTCGCGGGATGTCCTTCGGCGGCAGATCGAGGAAATCATCCATGGAATCGCCAACGAGGAACGACTTGAACTGTCAGGTCGCGAGCAGATTCAGCTAGCGGACGAGATTGCGGACGACATGACCGGCTACGGGCCGCTGCGTCCGCTTCTGCTCGATCAATCGATCAACGATATCATGGTGAACGGTCCGAGTAATGTCTACGTGGAACGAAGCGGCAAGCTGGAACGAATTGCGGTGCGATTCCGCGACAATGATCACATCGCCTCCGTCGCTCAGAAGATTGCCGCGCAGGTTGGTCGGCGCGTCGACGAATCCAGCCCGATGGTGGATTGTCGCCTGCTGGATGGCAGCCGCGTCAACATCATCCTTCCGCCGCTGGCGATCCATAGTCCGTGCATCTCCATCCGAAAATTTCCAAGCCTTCGTTTGGATATGGCCGGATTGATCGAAAACGGCTCAATGACCGCGGCCATCGGGCAATTGCTGGAGGTCGCCGCCCGGTCTCGGCTCAACGTTCTGGTCTCCGGCGGTACCGGATCCGGTAAGACGACGCTCCTGAATGCGATGAGTCAGTACATCGATCACACCGAGCGCATTGTCACGATCGAGGATGCGGCAGAATTGCAGCTTCAGCAGCCGCACGTGGTCAGCCTGGAGACCCGGCCTCCCAGTCTCGAAGGCACAGGGCAGGTGACACAGCGCGATCTCTTGTGGAATGCGCTGCGCATGCGTCCTGACCGGATCGTCGTGGGCGAGGTGCGCGGCGCTGAAGCATTTGACATGCTGCAGGCGATGAACACCGGCCATGATGGTTCGATCTCCACGGTGCATGCCAACAGCACCCGTGATGCCCTGACCCGCATCGAAAACATGGTGCAGATGGGGCAGGTCAATCTACCGTCGCGCGCCATTCGAACTCAGATCGTCGCTGCGCTGGATCTCATTGTGCAGGTCGAACGCATGCGGGACGGACAGCGCCGTATCGTTCAGATCAGCGAGGTAATCGGGCTGGAGGGGGACGTGATCACCACCAATGACATCGCAGCCTTCGAGTACCAGGACGAGGATGTGCATGGGCGGTTATCGGGCACATACAGGTGCAACCTTGCAACCCCGAAATTCAAAAGCCGTCTTGTCTATTACGGGCTGGATGGAGCTTGGGCCGAGGCGATGAGGCAAATATGATGCCGGAGTCCGTGATCGTCACTGTTCTGGCGCTCGCGATGTGCGCAGCAGCCATTGCGTTGTGGCTCGACGCTCGGGAAAGACGCATCGATCGCCGGCTGGCGGTTGCGCTGCCAGCCTCACATCCAGCCAACCTGCTGTCCATTCGCCGCACGGAGACCGGATCCCAGACTCTGTTCCTCCATCGGCTGGTCAATTACAATCCCGAGATACCGAACATTTGGCATCCGGCCTATGTGCTGCTTGCCGGTGCGTTCGGAGCGGCAGCAATCCTCTATGCGAATAGTCAACTCGGATATTCCATTCTCTACGGGTGCGTTGCCGCTGCAATCGCAGCCATCATCGTGATGCGAGGGCTGTTTGGATGGCAGCAACGTCGCGTCGCCCTCCAGCTTTTTCGACAGTTGCCTGATGCGATCCAGCTGGTGACGAGTACGGTTCGATCGGGTTTGCCTGTGCACGAAGCATTCCGCGCCCTCGCGCGCGAAATGCCGCAACCAACAGCTGGGCAGTTTGCCATCGTATGCAACGAAGTGAATCTGGGGAGACCTCCAGCGGAAGCTGTCGAAGGTGTCTATCGCCGAACGCAAGTGGCCGAGTATGCGATGTTTGCGGTGACACTTGCCGTCCAATTGAAGTCAGGTGGCAGCTTGGCCGAAACGCTGCAGAACCTGGGCGACACTGTGAGGCAGCGTGTTGCGCTAGCTGCCCGCGCCAAGGCGCTGGCAGGAGAGGTGATCTTTTCATCACGAGCGCTAACAATCTCGCCCTTGATTGGAGGCGGAGTACTATACGCGGCCAATCCGCAAACTGTCGATCTCTTGTTCACCGATCCGGTTGGAAACAAGCTGCTCGCTTACGCGGTAGCCTCGGTGCTTGTCGGAGCCTTGGTGATAAGTTGGATGGTCAGAAGGGAAACACAACTATGAATTTTGGCCTCAGTCTGGTGGCCCTCGCAGTGGCGGCTGGGACTGCGACCAGCCTGTTGATTATCCGCGAGATACACATTCGTACTGTGGATGCACGGGTGGCAAACGCGGTGATGGGCGTTGCTGGCGGGTCAGCATCCTTCGAAGACGTGACTGGTTGGTTTTCATGGCTCGGCACGTGGTATCGCCGCTTCTACGCTGAGGAAAATCTGGATCAACTACGAGCGATCCTTCAATCATCGGGTTTCAATCATCGTCGAGCGTTGCCGGCCTGGATCGGTGTCAAAGCCGTCAGCATATTCCTATGTCCAATCATCGCCGGGGGTGTCGCTCAGCTTTCGGGGAAGGCACTGACGGATGTGCTGGTCTTCACACTCATTGGCGTGGCGATCGGAATTTTGGGGCCGCGATTGATTCTGGCGGTGCTGAAGCGGCGGTTTGATGCTGCCATTCGGCTGGGCACGCCGGATATGATCGATTTGCTGGTCGTGTGCAGCGAAGCGGGAATGGGCCTGGAGAGCGGGCTCGCTCGCGTCGCGCAAGAAATGAGCGAGACCAATCCCCCCACATCCCGGGTCTTGCACTGTCTTCTTGATGATCTCCGGATACTGCCAAATCGCAGCGACGCGTTCGAGAAATTGGGGTCTACGTCGGATGGGCTTCGCCGATTTGGCACCATGGTCGCTCAAAGCCTGCAATACGGAACGCCGGTGGGCCAGGCTCTGCGGAATATTGCTGTCGATCTCCGGCGAGAACGTATTACCAAGCTTGAAGAAAGAGCACACAAGTTAGGCGCCAAGCTGACCATTCCGATGGTGCTGTTTCTGCTTCCAGCCATGTTCGTCATTTTGGGAGGAAGTCCCATTCTGCACCTCGTGCGTTCGTTCGCCAGTTTCGGTAAATAGCCATGAGCACGGTTGCACTGTCGAAAACCTCCTCTTACGACCGGATGATGCAATTGTTCGGCGGCATGTGGTTCATGCTCCTGGCACTTGGCGTCGCCGTCAATATTGGATCATCGGCCGATAAACCTTGGCCGTCGCTCTTGTCGAGTGTTTGCCTTGCGACCTTCTACGTGCTCCTGGCGCTATTGACGATGACGCGGTCGCCGGCAAAGGCGCAAGCGGATGGCGTCCTCCCAAGAATAGCGGCGTTCGTCGGCACCTATATGCCATGGACGATCGCCTTCTTCGGTAAGAGTGACCAAGCGCTACCAAACCTGGCATCCACCGCTTGCGTGTTGATCGGCATGATCATGATGCTGATCACCATCCGACACCTTGGTAGGTCATTCAGTCTGGTGCCACAGGCGCGCAATGTGGTGCAAACGGGCCCGTATCGGTGGATCAAGCACCCGCTCTACCTTGCGGAAGAAATCGCGGTGTTGGGAGTAGTGCTGAGAAATCCGACGCCGCTGACCGCGGTCTTGCTCGTCCTGCATATCGGCGTCCAGGTATGCCGAATTCTTTACGAAGAAGACCTGCTTCGGCGCAACTGCCCTGAATATTCCAGCTACGAGGCATCGCGTTGGAGAGTGGTCCCTTATGTTTGGTGAACGACTATGCGTGGCCGAATTGTCATGGACGTGGTTCAAGTCGCTACTGCTCGGGCTCGGCGATCGGGAGTGGTAAGTATCGGTCGAGCCAGGCGCGCGTGTGCTAAGAATTCTTTCATCGCGCATCAGCGCGGCGCCGTCGCGTTCGAGACATTGATCGTTTACCCGGTCTTGGTGGCGTTCCTGCTCATGCCGCTCGCCGACGTAGCCGCCGCGGGCTTCCAATTTATCTCGGCGTGGACGGCGTTGCGCTCCTTCGGGCAGTATGTGCAGTACTATAATCCGCTCGGCCCCGACGGCTCGGTGACCTGGAGGCCGGGGCTACAGACAACAGTCGCTGGTCATACGATCGGCAATCTCCGGGTTGTATGCGGAGACGCAGGCGCTACCTGTTCGCCGAGCAATATTGATTTCCCCAAGTATATTACATTTTCGACAACCATCACTTTGGCTCCGATTGTCTTGAGACGGGTACTGTGCCCCACCACCTGTACGTTCACGCTGCCTTACTCAGAACGCTTCCAGTAGGGTGTTTCCATGCGTAATCTGCTCCGTTCGCGACAAGGCTCGGCCGCATTCGCAACAGTCATCGCCCTCGTGCCGCTCATCGGAGCGGTCGCACTCGGGGCGGAGGCCGGATCATGGTACGTCACCCACCAGCACGCGCAGAACGCCGCCGACTCGGCGGCCTACTCGGGCGCCTTGCGGCTTTCATGCACGATGGCTGGCGCGGCCTGCGGTACACAATCGGTGGATTATCTGGCCAAGGAATTTGCGGCACAGAACGGGTTTTGCAACTCAAGTCCGCAGGACAGCACGCCCTATCCCGGCACCCAGTGCGCGCCCAGTCTTCCGAACAGAATCTCGCGAGCCGTGCAGATCGATATCGGCACCTACACTGCGGGCACGTTCACAACGCCACCTGCAGGCACCGGCAACGCCGTTCGCGCCAGGGTCAGCCAGCAACAGCCGGCCTACTTGGCGGCAGTGCTGGGTTTGACGACCGTCAACATCCCGGCCCAAGCCATCGCGCTGGTCCAGCAGCCGACCAAGGCGTGCGCTTTGGCGCTTGGACCTGACTCAGGCGCACTTAAGCTTGCCGGTAACCTCAGCAACAACGGAACTGGCTGCGCGCTGATGTCGGATACCAGTGTTCAACTTGCGAGCACTCCATCTTTCACCGGTTCGGGATGGGCGGTTTATGGTGTAAGTGGCTGCACCCCCTCAGGCACCTGCAGCAATATTAGCGTGCCGCACAACTATTTCATGACGTACGCTAACAATCCGCTCCGGAAACTGGACACCGAATCGTTCAACAGTAGGACTGGCAATACAAGCCCGTCATGCCCTGTTCAGGCGGATGGATGGAAGCATTGCGCGCCGAATAGCGCGGGGACAGGAGCTTACGGCAATTTCACGGTGCAGAACGGGGACAAGTACGTCTTGGACCCGGGAACATACATCTTCTCCAAGGCAACTATAAAGGTCACCGGCGGACAACTGAAAGGCACAGGCGTAACCCTGGTATTGCTCGGAGATTCGCAGCTTACCATCAACGGGGGTACGGTTGACCTCTCCGCACCTGCCACGAACAGTTTCTCTTCTGATCTGAATGGCGTCCTGATTGACGATCAGGCTCCGACCAAGACCAGCAACAAGGTCACCATAAACGGTAGTGGTCTAGTTAGCCTGGGCGGGGCCATGTACTTCCCCAAGGTCGACGTTAGCTGGAGCGGAACGACTGCCAGTACCAATACGACCTGTTCACAAGTGATCGCGAAAACGCTCGACATGAGCGGTGGCGGCTACCTGAGCACGCAAGGGTGTGCTCCGGCGACCATCATTTACACCCAAGTTGTCGCGTTGGTGCAATGATGAGAAAGCTCGACAATCGCGGCGCCTCGGCCTTCGAGCTTATCCTCGTGTTCGTGCCGCTTTTTACATTGATGTTCGCCATCATCGATCTCGGACGCTATGCAATCACGATGCAGTCCTTGCGGACGCTCGCGAGCGCCGGCGCCCGGGCGGTCATGATTAGCTGCTACACGCCCGACATGGTCCAAAGCCCGCCGCAGTCGCCGGCCGGCTGCACCGGGGATCCCCTGTCCTTGACGGCTAAGCAGAATGCGGCGCCATTCCTGTATTTCGGCCGTCTCACGCCGACGCTGACCGTGGGGGCCAGCACCGACAATTTGACTGTTACGGCTTCTCAAGCGGGCTTTACCATGCTCATGCCGATATGGGGCACAGCATTGAACGCGCCGAGCGCGTCTACCAAGATTCCTTTCTAGTTGGTCGCCTGGAATGCACCCGGGTACCGTAAGCGACAGAGCACGCCCCATCGCCTGAACAGGTTTTCCGAAAGCCGATAGCGTGGTTCCATGGCAGGAGCAGCGGGAACCCGCCTCAAGGTCGCGACGCTATGGGATAGTTCCCGATATGCGAAAAGTGGTGCGCGCTGGCAACATCGGAGAGTTTTCTCTGCTGTTGTGGCAGTGCGGTAAGGCTCTCATCTTGCAAGGAGGCGCCATCAGGGAGGATGATGTTGGAAATACGAAATAACGATTTGTAATGGGATGAACTGTAATCTCTGCAACGTGGTACGCGCAGGGGAACTTTTGGGGACATCGAGCACGTAGATTTGCGGGGACGGCCGCGGATCGCGGTGGGGGGACTCGAATGGGCGGCGGTCGCGTTTCAGGTAAGACGGTAGCGAGGCTTCTCGCCTTCGGCGTGATGGGTCTTGGCGCAGCGGTGGCCTTGTGTGGGCCCGCTGACCGCGCGGAGGCTGCAGACCGGCGGGGTTCCTCCGGCGGCGTCTTTGTCAGCGAAATGAACGACGTCCAGCGGGTCAGGGTGGTCGTCAACAAGTCGCGCACCTTCAAGGTCGATACCGCTTTTGCGACGATTATCGCGGGCTCGCCTGACATCGTCGACGTGAAGTCGCTGAGCGACCACATGATCTATGTCCAGGGCAAGCAGACCGGCACCACCAACGTCATTCTGTTCGACAGCGCGATGAAGCAGATCGGGGTCCTCGACGTCGAGGTCGTGATCGATACGGGCAATTTGCAGCAGAACATCCGGACCGGCACCGGCATGCAGGGTGTTCGCGTCTCGGCCTCCGAGGGCCAGGTGGTGCTCAGCGGAACCGCCGTCGACGCGGTTGCGGCCGAGCGGGCTATGGCAATCGCCACCAGCACCGTTGCGAAAGGAGGCACCGTCGTCAACGCGATGAGCGTCGCAGCACCGCAGCAGGTGATGCTGGAGGTGCGCTTCCTTGAGGTCAGCCGGGAGGCCGGTCGAAACCTCGGGGTGAACCTTTCTGCGGCGAACGCCAACGGCACTAACATTGGTAATTCTGGGCTAGGTCGTGTGACCGCCGCCGGTCGAACACCGATCGGTGGTATCAACACCGCCAACGGTCCCCTCGGTGCGGGCGGGGGGCCTGTTGGTAGTGCCCCGACAGGCAGCCTTCCGGTACTCGGAACTCTGGGGACGCTCGCCGGGACTGCAGGAGGCATCGCGCCGGCCCCGTTCGGAACCTTGTTGACCAGTCTTATTCGAACCAGCAACGGCGGTTCGGTGGACATGCTGATCTCTGCATTGGAAACCAAGGGACTGGCACGCCGGCTGGCGGAGCCGAACTTGACTACGCTTTCCGGCGACGCCGCCCGCTTCCTCGCCGGCGGTGAGTTTCCAGTGCCGATACCGACCCAGACGACGAACGGTTTTCCCACCATCACGATTGAATACAAAAAGTTCGGTGTTGAGCTCGCCTTCGTCCCTACCGTGCTCTCCCGCGGCGTGATCAACCTTCGGGTTGAGCCGTCGGTCAGTGAACTTGATTTCGCCAATGCGGTGACGATCCAGGGGACGACCGTTCCTGCGCTGACCCGCCGCGACGCGCGAACCACGGTTGAGTTGCGCGATGGCCAGAGCTTTGCAATCGCCGGCCTGTTGCAGACCCGCAATCGCCAGGACGTTTCGCAATTGCCCTGGATCGGCTCGGTGCCAGTGATTGGAACCTTGTTCAGCAGCAAGTCGTACCAGCAAGAGGAGACGGATCTCGTCATCATCGTCACGCCGCGCCTGGTTGCGCCGGCGGTACCCGGTCAGCAACTGGCGTCTCCGCTCGACTCACGCTTGCCGGCCAACGACGTCGATTTCTTCCTCAATGGCCAGATGGAAGTCCGCAAGCGCTACGATGACTACGTCAATTCCGGTGGCGACGTGAAGGGTCCTTACGGCCACATCATCGCTCCTGAGCTCAGGACGCCCGTTCCGCCCCCGGCCGCCGCCGCCAACCAGCCGGTCGTAAAGACCCTCAACTAGGAGCGAGAGATGACCAAAAGGTATCTGGTTCTGTTCGCGCCTTTGCTGCTCGGGGGATGTTACGGCCTCGCCGGTAACGACGAGATGGACCGCTACTTCCAGCGTTCCAATACCATCACCATGAGCGCCGGCGATGCCAAAGAGGTCAACGCCGTCACCCATACGATCCATCCATGGCCGCGTAACGTCGGTGATCGCAGGATCGCATATGACGCTCGGCGCGTGGGCGCCGCGGTCACACGCTATGGCAAAACGCAACAGCCGGTGGATCAGCTTCCCGACATAAGCGATCCGACGAGGCAAATGGGCGTGCGGACGACGCCGACGCAGAACGTCAACATCGAGGGATTGGGGGCAGGTTCGTCAACCGGCGTGTCGGTACCGGTCGGCGGAACTGGCGGAGCACCGAACAGGTAGAGGAGCCAAGGGCCTTAGCTTTGGGAAATTCAACGATGCTATTTCAATGAGTCCGATGAGCCGGGCGGGGACAACAGTTATGCGGCGCATCATCTTAATGCTGATCTATTGCTGCTTGGGGACAGGCCTTGCGGGGTGTGACTACACGCTGAGGGAGGCTGCAATTGTGGCCCCCGTGGATCCGCCGGGCGGGGACCCCGTGCAGGAGCCGACTGACGTCAAATATTACCCATCAGACGAGCCCGTTCGGCTGGGGCTGGAGCATTTCAACCGTGGCAGCTACGGACTATCCCAGCGCTATTTCAAGGACGCCGTCGAGAAATCACCGAAGGACCTGACGGCCTGGATTGGGCTCGCGGCAAGCTATGACCGCCTGCGTCGTTTTGACCTGGCTGATCAGGCCTATGCCCAGGCGATTCGGCTGGGGGGCGAGACCGTTCAAATCCTGAATGATCAGGGTTATTCCTACATGCTGCGCGGCAATCTGAGTGCGGCGCGACGGAAGTTTGAGAAGGCTTATTCGCTCGATCCAGGTAACCCGGTCATCGCCAATAACCTTGAGCTTCTCAATGGTAGCCGTCGGTTCATCGAAAGGCCGCCGAATAATCAGCCTTAGGTGGAATAACTACCGGCAAAGGGCTGATTCGGATATGCACGCTAACGTGCTTTGGGGAGCATGCCTCGTCGCGGGTATGAGCCAGTTGCGCGTGGCATGGGTAGCCCCTGATTAGTTGGGCCCGATCACAACATCAGCCTGACGGCTGCCGATGCGGCTGATGACGATCACGCCGTTGCGGATGGTAAATCTCGCGCCGAGCAGTTTGCGGACCTTCTCCGTGATCGGAGAAGGGAACGGGATTGTTTCTCCCGTGACGGGATCGCCGACCTTGATCTGTTCGGTCGCGGAGCCCGCAACCGGGGCTGGCTTGATGTAGTCGCGGATCAGCTGAATCTCTTCGCGCGACAGGACGAGAACTGCCTGGTCGGGGCGAGTCTCGGCCGGCGGCTTGGGTGCTTCGGTGCTTGGCTTGTCACGGGCCTCATTGGTGCTTGCGATCTGATCGAGCCTGGCTACGCGGAGCTTGAGCGCGATGATTTCGCGTTGCAGCGTGGCGATCTCCGCTTTGAGCGCCGTGGCCTGCATCAAGACAATGGTCGCGCAAACGCAACTCACGATGACGAGAACGCTCAGCAACGCGAGCAACCAGCGCTCGATGTTTCCCATCGACCCTCCGGTTGCCTCGGGGAGTTGATCGCGCTGGAGGTGCCCGCGCCAGATGCGGCGTCCTCGCTGCATCCAATTCGCGATCGCTGTCACACGTCCGGACTCCTCCTGCCCGGAGCCGAAGTGCGCAGACGACAAGGCGGGGGCCTCGTGGGGCGGGTGAATTATGGGCGCACTGTTGCCGTGATCGGTGCGTGGCTGCGGCCCTCGGTCCTCGGCGACGTGATCGTCAGCCGGAGGATGAGAGGCGGCGTGCGGATGAGGGCGGGACGGATCATCCTCCATCTGGTGATTAAGCCGGCCCGTATCCGTTCTCGATGGTGCCATCTACCAACTTCAGCGGTTGTTCCGCCCGGAGCATCAAATGAGGCGGTCGTGTTGCACGCTGCGCGTTTGCGGGCCGACGCCGCCGGATCTGCAAATCATTCCAGCATCGATATGGACGTAAACCGTGCCGATAAGCGAGCCCTGTGTCAATTGAGGAAAAGGGCATCAGCATCGAACCGGGATATCCGCAGATGGTCTCAGTCGCGCCAGCCCTGGGCGCGGGGCCGCGCACGACGGTTCACCCTACAGACGCGCACGCCCAGCGAGTCGATCGAGGCCCCGTATTGACTGTGTCTGTCAAAAACCAACCCCGACAAGGTCTCATTTTGAGGTTTGATCCGGGATTGGGAGAATCGGTCTCTGGTTCCGTTTCGTGTTCGCGAACCCGTGAGGAGACTTCATCCGCCCGCGCGAAGACGAAACAAATGACATCGGATTGAAACCACTTTCCAGCAACCTCGAAGTCAGGGAAATACATTGCCGAGCTATCGTCTCCTATCCTTCTAACTGGGAGAGCCAGCAATGCGATCTCACCAAAATTTAGTCGCGCCAGTCATCATTCTGTGCTGCTCGGCTTTGAGCATCGCCACTCTTGTGATGGTCGGAGCGTGGTGAATCCTTGGCCACACATCCATGCGTGAAGAATTCACATCTGTTGCTTTTCTGGCGGTTGCGCTCGCGGGCGTCGCTCTGCTCGGCTCCGGTCTGCTCGCACTGGTAATCGTGGGGTAGAGCGCGGGCCCGACGCGCGCTGCTGGCGCTACCAAGGAGTGATATCCGAGGGGAAGCTGGCGCGCTGGCGATCTGCCGCGGCGAGGGCGCCTCGCTCCGAAGCCGAATTTCGTCTCCACATGATGACGCCGATCGCCATGAACGTCGGCCAAGTCAGCATGTCGGCCTGGTCAATGTACTTTTCCGGACCCAGTACCAATCAGTGGGAGCGTTTCGTTAGTTTGGGATGTCTGTTCGGGTTGAACGTCGTCGGCATCAATCCGAGAATTGTTTCCGGCTCCCATCGATGAGCTTGATCGACACGGCTCCCGTTGACGGCGACGGTTTTTATTCGGGTTGAATGCGTACGCGTCTGCCGCTTTTCATCTCGCCGCGCCCGTTCGCGAGAGTTGAGTGGGGCGGAAAATGTTTCCGGCCAAGATCTACATCGGCCAGATCGCTGCCGTCTTCGGGGACCGGCAGAATAACGGCAGCTGAGCGAAGCATTGCGTTGGCTTGGACAAAGGGTGAAGCCGTCGAGAGCTGACTGCTTCTTGGTGAAGTCGCTTCGGATTCCGGCCACATGTGCGGAAGCGGTGGTTTTTCCATTACGTCGAGACGCCGAACAGCTTGCGCACTGCTGGCAGCCACTCGCCAGTCATCGTGAACTCAAGCCCTAGCCGCGCTCCGACGGCAATCGCCAGCATTGTGATCGGCGCCGAGAGAGCGAGTGTTGAGAATGCGGTCAATCCCTGGCCAATGGTGCATCCCATTGACATGATCCCGCCTATCCCCATCAGAAGCGCGCCGCTCATGTGACGCTTCAATTCACGGGCGTCATCGCAAGCCTCCCAGCGAAAGCCGCGCCCGAGCATGGCGGCGGCAAACGAGCCGGCGACGACGCCGGCGACCGAGCCGATGCCAAAGTTCAACCGCGCGCCGGAGAAGGTGGCAATGTAAAGAATAGTGTCGCCAAGCGGGGCAACGAAGGTGAGCGAGGAGACGCGCACGGGATCGAATTCGTCATCCGCGAGCCACCCCGTCGCGAACCATCCGAACGCAATCGCGGCGCCGACGGCAAGACCGGAGACAAATAGTCGCGGCGACCGGATCAGCCGGCCATCCGCGAGTGCCCAGAAAGCGAGCGCGGCGGCAATCGAGACGACGAGGATCGCGCGCGTGGTGCTGCCAGCCCCGAGCAGCGAAGTCAGAGTCTGGTTGTTGCCTTCGGTGAGGCGCACCGACAATGGCTCGATCAGCTTCACGCGGAGCATGCCGGTGATGCCGCGCATGGTCGCGAGCGCGGACAGGCCGAGCACGAGAAAGACCACGATGGCACGCAGATCGCCACCGCCGATGCGCACCAGCGTGCCGAAACCGCAGGTGCCGACCAGCGCCATGCCGACGCCGAACATCAACCCGCCGATGATCGCGCCGCCCAGGCCGATCGATGCTGTGAGATAGATCGACCGCGACAGGTCTATGATGCCGAACTCGGCCAGCGCTTGGGTCGTAAGCAGGGCGACCGCCGCGGCCAGAGCAAAGGATCTGAGCCGGCGAAAATCCGATCCGAAGAACGCATCCTCGAGCATCGCGAGCGTGCAGAAGCGGCCCGCACGGCCGGAAACGCCGAGCACGGCACCGGCGGCAAGTCCGCATGCAAACGCTATGGTCGAAGGGCCCAGCATTCCTCCCGGGGATGTTCGTTCTGCTTGTTAGGCAGTCTGCGCCGGGAAGGCGCGAAAATCCAGAACGGAAAATTACCGGCGGCGCCGACGCACCGGCTCGCAGAACACGTCGTAGACGGCGGTGAGAATCTTGCGGACGTCCTCGTTGGCGAGGCTGTAGTAGATCGCCTTGCCGTCGCGGCGGGTGGTGACCAGCCGATCGAGTCTGAGCCGCGCGAGCTGCTGGGAGACGGTTGACTGCCGTTCGCCGAGGAACTGCTCGAGCTCGGTCACCGATTTCTCGCCCTCGGCGAGGATGCAGAGCAGCAGCAAGCGGGACTCGTGCGATAGCGCCTTGAGCATGTCGCTCGCCTCGCGCGCCCTCTCTATCATCTGCTCGAGCTCGGCGGAGCCCTCGATCTCCTTCAGCTTTGGCAGTGGCATCGTCTTAAATTCCCCTGAGTAAAATCCTCGAGAGCGGTCACGACCTGCCCGGTTCGGATCCTGTGCTGGACAGGATCCGGTCCAAGAGGCCGAAGAAGAAGGCATCCCCCGGATAACCGCGAATGCGCCCGATCTCACGGCCCTCTTTTACCACGACGAAGGTCGGCGTGAAGGCGCCGGGATCGATTCCGGCAAGGTCGGCTGGTAGGGGGCTATTAAGGTCGACCCGGCGCAGCGGCGCGGTCTGGCTTTCCTCGGTCTTGCCATAGATCGGCGCGATCTCGGCGTTGAAGCGTGCGCACCACACGCAGCCGGCCCGTTCGAACATGACGAGCTCGGCCGCGCGCGATCCCGTTGCGGGCAGCGCGAGCGCGACAATGACTGCGAGCCGGGCGATGATTCTGTTCATCCTGCGTAACGGACCTCTGGACTTCCTTGGCGCTTTATATCATTAAATTCGCATATGTTCTAGGGATGAGACGCAATGACCTTGGACGTCACGCTGGGGGCGGCCTTCGTCGCGGGGCTGTTGTCGTTTCTATCGCCCTGTATCCTGCCCCTGGTCCCGCTCTTCCTCTGCTACATGGCCGGCGTCTCGGTCAACGATCTCTCCGGTGGCAAGCCCGACCTGCGGCCGCGCATCCTGGTCTCCGCTCTCGCTTTCGTGGCGGGCTTCTCGCTGGTTTTCGTCGCGCTCGGCTCGACCGCCTCGCTCGCGGGACGCCTCATCTCCGCGCATCTCTCAACGCTCGGCATCGTCGCCGGCGGCCTGATCATCGTCATGGGTCTGCATTTTCTAGGTGTGCTGAGGATTCCGCTGCTCTATCGCAGTGCGACAGTGCAGGTCGACAACCGGCCGGCCGGGGTGGCGGGGGCCTTCGTCATGGGCCTGGCATTCGCGTTCGGCTGGACGCCCTGCGCAGGCCCAATTCTCGCCGCTGTCCTGCTGATGGCAGGCTCGGAGGACACGACCGGACGAGGAGCCCTGCTGCTTTTCGCCTATTCGATCGGGACCGGCATTCCGTTCCTGATCGCGGCCGCGTTCACCGGTAGGTTCATTGTCGCGCTTGGCCGCGCGCGCCGGCATCTTGGCCTGGTCGAGAAGACGATGGGCGTCTTTCTAGTCGCGACCGGCCTGATGTTCCTGACCGGTCTAATGCCGGCAGTTTCAGAGTGGCTGCTGGAGCGTTTTCCGGGGCTGACCACCATCGGCTGAGCTAGCCGTAGCGGAAATCGAGCAGTTGGGCATAGGACTGCAGTTCGATCAGGTAACGATGCACGAGCGGCCCGTCGCCGGCCATCGCTGCATGGGCGATCTCGCCACTGCTCGCGATCGCGCCGTCGATGAGGCGGCGGAACTCGCCTTGTCCGGCGATCTCGGTGCTTGCCCATTCGTTGCAGCGCTGTAGACGATCGCGGAATGCGCTTGCGGCGGCAACGGTCTCCTCGGCGTATGCCTGCGCCGGCTGCTGGCCATACCGCGTGACCGCCACCCGTAGCTTTTCCATGGCCGGCGCGATCTCGAATACGCAGTCGCCGAGATCGTAGAGGCCCGAACGACGCCTGAGTTCATGAAAGGACCTGCGCAGCGCAAGCAGTTCGCGACCGGCGGCGACATTGTCGCCGCCGTCCAGCGCGCGCGTTGCGGCCGCGAGCCGTTCACCGCCGTCACCAAGAAATTCCGCCAGTGCGGCCGGAGCATAAGCGGGCAGGGGACCGGACGCATTTGGCTCGAGCCGTTTCCACGTGGCCGCCGCCGCGTCGGTCTCCATCTGCGCCAGCGCAATGCTTCCGGTGCGCGCATAGCTCGCCGCGCTGCGCAGATTATCCATGATCGACCCCATCACCGATACGAAATCCGTGGGTTTGCCGGCCTCCGCGCCGAGAACGAGCGCGCTCGACGTCAGCCATGCCAACAGGGCGATGATGCAGCGCAAGATCGGAAATCCTTGTCACATTCGTAGATATGAATATCATAATGAAAGTGACCGATGCGCAAGATCCTTCCAAAGCACAAATCCCTGACGTCGCCCGGCTGGCTGACGCGACGCGGCTTTCTCGCATTGGCATCGGGCGCGGCTCTTGTCGCCCGCCGCGGCGAGGCGGCCGCTGAGCCGGCCCTTGGAGAAGATGGGCTCTATCACGAGCCCTGGTTTCTGCAGAGCTTCCTCGATCTGCGCGAGGACCTCGAAGGCGCTGCCGCCGGCGGCAAGCGCCTTGCGATCATGTGGGAGCTGCGCGGCTGCCCCTATTGCCGTGAGACGCATCTGGTAAACTTTGCCGATGCGGCGATCACAACCTACATTCGCGATAATTTCGAGGTGTTGCAGCTCAATCTGATCGGCTCCCGCAAGGTTACGGATTTCGATCGCCAGGAATTGTCCGAGAAGGATCTGGCCCAGAAATACGGGATCAGGTTCACCCCGACATTCCAGTTCTTTCCTCCATCGTCCAACGGCATTGAGGCAAAGGAGCCGATGGCGCGGGAGGTGGCGCGGGCACCCGGCTATCTCAAGCCGCAGCATTTCCTGGCGATGTTTCGCTTCGTGGGGGAGCGGGCTTACGAGCGCGGCTCGTTCCGGGATTTTCTTACCACAAACGGCTAGCTGACACCGGCCCTGCGAATTTGTCTTGACGCCGCTTCTTATATGAACATATCATAATAACTGAATTTGATGGATTGTGAGTCCATCGCAAACGAGGCGGGCGTCACCTCGCCATCAAGGGTAGGGAACATGCGGCGCTCGCTCGCGGCTGCGTTTGCGCTATGTCTTTCGGCCGGAAGCGCCTGCGCGCAGGAGTCGATCAAGCTCGACGTCGTCAATGACGCTCTGCCCAAATCGCTGACCGGCGCACCCGGCAATCCCGATGCCGGCAAGAAGGTGTTCCTGACGCGCACGCTGGGCAATTGCCTCGCCTGCCACCAGGTCACCAGCCTGAAATCCGAGGAATTCCACGGCGAGTTCGGCCCGTCGCTCGACGGCGTCGCCGGCCGCTACAGCGAGGCGCAGTTGCGCCTCATCGTCGCCGATCCCAAGCGCATCTTCACCGACACGGTCATGCCGGCGTTCTTCAAAAGCGACGGCTTGAGCCGTGTGCGCCCGGAGTTCGTCGGCAAGTCGATTCTGTCGGCCGCGCAGGTCGAGGACGTGGTCGCTTATCTCAAGACGCTCAACTGACGGCGAGGAGGATCTGGAATGAAAGCCATCAATCGACGGCAGGCATTCGCGCTCGGGGGGGGCTTCGTCATGCTGACCCTGATGCCGATGGCGGCCGATGCCGAAGTGAGCAATGACGCCGCGAAGTGGATCGAGAAGTTCACCGGCGGCAAGCAGCCGGTCAAGGGCAAGATCGCGCTCGACCTGCCGGAGATCGCGGAGAATGGCAATACCGTGCCGCTGTCGCTCACGGTCGAGAGCCCGATGACCACGGAATCCTACGTCAAGGAAGTCATGATTCTCGCCGACGGCAATCCGAACGCCGGCGTCGCGACGCTGATGTTCACACCGGTCTCGGGCAAGGCGGAGGCCTCGATCCGGATCCGGCTCGCGGCCACGCAGAACGTGGTTGCGATCGCGAAGATGAGCGACGGCGCGCTGTTCACGGAGCAGAAGACCGTGAAGGTAACGATCGGCGGCTGCGGCGGCTAGGGCGCAAGGAGAGAGCAATGGCAGACAAACCACGCATCAAGCTTCCCAAGGAGGCGGCCAAGGGCGAGGTCATCCAGATCAAGACCCTGGTCTCGCACGTCATGGAATCGGGCCAGCGCAAGGACGCGCAAGGCAAGCCCATCCCGCGCAGGATCATCAACAGGTTTGCCTGCGAATTCAACGGCAAGCCGGTCTTCGCCTGCGCGCTCGAGCCAGCGATCTCGGCCAACCCCTACATCCAGTTCGATGCGAAGGTGGAGGAAGCCGGGACCTTCAAGTTCTCCTGGACCGATGACGACGGCTCGGTGATCACGGCCGAAGAGAAGATCGCGCTCAAGGCGTAATGCCGGAGAGCTTCGAGGGAGACAGCGGATGCTTTCGCGATACGTTGGACTCGCCGTTGCGATCGTCGCGGTCGCATCGCTTGCGACGCGTGCTTTCGCGCAGGAGACCGAACGCAAAGGCATCTCCGCGCCGCCTGGACACGTCTTCAAGACGATCGTCTCCGGCTACCAGTTCCGCAGCAAGGAAACGCGGGCGCTGCAGGACGACGACCTGGAGAACCCCGGCTTTCTGGCGGTGGAGCGTGCCGCCGACGTCTGGAAGAGGGCGGAGGGCAGCGAAGGGAAGTCATGCATGAGCTGTCACGGCGAGGCCGAAACGAGCATGAAGGGCGTCGGAGCCGCCATACCGAAATGGGACGACAAGCGGAAGAGGCCGGTCAATCTCGAGCAGCGCATCAACATCTGCCGCACCGAGCACATGAAGGCGGAGCCCTGGAAATTCAAGTCCCAGGAACTGACCGACATGACCACCTTCGTGCGATACCAATCGCACGGTATGCCGGTGGCGGTGAAGACCGACGGTCCGATGTCGCCCTGGTTCGAGCGCGGCAAGCAGATCTATTACACGCGCTACGGCCAGCTCGATTTGGCCTGCGAGTCGTGCCACGAGCGCAACAACGGAAAATTCATGCGCGCCGATTTTCTCAGCCAGGGCCAGACCAACGGCTTTCCGACCTATCGGTTGCGCGACCAGCGCCTGGTGCCGCTGCATGAGCGCTTCGAAGGCTGCATGTTCGATGTACGCGCCGAGCCGTTCAAGCCGCTCTCCGACGAGTTTCTCGCGCTTGAGCTCTATGTCGCCTGGCGCGGCATCTGGCTGCCGGTCGAGACGCCCTCGGTGCGCAATTGAAACGATGAGCCTGCAGGAGCATTGCGCATGATCTCTCGTCGCGAGTTCATCCAGGTTGCTGCAGCAACGGCGACACTGGCGACCAGTACCGGTTCGAGCCTGACCCGGGCGTTCGCCCAGCAGCGCCTGACCCAGAAGGAATTGCTGGCCTTCGAGCCGCTCGGTAACGTCACGCTGGTGCATGTGACCGACATTCACGGTCAGCTCATGCCGCTTTACTTCCGCGAGCCTTCGACCAATCTCGGCGTCGGCGAGGCGAAGGGACTGCCGCCGCACGTGACGGCCAAGGAGTTTCTCGCCCGCTTCGGCATCGCACCCGGTTCTTCGGCCGCGTACGCACTGACGTCGGAGGATTTCGAGGCGCTGGCCAAGACCTACGGCAAGATCGGCGGGCTCGATCGGGCCGCCACCGTGATCAAGGCGATCCGCGCCGAGCGCGGCGACAAGGTCGCGCTGCTCGACGGCGGCGATACCTGGCAGGGCTCGTGGTCTTCGCTGAAGACGCGGGGCCAGGACATGATCGACTGCATGGCCCTGCTCAAGCCCGACGCCATGACCGGACATTGGGAATTCACCTACGGCACCGAGCGGGTCAAGCAGGCGATCGAGGGGCTCGGCTTCCCCTTCCTCGGCCTCAACATCCGCGATACCGAGTGGAACGAGGCGGCGTTCGAGCCTTCGACTATGATCGAGCGCGGTGGCGTCAAGATCGCGGTGCTGGGCCAGGCGTTCCCTTACACCCCGGTCGCCAATCCGCGCTGGATGATCCCGAACTGGTCGTTCGGAGTCCGCGAGGAGGACGTGCAGGCCCAGGTCGACAAAGCGCGCAAGGACGGGGCGCAGCTCGTCGTGCTGCTCTCGCACAACGGCTTCGACGTCGACCGCAAGCTGGCCTCCCGCGTCAAGGGCATCGACGTCATCCTGACCGGCCACACCCATGACGCGCTGCCCGAAGCGGTCAAGGTCGGCAAGACCCTGCTGATCGCGTCGGGCTCGTCCGGCAAGTTCGTGTCGCGGCTCGACCTCGACGTCCGCGACGGCGAGGTCAAGGCCTACAGCTTCAAGCTCATTCCGCTGTTCTCCGATGTGATCGCGGCGGATGCCGAGATGGCCGCGAAGATCGCCGAGGTACGCAAGCCCTTCGCGCCCGAGCTATCGAAGGTGCTCGGCAAGACGGATTCGCTGCTTTACAGGCGAGGCAATTTCAACGGCACCTTCGACGACCTGATCTGCCAGGCCCTGTTGCAGGAGCGCGACGCCGAGATCGCGCTCTCGCCGGGCTTCCGCTGGGGCACAAGCGTGCTGCCGGGACAGGACATCACCTTCGAGGACGTCACCAACGCGACCGCGATCACCTATCCGGCGGTCTATCGCATGGGCATGACGGGTTCGCGGTTGAAGGAGATCATCGAGGACGTCGCCGACAATCTCTTCAACGTCGATCCCTACTATCAGCAGGGTGGCGACATGGTGCGCATCGGCGGTCTGTCCTATGCGATCGATATCGCGAAGCCGCAAGGCAGCCGCATCTCGGACATGCAGCTGCTCAAGACCGGTGCGCCGATCGATCCCGCGAGGGAATATCAGGTCGCAGGTTGGGCCAGCGTCAACGAAGGGACCGAAGGGCCGCCGATCTGGGAGGTCGTGGCCAATTATCTGACCCGACAGAAGACGGTTCGCCTCGAACCCAACAGAGCTGTCAAAGTGACGGGAGCGTGAGAAGCGATGTCGAAGATGGACAGTCCCCAGCAATCCCGACGCAGTTTCCTGGCCGCTGGCGCCGGCGTTGCGGCGTCGGTGCTCGCGAAGCCCGCCTTGGCCGGCGGCGGCAATCCGGCGAACCAGCCTCCCAACGTCCCGGAATGGACCAAGTCGCTCGGCGAGGGCGTCGCCGTGCGCCCCTACGGCAAGCCTTCGAAGTTCGAGAAGGATGTCGTCCGGCGCGACGTCGAATGGCTGACCGCCTCGCGCGAGTCCTCGGTGAGCTTCACCCCGCTGCACGAGCTCGAAGGCATCATCACGCCGAACGGCCTCTGCTTCGAGCGGCATCATGGCGGCATCGCCGAGGTTGATCCGGCCGATCATCGCCTGATGATCCATGGGCTCGTCGAGCGTCCGCTGATCCTCACGCTGGAGGAGTTGAAGCGCTATCCGCGCGTCAACCGCATTCACTTCATGGAATGCGCAGCAAATTCCGGCATGGAGTGGCGCGGCGCGCAGCTCAATGGCTGTCAGTTCACCCACGGCATGATCCATTGCGTGCAGTATACCGGCGTGTCGCTGCGTACGCTGCTCGAAGAAGCAGGGGTCAAGACCAACGGTAAGTGGCTGCTGGTCGAGGGCGCCGATGCGGCCGCGATGGATCGCAGCTTGCCGATCGAGAAGGCGCTCGACGACTGCATCATCGCCTACAAGATGAACGGCGAGGCGCTCTATCCCGAACAGGGCTATCCGATGCGGCTCGTGGTGCCGGGTTGGCAGGGCAATCTCTGGGTCAAGTGGCTGCGCCGCATCAAGGTCGGCGATCAGCCCTGGCACACCCGCGAGGAGACGTCGAAATACACCGACTTGATGCCCAACGGAAAGGCACGTCGGTTCACCTGGTCGATGGACGCCAAGTCGGTGATCACGAGCCCTAGTCCGCAGGCGCCGATCAGGCACGGCAAGGGCTTCACCATCGTCTCCGGGCTGGCCTGGAGCGGAAACGGCAAGGTCAGGCGCGTCGACGTGTCGCTCGATGGCGGCCGCAACTGGTGGCCGGCACGGCTCGACGGCCCCGTGCTCGACAAGGCACTGACGCGCTTCTACTACGAGTTCGACTGGAACGGCGAGCCGCTGCTGCTGCAATCGCGCGTGCAGGACGAGACCGGCTACGTGCAACCGAGCAAGGCCGAGTTGCGCAAGATCCGTGGCGTCAACTCCATCTATCACAACAATGGCATCCAGACCTGGCATGTGCAGGCCAATGGTGAGGTCGAGAATGTCGAAGTCGCTTAAGTTTGCTGCCGCGGCACTGCTCATTTGCGCAATGTGCGCACCCGCGCTCGCGCAGCAGAAGACCGATGCCAAAGCCGGTCCGCGCTATCACATCGGCCGCGCGCCGACCGCGGCGGAAATCCGCGGCTGGGATATCGACGTGCGGCCCGATGGTCAGGGCCTGCCGGAGGGCAAGGGCACGGTCGCCCAGGGCGAGAAGCTCTTCATGGACAACTGCTCGACCTGCCACGGCGAGTTCGGCGAGGGTAACGGCCGCTGGCCAGTGCTGGCGGGCGGCAAGGGTTCGCTGACATCAGACAATCCGGTCAAGACGGTGGGCTCGTACTGGCCCTATGCTTCGACCGTGTTCGACTACGTCCGTCACGCCATGCCTTACGGCAATGCGGAGTCGCTCTCGGTCAACGAGTATTATGCGCTGGTCGCCTACGTCCTGTACCTGAACGACGTTGTCACCGACCAGAATTTCGAGCTGACCAACAAGAACCTTGCCACGATCAAGATGCCGAACGAGCAGGGCTTTGTGATGGACGATCGGGCGACGAGCGAGAAATCGTTCTGGCAGAAGGACCCCTGCATGAGGGATTGCATCGAGCCGGTGAAGATCACCGCGCGCGCTGCCGTCATCGACGTGACCCCAGAGGATACCAAGGACGGAAAGTCGCGGGGCGTGGAATGATCCGCGGCCGGGCGAGCCGCCGTGGGTTGCTTCGCAGTTTGTTCGCTGCCGCCTTCATCATGACAAGTCCGGCCGCTCCGTCCCGGGCGACCGAACCGCACCGGCTCGCGCTGCAGATCAGCGACGACGACCCGGCCAAGATGCGCGCCGTCCTCGATGTTGCGGCGAACGTCTCGCGGCATTATTCCGGGCAGGGCGACGACGTCGAGATCGTGGTGGTTGCCTTCAATGGCGGCCTCGACATGCTGCTCGACGACCGCTCGCCGGTGAAGGAGCGCCTGTTGAATTTCCTGAAATCGATGCCCAATGTGAGCTTCATCGCCTGCGGCAATACCCTGGAGACGCTTGCGATGAAGGAAGGCAGGCGACCGCCGCTGATCGAGGGCATCAGCGTCACCCGGGTTGGTGTTGCCGCACTGATGGATCTTGCGGAAAAGAACTGGACGATTGTCCGACCGTAAGGAGAGAGCCGCCGATGCGATGGTTGATGGGATTGGCTGTCTTGCTCCTTCTCGCGCCGCCCGCCGGCGCGGCCGAGCAGGAGCTCGAACTGTCGGCCGGCGGCCGCACGACCCTCGCGACACTGCGCACACCTGCCTCGATGGGACCGGATACGCCGCTGGTCGTGATGACCCACGGCACGCTCGCCCACAAGGACATGGAAGTCATTCAGGGCGTCGCGAAGGCGCTTGAGCAGCGCGGCATCGCTTCGCTCGCCCATACCCTGTCGCTGGGGCTCGACCGCCGCAAGGGCATGTATGACTGCGCGGCGCGGCACGACTATGTCGTTGACGATGCGGTTGCTGAGATCGGTGCCTGGGTGACCAAGGCGAGGGGCATGTCGCGGTTCGTCTTCACCCTCGGTCACTCGCGCGGCGGCAACCAGGTCGCGCGCTATCTGGCGGCGGGCGAACCCCCGCCGGTCGCGGGTGCCGTGCTGCTGGCGCCGGTGACGGCGAAAGCCGAGGCCGACTTGCGCGCCTCCTATGCCCAGACCTACGGCAAGCCGCTCGAACCGTTCATGAAGCAGGCGACGAGGACCGTCGCGGCGGGCCGCGGTGGCGAGTGGATGGACGTGCCAGGCTTCATCTATTGCCGCAACGCGGTGGTGACGGCGCGCGCCTTTGCCTCCTTCTATGCCGCCGACACCGGCCAGGACGCCGCGGCGCTCGTGGCGCGGCTCAAGCTCCCTGTGCTGGTGCTCGCCGCGACCAAGGATACGGTCGTGCCCGACGTGGTAGCGTCCTTTGCACCGCTTGCCGATTCGAGCGGCGGCAGGGTGCAGCTCGATAGAATCGAGGACGCCGATCACTTCTTCCGCGACCTGTTCGCGGAAGATGCTGCCGATCGTATCGCCGAATTCATCAAGCAGACACGTTAGGAGGGACCATGCAGCGTCGATCCATGCTTGGCGCGAGCCTTGCCGGACTATTTGGTGCTCTTGCCGTGCGCGAAGCGGCAGCGGCGACGGAAACACCGGCGCGACAGCGCGTCGTCTATCACCTCGCCGATGCCGACCGCGTCGTCTTCGTTCTGGGCAACCTCCAGAACCATGTCGATGGCGTTGGTGGCCCCGGCAAGGCCGATATCAGGCTGGTCGTGCATGGGCCCGCGCTTCGCGCCTTCCACGCGCTCGCCGCCGAAGATCACACCGTTGCGATGATGAAGAAGCTCGCCGACGCTGGCGTCGGATTTGATGCCTGCGCCAACACCATGAAGGCGCAGGGGGTCAAGCTCGACGACCTCACGCCCGGCTTCGTGGTAGCCGAGAAGGGCGGCGTGGTGCGGCTCGCCGAGCTGCAACAGCAGGGATATGCCTATCTGCGGCCCTGAGCAGGCGTGGCGCCGATGCGGCCGGGCCTTGATTTGGCTCATACGGCGCGACCGCAGCGAGCGATAGACTTGGCAGACCTCAAAGGAACACTGAGGCGGCCGTGCTGACGACACTCATCGATCTCCTGGGGGAAGACCGCCTGTCATGGCTCGGCGGCCTTCTGGTCGGCGGCGTCTTTGGATTCTTCGCCCAGCGCAGCCGCTTCTGCCTGCGCGCCGCCGCCGTCGAGTTCTCCCGCGGCGAGGGCGGCCCGCGCCTTGCGGTCTGGCTCCTGACCTTTGCCGCGGCGCTGGTGGGCACGCAGGCCTTTGTCGCGCTCGGTCTGCTCGACGTCTCCGAGGCGCGCCAGCTCGCGCAGCAGGGCAGCATCTCCGGTGCGCTCGTGGGCGGCATGATGTTCGGCTGCGGCATGATTCTGGCCCGCGGCTGTGCCAGCCGGCTGCTCGTGCTCTCGGCCAATGGCAATCTCAGGGCGCTGCTGTCGGGCCTGGTGTTTGCGGTGACGGCGCAGGCTTCTTATCGCGGCCTGCTGTCGCCTGCGCGCGAGTGGGTGAGCAATCTGTGGCTTGTCGACGGCGGGCCGTCGCGCGACATCATGGCGGCATTCGGCGGCGGTACGCCCGAGAAGCTCGCTTTCGGTGGACTATGGCTGATCGCGGGGCTCACCTTCGCCTTACGCAGCCATTTGCCGCGCCGGCTGATCTTCGCCGCGCTGGCGACGGGCGTAGCCGTCGTCGCCGGCTGGCTCTTCACCTACCAGCTGTCGCAGGCCTCCTTCGCACCGGTGACGCTGAAAAGCCTCACCTTCAGCGGACCGTCGGCCGAATTGCTGATGCTGGTCTTGAACAGCTCGCAGATCCGGCTCGGCTTCGACCTCGGCATCATTCCCGGCGTGTTTCTCGGCTCGTTCGTCGCTGCGGCAAGCGCGCATGAGCTGAAGCTCGAGGGGTTTTTCGACGGGCTCGGCATGCGGCGCTATCTGCTCGGCGCGGTGCTGATGGGTTTCGGCGCGATGCTCGCCGGCGGCTGCGCGGTCGGCGCGGGCGTGACCGGCGCCTCGATATTCGCGCTCACCGCCTGGCTCGTGCTCGGCGGCATGTGGCTCGGGGCTGGACTCACCGACCTCTTCGTCGACCGTGCCGGTACGCCACAACCGCAGCAGGCCGCTGGCTCGCCCGCAGCGGGCGCGTGATCAGATATTTTATGGTTTGCTAAATTACATTTTTTGAATATGATTTTCGCAAATGCGGGCCGATTGCGCCGCAACAATGCGGGCGCGCCGCCCTCGGGGAAACGCACATGACCACCATCACGGAAAGCTACGTTCGCGAAGCGCCGCGCACTGCGCGCATCGACTGGTCGCCCTATCTCGTCGGCGCCGGGATCGGGCTGTTGAGCTGGATCGCCTTCGCAGTGTTCGGCGATCCGCTCGGCGTCACCACCGCCTATTCGCGCGTCGCCTCGCTGTTCGCCGTTCCGGTGATCGGGCCGGAGGCTGTGGCGCAGAATTCCTACTGGAAGAGCATGCCGCTGAAGTGGGACTACGGCGTCTGGTTCCTCGTCGGCATCCCGCTCGGCGCATTCCTCTCCGCAGTGATGTCGGGCACGTGGCGGCTCGAGCTCGTGCCGGAAGTCTGGAAGGAGCGGTTCGGACCATCGATCGCCAAGCGCTTTGTCGGCGCGTTCCTCGGCGGCATCGTGATCATGTACGGCGCACGGCTTGCTGGCGGCTGTACCAGCGGACACGGCATTTCCGGCGGTTTGCAGCTCGCGGTGTCGAGCTGGCTATTCCTGGCGGTGATGTTCGCCACAGGACTCGGTATCTCCACGCTCATGTTCCGCAAACGGTGAAGGGAATCAAGATGACCGCGATGATGACAATCCTTGGCCCCGTGCTAATGGGCGCTGCCTTCGGCTTCCTGCTGCAGCGTGGCAAGGTGACGAACTGTAATGTGATCGAGAACCAGTTTCGCCTGCGCGATTTTACTGTGCTGAAGGTGATGGGCACGGCGATCGTCGTCGGCGGCATCGGCGTGCTGCTGCTCGTCGATACCGGCAACACGAAGTACTATGTGAAGGATGCCAACATGCTGGCGATCGCGCTCGGCGCCGCTTTGTTCGGTATCGGCATGGTGGTCTATGGCTATTGCCCGGGAACGGCGCTCGGCGCCATCGCCACCGGCAGCATCCATGCCTTGGTCGGCGCGCTCGGCATGGTTGCCGGTGCTATCCTTTACGCGCTGAGTTTCGATTGGCTGAAAGCGCACGTGCTCAACGTCTGGGCGCTCGGCAAAGTCCGCCTTCCGGACGTGACGAACATCCCGGACATCATTTGGTTCGCCGCTCTTGCAGTCGGCGCCGGACTGTTCTTCTGGTGGATCGAATCTGTGGAAGCTGAGCAGAAGCGGATGTAGCAGATCACAGGTCACCGTTTTGGTGTCTTGCAGAAGAGCCTGTGCAGCGTTGAAAACAGCTCTTCGATCCTCCGGTCTGCGACACGGTACCACATCGTCTGACCATCGCGCCGACAGGCGACGATGCGCTGTGTCTTCAGCTTTGCAAGGTGCTGCGATAGGGCCGAAGCGGAAAGGCCGACATCCTCGGCAAGCGCGCTCGCGCTGATTTCGCCATATTCGACGAGCTTGCAGACGATGAGCAGACGATGCTCATTGGCAAGCATGCGCATCAGGGCGGCCACCCCCTTTGCCTGCCTTTCGAGTTCGTTCGTATTCATTCGGCGCATGACGGTGTTTCGTTAGCACTTGCGTGCCAGCCGTTAAATATGAGAGCGAAATCCGGGTTTGGCCGGTTAATGAATGGCCCGCGATTGAATCGGCGCGGCATAAGCATGCGAATTATACTCACATCGCTGAATGAGTATAACCGAAGCCCATCGTTCTCAAGGATCTCTGACATACGCCATACGAGTGACGTGTGCACTCCCGCTCCCGGTCCAATCACATAAAGGACTGGCCGGAGTTAAAAGACCTCAATAAGATGAATGGGTTAGGCGACAAATTTGCCGCGGCGCCCATGATGGACTGGAGCGATGGTTCATGATTTTCAACTGGTTAGAGGGCGGCATGTGCACGACGTGTGCACCTGGAGATCAAGAAAAACCTGACGACAGCCAATGCGGGCAGGTCTTCTACACAAGAGCTTGGCTCACATCGGCTCGATGCCGATCTTCTTGATGACCCCGATCCATTTCGTCGTTTCCGAGGTCATGAAATTCTTCAGGCCCTGGGGATCCATCACCAGCGGCTCGGCGCCCTGCTCGACGAAGAGGGCGCGCACCTTCGGATCGTTTACGGCTTCGACCATCGCTTTGTAGAGCTTGTCGACGACGGCCCTATCGGTGTTCGCCGGCGCAAGAAGCGCAAGCCAGGCGGCGCTCTCGTAATTCTTCAGGCCGGCTTCGGCCGCAGTCGGGACATCAGGCACCGCCGTCATGCGCTTGTCACTGGCCACCGCGAGCGGGCGCGCATCGCCGCTTTTGATCAGGCCGAGGACGTTCGGCAGGAGCTGGAATCCGAGCGGGACCTGCCCTGCGATGAAGTCCGGCGTGTAAGCTGCGATGTTGCGGTAGGGAACGTGTGTGAGCTCGGTGCCTGTGAGCTGCTCGAAATAGGCGGCCGCCAGATGCTGCGAGGAGCCGACCCCGACCGTCCCGTAGTTCAGCTCGCGAGGATGTCCTTTCGCGTAGTCGATCAGCTCGCGCAGCGATTTCGGCGGCAGCTTCGAATTGATCACGATGACATTCGGCAGCGTCGCGAACAGGCCGATCGGGGCGAGGTCCTTCAGCGGATCGTAGGGGAGGTCCTTGTAGAGCGCCTTGTTCGCAGCCAGCGGGCCGGAGGTGCTCATCAGCAAGGTGTAGCCATCAGGTGCGGCATGCGCCGCGGCAGCGGTGCCGATATTGCCGCCAGCGCCGGGACGATTGTCGACCACGAAGGCCTGTCCAAGTGACGTGGACATGCGGTTGAGCAGGATACGGGTGATCACGTCGCTGGCGCTGCCGCCGGCGAAGGGCACGAGCACCTGGATCGGTCGGGCGGGATAGTCTTGGGCGTTCGCAGCCTGCATCCCCGCGGCTGCGAGCAGGGCACCACCGCCGAGTGCGAGCAGCGACCTCCGGTGAGGATGAAATCCCTCGCTCTGCCGCTGAGAAATGTCCGTGATCTTGCTGCGACCGAACTTTGTCATCTCGGACTGAATCTCCCGACTGTGTCTTGTTCTGCGAGGCCAGGGAGCGTCCGTGACAAGAGCCGTCGGGGATAAGCGCCAGGTCGCGATTATTGCGCCTGGACCGTAGTTAGCGGCTTGATGCGACTGCCATGCCGGCTGGTCTCAAAACTTACCAACCCGTCTCATTTTGCGGCGGGCGCGACATCTTGTCCGAGCCGAAATCCTGCATCTAAGAGATCGTTTTCCGCCGCGGCTTTCTGCGCCTTTTTCGGGAGGACGAGCTTGTGCCACCGGAGGTAGGCTCCACGAACTCCTTTGCCACGGCGGCGGCCTGCGCGAGGTCGCGGCTGATGACGTCGAGCACGGCCTTCGCCGCGACCGACACCGTTCGCCGCGGGTGATGCACCCAGGCAATCGAGCGCACGATCCGTTGCTCGTTGAAGCGATGCGCCCGGATGGCTCCGCTCGCGAGCGATTGCCGGAGTGCGATGGTCGGCAGCACGGTTGCGAAATCCGTGGTGGCGATCACATCGCAGAGCGCAGGCAGGGTGTCGAGTTCGAGACGCGGCCTCAGGTCGATGCCGACGGCGGCGGCGTGCTCGTCCAGGATTAGCCGCAGGCCGTGCCGTTTCGAGGGCAGCACGAGGTCGACATTGGCGATGTGGTCGAAACGCAGTTTTGCCGGCGGCTTGATCGGGCCGTCCTTACGGCAGGCGAACACCATCTCCTCGTCCATGACGTGATGCGCGGCCAGCGGAGTCCTGCGGCGCGGCACGTTGATCAACGCGAAATCGAGCTGGCCGGTGTTGACCCAGTCGACCAGCGTCTCGGTGTAGCCCTCGCAGACCGACAGCGTGATCTCGGGATAGCGGCTGGCGACGGTCGCCGACGACCTCGCCATCGTGCTTTGCGCCACCGACGTGATGAGGCCGACCGAGACGCGGCCCGAGATGCGCCCGCCGAGCTGTGCCATCTCCTGCCGGGCATATTCGGCATCGCGCACGATCGGCGCCGTCAGCCGCACCAGCGCTTCGCCGGCGCTGGTCAGCGTCATGCCCTGGACGCTGCGGTCGAACAGTTTTTGCCCGAGCTCGGCCTCGAGCTTGGCGATCTGCATGCTCAGCGCCGGCTGCACGATATTGAGCTGGCGCGCGGCCCGGGTGACGTTCTTTTCCTCGGCCAGGCACAGGAAATATTGCATCTGCCTGAGTTCCACGGGGCTATCCTTCGGTCGCTGATCCTGCTCGCGAGCCATCATCTCAGGTGATCGAATATATAATCAATCATTATTTGTGATGATGGTTGTGATTGCCTAGTCTTGCTGATCGAGGGGCGCGTGCCCCAGGGAGCGAGACCAAAGATATGCAGGACGTCAGCCCCAAGCGGATGATCATCGGCATTTCCGGCGCTTCGGGCGTCACCTATGGTGTGCGCCTGCTCCAGCTCCTGCGCAATGCCGGCGTCGAGACGCATCTGGTGATGTCGAAGACCGCCGAGCAGACGTTTGCCTATGAGACCGACCTGAAGATCGCGGAGGTGAGGGCGCTCGCCAATGTCAACCATGCGATCGACGACATGGCCTCCGCCATCTCCAGCGGCTCGTTCCGCACCGCGGGCATGATCGTGGCGCCGTGCTCGATGCGCTCGATGTCCGAGATCGCGTCCGGTGTGACCACGACACTGCTGACACGGGCTGCCGACGTCGTGCTCAAGGAGCGCCGGCGCCTGGTGCTGATGGTGCGCGAGACGCCGCTGCACACCGGGCATCTCCGGACGATGACGGCACTCTCGGAGATGGGCGCGATCATCGCGCCGCCCGTGCCGGCCTTCTACGCCAAGCCCGAAAGCCTCGACGACATGGTCGAGCACACGGTCGGCCGCGTGCTCGACCTCTACGACATCGATATTGGCGTCGTGCGCCGCTGGGGCGAGGACGAGGCGCTCAAGCGCCGCTCGCCGTCGCTGCGCAAGATCGCGCCCTGACCTGAGACCTCAAGGAAAGACCCGTATGCGAATGGAAGATGTTGCGAGGAAGGGTTCGCCCGCCGATCTGCGCGCCTGGCTCGCTTATCTCGCCGAGCGCGGCAAGCTCGCGATCGCGCACGAGGGCGTTGCGCTAGCGGACGAGCTCGCCGCCATCGCCAAGCGGCTGGAGCGCGACAGCGCCGTGCTGTTTCCGCGCCCCGACGGGCACGCGATCCCGGTCGTCGCCAACCTCTTTGCCGGCCGCGACTGGGTCGCAGAGTCCATCGGCGTCACCGAGGACCAGCTGCTGCCGCGGCTCCTCGCTGCCGCGAGCCATCCGCTGCCGACACATGAAGTGGCGAGCGGGCCAGTGCAGGAGGTCGTGCATGAGGATATCGATCTGCTGCGCCAGCTTCCGGTCCCCAAGCACAATGAGCGCGACAGCGGCCCCTACATCACCGCGGGCCTCTTGATCGCCCGCAATCCCAAGACCGGCGTGCAGAACGTCTCGATCCACCGCTGCCAGATATCTGGCAAGAACCGCATCGGCGTGCTGCTGCTGCCGCGGCATACATTCTCCTATTACCGCCTCGCGGAAGAGTTGGGCCAGGCGCTGGAGATCGCGATCGTCATCGGCGCGCATCCAGCCTTGCTGCTTGCATCCCAAGCCATCGCTGCGCTCGACGAGGACGAAATGGCGATTGCCGGTGCTCTGCTGGGCGAGCCGGTGGACGTCGTCAAATGCCGCACCAATTCGGTCCGCGTGCCCGCGCATGCGGAGATCGTGATCGAGGGACGGATCTTGCAGGGCGTGCGCGAGCCGGAAGGCCCGTTCGGCGAATTCCCCCAATATTACGGTCCGCGCGCCAATCGCGAGGTGATCGAGGTCGATGCGATCACGCATCGCAAGGCGCCGATCTTCCACACCATCGTCGGCGGCGGTTTCGAGCATCTCATCCTTGGCGGCGTGCCGCGCGAAGCGACGCTGCTGCAGCATCTGCGCCGCAGCTTTCCTGGCGTGATCGACGTCCGCCTGACTCGCGGCGGCACCTGCCGCTATCATCTCGCGATCAAGATCGACAAGGCCAATGACGGCGAGCCCAAGAACGTCATGATGTGTGCCTTCGGTGCGCATTACGACATCAAGCAGGTCATCGTGGTGGACAAGGACGTCGACATCTCCTCGTCCGAGGAGATCGAATGGGCGGTGGCGACGCGCTTCCAGGCCGATCGCGATCTCATGGTCGTTTCGGGCGCGCTCGGCTCGAAGCTCGATCCGACCACCGATAATGGCATCAGCGCGAAGATGGGCCTGGACGCGACCGCGCCGGTCAGCGCCCCCGAGCTCGCCTTCAAGCGCATTCGCGTCAAGGGCGAGGAGGAGGTTGATCTCGCCACGGCCTTGCAGGCCGATCCCAGCGCCGCGGTCGCGCGGTTGCTTGCGGGGGCGCGCGCATGAGCCGATTACCGCGAGAAGGCAACTTGCGTCCGTTTGCGCGGTTGGAATATGTAGCTGACGCCGCTTATAGTGCCGCGCCAGCTAGCCAATCGTTTTGCAGCGCAACGCTGGGAGGAAGGAACTGATGTCGACGGCCCTGCGCATCGCTCACGGCGCTTTCGGCAGGGTCGCTCTGCTCGACATGGATCGTTCGCTGGTCCGTCACGCCCATCATCATTGCCACGTCCTGCTCAAGGTCGAGGGCGCCGACACCCAGTTTCTGGTTGGCGATCAGGTCACGCCGCTCACGGACATGGCCGCCGTGCTGGTCGACGGCTGGAAGCCGCACGCCTATGTGCACGACGCCAGCCGTCCGCGCACGCTCATCATGGCGCTCTATATCGAGCCCGAATGGCTGAAGGAGTTCCGACCCGGATGGGCCGCGAGCGGCGCGCCGGGCTTTTTCGAACGCCCCTCGGGCGAGGTGTCGCCGCGCATCCGCCAGCTCACGCTGCATCTCGCAGCCGAAATGATGGCGAATCCGGACGCGGTGCGGACCCACGAGCAGACGCTGTCGGATCTCATGATCGCGGTGATCGAACGCTTCACGCCCTGGCGCAGCTTCCCGACCTCGATCCGCGGCATGAGGGCGGTGAGCTGCGACTGGCGCATCCGCCGCGCGATGGACGCGATGCGTGTGCAGGATTCCTATGGCAGCGTCGATCAGTTCGTGAAGGGCGCAGGGCTCTCGCGCGCGCAGTTCTTCCGCCTGTTCGAGACCTCGCTCGGCGTCTCGCCAAAAATCTATCTCAACGTCGTCCGCATGGAGCGCGCGCTCGATGCCGTCATGCGCGAGGACACGCCGCTCGGAGAGCTCAGCGAGCGCTTCGGCTTTCCGGAGCCGGCGCATTTCACGCGCTTCTTCCGCGACCATGCCGGCGTCAGCCCGCGCGAGTTTCGCAACGTCTCGCGTCTTGCGGGCTGAGTCTAGCGGCTAATTTTGCGCTGCACGCGCTCGAATGAGACGATTTGGTAAGTCGTGAGAGCGGGCGGTATGGCCCGCGCAGCCCCTGTCCTGACAAGTGTCACCGTCGCGTCAGAGAACGCGTCGGGAGGTATGCCGGGACATGTTGCAGGCGGTCATATCCGCAAATCCGGGAAGTAGCGATGAGCCGTGGGTTGGGCGCTCGATCGAGCGCGTCGAGGACGCCGCGCTGCTCTCTGGCCGCGGTCGCTTCATCGACGATCTCGGTGTCCAGCCCGGCACGCTGCACGCGACCATCCTGCGCTCGCCGCACGCACATGCCGACATTCTCTCCATCGATGCTGAAGCTGCAAAACGCCTGCCGGGCGTTGCCGCGGTTCTGACCGGCAGCGACGTCAAGGCCGTCACGACAAGCCTGGTCGTCGGCGTGAAGGCGCCGGTCGAATGCTGGCCGATCGCGACGGACCGTGTGCGCTATGTCGGAGAGCCGGTTGCTGTGGTCGTGGCCACCGACCGCGCCCGAGCCGAGGATGCGGCCGAGCTGATCAACGTCGAATATCGCCCGCGCGGCGCCGTCGTCGATCCGCTTGGTGCAATCGCACCGGGGGCGCCGGTGCTGCATGACGGCTTTCCCGGCAATCTCGCCAGCGACCGCTCATTTCGCTACGGCGATCTTGAAGAAGCCTTCGCGGATGCGCCGCATCGCTTCTCCATCGACATCCGATATCCCCGCAACTCCTGCACGCCGATCGAGACCTATGGCGTCGTCGCCTCGCACGATGCGGGCGAGGACGCGTTCGAGGTGCTCGCCAATTTCCAGGGCCCGTTCAGCATCCACACGGTGATCGCGCGTGCGCTGAAAGTGCCGGGCAATCGCTTACGGCTGCGCACGCCGCCGGATTCCGGTGGCAGCTTTGGCGTCAAGCAGGGCGTGTTTCCCTATATCGTGCTGATCGCCGCGGCGGCGCGCGTCACGGGGCGGCCGGTCAAATGGATCGAGGACCGGCTCGAGCATCTTACCGCTTCGGTGTCGGCGACCAATCGCGCGACGACGCTGTCGGCGGCGGTTGGCGTCGATGGAAAGATCCTCGCGCTCGACTGGGACCAGGTCGAGGATTGCGGCGCTCATCTGCGCGCGCCCGAGCCGGCGACGCTTTATCGCATGCACGGCAATCTGACCGGCGCCTACGACATAAGCCACGTCAAGGTCCGCAACCGCGTCGTCGTCACCAACAAGACGCCGACCGGCCTCAACCGCGGTTTTGGTGGTCCGCAGGTCTATTTCGCGCTCGAACGGCTGGTGCAGCGCATCGCGATCGGCCTCGGGCTCGATCCGCTCGACGTCATCAAGCGCAACCTGATCGAGGCGAACGCGTTTCCCTATCGAACAGCGATGGGCGCGCTCCTGGATTCCGGCAACTACCAGGGAGCGATCGCGCGCGCGGTCGAGCAGGGCCGGCTTGCCGAGCTGAAAGCGCGGCGCGACAAGGCGCGGGCAGAGGGGCGTCTCTACGGCATCGGCTTCACCGCGGTAGTCGAGCCCAGCGTTTCCAACATGGGCTACATCACCACCGTGCTGACGGCGGCCGAGCGCCGCAAGGCCGGACCGAAGAACGGCGCGCAGGCGACCGCGACCGTCGGGCTCGATCCGGTCGGCAGCGTCACGGTGCATGTGGCGTCCGTGCCGCAGGGGCAAGGCCATCGTACTGTGCTGTCGCAGGTCGTTGCCGACGTGTTTGGCCTCCAGCCCAGGGATATCCGCGTCAACACCGAGATCGACACCGCCAAGGACGCCTGGTCGATCGCATCGGGCAACTATGCGAGCCGCTTTGCGGCGGCGGTGGCCGGCACCGCGAAGATTGCGGCCGAGCGCGTCGCCGGCAAGCTCGCGCGCATCGCCGCCAGCCAGTTGAACGTCGAGGCGTCGGACATCGTGTTCGCGCGGGGATTCGTCGCATCAAAACACAATCCCGAGAACCGGATCGCGTTCTCGCGCGTCGCCGCGCTCAGCCACTGGTCGCCGGGTTCGCTACGCGACGACGCAGGCCAGACCATCCGCGAGACTGTGTTCTGGACGCCGCCGGAGCTGACGCCGCCGGACGATGAGGACCGCATCAATTCCTCGCTGTGCCACGGCTTCATCTTCGACTTCTGCGGCGTCGAGATCGACCGCACGACGCTGGAGACGCGCATCGACCGCTACGTCACCATGCACGATTGCGGCACCATTTTGCATCCCGGCATGGTCAACGGCCAGATCCGCGGCGGCTTCACTCAGGCGCTCGGTGCCGCACTCTTTGAGGAATATGCCTACGCCGAGGACGGCAGCTTCCTGACGGGAACGCTCGCCGACTATCTGCTGCCGACCACGACCGAGGTGCCGGAGCCCGAAATCATCCACATGGAGACGCCGTCGCCGTTCACCCCGCTCGGCGCCAAGGGCGTCGGCGAAGGCAATTGCATGTCGACGCCGGTGTGCCTTGCCAATGCGGTCGTGGATGCGCTGGGCGTTGCCGACATCACCTTGCCGCTGGTGCCGGCGCGCCTTGCGGAGATGGTGCGCGGCGCCGAGCCGCCGCCGCCAGCAGGCGGTGCGACCGCAGCGCCCGTGCGCGAAGGCGACCGGCGGCTACGCGGCGAGGGGCGGGCTTCGGTGAAGGGCGCGCGGGAGCAGGTCTGGGCCATGCTGCTCGATCCCGCGACGCTGCAATCGGTCATTCCCGGTTGCCAGAGCGTCGACAAGGTCGCCGAGACGCATTTCCGCGCCGACGTGACGCTCGGCATC
This sequence comes from Bradyrhizobium sp. LCT2, assembly GCF_009931255.1. Taxonomy (NCBI): domain Bacteria; kingdom Pseudomonadati; phylum Pseudomonadota; class Alphaproteobacteria; order Hyphomicrobiales; family Nitrobacteraceae; genus Bradyrhizobium; species Bradyrhizobium sp. LCT2. Next base: position 6,348,329 of record NZ_CP034432.1, on the reverse strand, counting down.
GGCCCCGTCACCGGCCGCTATCGTGCCGATGTGGAATTGTTCGATCTCGATCCGCCGCATGCAGTGACCTTGCGCGGCGGCGCCACCGGCGCGCTGGGTTTTGGCAGCGCCGAGGGACGCATCACGCTCGCGCCCGACGGCAATGGCGGAACGAAGCTCACCTACAGCTATGACGCTGCCATCGGCGGCAAGGTCGCCAGCATCGGCGGCCGCCTGCTCGATGGCGCGACGCGCGTGATCATCGGCCAGTTCTTCTCCGCGCTCGCCCGCAGGGCCGGCGGTGGTGGCGCGGAGGGTGGCGGGTTCTCGCTGTTCGCGCTGCTGGCGAAGGTCGCGAGCCTGTTCGGGGGGCGCCGATGAAACCGCCCGCATTCGACTATCTCAGGGCCGAGACCGTCAGCGACGTCCTTGAAGGTTTGGCGCAGCAAGGCGGCGATGCCCGCGTGCTCGCCGGCGGGCAGTCGCTGATGGCGATGCTCAACATGCGCCTCGCCAAGCCGAAGCTCTTGATCGACATCATGCGCCTCAAGGAGCTGGGCAAGATCGAGCGCCAGAAGGACGCCATTGTAATCGGCGCCGGCGTTCGCCAGGCCGACCTGCTGGCCTGGCCGGACCTTGCCGAGGCATTACCATTGGTGGCGCTGGCGCTGCCCTGGGTCGGGCACATGCAGACCCGCAGCCGTGGCACCATCTGCGGTTCGCTCGCGCATGCCGATCCCAGCGCCGAGATTCCGCTGACGCTGGTCGCGCTTGGCGGTGAGGTGTTCTTGCGCAACGCTAAACGACGCCGCCGCGTGGCGGCAAAGGACTTCTTCTCCGGCATGATGCTGACCGCGCGCGCTGATGATGAGCTGATCGAAAGCATATCGCTGCCTGTCATCAAGGGATCGCGCGTCGCTTTCCGCGAGGTCGCGCGCCGGCACGGTGATTTCGCCATCGTCGCCTGCGCAGCCATGAAGACGCCAACGGGTGTGCGCCTCGCTGTCGGGGGCGTCGCGGATGTGCCGACCGCGCGCGATTGGCCGCGGCTCGATGGGACCGCGCTCGACGACGCCCTCAACGCCTTCGCTTACGAGCTCGGCGCCCACGACGACGTCCACGCGACCGCGCGCTACCGCCGCGACCTCGTGCGCATGATCGGCCGCGACCTGATCGGCGAGGTGCTGCAATGACCCGTCTCAAGGCGGACCGCCGCCATGCCGTCCGTTTCGCGCTCAACGGCAATCCCGTCGAGGGCGAAGCCGAGCCGCGGATGCTGCTCTCGGATTTTCTGCGCCACCAGCTGGGGGCGACCGGCACCCATGTCGGCTGCGAGCACGGTGTCTGCGGCGCCTGCACAATCGTCGTCGACGGCATGCTGACGCGGTCGTGCCTGACGCTCGCGGCGCAAGTCGATGGCTGCGAACTGAAGACGGTCGAAGGGCTCGCGCCGTCGGCCGATCGGCTTGGCGTGCTGCAGCAGGCCTTCCGCCGCAACCACGCGCTCCAGTGCGGCTTCTGCACCGCCGGCATCTTGATGTCGCTGGACCATTATCTCGCGAGGAACCCGGCGCCGACCGAGGCGGAGATCCGGGATCTTCTCAGCGGGCATATCTGCCGCTGCACCGGCTACACCCCAATCATCCAGGCGGCGCTCGAAGCCGCCGCCGAACTCGCTTCATCCAAAAATGAGACGTCCGATGCTTGATCTCGCCAGCAGCTTCATGGCCAGCGCCGCGCGCGATCCCAATGCGATTGCCTTGGTCGACGGCGACCTTCGTCTGACCTATCGGCAGTGGTACGACAAGATCTCCGCGCTGGTGGCGACGTTCGACCGCCTCGGCCTCAAGCCCGGCGATCACGTCGTCACGCTGCTGCAGAACCGCTGGGAGGCGGCGACGCTGCACTGGGCCTGCCAGATCGCGGGCCTCGTGATCACGCCGATCAACTGGCGCGCCAAGGCCGACGAGCTCGATTATTGCATCGAGAACGCCGAGGCCTGCGCGGTCTTCTATCAGGACATCTCTGCCGAGGTCGTGCAGGGTTCGGCGCTGGCAGGCAGGCTGCTGCGCGTGTCCGTCGATCCCGGGACCGGTGAGGCCACCAGCTTTTCTGACCTGATCAAGGACCGCGCGCCCGACGCGGAGCCGCGTGTCGGTGCCGATGCCTGGTCGATCATGCTCTACACCTCGGGCACGACGTCTCGGCCAAAGGGCGTGCCGCGCCGGCACCGCGCCGAGCGGGCCGCAGCGATCGCCCATGTCGCGCAGAATCTCTACGGCCGCGGGGAGCGCACGCTCGGCGTCATGCCGCTCTACCACACCATGGGCGTCCGCTCGCTGCTGGCGATGTCGCTGATCGGCGGCACGTTCATCTGCCTGCCGCGCTATGACAGCCGCCAGGCGCTGGCGCTGATCGAGAAGGAGGAGATCACCAACCTCTATCTGGTGCCGACGCTCTATCACGATCTCGTTCATCACGAGGCCTTTGCCAAAACTAACGTCTCCAGCGTGCGCAAGCTCGGCTTTGCCGGCGCGTCGATGACCGATGGCCTGTTGAAGAAGCTGAACGAGGCGTTCAAGCCAAACCTGTTCGTCAATCACTACGGCAGCTCCGAGATCTACACGTTTACGATCGACCAGAACGCGGCCGCAAAACCCGGCTCGGCTGGCAAGGCGGGATTGAACCAGCACGTCAAGGTCGTGCGCATCGGCGCGAAGTCGGTCGCGGATATCGCCGCGGTCGGCGAGGAGGGCGAGATCATCGCCACGCTCAAAGGCGACGAGGCCTTCGAAGGCTATTGGCGCCGTCCGGAAGCCGACGCCAAGTCGCTGCGCGAGGGCTGGTATTTTACCGGCGACACCGGCTTCGTCGATCCCGACGGCGACCTGTTCGTCACTGGCCGCGTCGACGACATGATCATCACCGGCGGAGAGAACGTCTCGCCGGTCGAGATCGAGAGCTGCCTGTCGCTGCATCCTGATGTCGACGAGGTAGCGGTGGTCGGCGTCACCGATGAGAAATGGGGCAAGGTTGTCGCCGCTTTCGTCAAGCGCAATCGTGCGGTGTCGGAAGGAGAGCTGGAGCGGTTCTGCCGCACCTCGGGCCTTGCCAATTTCAAGCGGCCGCGCCGCTACGTCTTCGTCGACGCGATCCCGAAATCACCCGTCGGAAAGCTGCTGCGGCGGCTGCTCGTCGCCGGAGAATACGAGGCCGAGCGCCTGCCGCCGTCGGACGCGGCCTGAAAAATCGCCCATCAACAGAAGGAAGCCAAAATGCCGTCACTCTATACATTTGCCGACCCCCGGCTCGCCAAGCTCGACGGGTTCAAGGTCGAAATCGACGAGGCGCATGAGCGCGCCGACATCATCCTGGGACGGCCGCCCTACAACGTCGTGTCGATGCCGCAGCGCGACCAGCTTCGGCTGACCTTCGAGACTCTGGACGAGGATCCGCGCGTGCGCATCATCGTGCTGCGCGGAGAGGGCGAGCATTTCTCAAGTGGCGGCAATATCGGAGGCTTCATGGAAGCGAGCCCCGAGCACGTCTCCAAGCTCGCCTGGAACATCGCCGCGCCGGCGCGTTGCGCCAAGCCTGTTATCGTCGCCAATCGCGGCTACTGCTTCGGCGTAGGCTTCGAGTTGTCGCTGGCCTGCGACTTCCGCATCGCATCCGAGACCACGCAATATGCGCTCCCGGAGCAGAAGCTCGGCCAGATCCCGGGCTCGGGCGGCTCGGCCCGCCTGCAGAAGATGGTCGGCATCACCCGCACCAAGGACATCGTGATGCGCTCCAAGCGCATCTCGGCCAAGCAGGCCTATGAATGGGGCATCGCCACTGAATGCGTGCCGGATGCCGAGCTGGAGAAGGCGACCGACAAGCTCGTCGACGAGCTTCGTACCTTCTCGCCGCTGACGCAGCGCACCGCCAAGAAGCTCCTCAACGACACCGAGGACTCGACGCTCGCCATCGCCATCGAGCTCGAAGGCCATTGCTACAGCCGCCTGCGCCAGTCGGAAGACTTCAAGGAGGGCGTCGAGGCCTTCAACGCCAAGCGCCCGCCGAGATTCGTCGGCCGCTGAGACGCGACGCAAACGCAATGCCGCGGTTCGCAGTGGCGCGGACCGCGGCGCCGTTCAAACGGGGGAGGTAAAACAACATGGCTGAGATGGATATGCCGGTCGCTGGTGCACAGGCATCGGCTGACAACAAGCAGATGGTCAATGCGATCATCGCATCGGTGCTCGGATGGGCGCTCGATCTGTTCGATTTGTTCATTCTGCTCTACGTGGCGCCGGTCGTTGGCGCGCTGTTCTTTCCGTCGAGCAATGCCGCGCTCTCGCTGGCCGCGGTCTATGGCTCATTCGCGGTCACGCTTTTGATGCGGCCGCTCGGCTCGGCGGTGTTCGGCCATTATGCCGACGTGCACGGCCGCAAGCAGGCGATGCTGATCGCCATTGTGGGCGTCGGCCTCAGCACGGCGGCGTTCGGCCTGCTGCCGACCATCGCGCAAGTCGGCGTGATCGCGCCGATCATGTTCCTGATCCTGAGGCTGATCCAGGGCATCTTCGTCGGCGGCGTCGTGGCGTCCACCCATACCATCGGCACCGAGTCCGTGCCGCCGCAATGGCGCGGCGCGATGTCGGGCCTGGTCGGCGGCGGCGGCGCGGGCATCGGTGCGCTGCTCGCATCCTTCATCTTCCTGATCACGTCCTCGGTCTTCCCCGGCGATGCCTTCGCGGTCTGGGGCTGGCGTTTCATGTTCTTCTCGGGCCTGCTGAGCTCGCTGCTGGGCTGGTTCATCTTCCGGAACCTCGAGGAATCCCCGTACTTCAAGGAGCTGAAGCGCCAGCAGGGCAACAAGCAGGCGAAGGTCTCGAAGGCGCCGGTGAAGGACGTGTTCTCCGGCCAGTATCGCGGCGTGCTGCTGGTCAATTTGCTCATCACCTTCGGCGGTGGAGCCGGCTATTACCTGACCTCGGGCTACCTGCCGAGCTTCCTGAAGGTCATCAACGCGGTCCCGAACCAGACTTCGTCGCTGATCCTGATGGGCGCGAGCGTGTCGGCGTTCTTCTCTGCGGTGCTGGTCGGCGCGCTGAGCGACCGCATCGGCCGCAAGAAGACGTTCCTTCTGATCGGCGCACTGGCGGCAGTGCTGCTGCCACTGTGCTATCTCAATCTCGCTGCGACAAAGGAGACGACGCAGATCACGGTCTACGCGCTGGCAATCGCCTTCATCGGCAATGCCGGCTATGCGCCGGTGCTGATCTTCCTGAACGAGCGCTTTCCGACTGCGCTGCGCGCGAGCGGCACGGGCTTGTCCTGGAACATTGGCTTTGCGCTGGGCGGCATGATGCCGACCTTCGTCTCGCTGGTGAGCGGCAGCCCCGCGGAGATTCCGATGTCGTTGGCCTATTTCGCGGTCGGCGTGTTCGTGATTTATCTGATCGGCGCGATCGTGATCCCGGAGACCAAGGGCAATTTCCGCTAGGCCAAATCGGCGCGGCTGCACCTGGCCGCGCCGATCCATCGAATTGCGCAACGAGACGGGTATGGATGGACTGCATTAGACGACCTGATCGTCGGCGGCGGGGCGGCGGGCTGCGTGCTCGCTAACCGGCTTTCCGCCGATGGGCACCGCCGCGTTCTCCTGATCGAAGCCGGAATGGACATGCCGCCGGGAGCAAGCCGGTCGCCCGTGTCTATGAGCAGGGCCGGTGATGGGCGGCGGCTCCAGTATCAATGTGCAGTCGGCCAATCGTGGCTTGCCGCGCGACTATGACGAATGGCGCGATCTCGGAGCGCGAGGCTGGGGCTGGGCGGACGTGCTGCCGTATTTTCTCAAGCTCGAGACCGATCTGGATTTCGACGGCCCGTTGCACGGCCGAAGCGGCCCGATCCCGGTCCGCCGCATCGCGCACGAGGCGATGCCGCCGTTTGGCCGCGCCGTCGGCGAGGCGTTGTCGGCGACGGGCCGCCGTTCCGAGAGGACCAGAACGGCTAATTCGAAGACGGTATCTTCCCACCGGTCGAATGCCGGACGAAGGAACGCCGAGCGTCCGCTCGGACCAATATCGCGGCGCCAAGCTCTATTGTAATATTTGATATATCATGTATCAAAGCTGAGGCGGTGGCGTGAAATCGTGTAAGGGCATCATGAAACCAGTTTTTGGGGTGGTGGCGGACGATCTAACCGGCGGTATGGAGACCGCCGCCATGCTCATCGCTGCCGGTATCGACTGCGCGTTTGTCACCGACCCCGAACTTGTTGCGACGATCGGCGACATCCCCGCCATCGTGGTTGCGCAAAAAACGCGCGTCATCCCGGCTGACGAAGCTGTTGCCAGGAGCGGGAAGGCGGCGCGGGCTTTGCTCGCGCGTGGCGCGCGTCAGATCTTCTTCAAGTATTGTGCGACATTCGATTCCACCGACCGCGGCAATATCGGTCCCGTGGCGGACATGCTGATGCAGCTCACGGGCGCGGACCACACTGCGTTTTGCCCCGCCTCTCCCTCGCTTCGTCGCACCGTCTACAACGGCCATCTCTTTCTCGGGACCGAGCTGATCTCGGACTCGCCGAAGCGCAACGATCCGCTGACGCCGATGACGGATCCCGATCTCGTTCGCGTGTTGCAGAGGCAGACGCCAACCAGGGTTGGCCTTCTTGCCCATCCTTTGGTCAGTGCCGGCCCTGCACATTTGGAGCAGGCTATCGCGTCCGCGACCGGGCAGGGTGTTCGCTACTTCATTACGGATGCGATCTATGATCGCGATCTCGATGTGCTCGCCGAGCTGACTTCCGACTGGAAGTTGATGACGGGCAACGCAACGATCGTTCAGCACTACCCTGCGATCTGGAAGGCGCAGGGGCTCGTCGCCCCAACGAGCAACCGGGCGCGCTTGCCCGCAGTGGATGGCAGCGGGGTGGTTCTTGCCGGCAGTTGCGCGGAACGCACGCTCGAGCAACTCGCCGAATTCGAACGACACCGCCCAGTGCTTCGGATGAATCTCCTGGCGGCCGACGATGTCGGGTCAGCAGTCGGGGTGGCGCTCGACTGGGCGCGACCGCGGCTGAAGGACGGGCCTATCGCCATCTCAACCTCGGAGTCTCCCGAAGTCGTCAAAATGGTCCAGGAGCGATATGGGCGCGAAGGTGCTGCGCAACTTGCCGAGACCATCCTCGGCCGTCTCGCTGTTTCTCTTCGTGGTGCCGGAGTCCGCCGCTTCGTCGTCGCCGGCGGCGAGACCTCGGGTTCGATCGTTGATCACCTTGGCATTCGAAGCCTGCGGGTTGGCCCCTATGGCGGCCCGGGCATCGGCACGGCCACGACCGACGACGCGGATCCGATCGCCCTTTGCCTCAAGTCCGGCAAGCTCGGGCCGGTCGACCTGTTCATGACGACGCTGAAATCGATGCTGAATCCGGAGGATGCCAATTGAACGAGCTCGAAACCAGGCAATCGCTGCTAAACATCGTCGAGACGCTTGAAAAGAAGGGGTTCAATCACGGCAGCAGCGGCAATGTAAGCTGCCGCCTCGGGGAGGACATTCTCATCACGCCGAGTGGTGGCAACAGCGGCAACACGACGCCCGATCGCCTGGTGCGGCTGAAGCACGACGGAACCGTGCTCGGCGGCGGCCTGCCGTCCAGCGAATGGCACATGCACCTCGCCATCCTCAAGGCCTATCCGCACGTGAATGCGGTCGTACATACACATGCCGACTGCTGTGTCGCGCTGGCATGTCTTGCGAAGCCAATTCCGGCGTTCCACTACATGGTCGCCGGTTTTGGCGGGAACGACGTGCCGTGCGTTCCCTACGCGACATTTGGAACACGAGCGCTCGCCGAAGGCGCGGTCGCCGCGCTTCGGAAGCGCAAGGCCTGCCTGCTGGCCAACCACGGGATGATCGCCGCGGGCGCAAGCCTGCAGGCGGCTTTCGATCTCACCGTAAAGCTTGAGACTCTTGCCAGGCAGTATCTGCTCGCCTGTCAGGCCGGCGCGCCGACGATCCTTCCCGATGATGAAATGGCGCGGGTGCTCGAACGCTATGCGAGCTACGGCCGAGTTGCTTTACCAGCCTGATCGAAGGAGGGCCCATGGAGATCACCGGCAAGACCAAGATCATGTTCGTGCTGGCGCACCCGGTCGACCATGTTCGCGCAAGCGCTGTCTTGAACACCTATTTTCAGTCCATCGACGACGACGTGGCGGTATCGCCGCTTCATGTGCTGCCGGCCGATCTGGGGGCAGTTCTCGCGAGCGTCAGGCTGATGCGCAATGTCGTCGGCTTTGGTGTCACGATCCCGCACAAGACAGGCGTGATCGAACATCTGGATGAGACGACGCCGACGGCGGCGCTCATCGGCGCCGTCAATTTCGTCAAGCGAACGGCTGACGGACGCCTCATCGGCGACAATCTGGACGCGCGGGGTTTTGTCGCCAGCCTTGCGCAGCATCAGATTGCGGTTCGTGGCCGGAAAGTGCTCCAGGTCGGAGCAGGCGGTGCGGGGCGCGCAACCGCATTCGGCCTGGCCGAGGCCGGCGCACGCGAGCTGACCATCATGAATCGGGATGGAGCGAAGGCGCATGCGCTCGCCGAGGCGGTGTCACGGCGCTATCCGGAGACGAAGGTCAATGCCGGGCGCGCTGAGGCACGCGCGTTCGACCTCATCGTCAATACGACGTCGCTCGGCATGAAGACGGATGACCCTCTGCCGCTCGATATCGAGGGAGTGGGTCCCGCGACCGCCGTCAGCGACATCATCGTCACCCCCGAGGTGACCCGGCTTCTGGAACGGGCCGCAGCTCAGGGCGCGAGAACCATCGGCGGCAAGCCGATGCTCGACGCGCAAATGGCCCTTGTCGCGCGCTTTACTGCGCGATAGCCTGATATATCAAATATTATATCGAGAGTAGCCGCCGTGGATCGAGGTCCCGGCATCAGTGTAAGGGGCATTTGCCTCCCGCGTCGTACCAGGCGGACAGATGGGAAACGAGATCTTCGTGAAGGCTGCATCGACTACACCGGCAACAGCAGGCGCATCCATCCGCATCAGCCGTCTGGAAAAACGTTTCGGCCCGGTTTTTGCCGTCGATGGCGTGGATCTCGATATTGCCGCCGGCGAATTCATCGCTTTGCTTGGACCTTCCGGCTCCGGCAAGACCACCATCCTGATGAGCGTTGCGGGGTTCGAGTTTCCGACAAGCGGCACCATCCAGGTGGATTCCGAAGACCTCACCTATGTGCCCTCGAACAGGCGCAACCTGGGAATGGTCTTTCAGAACTACACGCTGTTCCCGCACATGACGATCTTGGACAACGTCGCCTTTCCTCTGAAGATGCGTGGACTGCCGAAGGCCGAGCGTCATGCGCGCGCCGAAGCTGCGCTCGAAACGGTGCGTCTGGGCGGTTACGGCAACCGTCGTCCCAACGAGCTCTCCGGCGGCCAGCAGCAACGCGTGGCGCTCGCGCGTGCCATCGTCTATCAGCCGCGCGTCCTGTTGATGGACGAGCCACTCAGCGCACTCGACAAGAATCTGCGTGAGGACATGCAGCTCGAGATCAAGCGCCTGCATGCCGAGCTCGGCATTACCGTCATCTTCGTCACTCACGATCAGAGTGAGGCCCTGACCATGGCCGACCGGATCGCCGTCCTGAAGGATGGTAAGATCAAGCAGATCGGGCCGGCACGCGAACTCTACGAGAGGCCCGCAAATCTCTTCACCGCCGGCTTCATCGGCGAGATGAATTTCGTTGACGTCACGGTCGAAAGCGTCGGCGACGTTGTCTCGGTGGGGCTGCCATGGGGTGAGACGTGGCAACTGCCGGCGACCGCGGCGGTCGATGCAGTGAAGGCCGGCGAAGCCGCGGTGATGGCCGTGAGGCCCGAGCGGCTACGGCTCGGCGCGAGTGCGGCAGGCCAAATCGTCAACGTCACGCTGAGCGACATCGTCTATGCGGGGTCAGCCATGCTCCTGATTGGCCGCCTGCCGGATGGCACCGAGATGCGTGCGCGCATTCCGGGCGAATCGCAGCTCAGCTCCCTGGCTCCCGGAGACGTTGCGTCCTTCACCGTGCCTGCGGCGGCGATCCTGCTCTACCGAGGGAAGCGGTGATGACGAAGGAGGTGCGATCGCAGTTCTGGTACTCCGATGGCCGCAGGCTGAGCGGCCTGTCGACGCTGCTGCTGTTGCTACCGTTCTTCGCCGTCATCGCCTTCGTCTTCATCTATCCGATTGCGCAGCTCCTCCTGATCAGCTTCTTGGAGCCGCATCCGACTTTGGACAACTACGCCCGCGTCGTCGACAACCCGGTTCACGCGCGCGTCCTGATGCGCACGCTCTGGACTGCTGCGCTCGTGACAGCCCTATCCGCGGTTCTCGGCTTCCCGGTGGCCTACTATATGAGCCGGACGAAGGGGGCGCCCGCCGCCCTTGTCGCGGTCTGCGTGATCCTGCCGCTCTGGTCGAGCGTACTGGTGCGCACCGCCGCCTGGTCTTTCCTGTTCCAGCGCAATGGGCTGATCAACTCGGCGCTGATGGCCCTCGGCCTGACCTCGCAGCCGTTCAAGCTGCTCTACACCCAGAGCGCGGTGGTCATCGCCATGACTCACGTGTTGCTGCCGTTCATGATCCTACCGATCTACGGCGCCTTGCGCAGCATTCCGAACGACTATGCGCGGGCGGCCGCCGTGCTCGGCGCGACGCGCCTGCGGACCTTTCTCGAAGTCATTCTTCCATTGAGCCTGCCGGGCGTCGTTTCCGGATCGCTGCTGGTGTTTCTCACGGCGCTTGGCTTCTTCATCACGCCCGCGCTTCTCGGCTCACCGCAGGAGATGATGATCTCGACCCTCGTGTCAAAGCAGATCCGCGAGGTCCTTGACTGGCCCTTCGCCGCCGCATTGGTGGGGGGGCTGACGTTCTTCGTGACCTTGCTCGCGATCGTGTTCAGCAAGACGTTGCGTTTCGACCGGCTGATGGGGAGCGCCTCGTGAAACCGCCGACCGACCGAGGTTCCCTCGTGCTGGGCGCCTATGTTTATGCTGTGCTGGCATTCATCATTGTGCCGCTCGTCATCGTCATTCCAATGTCGTTCAGCCAGAACGACTACCTGGCATTCCCGCCGACCGGTTTCACCTTGAAATGGTACGCCGAGTATTTCGACAGCAGGCAGTGGCGTGCGGCCACCTGGCTCAGCGTGCAAGTGGCGCTTCTGACGGCAGCCTGTGCTTCGCTGATCGGAACCGCAGCCACCTATGCCATGGTCCGTGGTCGCAGCCGGCTCGTGACCCTGTTCCAGATCCTCCTGATAGGGCCGATCATCGTGCCGCATATCGCGCTCGCCGTCGGTCTCTACCTGTTTTTCCAGACGATCGGTCTCTCGGGAACCGTTCCCGGCTTTGTGCTTGCACATACGGTTCTGACCCTGCCGTTCGTCGTGTTCACGATGGCGGCGGCCCTGGGCAGCGTCGACGCCAATCTCGAAGCGGCGGCGATGAGCTGCGGTGCGACGCGCTTTCAGGCCTTTCGCTTCGTGACGCTGCCGCTGGTCCTGCCGAGTCTTGCGAGCGGCGCGCTGTTTGCCTTCATCATCTCCTTCGACGAACCCGTCGTGTCGTTCTTCCTGTCCGGCATACGCCAGAAGACGCTGCCGCGTCGTATGTTCGAGGACATCGAGCAGAATCTGACACCCATAATTCCTGCGATCGCGACGCTGCTGATCGTCCTGTCCATCGCGATCTTGCTGGGAGGCCATGCACTCCGGTCCCGCAGCAAGACTCAGTCAAGCGCCGGATGAGAGCTCAAAGAGGAGAACGTCGATGTCGAAGAAGACCTGGAAGCGGACCTCAGCACTGCTTGCGCTGGCTTCCGCTCTTTCTGTAACGTTGCCGGCTGCCGCTCAGAAGCTCGAAGATCAGCTGGTGATTGCCACGACCGGTGGTCTGATGGGCAACACGCTGGCGAAATACTTCTACGAGCCCTTCAACAAGGCCAGGAATGTCGAGGTCGTCCCGGTCGCGGTCGAAGTTCCCGACCAGTGGGCGCGCGCCAAGGCAATGCAACGAACCGGCAAGATGGAGTTCGACATCGTCACGGCAACCGGTCCAGATCTGGTCGGGCGCACCGACATGCTCGAGAAGATCGACTGCGCCAAGCTGCCGAGCGTCCAGAAGTTCGGCGTCTCCGATGCCTGCCAGCCCTACGGTGTCGCTCGCACGACCGGAGGCATGCTGATCACCTACAATACCGAGGCGTTCAAGGAGAAGGCACCGAAGACCTGGGCCGATTTCTGGGACGTGAAGCAATTCCCCGGACCTCGTGGCCTGCCTGATACCGGCGACAGCGACTGGTGGGTGCCCGTGGCCGCGCTCCTCGCCGACGGCGTCAAGGCGGACCAGCTCTTTCCGCTCGATCTCAATCGCGCCTACAAGAAGCTTGACGAGATTCGTCCCAATGTCTCCGTCTGGTGGAAAACAGGCGATCAGGTGCAGCAGATCATGCGCAGCCGCGAGGTGGTCTTGGCCATGAGCTATTCGGGACGCGCGCTCGCCGTCGTGAAAGAGGGCGCTCCGGTCGCCATGTCCTGGGATCAGGCCATTCGCGACACCGGCTATATGGCTGTTCTCAAGGGCGCGCCGGACCTCAACGCGGCCATGGCCTATCTCGACTTCTTCTATGCGAGCCCCGACGCCCACGTACCGTTCATGCGGGCCGTCAACTATGCAACTGCCAGCAAGTCGGCCATCGAGTTGCTGAAGCCGGAAGAGCGCAATCTCTATGCGACCTCGCCGGAAAACTACGAAAAGCTGGTCAAACCCGATTTCGCCTGGATCGGCGAGCACCGCAACGAATTGCGCGAGCGGTGGATGGCCTGGCTGACGCGCTGAGCCGCGACAGCGTCTCCCGCGGCTTCGCGTTCGCAAGATGAGGACGGACCATGGATCACACCAGTGACCCCAGTGCGATGCGCTACGTCATCGATCCGAGCAGGCTCGATCTCGTAGAGGAATTCCGCGCGAGCCCGCTCGGTGTGCACAGTCCGGAGCTCCGCAAGCTGCTGGCGCGGATGCGATGGGGCAGGCCGGAAGGGCGACTTGTCCTGATCGTGCTCGAGCCGGGCAGGGCCTGGCGGCTGTCGTGTATCCCCAAGCGGCGGGGCGATCCCATGCCTTTCGTCGATGATCGCGTCTTCACCTCTCTCGCTGAAGCGGAGTGGCATGTTTTCAAGCTGCGTTGGCAGGAAACGACTGGCGCGACGCTGCCTGCGGAGGTTTCGGGTGATTTATAGGACGAACGAGTATCTCGGCTATCCGGACCGCATCAGCGTTCCAGCAGGCGAGACGGTCCGCTTCCAGTTGAGCAGCAAGCGGCCGAACGTGAAGGTCGAGGTGCTGCGGTTGCGCTGCGGCGATGTCGATGTCAACGGTCCGGGCTTCAAATACGAGGTGATGACGAGCAACGTCGACGGCGAGCACGCCTGTCTCGATCAGCCAATCCGGCCGGGATCCAACGCGATCGTCGAGCACGATGGCGCTCTCGCTCCGACCGGGGGACACTGGTGCTTCGGCGCCTACGTCTGTCCGACGCGCATCGCCGACAATGCCAAGGCCGTGATGGGCAATTGGTGCGAGGCCTCGGGGCGCGGCTACGCTCTCGAGCTTGATGAGGAAGGATGCCCGGTTCTGGTCCTCGGCCAGTCAACCGGAGCGTCGGCCCGTTTTACCCTCGACGTGAAACTGCGACAGCGCGTCTGGGCGTTCGTATCGGTCGCGATCGATCTCGTACGGCGATCGGCAACGCTGTCGTTGATCGTTCCGGCGAATGGCGTTCAGCCGACGGTCGCCCACGCGAAATCATTCGCTCTGCCGCTGGCGCTTGCGCTCGACTCGGGATTGCCGTTCCTGATTGCGGCCCATCATCTGAACGGGGAGCAGCAATACGCGTCTCATTTCGACGGCAAGATCGAGGCGCCGCGGATCTTCTCGCGTCCGCTGGAGGCGGAGGCGCTGCGCGTGTTCGATTGCCAGCCGCGGACAGGTGCGACCGAGGCCGGCCTTGTCGCTTTCTGGGATTTTGCGGACGGGATCTCGACGCTGTCTGTCAAGGACCTGTCGCCCAACGGTCTGCACGGCAGCCTGCGCCAGCTGCCCCGCAGGGGCGTCACCGGCTTTCATTGGTCGGGGAGCGTCCATGACTGGCGGCTCTCGCCGCGCGAATATGCGGCGATCCATTTCCACAGCGATGACATCTACGATTGCGGGTGGCAGACCACGTGCGCGCTCGATGTGCCGGCCGATTGGCGATCGGGCGTCTATGCGCTGCGGTTGACGCCTGGCGGGAATGACCCTGAGGCGAACTGCGAAAGCTATGTCACTTTCTTCGTGACCCCCGGCAGGAAGTCCAGGCGAGCCGATTTCGTCATCGTCGCTTCGGTGGCGACTTATCTGGCTTATGCCAACAGTGCATTGCGGCTCTATCAGGTTCACTTCGAGACTCTGATGGAGCACGTCCTGTGGCTGCCGCAGGACGACGTCTTTATGCAGGAGAACCCGGAGATCGGGCAATCGACCTATGATTGCCATGTCGACGGATCGGGGCGCGCCTAACAGCTCCTGGCTGCGGCCCATCCTCAACATGCGCCCGCGGGGCTACTGGTTCAATCTGATCAACGACACCCACATCCTCGATTGGCTCGAGGAGAAAGGGATTTCCTACGATCTGATCACGGATGTCGAGCTCGATCGCGAAGGGGCACGGGCGCTCGCGCCTTATCGGGTCGTGATGACGCCGACCCATCCCGAATACTACAGTTTCAGCATGATGAACGCGATCATGGCGCACCAAAACGCCGGGGGGCGGCACATCTCGATGGGAGGCAATGCGTTCTACTGGCGCTGCGGCTTTCATCCGGCCGCGCCCGCGGCGCTGGAGGTCCGCCGCGGCATGGCCGGAACGCGGACCTGGGAGTCGGAGCCGGGCGAGGTTCATCTTGCCGGCACCGGCGAGCCGGGCTCGTTGTGGCGGCACTCCGGCTTTGCACCGCAGAAGCTCGTGGGCGTCGGCTTTTCGGCGATGATCAACGACACCTGCGGCTACTATTTGCGCACGGCCGAGAGCGAGGACGCGCGCGCCGCCTTCATCTTCGAGGGCGTGGACCGCGACGAGAAGCTCGGTGACTTCGGCTTTCGCTACAATGGTGCGGTCGGTAGCGAGATCGACCGCTACGATCTCGATCTGGGAACGCCGCGGCACGCGTTACGGATTGCGACCTCCGAAGGTCTGGGGGCAGGCGCGCTCCCGACGCCGGAAGAGTTTCGTACCGTGGTTGACGGGCTTGACGGCACCCAGAACGCCTTGGTCCGCGCCGACATGGTGTTCTTCGAAACCGCCAATGGCGGTGCGGTATTTGCCACTGGCTCGATCACCTATGGCGTGTCGCTGGGCCACAACAACTACGACAACAACATCAGCGCTATCACCCTGAATGTCGTGACACGGTTCCTTGATCCGGCGCCGTTCGTCATCCCCGCCCAGGCTTAGGGCACGGACACGGCTTCGATCAGAAGAGATCTCCCATGACTGACAAGCGCCATTTCCAATCTCCGGAATTGGGAGCCATCAACGTCGCGCCGCGAAAGGTGCGCCCGATGCATGCGGACGAGCATTGGGGTAGCCAGCCCTGGTACGAAGCGCCGCGCGAAGACCCCGAAGTGCCGGAGGTGTACACCTATACCGACGCGATGTCTTACGATCCGGGAGGGGAGGTTGCCTTCCATTCCAGCGCGACGGCGAAAACCTGGCGGTTGCAGGTCTATCGCGATGGCCTTGAGCCGGAAATGGTGCATGAGGTCGATGCACTGGACGGTGTGTTCGCGCCCACGCCACCTGACGCCTACCGCAATGGATGTAACTGGCCGGTCACGCACCGGTGGAGATTGCCGTCCGATCTGCGCTCCGGGTTCTATCGCGTGATCTCGTCCTGCGAGCGGGCGAATGGCGGCCGATTCGTCCAGCATCACTTTTTCGTCGTGCGCCCATTGGAAAGGACACGGCGTGCGAAGATCCTGATGATCCTGCCGACGGGTACCTGGACTGCCTACAACGATTTCGGTGGTGCCAATCACTACTTCGGCGTCGAAGGTCCGGGCCGGGACGAGCCGTCGCCGGTGTTGTCGCTCGAGCGACCATGGACCCGCGGCATGGTCTGGCTC
Organism: Bradyrhizobium sp. LCT2; assembly: GCF_009931255.1. Taxonomy (NCBI): domain Bacteria; kingdom Pseudomonadati; phylum Pseudomonadota; class Alphaproteobacteria; order Hyphomicrobiales; family Nitrobacteraceae; genus Bradyrhizobium; species Bradyrhizobium sp. LCT2. The sequence continues at coordinate 6,332,137 of NZ_CP034432.1, read as the reverse complement.
CCCGCAGGTGCGCCCCGCATCTGCGCCGATCCTGCGCCCGAGATGGGCGATGCCCCGCGCTATCCGATGAAGGAGTGGGCCTTTGCCAATGGCTTTGGCCAGTATTACGCGGCGGCTGGCTGGGCCCAGTACGATCGTCATTTCGTGTTGTGGGCGGAGAAGGAAGGCTATGCCCTCGACATGATCACCCAGACCGATCTCCACTACCTGCCTGAATTGCTCGACGGCTATCCTTGCGTGACGATCATCGGCCATGACGAGTACTGGACATGGGAGATGCGTGAGGCGATCGAGCGCTATGTGGAAAGCGGCGGACGGCTCGCGCGTTTCGGTGCCAACTTCCTGTGGCAGATACGACTTGAAGAGGATGGCAAGCGGCAGGTCTGCCACAAGTTCAAGGCGATCCACAAGGATCCCATCGCCGGCACGGGCAGGACGCATCTCATGACGTCGGCCTGGGAAGACCGTAACGTGCGTTGGCCCGGCGCCTCGACAGTGGGTGTGAACGGCGCACACGGCCTCTATGCGTCCTGGGGAGGTTTTGCACCGAACGGCCAAAAGGGCTTTACGGTCTATCGCCCCGAACATTGGGCCTTCGCCGGCACCGGGCTGCACTATGCCGACATCTTCGGCGACAAGCAGCATCTTTGCCTACGAGGTCGACGGACTCGACTACACTTTCCGCAACGGCCTTCCGTTTCCCGTTCCCGCCGACGGGCAGCCCGAAACCATCGAGATATTGGCCATGGCACCTGCCGTCCTCGCCGAGGACGAGCCGCAAGGCGAGGGCTTTCGCTACTACGTGCGCAGCAGCGATCACGAGGGCCTGGTGGAATGTCTTACCGGCGAAATCACGCCGGAGGGACTTGCCCGCTACAAATACGGATCTGGCATGATGGTGCACATGACCCGTGGCAAGGGCGAGGTTCTGACCGCCGCGACCTGCGAATGGGTGATGGGGCTAAAGCGCGGCGACCCGTTCACGCAGCGGATCACCCGAAACATTCTCGACCGGTTCACGTCGTCGACGCCTGCTGTGCTGCGAGAGAAGAGGGCGTGATCGGGCAAGCCACGCGTGAACGACAGCCGGCGCCATGCACAACGGACATCGCGGAGTTTGAACCCATCGCGCGATCATCGACGCTGTGACGGAGGCGCGAAAGATGCGCCGCTGAGGTCAATCCTCCCCAGGCGTCATGTTGCGGGTGCCGCCATGCTTTTCCAGGAGCCGCACGAGGTTTTGGCCGCCCTCCATCATGTCGGCCTGGATCGCTTCCCGCACCTTATCGGGACGGCGTTGTCGCAAATAGTTGAGCACGGACAAGTGCTGATGCTCGTTCGGATAAATTGGTGGCGCGTGCGGATAGTGAAAATTCAGCAAGGGACCGTTGCGCATCCAGATATCGTCGAGAATGGCAAGCACCTCGGGAAGTCCAGATCCATCGTACAGGCCGCGATGGAATTGCCAGTTGGCGCGAACCGCGTCCGACCACCGACGCTCTTTTTCGGCGCTGATCAACTCGTGATGGATTGCTTCCATCTTGTCGATGCCTGCTTCGGAAATGCGCGTCGTGGCGTGCTCCGCGGCGAGGCCTTCGAGAAACAGCCTCACGGTCCTGAGCTCGATATACTGCTTGGCTGTCATGTGAGCGACCATGATCGAACGGCCAGCCTGCATCTCGAGGGCGCGCCCGCGCACGAGTTGCATCAATGCCTCGCGAATGGGTGTCTCCGACACGTTCATCGTCGCAGCGAGCTCGCGGATCTTGAAGCGGTGGCCCGGCCAGAACCGGCCCTCCATCAGCGCCTGTCGCAGGTTGTTGTAGACAAGGCTTGTCAGGCTATCGCGGGCGACGGGACCAACTCCGCTCTCGCCAGGCTTCTGTTCCACGTCGTTCATTTCGGTCCCTCGCAAGGGTTTGGCCGTTTGTGCCAACCCCACCACCTGCTCGAATCCACTTTATATATAATATAGGCAGGCAGATTTGCCGAAATCATTAGCCGCTGGCGCCGATTCTGCCGAAAGGAGGTCACTCCTTGTGGTCGGGTTGCTGCACATAGGCATAGGGAGACAGCCACTTGCAATTCACCTGATAATATATGATATATCATCTTAGAGTTGGAGAGGGCCGTCATGCCGGGATTGAACCGAACAAGGGACACCACGCTGCGCGCACGCGCGGAGAAGGTCGTGCCGGGCGGGATGTGGGGGCACCTCCACGCGGCCAAGCTGCCGGACGGCTATCCGCAATTCTTCCGGCGCGGCGAGGGCGGGGTGCTCTGGGATGTGGATGGTAACCGGTACGTGGATTTCATGTGCAGTTGGGGACCCAATCTGCTCGGCCACCATCATCCCGAAGTGGAGGAGGCTGCCGAGCGTCAGCGCCGTGAGGGGGATTGTCTGAACGGCCCGGCGGAAGTCATGGTCGAGCTGGCCGAGCTCGTCGTGGATATGGTGGGTCACGCCGACTGGACGCAATTCCAGAAGAACGGCACCGACGCGACTACGACCTGCGTCACCATCGCGAGGGCAGCAACGGGCCGGCGAAAGATTTTGGTCGCCAAGGGCGCCTATCATGGTGCTGTGCCGTGGTGCTCCCCGTCGTTGCTCGGTGTGACTGCAGAGGATCGCGCCCATCTCGCATATTTCACTTTCAATGATGTCGAGAGTCTCGTGGTGGCGGCAAAGGCGGCCGGCGACGATCTCGCCGGCATCCTGATCTCGGCATACCGCCACGATCTCGGGCTCGACCAGGAACTTCCCACCGTGGAGTTCGCGCATGCGGCACGCCGCATCTGCGACGACAGAGGGGCTGCGCTGATCATTGATGAAGTCCGCGCAGGCTTGCGCCTGAACGCTGCCGGGAGCTGGGAAGGGCTTGGTGTCCGCCCCGACCTGTCCGCCTGGAGCAAGGCGATCGCCAACGGCTATGCCCTGGCGGCTGTCACCGGAGCCAATTGGCTCCGCGGTGCCGCGTCCCAGGTCTTTGTCACCGGGTCATTCTGGGCCGGCGCTGTCGCGATGGCTGCCGCCGTGGCGACGTTGAAGATCGTGCGCAGGGACAATGTGCCGAGCCGTCTTGCACAGCTCGGGCAAATGCTGCGTGAGGGCCTTGAGACACGTTCGCGCCAGTTCGGCGTGTCAATTCGCCAATCGGGGCCTGCGCAGATGCCGACTCTCCTGTTCGACCAGGATCCGGCTTACCGGAAGGGTTCGGCCTTCTGCAGCGCGATGTTGGCGCGAGGCGTTTACTTCCATCCCAAGCACAACATGTTCCTCTGCGCCGCGCACACCGAGGCGGACATCGCCGAGGCGCTCCAAGCCGCCGAACATGGCTTTGCTGTGGTAGCAGGGCTGTGATTCCTTGCTCTGCTTGCCGTTTCCAGGTTTAGTCAGCCGTGCCGATGCGGGCCTTTAAGGCCATCCTCGCCTATTCGGATCGGGTGTTCGATCAGCTCCCGTTGGCTCCGGAATCAATCTGCTTCAAGCCAGATTGGTCGGTGCAGAATCATCGGACCTGCGCCCAAATGGCGTCAGGGCCAGACTTGGAAGCTTATTGACGGCACCGTTAATGCTGATCCGGCTTCTGTAGCTTCTCGTCCCGCACGGATGTGTTCATTGGCGAGCTCGATACCGGATACCTCGGTAGCTCCGCGCGGCTGGCAGTCATCAAGCGAGCGCCGCTACTGCTTTCGTGTGGGTTCTGGCCGGTATTTCCCTAGTCGACGAAGCGCTTGCGGCGGCGTTGCTGACCGCGGCGGCCGACGAGCGACGCGAAAAATCTGCACTCCAGGAGGCGATCCGGTTACTGCTCGGTGAGCGCGATATCTTCGGCGCCTACGACAAGGAGACTCTGGAGGACGCCTCTGACCGATCACTTCGGCAGAGTGCTCACGACGTGACCCAGACATTGTCGACCTCAAAGCTGATCGACATTGGTGTCCTCAGGGCAGATGCCATTCGTACGGAGACAGTAGGCAACCTGGCGGACATAAGAACTCCATACTCTCCGATTCTATCAACTCTCTATGCAACCGAAAAATTCATAGGATGGAACGTCTAGCGTGTCACCCTTTGCCGTACTCATCGCCGGCTGGTTCGGCGTCGCGCCTGACGCCGTCCGGATGATCACGGATGGCGTCAACAAAACTCTTCGCGTCGTGAGCGATCATGATGACGTATTCGCACGCTTCTCGCCTACCTCCTTGCACAGTCGTGAAGCCCTTGAAAGCGCAACGCTCCGACACACATTGGTCTTATAGAGGTCATTGCTCAAATGCCTTCTTCGATTTTGCGCCATCGCGCCCCAATCGTGATCCGATAGCAGCAACGGTTGTTTCTTTCCTTGATCTATTGGAGTCGAATCCAGCATCGATCACATTCCTCGTTTCCGAGGCAAGTGCCGAGGTGGCAGGCTTTTCGGTCGCGCGAATAACAGTCCGTCGGGTCAGGGAGATCCAGATCGGTGCGCATGCTGCGCAAAGAAATCGTGGGATCGGAGGCGCATTAATGAGCTGGGGATCGTCAAAGCGCCTTTGGAAGTTTTCCAAACGCAGGCCAACTGGCTCGAGTCGTCAATGATCGAGGCATTCTAAGTCGCACCGCACGCATTTGCGTTGCGGTGACGATAGCGTCTCACTAGAGAAGCGATGCAGATAGTGAGCAATCGGACGTTGCCGATATAAACGCAGGCAACTGATCTGAATACGAGTCTGCGGAGGAGCTGAATCACAAGCGATAAGCGTCGGCCGCGCGCGGACGCGGCGAGCCGATCTTGGATCCATGATCGTTGCAGGTCGAGCGTGGAGCCAGTTCACGTTGGGCGACGTGTTGCTGTTGAGGGACTTTCTGGAAATGCGACGTGCAGTTGAGGTTGGGACGGCAGCTCGCTTTGGTGCGACACTGCTAGGTGGAGTGATGTTGCTGGCGTGGTTCGAATCGCCCGCTCAATCCCAAACCTCGCAAGGCGCCAACTCGCTTCCACCCGTTACTGTCGATGCTCCAACGCAACAGACGATCCATCGCACGCCGAGCAAACGAGATGCGTCTCGGGTTCGATCAACTTCACGGCGCGTCACGGCGCCTGGTGCCCTGCAAGCCGAAGCTGTCGCTGCGCAGTCGCAGCCGTCGCGGTCGGGTGTCGTGCCCGCCTTCGCAGGCGGCCAGGTCGCTCAAGGCGCGCGACTAGGACTGCTCGGAAACACCGGCACGATGAAGTCACCGTTCAACGTGACGAGTTACACGGACAAATTCATTCGCGATCAGCAGGCAGCGACGGGGGCGGACGCCTTGATCCTCGATCCTTCCGTACGAAGTTCCCATCCAACGGGCGGTGTGCTCGATTCGTTTTACATCCGTGGCTTCCCGGTCAACGAAGGCAATAACGGTGAATTTGCCTTCGAGGGCCTGTACGGGATCGCGCCGACATACCGCATCTTTACGGATTACGTCGAGCGCATCGAAGTGCTCAAGGGTCCCTCAGCCGCGCTCTCGGGCATCGCGCCCAATGGCGGCGTCGGCGGCGTTATCAATGTCGTGCCTAAACGCGCGGGAGAGGATTTGACGCGCTTCACCGTGGATTACGGCTCGGCTGCACGGTTTGGCGGTCACTGGGATGTTGCGAGGCGTTACGGCGACAGCAAGGAATGGGGCGTACGCGCCAGCGGTAGCCTGCGCGACGGCGACACGCCCATCGATCGCCAGTCCGAAACGACCGGGGTCGGGTCGCTGGCCCTCGACTATCAGGGCGAACGGTACAGGTCCTGGCTCTACCTCATCGCCCAGACCGATCGGTTCGATGCTCCGTCACGTCCGTTCCTTATGGCTGCCGGCGTGCCGGTGCCAAAGGCGCCGGACGGCCGGCTGAACGTGACGCAGCCCTGGGAATGGTCGCGCATCAACGACCAATCGGTCTTGTGGCGCAACGAATACGATGTAACCGATCAGGTTACGCTGTTCGCCGACGTGGGCGGCTCGCGGACCAATGTCGAGCGATTCTTCGGTCTTCCGACGATCACCAACACCAGGGGCGACACGACCTCGACGCCCCAATTCTTCGGGCTCAGCATCGATCGACATACATATGATGGCGGCGTCCGGGCCCGCTTCGATACCGGGTTCGTTCGTCATGCCGTCACCTTCCAGGCCTCGGTCTATCACGACGAACTGTACCGGCGGCTTACCAATGGCACGCTGGTTACGTCGAACATCTATAGTCCGACAGTCGCGCCAACTCAGTTCGCAAACGAGATCGCAGGACGCCCTCGGCTTTCGGACAGTCAGCTCACAGGGCTATCGATTGCCGACACCTTGTCCGTTCTCGACGAGCGTGTCCTGTTGACGTTGGGTGTCCGGCGCCAGGGCGTCGAGGCGAACAACTATGTTTCCAATGTCGGAACGCTGGCGAACTCCTACGACAAGAGCGCGACCACTCCCGTGGTCGGCCTCGTCGTCCGGCCCCGAGACAACGTCTCCCTGTATGCAAACTACATCGAAGGTCTAAGCAAGGGCGATATAGCGCCGCAGCAGACGGGTGTTTCCAATGGCGGCGAGATACTCCCGCCCTACATCGCCAAACAGTACGAGGCCGGCGTCAAGGTGGATTTCGGGCGGGTCGCAACCACCTTCAGCGCCTTCGAAATATCGAAGGCGAGCGGCGAAACGTTGGCCGGGCGCTTCGGGGCGACTGCCGAAACGCAGGTGCGCGGGCTCGAATTCAACGTCTTCGGCGAGCTCAGGCCCGATGTTCGCGTCCTCGGGGGCGTTTCGCTGCTGGATGGTACCCTGACGAAGTCCGCCATCACGTCACGTGTGGGCAATACGCCGATCGGCGTTCCGAACGTGCAGGCCAATGTCGGAGCCGAGTGGGATCTCCCGTGGGCGAGAGGGCTCACCTTGAATGGCGCCGTCATCTATACAGGCCGGCAGTTCGTCGATGCGGACAACAAGCAGCCGATCCCGGATTGGACGCGGCTCGATCTCGGCGCCCGCTACACGACGGCGATCAACGGCAGGAAGACGGTGTTCCGCGCTAACATCCAGAACGTGACCGGTACGACTTATTGGTCCAGCGTGGCCTCATTCGGAACGTTCTTCCTGGGAGCACCGCGCACGTATCTGGTGTCGATGACCGTCGACATGTAATCGCTGCTCTCACAGAGCGGTGAGACGCTTCGGATCCTGCTGACAAAAAGCAGGCTGGTCGATGTGCAAGTGTGTCTTCTTCCGCCAACGTGCTCTGTCCCGACCGAAGAGGTAGATCCCGACAGGGTAGCGGAGCTCCACGCGCAAATTCGAAGGACGCCCTGTGCGTGATGGACAGTCTTCACCGGCTAACAGTCGCGCACCGTCTGCGACTGCCGCTGGTGCCAGTGGTTCTCTTGGACCTACCAGTCGGGCACGGGAACGCCTGCGGGCGATGAGGTCGGCGATCCGGGCGGCGGACCAAGATCACCGTCCGGTCACTGGTCCGCGGAGCGTTGCCGACATCCGCGATGAACTGCCGACTGTGAAGGACCGAAAGCGGGTTTGAAGATGCAATTTCGGCGCAGTGTCGGCAACCGGATTAGATGATGCGTGGGAGAACGTCGGTGCGCCGGTCCTTGTCGAAATAGCGGTGCTTCAACGCACCGGCGACGTGCAATATGACCAGAGCCAGCAGGCTGTAGGCGAGGGTCTTGTGCAAAAACTGGAACAGTCTGAATCGATCATCATCCTTCGGCAGAAGTTCAGGAAGGTGGATGCCGAAGAAGAACACCCCGTCGCTGTCGGTGAAAGAGCTGGACATCGCATAGCCCATTAGCGGGACAAGCAGCAGCAGCGCGTACATCGCGACGTGCACGGCCTGCGACAGGAGTCTCTCCTGGGCGGGGAGCGGCGCCGGTCCGGGCAGGCGTGACATCGCGCGGATCGCAAGCTGCGCAAGAACGATCAGGAACACCAGCACACCGAAGGATTTGTGCCAGGGATAAAGCAGGGTGAATTTCTCCGTGACAGTATCAGCCAGCACGGTCATCATCCAGCCGGCCGCGATGAGGCCCAAGGTCAGCAGGGCGCGCACCCAGTGCAGGATCCGCAGTGCCGCCGGATACTTATCGTTCGTTGGGTCAACGTCGTGAATCATGCTTTAGACTCCTTGCCGGGAACGGTCTAGAATGCACATCGGGCAACGGGCATCCACGAAGGTGCGGTTCAGGTAATGTCGGTAGGGGGGTGAACATCCGTGAAGTCGGTTCTTCCCGCTTGGTGCGCGAGACATGTTAGGTTTGAATCGACGCGTCGGGTGCAACATTGGATTCATGGTCCTCAAGCGGAAGTGTGATCTCAAAAATGGCGCCTCCGCGTGAGGATGTCCGATACGCGACACGTCCGCCATGTGCCTCGGCGATGGCGCGAACGATGGATAGGCCCAGCCCAGATCCGCCATAACGTGGCGAGCGCGATAGGGCGCCACGTGCGAACGGATCGAATGCCCGCTTGGCAAACTCCGGCGGCATTCCGGGACCGTCATCCTCGACGCGAATGATGGCGGAGTTGCCAGACTTCAGAGTCGAGAGTTCGATACGGCCGGGCTTCGCGTAGCGTTGAACATTATCGAGAAGGGCGAGCAACGCCTGGCGAATGCGAATCCCGTCGCCGAGAGCGACCAAATCTGCCAGCGTGAGTTCGAGCGAGAATCCGGCGTTTGCGAGCACGGGCTCCAGCAGGTCGGCGACGTTTTGAATTTCCGCGGCGAGCGCGACCGGCCCTCTCCCAAGATCCAGGCGCCCGCTATCGGCCAGCGTGACTGTACGCAAATCGTCGACGAGCCGCGAGAGCCCGTCGATCTGCAGCAGCAGATTTCCGATTGACGCTTCATCGGGCGTGAAAACGCCGTCGGCGATGCCCTGTAGCCGGCCCTTCAGGATCGTGAGGGGCGTTCTGAGCTCGTGTGCGATCGCGGCATTCCAAGCGATCATGTCGTCTGCGTTATCTTGCAGCCTCTGTGCCATCGCGTTGAAATCGGCTACCAGATGAGCCGTCTCGCCGAGCGACCGATCGCCGGGGGACGCGCGCGCTGACAGGTCTCCTGCAGCTATTTTGCGCGCGGTTTCCGCCAAGGAGTTCAGCGGAGCCAGGATTCGTTTCGTCAGCCGGAGCGCGACAACGATCGCAAGGGCCAGTCCGACAAGAAGGAAGACTGCGATCATCACCAAGTCCGGCGCTTCTGGCAAAAGGGGAGGCGGCCCGGGTGGTGGCGGAAAATAGCTTAGATAAATTCCATAGAAGACGAATGAACCGACGAAGACGATCAGCATCGCGATGGTCGCCACGACGCTCATTGAGACGATGATCTGCTGACTTAGGCGATACCGCTTCATATCGCGGCCAAACGATAGCCGATGCCGCGAACACCGGACAGCATGCCAGGCGCGCCGGCCGCGTCCAGCTTTTTGCGAAGATTGCTGATATGGCTGTCCACCGTCCGCTCGAGGGCGTCGCTGCCGGGTAGGCAAGCATCGACCAGTTCACTTCGCGTGAAGGCTTTGGTCGGTGTTCGCGCCATGTGAGCCAGGAGACGAAATTCGGTCAGTGTGACCGGCAGTGGTTGTGCCGTTCCATCCACTTCGACCTTTACCATGTGGCCATCGAGATCAATAGCAACGCAATCGACGCGCAGCATGCCGCCGGCGCTTGACCGGCCAGCCCGCCGCAATACCGCTTTGGTGCGAGCAACCACTTCGACCGGATTGAACGGCTTCACGACATAGTCGTCAGCCCCGATGCGCAGTCCCTGCAATCGATCGATATCCTGGTCGAGCGCAGTGATCATAATGACGGGTGTATCGCCCCGGCGGCGGATCTCGGCCAACACCTCCCATCCGTCGAGGCGGGGCATCGTCACGTCGAGAAGGATGAGGTCTGGTTTCAGCGCAAGGTGCAGGTCGAGTGCGGCTCGGCCATCGCCGGCGCGGACCGTGCGGAAGCCCTCACGCGTTAGATAGGCGTCGAGAATTTCGCAGATCTGCGGTTCATCTTCGGCAATGAGGATAAGGGCGTTCATCGGAACACGAGGTCAGGCGTCACTGGATGGGGTCTCTTGGCATAGGGTGAGAGTCCCGTCGACCTATTACAGGCCTTCTCCACCAAGTCTCCATCAATTCTCCATGGTCGATCGACCGTTGCCAGCGATGACGCGGCATACCGGCCCTGCCCGGCGGGCTGGTGGAAGCCGAAGCCGCTCTTGGATCGCCGCGACGCTCTGTAAGGACCATTTCGCATGCGCATCGACCCTGTTCGCACCGCCATTTACGGACTTCCGGTGGTTTTGGCTATTACGCTCGTCTTCGCTATTGCGCTCGTTTTCGCGCGCGACGTCGCGGCAGGACGCACCATGCCGAGAACCGGTCCCTTTGGAGCCTGGCTGACTCAGGCGGGCGACGCCAAGGTGGTGGTGAAGCCCTGCGGCGCGGCAATATGCGGCAAGGTCGTGTGGCTGAAGCAGCCGATCGATAGCGCAACAGGCAAACCTCAGACAGACGACAAGAACCCGGATCCGTCTCTCAGAACGCATCGCATCGTGGGGCTTCAGCTCTTCCTCGATATGCTGCCCTCCACATCGAACTCATGGTCGGGGCGAGTCTATAACGCGGATGACGGCAAGAGCTACGCCAGCACAGTTACCCTGCTTGATGCAGCACGACTGGAAGTGCGGGGGTGCGCCGGTTCGTTGTGTGGGAGCGAAATATGGACTCGGGCTGCGCGATAGCCCCGGCATTTAGATGTGAGGTCGCATCATCGCCTGCGACGTCTTCCACAACAGTGGCTTCAGCGTGAAGTCCTCCACCAAATCCCAACTTGGCCTCGACTCTGCGTCAACAGCCGCGAGGCAATGCGCAGGGAGCGAGACGGTGGCCGGGCCGCAGCCCACCTGGCGTGCCACTTCGATACTTTCCATTGGAGAAACTATGAAAAATCGCCCCATTGTCTATGCAACCACGCTGCTCCTGATCGCCTTTGCTGGCGAGGGCCATGCCGGAACAAACGACGGATATTCCGGCGTGAATCTCAACGTGCGGTCCGGACCGAGTGTTCGATTTCAAGCGGTCGGGAGGTTGATGGCCGGTTCATCGCTGACGATTCACGGATGCCTGGCACGCTATACTTGGTGCGACGTGAGCGCATCTGGTGTTCGCGGCTGGGCGTCGGGAGCGCATGTTCAGTTCGTTCACGAAGCGCGCCGCGTCTACGTTCCTGCCTGCGCGGCGCAGGCGGAAATCTCCGTCGTAACGTTTAACCTCAGCAGCTATTGGCGTGACTACTATCGTGACTATGGCTTCTACGGCGAAGCCGACCGTTGGAACGACCATCGCTGGGAGGACGACGGCAATCCGCCCGGTTGGCGCGACAATTGGGATGATGACCATGTCGACCCCGAAAATGAGCCCGCGCCGGACAACCACTAGGCGGCTCGATACGCCCATCATCGTCATCTGGAGCGCGTACTCATGAATCGGACCGGAAGGTATGTCCGTAACTGATCGATCTCCTGGGTCTCATCGGCGTGCAACCACCCGTCATTCATTCAATGAAAGGCCCATCCATGAGTGACCTCCTCGTCCGCCTCTACGATCTTCCCGACGTTCGGACCGAGGAGAAGATCGCTTCCCACGGGATCACGGTTCGTCGCGCGATGGCTGCGGAGGCGCATATCGTGCTTCCCTGGATTGAGAGGCATTTCTACAATCCCTGGGTGAGCGAAGCGACACGCGCCTTCACGCGCTCCCCGGTCATGGTCTGGATCGCTGTGCGGCATAACGAGTTGCTGGGCTTCGCCTGCGCCGACTGCTCCATGCGCGGCTTCTTTGGTCCGACGGGAGTAGCGAAGGCTGCTCGTGGGCAGGGCATTGGCGAGGCGCTCCTCTTCACCACCCTGCGCGGCATGCGTGAGGCGGAATATGCCTATGCGGTCATCGGTGGCGTTGGGCCCTTGGCATTTTACCGAAAGCACCTCGACGCGATCGATATCCCGGGCTCCGAAGAAAGCATCTACGGTCCGATGCTGCACGACGACAAAGGGCGAGATTTCGACGACTTTTAGAGCGGCCAGCGCCGCACCGGAAGGAAGAAAGACGTTGCCTTCGTGAAGCGCGCCCGTGCGAACGTTCCGGACCACGCGTGGCTTGGACGCTCCGTTGCGATCGATATTGCGCTCCATTTCGAGCGGCCATTCTTCTCCGTCCTAGCTACAAACTTGATCCAAAACTAGGCCGCCGCACCGTGCCGCAGGAAATTGCCGACGACCTCGCCAAGCACGGCATTGTCTTGGACGTGGACACCGTGCGGAACTGGTTGAAGTAAGCAGCGGACTTACTGCCAGGGCGAATAGTTGGCATTACGCTCCGAATATACGCGATGAGGATGCGCTCCATCGAAGATCGCGATTAACCCGCCTTTAGGCCAGATGGAAATCGTGGTAGCTGACCAACGTTCCGGTCGTCTTGTCCGCCTCGATCTGGAAGCCGGTGGGATCAAACGTACCCAACAAAGCGATGTTGGCGGTATGGGCTCCGTCGGTGATGCTCAGAGTCCCGCCGCTGCTGTCCGCGTTGGGGGTGTAGTTCAGCGTCGGCGCGCTAGCGAAGTTGAAGTCGAGAAGATCAATATGATCGTCTGCGGTCATCCCGGACACGGTCCCTGAGAAGTTGAAGGAATCGCCAAGGATGAGGGTTCCGGTTGCGCCTGCAGCAAACGTGGTATTTTCCGCCGAAGCATGTGCAAACGCCAACGTCGCGGTCCCACTGATCAGCGCTGAACCGTTGCCGCTGACGTTGCCGTCGATCGTGACGTCGCCGTCGTTGGCCCACAACACGCCCGTATTGATGACATCGCTGTGGATGACAAGCCCGCCGGCGCCGGTTGCCTCGAAGGTTCCGGAGTTGGTGATGGCGTTGGTCCCGGTATCAATGTCGAGAGAATTGGTGCCGGTAGCGATAATGGTACCCTCATTGACGAGGGTCATCACTCCATCCCCAAGGTGTCCCGCGCCGGCGATGGTGTTGTCGACGTTCGTGAGCGTGACGTCCGCGACCGTTCCGGTGATCACGTTCTCGCTGCTGTCGGTAAGTTCAACATGGCCGCCGCCATGCAGGGTGATGCCAAGCTCGATCAACTGCAGATCGGCCTCGTTTCCGGTTGAGTTCAACTCAATGGTGCCGGTGTTGTCGATGATGCCGGATAGCGGCAGGATCGCCCCGTCGCTGATCACCATGTGGCCTGGATTCTCGGTGACCGGCGTGTGATCGAAGACGAAGTCATCAGCAGTGAGCGAAGACGCATCGACCCCGTTCAGTGTGATCGACTGGCCATCGGCGAGCGTGATCACTGCATCCCCGGCAGCATCGTTGGCCATGTGCGCCTGGATGTCGCCAAAACCGGTGAAGTTGGCGTAGCCGATCAGATCGATCTGATCCGAGGCAGCGTCGAAGCTGTAGATCACGTCATGCCCGATCGGCTGGGAGAACACGAACAAGTCGTCGCCGGTGGAGCCGGTCAGGTTGTCGTCGCCTGAGAGCGCGAAGATTGGGGAGCCTTGTCCATAGGCTTCGACGTTGTCGGCGATCATGGCCAACCCGGTGCCGCCCGTAGAATCCGTCCAAGTTTGCGATATATGCAGCGACACCGCGCCCGCGTAATCATCAAGCGTGGTGATAGTGAGTGCGGTGACATCGTTTGTCTGCACCGACCAGGTCCCATCGCCGTTGTCGGTGCCCTCGCTCAGCGTCCAACCCGCCGGAATGCCACTGACGCTGACGCTGACCGTGCCAACGTGATCCACCGGGTTTGTCAGTCCAAGGTTGATGGCTTCGCCGGCAATGCCTGCGGGAGCGAGATGTGCCTGACTGATGTTGGTCAGGGTGACCCCTACGAGATCGACCAGGATGTCGTTAGCGGCGTTCGGAGTTGTGCCGACCTGCTCAAAGACATAGCTATGGGCAGTTCCGGCGATGTTCGCGACAAAAGCAACCGCTGCGCCGGTGCCGGTGGCTATATCGTTGTTGTGAAGGTACTGTACGACGGCTGCGACGTTAGCGGTGGACGTCAGGGTTAGTGCTGACGCAAAGGCATTGGCATCATCGAATGTGATGACGCCGTTCGTGATGGCATGCGATTTCACCGTCTGACCGGAAATGGTCAACGTGGAGTCAGTACCGTTAGTGCCGGCAGTATTGGCCGTCACGTTGGTGACCGGCAGATCAAGGATGTCGTTGGTGCCGGTCGTGGCGAAGTCGTTGATCGCGTCATAGCCGGAAATCGTGCCGGCATCCCCGGAGCCCCCAACGGTGCCGAGAGATTGTCCGCTGTTAATGACAAACGTGTCGCTACCGGCTCCGCCGGTCATTGTATCAGCGCCGCTGCCTCCAGTAATGCTGTCGGCGCCGGAGCCGCCGGCAAGCGTGTCATTTCCGGAGCCGCCGATCAGCGTGTCATTCTGTGCTGAACCGGTGATGGCCGCCGCTGCGCCGGTGTTGGTGACTGTAAAGCCGTTGGCGCCGGTCGCCGCGCTCAAGTCAACGGCAAAGCCGTTGCTGCTCAGGTTTGCCGTACCAGCGTTGCTGGTCGATGACGTGGCCGTAAAGGCTGCAGTGACGGTAGCGTTGGCCGTGGCCCCTGCGCTTATGACAAGGACATCATTCCCTGAAAGATCGGTGACGCTGTCAGTGCCAGAATTGACGTTGAACGTGTCGTTGCCAGCACCACCGGTAAGGGTGTCGTTACCCAAGCCGCCGGTGAGGGTGTCGTCGCCGGAACCAGTCTTGAGAGTGTCGTCACTGTCTCCGCCGATAACAATGAAAGCTCCGGACGTGACTGCGCTTGCATCCAAATTGAGCTTTCCATTGCCACCGATACCAGTCGCGTCGACGGTCAGTGCCCCATTATTTTGGAAAGTCGAAAGGAACGTTACGTTGTCGGTATGATTTCCGCTGTTGGTGTCGACCAGTTTGAAAACTTCAAAATTTGTGAGAAAGAGGTTTCCCACGCCATTCCCAAATGTGAATGGTCCAGGGGAGCCGCCGGTGACGATGAGCGTGTCCGTGCCGGTTCCGCCGGTGATGCTATCTGTACCGTTCAAGGTCAGATTGGTTGCATTTACCGTGTTCGTGCCGCTGGCGTAGAAGATGACGTCGGTCGAACTCGTCGTCAGCGTACCCGGGTTAGGGCTGTCCTGATTGATGGTAACGGTGTCGCTATCGCTCAATCCACCCTGATCCGTCGTCGTGATCGTCAAAGTATCGGCGCCGACGAAAGTGTCGGTTGGATTGTAGAGAAGACCATTCAAGGCGTTGTTGATGTTCGCCGCCGTGCCGGAGAAGGTCATGGTCGCGTCGGTCGTACCGTCGCCGGTGGTGAACGAGAGGCCGGTGGTGCCCGATAGCGTCAGCGTGCCGTGCGCGACCGACAGCGTCACTGTCTCGGTCCCAGCGCCTACGTCAACGTCCGAGATTGAGATGAGTTTGGCGCCATTGAATGTCACGTTGGTATTTTGTACCACCTCCTGCGTACCGGGCACCGTATTCACCGGCGCATCGTTGGCGCCGTTGATGGTGACCGTGAGCACCGCGGTGTCGGTGAGATTGCCCGGGTCCTTTACGGCATAATTGAAGCTGTCGGTAATGGTCTGGCCGCTGTTGAGCGCCTGCACCGCCGAGTCGCTGTCATTCACAACATAGGTGTAGGAGCCGTTGGCGTTGAGCGTCAGCGTGCCGTGTGCACCCACTAGGCTGGAGCCTAGCGTGCCGGCCGTGCCGGAGCCTTCGACCGCCCCAGTGCGGATCGCCGATACCACCAGAGATGCGTTGGTGTTGTCGACGTCTGTATCGTTGGTCAGCACGTTGCCGGTCGCGTTCGAGCCCGCGGTGCCATTGCCGGTGCCGCCCGCGTCGGTGGCCGAGCCGGTGTCGTTGACGCCCACCGGCGCATCGTTGACCGGCGTCACATTGATCGTGTCGGTCACGGCCACGCTGTTGGCGGTCCCGTCATTGGTGATGATGGTGACCGTGCGGGCCAGGCCCGACGGGTTATCGCTGGTGTTGAGGTAGGTCACCGAGTCCAGCGCGGTCTGGTAGTTCGCGACGCTGGATGAACCGGTCAAGGTGAGCGTCCCAGTCGCCGCGTTGAACGATCCGGTGATGCCGTTCTGGTTGGTAAAGCCCAGCACATCCTGGCCGTTGACGTAGTTGCCGGTGATCTGCACCGTCGCCGAGGCCAGATTGGCATTGTCGACGTCGGACAGCGTCAGCGCCGGGTCGATCGCGGTGGCGGCCTGGTTTTCCGTGTAGTTCAGCGTATGACCAGCGACGCCCACCGGCGCATCATTGACCGGCGTCACGTTGATCGCGTCGGTCACGGCCACGCTGTTGGCGGTCCCGTCATTGGTGATGATGGTGACCGTGCGGGCCACGCCCGACGGGTTGTCACTGGTGTTGAGGTAGGTCACCGAGTCCAGCGCGGTCTGGTAGGTCGCGACGCTGGATGAACCGGTCAAGGTGAGCGTCCCGGTCGCCGCGTTGAACGATCCGGTGATGCCGTTCTGGTTGGTAAAGCCCAGCACATCCTGGCCGTTGACGTAGTTGCCGGTGATCTGCACCGTCGCCGAGGCCAGATTGGCATTGTCGACGTCGGACAGCGTCAGCGCCGGGTCGATCGCGGTGGCGGCCTGGTTTTCCGTGTAGTTCAGCGTATGACCAGCGACGCCCACCGGCGCATCATTGACCGGCGTCATGTTGATCGCGTCGGTCACGGCCACGCTGTTGGCGGTCCCGTCATTGGTGATGATGGTGACCGTGCGGGCCACGCCCGACGGGTTGTCACTGGTGTTGAGGTAGGTCACCGAGTCCAGCGCGGTCTGGTAGGTCGCGACGCTGGATGAACCGGTCAAGGTGAGCGTCCCGGTCGCCGCGTTGAACGATCCGGTGATGCCGTTCTGGTTGGTGAAGCCCAGCACGTCCTGGCCGGTGACGTAGTTGCCGGTGATCTGCACCGTCGCCGAGGACAGATTGACACTGTCGACGTCGGACAGCGTCAGCGCCGGGTCGATCGCGGTGGCGGCCTGGTTTTCCGTGTAGTTCAGCGTATGACCAGCGACGACCACTGGCGCATCGTTGACCGGCGTCACCGCCACTGTCGAAGTCACAATGTTGCTGGCGTGGTTTGCCGTCTGGCCGTCATCAACCTGATAGCTGATGGTGCGGGTCGTACCCGACGGGTTGTCGCTCGAATTGAAGTATGTCACCGACTCCAGCGCCGCCTGGTACTGGGCGACAGTCGCAGAACCGGTCAGCGTCAGCACGCCGGTCGATGCGTTGTAGCTGCCTGTGATGCCGTTCTGATTGCTGAAGCCGAGCACATCCTGGCCGGACGTGAAGTTGGCCGTGATCGACACCGTCGCCCCGGTCAGATTCGCACTATCGACATCCGACGCCGTCAGTACGGTGTCGATCGCCGTCGCCGCCTGGTTCTCGGTGTAAGGCAGCGATCCACCATTGGCGTTCAGCACCGGGGCGTCGTTGGTGCCGGTCAGCGTGATGGTCAGCGTCGAGGGGGCGCTGGCGCCGTGCTCGTCGGTGACGGTGTAGTTCGCCACCACGTCGGTGGTGGCGCCCTGCGCCAGGTGCTGGTAGGCGGCATTGGCCGCGTCAAGGCTGTAGCTGCCGTCCGGGTTCAGCGTCAGGCCAGCCACCGCCGCATCGAGGCTGTAGCTCAGAGTGGCGCCATCATCGACGTCGCTGTCGTTGCTCGCGACCGTGCCGGTGATGGTGCTGTCTTCCAGGCCGCTGTTGGTATCCGCCACCGCAACCGGGGCGTCGTTGGTGCCGGTCAGCGTGATGGTCAGCGTCGAGCTCGAGGTCGCGCCGTGCTCGTCGGTGACGGTGTAGTTCGCCACCACGTCGGTGGTGGCGCCCTGCGCCAGATGCTGGTAGGCCGCATTGGCGGCATCGAAGCTGTAGCTGCCGTCCGCGTTGATCGTCAGGCCGGCGACCGCGCTGGTCTGCGCGTAGGTCAGGATCGCGCCGTCATCGACGTCGCTGTCATTGCTCGCGACCGTGCCGGTGATGGTGCTGTCTTCCAGGCCGCTGTCGGTGTCCGCCACCGCGACCGGGGCGTCGTTGGTGCCGCTCAGCGTGATGGTCAGCGACGAGTTCGAGGTCGCGCCGTGCTCGTCCGTGACCGTGTAGTTCGCCACCACGTCGGTGGTGGCGCCCTGCGCCAGATGCTGGTAGGCCGCGTTGCCGGCATCGAGGCTGTAGCTGCCGTCCGCGTTGATCGTCAGGCCGGCGACCGCGCTGGTCTGCGCGTAGGTCAGGACCGCGCCGTCATCGATGTCGCTGTCATTGCTCGCGACGGTGCCGGTGATGGTGCTGTCCTCACTGCCGCTGTTGGTATCGGCTACCGCGACCGGAGCATCGTTGGTGCCGGTCAGCGTGATGGTCAGCGTCGAGCTCGAGGTCGCGCCGTGCTCGTCGGTGACGGTGTAGTTCGCTACCACGTCGGTGGTGGCGCCCTGCGCCAGGTGCTGGTAGGCCGCATTGCCGGCATCGAGGCTGTAGCTGCCGTCCGGGTTCAGCGTCAGGCCGGCGACTGCCGCATCGAGGCTGTAGCTCAGAGTGGCGCCGTCATCGACGTCGCTGTCGTTGCTCGCGACCGTGCCGGTGATGGTGCTGTCTTCCAGACCGCTGTTGGTATCCGCCACCGCGACCGGGGCGTCGTTGGTGCCGGTCAGCGTGATGGTCAGCGTCGAGTTCGAGGTCGCGCCGTGCTCGTCGGTGACGGTGTAGTTCGCCACCACGTCGGTGGTGGCGCCCTGCGCCAGGTGCTGGTAGGCCGCATTGCCGGCATCGAGGCTGTAGCTGCCGTCCGGGTTCAGCGTCAGGCCGGCGACTGCCGCATCGAGGCTGTAGCTCAGAGTGGCGCCGTCATCGACGTCGCTGTCGTTGCTCGCGACCGTGCCGGTGATGGTGCTGTCTTCCAGACCGCTGTTGGTATCCGCCACCGCGACCGGGGCGTCGTTGGTGCCGGTCAGCGTGATGGTCAGCGACGAGTTCGAGGTCGCGCCGTGCTCGTCGGTGACGGTGTAGTTCGCCACCACGTCGGTGGTGGCGCCCTGCGCCAGATGCTGGTAGGCCGCGTTGCCGGCATCGAGGCTGTAGCTGCCGTCCGGGTTCAGTGCCAGGCCGGCGACCGCGCTGGTCTGCGCGTAGGTCAGGACCGCGCCGTCATCGACGTCGCTGTCATTGCTCGCGACGGTGCCGGTGATGGTGCTGTCTTCCAGGCCGCTGTCGGTGTCCGCCACCGCGACCGGGGCGTCGTTGGTGCCGCTCAGCGTGATGGTCAGCGACGAGTTCGAGGTCGCGCCGTGCTCGTCGGTGACGGTGTAGTTCGCCACCACGTCGGTGGTGGCGCCCTGCGCCAGATGCTGGTAGGCGGCATTGCCGGCATCGAGGCTGTAGCTGCCGTCCGGGTTCAGTGCCAGGCCGGTCACCGCCGCATCGAGGCTGTAGCTCAGAATGGCGCCGTCATCGACGTCGCTGTCATTGCTCGCGACGGTGCCGGTGATGGTGCTGTCTTCCAGGCCGCTGTCGGTGTCCGCCACCGCGACCGGGGCGTCGTTGGTGCCGCTCAGCGTGATGGTCAGCGACGAGTTCGAGGTCGCGCCGTGCTCGTCGGTGACCGTGTAGTTCGCCACCACGTCGGTGGTGGCGCCCTGCGCCAGATGCTGGTAGGCCGCGTTGCCGGCATCGAGGCTGTAGCTGCCGTCCGGGTTCAGCGTCAGGCCGGCGACTGCCGCATCGAGGCTGTAGCTCAGAGTGGCGCCGTCATCGATGTCGCTGTCATTGCTCGCGACGGTGCCGGTGATGGTGCTGTCTTCCAGACCGCTGTTGGTGTCGGCCACCGCGACCGGCGCATCGTTGGTGCCGGTGATGTCGATCGTGACCTGCTGGGTGGCGAGGCCGCCATGGTGGTCGTCGACCTCGACCGTAAAGCTGTCGGCGAGATGCTCGCCGGCGGCGAGCGCGTCGACGGCGCCGCTGTCGAGCACGGTGTAATGCCAGGTGCCATCGGGGTCGACGGTGGCGGTGCCATGGGCGGCGGCGACGCTGACCGAGAGCGTGTGGGTGTCGCTGGCATCGACGTCGGAGAAGCTGACCTGGCCGATGGCGGTCTGGGCCGCGGCCGGGAGGTCGTCGCCTTCCGACACAGTGCCGGACTGCGCCGACGAGGTGATGACCGGCGCATCGTTGGTGCCGGTGATGTCGATCGTGACCTGCTGCGTGGCGAGACCGCCATGGTGGTCGTCGACCTCGACCGTAAAACTGTCGGCGAGATGCTCGCCGACGGCGAGCGCATCGACCGCGCCGCTGTCGAGCACAGTGTAATGCCAGGTGCCGTCGGGATCGACGGTGGCGGTGCCGTGGGCGGCGGCGACGCTGACCGACAGCGTGTGGGTGTCGCTAGCATCGACGTCGGAGAAGCTGACCTGGCCGGTGGCGGTCTGGGCCACGGCCGGGAGGTCGTCGCCTTCGGACGCGGTGCCGGACTGCGCAGCGCTGGTGATCATCGGCGCGTCATTGGTGCCGGTGATGTCGATCGACACGACCTGGGTGGCGAGACCGCCATGGTGGTCGTCGACCTCGACCGTAAAGCTGTCGGCGAGATGCTCGCCGGCGGCGAGCGCGTCGACGGCGCCGCTGTCGAGCACGGTGTAATGCCAGGTGCCATCGGGGTCGACGGTGGCGGTGCCATGGGCGGCGGCGACGCTGACCGAGAGCGTGTGGGTGTCGCTGGCATCGACGTCGGAGAAGCTGACCTGGCCGGTGGCGGTCTGCGCTGCGGCCGGGAGGTCGTCGCCTTCGGACACGGTGCCGGACTGCGCAGCGCTGGTGATCATCGGCGCGTCATTGGTGCCGGTGATGTCGATCGACACGACCTGGGTGGCGAGACCGCCATGGTGGTCGTCGACCTCGACCGTAAAGCTGTCGGCGAGATGCTCGCCGGCGGCGAGCGCGTCGACGGCGCCGCTGTCGAGCACGGTGTAATGCCAGGTGCCGTCGGGATCGACGGTGGCGGTGCCGTGGGCGGCAGCGACGCTGACCGAGTGGGTGTGGGTGTCGCTGGCATCGACGTCGGAGAAGGTGACGTGGCCGGTTGCGGTGTGCGCTGCGGCCGGGAGGTCGTCGCCTTCCGACACGGTGCCGGACTGCGTGGCGCTGGTGATCACCGGGGCGTCATTGGTGCCGACAATCGTCACTGTCACGGTCTGCACCGCGGTGCCACCGTGGCCGTCCGAGATCGTCACGTCGTACTTCTGAGTCAGCGTTTGGCCAGCCTGCAGATAATCGACGGCGCCGTCGGCGATCGAGAAGCTCCAGCCGATCGCGCCGCCATTGCCGGTGTCGTGGTTGGTGGTATCGAGCGTGAAACTGCCGAGGTAGCCGCCGCCCTGCGGCGCGAAGCTCGCGGTATGGCTGTCGAGCGTGTCGACGTCGGTGAAGGCCACGGCGCCGGAGGCGGTATGCGGTGTGTTGGCCGCCTCGGCCGCCGACATATCCGCACACTCCGTCGCCAGGCCGCTCTGCGCCGACGAGATAATCGCCGGCGCATCGTTGGTGCCGACAATCGTCACTGTCACGGTCTGCACCGCGGTGCCACCGTGGCCATCCGAGATCGTCACGTCGTATTTCTGGGTCAGGGTTTGGCCGGCCTGCAGATAATCGATGGCGCCGTCGGCAACCGAGAAGCTCCAGCCGATCGAGCCGCCATTGCCGGTATCGTGGTTGGTGGTATTGAGCGTGAAGCTGCCGAGATAGCCGCCGCCCTGGGGAGCGAAGCTCGCAGTGTGGCTGTCGAGCGTGTCGACGTCGGTGAAGGTCACCGCGCCGGAGGCGGTATGCGGCGTGTTGGACCCTTCGGCCGCCGACAAATCCGCCCACTCCGCCGCCAGGCCGCTCTGCGCCGACGAGGTGATCACCGGCGCATCATTGGTGCCGGTAACCGTGATGGTCAGGTTGGCAGTGCACGAGCCGCCATGATTGTCGGAATTGGTGTAGCTGAAAGTGTCGTAAACCAGCTGGTCTGCCGCTAACGCTTGCACATTGGCCTGGGCATTGTTGAGCGTATAGGTGTACGTGCCATCGGAGTTGAGGTGCAGCGTGCCGTAGGTGCCGACCACATCAGCACCGACCTTGGTGGCAGAGCCGTTGATGGCCGTGACGCTATGACTGTCGTGCGTATCGGCGTCGGTATCGTTGATGAGTACGTTGCCGCTGACTGAATTCGGCGCGGTGTCTTCCTTCACCGCACTTGTGTCGGCCGCTGCAACGGGGCCATCGTTGACCCCGGCAATTCTCACTGTGGCGGTCGCCCAGCTCAGCGTCCCATTGCCAAGTCGGATAGCGTAAATGAATGAATCTGTAAAAAAATCCCCTGCTGACAGGGCAGCGACTTGAGCGCTTAATGCTGACGCGTCATACCCGACTTTACCATCCGCCGTGATCCAGATTTTTGCGCCATTCAAGCTTGTATCGCTGCTGGTGGCTTCGACGCGCGCGGTATCCTGAGTCAGCAAATCAGCCGCACTATAGCCGCTCATGGCGCCGCTGTTATTAATGCCGTTGTCGATGGAAAAGAGGGTCTTGGCATTGCCCCCAAGGTCATTTCCCATGACATCGAAAAAGACAGGCTGAAGGTTATCCTCCGTCAGCGAAATGGATACACCGGCGGCGGTCAGGCCACTCGTAAAAATATCGTTCGTCGCTTGAAGTGTGTTGGAGAATGAAGTGGTGCTGCCGCCGCCGGTTGCCTGAGTAGCCATGTCTTCGACCTCAAAACGCGTAGAATATGAAAGTCATTTGGGAGCAACCCGAACACGGGTGAGCAACGTGACGGATTCGGGCGACCTTGAAGCGGCCCAGAACTCGGCAGTCGTGTCCTGACGAGGAGATTGCGAAGGTGCGCCGTCGCTCGACGAGGTCTGCAGATCGGTTGAATCGATCACCGGAGCCGCCGTCACCCGGGAGGCAATCGCAACTGCCATAGACAGCTCGACCGAAAGATCCGATGGTCGAGATGAACTCGAATTGTCCTTGAGGCGAGAATTAGTTTCAGACCAGCCGGCGGCTCGTAAAGACGTCGAGGTGAATAAGGCGCTGCTCACAACACACTCCACTCTGCCGATGCAGAGCAGGTGCAATCGCATTCGAAGAGCAACTCACAGGAGAGCGCCGGCAATGAGCGCCCGTTCAGCGCCTACGCGCCGCCGCCAGAAGAAACTCTGGCCTGTTGTGAAAAGATCCCGACGCCATTAACTCCTGCCCCGTTCGTGCTCGGCCTCCTGACGACCGCGCACGGCTTATGATTTTCCAATAACGTTTCTTGCTTTAGTAAGGTCCCTTCAGAGATCGAACCCGACAGTCGCCCGCGGCACAGGGGCGTTCGCACGTATGGATCAGCGTAAGAATCCCAATCTGGCTGGAAAACGCTGTGCGCATCCCCGCGTCGGCGATTCGTTTGAAATGTGAGACGAGCAATCGCGCAGCTCCTGCTTCTCGTACATCGCGATGCTCGCTAGGAATCTCGGTCGGGGCAACGGCCCAAGAGGGGTACTCCGTCGGGACCACGTAACACTACGGTTGCGCATGCTGATCGACCGCACCTGCGGCACATTATCGATGACTTCGCAGATCGTTAATTGGCGCTTCTTTGCCGCCCGGGGTCAGCAAGACTAAGTGCCGGCTTCTTAGTCTTGCTCAGTCTAAGCATGGCATCCGGCCCCAAGGCTTTCGCTTCCCGGTCAACGAGGAGCTGGCCGCGGAGTTCGGCGTGTCACGCGTCACGATCCGGCAGGCCGTCGAGCTGCTTTCAGCCGACGGCGTCATCGAGGCGCAGCAGGGCCGCAGCAGGCGCGGTGCGGCAGGACCGCTGGCTCAAGGTCGAAACTACGCTGTCGGTTTTCGCCGATATGTACCGCGACACCTCGCTGGAGATCGTCAACATCTCGGCGAGGCACAGCGACGCGCCGGTGTCTCCCGAGGACGGCAACGGCCGACTTCATGCGCCGGCTTCATTCGCCACTCGGTCCGTCGCACCGCGGCCGAAACAGGCCGTCATGCGATCAGTTGCCTAACTTGGCACAAATCGAGCCAAGCCTGACAAGTTGCTAGTGTGTTGCTGTACCTAGCTCAAATCGGCCCATGATCGATTGGAGCGAGAGTTCAAGTTCTTCAATTGCTTGGAAGGCGGCGTATGCACCGGGAGATCAAGAAAAATCTCGACACAGCCAATGTGAGCAGACCTCGTGAGATGAGATTGGGCTGCCTCGGGTCGGCGGATGAGCATGCCCATTGTTTCCGAGGGCAGGGGAGATAGGTGAGTGCTGACGATCAGCACCAGTTGCTGGAAACATGAGGCGCCACCCTCTCATCTCGCTCCGTGCAGCCCCGCTGGTCGAACTCGCTGCACCCATGCTTGAGTTCGATCGCGTTAGCTGCGCTTTGGCGAGGTCGTTTCTGGGGCGAAACAGGTGTGGTCCGCGGCGATGGCAGACTTCGGCCGATGAGGAGACTGCTCACGCTCTTAATCGCTTTGTTGAACGTTCAGTAAAGCCCTTTGCTAAACATGCTTGGCGATGGCCAACTTCTGGCTCGCCGGTTATCCAGGCGGGCTGGATTGCTCCGCGGCGCCAGATCGGCAATCGAAGCTTTTGACAAAATCCAGGCATTTTGCTGCGCTGCGAACATCCCGCTTGCGCGCGCGAACGTCGCGAATCTTTTCGCCAGGCTAGCGACAAACCGGCTTGACGGCTTCCAAAATTTAGTAATACGTTTAGTCCTACAAAAAAACTAAACATCACGCATCGAGCCGATGTGTGGGAGGAGCCCAAGCCCTTCCGGACCCGTTTCCGGAAATGGTTCGTCTCGTTCTCCACTCATCGCTCCTCAAACTCGGTTTCAGGATCTTGGCGTCGTTCCGGCAGGGAGCGCCGAGCGGGTTGGATGCTTCAACGAGAGAGGAAACGGATATGCGGACATTCAATTGGCTAAGAAGCTCGGCGGCAACCACGGTCCTCGGGACGGCGCTGCTGGGGATATTTGGCGGAGGCGAAGCCGCAGCTCAGGGCAAGCAGCTTACGCTGTGCTGGGCGGCATGGGATCCGGCCAATGCGCTGGTCGAGCTCGGCAAGGACTTTACCAAGCAATCCGGCATTGAGATGAAATACGAGTTCGTCCCGTGGACGAGCTATGCCGATCGCTTCCTCAACGAGCTCAACTCCCAAGGCAAGCTCTGCGACCTGATCATCGGCGATAGCCAGTGGATCGGCGGCTCCGCCGAGAACAAGTGGTACGTCAAGCTCAACGATTTCTTCGACAAGGAGAAGATATCGATGGACGACTTCGTCCCGGCGACGGTCGTCGGCTACTCGCAGTGGCCGAAGAACTCGCCGAACTATTGGGCGCTGCCGGCTATGGCCGATGCGGTAGGCTGGACCTACCGCAAGGATTGGTTCTCGCGGCCCGAGATTCAGTCCGCCTTTACGGCAAAGTACGGCCGCGACCTGGCGCCGCCGAAAACCTATGACGAGTTGAAGCAGATTGCGGAGTTCTTCCAGGGCCGCGAGATCGACGGCAAGAAGGTCTATGGCGCCTATATCTTCACCGAGCGCGGCTCGGAAGGCATCACCATGGGCGTGACCAACGTGCTCTACAATTACGGCTTCAGCTACGACAATCCAAAGAAGCCGTATCAGATGCAGGGCGTCGTCAATTCACCCGAGGCGGCCAAGGGGCTCGAGTTCTACAAGGAACTTTACAAGTGCTGCACCGCGCCGGGCATGACCAACGCCTACATGCAGGAGGGGCTCGATGCCTTCAAGTCCGGCCAGGTGGCGATGCAGATGAACTGGTTCGCCTTCTTCCCCGGCCTCTACAAGGATCCGAATGTCGGCGGCGACAAGATCGGATTCTTCGTCAATCCGGCCGGCCCGAATGGACACTTCACGCAGCTTGGTGGACAGGGCATCTCCGTGGTGGCGACCTCCGACCGCAAGGACGACGCGCTCGCCTATATCAAATGGTTCGCGCAGCCCGCTGTGCAGCAGAAATGGTGGCAGCTCGGCGGCTACTCGGCCCTGAAAGCGGTGGTCGATGCGCCCGACTTCCCGAAGAGCGCGGCGTTCGCGCCGCAATTCTTGGAGTCGATGGGAATCGTGAAGGACTTCTGGGCCGAGCCGTCCTACGCGCAACTGCTACTCGACATGCAGAAGCGGGTGCACGATTACGTCGTCGCCGACAAGGGTACCGCGCAGCAGGCGCTCGATCTCCTGGTCAAGGATTGGACCAAGGTCTTCAAGGAGCAGGGCAAGCAGGTCGCGTCGCAATAGGCGCGGCGCTCGCATCAACTGAACCGGTTTCCCCGGGGGGGCCCCCGGGGAAACCGAACCAGCCAGCCGATGGACCAGATGACGACGATCCTTCAACCTGATGATGCTACGATTGCCGGCATGAGCGAGCCCGCCAAATCTCGCGACGCACGGCGCGTGCGCGGCCTTTCCGACCGCACCATTGCGTGGCTGTTCGTTGCGCCGACGATCGCGCTGTTGCTGGCGATCAACATCTTTCCGCTGGTGTGGATGATCCGGCTGTCCTTCACCAGCCTCAACCTCAGCATGTCCTATCTGCCGCTGCGGTTCGTCGGGCTCGACAATTTCACCGACATCCTCACCGACGAGGACGTCTGGTTCCGGCTCCAGACCACGGCGCAATTCGTGATTTGGTCTGTGGCACTACAGGTGGTCATCGGCTATGGCCTGGCGCTGTTGATCAACCGCCAGTTTCGCGGTCACAGCTTCTGGACCACGATCATCCTGCTGCCGATGATGTTGTCGCCGGCGGTGGTCGGCAACTTCTGGACGCTGCTGCTACAGCCGCAGATCGGGCCCTTCAACTACGTGATCAGCCTGTTCACGGGGGTGCCGCCGAGCTCGTTCAGCATGACCGGACAGGTCTCGCTCGCGTCCTGGACCATCGTACTGGTCGACACCTGGATGTGGGCGCCTTACGTCATGCTGATCTGCCTCGCCGGGCTTCGCTCCATTCCCCACTACATCTATGAGGCGGCCGAGGTCGATCGCGCCTCGCCGTGGCGGCAATTCTGGTCGATCACGCTGCCGATGACGGTGCCGTTCCTGATGCTCGCCGTGCTGTTCCGCGCAATCGAGAACTTCAAGATGTTCGACATGGTCAACCTCCTGACGTCGGGAGGCCCGGGATCGACCACGGAGCTCGTGTCGATCACGCTGAAGCGCGCGGCATTCGAGAAATGGCGCACCGGCTATTCCTCTGCGCTCGCCATCATCCTGTTCGTGACCGTGTTCGGTGCCGCCAACATCTACGTCAAAGCGCTCAACAAGGTGAAGCAACGATGACCGCTGCACTCGCCAAGTCAGTCCTGGCCAAGTCCACCGCTCATTCCATCGTCGAAGCCTCGCCGCGTTCGAAGGCCGTGGCAGGTGGCCTCGTCATTCTCTATGCCGTGATCACGATCCTGCCGCTACTCTGGATCGTCGCTACCGCATTCAAGTCGCAGAGCGACGCCATCGCCTATCCGCCCAAGGTGCTCTTCGAGCCGACCCTCGAAGGCTATGTCAACCTTTTCACCGTGCGCACCCGCCAGACGCCGGACTTCATCGCCAAGCTGCCGCCGCCGGAGACGTGGTATGACAAGCTCGTGCGCCAGCGGGACATGGTCATTGCCGGACCATCGAAGGTCGTGCCGCGCTTCGTGAACTCGCTGATCATCGGGTTCGGCTCGACGTTCCTGGCCGTGTTTCTGGGCACGCTCGCGGCCTACGCTTTTTCGCGCTTTCGCATTCCCCTAGCTGACGATCTGCTGTTCTTCATCCTCTCGACGCGAATGATGCCGCCGGTCGCGGTCGCGATCCCGATCTATTTGATGTACCGCCAGCTCAATCTGACCGACACCAGGCTCGGAATGATCCTGCTCTACACCGCCGTGAACGTCTCGCTCGCGGTCTGGCTGCTCAAGGGGTTCATCGACGAGATCCCGCGCGAGTATGAGGAGGCCGCTCTCGTCGACGGCTACACGCGACTCCAGGCCCTGCGCAAGGTGGTATTGCCGCAGGCCGTCACGGGAATTGCGGCAACCGCGATCTTCTGCCTGATCTTCTCGTGGAACGAATACGCCTTCGCGGTTCTCCTGACGAGCGGCGAAGCGCAGACCATGCCGCCATTCATCCCATTCATCATCGGCGAGGGCGGGCAGGATTGGCCGGCGGTGGCTGCCGCGACCACGCTGTTCGTTGTCCCGATCGTCCTGTTCACCGTGTTGTTGCGCAAACACCTGTTGCGCGGCATCACATTCGGAGCTGTGCGCAAATGAGCGGTTCTGCGGTTGCCAAGGGCGGAGTGTCTCGCTGGTTCCGTCGTGGGCCTTGGGAGGCCGGCGCGATGACCCTGATCGGAGGCGGCATCATCATGCTGGTGCAGCCCTGGACGATTGATCTGTACAGCTATTCCTTCGTGACGATCCTCATCGGCACGGTCGGCTACGTGATCGTGAGCCATTTTCCGGAATAGGGCGGTCAACATGGCACAAATTCGCGTCGAAAACCTGCGCAAGTCGTTCGATCAGTTCACGGCCGTGCAAGGCTCGAACTTCACGATCGACGACGGCACCTTTTTCGCGATGCTCGGGCCCTCCGGCTGTGGCAAGACGACCACGCTGCGCATGATTGCGGGCCTCGAGCTGCCGACCGAGGGCAAGGTCCTGCTCGACGGCGAGGACGTGACGTTCCGCCGTGCCGCGGCCCGCGACATCGCCTTCGTCTTCCAGCTTTTCGCGCTCTATCCGCACATGAATGTTGCCGACAATATCGGCTTTCCCCTGAGGTGCCAGGGCATGGGCCGGCGTGCGGTCCGCGAGCGCGTGCAGGAGACGGCGCGGCTCCTGCGGATCGAGCGTCTCCTGTCGAGCAAGACGTCAAAGCTGTCGGGTGGCGACCGCCAGCGCGTGGCGCTGGGGCGCGCTATGGTCCGGCGGCCCAAGGCCTTCCTGATGGACGAGCCGCTCGGGGCGCTCGACGCCGAGTTTCGGCATCTGATGTGCGGCGAGCTTCGCGACCTCCATGATCGCATTGGTGCAACTACGGTCTACGTGACACATGACCAGCTCGAGGCGATGTCAATGGCGGACCGGATTGCCGTCATGAACAAGGGGCGCGTCGAACAGATCGGCTCGCCGCAGGAGATCTATGACCGGCCCGCGAGCATGTTCGTGGCCGATTTCATCGGCTCGCCGTCGATGAACTTCTTGCGCTTTGAGGGCGGCCTACGATCCGGAGATCGGGCCATCGCCTTCCATGATGCCAGCATCGCGGTCCCTGAGATCCGCGAGGATCGCGCGAGCGCCCCGCTGGCGCTCGGGATACGCCCGGAGCATATCCGTTTCGCCGATGCAGCACCCGTCCGCGGCGAGGTGTTCGGCGCAGAATATCTCGGCACGACGCAGATCGTCACGGTCGACACGGCGCATGGACGCGTCGCTGCCCGGCTGCCCTCCAGCGCGTCGGTGCGGATCGGCGAGACGGTCGGTCTCGAATTCCATTCCGAACGACTGGCGTTGTTCGATGTTGGCAGTGGCATGGCGATCCGGACCGCCAATGAGGGGAGCCCGCGCCATGGCTGACGTCAGTCTGCGCAACATCAGCAAGCGCTTCGGCACAATAGAGGCGGTGCGCGAGCTCTCGCTGGCGATCAATGACGGGGAATTCCTGGTCCTGCTTGGGCCGAGCGGCGCCGGCAAGACCACGACGCTGCGGCTGATCACCGGGCTCGAGAGCCCCGACACCGGTTCGGTCATGATTAACGGCCATGACGTGACGCATGATCCGCCGGGATCGCGCGATATCGCCTTCGTCTTCCAGCAGTACTCGCTGTATCCGCATCTCACTGTCTATGACAATCTGGCATTCCCGCTACGCTCGCCCGCGCGGCGCGTGCCCGAGCCCATCATCCGCAAGCGTGTCGAACAGACGGCGGAGCTGCTGCATATCGCAAGCAAGCTGAACAACCGTGCAACCCGCCTGTCCGGCGGTGAGATGCAGCGGGTGGCGATCGGCCGCGCATTGGTTCGAGATCCCGCGATCTACCTGATGGACGAGCCGCTCTCGTCGCTGGATGCGAAGCTCCGTTCGGAGCTGCGTCTCGAGCTCAAGCGGATCCAGCTCGAGCTTGGCGCGACTATCCTTTACGTGACCCACGACCAGGTCGAGGCTATGACCATGGCCTCCCGGATCGGCGTGATCAAGGATGGCCAGCTCCTTCAGCTCGGCACGCCGCGGGAGATCTACGAAAGCCCCTCCAGCTCCTATGTCGCCTCGCGTCTCGGTACGCCGCAGATCAATTTCCTTCCGGCACGTCTCTTGTCCGACGTGTCGGTGCCGCCGGAAACGGAGACCGTCGGCATCCGTACCGAGCATCTGAAGGTCGGTGCGCGCAATGGCGGACGGATGGTCGGCCGCGTCCACCGGGTCGAGCACCTCGGCGAACAGAATCACGTTCATCTGGACTATAAAGGCGAAGTGCTGGTGACGCTTGCGGATCCGCATCAGCAGCCGCTAAAGGCCGGTCAGGAGGTCGAATTGCACCTGGTACATCCGCTCTGTTTCGATCGCGCGGGGCGACGCATCCCCGCGATGATTCACTAGAGGATCATGTCGATGTCGCTGCAACCCGGGACGTTCAAGTCGTTGATCAAGGTGGCCGCAGAGCAGGTCATCGCCAGTGCGCCGGAGCTGACGAGCCTGGATCAGGCGATCGGCGATGGTGACCACGGAATCAACATGAAGCGCGGATTCGAAGCGGTTCTGGGCAAGCTCGATGCGATCTCCGCGCAACCGCTCGACGAGGCGCTGAAGATGATCGGCAAGACCCTGGTGATGACGGTCGGCGGCGCGTCCGGGCCGCTTTACGGGAGCTTCTTCCTCGCCGCCGGCGAAGCGCTCTCGCACGACAAACACTTGCCGGACGACCTCGCGGACGTTTTCGGCAGTGGCGTGAACGCGGTGAGCGCGCGTGGCCGCTCGCAGGCCGGTGAGAAGACGATGCTCGACGTGCTTGTTCCCGTCCTGGAAACGCTGAAGACGGCGGCCGGCCAGCCGGATCTAATCGCGCGCGTCCGGACCACCGCTGCCGAGGCGGTCGAGCGGACCGCGCCGATGCAGGCCACCAAGGGGCGGGCGTCGTTCCTCGGGCCACGCAGCGTCGGGCACGTCGACCCCGGCGCCCGCTCGAGCTGCGTACTCGTGCAGGCGGTCTGCGCGAGCCTGGAGGGACAGCAATGACCGACACTGTGGGTATTGTGATCGTCTCGCACTCGAAGGACATCGCCAAGGGCACCGCCGACATGGTGCGGCAGATGGTCGGCAGCGAGGTCAAGGTGGCTTTTTGCGGCGGCAATCCCGACGGCGGATTGGGCACCAGCGTCTCCCTGATCATCGACGCCATTAATGATGCCTGGTCTGCCAAGGGCGTCGCAATCCTCGTCGACCTCGGCGGTGCCGAAACCAACAGCGAAATGGCGGTCGAGATGCTGGAGCCTGCGCGGCGCGATCTCGTTGTCGTATGCAACGCGCCGATCGTCGAGGGCGCCGTGATGGCGGCAACCGAGGCCGCAGGCGGCAGCTCACTGGCCCAGGTCAAGGCCGTGGCCGAGGAACTCTCTGCCGACTGAGACGTCGGCGAAGCGATGATGGAAGATGAGCATGCTGGACAAAGCGGACGGACAGATTTTCACCGGAAATGTGCGGCTGGTGCACGCGGTTGGCATGCACGCGCGCCCCGCGGTCAAGCTGACCAAGCTCGCCAAGAAGTTCCAGGCCCAGATTTCCGTGCGGGTCGCAGGCGCGGCCGAGTGGATCAATGCCAAGAGCGTGGTCAAGATCATGGCGATGCGTGCGGCCCACGGCAGCACGATCGAGATCAGGGCGTCCGGCAGTGATGCGGAAGCCGCCGTTGCGGCGCTGGTCGACCTGATCGCAACCGATTTTCCGGACGGGGCTTAGCAGCATGCAGGGTAGCGCGACAGGACTGGCCTACCGCGGCAGAACCGCCTCGATCGGCTTTGCCCATGGCCCGCTCGTCCGGGTCGGCGCGGACAACAACGGCGAGCGTGTCGCGGGCAACCTGGCTGAAGAGGCGCTTGCTCTTCGTGCTGCGATTGACGCGGCAAGCGGGCAGATCGCGGATCTCGCCGGGATCGCCGGCGGCGAGGCTGCACAGATTCTCGAATTCCAGGTCGCGCTGCTGGAGGATGAGGATTTCATCCAAGCGATCTTCGCATCGATAGGCGATGGCGATCCGGCGGATGTCGCATGGCGTTCGGCGCTCGACGCGCAGATCGCGGACTACAATTCAGCCGCGGACGAATATCTGAAGGCGCGCTCTTCGGACCTCGCGGACCTGCGCGACCGCGTGATCAACATTTTGCGGGGCGATGGGGGCCCGGCGCTGGAGATTCCGAGCGGCGCCGTCGTCTGCGCCGACGATCTGCCGCCCTCGCGATTCCTGGAGATCGACTGGTCCGGCGGCGGCGGTCTGGCGCTCTTGCGTGGCAGTCCCACGAGCCACGTCGCGATGCTGGCGCGCGCGCGGGGCATTCCCATGGTCGTGCAACTCGGCGCCATTCCGGACGTCGGAGCCAACGCGCTGCTCGATGGTGAAGGCGCGACGCTCGAGCTCGATCCCAGCGCGGAGCAGGTTCGCCTGTTCGAGAAGCGGCGCGAAAGCCATCGCAAGAGCAGGGCGTCCGCCCGTGCGATCCTGCGGCGGCCCACCGCATTATGGCGCGGCGAGCGGATCAAGCTGTTTATCAACATCCAGCGCGTCGACGATCTCGAGCATCCCGACGCGCAATATGCCGATGGGATCGGCCTGATGCGCACCGAGTTTCTGCTGACGGAGAGGGGCAGTTTGCCCGATGAGGAGACACAGTTTCAGGCTTACGATGCGGTGCTGCGTTGGGCCGACCAGCGCCCGGTTACCATTCGCACGTTTGACGCGGGCGGCGACAAGCCGGTCGCCGGCTTTACGCTGGAGGGCGAAGCCAATCCGTTCCTCGGAGTTCGGGGCTTGCGGCTTTGCCTGGCCCGGCCCGAGATCTTTGCCATTCAGCTCCGCGCGCTGGCACGGGCCGCCGTGCGCGGAAACCTCAAGGTCATGTTTCCGATGGTCACGTCTGCGGCTGAGCTCGAGGCGGGGCGGAAGCTGTTTGCCGATGTCGTGCAGCGCTTGCAGGCGGACGGCATTGCCGCGATGCTTCCCGAGCTGGGAATCATGGTCGAAGTCCCGGCGGCGGCCCTGGCTATTACGAGCTTCAAGACGTCCTTCTTCTCGATCGGCTCGAACGATCTCGCGCAATATGTCCTCGCCTGCGATCGTTCCAATGGAGCGCTTGCCCCCTTGATGGACCCGCTGCATCCGGCGGTGCTCGAATTGATCGCGCGGACCGCCGAGCATGGGCGGCGCGCCGCGATCAGCGTCAGCCTATGCGGCGACATGGCAAGCGATCCGCGCTGCCTTCCCGCATTGCTGAATTGCGGCTTGCGCGAGCTATCTGTGAATGCATCGGCGCTCGCGCAGATCAAGCAGACGATCGACCGGCTGAGCAGCGGAGGGGGCCTTGACTGACACGGCGATCGATGAGCCGGCAGAAGCCGGCGCTGTTGCAGTTTACAAGCGCATCTTCAAGGAAGTGCTGGAGAGCCGCCCCTCGGGCATGCGGCTGCGTCTGGCGCATGCCATTGGGAAGAACCGCAGCTTCGTCAGCCAGATCAGCAATCCCGCCTATCCGGTGCCGATACCCGTGCAACATCTCAATACGATCTTCGATGTCTGCCACTTCCCTCCGCAGGCGAAGACCGCCTTTCTTCGCGCATATGCACGCGCGCATCCGCGCCGGATCGGCCGACTGACCGAAGGATCGCATGAGCGGACCTTGACGCTGCATTTGCCAGATCTCGGCAGTGCGAAGCGGAACGCCGAGCTCGATGCGCTGCTCCAGGAATTCGCGCGGCGCTTGATTGCCATCATGCGGGAAAAATAAGGCGTGAGGCCAAAGGGAAGAAGCGGGGAGGAGACAATGAAGAAGTTCATCAATTCGGTCGACGGCGTGCTTGCGGAGAGCCTCGACGGACTTGCGGCCGCGCATGCCGATCTCGTCGCGCTTGGGCCGGAGCGGAAATTCGTGCGGCGCCGTGAGCTGAACCCGAAGAAGGTCGCACTCGTCTCGGGCGGCGGCAGCGGGCATGAGCCGCTGCATGCGGGCTTCGTCGGCTATGGCATGCTCGACGCCGCCTGCCCGGGACAGGTCTTCACGTCGCCGACGCCGGACCAGATCGTCGAGGCCGCTCAGGCGGTTTCGGGTGAGGCCGGCGTGCTGTTCATCGTGAAGAACTACGCGGGTGACCGCATGAATTTCGAGATGGCGGCCGAGATCGCCGAGGGGCTCACGGCGACCATCGTCACCGACGATGACGTCGCGGTCGAGAACTCGACCCACAGCATCGGGCGTCGCGGCGTGGCTGGCACGCTCATCGTGGAGAAGATCGTCGGCGCGGCAGCCGAGAAGGGCGCCGACCTCAAGGGCTGCGTTGCGCTCGGCGAGCGCGTCAACGTGCGCACGCGTTCGATGGGCGTGGCGCTGACGAGCTGCACGGTCCCGGCTGCGGGCACGCCGACCTTCTCGCTCGGCCAGGACGAGATGGAGATGGGGGTCGGCATTCACGGCGAGCCGGGACGCCGCCGCGTCAAGCTGGAGCGGGCAGACGCGATCGCGGACGAGATGACGACGGCGATCGCGCAGGATCTCGACGCGCGCGACGGGGCCGAGGCCCTCCTGCTCGTCAACGGATTTGGCGGAACGCCAACGATCGAGCTCTATCTGATGTACAACGCGGCCCGCCGGATGCTTGAGAAGCGCGGCTTGCGCATCGCTCGCTCGCTGGTCGGCAGCTTCGTCACCTCGCTGGACATGGCCGGGTGCTCGCTCACCGTCAGCCTGCTCGATGCTGAGACGACCGCGCTCTGGGACCATCCCGTGCGCACGGCGGCATTGAAATGGTAATCGCGGTTGTGAGCGGCAGGTGATCGCTTTCGCGCCGGCGAAGGATCAGCGGCGACGGCCCACTCCCGCTTCGGATTGTGCCAGTCTTCCCTCACTGAAACTTGCCGCGTCTCGCGGACACGGCGTCTCTTTCGCATTGACTGGGAAGCGTCGATGCAAAGTGTGTTGCCTCAAAGAAAACGCAGCGATTTGGAAACGTACCCCTTGACGCCGATGTCGATCGCGGTTGCCACGAATACAGGATCGTCGTTGACGCTAAACATCACGATGCGCGCTTCGGCATCTCTTCCAAAGATCTGTCGAGCGAGCTCCATGCCGGAGACGGATGGCAGGTTGATGTCTATGGCGCAGACCTCAGGAGGTCCGGCAATAAAGGACGCCAATCCACTGGCCGCATCTGCCGCTCCTGTGACGATGAAGCCTGCCTCGTCGGCAAACAAGGCCTGGCAAGCAGCTATGATGATGGGATGATCGTCGACGATCAGTACTCGCATCAGGCTCCGTGCAGCGATATTGGTGGCCTAGACGATGTTGCAGTAACGCGCATCGCAGGCGGACATTACCGACGGATTACGACCGCGAGGCCCGCGCGGCCTCAACGTGCTGAAGGGATGCCGAGAATGATTGTTCTCACCATGCGTTGAAGTTGGTGACGAGTTGCTTATCCAAGGACAAGCTTTCCATGCCACTGGAAAGCAAAATACCGCTTCGGTTATGGTGTCCACTCCCGGGCATGTTTCGTTTGTGGTGCAAGAAGTGCCCGATCTCGTGCGCCATTACACCAATGAACGCTTCGCCAAGATCGAACACGGGCGGATTACCTTGGTCAACAACCACGAATACCTGCTCATCAGGCAGATACTCCCCAGCCGCCTCAGTATCCATTGCAGCATAATCACCGACCAGAAAGCAGGTGAGATCGGCGCCGCGCCTCTTCAATGGTGCGATATCCTTTCGAAAAACATCCCGCGAGATTTTTGGTCCTAAGGCTTTCTGGACCGTAATCCATTTGGCATCGACCAGCGTGAAAAAGATGTTCGTCTGAGCCCCGAAGACCCAGTTCAGCCTGGTGAGGAACCAGGGCACGTCATCCGGCGTCCATTTCGTGGCGTTGATGACTTTGCCTGACTGATCGAGGTGCTTGAGAAATCTGAACGCGATCGTGAAGTCTTTGCGCTGCAGAATGGCGACCTCCAACTTGATGGCCGTGTTGCCGCGCGCGGCTTTGAGTTCCGGAATACCGACACCTTTGGCAACGACCTTGAGGCCGCGCGCACTGCCATCCAGTCGCGCAGTGCGATACAGCGCTGTACGCAGGCGCAGCAATTGATCATCGCGCTCCTGACCTTTTTGCTCTCCATAGCGACTGTTGATGTATTCCCGAGCGACGCGTTCGACTTGCTCGAAACGCACATCCTCAACCTGT
Organism: Bradyrhizobium sp. LCT2; assembly: GCF_009931255.1. Taxonomy (NCBI): domain Bacteria; kingdom Pseudomonadati; phylum Pseudomonadota; class Alphaproteobacteria; order Hyphomicrobiales; family Nitrobacteraceae; genus Bradyrhizobium; species Bradyrhizobium sp. LCT2. The sequence goes on along the minus strand of NZ_CP034432.1, from coordinate 6,295,538 downwards.
AACCGGTCGCGATCATACGATAGGTGAACGTCCTTGCTGTCGCGCAGGCAGACCAAGTTGAAGCCTCCCCGAGGAACGATCATGAAGCTTTGCGCCGCGTACACACCAGAATCCTGCAAGAACTGAGCGAAGCTTGCCATAGCTTTCCCAAACCTTAGATCACGATAGTGTCGCGCTCGGACCACCGCGCCGGGGATAACCATCCGTCACCATTGCTCGCCGGTTGAGCCAGCAACATACTGGAAATTAGCCATGCGGGGCAATGCGCTGGCGTCGATTTTGCGGTCTGGACTTCGTTGGCGGTTGCGAGGGCGAGCGAGTTGTACGTCGAGTGGCTATTCTGACAGCGGATGTCGTTAGCTATTCACGCCTTATGGCGGTGACGGGCGCGGCGCGCTAGCGACGCGGAAAACCGTCTGCCAAGACGTCGTAGACTCAACGATTGCGAGCCACGGCGGGCGCATCATGAAGACTACCGATGACGAGTTGCGGTTCATTAGGTATACTGGCGATGCGTGCCGTCTGCTCTTCGACGGAAAACCATGCCTGGCGTTGGCGACACATGGAAACGCAGCAACACAACTGCCGATTTTCATCGGGGAACATCATATGCTCCCGGCTGGATGCGGGCCGCACGTGAAGGAGAATCCCGGCAAATCTTCCCGACTACACCGGCCGAAGTCCAGTTAGGAGTAACCTGCCGTTTCTTTTGCCGGAGCGTAGCCGGACGACTATTGCTCAACCACGCAAGGAAGGTAGGTCATGCCACTGACCGAAGGCGACGTCCTGGACACACTCAGCGACTCGGTTGCGCTTGGCATCGAGTTTTACGTCGACAAGATCCATATCAAGGGCGAGTACTTAACGACAGTTCGCGATCACATTCGTGCCGGCAATATATTGGTGAAGGGCGGCACTCAGGATCTCGCCTTCTACGATCAGGCCACGGATATTCTCTTGACGCAGAAGAAGTCGCCTCCCGCAAATGATAGCGATCGGGCGCTGCTCCTGCATGAATGCGTCCACGCCATGATCGACGTCTATGATCCTGACGGCGCTGTTACGCGCCACATGGGCGAACTGGCCGCCTACCTCACTCAAACGACATATAGCGTTCGCAGGAATCCGTCGTCTAACCGCAACGGCACCGCCCCCTGGGACAAATTCTGGGGCGACCTCTACGCCACGGTGCGCGCCAACAAGCTCGACACCAGCGCGGGCAACGGCGTCCGGATCCCGTCGGCGACGCTCGAAAATCTGCGCCGGCAACTCGCTGCGCTGCCTTTTGTGAACTATGGAAAGTTCGCTAAAGAGGCGACCGGCGTGTCGGATGGGCTGATCCGCAGGAACTTATTTCTGTCGAGCGATGAACCTGTGTCCATGCGATCATCGAGCGTTTCCCACGAAGCTTATGTTGATCCGAGCGATGACTATTTGATACGCACCTTGATGGATGCCTACGCGAGCACCGATGTTAGAGGTTATGGCAGCCGCCTGCGCCGGCTACGTCGTGATTTTCTCTATTGCTCGCTGTCTCGCGCCCATGAGCTCCAGAAGAGGTTCTCGGTGCGGAAGCGTGGAGACCGGCTCTCCGAACTGTTTCACGATCGCCTGTCGCATGGCGGCCGCGCAATTCTTCTCCGTGTGCTTGCGCTGCGAAGCTGACCAGCACGCTGGACAAGTCGGAAAAGTGCTCTCAAGAGGAAGAATGCGCTACCGCACCGCGTCGAATTCTCGGTGTGTTGGTGCATCATTAAGTAGACTCCCGACCACTCCTTTGCAGCGGATTCTAGTCCAGGTGCCTTGCGCGCAGATCTTGAAGGTCCTTTTTCAATGCCACCAGATCTAGCCCGCGAGGAAAAGTGAGGCGTCCAGAGCGGATCACGAGCCGGACATAAGGATACCGTTCTTCGGCAAGCATCGGAGAACTAATCTTGTACTTGTGCCAATCTTCGACGATGTGTGCCTGTTGTTCGACGTTGTATGAGTCCCAGCTATCCCCGGGCGTGTAGTCGTAGCCGGCACCGACCGTCTGCGCCCAGAAGGAGCGTGCCATTGTCCAGTTTGAATCGTTGAACGCCTGCCACACGTGGGTCATTTCGTGCACGAAGAGGTCGCAAATGCGACCGAAGTCGTCGCACAAGAGGCCGAAGGTGGGGCTAGGCGATGCCAGGTTACTGAACGCGACATTGCCAAGATTGATGGCATACCGCATGCTCGGCACCATGGGATTGCTTCCTCTAAAGAATGGTCCATCGTTCGTCCACGGTCTTCCGCCTGCTCCCAGGCCATTGGTAATCGCGATTGTCTCCCATGGCGGCAACGTCGGGCCAAAGACGTTGCGCGCGAAATCCCGTTCGCTGACGTCTAGGACGCGCGCGAAGTCGGGTCGGCTTCCTCCACATTCCGGCGGGGTCGGAGCCGCTGGGGTGGGCGCAACCGGTGGAGTGGGCGCAATCGGTGGGGGAGGCGGCGTACCTGGCGGCAGATAGATGAATCCCCCTCGCCATCCACCTTTCCCGCCGGTCGTACCGGATGAAAACGCAAAATTCTGGCGGTCGGGCGACATCGCGCGGCAGCCTACATACTCGGCCAGGTACCAGTTCACCTGCCGTGTGGCTTGTTGGAAATCGCGCTGTTTGACGAGCCTGATGCCTGGAAAATTGAACTCGATGAGGTCCCAAGGGTCGATGCCGATCCGCTTGGCGAGGGATATCCAGGTCTCGCCTGCCGTCACCGCATGCCGGATTCCTGCTGGCGGTACATAGCTTTCGACGATAGGCTTCAAGGGCCTTTCCTGGTTCGGCAATGTGAGATCTCCCCCCTGCTGGTTCCTGCGGAACTACGCGGTCTCGCAACCAATATCGTGGTCGCCGCTACCTCGAGGCGGTTCGATAGTTCCATTCATTCGGGCCACGAACTGGCAGTGGCAAATCGAGGAGCCTCATTCGTAGCTTGGAGGCGTAGACACGGAGCAATGCCGAACGAGCAATGTCCGCTTTAGCGCCTGCCTTTCGACTTCGAACCGAGCAGATCATGCGTTCCGCTGATGCTCACCGTTCCCGAGCACTCGAAACCACCGAAAATTCCGCAGGAGCCGGTGACCGTAACGCGCAAGTCTTTGCGTTGGTACATGTCGACCGAAATGCCCACGCGCGAAAAGTCGTTCGCGCTGTTCGGCAGGATCAGATCGATGTGCTCTGCGGCCCATTGCGGTATATGCTTGTTGCTCTTCCAGAACAGTTCATTGCCGGCGTGATGCACGAAGTTCGGCCCGACCGTAAGCGCACCGTCCACGCCCTCGAACACGAAGCCTGTTTCGTCGATGTGCACGTTCACCCGATCGGGTGCTACGGCGAAATGCAGCGAGGTGATGTCCTGGGGCTGCGGGTCCTTGCCGAATTGCGAGCTGTAGGCGTCGCTCCATTGTCCGCGGTCGCGCCCGAGCCCGAAGCCGTGGCGGCCCGGGAGATCCCGCGTTGAGAGTGGCTTGTCGGACAGTTTGGGGCGCCAGATCTCCCGAAACCCCTTGCCGATCGTTGCCGCCATCGACAGATCGAGGGCCCAATGCGACGCCTTCTCCGGGCTTTGCCCTTCGGCGAATGCGTCGAATCCGTCCGTCGTCTTGGCAATGCGCAGCTTCTTGATCAGCTCTTCCCAGTCCTTGGGCAGGAAGGTGACGCCATCGAGCGTGGTCGTCGCGGCAGCGACACCATACTTCTCGAGTTGGTGTCGGATGTAGGGCTTCTCGTCATAAAGGCGCACATCCGGGTTGGGGCCGGCAAAGTAATTCTTCAAATCGATCTGCGGCCGAAGCATGGTCAGTCGCGCCGCGATCTTCCGGTAAGTGTCGGTCGTCGTCGGATCAGTCGTCGTCATGGAACGCCCTCCGAGCCAATCCTTGCCTCAGATTGGTCTCACCCGAACGGGCTCGGGTTCAATGCCGGCTCGCTCGATCAAGCTGCCGCCCGGCCCAGGTCATTCGAATTCCTGGCGCGCCAGCGCAGTCACTGTTTGAACCTGCCGATCGGAAATGGCGACCACCATCCGTGGGGTAGTGTAGTGTGAACAACGAGGACGATCAAATGTCACTGCGGAGCAGGGTGTTAGACGTACTCAGTGGCCCGGCGGTCGCACGCATGCGGTTCCGGTTTCCGATCCGCGGCAGCCATGTGACGATTGCGCCGCAAACGTTCCATCACGTCGCCCGCGCTATCCGGTTGGGGCAGGTCACCGTCAGACCTCCGACGGATCTCGCGGCAGGCGTTGCTGCACAATACAACGATGTCGCGAGAACCAGGGCGGACGGCACAGCGGTTGCGGCGAACACGCTGGAGGTCGTGTCGGCGACGGGGCGGCTGGACGAGGCCTATATCGTCCACGAAAGCCTGCATGCGGCATATGATCTGTTGCGTACCGGCCTCGATGCCAATGCGGAAGAGGCGTCTGCGTACGTCTGCACGGCGCTCTATTGCCGCATGACAGGCCTGCCACGCCCGCGCTGGGCCAACGGGCCGATCTACGCCAATGCCGCAGAGGTCGCCCGAACGCTGCTGTCCCAGTATCAGAAGGGCGATCCCGGGATTCCCTGGGTCGGCGAGCATGAATGGAAGATGCTGCGTGCAGGTGTTGGCCTCGATCCGGTCTATGCCAGCGGACCCGGCGGTATTCTCACGGGATGGCTCCTCGGCCAACAATATACCCACGACGGCTAGAGTGACGGGGGCCGCATCCGTTTCAGGAAATGGCAGGAGCTTCCAACTCCTGCCGTTCATCGCCAACGGAGCCGACGCACTTGAGCGCGTCATGCGACCAGCAGGCCCAGCTTGCCGACCATCGCAAGCGAGCGTTGAACACTTTCTCGCGTTGACAGCAACAACGGATCGGCAGGCTTCCCGGCACTATCCTTCTGGTCTACCTGGATGGTCGGGCCGAATTTTTCGGTCATTTCGGCCGTGATCTGGTCGATGGTCCGCGCACCGTCGAGCAATTGCAGGAAATCCCTGGTCCGGTCGTCTTCCAACTGTACCGTCTGGTGGAGGAGGTTGGTGACGAGCGGACCTGTTTGCGCTTGTCTTCGTGCGAGCAGGCTCGCCTGCGGATGCTCGGTAGCTTCCTTCAACAGAAATGGGCGCGACAGCAGGAAAGAGACCTCGCCGCTGCAAGCCAGGATGAACATTGCCTCCGTCAGCACCTTTTCGGCATCATCCGTGTGCCGGCCGCCCAGCAGCGCGCCGGCGCCATCGAGCAGCTCGCCAAATGATAATGCGCGCGGCCAGGCCCGGCCGAGACATAGATACGCAGCCTTCAAGAGCGGATTGGTTACCGTGACCCTGCTGCCGTCCTGGTTCTCGAATTCCATCGCGGAATCGTCGGTCACGCAGGCGTCGGGGTCAACCGGGTTGGTCGTGCTCAGCAAATGGAACTTGGTGACGAAATCGAGGTCGATCTGGCGGGATAGCGAAATGCTGTCGTGGCAGAGCAATGTGCGCCGAAAGCCGTTGCCGTCGATGAAGTCCTGATATTGATCGCGCGCCATGAACTCGCTCTCCGGGAAGCGCTGCAGCGTCGCGCGAACCTCCTCGGAATAGCCGGCAAGATAGCGTCGTGAGAAATCAGCGTCGCTCAGATATTGCAAGCCGTGGCGGCTTGCGTCTTCGGCAACCTCATGCAGCAGGAAGGCCTCGGCGCCATCATCGAGATCGTCGTGAAATAAGAGCTCGTCGGGGGACTTGAGGACGCGGTTGTACTGGTCGCGCATAACTGCGCCGTGCACCGAGTTGGCCTTCGAGCCGTCGCTCAGGAACTTCAAGATCGCGCGGGCCTGTCCTACCTTCTCCTTCATGTCGGTGAGACGGCGGGTGTGATACCGCATCATGTCGCGGACCAGGTCGCGAAGATGCGAGAACGGGTGCGCGTTGTAGCTGACGTAGCAGACCCCGCGCGGAGCCATGTTCTGCTTGAAGATCATCATCATCTTCTCGCGCACCGCCGGCGGAACCCAGGAATACACGCCGTGCGCTATGATGTAGTCGAATTGCCCGAAGCTTTCGTCGACATTCATGATGTCGCAGTGCAGGAGCTTGATATTGCTGAGGCCCAATGTGGCGATATTTCGCTGGCCGCGCTCGATCGTCACGCCGCTCAGGTCGACACCGACGAATTCGCTGTTTGGATATTGAAAGGCCATCGGCAACAGGTTGCCGCCAACGCCGCAGCCAAGCTCGAGCACCCGGCAACGCTCGACCGGAGCCGCCTGCATGCCGTAGACGGCAGCAATGGTAGCGAGATGGTTCGGATGAGTGAGCCCGTAGACGTGGCCAGGGTAGTAGACCTCGTCGTATGGCGTGGGACCGGTGCTCGGGTGGCGATGCTCGGTTTGAATGTTCATCGTCCTCAATTCCACGAATATGCGAACTTGTCGTTCTCGATCGAGACCCGCGCTTGCTTGACTTCTTCCTTGGCAAGCGACTTGCTGAGGAATTCGCGTGACAGCTCCGGGAGCAGGGTGTTGGTGATGATGTTGTCAATCATTCGCCCGCCAGAGTCCGGGTCGTTGCAACGTGACACAATGTGCTCCACGACCGCGTCATCGTAGCTGAATGCCGCGTTATGGTTGTCACGGAGGCGTCGTCCGATCCGGTCGAGCTGCAACCGAGCGATCCCGGCGAGCATTTCGTCGGATAGCGGGAAGTACGGTATCGAGACGATGCGTCCGAGCAGCGCTGCCGGAAACACCTTCAGCAATTCCGGCCTCAGCATCTTGGCGAGCTCTTCCGGTTCGCTGCGATACTTTGGATCTCGCGAGAGGCCCATGATCAGATCGGTGCCGACGTTGGTGGTCAGGATGATCAACGTGTTCTTGAAGTCGATCCGCCGCCCGTTGCCGTCCTCCATGGTTCCCTTGTCGAACACCTGGAAGAAGATCTCATGGACGTCGGGATGAGCTTTCTCGACCTCGTCGAGCAGGATGACGCTATAGGGCTTGCGCCGGACAGCCTCGGTGAGGCGTCCACCTTCTCCATAGCCGACATAGCCGGGAGGCGCTCCCTTCAAGGTCGAGACGGTGTGCGCTTCCTGGAACTCCGACATGTTGATCGTGATCATGTTCTGCTCGCCGCCGTAGAGGGTCTCGGCAAGCGCCAGGGCGGTTTCGGTCTTGCCCACGCCGGATGGACCAGCCAGCATGAACACGCCGATCGGCTTCGACGGGTTGTCCAGTTTGGCGCGGCTGGTCTCGATTCGCTTGGCGATCATCGTCAGCCCATGAGACTGGCCGACGACGCGGCGCTTGAGGATCTCCGGTAGTTTCAGCACGGTTTCGATCTCGTCGCGCATCATCCGGCCGACCGGGATGCCAGTCCAGTCAGAGACAACGGACGCCACCGACTGCTGGTCCACATAGGCATAGACCATCCGCTTTTCCGGATTGATGCTCTCAAGCGTGTCGAACTTGCCGCGCAGCTCCGCGCGCCTGGCAGCCGGATCGTCGCCTTCCATGGGTTCGGACAGGATCTCCCGAATGCCCCGGATGTCCTTGACGAGCTCCTGCTCTGCGGCCCAATCGGCTTCGAGGTTCGTCAGCTTGTCCTTCAATGCTGCGACGTCGTTGTCGATCGCTACGATGCGCTCGTCGTCCTCAATCCCAAGATCGCTGTCGCTGACGAGTGCTGATCGCTCAGCTTCACGGGCGGCAATCGCAACGCGTGCATCCTCGATCAGGGCCGGAGTCGCGCTCTGGCTGATCGCCACGCGCGCCGAGGCGGTATCAAGCAGGCTGACCGCCTTGTCGGGTAACTGCCGTGAAGGAATGTAGCGGTGGGACAGGTTGACCGCTGCGACGATCGCGGCATCCGAGATGCGAACGCCGTGGTGCTTTTCCATCGGACCGAGGAGTCCGCGCAGCATGATGCAGCAGGTTTCCACATCGGGTTCATCGATCTGGATCGGCTGGAAGCGTCGTGTGAGCGCGGGATCTTTCTCGATATACTGGCGATATTCTGCCCACGTGGTGGCGGCGATCGTGCGCAGCGTGCCACGCGCAAGGGGAGGTTTCAGGAGATTGGCTGCATCACCGGTGCCGGCCGCGCCGCCGGCGCCGATCAGTGTGTGGGCTTCATCGATGAACAGGATGATGGGGGTGGGTGAGCTCTGGACCTCGTCGATCACCGACCGCAAGCGCTGCTCAAACTCGCCCTTCATGGAGGCACCGGCCTGCATCAGGCCGATGTCGAGCGCACAAAGCCTTACACCGCGGAGCGGTGGCGGCACGTCGCCGGCGGCGATACGCTGGGCGAAGCCCTCGACAACTGCGGTCTTGCCGACGCCAGCCTCGCCGGTGAGGATTGGATTGTTCTGCCGCCGACGCATCAACACGTCGATCAGTTGGCGGATTTCTTCGTCCCGACCAAGGATCGGATCCATCTCGCCCGATTTGGCCTTGGCGGTGAGATCCTGGGAGAACCGGTCGAGCGGCGTCGTCCCCTTTGGACCCGCTTGGGCCGCGCCTTCCGTGACGGCGCCGACCAGGCCCGAACCGTCCATCGGTCGCATGGTCTCCTCGTCGGAGCCGGCCCAGACGGCGCGACGCTCCGCGGCCAGTGCGTCGACGTTGACCTTGGAAAATTCCTGCGAGAGGTTGTTCAGCGTGCGACGAATATCGTTCGATTTCAGGCCTGCCACAAGCAGATGACCGGTGCGGATCTGGGTCTCGCCAAAGAAGAGCGTGGCATAATGCCAGCCCCGATCGAGCAGATCGATGACCGAATTGGCGACGCCCGGCATGTCGGTTTCGTTCTTACGAAAGCCATTGATCACGCCGGCAAGGTCCGACAACAAGCGTGCGCGGTCGAGCTTGTAATGATCGACCGAGAGGCTGAGATCGTTGCGTTCCTGCTGCAGGATATGAAACAGCCAGTGCGCAAGCTCGACGTTGCGATTGCCGGCGCTCTTTGCGTGGCGCAGGGCCTGTAAGAAGGCATCATAGCCGGCCCGGTTCAGCTTGCCCGTTACAGCTTCAATGCTGATGTCGGTCACGGCGGCTCCTCCTGCTCAATTCCTCCGCGGATGCGTGCCATCATGCGGAAATTGCCTCAAATTCCATAGCATTAGGCGATCAGCGCGATGGATAGGTTCAAATCGCCGCGGCATTCGCTGTGGCACTCCGGCGGGCTCTCAATCGTTCGCCGAGCTGAAAGCGGGCATCGCGGCGATATTCTTCCGTGGAGGCCCAGTTCGGCGAGACCCAGGTGGTCCATCCAAGTCGCCCACTCTGTCCAAGCCTGACCGGGACGACCTCTCCCGCCGGAATGGCGAGCTCGACCTCCCATTCCAATTCGTCGCCGATATAGAAGAAAACGGCGTCGGCCAGCGGCGCCGACAGGTTGGGTGTTTCGGTCGGCAGGAATTGTTCGTACTGAGCAAAAGTTCTGACAAAGACCCGAACTCTGATCTTGTCCTCGACGCTGAACACACGCGAGCCGAGAAGGGCGTCCTGGCCGAGCCTCGCATGCGTTCCGCCGAGCCGGCTGCAGTGACTTGGGTCGAATGAGAGCCAGGTGCCGACGAATTCGTCGATCTCGACTTTGACGTCGAACAGTCCTTGCAGGAACCGCGTCAATCGTGATGCACACTTCGCCCTGGGCGCGACCAGTCCAGCGAAGCTGAGCTTCGCCATGTCCGGAACCGCATCGCGATCGGCGAAAACATCGGAGCCCAAGCCGGCGAAGGAGCCGACATAGGCAATGAAGCGATCGTCCGCCGGGCGGTCATGCTGCGCGATCGGGCGCGCGTCGGCCCAGGCACGAAAGAAGAGTTGCAGGAAGCGTCCGTTGAGGAGGTCGAGAAAGCGGGGGAAGGCGTCATCCCGCATCAGCCACCAGCTGAGGCTTTCATCGGTGGTGGCAAGGGGCAGGGCGCCCTGCGGGCCCAGGAGGCCGAGAAATTTGACGAGTATCCTCAGCCGGGCACCCTGGTCGTCCACCGCCGCGAGGTTCGAGGCGGGGAACTCCAGATAAGGCACCTGGCCGAGGTCGATATATTCGTCGCGACGCGCGGCACTGTCGCCGATCCGCGGTCGATCCGGGTTGGCGCGCTCGAACTGGCGTAACGTATGGAAGAAATCGAAGCGCCAGGGCTCGGCCTTCATCTGGTCGATCAGCGTCATAGCGGTCTCCGCGTGCCCATGCGCGGTGGCCACCGCATGATCTCGCCGCGCTCCGGCGTCGAGATGACCGTCTGAGTGAAGGTGTTGAAGCCCGAATAGTCGGCGAAGAAGCGCTCCAGTATTGCCCCGAGCAAAAACACGCCGCTGCCCTCAAATGCCTTCTCGTCGAGCGTAACGGTAATCTCCAGGCCCCGTGCTGCGCCGCTACCCGTGCGCTCGCGCACGCGCCGCACGACAGGTCGGCTTTCTATGCTGCGCACGCCGCGGATCTTGCGCTCCGTGGCGTCGTCGAACTGATCGGCGAACAAGGCCAGCATCTCGCGTAGCGCTCCGGCGTTCTTGCCGCCACCGCGTTCGACGAGGCCAAGATAGTTGAGGCTGAGCATGTTGATCAGCCGCCAGCTGACAATCCCACTGTTGGCGATTTCGCTGCGGCTGCGCAGTTGGGCAACCACCGGCTCACGCGGTGGCGTGGGACCAGCGACACACATCAGATCAAGGGAGGTATCGTCCAGCAGCCGAAAGTCGGCGCCGCCCTGGCCGACCGGCAAGTGCTCGGTGAGATGGCGATTGGAGCACAGAGCCCGGACGCTCAGTTCGGCGACGGAGCCTCCGCCACTCAATTCGCCGGGCTCAAGCAGCGACAGGAACATGTCCGTCCCGGTGTAGTCTGAGGAAGTACCGTATGTCTTCTCCTCTACTGTGCGGCGCCGGGGTAAGCGGCGGACGGTGAAATAGAGCCCGTCGACCGATCCGCTGGTCCGGTCGACGGCGGCCGAATAGAGCGGGCGCACGGGCCGTTTATCCTTCTCTGCCGGCAGGTGCGCGTAGACCTCGAGCACCTGGTGCGGTTCGTATTCCAGATAGCGGCTGCGATCTGGCACCACATGGTACTCGTAAGTATTCGACTTGACAGGAATGCGATCGCTCGTTTTCTCGAACAGATTGATCGCCGGTGCAGTATAGAGCCTGAAGGTCTCGGGGCGCACCGAGGCAGCCAGCCGCGAATTGTGTTCATCGAAAGCGAAGACAATATCGATCGATTTGCTGCGCAGTCGCGACATCACGCTGCGTAGTCCCGTCAGGTTTATGCCGAGGAACTTGCGTGGAAACATGAAATATTCTCGCAGCAGCTCCGAACCGCGAAAGATCCGATTGTCGTTAGGGAACAGCGACTCGTTTTCGTCGAAGCCAATTTGCTGCACGCAATCATGGGGCGCACGAGTCACCACCGGATCGCCGAAGTCGTCGAGATGCCGGAAGTAGACTCCTTTGCAATTCGAGATCAATTGCTCGTAGAGCGCGATGGCGTCGGATTCCGCGCCTGAGAGGTAGATCGGAAGTTCGCTCACGCGGCAGCCTGCGAACCAGGTTTCCGGCTTGGCTCGGGCCTCTGCGTCCGGTAGTTCCTCGTCGAGCCGGGCTGCGGTACGATGGGTCAGCGACAGCTTCAGCCCCGCGATGACGTCGCCTCCGACCGGGATCCCGAGCGCCTGCAGAGTGCCCGCTGTGGAGAAATACTCTGCGCTGGTGACGTCGAACGGCCAGAGCACGATGTCGCGGCAAAGTCGAAACCGGCAGGAAAGACTTCGTTCTCTCTCGCGGTAGGTCGCGTCGAAATAGGCGCCGCGTACAATCTTCTTGCCGTCGCGCAGCGCTGGGTCGGCGTAGGGTGGCCGTGCCGCGACGAGCATCGCCGACGGTGTGGGCGCAAGATAGTTCGGTACCAGCTGCTCAAGCAGGTTTGCAGTGAATTCCGGGAATTCGTGCTTGAGCTTGAGCTGAACGCGGGCGGCAAGAAACGCGGCGCCTTCCAATAGTCCCGTGATCATCGGGTCCGAGCGGTCCCGGATGAGGCCGCCGAGGCGCTCTGCGATGCCAGGATATTCTTCGGCGAAATCTCCTGCCTGCTCGTACAGCAATGACAGTTCACGATTGTAGAAATCGAGGAATTCGCGATTCATGCTAAAGTCGATTGATTTGGATGTCGCCGCTGTCGAGGTCGACGTCGGCGACAAATTCCACGGGGACGTTGAGCGGCTCAGCCTTGAGGTCGGCGTGAACGATGAAGCGCAGCTTCAGCTGCTCAGGACCGACCGAGCCGTCGCGACGGACCCGGATCGTCTTGCGATCGAGTCTTGGCTCGTACGTCGTCAGAGTCTCGCGCAGGGCGCCGGTGAGTTCGTCGTCCGTGACCTCGTCGATCGAACGGTGGGCGATATCGGGGAAGCCGTAGTTCAGGATCGAGGTTCGAACGCTATCCCGCCCGCTCAGATCCAAGGTCGATTCCAGAGCAATGGTATTGAGGAGCGTTTCAAGGTCATGGGAGACCTCCCGCCGCAACAACGTTTCCGAGATCGGAAAGCGGCCTGCGCTGCGCCGCCCGGCAATGATCCGCTCACCGAACTCATCGCGCAGATTGAGCTTCTTGCGCGCATCGCGTGCTTCATGAGCGGAGCGAAAGGCCAGCATTAATGGGGGAGAGAGCCGATCCCTCTTTGGAGCAATGGTCATTGACTGTCCCCAAGATGTCCGGCTCGCTATGCTGTTTCGCGGAGCAATAGCTGGTCTCCGGGATGATGTCGCCTCAGCAGGCGGTCGGGCCCGCAACCGGTCAAGTCGAGACTTGCGACCGCAATCGCATCGCCTGGCGCCGGTTCGCGCTTATCGCAACCGGCGCCAGGTAGGGCCGACAATCAGGCCCATTCCTTGTTGGCGGGAACGTCCCAGCCAAACACCGGCGCAGCTCCAGCGCCGCCTTTTTCTGTCTGGGTCTTGTAGGTCATCTTGACCTTCGCGAAGTTCAGACTCACGTTTTCGGTGAGGCGATCTTCACCGTGCGATCCGCCCGTCGATACGCTGGTGACTAGGATGTGCTTCATCTCGATCTTGAGATACTCCAGCGGATTTTCGCCCGCCTTGCGGACCGTGAGGATCGCTGTATCAATGTGCTTGCCGTTCGCGCAGACCTTGAAAAGCTCCGGCGTGGCCTTGTCGACGAAGTGCGTAAAGTGGAGATCCTGGACGCTGACCTTGCCGGCGCCGCCGCCCGAACCGCTGTGGAAAGTGCCTGACTGGCTTTCGCCGAAAGACCAGCTCAAAATATCGATTTCGTCCTTGTGCTTGTCGTCCAGCGACTCGCCCTTGATCGGATCGAGTTTCAAGAAGATGTCGACAGCCATAGCGTAGTCCTCTCAAATTTCTGCGTGGTTACGGTTGCGATGTTGCGGCATCAGGAAGCGGGGCCGGGTAGGCGTGAAACCAGGCTGAGGCCGACGTCCATCGCCTCCAACTGAAAGTGTGGACGAAGAAAGAAGCGCGCGTTGTAATATCCCGGATTCTCCTCGTTTGCGATGACTTCAACCTTCGCAGCGGCCAGTGGCTTGCGCGCTTTCTGAGCTTCTGACGAGAGGGCTGGGTTGGCATCAACGTATTCGTTGATCCAGGTTTGCAGCCAGATCGTCAGCTCATCCTTCTCCTTCATGGATCCGATCTTGTCGCGAACCATGCACTTCAGATAGTGGGCAAAGCGGGACACTGCGAACATGTAAGGTAGTCGTGACGACAAGTTGTCGGACGCGGTGGCATCCACGCCCTTTTCGCCGAAGTACTTCTTCGGCTTGTAGAGTGACTGGGCGCCGATGAAGGCGGCCTTGTCGGTGTTCTTGCGATGGATCAGCGGGATGAGGCCCGCCTTTGCAAGTTCGTGCTCGCGGCGATCACTGATGGCGATCTCGGTCGGGCATTTCAGGTCGACGCCGCCGTCATCGGTCGGGAATGTGTGCGTCGGCAGGTTGATGACTTCGCCACCGGACTGCACGCCGCGGATCCGCGTGCACCAGCCAAATTCCTTGAAGGCGCGGTTGATGTTGACCGCCATTGCGTAGGCGGCGTTGATCCAGCCGTATTTATCGCCGGTGTGTCCGTCCGTCTCCTCTTCGAAGGCGAACTCTTCCACGGGCTCCGATTTCGCGCCGTAGGGGAGGCGGCCGAGCGCGCGGGGCATGCACAGGCCGAGATAGCGCGAGTCGTCCTGATCGCGCAGCCCCTTCCATGCGGCATACTCCGGCGTGTCGAACACCTTACCGATGTCGCGAGGGTTGGACAGCTCGGTCCAAGAGTCCATTCCCATCAGCGTCGGCTCGGCGCCGCTGAAGAAGGGAGCGTGCGCGGCGCCGGCGATCTTGCTGAGGTCGCGGAGCAACTGTACGTCGGTTGGGAGGTGGCTGAAATAGTAGTCGCCGATCAGGCAGCCAAACGGCTCGCCGCCCAGCTGGCCGAATTCATACTCGTAGATCTGCTTGAACAGGGGACTCTGGTCCCAGCGCGCATCGGGGTAAAGCCGCAGATTCCGATACAACTCGTTCTTGGAGACGTTCATCACCCGGATCTTGAGGTTGGCGTCGGTCTCGGAATTGAAGACGAGGTAGTGGAGGCCGCGCCAAGCACTTTCGATTGACTGGAACTCAGGTGTGTGAAGAATTTCGTTCATTTGCGCGGTCAGCTTCTGGTCGATCCGCGCGATCATCTCCTCGATGGTGTCGAGGACGTCCGACTTGATGACGCTCGAGTCCTTCAACGCCTCTTGAACGAGCGTGGATACCGCGTTTTCGACTTCGGTCGCTGCGCGTTCAGTGCGCGGTTTGAAGCTTTGCTTCAGCAGAGTGGCAAACTCGTCAGCTTCGACGGTCTTGACCTGGGTGGTGCTCTCTTTGTGAACAGCTTCTTTTGCCATGGTCCCCATTCCTTCCTTAGCTCTCGGTGCCAGGTTCGGTCGACTGGCTTGTCGCGCGTTCCCGAAGCGCCGCCATCAGTTGAGGATCGGCGAGAAGTTTCTTGAGTTGGTCCTCGGCGGCCACCTTGCCATCCATGTAGCGCAGCAGGTTGGCGAGTTGTTCGCGCGCCTCGAGCAGCTTGGCAGTAGCCGGCACCTGGCGGGCGACGGCCACCGGCGTGAAGTCTGCCATCTTGTTGAAGCGCAAGTTGACCGAGATCTTTTCGTCGGATCCATCGCTGAGGCGATTGGCGACACGCGCCGTCACGCCGGGCTGGATTGCCGCCATGCGGTTGTCGAAATTGTCCATGTCGAACTCGAGGAACTTGCGCTCCTCGACCTTCGTCTTCTCGACGCCAGGGTTATTGCCGGAGAGGTCGGAGAGGACGCCCATGACGAACGGCAGTTCGATCAGCCGCTCGGCGTCGTAAGGATCTTCGTATGTGATGTGCACGCGTGGTGCGCGGTTTCGCCGAATGAATTTTTGACCGCTGTCTGTAGCCATGGTTCCCTCACTACGAAATCGCATTAGACATCGAAAAAGACATCGAATTTGCGCGACGCAGATTGGCTAGAGCGCTTCAAGTTGCTGCGGTCGGCAAACATCCTTGTGTCCAATTAGTGCCCTCGAGCGAAAGCTGGGTTCAATGCGATCTGTCGATTGTTTTAAGGGCTCCCTCAGGAAGAACATCATTCAAAAGGCTGAGAAAATCTCGTTGCGCGAGGTCGCGCGCGCGATCGACCAAAAAGGGGATGGGGCTGGACGGCTCCGCGGTTCGGAAAAACGACGCCACCTTCGTCAGCAGGCCTAAGGCCTGCGCCCTGTTTTCTATTGAAAATACAGTATCTTGAGCGCTGCTCTCTGCCGTCGATGAGAGCGAGGTAGCGAGTTCCGCCATCCGTTCGATCGGCAGGTCAAAGACCTTGTCGCGCCCGATGTTGATCGCAGCGCTCTCCACGTGCGCAGGCACCAGCATCCGCATAACTTCAATGAATGACTTGCCCACCATCTCCTGCGCTTGACGCACCAGCAACAGTGCCGGGCTGGATGGTTCCATTCGGGCAAAATAGTCGGCCGCCGCTGCAAGCGCTGCAGATGCCTGTGCGGATGAAGTCACCACCCCGCTCGTGTCTGACGGCGCCTGTGTATCGACAGGACCGACATCTTCCGCGGTTGCAGCGATCGCGGCCGGATCGCGCAACGCGACAAGGCCCGCAAGCCAGGCAGCCATGCCGTTAACCAGGCCGGAGAGCCTGTCGAGGCTGATCGGTTGCCCCGCGTTCAACTTCTCGTGCCAGGTTTGTTTGATACCCGCGATTTCAGCCGCGACCGCGGAGCACCGCGCGCTGGTTGCCTTGAGAGTGTCGAGATCCGTCTCGCTGACGATGCGCTCGATGGCCGCCAGATCAGGTCCGTCGGCGTCGGCGTCGCCGGCGGGAATTTCGCCCATGGCAACCTGATAAGCACGGTAGTTGAGGTTGCCGTGTCTGCGGTTCTCGATCAGGGGAAGGAACTGGAGCGGGTTGATCACGGTCGGGAACACGTCGATTGCCTCGACCGTGACGGCGCGAAGTGCGTAGTCGCCGTCCTCGCCCTTCGGATGCACCGCCTCCCACTGCTCGCGCAGCAGCAAGTTGGTCGCCTTCAGGCAGCAGAGAAAGCCGTCGAGATCGCGGTTGAGGATTGAAAACTTGGCCAGCAGCAGGTTTAGGCGCAGATCGCGGGTACGCTCCAGGAGGGGCTGCGCGGCGGCGAATTGGCCGGCAAAATCGACTGCCTTTGGATCGAAGCGTCCACGCTCTCCGTTGGCATTGACGACCTCGAAGAACGACATCGGCAGCAGCGATTCCGCACCTGCGAAGAAGTTCAGATACTGGATGTCTCCGATGGCGTCGAGATCCGGCCCGCAGGGATCGTCAGCGGCAATGGGGTGCGTCAGGGAGGCGACATCAAGCATACGACGATCGTCCATCTGCTCGGTCACGGCCCCGCTGCCGAGCCCGTGGCGACTGCCGGATCGCGGGGGGATCCATGATCCGAGTCTATATCCATGGGTCAGATGCCTGCTGGTGTTGGTTCATTCCCGAAGATCATGCCATTTTCGCGTGAACCGGCAAGCTCTTGGAGCCGACTACTTGATGACCGGGGCGGTTCCTTGGACCGCTGTTGTGGAACGTCCGGACCAGCCCTGGGGCGGACCTGCCGGCACTGCCGGGGGCGGGCAGGATTTCCGTGGTTCTTGCATAGCGTCTGATCAGCTCTTCGCAGCGGGTCATTCGATCGAAGGAGGGAGTTTAAGCCCACATGGGCCAGCTTACTCAGGATACCCGCCTCTGCGAACTCAAGACGCCTCTTGGCAAGGACGTTCTGGTTTTTGCCGGGTTCGAAGGCTCGGAAGGTCTCAGCGAACTGTTCGAGTATCGCATCGAGTGTCTCAGTGAGGATGCCGACCTCGACTTCGATCGTGCCATCGGTCAGCAGTGTACGCTGACCATAAGGCTGCATGAAAAGGAGCGCGAGTTCAGTGGCATTCTGACGGAGGCCCAATGGCTCGGGGTGAAGAACGACTATTTCAGCTACCGGATCGTTCTGAGGCCCTGGCTATGGCTGTTGTCGCGGACAACTGATTGCCGGATCTTTCAGGACAAGAAGGCGCCCGACATCATCAAGGAAGTATTCAACGAACGTGGCTTCACCGACTATGAATCCAAACTGACCGAAGAGGGTTCCTGTCCGAAGCTCGAATACTGCGTTCAGTACCGCGAGACCGACATGAATTTCGTGTGCCGGCTGATGGAGCAGCACGGCATCTCCTACTTCTTCAAGCATGAGGGCGGCAAACACACGCTGGTGTTGGCGGACTCCAAATCGTCGCACAGCCCGATCAAAGGTCTTGCTACGATTCCCTACATCCCGCTGACGGGTGCCGATCGTCGAGGCGAGCAACACATCTATGAATGGGTGTCGGAGCGCCGGTTTCGCACCGGCAAGATCGAACTCAACGACTACAACTACCAGAAGCCAAACGCTCAGTTGATCAGCGATGCCAAGGGCTCCGAGCATTACACTCGGTCGGAGATGGAGTATTACGACTATCCCGGGAAGTTCAAGGAAAAGTCCGACGGCGAGCGCTACGCGAAGATCCAGCTCCAGGCGGAGCAGGCGATGGACCGGCGGCGTCGCGGCAATGGTGACGCGGTCAACCTGTTCCCCGGTGGGCTGACGAAGCTCGAAAAGCACTCCAAGGACTCGCAGAACGTGGAATATCTCGTGGTGCGAGCCACGCACTCGTTCTCGCTCGAATCTTACCGCACCGGCGGTCCCGGCGACGCCGGGCAACATGTCTATTTCGGTAGCTATGAGTTTCTGCCAAGCGATCGGCCGTTTCGAGCGCTGATGATGACGCCGAAGCCAAGGATTAACGGCATCCAAACGGCCAAGGTGGTGACCAAAGACGATAATTCGAACGAGGAAATCGACGTTGAATCGCTGGGCGAAATCTATGTCCGCTTTTTCTGGGATCGGAAGAAGAAGCGGTCGTGCCGGTTGCGCGTGGCTCAGGTTTGGTCTGGCAAGCGCTGGGGCGGTCAGATCATCCCGCGCGTCGGACAGGAAGTGGTTGTCGAATTCCTGGAGGGGGATCCGGACCGGCCCCTGGTGATCGGCACCGTGTACAACGACGAATACAAGCTGCCCTATGATTTGCCGTCGAAGAAGACGGTTGCAGGATTGAAGTCCGACTCCACCAAAGGTGGTGGCGGCTTCAACGAGTGGAACTTCGAGGACAAGAAGGGATCCGAGAAGATCACGGTGCATGCTGAGAAGGACCACGACGTGACGGTCCGCGACACCGAGACACGGACCATCGGCGAAGCTGCATTCGGCGGCGACACCCGCAAGACCACGCTCAAGAAAGGCAATGATAAGCTCGATATCGAATTGGGCGGTCAGCACATCACGCTGGCCATGGACCAGTCTGTCAAAGCGGGCATCAGCATCACGCTCACGGCCAATGCCAATATCACCCTACAGGTTGGTCCCAGCCAGATTATCCTGAGCCCGGCGGGCATCGTCATCAACGCGCCGACGATCGCCATGACAGCGCAGGCCGGCATGGCGCTTGCAGCCGGCGGTCCGCTGGTCGCGCACGGCACTCCAACTCTTGTCGGCTGACGGTCATGGGGCAGGTTCGGTTCGGCACGGTACGGGATCTGTTTCAAGCCTATCCCTTGGCGCGTTATGATGTCGGCAAAGCCGATGCCGACAAGCCTTCGCTGGATTTCCTTCAGGAGGCCGCCGATGCCCGCAACTGGTACCAGGCCGTATCTTACTGCGCCTATCTGCTTCCCAGGCGCGTGGCGATCGCCTGGGGATGCCGCTCTCTGCGACGGATGTTCGACCATTTCGACGCCTACGACAGCAGGTCGCTGAATGTTGTGGAGACCTGGGTCCGGCAACCGGACGAGCAGTCCCGGAACAAGGCGCTGGCCGTCGGCAATGCCAACGATCCTGAGCAGCCAGCGACATGGCTGGCGCTGGCGGCCGGCTGGTCCGGTGGAAGCGTGGTTCCCCCGGAATTTGCGCCCGTGGAAGCCAAGCCAGATCAGGCCGCACGGGCGGTGCGTGCAGCGCTGCTGATTGGCCTCTGCCGGCTCCCCCGTGACTCCCGGGACCAGATAATGACGTCATGCCTGGAGGATGGTATTCAATTGGCACGCGGCGAACCGCGCCCTCCGCGCTAACGAGACGATGTGATGGTGCTTCGCTTTAATATCGAGAACGAACCGAACCTTCCGGACGGCGGACCTGTGTCGTTTACGGTCACCGGCAGGCGCTCGGTCGATATTGGCCGGGATCGTCACCTCGACTGGACGCTGCCGGATCCGGCGCGGACGATTTCCGG
Organism: Bradyrhizobium sp. LCT2; assembly: GCF_009931255.1. Taxonomy (NCBI): domain Bacteria; kingdom Pseudomonadati; phylum Pseudomonadota; class Alphaproteobacteria; order Hyphomicrobiales; family Nitrobacteraceae; genus Bradyrhizobium; species Bradyrhizobium sp. LCT2. The sequence continues at coordinate 6,275,695 of NZ_CP034432.1, read as the reverse complement.
AAAGCACTGCGAGGTGCACTTTCGCGACGGCGGCTATTGGCTGCACGACGTCTCGACCAACGGCACCTTTCTCAATGGTGCCGACCAGCGCATGCGGGGGCCCCACCGCTTGCGCGACGGCGACCGACTGACGATCGGTCACTACATCATCGGAGTTTCGCTGGAGGATGAGGCTGGCGGGCGCAGCCCAAACCATGAGGCGCAACTGCACGAACCCTCGGTCCAGCAGCATGCCGATTACGGAGAGCTTTGGACGGCCGATCGTGACGTTCCGCCGCCGATCGATCCGCACCTGTTGAAGAAGCCACGCGAGGCTGCGCGGCCCGTCAATCCGGGGTTCCTGGATTGGGCGGCGAGCGTCCCGGCGCCGGGTGTAGACCCATTTCGACCGTCATCGCCGACGTCTCCGTACCAACCGTCCGTGCAGGACGACGACATGAACTGGGCAGCGGGTCCGGTCACCGCGCCGAAACCGCAAGTCGAGCGCCCCCCAGTCAAGCCGACCCCACGCCGGCCGTCGGTGTGGATCGATGATGAACCAGTCGGTGCACAGCCGCCGGCATCGCTATCACACCAAGAGGTTGCGACGCCGCGCCAAACGCAAGCAGCAGGCGAGGGGCCTGTCACGGCCAAGCCAGTCGGCGGTACCGAGTTCGCGCGACTGGTGGCGCGCGCTGCAGGATTGCCGGACAATTTCTTTGCTAACAAGTCCGACGCCGAACTCGCCGAACAGCTTGGCATCATCTTGCGTATGACCGTGGATAATCTCATGGCGCTGCTGCAAGCGCGAACCCAAGCCAAACAGCTGACCCGCAGCACCAGCCAGACCACCGTCCAAGCCCTCGAAAATAATCCGCTGAAATTCTCGCCGACCGCGGAAGAGGCGATGCGCATTCTCTTTGGGCCGCCGACGCGTAGCTACCTCGACGCACAGCGCGCCTTTGCACAGGGCTTCAGTGATCTCAAATCACATCAGTTGAAGACCTATATGGCGATGCAGCACGCTGTCCATGAGCTGATTGCGGACATAGATCCGACGCTGATGGCGCGCGAGCTCGAGCTTCAGCGTGGCGCAAGCTCCTGGCTCGGCACGAACAAGGGCAAACTCTGGGACGAGTTCTTGACGCGCTGGAAGGCGCATCTTGGCCGCGATAACAGCGCGCCGATCGAAATCTTTATGTTGCACTTCTCGGACTATTACGACCGCGGCGACAAGCCCGGTTCAAAGTAAGCTGTCGGCGACCATGCGGTCGCCGACATTTTCTAAGTGGATGTAGGAATGTCTTGGTACAGCAAGGTTTTCTGGTCGGAAGGTCTGTTTCTGCGGCCGCATCATCTGCAGCAGAACGACCGCTACATCGAACACTTGCTGGAAAAGCGCGTTCGCTACACGACACCATACCCCTGGGGCTTTGCCCAGCTGGAGATCGATAAGGATCTTACCGAACAAAGCAAGTTCGCGGTGCGCAATGCGTCCGGCGTTATGCCGGACGGTACGCCGTTCGATATCCCTGCGGACAGCCCAATTCCCGAAGCGATCGATGTGCCGGAGACGGCCGCAGGCCAGATCGTCTGGCTGATGATGCCTGTCGCGGCACCAAACACCCGCGAGGTCGACGAGGACCGCACCGACAGCGCCAGTCGTTATGTTCGTACTTCGGAAACCTTCATTGACTCGACCTCGGCGCTACGCATCGAGGAGGAGATCGACATCGCTTATCCGCGCTTGTCGTTCGAACTGCGCAAGACCAGCAAGCCCGGATACATGGGCCTCGGCATCGCGCGCATTCTGGAAGTGCGCGACAAGAACATCCTGTTCGACGACAAGTTCGTGCCGCCGATGCTGGTCTGCGCCGCGCATCCGATCATCGATGGTTGGCTCAACCGCATCATCGGCTGGGTTGAGACCAAACTCGACGAGCTGGCGCGTTACGCGGTCGATCCGTCATCCGGCGGTGGGTTGCAGAGCGTCGACTATCTGGTCCTGCAAGTGCTGAACCGTACCATTCCCGTGCTGACTCATTTCCAACGCTCCGGCAGCGTGCACCCCGAGCGCCTGTACGAGGAATTGTTGAGGTTCGCGGGTGAACTTGCGACTTTTTCCACGGCGGAACGGCGGGCGCGCAACTATCCGGCGTACGATCATGACGATCTCGAGAGCGTCTTCACACCATTGGTGAGCGACATCCAGGACTTCTTGAGCGCGCGGCTGGGCCGGCGGGCGATCCGTCTGGAGATCATCGAGCGCGCGCAGAATGCGTTCGTATCGCCGATCCGCGATCGAGCGCTATTCCGAAATGCGACCCTGGTGCTGGAGGTTGCCGCACGGCGGCCACTCGTGGAGATCCAGAACGATTTCCCGCACCTGTTCAAGGTTGGGCCGAACACCAAGATGAACGAGATCGTGCACGCAAACTTGCCGGGCCTGACCTTGGTGCATTTGCCGACGCCACCGCCGCATATCCGGGCCATCACGGATCACGTCTATTTCTATCTCGACCGCAAGTCGCCGCTGTGGCCCGAGTTCAGCACGGCGGCCTCGATCGGAATGCACTTCTCCGGCGACTGGCCGGAGCTTGAGCTGTATCTTTGGGCTATCCTGGAAGACAGGCCATGAGCGACAGGGACAAGCCGGTCAATCCTTTCGGTCGGGGCGAACGGACGATCATCCGTCCCAACCCCGGCGGGAAGTTGCCGCCGGCGCCGACCTCTCAGCCTCCGCCGGGCGAGGGGCCTGCAGCACGTCCGGCCTATTCGCCGTCACCCGTACCTTCTCCCGGCGCGCCAACGCCACCATCATCCTTTTCGCCCGTTCCACAGGGCTCGAACTACGCCTCCGCGCCGGCCAGCCATCCAACCGAGGAATGGATCTCGACACCCGCGCAAGGCCAGGTGCCGCAACCCATGCTGCCGGCAGGGCCGCCGTTGCGCGTCGACGATCTCGTCGCGCCAAATGCCAATCCAGTGATGCGCGCTGCGGGCCCATTGCTGCAACTGCTCGGTCGGTTGCGGGTGGCGCTCATGCGCGCGTCATTCGCGAGCCTGATGGAGCAGGTCGCTGACGCTATCAAATTCTTTGAGAAGGACATCCGTTCAGCGGGCATTTCCGAGCACCAGGCCAACACAGCGAAATATATCCTGTGTGCCACTGCCGACGATATCGTGCAGCACATCCCGACCGAGGAGCGTCACGTCTGGACGCAATACTCGATGCTGAGCCGCTTCTTCGGCGAGCGTGTCGGCGGCGTCCGCTTCTTTGAGATCCTCGACCATTTGAAGATTGATCCACTGGTCAATTATCCGGTCCTCGAACTTCAGCACGCCTGCTTGGCGCTTGGTTTTCAGGGCATTCACCGGACGTCAGGGGGCGGACTTGCGAACTTGCAGCTGATCCAGCGTAACCTCTATGAATTGCTGCGCCGGGTCCGGCCGAAGACGATGACCGACCTGTCGCCCAACTGGCGCGGGCAGGCGCTGGCGGGGCGCCGGCAGCGTTTGCGTGTTCCGGTCTGGCTCGTGGCGGCCGTCGTCGCCGCGCTGCTGACCGGGTCCTATTTCGTCCTGCGGACGCTCCTCGCTGGCCGGGCAGAGAATGCTGCCGAGGTGGCGCTCGCGCTCCATCCGGCCGGCCCGATCGAGCTCAAGCGCCAGGTCGTTGCACCACCGCCGCCACCTCCGCCTCCGCCGCCACCGGATCGCATCACCCAGTTGCAACGCATCCGCAACGCGCTCGCGAAGGAGAACACAGCCTGTGCCATGACCGCGGACCAGACCCCCAGTTTCATCGTGATCAGGGTCTGCGATCTGGCCTTGTTTGCATCGGGCCAGGCGACCATCCTCGACGGTTTCAAGCCGATCGCACTCCGCGTCGCAGCAACCCTCGACAAGGAGCCGGGACGGATCCGGGTCGTCGGCCATACCGACAGTTCGCCGATCCGCACAGTCCGCTTCCCGACAAATTTCGAGTTGTCGGTCGAGCGCGCCAAGGCGGTTGCCGCGGCACTGAAGCCTGGCTTGACCGATGGTTCGCGCGTCGACGTCGAGGGCAAAGGAGCAGATGCGCCAATCGCCAGCAACACGACACCCGAGGGACGCGCCAAGAACCGGCGCGTCGAGATCTTTATCGAACGCAGCGAATAGGCAGATTCCACCGGGTCAGGTGGTTTGCGACAGGTACGGTTAGATGCTTGCCAAGGACATTCTTCGCATCGTTCTCTACGGGGTCGGGCTCAGCTCGCTCGGAGCGGTGATCTATTTCGCCGGTCCCTTCATTGCGTTCGGCGATTGGCGGCCGCTGGAGAACCATATCGTCCGGCAGATCGCTATTCTGCTGCTCACCACGATCGTCGCAGGCATCGTTGGCCTCAATCTGTTCAAGCGGCGCAAGGGTGCCAAGGAGATTGCCGATGGCATCGCTGGTGCGGACCAGCCCGTCAGCGATGAACCGGTGCTCAAGGAGCGCATGAAGGATGCGCTCGCGACGCTGAAGACCGCCAGCGGCAACAAATCGGGCTTTCTCTACGATCTGCCGTGGTACGTCATCATCGGTCCGCCCGGCGCCGGCAAGACCACGGCGCTGGTCAATTCCGGGCTCAAATTTCCGCTCGCGCGCGGGGCGACGCCCGCGGCGATCGCGGGGGTCGGCGGTACCCGCTACTGCGATTGGTGGTTTACCGAGGAGGCGGTGCTGATCGATACCGCCGGCCGCTACACCACCCAGGACTCCAATAGCAAGGCCGACAAGGACAGCTGGCTGGCGTTCCTGGACATCCTGAAGAAAAGTCGATCACGCCAGCCGATCAACGGCGTCCTTGTCGCCATCAGTATCGAAGACATTCTAACGCTGCCGAAGCAGGAGCTCGCACTTCACGCCGATGCCATCAGGATGCGCCTGCTCGAGCTGCATCAGAGGCTCAAGGTCAGCTTCCCGGTCTACGCGCTATTTACCAAAGCTGATCTCGTTGCCGGCTTCACCGAGTATTTCGCCTATCTCGGGGATGCCGGCCGCCGCCAGGTCTGGGGGGCCACGTTCCAGACCGCCGACAAGACCCAGAATCTGGTGGGGCAGATCCCGGTCGAGTTCGACCGTCTGCTGGAGCGCCTGAGCGAGGAGACGCTCGACCGTCTGCAGGACGAGCCGACGCCCCAGCACCGCGTGCAATTGTTCGGCTTTCCGGCACAGATGGCGCGGCTCAAGCCGCAGATCCACGATTTCCTCAACCTGATCTTCGAGCCGACGCGCTATCACGTGAACGCGAACCTGCGCGGTTTCTACTTTACCTCGGGTACGCAGCAGGGCACGCCGATCGACCAATTGATCGGGTCGCTGGCACGTACGTTCGGCGCTGAGGAGGTCGGTTCCGGATCCTATTCGGGCACGGGCAAGAGCTTTTTCCTCGCCGATCTGATCTCCAAGGTCATCATCGGCGAAGCCGACTGGGTCTCGACCGACCGTGCCGCGGTGCGCCGCGCGCTAATCCTGAAAACCGCGGCCCTGTCATTGATCGGCCTGGTCTCGATCGGACTGATCGCAGCCTGGCTGACGAGCTACAAGCGGAACTCCGATTTGATTGAGCAAAGCCTGCAGGCCGATAGCGAGTATGCAGCCGCCGGCGCACCAATTATCAAACAGACGCTGATTGCTGATCATGATCTAGACAAGGTGCTGCCGCTACTCTACCGGCTGCGAAACGCCCCGGCAGGCTACGGATCGCGCGGCGAGTCGGTGCCTCTGTCGGCTCGCTACGGGCTCAGTCAGCACGCCCGGCTGCTGTCGCCCTCGAAGGCGGCCTATCATACGGCGCTTGAGCGCATGTTCCGGCCGCGGCTGCTGTATCGCCTGGAGGAGCAGCTCAATGCGCGCATAAACGAGCCTGCCTTTGTCTACGAGGCGCTTAAGGTCTATCTGATGGTCGGCGGCCTGCAGTCGCCGGACCGCGAGTTGATCCGCTCTTGGATGCAACGTGACTGGGCGGACAACCTCTATCCTGGCGCCACCAACGCGGAAGGGCGGCGTCTGCTCGACGAGAACCTCGTGGCAATGTTCGACCTCGAGACCGAACAGCAGCCGCTGGTCGAACTCGACGGCCGGTTGATCAAGCAGGCCCAGAGCTCCTTGGCGCGCCTGAGCGTGTCGCAACGTGCCTACGAGTTTCTGAAATCGGAGGCTCGCGCATCGACCGCTGGCGACTGGATCGCCAGCCGCCATGGCGGACCCGACATGGGTGTCGTGTTCGAAACCACGACGGGGCAGCCTTTGGACGCCGTGCGGGTACCCGAGTTCTTCACGTATAATGGCTTCCATCAGAAGTTCGTTGCCCGGCTGTCCGGATTGTCTGAGCGGATGAAGCGGGAGCGATGGGTTCTAGGGGATGCCGGCCAGCAGTCGGCCATCGACCAGCAGTACGACAATCTGGCCGGCGATCTGCTCAGCATCTATTCCAACGATTTCGTGACGACCTGGCGAACGGCGCTCGGGAGCCTGCGCCTGAAGAAGCTGCTCGCCGACAAGCCGAAATATGAGGTGCTGCGGGCGCTTTCGGCGCCGACCTCGCCGATGCGGCAAATTCTGGAATCGGTGCGCGACGAGACGGTGCTAACCAAGGAACGGGCGAAGCCGGCGAGCGCTTCGGCAGCCGCCGCCGCACCGGCGCCAGCACTCTTCACGAATGCCCAGGATGGACCGCCTGGCGCGATGATCGAGGCGCAGTTCAAACCTTACCACGCGGCGCTCGAAGGCGAGAGCACCCGCCGGCCGATCGACTCGACCGTCGCGAACCTGAACGACATCGCGCAGAACCTGACGCTGATCATCGAGAATCCCCAACTGACCGCACAGGCCACAGCTGCGCTTCAGACCCAGGTCGCAGCGCTCCGCAACAATGCCTCGCGCATGCCGCCGCCATTCTCCGACATGCTGCGAGCAGCAGCCGCGGAGTTCGAAGGCAGCATTGCGGCTTCAACCGCCGGGCAAATCCTTCAAACGTTGCGCGATCAGGTCACGCCGGTCTGCCAACAGACCGTGACCAACCGCTACCCGTTTATCCGCAGCAGCAGCCAGGAAGTCCCGCTGGCGGATTTTGCCAAATTGTTCAGTCCGAATGGTGTTATGGACAAGTTCTTCACCCAGTATCTGGCACCTTATGCCGACACGTCGCGATCGGACTGGGTTTGGCGAAAGGAGAGCCCCGTTGGTCGGTCGTTCTCGCCGGATACGCTCAAGCAATTCCAAAATGCGGCCTATATCCGCGACGCCTTCTTCCAGACCGGCGGCGGTTTGCCGGCGGTATCGTTCGCGATCCGGCCGCCTGGGGCAGCCGGGCCAGGCGTGACCGTCAAGACCGAGATCGGCGGCACCACAATTACAAGCCCAACCACACCTGGTCCAGCGACCTCATCCTTGTTCGGCGGTCCGCAACCTACGCCACCGCCACAGCCACAGAGCAACTCGCCAACGACCGTCCTATGGCCGGGCCCCGCGCCGCGAACTGCAATTTCAGTCAGCAACGACACCGGCCCGCCATCCGTGCTTGAGCGCATTGGTCCCTGGTCGTTGTTTCGGATGCTGGAGGCTGGCTCGTTAGTGGTGAAAGCGGAAACGGCCAGCGCGACTTTCATCGTCGCCGGGCGCGAGCTCAGCTATCAAATTTCGACTGGATCGTTGCGCAACCCGCTGAATCTGTCAGTGCTGCGTGAGTTTCGTTGCCCGACCGGGATATGACCATGCGTTGCGGGTTATTCGGCAAAATCGGCGCGAAGCGTGACTTCATCGCGATCGCAACTCCGCGCAGCTTCCTGGAAGCCTGGGAGCCGTGGGTACAGGCTGCGCTGTCAGCAAGTCGCCACCAGCTTGGCCCAGGATGGCAGCAGGCCTTTCTGACCGCGCCGGTCTGGCGGTTTTGGCTCGGTGCCGCAATCTGCGGAACGACGGTGGCGGGGGCGATTATGCCCTCGCTCGACGGGGTGGGGCGATACTATCCCTTGACCCTGCATGCGGTGACCGGCGAGGCCGTCTCGCTGCCGCCGCCGAGCATTGATCCGCAGGACGAATGGTTCGGGCAAGTAGAGGCGTTCTTGCTTTCGACCCTGGATCGGGCCGCGACCTTCGAGCAGATCTCCGATGGACTGGACCGGCTTGCGGTGCCACGACTGCAGGAGACCATCGCCAGCGGTCCGCCGATCACGTCGCTTGGTACTGCGGCAATGGGGAGGGCTTCGGCGGTCGACGCCTTCGCGGGGGCGTTTGCAGCACTTTGCGCCGCCAACCCACAGGTCTACGCCGCGGCTAGCTTCTGGTGGACCGCCGGAGGGGAAGGCTTTCCGCCAATGGCGCTGAGTTGCCGAGGATTACCAGATCCGTTTCACTACATTACGCTGCTGACCGGTGATCCCGGCCTCGCGGCATCCGGGAATGGATGACGCACGATGGTGCATACCCCATCCTTGTTCGATGTTGGTAGCGTTACCCATGCTGGAAGGGTGCGGGAGCGGAACGAGGATTCATGTTTGGTACGAACCGACGTTGGCCTATGGGCCGTCGCCGACGGTATGGGTGGTCACGAGGCCGGCGATCTCGCCAGTCGCATTGTAGTGCAGTCGCTTGACGCGATCGGCACGCCAGAATCAGCCGCAGACCTGCTGGCGGAATGCGAGGAGCGGCTATTCAGCGCAAACCGGCAGATACTGGCGCTTAGTCGTGAACGACAGGGTGCCACCGTCGGGACTACAGCGGCGGTTCTGCTCGTTCGCGATAGCTACTATGCCTGCATATGGGCGGGTGACAGCCGGGTTTACTTGATCAGTCGCGGCGCAATTAGCCAAGTGTCGCATGATCACAGCGAACTGGAGGAACTGATCGCCGAAGGTGCGCTGTCGCGCGAAGACGTGAATGATTGGCTGAGCAATGTCATTACTCGCGCCGTCGGTGTCGCCGATGATCCGGAATTTGAGGTGGTAACGGGCCCGGCCGAGCCGGAGGATGTCTTCGTGATCTGCAGCGATGGCCTGACCAGGCACGTGCGGGACGACGAGATCCTGCAGCACGCGGCTACGCGACGCGCCCAGGCAGCTTGCGATGACATGCTCGCGCTGGCTCTTGATCGTGGCGGGCTTGACAACGTAACGATTGTGATCGTGCGACTGCTGACGCCACGATCTCAGGAGGCGACAAGATCTCCGCTTGATCGCGAGCCGCAACCATGACCCCGAACGATCCGTTCCGACCGTCCTATCAGGGCGTGCCCCCCGGCACCCGTCTCAACGGTATCTACGAGATCGAAGCGGTGATCGGCGCGGGCGGCATGGGTGAGGTCTACAAATGCCGAGAGATCCAAACTGGATCGCCTGTTGCCGTGAAAATGCTATTGCCCGACATGGTCGATAACGAGGCGGCGCTCGCGCTGTTCCGTCGAGAGGCCGCGGCGCTCCACAATCTTCCGCATGACGCGATCGTTCGCTACTTCCTGTTTACGGTGGAGCCGGTGCTGCAGCGACCATATCTCGCGATGGAGTTCGTGAATGGCCGCTCGCTCTCGAACATGCTCGACGATGGACCGTTGACTTTCGAGGCGCTGATCAAGCTGATGCTGCGCGTCGCATCGGGACTGGAGGCTGCCCATGAGCACGGCATCATCCATCGCGACGTTTCTCCGGACAACATCATTGTTCCGCTCGACGACGTCAGGCGGGCTAAGATCATCGACTTCGGCATAGCCCGGTCGACCCAGATGGGTGACAAGACCATCATCGGCTCGGGCTTCGCTGGCAAGGACAACTACGCATCGCCGGAACAGGTAGGGTTGTACGGCAATGACGTGACCGCGAAATCCGATGTCTACAGCCTCGGTCTTGTGCTGTTTCACGCGCTGACCGGACAGAAGCTCGACATGGGTGGCAGCCAGTTTCAACTGGTGGAGAAGCGCCGGCGTGTTCCCGATCTCGGTGCGGTGGATATGCGCATCCGGCCTATGCTGGAGCGGATGCTGCAGCCTGATCCGGCATTGCGCCCGACCATGGGAGAGGTCGCCAGCTGGAAGCCGACCGGTTTGGTGCAGACGCCGGCCGCGCCGTTATATGGTTTCGATCCGCTGCGGCGGCCGGAAGGCGCGGCGCCGGTGCCGCAGGACAGGATGCCGTCGACCGCGCGGAGTCCGCGCGGCCGCTGGCTGGGGGCCGGCGTGGCGGCTCTGTTACTGCTGGTCGGCGGTGGTGGATATGCCTTCTACAAGCTGGTCTGGTCAGCGCCCGGCACCGCGGTCTTGCCACCACCTCCAAAACTCGCCGGAACAATGGCGCCGCCGAAGGTCGAGCCCGCTGGACCACAGCCCGGGCGCCAAGAGCCGGAGAAGTTGTCTGCGCAGCCGACGGCGACGCCGTCTCCGGCACTCGATGGGGCGGGGCGAGCTGAGCGCATCCGCAAATACGTGGCCCAGTATTCTGGCGGTGACTGCTTCTTTGTCTTGCCGATTGCCGTGAGCCCAAATGCCGCTGTCATCGAAGGGTTCGGTGCCTCGACCGCCCCATTCGACACCTTCGACAAAGCGTTTCGGCGTGAGCAGGGTTTCGAGGCTTCGATCGGCGTCAGGCAAGTGACCCAGGCGCAATGCCCAGCCGTCAAGTTCTTGAGTCAGGTCGGGAGCGATCAGGCGCGAATGCCACGCATCACCCTGTCAGCGACAGAGCTGAAGGGTGGTGAAGCCCTCAATGGGACCATTGAGAACTTTGCCAACCGCGTGGTCGAGCTGCTCATGGTGTCGGATCGCGGCGAAGTCCAGAGCCTGTCTTATCTTCTGAAGCCGGGCATCGACTCGCTTTCGTTTACGCTCCCGACAGCGCGCGCGAGCGGTCCGCAATTGCTGTTGGTCGTGGCGGTTCCGCAGGTTCTGGACTCATTGCGCCAGCCGCGACCGATAGCTGCCGATACGTTCTTCCTCCAGGCGCTGAGCGAGGCTCAGCGCAACAAGGTGACCATCATCGCGGCCGCGCGTTACGTGCTGCTCACCAATTGACCGGCACGCTCAGAATGTTCCGATCACCAGGATTTTCAGGTCGGCATCCGGCTTGAAGTCGTTTGCCGTATATTCAAGCGTATTTCCGGTAGCAGACGATGCCTTGAGCCGCCCAGGACAGAAGCTCACCAAGCGGTCGTTGCCGCCTGGGTCGATAGTCAGCTTGAACGACCGGATCGGCCCGGCCCAATTCGCGCCGGTCTTGAGCACGTATGATATGCGCCTCTCCTGCAGGTTCGCGCTGTTGATCTGGTAACTGCCCGCGCGCTTGTCGATCTCGGCGAGGAACGTATCCTGGACGCAGTATTCTTTCCGGTAACGGGCGACTTGCTGACCCAGTGCGCTGCTGCGGCGTAGGCTCGGGCGCAGGATGGTGTCAGGACTGGAGCCGACGCTCGGCCGGTACCGGTGTTCGACCGTGACGGTGCGCATGGGCGGAAACACCTGCTGGCGCACAGCCGAGGTCTTGATAACCCAGCCTGGCGCATACTGCTGGCGACCGTTGTCGCTCATTCCGGCAGGCATCATAAGTCCGTCGTCCACGAGCCGGGTCCGAGTCGCCGCGGGCAGGTCGCTCAGCCGGATCTCGCGGCCACCAATCGGCAGCAGCGGTAGCTTGAGTTCGCGGAGCAGGGCACTGACATCCCTGTTGCCAACCATGGCGCGCTGATCGACGGTCAGCGGCGCCGGGCTGCCGTCGACCCTGGTCTCGAAGTCGACGAAGTTGATCGGATCATTTGAAGGTAGCGCAATGTTCTCAGCCTCCGACAGGTCGATGTCGGGCAGCGGAAAGGCAACAGTAAGCGTGACCGGCTTGGCAGTGACGTTGGCGAATTGGTAGCGAACACTGATTCTGTCGAGCCCGATACTAAGGTTCTCGCTCTCCATGGCCACGTCATTGGTGCGTACGAACTGGAGCCCGCCGATCGACAATTCCGCAGCCGAGTCGTTGGCGCGTGCCGGCCAGCCCGTCGCAACCAGCAGCGCGGCCATCAAGGCCCGTATCCGGAACGACGGTCGGATGCAGGCTCCGTTCGGCAAGCTAGTCTCCATGCGGCGTCGCAACATATGCTGGTTCCATCCGATGCGGGTCAATCGATCGGCTGATAAAGATCGCCCCACTCGGACTTCCAGACCCCGTCTGGATCGCACACCACCAGCGCCAGCTTTACGTCGTTTGCCAGCCGGATCGCGCCGCGAAAAGCATCCTGCGCCGGCAATTGCGCGCTGATCTGGTCGGTGGTCAGCCGTCCCCGGCTCGCGGCGGCCGGCAGCACGATTGATCCGGAGGCGCCGTCATTGTCGCGTTTCAGGAGCAGCGTGATCGCGTCGGGCTGAACTTCGCTCACCTTCTCAAATCTATTCCGGGCCATGTTTTGCACCGCAAGCTGAAGAGAATTCGGACTATCACCGTCAAGTGATAGAATTGAACGTGATTGAGATTGCGCACCACTAATTGACTCGCAGCATTAACGGCATCTCGGATTAGTCGATCCGACGCGGCGATCGGTTCGGGGTACATTGAGGCGAACATGCTTCGTCCAAATCGTTGGATCTGGGTCTTCATCGTTGGCGCTGGCATTTTCGGAACCAATGCGCATGCCGACGATACTGTCGTCCGCAGCTTTACCAGCGGTTTGGCTGCTTCCATGGTCGGCATCGTTCCGGCCAGCGAGGACGTGGAACTCGCGGGACCACAAGCACTCAGCGCCGACGGGCAGGGCAACCTGTTTGTGCTCGATCAGGTCAACGGTCGCATCCTGCAGTTTGACCCGAAACAGCCGAACTCAGATCCTGACGTCCTCAAGATGCCGAAAGACGTCCAGCCGACCGATCTCGTGGTCCACAACGACGACATCATGGTTTGGGACGGCGGCGTACGGACGCTGAAGGCGGCGCCAGGGCAGTCCACGCGCGGAATCGGTGGTGACGTGATCCAGCTTGAGGAGGTCTCGAGCCGTAGCGCGGACGATCAGGTCGCCGTCTCCGCTTTCGCCCAGATGGGATCGCAGGCGCCCGGCAGCGCGGCCGACTTGCTCGACCAGAATACCCGCGCGGCCATCGTCAAGACGACGCGGCAGCCCGACCGGCAATATGTGGCTTCTCGAAGTAAGGGCTCGGTGATCGCCGATATCGTTCCGGACAAGGGCAATGCCAGCGTAAGGGTCGAGATCCAGACCATGGTCACCAACGAGACAATCGGACAGCTAAGCCTGCGGGTGCGCAACCAGCTCGGAACGGTGGAGTTTCTTGAGATCGACAACGGCGACCGCTTCTACGTGCTTGCCGAGGACGTTCCGCCATCGGGAAAGAACGCCTCCACGTTCGTCGCACGCTATGCTGCGAACGGCCGTCTCGAGGGAATCTATGAGCTTCCTTTGGAAAATACGCCGCTGACCCGGCGGTTCGTCACGGTTTCGGGCGATGGCGATGTCTATTTCCTCCGGACCAAGCCGGACGGAATTGAAGTGGTTGGCGTCGGCTTCCGGCCGCTGACCAACGCTTCCATTATCGACGTGCGGCCGTCGCGAACGGCAGCCGCGCCAGCACCGCAATCCGGCGTCAAATTCGACGCGTCGGCCGCTGTGAGACCTTCCAATCGCCAGCAGGCTATCGAGACCGCGTTTGCATTCGAGGGCATCCAGTGGAAGCTGACGCAGTCGAACTACGGCAGCGATCCCGACAGCCAATGCAGCGGCTTCAGTCGTATTCGGCGGCCGTGGTATCTGCAGGGCAAAGTGAACCAGGAGGTGCGCGGTGTGCCCTATTGCTGGGGCTGCCACGGTTCGCTCGCGAACTTCCGGCAGCGGATCGACAGCGGAGCGCTGGCTGGCAATGTGTGCACTCGCAACGCGCCAAGGCCGGATGTGGCTGGCGTCGACTGTTCGGCATTCGTCAGCGCCGCCTGGGGACTTTCTGTCCACTACACGACTGCCGCTATTCCTGCGATCGCAGCCCCCGTGGCAAATCCCTGGGACCTGAGGCCCGGCGATGCGCTGAACAAGCCGGGCTCGCACGTGATGTTGTTCCTGCGGTTCACGCCCGATCGCAAGGCCGAGGTGATGGAATCCTCGACCGGTGGCTGCAACGGTCGCGTCTGCCGCAACGTCTACCCGTTGGCGAGCCTGCTTTCGCGTGGCTACGTTCCGGTCCGCTTTCGGGCGTTCGCGGATGACCAGGCGACAGTCTCAGCGAGCGCCTATCAAGAGGCCGAACCGCAGCCGGGCCGCAAGACGGCGAGCAAAAGGCGCTGAACCCGGTGTGTCGCTGGCGCTACAGAATGGATAGGAAGGATGTCGAGGTGGATCACGATGCGGATGCCCAGGGAACTTGATTGCGGGATCAAGCGGCTATGCGCCACCATCGGGCTCGCTGCGTTGATCGGGCTGATATCCCCGGACGCGCATGCGACAGGAGGATTGTCGATCAGCAATCCGGACGGGGCGGCGGTGCGCGCGCTCGTGATCGGGATCGATGACTATCAGCACGTGCGGAAATTGAAGGGCGCGGTCGCCGACGCCACTGACATCGTGACCAGCTTGAAGAGCATGGGGGTTGGCGACGTCGTCGTCCTGACTAACGCACAGGCCGACAGGGCAAGCATCTTGCGCGAGATCAGTTCACTGGTGGAGCGGACCAAGAACAACGACCTCATCTTTCTGTCGATCGCAGGTCATGGAACCCAGGAGCCGGAGCGCGTCAAGGGCTCGGAGCCGGACGGGATGGAAAACGTGTTCCTGCTGCCAGGCTTTGAAACCACGCCAACCGGGTCCATTGAACGTGTTCTGGGCAGTGAGTTCAACCATTTCATCCGGCAGTTCGAGCTTCGCGGAGCGAAGGTGATCTTCGTGGCTGATACCTGCCACGGCGGCGGTATGGTGCGCGATATCGATCCGCGTGCCGCTGAGATGAGCTTCCGGCAGGTGCCGCGTTACACATTGCTGGTTGACGAACTGAAGCCGGTGTCGGACAGCAACGATCCGAAGTCAGAACTCGATCTTGACCACACGGCGTTCCTGGCTGCGGTGGACCGCTACACCAAGGCGCCGGAAGTCCGCATCCCTGGCATCGATGGCTTGCGCGGGGCTCTCAGCTATGCGGTCGCACGGGCGGTGGAGGGTAGCGCGGACATCAATCACGATGGGAAGGTGACGCTCAAGGAGCTCTTCAGCAATGTTCGACAGGTGGTCTATCAGCTCTCGGACCAGCGCCAGAACATCGTGACCATATCATCGCCGCCTCAGACGCCGGATACCGACATCGCCTTCGAATTGACGCGCGGTGTCGTGCTGATTCAGGGGCCGGCCGCGAGAGCGGCCTCCGGCCCGGCCGGATCCGGGGCGCCCGTCGAGGGACAAGCGCCCGCGCCGCCGGCTGTCACGGCCAAGGCACCAAACATTCCCACCCTTGCCGCGGCGGCGACCAAGGAACTTCCGACCGGCGACGCGCCGGCCCCCCTCCGTCTCGCTGCGCCAATCCGGCTGGCGGCGCTCGACGGCAAGACGAACTATTTTGCGAGCGTGGCGCCAAAGGATGTTCCCGTGCAGGCTGTTCAACCGACGGACAATCCCGACCTGATCTGGGATCCCGTGTCGCACGACGTGATCGCGTGGGGCGACGTAGTCGCCTACGGGATCGACGTTGCCAGCCTGCCGACGGTCGTTGACCGGACAGCGGCAATTCGTGAACTGAAGCGCATTGCGACCCGGTCGCCGCAGATCATGCGCATCTGGCCGGACGATCGCCAACAGCGTGCTGGCCAGACTGTCGAAGTTGATCTGTCTGATGTGGGGTCAAGAGCGGTGTTGCTGTTCAATGTGTCTGGCGATGGCACCATCCAATTGTTGTATCCGGTGGGTTCCGATGCGGCACTGGCCCGATCGGCGAGTTTGCGCCTACCGCTCAGGGTCGGCGAGCCGTTCGGCGCGGAACAGATCGTTGCAGTGACCTCGCAGCAACGCATGGTCGATCTTGAGACAGTCCTGATGCAGCTCAACCGGCGCCGCGCTTCGGGGCAGGTGATCAAGAGCCTCGAGCGGTACTTGCCTGCGGACGCGCGGATCGCCTCGGTCGGCTTCTTCAGTGCTCCCTGACTTTTAGGGAGAGCAGGCCATGCCGTCATCGCAGCCGATCCGCCGGGAGCGACCATGGCTCGCATTCCTGCTGCTGCTGGCGGGTAGCGGAGCTTCGTCCGCAGCACCGTTGCCGTCGGCATCGCTGAATGTCGGCACGACGTATGCACCCTGGCTTTGGCCCGTACAAGCGGCGCGCAGGCAGGCCAATACCGCGAGTGTGTCCCTTCAGATCCTGCCGGGTCAGACCGTCAACCTCGGCGGCAAGGTCACGTTCGGCGTCACCGCGAGGAAGCCGGGATATCTCATTCTCGTCGACGTCGACGCGGAAGGGCGAATGTCCCAGATCTTTCCGACTCCCGAGCTATTGGCGCAGTCGGACGGACGCGACATCAATCTCGTCAAGCCCGGCGTCGAATTTGTCGTTCCAACCCCGGCGGCTCGGCAGCGTGGTTTTGAATATGTCGTCTCACCGCCGACTGGGTCAGCAGTGATGATCGCCATCCTGAGCGAGCGGCGGGTGCAGTTGCTCGATTTGCCGGACTTGCCGCGCAAGCTACAAGATCAGGCCGAGGCGTTGAGCTATCTAACGGCCTGGACCAGTGAGCTGCGCGTGCCGGACAACGGCAGCGGAAAGCTGGTGACGAATAATTGGTCGTTCGACGTCAAATCCTATTCCATCAAGTGAGCCCGGCAAGGCCAAGGCCTGTGAAGGCTAAAGCTTGCTCAGCCGACTGAAGAAGCCACCCCGGGCGATCATGTAATGAATGTCCTTTGGAAAGGGAAAAGCGCTGCGAACGTTGGAAATCGCGCCCTGAAGGAATTCCCCGTGCTGTGGCGCCGGCTTGTGGTGCAGACGCGGCTGGTCAGCGACTTGCGGTATCATGAAGCGATCCACGTAAGCCGGGTCCAGGTCGTTGACCCTGACCATCTGGCCAAATGCCGGGAACAGGTCGTAATGACCGACCCTTACGCTAAGGTTCTTGAGAGCAGGGCGTTGTGGCTGCGCTTGATTGCCATCGGCCGTCGCCAGCCCGCGCCCGATCAGGTCCAGCTTCACCGATTGCGGGAGAGTTGATGGACCATACACGATCTCGAGCGCGCGGCCGCTCTGTCCAGACAACCACTGATACCAGAAGGTCGCATCGTCGGGCCGCGCATTGGCGCCGTAGAGGCAGTCAAATCCCCAACAGGCCGTCAGCTTGCCCTGATACTTTCCAAGGTTCCCGACGAGATTGCGCATGCCGTTACCGCCGCCGGAGTGGCATGCGATGATGAGCTTGCCGATCTGGAGCTGAGGAATGGACGTCGAGGAGAGACCCAGGAACCTGGCAAGAGCTCCAAGGACCTCCTCGAGATAGCGTTCGCCCCAGCTCGCGGTTGCCAGGTCAGACACGTTGTAGTTTCCGGCAAAGGTGTCGCCAACGGCATATTCGTAGCCCAGGAACGGCGCGATAAGCACCACGTCCTTGCCGGAATCCCGGACCTGTTCGCGCAGCCGCGCTGGATCGTTGTGGAATAGGAATTCATGGTTTTTGACATAGAAGCCGTGAAGCCAGATCACGACATCGAACTTGGTGGCAGCTGTTGGGTGCTTTGGCGGAAGATAAACCGCCGTCGGCTTCATGCCGGGTGCCTGCCGCTTCGTGAAGAGCGTCACCCCCGGAAAGGCGTTGGCGTCCTTTTGCTCAAACTCACACGCAACCACACAGGTCGCTCCGCTTCGGCCAATCCAGGCAAGGACCTTGCTGACCTGATGTTAAGCTCTGCT
Source organism: Bradyrhizobium sp. LCT2 (assembly GCF_009931255.1). Taxonomy (NCBI): domain Bacteria; kingdom Pseudomonadati; phylum Pseudomonadota; class Alphaproteobacteria; order Hyphomicrobiales; family Nitrobacteraceae; genus Bradyrhizobium; species Bradyrhizobium sp. LCT2. The sequence goes on along the minus strand of NZ_CP034432.1, from coordinate 6,257,846 downwards.
GCCCGTCACACATTCTCGACACCAAAATCCGCGCGGCCTCCTGGCCTTCCATGACGCCGTGGCAGCCTTGCGCGTTGCTAGCGGCAGGACTCGACATTACCTACGTTGCCCCCGGGGCCGCCCCCGCCGCGGTATTCGAGGTGGCAGCCGCGACTGACCTGGCGGCACAGAGATTGATCACAAACGATCTGACCACTGCCGCCGCCGCTGTTCTTCACAGTTGCTTGCCGCCGCGGAACGTCGGCTGTTGGCTCCGGTCTCTCGCGGGCCGAACGATCCGCACGTGACGGACGCTCGTCCGTGTTGCGCTTCGCAACCGGTTTCTTCCCGCGTCGCTTCTCGCATTCATTGTCGTCGTTGAGGAACGAACCCTCGGCACAGGTGATCCTACTGCACTGGTCGCCGTCGGGCCTGTAGCCGCGATCGCAGATCAGCGGGCAGACCCGCGATGGCCTAAGCTTGATCGCGTCAAGAGCATCCAGACTTGCAAGCTTGACGTCCAGTTTGGTGCCTGCGTGCCGGTTGAAGAGAGCCAACGAGCGCTGCGAGGCCGCATTCCATTGGCCATCGACGGGGCCGGCGAAGCAGCCGACGCGGCTCAATTCGCCTTGTACGGACTTGGCGATATCGGCTCTTGCGATATCGGTCTGGCGCGGCTCGTCGCTCAGTGCCGCAAGCTTGGGCGTCTTGCTGTCCTCACCGGGCGCAGCGGCCGTAGGGTTATCCGCGACGGTACTCTCAACAGCCGGCTTATTCCCGGAGAGTGCAGCGACGATTGTAGATTCGGATGCAGTCCGTTTCCGTTCCGCCTCGGTGGCCTGCTCCTGCGCCGCTTGCTTCGTCCTCTCGGCGGCAATCCGGGCCTCTTCCGCAGCCTTCAGATCCGCGGCCGCCTTCTCCTGTTCGGCACGCTGGGCGCCTTGGGACATCAGGCGAGCTTGTTGCTGCTCGGCCTGCTGCGCTTTCGCTGTCGCCGCGACGCGTGCGTCCTCGGCCTCGAGCTGATTAAGCTGCAGCTTCGCCAGATTTGAGTAGTATCCGTCTGGATGCTGGGTCAGGAACGCGTTCAGAGCGGGCTTGTTGCGGAGCTGCAAGGCCAATTCGTAATCGCGACGAATTTCCGACTGGGGGTTGGCTGCTTGTATCGGTTCCTCGGCCTTGGCAGCCGGAACAAGTGCAACGTCCTCGCCGCCCAGTGAGCCGTAGACATAGGGCTCCTGTCGGTTGCCCGTGGCTTGCAAGACATCGTCTCGGACGAAGCCGAAAGCCCTGCGCAAGTCGAGCCCCGGCTTTGCAATATACTTCACGAGAGCCGTCGCATACGGACTATTCTTGCTGTTGCCATCGAGTGCGGTTAGTCCGGCTTTCGCCGCAAACGCGATCAGTGTGTTGGAGACGGCGGGTTCGACCCTGGCCAGCCCGCGGCTGATTGATCGCGAGGCAACTGTACGCTTCATTGAGTCGGCAAACGGATTGTTGCGGCACGCGTCGACGATCACAACGCGCAGCTGCCTCGCAGGCTCGATCGCCAGCAGGACACGGTCGAGCGAGAATGCTTCGTCATAGATATCCGTGTCACGCTCGAGTCTGGCGTCTGTCGGGATCAGATAGTTCGTCCCGTCGATCTCGATACCGTGGCCAGCATAGTACACCAAGGCAATGTCGGCATTGCGGGCCTGATCGGCGAATTCTCTCAGGGCCCGCCGCATGTCGGTCGCGGCGAGGTTGAGCCTTGAGTCAACCACATCGAAACCTGCGCCCTTCAAGGTCGCGGCGATGGCCGCAGCGTCATTGGCCGGGTTTGGAAGCAGTGGGGCGTTTTGATAGCTGGAATTGCCGACCACCAAAGCCACGCGCTTTGTCGCCCAGGCTGGCTGAGAGGCCAGGAACAGCGAAGCGGCGAGAAGGAGACAAACCCGGAGGTGCCTGTACAATCTCATGGCGAACACCCAACCTATGCCCGTAGAATGGTGACGTCGCGAGGACGGCCGCGTAAGAAATAATTCCTGAATTCGTACGCTACTGGCGGCTGCCTGTCTGCATACAGTACCGATCTCGAGCCCGATCCATTCCTATGTGTTGTTTTGAAATGCGGAGGCGTTCAAAAGGTGCGGAGGATTATTGCGGCCGGGCGTTGTGCGCCGATTCATGTGGATGATGGGCGCCCGCCAATGTTGTGCTGTCGTGCGACCTCGGTATAAGATGTTGATGTAAAACAGTTATTATATTCTTGCTGGCCTGCACGCGGCAGCGCACCAGAAGGCTCTGACGTGGTTCAAACGAAAGTTCCGCTGACGGCGATCGAGCGGACGTGAAGTCCAAGGACGGGCTCGCGGATCGACCGTCTCGGTCGCAGCTTGCAATCAGGTCAACAGCGCGGAGCAAGGCCGTCAGTTCGGCTTCGGGCAGTGATGGACTTTGCGAAGAATTCGACTCGTCCATCGAGCTATGGCTCGGCGACCACGAAGCCGTAGAAGTTCTCCAGGAGCTGATCCTCCGCGAGAGAGGACGTTCTTGTGGCCTTTGTACTCTTCATCTCCCCAAATGAAGACCGTCATTTTCAAGTTCCCGCCGAAGCGCTCGATCTTCGAGCGCAGGACGATCCAATGACGAGCTTGAGCCACATCGAGCCCGACGTCGCCTGATCCGACGCGTCGAGCAAACTGGGCGTCGATAAGCAAACAGACGCGGTAGCCCGCGGCAAATAGCCGGCTCGCCCTATCTATGCTGCCGGTGCCCGACGGTGAAACACGAGATCGGCGTCTTCTTGGATGTCGGTGTAGCCGGCGTGGTGAATCTCCATCGGGGTCATGTCCCCCCGGACATTGTTCCTTCGGTAGAGCCGAAATGAAATCAGTCCTCCGAATTGCGGAGGACAGCGCGCGGAGATACAATCGCAAATTCCGAACTTCGGAGAAGCTAATGCCTATTCCCTTGAGGATTTACATCACGCCATTTGCCGAGAGAGGGGTCGTTGAGCCCAGGCAATGGAGCAGCGACACGGCCAAGAAGGCGCTCGACGTGGTCAATACAATCTGGTCAAAGGCCAAGATCGCGTTCGTGATCAGCGATTGCTTGATGGAGAAGCCGCTCGACATGGCAAAGAGCGCACGCAGCAATGATCAGCGATTGCTGGGTGTTCTTACCTCTCGGCACGATCCGGACAATGCCATCCACATCTACCTCGTCAATTCGATCGAAAATCTGTCCGCTGGCGGAGGCTCATACCCCAATAGCGAACCCGAGCCGGCAAGCTTCGTCCAGTGGTATGGCAATGACCACGCCAATGGACGCGCCTGGGCTCACGAGCTTGGTCATCTGATGAGCCTTGATCACGTCGAGATCGATTATTCCAATGAGAAGCAGGCGGCGCAGCGCGTCAAGAACCTCATGACGATAGGATTGAGCGCCGGCTCCGACTTGACTGGCCAGCAGATCGATGCAGCCAAGGGCTCAAAGCTGGTCAAGCGATTTGGTGGATAAGTCGTTGGCCGACCGCAGAAGTCGTCGCCTCCGTCGTCCTGCAGATCGCGCGTCCGCGCGAAACGGTCCGAACGTCCTCTGCGCGAGGCGGTCTCCACTGAATTCAGCCAAACGATCACATTGTGGCAATCGACGCAGTCGTGTGCTCCCGGCCCGACGTCGAGGCGGCAAGTTCCATCGCGCCGGGCCTCGTAGGCGGAGCCCTTGGCGAGCCCCTTGTCGGAAATCGAAAAGCAACTGAATGACTGCGTTTCGCGCGTGGCAGCGACAGCCTTAGTGAGAGTAGATCGAGGAGACGACGCCAGGTTCCTGTTCGCGAGAACCTCGTCGCTCCAGCTCAGACGTTTAGCGCGAGAGTCCATGATTGCGATCACAGAACCGGTGACCACTTCGCCTGCTTTGCGCAAAGCCATCCGCAATTGACACGCAATGCCAAATCACCAACGAGCACACCAAGTGCTTCCGCGATATTGCGCTGCGGCTGCTGGGCGACGCCTACCGTTTCGCTTTGTTTTTGATGGGGATCAGGCAGACGCAGAGCAAGCCGGCAAAAGTACTATCTAGATGCGCTGTCGCTTTGACAGCGGTGGGGTAGGGGCTTCGAGGTCTAGGGAAATTCCGCGAAGTCGTCGTGCTGTACGAGTTCCACGGCCTGTCCTACCGCGACCCCTCCTAGGTCGTCACTGCTCCGATCGCGACAATGATGTCGCGTTGCACAGCGCACACTGCTTCGGCGCCAGATCGAAATGGGAAGAAGATCACAACCTTCGTTGTAGCTACCGATTTCATGAACTTCTCTTCTCTTGCCCGCACTAAAAACAAGGCGGTCCTGCGCCGTCCGGCCGATCGCCGACGAGTTGCTATCTGTTCACTGCAGGTCGAAGAGACATGTTTCACAAAACTGGTCCGGGCAGGGTTGACGTCGATCTGGATTTTTCAGGAGTGGGGGTTCTGCACGCGCGGCTCTGGAATTTCGATTTCGATGACTTTGCCGGCTACCAGTTTCGGGGCTTGAAGAAAGAGCATTCCGAATTTCTGAAGAACAAAGTGGTACCCCTACTCGAGGATGACGCCGGTCAGATCTGGATGACGGGCTCCGCGAGCCGGATCGGTGCGGCCGATTGGAATATGACGACGTCGGCCAACCGCGTGATTACAGTCGCGCGGTCTCTGTCCGAGATGGGCATCCACCCGGAGCAAATGCAGTCGCACGCCATCGGCAATACGCAGACGGCAAATCACAGGCTGGACGAAGACAGCGATAGATCAGTGGTCCTTTGGGTGCTCCCGAAGGTCTATTTCGAACCGATCATAAAGCCAGACTTGCCGCGACCCGTTCCGCCGAAGCCAAAAGTCAGTCGAAATTTCAAGATAGCCATGCTGCTTGAGGTCGACGGTTCGATCTCGTTCGCCGCGAGAGCGGCCATCAAGCGCATCGTGAAGGGCAGGGCTGGAGCCGGGATTGCGTTTGCCAGCGCCTTGTTCTCCATATGGGACACGGAAAACAATTTGAAGTGCACCTACGTCTATGCGGCGGTCGGCCTGGGCTTTGGCTTAAGCCTTCCGAAGACTGGCGGTAGATCGGGTACCCTGCATGGCCCGTGGAATTCGTTTACGACTGAAAAGCCAATCTCCTGTTCGCAGTTCGGCAAGTCGATGCGCTTTACGACAATCGGCATAGGCGATGTGAGCAAGAACTGGATCCTGCTGGAAACGCCCAAGGGGGTGAAGGACGTCTACTTGAGCATCAGCACCGGCACGACCATAGGCGGCGGCGCGTCGACATACCCAGCCCATCTGAGCGCTTTCATCCCGCTGGAGAGACCAAAGCCGTTTGGCGGGCCGTGAGCATGCCGAGGCCGACCAAGCCCGCATACAGCGGTTCATGTCCCGAGCTAGCTTTTGTTGGCTGGACCTAGTTCAAACTTCCCCATGATGGATTGGAGCGAGAGTTCAAGTTTTTCAATCGGTTAGAGCGCGGCGTGTGCACGACGTGTGCACCGGGAGATCAAGAAAAATCTTACGACATCTAACCTGAGCAAGCGTGCTGAAGTGCGGGCGCAGGGCGCCCCTTTCTGGCGCCGCATTCGCGCAGCAGAACTTGCAGCTTAATAGATCAATGATGCGGAAACCTGGGATTGGAGCGGCTGACTCTTAATCAGCGGGTCCCAGGTTCGAGCCCACCAAATCAATAGCTTGGCGAGCAAAACCGTTTGAGCAGCTGATTTTTCAAACGGTTCTTTCTTGCGGACAACGCACTGCCGAGCAGGCGGGGACGACGTTGACCGGGCAAATGTCGCCTGGCTACATCCGATCGCCGTTCTCGACGTGGAAAGCCCTCAGCATCGCAAGACAGGCGCTCGTTGCAGCGCCCACTTCCAACGCGTTGGATACGGCGGCCGACAGTGCTTGCACGTTTGCGATCGTCACGGTGATGAAACCGGGCTTGGCAACCAGACCCGCTGCGACGGCCTCCGCGATAGCATGCTCGTTCGATGCATAGGAAAGGAGCTTAGAGTTCTGGTCGGCGGCAAGCTGGGCCGCATCAATGAGATGCTGTCCAGGCGCGCGCGCGTCGCCATCGGCCGGAAGGACCGCAAGCAGGTTCATCGCTTGCGACAAGCGTTCGAGAATGAAATAGCCGCCCTTGGCATCCGCGAGCACCTCGACGGGATGCGGCCGCTCGAGAAACTGTCCACCGAACTCACCGATATCCGGGTAGGTGAATCGTAGACCGCGTTGTGCGCGACGGTTCACGCGACGAAACAGCTCTTCGATGAGACTGCTCGTCAGGACGCAAGGTTTCAATTCGCCCGGCAATCCGTCATTCCAGCCAGCGGGCGTGGACACATAGGCGGTGGTTGCCGCCATCGCGCCTGCGCGCAGGAGCTGAAGGCCGCTCGACTTATTCTGCGGCATGAAGCCGAGCGCGACGGCGCCGCCGCGCTCGGCAATCCGCCGCATCGCTTCCGATATCACGTGCATGTAGGCGCCGCGGGCGGACTTGACCGGAAGCGACCACGCCGCCGTCAGGATTCCGGCCAGCAGAGTTCCGCCGTCGGGCGTGATCATTCGCCGATAGGAGATGCCCGTTCCAGCAATCGCAGCACCGTTCACCTCGGCGACGACGATATCGGCCGGTTCGGACAAGGATGACCGCGCAAAACACCACCGCCAGCGGCGCCCGTCGCCCCAATCGCCGAACGATCGGTTCAGGGCGGCGAGATGCTCGGCTTCAAAGCCTGCGGGGTTGATGCTGACCTTCACAGATCATTCGCCTTGCCAATGGATGCCTGCGGCAGCGCCGCAACGCAGCGCGCGGCAATCTCGCCCATGCTGGTCCACCAGAGGTCCTCGCCGACTGTCTCCAGGTAATCAAACACAGCATGCAGGTGATCGCAATATTCTTCGCCGAGCCCATCCAGCGCAACATAGGATCCGGCCCTCTTGATGACATGCGCCTTGATCGCAAGCAGACCACCGTGATCGATAATTGACCTTGCCCGGTCGATGGTCGACGTCGCCTGATAGTTGGTCGTGAAGTTCAACAATCCACCGGATATCCATTGTGGCGCGATCAGTGACGTACCGGTGAGCCCGCTCATACCGCTCCGCGCTTCACGATGCACGGCGCTCACGAGGTCGCGCGAGGAGCCGACGAAGGTCAGGCCGGCGTCCCGCATTGCCCTCGCAAGTCCATGGCTCAGGTACCAGCCGGGCGGCGACATTCCCGGCACGAACGCCAGGTTGGCGGCGTGAAAGATTTGGAAGATCCCCGCCAGACTGCGCCGGCATTCCTCCTCGCTCGCATCCAGATATTCGAGATGCGTGGGGTGGCGTCCGCGGTTGTGCGTGAGGCCGTGCAGCCCGATTTCAACCCTTGGCAGGTTCTTGAGGAATTCGATGAAGCGCGGAAACCTGTCGATGCGCATCGTGCCTTCGGGCAACGTATTCCATTCGCACCAAAGACGCCGCACACCGGGAATGTGCATCAGCAGCGGGTGCGAAACGGATGGGTGTTTTGCGCGCCAATCGGCCGTCACGAACAGAGTAGCGCGCAGCTTCGAATGAGCGGTCAGCAGGCGGATCAGAAAACGAAGCTGCCCATGGTCGAGGTCGCCGCCAGCCTCATAACTGTCGCGAGAGGTACCGGGATGGACGTCGTCGATGGTGAACACGACGGCAGCCTTCTTGCCCGGCGGAAGCCAATCGGGAGGGATACCAGCCAACCCGCGTGCCGGCAGCCGTGCAAACGAAGTGCTCTCGCTTCTGTCGGGCGCGAAGGGGGGTAGGGAGGCCGGACGCACGGAAGTCACGGCATCAACCTCACTCGGCACTGTCGCAAACGGGCGGCTCAATCGGTGTCTGCTGCAGCGCCGCTTGTCCGGGTCCATTCGGCTGCAACCCGCGCCGCAGTTCCGCAAGCTTCCGCATCAAGCCCCAACCGGGGGAATGTTTGCCGAGCCAGGACACCGTCTGCTGGCGATACATGCGCAAATACATCGGCGCTTCGACCCATCGACGCGACGCGTGCAGGCCAGCGGTGACAAGTTGACCTCTGAGAGTCGAAAGATGACTTCTGACCCATGAGGTCAGCCGTTGCCGGTACATTCGCAGATGCATCGGCAATTCGATGTGCCAGCGCGCAAGGTGCAAGCCAGCGGTCACGCGACGATTGGCCCATCGGATTCGCAGCGGCAGCAACGTCCCGGGAGGAGGCAGAATATCTTCAGCTCACTGCTCAATTCCCACTTGTTCGACTTTCAAGAGGGATGGATGTACGTCCTAGGCGTGGGCTTGGGTGCTGGCGTCCTCACCAAAGAGGGTCGGGATGGCGAGGTACACGTGATTGCCACGCACCCACGAACAGTAGCAGACGGCAGATGATGAGATCTCGCCTCGGATCGCGACTTTTCGCTCGATATCAAGTCACGTGCGCCGATGGGGCTCTCGGCATGCGAGATCTGCAGCTGCCGCGAAATGGCAGCGGGCGACGTATGCGGCCCTTCCTCGGACGGCGTCACGCGATCGTCAATGAGCGAAGCGACAGAGAATCAAGTCAATGTTCAAGTCTTTCAGTCGGTTAGAAGGCGGCGTGTGCACGACGTGTGCACCGGGAGATCAAGAAAAATCTAGTGATAGCGAGTTTGAGCAGTCGAGCTTCGACGCAAGCCAGCAGTGCAGGTGGCTTCGACCGAGAAGCGGATCTTGTTCGCCGGCATGGTGAGCAGGCCAGTGTTGGGTCGCTGGGTGGGGCAGGGGCTGCTGGTCAGGGCGTAATAATGAAAAATGCTGATGTCGGGGGGCGAGTCGCTCCCCGACTACCAGGGGCCACGATTTTGTGCACCAATCTATGATTTTACACGATTTCACACGTCGACAGACGCGGTTTGCCGCGCGTAATTATTTCACCGGCTTGCCAAGCTGTGACAGCTTGCCCCTCATCAAATGGCGATGAGTTCGAGAGGGAACTTCGGCAGGTGGCTCAGTACGTCGCTCGCCCACCAGACAGGTCGAAAACCGCGCCAGTCGAAAATGAGCATTCGTCGGAGGCGAGCCAGGTGACCAGCGCCGCTACCTCGTCCGGTCGTCCCGCACGCCCGAGCGGTATCTTTGCCAGCACGTTTCGATAGGCTTCGTCCGACATCTGCTTGACGAGATCGGTGGCGATCACGGCGGGTGCGATGGCGTTGACCCGGATATCGGTGCCGGCCAGCTCCTTGCCGAGAGATTTCGTCAACGCGATCACGCCCGCCTTGGCAGCGGAATAGCCGGTCATGCCGGCATTGCCTTCCTTGCCGGCGATCGAGGCCAGGTTGACGATGCGTCCGGCGTTCTTCCGTCGCATCGGTGCGACGGCCGCCTTGCAGCAGAGGAACGTGCTGGTGAGGTTCACATCGAGCACGCGCCGCCATTCAGCAAGGCTGTACTGCTCGATGTTGACCGTAGGGCCCGTGATTCCCGCGGCATTGACGAGGATGTCGATGCGGCCGAAGCGCGCGAGGTGGCCCGTCATCACGTCATTGACGGCGGCCTCGTCGGTGAGATCGATCCGCTGGTCGGCGCCATCTGCGACGTCCCAGACGACGACTTTCGCGCCCGAGGCGGCAAGCCGCTCGCGAACGGCCTGGCCGATGCCGCCGCAGCCGCCGGAAATGACGGCGATGCGCCCGGAGAGATCGAGGCCGCTCATGTCGTCGCTCGTCTATCTGCGGCGCGCGCGACGATGCTGCGTGCCGCCGCCAGCGCGCGTCGTCCCCATTCCTCGGCGCCGAGCTTGGGCAGCCACTCATCGTTCGGAATCTCGAGGCTCAGCGGAAGGTCGTCCGGCAAGGCGCGGACGACCCCGGCGAGATCGATGCCGCCGTCGCCCGGGAGAAGCCGGGCGCACCGTGCCGTGTGGATCAGTTCGTCGTTGCTGGCGGGGATCCCTGCGGGCGCGTCACAGAGCTGGGCGTAGCTCAGCAATTCCCGCGGCAGGCCTACGATATCGTCAAGGGTGGTAGCCGAGCGCGCGGCATGCAGCGCGTCGACCAGCACGCGGCCGTTCGGCTCGCCGGCGTTGGTCACGATACGAAGGGCGGCCCTGGCGTTCTTCACCGCGGTCCACGGCATGAATTCGATATCCGCGGTGAGGTCGTAGGGTGCCGCGGCGCGACAGAATGCGGCGAATGACTCCGTCAGTCGGGCTTCGTCCGGATCGTCACCGGCGACGAGGATCGCGCGCGCCTTCAGCCTGCCCGCGGTTTCGAGGAAGGCTGCGAAGTGGTCCGCTTTGAAATCCGCGCCAAGCCGTGCAATTTCGACGTCGAACACCGGCACGCCGGTGTCCTCGATGCACCGGATGGTTTCGCGCAACAGGGCGGGATCCGTGGCGAGCGGCGAGAAGTCGCCGCCGGGGGCGGCGGGCGCGATGCGGACCCCTATCGCCTGGTAGCCGAGCTTTTCGGCCAGGACCAGCGCGTCCGGAGGCGCCATCGGCGCCGAGGTGAGATAGGCGAGCGAATAGATGTGCGTCATGGCGATCGCCTCACGCCAGCGGAGAGATGGCGGTCGGCAGCGCGATGATCGAGCGCATCTCGCCGGTCAGCCAATCCGGCCCGCCCTTCGGCGGCCACACGCCCCTGGCGACGGATTCCGCGCGCACCGCGACGCGGGCATCGAGGCTTGCGAACGGCCAGATATGGGTGAAGCGCGGCGGCCCGTCGAGCGCATACATCGCGATTGAGAGCGGCGACAGCTTGCCTCGCTCGGGCATCGCGGCTTCCCACGCGACGATCGTGGGAGGAACGCCGCCATGCTTGAGGCGATAGGTGCGGATCTCGTAGACGCTTCCGTACTTGCCCGGCACGACCGGCGGCAGGAATGGAAACGGCACATAGGTGTCGAAGCTCATCTGCGCGATGGCCTCGCCGGCATTGAAGGGATTGGCGGTGCGGAGCGCGCGCTCGCGCTCGCCGCGGTATGCCTCGTGATCGCCAAACGAGCGCAGCACCAGGAGCTGGTTGAGCTCGCCGATCTCGTTTGCCCAGCAGCCGAGCAGCGTGCCCTTGGCCTCCGGCGCCCCGACATAATCGCCGATCCCGGCCACGGCCTTGGCGGCGGTACCGAGCTTCACCGTCAGCGTTGCGATCTCATAGAGCATATTTCTTCTCCTTGCGGTCAGGCGGCGGCCGACCGGTTGTTCTTGAGCGGAATTCCGCCAGCGTGGTGCGCGGCGATGTAGCCGAAGGTCATGGCTGGACCGAGCGTGATGCCGCCGGACGGATAGCGGCCGGCCATGATGCTCGACATGTCGTTTCCGACGGCGTAGAGGCCGTCGATGGGCCGCTCCTGCGCATCAAGCACGCGGGCATGTTCGTCGGTGTTGAGACCTGCGAAGGTGCCGAGGCTGCCGGCGACGATCTTCACCGCATAGAACGGGCCGGCATCGACCGGCGCGACGCAGGGGTTCGGCAGATGAGCCGTATCCCCCTGCACGCGATTATAGGGCGTGTCACCGCGTCCGAAGGCGGGATCCTCGCCGTGCGCGGCAAATCGGTTGTAGTGCCCGATCGTCGCCTTGAGCCCTTCGGCGGAGATGTCGCAGGCGCGCGCCAGCGCCTCGATGCTCGCGCCTCGCTTCAGGTAGCCGTTGCGAATCCATGGCGTGATTGGGAAGGGCGGCGGGCGGACGCGGCCAAGGCCGTAGCGCTTGAGGAATTTTGCGTCGCAGATCGCCCAGGCCTCGGCGGGCGCGCCCGCGGGCGTGGCGGCGAACAGCGCCTTCATCACGTCGTGATAGGAATTGGCCTCGTTGGCAAAGCGCGTGCCGTCGCTGCGCACCATGATCAGCCCCGGCTTGGCGCGCTCGATCAGATGCGGAAAGTGGCCAACCGAGCCGTCGCGATGCGGGACCAGTGAGACCGGCGCCCAGGCTCCCGGGTCGGAGAGATCCGTCCGCAGCTCTCCGCCGACACTCTCTCCGAGGCGGATGCCGTCGCCGGTGTTGCCGGCCGGCGCCGCCGACCAATGCTCGTGGCCGCTTGGAGCGTGGGCAAAGAGCGCTGCCTTCCGCGCCGTATCGTGCGGGAAGCCGCCGCAGGCGAGCACGACACCGCGGCGGGCGCGAATCTCAAGCGTCGCGCCGTCATGAACGACGCGCGCGCCCGTGATGCGGGCTCCTTCGCTCAGGAGCGATCGGGCCGGCGCCGCCGGCATGATGCGAACGCCAAGCGCGTCGGCGGATTTCAACAGCCGGGCCACAAGCGCGTTGCCGTTGACGAGATGCATGCCGCGGCCGAAGCGCAGCATGTCGACCAGATGCCGCGCGAGCCGGCGCGCGACATGCCGGAAGGAGGCCAGCGAGGAACGGGCGTTGAGAAAGTACCGGAGATCCGCGCCCGACGCGATGGCCATCCCGAACGGGGCGACTTCATCCAGCGGCGGCTTGAGATCGCGGAGGCGTGGACCGAGCTCACGGCCATCGATCGCCGCCGCGCAGAGCGAGCGGCCGCCCGTGACCGCGCCCGGGCTCTTGCCGTGAAAATCCGGGATCTGGTTGCCGTCGATGAAAGCAAGATGGGTCTCGCGCTGGAAGAACTCGACCATGCGCGGGCCTTGCTCGAGGAACATGTCGATGCGGGCTGCGTCGTAACCATCGGCGAGCTCATGCCGCAGATAGAGCCTGGGCTGCTCGGGGGCCTCGACGATGCCGGCCGCTTTCGCCAGCGGATTGCGCGGGATCCACATCCAGCCGCCGGACCACGCTGTGGTGCCGCCAAGTTGAGCCTCCTTCTCGACCACGATGACGTCGAGACCGAGCGAGGCGCCCGTAACCGCAGCAGCCAAGCCGCCTGCGCCCGAGCCGATCACGAGCAGATCGCAATCGAGATGTTCGTCGCTTCTCACGTCAGCCTCCGGTTCACGCGGCGCGACGCGCCTGGGTCACCCCAAGCGCATGTCGCGCTGCGCGATAGGCAAACGTGATGGCCGGACCGATGGTGATGCCCGGGCCCGGATAGGTGCCGCCCATGATCGAATTCGCCTCGTTGCCGCAGGCATAGAGTCCCGCGATCGCGCTGCCATCGGCGCGCATGACCTGTGCCCATTCGTTGACGACGAGACCGGTGGCCGCGCCGATGTCGCCGGGATAGAGTCGCACGGCATAATAGGGCGCGGTCGAAATCGGACCGAGCGTCGGGTTGGGTCCGATCGACGCATCGCCGTTGACGCGGTGATAGGGCGTGGTGCCGCGCCCGAAGTCCGGATCGATGCCATCAGCGGCATAGCGGTTCATCGCCGCGATCGTGCCTTCGAGGTTGGTCGCGGGCACGCCGATCTTGCCGGCGAGCTCACTGATGGTCGCGCCCTCGGTCAGATAGCTGTCGGCGAGGTAGGGAGCGAGGTTGCGCGTGCCCATCCGTACCATGCCGAGGCCGTATTTCTTGAGGCCTGTGGCGTCGGTGATGATGAAGCAGGGAATGCAGGGCACCTGCTTGTCGTGCTCGAACATCGCGCGACCGAACAGGTGATAGGAGACGGATTCGTTGACGAAACGACGGCCGGTCTGATCAACGCAAACCGTGCCCGGCTTGCTGCGGTCCATGACGAAATGGGGGAAGCTCGCGGTGCTGCCGTCGGCGCGCCGTCGGATCGAGACCGGCGCCCAGAACGCATTGTCGAGATTGCCTTCGCCGAGGCGCGCGCCGAGCCGCAAGGCGATGTCCTGCATGGTGCCGGTGTGCCCGGGAGCGGAAGGGCTGTATGTCTCGCCCTTGGGCAGCAGCTCGCCGCGGCGCTGCGGATGCCGATTGAAGCCGCCGGCGGCGAGCACGACGCCGTGCGTGGCCGCTACGCGGCGGCTCGTTGTGCCGGACTTGAGCACCGCACCGGTCACAGTGCCGTTCTCGGTGACGAGATCCTGCACCTCGGTGCGGATCAGGATATCGACGCCGCGCGCATTGAGCGAGGCCAGGAAGCGGCCGATCAGCGCATTGCCCATCACCAGGCGGGACCCGCGTCGGCCCTTAAGCCGATCGCCGGCGTAATGAGCGAGGATCTTGATGGCATGGGCAAACGAGCGCGCGGACTTCTTGAGGGCGAGCAGGTGGCCGATATCGGTGCGGTCGACCATCATGCCGCCAAAAATCGTGAACTCCGGGATCGGCGGACGGATATTGCCGAGATCGGCGCCAAGGTCGCGGCCGTCGAACGGCACAGGTTCGAGAGCGCGGCCGCGCATCGTAGCGCCCTCGAACTGCTGTTCGTAATCTGGATGGGTCGCATAGGGGCGGAACTTGACGATGCTGTTGGCTTCGAGCGTTGCGACCGCGTCCGGCGCGCTGTCGAGAAAGGCCTCGCGCATCGACGGGGCAGAATGATTGCCGACCACGCCGTCGAGGAACTTGCGGACCTTCTCCCGGCTGTCATCGGGATTGACGCTCTTCGAATGGTGCGAGTTGGGGATCCAGGTGGTCGCCGCCGAAAGCGCGCTGGTGCCTCCGACATATTCGGTGCGCTCGACCAGCAGGACCTTGCGGCCCTCGATCGCTGCGAACAGCGCAGCCGCCATGCCGGCCGCACCCGAGCCGATCACGATAAGATCGTAGCGGGCATCGTCGGAAATCGCTTCGATGTTCTTGAACATGGCCGTCACCTCGATCCGTCGCGCGCGAGCAGGAAGTCGACCATCGAGCTCTGCAGTGCGTTGTACATTTCAGTGCCCGTCGACGTCTTGCAGCCGAGGCGCCGCGCCGCCTCGACGAGCGGCGAGACCGCCGGGCTGGTGATGACGCAGCCGACGAACGTGCTGGCTTTGAGCTTCGATGCGTCGAGCGGAAGCGGGTCTCCGGCCTTCATGCCGAGCGGCGTTGCGTTGGCGACGAGGTCGAAGCCGGACGGATCGGCCGAGCCTGGCCCGATCCCCGCCTTGCCGAGTGTGGCCAGCTTCGCGATCAGCTGGTCCCGGCGGGCAGCTTCATTGTCGTGAATGGCCAGCGAGCGAACGCCGGCTTCGACCAGCGCCATGGCGATCGCCGATCCGGCGCCACCCGCGCCGACCAGCAGCGCGCGCTTACCGGTCGGGTCGTAGCCGTTGGCGCGTACAGCTCCGACAAAGCCGAGCCCGTCGACGTGGTCGCCATGCCAGCCGCCTTCGCGGCGCCGGCGCATGATATTGACCGAGCCGAGTAGACGGGCGCGGTCGGTCGAGGTTGCGCAGAATTCGTAGCAGGCAAATTTGTGCGGGACCGTGACGATGATGCCGTCGAGATTGCGGACATCGGTCGCGGCCGCCAGGAACGTCTTGAGACGGGCGCCGTTGATCTGCACCGGCACCAGGATGCCGTCATAGCCGCGGTCGATGAAGGCCTGCGTGACGCCGGCCGGCGATTTCACCTGGGCGATGGGGTCGCCGACGATGATGTTGAGGCGGGTGGCGCCGGTCAGGTTGAGGTTGATCATTCTTCTTCTCTTCTTGGCTAAGCCGCCCCGCGGGCCTGCGCCGCTTCGGCCTGGACCACGCCGAGCAGGCGGGCCTGCAGGTCATGGTCGCGTTCGAGGATCGCTGCATCGCCGGCAAAGGCAATTTGGCCGTTCACCAGCACATAGGCGCGGTCGACGATCGGCAGCACGGTCTCGGCGTGATGCTCGACGATCACCATGGCGACCTTGCCGCGCAGCTTGACGAGGGCGTCCATGACTTCCTTGACGACGGCCGGCGCGAGGCCCTCGAACGGCTCGTCGAGCAGGATCAGCTTGCTCGGCACCACGAGGGCGCGCGCGATCGCGACCATCTGCCGCTCGCCGCCGGACAGACTCTCGGCCTTGGCGGCACGACGCTCGCGCAGGCGCGGGAACAGTTCGAACACCTCGTCCAGGGCGAAACCGCCGGGACGCGTGGCGAGCTGCAGGTTCTCGACGACGGTGAGGTTGGGGAAGAGCCGGCGTCCTTCGGGAACGAGCGAGATGCCGAGGCGGTTAATTTCGTAGGGCTTGAGGCGCGCGAGTGGCTTGTCCTCGAACGCGATGCTGCCGTTACTTATGGCAAGCGTGCCGCTGAGACCGCGCAGCAACGTCGTCTTGCCGACGCCGTTGCGGCCGAGCAGGGCGACGGCTTCGCCGGCGTGAACCGCAAGATCAACCGCTTCAAGGACCGTGCTGCCGCCGTAGCCTGCCGACACGGCGTTGGCCGCAAGCAGTACCGGCGCTTTCGCATGGGCCATCCGCTCGACCGACGACGGCGGCGACTGCGTGCCGTTCTTGGCGGCCCCGAGATAGGCCGCGACCACGTCGGGATTGGCGGCTACGTCGGCCGGCTTGCCGTCGGCGATTATCCGGCCCTGGTGCAGGACCGAGATGCGGTCGGAGATCGCAAGGACGCGATCGATGTCGTGCTCGATCAGGAGGACGCCGTGGGTCTGCGCGAGCTTCCCGATGAGATCGGCCACGACGACGCGGTCGGCCTCGGCGAGCCCGGCCAGCGGCTCGTCGAGCAGCAGCAGCTTGGAATCGATCGCGAGCGTAATGCCGATCTCGAGGAGACGCTTGGCGCCGTGGGGTAGATTGATGCATGGTTCGGCCGCGACGTCGGCAAGGCCGACGGCATCGAGGATCGACCAGGTCTTGGCGTTGACCTCCTCCATCGCATAGGCATCGGCGAGCATCTTGGCCGATCCCGTGCGCTGAGCCTGCACGGCCACGCGGACATTCTCAAACACGGTCAGGTTCTGGAATATCGACAGGATCTGGAACGAGCGCCCGATGCCGAGCCGGGCCCGAACATGCATCGGCGTCCGGGTGACGTCGCTGCCGTCGAACAGAATGCGCCCGCCGCTAGGCTTCAGTGCGCCGGACAGCATGTTGAAGAACGTGGTCTTGCCGGCGCCGTTCGGCCCGATGATGCTGTGAAGCACGCCGCTGTGGACCTCGATGTCGATGCTTTTCGCCGTCACCAGGCTGCCAAAGTTCTTGCTCAAGCCGATAGTCTGCAGCAGCGGCTTGCCGCGGTCGACCTTGGCGGCGCTGCTTGCGAATGGAACGATGGCGGCAGGTCGGGGCGGGATGTCGAGACGCACGAGCGTCCAGCGCTGCCGGCCGAAGAGCCGCTGCCACAGGCCCTGCATTCCTTCCGGAGAGGTCAGCGCGAACAGCATCAGGATGGGTGCGAAAACCAGCCACCAGTTCTCCGTGATGGCTGACAGGCGGTCTTCCAGCAGAATGAAGGCGATGGCGCCCCATAGCGGCCCGAGCACGTGATGCACGCCGCCGAGCACGGTCATCAGCAGGGAGTCGCCGGCGTGCTGCCAGCTCAGATTGTTGGCATAGACGCCCTCGAGCATAAGGGTGAGCAGGCCGCCGCCGAAACCGACGAAGGTGCCGGTAAGGATCAGCGCGCCATGCCGGAAACGATGGACGTTGTAGCCGAGGCTGCTCGCCCGCTGCTCGTTGTCGCGCACCGCCTGGAGAACGCGGCCGAACGGGGAGTGGGCGATCCGCCACATCAGCCAGATGCAGATCACGGTGACAGCGACCACGAAGACGTGGAACGACCACGGTCCGGCAAAGCTCGTGCGATAGACGCCCTGCAGCCCGTTCTCGCCGCCGGTGACGCCGGTCCATTTGAAGGCGATCTCGAAGGCAATCTGCGAGAACGCGAGCGTCAACAGCGAGAAGTACAGTCCCCTGCGGCGCAGGATGATGGCGCCGACCACGAGCGCCAGCAGCGCGGAGAACACCGTCGCCAGCAGCAGCGAGACGAGATCGTTGCCGTAGCGGCCGAGGATGAAGAAGGCGGCCGCATAGCTCGCGCAGCCGAAGAACACCGAGGCGCCGAAGGGGACGAGCCCGGTGTAGCCGACGAGAAGATTCACGCCGGCGCCATAGAGCGTGTAGATCGCGATCTGCGTGATCAGCGAGATGGGCGCGCCGAGCAGCGCCCAGGCTGCGGTGAGCGCGGTGAGAACGAGCGCGGCGACAAACGCCGGATGGCGCAACAGAGCGAGACTTTTCACTCGAATCTCTCCCAGCGTTCGCCGAACAGTCCGCGCGGGCGGACGAGGAGAATGGCGGCCATCAGGATGTACATGGCTGCGCCCGACCATTCCGGCTGGAACTGGATGGTCATCGCCGTGGTGATGCCGACCAGGAGGCCGGCCACGACGGCACCCAGGAAGGAGCCGAGGCCGCCGATGGTGACGATCACGATGCCGGCATGATGGCGCCCGCCGCCATCGACGGCGTGATGGTCCAGAGCGGTGCCGCCAAGAGCCCGCCGAGGCCGGCGAGCAGGCAACCCATGCCGAACACGCCGCTAAAGACGATCGGCAGGTTGATGCCGAGTAGGCCGACCATCTCCGGATCACGCGACCCGGCGCGGATGATCCGGCCGTAAGGCGTGTAGGCGAGAAAGGCCCAGAACGCGACCAGCGTCAGCGCGGTCGTGAGCAGCACGAACATCCTGTATTTGGTGATCAGGATCGGGCCGTATTCGACGAAGCCGGCCAGGAATTTCGGCGCAGCGAAGGGCACGGGCGCGCCGCCGAAGATCAGCCGCAACACCGCCTCCGCCAGCAGTGCGAGCGCGAAGGTCAAGATCAGCCCGAGCAGCGGTTCCTTGCCATAGAGGTGCCGGATCAGGACCATCTCGACGACGACGCCGATCGCGCCGGTCAACAGCGGCGCGGCAAGCGCCCCCCACCAGCCGAACTCCTTGGCCAGGGCATAAGCGAGATAGGCGCCGACGGCGAAGAAGGCGCCATGCGCGAAATTGACGATGCCGAGCATGCCGAAGATGATCGACAGGCCGATCGCGATCAGAACGTAGAGAAAGCCGAGCACAAGGCCATTGACGGCCTGCGACAGGATCATGTCGAGCATGGCGTCATCCGTTTTCGGATTTGGGCCGCGCGATGGCGCAAGCGGATTTGCCCGCGTCATCGCGTTTCACCCGGGGTCAAACCTCAGAGCGTGTCCATCTTGCAGGCGCTGTCGCCCGCCGAACCGAAGGCCTTGGCGATGTCGTCCGGCGTCTTCGGCAATTCGGCCTTGACGTCGAAATAGTCCCACTTGTCTGATATCTTGGGCTGAATGCCGGCAACCAGGAGGCG
The DNA here is from genome assembly GCF_009931255.1 of Bradyrhizobium sp. LCT2. Lineage (NCBI taxonomy): Bacteria > Pseudomonadati > Pseudomonadota > Alphaproteobacteria > Hyphomicrobiales > Nitrobacteraceae > Bradyrhizobium > Bradyrhizobium sp. LCT2. The sequence goes on along the minus strand of NZ_CP034432.1, from coordinate 6,238,776 downwards.
GCTCGTCATCTGGTGATCGAAGTCGCGATAGCCGATATCCAGGTTGCCGCGGCGATACTTCCAGTTCTCCAGCGCCCGCACGATCGCGCCGGGCTCGGTCGACTTCGCCATCTCGATTGAATCGAGCAGGCTCTTCATGCCCAGCCAGCCCATCCAGGCCTTGTCCGCCGCTGGCCTGTGGTATTTCTTCTCATAGGCTGCGGCCATCGCCTGTTCTTCAGGCGAGTTGTTCGGATTCTTGTACCACCAGGTGATGGTGTAGAGCCCATCGGCGGCTTCGGGGCCGACGCCCCACAGGTCGGTGTTGCCGACAGAGATCTCGGCGAATGGAATCTTGCCCTTCATGCCGAGCTCGTTCCACTGCTTCAAGAAAGTAGTGAGGTCGCTGGCAGCAATGCCGCCGATCACGACGTCGGGCTTGGCGGCGCGAATCTTCAGGATGAAAGACGAATAGTCCGGTGTGCCGACCGGCACCTCGTCGGCGCCGACCACGGTGCCGCCATTGGCCGTGATGTAGTCGGTGAAGGCGCGCTTGATGTCTTGACCGAAAGCGTAGGACGCGGTCAGGAGGTACCACTTCTTGCCGATCGCAGCGCAGTAGGGGGCGAGAACGCGGGCATGAACATCGACCGGCGGCTGCAGGCGGAAGGTGTACTTGTTGCAGGACTTGCCAGTGAGGTCGCCGGTGGCGGCATTGGCCGCGACGTAAGGGATCTTGGCCTTCTTGGCGACCGATGAGATCGCGAGCGCGAAGGAGGAGAGCGCACCGCCGACCATGCCGACGACCTTCTGCTCGCCGACGAGGCGCTCCGCGCTCTGCTGAGCACCCTGCGGATTGGGCTCGTCGAGCCAGACGATCTCCGCGGGCCGCCCCAGGAGCGTGTTGTTGCGCTGTTCCAATGCGAGCATGCCGCCCTGGGCGAGATATTCCGCCTGATCGACGATCGAGCCCGTCTTGGCCCAGATCATTCCGATCTTGATCGGCTCGGCGGCTGCCGCGTTGCCGATATACGGCATACCGAGGCGCGATGCCGCGAGCGACGTTGCGCCCAAGAGCAGGCCGCGCCGGCCGATGCGCAGGCCGGTTGCCGCTCGTGTCTTCTTCAGGTCCGTCATTGCATCACCTCCCCTTCTGACATTGCGCCGGTCATTGCCGGCGGGCCGTGCATGCGGCTCTTGGGGCTTGCCCTACCATGACTGGAATTGGATTCCAATATCAAAAATCGAAAAATGGAATCCAATTCCAATTCTGATCAGCTCGTGCTAGAAGCCTCGCCGGGCGCAACGCAAATCAAAGAGGATGCGGAATGAGCAGGGTCGCCGTGGCGGTGATTGGGGCCGGCGCAATCGGACGGGCCCATTGCGAGACGATCCGCCGATCGGAGAGCTGCAGGCTCGCGGCGATCGCCGAACCTGCCGCAGCGGGACAGACTTACGCGGAGAGCCTCGGCGTGCCCTGGTATGCGGATGCGCGCGATCTGCTGGGTATAATGAAGCCGGATGCGGCGATCATCGCCACGCCGAATGCGACCCATCGCGAGTTCGCGATCGCCTGCATCGAGCGCGGCATTGTGGCACTGGTCGAAAAGCCGATCGCGAGCACGCTCGCTGATGCGGCGGCGATCGCGGCTGCCTCGGAGCGCGCGGGCGTGGCCGTTCTGGTCGGGCACCATCGGCGGCACAATCCGATCACGCGGCGAGCCCGTTCCATGATCGCCGAAGGCGCGCTCGGCCGCCTGACCAGCGCGACCGTGCTTGCGACCTTCTATAAGCCCGCCGATTATTTCGAGGTGGCATGGCGACGAGAGCCCGGCGGCGGGCCGGTGCTGATCAACCTCATTCACGAGATCGATCTGGTGCGCCACCTCTGCGGCGAGATCGCCTCCGTGCAGGCTGTCGTCTCCAACGCGGTGCGAGGCTTCGACGTCGAGGACAGTGCGGCGATCCTGCTCCGGCTCGCTGGTGGTGCGCTGGTGACGCTGAGCCTCAGCGACACCGCGGCAAGCCCCTGGAGCTGGGATCTCGCCAGCGGCGAGAGCCTGAACTATCCGCCGCAGCCGGCCGCGGTGCAGACGCATTTCCTCAGCGGCACCGAAGGCGCGCTGGCGCTGCCGACGCTCGACTATTGGCACTATTCGTCGGCGAAGAGCTGGTTTGCCCCGATCTCGCGCGACTCGGTTGGCGTCGAACGCGGCGATCCCTACCTTGCGCAGATCGATCATCTGGCGCGGGTGGTCCGTGGCAGCGAGGCGCCACTGATTACCGCCCGCGACGGCATGCTGACCCTGCGAGCCACGATGGCAGTTCACAAAGCGGCCAAAACCGGTCAGATAGTGCGGCCTGATCAGGAGATGGAATTGTGAATCAGGATGCTGCCTTGATGCTGAAGAACCCGGATCCCGTCGATGCGCCCAGCGGCCTTTTGGAGCGCACGCTCGGCGTGCTCGAGCTGCTCGCGACGAATGCCCGTGGCATGCAGTTATTCGAGATCGCCGACTCGCTGCACATTCCGCGCAGTGCCACGCACCGCGTGCTGACGAGCCTGATCGAGCATGGCTATGTCAAGCAGGAACGCGAGCAGGGCGCCTACCAGCTCACCGCCAAGATCGCCTCGCTTGCCTTCACCTTCCTCGCCGGCAGCGGCATCACCGATTTCGCCCAGCCGCTGCTGGATCACCTGGCGCGCGAGAGCGGCGAGCTGGTACGTCTCGCCATGATCGATGGTCGCGAGCTCGTATGGGTGGCTAAGGCGCAGGGCTCGCCCGCCGGCCTGCGCTACGATCCGGACATGGGCCAAGTGGGACGGCTGTCCTGCTCGGCGAGCGGTCACGCCTGGCTGTCGTGCCTGTCGGACGAGGACGCGCGCGCGCTGGTCGAGAAGCAGGGCTATGGGCTGCGCAAGGATTATGGCCCGCGCGCGCCCGAGAGTTGGCCGGCGCTGCTGAAATATCTGCGCCAGTCCCGCAAGCGCGGCGTCAGCATCTGCGTGCAGACCTATACGCCCTGGATGAGCGCGTCCGCGGCCCCCATCCGTCATCCCAAGTCCAAGGAGGTGACCGGGGCCGTGGTAATCGCCGGTCCCCATATCCGGCTGACCGAGGAGCGCATGCTCGAGTTGGCGCCGGCGCTGCTGCAGACGGCGCAGGAGCTGTCGATGGCGACGCTCGCCTCGCCCGGTCTCTACGGCCGTGCCGCGCGGCCGGGCGAAAGCTTCTTCGGCTCTGGCAGCTGATCGGCGCGGAGACCTGACATTATGCAGATTCTGATCACAGGCGGCGGCGGTTTCATCGGAGCGTGGCTGGCGCGACGGCTCGCGGGCGATGGTCATCGGCTGCGCGTGTTCGAGTCGGTCGAGCGCTCGGCGCAGTTCAACGGGATTGTCGGAGCTGCCGCCGCGTCCGTGGAGTGGCGCATCGGCGATATCGCGGATGGGCAGGCGGTGCGTGCTGCAGCCGAAGGCTGCGACGGAACTGTCCATCTCGCCGGCGTGCTGACGCCGGCCTGCAAGGCCGATCCCGTGCGCGGCGCGATGATCAACCTCGTCGGCACGTTGAACGTCTTCAACGCCGCGCAAGCGCTCGGTATCCGCCGCATCGTCTATACGAGCAGCGCCGGCGTCTACGGCCCTGACGACGAGACGACGCCGCGGCCCATTACCCATTACGGGGCATTCAAGCTCGCCTGCGAAGGCAGCGCGCGGGCCTATTGGGAGGACCATGGCATCGCCAGCATCGGCTTCCGGCCCTATATCGTCTATGGCTATGGCCGCGAAACCGGGTTGACTGCGGGCCCATCGCTGGCCTGCCGCGCGGCCGCGCGTGGCGAGACCTATATCATTCCCTATATCGGCACGGCCGGCCTCGTGTTCGTCGACGATGTCGTCGCGGCCTATTACGCCGCGCTTCGCCGCGAGCCTCATGGCGCGCACGTCTTCAACTTGCCGGGCGAGGTGGTTTCGAACGACGACGTCGTCGCGGCCGTGCGTGACGTCGTCCCCGGTGCGAAGATTGGGATCGATGGTCCCGTGCTTCCATTCGCGGAGGACATCGGCGAGGGCGACTTGCGGCGCGCGCTTCCCGGCCTGCCCTTGACCTCGTTGCGCGACGGCATTCGTCGCACCATCGAGCTTTACCGGGCGGCCCCATGACGCTTCCGGTGCTCGGCGCCCACACTTTCGGCTTCGCGTGGGACTGCGTCGCGGAGGACGCCATCGAGCGGCTCGCCGCTGCGGGCTATCGCACCATCCAGTTGATGGCGACGCCGCCGCACTTCGATCCCTGGGTACAGGACGCCGCGCGCACGCGGCGAATTCGCGCGCTGATCGAGCGGCATTGCCTGTCGCTCCTGGCGCTCGACCTCGCCAGCAGCGACATCAATCTCGCAAGCCCGTCGCAACACGTGGTCGATTTCGCGGTTTCGTCTTATGTGGCCACGATCGACCGCGCCGCCGAGCTCGGCGCGCGCTGGATCTGCGTCGGCTCCGGCCGCCGGCACGCGCTGCTTGCCAAGGCCAACGACCGATTGATGGTGAGTTTTCGCGACGCCTTCGCCCGCATTTACGACAAGGCGGAGCGCGCCGGCGTGCCGGTCATCCTCGAAAACCATCCGCAGGGGCTGCTCGCCAGCGCCGCGGACATCACTCGCTTTCTCGATGCCGAAGGCTATGCCGGGATGCCGGTGATCTACGATGTCGCCAATGCCGTTGCGATTGGCGAGGATCCGGTCGAGGGTCTTAGGGCGCTGTGGCCCCGTCTCGGCATCGTTCATCTATCGGACAGTCCGAAGGGGCAGTGGCGACACGATCCGATCGGCTCGGGCGAGATCGATTTTGCGGCCATCGCTGCGCTGCTGAGGCAGCGAGCCTATGAGGGCAGGGTCGTGCTCGAGATCCTGTCGGACCAGCCGCTCAAGGACATCGACGAAGGCGCCGCGATACTCAAGCGGCAGGGCCTGGCCTTTTCTCTCGCCGGCTGATCGCGCAATGCCAACTTCAGCTGGCAGCCGCGCGGGTCTCGTCGGAGAACAGCCGCTCGCGGAAGCGGCCCGGCGACAGGCCGACATTGCGGGAGAAGAAGCGGTTGAAATAGGCCGGATCGGCGTAGCCGAGTGCTGCGCCGATCTCGTTCACGGTCATGTCGGAGTAGAGCAGGTTGCGCTTGGCCTCCGTGAGCAGCCGATCATTGATCAGCGCCAGCGAGGACTTGCCTGTCGTCATCCGGCAGCAGGCGTTGAGGCGCGCGGCCGTGACGCCGAGCTTGCGCGCGTAGACATCGAGCGAGGGGTGATCGCGATAGTGCTTCTCGACCAGCTCGCGAAAGTGCATCACGGTCTCCGCCTCCCGTGCGCTGGAGATCGGACGAACACGCTCCTGCTCGAGCAGCCGGCGAACCGTTACTGCGAGCAGTTGCAGATAGGCCTTGATGGCGGTGCGGCGGCTAGGTGCCGACCAGACGAATTCGTGCTCGAGCGAGGCGAACAGGCCGACGAGGTCGATGTCGCGGCCGATCTGTTGCGACAGGAAGCGGACCGGTACGCGAAAGCCGTCGATGAGGTCGGCATCGTCATCGAGCGCGGATTGCAGGAAGGGCAGCGCCACGGTGATGACATAGCCGTCGGTGCCGGGTCTGAAGCGGATGGCATGGATCGTCAGCGCCGGGATGATGACCAGCGCCGGCGGCGAGACCTCCCAGCTCACGCCCTCGACCTCGATGGCGCCGCCGCCCTTGCTGATCACCAGGACCTGGTGATGGTCGGGATGCGTGTGCGTCCGGATTGTCCAATTGTGCCTGCCGCTGCGCACCGGGATCGGCTCGATATGGAGGAACGACGGTTCGACCTTCGAAGCCGCTTCCTCGTACAAAAAATAGTGCGGAATCATGCTTGCGGTTCCCTCCGCGGCAGTGGCGGTTAGTTCCGGTCGCTGCACTGCACTTATGAAAAGTACAATACAAAAAGAGTTTCGTCCATTGGCGGCGCCCGCGGTCGCGCCTATCGAGAATACGAGCCGTCGTCAGACCCAAACAAAGCAACGGCGCGGCGAGACCACGGGAGGAAACGGCAATGTCAGGACAAGCGCGTGATTTGTCGTGCGACGTGCTGGTCGTGGGCTCGGGCGCCGGCGGATTGTCCGCCGCGATCACGGCCCGGAAGTGCGGGCTCGACGTGATCATCGTCGAGAAGGACGAGTACTTCGGCGGCACCACGGCTTTTTCCGGCGGCGTGCTGTGGATTCCCGGAAATCGCCATGCGCGCGATGCGGGCGTCACGGACAGCCGCGACGCGGCGCGCACCTATCTCAAGCACGAGACCGGCCATCATTTCGACGATGCGGCGATCGATGCCTTTCTCGATGTCGGCCCGCGCATGCTCGATTTCTTCGAGAAGGAGACCGAAGCGAAATTCGTGCTGTCGGCCTATCCCGACTATCATCCGGACGTCGAGGGCGGCACCAAGCTCGGCCGCTCGGTGACCGCGGCGCCCTACGACGCCCGCGGGCTCGGCACGGAGATCCGCCGGCTGCGGCCGCCGCTCGAGACCATCACCTTCATCGGCATGATGTTCAACTCGTCCAATGACGAGCTGAAGCATTTCTTCCGCGTCACGAGTTCGCTCGCTTCGGCAATCTACGTGGCCCGGCGGCTTGCCAGCCACCTCTGGGATCTCGCCCGCTATCGCCGCGGGGTCAAGATCACCAGCGGCAATGCGCTGGCGGCGCGGCTTGCGAGGACCGTCTTCGATCTTGGGATTCCGCTGCTCACGGCAACGCCCGCGCAACGGCTGATCAGCCGGAACGGCGCCATCGCGGGCGCGATCGTCGGCGATACGCAGGGCGAGTACGCGATCACGGCGCGCCGCGCAGTGGTGCTGGCGAGCGGCGGTTTTCCGCACGATCAGGCGCGCATTGCGCGCGCCTATCCGCATCTTGCCCGAGGCGGCGAACATTTGTCGCCGACACCTGCGGCCAACACCGGCGACGGCATCCGCATGGCAGAGGTGGCCGGCGGCAGCTGCGACATCCGCTTTCCGAGTGCGGCGGCGTGGATGCCGGTGTCGCGCGTGCCGCTCGGCAATCGCACCGGCGTGTTTCCGCATCTCGTGGACCGCTACAAGCCCGGTGTGATCGCGGTGAACAGGCAAGGGCGGCGCTTCACCAACGAGTCCGAGTCCTACCACGACGTCGGCGCCGCGATGATCGCCGATGGCGCCGGTGGTAGGGAGACCGCGGCCTGGCTGATCTGCGATCACGCCACGATCCGCAAATACGGCCTCGGCTATGCCAAGCCGGCGCCAGTGCCGGTCGGCACTTTTGTGCGCAACGGCTATCTGAACCGCGGCGCGACATTGCGCGAGCTTGCCGCGGCCGCGGGCATCGAGGCCGACGGTCTGGAAGCAACGGTGCGCGAGTACAATGAAGGCGCGGTCCATGGCATTGACCGCGCGTTCAAGCGCGGTTCGACGGCCTTCAACCGCTATCTCGGCGACGCCGAGCACAAGCCAAACCCGAACGTGGCCCCGATCGGCACCGGGCCGTACTACGCGCTGAAGCTCATCATGGGCGATCTCGGCACATTCGACGGTCTGACTACCGACCTGGTCGGTCGCGTGGTGCGCCACGACGGTACGGCGATCGCCGGACTCTATGCCGTCGGCAATGATCGTGCCTCGATCATGGGCGGCAACTATCCTGGTGCCGGCATCACGCTCGGGCCGATCATGACCTTCGGTTACATCACCGGCCGTCATCTGGCTGGCCAGCAAGCCTGATCGACACCATCCAAACGGGATCAACAACGGTCCATGCCGGAAGGCAGGACAGGTGAGGAAGAAACGACATGACCATGACACGCCGCAGTTTCGTCGGTGCCGGCCTCGCCACGGCGTTGGCGCCGCGCCTCGCCCGGGCGCAGTCCGACAACACGATCCGCATCGGCGTGATCACCGACATGTCCGGCATCTATCGCGACGTGTCGGGGCCCACGACAGTCGCCTGCGCACAGCAGGCGGCTGCCGAATTCATGGCGGCCAACCCTTCCGTCAAGGTCGAGATCCTGGTCGCCGACCATCAGAACAAGGCCGACGTCGGCCTTGCGATCATCCGCAAATGGTTCGATCAGGATGGCGTCGACGTGATCGAGAATGTCGGCAACTCCTCGATCGCGCTCGGCGCCAAATACTTGATCGAGGACAAGAACAAGGTTGCCTTGATCACCACCGCCGGATCGTCGGACCTGACCGGCAAGAGCTGCAGCGCCAACCTCGTGCACTGGTCCTGGGATTCCTGGTGCCTCGCCCATTCGACGGCGACCTCGCTCGTGCGCACCGGCGGCTCGAAATGGTTTTTCCTCACCGCCGACTATGCGTTCGGCCATGCTGCCGAGGCGGACGCGGCGAAATTCGTTAAGGCGGCCGGCGGCACCGTGCTCGGCTCGGTCCGCTATCCCTTCGGGTCGACCTCGGACTTCTCGTCCTTCCTGCTGCAGGCTCAGTCGAGCGGCGCGAATGTGATCGCCTTTGCCAATTCCGGCAATGAGCTGATCAACTGTCTGAAGCAGGCCCAGGAGTTCGGTCTGGACCAGGGCGGCGCGCGCATGGCGGCGCTGGTCGGCTATGTTACCGACGTCATCGGCATGGGCCTGTCGACGGCCAAGGGCCTGTCGCTCACCGAGACCTTCTACTGGGATCTCAACGAGCGAACGCGCGCCTTCATGAACCGGGTGAAGCCGCGCCTGGCAGCAAACGTCTATCCCAACATGAGCCAGGCCGGCGACTACGCTTGCGTGCTGCACTACCTCAAGGCGGTGAAGGAGCTCGGCGCCGAGCAGGCCAAGCGCAACGGGCGCGAGGTCGTCGAGCTGATGAAGAAGATGCCGACCGACGACGACTGCTTCGGTCAGGGCATGATCCGCGCCGACGGGCGCAAGATCCATCCGGCCTATCTCTTCGAGGTGAAGAAGCCCGCGGAGAGCACGTCGACCGGCGACGTCTACAAGCTGGTCTCGACGCTGAGCGCAACCGAAGCGTTCCGGCCCCTCGACGAGGGTAGCTGCGCGCTCGTGCGCAGCTGAGAGAGCCAACCGGGAGATCCTCCGATGACCGAGCAAGCCATTGTCGACCTGCGTGTCTACACCATCCGCCTGCGGAAGATGGCGGAGTTCATCGAGGTGTTCGACCGGCTCGCGATACCGGTCCAGCTCAAATATCTGGGGCGTCCGCTTGGCATGTTCACGAGCGCGGTCGGGCCGCTCAACCAGATCGTTCATCTCTGGGGTTTCCCCGACATGGGAGAGTTCGAGCGCCGGCACGCCGAGCGCGACAAGGATCCCGACTGGCCGGCTTACTTGCAAGCCTCAGAGCATCTCATCGTCGCGCAGGAGAACCGGCTGATCCGCAGGATCGAGCTGCTGTCCTTGTCCGGCCTCGCCACCTGAGGCGCCAATCGCCTTTCCAACCTTGGAAGCCCCGCATGGCATGGATCAATCTTTCCGCGAAAGTTGCCGTCGTCACGGGCGGTGGTGCGGGCATCGGGCGCGGCATTGCGCTCGGCCTTTCGGCGGTTGGCGCGACCGTCGTCGTGCTCGACCGCGACGAGGCCGGCGCGGCTGTCGCGGCGGAGATTAGCGCAAGCGGTGGCCGCGCGGAGTTCCTAGCCTGCGATGTCACCCGCGATGACAGCGTCGCGCGCGCCGCCGGCGAGGTGGCGGCGAAAGTCGGCGAAGCCACAATCCTCGTCAACAATGCTGGCACGATGTTGCCGGGCGGGCTCGACACCACGAGCATGGCGGATTGGGACCGCATTCTGTCATTGAACCTGACCGGTTACCTGCGCTGCGCGCGGGCCTTCGGAGAGCCGATGCTGGCGCGCGGCGCAGGCGCCATCGTCCATGTCGCATCGATCTCGGCCTCATTTCCGCAGAGCTACAGCGGCGCCTACAGCGTGAGCAAGGCCGGCGTGGCCGTGCTGTCCCGCCAGCTCGCGGTCGAATGGGGACCGCGCGGCGTACGCAGCAACGTCGTCAGCCCGGGCATGATCCGCACGCCGATGACCGAGGCCATCTATCAGACCCAGGGCGTGTACGAGGCGCGGCGGGCGTTGGTGCCGGCACGGCGCATCGGCCGCCCCGAGGACATCGCCGATGCGGTAGTCTTCCTCGCGAGCGAGCGCGCGAGCTACATCACCGGTGAGGAGATCGTCGTGGACGGTGGCTTCACCCGGACGCTGATGGGCACGATTCCGCGCCCGGGCTTCGAGAAGAGCTGAGCTCGGCAAATCGGGTCGAACGGGAGGGTGTGGTGCTGCTCGAGGGAAAGGTTGCCGTCATCACCGGCGCCGGCTCCGGGATTGGAGCGGCGATTGCGCGACTGTTTGCCGTCGAGGGGGCGAAAGTCTTGCTCGGTGATCTCGCCGAAGGCGGAGCCGCGCTTGCGGCCGGGCTTGCCGCCGATGGTCACGCGGCGGGCTTCCAGCATGTCGACGTCACCGATGAGGCCTCAGTCGCCGAGCTGATGCAGGCAGCCGTCACGCTGTTCGGCCGGCTCGACATCCTCGTCGCCAATGCCGGCATTCCCGAGCGCAAGTCGCCGATCCACGAGCTCGATCTCGTCGACTGGCGCCGCGTGATCGACGTCGATCTCACCGGGGTGGCGATCTGCAACAAGTTCGCCGCAGGCATCATGCGTGCGACCGGTGGTGGCGCGATCGTCAACATGGCGTCGATCCTTGCTCACGTCGGTCAGGAAAACAGCAACGCCTATTCGGCCGCGAAAGCCGCGGTGGTCAATCTCACGCGCTCAGTTGCGTTGACCTATGCGCTCCAGGGTATTCGCGCGAACTGCGTTTCTCCGGGCTATGTCGATACGCCGTTGCTGGCCAAGTTGCCGGAGGCGACCCGCCAGGCGATGCTGGTGCGGCAGCCGATCGGGCGCTTGGCGCGGCCTGGGGAGATTGCTGAGGTTGTGGCCTTTCTTGCGAGCGACAAGGCCTCGATCATCACGGGCGCGTGTGTCAATGCCGACGGCGGCTACACGGCAATCTAATTGATCGCGTCGCGCCGGCGTGGCTATGGCGCAGAGCTGACGATTTTGGATCAGCTTGGATTAGGCTAGCCTGAGTTAGCTCAACTTGGCCCATGATGGATTGGACCGAGAGTTCAAGTTCTTCAATAAGTTAGAGGGCGGCGTGTGCACGATGTGTGCACGGAGAGATCAACAAAAATCTACCGACACCCAATTTGGGGAGCCAACAGCGCTCCAATTTCTGGGCTGGTGACGACTGGTTTGTCTGCGGCAGTCCCGCAGACTGTCGCGTTCAAGACGTCTGGGTAGGTTCAAATCCTGTCCCGGCAACCAACGATCGATACTAAGTCGCCAAGAAGCCCGGCCTCCGGAAGGAGGTCGGGCTTCGTTTTGCCCGCAGCAAAGCTCAAGATCGCGGCCAGATCGCCATTGAGCACGATTCCTAGCTCGTTCCCGTCGGGCAGAAGCGTCATCCGCTCAACCAAGGAAGCCCATACGCCAGATACGAATAAGCAATAATGCCGGCTTGCTGCGAATTGTAGATCTGCGCGCGAGAATACTAGGACTCAGTTCTGACCTTGCGTGAGATGGACAAAGCTGAAGTCAAGATTTGCCCCGTCTTTGGCATGCTGCCGCTCTGCTTTGGTCAGGTTCACGACATCTCCTTTCGAGAACAGATCCAGTAAGAAGATCGGGACGTCGAGCGCATACGGCTCCTTGCGATGACCGTCAGCTCCAGCTCGAAAGGTGAGGACGGAGACGCAAATAGATCAGGGCGAAATTGGCACACTCAGATGGTTGGGGATCTCGAGATCGAAGGCGCGCCGGTGGAAGTCGCCTCGTGGGCCACGCGGATCATCGAGTGGACCGGTTTGGCCATCCAGTTAACCTCCTTGCGCGGCAAGCAATGCGCAGCAAAGTCCAGCTGCTCTCCTTTTTGTCGTGCTTAGCTTGAACCATCGATCCTCCCAATGGTGGAGGACTTTAGATAACGCTGATCCGTGCCTGGTAGTATCGGGCTGTTTCAGCACGGTGATCTATCATCTTCGCGCTGCGCCGCAGCAGGACTGTTGGCGCGTATCCAACAGCGGCTGTTGGCGCCGCGACACAAATCCGCTGGCACAAAAAATGCTGAGGCTGAAATCGCCGATGGCGCACCGAAGTTCGCCGGGGAGACGGAGGAAATGATGAGAGCCCAAGTATTGAGAGCCTACGACGAGAAACTTTCCAACGACCTTTGGGTCGGGGAAGAGATGGTGCCTGATCCGAAGTTGACGAAATCAACCGACGTCATTGTCCGCATAGGTGGTGCGGGCGTATGCCGAACCGACCTTCACATCGTCGAAGGCGTGTGGAAGCCGCACATGGATCCGAGCGGTGACAAGCTGCTTCCCCTCATTATGGGGCACGAAAATGCAGGCTGGATCGAAGAAGTTGGCAAGGAAGTCGAGGGACTAAAGAAGGGCGATCCTGTCATCGTCCATCCGAAGATCAGCGGCGGGACGTGTCTCGCCTGTCGCCGAGGATTCGACATGCACGGTCCTGGAACGTTCCCAGGCCTCGATTGCAACGGCGGCTATGCAGAGTTCCTTTGCACCTCAGAACGCAACATCGTCCCGCTGCCACGGACTTTGGCGCCAAAGGATGTCGCGCCATACGCCGATGCAGGCCTCACCGCCTATCGCGCTGTCAAGAAGGCCACGCGTCACCTTTTGCCAGGCGAATCTTGCGTTGTTATCGGTGCGGGAGGATTGGGCCACATCGGAATCCAGTGCCTCAAAGCGATGTGTGCGGCCGACATTATTGTCGTCGACAAGTCCGAAGCATCGCTGAAACTAGCCGAAAAATCGGGCGCCGATCATCTCGTGAAAGCTGACGGCAACGAAGTGGAAGCCGTTCTGGGTCTGACCGGCGGAAACGGTGCGGAAGCGGTGATCGATTTCGTCGGCGAGAAGGGGACGACGTCGAAGGGCCTGGCGATGACTCGTCCGATGGGCAGCTACTACGTCGTCGGTTACGGCGAAGACATTCGGGTGCCGACAGTCGACATGGTGATAACCGAGAAAAACATTATCGGCAATCTGGTCGGCACGTGGGCCGAACTAACCGAGTTGATGGCCCTTGCGGACCGAGATCTGGTTGAACTTGCCACGACCGAGTATCGCCTTGCGGACGCCAACAAGGCCTTGCACGATCTCAATGCAGGCGAAATTCATGGGCGGGCCGTGTTAATCCCTTGAAGGATAGCTGCATCATCCATCGCGAGCATGCATTTCCTCGCGATGGATCGAGCAAGCGGCCGTCGTCATGCCCGTGTGGTGTCGTCTGACGCCGTCACCGGAGCCCAGCTGCGTGAGATCTTATGCTGGTCAGGCGCTGCAACAGTTCAATCAGATCGGTTTCACACAAGCTCATATCGCAGTGCAAACACCGCAAGGGTGGAGGAGTGGTCTGATCTCCGGAGTCTCATTGTACGCCATCGTCTCAATTTGCATCGTTGTCAATCTCATATCGACAAGATCGCTTAGGAACGCCGCATGAGGTTCGTCCTCGTCAATGGCAGAACACCGTGGCTGAAGACGTTCTGCATGTCTTGCTGCGAGCCCATTCACGCTCACTATCTGAGAGAATTCAGTACCGGTCTCCCTTTCTGCGATCACGATTGCTACGCCCAGTACACCGAGCGCTGGATCGAGAAGGTTCGGCAATCAAAACGGTCGGCCGGTTTCGAGGACTATCGCTAGTCCGAATGGACCGGGCAACGAACCAGTCTCGTATGCGCGGCCTTCAACGTGAAAGACGCCTGTCGCATCGAGCGGACCGCGTTCGATTCCGAAAGCGCTCGACGTATTGCCCGGGGCAATTTCTGGCACTGTTGCAGCGCAAACATTGCGCCGCGAAGTGGCGGTCTCCGCGTTGCGCCGATTCTCATTTTGCAACTCTTGTCGCAGTTTGCATTTCCGCAGGTCGCTAACTGGGAGCCGCGAAGTCTCCGTCAGCGCCGATCCTCACCTCCGGCAATCAGAAATCAATTTGGCGGGGCAAGAGAGCGCTGGCACGCCCATTGCAAAGCTGTTTGGCACAACAACGCTGACTGCTCCGTCCGGGGCGAGCCGCGAAAAGAACGAGGGAAGGGGATGTCAAGCTGAGGGCGAACCTTGCGCGGGGTCACTCAATTGCGATCGGAGGACGGCTGGGTCCGAAGATCGCTCCTGATCATCCCTGAGGTGTTCCACAGTCATCCTGAGACCCTTGCCGATATCAAACGTCCGGCCGCGCAAACGGTCGCGAGGTGGCCCGTAACGCACGGGTAAGCACTGCTCGGTCCGCGAAGGTCCAGGCAGGCGGAATATCGATGTGGTTTCTGACCCGATCAGGAGGAAAGACGAGATGTCTGGAACGCTAACACTCAACAAGATCACCGCCCAGCGCGGCATTTCCGTCGGTGAGGCTGCAAAGAAGATTGCAGATCTCGGATGGAATCCGTCCTACGTCCAGGAAGCGATGACCTTCCCCACCGACTACAAGATCACGAAGGCGCCCAAGGATCCGATGAAGCAGGTCCTTCGCTCCTATTTCCCGATGCAGGAGGAAAAGGACAACCGCGTCTACGGCGCCCTCGATGCCGCGCTTCGCGGCGACATGTTCCGCAACGTCGAGCCACGTTGGGTCGAGTGGATGAAGCTGTTCCTGGCGATCATCCCGTTCCCGGAAATCTCGGCGGCACGTTCCATGGCGATGGTCGGGCGCCTCGCACCCGGCGAAGATCTCCGTACTGGCTTCACCATGCAGATGGTCGACGAATTCCGTCACTCGACCATCCAGATGAACCTGAAGAAATGGTACATGGAGAACTACATCGACCCGGCCGGCTTCGACATCACGGAGGAGGCGTTCGGCAAGTGCTACGCCACCACGATCGGTCGCCAGTTCGGTGAAGGATTCATCACCGGTGACGCCATCACGTCGGCGAACGTCTACTTGACCGTCGTCGCCGAGACGGCGTTCACCAACACGCTGTTCGTCGCCATGCCGTCGGAGGCGGCGCGCAACGGCGACTATGCGCTGCCAACCGTGTTCCTCTCGGTTCAGTCGGACGAGAGCCGCCACATCGGCAACGGCCACTCGATGCTGATGTCGATGCTGAAGGAGCCGGAGAATCACCTGCTGCTCGAGCGCGACATGCGCTATGCCTTCTGGCAGAACCATGCCATCGTCGACGCGGCGATCGGGACGTTCATCGAATACGGCACCACGAACCGCGACAAGAACAAGGAGTCCTACGCGGAGATGTGGCACCGCTGGATCTTCGAGGACTATTACCGGACCTATATGCTGCCGCTCGAGAAGTACGGCATCAAGATCCATCATGACGACGTGCAGGCCGCCTGGAAGCGGCTGACCGAGAAGCACTACGTCCACAAGGTCGCCCAGTTCTTTGCCGTCGGCTGGTCGGCGAACTTCTGGCGTATCGAGGCGCAGACTGAAAAGGACTTCGAGTGGTTCGAGCACAAGTATCCGGGCTGGTATGCGCAGTTCGGCGAGTTCTGGAAATGGTACGAGAAGCTGTCGCATCGGGGTCAAACCAACATCCTGTTCAACAGCGACGTCGGCTACGTCTATCCGCATCGTTGCTGGTCGTGCCTCGTTCCGTGCCTCATCCGTGAGGACATCGTCACCGACGAGATCGACGGCAAGCTGCACACCTTCGCCCATGAGCTCGATCGGTGGACGGCCGTCGAAGCGTTCGCCGGCGAGTACCAGGGTCGTCCGACCCCGGCGATGGGGCGGTTCAGCGGCCGTCGCGAGTGGGAAAGCGTCTACCACAATGTGGATATTGCCGACGCCATCAAGGATCTCGGCTTCGTGCGCACGGACGGCAAGACCTTGGTCGCGCAGCCGCATTTGCGCTTCGACCAGAAGGAAATGTGGACGCTCGACGATGTCCGCGGCCACATCCTCAAGAGCCCGCTACAGACGCTGCGGGAGATGAGCCCGGCCGACCGCGAGAAGCATCTCGCCGAGTATCGCAAGGGATTCACTATCAATCCCTGCAACTAAGTGAGACGGAAGGGGCCGGCTGCGGCCGGCTCCTTCCCGATCGCTCCCCGGAAGATATGAAAGCGTTCGTTTGAGGAGGCCCCTATGGGCGCGCCCGCTAATGTCGTTCGCCTGCAACCGGTAGGCATAGAGTTCGAGGTCGAGGAGAACGAAACTGTTCTCGACGCTGCGTTTCGCCAAGGGATCGCGCTGCCGCATGGCTGCAAGGAGGGGCAGTGCTCGGCGTGCAAATGCGTCCTTACCGGAGGCGATGTCGAGTTGAAGAAATACTCGACGTTTGCCCTGAACGAGATGGAGCGAGGCCAGGATTACATCCTGCTCTGTCGGACCTTGGCATACTCGGATCTGGAGGTGGAGCTCCTCAACTATGACGAGGAAGTGCTGTCGAAATCGATTCCCGTCAAGGATTTCACGGGCACCGTTACGAGCGTCTCTGCGCTGACCCATGACATCCGCCGCCTCGAAATCACACTGGAGCAACCTCTGAAGTTCTGGGCGGGTCAATATGTCGACATCACGCTCCCGGGGCCAGAGACGATTACGCGCTCGTTTTCCATGGCAAATTCGCCGGGCGAAAGCCAAAATCTCGCGTTCATCATCAAGAAGTACCCCAATGGGCGCTTCTCCTCACGACTCGACGGAGATCTCGCCGTCGGAACCGAAGTCGGAATCAAAGGACCCTACGGGACCTGCTTCCGACGAGAAAACAAAACGGGAGCCATGATCCTGGTCGGTGGCGGATCCGGAATGTCGCCGCTGTGGTCTATCCTGCATGATCACATCAGCTCCGGGGAAGTTCGTCCGGTGCGCTTCTTCTACGGAGCCAGGACGCAGAACGATCTCTTCTATCTCGACCATTTCGCGGAGCTCGCCGGCAAGCATCCGGAGTTCACCTTCGTCCCGGTTCTCTCCCATGCGGCCGACGACACAGCCTGGGGCGGAGCAAAGGGCTTCGTGCATGAGGCAGTCGGAGAGCACCTTCGCGGGGCGGACTATGGTGAAGACGTCGACGTCTATGCCTGCGGACCATCGCCAATGATCGAGGCGCTGACGCCAGTGTTGCAGATGAGCGATGTCGAGTCGGACCGCATCTTCTTCGACAAGTTCACGCCGGCGAACAACTAAGACGCCTCGACCGCCCAACGAGCTAGAGCCCAACAACAGGAGGAGGAAGACGACCATGACTGCCGTTCAAACCGTATCAGCCAAATCCGGTGCAGCAGGTTCTGCGGTGTTTCCGGATTCGGATAGCCGCAGATACCGCTATTTCGAGCCCCGCAGCAAGCGAGCCACGCACTACGAAGACGTGACGGTCGACGTGCAGCCGGATCCGGAACGATACCTGTTGCAGGACTGGATCATCTCTTTCCCCAACGGCAAGGGTGCATACACCAAGGACAACACGGGGGCCCTCAGCTCGAATTGGCATGCGTTCCGTGCTCCCGACCAGGAATGGGAGCGCACTCACTACCAGCGCCAGTCCAAGATCGAAGCCATGGTCCAGGCCGTGATCGCCAACGGTCGCAAGTCCGGGGCACCGAAGAGCTTCGACAAGGCCTGGATCAAGATCTTGCAGAACCATCTCGGTGCGTGGAAGCACGCCGAGTTCGGTCTCGGCACGTCGCTGATGCAGGCTCAGCGTTACGGCTACACCCAGATGATCAACAATGCGACGCTGACGAACTCGTCCTACAAGCTTCGCCTTTCACAGGATATTACGCTGTATCTCGCCGAGATCGGAATGGACATTCCGGGCTTCGACGACACGGCCGGCAAGCGCGTCTGGTTGGAAGACAAGGGCTGGCAGGGAACGCGGGAAGCGATCGAGTCGATCATGGGCTCGGCCGACTATCTCGAGCAGTATTTCGCCACCAACATCGTGTTCGAGCCGCTGGTCGGCGAACTGTTTCGCAGCGGCTTCCTGATGCAGGTAGCCTCGTCTAACGGCGACTTCATCACGCCGCCGGTGATTTCGTCCGCGGAAGCGGACTATGAGCGCAATCTCGCGAACACGATCGACCTGATGCACCTTCTGGTGACCGACAATCAGCATGGCGCCCACAACAAGAAGCTGTTCCAGGGGTGGGTGAACAAGCATGTTGCGCTCGCCAACAAGGCGGCCGCCGGCCTGCAGCCGATCTGGTCGCAGCCGCATTCGAAGCCGGTGCAGTACGCCGATGCGCGTGCGCAGTCGGTCGAACGCATCAAGAAGATTCTCGGCGAGCTCGGCCTCACCCTTCCCAAGGAGTAAATTGCAATGTCCGTCGTTTCCAGATCTGCGACCAACCAGAATATCTTCCAGAAGATGGGGGACCTTCGTTTCGAGCAAACGATTTCCCATCAGTGCGGCGTCACCATGAATGACAGCGTCGAGGCGCGCGCCATCGCCGAGTTCATGGCGAAGAAGCCGAACGTGACAGTGACCTATCAGCCGGCCCTGATCCGCATCGACGGCGAGGGAAAGCTGACTTTCAAGATGGATGAAATCAGCGAAATTCTCGGGAAGGAAATGACGGCCGAGATCTTCGAAGTTAATACCTCGACCCACTACGGACGGATGGTGCGTATCGACGACAACACGGTGACGCTGTTCGGAAACATGGACGAGGTCTTCGAATACATCGAGTGAGTCTCCATCGCCTCCCTGACTGGGCGGGGCCGCATCCCCAGCGGCTATGGCCCCGCCGCTTCTCGAAGTGGTCTCGCCCGACCACCGCGCTTCGTTTGATCGACTAGAGCCAACCAGGAATTTCCGGAGAGCAACATGTTCATAACTCCCACCGGCGAGGAAGTGTTCGTTATCGACGGCCATACCCATTTTTGGGACGGAAGTCCGGCGAATCAGCTCAACGTCCACGGCAAGCAGTTCATCGACTGCTTCTACGCCTACCACACCTCGCTCAGCCCGAAGGACAAGCTCTGGCCGAAGGAGCAGTTCGAGAAATACAGCGCCGACCAGATGTACCACGATCTGTTCGTCGACGGTCCTGACGACATGGCCGTCGTTCAGTCGACCTACCTCACAGAGTTCTACAAGAACGGGTTCAACACTATCGATCGCAACGCCGAGATGGCGAAGAAGTACAAGGACCGCTTCATCGTCAACGGCGCCTTCGATCCACGGGATGGCGAGAGGGCGCTCGAGTACATCCACTACATGAAGGAGACGTTCGGCATCAAGGGTGTCAAGCTCTATACCGCCGAGTGGAAGGGTGACTCGCGTGGGTGGAAGCTCACGGATCCCAACGCCTATCGCTGCCTCGAGCTCTGCCAGAAGCTCGGCATCACCAACATCCATGTCCATAAGGGGCCGACGATCATTCCGTTGGACAAGGATGCGTTCGATGTTCACGACGTCGACCATGCCGCGACGGACTTCCAGGGCTTGAATTTCATCATTGAGCATTGCGGTCTGCCGCGCCTCGATGATTTTTGCTGGATCGCGGTGCAGGAGACGAACGTCTACGGCGGCCTCGCGGTGGCGTTGCCGTTCATCCATGGACGGCCGCGCTATTTTGCCGAAGTGATCAGCGAACTGCTGTTCTGGGTCGGCGAGGACAAGCTGCTTTTCGGGAGCGACTACGCGATCTGGACGCCGCGCTGGCTGGTCGAGAAGTTCTGGAATTTCGAGCTGCCGGAAGATTTGAAGCAGGAGCACGGCGTCGACCTCACCCCGCAGGCAAAGAGGAAGATTCTGGGCCTCAACGCCGCACGTCTCTATGGAGTCGACGTCGAGGCGCAGAAGGCGAAGCTCGGGCAGAAAATCCACGCGACGGCAGCGGAGTAGAGCCGATGAACGCGCTCCATCAGCATGATCGCAAGACCAATGAGGTGTGGGAGCGCCTCGCGCTGGTCACGGATCCCGAGCTGGACGAACCGGTCACCGAGCTTGGATTCGTCGAGCGGGTCACGGTCGATCATGTTGATGGAGTCGACATCGTCTTTCGCCTGCCGACCTACTGGTGTTCGGCGAACTTCGCGTTCCTTATGGCCGACGATATGCGTCGGGCGGTGTCCTCGCTGCCTTGGGTTCGCGAAGCCCGCCCGCAGCTTCGGGACCATATGGTCGCCGAGGAGATCAACCGGGGCGTCCGCGAGGGTAGGTCGTTTGGCGAGGCGCTCAAGGATTTCGCAAGCGGCGGTTCACTTGACGATCTGCGGGAGAAATTCCGCCGCAAGGCGTTCGAGCGGCGCCAGGAGGTCATGATCCTGGCATTGCGCGGGCTGGGTTATGAGGATCCCGCGATTTGCCGCATGAGTCTGAGCGCGTTTGACGCGATCAACTTCGACTCGGAAGAAGTTGCGCGCCAGAAGCCGCGCTATCGCGAGCTTCTGGTTGAGCGGCGCCTCGCCGATCTCCCGGCCGACCCGGCCTTTGTTACCTACGATGGGGCCCCCATCAAGCGCCACGAAATGGCGTCGTATTTGCAGCGCTTGCGAGGCGTGCGCATCAACATGGAGTTCAACAGCTCGTTATGCCGGGGCCTTCTTGCGGTGCGCTATCTCGAGCTGGACGCGGATCGCGCGGAGCAGACGCCAGCTCCGTGCGGAGGTTGCGGCAGTGGCTGCGCCGTGCGGTCTTCCGGATCGCCTGCAATGAACAAGCATTCCGCGGCGCTTGCGTGAGGTCGCGCTGATACGCGTGCGACCTGTGGGTGCCGACAAATCGGAGCGGACATCAAGTTCGCCCGGCCTGACGACCGAGAAACGATCACGTGGGAGTGAAACGCAATGCCAAAAGTCTTGCTGCATGACATAGAAGCTCGCCGCGCTCTTGCGCGTGGAGTCCAGAAGCTGGCCGCCGCGATCGAATCGACGCTCGGTCCCAAGGGCATGAACGCGATGGTCGACAGGCCGATCGGCACGCCCATCGTGTCGCGCGATGGCGTTACCATCGCCTCCGAGATCGAATTGCCGGATCGCTTCGAGAACATGGGCGCCCAGGTGGTACGCGAAGTCTCGATGCAGACCAACGAAGTCGCTGGCGACGGTACGACGACGGCGATGGTACTCGCGAACGGTCTCATTCAAGGCGGCGTCGCGGCCCTCGAGCGCGGCGCCAAGGCGGTCGATCTCTGCAAGGGGATCGACCGCGCCGTCGAAGTCGTCGTCGAGAGCCTGAAGAGTGCGGCAATTCCGGTCTCGGACCGCAGGACGCTACGGGCGGTGGCAACGATTGCGTCGACCGACTCTCATCTGGGCGATCTAATCGCCGAGGCGGTCGAGCGCGTCGGCAAGGATGGTATCATCAGTTCCGACTACGGGTTGACCACGAGTACGACGCTCGAGGTGGTCGAGGGCATGTCGTTCGACCGTGGCTACATTTCGCATCACATGGTAACGGACGTGGAGAAGATGGAGGTGGTGCTGGAACAGCCCTACATTCTCCTGACGGACCTGAAAATCAAGGCGCCGGGCGAGTTGGTGGCGGTGCGCGCGAGGGTCGCGGAGACCGGGAAGCCGCTTGTCATTGTCGCCGAAGAGATCGCCCCGGAAGTGGTTGTCACGCTGCTCGGCGAAGGCAACCGCGGCAAGGTTCTGGTGGTCAATCCGCCCGACTACGGCCACTGGCGCAAGGCCATGATGGATGACCTCGCCATCATCACCGGGGGGCGGGTCATCGCCCGCGAACTCGGGGGCATGCTGGAAGAGGCGAGCCTTGCCGACCTCGGCACTGCGCGGCAGGTTCGGGCCAGTGCGCGCGAAACGGTGATCATCCGGGGCGGCGGGGACGATGCGGCGATCGCCGCGCGCCGACAGCAGGTGGCCAAGCAGCACGATCTGGCGCCGCCGAACATCGAGCAGGACAAGCTCAAGGAACGCCTGGCTAAGCTCTCGGGTGGGACCGCCGTGATCTTTGCGGGCGGCGTCACGCCGGTCGAGCAGAAGCGTACGATCCAGTTGATCGACGATGCGCTCAGCGCGGCGCGTGCTGCGGCCGAGGAGGGCATCGTGCCGGGGGGCGGGACGGCATTGGCGCAGTGCGCGCCGGTGGTGGTGCGCGCCCTCGGCAACATCAACGGAGACCTGGGTGAAGGCATCAAGCTGGTGCGCGAGACCCTGTCGCGTCCTGCCGCTTTCATCGCCCGAAATGCCGGCCATGATGCGGCGAAGGTTGTGGCCGAGCTGCAAAGTTCGCGGGCCGGGGTCGGGTTCGACGCTGCAAACGGCGTGTTCATCGACATGGTATCTGCCGGCATCGTCGACCCGGTCAGGGTGACGTATACCGCGCTTCGAAATGCCGCTTCCGTGGCCACGCTGGTGCTGACGACCAACACGCTGGTTGCCGATGTGCCGGAGTATGTCGATCCGACGCAGGGTCCTGCGTTGGGCGGCGGGGCAGAAAAGCTTGGGCGGGCCTGAAGCAGATGAACGCGGTTCGCGTTCCGACAGGGCGTCAATGGCCGACGTGGCGCGCCAAATACGGCGATGGCTTGACCGTCACGATCGAATGAATGGACGGTGACAACGATCTGGAAACAGCTACAATCTTGCGAGCTTCGGCATGAGCCCGAAGGAGGCAAATCATAAGCCTCCACGGTCATCCGACCAGCCGGGGCAGGAGGAACCGGGACATGGCCTACATCATCTCCAAGCGCGACGGTCCGCACCGCGAAGAGCTCAAGGCGAAGGACTTCCTTCAGAAGAACCGCACGAAGATCAATTCGCTCGCCAATCATCTGACGCTCGGGCGCTGGCAGGAGTTGCGCAATCCGACGCCTCCCTCTGAGCCTCAGCCGTCGGGCAAGCTTTGGTCCACGCCTCGGGCTCGCCCGAGGGAGATCGAGCCCTATGTTCGGATCAGCTATAACGGCCGCGTCGTGATTGCCGATCTCGCGTCAGGGCGGCAACTCCATTTTGTCGGTGAATTGCGCGGCGGCGGGCAATCGCGACACTTCGCTCTGGCGACGCGAGAGAATGGGATCTTCGAGCCGCTCGATGTCGAATTGCACAGGGTCCTGATAGACCTTGAGGGAGTGAGCGTACCCGATGAGGCGTCGGAAGCGCGCCTGGAGCAGATCATCTCAGGCCGTCTCGGTTTGGATGCGATCGCCAGAACGGTCGAATGATCTGCGTAAGCCGAGCCGGTGAGAGCACGATCTCATTGGCCCGGCTCATGTCGTTTCTGCTGATCAAGCTGCTGTTTGCCAATATAGGTTTGGTGCTCCAATGCTGACGGAAACCTTCATGGCTAAGCCGCCGTTTTCCCTGGAAGGCTACAAAATCCCGGAGGCCGCGGATGCGGAGCAGGGACGGCCGTACGATGAACGGGAGACCAACAAGGCGTGGGAAAACTTCCTGACATTCGGAGATGCAAAGCGCGAGAGCGCTCTGGTGCGAGGCATCATCGAAGAATCATGGCAGCGCAGCATCAAGTCGGGGGTCAACGCCCATTGCAGGGGCAGCAGCTTCGTGACTTCGCCGGACGATCTCTATGAGCTGCGTCTGAAGAACGATGATCTGCTAGGCTCCAGCGCCCAGACTTTCCGCCGCGTTGCGGAAGTACTTGGCGATGCGGCCACAATGCTGGTCATCACCGACAGGAATGGTGTCGTGCTTGATGTCGGGGGCGATCAGAGGACGATCGATGCCGGGCACGATATTCGCCTCGAAGTCGGCGCCGCCTGGGGAGAGACGGTGACCGGCACCAACGGCATTGGCACGGCGCTCGTCACAGGAAAGCCGGTTCATGTCCACGCCGCGGAGCATTTTTCCGAGGGCATCAAGGCCTGGACCTGCGTCGGTAGCCCCATTCGTAGCCCGATCGACGGCAGCATCATAGGCATCATCGATTTTTCCGGCCCCCAGGCGATCTTTCATCGTCACAATGTCGCGCTGGCGGTGATCGCGGCCAATCATATTGAGCTTGCGCTCTCGGAGAAGATCCGGCTCGAAAGAATACGCCTTCTCGAGGCAAGCATTTGTCGAATGCCAGGGATGGGCAGTGCCGACGGCGTGGTGATCCTGGATCGGTTTGGTCGGGTCGTCCATCACAACGATATGGCGTCGGCTCGCTGGCGGCGGATCACGCAGTCTCGTGAGTTGAGCATTGGGTCACAGATCCTTCCAAGTCGCGAAGGCCTGTTGGGCGAAGACTTGGCCGAGGGGTTGCCCGAGGAGCTGCGCGAGCAGCGGATCGAGCCACTGATCGTTGACGGGGTCGTGAAGGGCGCAATGCTCGTGCTTGCTTCGAAGCCGCGAACCCATCCTGCTGCATCCGAGATGTCGCCGACAGCCCGCACTGCCCTGATGTCGGCAAAGGAAGCGATCGTCGGATGCAGCGAGGCACTGCTGGACGTGGTGCAGAAAGTTGAGCGGGCGGCCCTCGGCCGGACCGCGATCCTGCTCGAGGGCGAGACGGGCGTCGGCAAGGAACTGTTCGCCCGCCTGGTTCATGCCGCCAGTCTGAAGACGGGCAAGGAGCCGTTCGTTGCCTTCAATTGCGGTGCGGTGTCGAAAGAGTTGCTCGGCGGCGAATTGTTCGGGCATGCGCCGGGCGCTTATACCGGCGCTACGCGCGAGGGAAGGCCCGGGCGGTTCGAATTTGCCAATGGCGGCGTGCTCAGCTTAGACGAGATCGGCGAGATGCCGATGGACCTGCAACCCTACCTGCTCCGTGTGCTGGAAGAGCGCGCGGTGTACAGACTGGGTGACAGCAAGGCGCGCCCGGTGGACGTTCGGCTGGTGGCGTCGACCAATCGGAATTTGAAGCAGGAAGTGGCCGAGGGACGTTTCCGCAAGGATCTGTACTTCCGGATCGGCGTCGTCAAGTTCACCATCCCGCCGCTCCGCGATCGGCTGGGCGATGTCGAGATCCTGATCGATCACTTCAACAGGCAATTCGCCACGATCTACAGCACCCAGCCGCTGCGGTTCGAGGCGGCCACTATGGAGTTGCTGCGCCGCTATTCCTGGCCGGGAAACGTTCGCGAGCTGCGTAATCTGATTGAGAACCTCGTGCTGATGACGATCACCGGCATCGTCACTCCCAGGGACCTGCCAGAGGATTTCGTGGAGGTGGCGCCGGCTCAACCTCCCTCAATCTCCGTGCAGTCGGAGAAAAGCGCGACGGGATCGGAGAGTGACGAGATCGCGCGCTTTGACGAGATGGAACGTCGTGCCATCGAGAGAGCCGTCGCAAACGCCGGCGGCAATATTGCCGCTGCCGCGGAAAAGCTGGGGCTTTCGCGCGCTACGCTGTACCGCAAGTTGCACCAATACCGTTCCCGGACCTAGCGATCGGGGGCTGGCATGGCGGCTGTCTGGGATGAACAAAAGGGCGGGGAAGGTCCGGCCCCCGCGGCGACGCTGGCCTCGCAGATCCTTGCGCGCGCCGACCGCGACGTCACTTTCGTGATGCGCCTGGTTGGCGAAAGCCAAAGCTTGCTGGTGCGACATTTCATCATGTTCATCGAGACCGAGCTCGCAAAGCGCGGCATGAGCTACAGCGTACATCCGCTACTGCGCCCTTTCGTCGAAACGCATGCACGCGAGCTGTCGGATTTCGTATTGCAGGGTATCGGCTTGCGGCATCGGTTCGGCCTCCAGACCATCGAGACGATGGCGGGCGATCCTGCGCGGTTGCTGAGGGTCGATTTGTGGGACTCGCTGCAATCTCACGTTAATGACGCGCAGCAACACTTCGTATCCGATGCCCGGGGCCTCCAGCGGATCCTGGATCAAATCGAATCGAGCGCATGAGTGTCGATCCGGAAGTCCTTGTCGAAATGCTGAAGGAGCGGTTGTTCGTCGTTCAGCAGATATCGGCCGCTCAATCGTGGAACCTTCTGAACCGTCAGCTTGCTGGTGGAGCAGAATTCGAGATTCAGAGGATTGAGCAGGAGATTGCGGCGACAGGCGGTTCGCATGCGTTCGCCTACGCTATCGAGGAAGCGCACGAGCGCTTGAAAGAAGCAAAGGCCGGAATGGCAACATGCGACGCCCAATGCGCCGCGCTGGAACGACGCCTTGAAGAACTCGACAGGTGTATTGCGACCGGCAGGTGAGACGACCGATGGACACGATGGAAGCTGAGACCGCTACGCTCTATGAACTGCTTGGTCGGCATTGGACCATGGGGGCGCTCGTTACGAACGCGACGTTCGACGCTGCGGGACAGGCAGTGGCGTTCGCGCTTGCAGACGGCTCTCTAGCCATCGCTCCGCTGGCCGATAGCGATCCGCCGAAAGATCGCTATCGTATGGCCTTGGACGGCGGCCGGTCGACGATCTCCCCGCGGCGGAATCCGGTCCCGCCGTTGACGAAAGTCGTCATCAGTGATGCTTCGCTTCATCTCGCCTCGATCGAGCCTTCGGGCTTCATCGCAAGCGATGGCAGCCAGTTATTGCATGTGTCGGCATCCGGTGTCACCCGACAAGCCGCGAAGCTCGGGGCACCGATTGATCTCGTCGCCCCGGTGCATGCCGGCGGCATTCTGGCTGCTTCCGGCGAGTCGGTCATATACTGCGATTCCAACGGCGAGGTCGGATGGCTTCAGAAGCGTGCGGGAGGCCGTTCATCCGCGATGGCCGTCTCGCCAGACGGTCGGAGCTTCGCGATAGGAGCTGACGGTTGCCTGCTCGTGCGTGCCTTCGGACCGCGGCCTGAGCCCA
The DNA here is from genome assembly GCF_009931255.1 of Bradyrhizobium sp. LCT2. Lineage (NCBI taxonomy): Bacteria > Pseudomonadati > Pseudomonadota > Alphaproteobacteria > Hyphomicrobiales > Nitrobacteraceae > Bradyrhizobium > Bradyrhizobium sp. LCT2. The sequence goes on along the minus strand of NZ_CP034432.1, from coordinate 6,212,089 downwards.
CCGTCTCAATGGCCTTGGGCTCAATCTCGAGCTTGTCGTGGAGTCCCGACGGAAGCTGGTTGGCGATGTCCGTCGCAGAAGTTGGCATCGTGCTGTTGCGCCTTGCCGATGCGCGGACCGTCCGGATGTCCGGCTATCCTGCGGGCGTTACGTCTCTTTCGTGGAGTGCAGACTCGCGCGTTCTTGTTACGAGCGGGGCCTACCGCTTGATCGCATGGGACGTTTCCAGCCTCGACGACGGAAGCAAGCAGCCGACGAGCCTCAGCACCGGTCGTGGCGGATTCATCCTCGTCAAGGCGGTAGATATGCACCCCGGGCGTCCCCTGGTCGCGGCAGGGTACAGCGACGGCAGGGTCGTCGTCGCGAGGATCGGACATCCCGACGAATTGGTTGTCAAACCGCCCGGTGGGGGCGCCGTCCAAGCCCTTCGATGGTCCGCCGATGGCCAGCATCTTGCAGTCGGAACGTGCGGCGGAGAAGCGGCGATCGTGACGTTTCCGCCGCAAATCTTCAAGTAACAGCGAACCGGGGCGGAGAGCCTTGCGAGCACCAGGAGGAAATCTATGACAGTAGCACGATTGCTAAATGAAGCCGAAAGTAAGGATCAGTTCTTCAAAGAGCTGGCGGAACTATCGGAGCGCATGATCGCCGCGCACGGAAAAGAGTTCTCGATGGGCGCCTTGGTGCTGGCGGCGAGGTTCATCGTCGAAAATAGGGCGTTCGAGCGAAGCGCAGCAACACAGTGACGTGTCGTCTTACTGCATACGATCGCGGCAGCGGCGGGTGCGGTAGGCCATGGCGGAGCTATTTTCGTCAAACACGCCGAGCGGACGTGCCCCTCTAGTGCCCCGGCTTTTCCGGGGCACGTAGTCGAACTTGACCATTCCCAGCTCGATGACTTCGTCTTCATGTTGATCTAGGCCAGTCGTCTCGACATCAATCAGGATGCCAGTTTTGGTCACTTGCTCGTCGGATGGAGTGAAAGCTTCCCGACGCACCAAGCGCCGAAGCACACGATGGTCGGAGGATTTGGCCAATGCCTCGGCCATGGCGGCCAGGGGCAGGTCCTCTAGCATTGGGGGTTTCGATCCTCGGGCTACAGCTGCCCCGCATCGCGGCTGGATCTATCACGGAGGCTCAGTTGGCGCTTACCCGGAGTTATTCTTAGAAAGCGTTCTATTACGTAAATAGCTGATTTTACCGGCGCGCCGGACACGAGTCGAACGTGTGACCTTTGCCTTCGGAGGCAATTGTCACTCTTCGCGGCCAGCGTTGGAATGGCGCGTTCAAGCAAGCACAAGAGCCGGGTGTCGCGCGCTCTCACAACCACCGATTCCCGGGCGGCGCAGTTTGCAGCCGAAGGTGCGGAGGTACGATTGTCGATATGGCGGGCTCGGGCCTTATTTGCTGGAGCTAGCTCAAACTTGGCCCATGATGGATCGGAGCGAGAGTTCAATATCTTCAGTTGGTTAGAGGGTAGCATGTGCACGACGTTTGCACTGGGAGATCAAGAAAAAGTCTCTTCACAGCTAACGTGATCAGGCCTGGGGCACCTTCAAGAAGACGCTCGCTATATCGGCGACCACTTCCAATAGTTGCTCGACAACCCCGTGACCGACCGGGCGACAATCCCGAATTCGACACAATAGGCGCGGATCAAGTTGATGACGGCAGTCTGCTGGCGGATGAAGCGACGGTGTGCGCCAGTTATCCATCGGTAAGGCGTCCCGCGTGTTGCGCAGATCTTCCCGTCATCACATCCACGATCCAGGCTTCTCCGATCAAACGGTTCAGCTCTTAGATCCCTACTCAGTTCATCTGTGCAAACGTAGGCTTGCTCTCTGTGCTGTCGATGATACCGCGAATTTCTGCGTCCCTCGCGATCAGGCTCGACATCCGCCAGAACAGATGCGCGAGCCGGGTGAAGATCAACCGCTCGCGCTCCGTGGGGGTGGCGTCGTCAGGGACGGTCACGGTCTCAAGCCCGACCACGCGGCGGCAGTCCGGCCAGATCGCGATCGATTGCGCGATCGCCGAAAAGCAGCGCGGGTCCTCGCTGTCGTCGTGCGACGCCGGAAGACCGGGATACTGCACCGGCGCGACATGGAATTTGTAGGCGCCGTGGCCGAGCCGGAGCAGGAATTTCTGGGACACGGGAATGTCATTGGCAAAGGAGACCAGGCGGGCGTCACGCAGGATGTCGGGTGCGATGGCGGCAAGATCCTGGGCGGAGAGCGCGGAGCAGAAGGCGAGATCCGGATTAAACTCGCGCAGCAGATTTGCGAGCGGGCGCTGCTGCTGGACGGTCTGGGTAAGCAGGATGATGGTCTTGAGCATGGCGCTGATGTCCGTCAGGGAAAGGGATGGCGGGCGGTCATGACCGCGTGATCGGCGGGGTGATGTGCATGCGCGGCGAAGAAATCGCGCGGGATCGACTGGCCCGGCGCAATCTCAAGGATGCGATAGCGCGCCTGCTGTGCCACCGCCCGGGCCGCACCGAGATCGTCCTTCAGGGCGCACAACGATAGCTCGAAGCGCTTGTATCCGCCGCAATCGGTTGCAAAGGCGCCGGTTACGGCCTCCACCATGGCGGCCACGGCGCGGGCGTCATTGGCCTCGATGTCGCGCAGGATCACGGCGACGCCGTTCTCGTTGGCGGCTTCCGACGTCATGACCATGAAGGCGTCGCGCGCGCCGGTTCGGCCCGCACGGCGCGCTGCGCGGACGAGGCCGGCGAAGCCCGGATCGGGGCCGAGGCTGGTCGTCGTGGTCTGCTCGCTGTGCAGGATGGTGGCGCGTGCGGCGGCGAGGTCGCCTTTCATGGCGTGGTAGGAGCGCGGCAGCCACACCGTGTCGAGCGGCCCTTCCGAGGAGGTGAGGCCCCAGGCCTGGTCGAGCAGATAGCCGTCCCAGATTGACGGATATGACGCCGCGAGATGGTGCCAACTCCGCAGCAACTGCCCGGCGCGCGCGGTGCGGCCGAGATAAAGCGTGCGCGCCGACATTTCCCAGCGGTTCCATTTGTGGAGCGCGACGTCGCAGCCGAGCGCCGACGGCAGCAAGGGCGCCTCGCACAGGGTTGCGCCGGCTTCGACGAACAGTAGCGGCTCGCTGTAGCGTTGCCACATCCGGGCCAGGAACTCGGCCTTCTCGAAACAGAGCACTTGTTCGCCGAGCTCGGCCGCGACCGGCTCGATATGCGAATCGAGCTCCAACTCGTCGAGCGATCGGCGCAGGCTGCGAATGTCGTCGGGATCGCTGCCGAATGGATAATAGGAGACGATGCGCGGCCGGATCGTGGCGCCATCGGCGCTCGCTGACAGCTTTGACCAGCCGATGCCGCCCCACCACAATTCGTGCGGGCCCTCGGCGCTCGGGCTGACCGTGCCAAACTCGGTGAGTTTCGACTTGAGGAAGTCGAAGCCGGGATTTTCGCCGAAGGGAATGGCGACGGCGCAGCCGGAATGCAGCGAGCGATAGAACAGCTCGGCCGCGGCACCGCTCGGCGGCTCCGTCAGGACGATGACCCCGCCGTGACGCAGCCCCTCATAATGGCCGCCGAGCGTCGGAGCGCCGTAGCGGTCCACCAGCCAGGCGAGGCGGTTCCGCTGGATCCGGCCGAGCCGGATGTTCGCCGACCGCAGGAGGTTGTCGAGCTTTGCGTGCGTGTCGTCGGTCAATTCCCGTGCCCCCTTGCGTCATGCCGGCCCGTACACTCCAACGGCCGAGGGGGTTAATCCGGGCGCACTAATCGCGATGGTCCGCGTGACCGAGTGGGGTGATGGCCACCGAATAGATCGCGATCTCGCGTGCCAGCGGGCCGACCGGGATCTGCAGGCGACCTTCGTCGTCCGTAGCGTGATAGGAGGCTCCGGTCAGCGTCAGGCCCGCATAGGTCAACCGTTCCGCCGGGACGCCCGCCACGTCCTGGCTCTCGGCGGCGTCGCGAACGCTGTCGCCGAGCTGCATGGTCACGCCGTGAAGCTGACCGTCGCGCGCGGCCTTCGCCAGCGGCAGCGCGATCATGGCGATGGCCATGGCGCGCGATACCGGAATGCGCAGGCGCAGTTCGCCAAGTCCGGTGCGGAACATGGTGACGGTTTCGACCGCGGCGTCACCATTCGCCCGGAACAGTCCCACCTGCAACGCGCCGCAAGGCGTCTCCTCGAAGACATCGGCGGGCAAGCGGTTCGCTCCGAACAAGGCGTAGAGATAGGCGTGCGACGGGGACAAGCCAGCAAAGCTGCCCGCAAGCCACATCGGCGGCGCGGCCGAGGTGCACGCGGCGGTTAGGCCTCGCGCGGTGAGTTGATCGCGGATGAAGCCCGTGTCGAGCATCGGCGCCAACGCGTGCGTCCCGAGGTTGATGTCGTGCTTGAGCTCGCCGAGCAACGCCAGTTCGTCGTCGTCCGGGAGCAGCAGGAGCCGCGCCAACGTCGCCGCGCTCCAGCGCGCTGCGATATCGGGCGCCGCATGGGGCTCGAGCCCGATGGCGGCAGCAATTTTGCCAGCGTTTGCCGCATAGGCGAGCGCGCCCGCCTGGATCTCCGAGGCCAGAGCAATCTGGACTCCCGGTCGCGGATTGATCTCGCGCAGCACCTGCGCGCCGTCGTAATCGCGCACCGAGCCGTCGGCAGAGCAGCAGATCTGCTCGAGTAGGGCCACGTTGCGGATCAGCATGCGCTTGACGTGCGGGGTGACCACGAGATCGGAGATGAAGCCTTTAGCGGTATCGCAGTCGGCAAGATCGTCAAGAGTGTCGTCAAGCGAGATCAAATAGGCGCCGTGCAGGCGGATCGCGATGCCCTCCTGGTCGAAGATGCGGCGCAGCGCCTTCTGGACGCTGCCGGAATAGCCGAGATCGGCCAGCACGAGATCGGTGCAGCGATCGAAATCCGGGATGACATGCCGGAGATAAGCAAGCAGCCGGGCGCGCTGGCCTGCGGCAAGCTTGGTGATCTCCCGCGCGTCCATCAGCTCGGGCAGGGCATCCGCCAGCGCAGCGCCGGTCGCGATCCCGTTGGGACATTGTGCGAAGAAGTCCGCGACTGCTGATGGCAGCACTTTCAGCATGTCGCGAAAGGTCGGCGCGTCGATCTTCAAGACTTTTCCGAGCAGGTCGAGCAGCGGCTGCATGGTGTCAGCCGAGGCGATCAGGCTGACGCGGCGGTTGATTTCGACATAGGCGGATGCGGCGTCACGACCGCTGTGCCAAATCCGGTGCGACAGAAAGCCGTCGCGCCCGAGGAAGCCGACGGCGACCCGCCGGCCGGGCTCCTCGAGCTCCGCGCAGCGATCAGCAACGAAGACGTCGAACGCCGTCATGATCGGGCCGAGGACCGTCAACCCCAAGTGATAGGCCGGCGGCCTCTCCGCGCTGCGCGCCGCCACCATGCGCCGCAGCGTACGCGCGCCATGGTCAAGCCGCGCAGGCTGCCCCGGGCACAGCAGCTCGAATATCGCGGTCTCGCGCTGGAATCTTGACGCGAGTTGCTGACCGGCCTGCGGATAATAGCGCGGGCGGATGCCGTGGCGCTTCGCGCCCTTGATGTCGGCGCGGTCATTGTCGCCGATATGAAAGGATGCTGCCGGATCAACGTTCTGCTCAGTGAGGTATGTGAGGTATGTTGCGAACAACGTTTCGCTCTTGCTGCTGCCGTGGTCGCAGGACGCATAGAGGAAGTCCCAGGACAATCCCGGACGGCAGGCGCGCAACAGGCGCGCGAGCTGGTCCGAGTTCCAATAGGTGTCGGAGATGAACCCGACCCGATGGCCCAAATGCTTCATGTCCAGATATTGCCGGAGCATGTCCGGGTTGACGCGGCAGAGCTCGAGCTCGGCCTCGAACTCGGCGTCGACGAGATCGCGCAGATGTGCGCGCTTCAGGCCGAACAGCCTGAACGGAAAGAAGGAATAGATGTCGTCGATGTGCACTTCGCTGGTCCCCCGCGTCTCCTTCGCGGTCCGGCGTGCACGTGATTCGGCCTGCATGCGATGCTGAACGAAACTGGCGGAAACATTCGGACAAGTTCTTGAAATGCCCGATAGCTCGTAAGTCCTTTCAAACACACCATCCGGCGTCGTGCAGGCGCGCATCAGAAACGTATCGAAAACATCGAACGACCAAGCAGAAACAATTTGCGCGCGACGCTGTGCGTCGACCGTTGCGACGTTCATCCCGAAATTCTCCGCCAATCGAAGCGATCAACGTGCGTGCGGACGAATTCAGGCGTGCGATGGCGAAAATAATCGATGTGCGATTCGAAATCGCGCATCTCGCGCCTGACAGAATAGAAAAATCCGCTAGGTTCGAATTGTGATTCGGCAAAAACTGCCGAGTGAAAAAGTTGTCTCGCGTTCGTTTCCACTCGGAAACAATCGATCATTCGCACGCGTGTCGCGTGATGGGTGCGATCAGTTCAGTGCCGCGTAATCACAGCGTTTTTGTGCAGCTCTGTTCGAGATGAATGATCCGCGATGATGCGAGACGATGTCGATGATTGCAGAACGAGTGCGCGCTTCGCCGCACGCCGTCGGCAATCTTTGCCGGCCGGCCGGCAAAAGCTTCCAACTAACATCTTGAAAAATAACAAAAATTATGCGCCTGGATTGTTTTCGCCTCGCGTTCAACGCCTGGAAGCCGTGTGGAAGATGCGCCGCCGGCATTGCGGGTTGGAGATTGCGGGATGAGTTTTGCGGTGGACGTTTTTGCTCGCGCCGAAGCCGAGATCGCGACGACGATCACGAGCGAAGCGAACGCACCGGTGATCGCGTCGGCTTCGATCGCGCCTGACGGCGAGCCGGTCGCGGCCGATGTCGTGTTCGACGAGGACAGCGAGCTTCTCGATCGGCTTGCCGCTGACGATGAGACCGCCTTCCGGATGCTTGTCGAGCGGCACATCGATCGTGCCTATGCGATCGCGCTGCGCATCGTCGGCAACGCGGCGGACGCCGAGGACGTGGTGCAGGACAGCATGCTGAAGATCTGGAGTCATCGCGGCCGCTGGCAGCATGGCCGCGCAAAGTTCTCGACCTGGCTCTATCGCGTCATCTCCAACCGCTGCATCGACCTCCGCCGCAAGCCGCGCACCGAGAATGTCGATACCGTGCCCGAGGTCGCCGACGGACGGCCGGATGCATCGCGCGTGATCGAGCGCAACGAGCTGAACGGCATGCTGGAAGAGGCGATGCAGCGGCTGCCGGAGCAGCAGCGGATCGCGGTGATCCTGTCGTATCATGAGGACATGAGCAACGGCGAGATCGCAGAGGTCATGGACTCTACCGTGGCCGCGGTGGAATCGCTCCTCAAGCGCGGACGTCAGCAACTGCGCCAGCTCCTGCGGCGGCACGAACGCGACATCCGCACCGCGTTTACCGACTGCTAACCATAAAATCCGGCTCTCGAAAGATTTCCCGCCTGATCGTTCGGCGCTCCTTCGTTTGAGCGGGTGGACGGGGCTGCGCCCGCGTCGTCGTAAGTCTTTCCACGATGCGGCACGTCATGCCCATCAGCACAGGAGCTTCCAATGCCCGCAATCAACACCAATACCGCCGCCAATGCCGCGGTCCGCTATCTCAACGTCAATTCCGCGCAGGAAACCAGCTCGCTCTCAAAACTGTCGAGCGGCTCGCGCATCACATCCGCCTCCGACGACGCCGCCGGTCTGGCGATCTCCACGCGCATCTCGTCCGACGTCACCACGCTGCAGCAGGCGGCAACCAACGCCTCGCAGGCGACGGCGATCCTGCAGACCGCGGACGGCGGCGCTTCCAACATCTCCGACATTCTCGCGCGCATGAAGTCGCTGGCCTCCGAATCCGCCTCGGGCACCACGACTGATTCCAGCCGCGCCTACATCAACTCGGAATTCTCGCAGCTCACCAGCGAAATCGATTCGATCGCCAGCGGCACCCGCTATTCCAGCCAGAGCCTGCTCGACGGCTCCAGCGTGTTTGCTTCCGGCGTCTCTGTCCTGGTCGGCTCGTCCGGCTCCGATACCATCACCATCACGCTGTCGAGCCTGACGGCTTCCTCGCTCAGCGTCACCTCGCTCGACGTCAGCACCCAGTCGGGCGCGACCTCGGCGCTGACCACGCTGGACACCGCCATCGACACCGTCTCGGCCGCGCGCGCCAGCATCGGCGCCCAGGAGTCGCGCTTCAATTTCAGCGCCGACTCGATCTCGACGCAGACCCAGAACCTGCAGAACGCCAACTCCGCGATCAAGGACGTCGACATCGCGGCCGAGCAGTCGAAGCTGTCGTCGGCCGAGGTAAAGACCCAGGCTGCTGTGTCGGCGCTGGCGGCCGCGAACCAGATGCCGCAGTACCTGCTCAAGCTGCTCGGCTAAGCGTTCGCGTTGATCATGATCTGACCGGGCCGGCAAGAGGCCGGCCCGGCACCTTCCAGGGATCGCCAGGCACGTGACCAGCGTCAGTTCGAGCACCAGCAGCACCAGCACGACCAGCTCGGGGGTCTCGATCACCACGAGCGGCACGACCAATTCGAGCAGCGTCGACTGGTCGGCGCTGATCCAGTCCGCCGTTGACGCCAAGACGGCGCAGGCGACGACGATCTCGACGTCGATCACCAGCAACCAAGCCAAGATCTCGGCCTATCAGACGCTGCAGAGCGACCTGAAGACGCTGTATTCCGGGCTGGCGTCGCTCGCGACGTCGGTGGTCAATTCACTCGTCACCAACGCTTTCTCGACCCGTTCCGCAAGCATCAGCTCAACCGGCGACGTCAGCGCATCGTCGACGCTGTCCATGAGCATCAAGAGCGGGGCCGCCACTGGCGACCATACGCTGACCATCAGCCAGCTCGCGACCGCGCACAAGGTGGTGGGCACCTCGCAGTCGAGCCAGACCGCCGAGCTCGGCTATTCCGGCACCTTCTCGCTCGGCCTCGCGGGCGGTTCGACATCCGATATCACGGTGACCAGCACGATGTCGCTGCAGGACGTCGTCGATGCCGTCAATGCCCAGACCTCGACGACCAATGTGCAGGCCTCGATCGTCCAGGTGTCGAGCGGCTCCTATGAGATGGTGCTGACGGGCACGGCGGACGCCGCCGACATCACCTATTCCAGCACGTCAGGCGACGATATCCTCAGCAAGCTGGGCGTAACCGACAGCTCAGGGGCCTTCACCGACGTGCTCCAGGCGGCGCAGTCGGCCGAGTTCACCCTCGACGGCATCGCGATGACCCGCGACACCAACGACATTTCCGACGTGCTGACCGGGGTCACCTTCAACCTGCTCCAGGCCACGCCGGACGGGACGTCGCTGAACATCAGCATCGAGACCGATACCAGCCAGATCCAGTCGGCGCTCGAGACCTTCGTCACCAACTACAATGCGTTTCGTGACGAGGTCATCGCCCAGCAGGCGACGGGCACTGACGGCACGGCATCCTCGAGTGCAGTGCTGTTCGGCGACGGCACCATGCGCAACATCATGGACGCGCTTCAGAACAGCCTGAACAGCACCGTCCGCGGACTGACGATGGCCGATCTCGGTCTGTCGTTCAACGAGAACAACGAGCTCGAGCTCGACACCTCGACACTGTCGGATGTCCTGAGCACCAATCTGAGCGGCGTGACAAAGCTGCTGTCGGCGCAGACCACGACGTCGTCTAGCCAGCTCAGCGTCGTCAACACCGGGACGTCGCCGCAATCCTTCACCCTGGATCTGACGGTGGATTCCGACGGCAATCTGACCTCGGCCTCGGTCGGCGGCGATTCCTCGTTATTCACGGTCAGCGGCACCACGATCATCGGCGCGTCCGGATCGATCTATGCTGGCATGGCCTTCACCTATAGCGGCTCGACCTCGCAGTCGATCACGGTGACGTCGACGTCAGGTCTCGCCACGCAGCTCTATCAGCTCGCGAAGAACTATTCCTCGTCGAGCGGTGCGTTGCAAACCCTGATCACCAATCTGACGACACGCGACGACGATCTGCAGCAGAAGGTCGACGACATCAACAGCGCGGCGTCGACGCTGCAGTCCCAGCTCCAGACCCAATATGCGAAGTACCAGGCGGCGATCGAGAGCGCCAACAGCACGCTGACCTATCTGAAGGCGCTGCTGAACTCGTCGAGCAATTGATAGCGTGGAACCGAGTGAGTGATGATGCATAACCAGATGGCGTACTTGGCCAACCAGGCCTATCGGGGAGCGGCGACCACGGTGCCGCCGCTGAAGGCGGTGTCGATGCTGCTCGGCGGGGCCGCCATCTTCCTGCAGAAGGCACTCGTGGCCCAGGAGTCGCGGCGCTTCGAGGAAGGACATGAGCACCTGATGAAGGCGACCGCCATCCTGCGCGGGCTCAGCCACAATCTCGATTTCACCAATGGCCGGGACGTCGCCGAGCGGCTCTACCAGACCTACAACGCGCTCATCCTGGCGAGCCTGAGGGCCTATGGTCGGCCGGACGCCCGCGAGAGCTTTCGGCGGATCATCGCCGGCCTGGCCGAGATGCGCGAGGCGTGGGAATTCGTCGATGCGGCGAGCCGGGGCGGCAAGGCCGATTCGGCTCCGTCACGGTAGCGGCCGGGCGGTTTCATAGATCCCGTGAATAACCGGGGCGAGGGGGTCCGGGCGGCTGTTTTCGCGGCCGTTCCGGCCGTGCTGGCGCGGCTTGGCGCGGATCACAGCGCGAATTCGGTTTCCGGCGCGCCAGCAATGCTTTATGACGGGCTTGGCGAGGCGGATATCCGGACGATGGACGTCACCGAGTTTGAGGATCTGATCGATCGGCTGGGCGAGGACGTCTCGCGCTGGCCCGATGATCGCCGCCTGTCCGCCGAACAGTTGCTGTCCCGGTCCGCTGAAGCGCAGGCCCTGCTCGCGCAGGCGCAGGCACTCCGCGCGGCGCTGGCCGCGCCGCCGGTGCGCGCGCCGGCGGGGCTCGCCGACCGCATCGTTGCCGCGGCGACCAAGCGCGGCACGGATGCCACCGAGGCGCTTACCGAGGGCGAGACGGCGAGGGGCTGATCGCTCGCGTCGTCGCATCGGCATCGAGATCGTCCCACAGTTCTTCATCTCTGCCTGACGTCTTCACACGGCAGATTTTGCCGAGTCGAACAGTGATCGCGCGTGTGCAAATCCGCGCCTGAATTCCCGTCCGGTCCCGTTTCATCTGCACAGAGATCAGCGCGCAACTGCTCCGTAATGCGAGCGCGCCGGTCGCCTAGAACCGGGGTGTGCGATGACCGTTTCCGCGACGAGTTCCGTCTCAACTGCAACGACGACGACATTATCGTCGTCGAGCTCGTCTTCCGCGTCGTCGTTGACGTCGAGCGACTTCCTGAGCCTGCTCGTCAGCGAGCTGCAAAACCAGGATCCGCTGAACGCGACTTCGACGACCGACTTCATCAATCAGCTCACCTCCTACGCGAATTTCACGTCGCAGCAGTCGATCAACAGCAATCTGACGTCGCTGGCGAGCTCATTCTCCAGCCTCGTGACGCTGAATTCGGTCAACTACATCGGCCACACCGTCGAGGCCAAGACCGATACGGCGTCGCTGAGCAATGGCTCCGCGACGTTCGGTTACTCGCTGTCCTCTGCAGCCTCGAACGTCTCGATCAGCGTCAAGGATTCCTCGGGCAACACGGTGTGGACCGGCACCGGCACCGGCAACTCCGGATCCAACAGCTTCACCTGGGACGGCAAGGACTCCAGCGGCAACCAGCTCTCGGACGGCGGCCAGTACACGATCTCGGTCAACGCGACCGATAGCGCCGGCAACTCCGTCCTCAACTACACGACCGTCACCGGCACGGTGACCGGCATCGACACCTCGACCTCGACGCCGTCGCTCACGGTCGGCGGCGTCTCCGTCAGCGCCGCCAACATCATCGGCGTCACGTCCTGATCTCATCCGGAGTTTTATCATGAGTCTCACCGGCGCACTTTCCTCGGCGATCTCGGCGCTCAGCGCGCAGAGCCAGTCGCTGTCGATGATCTCGGACAACATCGCCAACTCCGACACCACCGGTTACAAGACGACGTCGGCGATGTTCGACGCGCTCGTCACCGCGTCGAGCAACGCGACCTCCTACGCCTCGGGCGGCGTCACCGTCTCCGGCCGCGCCAACATCACCCAGCAGGGTCTGCTTGCAGCGACCTCGAACGCCACCGACGTCGCGATCCAGGGCAGCGGATTCTTCGCGGTGTCGAATTCCACGTCCGGCGGCACGATCTCCTATACCCGCAACGGTGCGTTCACCATCAACAATGCGGGCTATCTGGAGAACAACGGTAACTATCTCGAAGGCTGGCGCACGGACGCCGACGGCAACGTCGTCGGCAATGAATCGGCGAGCAACCTCACGGCCATCAACACGCAGGTCGCGTCCACCAGCGGCAGCGCCACCACCAAGACGACGGTCGCGGCCAATTTGCCGTCGGACGCCGCGACCGGGGACACCTACACCAGCTCGATGACGGTCTACGATTCGCTGGGGGCGGCGAACTCGATGCAGGTCACCTGGACGAAGACCGGCACCAACACCTGGAGCGCGAGCTTTGCCAATCCGACCTCCACGTCGGACACGACGACGGCGACGGGGACGGCCTCGGGCACGATCGCCATCACCTTCAACAGCGACGGCTCGCTCGCCAGCACCAGTCCGAGCCCGGCGACCGTCGTGGTGACCGGCTGGACCGATGGGGCCGCCGACAGCTCGATCACGCTCAATCTCGGCACCGTCGGCAAGACCGATGGATTGACGCAATACGCCTCGGGCGAAACCACGCCCTCCGTCAACGTCACCAGCATCGATTCCGACGGGCTGTCTTACGGCAAGCTCTCCAGTGTCTCGATCGGCAAGGACGGCGTGGTTGATGCCACCTACTCGAACGGCCAGACGATTGCGATCTACAAGATAGCGGTGGCGACCTTCGCCGATCCCAACGGTCTGTCGGCAAGCAGCGACGGCATCTATTCGGCAACCGTGACGTCGGGCAACGCCGCTCTCCAGGCCTCGGGCGAGAACGGCGCGGGCACGATCTACGGCAGCGAGCTGGAATCCTCGACCACAGACACCAGCAGCCAGTTCTCCAGCATGATCTCGGCGCAGCAGGCCTATTCCGCGGCCTCGCAGGTCATCTCGACCGTCAACAAGATGTACGACACGCTGATCTCGGCGATGAGGTGAGTGATGCGTGATGCCAGGGATCATGCCGTCGGCGAGGGGTTGCTGCTGCGCCTGAAGCGGCTGGTGTCGCGCGCCGGTGCAGTGGACCGCGCGAATCCTGGTCGGCTGCTTGCGCTGGTCGACGATGTCGAGAGCACGCGCCGCGCGCTGCTGCGCGAATGCGCGGATATCGAGGACGAGATGCGGCGCACGGCGGCGCGAACCACGGCGATCGGCGCCTATCTGCGCGGCTCGCAGGCCGGCCGCGGCCGGCCGCAGAATTAGAAGAACGATGTGAAGGCAACGAACATGAAACAGGCAGAGCCTACCAGGACCAGTGCCGCCGGCGGCGATATCAGGATCAAGTCGCTGATCGCGCTGATTGACGTCCTGACCACCCTGGTTGCCGAGGAGAATGCGGAGCTCGCCAAGGGCTTGCCCGCCTCGCGCCTGAGGCAGGTGGACGAGAAGAACCGGCTGGCCGAGTTGTTCGAGCGGACGGTCGCCGAATGTGCCGGGGGCAGCACCAGCCTGCACGTCAGGGACATGATCCTGCGCGAGCAGTTGATGGAGCGGATCCTGAAGCTGCGTGCCGCGATGGACGAGAACCTGGTGCGGTTGCGCGCGGCGATCGAGGCCAGCAACCGCCGGATCGAGGCGGTGATGCAGGCGATCCGCGAGCAGATTGCGGCGGTGTCGCCCTATGGCGCCTCGGGCCACGTCGCCGCCGCGCGGACCGTCTCCAGCGGCACCAGCCGGCGCGCCTGACGCAACGAGGAGGTCGCCGCCGTGTCGCTCGATATTGCACGACTGATCGCCTTCAGCGGGCTCTCGGCCACGCAGGTCCAGATCAGCGTGACGTCGTCGAACATCTCGAACGCCGACACGACCGGTTACACGACCAAGACCGCGAACCAGACGAGCAGCGTCACCAACGGCGTCGGCACCGGCGTCACGGTGACCGGCATCACCTCGACGGTGGACAAGCTGCTCCTGAAGTCGCTGATCGGCGCAACCTCTGAACTTGGCGCGGCCGATACCACCAACACTTATCTGACCTCGCTGCAAAGCCTCTATGGCTCAACCAGCAACTCGGACAGCTCGTCGACCGGTACGTCGCTTGCCAATACGCTGGCCGACCTGGAATCGGCGCTGTCGTCGCTCGCGAGCACGCCGAGCAGCGCGTCGCTGCAATCCAACGCGGTGAGTGCGCTCGACGATGTGGTGAGCCAGCTCCGGGAGACCTCCAGCGGCATCCAGAAACTCCGCTCCAATGCCGACAAGGACATCGCATCCTCGGTCGACGACGTGAACAAGAATCTGAAGCAGATCGCCAACCTCAATGCCGAGATCAAGCAGGTCGCAGCGTCCGGCCAGTCGACCGCGGATCTCGAGGACCAGCGCAACACTGCGCTGCAGGATCTCGCCTCGAAGATGAACGTCAGGTACTTCACGGCGTCGAACGGTGATCTTCAGGTCTATACCACCTCCGGCCAGGCGCTGGTCGACAGCACCGCGCATACGATCAGCTACACGACGGCGGCCAACGTCTCGTCGTCGACGAGTTTCAGTGCCATCGCGGTGAACGGCGTCGACATCACGTCCCAGATCACGAGCGGCGATATCGGCGCGCTCGTCACCCTGCGCGACAAGACGCTGCCGGCCGCGCAATCCCAGCTCGACGAGCTGGCCCAGCAGCTCACTTCCGCGCTGAACAGCGTATCCAACAGCGCTTCGTCGGTGCCGCCGCCAACCAGCCTGACCGGGACCACGGCGGTCGCGAGCACGGACGCGCTCTCGGCGACCGGCACGGTGCGCATTGCCGCCACCGACCAGAGCGGCAATCTGGTGTCCTATGCCGATCTCGACCTGTCGTCCTACGCGACGGTCGGTGATCTCGTGACCGCGATCAACGGCATTTCCGGCCTGTCGGCATCGGTCGATGCGAACGGCCATTTGATGGTCTCAGCCACCGGTTCAGGCAATGGCGTCGCGATCAACGAGATGACGAGCTCCGTAGGCAGCTCGGGCGAGGGATTGTCTGATTATTTCGGCCTGAACGACATCGTCACAGGAACCAGCGCTGCCGACATTGCGGTCAAGAGCAGCTTCCTCTCAGGCAGCTACGATCTGCCGCTCGCCACGCTGGATTCGTCATCGACGTTGACCGTCGGCAGCCAGGTGCTGTCATCGGGCTCGGCCACCGTGGTCAACAATCTCTACGACACCCTGACGGGCTCGAGGAGCTTTGCATCCGCGGGTGGCCTCGCCGCATCCACCAGCTCGTTCGCCGACTACGCCGCCACGATCGTCTCGGATGTTGCGAGCAAGGCGTCGCAGGCCTCCTCAACCTATACAGCGAAGGAGACGGCGCAATCGACCTATGCGGATTCGCTCTCCTCGCAGTCGGGCGTGAACCTGGACGAGGAATCGGCGCGGCTGAGCACGCTGCAGAACAAATATTCCGCGGCCTCGGCGCTGATCCAGGCCATCAACACGATGTACTCTGCGCTGCTCAACGCCGTGCAGTCGGGCTGAGGCGGGAGGTTACCGATGGCAATGCGGGTGGCGACCTTCGCGCAGACCAGCTCCTTGATCGCGGATGCGCTGCGCATTCAGTCGGTGATGGCCAACGAGCAGATCCAGGAATCGTCGGGCCAGATCTCGAGCGATTTCGGCGGCTACGGCTCGACTGCTCAGCACGTGGTCAATCTGCAGGTTTCGGTGACGCGGGCGCAATCCTACGTCGACGCCGCGACGCTCGCCGACAGCCGGGTGCAGGTGATGTATTCGGCGGTGGGATCGATGACCGACATGGTCACGCAGTTGCGCTCGCAGCTCAGCGCCGCCTCGACCGGCAGCTCGACCGAGGCGAATTCGGCGATCGCCACCGCGCAGCAATATCTGGAGCAGATGGGGTCGCTGCTGAACACGCAGTATGACGGCCAGTACGTCTTTGCCGGCGGCAAGACCGAGACGGCGCCGGTGGATATCACGAGTTTTGCCACCGGCACAGGCTCCACCGCCACCGCGGACACCTCCTATTACTCCGGCGACGGCGAAATCGCGTCGGTCCGCGTCTCGGCCGACCAGGCCGTGTCCTATGGCGTCACCGCCGACAATTCGGCGTTCGAGGAGGTGATGCGTGTCCTGAAGTTCGTGGCCAACAGCACCTCGCTGTCGTCCTCTGACATCACCCAGGCGCTCGACCTCGCGAGCACGGCGCTGGACGACACGGTGGCGGTGCAGGCCAGACTCTCCGGTGCGGCCTCGCAGATCGAAACGGCGAGCACGCGGCAGAGCGACTACAAGAGCTTTGCCGAGACGCTGTCGAGCGACCTGACCGGCGTCGACGTTGCCGCGATCACCGCGCAACTTTCGACCTATCAGTCCCAGCTCACCGCTTCCTATTCCGCGCTCGGAAAAATCCTGAGCATGAATCTCGCGAGCTATCTGAAATAGTTGCGCAAAGTCGCTGAGCGCCTGGTCCGACGAAGGCGGGCGTGTCAGACGGCTATCGTTCCAGGGTGACTAGCGAGCAGCAATCCAAGATATTTCAGCAGTTGACGAAGCGAACAATTTGGCGCCTGGCCAAAGGTGTGTTGCTGCGAAGCGGAAGGTTGAAGGCAGCGGATTTCAGATAGTTGAAGCAAGCCGAAATCAGCTTCCTGCGCCAACTGAGTGAGCCGAGATCGCGAAAGTTGCGGCAGTGTGATGAGCTTGTTACTCGTTCGCAGACGCTTGGCATCGGCGTTCAGACAGCACAATAACCACCTTGAGGCCGTGAGGCTGGTTGTCCTGCAGCGACAGGGATCCGCCGTGTGCCTCGACGATACTGCTGGCAATCGACAGTCCGAGCCCGAAGCCGCTGGTCTCGTTCATCGTGCGGGCGTCGTCACCCCGTACGAACGGCTCGAGCATCGCGGCCTTCTTGTCGTCCGGGATTCCGGGACCATCGTCCGAGACCTCGATGGTCGTGACCGCGTCTGCGACGGACAGGGCGACGTTCACTTCGCTGCCGAAGCGAATGGCGTTTCCAATCAGATTGGCGAGCGCCCGCCTGATCTCATCCGGCTTGACCGTGAGCGTGAGCCGCGAGGGGCCGTGGTAATGGACCGCGTGACCGCAGTCCGCAAACTCCTCGCATACCATCTGAACGAGTGCCGCGATGTCCACCAGCGTGGGCCTGGCGCCGCTGCCGCCACGCAGCAGGATGAGAACGGATTCGAGCATCGCCTGCATCTGGTCGAGGTCGCGCAGCGTCTGTGTGCGCTGGGTGTCGTCCTCGATATATTCGGAGCGCAGCCGTAGCCGCGTGATGGGTGTGCGCAGATCGTGGCTGATCGCGGCGAGCATCCGGGTCCGGTCGTTCATTAGCGACGTGATCCGGTTCCGCATCAGGTTCAGTGCCTTCGCCGCCGACCTGATCTCCTCGGGCCCGCTCTCGGGGAGCGGTGCCGAGGACCGGCTCAGGCTGAAGCTCTCGGCTGCCCTGGCAAAGGCCGATAGGGGCGCGCTGAGCGCCCGGCCGGCCCATACCCCGAGCAGCGTAATGCTGATGACCAGGAACAACAGCGTGCTTGCCCAAAGGCCGGTGATAAATCCGGGAATGCTCGGCGTCCTCACTGTCGCATCGAGGACTTCGCCGTCCCCGAGATCGAAGAGGACGCTGTCCTGTTCGGGCGGACGTCGCTGAACGATCTGGACGCGGCCATCGAACGGTGAGGGGATGGCCGTCGTCGGAGTTGCGGACGCGCGAGGCCCGCCCTCCGTCAGTCGAAGTTGCAGGTCAGGAAGGCCGCGACCGATATTCTCAACGAGAACGCGACGTTCGTTTCGCGGCGTCTTGTCGAGAATTCGCACAATCAGCTCGAATTGCTGCAGTGGCTCGTCGGTCAGCAGGCTGGGCTTGGGCCGGCTCACCAGGACATAGCCGGCGATCAGCGCGTGAATCAGCACGAGCGTTGACAGGATCAGCGCGGCGATCTGGCCGCTGATTCGTCGCAGGGTAAAGAGCCTTACGAGCTTGCGGAGCCGGCTCACGCTTCGTCCACCCGCGGCGTGAAAATATAGCCGCCCGTTCTGACGGTCTTGATCATCGAGGTTCCTTCGGTCCTGTCGAGCTTGCCGCGCAATCGGCTCACGAGCACGTCGATGCTGCGCCCGAAGGCGCCGCCCGGCCGCCCGCGCGTCATGTTCAGGAGCGTGTCCCGGCTCAGGATGCGGCCGTGGCGCTCGCAGAAGGATTGCAGCAGGTCGAATTCGGCGCTCGTCAGCGGCACCTGCGCGCCCTCCGGGTCACGCAACTCCCGCATTCGGGAATCGATGATCCAGCCCTCGAATCTCAGGCGGGCCGAGGTCTTTGCCGCGGGCCCCGCCGATCCGCCCAATTGCCGCCGGAGCACGGCGTTGATCCGCGCCAGAAGTTCGCGCGGATTGAACGGCTTTGGCAAATAGTCGTCGGCTCCCATTTCGAGACCGAGGATCCGATCGACGTCGTCGCCCTTGGCGGTCAGAATGATGATGGGCGTCGTGGTGTCGACGCGCAGGCGTCGACACAGGCTCAGGCCGTCCTCGCCCGGCAGCATGAGGTCGAGCACGATCAGGTCGACGCGGTTCTGGCTGATGTAGCGGTCCATCTCACGCCCGTTCGCGGCCATGCCGACGTTGAACGAGTTCTCACGCAGATAGCGTGCGACCAGATTTCGTGTCTCTTGGTCGTCTTCGACTATGAGGATGCTCTGGGTGCTCATGGCATGAATGGCGATGTTGCTTGGCGTCGATGCGGGCGGCCGGTCGGTGCCGGAAGACCGCGTTCGAGCCAAACTACCACACGCGGCGAGGGTTCTAAGGTCATTCACGGCTGAGGGCTACCACCGGATCGAAGGATGCGGCGCGCCGCGCCGGGAAATAGCCGAAGAAGATCCCGATCGCCGTCGACGTCAAGAAGGCGGCGCCAATGGAGAAGGTCGAATAGGAGACCTGGAACCCCGGCAGGAGAAGGTTGAGGAGCGCGCCCAGCGCGACTGCGATCAGGATCCCTGCGATCCCGCCGAGCGACGAGATCAGAGTCGCCTCAACGAGGAACTGCTGGAGGATGTCTTCCCGTCTTGCGCCGACGGCCATGCGCACGCCGATCTCGCCGATCCGTTCGGATACGGACACCAGCATGATGTTCATTACACCGATACCCCCGACGACGAGCGAGATGACGGCGATCGCCGCCACGAGGAAGGCGAGGGTCTGCGTCGTGCTGGTGATCGTGCGGCGGATGTCGTCGGTATTGAGGATCACAAAATCCTTGGTGCTGTGGCGCCGCGTGAGCAGCGTGGTGACCGCCTCCTGCGCAAGGTCGGTCGAGACCTCGTCGCTGACGCGCAGCAGGACGCTGCGAAGGGAGCGATCGCCGGTGAACTGGGCCTGCACGGTCGTGTAAGGAAGATAGACGGAGAGGTTCTGGTTGGAGCCAAAACCGCCCTGCTGCTGGGCGATCACGCCGACGACGCGGCATGGCACCTTGCCGACCCAGATCACGCGGCCGATGCCGGCGTTCTGATCGTCGGAGAAGAATGTCCTTCTTGTGTTGTCGTCGATGACGGCCTGACGCTCGATGTTGCGGACGGCGACAGCGTCGAACAGCGCACCCGCCGCGATCTTGGTGCCCTTGACCTGGAAGTAGCTGCGGTCGACGCCGTTCACCAGCACGTTGGATTCGCGGTCGCGGTAGCGCACCGTCGTGCTGGTCGAGACGGTCGGCGTGACGCCGGCGATGAAGGTCTGGCGGTCCAGCGCACGGGCGTCGTCGAGGACCAGCGTCTTGATCTTGCCGGCTCGGGCGTCGCCAAAGTCCTTGCCGGGAAACACCTCGATCGTGTTGGTCCCGAGGTTCGAGATATCGGACAGCACCTTGTTCTGCGAGGCGTTGCCGAGCGCGACGACGGAGGACACGGCCGCGATGCCGATGATGATGCCGAGCATGGTCAGGAACGAGCGCAGCCGGTGCGCCGCCATCGAGAGTAGGGCCATCCGCAGCGTCTCCCGGAAGCGGAAGGCGAGGCCGGACCAACGGCTGGACCTTGTGTCAGGCTTGTCAGCGGGGAGGGAGGCAGCCGCCGTCGCCACGGCGGCGTCGGTGCGCTTGTCCGAAACAACAAGACCGTCGCGCAACTCGATGACGCGGTTGGCACGCTTGGCGACCTCGGGATCGTGCGTGACGATGATGATCGTCTTTCCCTCGCGATGCAACTCCACCAGGATTTTCAGGACCTCTTCGCCGCTGCGGCGATCGAGTGCACCGGTTGGTTCGTCCGCGAGTACGACCTCGGCCCCGTTCATCAGGGCGCGCGCGATCGAGACCCGCTGCTGCTGGCCGCCGGAGAGCTGGTTGGGCCGATGACCGCGCCGCTCGGCCATGCCGAGCCGGGCCAGCAGGCGTTCGGCCCGCGCCTGCCGTTCGCTCGCGGTATCGCCGGCATAGACCGCGGGGATCTCGACATTTTCGAGCGCCGACAGTTCGGAGAGCAAATGGTAGCGCTGGAAGATGAAGCCAAAGTGCTCGCGGCGCAGCGCGGCCAAGGCGTCGGCGTCGAGCGCCGCGACGTCCTCGCCGGCGACGCGATAACTGCCGGAGGTCGCGTGATCCAGGCAGCCCAGGATATTCAAGAGTGTCGACTTGCCCGATCCGGAGGAGCCGATGATGGCGACGAGTTCGCCGCGATCGATGTCCAGCGTCACGTCCGCGAGCGCGGCGACCTTGGTGTCGCCGGTCATGAACTCGCGGCAAATGTGGCTGAGCGCCAGAATCGGTTCGGTCATGTCACGATCCCGCTGGCGGGCCACCTTGCGGGAAGCCGCGGGAGGTCGGCCCACTGTTCGACGATTCTCCGGTGATGACGTGCTCGCCCTCGCTGAGGCCGGACTTGACTTCCACGGTGGTGCGATCGTTGAGCCCGATCTTCACATCGCGCTGGCGGACCTCGCCGGATGTGTCCAGCACGCGAACGGTGTTACGGCCGTCAGGCTGCCGCGTCAGCGCCAGCGCGGGGATCGTCTTGGTGCGCTTGGACTCGCCGATGACGATATGGACCTCCGCGGTCATATAGGTGCGCAGCCGCAATTCGCGGTTCTGCACCTTGAACACGCCGATATAGTAGATGGCGGTGCTGGTGGAACTCGACGACGACGAGCTCGACGTCGAACTCGTCGAGCTGGAGGAGAAGCTCGAATCGCTCTTGATCGATTCCGGCGCCGGCTCGATCTGCTCCAGTGTCGCCTCGTAGCGGTGGTCCTGGTCGCCGAGGATGGTGAAATACACCGCCTGTCCCGGCTGCACCTTGACGATGTCGGCCTCCGAGATCTCCGTGCGCACGGTCATGGTCTCGAGCTGGCCGAGCACGACGATGGTCGGTGCCGACTGCACCGCGTTGACGGTCTGTCCTTCCTGAGCCACGGCGGCAAGAACCGTTCCGTCGATCGGGGCGGTGATACGGGTGTAGTCGAGATTGACCCTGGCGGTCTCGACCGCCGCCTGGGCGCCCGCGATCAGCGCCTCCAGCGCCGCGATCTGCGCGCGAGTCTGCTTCGCGGTGGCGTCGGCGTTGTCGTAATCGCTGCGGGAGGTCGCGCGCTGCGCAAGGGTGGCCTGCTGGCGCGCCAGATTGGCCTCGGCCAGGACCAGCGTCGCTTCCTTCTCGACCTTCTGGGCGCGATAATTGTTCAGCGAGGCCTCCGAATTGCGAAGGTCGTTCTGCTTGGTGACGGGGTCGATCTGGGCGATGACGTCGCCCGCCTTCACGGTATCGCCGACGCGCACGTTCAGGGACGTGATGCGACCGGACACCTGGGCGCCGACCGCCGTGAGCCGCAGAGGTTTCAGCGTTCCGCTGCCGAGCACTTCCTCCCGCAGGTCGCTGACCGTCACCGGTGCGGTGATATACGCCGTCGTCTTCGCCGATCCGCTGCGGAAATGCACGGCGGCGGCGACGCCGATCGCGGTGAGGAGGCACGCCAGCGCGAGCCATGTTCGCGATCCCCTGGCAAGGATGTTCATCGCAGGGCCTCCCGGGCGTGCGGCCCCGTATTGGCGTCGACGATCAGCGGCGTCGCGGCATCGACCGGATCGACCCACCCGCCGCCGAGCGCCTTGGCCAGCGTGACATAGTACTTGGCGATGGCGACCTGGCTTTGGATCAGCGAGTCTTCCGCCGAATAGAGCGAGCGTTCGGCGTCAAGCACATCCAAAAAGTTCGACGATCCGGTCTCGAATAGCGAGCGCGAGAGCCGTGCGGCCTCACGATAGTTTTTCGCCGCTTCCGCTAGCTTGCCGGCGCGTGCCTTCTCGCGCGAGAGCGCCACCAGCGCATTCTCGACGTCTTCGAGCGCGGACAGCAGGGTCGAATGGAAGGTGGCAAAGGCCTGGTCCCGCTGCGCCTCGGCGATCCTGACGGTCGCGTAGCGCTTACCGGCGTCGAACACCGGCACGGTGATGGAGGGGCCGACCGACCAGCTCACGCTGGAATATTTGGCGAGGTCGCCGGCGCGAATCGCCGATGTCCCCACCGATCCCGTCAGCGAGATGCTGGGATAGCGGTCGGCCTCGGCGGCGCCGATTTTTGCGGTGGCCTGCGCAAGCTTGCGTTCGGCGCTCGCGACGTCCGACCGGTTGGTCAGGAGATCAGCGGGAACTCCCGTCGGTAGCGGCATGCGCGGCGCGGGGACCGGCGCCGATTTTGCGAAGAGGCCCGATACTGCAGTCGGAGCGCGGCCGAGCAGGATGCCGAGGCGATGCGTATCGGTGGCGAGGGCCGCCTCGTAGGTCGGAATGTTGGCTTCCGTGCTGGCCGCCTGGGCCGAGGCTTTGGCGAGATCGACGGCGGTGGCGCTGCCGGCCTCGTATTTCGTGCGCGTTAAACGCTCGGTGTCGCGCTGCGAAGCGGCCGTTCGCCTCGCGAGCGCGATGCGCGCCTGATAGCCGCGTGCATCGACATAGTAGGCGGCGACGTCGCCGAGCAGGGTGACGAGGCTATATCTCAGCTCGTCTTCGGCCGACTGTTCGGAGCGAATCGCGGCCTCGATGTTGCGCTGTGTGCCGCCGAACAGATCGAGCTCCCAGCTCGCGTCGAAACCCGCCTGGTACAAGGTGTAGGGGGACGTTCCGATGGCGACGCCAGAAGATCCTGCGCTGCTGGTCTTGTTGTCAGTCACCGAACCCGACCCGGTGACCGACGGGAACAAGCCCGATGCGGTTTGCGCAACCGTGGCTCGCGCCTCGCGGACCGATGCCTTTGCCTTCGCGAGGCTCGGATTTGCTTCCACTGCTTCGCCGATGAGCTGGGTGAGCAGGGAGTCGCGCAGACGAAACCACCATCGTCCGAATTCGCCGGTGCCCCCTTGGTGCCGGGGCGCGTTGGCCCATTGGGTCGGCAGCGTCACGCGAGGCGGCCCCATATAGTCCGGCCCGACGGCGCAGCCGGCGAGCAGGCTCGTAACGATGACGGCGCCGCACAAGCGCTTGGTTGGCGAGGTCAGTCCCGGGCAGGCGCTCTGCTGATGCCGCTCCTTTCTCGAGGGCAAGTCTGTTGCGGTCGGCTGAAAGGGCATCGAAACGGCTGGCGTCCATGTCGTGGGAATGCGGATGAAAATCGAACCGCATTCTGGCGCTTGAAGAGCGCGGTCGGCCTGTTGCCGGACCGGAATGAGGGCCAGTAGCACGCGCACTATGGCCTTTCAGCAGGCGGAATGTTGCTGAATGTAAACAGCGATTGCGACTTGTACGGAGCCGAGACGAGGCGCATGCCTGGCCTCGCCGGCTGCTTCTGCGCCGCTGCCTAGAACGGAAATCCCGGGGAGAGGCCGCCGAGGTCGAAAGCCGGATAGAGCGGCTGCCAGTCGAGCGGCCGGTTATTGTTCTGGCGCGCAAATGAGATCCCCGGAGGAAATGCGTAGTCGGTGAACTTGCGCTCGCCGGGAAGCACCTCGGTCCCGCCGTCCAGCCAGGATCTCTTGGTGACATAGATGCGCGTGTGCGGTCCGGCCTGGTACGAGCGGTTGGGGCCGCGAGGCCCGTAGGCGTAGACATCGGCATTCTCCCGCTGCTTTCGCTCGGCTGCCGTTGCACCATCGATTGCCGCGAGCGACGCGACGAGCGTAGCAATGAGGGCCGAAATTCTTGTCGGGCGTGCGATCGAGATCACGTTTGTCTCTCCGGAATTGACCAAGCCTTCGCGGCCTCTCGCACCGGCGGGCGATCAAGTAAATCGCTCACTTGTTGCGGGACGTTGCCCGCCCAAACCGACAAGCGATCGCGCAGGACGCGCGTTGCAGCCGCCTCTGCTGCTGAAGAGCGTTCTGCGGGCCCTCGTGCAGGCCTGTTCGGGCGTGTCCGTCGCGGCGATAAATCCAAATCGTTAGCAACGATCCAGCAACTTTCGAGCCACACCACCGCCACAGCGTTTTCGTCTCAGAGCGGTCAGTTGCTCGTGAGGTGTGGAATGAAGGTTTGGCGAAATTGGGCGATCGCGGCCGCGATCTGCGGGATCGCGATGGCGGCCTGCGTTGTCATGGTTGGGTTGCCGACAGCCGCGGGCGCTCAGGTGTCGCAGAGTATCGTCGTCGAGGGCAATCGCCGCGTGGAGGCCGAGACCGTTCGCTCCTACTTCAAGAGCACTCCGGACGGCCGGCTCGACCAGGCCGCGATCGACGATGGCCTGAAGGCGTTGATCGGCACGGGGCTCTTCCAGGACGTCCAGATCAGGCGCGCGGGCATGCAGATCGTGGTTTCGGTGGTGGAGAACGCTGTCATCGGCCGCGTTGCCTTCGAAGGCAACAAGAAGATCAAGGACGAGCAATTGTCCGCGGAGGTGCAATCCAAGCCGCGCGGTACGTTCTCGCGCGCGATCGTGCAGTCGGACACGCTGCGGATCGCCGAGATCTATCGGCGTTCCGGCCGCTATGACGTGCGCGTCACGCCCGAAATCGTGGAGCAGCCGAACAATCGCGTCGATCTCATCTTCACGGTCCAGGAGGGCGGCAAGACCGGCGTCAAGTCGATCGAGTTCATCGGCAATACCAGCTATTCAGCCGCACGGCTGCGTGACGTCATCAAGACGCATGAGGGCAATCTGCTGAGCTTCTTGGGCAACAACGACGTCTACGATCCGGACCGGATTGAGGCCGACCGCGATCTGATCCGTCGCTTCTATTTGAAGAACGGCTTCGCCGATGCGCAGGTCGTTGCCGCGCTTACCGAGTATGATCCCGGGCGCAAGGGTTTTCTCGTGACCTTCAAGATCGAGGAAGGCCAGCAATATCGCGTCGGATCCGTCGATTTTCGCTCGACCGTGCCGGGTTTCGATCCGGCCGCGTTGCGCAGCTATTCGCGGGTCAATGCGGGTTCACTCTACAATGTCGAACTGGTCGAGAAGTCGGTCGAGGATATGCAGATCGAGGCGTCGCGCAGAGGCTTTGCCTTTGCCGTCGTGCGTCCGACCGGCGACCGCAACTTCGAGGCCCAAACAGTGTCCGTTGTCTTCTCCATCGACGAAGGGCCGCGCACCTACATCGAGCGGATCAACGTTCGCGGCAACACCCGCACGCGCGACTATGTCATCCGCCGCGAATTCGACCTCTCCGAGGGCGATGCCTACCCCGCGGGTCACTTCAAATTCCTCCGGGTGTGGTCAGTCAAATTCCTCCACCCGCGAGGCAGGACAAGGGACTGTTAGTTTGAGTTTGTTTCCCGGGCAAGAGCTTCAGCGGCTTCTTTGAGCCGATAGCTGCGTCCGTCGAACTCAAGCAGATGGCAATGATGCATAAGGCGATCGAGGATCGTCGTGCTCATAGTGTTGTCCCCAAGGTATGCCCCCAATCCTGCACGACGCGATTGGAGGTGACGATGACGCTGCGGCGCAGTTTGTAGCGCTGATGGATCAGGGTCTGCAGCAAAGTGCCGGCGTCGTCGGGGATGGCGCGTGCGAGGAATAGATCGTCCAGCACGAGGAGATCGCAGTCGATGATGGTTCGCAGCCGGACCTCGCGTTGTGCCGGAGAGTTCAGGGCGTAGCGGTGGAAGAAGTCGTCGGTCTCAAGATACTGGACCTTGTGGCTTTGCAGGATCGCCTGATAGGCAATCGCCTTGGCGATGTGCGACTTCCCGGTGCCAGGTTTGCCGACAAGCAGAGCGTTCTCGCCAGCGGCAATGAACGCCAGGGTGTGGAGCTGGAAGCAGGTCTGACGTGGCAGTTTGGGATTGAAGGACCAGTCGAACTCGGCGAGCGTCAGCTTTTCGTCGAGCCCGGATTGCTGGTATCGCCGCTCGATAAGACGGGACTGACGACGGTCCAGTTCATCCTGCAGGATAAGGGAGAAGGTCTCGAGGAAGGGCTGGTTGGCGCCCTGCGCCTGGAGCACGCGCGTCTGCAGCGTGTCGCGGACACCCGACAGGCGCAGCTGTCGTAGGCAACGCTCAATTTCCGGCATGGTCATCATGTGGCTAGGTCTCCAGTTTAAGGTGAGAAGGTGCAGCGGGAGCGCTCGTGGCGCCGGAGCTGGCCGGGGTTGCGCAGGCGACACGAGCGCGGATTGCCGTGGCGTGATCGTCGTGAGCCTCGGCCTGCCGACCATTATCGTCGGCGTCGCGCCGCACAGCGCGGCTGAAGAGGTCGCCGTATTCCGCGGGGGTACGGATCAGCGGATGATCCTGGGTGAGCGGCGATGCCGGCTGTGGCGTCACTCCAACCTGCTCAATCGCCTGTTCGAACAACCGCTCGACGGTCGCACGCACGTGCTTGTAGCGGTAGATGCGGTTGTCGATGGCGTGCGCGCAGGCCTGCTCGACCAGCCGCGCCGGATACTTCCGGCCCAGCCCGACAATGCCCCACATCGCGCGCTGTCCGGGGCGCCCCTCGGTGTCGAACACTTGCTGGCATAGCGCCCTGGTCTGCGGCCCGATGCGCTCGGCGCTCGCCAGCAGCACGGCGGTTTGCCGCGACGGATTGAACGGCCGTTCGCTGGTCGGCAGGACAACAGAACCGGGGTGCGTCATCCGGGAATGAACACGCAGCAGCGCACGGGTGTGGCGATCACGGATCTCGATCGTGGAGGCGTAGATCCGCACCACGACCTGACTGCCGATCGGCGCGGGCCGCGCGGCGTAATAGCTGTTGTCGACGCGTACGGTGGTGTCGTCGCAGACAGTCCGGACGACTTCGGTGAAGATGCGGAAGGGAGCGACAGGCAGCGGCCGCAGGTGCGGCTTCTCTTCCTGGAACATCGCCTCGACCTGACGGCGCGTGCTGCCGTGGATGCGCTTGGAGGCCCAATTCTCCTCCCAGTGCCTCAGGAACTCGTTCTGGGCTTCCAGTGTCTCGAAGCGCCGTCCGGCCAGCGCGGTGCCCTGGGTATGTTGAATCGCACTCTCGACGCAGCCTTTCCGATTGGGATCGGCCACCCGCGCGGGATCGGCGACCACGGCGTAATGAGCCAGCATCGCGCTGTAAATCGGGTTGAGCTCGGGCTCGTACAAATCCGGCTTGAGGACGCCTTCCTTCAGATTGTCGAGCACGACATAGCTGGGGACCCCGCCAAAATACCGGAACGCCTCTTCGTGGAGCTGCGCCCAGACGTGTTGGCTGGACTTCCAGACCACCCGCCGGAAGCTGCGCCGCGAGTAGCGCAGCGTCATCACAAACAGGCGGGGACGGCGGTACCGGCCGCTCCTGGGATCAATCGTCAGAGCGCCCTCGCCATAGTCGACCTGGGCCTCCTCGCCAGGCAGGAACTCAAGTCGATCAAACTGCTCGGGATCGCTGTGTCGCAACGTGCGCACAAACCGCTTGACGCTCTGATAGCTGGACGGAAAGCCAAATCGATCGACCAGGTCCTGGTAAATCGCCTGCGCATTCCGCTTCAGGCGGACCTGTTCTTCGATCCATGCCCGATGCGGTTCGCAGGCCGAGCGGGCCAGGCTGCAGGCGGCTGTCGCTTCCGACACCCCAAAAGCCGGTGGTCGGGGTGGGGGAATTTGGTCGTCCGCGCTCACCGTGCCGGTGGTCACTTCCCCGGGGGAATTTGCCTCCGCACCAGCCCGCAGCGCCCGGTAACGCCGGATCGTCTTGCGATCGACCCCCGTCAGCCTGTGGATCTCGCGCTGGCTGGCGTTGCGATCAAGTAATGTAAATACCGTGCTTTGCAGATGTCGCTTCAAGACGTTCAACTCCCCGGCCCCTTGCTGGCTAAAGGGGTCGAACATAAACGTCCTGCCTGACCGGCTACTGCTGTTCAGCGGCGCTGACGGCGATCATCAGGTGGGGGAGTTTCAAGTGACCATACCCGGGGGATTTTGACCGACCCACGGGGTGCCTACAACCGCGCGCTGGTCGACCGTGCTGAACGGCGGCTGAAAAACCTCGACTTCTTCAAGTCGGTCAAGATCACCACGGAGCCGGGCTCCTCCAGCGACCGCGTGATCCTGATCGTCGATCTCGAGGAGAAGTCAACCGGCGATTTCTCGATCTCGGGCGGTTACTCGACCTCCGACGGCGCGCTGGCGGAGGTCAGCATCTCCGAACGTAACCTTTTCGGGCGCGGGCTCTACGGAAAGGCGTCGGTGACCTACGGCCAATATTCCCGGGGCGTGACGCTCTCCTTCGTCGAGCCCTATTTGCTCGAGCAAAGGATCGCGCTTGGGCTCGACTTGTCCTATCGCCAGCAAAAGGCGAACAGCTACACCAGTTACGGCGTGACCACGCTGGGGCTCTCGCCGCGCGTTGGCCTCGCCTTGCGCGAGGATACGTCGCTGCAGTTGCGCTACTCGCTCTACCAGCAGCGCATCGAGCTTTCGAGCGCCTACAACAACTGCAACAACAATGCGTCGAATGCCTCGCTGGCCTACAATCCGACGCCCGCCTACATCAAGAACGTGCTTGGCGGCGTTGATCCCGTCTATTCCAGCGACTCCTCGTATTACGGCTACGGCTGCTATGGCGACGGCGAGTCGTCGTTGCCCGTGCGCAAGGAGTTGTCGGATGGCGCGTCCTGGACATCGGCCGTCGGCTACACGCTGACTTACAATACGCTCGACAACAACAAGAACCCGACGGACGGACTGCTGATCGACTGGCGGCAGGATTTTGCTGGAGTCGGCGGCAATGTCAGCTACCTCAAGACCGCCGTTGACGGAAAATACTACGCGCCGCTGGTGGCTGAGATCGTCGGGCTCCTGCATCTGCAGGGCGGGGTGCTCAACAAAGTCGGCGACAAGGATCTCCGCATGCTGGATCACTTCCAGATGGGTCCGAACCTCGTCCGCGGCTTCGCGTCCAATGGCATCGGCCCGCGCGACATCTCCTACGCCAGTTTCGGTGCGACCGGCGATGCGCTCGGCGGAACGAAATACTGGGGTGCATCGGCCGAACTGCAAATGCCGTTCTGGTTCCTGCCGAAGGAGGTGGGGCTGAAGGGCGCGGTCTATGCCGATGCGGGCTCGCTTTGGGATTATCAGGGGCCGACGTCCTGGAGCGCCACGGGCGAGGTCAATTCGGCGGCGTGTCCCACCTGCGGGCTGCAATACGACGACAGCAAGGTCATCAGAAGCTCCGTCGGCGTCGGGTTGATCTGGCAATCGCCCTTCGGTCCGCTGCGCTTCGACTACGCCATCCCGCTGACCAAGGGAAAATACGACACCGTCCAGCAGTTCAGATTCGGGGGAGGGACGTCGTTCTAAGCTGCAACATCGTCGCGTTCGGCCGGGCTTCGGCTGGGCAAATGTTTCTGTACTTGCGAAAGCATTGCGCGATGTTTCCCGAGAGGTGTGGACGCTTGAGAGGACGAAGGCTTGTGGCAATCTGCGGCGGAAGTCGCGAGGAGTGACGACATGCGTAGACTGACCTTGGCATTGATGATCGCGTTCTGCGCGGCGAGCGGCGTTTCGGCCCAACCGTTCCCGCCGCCGCCTCCGCCGCCTGGCCCGCCCGGCTTCGGATCGCCGCCGCCTCCACCGCCGCCAAGGCTTATGCGCCTGCGTTGCGTGGCATTTCCTCCCGGTCCTCCGGGACCACCTCCGATCGTTTGCCGCGCTCCTCCGGCGCCTCCCGGTGCGCCGTGCGCATGCCGCGGCCCGCTCGGCCCGATACCGGGCGTGGTCAGGTAGACTTGCTGCTGCGCCGTCTCTCCCTGCTTGGCCAAAGATTGCCGGTGGCCGGGGAGACAGGTACCGTATGCGCAAACGATGCCGGCCTCTCTGACGGTGTGCAGCTTGCCATCCTCAAAGCGCTGCTCCGAGGTCGTAGCACTCGAACGCGAAGCGCACGCCGTGCTCCTGGCCCAGCCGCTTCATGATGGTCTCGATGTTGACGAAGGAGTTCTCGAAATAGGAATTCTTGCCGCCGTCGAGGAACGGCCTCTCCCAGTTGAACTTGTAGCGCTGATTTCGCCATATTCGACGAGCTTGCAGACGATGAGCAGACGATGCTCATTGGCAAGCATGCGCATCAGGGCGGCCACCCCCTTTGCCTGCCTTTCGAGTTCGTTCGTATTCATTCGGCGCATAACGGTGTTTCATTAGCATTAGCGTGCCAGCGGTCAAATATCGGGGCGAAAATCCGGGTTTGGCCGGTCAATGAATGGCCCGCGATTGAATGGGCGCAGCATATGCATGCGATTTATACTCACATCGCTGAATGAGTATAACCGAAGCCATCGCTCTCCAGGATCTCTGACATACGCCATTCGGGTGACGTGTGCACTCCCGCTCCCGCGCACGCGACGTGTGCACTGATAATCCGAAGAGGCGATTTCCGCTTCCAATTCATGCAGATATCGTCCTAGAAGAGCCAATCTACGGAAGCCTCGTCAAACGAGAATTCTCAGTCGGTCCAATCACATAAAGGGCTGATCGGAGTTAAAATACCTCAATAAGATGAATAGCTTGGACCGCAAATTTGCCACCGCGCCCATGATGGATTGGAACGAGAGTTCAAGTTTTACAATTGGTTAGACGCCGGCGTGTGCACGACGTGCACCGGGAGATCTAGAAAAATCTTACGACAGCATATGAGCGCAGACGTCTTAAGGCGCTGGAAACCGCTGCGCAATGGGTGGGCGCAGGGAGGCAGTTTATCAATGAAGCGCGGAGTTC
The DNA here is from genome assembly GCF_009931255.1 of Bradyrhizobium sp. LCT2. Lineage (NCBI taxonomy): Bacteria > Pseudomonadati > Pseudomonadota > Alphaproteobacteria > Hyphomicrobiales > Nitrobacteraceae > Bradyrhizobium > Bradyrhizobium sp. LCT2. The sequence goes on along the minus strand of NZ_CP034432.1, from coordinate 6,180,808 downwards.
GTTGACCCTCCCGCGCAACCGCAGGACGGATCATCGTCGATCTCTACGCGGCCCGCATTTCGGCGAGGCACATCAGGTGTGGGCAGGGTGCGGAAGTTCGGCGTCCCCTAGGCCAGGATGAAGTTCGAATCGTGCAGCGTTCCGACGTAGTTGGTCAGGTGGATCTCGACATCGTTTGCATCCAACACGCCGTCGCCATTGACGTCGATCTGAAGGGTTGCATTCCCGCTTGCATTGTCGACGCGCGCCTCGGATTGCGGAGCTTGCGCCGTTCCGTCGAACGTCCCGGTGCCGACGAAGTGAACCGCTCCGGTGAATCCATTCGGCCCGGTCATGTTCTTGAACGTGAACGTGTCGCTGGTTGCATCGAAATTGACGATGGTATCGCCATTGCCGGTCTGCGAGTCGCCGACGGCGTTGAAGTTGAAGTTCACGGCCGAGGACCCGACGGTGATCATGTCGGCGCCGGCCCCGCCGGTTATCGTCGTGGCGGTCGCGCCGGTGCTGATGGTGATGAAGTCGTTGCCGGCGCTGCCGTTGACGGTCTCGGTATTGACGACCGTGACGCCGCCAGCGGTCGATTGGAAGTTGATGGTGTCGTTGCCGGCGCCCATGTCGAACACCGTTCCGAACGACTGTTGCGTCACGGTCAGCGTGTCGTCGGAAGCGCTTCCGTTCAGCTGCGCCATATTGAACAAGCTGTCGAGCGAGTTGACGCCGGCGGCGAGGTTCAGCGTGTTGTTGCCCTGTGCGAGGTTAACCGAGACGCCGGTGACGTCGTTCAGCAATGTTAGTGTGTCGTCGGACGGCGCGCCCGAGAAGTCGTTGCTGCTGATGGATTCGACGTTGCTGACCGCAACGGAGTTGGTGCCGCTGGCCAGTATGAGCGTGTCGTTACCGCCGCCGAGATCGATGGCGATGCCCGACACATCGTTGTTGAGCTGCACGAAGTCGTCCAGCGCGTTGCCGTTGATGTGCTGGATGTTCAACACGGTCAGCGATAGGCCGCCAGAGCTGAAGTTCAGAGTATTGTCACCCGCACCGAGATCGATGATCGAATTGTTGTTCGGCCCGAAGACGCCGTCAGTCACCGTCAGCACGTCATCGGATGACGTTCCGTTGATGTGCTGGACATTGAAGATGTCGACCAGCGAGTTGGCGCCTGCGGCGAGATTCATCGTGTTGTTGCCGTTGCCCAGGTTAACCGAAACGCCGGTGACGTCGTTCAGCAGCGTCAGCGTATCGTCCGAGCTACCGGAGAAATCGCTGCCGTTCACGTTTTCTACGTTGTGGACGGTGAGTGAGTTGAGGCCGTTGGCGAGACTGACAAAGTCGTTGCCCGCGCCGCCATCGATCGACAATCCGTTGGCGTTGTTGGTCAGGTTGATGAAGTCGTCGCCGCTGCTGCCGAGGACGTTTTCGACGTTGGTCAAGGTGAGTGAGGCGCCACCGGTCGCCAGGATCACGGTGTCGTTGCCAGCGCCGAGATCGATCGGATGCCCGAAGCTGCTGCCTCCAACCATAGGGTAGTCGTCGCCTGCCGTTCCGTGGAGGGCGTTGCCGTTGGCTCCGAGGCCCATGCTCGAGATGTCGATCGGGTTGGCTGCTGTCCCCGAGGCGAGCAGGGTGGTGACGTCGCTAAACTGGAGAACCTCGACATTGGTGAGAACGTCGGTGCCGTCCCGGGCGGAATTGGAATCCGCGACCTGGATCTGGCCGCCTGCGAGGGTCGTGATGGTGTAGGCCGAGGAGGGACCGGTATAGATGGCCATGTCGGTTCCGGCACCACCATCGATCGTGTCGGCGCCGGCCTGGGCGGTGATCTGGTCGTTGCCGCCGCCGGCATTGATCGTGTCGCTACCGCCGCCGCCGAAGAACAACTCATTGCCGCCGCCGCCGATCAGGGTGTCGTTGAAGTTCGATCCCTGGACGGAATTGACGCCGCCGGTGATGGTGTCGGTACCGACATTGGCGAGATCGCCGCCGGCCGTGCCATGTGCGGTCCCGAGCGACAGGTCGACCGTCACGGCGGCCGCCGCCTGCGCATAGGCGATGCGTGTGTTACCGTTGCCGGTGATGGTGTCGTTACCGCCGAGGCCCTCGAACAGGTTGAAGGTACCGCTATTGAAGGTGCCACTATCGGTGAATCCGGTCGCGTCGTAGGTGTCGGCCAATTGGCTCCCGGTCGCGCTGTTGACGCCGGAGAAGGTATCGGTTCCGACGGAGGCATCTCCCGTCGCAGTGCCGGCGGCGAGGTGGATCGTCACCCCGGCAGCAGCGCTGCTGTAGATCACCCGGGTGTTGCCGTTACCCACGATGGTGTCGTTACCGCCGAGACCTTCGAACTGGTTGAACGTGCCGTTGTTGCCGATATTGAGGGCTCCGGCGGTGCCGAATGTGCTGGCGTCGTATGAATCGTTGAAATTGGTGCCCTGGATCGCTTCGATCGAACGCAGCGTGTCGTTACCGATGGACGCATCGCCCGTGGCTGTTCCCGCGCCCATATTGACGGTCACCGGACCAGTCGAGAAGTAGATGTTGTTGTAGCTCGCGAGGTCGAAGCCGCCGCGGCCATCGATGTAGTCGTTGCCGGCGAGACCGGTGAAGGTTTCGGTACCGGTGGCGTTGTTGCTGCCGAGCAGGGTGTCGTCGAACATCGAAGCCTGGATGGCGTTGACGCCGGAGAAGGTGTCGCTGCCGGTCGAGGCGTCACCCGAGTCGGTTCCGGCCGCGATGTCGACCGTCACTCCGCCGGTGGCGTTGACGAAGGCAAGGCGCGTGTTGCCGTTGCCCGTGATGCTGTCGTTGCCGCCCATGCCGTTGAATTCGTTGAAAGTACCGTTGGAGCCGGGATTGACACCGGATCCCGAGAAGCCGACGGCATTGTACGTGTCGACGAAATTGGTGCCGCGGATGGATTCGATGGAAACGAGCGTATCTGTCCCGATCGTGGAGTCTCCGGTCACGGTTCCGGCTGCCATGTTGGCCGTGATACCGGACGCCGTTGCCGGGTCGAGCGCATAGTCGGCGCGGTCGAAACCACCGCGCCCATTGAGCGTGTCGTTGCCGCCGCGGCCGTCGAATATCTCGACCGTGCCGCTGGCGTTGTTGCTGCCGAGGAGGGTGTCGGAGAAGGCGGAGCCGATCACGGCAGCAAAGCCCGATCCGACGAGGGTATCGGTGCCGACATTCGCCGTATCGCCTGCGGCGGTGCCGTGGGCGGTTCCGGCCGCGAGGTCGACCGTCACGGCTGCGGCTGCGCTGACATAGGAGAGGCGCGTCATCGGCGCCCCCTGGCTGTTGGCATCGCTGATAATGGTGTCGTTGCCGCCGCGGCCTTCGATCTCGCTGAGGCCGAGCGGATTTCCCGCAATACCGCTGTCGCCGAGGAACCCGGACGTATTGATCGTGTCAGCGAAGTCGCTGCCGACGATGGCCTCGATGTTGACGAGCGTGTCCGAGCCTGATCCGCCGGTCACCGTACCCGCGGCAAGGTTGACGGTGATGGCGCTGGTGGCGTCGGTATAGATCGCGCGATCGAAGCCCTGGCCGCCGTCCAGCGTATCGTTGCCGCCGAGCCCCTGTAGCTTGTCGTTGCCGCCAAGGCCCTGGATGGTGTCGTCGCCGGCCGTGCCAACCAGATTATTGTTGCTGGCATCTCCGACGACGAGTGCGCCCGTCGTGACGCTGATCGTGATGGTTTTGTCGAAGGTGAGCCCTCCGGAATCGGTGTCGCGCACGACCACCTGCTGTGGGCCAGCGGACAGTGCGCCCGCAACCACCAGACTGTTGCCGCTGACCGCAAACTGGCCCCCGGCATTGTCGAGCAGCGAGAACGTTGCACTATCGCCCACATCCGGGTCGACCGCCGAGAGTGTGCCGACAACCGTGCCGTTGGCCGTTCCCTGCGGCACGGTGGCGTTGGACAGTGAAATGGCGGTCGGCGCCTCGTTGACGTTGGTCGTCGCGATGGTGAACGTCGTGTCGTGGGACAATCCGCCGGAATCGGTGGCACGGATCGTGACCTGGTGGGAGGCCGCCTGCTCGAAGTCGAGCACGGCGGTGGTGACCAGATTGCCGTTCGAGATCGCGAACAGGCCGCCGGCATTGTCCGTGAGCGTGAAGGTGGCGCTGTCGCCCGCATCCGGATCGATCGCCGACAGGGCGCCGACGACGGCGCCGGCCGCGCTGTTCTCCGCAACCGAGGCGTTGGACAGCAGCACGGCGGTCGGCGCCTCGTTGACGTTTCCAGTGGCGATGGTGAAGGTCTTGTCGAAGGACAGCCCACCGGCATCGGTGGCGCGGACGGTGACCAGGTGCGAGGCTGCCTGTTCGTAGTCGAGCGGGGCAGTGGTGACGATATTGCCGTTGGCGATGGCGAACAGGCCGCCGGCATCATTCGGCAGGGTGAAGGTGGCAGAATCGTTCGCATCCGGATCGATTGCCGCGAGGCTACCGACGATGGTGCCGGCGGGCGAATTCTCCAGAACGGACGCGTTCGTCAGGGTGACGTCGGTCGGAGCCTCGTTCACATTGGTGACGCCGATCTGAAGCGTCTTGCTGAAGGTGGCACCCGCGGTATCGGCGACCTGCACGACGACCTGATAGGAGGCCGCCTGCTCGAAGTCGAGCGGTGCCGTGGTCACGAGGTTGCCGTTCGAGATCGCGAACAGGCCGCCCGCGCTGTTCGTCAGCGTGAAGGCGGCGCCGTCGCCGGCGTCCGGGTCGGTGTCCGACAGCGTGCCGACGACGGTGCCGGCGGGGCTGTTCTCCGCAACGGTCGCGTTGGAAATCGCGATGTCGGTCGGTGCGTGGTTCGGCGCGATCACCGCGAAGTTGGCATCGCTTAGCGAGCCGGTGAGGCCGTTCATGACGACCACGATGTCGCTGCCGTCGATCGTGCCGTTGCCGTCGACGTCGATCTGGAGCTGGGTCTGGCCGCCGACATTGGCGAGGATCGCCTCGGTATGCGGTGTCGCGGGCGAGCCGTCGAGCACGCCCGATGCCATGAAGTGCACCGAGCCTGCGAGACCTGCGACGCCGTCCAGCAGGAACTGGTCGTGCGCGGCATCGAAATTGTTGATCGTGTCCTCGCCGGTCATCGTGGAGGAATCGGATGCATCGGTGTAGCGGATAATGTCGGTCGCGGCGCTCGCCGTGATGACGTCGCTGCCGACGCCGCCGGTCACGGTCGTGGTGCCTGACGCGTTGGCGATGGTGATGAAGTCGGTCTGGCTGCTGCCGTTGACGTGTTCGACATTGGCGACGGTGACACCACCGGTGAAGCCGGTCAGATTCAGCGTGTCGTTGCCGGCACCGAGGTCGATGGTGTCGCCGCCGGCGTCGTTCAGCATGGTCAGGACGTCGTCCGACGCCGTGCCGTAGATGTGCTGGACGTTGAAGGCGGTGATCGAATTGGTCCCGGCCGCAAGGTTCAGGGTGTTGTTGCCCTCTTGCAGATTGACGGTCAGGTTGCTGACATCATTCAGCAGCGTCAGCGTGTCGTCGGACGCGGCGGAGCCTGTGCCGCCGATATAGTCGCCGGTGCCAACGTTCTGGAGTCCGGTCAGCGCGAGGCTGTTGCTTCCAGCCGCGATTTGCAGGCCCGAATTGCCGCCGCCGAAGTCGATGGCGAGGCCGCTCTGGTCGTTGGTCAGGGTGTAGAAGGCATTGGCCGACGTGACGACCATATGCTCGACATTGTGGAGCGCGAAGCCTCCAAATTGCGAGCTGACCGTCAGCGTGTCGTTGCCGGCGCCGAGATCGATCGATACATCGTTGTTCGGCGAGTATAGGCCGTTGGCGATCGACAAGGAATCGTCGGAAGCAGTACCGTTGATGGTATCGACGCTGAAGATGTTGACGAAGGCGTTGGCGCCGGCGGCGAGGTTCAGCGTGTTGATGCCGTTGGCGAGGTTGACCGACAGTCCAGTTACATTGTTGAGCAGGCTCAGCGTGTCGTTGGAGAGGCTGCCGGTCGCGAAGTCGCTCCCGTTCAGGTTCTCGATATTGCTCGTGCTGACGGAGTTCGAGCCGTTGGCCAGATTGACGGTGTCGTTGCCGCCACCCATGTCGATGGTCAGGCCGTTGACGTTGGAGGCGAAGCCGACGAAATCGTCGCCGGCGGTACCGACGAGATACTCGACATTGGCGAGGTTGAGGTTGTAGCCGCCGGTGACGCCGAGGATCACGGTGTCGTTCGCGCCGGCGCCGAGGTCGATGAGGTGGCCCGACAGGCCCTGGTTGATCTTGACGTAATCGTCGGCCGATCCGGTCGCCGACGTGAACGGATTGGTGGCCGCGTTGAAGTACAGCCTGGTGTCGGAGAGGTCGACGGGGTTCGCGGCGCTGCCCGACGTGATCAGGACGGTGCCGTTGGTGAATTGCAACGCTTCGACGTTGGTCAGCGTATCCGTGCCGTCGCGTCCGGCGACGTTGTCGGTCACCGTGGCGTGGCCGGCGCCGTCGGTCGAAATCGAATACTGAGTCTTGGTTCCGGAATAGATGGCGATGTCGCCGCCGGCACCGCCGTTGATCTGGTCGTTGCCGCCGTTGCCGACGAACATGTCGCTGCCGGCGCTGCCGATCAGGGTGTCGGCGAAGGCCGAGCCGGTTACGCTGAAGACGCCGGTGAAGCTGTCAGTCCCGATCGCCGCCAGATCGCCCGCCGCGGTCCCGTGAGCCGTGCCGAGCGACAGGTCCACCGTGACCGCCGCCGTGGCATTGGCGTAGATCACGCGGGTATTGCCGTTGCCGGTGATGATGTCGTTGCCGCCCAGGCCCTCGAACTGGTTGAATGTGCCGTTGTTGCCGACGTTGAACGCGCCGGCCGCTCCGTACCCGGTCGCGTTGTAGGTGTCGGCGTTCACCGTGCCCTGGATGCCCTCGATCGAGCGCAGCGTATCGGTGCCGATCGAGGAATCGCCGACGACGATGCCGGCCGCCATGTTGACGGCGATGCTGCCGGTCGACAGGTAGATGTTGTTGTAGCTGGCGATGTCGAAGCCGCCGCGGCCGTCGATATAGTCGTTACCGGCATTGCCGGTGAAGGTCTCGGTCACGGCCGTGTTGTTGCTGCCGTAGATCGTGTCGTCGAACATCGATCCCTGCACAGCGTTCACGCCGCTGAAGGTGTCGGTGCCGACCGAGGCGTCTCCGGTGGCGGTGCCCGTGCCCGGCGTCGCGCCGGTTTGCAGGTCCACGCTCACGCCGGCGGTCGCATTGTTGAAGCTGATGCGGGTGTTGCCGTTGCCGATGATGGAGTCGTTGCCGCCACCACCGGTGAATTCGTTGAACGTCCCGTTCGATCCGGCATTGATGCTGGTCCCGGAGAACCCGGTAGCGTCATAGGTGTCGGCGAAATTGGTACCCCGGACCGCTTCGATCGAGATCAGGGTGTCGGTCCCGACGGAGGCGTCGCCCGTGACGGTGCCGGCGGCCAGGTGGACCGTGATGCCCAATGTCGTGGTCGGATCCTGGTTGTAGTCGGCGCGGTCGAAGCCGCCGCGGCCGTCGAACGTGTCGTTACCGGCGAAGCTCGAGAACACTTCGACGGTGCCGAAGCCGTTATTGCTGCCGCGCAAGATGTCGTCGTGGCTCGAGCCCCAGACCGACTGGATGCCTCCGTGGAACGTGTCGTGCCCGACGGACGCGTCGCCGTCGGCGGTGCCGGCGGCGAGGTCGACGGTCACGCCGGCGGTGGCGCTCACATAGGAGACCCGCGTCAGGAAGGCGCCCTCGGCGTTGACGGTGCCGGTGATGCTATCGTCGCCGCCGCCGCCCTCGAATTCGTTGTAGCCGATCGGGGAGCCCGGGATGCCGGAGACCCCGGTGAATCCGGTCGCATCATAGGTGTCGGCGAAGGCACTGCCGACGATGCCTTCGATGTTGACGAGCGTGTCGCTGTCGACGCCCGCGCCCGACGCGGTGCCGGCGGCCATGTTGATGGTGACGCCGCCGGTCGCATCGGTGTAGAGCGCGCGATCGAAACCAGCGCCGCCATCGATATGATCGTTACCGGCATTGCCGGCGATCCGGTCGTTGCCGGCTCCGCCGAACAGCAGATCGGTGCCGTCGCCGCCCGAAATCTGGTCGTTGCCTTCGCGTCCGTCGATGGTGTCGATGGCTGCCGTTCCGGTCAGGACGTCATTGCCCGACGTGCCGAGGACGGGGCCGGCTGGACTGGCGACCACCGCCTGGCTCACCTGGGTCGACAGATTGTCGACATAGGTCTGGGTCACCGCGGAGGTTTGGTTGGGGTCGGCGAAGTTGGTGATGGCCGCGAGCGAGGCTGTTGCGTCGCCCTGGGCGACCTGGGCCGCCTGGGCGATGGTGGTGACGTCGTGGGCGCCCTGGATGCTGGCGTTGGCGGCCTGGACTACGCTGGTCACGGTCGTCAGGGCGTCGGAGCTGACGCCCGCGCTGGTCGCGATCGACTGGACCGATGCGCTCGAGGTCAGGATGGTTTCGCCGGGATTGAGCGTTACGCTGCCGGGGTTGGCGATGGCGTCCGCGATCGCAGCGACCACATCCGTCGACGAAACGCCGACGGCGGACATCTGCGCAATCGTGCTCTGCACCTGGACGCCGGCCGACAGCACGGCGGTCGCTGCCGTGTCGCCGGAGACGGCGGCGGGGACCGGATCGAAGGTCGTGATGTCGATATGGGTCGGGTCGATCCCGAAGGCGGTTGCGACCTGGTTGGTCGCATCGGCCGTCGAGACTCCGGTCGCGGCGATGGTCGTGATCAGGGTGGTCAGCGGCGTGACGACCGTAGATCCCTCCGGCGCCTTGAGCGTGCCCGAGAAGGCGAGCCCGGTGGAAATGTCGGTCCCGCCGGACATGATGAGGGTGCCGTGGGGGTTGTGCAGGGTGAAGCTGCCATCGGCATTGGTGACGGCCGAAGCTTCACCCGTGTCGTAGGTGCCGTTGCCATTGGCGTCTGCGAACACGAACGCGCCGGCGACGTAGCCGTCGACCGCGCGGGCGCTGGAGTCGCTCTGACTTGCCGAGACGTTGACCGTCATCAGGCCCGAGGCGAAGGCCTGTTGGCCGTTTTCGATCGATGCGACCGAGACGTTGAGCACCAACGTGTCCTGGTGCGCGTCGGCTCCGGGGATCAGTGCAAGCGTCGCCAGCGTGGCGGCGTCGGAGGGCACCTCCCAGTGGCCGTCGCCGTCGAAGAAGGTGCCGTGGTTGAGCGTATAGCCGGACGGAATGCCGGTGATGACGATCGGCGCCAGCGTGCCGCTATCGTCGACCAGATGGGCCGCAATGGAGAGCGAAATCGGGGCGTCGTCGGCGCCCGAGGCGGTTGCGATTTGCAGGGCAGGGGCGTCCTGGGTGCCCTGGATCGTGAACGCAACAGGCTTTTGCGTGCCGTCGACGGAGGAGACGGTGAAGGTCTCGATCCGGACCTCGCCCGCCGCGAGGCCCTGCACCGCAGCGTTATTGACGCTGTAGGTGTAATGGCCGTCGGCGGTGATGGTGAGCTGGCCGAGATTGCCCGCAGCCGATACCACATTGGTGGCGAAGGCGGACTGATCGTGATCCGCATCGCTCACCGTCAACTGGCCCGACACCGACAGGGTCGGCGTCGTTGCGTCTTCGGTGACGTCGTGCGCCTGCGGATCGCCGATGGTGGCCGCATCGTTGGTGCCGTGAACGCTGAACGAAATCACCTTGGCGGTGCCGTCAGACGAATGAACGGTGAAATTGTCGATATGGGTATCGCCAGCCGCGAGCGACTGGGTCGCGGAATTCGCAACCGCGTAGGTGTAGGTGCCGTCGGCCGCCAGTGTCAGGGTGCCGAGATTGCCGGCGCCCGTGATGGTGCCGGGCTGGAACGAGGACTGGTTCTGGTCCGGATCGACCACCGTCAACTGGCCTGACGCGACGAGGTTGCCGGAGGGCTGAACGCCGCTGTCTTCCGTGACGTCGTGGGTTTGCGGATCGCCGATGGCGGCGGCGTCGTTGGCACCATGGATCGTGAAGGAGACGACCTTCGACGTGCCGTCGACCGATTTGACGGTGAAGGTGTCGACCTTGCTGTCAGCGGCGCCGAGATATTGCACGGCGCTGTCGAGGACCGAGTAGGTGTAGCTGCCGCTGCTCTGTAGCGACAGCGTGCCGATATTGCCGGCTCCCGGGGCAACGGTGGTCTGGAACGCGGCCTGTCCGGCGTCGGGATCGCTGATCGAAATGGTGCCGGATGCCGTCAGCGTGCTGCCGCCGACGTCCTCGGTCACGCTGGCGTTGGTGGGATCGCCGATCGTTGCCGGCGTGTTCGCCGGGGTCCCGCCGTGAATGGTGAACGAGACCTGCTTGGTGGTGCCGTCGAGCGAGGTGACCGTGAAGACATCGACCTTCGAAGCGCCGGTGCCGAGCTGGGCCGCCACGCTTTCCGCAACGGAATAGGTGTAGCTGCCGTCGGCCGCGAGCGTCAGATGCCCGGAATTTCCCGCCGCCGAAACCACCGTGGTTTTGAACGCTCCTTCGCCTTGATCGGCGTCCGAGATCGAGATCGAGCCGGTCGCGGTCAAGCTCGACTTGGTCGGATCGGAATAGACATCGTGCACGCTGGGAGTGCCAATGACTGCGGCATCGTTGATGCCGTGGATGGTGAAGGACACCTGCTTCTGGGTGCCGTCGTAGGCGGTCACCGTGAAGGTCTCGGTCTTGGTCTGCCCGGCGCCGAGATACTGCACCTTGGAATCGTCAACCGAATAGGTGTAGGCGCCGTTGGTCGCGATCGAGAGTGCGCCAAGCGTGCCCGCCGCGGCCGTCACGGTGGTCTTGAAGGTGGACTGGTTCTGGTCGGCGTCGGAGATCGAAATGGTGCCGGAGGCGGTCAGCGTGGTGGGATTGGCATCTTCGGTCACGTCATGCACGGTCGGCGTGCCGATGATGGCGGCGTCGTTGGCCCCGTGGATAGTGAACGACACCTGCTTGGTGGTGCCGTCGAGTGCCGTCAGGGTAAAGGTATCGACCTTGGTATCGCCGGCGCCGAGATACTGCACCGCGCTGTCGAGCACGGCGTAGATGTAGGCGCCGTCGCTGCCGATGATCAGCACGCCGAGATTGCCGCTGCCGGCCAGCAGCGCCGGCTGGAATGCGGCCTCGCCCTGGTCGGCGTCGGTGATCGAGACGGTGCCGACCGCGTAGAGGATCGGGTTGGTGGCGTCCTCGGTCACATCGTGCACGGTCGGCGTGCCGATGATCGCGGCGTCGTTGACGCCATGGATGGTGAAGGACACCTGTTTGGTGGTGCCGTCGAGCGAGGTGACCGTGAAGGTATCGACCTTGGTCTGTCCCGCGCCGAGATATTGCACGGCGCTGTCGGCGACGGAGTAAGTATAGGTGCCATTGGCTGCAAGGACGAAGTTGCCGAGCGTACCAGCGGCCGACGTCACCGTCGTCTTGAAGGCGGCCTGACCCTGGTCGGCATCCGAGATCGAGATCGACCCTGAAACCGACAGGGTAGGTTGGCTGGCATCCTCGACCACGTCGTGCTGGGTCGGCGTTCCGATCACGGCTGCGTCGTTGGTGCCGTGGATGTTGAAGGTGATCTGCTTGGTGGTGCCGTCGAGCGCGGTGACCGTGAAGACATCGGTCTTGACCTGGCCGGCTCCGAGATATTGCACGGCGCTGTCGGCGACCGAATAGCTGTAGCTGCCGTTGCTCTGCAGGACCAGATTGCCGAGGTTGCCTGACGCCGAGATTACGGCGGTCTTGAACGCGGCCTCGCCCTGATCGGCATCCGAAATCGAGAGCGTGCCGGTCGCCTTGAGGGTGGGGCTGGTGGCATCTTCCACCACGTCGACGACGGTCGGCGTGCCGATGATGGCGATGTCATTGACGCCGTAGATGGTGAAGGCCACCTGCTTCTGGGTGCCGTCGAGCGAGGTGACCGTGAAGCTATCGACCTTGGTGTCGCCGGCGCCGAGATACTGCACCTTGCTGTCTGCTACCGAGTAGACGTAGGAGCCGTTGGCAGCGATGGTGAGGGTGCCGAGATCGCCCGAAGCGGCGATGACCGTCGTCTTGAAAGCCGCCTGCCCGGCATTGGCATCCGAAATCGAAATCGATCCCGCCGCAACCAGCGTCTGCAGATTGGTGTCTTCGGTGACGGTCGAATTCGTCGGCGTACCGATGATCGCGGCTGAATTTGACATGGCTGTGCCCCTCCCCAAAATTTATTGGTTAGCTGTCCAAACCCGGTTGGCTTTGTCAGTGTCGGCGCTCAAATGTTGCGTCGGTTGGATGGAAGTAAAAGCGTTTGGCGATCTGCAAAATTTTGGAGAATGTTTCTGAGAATGCGAAGTGCGTCAAGCTAGAAACAGAAAATAGGGAAAACTACGTACTGAAACTTAACAGGAGCGCACTGCACCATCGAACAAACAGCCCTCGGTTGCATCACGCGAGCATGGCGTACGCCCTTGTATGACCGCAGAAACTTCGATGCGGACGTATGTTATATCAACTCAAAAGAGAATTCGCATCGCGAAACATCCTCAGTTGGCGCCTGTTCTACGACGTGCCCGATTGCACACAAAGGAAATTTCAATGCGAAGACGGATCGCCAGTTGGCTGCTCAGATGCGATTGACACTTCGCAAATGTTGCTGACCGTCCGGCGATGAAATCAAAGAAATGGAGGCTTCTTATGGTCACCGCACAAGCCATCCACATAGCACCGGCCATTTCCGACATGACCCAAACGGGTCAATCTTAGCCCACTGCTTTTGCTCGCAGTGGCTGCGATGCTGCGCCTCGCTCTTCCTCAGCTGTGCCTTGCTGAGACCACCCTTGGTCTTCGCCGGCGGGCTCTTCGAATTTGCCGCGCAGCCTCATCAGCGGGGTGACGATACGCCCACCACCGCTTGGCGCAAGTTGGCTTGTCATCTGGCGATGATAGGCCCCGGTCGCATCCAGCAGGAGTAGGGTGTGGCCCGTGGGCGCGGTATCGAGTACGACGAAGTCGCTACGAGCCTCCGCAACAATGTGCGAGAAGGCATGGAAGACGGCCACTTCCTCAGTACATGGCGAAGCGAGGTCCTCAAGCAGCAGAGCTTTGCCTTGCTCGTCGAGGTCACGGCCCCGGCTCTCCAGGATTTTCGCGACATACCGCTTCGTCTCGTCCCGGGTGTCGATCCGGTCGACCGTCAGCCTGGGAATGATGCCATCGACGACGAAGGCGACGTGAGCTGCGGGATCGGTGGTGCTGAGGTGGACGGCATGACCCCGCTTGGCCAATCCCACGGCGATGGCGGCAGCAATCGTCGTCTTCCCGACGCCGCCCTTGCCCATGACCATGACGAGGCCGTGCTTATCCCGCGCGATGTCATCGACCAACCGGCCCAGGCCCGGCAGGTCAACCGGTTCGGCGCTTGGCATAGTGGCAGCAACTGGCGGCTGGCTGGAGGGCGACAAGAGCGCCCTCAAAGCCGTAAGACCGACGATATCGAAACCAAGCAACGGGATTTCGTCTCGCGGAAGTTTCGTGAGTGACGCAGGCATTGCCGCCAGCGCCTCGTCCTGATCTTGCTCAAGGGCAACCGCGACGGCGTCTGTTCGATCCGCGGCGTGGAAGCGGCCGTTCACCACGAGGAGCTGGTTCGAGAGATCGAGCGCATCGAGTTCGCCCGACGTTCTCGCCGCCTCGCGGATCGCGCCCTGATCGGCGCGGGTGACGAGGACGATGGTGGTCCGTTTGGAATCGCCCAAGGCTTGGAGCGCCATGCGAAAGCGGTCCTCCTGCATCTTCAAACCTGAATGCGGCCCGAGGCAGGATGCCCCCCGATCGTTGTCCTTGAGAAAGCCGGTCCACGCCTTTGGCAGGCTGAGCAGCCGTAGAGTATGGCCGGTCGGGGCCGTGTCGAATATGATGTGATCGAACCCCGCCATATCGCCGTCCAGTAGCCCCACGAACTCGTCGAAGGCGGCTATTTCAGTGGTGCAAGCCCCGGAGAGCTGCTCGCGCACAGTCGATCGCTCGCCGGCGGTCACCTCCGGTCCGAGCTGTTCGAGGACCCGGGTGCGATAGCTCTCGGCAGCAGACTCGGGATTGATATTCATCGCCGAAAGTCCGGCCACGTCGGGCACCGGCGTCGGGCGATCGGTCAACGTAACTTCGAGCATCTCGTCGAGGTTCGACGCAGGATCGGTGCTGACGAGAAGAACGCAAAGTCCACGGTCGGCGAGGCCAACGGCGGTAGCGCAAGCAAGCGAGGTCTTACCGACGCCGCCCTTTCCGGTAAAAAATAGATACGGGGTCGGGGCGTTCAAGGCGCGAAAGTGGGGCATCATAAGCTGTCCTGCGGCCGGTGCGGTCAGGCGACGATTTGCCGATCGGTCCCGATGCCGCGATGAGCATTGCGTTCAAGATAATTCATCGGCTCAATGCTTCAGGCACGCCGGAAAACCGGCGCGCACAAGCGCGCCCATACTTCGCGGAAGCAGGCTCAATTCACCGATTCAAGCGCAAGCGCAATCCCCTGGCCGCCGCCGATGCAAAGGGTGACGATACCCTTCTTGATGCCGTCGCGTTTCATCGAATGCAGCAATCGAGTGGTGAGCACCGCGCCGGAGGCACCGATGGGATGACCATGCGCGATCGCACCGCCTTCCACGTTGACGATGCCTGCGTCGAGACCCAGGTCCTTCGCAACCGCAACTGCGATCGCCGCGAAGGCTTCGTTGATCTCGATGCGCTGGATATCCGAGGTTTTCCAGCCGGCCCGTTCGAGCGCCTGCTTCACCGCCGGAACCGGCCCCAATCCGAACATACCTGGTTCGACAGCGCCTATCCCGTAGGCGACTAGGCGTGCCATGGGCGCCAGGCCCTTCTTGTCGGCCCAGGCGCGATCGGCCACGATCATGGCTGACGCGCCGGTATTGAGCCCGGGTGCGTTGCCGGCCGTGATGGTGCCGTCTTTACGGAACGCCGGCTTCAGCTTTCCGAGGCTTTCCATCGTTGTCTCCGGTCGATTGTGCTCGTCCTTGTCGAATTTTGTCGGGCCCTTGCGGGAGGCAATTTCGACTGCCGCGATTTCAGCGGCAAACTTGCCGCCAGCCTGAGCCGCGGAGAAGCGCTTTTGCGAGCGTTCGGCCCAACGGTCCTGCTCTTCGCGGGTGATCTGATGCGAGGCTGCGAGATCTTCCGTATGCCATCCGGAATGTTGACCGGAGAAGGCATCGTTGAGACCGTCCATCAGCATCGCATCGAATATCTTCGCATCACCCATGCGATAACCCCACCGCCCGGAGCCCATGAGATACGGGGCACGGTCCATGTTCTCCATGCCTCCGGCAACCGCGCTGTCAATGAATCCGAGCATCACCTCCTGAGCAGCGCTCGCGATCGCCTGCGCGCCCGAGCCACAGACCCGGTTGACTGTCAGCGCCGGAACACCGACGGGGACGCCGCCATTGATGGCCGCTTGCCGGGCCGGGTTCATCTTGTTGCCGGCTTGAATTACGTTGCCCATGACGATGGTGCCAACATCGTCGGGCGACAGTTTCGCGCGCTCAAGCGTTGCGCGGATCGCCACGGCACCGAGATCGACCACGGGCAGATCCTTCAGCGTGCCGCCATACGTGCCGATAGCGGTGCGCACGGGCGAACAGATTACGACTTCCCTATTGGCCATGAGTCATCTCCCGTTCTTCGAGTTGCATCGCTTTTGCGATGGGATGTCTGCCGAGGTTCAATAGCAACGCTGGCGGGAGCCCTTGTTGCGATGGATCAACGGACGGGAGTGACCAGCGGCCTGCAAGGTAACAAAAATACGGATAGCAATGGTCTGTTCTCGGCACGCTTGAGGCACGCCGCGCTCTGGCATCGCATCGACGCCCGGTATTGTCGTCAACGGCAAGGTGGTACACGCCGGGCGGCCTTGCCAAACCGGAAGACGTCGCGCGATGGCTCGCAGCCTAGCTGCGATGAAGACTAGAGCCCGAGTATCGGCTCAACACCAAAGACGCGCAACAGGCATAGAGGTGTAGCTCGTCGAGCTCGTTTGGTGTGCCCGTGGGCTACCGCGAACTTCGTGGCTGCAGGGCGAGCACACCAATATTCGCAGCAAGAAAATGTGCGCTCGTCAGGTCTCGACGACCTCGCCGTCTTCCTTCACGAACCGCCCGATGTGCGGGTTTGGCAAGAGATCCAGCACCGCTTCCGATGGGCGACACAGTTTTACGCCTATACGCGTCGTGCAACGATCGCGTTGAAGAGAGCGCTCGTTCGGGGCTCCATCTGGGTGAATCTAAGGAGTGGCGGTCCTTTAGTGGCCCAGGTTCTCTTTATCGCCCCGCATCCGCCAGTCGCGGCCAGCTTTGCGGTGATCCCAGTCCCTCTGGTCCATCATCTCCTGTAGCCGATGAGTATCCTTTTGCGTTGGCTTCGTCACCTTTGGCTGACCTTCGCCATTCGTCAGGGCTGGCGAGGAACGTTCGGGCTTTCCTATCTCGTCGGCGAAGCATGCCGCGCCTGATGACAGCAGGAAAATCACCGCTAGAACTTGAGCTAGAATGCACATGATAGCCTCCTGCAACGAAGTATCGGCCCGACGATCGGACAGATGTTGATCCACGTCATGGCTGCCCCTTAAGGACGGTCTCCGGATAGCATTCCCTTGTCTCGGCGGTTGATTCTGCTCAAGCGACGAAACCGGTTTCGGGAGAGAGTGGCGCCCATGTAACTATGGAACGAAGCCATGTCGTTTGAGCGGGTCCTGCGATGGACCCTGGTTGCGATTGCAATCGCAGGATTGACCGCGGGTATTCTCGCGCAAGTGGCGGGCCGGCCCGATCTGGCCGATCTCGCATGGGAGCTCGGCACGGCGCCCGTGATCGGCGGACTGGCGGTCTCGATCGTTAGGGATCTTCTGAGCGGCCGCCTCGGCGTGGACGCGATTGCGCTGCTGTCGATGAGCGCGGCGCTGGCACTCGGCCAGCCGTTGGCCGGCGCCGTGGTTGCGCTGATGTATTCCGGCGGCAACGTCCTGGAGGATATCGCGATCGCCCGGGCGGAACGCGACTTGCGATCCCTGGTTGATCGGGCGCCGCGGCAGGCCCATCGCAAGACTGGCGAGCAGATCGAGGAAGTTCCGATCGAGGCAGTCTCGGTCGGCGAGGAACTCCTGGTCAGGGCCGGCGAGATCATTCCGGTCGATGGTATCGTTGGTTCGGCCTCGGCCACCATCGACGAGTCCGCGGTGACCGGCGAACCCATTCCGATCGAGAAGACACGCGGCAGCGCAGTTCTTTCCGGTTCTCTGAATGCGGGTGAGACCTTCGAGCTGACCGTGACCGCGCCGGCCGGCGAGAGCACCTACGCCGGCATCGTACGCATGGTGACGGCGGCGCAAACAGCGAAGGCTCCGTTCGTGCGGCTGGCCGATCGCTTTGCGCTGATCCTCCTGCCGGTGACGCTCGTCGTCGCCTTCGTGGCGTGGCGGATCTCCGGTGATCTGACCCGGAGCCTCGCTGTGCTAGTGGCAGCGACGCCTTGTCCCCTGATTCTGGCCGCGCCAGTCGCATTTATCGCCGGAGTGGCGCAGGCGGCCCGCCGCGGCATCCTGGCCAAAGGCGGAGGGGCGCTGGAGGCGCTGGCTCGCGCGCACACGGTGTTGTTCGACAAGACCGGCACCCTGACGGTGGGCGGGGCGCGGTTGCTTTCGGTTGAGGTTGCGCCGGGGGAGGATCCGGACGAGGTCCTCACGCTTGGGGCATCGCTTGAGCAGGCCTCGCATCACGTGCTTGCCAAAACCGTGGTTGCGGCGGCCGTCGATCGCGGCCTGAAGCTGAAGGCGCCCGAACAAGTCAAAGAAGCCATGGGTTCTGGCCTGAGCGGCCTGATCGACGGCCGCCAGGTCACCGCCGGGTCGCGAGAGATGATTCTCTCACATGCCGAGCTGTCGGCGTGGGAGCTGCGGGCGGTCCGGCGAGCCTCGTGGCGCTCGGCTCTGATCGTTTTTGTCGCCGTGGATGGCCGTCCGATCGGTGCGCTGCTGCTTGCAGACGAGTTACGAGCTGATACGCCGCGAGCGATCCGGCTGCTCCGCGATGCTGGCATCGCGCGAATGGTCATGGTTACGGGCGACCGTGCTGCCGCAGCGCAGGCCATCGGTGCAGCGCTCGATCTTGACGCCGTGCTGGCCGACCGGGTCCCTTCGGACAAGGTCGAGGCGGTGCGCACGGAACAGCGGTTGCATCCGACCATCATGGTTGGCGATGGCATCAATGACGCCCCGGCGCTGGCCGTGGCGGATACCGGGGTTGCGCTCGGCGCGCGCGGCGCAAGCGCCTCGTCCGAGGCCGCAGATGTAGTGATTTTGGCCGACCGGCTCGATCGCGTTGGCGAGGCGATCATGATCGCGCAGCGGGCACGGCGTATCGCCCTGCAGAGCATTGTTGTCGGCATGGGGTTGTCGTTAGTGGCAATGGTGGCTGCTGCCGTGGGCTGGCTTGATCCCGTGCCGGCGGCGATCGTGCAGGAGGTCATCGACGTTGCAGTCATTCTGAACGCGCTGCGGGCGCTCACTCCGGGAAGCGGCAGAGGCGGCGCGCGCATCACCGAGGAACAGGGGCTGTCGTTGCATCACGATCATCAGGCCCTGGTCAAAGACCTCGACCGCTTGCGTAGAATCATTGATGCGCTGGACGACGCGACGCCCGAATCCGCCTCGGCTTTGATTGGCGAAGCTCAGCGCCTTGTTCAGAGTAGCGTGGTGATACACGAGCGCGACGATGAGGACAGCGTCTATCCGAAGCTTGCGGAGGTGCTTCGCGACCGCCACGGCCTCGCTGCCATGAGCCGTGCACATCGCGAGATACTGCACCTCGCGCGGTTACTCGATCGGATCGTGGAGGATCTGCCGTCAGAGAAGGTCGATCGCTATCTTGTCCGAGATGCCCAACGAGTGATCGAGGCGATCGAAACGCTAGTGCGCATGCACACAGCCCAAGAGGAGGATATTTACGAAGCCGTGGCGGCATAGGTGACCGCCCTTCTGTACGGTCCACACCGAATGTACATCGTCGCGCTCTAGGTCGGATCGAGTTTCGCCCAGCGTTCCTGACCCATTGATCTGCATCAGTGCGTGGGTTGAATTCTTCGCTTTGATAGATTCTCCTCAAACACAAACCACGTGGGAGGAAAATCATGATCATAAGATCTATTTTGGCAGGAGCACTCTTGGTCCCATTCCTGACGGAGGCGAGCATGGCTCAGAACTCGCTTCGCGTCGACGAGCACGTGTATCAGGGCGGCCCGAAATCGAGTGTTCCCCACGCAAGCCGAGTGACTGACCCTTACAGTGCTTACGGAATGGCTGGTGTTCAGAGCGGCCCCGGCGCGATGTATCCAACCATCCGGACGCCCCATCACTATCGAGGAGGCCCACAGACGGTGGTCCCGCATGCGTATTGACCCTCGTTTCGAGTGAAGAGCCGTGTCCAAATGCGATCGAGACCTAACTCGCACGCTTAGCATTGATTTGCCTAAGGCCGCATCAAGGATCGGTCAGGTAGCTCACGAACGAATTTTTAAGGCAATGGACAGCAACAAGGATGGCAAGCTGACCTTGGAAGAAATGCTGGCATTCATGCACGGGACGAGGAGCTCGGTCCCGCAGCAATAGCAGCCGTTCCGGGCAGGAGAGCATAGGTCTTGCGCCGAGTCAGCATTGGCTTGCGTGACGTCTCTGGACAATGCGCGGCGGCGAGCGGCGCTTCCGCCGCCGCGGCATATCAATGTTCCAGCGGCTGCCAGCCCGTATGGTCAAAATACTCGCCGTATTGAGCAAGCGCCCGCACGATCTTTATCCTTTATCGCCCCGCGATTGCGGCCAGCCTGGGTCTTCACATCGGCCGCACCGTCGATGATCTGCTCGAGGACAAGGTGAAGTTGCTGGTCGGCCTGTTCGGGCAGCTTGCAGTTTCCGACCACATAGTCGATCTGCGTTTGGAGACGCGTCGCCAGGGCTTCATATTGCGCAGGCGCAAACACATTGTTGTGAATGGGCGTCAACGATTGCGCCATAGCGACACGGATTTCGCCCATGCCGCGGCGCAGGGCATCGTCCGTCGACCACTTCTTGCCGTGGTCTAGCCGAAGCTGGACCGTCGCGGCTGGTCCGTCATGCGCGTGCGGTCCAGCGGCGAAGGCAGGTGGCCCCATGGCAAGCCCGAACGCGACGACTACGGGCATGAGTGACTTGGTCAGAAGGGTCACCGGGCTTTCTCCGAAGAATTTATTTGCTCGCAGATAGGAGGACGGCGACGGCCAGAGCTTGCGCTGGAGCAAAGTCCGGGGCGAATGAGCTGCGGCCCCACGACGCAGTATGCCTTGCAGGTCAGTCACCGCGCGGTCGTTAGCCAACTAGCTGAAGAAACTCCGGGCCTCCTTTGATTAGCGTGCAACACCGTGACAAGCAGCCTTGAGTCAGCTCAATGCAACGCTGCTCGATCAGTTCAAGCTGGCGCTGATATCGTCATGAGAGAAGGCAGCATGCAAAATCTCAAGCGAGCATTTTGGGGGACTCTGGCTGTTCTCGTCCTGCTCTGGCTGGTTGCGGAACCCCGTCCATTTGGGCCTGGGCCCTTTTTCCCACTTCGCGAGAGGATGGTGCAGCTAAGCGGCGTACTCGCAATCGGGTGCATGAGCATGGCGATGATCCTCGCCCTGCGACCGCGCTGGCCGGAGGCATGGCTGGGCGGCCTCGACAAAATGTACCGCTTGCACAAATGGCTCGGCATCGCAGCCCTTGTGACTGCCATTGTCCACTGGCTCTGGGCCAATGGCCCGAAGTGGCTGGTCGGCTGGGGTTTACTGGCACGACCGGAGCGTGGGGCAAGGCCCACCATCGAGAACCCGATCGAGGTCTTCCTTGGGACCCTGCATGGAACTGCGGAGGGGCTTGGCGAGTGGGCTTTCTACGCTGCCGTAGTGCTCATCGCGCTGGCGCTGATCCAGTATTTTCCCTACCGGCTCTTCTACAAGACACACCTGCTGCTCGCCCTTGCGTATCTGGTGCTGGTCTTTCACGCCGTCACGCTGACGAAGTTCAGCTACTGGATGTCACCGCTCGGCTGGACCATGGGTGTGCTGCTTGCCTGCGGTACGTGGGCGGCCGTTCTTGTCCTTTTGCGTCGGGTGGGCGCCGGGCGGCAGGTCAAGGGCAGGATCACCTCGCTGCAGTATTATCCTGGCGTCAAAGCACTCGAGACCGAAATCGAGGTGCTGCACGGATGGTCGGGCCACAAGCCGGGTCAGTTCGCCTTTGCCAGGTCGGACGCCTCAGAGGGCGCGCATCCGTACACAATCGCGTCCGGCTGGAACGCTGAACACCCCAAGATCACCTTCATCACCAAGGAACTCGGGGACCACACCAGCCGGCTGCGCGAGAAGCTCCGCATTGGACAGGAGGTGAAGGTCGAGGGGCCCTATGGCTGCTTCACCTTCGATGATGACTGCCCACACCAGATCTGGATCGGCGGTGGTATTGGCATCACGCCTTTCGTCGCCCGCATGAAAGAGTTGGCCATGCGCAAGGGAGCTCCCGATTGCCCTATGGTGCAGACGGTTCACCTCTTCCACACCACGGCTGACGTCGACGAGGAGGCCCTTGGCAAGCTCGCAGCAGATGCGCGGTCAGCCGATGTCCGCCTGCACGTTCTTATCGACGCTCGTGATGGACGGCTGACCGGCGAACGCGTTCGCGAAGCCGTACCTGAGTGGCGCAAGGCGAGCATCTGGTTTTGTGGTCCGACCGCCTTCGGTGGCGCCCTCAGGCGAGACTTCAGCACGCACGGCTTTCCTGTCAAAGAGCGGTTCCACCAGGAGCTCTTCGCGATGCGCTGACGGAGAGGTCGAAAGAGTTGCCTACTTCGATTTTCTACGAACTATCTGTGTCATGTATCTAGCCGAACAAGTGTGCGAGCCAGTAGGCGGCCCCAGCGGCCAATCCGCCAACGAGCAAGGTTTGCAGCGCGGACTTGATCTTGTTAACGCCGGTGAAATGCCCTTTGACCGCCCCGAAGCAAAGCAGGGCCATGCCGGTTGCAGCGACCGAGATCTGCAGGGCTGTCCCGATGTCTTTCGTGAACATGTAGGGCACGAGCGGAATCAAGCCGCCCACCACGTACGAGCCTCCGATCGTTGCAGCGCTGATGGGCGCGCGCTTCGGATCGGGACGTTCAAGTCCCAGTTCGAAGCGCATCATGAAGTCGACCCATCGCTGCCTGTTTGACGCGACCGCGCCGACGACAGACTTCAGCGCCTCTCCTTCGAGGCCGTACTCGCGAAAGATCTGCTCCACCTCGTCGATCTCTCGTTCGCGCAGGAGGTCGATTTCATGGTGTTCGCGCTGTTCTTCGGCCGCGTAGTGCTCCGCGTCGGTGCGCGCGGCGAGATACCCGCCGAGGCCCATCGCGATGGCGCCGGCGACCACCTCGGCGAGCCCCGCGGTGACGATCACGTCAGTGTTGGCGACGGCCGCGGAAAGACCGGCCGCCAGCGCGAACGGCACCGTCAAGCCGTCGGCCATCCCGATCACGACGTCGCGGACGCTTTCGGAGGAGGTGAAGTGCTTTTCGATGTGCGGGGTGGCTGGCACAGGAACGCTCCTGGTTGTGGTTTAGGTTTGAAGAGGGCTGCCTAATCAGCAGCCCTCTTGCGGCCGGAGATCATGGACGCGGCCAGGTTTTCGCGATGCTCGAAGCTTGCGATCAGCACGCCAAGGACATGCGCCACGACGAGGCCGACGGTCAGGTTGGCCAAGAACTCGTGGACGTGTTCGACCAGCTTGGAGCCCCAGTAGGTGTCCGTCGTCATCATGTAGCCCGTCGCACACGTGCCGGCCAGCGCGACGAGGAGCGCGACGATCATCGCTCCGCCCGCAGGGTTGTGCCCGATGTAGCGGGGTGCCCTGAGCAGCGCGGCGTCCCGCAGATAGGCGAGTACCTCGCGCGGCGGACGAACGAAGTGCGAAAATCGCGCATGCGGCGGCCCGACGAAGCCCCAGACGATGCGGATCGCGAGAAGGCCCGCGATGGCGTAGCCGGCGGCGACGTGTACCCGCTCGATCTCATCGCCGGTGGCGTAGGCCACCACGAAGAAGGCGACCAGGGACCAATGGAAGATCCGGACGAACGGATCCCATACCTTGACCGTGGCCGGCGGCATCGCGCCGCCGGCTCCGATCGTGTTGCTTACGGTTCTCATTTGCGAACCACTACATCTGGCCGATGATCTGGCCATTGGTCGGATCGACGAACAGTTCGACCCGGTTGCCGTTCTTGTCGAGCGTGTAGAGCTCGCCGCAGGCGTTCTTGAGCTTGGCCTTCTGGACCTTGTAGCCTTGGGCCTCGACCTGCAATTGCGCCATGGGCAGCCACTGGGCCTCGGGGGCTGTCGTGCAGGGCTTGCCGAGGCTGCCGGCCTGGGCGGAGGCCGCCGCCCCAAGCGCGACGGCGGCGACGGTAAGAATGGCGATCTTGCGCATAGGTATCTCCTGACGGTGGCCGGCCGCACCATGCGTCGGCGATGTGGGGCAACCTGCCAGAAGCTGGCTGACCGACGCCTGTTGAGGCAAGTCAGCTATTTGTCAGGTGATATCTGGCATCCATATCTTCCGGATGACGAGTTGCTTCATGGCCTTACGCCCGCACCGACTTCGGACCCTGATCCTTGCTGCCGCCATCATGGTTGCGGGCGGCGGGGCGTCGGCATTCGCCCGCGATCACGACGACGCACGACGAGCCGTCGAGGCCGGCGAGATCCGTCCGCTTGCGGACATTCTGAATGTCGTTCGGGGGAGGCTGCCCGGCGACGTCGTGGGCGTGAAGCTCGAACGGGAAGCCGGTGCCTGGAAGTACGAATTGCGGGTCGTCGACGACAAGGGGCGGGTCTTCGAGATCCATATCGATGCCCGCAGCGGCGAAGTCGAACGGACGAAGGAGAAGTGATGCGCGTGCTTGTTGTCGAGGACGACCCGCGGATCGCATCTGATGTTTCGCGCACGCTCGAAGCCTCGGGCTACGTGGTCGAAACCGTCGCCAACGGCGAGGACGCCTGGTTCGTCGGCGACACCGAGGATTTTGGAGCCGTTATCCTCGATCTCGGTCTTCCCGGCATGGACGGCCTTGCGGTCCTGAAGCGCTGGCGCGCCAATGGACGTAACATGCCGGTCCTCATTCTTACGGCACGCGGAAGCTGGGCCGAGCGGGTGGACGGGATCGACGCCGGCGCCGACGACTATCTGCCGAAGCCGTTCCGGATGGAGGAGCTGCTGGCGCGGCTTCGATCCATCGTGCGCCGGTCGACGGGGCACGGCTCCTCGGTCATGACCGCCGGCGAGATCGTGCTCGACGAGCGGCAGATGAAGGTGACCCGCCGCGGCGTGCCGATCACGCTTTCGCCGCTCGAATATAAGCTGGTCGCCCATCTCCTCCGAAATCGCGGCCGAGTCGTGTCGCAACAGGAGATCGACGAAAACGTCTACGGCCACGGCGAGGAGCACGACTCGAACACGCTCGAGGTGCTGATCGGCCGCGTGCGCAAGAAGCTGGGTGCGGATGCGATCGAGACGCGGCGCGGCTTCGGTTATCTGATGCCCGAGGAACCCGCATGAACCGGCATTCGCTCAGGCTGCGACTGGTCGCAGGCGGGGTCATTGCGATCCTGATCGCGCTTGCGGTCGCCGGCGGCGCGCTCGTCGTGGTCTTCGAACGCCATATCTCGCGCACCCTTGCCCAGGATCTCGACGTCCATCTGAAGCAGCTTCTTGCGGGCATCGACGTCGACCCGCAAGGCAAGCTGGTGTTGATGCAGACGCCGGTCGATCCGCGGTTCGCGGATGCTCTTTCCGGGCTCTATTGGCAGGTCGGCGACGACCGCGGGCAGGTCCTGCGTTCGCGCTCGCTGTGGGATTCCGCGATGACCCTCCCCGCAGACCGGCTACGGCCGGGCGAAATCCATCAGCACGAAGCCACGGGACCGGGAGGCCAGCGCGTGCTGGTCACCGAGCGCGCCGTCAGCCTCTCAGCGGACGGCAAGCCGGTGATCGTCCGTCTGGCCGTCGCCGAGGACCTGGCGAGGGTATCGGCGGCGACCTTGGCGTTCGCCAAGGATCTTGCGACAGCGCTCGCTCTTCTCGGCTTCGTGCTGGCCCTAGCGACGTGGGTTCAGGTCAGCGTCGGCTTGCGCCCGCTCGTCGCGCTGCACCGCGGAGTGGCCGATATCAGAGCGGGGCGGATCCGGCATCTGCCGTCGTCGGTCCCGACGGAAGTCCACCCTCTGGTCGAGGAAGTCAACGCACTCATTGATGCTCAGGAACACGAAATCGAACGGTCCCGCGGTCGCGCCGCGGACTTAGCGCACGGGCTGAAGACGCCGCTTGCTGCCCTTGCGGCCGATGCCTCGCGCCTCCGGGAGCGGGGCGAGCGCGACATCGCTCGGGACATTGAGGCCGTCGGCGAAGCCATGGGCCGCCACGTCGACCGCGAGCTCGCGCGCGCCAGGGTTCGCGGGCGCGCCAGAGGCGGCGCAGCAACATCCGCTTCCGTGAAGCCGCTCGTGGGGTCTATCCTCGCGACTCTGTCGCGCACTCCCGAGGGCGCGCAAGTCAGATTCGAGAACCTTGTGGCCGATGATCTTTGCGTTTCGCTCGACAGGAGCGACCTTGCGGAAGTCCTCGGTAATCTGATCGAAAACGCTGCGCGCCATGCCGCAGGATGCGTCCGCATCACCACCGATGAAAATCGGCCATCCCTTGTCGTCGAAGACGACGGCGAAGGCATCGAACCGACCCACCTGTTACGCGTGCTCGAGCGCGGCACCCGCCTGGACGAGCGGGGAGGAGCGGCCGGTCTGGGTCTTGCCATTGTCCAGGATGTACTGGATGCGTACGAGTGGGAACTGGAACTCTCGAAGTCGGAACTCGGCGGGCTGAAGGCGACAATCGCTCCGAGATCTGCGGTCCCTAAGCTTCCGAGCCCTTCCGCAAAAGAATCGATCGCGTCTTCGACTTCGCCGCAACGAGCCTGACGCCTCGCAGACCGCGGGCGTCAGCGGCGCGAGAGCGCTGCCGGAGAAGCGGCTGCGCGTGCGGTAGACGCCGCGTCGCCAATACGAGAGACCGACATTTTCGGCCATTTCCCAGCGTTACTGCCGATATCTGCAACAGCCTGACCCCTGCCCCGATTCACACCTTTGATGCCGATCAAACAAACCGAGGCGAACGCGAAGTCATTGAGTGCGCAACAACCAAATCGCAACCATGATCGTCAGAATGCCAGGGGCACCGTGTCGACGGGAGGAATGCAGCGACGAGAAGCGTGCCGACAAAGAACGCGCCGCTTGGCAATATGGCAGCCCGGCGTCCACGGTCTGAACGCGAGAACGGAGACGGCAAACGAGGGGATAGGAACGCGCCGTCAAACAATGCGGCGCCTGCGACAAAACTGATGACGAAGGCGAATAGGATGATCAGAGCTTCGACAGCACACATGCCTGCTCCTGCGGGATTAGCTCCGCATGCGTGCCGGCCCATGTTCCACGGCGGGGTGATCGATCCTGTCGAGCGCAATAAGCAGCGACGCAACCCGGTTGGCTGAAGCAGCCCATTCCGCGAGTCGGGGATAGTTGTCTGTAAACCAGCTGCAGGCGTTCTGCACTGCGACGAAGGCTGCCGCCGCCTGGACAACCTCGCCAAGCAGCATTGTGCCGGCAACATATTTCGGCGTGCAAAGCAGCAAACCAATCACCGGTGTCAGCAGCGAGTTCGTGTGGGTTATGAGTGTCAGGCGCATGAGCTGCCAGCAATAATCCAGCCACGCGGCAATCACTGCCTTGAGGGCGGGGCGAATGGTGCGGAGTCCATCTTCGCCTTCGGTTTCGGGGGCTACGCCCTCTCCGCGTTCGCGTACATGGGTCCCGATGGCCCTTAGTTGCGCTTCAGCCCGCTTGTTCTCCTCAAGAACGTGCGTCAGCCGGCGACCGATCAGCATTGTCGTGGCTGCCACGACAATCGAATAGATGACGACGGCAACCACGAGATATCCGGGAATGGTCACGGTGAGGCTCCCTGCGTCAATCGTGACGTTGCCTCCAACCGCCCAGAGGATGCCGATAAAGGTGGCCGCTGTCAGCAGAGAGGCGAGAAGCCCGAGAACGAGGTCGACCGGGAGGTCCGTTGCCAGTCTGCCGTCCTCCGCGATTCGATATTCAGGGGCCTGATAGTCTCCCGCCACGAAGTTCAGTCGCACGAAACGATCCCGCTCCAGCCAGTAGCGGTAAAGCTTATCGCTGAGCCAGGCTCTCCACTTTCGCTGGAGCGTCATACGGCCCCAGACCGAGAAGACGGCGAGCGACAGGCTGGCCGCGGCGAGCGGGATGAATCGTATCGCCTGGCTCAGAAGCTCCTTCTCGTCCTTGCGTTCGACCGCGTTGAAGAAGTCGCGGTTCCAGAAGTTCAGCGAGTACTGGGTCAGCAGTTGCAGAAGAACCGTCGCAATGAGCAACACGGTGAGAAGCCAGGCCCAGCCCGCCGACTTGCCTTTCCAGAAGCCGCGGGCACTTTTCCAGAAGCGCAGCAGCAACTGCCGTTCGCCGGGCGAGTGGTATGTCTCGTTGCTAAGCATGATAGCCGGCTATGATTGTGACGTTCACGCTGGATGCGAGGCGATGAACGTCCGCACCGAGGCAAAGCCCCGTTCCGGGACTGAGCAGCGCCGCCGAACCGCCGGCAACGCCATAACGCAGGGCGCTATCGAGCTTGTCGCCATTGGCGAGGCGCGACACCATCGCCCCAAGGAAGCTGTCGCCTGCGCCGGAAACGCTGACAGGCTCCATAGCAAGGCCATTCGCACGCAAGGCGATGTCGCGCGTCAGGAGCAGGGCCCCGCCGGGGCCCATCGAGAGGGCAATGATCTCGATGCGATAACGATCGATCAGGCGGCGGCCCGCCTCCAGGAGCGAGGACTCGTCGGCGCTACTGATCCCCGCCAGCTCCTGAAACTCCCGAAGGTTGGGCTTGATGAGATAGACGCCCGCTTCCAGCGCGGCTTTGAGCGAGGCGCCGGACGTATCAACGATGACCTTGGCCGCCCCTTTCGATGCCCGGACCACCCTGCCGAAGAAATCGGCCGGCGCTCCCGGCGGCAGGCTGCCGCTTGCGATGACAAACGCAGCCTGCGGACTGAAACGCGCAATTGCGTCGAGACATTGCTGCCATTCAAATTCGCTGAGGAAGGCGCCCGGAAACACCAGTCGAAATTGCTCCCGGCTGGTCTCGTCGAAAATGGTGATGTCTTCTCGGGTATCGTTCGATATCGGGATCACGATGCTGCGCACGGCCTCGCGTTCAACCAGCGCCGTCAGGGTTTGCCCGGTCGCGCCGCCGGCCGGATAGACTGCGGTCGCTTCAAGGCCGAGCCGTCTCAGGACTCGGGCCACATTGATCCCGCCACCGCCGGGATCGCGCTGAGGCTCGGCGCAGCGCATTTTCGTGTAGGGCACCATCTTCTTGACCGAGGTCGAGATATCGACAGCCGGGTTGATGGTCAGGGTCACGATGTCGAGTTGCGGTATCTCAGCCAACGCCTTCGACCTCCATCAGGTTACGAAGGCCGACGAACGCAGCGTCGTCGTGCAGGATGAGATAGGCCGGTATGGGTTCCAGGAATTTTCGGAGCCGCCCCTTCTCCTCGAAGCGCTGGCGAAACTGGGACGCGGCGAGATAGTCAGGCATATGGCGCAAAATGCCACCGCCAATGAATATCCCGCCTCTCGCATTCAATGCCAGTGCCAGATTGCCCGCGACAGACCCCAGCATCGCGCAAAACATGTCAACGGCGCTGCGGCTGATCGTGCAAGTCCCCTCGATCGCGGCCCGCGTGATGTCGGCGGCGCGACGTCTTGATGGGCTCGCGCCGTCGATCGAGGCGAGAGCGTCATAGAGGTTTTCCAGTCCTGCGCCTGACAGAACCCGTTCGGCCGACACATGTCCGAAGCGTCGCCGCAAATGTTCGATGACGGCATCCTCGCGCAAGGAACCGCTCGCCATTGTGGAATGGCCCCCTTCGCTGGACACTACGATCTGCCCGCCGGGGTGCGGCATGCTGACCGCCATTCCCAAGCCGGTGCCGGGGCCGAGTGCAGCAAGGGGCGCTCCTGAGACCCGCTGCCGCCCACCCAGCTGCAGCAGACTGCTCGGGCCAAGCCGAGGCAGGGCCCATGCGACGGCTTCGAAGTCGTTGATCAGACGTACGGTCGAGAATCCATGAGTCCGGCGCAGCTCCTCTGCATCGATCACCCAGGAATTGTTCGTGAGCGCGCAGCGGCCATTCTGAACCACGCCGGAAGCCGCAAGGATCGCGTGAGCAATTTGACCGGCCTTGGTCGAAGCGCCGAGATAGGCAGCGAGCGCTTGCTGAAATGTGGCGTAGTCACTGACAGCCGTGTGAGCTGTGGCGCTGACCGTGCCGTCAATCAGCAGCGCGAAGCGGGCGTTGGTGCCTCCAACGTCTCCAAGCAGGACAGTTCGTCCTAAGGGGGGAGCTTTCATCGCTGCATTGCCCTGATCAATCCGGCATACCAGCCGAACGACGATTTCGGGGTTCGCCGCAGCGAAGCATAGTCAACGTAGGTCAGGCCGAACCTGATGCTGTACCCGGAGTCCCATTCGAAATTGTCGAGCAGCGACCAAACGAAATAGCCACGAACATCGACGCCGCGGGCAGCGGCTTCGTTCATCGCGTGGATATAGGCCTTCAAGAACTCTATCCGGCCCGGGTCGATCACCGCACCGGTCTGGTCGGGCTGGCCGGAATCGCCATAGCCATTCTCGAGCACGTAGATGGGGAGGCCATACCGTGCGTGCACATCCTGCAGTGTTTGACTGAAAGCGTCGGGATCGATCGGCCATCCGATCGGGGTCAAGGGGACGCTGGCCGGCTTGTCGCCGAAGCTGTAGCCCAGCATTGAACCCGCCCGGGCCTTCACGTAGACCGGGCTATAGTGGTTCAGCCCGAACCAATCGAGCGGACGGCAAATCCGCGTCAGGTCACCGGGCTGCATATGCGGTTCGATCGCCGCGCGCATAGATAGCGGATATTCGCCGCGGCATTGCGGATCCGGAAAGGCTGCATTCCAGTACACATCCAGGCGTGCTGCGGCCGCTGCATCGGCCTCGCTTGCGCTGGAAGGCCGGCATGGCTGTCGATTATGGATACAGCCGATCGAGGCGTTGATCACGTTAGCGCGGAGCACATCCACCGCCGCCCCGTGGGCGAGATTCACGTTGTGGATCATGCGGTGGAGCTTGTCCTCGCTGCTGCTGTCGCGCTTGCCGAGCGAACGGCTGAACAGGCTGAACATCGACGGCTCGTTGAATGTCGCAAAGTGCTTGACCCGGTCGCCAAAGCGCGCGGC
This sequence comes from Bradyrhizobium sp. LCT2, assembly GCF_009931255.1. Taxonomy (NCBI): domain Bacteria; kingdom Pseudomonadati; phylum Pseudomonadota; class Alphaproteobacteria; order Hyphomicrobiales; family Nitrobacteraceae; genus Bradyrhizobium; species Bradyrhizobium sp. LCT2. The sequence continues at coordinate 6,150,373 of NZ_CP034432.1, read as the reverse complement.
GACCAAGCTCGCATAGTCGGCGAACCACACGGCCGATTCCCGGTTGAGCCAGCCACCGCGCTCCTCCAGGGCCTGCGGAAGGTCCCAATGATACAGGCACAGCCACGGTTCGATACCGGCGGCCAAGAGCTCGTCGATCAGCCGGTCATAGAATGAAAGGCCGGCCTCGTTGGCAGATCCGCGCCCGAGTGGCAGGACGCGCGGCCAGGCGACCGAGAACCGGTACGCCTGCACGCCCAGCGCCTTCATGAGACCGACATCTTCGCGGTAGCGATGATAATGGTCACAGGCGACGTCGCCGGTATCGTGATTCTTGATTTCACCGGTCCGACAATAGATGTCCCAGACGCTCAATCCGCGCCCGTCCTCCTGAGTTGCCCCTTCGATCTGGAAGCTGGATGTGGAAACGCCCCAGATGAAATCGGGGCGCAGGCTGGCGGTATTTGGCAGTTGCGTTGTCGGCATGGACGACCTGCTTGGTCCTGCTCGATCGATGGCCGGACGCTGTTGCGCGGCCAGTTGGATCTCGGGCTCCTGCGACATTGGTAGTCATGCCGGTTCCGGGTGGTATTGAGATAGGTCAAGAAGCCCGGGCCGCGCCGTGCGATGGATTCGTATCGTTAGATTGTTGCCGGGGTCCGCGCTTGCGAAGAACGAAATGGGGAGGGCTCGTCGACGACGGCCTCAGAGGAAGCGGCTACTTCCGCGTTGCCGAGCGCGATGGCGTATTCTGGCTCGTCGATCCCGATGGTGGTAGATTTCTCTCGAAGGGGGTCGATACGGTCCGTTTCGATCAGGATCGGATCGGGGGAACCGAACGCGTGCCCTACGCCGAGGCTTGCCGGACTAAGTACGGCAGCCTGCAGATCTGGCGCACCGTTGTGTCTGACCGGCTGGCGAGCTGGAAGTTCAACACGGTTGGCTGCTGGTCGGACGAACTCGTCGCCAGTGCGGGATCGCAATTGCTGGCGACGGCGCCGACCGCTGAGCTCGGCGCGTCCTTCCGCTTGCACCGGCGTGAGCAAGTCTTTCCGGACGTCTTCGATCCCGAATTCTCGGCGCATATCCGCGCAAGTGCCGATCAACGTTGCAGGCATCGGAGCAATGATCCCGGCTTGCTCGGTACTTTCCTCGACAACGAACTGTACTGGTCACCCGACTGGCGCGGTGCCGACGAGCTTCTGACGCTGTTTCTGAACCTGCCGTCTCATCGTCCAGGCAGGGTCGCCGCTATCTCGGGTCTGCAGGCGCACTATCGGGATTTTGCTCAATTCAATGCGGTATGGCGCACACGGGCGCGATCTTGGGAGGAACTCGGCAGGATCGAGAACGTCGTGGCGCCGTTCGTCAGGCTTCGGCCTGGCATCTTGAACGACGCGCTCGAGACCAAGGCCAACCTGGCAGATCCCGCTCGCGAGGCGTTCTCAGCAGATTGCGATGCCTTCGTGGCCGTCGTGGCTGACAGGTATTTCGAACAGTGCGTCTCGGCAATCAAGACGGCCGATCCCAATCATCTCGTGCTCGGATCCCGGTTCGGCTATCAGCCACTGGCAGGCGTAATTGCCGCGGCCGGCCGCCATCTCGATGTGATCTCCTTCAATTGCTACGAGTTCGACCCCGGTCCGGTCATCGACGCTTATGCTGCCACCGGCAAGCCATGCCTGATCTCCGAATTCTCATTCCGAGGCGACGACGCAGGCTTGCCGAATACCAGAGGGGCGGGGCCACGGCTGGCTACTCAGCTCGACCGCGCCCGGGCTTTCGAGGGCTACGTTGCGGCGGCCCTCAGCAAGCCGAATGTAGTCGGCTATCACTGGTTCGAGCATGCCGATCAGCCGGCGCAGGGGCGTTTTGACGGTGAAGATTCGAATTTCGGCACGGTGACCATTGACGACCGGGTCTATGACGAGCTGACGAAGACGATGACCAGGGTCAACGCCGCGGCAGAACGCATTCATGCCGCTGCCGTCCCGGCTGTGATCTGATCGTTGCAGCGAGGGGAGTCCCGCGTCTCGGATTTTGGCTGATTGGCTTCGGCGTCGGACACCACGGCCATGGTGCGAAACACGCTCGAGGGATTGACGCTGATCGAATCGATGCCAAGTCCCGTCAAATATCGCGCGATCTCCGGATAGTTCGCGGGCGCTTCGCCGCAGATGCCGATATGGCGACCGTTGCGCTTTGCGCCGACCACCGCCTGCCGAAACATCTCCAGCATTCCCGGGTCGCGTTCGTCGAAGTCGAAGGCTACGATATCGGAATCCCGGTCGACCCCCAGCGTGAGCTGGGTAAGATCGTTGGAACCAATCGAAAAGCCGTCGAATAACTGAGAAAAGGCGTCGATCTGGATGACGTTATTCGGGATCTCGCACATGACGTAAATTTCGAGATCGTCTTCGCCGCGCCTCAGTCCATTAGCAGCCATCGTCGCGATCACCCGCCGGCCTTCCTCGACGGTTCGGCAGAACGGCACCATGACGCGCAGATTGGAGAGACCCATCTCCTTTCGCACCAGGCGGAGCGCGGCACACTCCAAAGCAAACCCTTCAGTGTAGGCGGGATGACTGTAGCGGGAGGCGCCCCGGAATCCCAGCATCGGATTCTCTTCCCTGGGCTCGAAGCCTTCTCCGCCAATCAGGCTGGCATATTCGTTGGTCTTGAAATCGGAAAGCCGTACGATCACAGGCTTCGGATAGAATGCCGCGGCGATGGTGCCGACGCCTTCCGCCAATCGTTGAATAAAGAAGTCGGCCGGGCTTTTGAAGCCCTTCGTCAGGCGTGCGATTGCGGCCCGCGCCTTGGTAGACTTGATTTTGTCCGGCTTGAGCAGCGCCATCGGGTGAACGCCGATATGTTCGCTGATGATGAACTCCATGCGGGCGAGGCCAACACCGGCCTGCGGCTGCATGGCGGTGCGGAATGCCATTTCCGGGGTTCCGACATTGACCATGATGGCTGTGCGCGGCTGCCGGAGTTCGCTCACTGGCGTCTTGGTAATGTCGAAGGCAACCGCCCCTTGATAGACGCTGCCGATATCGCCCTCCGCACAGCAGATCGTAACGTCGGTTCCGCTCTTGATCTTCTCAGTCGCGTGTGTGGCGCCCACCACGGCGGGGATGCCCAGCTCTCGCGCCACGATGGCCGCATGGCAGGTGCGACCGCCCTTATCGGTGATGATGCCGGCCGCGATCTTCATGATCGGTTCCCAATCAGGACTGGTGGCCGGCGCCACCAGGATTTCACCCGGCCTGAAGGCTGCGAGATCGCGCGCGGACACGACGCGGCGCGTACGTCCTGAAGCGATCTTCTCTCCGACCGCGCGGCCGTTGACGATGACCGAGCCCTGTCCTTTGAGATTGTAGGTCTCGTAGACGTCCGCCGAACGCTGCGAAGCGACGGTCTCGGGCCGAGCCTGAATGATATAGAGTTTTCCGTCGGCGCCGTCCTTGGCCCATTCGATATCCATGGGCATCGCAGCGCCGGCGTGTTTGGAGTAATGGGCTTCGATCCGGACTGCGATCTCGGCAAGGCTCAGCACCTCCGGGTCGGAGATGCAGTATTTCTGGCGTTCGGCTTCCGGGACCTTGCGGGTGAGCGTCGCATGGCTGCCCCCACGCTTGCCGTAGATCATGCGGATCTGCTTGGCTCCGAGCCGGCGCCGCAGCACCATGCGAAAGCCCTGGCTCAGCGTCGGCTTGTGAACGTAGAATTCGTCCGGATCGACCTGGCCCTGCACGATGGTCTCGCCGAGACCGTAACAACCGGTGACAAAGACCACGTCACGAAAGCCGGATTCGGTATCGAGCGTGAAAACGACGCCGCTGGCCGCCAGATCGGAACGGACCATTCTCATCACGGCGACGGAGAGCGCGACCTTGAAATGATCGAAGCCGTTGTCGATGCGATAGGAGATCGCGCGGTCGGTGAAAATGGAAGCAAAGCACCGCCGGCAAGCTTCGAACAAGTCTTTGGGCCCGCGCACATTGAGAAAGCTTTCGTGCTGGCCCGCAAAGCTCGCCGTCGGCAGATCCTCCGCCGTCGCGGAGCTTCGTACGGCGACGGCGACGCCGATCCCGGCCTCGCGTTCAAGCTGCCGATAGGCTTCCACGACCTGTTCGCGTAGCAGCGGCGTGTCCATCGCCCTGTATATGATCTCGCGGGCCTTGGCGGCCTTGCTCGCGAGCTGCTTGATCTTGCTCTTGTCGATCCCATCGAGAAGCCGGTGAAGCTCGTCCGCCACACCGCCCCGCAATAGCGCTTCGCGATAGGCGTCTGCCGTGATGGCGAAGCCATTGGGGACGGCTATGCCTCGGGACGCGAGAGCCGAATACAATTCGCCGAGCGAAGCGGTCTTGCCGCCGACCAGCCCGACGTCGCCCAATCCGATTTCGAGGAAGGATCTGATATATCCGGACATGCGCACAGCAGACCACGCCGGGCCTGCCCGGCCTTGAGGCAGGTCAACGTTTCGATGGACTTACGCGGCTCCCTGCAAGTCGTCGATCATGTTCCGGAGCAAGGTCAAGGTCTGGATCGCTCAGCCGATGCCTTGAGGTCGGGATTTTCAATTGCCTGCATCGATGCGACAGGAACAATGGCAGCGATTTCGGTGAGATCGTGAGCGATCTCCTGAACGACGACTTTGCCGGGGAGCATGGTGCCGACCTTGTCCTCAAGCTGGAGTGCTTCGTAGGCAAGCCGTGGATTGCATGCCCCAAGGATACGATAGTTTCGGAGATCCATGGCCGTCTCCATTTGTCTCCAATGGATCAATCCTGACGCGCTCGTCATTTCCCGGTTTGATGTCGATCAAATCGATGGAGGCGCAATGGTCCTAGCTTTTATTTAAGGTTTACGCTGAGCTCCAGGAGCGGGCCATCATGGCGTTAGCGCTGAATCCAGATCGCTCTGATGAGGTGAATTCGTTTCCCGCACTCCGGGCAGAGATGGTCAAGCACAATATCTCCGCGCGCGGTGTGCGTGACGAACTCGTGCTCAAGGCAATGGGCAAGGTGCCGCGCGAGTTGTTCCTGCCACCGAATCTGCGTGAATTTGCCTACGAAGATTCGCCGCTCCCGATCGCCGGGGAGCAGACCATCTCCCAGCCCTACATCGTCGCTTTCATGGCGGAGGCGCTGATGCTCGAGGGCGGCGAGAAGGTGCTCGAGATAGGCGCCGGTTCCGGTTACGCCGCCGCGGTGCTGTCGGAGATCGCGGCCAATGTCTACACGGTCGAACGCCTCGGTCCGCTCGCGGAAACGGCGGCTGCCAGACTTACCGAACTCGGTTACGATAACGTCCATGTCCTCCATGGTGACGGCACCAAGGGCTGGCCCGAACATGCGCCTTACGATGCTATCGTCGTAGCCGCCGGCGGTCCGCAGGTTCCAGAGGCGCTCAAGGAGCAGTTGAAGATCGGCGGCAGGCTGGTCATTCCAGTCGGCGCCGATCAGCGTACCCAGGAATTGGTACGGGTCGTTCGCGTTTCAAAGGACGAATATCGCAGCGAAGATATTGCCGACGTCCGTTTCGTTCCATTAATCGGAGAGGAAGGATGGGCGAGTGCAGAACGCGAGACCGGCGCGCCCGTGCGCCGGGCGCTGCGGCCGGTCGCTCCGGACGAGGAAGCGCTAGTCCGCAATCTCGCCGATGCCGTCGAATCGTTTCCATCCATCGAGGCGGCCGATCTCAGCCCGCTGATGGAACGTATCGGGTCGGCGCGCATCGTGCTGCTCGGCGAGGCGACTCACGGCACCTCCGAGTTCTACCGGATGCGCGAACGCATCACCCGCGATCTGATCGTCAGGAAGGGTTTTCGCTTCGTGGCGATCGAGGCAGACTGGCCGGATGCCGCCCGGGTCGATCACTACGTGCGGCATTTCCAGTATCCGCCGTCGGAGTGGACCGCGTTTGCGCGGTTTCCGACCTGGATGTGGCGAAACACCGAGGTGCGCGATTTCGTCAGCTGGTTGCGCAAGCACAACGGCACGGTGGACAAGACTAAACGGGTCGCGTTCCACGGTCTCGATCTCTACAGCCTCTACGATTCAATTCGGTCGGTCCTGAACTATCTCGACGAAGTCGATCCCGCCTCGGCGCGTGTAGCCCGCGAGCGCTATGGTTGCCTGACGCCGTGGCAGCGCGATCCCGCCACTTACGGCCATGCGGCACTGACCCGATCCTATCCGACTTGCGAATCCGACGTTGCGCACGCGCTCACCGATCTCCTGGCAAAGCGCCGGGCCTATGCCGAGCACGATGGCGAGCGGTTTCTCGATGCCGAGCAAAATGCGCGTCTGGTGGCCAACGCCGAGCGCTATTACCGGATCATGTATTACGGCTCGCGCGCGTCATGGAACCTGCGCGACAGTCATATGTTCGACACCCTCAAGAACCTGCTGGCGTTCCACGGGCCGGGCAGCAAGGCGGTGGTCTGGGCGCATAACTCGCATGTTGGCAACGCGTCGGCGACCGAGATGGCCGACCGCGGCGAGCACAATATCGGCCAGCTCTGCCGCAAGGAGTTTGGCGAACAGGCGTATCTGGTTGGCTTCGGCACCCACAGCGGCACGGTTGCCGCGGCGTCCGATTGGGGCGGCCCGATGGAGGTCAAGACCGTCTGCCCGTCGCTTCCCAACAGCTATGAACAGCTGTGTCACGCAACGGGCCTTCCGCGCTTCATGCTCGGCCTGCGCGGCCGCGGTGATCTCTGCGGTCCAAAGGGTCTTGGCAAGGAACGGCTCGAGCGGGCCATCGGCGTGATCTACAGGCCCGATACCGAACTTGCGAGCCACTACTTCCAAGCCAGTTTGCCGCAGCAGTTCGATGAGTACATCTGGTTTGACGACACCCGGGCGGTAACTCCGCTGGATACGGCCGAGATCGCCGGGCTTCCCGACACTTATCCGTTCGGGGTGTGATCTCGTTATGAGCAGTCAGAGGGCGATCGAGCCGGCGGGGTCGTTTCGGCCCGTGGAGCAGTTCGACGAGAGAAAGTGAAAGTGAATGAGCAAGAATGATCAGAGGGCGCAGGAGCGCTTAGCGAAGCATGAGCCGGAGGTGCCTGCCCCGAACCGAGGCGCGGGAGTCCTGGAGACGAAGCAGGCCGATCGGGCGATCGAGGATGCCCTTGAGGACGATGAGGTGAGAGAGGCACTCAGACTGCATCACCGGAGTAAGCGCTCCTAGCCTGTGTGCTGTATGATACTTTACGCTTCAGTATAGCGCGTGCCTAGTGCGGGAGTGCCACTACGTCACGAGGGGAAATCGGCCGGCTGCACGTCGATACGATCAGCGTACAGCGACCAGTCTCTAATCCCCCGGAACTCGTTGAATTGCTGTTGAGCCAGTGAGACCGCCTCGGTCGCATCACGTGCATCGACGTCAACGACGTGCTGGCAGATTTCGCACGATTTCCCTCGGTCGCCGATGACATCCTTGAAGAAGCGGACGGTAAAGCGGGCCATGGATACCTGGTTCGTTCTGCCGGCGTGCCGGTATGCGGGTCAATAGACAAAGACTGGAGTTTCCAGCAGGTGATCATTCACGGTTACGACGCCGGGTATCGCCTCGGCGGCAACGCGAATGGCCGTGCGTTCGGCTAGCGATGGCGCGAAACCCCAGATGTCGACCACGCCATTCTGCACGGTCGCGTTCACATTGAACGTATGAGCCCAGGGCTGCTTCCTGAGCTCCTCGAAGAAGTTCTTCCTGATGACTGAATCGGGAAGCGAAATCTCGAGCTCTGGTCTGGCGCTCGCGATGGCCTGGAGCAGGTTGGCCCGGCTGACGATCCCGACGAGCTGACCTTCCTTGTCGACGATAGGAACGCGTTTGATCTGGCGCTCTTCGAGAAGCATTGCGATCTCATGCAGGGGCGTCTCGGGTGCAGCGGTCGTGACCTCCTGTGTCATGACGTCCTGAACCTTGATTGAGTGCGACTTGACGTAGTCAGTCGCGAGCTGGGCATCGCCGGTGAACAGGCGCAACCACCAGGCGGGGGAGCGTTCGGTCCCGCTCTCGGCTCTGTGCAGCAGATCGCCTTCGCTAACTATCCCGACCACCTTGTTGTCGGCATCGACGACCGGCACAGCACTGATCCGGCGCTCCAACAGGATCTGCGCGACCTCGCGGACGGTTGCGTTTGGTCCGACCGTAAACACCGGCGACACCATCACGTCTCGTGCATACATGACAAACCTCCGTATCCCGATCTCGGGTCATCCTGCCTGATCGTGGGGTGCCCGGTTTGATCGGGATCAAGCAGCGCAGTCTGCTGGGGAATAGGAATTGGACGCATGCAGCGAGGAGGCCGAAAATGATCAGGATACCATATCGCGCAATCGTGTTCGTCGGCGACGGACGGAAGGCGCTGTTCCTTCGCAACGAGGGCAACGAGAAGTTCCCCAATCTGAAGACGGAGGCGGTGTTCGAGAAAGAGAATCCGCCCGCCCATTCCCAAGGTAGCGATCGCCCCGGTCGGATAAGCAAAGGCTCGCATTCGGCGCAGCGCAGTGCGGTGGAAATGACCGATTGGCATGAACTCGAGGAGAAGCGCTTTGCGAGGCAGGTCGCGGCTGCGGCAGAGCGTCTCCTCCGCGGCGAGCATGAGACCTCCCTCATTGTCGTCGCGCCACCCTGCACGCTGGCGGAGCTTCGCTCGGCCTTTCATGCCGACGTGAGGCGTCGGATCGTCGGTGAACTCGACAAGGACCTCACCAGGCACCCCGTAGGCGAAATCGAAAAGCATCTGCGGGACACGGATTAAGGAGAGGTGTGCCCGCAGGGAACCGCCAGTCCCCGTCACCTGTCACATCGGTAGGCAAAGCCGGCTTGTTTGACTTCGGTCAAGCGTCTCGCTGATCGCAAGGCGATAAAGGGCCATCGCACACGTTTTCGGAGTGTCATCATGTCTGTCGCAAGCGTCATGGTCTACGTCGATTCCGAGCAGCAGGAAGCAGGGCAAGTTGCCGTTGCGGAAGGCGTCGCGAGAACGTTCGGGGCGGCCATCCTGGGGGTTTCTGCGGTGGCGGTGGAGCCTCCCTTTGTCGCCGAAGGTGTCATCATCGAGCAGACCACCGAGGAAGACATCAAGCGCATAAAGGCAACGCTTTCGGCGAAAGAGGCTTGGTTCAAGAGGGTGGTCGGCCTGCCAAGCGAGACGGTCGAATGGCGCTGGGCCCTCGATGATCCGACCGACTTTCTGGTCGAGCAGGCCCGCGCGGCAGACCTTGTGATCGTCAAGCGCAGGTCGCAGGCGGCCAGCCACTCCCACTTCCTCGATCCGGCCGGAGCCATGCTGCGGATGGGGCGCCCCACGCTATCTGTGCCGGAGCGCGTGACGGAGTTGTCCGGCGACCGCATCGTGGTCGGTTGGAAGGACACAAGGGAGGCGCGCCTCGCCGTTCGCGATGCGATGCCGTTTCTGACCAGGGCGTCGCAGGTCACAATCGCGGAAATCTGCGCGTCGAGCGAACAGGATGCGGCTCGCAAGCGGGTTCGCGACGTGGCCGGCTATCTTCAGCGGCATGGGGTGCAGTGCCAGCACGAGATACGTGTCCATACGTCGGAGCCGGACGGAGGCTACCTTATTCGGCTGGCGTCCGAGCTCGGCGCGGACCTCATCGTCACTGGCGGTTATGGACATAGCCGGTTGGGAGAATGGATCTTCGGCGGTATGACACGCAGCCTCCTGCAGGAGGCCAAAGTGTGCGTGCTGATGTCGCACTAGCGCAGAGCAGAGCGCATTGCTGGCAGGGCGGGTTCGATGGAAGCAGCAATGAAGGCAGCAGATATCATGCGAACCTGGTTTGCAACGGTGAAGCCGAGTGCTTCGCTGCTCGATGCCATCCATCTGCTGCTCGAGACCAATCAGCGCGGCCTCCCGGTCGTTGACGGTGAAGGGGTGCTGGTCGGCATCATTTCGGAAGGTGATTTTCTTCACAGGCGCGAATTAGGCGTAGACTATCCCGAAGGGTTTTGGCTCGAGTGGCTGCTAGTTAAAGACGACGGGCAGCTCGCTCGTGAGAGAACCAGTGGCTTGCGCGTGGATGCCGTCATGAGCCGACATCCCGTCTGCGTCGATGAAAGCGCCACAATCGAGGAGGTCGTCAAGCAGATGGACATTTATCAGATCTCCCAGGTGCTAGTCCTCCGGGACAGAAAGCTTGCGGGTATAGTGGGGCGCACGGAGATGCTCCTGGCGCTCGAGCCGCGCCTGAGAAAATAGGGACATTTAGAACGGGCGCGAAGTCGAGCTCGGCGAAGGGCCCGTTTTGCCCAAGATGGACTCTTAGCGACGCTCCTTGTCACTGCTCCTGGTTCAGCGCAGATCTTATAAATCAAAAGCGCGGCGGTGACCGCCTGCCCGGTAGGCTCGTCTCAGCGAGATTGGCCCGCTCTCAACGTCTCGAGGTAGGCCACGATGGCCTCAATCTGGTATTCCGAGAGCCTCGGATTTGGCATTGACTGATCTGGTCCAAGACGACGATGGCTCGATGCCAAAAATCGTCGGAGTTCGGCAGCGGAGAACGACGGCCGGTTGACTATCTCCAAGAAGCCAGGTGGCGATGGGCGGAGTGCAGGCGCTTCCCTTCCGTCGGCGACGACATGGCACGTCCCGCAAGATGAATGGGCTAGGGATCGCCCCTCAGTCACCTGGTCGACGAACAATTGGTTGGGCACCGGCAAGGTGAGCGGAATCTGGATCGCGATCGAGGCATACCCGCTACTCCGGTGGCAGGTGTTGCATTCGTTTGTCATGTCCGCATACGACGTAATGAACCCGGGTAAGTCCCTCGAATGGATTGCCTGGCGTACGGTATCAAGTTGTCGCTTGGCGCGATTAGCTTGCGACGGGTCAGTCTGCAACTTGCCCGTGGCTTCAAGATTGGCGCCGATTTGTTGAAGCTCGTATTCGGCCAGGCCCCAATTCCTCAGCTTGCCCGCAAACCATAGCTTTGCGTGCTGAAGCTGAAGTCTGGTCATAAGATCGGACAGTGTTGCAGACGGGTCGACCGGCGTCCCGGCGCTGGACGCCGACAGCGTTACAAGAATCGCGATCGACAGAAGCGTTTTCAGGCGCATGACCGAAGACTTCCGGTATTGGTCGTCAAGTTGCCATCTCCGCCCGTCCCGGCGTTGATCTCGATCAAGACGCTAATTGACGCAGCAAATACCTCTTGGCCCGTTCCGGAGTGAAGGCATGCGCGCGCATCAGATAATGTCACGGCAGGTGGTGTCGATACGGCCCGAGGCTCCGATCACGGACGCGATTAAAGTGATGCTTGCGCATCATATCAGCGGGCTACCTGTCGTGGATTCGGCCGATGATCTCGTCGGCATTATATGCGAGAGCGATTTTCTCAGGCGGAGCGAGATCGGAACCGAGCATGAGCGTAATTGATTGCTTTCGCTCCTGCTCGGGGCTGAGCGAGTCGCCAGCGAGTTCGTGAAGGAACACGGTCGCAAGGTCGAGCAGGTGATGACCCGTCAGCCTGTGACCACCAACGAGCAGGCACCTCTCGATGAGGTGGCGGACGTGATGGAGCGTCGGCACCTGAATCACGTTCCGGTCATGCGCGATGATCGTATCGTCGGAATCATCACACGTTCCGACTTCCTGCCCGCTGTTGCTGGACCACTCACATGCGATTCGGGCTATTCCGGGAGCGACAATCAGCTCCGTCGGGCGGTTCTCGCCGCGCTGGCAAAAACACCGTTGCAGCCGATCGGCCTGAACGTCAGGGTAAAGGACGGCGCGATCTCGCTACGTGGTGTTATCAGGGGCGAGAGCGCACACCGCGCTGTTATCGTAGCTTGCGAGAACGTTCCTGGTGTTCGTCGAGTAGACGACCGCCTCTGTGTCCAGTCCCCCCCATCCGGACCCGGAGGACGATTACGGTGGAGGCGATTTCGTTTCGCTTCAGATGGAGCCGTCCACGCTCGATGACGAACCACTGTAGCGCTTATGAGAGCGGGCGGCGTCAGTTGAGCTCGCGGTTTCGTTTGATAATCGTCCGTTGATTTCCAACGTATTGTTCGATGACGGCCAACCGCTTCTGCTCTGACACTCCAGTCGGGAGTTACCTTACCCCTATGGTACCAGTCGCCTAGCGCCGGTGAGGACCGATGGTGCTCCAATCCTGCTGACGCAAGGGCTAAGCTAAGCGCTGATGCTATTCGGCCGACCGAGCGCCCTGTTCGCTTAGGGTTCGCCCGACAAACCTGCGGCTGGCCCTTCGTATCGGCGAGCGGACAGCGCGAGACATCAGTCTCCCGATGGATGAGGAATAGAGCGTGACTTCGAATGCCGCATAGAGGGTAAATAGCGTCACGACCTTGATTAGTTCGTTGCTCATCTTGATGCCCTCCATCAATCGATCTAGATCGGGTCCTTCTCGATTTGCGCCATTTTGGTGAGGGCTTGGCTTCGATGGGGCTTGTAGACGGTATGCGCCGCCGTAACCTGCACACTTGTTGCTGGATGAGTCAGCCAGACGGTCGGTGTTGCCGCCATGATTGCAACGCTGACGAGCAGCACAGAGACCACCACCTTCAGGTGGGTTGCCCTATCCGCGGTGTAAATCGAGTGATTCATTGCGGGCTCCATTGGCAAGCCGAACGCCGTGTAGGAAAGCCCTTCCTACCGCATCAGGCGACGGACCTAAATTCGGGAGCGTCACCTAAGTAGGTATCCGTAGGCCTGGTTTCGCGCGCGAGAAGGGCGAGGGAGAGTTTGCGAATCCTCAAATCGCGCCTGCTCCAAGTCGTTAGGCTGGTTAGGCAACTTCACTTGGATCGCCTGAGAGGTGGCCATGCTACGCAATATCTTGCGCCGAAATTGGATCGGCGTCGTCGTATGCAGTCTGGCGCTGGTCTTCGGTGTCACCGGCTGTTGGGCCAAGGACTATAGAGATCCAGGAGAGGTGTTCCCGACGACGGAATTTGCCGCTCTTGTGAAGCGCATCTCGCCTGCTGTGGTTGGAATACGAGGCTGGGGCGTGCCATCAGAGCCGCGAGTATTCGATCCCGAAGCCGGCTTTCCAGACCCTCCTACGCTTCGAGAGTGGCAGGGAGCGGGCGTCGTCGTAGACGCCCTGGCAGGCTTGATCGTCACTGCAAATCTCTTGGTTGCAAGCGCGACCGTCGTAAAGGCACTCCCCCAGGATGGGCGAGTACTTGATGCCGTCGTGCTGGTAAGATCCGAGCGAGATGACGTTGCGCTACTCCGTGTTGAACCCGGCAACCTTCAAGCATTGACTCTGGCGAACCTAGGTACGCCCGACGTGGGGGAGCCGGTGATGACGATTGGAAATCCACAAGATTGGGGGCAAAGCGTGACATTTGGCATCGTGTCAGCTTTGCATCGTTCCTGCCCGGGCATTGCGAACAGCGATCTGATCCAATCGGATGTCCTCATCAGCCAAGGGAGTTCGGGCGGGGCGCTGGTGAATCTGAAAGGCAAGCTAGTCGGCGTCGTCATTGCGCGAAGGAGTGGCTTTGCTTTTGCAGTGCCAGCAGACGCGGTCAGGAAGCTTTTTGTAGCTGCCCAGTAGGATCCCCCTGCGAGGGATCAGCGCATCAATAGCGAAACCGCGAGCGCCCGAAAATTCGCCCGGCTTTGCCAGCCCTCGGGACTATCTGCTTAGTGGGGGGTGCCTCGGTCACGCCCGGAGTAGGCGGCGACCAAGCCGACAATAGCTGTGACGAGAAGCATCGTTACAACGGTTTGAATGAGGCCGAAGTTCAACGCGTCTCGCGACACGAACAGCGCCGTGATCGGCGCTGCTATCGCAAAGAGAATCCGGACGATCCATCCAAGCATGATCGCTCCCAAGTCGCCGGCGTTCGGCCCGCGGCCTTCAAGTCTTCTGGCGATTCCACATAATAGCCGGAGTATGAATCGACCAAGCAAAGGTGGTCATGGACTTCCTTGACGCCGCTAGTGTTTTCGGCCGCGATGATCGCGGCCCGCCGCCTCCCAGGCTGCAATCGCACTGGAAAATGCGACTCTGTACCGTGATCTCTGGCGGACGCGAACAATGGAAGTGTCGATCATCTGGACGGAGCCATCATGAGATCGGCGAGGGCTTCCATGATCAGGTCCCAGATGCCAGCCATTCGCCAACGGACGAACCGATTGTAGCAGGTCGTGTAAGGCCCAAAGCTCTCCGGCAGATCGCGCCATGGTGCGCCTGACCGCAATATCCAGAAGATGCCGTTTAGGACACGTCGGTCATTGACCCTCGGTACGCCGCGCGGCTTGTTAGGAAGGAACGGCCTGATGGCGGCCCACTCAAGTCCGTGAGTTCGTATCTCATGATTCGAGGCCCCGGTTTGAGAGCTTGAATCACGTCTATCTCGGTGTTCGCAACGAGGAATTGTAAGTCCGAGATGAGCCGGATAGCGGACATGCTGCTGATGCACAAAAGCGACGCGAATGACCCTTAACTGACGTCGAGCAACAACTCGCGGCAATCACCGCGTCATAGGATGAGGTGTCGCGCTGTGCGGGGCGGTAATGACGACGCGACGTCTAAATTCTCCGGCTGTCGTAGGCCCAATGTAACAACGCCTGGCGCTGGCGCGGCCGGCAAGTCGGGTCGCACGGTTCGCAATGCTTCCTGATCTGTGACACGTGTCGCCTCATGGCCTTCCAGCGCCCGATCTGTCGCGTGTCCTCCTCAGGCAAGCGCCGGCCTAGGTAGTATCGACAATACCACTGGAACCAGCCGCGCGGATCGTTCGGATGCATCCAGCCCTTTCTCCGCCATTCCGACAAGCTTTGGCTGGCGTCCACGCCGAAATAGTTGCAAAGGCAGTCGCGGCCAAAAGGCGAGAGCTTCGCCCGCGCGAACCAACTCGCGGGAAACTCGTCACGACAATCGGTGAGGTATTTGCCGCAGAACACGCCGAGTTCCAGCATCTGCTTCGGCGTCAAATCGGGCCGGAATTGCGGGTCGAAATCGCGCCCGGCCGGCGCAGACAATACATAGCGGCAGCCTCTTTGCATCTTGTCACTGACGATGACAATGCGGCGGCGCATCCGGCCTCCTGTTAGTTCAATAGCCAGATTGCGCCGTTCAGAACCGAAGCGAATGCCACCCACACCGCGTAAGGCGCGAACAGCAGAGATGCGATCTTATCCCATCGCCAGGTTATCATGATGAAGCCAACGATCGTCATCAGAAGCAGCACGATTACGCCAAGGGCGATATCGATGCGATGGCCTGAGAAGAATATGGGTGACCAAACGAAATTCAGAGCCAGTTGTCCCCACCATAGCTTCATCGGTAAGTTGTTGCGGCCCTCTCTCCAAACACGCCATCCAGCGATCGCGATGATAATATAAAGCGTGCTCCAAACCGGGGCAAAGATCCAGTTAGGCGGACTGAAAGGCGGCTTGCTTAGCGCCGCATACCATGCACCGGGGGCGGTCGCGAAACCGATGATAAGGCCGCCACCCAGAACGAGCGTAACAAACAAAAGTAAACTACCGAGTTCGGCCGCGCGCATTTTCATTCGAATGGATCTTCGTCGCTGTTGTTCGGCAGAAGAATGTCAGTGGTTCTCTTGTCTCGGATGAGCAGTAGCGATCGCATCTCGTTGGGGGGGGCCTTGTCGAGAAGGCGCCAGTCCGCTTTGGGGCAAGGCGGACCGGCGGTCGATCGGTTGAGGGATATGGCCGATCAGTTCTGGGGCGGCAGGATGACCTTGTCGATGACGTGAATCATTCCGTTCGAGGCCGGGATATCAGCCTTTACGACGGTAGCATCGTTGATCGTCACCTTGCCTCCTTTGGTCGTGACCTTCACCATTGCTCCGTTGACGGTCTTGGCCTGGTCCAGCTTAGTTACCTGCTCAGCTTTCACGGCGCCCGGCACCACGTGGTAGGTGAGGATGGCCGTCAGCTTCGCTTTGTTCTCGGGCTTCAGCAGGTTCTCCACCGTGCCGGCCGGCAACTTGGCAAATGCCTCGTCCGTCGGTGCGAACACCGTGAACGGTCCGGGACCTTTCAGGGTAGCAACCAGGTCGGCCGCCTTGAGCGCCGCCGCCAGCGTCTTGAACTGGCCGGCACCGACCGCCGTGTCGACAATGTCCTGATTGCTGGCGCGCGCGAAAGTGCTGCCGATCGCCAAACCTACCACGGCCATGACGACCGCGGCCTTCGACGCAATACCTACTCTGCTCATCTTTTAGCTCCTGTAACTTGCGGGGGCCGGCTTGGCGGCCCGCGTTCCGGTTTCGAGGGACGGGAGAAACGTGTTTTGCCTTGCCCTTCTTGAATGGTAGGAAAACAAATTTTCATCAAGGGCACATTAGCGTGATATGCAAAGTAGTTTTCGTGAGGATAAAACGCACGTTCCATCTTTGAACTGGGATGAAATGAGACCGGAACCATGCTATCGGAGACTCTGATCACGGCCCTTAGGGGCTACGCCATCGGCTCAAAGATCCGCCGGCTGCGGCTGCGCAAAAAGCTGGGGCTGGTCCAGCTAAGCGAGCACACCGGTCTCTCGCCGGCGATGCTGTCGAAAATCGAACGCGGGCATCTGTTTCCGACGCTACCGACCTTGTTGCGGATCGCTTTAGTGTTCGGCGTCGGGCTCGATCACTTTTTTAGAGAGGACAGCGACCGGCCGGTACATGCGGTCGTGCGCAAGGAGGACCGCATTCGTCTTCCGGAGAAGGCCGGACGGACTTCGCCCGCTTACTGCTTCGAGTCGCTCGACTATCCGGTCAGCGACCGCAAGCTCAACGGCTATTACGTCGAGTTTGTGAAGGAAGACGAGCAGTCGGAGCCTCACGAGCATCCGGGCGCGGAGATCATCTACGTTTTGGATGGCGAGCTTGTGGTGAACCTGGAGGGAGAGGACTTCACGCTGGGCCAAGGCGATTCGATGTATTTCGATTGCGCTCATCCGCACACTTACCGCCTTAAAGGGTCGTTGCCGTGCGCGGCCATTATCGTCGTGACGCCGAAATCAGCTTCAACGTGACCGGGATCGCAAGACAATCCCCGACGAACAGGAACTATCCCCTGCTCGCCTGCGCTATCCGAAACGACTATCCGCTAGTTTGCTCCGCACGTCCGGGGTGGCACTTTTCTGACCTGAGGCGATGTCCGGATTGAGTCCGCAAAACGTCGGATAGCGGACATCGTTCACAGCCGCGGTAGTGAATCTTGATTTATGAGTACACGGCCTAGTCACCTGAATCTAAAGTTCGCCACATAATGTCTGCTGGGCTTTGTGGCAGAAGCGTTTGACGGACGCCAAAATCTGGTCTGCGGACTTGGTCCATTTGAAGGGCTTCGGGTGTCTGTTGTGCAAATCGATGAAGGTACGGATGTCGGCCTCGAGTTGCCTGACGGAGGTGTGAACACCTCGCTGGATCTGCTTTCTGGTGAGCTCAGCGAACCAGCGCTCGACCTGGTTGATCCATGACGCGGAAGTCGGCGTGAAATGGACATGATAGTGCGGCCGGCGGGCGAGCCACGCTTTGATCTTGGGTGTTTTGTGAGTGGCGTAGTTGTCCATGACGATATGGACATCGATCCCTTCAGGGACTTGAGCGTCGATCTCTTTGAGGAACTTCAAGAACTCGATTGCCCGGTGGCGTTTGTAACATTTGCCGATGACGAATCCCGAGGCGACATCGAGCGCGGCAAACAGCGAGGTCGTACCATGCCGCACATAGCTGTGCGTGCGCCGTTCCGGTACGCCCGGCATCATCGGAAGGACCGGCTGCTCGCGATCCAGGGCCTGGATCTGGCTTTTCTCATCGACACTGAGGACAAGGGCTCGGTTCGGTGGGGACAGGTAAAGGCCGACGATGTCGCGTACCTTGTCGACGAACAGCGGATCGCTCGATAGCTTGAATGTCTGGCTACGGTGCGGCTGCAAGCCGAACGCCGCCCACATTCGGCGGATCGTGGTGTGGGAAAAGCCGGTTTCCGCAGCCATCGAGCGGATCGACCAATGCGTGGCATCGGCTGGCGTCGTCCGCAACGTCCGCTCGATCACCTCAGCAACCTGATCGTCGTTGATGGTTCGAGGGCGGCCAGGGCGTGCCTCGTCAAGCAGGCCATCACAGCGGTCCTTCAAAAATCGGCGACGCCACTTGCCAATGGTGTGTTCGTGCAGGCCGAGTTCGGCAGCCACAGACTTGCTTGGCAATCCATCCGCGCATCGCAGGATCGCGCGGCATCGCTCAGATAGCGATCGGGCAACGCGATGACGACGAACTTGCCTCTCCAAGTACGCCCGCTCCTGCGGACTAAGCACCAACGGCGCGATCGGCCGGCCTCGCTCACCTGCATTAGCCACGAGCTCTCTCCTCTGTAGAGATTCGAGCTATCAACTAATGTGACGAACTTGCGTTCCAGATGACTAGTTAAAGCAGTGCAATTTTGAGATCAGAAATGACAAATTGTGTGATCGTTCGGGCCTACGGAAGGCAATTAGATTAGTTGCGCGGCGAGGCATCCCGCGTTTCACGGGCAAACAAGATCGACTGGTGGATTGAGCGCGACGTCCAAGGGAGACGATTCTGCTTTAACGACGCCGAGACGAAGAGGGCGTTTGTCTCTATATGCGAAAACGTGGGTGTTTCGCTTATGGATGGTGTCCCGCCGGCGTGAACGGATGGGGCCGCTCGGCGCCTGGCTTGTAGCCACCATACAGCTCCCTCTCCATCGCTGGTTTGCACTGCATGGATCAAGCTCGCGGGGGCTATCACGTCGTATTCGAAAGCCACGCCCTCGGGATCGTTCTCCTCGAACTAACCGCAACCGGAGGGCGAGCGCAAAGGGGCGGCCGATCAGTTGGCCGACCTCGGCTTCCATCCGAATGTGTCGTGCGGAATTCCACCGGTGATGTCGAGGTCTTTGTCGTCTGAAATGCGCCAAGCCAACAGGCCGAAATAAGCAGTGAGCAGCAAACCTGTCGCGATCAAAAGACCAATTGAAAGCCGACCCACTTACGTGCTCCGCAATTCAGCCGAGAGCAGATGATGGCTTGTGTCCGATTCGGAAAATGCAGACCGGCTGACCTAACGGCGCTTTTCCCCAGACAGCAAGGCAGCGCGGCCGCCGCGGTAATCCTGTATCCGACTTCACCCGAGGCGAGTGGTTCGGCCTCGACGAGCCCAAGCTCGACTAGGCGGCGACGAGCTCATGGTCAAACAGCTGTGGGCTGGTACAGGATTCCGAAGCCAAGCCGTTCAGGAAGTCGCGTTCGCTCGCCGTCAGGTCCATCGGGACAACGTCTTTTAGATGTTGGCGCAAGCGCTCCAGACGCCGACTGCAACGGGGACGAGGGAGTCCTGGCGGGAACCCGCGTTCGAGGCTTCATGGAGCCGTGTGTAGACCGTCATTGGCTCGGCGGCAAATGAATGAGGCCGCCCGCTCGGAGCGAACGGCGGCCTCATTCGATGTAGGTTGGGGTTACGCGGCCTTCTCGTTCACACTGCGCAGAACGAAGGTGTTGAGCTTCTCGTCCGTCGCCTTCTCCTCGTCGAGGTTCTGCTGCAGGACCGAAGCGCAGTCGTCGCGGCCGAGCTTCCCGGGCCAGCGATCAAAGTGCCGTGTGATTTCGTAGGGCTCACGGCCTGGGCTGCCGCGATCAGGGCCGCGTCGAGTACCTGCTTCTGGTCGCCCCGTCGAACTTGTCGGTCAGCTCCTGCAGGAATCTGTCGAACCATTCGTTGGAAACCGGCTCGCAGCCGGTCTCCTTCGGCACTAGGATCTGCACGACGTAGAAACGGTTCATGAGACGGGGCTAGCCCGGCCGTCGGCGGGCCAGTTGGCGAGAAGCGTTTCGGTCGTGACGCACTCCACCTGCTGGCCGAACCGGTTCATGTAGATGTTCATCATAGAATCATGTGTCTCGTCTGCCGAGCTGCAAAGCGCATCGGCGACGAGGATCACGCGGAAGCCCCAATCGACCGCGCCCAATACGGTCGCGAGGACGCAGACGTCGGTTTCGCCGCCTGTGACGATGACCGTTTCGACGCCGGCTTCGCGAAGCTGCGCATGAAGCCCGCTCCCCGTCCAAGGCGAGTAGACGTACTTGTCGAAAGTGCGCGCGGGCGGGACGAAACAGGCAAGCTCCTGCACCAGGTCGACCATTTCCGGCCCGAGCTTGTCCATGGTCATCGAACTCCAGCGTTCGTAGTAGCGCCGCCACATGCCGACGCCCTGGCCTGGGCTTTGCGCCGGGATGAAGCGCGTGAAGATTGTCCGCTCGGGATGGGCAGAGGTGATCGCGACGACGTTCGGCAGGACGCGCGGCAACCACGGCATCGTCCAATCCGTACCTCCCGCAAACATCCGTTGCATGTCGACGCAGAGATGGACCGCGTTCCGGGGAGCGCCGTAGCGGAATTCGTCAGCCTTCGTCATGGACCTGTCCTCTAAAGTCAGCTCCAACGGAGGTGTAGTGGCTTGGTTCCTCCAGCTTGCCACGGAGCTACAGCGAAGGAAGCCGTTTCTGATATCCGTCGGGCAGGATGACGCGCGCTCGATCGCCGGCGGCCACCTGTCCGCCAGCTCGCACCACCGCCAGGACGCCGCATCTGAATGCAGGGGCCGTTTTTGCCGACGACACGACCTGCCTTTTTAGCCCGGTCCTGAAGCGGTCGATGAGCACGCAGGGCGTACGTCGTCTTGGCGGTCTGATCCAAATTCTCGACCGAGCTAACTCTTCAGGAACGGTGTTCGAGACGATCGATTGTTGGACAAACCCCCGAAACGAAGGATTGGACCCATGGATTTGACCGGCAAAAGGATCGCCATTCTCGCCACGAACGGGTTCGAGCAGGCCGAGTTGGAAGTACCGCAGGATCGCTTGAAGAAGGCTGGCGCAACGGTCGATGTCGTCTCGCTCGCCTCAGGCGAGATCAAGGGCTGGGACAAGAAGGATTGGGGGCCGCCGGTGAAGGTCGACAAGACGCTCGACGAGGCATCGGCCGCCGACTACGACGCGATCGTGTTGCCCGGCGGGCAGATCAATCCGGATCTTCTGCGGGGCGAGCCCAAGCCGCTGAAGTTCATCAAGGATATCTTCGATGCCAAGAAGATCGTCGCGGCCGTGTGTCACGCCCTCCCTTGAGGGCGCGATTGTGCGGCGATGCGCAATCGGCGCGCAACACGATCCAGTACCGAAGCATCCGAAATTGATATGAAGCCAAAAGCGAAACCAATTTCACGCAGGCGCGCAACTAACCACAAATTTGGTTACTCCCAATAATCATGATGACTCCATCATAAAATTCAAAAATATGTTGGGGACAACATGGGAGGTTGGAATGGAAGCTGCCCGCCGCTTTCGCGCAATGGCGTCCCTTTGCCGGCAGACTGCCGCGCTTCATCCTGAGAGAAGCTGGAAACTTCTCGCAGAGGCAGAGTACTGGGAGCATTTGGCGACTGAAGCTTTAGCTCACTGAGTTTCGCCGTAGCGATATTCACTTGGTTGGTCATTTCGTCGACTTCTTAGTTTAAATCATATTCAGAAGCAGCGATCTCCAGCACTGGTCAGGCGCTGTCCTGCGCGAACGTCTGCAAGCGATGGCTCCCGGCAAAACGGCCCACGAAATGATTGGCGCGACAGTGTAACTGACCAAGTCGCCCCGGACCGGTATGGCTGGACCGGACATCAGCCACACGTCCAATCGGGCGGTCGGAAAGTAGCACCCGGACGCAAGCACAAGACCCCGGATCGGATAATCCTTCCGCACGCCGAGAGCGATAGCGACGAAGGCGCCCCAAGAATGGCCAAGCACCACAGGATCACGGATCCCGAGTTGATTGAGCGCCTTCACCAACAGAGCTGACTGAGCTGCTGCGGTCCATATTCGGAGCCGCGGCCGCTGGCGGTAGCCAAAGCCCGGGCGGTCGAAGCACACCACGCGATTGCTGCGAGCAAGAAGATCGACCAGGCCACTGATGGTGAAGTCCTGGATCATGGATCCATTGCCATGGAGCAGCACAATGCAGGGAGCCGCAGGATCACCCCGGTCGACATAGTGGACTGCTACGCCGTCGCACTCGAGGATCTTGCCTATTGGTGGATTCCTCCGCTTGGCCAGTTTGGAGAAGGCGACGGTACCAACGATGAGAAGCGCTAATAACAAGGCGGCGATGAGCAATACGGTTTCGGGGGTGGTCACTACTGAGCCTTGATGATCGAGGAGGCGGTACACGAGACCCGCAGTGCCGAGCAGATGAGGCAATCCATCAAGTAATTGGAAGTTGAAGCGCTCGTTCCTGCGTGCAATGGCGGAGGAATGATTAAAGTTCGCTCGCCCCGGAACGGTCGAACAATGTCCACGTTGCTCGCGTAGGATCGCACCTGTGACGGAGGGCATAGGGTCCGACCTCACCAACAACAATGATGGAGCAACTGATGGCCAATCCACGCCAGGAGGAAAAGTCAACCCAAAACCCTGAGGACACAATCCGCCGCGCCGCCGAGAGGACCGCGGAGCAGACCAGACGGATCGGCTTAGCTACCGCTGAGGCCGGCGAGGAGGTCGCCCAGGCCAGCAGCTATATGCTGCGACAAAATGCCGAGATGCTGCAAAACACGTGGCGCTTCGGCGTCGACACGGCCACCGCGATGATGGGCCGCTCGACTGATCAACTTGGTCGCACGTTCGGTTTGACGGGCAATGAAGCGCAGCGGGCAACGGAACGCTGGGTCCGCGACGCCGAAGCAATCATGTACTCTACGACCGCAGTCGCCAAAGGAATGAATGGCGTGTCACGCGAGTACTTCGATTTCGTTCGACAGCAGATCGAAAGGACGATGGACCGCATGAATGAACTCTGGCGCTGCCGAACTCCTCATGATTTGTCTGCCGTGCAGACTGATCTGATGCGCGACACGATCAGGAGCGCCTTGGATACCAGCCGCCGGATGGCGGACGTGTCTCTGAAGGTGGCTGACGATGCCGGAAACCATATAACCCAGAGTATCGAACGCATGCGGCAGGCTGCCGAGCGAGCGCCGGCATAAGCAGGGCGCAATGCGCGGCTGAACCTCAAAATCGCGCCCGTGCGGTACGGCAAGCCTCACAAGGGACGTTAGCCGGGTCGTCCGTATTTCTTCTTAGGCGACGGACAGGCTTTTCCGTGCTGATGGAACGTGTCTGAGACCGCATCTTGCCTTCGGCGTTTTCGCAACGGCGCTCGCCTTTCTGCGTGATGTGGTCCGGGAGGCCCCATTGCCGTCGTTGCTCGTCGCCTTCATGCTTGGCTGCCTGATGGCGCGTCGTTAGCTGAAAGATCGCGGTCGAGCGCAAGAACATCGAGCAGGGGCGAAGAGCCTCCTGAAAGCAGCGTGCCCAGCAGTTCCGCCGCGAGGAAGCTAAAGGTAATCCCGTTGCCGCCATAACCGAAAGCGGCAAGGATATTCCTGTAGCCAGGCACAGCGCCAATTAGCGGTAACCCGTCAGGGGTGGTATCGAACGCGCCGGACCAGTTGAAGGCCACCTCGGTGGATGCGCGGGGCCAAAGCGCCTTCAGGCGCTCCTTGAGCGCTTTTACCTTTGCCGGCGTCGCGGCAGCGCGAGCTTCAGGATCGATGATTGCATCATCGTCCTCGCCGCCAAAGATGGCGCGGCCATCCGGCGTGGTGCGCGCATAGTGATAATTGCGGGTCGCTTCCCAGATCAGCGCTTGCTCGGGCCACAGGGCGTTCGGCTGCCGTCGGGTCGCGATTGCCCAGCTAGAGGCCGGCTGGTGCGATGTGGAGCCCACGATACCCGGCATCACATAGCCGGTCGCGAGCACCACGTGGTGCGCTTCGATCGAAAGCCCGTTTTCAAGGCCGACGGTCACCGTTGACGCGCGCTGTCGTACGCCACCGCGTTGGCCTTCAGGAGGCGGGCGCCGCGCTGGAGAGAGATCTCAAGCAGGCCACGTGTGAGCTGCACCGGATCGGCGTCGGCTGCGTCCCTTGATAAAAGAGCGCCCGCCCGCGCGATGCCGAAGCGGCTCAGCAGCTCGGCATGATCGAGAAACACAGAGGGCAAATCCGCTCGGCGTCTCAGCGCAAATTCGTCCTTGATGAGCGTTGGACTGTCATCAACGGTGAGGTAGAGCGAAAGACGTGGTCGCATCTGGCACGCAAGTCCGTGATCGGTGACCAGGGCAAGTAAGCCCCTCGCGGCATGGTGGCTGGCCCGATAGCAATGGACGGCTTTCTCGAAGTTATAGAGCTGCGAAAGTTCAGAAAGGGGGCGGTCGATTTCCCATAGCAGCATCGCGGTGCTCGCAACTGTGCTGCCGAGCTGGGAAGTTCGCGGTCGATGATGACTACCTGACGGCCTTGCCGCGTCAGGCGTTCGGCGACGAGAGCGCCCGTTATGCCGGCGCCGATGACTAGAACATCGCAACGAAAGCTGTCGGCGATAGGCTCGATCGGTGGGGGAGGCAAGGCCGCCCAAGGGGTGCGGGAGCTGCGCAGATCATCTTGCTCGATGTCTTCGTCCTTGAAGATGGAACTCTCCCGAGAGCATAGAGACAGTTTCGCTAGACCTTCATGGGTCGCAAGGCAGACACGGCTGGTGCATTGATCGGTTGTCCGTTTGGCGCAAAGATCGAGCCGTGGCATGGACAGTCCCAGCAGGTCTCGAAGCTGTTCCAGTGCAGATGACAACCAATATGCGCGCAGCTTGCCGAATGAAGGTGCAGTTCGCCGGCGATGTCCCTGTAGGCGGCAATCTTTTCGAAGCCCCGCCGTAGGATGGCGCCTTCACCCGGCCCAATCTTCTCAAGGGAGGCGATTTCACCCGGTGCCACATACTCGGCAAGGTTTTGTAGGATGGTCAGGTTCTCGCGCAGGAAATTCCTGGCGGCCGCAAGTGGCGTGCGGCCAGGCGCATATACAGCACTCCAGGGGTTGTGCTCGCCGAGAATGAGGGATGTGTTCAGCATCGCGCCCATCACGCCATGGGTCAGCCCTTGGCCCGAATCCCCCATCGCGAGGTAGATGCGTTCGCTGCCAGGCTCGCGGCCGATGAAGCCGGCATAGTCGCTGGTATCGAGAACCTGGCCGGACCACCGGTGCGTGATCCTGCCAAGGCCCGGGATCAATTCGCGCGCCCAGCTCTCCAATTTGGCAAAGCGCTTCTCGGCGTCATTTGCTTCGCCGCTCTTGTGGTCTTCGCCGCCGATAAGGACGACGTCATGATCGTCGGAACCTGGTTGCAGCCGCACATAGTGATAGGGATCCTCGGTATCCCAATAGAGTGCGTCGGGGAGTTCGCCCCGTGCAATCGCGAAAGCGAGCACGTAAGTGCGGTAGGGAGCGACTTTGGAATGCAGTTGTAGCGGTCGGCAATTGAGGCGTTGGTCGCGATCACGGCGTTACCGGCCGTAATCTGCCCTTGTGCGGTTCGGAGCGTAACCGCGCCATCCCCTTGCGCAACCTCTTCGACCGGACTGTTAGCGAAGAAGCGGACGCCGCGGCTCTGGCAAACCGCGGCCACGCCGGCGAGATATTTGAGGGGGTGGAAGGTCGCCTGGCGCGGATACCGAAGCACATGACGGTTCTCACACCCCTTGAGTGGAACGCCGACCAGCCGATGGACGGGCGCGCCGACTTCGCGCACCGCTTCCAGCTCCTCATCGAGCACATCGGCCGGCATGCCGTGGCCCTGAAAGAGATACCCATCGAGACGCCGAAAGTCACAGGCGATCGTTTCGCTCGCCTGGATTTCCTCGATACGATCGACGGCCGCCGCCTGACTTTCGTAGAACAGCTTTGCGATTTCCGGGCCGCGCAGCTTCCTGAATTCACTCATCATATCATCGCAAAGCGGCGCAAGATGCGCCGAGGTGCGCGCCGTCATGCCGCTCGCGATGCCCCTACGGTCGATGACAATCACCGACTGATCACGCTTGGAGAGCTCGTAAGCGGTCGACAGACCGGCAATCCCCGAACCGACAACGGCTACATCGCAACGCACATCACCTTCGAGCGCACGCCTCCGGCAATATCTCGGTATCCATCCAGAGCGAGGTGCTGACCATGCAAAACTCCGCAAAAAAGCAAAACACGGGCTTGATGCTAGAGTTCCTTTTTGCCACGCGGCAGGACGCCGCAACTTCGTTCCGCGCGTAATCCGTCAATCCCGAAGACACGACGGGTGGTCCTTGGGTGGCCCGTTGGGCGGAGGAACAAGGTTCGCAAGCGCGCGTTCCCAAGCTTTAAGAACGAGGAGCGAAGCCGTGGGATTCTTCACAAAAGACATCAAGACAATGAATGACCTTCTCCTGCACGGCCTGCAGGATATCTATTACGCCGAGCAGCAGATCATAAAGGCGCTGCCGAAAATGATCGAGAAGGCGACCAACCGCGATCTCGCGGCGGGCCTCAAGAACCATCTGGAAGAGACCAACAAGCAGATCGAGCGCCTCGAAAAGGCTTTTGAGAAGCTAGGCAAGGGGCCGAGCGGCACGCAATGTCCCGCGATCGACGGTCTGATCAAGGAAGCGAACGAGACGGCTGGCGAGATCGGAGACAAGACGGTGCTTGACGCGGCGATCGTCGCGAATGCGCAGGCCGTCGAGCATTACGAGATATGCCGTTACGGTACGCTGATTGCCTGGGCGGAAGAACTTGGCCACGACGATATCGTGCGCTTTTTGATCACAAATCTGAACGAAGAGAAGGCGGCGAATACCAAGCTCAATACTGTCGCCCTGCGCAAGGGCGTGAACAAGAAAGCGTCCCCCGCCGCGTGATGTCAGCAGGGGCCTGACGGAAGCGATTTAGTCGGGCCCGTCCCCGTTGTCGGTGCGAAATGCGTGATCGACTGTTGCGATGACCGATCTGATCAAATTGCCGAGTTGGGCCGACGACGATAATATCTTCGCCGTGGTCGAAACGCCGCGGGGCAGCTCGTGCAAACTTGATTTCGATCCCAAGCTTGGCGTTTTTATCCTGGCGAAGCCGCTGATGGCAGGTCTGACCTATCCCTACGACTGGGGCTTCATTCCCTCGACGAAAGCCGACGACGGCGATCCGCTGGATGTGCTGATCCTGCATGACGCGCAGACATACCCCGGTGTCGTGCTGCGCTGCCGTCCAGCTGGCATTCTTGAGGTCGAACAGAAAAGCAAGGGCAAGAAGGAACGAAACGACCGGGTGTTTGCGGTGCCTGACCGATCACCGCTCGAAGCGGATATCAAGGACGTCCGCAAGCTGCCTTCCCGTGCGCGCGACGACCTTGAACAATTCTTTCGGGCGACCAATGCGCTTGAGAACAAGGAGCTGAAATTTCTCGGATGGCATGGTCCAGGCCGTGCGGCCAAGGCCATCCGGCGCCTAGCCCGCTAGAGGCGTAGGCTTGCTGAACGCACTGATGCTGGCTGCAATCAGGGCTCGTCCGAATCCTTTGCGTGCTTCTTCTTTCGAAGCGCCGAGCGCCGCAGCGCCCCTCTCATAGTCCGCAGCCTGCGCCTCGATCTTCGCGGCCGCATCTCGATCATTAATGGATGCGGCCAAATCGTCGACCTCGCGCGGCCTCCCCAAGCAAGCGGATATGTTCATCCGGCATTTCAGCCCAACATGCAGGCCGGCGACTTGTTCAGGTCTCGGAAAGATGATGTCCGCCGATTTGCCGCCAAGCTCCAGTTGTAGCTATGACCCTGAGCGGGCAGGGGACTGGGATGAATTTCCAGGTCACGGTGCTGAGGATCGTGGTCAGCTACCGGATGGATTTGCGTGACCGGGACGTCGAGCGCGACATGGGCGATTCTGTCGACGAGCGGCCGGGACTGGGCCGACTGCATCAAGCGGCTGCCGGCGCGCGTGCCGGACCTCGACATCTTTTCGCAAGGTCTCGTCGGGAGGCTCGATGGCGGCTGACGTATCACCGAGAAAGGCCGCGTCGTTTACAAGATCGTGGAGGCGCGGCCGGCTGCTGTACCGGATGCCGAGCCCTGCCTGATTACGATATGGAGCTTCGGGTAACCGGGGCCAAGCTAGCGCCCACATTTTACGGCTTGGTCGGCTGATCAGGTGTTATTTCGCTGCCCGTGCTCTCACCGATGGCCTGCTCCACTGCGGATGCAAGCACCGCAAGGTGTTCAGCCAATCTGGCGAACAGTTCGCGCTTTTTCGGGTCCGTCGCCAAGTCGCGAATAAGGGCGCACTCCGCGGCGTCTCGCTGTAGCTTCTCCAGCTGGGCCTGCATGTCTTTCATCTGCGGCCTCAATGTTCCAGTGCAGGAACATTACAAATACTTGTTCCGGGTCACAAGTGAACACAGCGATGTCGACGTCTGGGACTAGTCTCTAATTGCATGGCGCTTTCCACACGGCGCCGGCCCGTCGGACCGCCTGGCCCGCACTTGTCCCCTCGAGCCGCAAGGGGCCGGGCTGGCCCCTTGGGGCTTTGCGCAGCGTCAAAGCGATATCCTGCCGTGTCGGATAGACTGGACGCGTATTCGAACAACCTGTTGTCAGGCTGCCGAGGTTATGAGGCCCGGGCTCTTAGGCACACCGGGCCTCGCCTTAACTGCCTATCCGCGCGCGGCAATATCTGGCTGCGTGTTGATCTCGCAGAACATGTGCGACAGGAGGCTTACGTGTCCGCCGAAAATTACGTCGATGATCTCAGAGCGACCGTGCGCTATGCTCTAGAGACGACCCGTGCAATCGCGGTTTGCCCCTTCCACTCTGAAGTGACCATCCGCATAGGGGATGATGCGGCCGAGAGCCATGCTTTCGAGCGCGCCAAGAGGATTGTCAAAAGTGACGGCACGAACTGGGAGCCGAAGGCCCTTATGGGAGAAATTGGTCGGCAGCTAAGTGAAGCCGCTGATGGTGAATGTCCTCTCTGCGCGTAGTAGTGGCTTGAACGGGCAAACACACTGCGCGTTCGATAACGCCTTCCTCAAGAAGCGAGGTCGAGCGGCAAATCCGCGGACTTGGACGGCGAGATGACTGACCATCGACATCGGATCGCGCGCCAGAAAGTTACTTGGCGTCGCTGGTGATCCCATTCCGTCCGTGGAAGTCGAGGGATTATTTTGAGCATTTCGTTGTGGAAGCGTGTTTGCTGCCCATGCCGGGAAATGGCACGCCAAATTGTGGGAAATTGCTGCCAGCCGCCCTTGCTGATCACCTTCGCGGTGCCGGCCATGGCGCTGGCCGGCTTGAGGAATAAACCCGCTTTGGCTTGAGTGTCCTTGAATTTCCCCTGATCAAATGCATCATTTGCAGCGTGGCCGGAGACGTAAATTGGGCAGACGAGAGCTCCGGACGTTCGTGGGCGCCGCCATTGCCGGCGGATATCTGCTCGCTGGCGCCTATGCGTTTGCCCAGGAAGACAAGAAGACTGACGACGACAAGCCCGCCGATCCGGACACCGGCGAGAGCGCCGTCGAAGAGAAAACACTCGGTTTGCTTTCGAATCCTTTTCAGAAATACGGCGTCAAGTTCGCGGCGACCTATATCGGTGAAGTTCTAGGCAATACATCCGGCGGTCTGAAGCAGGGCGCCATATACGAAGGACGGCTGGAACATTGCGGTCGATCTCGATCTGCAAAAGCTTGCCGGCATCGACAAGCTCACCTTCCACGCCAACATGTTCCAGATCCATGGCGATGGACAGGCGAAGCGGTGGACGAAATCCGTGGGGAGGCCAGCTGGCGTTCGACCGGCATGACTGCTTCACCGGCGGATGGTGTTGACCTGCAATATCCTGCTCCTCCACGAGACGAGAAGGCCGCGCCCGTTCGGAGCGCGGCCTGACGGGGGCTTCAAGGGACGGCCCCGTATCACCAGTGGTGATGATGCCAGTGATGCCGCACGACCGGATAGGCGCCGCGGTAATAGGCGTAGGCGGGCCGGACCACGCGACGGTACCGATAGCCATAGGACACCGGCGCGGTGTAGTAGGTCGTGGCGTAGCCGCCGCCCCAGCGGTAGGGCGCATCGTACCCATAGTCATAGGCGTAGGGTCCGCCATAGTATCCGGCGCCGTAGTAGCCCGGGTAGTAGCCCGGCCCCCAGGCATACGCCGAGGAGGCAAGCCCGCCGATCACCGCGCCGGCGATCAGGCCGCCGGCTATACCCGGTCCCCAGCCACCTCGCCAATGAGCCTCGGCGGGCGACGTCGCCGCGATCGAGCCGAGACCGAGAGCGCCGACCGTCGCCGCCACCATTGCAATCTTCTTCATCGGATTCCTCCTCTCCACGTTTCTGGCCCGGCCAGACAACGGGAAAAATAGGCAATGGTTGCTGGTTGCCCCGGTGCCGAGGGGCAATGGTGCTCGGCGCCGGGACGTCGTCACTTGAGAGTTTCGAGCTTGGAACACAAACATTTCGACCGAAGACCGGTTCAATCCGCGTGCGGTGCGGCGACTTTTCGGAGCTTGCCGAGCTGGACTTCGAGTGTAGACTTGGCCAGATATTGGGGCGCTTAACACTGTTGATTTCGGCGCCCCCGCGATTGCGCTACGATTATTTCTCCTTTTGGGGCCTCCCATGTTCTATCCGGCAACGACCGCGCTTCTGCGCGCCGTTCTCGACGAAGTCTGCGCAGACGTCTCGCGCTATGAGACCGGCGCACGCAGCTTCGTGGCATCCAGGATTCTGGAAGCCGCCACGAACGGCGACACTTCGCGCGAGAGACTAAAGCAGGTCGGCTGCGAGGCTCTCCACGACGCACCGACGATGTGGCGGTAGCGGAAGGGAGCCGGGGCGTGAACTTCCAGGTCACCGTGCTCAAGATCCTCGTGAGCTATCCCGATGGATTCGCAGTCATGGCGGACCTCAAGCGCGACATGGCGATCCTTGCGACGAGCGGACGTGACTGGGTAGAGCGCACCAAGCGCCTGGCCGCGCGCGTGCCGGATCTGGATATCTTCTCGCAAGGACTGGTCGAGCGACTGAACGGTGGCTGGCGCATAACCGAGAAGGGCCGGGTAGTGCTGGAATTCATGGAAGCGCGGCCTCGCGAACTGGAGCCCACAAGCGAAGGCCTCGGAGCCGAACCTTCATCTCTAGCCCCCGCGCCCCGACCTCACGCCTCCACAACGTCCGGCCGAAGCAACCGACTGCAACGCCGCCGAGCCGCCCGCGAGCGGGCGCGAGGGAGGGCCTCCTGACTCCTCCTCGCGGATCTCCGCCGGTATTTCGAGGCTTCGGGAAAAACTAGAAACTTTCCGAACCCTCTTGAGTTGCCTGCGATTGGTGCGGTCGCCGGAGGTGAAGATGGTCGACGAAGTCGCCTTGATGAGGGCCGCGGAGACCGCCTGGACGGTGTACCGGGCGAGGCACCCCGACGTCGATGCACAGGACAGCCGTCGCTGCCTGCTCGAGCGCCACCTGCAAAGGAGAGGGGATGAGCGAGAGAGCGATGCCGAAGAACTCGCCAGCTTCGGGATAGCCTACCTGCACCGGCTTCCCGAAGACGAATGTTGACGGGGATGAAAATGCTCGCCGCACGCGTGGCTCGCGGAAGCACAAGGCCGAGTTGGACAATGCTCGCGATTTCATCCCTCATTTCCGCGACTATCGTGACGGTCCTGCGGTTCGTGCTCGGGGCCTAGCCGATGCGGATTGCCCAGCTTGCTCCGTTGGCCGAGAGCGTTCCTCCAAAGCTGTATGGTGGCACGGAGCGGGTGATCGCCTGGCTGATGGACGAACTGGTCGAGCTCGGACACGACGTCACCCTGTTCGCGAGCGGAGATTCGAAGACGAAGGGAAAGCTCCACCCGGTGTGGCCGCGCGCACTGCGCCTGGGCCGGAGGGGCGCGGACCCGAGCGCCGCCTGCGCGTTGCTGATAGAAGCCATTGCCGAGCGCGCGAGCGACTTCGACGTGATCCACTCCCACGTCGACTGGTTGCCACTTCCTGTGCTCAGCCGGACCGGGGTGCCTTTCCTCACGACGATGCACGGCCGCCTCGACCTTCCCGGTCTATCGAAGGTGATCGGGGCCTTTCCGAACGCGGGCTTCGTCTCGATTTCCGACAACCAGCGTCGGCCGCTTCCGGATGCGAACTGGATCGCAACGATCCAGCACGGCATGCCCAAGGACCTGTTTCGGCCCTCTTACGACCATGGTTCGTACCTGGCTTTTCTCGGGCGGCTGACGGCAGACAAGGGACCGGAAGCCGCCATACGTATCGCGCGGGCCGCGCGGATGCCGCTGCGGGTCGCCGCCAAGATTCCTCGCGCGGAGACGGCCTACTTCAAGAAGAAGCTCGAACCGAACATCGATGGTGAAGAGATCCGGCTCGTCGGCGAGGTGGACGAAATCAGGAAGCAGCCCTTCCTCGCCGGGGCCGCCGCGTTGCTGTTTCCGATCAATTGGCCGGAGCCCTTCGGGCTCGTCATGATCGAAGCGATGGCGTGTGGGACGCCTGTGATCGCTTACCGGTGGGGCTCGGTGCCCGAAGTGGTGGAAGACGGCGTGACCGGCTTTATCGTCGACAACGAGGAGCAGGCGATCGCGGCGGTGAACGAACTGGGCCGGCTGGACAGAAGAGCAGTCCGGGCCCGGTTCGAGGAGCGCTTCGCCGCGAGCCGGATGGCGAGGGAGTACGAGATCCGATATCGCGAGTTGGTCGATCGCGGAGTCCGCGCAGCCGAGAGTGTTCAGATACCTGGAGGAGACGAAGGATTCGCGAAAGGGGCAGCACAGTCTTCCCGACCTGTCGGAACGGCTTCGGACTCTGGTCGTTGAGTTGGCGATCGAGGACACATGAAAACCATTATTTACGCAACGGCAGCTTTCGTTCTGCTCGCAACGACGGCGGCTCTTGCGGATGAGGCGCCTCCTCCGCAGCCGCAGGTCCAGCCGGCAAGCGATTCCACGAAGGAAGCGGAAGTCTGTTCGAAGCAGGTTTGGCCGCATTTCTCGGAAGCCTGCCTCCGCTCCGACGGTAAGCGCATTCCCGTCCGGCTTGTTACCACCGAACGTCGGTAGCGCACCGGCGTCCGCAGCGCGGATCGAATCCTTCGCGAGAGCACCCGTTCTGAACAAGAGTCAATTCAGGAACAAGTGGCAGCCCCGGGCGTTGGCGCCGGCATCTGTACGGATGTTGGCTCACGTTGGAGGAGATAATCGATGAAAAGCTTTCTTGCCGTCGCTCTGCTTGGCACTGCTGTGATCGGCGGCGCTGCGTACGCGCAAACCACTCAGCCGGCCGATCGCGCCGCGCCGGCGGCCACCCACTCGGCCGATGCGAAGATCGCGCTCAAGGGAAATTGGCGCGCCTCGAAGCTCATGGGCCTGAACGTCTACAACGAGGCCAACGAGAAGCTCGGCGACATCAACGAGCTGCTCGTCGACAAGAGCGGTAAGATCAACGCGGTGGTGATCGGCATCGGCGGTTTTTTGGGGATGGGTGAGCACGACATCGCCGTCTCGATGGACAAGCTGAAGTTCGTCGAAGAGCCGGTCCGGACCAGTTCGAGCAGCACCTCGACCACGTCGCGCGACACCACCACCGGCGCCGCAGCGACAACCACCACGAACCGCAGCACGAACGATTGGGTCCCTGACCACGCCGTCATGAGTGGCAACAAGGAGCAATTGAAGGCGCTCCCGCAGTTCAAATACTCAGATTACAACTAAATGGGACGAGAGTTCGGAGATGAGGGCCCCATCACGGGGCCCTTTTTGTCCGCCGTGAGCCACCGACGGTTGTCGGGAAAAAAAGACCCGCCCGGATCATCGGGCGGGTCGTCGTTCAGTGCATGTGAATTAAGAAATAGCCGAGGCCGCCAATAACGAGGACGGCAGGAACGGCCCACAAAATGAGTACGGGCATTTCCTCCAATTGCTGTCCGAACGCTTCCGAGTGGCCGCCTGAAGCCCGCGATATTTACTGTTCGGTGCACACCTTGGTGGTCTTCACCGCGGATTCGGCCTCGACCTTGGTCTTGTAGACGCCGTTGCCCACCACCGTCGTGGTCGTAGTGGTCGGCTTGGTGTCGACGACAGTGCACTTCTTTGTGGTCGCGTCGCGCACGATGTAGAACTCGGCGGCGCTGGCGGCCTGCGTGCCGAGGGCGAAAGCGGCAAGCGCGCCGCACACAATCAGCTTCTTCATGGTGTGTCCTCCTCAAATGATTCGTAAGTAGTCACTGCCAACGGCGTGGTTTGACTGAAGTTCCGTTTGTTCGCGGCTGCAGCGCCCCAGCGCCATTTCGGCACAACCGCGATCTTGGGTCTACCGGAAGAAATTCACCTCCCGCCGCCACGAGAGCTGCCGGGTTTTCCCGAAAAGGAACCGCGTGCCGCATCGGAGGTTGATCGACATCCGCATTTAGGAGGTTCAGATGGACAAGCGTTTAATCTTGGCTACGACGGCTGCTGTCGCGATCGCGACTTCGGCTCTTGCGCAATCTTCTCCGAGCACGTTGAACTCCAATCCGTCAACTACGCAGCGTCACCCGGATTCCACCTCGACGACGCCGTCCTCTTCAACACCTTCGGGATCCGCGCAGACCAATCCTTCGACCAATTCGGCCCAGACGCAGTCTCCGTCATCGACCGGCCAGAGCGCTGCAGGCCAAACGACCAATTCCGGTACGGGCACCAACACCACGCAGGCGCCCAGCTCGAACAACTCAACCAATCAGGCGCAGACCAGCCAGCCCTCCAACCAGACCAATGCGCCTTCGGACCAGACGCAGACCAACCCGCGTACGGACAACCGGGCGCAGAGCGCGAACCCGCCAGCTTCGGGCGCCAGTCAGGCGCAATCTCCGACGGGTAGCAACTCGACGAACACGGCCCAGCAGCCGAGCACCCAGCAGAATACGGCCGATCGCTCGTCGAACACGAACGTGAATGCCTCGGTGAACATCAATGATCAGCAGCGGACGCGGATCAGCACTTCGATTTCGCACCTCAACGTGCAGCCCCTCAACAACGTGAATTTCTCGTTGTCCGTGGGCACTGCCGTGCCGCGGGATGTCCGTCTGCAGCCGCTGCCGGCGGAGGTCGTCGAGACCGTGCCCCAGTATCGGGGCTACAACTTCGTCCTGGTGAAGGACGAGATCGTGATCGTGGAGCCCTCCAGCTACAAGATCGTTGCGGTCCTGCCGTACTCGGGCCGGTCCACGGCGGCTGCTCCAGCGCGCACCGAGCAGCGGAAGACCACGTTCGGCGATCGTGATCGCGAGGTGATCCGCAAGCACGTCAAGGCGCGTCCCGTCGAGCGCGAGCGGCAAACGACCGGCAGCACAGTGCGAACTGAGATCCGCCGGGGCGAGCGCCTACCGGACGGCGTGGAAATCGATGCCTTCCCCGACGAGGTCTATCGCGAGGCGCCGAGCCTGCGGGAGTACCGATACATTCACCGGGATAGCCGAACCTACATCGTCGACCCGCAGGAACGTCGCATCATCGAAGAGATCGACTGATCTCCCAAGGAAGGAGAACATTCATGAAGATCATTGCGCTGGGAATGCCCGCCGCCTCCCTTTTGGGATTGGCTGCGAGCGCCGTCCCGCTCAGCGCTTTCAGCTTCGGCAACCCGTAGCCGGTTACCAAGAAAGGGCCGCTCTCCGAGCGGCCCTTTCGATACGGTCGAAACATTGCGGTGATCGGATGTCCGCTCTTGCGAAGCTGCTGGAAAGAAAGAGCAATTGCTGGCGCGGCTTGAAGCCGGACCCGGCGCGAACGAGCGCCGCACTGGAACATCGAGGCCGCAGATGAAAGACATGCAGGCCCAACTGGAGAAGCTACAGCGAGACGCCGCTGAGTGCGCCCTTATTCGCGACTTGGCGACGGACCCCAAAAAGCGCGAACTGTTTGCCAAACTGGCTGAACAGCATCCGCAGTGGAGCAGGCTATCGGTGAGAGCACGGGCAGCGACGTCGCTCCTGATCTGCCGCCCAAGCCGTAAAAATGTGGACGCCAGTTTTTGGTCCGGTTGCTCCAAGCTTCATCTCGTAAACAGGTCGAGAGTGCCTACTTTTCCTGAATGCGTTCATTCGAGTTTTGCCTTCCCAGCAGAGGCGTGGCGGTCCCGAGCGGGCCGGACTGGCTTCATGAGGTAAAGCACGTACGACGGCTACCGTCTTCGCCTGGAGAGTGGGCGACCGGGTACGCCTGATCACGCGCGGCGGGTACAACTGGGCCAGTCGCTATCTTTGGATCGTGGAAGCCGCGCGCAAAATCCACCAGAAGCACTTCATCCTCGATGGCGAAACGGTCGTGCTCGGCGTCGATGGCAGCCCTGATTAATTGCAGTTCACCCCCGCAAGCATGACCACGAGGTACAGTCTGTGCCTTCGACATCCTTGCCGAAGGCGGCGACGATCTGCGGATGCTGCCGCTGCATCTCCGCAAGAGCAATCTGGAACGCCTACTTGCGCGGCGACAGGAAGGAAGCTTCGTCAATTCGTTCGAGCGAGGCGAGATCGGACCTCATCTCTTCCTCGCCGCATGCCGGATGGGGCTAGAGGGTTTGGTCTCCAAGCATCGCGAACGGCCTTACGTCGGCGGTCGATGTAAGTATTGGATCAAGGTCAAGAACAGGCTGCATCCCGCGATGGAGCGGCAGCTGTAGGGGGTAAGCCTATATCGTCGGCGCTGATGAGATCGATCTACTTGCATAGCTCACTGCTTAGCTTATGCTTGGTTCGAGGTTCCAGCAGAGCTGCCTCTTACTATGGCTAACCTGAGTTGCCGGCCGGTGTGCCGTCATCAA
This sequence comes from Bradyrhizobium sp. LCT2, assembly GCF_009931255.1. Taxonomy (NCBI): domain Bacteria; kingdom Pseudomonadati; phylum Pseudomonadota; class Alphaproteobacteria; order Hyphomicrobiales; family Nitrobacteraceae; genus Bradyrhizobium; species Bradyrhizobium sp. LCT2. The sequence continues at coordinate 6,113,685 of NZ_CP034432.1, read as the reverse complement.
AATCCAATGGACAGCGTTGCCTTCGGCGAGCACGATTTCAGTGCCCGAACCAAAGACGCTTCGGATTGTCTTTCAGAAAGGTCAGTTGGAGACTGTTGTAGCTCCTGCCCTGCCGGGCTCAAAAGGAGGGCCGACATGACAACGTATTCATACCACCATCGACGATCCGTTCGCTGCCAACTACACCGTTGCTGAAGGCAACAACGCCTCGGGCCAGACCGCCGGGTACTACTACGACACCAACAGCGTCGGGCACGGCTTCCTTGCAGTGATGGCACTTACACCACCATCGATGATCCATTTGCCGACAACAGCCCCCTAACAGCACTTTTGCCTCCGGCATCAACGCGTCAGAACGCTGTCGGCAGGCGCGAAAGGAAACGTTCTTGATGGAGGAAGCGGAAACGACACGCTCACCGGCTGAAGGACACGGACACGTTCGTCTTCAATCCTTCGGCAAGGACGTGATTACTGACTAAGCCAAATGCGGACCAGGTTGATCAACACCCTGTTCGCCAACTTCGCCGCTGTGCAAACCCATGCGGCCAACGACGGGGCGGGGCACGGCAACACCGTGATCACCGACGATGCGAACGACACAATCACGCTGAGGGGAGTCGCGCTCACAGCTGCACGCCAACGATTTCTTCTTTGTGAGGGCGGAGCGGCCCGTTGAGTGTCTGAGAGGAAGACGGTGACATGAAAGAGGCCAACCTAGAGAGGAGAATGATCCATGCGCATTACTCAGGCATCGGCATTAGCGGTTTTTCTGCTCGCTGCCGCTCCAGCAGCGTCGCTCGCCGAGGACGCCAAAGGTGCGGTTGAAAAGGCGTATACAGCCTGGGACGCCGCATTCAACAAGCACGATGAGAAAGCCATCGCTGCCAGTTATGTCTCCAATGCAAAGCTGATGCCGCCGACGCACCAAGTCGCGTCCGGGCCAGCCGAGATCGAGAAGTTCTTTGCGGGGCTCTTCGCGAACGGCGTGATCGCACATAAGCTGGAGGTCATCGACGCGGGGGGAGACGACAAGGTCGTCTTTGCTACGGCCAAGTGGAGCGCCACTGGCAAGGACAAGGAGGGCAAGCCAACGCCTCTCAGCGGTCTCGCGATGCACGTGTTCGAGCGTCAAGCGGATGGCTCGTTAAAGCTGAGGCTTCAAACTTTCAACTGAATGGCGAAGCGTCTGATCGAACCCCAGTAAATCAGCGCCATGCTTCTGATAGAACAGCGCGCGTCCAAAGAGCGGCACCGTTCATAACATTGACCCCGACGATATTGCACGTCGGGGCCTTTAAGATGATCAGGCTAGGGTACGTTCGCCGTGCCTTACGATCCTTGATGTCGTCGATTACCTCGGCTGGACTCCGGAGACCGATCTCGTGGTCGTCGCGGCCGCCGAGGATGACATCGGCTCCCACCCGCTCGTTAGTCTCGGCGAAAAGGTTCGGGTGATCGCGGAGGGCGCGAGCTGGCCCGTCCGCGAGGTCAAGGTGCTCTCAAAGGCGGCTGAAAGGGCTCAGGACTCGCCGGAGCCGGAGAAGACCGCGTTGGGCGGCATCGCCTTGGGCGGAGGAGCGACCCGAGCGCCATGGTGGCCGGGCTTGCTTTGTACGTCGTACCGCCTGGCCAATTCCAGCAGCCGACGCCTGGTAAACGGATCGGCCTTCTCGGCCAGGTCGCGCGCCTGCTGCGCGAACCCGAGGTGAAACTCTTCCATGACGTCACCCCACAACATCACTGAAGGCTCGATTTCAGTATGTCGGCTTCGCCTCGTCAAGCGTCGGAACGGCGCTTGGCGCAAAGGCCAACCGGGCTTAGGCTGAACGCGGCAGGGGGAAACAGATGTCGCTGCTGCATCCGACGAGAAAGGCTTGTCCTCACCGCAGACGGCCGATGAAGCTCGTGGATGACGAGACCGCCGACAGGGGCAAGTGCTTTGTCGTCCGGAATGCAATAAGGATTCGATGCGCGACCCCGCAGCGCAGAAGCGGATCGAGGGCCCGCTAAGGTCGCCGGCCAAGTAGGAGCGGCCCCGCGCCTCAGCCTGTCGTGCGATTGAGCGCAAGGCTCAGGTCGACGGGGCCAAAACGAGCAGGAGAGGACCGTTCTCGTCTCTGACCTCGATGGCGATGGGGCCGGTGCTGCCTTCGGCTGTGAGTTCTTTCGTTGCTTCTCCCACCGCGGACAGCGCCAAGCTTCGAGCCCGTTCGGCGCCAGTTGGGTCGAGTCCTGTTTCGTCGGGCACGAAGTTGTCAGGGTCGCGGTAGTCAAAATAGTACCTCATGAGGCCCCAACGGGTCTCAGCGCATCACGTTCCTAGATTCGTGATGGAACCGGGGAGGGCTGCGGCGGGCAGGGATGTCCGCAAGGCGTGAAGATAGCCGGGCCCGAAATCGGTGATTTCTTCAAGCTCACTGCGCCGCAACAGGCAGACCTCGGAGCGATGAGATCCTTGCGCCTGAGCTCCTGGATCGTCCGGTTCATGTGAACGATGGAGAGACCGCACGCCTCGGCGAAGTCTGCTTGCGTGAGGGGCAAGCGGAAGCGGCTCCCTTCCAGCAGTCCAACGATCTCCAATCTCGCCGCGAGTTCGCAGATGAGATGCGCTACGCGCGGCAGTGCGGGCCGCGAGCCGAGGTCCTCGACCCATAGATCGCTGCCTGGATCAATGTTTGGCGCCAGAGCGCGTTGGTGAGTTCCGGCGACTGGGCGAGCTGTTCTCTCAGGTGAGCACGATGAGGGCGACGCTGGACTTGCCCACACTGCATAAGTCGTCATCGACAATGGAAGATGCAGCGTGTGCAGATCCGGCATGTCGCCCGGCACGTAGAAGGCAGAGATTTGGTTGCGGTCGGAAATCACTCTTTGACGGGCCAGGAAACCGCTCATCACGACGACGCATCGGGTCGGGACCTCGCCCTGGCGGAGGACGCAGTCGCCGTCGTCTAGATTTCTGATGGTGTGCGGGAGGGCGGCGAGCTGTGACCGCTCGGCTTCTGCAGGCGGAAGCTGAGCCGTCTCTCGGCACATCGTCCGCCGAAAAGAGCTGCGCCCGTCGGCGCGGAACTCCCAGGTCGGCGGACCTCGTTGCGCACGAACTCTTTCTTTTGGTCGGTTCTATATTGCAACCAAAGCGCGACGCGGAGCCTTGTTGCACTTGTCGTCTGGATCGCATAAGACCGGGCATGGAGCCGAAAAATGAACGACAACGAAGCACGAAGCAATCTGCAGGGGCTTAGGCTGATCCGCGCTTTCCTCCGGATACGTGCTCCACGCGTCCGGACCGAGCTCGTCGAACAGGCCGAAAGGCTCGCTGTAGAGGAGTCCGTTTCGGTGGCGAGCCTAGCCCGTTCATCTGATTTTGCCGAGCATCCGGCGAATCCTCTCAATTAGTCTCTCGCTCAATGCCGCGTTCCAGTGCCATTCCCGTCTGCCCGCGTTGCAAGAAGCCGATGACTTTGACCGCAAGTCGCGACGGTAGGGGCGCCCCGACGTGGCGCTGCTTCAAATGCGAATCCGCCGGCTAGGCGTGCCGGTTCGCGAGCCAGTTCGGCTTCGAAGCTCGTCCAAGCCGCCGGCTATTCTCTCGGTGGGTGGACGGCATATGGTTCCTCTCAAGAAACCTCAGCCATGGGCTACCGCGCTTGTTTCCTCAACGAGGAGGGCCACATCAGCGGCTATGTCGAACTGGATTTGCGCTGACGACGAGGAGGCGACGCCAAAGGCGAGGCAATTGCTCGACGGTCAGGGCATCGACGTTTGGCATCGCGAACGGAAAGTAGCCCTCGTGAAAAGTGCGAAATGAGATCGCAACGAGCGTTGCGCTGAAGCGGGTTTTCGCGAGTTCGCCCCTATTTGAGAGAGCGAATATAGTCCGCGAGATCCGCGACTTCCGCTCGATTCAGTGACACGCTTGGCATGTTCGGGTGTGGCAGTAGCAGCAGGAAGGCCAGCTTGTTCTGATTGAAATCCGGGCTTCTTGCCAGATAGGCGAATGGCGGGGCTTGGTCGGTTGCGGTCGTTTGTCCTTTCCCCACGACATGGCAACTTGCGCACCAGCGCTGTGCGATGTCCTTGCCGTTTAGGACGTCCGCCGCGACGGCTGGCGTGATCATCGCAAGCCCGCCGTACACCACGGCAATCAACCGGAAGATTCCTGACATGGTTGATGCTCCAGCAGTCACACCTCCGATCAACGATTTCGGGGGCTGGTTCGTTTCGGCCGTCTCGACCGCAATCCGACGCGTAGAGGACGCCGCGAGGTCGGCGACGATGTCTTCCGCCTATATCTTCTGGTTTGCCGAGCAAAATTCCTCTGTCCAGATTTGGACCGAGTTCAGGATTCCGGGCATCCGCGCCTGACGCGCAAGGGGGACGCTGGACCAGCCGTCCATCTTGGTCGTCGAGGACGACTATCAGTTGCAGGAGATGATCGAGAACGCCCTCGGCGAGGGCGGATTCCTCGTCAACACCGTGGCGACCGCGGAGGAGGCGCTGACGCTTTTCACCGGCAATCCCGGAGCGCACCGCGCCCTGGTCACCGACATCAACCTTCGCGGCCGCCTTAAATGTAGCTTTTCGCCATCAACCAAAATGTAGCTTTTCGCCATCAACCAAACAGTGACTTTCTTGCCGAAGCTCATGATATCATTGGCCAAATGTCGCCTCGACCGAAGCGTAACTGAGGTTGCCTAATGGCCGATATTAGCGACGAGGAGCGGAACGAAATCGATGAGGCGACCTCCGCCGAGACGATCGTCATTGGAATTGGCGCCTCCGCCGGTGGCGTCCGCGCAGCGGCGATGAAGTCCTGCAGCGCGGACGGGACCTCTGCGTTGGTATCAGTTGCGCGCTGTGCCTGCGCGTCAGCGACGTCGGACGTGGCGTCCCGAGACCAGCCTTCGCCCGTATTGAAGCACACAATCCGGACCGGATAGGCGTAATCGCCGGACAGGAGATGCCTGAGGATAGTCTCGAGGTCGGTGTCGGTTTCGTCGGCCTCGCGCCAGGCGCAGCCGGCGCGAACGCCGAAGTCCTCGAGGACCAGATAAATGTCGCGGTCGAGGCGATCAGTCGGCACGATCGAGGGCGAGGAACGCCAACACAGACGGTGGCGGAGAGACGGCCCCGGCTTCAGGGGGGGCTTTTGAGGCAGGCCGAGGCCGCTCCGCCAGCTCGGGCGTGAGCCGGCGACGATTCAAATAACGTGCGCGCGCGTGGTTCCTACAAGGAACCTCAACCGGTAAATTTTCCACGCGCCGGCAGCGCAGCGATATTGGCCTCGGCCCCGAACAGTCACCAGCTCGCCCTCGCCCTCGAGCACGATCGGCGTCTCGAACGCTGCGGACCATGCCATCAGCGCTTCCAGTGCCGCGCGGGCGGCGGATGGTGGGGCGGCTCGGTATCACGTCCGAGAGGTTAGCAAAGCTAATCAGGCCGCTCGATCGGCCTAAGAGCAGAATGAAGAGACGAGTATTTCCGTCCTTTTTCGGTGACGACCCAGGCGAGATAATCGTGACCAGTGCTGGACATCTTTGAGGCCGTCACGATGAGTCCAAGCGCTTCCAATTGCCGCCGAATCATAAGGCTATTCTCGTCACTGCATGTCGTCATGGTCATCCCGCCGACGCTGCTCGGAGAGAAGGCTTTGCCAATCACCTGGGCAATTGTTGCTTGTGAGGGTTCATGCAAAAGACCGTCATAGATTGCCAAGAATATATTCTTGAACGTCGTGTGTTCCTCACGCGACTCAGTCCTGTGACCGTGGCTTGGATAGTTGCTGATCGTCGTCGTGAGATCGAGCGTGATCTCGGTATCGGGCCCCGCCAGTAAGGGATCAAACTCGACGACCAAGGTGCCTTGCAAGTTGGCGAGTTTTTGCTTTAGCTCAGCGTTTTCTATTCTGAGCTTCTCCGCCTCCTGAAGGATCTTTGGATCGATCGCGTTGTCGCCTCTAACCCAACCCGTTCCAGGAGAAAGGTTGACCGCCTGGCTGACCGCGATGACGACCTTGGTGCAAAGTTCGTGCTCGTTCTCCCAGAAGTCGATCATCCGGCCTTGTTTGAGCTTGTCGTTGAATGATTTCAGTTTGGTGCGACCTGTTTCCTCCCGCTCCGACTTGTCGATTGGCAGACTCCCGACATTCCTGTGCAAGAATGCGAGAACCGGGATTCCCTTCGATCGAGCGTAGTCGAATTCTTTCTCGGTGAAGCCGATCCCGTCGCCGGCAACAGAGCCATAGCGGCCGGCGGTGATGACTACGTAGTAGTCACTACGATCGATGATCCGCTTGATATATTCAAATTGATCCTGATCCGTTGCGGGAAAGAGTTCCATACCCGCAGGGACATACCCGGCCTTCGCCAAGCTGTTGCTGACCAGGTGACGCTCTTCTTGAAGATCTGCGAAGGTTGAGCTTACAAAAATTTGGAAAACACGGTCCACTGGGCGCCTCTCGTTAGGCCTATGACAGGTTCTCACTAAAGCCGTGGATCTTGGTTGACAACCCGAAGCCGCAACTGCTCGTCGGCGCCAACCTGCATCCGGTCCCTGAAGCGCATGTAGTGCGCGACATTCTGTCGGCTCATGCCGATTTCGCTGGCGATTTGGTCGACTCGTAGCCGGCCTCGGCGCGGGCGAGGATGCCGGTGCGGCGCAGACCGTGAATGGTCGGGTGGTCGGCATCCTCCGCCGGCGGCGGTCAGCATCAGTTGCGGGTTGGTTCGCCGGTGCCGCGATCTTGGCGGCGGGCTTGTGCTGCAAGTCGCCATCCGGCGACGTCTTCCGCTTTGCGGCAGTACTCGCAGGTAAGATTGCCTTTAAGAAGAGTGCGGCCGCGCGACGCATTCGCCGAGGAAGGTTCTCTCAAGCAATTTGGGCAGATCAATGCGAGCTTTCGTATCCTCCAACGCTGCAAAAGACCCGAAAGCATGGCGCTCATATCCCAGATGCGAACATGCTATTATAAGTTGCGAATCCGTCAAAATGTAATTTGGGGGGGCGACGGGAAAGTTCCGCTGACCACGGCGTGCGCGACCACTTCCTGATGCCGACATGCGACGGCAGCCGCAGCTGGATCGGCGCTTCATCGGCGGCGTGCGTGGACGTTCCTCGGCTTGGGGCCGATTGTTCTCGCTCGCTTGCTCGGGCGCGCCGGCCTGGTCGGCTTGGGGTGGCTGGATGGTGGCAGGCCTCTTACGAACTTGCAAATCAACTCGTCAAATGTCGCAAAGCGGGTGGCTTTTTGGCGGACGAGCGAGCGATCCGACAGCCATAGGTAAGCCGGAGCGTCTTGAGGGACGGGAAGCAGCACATAGTCTTGGATCGTCTTGTTCTCACCGTCCAATCGCGCTACCGCCACTAGTCCTGCAGGTATCAATTTGAGATAGACTCTCCAGCACGGAATGCAGCCGGTGCCCTTTGTCGCGTAACGGACCACCGCGAATGATAGGTGGAGTTTCCTATTCACTGTCAGACCAATCCCGGTCTCGACCTCAGTAACTCGCAGCCCGCGCTCGCCGCGCAGCGCTTCGACAGCCTCAAGCTTGTGTCTCGCGACTACGTTTGCCCACGCGTCTCGACAATCGAACCAATCGCAGTCGCGCGAGCCCTTGTAACCGATGAGCGAGTAGGCCTTTCTCAACGAGCCGAAGTGGTTGAAATACGAAGCAGCAGACGGCATCCCGGGCGTATTGTTGATGATGCTTCCGGTCAACTTGCCTTTGCGACTGAGCGTCACGCGCAGGAGGGTCAACATCTTCTCTTCTGGCATTGAGATATACCGTTGCGCCAGCAGATCCTGAGCGCGAACGAAAATGCCTTGATCAACAATCGCATCGAGATGAGGATCGCCGCGCACCCACAAGTCGCAAGAATTCTTGGTGAGCCTCTGGCCAAGTCGGCTAGATGTGCGGTTGTAGACCAGGTTTCCGACATAGTTTTCGTTGGCGAGAATGTTGCGGATTATATTCTCGGTCCATGGTCGGCCGTGATGGTTTGCGACGCCCGCCAGATTGAGCTCCCGCGCGATGGCTGTACTCGACGTCTGTTCGACCGCGAACTGATGGAAAATCTACCTGACGATCGCAACTTCATCTTCAGATCCGCGGCGTAGGCGAACACGATCCGTTTTCAGAGACTTCCTGTCCCCCTTCCTGAGTTCGCCCTTCGATCGCTCATTTTCGTCGACGAGCTCTCTGCGGAGACCAAAGGTAGTGGGGGCGCCGACACGATAACCTAGGCCCGCGATCCGGCATAGGCCGGTATGCACCTTGATTGAAAGCTCCCGGCTATACTCTGCCGCCATCACGCGCTTGATGTTCTTGACGATGCTCGAAAGGAGGCTGCCGTCGTTGTCAAATTGCTCGGCGCAATAGGCAATCCGAACGCCGTTTTGCTTGCATAAAAATTCGTAGTGGGCACTTTCGTCGACGTCTTGGAAGCGACCCCAGCGGCTGACGTCGTATACGAGGACATGATCGAAGTCTGCGCGCCCTGACTCGACATCGTCGATAAGCTCAATGAGACCTGCGCGGCCCTTTGTCGTCAAGCCGCTGCGTCCTTCATCCCTATAAGTTCGGACGATCGTGAGATTCTTGTCTTGCGCGTAGGCAGCGATCGCTGCGGCCTGGTTCTCAATCGAATAGCGCTGGAGCTCGGTTGACATCCGAACATACTGCGCGGCGCGATCGGCTCTGATGAGCTTCGCGAGGTTCGTTCCTTTGCGCACGACAAGCGCCTTGCCCATGGCTCTTCCCTCATCGCAGAAGCACCAGGCAAGGATACTCTCCAATAGAAGAGGCCGCCAACTGACGCGGCCTCTTCTATTTGGTGGGATGGAGGGTAATCTTCTCGGCTTCGATTTTCTCGGTCATCGCGCCGATTGCGGCGACTGTCTGTGCATCGGTCACCCTCGCAACCAAGCCTTTTAGGTGGTTGATCCGTCGATCAAGCTCCCCGCATTTTTCACACATGGCTGCCACCTGCGGTTAGGGGCGTGAGCGGAGGCTCGCAGTCACCGGCAAAGGCCAAATGTTGTAACGGTGATCGGTGTCAACCAACCTGTCTCGGCCAATGTTCCTGAAATCGCTGAACGGATTACTTAGGCGGTTGCAATCCAGGCGATCTCAGCCACTCGCTCAGATGCGAGCCGGTCTCGGCCTGCCGGGCCCTGCGTAGGGCTTCGTCGCGTACAGGTCCTGGGGGGAGAGATTCGGCTTCTTCGCGGAGGCGCCTCGCTTGTTCGGCTAGGCGTTCTTCAAGGGAAAGGATCTGCTTGAAACGACGGCGGCGCTGCATGACACAACCTCGTCTTACGCTTGCGGGTCCTAACCGCAGGGCTTGAGTTTCCAATTCCTAATATGGCGATCCCCGCAGGTCGGTTCCATATGGAACACAGCGCGAAGCGGCAGGGTCGGTTTGCCGCTAACCCATAAGGGTTACTTACCTATTTCTCCTGCACCGGGGGCAGCTCGGCGTAGGTTTGCTGATCTGCGGGGAGGGAGACCCTTGCGATGCTGGACAAGACCACCGACCGACGGGTGCAGACATCTGTCAAACTCGGATGGACCGGCGTAATCCGCTTCATCCACATCGCTTCGCGCGGGTTTCTGCCCATGCACGCAATGTCAGAGGTCACTTTGATCGCTGGCAAAGGCATTGACGGCGATCGCTACTCGATGAAGGAGGGATTTTATTCGTACCTGCACGCGGAGGATGCGCAGCTCACGCTGTTCGAGATTGAGACGCTCTTTGCAATCAAGCGCGAGTGCGGGATCGAATTGCGCCCAGAGGAGCATCGGCGCAACGTGACGGTCGAAGGGGTGCCGCTGAACCACCTCGTCGGCCACCAGTTCTGGCTCGGTGAGACTTTGCTGCAAGGGGCCAGGCTTGTGGACCCGTGCCGCCATATAGAGAAGGTCACCGGCAAGGCGATTGCCAAACACCTAATCAATCGCGGCGGGCTGTACTGCAAAATCGTGAAAGGCGGCATTGTCAGGATTGGCGACACTATGCGGAGCGCCTAATGAGCGCGCGACTGGCAGGTCGCAACACTGAGCAGAGCTGCACTCGGCAGGCTGCCTTACCTTGGTTCGCATCGTTAGCTCAAAAGTGGAGTCGTGTTCCTTGTTGACACCCTCTTGGGACGGATGTTTTTTGACGTGAGGGAGGTTGGAGATGATGCGGCTGGCCCGGATTGCTGTTCAGGCGGTTTCGGTCTTTGGCGTTGTGGCATCCAACCTGGCGTGGCATTGGGGCGACAATTATCTGGCCTGTGCAATTGCGGTAGGTCTCGGGTTCGTGGCTCGGGCCGTCTTCGACGATCTTGTGAAGCGCATCGCCTATCGGCGTATGCGCGGCCTGTATGGGCAGGAGTGGAACACCGAGCCCTAATTGAGTATGCGTGAGACGAGTATGCGTGACACTGATCGCTCGGAATGGCGCACTTCGCTGTTCTACATTGCTTGTCTTGTAGCCCTCGCCCTCCCTGTTAAATCGGGTGCCGATCTGGGCTGGCGGCTATATTGCTCGGACAAGTCGCATCACTCTTGCCGGATGTGAGTTTCTAACCTTAATCACGCTACCTCTCGCCACCCGCTGAGGAAAGCGCGTCCATGACTCGCGTCATCGCCGGATGCGTCCGGTTCTTCAGCTTGATCCAATCCCTTGATCGGCCGGCGCCATTACGCCGATCGCGCCGTTTCGAGACCAAGCCCTCGAGACCCATGCCGCACGCCGCGCGAAACAGGTCCGGGCCGATGTCGCCTAGCTCGAAGGGCGCGACGAACATGCCATCCGGTCGGCCGCGCAGCAGCCGCGCCAGATTGGCCTTGCGCAGACTCAGCGGCAGCTGGCGCAGATCCTCGCCGCCGAGCGCGAGAACGTCGAATGCGTAGAGCTGTACCTCGTTGTCGTGCCGGCGCGAGTGCAGGGCGTTGAAGTCGGACACGCTGGCCGCCGTCGGGCACCATCACGGGGGCGTAGGTTGGTTTAGTGCATTACGTTGTGACCGAAAAGTTGACGACAAGGAAGATCTGCCCGCCCATTCCGGGGCTGTCGGTCACCTCGACACGCCAGGTAAGGTCCTGCCACAGGGGTCCCTCTGCTCCGTCGTTGAGGATTTTACTGCTCAATTCGATCGCCGCTGCTTGCGCGGCGGCGATATCCGGAAGTTCCAGTCCGACATCATCGAAGATGGTAATGCCGTCGTGGACATGGAAGAAGAAACGGGTCATCCGCACGACTCCCCAAGAGTCGACAGCGAAAGCGCGCGCTCTCTGCCCGCCAATGTGCGTAACGCTAAGATATACCGGCGGTGCTAAGGCGGAGAGGACGCTCTTTTGGGGAGATGGAGTGCCTCTTCGGGGGTAGGTGTCTGGTCAGATCCCAAGTCGGCGGACTTCGCCTGGTCGGAGCGCATCGGGTTTCACGCGCAGGCGGTGCTGCAAGAGCCTAACATTTTGCCCGTCGCCAACGACCCGCGCGACCGCTTCGGCCGCCCTCTCAGGTTCGACCGCTGCAACCCAGTATGATCTTTCCCCGTCGGGCGCGATGACCGCGACCATAGGTAATCGGACCATCATCAAAAAATTCCATACTGAAAGTCATAATGATAAGTTTTAGGATTTACCAAAACAAGACCTGGTCGCAGTTATGGTTAGCGTCGGCGTCTGGTCTTTTGTCTGCAGCGCGACGCGCTGCCCGCCGGGCCAGCGCTAGAACTCGCGGCTCATGGCCGGGTGAGACCTGTTCTTGACCTTGATCCACTCCTTCGTGCGACCGGCGATATAGCGACGATCGCGGCGCTTGGAGACGATGCCTTCGAGGCCGAGGTCGCAGGCGGCGCGAAACAGGTCCGGTCCGATCTCGCCGCTTTCGAACGGCGCGATGAAGATGCCGTCGGGCCGGCCGCGCAACAGCCGGGCGAGATGGGTCTTGCGCATCTCCACCGGCCGCTGACGCAGATCCTCGCCGCCGAGCGCGAGGATATCGAACGCGTACAGCTGCACCTCGTCGTCGTGCTTGCGCGAGTGCAGGGCGTTGAAGTCGGAGATGCCATCGACGCCAAGGACGACCGCCTCGCCATCGACCGCGAACCGTTGCTCGCGATTGCGGAGCGCGGCCTGGACGATCCAGGGGAAGCGATCGGTCCAGTTGTGGCCGTTCTTGGTGACCAGGCGTATCTGGCGGCCGTTACGCTCAAGGCGCAGACGGCATCCATCGTACTTTATCTCATGGACCCAGTCAGGCCCGGCTGGGACAGCCTTGGCTGCAGTTGGCAGGCAGAACTCGAACGCGCGGTGCATGAGAACGAGATAGTCACGCGGCCGCGAATATGCGAATCTCACTCCCGTTTCAGCGTCGGGAATTCGTCAGTGAGGAACCGATGACAATTGCATTGCCGTATCTTGGAATTGCGCTCTGCTGCTCGCTCGCGGTCTGGTTGGTGAGCCTGGTGCTATAGGCGCAGCCCTCAGTGTCGCCAACCGTCCCTGTCGACCTCGACGCGAAAGCCTCCCGGTATCCGCGCCGCCTCGCCGTCGGCTGGAGCGTTGCAGGCCGGGCAGGGCGCGCCGGCGCCGCCGCAGGTGCATGCGCGCGGGCCATCCCATGGTCCAGATGGTTCTCGCAAACCCAGCCGACGTCGTCACAGGTCGTGCACTTCACAGCCGCGTCGCCCGTGTGGCCTCTCTCCGGCTGGCATCACGCGGCACCTGGCAGCGGCAGCGCGAGCTGCACGTCGAAGCGCCTGGTTGCGTTGGCGGAAGTCCTGCAGCGCGGACGGGATCTCTGCGTCGGTATCAGTGGCGCGCTGCGCCAGCGCGTCAGCGACGTCGGACGTGGCGTCCCGTGACCAGCCTTCGCCCGGATTGAAGCACACAATCCGGACCGGATAGGCGTAATCGCCGGACAGGAGATGCCTGAGGATGGTCTCGAGGTCGGTGTCGGTTTCGTCGGTCTCGCGCCAGGCGCAGCCGGCGCGGACGCCGAAGTCCTCGAGGACCAGATAGATGTCGCGGTCGAAGCGATCAGTCGGCGCGATCGAGCGCGAGGAACTCATACGCAAACTCCAACACGAACAGTGGCGGAGAGACGGCCCCGGCTTCAGGGGGCTTTTGAGGCAGGCCGAGGCCGCTCCACCAGCTCGGACGGTGAGCTGGCGACGATTCAAATACCGCACGCGCGCGAGGTTCCTGGACCGGGCGTGTACTCACAAACGTCGGCTTACCAACGCAAAGTGGGAGTCTGCCATCTTAAGCGTGATCGGCGGCTTATGACCCATAAGGGACTGTCCGCTGGCCTGCGGCCCGCGTTAGAAGCGGCTTTCGTGAAGTGCACAAGTGCAATTGCAAACCTTCGTATAGTCGTTCAACCCCGCTTTACATGCATTGTAAGGTTCCGCCAGGTAAATCTGCCGGATTATAACGAGGGGCGGGATGATCACGGCAGCGCGGCAAGCGGTCGATCTGTTGGTGCAAACGTCGAGCGGTTGGCATTTTGATAGCCCAGTTCGTAGGCACCTCTCGGGCTACCGCTTCTCAAACCGTCAAGCGTCTTGAAGACAAGGGTTACCTTCAGCGCAAAAGCGCCGACCAAGATAAGCGCTCGGTCATCCTTGATGTGCCCCCCCGGGGAGAGAAACTTCTTGCCAGCGATCCCATCGCACCGCTCATCCGTGCCGTTGCGGCGCTTGAAGTTGGTGCAGACAACTTTCGCGACCTACTCGGTCAAATTTTGCGGCAGCTAGACGCGCGTCAAAATCGTCACCATGCGGATAGTTGCAGACAGTGCATTTTCTTGACTGAAGCGGCATCCAACCGTGCGAGCAGGAAGCAGACTGAATACACATGCCGATTTTTTCGAGCCGATCTCACCGGAGCCGAGGTCGATCTTCTTTGCTTCAACTTCGAAGGACGGGGCATCGACGCCCTCTAAGCATAGTTCTTCGGTCGAAGAGAGAGTCGTCCGAAAAAGGCCGCCTTCTCCAACTTCGCCCTTTGGCCCTTAGCCGAAGGTCGATTGAGCGCGTGTCATGTCGGCTGTTAGGGGCAAACCGAACGCCGATCCAACTTGCGCCCACCGCTGCTTATGACTCATAGCGGGCGTCCATCGACTCCACCCGATATCCCGCTTGATCCTGATCAACATGCGATCCTTTCGCTAGAGCTAAGGGAGACATTGCGTAGCCCCACTACGCGACCCCACCCAAAGCCGCTGGCTTCCCCAAGGGCTGGCGGCTTCCTTTTGTACGCATTTTTCCGGCCAGCCAAGAGAAGCACCCGCCTCCGGTTGTCTACGTAGGTCCGCCCCAATTGCGCCTGATCAATCTCGCGGATTTGCTCTATGTTCAACTCCTTGCCAAGTTACAAAACAGGGAGGCTTGAACGGTGCTAGTCAATGCGAACGCTGCCACCCGCCAGCCTATTGACGGGCACCTCGCCGATCTCGCTGGCGAGCGCATCTTCTGCAGCGAGTTCAAGTATCGCAAGGGCATCGAGATTTTTGGCGAAGGGGCACGCCGAATACGTCTACCAGATTACTTCCGGAGCGGTGCGGACGTATAAGATGCTCCCAGATGGTCGCCGCCAGATCAATGCGTTCCACCTCCAGGGTGACATGTTCGGATTTGAGAATGGCGTCGCGCACCGGTTTAGCGCTGACGCACTCGTCGAAACCCACGTTCGCATCATAAAGCGAGGCAGCATCCTCGATGCCATGCAAAATCGAGTAGTCAGCACAAAAAACCTCATTTGCTTTGTTACGCAAAATCTGCAGCACGCGGAAGATCACATGCTTCTCCTGGGGCGGAAGACTTCCCTGGAGAGAGTTACCGCCTTCCTTCTTGAAATGGATGAACGGCTAGCACATCCCGCGATGATGTTGCTGCCAATGAACCGCCGCGACATCGCCGACTATCTCGGCATCACCTTGGAAACCGTCTCCCGCGCCGTATCCATCCGGCCAAGACCGCGGCAGATCTGTTACGCGATTTGCCACGCGACGTGATCGTATCGTGCTCCGTCATTGACGAAGAAGTACGCAATCGCTTTGTAGCATTCTTCTAGATCTATGCACCAGGATAGGGGATGCTCGTCGACCTGCCCGTTGGAGAGTGTGTAAGCGCAGGTTCCCTGATGGTCTGGGTTACCCTTTGTCACGACGCCGCTATCACCATTGAACCGCAGATACATAAGCCAAGCGTGGCTACCATTGCGCAGCATGGCTAAGGACTGACCGTTCGGTACCGATATCCAGAGTTCGAACTGCGGTTGCTTGTCGATGCGATCCAGAGCAAGGCTCAGATGCTCGACAGTGGCAATCGACAAGTCAGTTCCGTTAAACGTGATCTTCATCTGATCAGGCAGCGGCGACAAGGGTTCTGGGTTTTGACCAATTCCACGGCAGCAGCTCGTCGAGCCTCGACGCCGGATGATCATTGATCCGCAGCAGCACGTCCGTCAACCAGGCCGGCGGATCGAGATCGTTGAGCTTGGCGGTCTGGATCAGGGTGTAGATGGCGGCGGCACGGCGGCCGCCATCGTCGGAGCCGGCGAAGGTCCAGTTCTTGCGGCCGACGGCCACGGCGCGTAGCTCGCGTTCGGCCGCGTTGTTGGTCATGCACAGCCGGCCATCGTCGATGAAGCGCGTGAACACCTCCCAGCGCTTGAGGCTGTAGTCGATCGCCTTGGCGGTCTCGCTCTTGCCGGAGAGCTTGGCGCGGCGCTCGTGCAGGAAGGTATGAAGCTCATCGACCAGCGGGCGGCTGCGCGCATGGCGCGCGGCTTTGCGCTCGTGGGCCGGCAGACCGTTGATGTCGCGCTCGATCGCAAACAGGGCGTCGATCTTCGCGATCGCTTCGATCGCGATCGGCGCCCTCTTCAGCCGTGCGATCTCGAAGAACTTGCGCCGTGCATGCGCCCAGCAGCCGACCTCGATGATCGGGCCCGGCTTCCGCGATGGATCGTAGAGCCTGTTGAAGCCGGCATAGGCGTCCGCCTGCATCGGTCCGGCATAGGTCGCAAGATGCGCCTCTGGATGGGTGCCGGAGCGGTCGGGCGAGTAGAAGAACACGGCGGCCGGCGGCGCGTGCCCGGCGAAGGGCCGATCGTCGCGCACATAGGTCCAGACGCGCCCCGTGCGCGTCTTGCCCTTGGCCAGAACCGGCACCGTGGTGTCGTCGGCATGGATGCGCTCGGCAGCGAGGACATGCGCCTTGATCGCATCGACCAGCGGCATCAATGTCGCCGCCGCCGCGCCGACCCAGTCGGCCAGCGTGGAGACGTCCAGGATCACACCTTCATGCGCATACGTCGTGCTCTGCCGGTTGAGGGGCAGGTGCAATCCGTATTTGGCGAATAGGATGTGCGCGAGCAGACGCGGTCCAGCGCGCCCGCGCGAGATCGGATGGAACGGCGCCGGCGGCTGGCTGATCGCCTCGCAGGCGCGGCAGGAGAACTTCTCACGGACGTGCTGGATCACCTTCCACTGCCGCGGCACGAGCTCCAGCGTCTCGGTCACGTCCTCGCCGATCTTGCGCAACCTGTCGCCGCCGCAACACGGGCAATGGGCCGGCGCGGGATGAACGACGCGCTCCCGCGGCAGGTCCTCGGGCAGCGGCCGCCGCGCCGGACGCCGCCGCTCGAATGGCTGCACGTCTATCTTCGCGGCCTTGGCCCGTTCGGCTGCCAGCTGCGCATCGGCTTCGGCCTCCGATGCATCCTCCTCGAGGTCGGCGAGTTCTAGCTCGAGCTGATCGAGCACCGAGGCTCGTTCGGAGGATTGGCCGTGCTGTTCGTGCTTGAGCTTGGCGATCGTGAACTTCATCTGCTCGATCAGCAGCGTGCGGGCGCGGACCTCGGCTTCGAGATTGCGTGCCTTGGCTTCCGCCGCAAGCTGGGCCGCCTGGCCGGCGAGCACCAGCGCCTTCAGCGTCGCGACATCATCAGGGAGCGAATCGGCTGTGATCATCGCAGAAGATGGAATCACAGCTCCGCCCGGTACGCATCAGTGCCGTTACGTTCGAGCGCTCAACCAACAGCTTCCGGGCGCCACGTCCGCTGCGGATGCCGCCAGTCGATGCCTTCGAGCAGATAGCCGAGCTGGGCCGGCGTGATCGTCACGGCTCCGTCCACAGCCTGTGGCCAGATGAAGCGGCCGCGCTCCAGCCGCTTGGCGAACAGGCACATGCCCTGGCCGTCGTGCCACAGCACCTTGATCAGCCCGCCGCTGCGGCCGCGGAACACGAACAGATGGCCGCCATGCGGATCGCGCTTCAAGGTCTCCTGGACCAGCAGCGCCAGGCCGTCGAAGCCCTTGCGCATGTCGGTATGGCCGCTCGCCAGCCAGACCTGTGTGCCGGAGGGGATCGGGATCGTCATCGCGAACCCGCCCGGAGCGCCGTGATCACCGCCGTCACCGTCGCGGCATCCGCCGCGCCGCTGATCCGGATCTTGGTCTCAGTCCCGATCTCGACTTCGATCAGCCCCTGAGGCGGAGCTGCCGCTGCGTGAAGATCGGGATCGGCTGCAATCGTCACAGCGGCGAAGCCGGGCACGGCAGTCTCCTCGCCGCACAGCTGCTGGCGCCAGCGGAACACCTGGCTGGAATGCACACCAAACGCGCGCGCCACGCCCAGGATCGTCGCACCCGGCTGCAACGCTGCAGCGACGATGCGCTCCTTGTCAGCCCGCGACCAATGCCGCCGTCGCCGCTCCGACGTGATCACTTCCACTTCCGCTTTGGCCATAGGACTAGCTCCAGGACTAGTCCTATGGCTTCGCGAAGCCTCACTGCCGACGCAAGGTGGCCGTCACCGGGGCTTACCCCGCGCCTTCTCCATGCTTCGAGACGAAAAATTACTGCGCTTTGACGGAAACACTCAGCGGCGTTTCGAACTGCTAGACCGGGAGGCTCTCGCGAAGCTCGACGCATAACTCCGGTATTGGCCCATCAGCGAAGCGGCGACACGCCTCATTGAGGTCCGTTCAACGGGGCATAGGAGACCCGACTTGCTTACGTTGAGTCCTTCGCATTTTGCCCCCCTCAGACATTGCGAAGAAGCAGCAACCGCTAGCAATTCATAGCCCGCAAAAAAGCCCCGGCGAGCCGGGGCTTTGGTTTGCGCAGACTGGAGCGATCAGTATCTCGCCGCGATCGGAGCCCCGTAACCACCAAAGCGATAGTTGAACCGAACGGTGACCATGTCCACGTCCTGGCTGATCCGGTCGTTGAGTACCGCCGCAAGGCGCGGATCGACCACGGAGAAGGAGTTATTTGCGTGCCCCATCCACAGGTGGTCGTACTCCACACCGACCGACCAGTTGGGCGTGAAGCCATACTCAAAGCCTACACCCAAGGTACCGCCCCAGCGCGTATTATCCGCCGAGACCAAACCGATCCCGGTGGTGTTGTCGAATATAGTCAAGCGATTGCTGGTCACAGCCGCACCGCCCTTCACATAGAGCAGCGCCGAATTCCAAGCCCAACCGAGTTGCCCGGTGAACAGACCGATGGCGTCAGTCTTTGCCGTGGTTGAGAGCGTCGGATTGAACAGGCTCACCCGCGTGTTCTTGAGGTCGGCCCAATCGCCTTGGGCTTCCAATCCGAACACAAACTGATTGGTTTGCCAGCGATATCCAATTTGCCCGCCGACGACGCCTCCGGACCGATCACCGCACCCGCTCGCGACCGTTCCAAGGGCAGTTACGAAATCCACGCAACTGTGGCTTTGGCCCCAACCGCCGTTGGCACCGATGTAGAATCCCGTCCAGTCATAGATCGGCGCGACCACCGGGGGCGGCGCCTTGGTGTAGGGACGGGCCGCCAGATCAGCCGCCGACGCGGGGGCGGATAGACCCACGGCCATCATCCCGGCCGCGGCAATCAGAAGCTTTTTCATTACGAGAAATCTCCCCAGAAAGAAGTTCAAAAAAGGCACGACGCCCACCTGAGGAATCAATGCTATCCCGTTCGCCTGAAGGTTGATGTAGCTAAGTCGCAACACTCGGCGCAGATATCTAGCGAAAATTCTTTATATATATTAAGAACTTGCTGGGAACCAAATGCACGTCAACGTGCATATTCCTGCCGCTCATCGGAGCATTCCCTGCCGATGGCAGGTCTGCTAATGGCCCTGGCTGTGTGAAAACGCTGCGCTTGATGTGATTCGCGCGATATGATTCCCGCACGATTTGCGGGGGGCTGGAATGAAGCGCTTCGTTGCGGAGGCGGATCGTGGGCAGTCGACGTTGTTGCCCGAATGCCTCGACGATTTCATTGATGAGAGCAACCCTGTTCGGGTGATCGACGTGTTTGTCGATGCGCTCGATTTGGCCGAGTTAAGCTTCGAGGGTGTGGAACCGGCGGCGACCGGTCGACCGTCATACCATCCCTCGGTTCTCCTGAAGCTTTACATCTACGGCTATTTGAACCGGGTGCAGTCGAGCCGGCGGCTCGACCGAGAGGCCGGACGCAATGTCGAGGCCATGTGGCTGCTGGGCCGGCTCGCTCCCGATCACAAGACGATCGCGGACTTCCGCAAAGACAATGGCTTGGCGCTACGCAAGGTATGCGCGCGCTTCGTCGAACTCTGCCGTGAGATGGGTCTCCTCACGACGGCGAGCGTCGCCATCGATGGCAGCAAGTTCAAAGCCGTGAACAACCGGGACAGGAACTTCACACGGGCGAAGGTGGAGCGGCGGCGCGCCCAGCTGGAGGAGAGCGTCGCGCGCTATCTGAGCCAACTTGACACGGCTGACCGGCAGGAGCCGGCGGAGGTGCTGGCAGCCAAGGTGACGAGGTTGACCGAGAAGCTGACGAAGCTGAAGGAAGAAATGGGCAAGCTTGCTGCCTACGAGAAGCAGATGCTTGCTTCGCCCGATCAGCAAATCTCCCTGACTGATCCCGACAGCCGTTCGATGGCCACGAGCGGCCGCGGCTCCGGGGTCGTCGGCTACAACGTGCAGGTCGCCGTCGACACCGAACATCATTTGATCGTGACGCACGAGGTGACGAACAGCGGTTCCGATCGGGCACAACTCGCCAATATGGCTAAGCAGGCGAAGGCTGTTCTAAAGACCGAAACGCTCGAAGCTGTCGCCGATCGCGGCTACTTCAACAGCCCGGAGATCCTCGCGTGCCACGAGGCCGGCATCACGGTAACGCTGCCTAAGCCGCAGACGTCGGGCGCCAAATCCGAGGGGCGCTTCGGTAAGCAGGACTTTGCGTATTTGCCAGGGGAGGACGTCTATCGCTGTCCGGCTGGGGAGCGATTGCCGTATCGCTACACAAACGAAGAAGACGGCAAGATGCTGCGGCGTTACTGGACCACAGCCTGTCAAAATTGTTCACTCAAATCGCAATGCACGACCGGGCCAGAGCGGCGGATTACGCGATGGGAGCATGAGCATCTGCTCGAGGCTGTGCAGCAGCGCCTTGATGCAAACCCACAGGCAATGCGCCAGCGTCGTGAGACCGTCGAGCATCCGTTCGGCACGATGAAGGCCCGCATGGGAGCGACACACTTCCTCACCAAAACCCTCCCAAACGTAGCCGCCGAGATGGCTCTCTCGGTCCTGGCCTATAATCTGACGCGGGTCATGAACATCGTCGGGAGCAAGCAATTGATGGCTGCGATCGGCGCCTGAGACAGGGCGCGGTCCCTAGCTTCCGGACCGACGCCCATTGAAGCCGTTTTTACACGGCCAAGACCCATTGCTTCCATTGACGCGGTGCAGCTTCAGGTCGGTTTATTAGGGCAGACCGGAAGATTGCGGCCGAACGCTAGACCAACGCTTTTGACCTACTCCGGGGCCATGTTCCTGAGTTAGTCTGAGGAACTTTCCCCTATTGATTTAGAGGCAATGGCGGAAGAACCACCGAAGCCGATTACGAAGAACTAGAGCCGCCTCAGTTGGCGGCCTCTCTCTTTGCATCGATCCCCTTGAAGTAGCTCGTCGCTAAGCAGTGGGTGAACAAAAAAGCCCCAGCTCGCGGGGATGCGGGGCTGGAACGCGTGAGCCTTCGGGAGCGTTTTTAAGCAGCAAATTCATGTCGGGAGGACGTTCATGAAACGCCACCGGTTCAAACAGGATAGAGCGCTAGGCGAACGGCTCATCGAAGAAGCGCGGCTAGCGAGGGAAAAGACAGGTCAATTACCTGAAGGGGCCGCGGGGCGTGAAGAGATCTTGAAGAAGGCCCGCGAAGCCGACATCGCCGCCAACATTGACGGATGGCTGAGATCGTCCGAGCTGCAGCCGCCAAAGTAGTTGCCGCCATCGGTCTTTGACGTAGCTCAATGACCCCGCCTGGCCCCGCCCATTCGCTGGACCATGAACCGGTTGAAGCAAGCCAGCGCCCTGCGAAGGGCAGTATCCTTGATCCTCATCCGCGAGTGTATAACACGCAGCGACCCTGCCTCGCTGATCGCGCGGTTGGGCCGCCTGCCTCGCCGCGCTGGGGCTGGAAGGGCAAGCCAGCCTGGTGGGCGAGTTCCAATTTATGCGGGTGAAGTGGAAAAGATGACTGCCCAAAAGGGGCACTCCTTTGGAGCCCAACGGGGCCGGTCTTAGTGGACTGTGCGCCGCAGCCACGAACCGAGAACCATCGTTCCTTGGCAGAAGTACCGTCCCCGCGATGGGCTTAAGTCAGAAAGTGAAGAGCCGCTCCTTGGCTGTCTCAACCGCCCAAGGCCATCAGCGCTTGAGCAGATCTTCACCGTGCGGAAGCAGCATCACGAAGGTGCCGCTCTCATGCAGGTCGAGCCAGCCCTTCTCGACCGCGTAGCGAATGCCGGCGCCGAATTCCGCGCCGGTGCCCATGCAGCCGTTCTTGGACAGGAATGGCGCGTTGATCTTCTCGATGTGGATGCGCCCATCGACGGGCTCGACGCCGGCGGCGAGCTCGAGGAGCTTGCGCGCGGCGACTTGCGGATCGGCGAAGGGACGGGGCTCGGCGTGCTTCATGCGCCGGCGCCGGCGAGCTTGTCGCGCTCGATGCGTGCCAGCTCCTTGGCCCTGGCCTCGGCCTCGCTGCGCGTCAGCAGCTCCGACTGAAGTCGCCGGCCGGGCAGGTCGTCCCAGTAGAAATAGACGCTCGGCCGGCCGTCCGCGAAACGGACCTTATAGCTGCCGGTGCCGGGGACGGCTTCGTGCTTCTTGATCGTGATCGGCGCGGTCATGCCCCGTTTTCTATGGTGCGAACGCACGGGGAACAAGGTCCTGAGGGTTGATCCCAAATATTCATCGGTTTGAACATATTTACCCTGGGGCACGTACTCATTGAGCGGCTCGTCGAGGGATGTCCGGGTCGCCCAATGGGTATCGAACCAGTTCGCTGTTTTCGAGACCCACTTGAGAAAGCGCGGCCGAAGATGGACGTGGTACTTGTGCACGGCCGACGGCCGCTTGCTGATCCAGAGTTCGGAAGCCAGCCGGCCTGCCGCCAGATACAGGGCCAACCGGGCACTATATTCAGATGCTACTCGGCGCCGCCGCCGGATCGGTCCGGCTTTGTGATTCGGATAAGAGCCGGCGTCGCTTGGGTCGCAGCCGTTCAGAAAACTGAGCGGAGCCAGCCCTAGGCCGAATTGCGGTTACGCGGCCGCCGCCCGGCCCGCGTCAGTGATCCGGCATTCGATATCGCCGGATGGAAGCGGCTCGGTTTCCACGAGACCCAGCTCCATCAGCCGTGCCACGATCTCATGGTCGAACATCGACGGGCTGCCCCAGGATTCGCCGAGCAGCTTCCTCAAAAATTCGCGCTCCAGATCGGTCAGTTCCATCCCGAACTCCGCTCGCCCAGAACAATGCCACCGAGGCTTTGCCAGGAACGGAGCCATCGTCCTCCCGTTGACTCCAGAAGACAACATCCGGGAGATCAACATGCCCATGGAAGATCGCGAGACCTTCAGCCTGATCGGAAGCGACAAGGTCGAGGGCACGAATGTCTACGGGGCCGACGGGGAAAAGGTCGGCTACATCGAGCGCGTCATGATCGACAAGGTCAGCGGCAAGGTATCGTACGCGGTGCTCAGCTTCGGCGGCCTGCTCGGCATCGGCGACGATCACTATCCGCTGCCCTGGCAGGCGCTGAAATACGACACCAACCTCGCGGGCTACGTCACCGGCATCACCCAGGACCAGCTCCGCAGCGCCCCCAAATACGCCGACGAGATCAGTTGGAATTGGAGCGACCCCGCGACTACACGCTCCGTGAATGCCTACTACGGTGTGCCGGTGGCTTGAGGCGGCGCTGCACTCGCGGCCCAACGCAACCGCTGTCATACGAGACGACCGGCCTCGGTCGCAGAGGAGACTTGAAAAGTGAGCAATGCCGTTCGTGTTCTGGTCGTGGAGGATGAAGCTCTGATCTGCAGCTTCATCGAGGACGCCTTGTCGGACGGCGGCTTCGAGGCCTGCTCGGTCCATTCGGGAGAGGCGGCGATGTCCACCTTTCGGGACGGCCGGAAGCAGTGTCGGGCGCTGCTGACGGACGTCAACTTAGGTGATGGCATCAGCGGATGGGAACTGGCGCGGCAGATTAGGGAAATCACGCCTGGCTTTCCTGTGGTCTACATGACGAGCGCCAGCGCGCCGGACTGGAAATCGCTGGGTGTCGACGGCAGCCTCCTGATCGAGAAGCCCTTTGCGCCGGCTCAATTGGCTGCCGTCGTTTCGCAGCTTCTTGATACGCGAGCTTAGCTGGGTTGAACCGCTGGCGGTGTAGGCGAAACTAGGGACGGACCCGGCACGGTCCGCATGGCGGGTATTCGGATCGGCGCCGACGGCCTCAGCCACCGCCGCCGAGCTGAATAGGATCGAAGAGACTTGGCATGATGCCCTTCCTTTCCGCGAGAGGGCTGATCAGACGAGGCGGGAGCCGCCATCGATGTGGAAGGTTTCGCCGTTCATGAAGCCGTTAATCATCAGAAACACCATGGCGGCGCCGACTTCTTCGGGGGTGCCGAGCCGACGCAGCGGTAGCTTCTCCTTCAGCGCCGCAACGTAAGCATCGCGTCCCTCGCCGAGCGTGCGCGAGCAGGGGCGTATCGGTGGTGCCGGGAGACAGGGCGTTGACGCGGCGCGGCGCCAGTTCCAGCACCAGACCTCGCGCCAGCGCTTCCATCGCAGCGGAGGCGGAGGCGAGCACGGCCGTGCCGTAGGCGTTCGGACGATCGGCAATGACCGGGCTCATTGCCTTCGCTCGCGCCGCATCGCTAGGCAGCTATACCGCCGCCGCCCGATCGGTCGGTGTCTCTCCCTCCGCCGTGAGCAAAAGCGTGCAACGGCTGGAACAGCACCTGGGTCTGAAACTGTTCAGCCGCACGACCCGCTCGCTCACGCTGACCCAAGAAGGGCGCGAATTGCATCAGTGCGCCTTGCGGCTGATCCAGGAGGCGGAGGCGATCGAGCAGGCCGCGGTCGCGGCGCGGTCAGAGCCGGCCGGCGTGTTAAAGGTGACCGTTCCTCTGCCGATCGGCGTTCACATCGTTGCACCCGCCCTGCCGCGCTTTCGCAAGCGCTATCCCAAGCTTTCCGTTGACCTGCGCCTCGGCGACCAGTTCATCGATTGGATCGGCGAGGGCGTCGACGTGGCGATCCGCGTCGGAGACCTCGAAGATTCCCGGCTGATTTCCCTACAACTCGCGCCGCACAGTATTTGTGCCTTTGCCGCGCCCGGTTACCTGGCGCGGCGTGGTGCACCGCAGCGTCCCGAGGATCTCACAAAACATGACTGCGTGAACTTCCGATTCCAGAGTTCAGGTCAGGCGTTCCGCGATGGCGCGCGAGCAACAGCGCTAACTTCTCGATCTCGCTCCGTATGAGCGTGACCAAGCGCGCTGCATGCAACGCTCTGGCCTCCATCGCGATTGATGGGGCGCGCGGCCCCGTAGGCGACGCAAGGAGTAGATAGGGTCGACATTCACCACACTGTGCGTGCTCTCAGCCGATCACCCTTGGCTACCTCGCATCATCGGTGAATGACAATTGCGATCATCGAACGCTTCGGCCGACGCGCGAGGGATTGCGCGCGCCGGGGCCCGGATGAACATGGACGGCCTTCGCCGTCAGCGGCTCACCGCATTCGGAACAGACCATGACGGGGTCAAACATCTTGTGGCAGTTCTTGTGCTCGTGCAGCAACGGTCGGCCGCGCGAGTCGACCATGTGGACGTTGCCCCAGTGCACGATCGACATGATGATCGGATAGAGGTCGAGACCCTTCTGCGTCAGGATGTATTCATAGCGCTTGGGCGCATCCTGATAGGGAATTTTGCGAAGGACGCCAAAGCGCACGAGCTTCTTCAGCCGGTCGGCCAAGAGGTGCCGGGTCACGCCAAGCGACGACTGGAACTCGTCGAATCTGCGGACCCGAAGAAAACATTCACGCAGGATGAGCAGGCTCCAGCGGTCGCCGATGACCGCCACCGTGCGGGCCAGCGAGCACGGCTCCTCTTCGAGAGCATCCCATTTCATCAACGTCTCCAGTCGACCTGCGGCATCTACAAAAATAAATTCTAAATCAGAACTCGCTACATTTCAATAGGATGCGGCATTTGATGCCGGATTTGCGATATTAAATGATGGTTATCATATTGACAGTTCTAAAATAGAACTTTAGGGCTAGCGCCACGATCAATCAGGTGGCGAACGACCGCCGCCATCGAAGGGAAGGGCGTTTCATGGCAGCTCCGCTCAAGGTCGAGTTTCACTTCGATTTCGGCAGTCCCAACGCCTACCTCGCCGAGCTTGCGCTGCCCGCCATCGAGCAGCGAACGGGAGTAAAGTTCGACTACGTGCCGGTGCTGCTCGGCGGCGTCTACAAGGCGACCGGCAACATGTCGCCCGCGGAGTCACTGCGCGGGATCAAGAACAAGCCGGAATACAATGCGCTCGAGACCGAGCGTTTCCTGCACCGTCACGGCATCACCAAATTCAAGACGAATCCGTTCTTCCCGGTGAACACGCTGATGCTGATGCGCGGCGTTGTCGCGGCCGAGTTCGAGGGGATGTTCGAGCCCTACTTCCGTGCCGCCTATCACCACATGTGGATCGAGCCCAAGAAAATGGACGACCCGCAGGTGTTCCGTGAGGCGTTCCTGTCGTCCGGGCTGGACATCGATCGCATCATCGCCCGCGCCCAGCAGGACGACGTCAAGAAGAAGCTGATCGAGAACACAGGCAGCGCCGTGGCGCGCGGCACGTTCGGCTCGCCAACGTTCTTCGTCGGCAACGAGATCTACTTTGGCAAAGACAGCCTGCGGGATGTCGAGGACGAAATCCTTGCGCAATCGGCCGCAGCGCGGCGCAAGAGCGCCTGACCGCGCGGAGCCATCAGAATGAACCGAGCCCGCAAAGGGCCTTTCAACGGGAGGTGTCATTGGCGAACTGGCAGCAGGATGCAGCCGAAATTATGAATGCGTTGCCGCAGCGCATCCATGAAGTGATGGACCCCTATGTTGCCGCCACGCCCGACCGGACGGCGCTGATCGAAGAGAATGCCAGCCTGACCTATCGCGAGCTCGACCGGGCGGTCGGTGCGACGGCCGATGCGCTCCGCGCGCTTGGCATCCGCGCCGGCGATCGCATGATGATGGTCAGCGAGAACGCAATCGCGCTCGCCTGCCTCCTGTTCGCCGCAAGCCGCCTCGATGCCTGGGCGATCGTCGCCAACCCGCGGCTGTCGCCGCGTGAGCTCGATCAGATCAGGGATCACAGCGGCGCCCGGCGCACGTTCTTCACGGCGAAGGTCTCCGAAGAGGCGGCCGCGCACGCGACGCGTTGCGACGCCGCGGTGCAGGATGTCGGGCCGCTCCACGGCATCGGCGTGTCTGCCCTGAACCAGGACACGCAGGCCGAGCCGGTCGAGGCGGACGGCGCACGCCAGGTGGCGGTCCTCATCTACACGTCCGGTACGACCGGAACGCCGAAAGGCGTCATGCTCACGCATCGGAACCTGCTGTTTTCGGCCAGTACCACGGCGACCTTGCGCAGCATGACGGCGGACGACGTGCAGTATTGCGTGCTGCCGATCTCGCATATTGTCGGCATCTCGCTGCTGACGATGACGCTGATGGTCGGCGGCGTCACCCGGCTGGTCACGAAATACAATCCCGCTGCGCTGGCCAAGGCGCTGGCCGAGGAAGGCATCACGCTTCTGAACGGCGTGCCCGCCACCTACCAGCGGCTGCTGGAATACAAGCAGATGGCGGGCTTGCCGAAGCTCGAGCGTGGGGCGCTGCGCCTGATGAGCGTCGCCGGCGCGCCGCTCGACCTCGAGCTCAAGGCAAGGGTCGAGAAGGAGCTCGGTCTTCCGCTCGGCAACGCCTTTGGCATTACTGAGTGCTCGCCGGGCATTTCCGGCGTGCGGCCCGAGGCGCCGCGCAGCGACAATTCGGTCGGCGTCCTCGTGCCGGGTATCGAGGCCCGGATTATGGGGCGCGACGGCACCATCGTGACGAACGGCGAGATCGGCGAACTGCATGTCCGCGGCCCGAACGTCATGCGCGGCTATTATCGCGCGCCCGACCTCACGGCGAAGGCGATCGACCCGGACGGCTGGTTCAACACGGGCGATCTCGCGCGCTTCGAGGGCGATGCGATGTTCATCGTTGGCCGCACCAAGGAGATGATCATCCGGTCCGGCTTCAACGTCTATCCGGCCGAGATCGAAGCGGTGCTCAGCACCCATCCCGACGTGGTGCAGTGCGCTGTGGTCGGGCGGCCGGTCCCGGGCAATGAAGAGATCGTGGCCTTCGTCCAGCTCCTCAAAGGCTCCTCGGCCACCGCGCAGGATGTGATGGCGCATGTCGCGCCGGAGCTCACCTCCTACAAGCGGCCGTCCGAGATCATCCTCATGGACGCGCTGCCGGCGACGTCGACCGGCAAGCTCCTGAAGCACAAGCTGGCGGAATCGCTGCGCAACTGAAGCGGGCGATATTGCCTCAACATCTTACAAGGCTGGAGAAATCCCATGCAGAAGAGAAACAAGACGGTTGCGGTGATCGGCGCGGGTGACTTCATCGGCGGCGAGATTGCCAAGAAATTCGCCTCCGAGGGCTTCACGGTCTTCGCTGGTCGTCGCAATGGCGACAAGCTCGCGCCCCTGGTCAAGGATATCGAGGCCGCCGGTGGCGAGATCCACGCCCGCTCGCTCGATGCGCGCAAGGAGGAGGAGATCATCTCCTTCCTGAACGACGCCGACAAGCACGCGCCACTCGAGGTCTGCATCTTCAACATCGGCGCCAACGTCAACTTTCCGATCCTCGAGACCACCGAGCGGGTGTTCCGAAAAGTCTGGGAGATGGCCTGCTACTCCGGCTTTCTCGCCGGCCGCGAGGCCGCGCGGCTGATGCTGCCGCGCGGAGGTGGCAACATCTTCTTCACCGGCGCGACCGCGAGCTTGCGCGGCGGCTCCGGCTATGCCGCCTTCGCCAGCGCGAAGTTCGGCCTGCGCGCGGTAGCGCAGGCGATGGCGCGCGAACTCGGGCCGAAGAACATCCATGTCGCGCATCTCATCATCGATTCCGGCGTCGATACCGAATGGGTGCGGCAGCGCCGGCTCGAAGCATTGGGTCCCAACGCGCTCGACGATCCCGATCTGTTGATGCCGCCTGCATCGGTGGCGACGTCCTATTGGCAGCTCTACCAGCAGCCGAAGAGCGCTTGGACGTTTGAACTCGAGATCCGTCCCTTCGGCGAGAAGTGGTAGGGAGCGCGTCCGATGCAGCTCGCGCTATCCCCGGAAGACGCAGCGTTCCGCGACGAAGTTCGCGCATTCATCAAGCACAATTATCCGACCGAAATGCGCGTCCCCAATCCGGAGACTGACCTGTCCAAGGAGCAGATGCTGTTGTGGCATCGCATCCTGCACAAGAAGGGTTGGATCGCGCCACTCTGGCCCAAGGAATATGGCGGGCCCGGTTGGTCGATCACCCGTCGTTTCCTGTTCGAGCAGGAGACCAGCCGTGCCGGCACGCTGCCGCCTCTGGCGTTCAGCGTCACCATGGTCGGTCCGGTGATCTACACATTCGGCAATGAGGGGCAGAAAGAGAAGTTCCTGCCGCGCATCTTGTCGGGCGAGGACTGGTGGTGCCAGGGCTATTCCGAGCCCGGCTCGGGCTCGGATCTCGCCACCGTCCGCACCAAGGCGGTGCGCGACGGCGACCACTACATCGTGAACGGCCACAAGACCTGGACCACGCTGGCCCAGCACGCCGACTGGATCTTCTGCCTGGTCCGCACTGATCCGGCGGCCAAGCCGCAATCCGGCATTTCGTTCCTCCTGATCGACATGAAGTCGCCGGGCGTCACGGTGCGCCCGATCACCACCATCGACGGCTCCCACGAGGTCAATGACGTCTTCCTCGAAAACGTCCGCGTGCCCGTCGAAAACCTGATCGGCGAGGAGAACAAGGGCTGGACCTACGCCAAATTCCTGCTCGGCAATGAGCGCACCAGCATGGCCGGCATCGGCCGCTCGACGCGCTACATCGAGAAGCTGAAGAAGATCGTGAAGGCGGAGATTCCGGAAGACGATCCGGCGCATCTCGAATTCATCAGGGACATCGCCCGCGTCGAGCTCGACGTGCTGGCGCTGGAGGCAACCGAGCTGCGCGTCGTTGCCCAGATGGCCCGCGGCATCGATCCGGGGCCGGCGGCTTCGCTGTTCAAGATCCGCGGCACCGAGATTTTCCAGGACCTCACGGAGCTGACCCATCGCGCGATCGGCAATTACGGGCTGGCGATCCGCGAGCATCCGGTCAGCGCCAACCATTTCATGCCGGGTCCGGACTACGGCCACACGGCCTCGGAGAAATATCTCAACGCGCGCAAGCTCTCCATCTACGGCGGATCGAACGAGATCCAGCGCAACATCATCGCCAAAGCAGTGCTCGGTCTCTAGCAATAGCGCCACAAGAGGATCGGATGGATATCCAGTTCACGGAAGAGCAGGAATTGTTGCGATCGAGCGTCCAGCGCCTGTTGCGCGACAAGTATGATTTCGATGCGCGCCGCAAGATCGTCGCGAGCGAGGAGGGCTACAGCCGCAGTCAATGGCAGGCCTTCGCCGAGCTCGGTCTGCTGGCCGCGCCGTTCTCCGAGGATTTCGGCGGCCTCGGCGGCGGCCCGCTGTCGACGATGATCATCATGCATGAGTTCGGCCGTCATCTCGTGGTCGAGCCTTTCGTCGAGACGGTGGTGCTCGCTGGCGGCCTTCTCGATCGCGTCGGGTCCGCCGAACAGAAGCAGGGCTTCATCCCCGAGATCGTAGCCGGCAACAAGATCTGGGCGCTCGCTTGGATCGAGAAAGGCTCGCGCTTCGATCTCGCCAGCGTCACCACCGCGGTGCGGCGCGAGGGTAACAGCTATGTGTTGACCGGCGCGAAGACCGCGGTTATGGCCGCGCCCTGGGCGGACTATCTGATCGTTTCGGCGCGTACGTCCGGTCAACAGCGGGACCGCAGCGGCGTCAGCCTCTTCGTGGTCGATCGCCGTGCCGCCAACCTCGATCTCCAGAGCTTCAAGACGATCGACGGTCGCCGCGCGGCGGAGATCAGCCTGCGTGGCGTGGCTGGCCAATTGCTAGGCGAGGAGGGTGCGGGTTTGGCCGCGCTGGAATCCTGTCGCGACCGTGCCATCGGCGCGCTCTGTGCCGAGGCCGTCGGTGCGATGTCCGAACTGAATGCCGCGACGCTGGACTATTCCAAGACCCGCAAACAGTTCGGCACGACGATCGGCTCGTTCCAGGTGCTGCAGCATCGGATGGTCGACATGTTCATCGCCCATCAGGAGGCGCTCTCATTGATGCAGCACCTCACCCTCAGCCTGGATGCAGGCGAGGCCGGCGTTTCGCGTCTCGCGTCGGGCGCCAAGTCGAAGATCGGCTATGCCGGCAGATTCATCTCCGACCAGGCGGTGCAGCTGCATGGCGGCATGGGCATGACCGACGAATTGAACGTCGGACATTATTTCAAGCACATTTCCTCCATCAACATCCAGTTCGGCGATCCCGCGTTTCACCTGTTGCGCTACGCGCAGCTCGATGCGGCCGCCTAGCAGAGAGGCAGACATGACGACTGAAGCAGTAATCGTATCCACCGCGCGCACCGCTGTCGGCAAGGCCTATCGCGGCGCGCTCAACAACACCGATGGTCCGACGCTGGCGGGCCATGTGATGGCCGAGGCCGTGAAGCGCGCCGGCATCGCGCCCGGCGAGGTCGAGGACGTGGTGATGGGCTGCGCCATGCAGCAGGGCACCATGGTGATGAACGTCGCCCGCAAGGGCGCGATCCGCGCCGGGCTGCCGGTGACGGTGGCCGGCACTACGATCGACCGGCAATGTGCGTCCGGCCTCCAGGCGATCGCGGTCGCCGCACGCTCGGTGATGCTTGATGGCGTCGAGATCGCGATCGGCGGCGGCATCGAGTCGATCAGCCTGGTGCAGAACGACCACATGAACAAGTTCCACGCGGTCGACCAGGATCTCATGGCGATGAAGCCGGAGATGTACATGTCGATGCTGGAGACGGCCGAGGTGGTCGCCGACCGCTACAAGATCGGTCGCGACCAGCAGGACGAATACTCGCTCGAATGCCAGCGCCGCGTTGGTGCTGCCTTGCAGGGGGGCCGCTTCAACGACGAGATCGTGCCGATCACGACCAAGATGGCCGTGGTCAACAAGGACACCAAGGAAGTGACCTATCAGCAGGTGACCTTGTCGAAGGACGAGGGCCCGCGTCCAGACACGACCGCGGAAGGCCTTTCGAAGATCAAGCCGGTGTTCGAAGGCAAGACCATCAGCGCCGGCAACGCCAGCCAGCTTTCGGATGGCGCCTCGGCCTGCGTGATCATGAGCGACAAGATCGCCGCGCAGAAAGGCCTGAAGCCGCTCGGCATCTTCCGCGGCTTCGCCGCTGCTGGCGTCGAGCCGGACGAGATGGGCGTCGGCCCGGTCGCCGCGATCCCGAGGCTCCTCAAGCGCCACAATCTCAGGATCGACGACATCGATCTCTGGGAGCTCAACGAGGCCTATGCGGTGCAGGTGATCTATTGCCGTGACAAGCTCGGCATCGATCCGAGCAAGCTGAACGTCAACGGTGGCTCGATTGCGATCGGCCATCCCTATGGCATGACGGGGTCGCGCCTGACCGGCCACCTCCTGCTCGAAGGCCGGCGGCGCAAGGCGAAATACGGCGTGGTGACCATGTGCATCGGCGGCGGCATGGGCGCCGCGGGCCTGTTCGAAATCGTCCACTGATCGGAAACGGAGTTTTTCACGTGAAGACAGCAATCACTGAACTGTTCGGCATCCAGCACCCGATCATCCAAGGCGGCATGCACTATGTTGGCTTCGCCGAGATGGCCGCGGCGGTGTCTAACGCCGGTGGCCTCGGCATCATCACCGGCCTGACGCAGAAAAGGCCGGAGCTCCTCGCCAGGGAGATCGCGCGCTGCCGCGACATGACCGACAAGCCGTTCGGCGTGAACCTGACGTTCCTGCCGACGCTGTCGGACCCGCCCTATCCGGAGTACATCGCCGCCATCCGCGAGGGCGGCATCAAGGCGGTCGAGACTGCGGGTCGCAGCCCGGAGGCGTACATGCCGGCGCTGAAGGCAGCCGGCATCAAGGTGATCCACAAATGTACATCGGTGCGGCATTCGCTGAAGGCCGAGAAGATCGGCTGCGACGCCGTGAGCGTGGACGGCTTCGAGTGCGGCGGTCATCCCGGTGAAGACGACATCCCAAACATGATCCTGCTGCCGCGGGCGGCGGACGAGCTGAAGATCCCATTCGTAGCCTCCGGCGGCATGGCGGATGGACGCAGCCTCGTCGGTGCGCTCGCGATGGGCGCCTCCGGCATGAACATGGGGACGCGTTTCGTCGCCACCAAGGAAGCCCCGGTCCATGACAATGTGAAGCAGGCGCTGGTCAAGGCTACCGAACTCGACACCGTGCTGGTGATGCGCGCCCTGCGCAACACCGAGCGCGTGCTCAGGAACAACGGCGTCAACGAGCTGCTCGAGATCGAGCGTGAGAAGGGCGCAAGCCTGAAGATCGACGACATCCTCGACCAGGTGGCCGGCGTCTATCCCAAGGTCATGATCGATGGCCAGATGGACGCGGGCGCGTGGAGCTGCGGCATGGTGGTCGGGCTGATCCATGACATTCCGACGGTCAAGGAGCTGATCGATCGCATCATGGCGGAGGCCGAAGCGATCATCCGCCAGCGGTTAACCGGCTTCCTTGACGGCGAGATCGAGACGCCGCGCGAGCGCGCGGTCGCCTGACGAGCGGCGAAGAGCACGCCAAGACCGGGGATAGCTGGCGGCGTCGGGATGCTGACGCCGCGGCGGTGCGGAGAGAAGTAAACCAGGGAGGAAGAGCATGCCCGTCGTTGGTAGCCATCAATATCCCACCATGGAATCCGTGATCTACGGCAAGCCGGCGGCCGAGGCGCTTCGGGAGGAGGCCGAATGGCTGGGAGCCAAGCGCGTCTATCTGATCGCGAGCCGCACGCTCAACACCACGACCGACGAAATCGAGAATATCCGGACGGCGCTCGGTGAACACCATGCCGCGACCTTTGACGGCGTGCCGCAGCATACGACCCGGGACGTGGTGACGGAGATTGCCCGGCAGGCCAAGGATGCCCAGGCCGACCTGGTCGTCGCTATCGGCGGCGGCTCCGTGGTCGATGCGGCCAAGATCGTGCTGATGTGCATGGAGCACGAGATCTTCGAACCGATGGGGCTCGACGGATTCGAGACCACGCCGGACCGCCGCTTCGGGGCATTTCGCGCGCCGAAGGTGCGGATGATCGCGATCCCCAGTACGCTCTCGGGCGGTGAGTACAATTCCGGCGCGCTGGTCACCGATACCGGTCGCAAGCTGAAGCAAATCTTCAATCATCCGATGATGATGCCGCGCAGCATCATCCTCGACCCCGCGATCACGAAATACACGCCCGAGAAGCTCTGGCTGGGATCCGGCACACGCGCGATGGATCACGGCATCGAGGCGATCTGCTCCAGCCGTCCCAATGTGCTCGTCGATGCCGTATGCCAGCAGGGATTGCGCTATCTGTACGACGGGCTTCGGCGCACCAAGGACAATCCAAACGACAAAGCGGCGCGGCTGAGCTGTCAGTTGGGATCCTGGATGTCAGCCTTCGGCTTGCAGTCGCGCGTTCCGATGGGCGCCAGCCATGCCATCGGCCATGTCCTCGGCGGGACCTGCGATGTTCCGCATTATTTCTGTACGGCCGTGATGATGCCGAGCGTGCTGCGGTACAATCTGCCGGCCACGCAAACGGCGCAGAGATCGGTCGCCGCCGCACTCGGCGCGCCCGGTCGCGATGCGGGCGAAGCCTTTGCAGCCTTCATCGCGGAGCTCGGTCTGCCGCGGCGGCTCGCCGACGTCGGCGTAGCCGAGGACCGTTTCGAGCTCATTGGCAAGAACGCAATGTTGTCAATCTTCACGCGGGCCAATCCGCAGCCGATCCGTGAGCCCGGCGACATCGTCAAGATACTCAAGCTGGCGGCCTGACGCGGCCGCTGAATGTCTGTCACGCCTTGCGGCAAGCACCACGTGCGTAAATCAATAGTGGAGGGAATCTGCGATGTCCTGGAGCACGCGACTGGCCTGCGCACTCGTGATTGCGATGTCTACTCCTTGCTGGGCGGGTGACGCGCCGGGTGTGACAGCGACGAAGATCAAGATCGGCGGCATTTTTCCCCTGAGCGGACCGGCGTCCTCGATCGGTCAGGTCGGACAGGGCGTGCAGGCCTATGTGCAATCGATCAACGATCGCGGCGGCATCAACGGCCGCAAGATCGACTACGTCATGATGGATGACGCGTACAGCCCGCCCAAGGCCTTCGAGCACGCGCGAAGGCTGGTGGAGAGCGACGAGGTCGCGTTCATGTTCAGCCAGCTCGGTACGGCGGGCAACTCGGCGGTGGCCAAATATCTCGCCGCGAAGAGAGTGCCGACCATCGCGATCGTCACCGGTGCGAGCAAGTTCACCAACGTCAAGGACTATCCGCTGACGACCACAGGCCTCGTCAGCTATGACACCGAAGGCAAGATCTACGCAAAATATCTGACGCGGGCGCTGCCTGCGGCGAAATACGCAATCCTCTACCAGAATGATGATCTAGGTCGCGACTACGTCAACGCCTTCAAAGCGGTGCTGGGCGCGGATTTCGATAAGCGTGTGATCACCGCCAGCTACGAGGTCACGGAGCCGACGGTCGACTCGCAGGTCGTCGCACTCAAGAGTTCCGGCGCGCAGGCACTGTTCGTGGCCGGGACGCCGAAATTCGCGGCACAGGCGATCCGTCGCGCAGCCGAGACCGGGTGGAAGGCGACGATCCTGATCAACTTCCCTTCGTCTTCGGTCGCGGGCACGCTGAGGCCCGCAGGGCTGGGAAATTCGATCGGTGTCATTGTCGGGACCCCGAACAAAGATCCGAACGACCAGAAATGGACTGACGATGAGGCGGTCAAGGCCTATAGCACCTTCTTCGAGCGATATCTGGCTGGCTCCGACATCACCAACACCAGCTACCTGACCGGGTACCAGCAAGGCATGGTGCTCGAGCAGATCCTCAGGCAATGCGGCGACGATCTTTCGCGCGAGAACATCATCAAGCAGGCAAAGTCGCTGAAGGACTTTGTTTTGCCGACCGCCTTGCCCGGCGTCAGGATCAATACCAGTGAGAGCAACAACATGATCTGGACGCAGCTTCAGCTTCAGCGCTGGACCGGTTCCCGCTGGGAGCCGTTCGGCGACATTCTCGACGCAAGCTCGGAGTAGAGCATCCGGCTGCTCCTACGCTTAGGCCGTGAGGACGAAGTTCATCAGGAGAAATCCACGATGGCCGACTTGCGCATATTCTCCTATCTGCCGAACCCGCGTGTCTGGAAGGCAACCATTGCCGCACGGTTCTGCGGTGTGGATGTCGAGGTCAGAGGGGCGCCCGCCAGGGAGCTCAAAGGCTGGCTGTGGGATTATGATGCACGTCCTCTGGTCGAGGAGGAACGCCAGTCGCTGTCATCTCTCGCACGAACGGGGCGGGTCGGGCTGACCGGCGCGCAGCTCTTCAAGACCGATGCTTTCTTGGCGGCGCAGCCGTTCGGCAACGTGCCGGCCGCCTTCGGGCCTGCCGGCAAGGTCGGAATCGTCGAATCCAACGGCATCATGCGTGCTGTGGCGCGCCTTGGCGAAGCGACGTACCAGCTCTACGGAAGGGACGCCTATGAAGCGTCCAGGATAGACGGCTTTCTCGATGTCAGCCTGGTCTTTGCGAGGGACGCGCAGATCTATCTCCTTGCGCTGTCGGCCGGCACGGTCGATGCGACCATTCACGCCCGCGCGAAGGAGGCGTTCGCGATCTATGCGTCGGGATCGAACAGGCCTTGTCGCCGCGGCGGGATACGCTGGTGGGGAACGGGATCACGTTGGCCGACATCTGCCTTGCCGCCGAACTTGCGCTGTTCATGAACGAGTATGCGCGGGTTGAACAGTTGAACAGACTGAGCCTCGACAAGATCCTTCACGCCGGTGTTCGGAGTGAGTACCCTCTGGCGTTCGCCCATTTTGACCGGCTCGTCGCGCACGAGCACTTCCGTCCTGATTTTGGGCCATTTGTCCAGAAGTTGCTGTCCAGGGCTGCGGCGTGAAGGCCGCCGGCTGCACGAAGGAGGTCTGCCCGCATGACCGCGCCAGTTTGCCTAATCTCAGGTGTCGGCCCCGGTACGGGCTCGGCCCTTGCCAGGAAGTTTGCAGAAGGCGGCTATAGCGTAGCGCTGCTCGCGCGGAACGAGGAGCGTCTTGCGACGCTCGAAGCGCAATTGCCCGGCGCGAAGGGATTTCGCTGTGATGTATCGGATCCCGCGCAGGTGGATGCGGTGGCATCGGCTGTGGAGCGTGATCTCGGGCATCCCGCCGTCGTCATCCACAACGCCGTCGGCGGTGCCTTTGGCACCTTCCGGGAGATTGACCCGGCGATCCTCAATCGCAATTTTCAGGTCAACACGATGGGGCTTTTGTTCCTGGCCCGGCGATTTACCCCAGCGATGGTCGCAGCCGGTGCGGGGTCTATCATTGCGACCGGCAACACCTCGGCGCTACGCGGCAAGGCCGGCTTCGCCGGCTTTGCGCCGACCAAGGCGGCGCAGCGGATTTTGGCGGAGTCCATGGCCCGGGATCTGGGACCGCAGGGAGTCCACGTTGCCTATGTCGTGATCGATGCCGTGATCGACCTCGAATGGACGCGAAAGCGGTGGCCGGAGCGGCCGGACGACTTCTTCATCAAGCCGCAGGCGATCGCCAGCGAGATCTGGCACCTCGCCCACCAGGACCGCAGCGCATGGTCGTTTAACGTTGAAATTCGGCCCTTCGGCGAGAGCTGGTAGCGGGCGTGCAAAGCGGCAAGAGCCGATCTAGCGCGATCGAGCTGGCGCGGCTCCTTCTGACACGATCTGCGGCCCGTCCACCCTCCAGTCTGCCTTCATGATCCAGCTGTTCCGACAAGGCGAAATTCCACTGCGGGGTTCAATGAAAATTTATTGACGCATGTGTCGGAACGACCGTTGATTTTCAAACTAAATCACACCTCCCTTTAATCGGCGGGTCCTAGGCTCGAGCCCCGGTATGTACCACCAAGCCAATCCTCAATTCTCGCAGTCAATACTAGATCGGGCTAGCTTACATTGGCTGGACCTAGCTCAAACTGCCTTATGATGGATTGGAGCGAAAGCTAAATTTTTTCAAATATGGCGTGTGCTCGCCGTGTGCACCGGGACGTCAACAAAAATCTTGCGACAAATTGGGGAGGTCTGCGTTTCTTCTCGAGGTGATGCTGCTCCATCAGCATTGTGCTGATCGAACTCCTTCTGCGCCAAGAGATGTACATGCCGCTTACGGGTCGCAACCAACGCTCGCATCATCGTTTCCTTGGCATAGCCGCGACCAGGCTACCTGTCCTGCCGGAAGGTGTAATTAACTTGTTAAGCTCGCAATCCGTGCGCAGTTTCAAGTGCTTGACGGCGATGCCGGTATTTCTCCGGAGGCCGCCGTTAACCAAATAGGAATTCGACGCGCTCAGTTTTCAGGCAACGGCGATCTACGTCCGAAGCGGCCGACAATGACTTGGCCGCGCGTTTCTGGGGAAATCTGCCATGTTGAGCCTTATTCGGAATTTGCGGATCGGTACCAAGCTTGCGGTTGCCTCAGCGCTCGGCATCCTCCTCGTCGCAGCCATGATCGCGGGCCAGATCGTCGGCAATGGCAATGTGCGCCACTCCAATGAGTCGGCGCTCGCGCAGCAGGTGCTGGTGCGGGATGCGGTCGAAGCCACGCTCGCGTTGCGAAGCATGCAGCTCAGCGCCCGCGACATTCGCCTCGCCAGCAATCCGGCTGACCTGCAAAAAGCAAACGATAGCCTCCTCGAACGATCCAAATCTTTCAGTGACGCCGTTGAGGCGATGCTGAAGCTCTCGCGCTCCCCGGAAAATCGCGCGCGAATGGAAGAGCTCAAGCGTCTCCTGATGGACTATCTCAAGGGCGTCCATCAGCTCGCATCGATCCGCAGCGAGGCCATTGCGGTCACCGGCGGTGACGCTGCTGCGCGCCTGGCCAAGTTCGCCGAAGAGAACGTGCGTGTGACCCGCGAGATCACGTTGCCGAACGCAGCCAAGATGGACACGCTGACCAACCAGATCGCCGAGTTTGCCAAGCACCGAAGCGAGGAGGAGATTGCCGTTGCAGGGCGCGAAATGGCCGCGAGCGAGAGGCTCGGCATCATCATCGGTGCATGCGCCATGCTCGTGCTCATCGCTTCATGGTTCATGTCCTTCGTGACCATCGCACGACCCATCAGCGCGCTGACGGTTGCGATGAATGAGCTCGCCGGCGGCAATTTCGCGGTAGTGCTGCCTGGGCTCGGCCGCAAGGACGAGGTCGGCGGCGTTGCCGGAGCGGTCGAAAGGTTCAAGGTCGTGTCCGAGCAGAAGGCGCGGGACGAAGCCGAGGCCAAGATCCGACAGGATAATGTCGCGGCCGAGCAGCGCAAGGCTGAGATGCGCAAGCTCGCCGACAGCTTTGAATCCGCCGTCGGCGAGATCGTCGATACCGTCTCCTCGGCATCGACCGAGCTGGAGGCCTCCGCCTCGACGCTCACCTCGACCGCGGAGCGCGCCCAAGAACTCACCACCATGGTCACTGCGGCGTCCGAGGAAGCGTCGACCAACGTGCAATCGGTGGCGTCGGCGACCGAGGAGCTGTCGTCCTCGATCACCGAGATCAGCCGGCAGGTTCAGGAGTCGGCACGGGTTGCCAGTGAGGCCGTCGGTCAGGCCCGCTCCACTACCGAGCGCGTCAGCGAGCTCTCGAAGGCGGCGACACGGATCGGCGATGTGGTCGAACTGATCAACACCATCGCCGGTCAGACTAATTTGTTGGCGCTCAACGCCACGATCGAGGCGGCCCGCGCGGGTGAGGCCGGGCGCGGCTTTGCGGTCGTTGCCTCCGAGGTCAAGGCGCTGGCCGAGCAGACCGCGAAGGCGACCGGCGAGATCGGCCAACAGATCGCTGGTATCCAGGCCGCGACGCACGAATCGGTCGGAGCTATCAAAGACATCAGCGACACCATCGAAAAACTCTCCGAGATCTCCTCGACAATCGCGGCTGCGGTGGAAGAGCAGGGCGCGGCCACGCAGGAAATCTCCCGCAACGTGCAGCAGGCTGCGCAAGGGACCCATCAGGTGTCGGCCAACATCACCGATGTGCAGCGCGGCGCGGGCGAGACCGGATCGGCATCCTCACAGGTGCTTTCGGCGGCGCAATCGCTCGCGTCCGACAGCAACCGTCTCAAGTTCGAGGTCGGCAAATTTCTCGACACGGTGCGCGCGGCCTGAGGACGTGCCTGCGGACTTGATCAGCGGGTCCAATGTTCGTGCCCTAGTCGCCCACCAAGTTTTTCAAGGACTTCCCCTAGCGAACCGGTTGAGACGACCGAACTAAATCGGTTTCAAAAGGGGGTTACCTTTCCGGGAAGGAGTTGCGTATTGCGTCAGTCGCCCCTGATCGTGCCGCTGGATCCTCTAGCCCAGTACATCTACCTCCTCCCGGAGGACTTCCGCGCCCGCGCGGGCTGCGCCTGTCGAGAAACCGACCGCGAGGCCGCCTTGGCGCGACCTCACCTCGGGCCATCCTGTTAGGATCGTCGTCATCAACGCCATCGAGGGCTGGTCACG
This sequence comes from Bradyrhizobium sp. LCT2, assembly GCF_009931255.1. Classification (NCBI taxonomy): domain Bacteria; kingdom Pseudomonadati; phylum Pseudomonadota; class Alphaproteobacteria; order Hyphomicrobiales; family Nitrobacteraceae; genus Bradyrhizobium; species Bradyrhizobium sp. LCT2. The sequence continues at coordinate 6,073,419 of NZ_CP034432.1, read as the reverse complement.
CGATGCGACCGAAGATGTCGCGCGCGAGCTTGAGCGCAGTATAGATCCCGTCTGGGCTTCATTCTTTGCAGCTGTCCCGTATGGTGCGTGCGATCATTGAGGTGAACACATTAGATCTAACTGGCTCTTGGTGGCTGGACCTACCTCAAACTTCCTGATGATGGATTGGAGCGAGAGTTTAGGGTTTTCAAACGCTTAGAAGCCTGCGTGTGCACAACGTGTGCACGGGAAGGTCAAGAAGAATCTCAGGAGGTGCAACAAAATCCATTCGTTTGTGAGCACGACGAGCATATTGCCCTGCCAATTTGTTCAGCCTGAGCTACGGCTAAGCCGTGGACCTGGGTGACGGTTGCGCAGGGTGTCCCGTTTGTGGAGTAGCGCGATCCAGTCGCAGAGGTAGCTACGCGCGTCGGCGCTCGCGCAGCTTGCGGAAGTCGTCACCGGCGTGGTGTGAGGATCGCGTCAGTGGCGTGGCCGAGACCATGAGAAATCCCTTGGCATAGGCGGTCTTCTCATAGGCCTCGAATTCAACAGGGGGCACGAAGCGCATCACGGCATGGTGCTTGCGCGTCGGCTGGAGATACTGGCCGATGGTCAGGAAGTCGACGTCGGCGGAACGCAGATCGTCCATCAACTGCAGCACCTCGCTACGATCCTCGCCGAGGCCGACCATGATTCCCGATTTGGTGAAGATGCGCGGGTCGAGCTCCTTCGCGCGTTGCAGAAGTCGCACCGAATGGAAATAGCGGGCACCTGGGCGTACCGCGAGATATTTTGACGGCACCGTTTCCAGATTGTGATTGAGCACGTCTGGCCTTGCCGCAACGATCGTTTCGAGCGCGCCGTGCTTGCGCAGGAAATCAGGCGTGAGGATTTCGATTGACGTTGCCGGGCTCATTGCGCGGATCGCCGCAATTGTGGCTGCGAAATGGGCGGCGCCGCCGTCGGCGAGGTCGTCGCGATCGACCGATGTCACGACCACGTGCTCAAGCCCGAGCTTGGCCACGGCGTCGGCGACCTTGCCGGGCTCGTCGGCATCGAGCGGGCCGGGCAGGCCGGTGCGCACGTTGCAGAACGCGCAGGCGCGCGTGCAGGTGTCACCCATGATCATGAAGGTCGCGTGCTTCTTCGCCCAGCACTCGCCGATGTTGGGGCAGCTGGCTTCCTCGCAGACGGTCACGAGCTTGTTTTCGCGCACGATACGTTGCGTCTCAGTCCATTGGGCGGAGCCGGGGGCTTTCACGCGGATCCATGCGGGCCTGCTTTCCATCGGTGTGTCCGGGCGGTTGGCCTTTTCGGGATGGCGCGGCCTTTCGGTCCGCTGCGTCGTGCGCGGATCGTTGTTGAGGAGATCAAGTATCACTTTCATGCACCCATCCCTGTGATGTGCCAGAGCCAAACATGCCGGCGGCTTCGCTCAAACTGCATGATACGTCTCGACTTGCGCAAGCAATCGCGTGCCAACAATGGAGTCTCGCGCGCTTGGTCGCTGACATTCAGTTATCGCGATGACACGCGTCAACCTGATTTGTAATCGCGTTGTTCTCACTTGGGTGACTGGGCAAACCCTTACGCGGATGCTCCAGTCCCGGCGGGCCGGGTGACGGCATCGCCTGGCATTCGGAACCTTCCGTCAGGTCGGTCCGATATTTCGGGCGGTCGCTCTGGCCGGTTTTCCGGAGCTTCAGACGGATCCGGCCCGAATGCCCTCGCGGGAGCAGTCAGCTATCCGGTAAAACCAAGCAAATTGAACGACATCGCTGAGAATACCGTACTTTCCGTGGGCTGGCATGAATGCTGCTTAATAACCTGTCAAAAGAAGCGACAGCTCTAAAATAAACTGTGCGAGGGGACGTTCAGATGCCAGCCAACATTCAACTCACGACCTAACGCGACCGGGATATCGCCCGTTCGGCATTGTGCGCGTCCGCATGAACGCGGGCCGCAATGAACCTTGGCGCTCGACTTCGGCTCGGCATGCAATGGAGAAAGTAATGACGCTCGCGGACGCTCACGATCAGGACCCGCAGGAAACCCGGGAATGGCTTGATGCCCTGTCGGCGGTCCGCGGGCACCGCGGCAATGAACGCGCCGAGTTCGTCATCAATGCGATGCTCGATGCGGCCCGACACAGCGGCCTCCAGATCGAGCAGTCGCTGACAACGCCTTATTGCAATACAATCCCGCCGGATCAGCAACCGGCGCTGCCGGGCGACCGCGCGATCGAGCACAAGCTTCGCTCCGTCATCCGCTGGAATGCGCTGGCGATTATTCTGCGCGCCAACAAAGAAAGCTCGGAGCTCGGCGGCCACATCGCGAGCTTCCAGTCCGCTGCGACGCTCTACGACATCGGCTTCGGCCATTTCTGGCACGCGCCGACCGATGCCCATGGCGGCGATCTGATTTTCGTTCAGGGACATTGTTCGCCCGGCATCTACGCACGCGCCTTTCTCGAGGGGCGGTTGAGCGAGGAGCAACTTCTCAGCTTTCGGCAGGAGACGAGCGGCAACGGGTTGTCGAGTTATCCGCATCCTTGGCTGATGCCGAATTTCTGGCAGTTCCCGACGGTGTCGATGGGCCTCGGGCCGCTGATGGCGATCTATCAGGCGCGGTTCCTGAAATATCTCGAGAACCGCAAGCTAGCCGAGACGTCCAACCGGAAGGTCTGGGCGTTCATGGGCGACGGCGAAACCGACGAGCCGGAATCGCTCGGCGCCATCTCGCTCGCCGGCCGCGAGAACCTCGACAATCTGATCTTCGTCATCAACTGCAACCTGCAGCGGCTCGATGGACCCGTTCGGGGCAACGGCAAGATCGTTCAGGAGCTTGAAAGCGTATTCCGCGGTGCGGGCTGGAACGTCATCAAGGTGCTATGGGGCTCGGGGTGGGACCGCCTGCTGGAAAAGGACGAGAGCGGGCTGCTGCTCAGGCTCATGGAAGAATGCGTCGACGGCGAATACCAGGACTTCAAGAGCAAGAGCGGCGCCTACATTCGCGAACACTTCTTCGGCAAGTACGAGGAAACGAAGCAGCTCGTATCCGATATGAGCGACGACGAGATCTGGCAGCTCGCGCGCGGCGGCCATGATCCCGAGAAGGTCTTCGCCGCCTACACCGCGGCCGTGAACCACAAGGGCCAGCCAACGGTCATCCTGCCGAAAACCGTCAAGGGGTACGGCATGGGCGAATCCGGCGAAGGCCAGATGATCGCCCATCAGGCGAAGAAGATGACGCAGGACGCGCTGCGCGGCTTTCGTGATCGCTTCCAGGTGCCGGTCGCCGACGCGGACCTGGCCAAGGTGCCTTTCCTCCGGCTGCCGGAAGATAGCCCGGAAATGAAGTATTTCCGGGCACAGCGCGAAAAGCTCGGCGGCTACCTGCCGCAACGCCGGCGGAAATCCGCGTCCTTGCAAATTCCACCACTCTCGACGTTCCAGCGCTTGCTCGAAAACACCGGCGACCGCGAGATCTCGACGACGATGGCCTTCGTGCAGTTGCTCGGCACCCTTGTGCGCGACAAGGTGATCGGCAGGCACATCGTGCCGATCGTGCCGGACGAATCCCGCACCTTTGGCATGGAGGGCATGTTCCGGCAACTCGGCATCTATTCGTCGGTCGGCCAGCTTTACAGGCCGCAGGATGCCGACCAGCTGATGTACTACCGCGAAGACAAGAGCGGGCAGGTATTCCAGGAAGGCATCAACGAAGGCGGTGCGATGTCGAGTTGGATCGTCGCGGCGACGTCCTACTCGACGAACAACGTGCCGATGATCCCGTTCTACATCTACTACTCGATGTTTGGCCTGCAGCGTGTCGGCGATCTCGCCTGGCTCGCAGGCGACATGCGGGCACGCGGCTTCTTGCTCGGCGGCACGGCCGGCCGAACTACGCTAAACGGCGAAGGCTTGCAGCACGAGGACGGCCACAGCCACGTGCTCGCGGCCACGATCCCGAACTGCATCTCCTACGATCCGACCTTCGCCTATGAAGTCGTGACCATCGTGCGCGAAGGCATGCGCCGCATGTATGAGGCGCAGGAGGACGTCTACTACTACCTCACTCTGATGAACGAGAACTATCCGCATCCAGCGCTGGCCGATGCAGGCGAAGGGGCGGAGGAGGGGATTCTCAAGGGGCTCTATCTCCTGAAAAACGGAGGCGAGACCGCGAAGAAGGGCCTCCGCGTCCAGCTAGTCGGGTCGGGCACGATCTTGCGCGAGGTGATCGCGGCCGCCCATCTGCTCAAGGCAGACTTCGGCGTGGCCGCGGACGTCTGGAGCGCAACCAGCTTCAACGAGCTGCGCCGCGATGGCATGGCGGCGGAGCGCTGGAACCTGCTGCATCCGACCGAGCCACGTCGCGAGAGCTGGGTTGAATCGCAGCTCAAGGGATATCCGGGGCCGGTCGTGGCGTCCACCGACTATATGCGCAACTACCCCGACCAGATCCGGGAATATGTACAGGCGGCGGGGCGCCGCTACGTCGTGCTCGGCACCGGCGGGTTCGGCCGTAGCGACTATCGCGTGAAGCTGCGCAAATTCTTCGAGGTCGACCGGCACTACGTCGCGGTCGCCGCCCTCAAGGCGCTCGCCGATGAGGGAGCGATCAAGCCCGCGGTCGTGGCCGAGGCCATCGCCAAATATCAAATCGATGCCGGGCGCGCTGCGCCGTGGACCGTGTGAGGCTGGGAGCCGAGGGCAGAGCAATGAGTGGGCTGATCGACATCAAGGTTCCCGATATCGGCGACTTCAAGGACGTCCCGGTGATCGAGGTCTTCGTCAAGCCGGGCGACAAGGTAAAGGCCGAGGACCCGCTGGTCGCGCTCGAGTCCGACAAGGCGACCATGGAAGTGCCGTCACCGCGCGATGGCGTGGTGAAGTCCGTGGTGGTCAAGGTTGGCGACAAGGTAAGCGAAGGTGCGGTGATCGTGCAATTCGAGGGCGCGGGCGCCGAGCAGGCGGAAACGCGCCCGGTCGTCAGTGCGCCGCCGTCGCCGGTCAGCGCGCCGGCCGGTGTGGCCGAGGTACGCGTCCCCGACATTGGTGACTTCAAGGACGTGCCGGTCATCGAAATCTTCGTGAAGCCCGGCGATAGCGTCAAGGCGGAGGATCCGCTGATTGCGCTCGAATCGGACAAGGCAACGATGGAAGTGCCGGCTCCGCTCTCGGGTACGGTGCGCGAGATCAAGGTGAAGACGGGTGACAAGGTCAGCGAGGGCGCGATTATCCTCGTGCTCGCGACCGGTGACGCATCCGCTGCGGCGAACGCTGCCGCGCCCGCACTGGCACCCGCATCACAGGCGACAGCCGCGGCATTGGCGGTGCAAGCCGCCGGGGTCGACGAACAAGCCTTCGCGCTGGCCTATGCCGGTCCGGCGGTGCGCAAGTTGGCGCGCGAGATGGGCGTCGATCTCGGCAAGATCAAGGGCTCGGGCAATCACGGCCGGATTGTGCGTGAGGACGTCGAGGCCTCTGCCAAGGGTGGTGCGCCCGCCGCCAAGCCGCAGGCTGCGGCGGCGAGCGGAGGCGGTGTCGGCAGCATCGATCTTCTGCCCTGGCCCAAGATCGATTTCGCGAAGTTCGGGCCGGTCGAGCGCAAGGAGCTCGGCCGCATCAAGAAGATCTCGGCAGCCAATCTGCATCGCAACTGGGTCGTCATTCCGCACGTCACAACTCATGACGAGGCCGACATCACCGAACTCGAGCAGTTCCGGGTCAAGATGAACAAGGAGCTGGAGAAGAGCGGCGTCAAGCTCTCGCTGCTGCCGTTCATGGTGAAAGCGGCCGTTGCGGCGTTGAAAAAGTTTCCGGAGTTCAACGCCAGCCTCGACGGCGACACCCTGGTCTACAAGAATTACTGGCACATCGGCTTTGCAGCGGACACGCCGAACGGACTGATGGTGCCTGTCATCCGCGATGCCGACAAGAAGTCGTTGCCGGAGATCGCCAACGAGATGAACGCGCTCGCCAAGCTTGCGCGCGAGGGCAAGATCAAGCCGGACCAGATGCAAGGGGGCACTTTCTCGATCTCGTCGCTCGGCGGCATCGGCGGCATCTACTTCACGCCGATCATCAACGCGCCGGAAGTCGCGATCATGGGCGTATGCAAGGGATACTGGAAGCAGCATTCGCCTGACGGCAAGACTTGGGCCTCGCGCCTTACCTTGCCGTTGTCGCTGTCCTGGGATCACCGGGTCATCGACGGCGCGGCCGCCGCCCGCTTCAACGTCTACTTCGCCAGCGTGCTCGCCGATTTGCGGCGGGTGCTGTTCTGAGTTCGGGGGAGAGCAGCATGGCTCAGCAGATCGAAGTGAAGGTTCCTGACATCGGCGACTTCAAGGACGTTGCGGTGATCGAGGTCATGGTGAAGCCCGGCGAGACCGTGGCGGTCGACACCAGCCTCATCATGGTCGAGTCCGACAAGGCGTCGATGGAGATCCCGTCCTCGCATGCCGGAATCGTCAAGGAGGTCAAAGTCAGGGTTGGCGACAAGGTCAGTGAAGGCTCGATCATCCTCGTGCTGGAGACTGCGGGGGCCGCGGCCGCTCCGCCGCCTGCGCCGGCGTCAAAGCCTGCCGCTACGTCGTCCGCAGCTGCGCCTGTCCCGGCATCTCATTCCGGCAAGGCGGATATCGAATGCGAGATGCTGGTGCTCGGCGCCGGGCCCGGCGGCTATTCGGCCGCTTTCCGCGCCGCCGATCTCGGCATGAAGACCGTGCTGGTTGAGCGTTACGACACGCTCGGCGGCGTCTGTCTCAATGTCGGCTGCATTCCAAGCAAGGCGTTGCTGCATACGGCGTCCGTCGTCGATGAGGTCAAGCATCTCCCGGACCACGGAATCTCGTTCGGTGCGCCGCAGATCGACCTCGACAAGCTGCGCGGGTTCAAGGACGGCGTGATCAAGAAGCTGACCGGTGGTCTCGCCGGGATGGCCAAGGCCCGCAAGGTCGAGGTGGTGACCGGCGTCGGTGCCTTCCTCGATCCGCATCATCTTGAAGTGGTCACTGCGGGCGGCAAGAAGACGATCAAGTTCGCCAAGGCGATCATCGCTGCTGGCAGCCAGGCGGTGAAGCTGCCGTTCCTGCCCGAGGATCCGCGCATCGTCGACTCGACGGGCGCATTGCTGCTGAAGTCGATCCCGAAGCGCATGCTGGTGATCGGCGGCGGCATCATCGGGCTCGAGATGGCGACGGTCTATTCGGCGCTTGGCGCGCGCATCGACGTGGTCGAAATGCTCGACGGCCTGATGCAGGGCGCCGACCGTGACCTGGTCAAGGTCTGGGAGAAGATGAACGCGAAGCGTTTCGACAAGGCGATGCTGAAGACCAAAACCGTCGGCGCGAAGGCGACCGAGGCCGGAATCGAGGTCAGCTTCGAGGGCGAGCAGGCGCCGTCCGGGCCGCAGGTCTATGACCTCGTTCTGGTAGCCGTCGGCCGAAGCCCGAACGGCAAGAAGATCGGCGCCGAGAAGGCCGGTGTCGCGGTGACCGATCGCGGCTTCATCGACGTCGACAAGCAAATGCGCACCAACGTGGCGCACATCTTTGCGATAGGCGACATCGTGGGCCAGCCGATGCTGGCGCACAAGGCCGTGCATGAAGGCCATGTGGCTGCCGAAGTCGCCCATGGCGAAAAATCCTATTTCGACGCGCGACAGATCCCGTCGGTCGCCTATACCGATCCCGAAGTCGCCTGGGCCGGCAAGACCGAGGACGAGTGCAAGGCCGAGGGCATTAAGTTTGGCAAATCGGTCTTCCCGTGGGCGGCGTCCGGCCGCGCCATCGCCAATGGCCGCGACGAGGGTTTCACAAAGCTGTTATTCGACACGGCGACGCATCGCGTCATCGGCGGCGGGATCGTCGGCACGCATGCGGGCGATCTGATCAGCGAGGTCTGCCTTGCGATCGAAATGGGATGTGAGCCGGCCGATATCGGCAAGACCATTCATCCGCATCCGACGCTCGGCGAGTCCATCGGAATGGCAGCGGAGGTCTTTGAGGGCCACTGCACCGATCTGCCGGCACAGAAGAAGAAATAGCGCGGCCTGCTAACGCAGGCACAGCGAGATCAGGGAGAAAACACAGTGTCCGCAACAATCACTGCGACCTCTGCAACGGCGACTGCGACGCAGAAGAAGCCGTTCTATCGGATCCTCTATGTTCAGGTTCTCGTGGCGATCGCGCTTGGCGTTATTGTCGGTTGGCTCTGGCCGGATCTCGCCAAGAACGACTGGATCAAGGCGATGGGCGACGGATTCGTCAAGCTCATCAAGATGGCCATTGCGCCGATCATCTTCTGTACGGTCGTCTCCGGCATTGCGCACATTTCCGAAGTGAAAAAGGTCGGCCGCGTCGCGGTCAAGGCGCTCGTCTACTTCGAGGTCGTTTCGACCTTTGCCCTGGCGTTGGGCTTGGTCGTCGCCAACGTGCTGCGTCCGGGAGCGGGTTTCCAGGGGCAGTCGAATGCTGCGGCCGTCGCCGGTTATGCGAAACAGGCGAGCGAGATGAAGTCGGTGGACTTTGTCCTCCACATCATCCCGGACACGGTGGTCGGGGCCTTCGCGCAAGGCGAAATCCTCCAGGTTCTGCTGTTCGCCATATTGTTCGGCTTTGCGCTGATGGGCCTTGGCGAGCGAGCTCATACCGTCCGTGCGTTTGTCGACGACGTCGCCCACGCGATGTTCGGCGTCATCTCGATCATCGTCAAGGTCGCGCCCATCGGTGCCTTTGGTGCGATGGCCTATACGATCGGTCGCTATGGCCCCCAGGCGCTCGGCAATCTCGCCGGCCTGATCGCGACTTTCTATCTCACTGCGTTTCTGTTCGTGGTCGTTGGTCTCGGGATCATCGCCCGTATCGCCGGCTTCTCGATCTTCAAGTTCCTTAAATACATCAAGGATGAGCTGCTGATCGTGCTCGGCACGTCGTCCTCGGAGAGCGCTCTTCCGCAGATGATGGAGAAGCTGGAGATTCTCGGTTGTTCGAAGTCCGTCGTCGGACTAATCGTGCCGACTGGCTACTCGTTCAATCTCGACGGAACCAACATCTACATGACGCTGGCGACGCTTTTCATCGCCCAAGCGATGAACGTCGATCTCTCGTTCGGTGAGCAGATGACGATCCTCGTCGTTGCGATGCTGACGTCGAAGGGCGCTTCCGGCATCACGGGCGCGGGCTTCATCACCCTTGCCGGTACGCTCGCCGCGGTCAGGCCCGAGTTGCTTCCCGGCATGGCGATCGTGCTCGGGATCGACAAGTTCATGAGCGAGTGTCGGGCCCTGACGAACCTGTGCGGCAATGGCGTTGCCTGCGTCGTCGTCGCCTGGTGGGAGGGTGAGCTCGACCGCGAGAAGCTGCGCGTCGCACTCGATCGCAACATCGATCCGACCGACCTCGAGGTCGCCGTAACGACGGGCTAAGGGCACGGTGCCAACCGATCACCGCCCGGACATCACGGGCTATCAAGGGAGTTTGTCATGACGGATGTGGTAATTGTCTCCGCGGCGCGGACGCCAGTCGGTTCCTTCAACGGGGCGTTCGGCGCGCTGTCCGCACACGAGCTCGGAGCTGTCGCAATCAAAGGCGCCCTGGATCGCGCGAAGGTCTCGCCCGAGGATGTCGACGAAGTCATCCTGGGGCAGGTGCTATCCGGTGGTGAGGGGCAGAACCCCGCGCGGCAGGCCGCGATGGCGGCCGGCATTCCGCAGGAGAAAACGGCATGGGGCATGAACCAGCTCTGCGGCTCGGGCCTGCGGTCGGTCGCGCTTGGGCTGCAGCAGATCGCCAATGGCGATGCCAAAATCATTGTCGCCGGCGGCATGGAGTCCATGTCGATGGCGCCGCATCTGTCGCATATGCGGGGCGGCACCAAGATGGGCGACGTCAAGTTCGTCGATTCCATGCTGAAGGACGGCCTGATGGACGCCTTCCATGGCTATCACATGGGCGTCACGGCGGAGAACATCGCCGCCAGATGGCAGATTACCCGCGAGGAGCAGGATGCGTTCGCGACCAGCTCGCAGAACAAGGCCGAGGATGCGCAGAAGGGCGGCCGGTTCAAGGATGAGATCGTTCCGGTCACCGTCAAGACCAGGAAGGGCGACGTCGTCGTCGACCAGGATGAATATATCCGCCCCGGCACGACGCAGGAGTCGCTGGCCAAGCTGAAGCCCGCTTTCAACAAGGAAGGTTCGGTCACGGCGGGCAACGCTTCGGGCCTCAACGACGGCGCGGCCGCTCTGGTGTTGATGAGCGCGGACGAAGCCAGCAAGCGCGGCCTGGCGCCTCTTGCCAGGATCGTCTCGTGGGCCACGGCCGGCGTCGATCCGGCGGTGATGGGTTCGGGGCCGATTCCGGCCTCGCGCAAGGCGCTGGAAAAGGCTGGCTGGAGGGTCAAAGATCTCGACCTCGTCGAGGCCAACGAAGCCTTTGCGGCCCAGGCCATCGCCGTCAACAAGGACATGGGCTGGGATCCGTCGATCGTGAACGTGAACGGCGGCGCCATCGCCATCGGCCATCCGATCGGTGCATCCGGCGCCCGCGTGCTGACGACGCTGCTGTTCGAGATGCAGAAGCGGGGTGCGAAGAAAGGGCTTGCCACGTTGTGCATCGGCGGCGGCATGGGTGTCGCCCTAACGGTCGAACGCTAGAAGAGCAAAGCCGGTTTTTGGAACCGGAGATAATCGCGGACGGCACCACGCCGTCCGCGAACGACAACGGCTGGCCGAGCGCCGGCAAATAGAGATTGAACCGACCAGGATCAGGAGGAGATCATGTCCAGAGTTGCGGTGGTGACCGGCGGAACGCGCGGTATCGGCGAGGCGATTTCGATCGCGCTCAAGGCGGCCGGCTACAAGGTAGCCGCGAGCTATGCCGGTAACGACGAGGCGGCTGCGAAGTTCAAGGGCCAGACCGGCATCAACGTCTACAAATGGGACGTCTCGAACTACGACGCCTGTGCCGCGGGTCTCAAACAGGTCGAGGCTGACCTTGGTCCGGTGGACGTGCTGGTCAACAATGCCGGCATCACCAAGGACGGCATGTTCCACAAGATGACGCCGGAGCAATGGTACGCGGTCATCAACACCAATTTGAACTCGCTGTTCAACATGACGCGGCCAGTGTGGGAAGGCATGCGCGAGCGCAAGTTCGGCCGGGTGATTTGCATCTCCTCGATCAATGGTCAGAAGGGCCAGATGGGTCAGGTCAATTATTCCGCCGCCAAGGCAGGTGATATCGGCTTCGTGAAGGCGCTGGCTCAGGAAGGGGCTCGCGCCGGCATCACCGTCAACACGATCTGCCCCGGCTATATCGCGACCGAGATGGTCAAGGCGATCAATCCGGAGATCGTGGCCAAGAACATCCTGCCCCAGATTCCGGTCGGTCGCCTCGGCGAACCACACGAGATCGCGCGCACGGTCGTGTTCCTCGCCTCCGACGATGCCGGCTTCATCACGGGATCGACGATCTCGGCGAATGGCGGCCAGCACATGATCTGAGGCCGCTTGAGAGCAGAGGGAGGCCGCGTATCGGCTTCCCGAACGAGGGAATCAAGTCGAGGGATACGATGGACCAGGATCTGAAGGAAGCCGCACTCGAATACCATCGCCTGCCGACGCCGGGAAAGATCTCGGTGGTGCCGACCAAGGCGATGGCCACCCAGCGCGATCTGGCGCTGGCCTACTCGCCCGGCGTGGCGGAGCCCTGCCTGGTCATTGCGGAGGATCCGTTGCAAGCAGATGTGCTGACGGCGCGCAGTAACCTCGTCGCCGTCGTCACCAATGGAACCGCCGTGCTCGGCCTTGGCAATATCGGCGCATTGGCTGGCAAGCCGGTCATGGAAGGCAAGGCGTGCCTGTTCAAGAAATTCGCGGGGATCGATGTCTTCGACATCGAACTCGCCGAGGAGAATCCTGATGCGCTGGTCGAGACGATCGCCAGGATGGAGCCGACCTTTGGCGGTATCAACCTGGAGGACATCAAGGCGCCGGAATGCTTCTACATCGAGAAGAAGCTCCGCGAGCGGATGAAGATCCCGGTCTTTCACGACGACCAGCACGGCACTGCGATCATCGCCGCGGCGGCGATCCTCAATGGACTGAAGCTGGTCAAGAAGGACATCGCCGACGTCAAGCTGGTGTGCTCCGGCGCGGGCGCTGCGGCGCTAGCCTGCCTCGATCTGATCGTGAGCCTTGGACTGCGCCGCGAGCGGATCATCGTGACCGATGCCAAGGGCGTCGTGTATGCCGGCCGCGCCGAAAGCATGGACGATAACAAGGCGCGCTATGCTGTGAAGACGGAGGCGCGCAAGTTAGATGACATCATTCAGGATGCGGACATCTTCCTTGGCCTGTCGGCCGGCAAGGTGCTGACCCCTGAGATGGTCAAGAAGATGACGCGCGATCCCCTGATCTTCGCGATGGCCAATCCGATTCCGGAGATCATGCCGGAGGACGCGCTGGCGGTCCGCCCCGATGCGATCATCGGCACGGGACGTTCGGACTACCCTAACCAGATCAACAATGTGCTGTGCTTCCCGTTCATCTTCCGCGGCGCGCTCGATTGTGGCGCGACGACCATCAATGAGGAGATGAAGCTTGCGACGGTGCGCGCGCTGGCGGACCTGGCCATGGCTGAGGTGCCAGAGGTGGTCGCCACAGCCTACAAGGGCGAGGACCTTCGCTTCGGCCGCAACTATCTCATTCCAAAGCCGTTCGATCCACGTCTCATCGAGATGATTGCGCCGGCGGTGGCTAAGGCGGCTGCCGATACGGGTGTTGCCAGGCGTCCGATCGTCGATATGGACGCTTATCGACAGAAGCTGAGCCGCTTCGTCTACCAGTCCGGAAATGCGATGCAGCCGGTCTTTTCGGTGGCGAAGGGGAGCGGAAAATCCCTTGTTCTGGCGGAGGGCGAGGATGAGCGCGTGCTGCGGGCCGCACAGGTCATCGCCGACGAGCGGATCGCAAAGCCGCTGCTGCTTGGCCGGCCGGCGACGATCGAACAGCACATCAAGGCCTTCGGTCTCCGGCTCAGACCCGGACAGGACTGCGAGATCATCGATCCGCACGATGCGCAGGTCTATTCCAAATGCGCCGATGTTTATCATGCGCGCAGGAAGCGCGACGGCGTGTCGGCGGCCCTTGCGCTGTCGGAGACAAGGAGCAACGCGACCGTGCTCGCCTCGATCCTGCTCGAGCGGGGGATCGGCGATGCGATGCTTTGCGGGGTGATCGGGCGAACCGCCGATCACCTGGCCGCGATCAAGAACGTGATCGGGACGAGGGACGATGTGCGGACCCTCGCCGTGATGCAGATGCTCATTCTCCCGCAGCATCAGCTGTTCATCTGCGACACGCACTGCAATCTCAATCCGACTGCCGAGCAGGTTGCTGACATCGCGTTGCTGGCGGCCGCCGAAGTCAAACGATTTGGCATCACGCCGCGGGTGGCGCTGCTGTCGCATTCGAGTTTCGGCAGCTCCGCGGTCCCGGAAGCGCACAAGATGCGCGAAGCGCGCACGATCATTCGCGAGCGCTCGCCCGACCTCGCGGTGGAAGGCGAGATGCGCGGAGATGCGGCGCTGTCGCAATCGGTGCGTGACCACGAGTTTCCGGAGTCCGGCTTCGCAGGGCCTGCGAACGTGTTGGTGATGCCCAATCTCGACGCCGCCAATATCTCCTACAATCTGCTGCGGATGGCTGCGGGGCAGGGGCTGACGGTCGGCGGCATTCTGCTTGGCGCGGCAAAGCCGGCGCACATTCTCACGCCGTCCTCCACCGTCCGCCGCATCGTGAACATGGCCGCTGTCGCAGCCGCGGATGCGGTGTCGGAGAGAGACTGATTGGAGATCCGGCTGGGCGGACTGTGAACACGATCGATCGAGGCCAACATGAGTGAGGCGCAATCGGGAAAACCCCGGGTCGTGATCGTCGGCGGCGGGGCGGGCGGTCTGGAACTCGCAACCCGCCTCGGCGACAAATACGGCCGCAAGGGCAAGCTCGAGGTCACGCTGATCGAGCGCAACCGCACCCATGTGTGGAAGCCGAAGCTGCACGAGATCGCCGCCGGAAGCATGGATATCGCGGCCCACGAGGTCGACTATCTCGCGCAGTCCTATTGGCACGGCTTTCGCTACCGGATCGGGGAGATGATCGGAATCGACCGGGAGCGCCGTCAGGTGCTGGTGGCGCCCTATCTCGATGCCGAAGGCCGTGAGGTGACGCCGAAGCGGAGCTTTGACTATGACGTCCTCGTCATCGCTGTCGGCAGCCAGAACAACGATTTTGGCACGCCGGGCGTCGCGGAGCACGCGATCAAGCTGGAATCGCAGGCAGATGCGAAGCGCTTTCACGAGCGAATGGTCAATGCGTGTATCCGCGCCCATGCCCAATCCTCGCCCCTTGGGGAACACCAATTGAAGGTCGCGATCATCGGAGCCGGTGCGACCGGTGTCGAGCTTGCGGCGGAACTGCACCGGACGACCCGGGAAGTGGTGGCCTTTGGTCTCGATCAGGTCGATGCGCAGAAGGACATCAGGATCACGCTGATCGAAGCCGCGGACCGGGTGCTGCCCGCGCTGCCGGAACGGGTTTCGAAAGAGACAGAAAAGCTGCTCATCAAGCTCGGCGTCGACCTGCTGGTGGGCGCCAAGGTCTCCGAAGTCGGGTCGGACCATGTGAGCCTGACGGACGGACGGATCATTCCCGCCGAACTGATCGTCTGGGCGGCGGGCGTCAAGGCGCCCGATTTCCTGAAAGATATCGCCGGCCTCGAAACCAACCGCATCAATCAGCTCGCCGTACGGCCGACGCTGCAGACCACATGGGACGACAACATCTTTGCGATCGGCGACTGCTCGGCCTGCTCATGGGGCGACCGGGGCAACGTGCCGCCGCGTGCGCAGGCGGCGCATCAGCAGGCGTCCCACCTTTATTCGCAGATCCCGCGGCATCTGCGGGGCGAGGCAATCAAGGACTATCGCTACCGTGACTTCGGATCCCTGGTCTCGCTCGGCGAGTTCAGCACGGTCGGCTCGATGATGGGGGCGCTGGTGGGCGGCAGCCTGGTCTTCGAGGGGCTGTTCGCGCGGATGATGTACCTGTCGCTGTACAAGATGCACGAGCACGCCCTGCATGGTTCGGTGAAGGTAGCGCTCGACACGTTGGCCCGCCTGATCACGCGGCGGACCGAACCGCATGTGAAGCTCCACTGATTGCGGTCGCGGAGAGAATGGATGTCGTGTGGGCCGTTATGCACATGGCGCGGTGCCTGACCTGGAGAGGATGCTGATGGACGCCGTGTTCCTCGCGCGTATCCAGTTCGCCGCGAACATCACGTTTCATATCCTGTTTCCGTCGATCTCGATCGCACTGGGCTGGGTGCTGCTGTTCTTCCGCCTGAGGCATCTGCGCGCAACCGACCCGCAGCAGAAGCTGGACTGGCTGCGCGCCTATCGGCTGTGGACCAAGGTGTTCGCATTGACATTTGCGCTCGGGGTGGTCAGCGGCGTCACTATGAGCTTCCAGTTCGGCACCAACTGGCCGGGCTACATGGAGCGGGTCGGCAATATTGCAGGCCCGCTGCTGGGCTATGAGGTGTTGACCGCGTTCTTCCTGGAAGCGGGCTTTCTCGGTGTGATGCTGTTCGGCCACCGCCGCGTCGGCGAGATGATTCATCTGGGGGCGACCTTTCTGGTCGCGCTCGGCACGTTGATGAGCGCGTTCTGGATCCTCGCCCTCAATTCATGGATGCAGACGCCGGCCGGATACGAGATCGTCGACGGCCAATTCCATGCGAAGAATTGGCTGGAGATCGTCTTCAATCCATCCTTTCCTTATCGCTTCGTCCATATGGTATTTGCATCGTCGCTGACTTGCGCGTTCCTTTTGATCGGGATCAGTGCTTGGCAGCTTCTGAAGGGCGCTGCGACAACGAGCGTATCGCGTGTGCTGCGAACGGGGCTTGTGTTCGCAGCGCTGGCGGCACCCGCACAGATCGTGGCCGGCGATTTTCACGGGCTCAACACGCTCGAGCATCAGCCGCAGAAGATCGCGGCCGTTGAAGGCATCTGGGAAACCACGCGTGGCGCGCCGCTACTGCTGTTTGCGATTCCCGACGATGCGACGCGGTCGAACCGTTTCGAGCTGCCGGTGCCAAAGCTCGCGAGCCTGATCCTACGTCACGACCCTGACGGGGAGCTCAAGGGGCTGAACGAGTTTCCATCTGCCCATCCGCCGGTGCTGCCGCTGTTCTGGTCGTTCCGAATCATGGTGGGAACGGGCATCCTGATGCTGCTGGTCAGTTGGGTCGGCCTCTGGCGGCATTGGCGCGATGGTTGGGATTTTTCCCTTATGCCGCGACCACTGCTCAAACTGTTCGCGGGGATGACCTTCGCCGGGTGGGTCGCAACCATCGCAGGCTGGTACGTGACGGAAATCGGGCGCCAGCCCTTTATCGTATCAGGCCTGATTCGAACCAGCGAGGTCGTCTCGCGTGTTCCAATAGCTAGTATCGCGCTGACCCTGGCCATCTACGTGGCGCTCTATGTCGGCCTGCTGGCGGCCTATGTCGGCGTGCTGAAATACATGGCGGAGAAGCCGGAAAAGGGCGCGGAGGCCATCATGTCGGAGGATTTTGCAGAGGATCCGCATCGCTATCGCAGCCGCGGAGAGTTCGCATGACGTTGATGTCCTTCGACGAGATGCTTCCACTGATCTTCATCGGGTTGATGGGCGTGTCGCTGCTCGTCTACGTCGTGAGCGACGGCTACGATCTTGGGGTCGGCATGCTCATGCACCGCGCGACGCCCGAGGAGCGCGATACCATGGTCGCGTCGATCGGCCCGTTCTGGGACGCCAACGAAACCTGGCTCGTGCTTGGCGTCGGTCTGCTGCTGGTCGCGTTCCCGAAAGCGCATGGGCTGGTGCTGTCGGAATTGTATCTTCCGACCGCGCTGATGCTGGTCGGCCTGGTCCTCCGCGGCGCAGCGTTTGATTTCCGGGTCAAGGCAAAGACCGGCCGGAAGGCAATGTGGGATCGCATGTTCATCGCCGGGTCGATGCTTGCGTCGGTATGCCAGGGCTGGATGCTCGGTCGCTACATCAGCGGCTTTGGCGACGGCTGGAACTATCCGATCTTTGCCGGCGCAATCGCCGCTGCGCTGCCGATGGCCTATGCGCTGCTGGGCGCGACATGGCTCGTGATGAAGACGCAGGGTGAACTGCAGGAGAAGGCGATCGAGTGGAGCAAGATCGCTTGGGCACCCATGGTCCTGGGCCTGATCCTGATCTCGATGGCAACGCCATGGATCAGCGAGACCGTCCGCGTCAGGTGGTTCACGCTGCCGGCGATCATCGCGGTGGCGGCGATCCCGATCACGTCCGGCGTTGCGCTGCTGGCAGTTCGCCTTCTGCTGGGGACGCCAGCCGTGCGCGAGGCACTGTGCTGGCTGCCCTTCGCGCTGCTGGTCCTGGTCTTCTTCCTGAGCTTCCTCGGGCTCAGCTACAGCATCTATCCGTTTGTCGTGATCGACCGGCTCACGGTCTGGCAGGCCGCCAGCAGCCCGGAGTCGCTGAAGGTGATCCTGATCGGGGTCTGCGTGACACTGCCGGTCATCATCGCCTACACCGGATTTTCCTATCGCGTATTCCGAGGCAAGGCCATAGAGTTGGACTATGCGTGAGCCGTCGTCCGCAGTGGCCGGTGCTCCACAGTTTGTGCTGGTTCAGGAGATGACGGAGCTTCTATCCCTGGTGAGCGTCAAGGGACCTGCCAAAGTCAGTTCGGTGGTGCCGGTTTCCACGCGTTGGCTCGTTCGTGGCGCATTTGCCCTCGCGCTGGTCGCCGCGGCGGCGTGGCTGGGATACATGGTCACGTTCCGCCGGGGACTGGACCATCTGCACGCCGCGGCCCAGCAGCGGCTGACCGTCGAGGCCGCGAGGCTCGACGGCTACCTGTCGAGATTTGAATATCTTCCGTCTCTCCTGGAGACATCGCCCAGCGTGTTCCGGCTGCTCGAGGCGCCCAGCGATCCTGCACTGCAGCAAAACGTCAGCTTGTATCTGAAGTCGATCAACCTGCTTGCGGGAGCCGACAATCTCTATGTCCTTGGCGTCACCGGCGCGACATTGGCCGCGGCTGATTTCGACCAGCCCGGCACGCCCTTCGGCGAAAACCTGTCGTATCGCCCCTATGTGAGCGAAGCGCTCTCGAATGGCCGCGGCGCCTTCTTTGGTGTCGGTATCACGACCGCGCGCGCCGGCTACTATCTGTCCTATGCGCTGAAGGACGGCGGAACGACAAAGGGGATCGCGACCGTCAAGGTCAATCTGGATTCGTTCGAGCGGGCCTGGCGCAGCACCGACAACGACATTCTTCTGGTCGACGAGCGCAAGGTGACGATCCTTGCCGCCCGCGACGAGTGGCGCTATCGCCCCATGGCGCCGCTTTCGGTTCCAACACGTGATGACATTGCGCGATTCAAACCCTACGGAAACCACGATCTTGTGCCACTTGGATGGACGCTCGTCGATCAATCTGAGAACGGCACGGCACGGATCATAGCGGAGAACGGTACCGCCTATACGGTCAGCGAGGTCCCAATCAACCGCGGTCTGTGGAAGCTCGTGCTTCTCGACGACGAGGCGCCCACGCGGCAGACCGCGCTCATCATCGGGATCATATCGGGTCTCGCCGCCCTCGTCGCGCTGCTGGCGCTTGGTCTTGTCGAGCAACGCCGCCGGGAGATCAAGCAACGCTTGGCGAGCCAAGCCGCGTTGCAGGCGGCCAACGACATGCTCGAGACCAGGGTGCAGGAGCGCACCGCCGAATTGCGGGCTGCGCAGGATGAACTCGTTCATGCCGGCAAGCTGGCGGCCCTCGGCCAGATGTCGGCGGGCATCGTGCACGAGCTGAACCAGCCGCTGGCGGCGCTGCAAACCGCCGCCGACAATGCGGTCCTGCTGGTCGACCGCGGATTGATTGACGATGCTCGCGGAAATCTCACGCGCATTGGCGAACTGGTGCGGCGGCTCGGCCGTCTGACCAGCCAATTGCGGGTGTTCGCCTACAAGTCGAGCAGCCCGCTTGGTGCGGTGTCCGTCGAGCATGCGGTGGCTGAATCGCTCAAGATTCTCTCCGGGCGCGTCAGGGAGGGCGGCGTCGCCATCGCGACGGAGGTCGACGCGAAACTCTGCGTGATTGCCGATCAGACGCGGCTCGAGCAGCTGTTGTGCAACATCGTGGCGAACGCGCTCGATGCCGTGGAGAGCGTCGAGCGGAAGTCGATCGTAATCCGGGCGGGCAGGGAAGAGGCGCAGACCGTCCGCTGCCGCATCGTGATCAGCAACAGCGGGCCGGCGATCGCCTCCGACGTCCTGCAGCGCATGTTCGAGCCGTTCGTGACGACCAAGCCCGCGGGAAAGGGGCTCGGCCTTGGCCTGATGCTTTCTAATCACATTGCACGCTCGTTCGGCGGCGAACTGCATGCGCGAAACCTGACGCCTGATGGTGCCGAATTCGTCGTGACCCTTCCATTGGCAGAGATAGCAGAGGCGGCCTCGCATGGGTGATGACCAATCGATCGGCGTGATCTATGTCGAGGACGACGACGACGTCCGGATCGGCGGCGTCCAGGCGCTCGAGCTCGCAGGATTTTCCGTTTCCGGATTTGCCTCGGTTGAGAGCGCCAGCGGCTCCGTTCGGGCAGATATGCCTTTTGTCGTGGTCTGCGATGTGCGCCTGCGCGGGCGTAGCGGTCTCGACTGGCTGTCCGATCTGCGCCGACTGGACCAGGATCTGCCTGTGATCCTGATCACGGGTCATGGCGATATTTCGATGGCCGTGCAGGCAATGCGGACCGGCGCTTATGATTTCATCGAGAAGCCCTGCTCCTCGGAGCAGTTGATCTCAGTGGTGCGCCGGGCGGCGGAGAAGCGGCGGCTGACGCTCGAGGTGCGATCGTTGCGGTCCGCCTTGGCGGACCGCAACGGAATCGAGGCGAGCTTGCTCGGCCGATCACCGCAGATCCAGGAGGTGCGCCGGCTCGTCTCCACCTTGGCGGCGACCAATGTCGACGTCACGATCTATGGTGAGACCGGAACCGGCAAGGACGTCGTCGCGCGCTGCCTGCACAATCACAGCGGCCGCCGCGGCGGCAATTATGTCGCGGTGAATTGCGGCGGTCTGCCGGAATCGCTGGTCGAGAGCGAGCTGTTCGGCCACGAGGTGGGCGCGTTCACCGGCGCCACCCGTCAGCGGATAGGAAAGATCGAATACGCCAGTGGCGGAACGCTGTTCCTCGACGAGATCGAGAGCATGCCGCTGAGCGTCCAGGTTAAATTGCTGAGATCGCTCCAGGATCGCTCGATCGAGCGCGTCGGCACCAACAAGGCGATCGCGGTGGATTGCCGTGTCGTGGCTGCGAGCAAGGTGAATTTGCTCGAGCTGAGCGAAAAGCGTCTGTTTCGTGCCGATCTGTACTATCGCCTCGGCGTCGCTTTCATCGAGCTCCCGCCGTTGCGCGAACGGCGGGAGGATATCCCGCTGCTGTTCGAGCAATTCACCCTGGATGCGGCGAGGCGGTTCGAGCGTGACGCCCCGATTCTGGACGAACAGACCATGTCTCACCTGCTGGCCTATTCGTGGCCGGGCAACGTACGCGAACTTCGCAACGTCGCCGACCGTTTCGTGCTCGGTGTCCTCGACAGCAAGGCGGTCAATAAATCCGGTTTCGGTACGTCGGATGTGTCATTGCCGCGGCAACTCGAGAACATCGAGCGATCGATCATCGAGGACGCGCTCCGGCGCAAGCAGGGCGACGTCCAGGCAACGGCCGCGCTTCTCAGCATTCCGAAGCAGACGCTGTACGACAAGATCAAACGCCTCTCCGTGAATGTCGATGGCATCAGGGAGGGTGCGGCCGTCCGCTCCGGGTCCTGAGATCGCGGCGGACCGTGGGACGAACCGACCGGCCCGCCCATGCGGGCCCAGATAGCTAGCACGCTCCCGGTGCAGCCGAGGGCAAAGGGCGCCGGCAGAAGCCGCCCGTTATCGGAAGGCAACGAACCAATCAGATCTTGAGGAACGCCATGAATCGGCCATTCAACGTGCCTGATGAATTTGTCGAGGGCTTTTTGAAGGCGGGGGAAAGTCTGTGGCGATCGCTTGGGTGGGCACCGAACAGCGATCGCGACGGGGCGAACCTCGGCTCAGCCCTGAATTTATCGGGGCGTCTCGCCGAATTGCAGGCCGAGCACATGAAGCGGCTATACCAGCTCACCGAGCACGTCATCAAATCGGCCGCCGGCGTGCAAGGCGAAGGAGGCATTGAGCCTGCACGCGGCGATCGCCGGTTCAACGCCACGGAATGGCGGGACGATGCGGCCTATAGTCTGTTGAAGCAATGCTATTTGCTGAACTCGCGCTACTGCGTCGACTTCGTCGAGGCGCTCGATCTCGACGAGAAGGAAAAGCATCGACTGCGCTTCTTCACGCGCCAGCTCATCGAGGCGATGAGCCCGACCAATTTCCTGGCCACCAATCCGGATGTCATCAAGCTCGCGACGGACAGCGAAGGTCAAAGCCTCAAGGCGGGCCTGGAAAACCTGATGAGCGATCTGGGCAGGGGTAGCCTGACGATCACGGATGAGGAGGCTTTCGAGGTCGGAAAGGATGTCGCCGCATCCAGGGGCGCGGTTGTGTTCGAAAACGAGCTGTTTCAGCTCATTCAATACGCGCCTGCGACGGAGCAGGTGGCTGGCCGGCCTCTGCTGATCGTGCCGCCCTGCATCAACAAGTTCTACATTCTCGACCTCCAGCCGGCCAATTCGTTCGTTCGATTCGCGGTCGAGAACGGCTTCACGGTCTTCGTGGTTTCATGGCGCAACCCGGATGCCTCCTGTGGCCACATTCGATGGGACGACTACGTTGAGGATGGCGCCATACGCGCCATCGACATCGCCCGATCGATTTCGGGTGTAGACAAGATCAACGTCCTGGGTTGGTGTGTCGGCGGAACGATCTTGTCATCCGCACTCGCCATTCTGCGAACGCGCGGCGATGAATCGGTTGCCAGTGTGACGTTGCTGACGACCATGCTCGACTTCCGGGAACCGGGCGATCTTGGCGTATTCGTGGACGAGGAAGGGGTGCGGCAGCGCGAGCAGACGATCGGGAGGGAAGGCATCTACCGCGGCGCCGAGCTCGGCTTCGTCTTTCAGACGCTGCGGTCGAAGGAGCTGATCTGGCCGAACGTGATCAACAACTATCTGAAGGGAAAGTCGCCGGAGCGTTTCGATCTGCTGTTCTGGAACGCGGATGTCACCAACCTTCCCGGACCGATGTATTGCTTCTACATCAGGAACATGTACCTGGAGAACAATCTTCGGGAGCCGAACCGGTTGACAATGTGCGGCACTCCTGTCGATCTGGCCCGGGTCGATCTGCCTGCTTACGTGCTGGCGACCGCCGAAGATCATATCGTGCCGTGGCGATCGGCCTATCGCACCACCGGCCTGTTCAGTGGCAACACCCGCTTTGTGCTCGGCGCCAGTGGGCACATTGCCGGCGTGATCAATCCCGCCTCCAAGAACAAGCGAAGCTATTGGCTGTCGGACCAGCGATGCGACGATCCCGCCGCGTGGCTTGCGAGCGCCGACGAAAGGCCGGGCAGTTGGTGGAACGATTGGATCGCGTGGCTCAAGCCGTGGGCTGAAGACCGGGTGCCCGCCCGGACGCAACTCGGCAGCAACCTCTATCCGCCGGGGGAAGCGGCACCGGGCCGATATGTGAAAGCGAAGGCGAACTGACATCGTTGAACGGTCATGGAACGATTGGAAGGTAGCGGGAGCGTTAGCCGTCAAAGCGGTCGCTGAGCGAGGCGATCTCATCATCAGAAATGACTATGGGTTGCTCTTTGTACCGTTTGACGATGTCGATAGGTTACTAAAAGCTGCCACAGAAAAGTCCGAGCGGAGCGGAAGCAGATCTCGAACATTGTGGCGGGCGCGCAGGGATTCTTCTCTGCGCGAGCTGGGCTGCGAAGGTCTCGATTGAAGAGGGAAATTCGTGAGCAGAAATTATACTCACACCGCGAAGTGAGTATGACTCAGGCAGCTACAACCTCGATGTCCAAAGAAGCTTTGCCTGCACATGCACGCCTTGACCTCCGCCTGACGTGTGCACTGAGAATCCGAAGAAGCGATTTCCGCTTCCAATTCATGCAAATATCGTCCTAGAAGAGCCAGGCTACGGAAGCCCTCGTCAAACGAGAATTCTCAGTCGGTCTAATCACATAAAGGACTGATCGGAGTTGAAATACCTCAATAAGATGAACAGCTTAGGGCGCAAATTTGCCGTGGCGCCCATGATGGATTGGACCGACCGGCATTGCCGGGTGTTCCACCGTCATCTCACGCGGCGGGGGCTGCTCTATACGGAGATGCTGACCACCGGCGCCGTCATTCATGGCGACCGGGAGCGGCTGCTCGGGTTCGATGCGTGCGAAAATCCGGTGGCGCTTCAGCTTGGCGGCTCGGATCCGCGCGAGCTCGCGCAGGCCGCGCGCATCGGCGAGGCGTTCGGCTATGACGAGATCAATCTCAATGTCGGCTGTCCGTCCGATCGCGTGAAGGATGGCCGCTTTGGCGCCTGTCTCATGGCGGAGCCGGAGCTGGTGGCGAGGTGCGTCGATGCGATGAAGCGCGCAGTTGCGGCGCCCGTCACGGTGAAGTGCCGCATCGGGATCGACGCCCAGGACCCGGAGGTGGCGCTCGATACGCTCGCGCGCGCGGTGGTCGCAGCGGGCTGCGATGCGCTGATCGTGCATGCCCGGAAAGCCTGGCTCAACGGCCTGTCACCGAAGGAGAACCGCGATATTCCGCCGCTCGACTACGAGCGCGTCTATCGGCTCAAGCGCGCGATGCCCGATGTGCCCGTCATCATCAATGGCGGCATCCCAGGCATCGACGAGGCGAAGGCGCATCTTGAACACGTCGATGGCGTGATGCTCGGCCGCGCCGCCTATCAGGAGCCATGGCGGCTGCTCTCCGTCGATTCCGATATCTTCGGCGAGGCGGCGCCTCATGCGACCATGCAGGACGCGCTCGAAGCGATGATGCCTTATATCGAGGCGCAGCTCGCGCGCGGTACGCGGCTGCACGCCATCACACGGCATTTCGTCGGTGCATTCCACGCCGTGCCCGGCGCGCGGGCCTTCCGCCGCCATCTTGCCGAGCAGGGGGTAAAGCCGGGCGCCGGTCTCGACGTGCTGCGCGATGCGATCGCGCGCGTCGGTGTGCGTGCGCCGGCGGAGGCGGCCGCCTGACTGCCGCGACGTGAAGAGCCGGATCGCAACATCCGGCTCTTCGTCGATCGGCCTCAACGGAACAGGTCGAAGTGATAATTCACGCCGACGCGGAAGGTGTGGAATTTCGCGGCGTTCCAGTCCGGCAGGTCGTCGTGCTTGAACTCGGTGTAGAGATATTCGGCCTTGGCCGACCATTTCGGCAGGAACGCCCATTCGACGCCGCCACCCGCTGTCCAGCCCATCTTCATCTTGTTGATCGGACCGTCCTTGAATTCGCCGGCGGCAAGGCCGGCGGTCCCGAAGAACAGCAGGCGTGAATCCATCGTCGCGATGCCGGCGCGGGCGCGGCCGGTCATGTACCAGGGCAGGCTGACCGCGGCGCTGTTGAGCGCGTCGTGGTTCTTGATGTCTGCGCCTTCGAAGTCGTTCTCGATGCCGACCACGAACATCGGCGAGAGCTGGTAGTTGTAGCCGATCTGCACGCCGCCGACGGCGCCCTTGACCTTGCCGCCAGTCGCGCCAGCGAGATTGTTGAAGGTGTCGTCGCCGCTCTCGGCATAGCCGGCGTTGAAGCCCGCATAGAGACCCGTCCACGAATACACCGGCTGCGGTGCCGTATAGGCGGAGGCGGGCGCTGCATAGCGCGGCGACAGGTCGGCAGCGCAGGCGCTGCCTGCGGCGAACACAGCCGCAAAGGGCAGGGCGCACATCGTGCGGCGTAACGCGGCTCTTGCAGTCATCATTCACAATCTCCCACTTGGCCGCGTCCCTTCGGGAGCAGCGCCTGTCCAACCCCGATCCGGGACTGCGATTGTTATAAACCGACTAGGCGGTTGGTAAATAGCCCAAATGCCAGACCGCGGCGCTTTCGCGGCGCGCCAACTGAAGTCGTGGTCTGGATGGGTCACAGCCCGCGCGATCGAGCCTGTCGGCTGGCGAGCGGCGGCTCGCGTCGGCGCTCTAGTCGACCGCCATCCGCGCGCGGCGGGGGCTGCCCTGGAGCTCCGGATAGCCGGTGAGCATCAGCTTGTCGGCGCGCACGCCCCAGCTCTCCAGGCGGTCGAGGAAGCTCATGCCGAGCAGATTGGTCTTCATCTGCCCGCGCTGCACGACGAGGGCCGGCACCGATTTCTCGACGAGGTGGCCGACGGCAAGACGGTCGAGCGTGAGCCGGGCCGCCTTGGTGTGGCCGCCCGCGGTTTCGAGATCGACGTCATATTCGAGCATCTCGAGCGGCAGCCCGATCGCCTTTGCGGTTTCCCAGGTCAGCACCACGGAGGTCGCACCGGTGTCGATCACCATCGGTGCGGCGACGCCGTTGATCTTCGCGCGCAGCGCGAATTCACCGCCCTGGCCGCGCTGGATCTGCACGGCGGGTGCCGGTGTGACGGTCTGGGTGCGGAAGATGTGCGAGACCTTGTTGCTCGCGCGCGCGATCTGATCGGGATCGCCATAGGCGACGACGGCACCGGCGGTGCCGGCAAGCATGACGAGAACGAGCAGGAAGCGGATCATTGCGCACCTCCATATGCGCGCCGGCCGGTCAGGCGTGTTTCCGCGATCCCGCGATCGGCGCAAGTCCAGCTTCCGCCATGCGTGCCGGCAGCAGCGCCATGACCGAGAGCCGTTCCGCGCTTTCCATGGCGTGCCAGCGCGCGATCTCCGGCAAGGTGCGGCCGCAGCCGAAGCACAGCTTGGTCTTGGGATCGATCATGCAGACGGCGACGCACGGCGTTTCTTTGCTCATTTCGGCATAGTGAGGGATGGTCGGGCATTTCTGCAAGCATATCGTTAAGAGCCCGTGCCTGCGCTCATGATCGGCTTGTGGCGCGGCCGGCGCTTCTCGTCAGGCGCGAGGGAGCCCTCCGGCTGGAGCGGCGGAGAATCATCTGACAGCGGCGCCAGCGCGCTCATCACGCGCTCCGGCGGGAAGGTGACGATCACCTCGGTGCCGATGCGCAGCTTCGATTTCAGCGTGAACGTGCCGCCATGCAGGTCGATCAGGTTCTTTGCGATCGGCAGGCCCAGCCCTGCGCCCTGTTCGGCCGACTTGATCGAGTTGGAGCCCTGGCCGAAGGAAGCGAGCACGACCGGAATCTCGTCCTCGGGGATGCCGGAGCCGGTATCCCTCACCGAGAGATATTGTCCGCCCGAAGCTGTCCAGCCGGCCTTGAGCCAGATCTCGCCGCCCTGCGGCGTGAACTTGATCGAGTTGGAGAGCAGGTTGAGCACGACCTGGCGGATCGCGCGCTCGTCGGCCCAGAGCCGCGGCATGGCCTGCTCGAATACCTCGTGGATGGTGATGCCGCGGCTGGAAGCGCGCAGCTTCATCAGATGGTGGCAGTCGGCGACGATGCCGACCAGCGACACGGCTTCCTCGTTCAGCTCGTAACGGCCGGCCTCGATCCGCGACAGATCGAGAATCTCGTTGATGAGGTTGAGCAAGTGCACGCCGGAATTGTGGATGTCCGCCGAGTACTCCTTGTAGACCGGCACGGCATGCGCGCCAAAAATCTCGCTCTTCATCACCTCGGAGAAGCCGAGGATCGCGTTCAGCGGCGTGCGCAGCTCGTGGCTCATCTGCGCGAGGAAGCGCGACTTGGCGACATTGGCGGATTCGGCGCGGTGGCGCGCCTCGTCCGAGATCGCCTTGGCCTGCTCCAGTTCGCCGATCAGCGCGTCCTTCTCGGCGCGCGCCTCGAGCGTGGCGAAGGTCGAGGAATGCAGGCGATGCGCCAGCAGCACGAAATAGCCTTCGGCGGCGAGCGCGAGTGCGGCCAGGATGTAATTGTCCAGCGAGCCGGTCACCGCAAAGCTCAGCGCCATGGCGACTGCGACCGGTGCGGTGGCGGCAAGGGCGGCGATCGGCAGATTGGCGGCGAGCATGCTCGATACTGCGATCACCAGCAGCATCAGGAACATCATCAGCGTTTCCGTGACCATGTCGAGCACGGGATGGATCAGGATCGCCATCCAGCACAGGCCGTAGAGCAGGTCGAGCACGACGAAGCGTGTTCGCCACGCGCGCGTTGCGGCGGGCGAGGCGGGCTCGGTCAGGAACCGGCGGCAGCTGCGGATCATCGCGCCGTGGATGCAGAGCATGCCGGCGGTCCAGGCCGCGGCCGGGATCGGCTGCATCCACAGTCCGAACAGCACGCCGGTCGCAACCACCAGCAGCATCACGACGTAGGAGGCCGACAGCCGCGTCTGGGCATATTGGCGCAGCATCTCGGCGTCGAAAGCCGGCCGGGTTCCACTGGTCGACGTTAACTTATCGCGCGCCTCGCGCACCCGCTGCGCCGCAGCCCTTCGGCTGCTCGCCGATGGAGCGCTTACCGGCTCGGCCGGAAGCTGCACAACCTCAGGCTTTTCAGCGGGGTTACTCATCAAGCAACACGATTCCTGCCCACGCCGGACGCGGGCCTTCTGCATTGTCTATCTCTGGCAAGAAATCCTTAAGAGCTGACTTAAGGAGCTAAAGAATTACGTTAACCGGGCGTTAATCTGGAGCCGGTCCGAACCGCTCAATGCAGCGCCGCGTGCTGTGCGATGTACACCACCGCACCCGCCAGATAGCCGGCGAGCGCGGGGCCAGCGATGCGGCGGGCATACCAGAGGAACTCGATCCGCTCGAGCCCCATCGCGGCAACGCCCGCGGCCGAGCCGATGATCAGGATCGAGCCGCCGGTGCCGGCGCAATAGGCGATGAACTCCCAGATGAAGCTGTCGGGCGGATAATGCGCGAGGTCGTACATGCCCATGGTCGCGGCGACCAGCGGCACGTTGTCGATGATGGCGCTGAGCAGGCCGAGCACGACGACGATGACGTCCTGTCGGCCGAGCGTGGCGTCGAGCCATTTGGCCAGCATCGAGAGCAGGCCGGCATGCTCGAGGCAGGCGACCGCGAGCAGGATGCCGACGAAGAACACGATCGAGGTCATGTCGATCCGTCCCAGCGCATGCACCAGCGTGAGGGGCTGGCGCACATGCTCGTCCTTGTGCCGGTGCACGATCTCGCCGACCAGCCAGAGCACGCCGAGCCCGAACAGGATGCCCATGAAGGGCGCCAGATGCGTCACCGCCTTGAACACTGGCACCGCGATCAGGGTGCCGAGCCCGAGATAGAACATCAGGTTGCGCTCGAACCGGTCGACAGCCAGCAGCCCGGTGTCCTTCGACGGCGGCGCGATGGTCTTGCCCTTGAGCGAGAAGCTGATGAAGGCGAGCGGCACGAGCAGATTGAGGAGCGAGGGCAGGAACACCGCGCTCATGATCCTCAGCGGCGAGATCTGCCCGCCGATCCAGAGCATGGTCGTGGTGACGTCGCCGATCACGGTCCAGGCGCCGCCGGCATTGGCGGCAATGACGATGAGGGAGGCGAACAGCAGGCGGTCATCGCGACGGGCGATCAGCTTCTGGATCAGCGAGATCATGACGATGGTGGTCGTCAGATTGTCCAGGATCGCGCTCAGGAAGAACGTCACGAAGCCGATCAGCCAGATCAGCGCCACCTGGCTCGTGGTGCGGATCAGCGAGGTGATGACCTCGAAACCATCATGGGCGTCGATCACCTCGACGATGGTCATGGCGCCGATCAGGAAGAAAACGATCTGCGCGGTGGAGCCGACGGACTCGTCGAGCTGGCGGCCGACCAGCGCGTGGTCGCCCGTCGCGATCGCGTAGACACTCCAGAGCAGGCCCGCACCGAGCAGCGCGGAAGCGCTCTTGTTGACGCGAAGCGGGTGCTCGAGCGCGATCGCCGCATAGGCCAGGACGAAGATGGCGGCGATCGCGATCAGCAAGGTCGTTCAGATGGTCAGGTGTCAGCGGTTGAGGCGCGCGAGCAGGCTGGACGTATCCCAACGCTTGCCGCCCATCTTCTCGACTTCGGCGTAGAACTGGTCGACCAGCGCGGTCACCGGCAGGGTGGCGCCGTTGCGGCGGGCTTCGGCCAGCGAGATCGATAGGTCCTTGCGCATCCATTCGACCGCGAAGCCGAAATCGTACTTGCCCTCGTTCATGGTCTTGTAGCGGTTCTCCATCTGCCACGACTGCGCCGCCCCCTTGGAGATGGTCTCGATTACCGCGGCGACGTCGAGGCCACTCTTCTTGGCGAAGTGAATACCCTCGGAGAGGCCTTGCACGAGGCCGGCGATGCAGATCTGGTTGACCATCTTGGTCAGCTGGCCGGAGCCGGCGGGCCCGAGCAGTTTGCACATCCGCGCATAGGCGCCGGTGATCACCGGCTCAGCGCCGGCATAGGCATCCTCGGCGCCGCCGCACATCACCGTCAGCACGCCGTTCTCGGCACCGGCCTGGCCGCCGGAGACCGGGGCGTCGATGAACTTGAAGCCGGCCTTGGTGGCGGCCGCGTCGAGCTCGCGCGCGACTTCGGCGGAGGCGGTGGTGTGGTCGACGAAAGTCGCACCCTTCTTCATGCCGGCGAAGGCACCGTCGGGGCCGATCGTGACCGCGCGCAGGTCATTGTCGTTGCCGACGCAGCACATCACGAAATCCTGGCCCTCGGCGGCGGCCTTTGGGGTCGCCGCGGTCTTGCCGCCGAACTTGTCCGCCCATTCCTTCGCCTTGGCCGCGGTGCGATTGTAGACGGTGACCTCATGGCCCCCTTTTTTCACGAGGTGTCCGGCCATGGGGAAGCCCATCACGCCGAGACCGAGGAAAGCGACTTTAGCCATGTGTGGTACCTTGTCCGTAGTTTGGGTTTTACGGTTCTTGCCGGGCGGGGCGCGCCGGGTTCCGCCGTGAAGGCGGATCGGGGCGCACCATAAACCCTTGAGGGCAGAGGGCAACGGCTTCGTTTGGCGGCCCCCTGTGCTAGGATGGCGGGACTAAAGGACTTCAAAAAAAGGGAGCGAAAGAATGGGCGGCGTGAGCGTTGGCGTCCTCGATCATTTCAACATCCGGACCCGTAATCTGGCCGAGACGGTGCGCTTCTACGAGGATGTGCTGGGCCTGGAAAAAGGCGCCCGGCCGAATTTCGCCTTCCCGGGTGCCTGGATGTACAGCGAGGGCAAGCCGGTGGTGCACCTCGTCGATATTTCTCCGACCTCGGAGCCACAAAAGCCGGATTCCGGCGTTGTCCACCACGTTGCCTTCGTCAGCCGCGGTTTTGACGGCATGAAGCAGCGGCTGACGTCCAAGGGGATGAAATTCGACTCCCGCCAGGTGCCCGGCGGCGACCTCTGGCAGATCTTCGTGCACGACCCCAACGGGGTGATGATCGAGCTGAATTACGAGGCAGCCCTGGAGCAGGGGGCGGCGCCCGCCGAGATGGCTGACGATATCGGCAGGCAGTAGCCTTTTGGGCGTTTCCGCTCTAATGGGGCACATCCTGGACTCAAGGAGATGCGCTTTGAGCGTGACGCAGCAACAGGTTCTCGACAGCCTCGCCCGGATCAAATCGCCGCGCGGGGTCGCGCTTCCCAATGCCAATGTGCTGAGCGCGATCAGCGCCTCTGACGGCAAGGTGTTCTTCTCGATCAACGTCGATGCCGCGGAGGCGAGGGCCTGGGAGTCCGTCCGGGCCGAGGCCGAGGCCGCCGTGCGCGCCATTCCCGGCGCCACCACCGTGATGGTGGCGCTGACCGCCGAGCGCAAGCCGGGCTCTGCACCTCCGCCGCCGCCCACGCCAAGCCGCGGCACGCCGGGCGTGCAGCCGGTCCATGCCCACAAGCCGCCGCAGGGCGGTGGGTCGCCGATGGCGCGGCAATCGGAGATTCCGGGCGTCGCCGCCGTGATCGCGGTCGCCTCGGGCAAGGGCGGCGTCGGCAAGTCCACCACCGCGCTCAATCTGGCGCTGGGCCTGCGGGATCTCGGCCTCAAGGTCGGGCTTCTGGATGCCGACATCTACGGCCCCTCGGTGCCGCGGCTGACGGGCCTGCGCGACAAGCCGGAGCTGGATGGCGAGCGCAAGATGATTCCGCTCCGGCGCTTCGGCCTCGCGATCATGTCGATCGGCTTCCTGGTGGAGGAAGAGACCGCGATGATCTGGCGCGGTCCGATGGTGATGTCGGCGGTCACGCAGATGCTGCGCGACGTCGCATGGGGTAGCCTCGACGTGCTCGTCGTCGACATGCCGCCGGGCACCGGCGATGCCCAGCTCACGCTGGCGCAGAACGTGCCGCTGAAGGGCGCCGTGATCGTCTCGACCCCGCAGGACCTGTCGCTGATCGACGCGCGGCGGGGGCTTGCGATGTTCCGCAAGGTCAACGTGCCCGTGCTCGGCATCGTCGAGAACATGAGCTACTTCCAGTGCCCGCATTGCGGCACGAAATCCGACATCTTCGGCCATGGCGGAGCGCGCCACGAGGCCGAGAAGCTCGGAGTCCCGTTCCTGGGCGAGATCCCGCTGCACATGGCGATTCGCGCTACCTCGGACGCCGGCAATCCCGTCGTCGACAGCGAGCCGGACGGCCCCCATGCGGCGATCTACCGCGCCATTGCGGGCCAGGTTCGGGACCAGCTCAAGGGCGCCATCGCGGCGGCCTGAGCGGGGCGACGCCAATCCATTGGGGACATGCGACTTTCGTAGAGCCCCGTCATGCCAATGTCGCGTTCCGCAGGCGGGGCTTCCGTGTTAAACGCCCACGGCAGTCAAGCCCCATCGGTTCGACGCGGCCCAAGCGCGTCGCCGGAATGAGCGGCGGCAAAGAGGAAGTTCGGGGGAACGCCCCAGCAAGGAGAGACCTGAAAATGAAGCGTCGTGATTTCCTGAAAGTGTCGGCAGCAGGCGCGGCGGCGACAGCCGCGGTGGCCTCGCCGGCGATCGCTCAATCATCGCCCGAGATCAAGTGGCGCCTGACCTCGAGCTTCCCGAAGTCGCTCGATACGATCTATGGCGGTGCCGAGCAGGTGGCGAAGTACGTCGCCGAAATGACCGACAACAAATTCCAGATCCAGGTGTTCGCGGCCGGCGAAATCGTCCCCGGCCTCCAGGCGCTCGATGCGACCTCGAACGGCACGGTCGAGATGTGCCACACCGTGTCGTACTACTATGTCGGCAAGGATCCGACCTTCGCGATCTTCGCCTCGGTGCCCTTCGGCCTCAACGCGCGCCAGCAGAATTCGTGGCTGTACCAGGGCGGCGGCAACGAGCTCGCCAACGAGTTCTTCAAGAAGTCGAACGTGATTGGCCACCCCTGCGGCAACACCGGCACCCAGATGGGCGGCTGGTTCCGCAAGGAGATCAAGACGGTTGCCGATCTCTCCGGCTTGAAATTCCGCATCGGCGGCATCGCCGGCCAGGTGCTTCAGAAAGTCGGCGTCGTGCCGCAGCAGCTCGCCGGCGGCGACATCTATCCGGCGCTGGAGAAGGGCACCATCGACGCCGCCGAATGGGTCGGCCCTTATGATGACGAGAAGCTCGGCTTCGCCAAGGTCGCCAAGTACTACTATTATCCTGGCTTCTGGGAAGGCGGCCCGACCGTCCATGCCTTCACCAACCTGGACAAGTGGAATTCGCTGCCGAAGAACTACCAGGCGATCCTCACCAACGCGATGGCCAATGCCAACAGCTGGATGGCCGCGCGTTACGACATGCAGAACCCGTCGGCGCTGAAGCGTCTGGTGGCCGGCGGCACGCAGCTTCGTCCCTTCACCAACGAGGTGCTCGAAGCCTGCCTCAAGGCGACCAACGAGCTGTGGGGCGAGATCTCGGCCAAAAACGCCGACTTCAAGAAGTCGATCGACGCCATGCAGGCCTACCGCTCCGATGAATATCTGTGGTGGCAGGTTGCCGAGTACACCTACGACAGCTTCATGATCCGCTCGCGCACCCGCGGCTGATCTTCGAAGAAGTCGCAAGATCGGAAAGCCCGGCCTCCAGACGAGGCCGGGCTTTTTCTTTGCTGGTGCATCCAGGGTCAGAAACAAAAAATGTCTAAAACAACCCCATGCACAGTAGAAGTGGGGCCGGGGCGCCTTGCTCGGTGGATGCTGCCAACAGTTTGACGGGGCGGGGCAAATCAGCGGGACAGAGCAATCATGGAGCAGCCGGTGCCGACGGGGCGATTTGCCCGACGGCGACCGGAACGACATCGTCATTTGGCGCGCATCGGCCCCCCCGTCATTGCGAGCGCAGCTTGGCCCCGCCGCATTGCATTCGCGGCACTGGCTGCGCTCTGCGAAGCCGCTTGATTCGTCGGGCAAAACAGTGCCAGAAAGCGATCATCGCAGAATCCGAAATTTGTCCGATGATCCCTGGAGTGACGATCGCGGATCGCGTTGGGGGCTTGCCATGATGACGCATGCAAGGCTGCTTGGAATCGTTGTCGCTGTAACGTGGCTCGGGTGGTCTGCGGCATCGGCGGCCGGCGGTATGTCGAAAGATATTTGGAAGGGGGCCTGGAAATTCGAGATCGATCGCCAGGATAGGCCGTACCTCGGCTATTACGACACCAGGGGCAAGACAGTATTTCGCATCGGCTGCGGCGCGCATTTCGAGATGGATGCGGTCTATCCGGGGGAAGCGCCGAAACAGGACCACACCAAGGCCTCGATCACGATCGCCAACGGCAAGACGCAGATGGATTTCGCCGGCTTCACCTACGCCGGTCCCGAGTCCTTCCCGCCGAACACCACAATGTTCAACCAGCCGGACCTCGGCTATCCCGAGCTTGCCGAAGACAAATGGCGCGCGCTGGAAAATCGCGTCTTCAATCTTCTGGACTCCGGGCAGCCGCTGACGATCTCGGCCGAGGGCAAAAGCTACGTGCTGCCGCCGGTCGAGCTGCCGCGCTGGCGGCCGCGTTTCCAGAAAATCTGCTGACGCGCCCTCCGCTCGCGCACCCGCGGCTGATGATGATCCAAGCGCTACGCCTTAAGTCGCACGCCGCAAGACTCGCGCCTCCGGAGGAGGCCAGGCCCTTTCTCTGCCGCAGTGCGATGACGATGGAATTCCGTTGGGCCTTGCGTCATGCTGGCCCCAAGCCTCGGCAAGAAGGCTTCACAATCAGATCCATCAGGGCAGGAAATCATGAAGAGAAGAGACTTCATCAAGGTCACAGGACTTGGTGCGGCCGGCGCCGCCACGCTCGCCGCTCCCGCGATCGCGCAGTCGATGCCGGAAATCAAATGGCGCATGCCGACGAGCTGGCCGAAATCGCTCGACACGCTCTTTGGCGGCGCCGAGATGATGTGCAAGATGGTTGCGGAAGCCACCGACAACAAATTCCAGATCCAGATATTCGCGGCCGGCGAGATCGTGCCGGGCCTCCAGGTGCTCGACGCCGTGCAGAACGCCACCTGCGAGATCGGCCACACCGCCTCGTACTATTATTTCGGCAAGGACCCGACCTTCACCTTCGGCTCGGCGGTGCCGTTCGGGCCC
This sequence comes from Bradyrhizobium sp. LCT2, assembly GCF_009931255.1. Taxonomy (NCBI): domain Bacteria; kingdom Pseudomonadati; phylum Pseudomonadota; class Alphaproteobacteria; order Hyphomicrobiales; family Nitrobacteraceae; genus Bradyrhizobium; species Bradyrhizobium sp. LCT2. The sequence continues at coordinate 6,038,766 of NZ_CP034432.1, read as the reverse complement.
AACATGCGCATCAACCAGGCCTGGTACATGCAGGGCGGGGGACGGGAAGTCCTCAACGAGTTCTACAAGAGCTACAACGTCGTCTCGCTGCTTGCGGGCAACACCGGCTGCCAGATGGGCGGCTGGTTCAGGAAAGAGGTCAACACGCCCGAGGATCTCAAGGGCATGAAATTCCGCATCGGCGGCTTTGCCGGCCGCGTGCTCCAGAAGCTCGGCGTGGTGCCGCAGCAGCTCGCCGGCGGCGACATCTATCCGGCGCTGGAGAAGGGCACCATCGACGCCGCCGAATGGGTCGGCCCCTACGATGATGAGAAGCTCGGCTTCTACAAGATCGCGCCGCACTACTACTATCCCGGCTGGTGGGAGGGCGGGCCGATGCTGCTGGCCTTCGTCAATCTCGACAAGTGGAATGCGCTGCCGAAGTACTATCAAAGCGTGCTGGAGCAGGCCGGCCACTACGCCAACAATTACATGATGGCACGCTACGACACAGCCAATCCGCTCGCATTGAAGAAGCTGCTCGCCAACGGCGCCAAGCTGCACGCCTTCTCGCCGCCGATCATGGAGGCCTGCTACAAGGCCGCCAAGGAGCTGCACGCCGAAGTCGGTGCGACCAACGCCAACTTCAAGAAGGTCCACGACTCTCTCGCCAAGTTCACCGGCGATGGCTACGCCTGGTTCCAGGTCGCGGAAGTCGGCTACGACATCTTCATGGCGCGGCGGTCGCAGAGCTGATCGCGACTTCTGTCGCATGCACCGCCCCGGAGCGAAGGCTGCGGGGCGTTGCGGTCGCAGCTCTGGAGGTGACAGACTCAAAACATGAAAAACGGCCCATGCTCAATAGACGAGGGGACATGGCAAGAGGCTCAGTGGATGCTGCCAACAGCCTGATGCGTCGGGACAAATCAGCTGAAGCAGGCGATGATCGCGGAGCCGGGGTCCGTGCCGCGTTTTGAGAGCCAGGTCAGGATCAGCCACGGGCAGTCGCACCGATGGATGGCGCTGCCGTTCTTTGAAACGGCAGTTCCGCTGCTTGTCGTGATGGGATTCGCAGCTTGGTCTGACGCTGGTGATCGAGCGCGCGTTCTGAAGTCGCTACGCGCATGTTCGAAGCGTCGAGGTCGGTCTAATCCCCGATGTCATACTGCTTGCTGAGGTGATCGCCGATCTGGACCAGCATGGCGACACATTCGGGGTAGCCGGGTCGATCGGACGTGGCCTGATCCGCGTCGGCGCGAAACTCCCAGGAGGCGCCATCGCGAACGATGGAAATCGCCATTCCATCGGGGCAGTCGGCGTGGACCTTCAACTCGGCCCTCGCCATTGCGATCAGTTCGCCTTCAGTCTTGACCGGCCTGCTCATGAAGCTCGTCCCTCCGTCCTGGAACAGAAATTTGCCCATATCCGGCAAATTAGCAAACAAGTCCTGGATAGTAACTGATCCATATCATCGGGATCAGGCGCTCACCGGCGGTGGGCTCGGGTTTGGAATCCGATCCTACCCGCGTGCGTGGTGGATGACCGTCGGAGGCCTGTAAGCGGCAATGCCGTCTCGTTGCGCTCCACCGGCCGGCATCGCGGCTTTATCAGGACACTTCTGATCGGCTTACGTGAGCCTGACAGGAAGGCCCGCCGCGTGTTTTTTCGCTGGCCGAGGCGTCCGGAATGGTGGATGAGAGCGATGATGCGGCCCTGGCCGTAACCTTGGCCGTGAGATGACACCGGAACATCCGGCGGGACTGAGATGCGCCTTCTGATCGTCGAAGACAATGCCGAGCTGTCGCGGCTGGTGGCCGCCGGGCTGTCGGCGGCCGGCTACGAGAGCGACATCGTGAGCAGCGCGGCCGAGGCGCGCGAGGCGGTCGGCAGCGTCAGCTATGCCGCGATGATCCTCGACCTCGGCCTTCCCGACGGCGACGGCCTGTCGGTGCTGCGCGAGCTGCGCCGGCAGATGGAGCCGCTGCCGGTGCTGGTGCTGACCGCGCGCGGCGGCTTGCAGGATCGCGTCAACGGCCTGCGCAGCGGCGCCGACGACTATCTCGCAAAGCCGTTCGCGATGGAGGAGCTGGTGGCGCGGCTGGAGGCGATCCTGCGCCGGCCGGGCCAGCTGCTCGGCCGCTCGCTGCGGTTGGCCAACCTCGTCTACGACACCGAGAGCCGCCAGATCTTCATCGACGACCAGCCGCGGATCATCTCCGCGCGCGAGGCCTCGGTGCTCGAGATCCTGCTGCGCCGGCAGGGGCGGGTGGTGCCGAAGAAGAACGTCGAGGATCACATCTTCGGACTCGAGGGCGAGGTCGCCTCCAACGCCGTCGAGGTCTACGTCTCGCGGCTGCGCAAGCAGCTCACCGAACACGGCGCCAAGGTCGTGATCCACACCATCCGCGGCGTCGGCTATCTCATGGCCGAGGAGAAATAGCGTGTCCGCCGCCCGGTCATTCGCCAGGCCGACGTTCAAATCGCTGATCTCGCGCATCGTGTTCCTGCATATCGTGGCGGTCGCGGTGGTTGCGATCTTCCTGCCGCTGGTGCTGTTCTGGCTGCTCAACTCGGAGGTCGACCAGCTGCACCGCGATGCCATGCGCGCCCAGGCCGAGGTGCTCGCCGAGCGCATCGTCCCGCAGGCGGACGGCACGTTGACCTTCAATCTGCCCGACAGTCTGAAGGGCCTCTATTCGGAAGCCTATGGCCGCTACCAGTACGACATTCGCGATTCCGAGGGACGCGTGCTGTTCTCGTCGCGGCGAAAGACCGGCGATACCGCCCCGCCGCGCTTGTCCGAGACGATTTCCGGTGCCGGCGTGAGCCGCGTGATCGAGGGCAGGACGGTGCGCATCCGCGTCGCCGAGGATCTTTCGCACCGCGACGTCATCATCGACGACATCATCTCGAACTTCTTCCGGCGGGTCGGGTGGATCACCATCCCGATCCTGCTGATCCTGCTCGCGACCGACATCATCATCTTCCGCCGTGCGGTCGCGCCGCTGTGGAAGGCCTCGGAGGAGGCCAGCAATATCGGCCCGGCGCGCACCGACATCCGCCTGCCGACGGAGCAGATCCCGCGCGAGATCATGCCGCTCGTCACCGCCGTGAACCAGGCGCTCGATCGCCTCGAGGACGGCTTTCGCGTGCAACGCCAGTTCACCGCGGATGCCGCGCATCAATTGCGCACGCCGCTTGCGATCCTGCGCACGCGGATCGAGACGCTCGGCGACCGCGAGGCGAGGCAGGCGCTGCATGCCGACATCGAGGGCATGAGCCGCATCGTCGCCCAGCTGCTGGAGATCGCCGAGCTCGACACGCTGGTGCTCGATCCCGGCGAGACCGCCGACCTGCGCGCCGTCTGCACCGAGGTGGTCGGCGCGATCGCGCCGTTCGCGCTCGCCCAGCACAAGGACATCGCACTCAGGGGCACCGACGCGCCGGTGATGGTCCACGGCAATTCCGAGATGCTTCAGCGCGCGATCTTCAACCTCGCCGAAAACGCCATCAAGTTCACCGCAAAGGATACGTCCGTCGATGTCGAGGTCGGTGACGACGGTGTAGTGCGCGTGCGCGATTGCGGTCCCGGCATCGCGGACGCCGAGCGCGAGCTGATCTTCCAGCGCTTCTGGCGCGCCGACCGCCAGCGCAGCGACGGCGCCGGTCTGGGGCTCTCGATCGTGCGCGGCGTGGCGGAGGACCATGACGCGACGGTGGCGGTGGAGAACCTTCCCGGTGGCGGCGCGGAGTTCACGCTGCGGTTTCGGCTGGCGGAGAGGGCAGGCGGCCCCTCTCCCCTCATATCCGCCGAAGCCTTGGCGAAGGCGGATGTGGGAGAGGGTGGCATAGGCGGCCTTCGGCCGCCGTCCTCATAACGCCGATGCTTTGCATCGGCGTCCACTTTAGGGCGGCCGCTATTTCAGCTTACCCGTGGACAGGTCCATGATCATGCGCGTGGCCAGATAAAGCCGCGGCACGATGCTGTTGATCTGCACATATTCGGCATCGTTGGAGTGCGCGCCGAAGCCCGACAGGCCCATGCCTTCCACCACGGCTCCGCTGGTCTTGAGCGCGGCAAACGCGGCGTCGGTGCCGCCGCCGGTCGCCTTCTCGTCGACCTTGAGGGACAGTCCGATCTCCCCATAGATCGTCTTGCCGTAGGCCGCGACGCGGCGCGAGGCGTCGTTGGCTTCCAACGGCGGACGACGCACCTCGAATTTCAGCTCGACCCTGGAGTCGGGCAGCAGGCGATTCTTGATCTTCTCCTGCAGCGCCTTCTGCAACTCGTCGAAATCGGCGACCTTGAGCGCACGCGCATCGGCCTGGGCCGTGGCGTCGGCCGGGATGACGTTGCGGTTGGTGCCGGCCTTGGAGACCGTCCAGTTCAGCTTCAGGCCCTGCTCTGGCTTGGACAGGTCCTTCATCTGCAGCACCTGGTGCGAGAGCTCGTACAGCGCGTTGACGCCGCCCTCGGGCCGCGCGCCCGCGTGCGAGGACTTGCCCTGCACCGTGAGATAGGCCGAGCCGATGCCACTGGTGGCGAGGCGCAGCGTGCCGTCGGTGCCGCCGCCTTCGAACGAGAACACCACGTCCTGATCCGCGGCGAATTTGGCGATGGTGCTGCGCCAGCCGGGCGAGGAGATCTCCTCGTCCCCATTGGTGAGCACCGTGAGCGTGCCGTAATCCTTGAAGTTGAGTTTCTGGAGCATCGCCACGGTATGGAGAATGAGCGCGACGCCCTGCTTGTCGTCGGCGATGCCGAGGCCGTAGGCCTTGTCACCGTCGACGCGGAACGGTTGGTCCTTCAGCATGCCCTTCAGGTACACCGTGTCCATGTGGGCGATCAGCATGATCTTCTTGCTGCCGGTGCCCTTGAACACGGCGTGCACGGCCGGGCCGATTGTCTCGGGCGTGTCGTCGAGGCGATAGATGTCGGTGGGGTGCAAAATCTCCACCGTGCCGCCGAGCTGCTTGAGCTGGCCGGCAACGCGCTCGGCAATCTTTTCCAGGCCGTCAACGTCCTTGCTGCCCGATTCGATGCCGACGAGATCGCGCAGCGTGTCGAGCAGCGGCTGCTGCTCCTTTTGCGCCAATGCATGGACATCGGTCATCGGTTCCGCATGCGCAAACGTTGCGGCACATGCCAGCCAGAGCGATGCGATCAAGGGAGTGAACGACGGAACAGGGTGCGATCGGGACATGCGCGGCGGTCCATCAGTTGGAGGATGGCCCGGTATGCCCGTGTTTGCGGCGCGTGTCACGTGCGCGGACGCGCGCGTCATGAACCGCCGAGGCGGAACATGACGGCGATGGTCACGGCCGCTACTTCTGCGGCGGTCCGAGATCCAGCGGCGGCAGCTCGATCTGCGGCACCTCGATCCTGACCTTGTCGAGATCGACGTTGAGGGGCTTGTCGAGCAGGCCCGTCACGGTGATCGGAAAGATGATCACGAGCATCACCATGATCAGCTGGAGGCCGATCCAGGGCATCGCGCCCCAGTAGATGTCGGAGCTCTTCACTTCCTTCGGCGCCACGCCGCGCAGGTAGAACAGCGCAAAGCCGAACGGCGGATGCAGGAACGAGGTCTGCATGTTCACGCAGAGCATCACGCCGAACCAGATCAGCGCCGCGTCCGGTCCCACCACGGGGGCGAGGATCTTCTGCGCGATCGGCGCGATCATCGGCAGGATGATGAAGGCGATCTCGAAGAAGTCGAGGAAGAAGGCCAGGAAGAAGATGAAGAGGTTGATGAAGATCAGGAAGCCCCAGACGCCGCCGGGCAGCGAGGTCAGCAGGTGCTCGAGCCAGACGCCGCCGGATACGCCGAGGAACACCACGGAGAAGCAGGTCGAGCCGATCAGGATGAAGGTGACCATGCAGGTGAGGCGCATGGTGGACTGGTAGCCCTGCGTGATCAGGTCGCGCAGGTCGGGGATGCGCGCGGCCCGGATGCAGATCCACGCCACCGCGAGATAGGTGAGGGCGAAGGCGAGCTTGAAGATCAAATTCTCGCTCATCATCATCGCGACGATGGTGCCGACGCCGGCGGCGATCACGCCTGTTATCAGGATCTTGCGGTCGGTCGAGGTGAAGTCCTTGTGGTGGATCGCGGCGAGCACGATGGCGCCGACGGCACCCATCGCGCCGGCTTCGGTCGGCGTGGCAAGGCCCATCATCATGGTGCCGAGCACGACGAAGATCAGCACGGCCGAGGGGATGATGCCCATCAGGCACTTCTTCCACAGCGGCCAGCCGGTCAACGTGCGCGCGTCCTTCGGCACCGGCGGCACGTGGCCCGGCTTGATCAGGCCGAGGATGAACGTGTAGCCGGCGAACAGCATGATCTGGAACACCGAAGGGCCCCAGGCGCCGAGATACATGTCACCGACCGACTTGCCGAGCTGGTCGGCGAGCACGATCAGCACCAGCGAGGGCGGCACCAGCTGCGTGATCGTGCCGGAGGCAGCGAGCACGCCGGTGATGTAGCGCATGTTGTAGCCGTAGCGGATCATCACCGGCATCGAGATCAGCGCCATGGCGATCACCTGCGCGGCCACCGTGCCGGTGATGGCGCCGAGGATGAAGCCGACGATGATGACGGAATAGCCGAGACCGCCGCGGATCGGGCCGAACAGCTGGCCCATCGAATCCAGCATGTCCTCGGCCAGCCCGCATCTCTCCAATATGGCGCCCATGAAGGTGAAGAACGGGATCGCGAGCAGCAGCTCGTTGGAGAGCACGCTGCCGAACACGCGGCCGGGAATCGCCTGAAGGAAGTTGAGATCGAAGAAGCCGAGATGGATGGCGAGGAAGCCGAAGGAAAGGCCGACGGCCGCCAGCGTGAAGGCAACGGGGAAGCCGATCAGCATCGCCAGAACCAGGCCGCCGAACATCAACGGCGGCATCATCTCCAGCGTAATCATTGGGTCGGCCTCTCGTACTTGGCGTCGATCGTCACATAGCCCTGGAAAGCCGCGATACGCTTGATGACCTCGGAAACACCCTGGAGCGCCAGCATCACGAAGCCGGCGGGGATCACGAACTTGATCGGCCAGCGGATCAGGCCGCCGGCATTGGCAGACGTCTCGCCGACGCTATAGGCCTGCATGAAGAACGGCCAGGACAGATAGGCGAGCAGGAGACAGGAGGGAATCAGGAAGAACAGCGTGCCGATCATGTCGAGCCAGAGCTGGCCGCGCTCGGACAGGGTCAGGTAGAAGATCTCGACCCGCACATGCTCATTGCGCTTGAAGGTGTAGGCCGAGCCGAACATCACGAGGATGGCGAACATGTACCATTGCAGCTCGAGCCAGCCGTTCGACGAGTCGTTGAAGGCGTAGCGGATCATGGCGTTGGCCGCGCTGACCAGGCACGCCAGGAGCACGAGCAGGTTACAGACGTACCCAATCTTTTCGTTGAGGGCGTCGATGGCGTTGCTCAGCGCCAGCAATGGACGCATCTTACTTTCTCTCCGTCGCGGCCTTACACTTCACGGAAGGCTTCAGCACGCATCGCTCGGCTCGCGTGCAAGATGCACACGACCGCACGGATTGTATTCCGGAGCGATTGCGGCGTCAGTCCTCCCCTCGTGCCTTGCCGTCTTGACCGCGACCGCCAACGGGCGGGCCGGCTTATTGTTGCCGGGCAAGCAAAGGCGGTCGCACCAAATCAGTGGCGTCACGTGCCGTCAATTGGAAAATGGACAAATTGACGCGCCGTCAAAAGCTTAGGTTAGCGGAGCGGGGCCGATCCTCAGCCGCCGGTGACGCTCATGTGCCTGGAGACGCTGGGGCGGTTGTGGCGGCGGTCGATGATGAAATCGTGGCCCTTGGGCTTCAGCCCGATGGCGCGGTCGATCGCATCCGCAAGCAGCATGTCGTCGTCCGATGCACGCAGAGGTTTGCGCAAATCGGAGGCATCCTCGTGGCCGAGGCAGGTGTGCAGCGTGCCGGTGCAGGTGATGCGCACCCGGTTGCAGGATTCGCAGAAATTATGGGTCATCGGCGTGATGAAGCCGAGCTTGCCGCCGGTCTCGGCGACGCTGACATAGCGCGCCGGGCCGCCGGTGCTCTCGGCCAGGTCCGTCAGCGTGAATTGCTGGGCGAGGCGTGCGCGCACCAGCGACAACGGCAGATACTGGTCGATCCGGCCTGCGCCGATCTCGCCCATCGGCATGACCTCGATCAGCGTCAGGCCCATGTTCTTGCCGTGGGCCCAGCGCATCAGCGAAGGCAGCTCGTCCTCGTTGAGATTCTTCAGCGCCACTGCGTTGATCTTCACGGCGAGCCCCGCGGCACGCGCGGCCTCGATGCCTTCCAGCACCTTGTCGATCTCGCCCCAGCGGGTGATCTCGCGAAACTTCTTGGGATCGAGCGTGTCGAGCGAGACGTTGATGCGGCGGACGCCGCAATCGGCGAGCTCCCTGGCATACTTTGCCAGTTGCGTGCCGTTGGTGGTCAGCGTCAGCTCGCTCAGGGCGCCGCTCGACAGATGGCGCGACAGCGAGCGCACCAGCGTCATCACGTTGCGGCGGACCAGCGGCTCGCCGCCGGTGAGTCGCAGCTTCTTGACGCCCTTGGCGATGAAGGCCGAGCAGAGCCGGTCGAGCTCCTCCAGCGTCAACAGGTCCGCCTTGGGCAGGAACGTCATGTCTTCCGACATGCAGTAGAAACAGCGCAGGTCGCAGCGATCCGTGACGGAAACGCGCAAATAGCTGATGGTCCGCCCGAACGGATCGGTCATGGCGCTGGACAGCGCTGCGCGGGGGTTCGCGGAAGATCCGTTCATACCAAATGCCTTGTCACTTACGGCGACGGGCGCACCTTTGCTTCAACGGTGCTCTGAAAGCAATCTAAGCATCGGACGCGGCTAGGACAATCGGGTGGTATACGTAACTCAGCCCTTGGATCAGCGCTTGCTCGCGTTCGGATCGGGGAACGGCGAGCCGGCGGCGGCTGGTTCGGCGGCCGCGGGCGCGGCTGCGACCGGTTTCGGCTTCTTCGGCCGGTGCGCTTTCCTCACCGGCTTGGGCGGCACCGCCGGCTGGAGTTCCGCAAACACCGGATTCGGATCGGTGGTGACCGAGGCGGGCGTGGTGAGATCGCCGGGGTTCTTGATGATGTTCACCGGGACGCTCGCCGGCTGGTACTTGGGCAGCGCGAAGGCGACCGTGAACGGCGCGTCCGGGGCGGGAACCGAGACCGAGCAGGGGGTCTTGCAGCCCGGACCGAGCGAGGTCGAGGCATCAGCCCCCGGGGGATTGGATTCGAGCCGGACCTGAACGGTCGGGGGCGCCGATTTGAACATGTCCCAGGACATCGAGGAGCAGCCACCAAGACTTGTTGCCCCCAGGAGGCTCGCTCCCGCTAGCGCAATCGCGATCACACGACGCATCAACCACCCACTTCTACTGCGACGAACCGCCACATCCCGGGCGGACCTTAGGGACGTCGCTGAGGGCAGGCAACCGGCGCGCCGCGCATAGTTAATAGTTGGTTAACGCGGGGGTATCTTCGCTTTTTGCTGAGATTTCAGGACCTTGCCGAACCCAGCGGCGTCATCAGGCTGGTGGCTGCGGCCGGCAGGTCACGCATGTGATGGATCAGCCGGTCCGGCTTCAGCTCGGCGATCGGCACGTCCGTGTAGCCGAAGCTGACCCCGATCACGGGCACCCCGGCGCGCCGGGCTACCCCGACATCGGTTCCGGCGTCGCCGACCATGATGCTGGCTTTGACCTCGCCGCCGGCGCGGGCCACCGTTTCCCGGAAAATGGCCGGATCGGGCTTCTGGACGCCAAAGGTGTCGGCGCCGCAGATCGCCGCGAAGCGGCGGCTGAGGTCGAGCTGGTCCAGCAGGCGCTTGGACAGCCATTCCAGCTTGTTGGTGCAGACCGCCAGGCGATGGCCCTGCGCAGCAAAATGGTCGAGCGCGGTCTCGAGCCCTTCGAAAGGCCGGGATTCGACCGCGATATGCTCGGCGTAATAGGCGATGAAATCCGCCGTCATCCGATCCATGTCCGAAGGCGTGACGATGCGGCCCTCAGCCTCCAGGCCCCGCTCGATCAGCTTGCGGGCGCCGGCGCCGATCATGTTGCGGGCTGACTGCATCGGCACGGGCGGCAGGCCTTCGCGGTCGAGCACGTAATTCAGCGCGGTGATCAGGTCGGGCGCCGTATCCACGAGCGTGCCGTCGAGATCGAAGACGATGGTGTGAGGGGAGGTCATGGTCCAAGCGCTATCGGTCCGGCCGTGCCGGCGCAAGGGGCGATGCCATAAGATCAGCTTATAGGCCTGTTCCCGCGCGGAAAACGAGGCTACATAGGCCGCCGCAAGCAACCTATCGGCGGCACACTCTCAATTCAGGGGCGGCGCATCGTGAACATGGACCAGTTGAAGCGGCAGGCTGCGGCGCGCGCCCTCGAGGAGGTGCGTGACGGCATGCAACTCGGGCTCGGCACCGGCTCGACCGCCAAGCATTTCGTCGAGCTGCTCGGCGAGCGCGTCGCGGCCGGACTCAAGGTGATCGGTGTGCCAACCTCCGAGGCGACGCGCCTCGATGCGACGCGCTGCGGCGTGCCGCTGACCACGCTCGACGAGATCGATCATCTCGACATCACTGTTGACGGCGCCGACGAGATCGATCCCGAGCTCAACCTGATCAAGGGCGGTGGCGGCGCGCTGCTGCGCGAGAAGATCGTGGCGGCCGCATCGGATCGCATGATCGTGATTGCCGACGACACCAAATGGGTGCCGACGCTCGGCCGCTTTCCGCTGCCGATCGAGGTCATCCCGTTCGGGCTCGGGGCGACGCGCCGGGCGATCGAGACGGCATTTGCGCAGTGCGGCGTTTCCGGGCAAATGGCGGTCCGCAAGGCCAAGGGTGGGGACAAGGATGGCCACGTTTTCGTCACCGATGGCGGCCACTGGATCCTCGATGCCCAGCTCGGACGGATCGTGGATCCGCCCAGTCTCGCCAAGGCGTTGAGCGCCATCCCCGGCGTGGTCGAGCATGGGTTGTTCATCGGCTTGGCCAGCTCGGCTGTTCTGGCGGGTGGCGAGGGAATTCGCGTGATTGAACGGCGAAAGCCGAAAGGAGACTAGGAATGAAGAGCGTTTTGAAATTCTTGCCGGCCGCGACCCTCGCTGCGGGACTGGCCCTCTCGGCTGCCCCGGCCATGGCGCAGCAGCCGGCGCCGGCCCAGCCCAAGGCCGCCGCGGCGCCGGCTCAGCCGAAAGCCTCGCCGGCGGCGGTTGCGGCGGCCAAGGAAATTCTGCAAATCAAGAACGCGACGGCGATGTATCAAGGCGCCGTGCCCGGCCTGGTCGAGAAGACCAAGATCGCGCTGATCCAGCAGAACCTGAACTATCAGAAGGATCTCAACGAGGTGGCAGGGGTCGTCGCCCAGCAGCTCAACGGCCGCCAGAACGAGATCGGCGAAGGCATGGCGCAGATCTATGCTAGCGAGTTCACCGAGCAGGAGCTGAAGGACCTCGTCACCTTCTACAAGTCGCCGCTGGGCAAGAAGCTGATCGACGCCGAGCCGCGCGCCATCGGCCTCAGCATGGCCTTCATGAACTCCTGGGCCCAGAACTTCTCCGAGACCGTGATGGGCGCCTTCCGCGCCGAGATGCGCAAGCGTGGCAAGGAAATCTGACAGTACCTATCTCATAGGGAGTTCCTGAAAGAGGTCGGAGTGGACAATGGCTGAATTCGACGTCGACCTTTTTGTCATCGGTGGTGGTTCGGGCGGCGTGCGTGCCGCCCGCATCGCGGCTGGCCACGGCGCCCGCGTCATGATCGCGGAAGAGTACCGCATGGGCGGCACCTGCGTGATCCGCGGCTGCGTGCCGAAGAAGCTGTTCGTGATCGGCTCGCATGTCCGTCACGAGATCGAGGACGCCGCCGGATTCGGCTGGACCATCCCGTCCATGAGCTTCGACTGGGCGACGCTGATCGCCAACAAGGACAAGGAGATCGCGCGGCTGGAGGCGGCCTACACGACGAATGTCGAGAAGTCGGGCGCGCAGATCGTCAAGAGCCGTGCGGTGATCGAGGACAAGCACACCGTCCGCCTGCTCGAGAACGACAGGAAGATTACAGCAAGATACATTTTGATCGCCACCGGCGGCGCGCCCAACCATGGCGCCTCGATCCCCGGCATCGAGCACGTGATCTCCTCCAACGAGGCGTTTCACCTCAAGACGCTGCCGAAGCGGATCGTGATCCAGGGCGGCGGCTACATCGCGCTGGAATTCGCCGGCATCTTCGCGGGCTACGGCTCCGACGTCACCGTGATCTATCGCGGCGACAACATTTTGCGCGGCTTTGACGAAGACGTTCGCACTCACGTTCGCAGCGAGATGGAGAAGCAGGGCATCACCATTCTCACCGGCTGCACGGTGGCGAAGGTCGATCGCCATGGCGAGGAATTCACCACCCATCTGTCGAACGGCTCGAGCGTGGCGTCCGACCAGGTGATGTTCGCGATCGGCCGTCATCCTTCCGTCGCCAATCTCGGCCTGGAGAAGGCCGGCGTCGCCATCAATCCGAAGAACGGCGGCATCGCGGTCGACCATTTCTCGAAGAGCTCGGTCGACAACATCTATGCGATCGGCGACGTCACCCATCGCCACAATCTGACGCCGGTCGCGATCCGCGAGGGTCATGCGTTCGCCGACACTGTGTTCGGCAAGCGCGAGGTGAGGGTGGATCACGCCTATATCCCGACTGCGGTGTTCTCGCAGCCGGAGGTCGGCACCGTCGGTCTGACCGAGACCGAAGCGCGCGCGCAGTTCAGTCACGTCGACATCTACAAGACGACCTTCCGCCCCATCAAGGCGACGATGTCAGGCCGCGATACCCGCGTGCTGATGAAGCTCGTCGTCGATGGCTCGTCCGACCGCGTGCTCGGCTGCCACATCGTCGGTGACGCCGCCGCCGAGATCACCCAGGCGGTCGCGATCGCGGTGAAGATGAAGGCGACCAAGGCCGATTTCGACGCGACCATCGCGCTGCATCCGACCGCGGCCGAAGAGCTCGTCACCATGCGCACCCCGACCGCGCGCCACGTGCGTCAGGCGGCCGAATAGCGGCGTTGGGCGGCCCTGGGCGGGAGCCGCCTTGACGTTGTCGATGCTGCGACGCCGGTCTAGCCTGCGGTGCTCGCATCGTCGGCGAAGCTCTGCTCGATGGCGGCGGGCATTTTCGCAACCGACATCAACGAACGCGCGACCTGGTTGAGCAACTGATCCGCGTTTTCCTCCTCGGCGAGATTCTTCGATAGAAGCGCGACGACGGCGCTGTGACGCAACTGCTGCGCCAGGTTGCGGGCAGTCGTGTAGCCGGCAATTTCGTAATGCTCGACACGCTGTGCGGCGCCGATCAGGGCGAGATCCGCGGCGGCATCGTCCTTCCTGGCGCCCTCCTTGATCACTTCGTCGCCTTCCTCGACAAGTCCCTGCATACCCTTGCAGGCCTTGGCGCGCGGCTTCTTGCCGAGCAGCTCGAAGCACTCGTCGAGACGTTCGATCTGCGCTTCGGTTTCGGCCAAATGAACGGTGAACAGCTCGCCGAGCTGATCGTAGCGTGCAGCCTCGATCATCTGGGGCAGCGCCTTGGTCAGTTGCTTCTCAGCATGGAGAAGGTCCCGCAGCTGGTCGATCAGCAGGTCGTCAAGACCGATGACCGGCTCAGACGGCGAACTCTCGGCTATGATCGAAGGCGCCGTGCCGGGCTCGCCGCTCTGGAGCGCCGGGGATTCCATGAACTCCCAGTCTTCGCCCTCATTCCAGGGACCGCGCGTGTCGATTTCACCGTTGTCGCCGGATCCCGTCGAATCGTTGAAGAACTGGTCCACGAGGCCGGGCGTCGGCGCGATGCGGCCGATGCTGAACGCGGGCTTGTTCATGCTTTCCAGCGCGCGCGAGAACGCCTTCATGTGGGTGATCTCCCGCGTCATCAGGAACTGCAAGGCGTCCTTGGTGCCCGCGTCGTCGCAGAAATTGATCAGCCGTTCGTAGACTATCTTGGCGCGGGCCTCCGCAGCGATGTTGCTGCGCAGGTCGACGTCGAGTTCGCCGGTGATTTTGAGGTAGTCGGCGGTCCAGGCGTTGCCCTGCGAGTTGAACAGGCCGACGCCACCGCCTCCGGCGATCGCGATCAGGGGATCGGCTTCCGCCGCTTCGCGATCGAATTTCAGCGGCTTCAAGTGCAGGCGCGCAAGCGATCCGACGACTTCGAGGTGGCTCAATTCCTCGGTTCCGATATCCATCAGGAGATCCTTGCGGTCCGGATCTTCGCAATTGAGACCTTGAATGGAGTATTGCATGGCGGCGGCGAGCTCGCCGTTAGCGCCGCCGAACTGTTCCAGCAGCATGTTGCCGAACCGGGAATCGGGCTCGTCGACGCGAACTGTGAACATGAGCTTCTTGACGTGGTGGTACATGGAAAGACCTTTGCTTCGCAGGAGAAGTCGGGGCCAACCGGGCGCAACAGTGGACGTTCCTAATTCGGAATCGTACCGCGACCAGAGCCCCTCGATGCGATGTGAGTGCTCAGTGCAACGTTCCGGCCGCGGCTTCCTCGACCGCGGCCATCAGATCGGCCGTGTTCGACTGCTGGATCATGTGACCCGCGTCGGGGACGCGATGCATCTTGCTGTGCTTGATCTCGTCATGCAGACGGCCCGACTGCTCGTCGATGTCGATGAGGCGATCGTCTTCGCCGGCCAGGATGGTGACCGGCATGGCCAGTTCGCCGTAGGTCTTCGCCGACAGCATTGCCGCAGGGATCATCAGCGCCGCCTCGGCGGCGCCGGCACGAAGCTGCGAGGGACGCACGGCCAGTGATTTAGGGAAGCCGTCGAATTTTTGCGGGACGGATTTCGGTCCGAACAGCTGTCGCAGCATCGCCGGCCACATCAGGCGGCTGAGGATTGGCGAAATCGTGTGACTGAGGATATCGCCGAATCCCGGTATCGCCGGCCCGGCTATCGCCATCATGGCATCGGTGCGGGCGGTCGGGAAATAATAGCCCGATGCCAGTATCAAGGCCTCGACCGTCGAGGGATGTCTGCTCGCCAGGGCGATCGCAACCGACGCTCCCCAGGAATGTCCGAGCACGATCGCCTTTTCGACGCCGATATGCGCAAGCGCGTCCTTGAAGAGATCGGCTTGCGCCGCAGGCGTCCACACCACATTGCGGGGCCGCAGGCTGTGGCCGAAGCCGGGACGGTCGAACACGATGACGCGATAGTCCTTCGCGGCGAGGTCGATCAAGCCGCTCGACTCGAAATCCTGGATCATGCTGCCGTTGCCATGGAGCAGGACCAAAGGGCGTCCGGATCCGCGCTCGACATAGTGCAGGCGAACGCCGTCGATGTCGATGAACCGTCCTTGTGGCGGGTTGTCGCGTTGTGCCTTGTCGGCAAGCCGCCGATTGACGACCGCGGCGGCCGCCATCAGGCCGGCTGCTGCGATGAGCGCGGAGGCGAACGGATATTCCGCAAGAGCATGAAGGGTCGTCGCCGCCAAAGACGGCGAACGCTTTTTCAGTATGCGCATGTGACACTTTCGCTGACCGCGGCCAGCTGTTGGAGAATAGGAAGGGACGCTTCCGGATTAACGTCCTGGTCTCATCGCGATCTTGATGATGCGCTCCTGGGATCCGGAACCGTATCGACCTGGACGTTGCCTATGCCGTGCCAACGGAGGGCACCATGGCCAGATTCCATGCGGCATGCGCATTCACGGGTCATGTCGTGGAGATGCAACAGGAGGCGTGGAGATATGTTCCTAACCCCAATCGATGCGGCAAGCAGGCCGCCGCCAAGAGCGGTTTCTCAGGATCGCGCTCTGGTGAATGTCGTGTGAGACACCATATCCAGCATATCGCTGGCACAGACACGACAGGCGCCAGTGACCGAGAGACGCTGCCGCGCTCCCGCCACAAACCGGAGGCGCGCGATGAACGTCTTGCTTTATCCTCTGCATCTTTGCCGTAAGCTCGAACGTCGCTGGAGCACGAAGGTGATTCAGGACAGCGGCCAATTGCCGCCGTCGCAAGGGACGAACGGCTGTACCGCTTGCGGGCGGCTCGTGGTGACTCCCGTGCACTCGACCTATTTGCCCACCGGGAAGCTCGTCAATCAGTGGCGGTGCCCGGTGTGCCGGAACGCCTGGCAGACCTCTGCGGATCCCGCGAGCAGCACGGATCTCCAATCGAACCGGTCCGAGCATCTTCGGGAGAACGCCGGACACTGCCTGGCCCTGGAAGGCACCGCTCCCGACGACATGGCGCGCAATCAGTTCAGGCGCATGGGCGATGCCTGGCTCGCTCTCGCGGACACGCCGGATTGGCTCGACGGCGAGACGCCACCGGTCTCGCGACCTCCGCCGCAAAGCGCGCAGGCCTGATCTCGTCCACTCTCCCGACGCACGGCAACGACTTTCATGACTGAGAAGCGCGACCGCGCCGCTTGAATCCGGTGACGCGGGATTTCGGCAAAGGCAAAGCGCGTCATGCCAGCGCAGCAAACGGTCAAGCCGATCCCTTCAAATGCAGGACCAAATGACATGGACAAGGACAAGAGCGGACGCATCGTCGAGACTGCGCTCGAAGCGCGCCAGGGCGAGCTCGGTCCGAGCGTGCTGATGCTGCTGGGCGTGAGTATGGGACTTGCCATTCTCATCATGGCGGTCACGGGGATGATGTTCTTCAGCGCTTGATCTCGAAGCCGACGTCCCCGGGCGAAGAGCTTAGGAACCAAAGCACCCATGGGGGTTTGGCTCACTCCTTAGACACTGGAGACAATCATGAGACGCCCATCACTCTACATTTGCATTTCTTTATTCACAGCGGCCGCGGCATTGGCGGCGACGTCGGCTTCGGCGCAGACTCCGCCGGCGCAGTCCGGACCTAACAACGGCGCGGTCAACACTGCCGGCCAAAACAACTCCGACGCTCCTGTCGCGGGGCGCAACAGCTTCACCGAAGGACAGGCCAAATCGAAGATCGAGGATGCCGGCTATGCCAACGTCACCGAATTGAAGAAGGACGACAAGGGCGTGTGGCGCGGACAGGCCAGCAAGGGTGGATCAGCCACCGCGGTCAGCGTCGATTTTCAAGGTAACGTCAATTCGGCCAAGTAAGCAAGCAAGAAGGACTCAAGATGACCGTTACAATTTCTCGTCTTTACGACAACTATAACACCGCGCAGCAGGCGGTTCAGCGTCTCGAAGCTGCCGGCGTGCCGCACTCGGACATCAGCATCGTCGCCAACAATTCGGACAGCTGGTTTAACACCGACAAGAAGGTAGATCGCGACCGGGATGGTGTCGATGATCGTGCCGAGGGAGCCGGTACGGGTGCTGGCATCGGTGCGGGCGTCGGTGGTACCGCTGGCCTTCTTGCCGGCCTTGGCTTGCTGGCAATTCCCGGCCTCGGACCTGTGGTCGCAGCTGGCTGGCTGGCCGCGACCGCGGTTGCTGCCGCCGCCGGAGCAGCTACCGGCGGGATCGTCGGGGCGCTCACGGAGGCCGGCATTTCGCGTGAGGATGCGGACACCTACGCCGAGGGCGTCCGTCGCGGAGGCACGCTCGTGTCGGCGCGGGTGGCGGACGCGGATCGGTCCCGCTTTGACTCAATCCTGAACGAGTCTTCCGTCAATTTACGTGACCGCAGTGCCAGCTGGCAAAAGGCCGGATGGAAATCGTTCGATCCTGCCAGCAAGCCTTACGGCGCCGAAGAGGTTCGCAAGGAGCGAAAGCTCTACGGGGGATCATTGCGCTAAATGAGATCTCGACGGCCCGCTCCGGCGGGCCGTTTTTTTGGCACTACGCGTACAGATACCCGACCGGCTTGCCTTCGGTGCGCAGGGGACGGATGTCCTTGTGCGTGATGATCTGACCGGCCAGACCGTCGATCTCGTCGCGCTGCGTCGCCGTCCAGCTGCGAAGGTCGTTCATGCCCTTGAGCAGGCCGAGCCGGAGGACCTGGGTGTTCTCACCGACGCCAATGAGGTTGATCGAGCTCTTGCCGGCCGTCACCACGTCGCCGGCAGAGAGTTCGAAGGTCTCGCCTGACCTGTTCTTGAATTCGGCCGTGCCGCGGATGACGCGATAGATCACGACCTCGCCTTTGGCAAACGAGGTGCCGTCCGCTGTTGCCGACGTGCTCTTCGGCAGCAGCGACTGACCGGGCGGGTCGGTTGCGATGATGTGGCCGGTGACGAGATGCCCGCTCGGCACCTCGATGCCGATATCGCGCACATGGACCGGCATGGCCGATTTGACCGAGCCATCGGTGAGCGGCTTGAACAGCGCATCCAGCGCCAACGGGTCCTGAAGCCAGAAGCCTGCATCGGCGGGACGATCATGCAGAGGATGGCTCCAGGCCACACGCGGCGTCTCGGCCTCGTTGATATGGCTCGGACCGACGATGGTCGGGTTCGGAAAGGTGGTGGGATCGGTGATGAAGGCTTCGAGGAATTTGCCCGAATAGCCCATCGAGATCGGATCGGGCACCACCGTCTGCGGCGTCTTCAAGTTCTCT
Organism: Bradyrhizobium sp. LCT2; assembly: GCF_009931255.1. Classification (NCBI taxonomy): domain Bacteria; kingdom Pseudomonadati; phylum Pseudomonadota; class Alphaproteobacteria; order Hyphomicrobiales; family Nitrobacteraceae; genus Bradyrhizobium; species Bradyrhizobium sp. LCT2. The sequence goes on along the minus strand of NZ_CP034432.1, from coordinate 6,020,234 downwards.
TCGGTCGACAGGCCCGACCAGGTGTAGAAGAGCTGGCGATGCACGATCGCGCTTTGCAGCATCACAGCGCCCGGGCCGACACTGTAGAAGCGTCCGTCGTAGTCGAAGGTGAATGCGCCCGAGGTGACCAGCACGAGCTGAAAGCCGCCGGGCGGAAGATGAAGATGGAAATCGGTGGGGCCGGTGTCGGGGCGGTAGATCGGCAGATTGGTCGCGACTTCGTGCAGGAGGAAGGTTTCGTTGTTGGCGTGAAAGCCCTCGTTGGCGCGATTGTAGAGGGCTTGCGGCCGGTAGGTCGCCTCAAACTTCGCATTCTTGTCGCGGTCGATCGCGACGAAGTCCTGATCGTTCAGACGAAGGGGCGTGCCATTCGGACGGGTGAGGCCGGTGAATTTGAGATCGCCCGCAGCATGCACGTTCATGGCATTCTCCGATCTGATCCGCTCGTCCCGGCTGCCCTGATGGCGAGGGCGGGGACTTGGAGCCTGATAATGCTCTGCGAATCTTGGGCCAGTTCGGTTGCAGGGCAGCAGAGGGCCTCCGCGGGGCGGGATGGCGAGACCGGACGGCAGAAAATCCAGTGGTTCCGCCGAAGGTTAGACCGCGCGTTGAGCGGGATTGCCCGACCGTCCTGCCGAACCTCGCGATCTCGCGAACGTGGCGCAAACTGTCTAATTTGTCGGCAAGCCCTGACGGGCAGCGTGCAGGGCATGGCTGCTCCCGGGCGCAACCGCGGAACGCATTCGGCTCGGCGGGATTAGGCGTCCTAGGTTGCCTTTCGACCGAGGCAGCAGCTCTCGTCCGGCTCTAACCCGGGAGTTTCCATGCAAGACGGCTACGCAAGGCCGCAGGAGGCCGCCCGCTACATTGCGGAGATCTGCACCGAGCTGCGCGAGATCGCGCACACGGCCGGACTTTCATTCCTGGCTCACCTGCTCAGCATGGTGATCCTGCAAGCCGGAAGGCATTGCAGCACCGAGGGACAGGAATTCCGTAAGACGTCCGAAGCCGCTCATTCGAACGACTGAAGCGCGGCGCGCTCGGGCTTGCCGGAGGGGCTGTCCGCCCACTTCGCCATGTCCATCGTTCGGGCATCGACACCTTCGCACCAGAAGCAGCTCGATTCCGTCGCGCCCTTCTCGGACAGGATGGGCACCAGGCCGTGGCCGCAGCCGGCGCAACAGGTGATGTCGGTCATGCTTTTCTCCAAGACACTGCACGAGACACGGCAAATTCCGGAATGCCGTTATCGTTCCCAAAGCTTGCGCGGGCGCTATGTCGGCGCAGACGCGGTGCGTCCGACCGGAGCGCTCGTCCCTGATATCGTCGATGCAGCGATCCAGCGTGACACGGCTGCGATGTCGTTGCCGTTTTCACGGTAGGCGCGAAGCTGGAATTCCGCCGAGCTGCCACGTTCCACGATGGTACGGCAATGCTCGACCTCGGCCGCGCAATTCAGCGCATCCGCGTCCTCGACGATGTCGTCGATCAGGCGGGAGAGCAGCTCCGAGATGGTGACTGGCCCGTCCTTCGAGGCAAAGATGCAATCGGTGCCGTAGCGCTGGGCGCGCCATTTGTTCTCGACGGCGATCGCGCGCTCGACGACCGTGACGGTTTTCGACAGATGAGGCCGCCGATACAGATGTCGCGTCAGGCAGCGATAGAGCGAGGCGATGGCAACGGCGTCGTCGACGAAGGTGCAGGTGTCGGGCGCGCGAAGCTCGAGGGTCGGATGCTTCATGGAAGGGCGCATCGCCCACCAGATGTGACTCTCGTCAGGGATCACGCCGGAGCGCTGCAATGCGCCGACATACTCGTCGTAATCATGCCTGCTCTCGAACAGTTCGGGCAGGCCGGTGCGCGGCAGCTCGGAATAGGCCGCCAGGCGGTAGCCCTTCAGGCCCGTCTTGTGCGAGTTCCAGAACGGGGAGGACGCCGACAGCGCGATGAACAGCGGCAGATGCGGCAGCATCGCCCGCATCACCGCCATGCGCTTCTCGGGATCGGGCAGCTGGACGTGCACATGCATGCCGCACATCATGTTGCGGTGGCCGATGCTGCGCAGATCCTCGATCATCTCCTCGTAGCGCGGCTTCGGGCTCGGTTGCGACATGCGCCAGACGGCGGTCGGATGGGTGCCGCAGGCCATGATCACGAAGCCGTACTGGGCGGCAACGTTCGCGACTTCGCGGCGGAGAAAGCGCAGCTCTTCACGCGCGTCGTTGACGTCGACGTGAACGTTGGTGGCGACCTCGAGCTGGGATTGCAGCATCTCTCGCATGGCCTGGCCGCCGGTCGACCAGTTCGCCGACTCGAACAGCTCGTTGGGCGTCTGGATCGCGACGTCCAGGCTGCGCCGATCGGCGAGGAAGTATTCCTCCTCGATGCCGAATGAATATTCAGCCGCCTTGCCACGGCCGCCGGCCGAGCGAATGACGAGGTGCTGCTTGTCGTCGGAGGAATCGAGACGCAGCAATTTCAAGACGTCCGAAGCAAATGTCATCGTGCCACCCGGCGAAGGCATTACCTGCGGGAAATAATCCTCCTGACGGGGGCGGGTTCCGCGTCAGCCCCACTGGAAATTGCAAGGTCGAACGGAACAATTTTCGCGCTTTCGGACGCGCGCGCGATCAGGGCGTGATTCGGCGGCACTTCCGTCCAGTCCGATTCCTTGTCGAACGGCTCGGACACGACGACGACCTGGCCGCCGGCCTCGCGGAAATAGAGCGTGTTGGCGGCATCGTTGACCGCGACGCGAAACGCATAGAGATCCCTCCCGTTGGCGATCGCGCTGGTGAAGCGCAGCCGCTCGCGAAGCTGGCCTTCGTTGACGAGACCGACGAGCGATTGCAACACGGCCTGCGTTGCTCGAAGCGGATCGTTGTCGAGGCCGGCGCCCATGATGGCGAGGAAAACGGCTTCGGAGTCGGTCGTCCCCAATCGCGACGGATAATACGCATCCGGGATCAGCGCCTCGACCTTGCGCCGCAGCCGGTTCCAGCTGCCGACGAATCCGTTGTGCATGAACATCCATTGGCCGCAGGCGAAGGGATGGCAATTCTGCCGCGTCACCGCCGTGCCGGTGGCGGCGCGGACATGAGCGAAGAAGAGATGCGAGCGCAGATGGCGGCAGAGATAGCGCAGGTTTTCATCCGACCAGGCCGGGCGCGTCTCACGGTAGAGGCCGGGCTCCGGATGCTCGCCGTACCAGCCGAGCCCGAAGCCGTCGCCATTCGAACCCGCGGTGGACTGGAGCGAGCGGATGCTCTGCGCGATCAGCGAATGCTCGGGCTCGGTGACGTAAGGTTCGAACGAGGTGGTCTCGCCCCGGTATGCGATCCAGCGGCACATGCAGGTTCCAGTCGAGGGGTTATTCTTGAGGTGCACCAACAAACCCGACGGCGTTTGTGTTCCCGACAGAAGCCGCGGCGACCGCGCGACACCCGCCTGTGTCTAATCCTGCTCGTCGAGTACCTTGGACGGAGCCTTGCCATACGGATAGAAATGCTCCTTGCGGCCCTGATCCCAGAGCGCCTTGAGCCCCGGTGCGGTGATGTCCCAATCCGGACGGCACTTCATGCTGACGGCCCTGAGATCCTGGCGAAGCTCTTCGACGGTCGGGCGGCCGAAGAACCAATAGCCATTGTAGATCTTGTGAACGACGAGGCGGGGCTCCAGCACGACGACGTGCGGGATCATCGGATTGTGGACCGGATCGGTGTATTCGGCGATGTCGAGATCCTTCTGAACGATACGCCTGGCATCGGAGAGGAAGGGCCAGTGAGCTCCGACCCCGCTGCGGTACTCGTTGGTCTGGAGGATCGTGTCGGTGGTGATGGTGACCATGCGGCAGTAGCCCACCTCCATCTCGCGATGGAGTTGCAGCAAGCCCTCGGCCTGGCGTCGATCCTTAGGACAGAAGCCGCCGCGGCCAAGGACGAGCACCATGGGATCATCGCCTTGCAAATCCGAGAGCTTGCGGCGTCTGCCGGTGTGGTCACTGAGCTCGTAGTCGGGGAAGGTGACACCTTCCGTGATGTCGGGCCGCATTTGAATCGCTCCATGGTTTGGCGAGGGTGTGTCGAAGCCGGTCAAAGATCGATCACGACATCTGCCTTCGGTTGCGAGCAGCAGATCAGGACATTGCCGTCCGCCGGCGGGTCGAGCGGATCGGGCGCGTAGCTGACCTCTCCGGCTACGAGCCCGCTCTCGCAGTTGTGGCAAACCCCGGTCCGGCACGACCAGCGCACCGGGACGTCGCACGCTTCGGCCAGCTCGAGCAGGCTGGCATAGGATGGTCCCCAGCGGACATTGAGGCCGCTGCGCGCGAATGACACCATCGGGCCCGGGCCGGGTGCTCCGACCGGCGCATGCGCGGGTGTCCGCGGCGAAGCCGCGATGCCGGGCGTCAGCGATGGCCTCGCGCCGAACAGCTCGGTGTGGATGCGATCGGGCGCGACGCCCAATGCGGCCAGGCCGGCCGTGAGATCGCTCATGAAAGCGGCCGGCCCGCAGAGATAGAAATCGCCGTCGCGCGGCATGTTGAGCCGTTCGATCAGGTGCTGATCCAGATGTCCGGCGCTGTCGAAATCCGCTCCCGGACGATCGGCCGGATCGGGTGCGCTGAAGCAGACGTGGCTGTGATAGTGAGCGAGTCCGGCCAAAAGCCCGCGCGTCTCGGCGGCGAACGCATGCTCGCGGCCGTTGCGCGCGCCGTGCAGCCACCAGACGTCTCGCGTCGACCCTTCCGCGACGAGCGCGTGGAGCATGGCGAGCACCGGCGTCACGCCGATGCCCGCGCTGAGCAAGACGACGGGCCGCGCATCCTGCCGGAGCGTGAAGCTGCCGCGTGGCGCACCGACTTCGACGACGTCGCCAACTCGGAGACTGTCGGCGATATAGAGGGAGGCCGCGCCGTGCGCTTCCCGCTTGATGCTGATGCGGTAGGGCGGGGCATCGGAGCGGCTCGACAGCGAGTAGCTGCGCGTCATCGCCTGTGCCTCAGAGGGCCCGAGCCGCACGATGACAAATTGACCGGGCAGGGCGGGGGCCGCGCGATGCCCGTCCGTGGGTTCGAGGATCAGTGACGTCACGGTGCCGCTTTCGGCGATCTTGCGCGAGACGCGAAACGGACGGAAGCCGCGCCAGGCAGGAGGTGGGCTCGCCGCCGGGCCGAGCCCGGCGTTTCCTGCGGCAATCTTGCTTGTGCGCTGCTGCTCGAGCAGCGCTGCGAAGGAACGATTCCAGCCGCGGCTCAGCGCCGGAATCCGCAGCGCGCGCTCCAGGCGGTCGCGTGGGTGAGGGGGCAGGTAAAGCAGCGCGTTGATCTCGAACACGCTCATGCTTTCAGGACCTCTGGCGACTTGCGTGATCTCGTCACCGGCCTCCACGTCGCCTTCCTCGATCACGCGAAAATAGAAACCGGGCCGGCCGTGCCTGACGAGCAGTGCGGGCATGTCCGGCTCGTCCATGCGAATGCCTAGCCGGTAGCAGGTGACGCGCGGCTGCGTCACCTCGAACAGGGCGGAGCCGATCCTGTAGCGGTCTCCGATGCACACGTTGGTGTCGGCAAGGCCTTCGACGGTGAAGTTCTCGCCGAATTGACCATGAACGAGATCCGGTCGCCCCAGATGTTCCTGCCAGTACCGATAGGACTCGTCCTGGTAGACGAAGACGGCGCGCTGTTCGCCGCCATGGCCGGCCGTATCGCCCTGGCCGTCGCCGTCGATGTTGAGCCTGCGCACCCTGCGCGGCCCTTCGACGGGGGCCTTCCAGATGCCGGTATGGACGGTCTTGCCTTGCCAGGCGACGTCGCGCGGCAGGCCGACATTGACGGAAAGCAGACGTGCCATCACGGTTTCCCGACCCTGAGGTGCGACCCGATCCGACGGGTCGCCTGCACGCTAATCTGCATCCAATTCGAACCGTTAGCTCGTTAGCCGTTGTTAGACGTTGCAAGGGAACCCTTGCCGCCGGAGTCCTGCGTCATCAGATCAAGGCGGCGGGAGGCGGTTTCATTCGGGATCGGAGGTCGAGATGGACGATCGGGCCAGATTGGCGGCGCTCCAGCGCCATTGGGACGCTTCGGACGCGAACGATTTCGAGGCCGAGCACGCCATCTATCGCGACGACGCGGTGCTCGACTATCCCCAATCGAGCGAGCGCATCCACGGCCGGAGGAACATTCAGGAGAGCCGCTTCGTGCAGCCGAACAAGAAGCGCTTCTCGGTTCGGCGGATCATCGGCGGCGGCGATCTCTGGGTGAGCGAGTTCGTGCTGACTTATGACGGCGTGCCGTCCTACGTCGTGAGCATCATGGAATTCCGCGACGGACTGGTGGCGCACGAAACGCAATATTTCGGCGACCGGTTTGATCCATCACCCTCGCGTGCGCATTTGGTTGAGGTCGTGAGGTAGGAGCGGTGCCCGCGCCACACTCCGTCATTGCGAGCGCAGCGAAGCAATCCAGAGCCTTTCCGCGGCGGGATTCTGGATTGCTTCGCTGCGCTCGCAATGACGGTGGGGATGCAGCGCGTCCTGGACATGCGCACCACTGCTTAACCAAACATGGCAACACGGAACCGATGCGGCGGCTGGTCGCAGTCTCATCGCCTTGATTCCGACAGACCCATCTTTATGTCTGAGGCGAACAAGAATCCGGGCCCCTCTGGCGAGGCCGCCGACGAATGTCGGCAAACCTCGTGATGTCGGATGACCTGTCCCGCGCGAATGCGATGGATCGGCCGATCGTCGGGTCTTCTCTGTTCCCTCCGACCCAATCGTCCCCATCGCAGCTCCGCGCGGCCATTTCGCAACGTTGAGGAGCATCGATGTCTGACGCCAAGTACTCAAACCCGATCGAACTCGAGATTGCCGAACCGTCCAGCCTCAACGAGCAGGCAGCGGCGGCGCTGATCATCGCCGGTGCGCTTGTCGCGGTGGCCGACCGGCGCGTCTCGCCGGTCGAGCGCGACGAGGTGATCCGTTTCATCAGGGATCGCGGACTGGCGCCGCATATCGGCGACGACCGATTGTTCGCGATGTTCGACGAGCTGGCGGAACGGCTCGAGGAGCCGGACTTTGCCAATGTGGTGATCGACACGCTGCGCCCGGTCTCGAACATGTCGCTCTCGTCCCATCTGATGGAGCTGTCGGAGCGCGTTGCGGCCGCGGACGAGGACGTGCATCCCCATGAGGTGCAGGCGATCAAGCTGCTGCGGCTGCTGACGCTGGTGTTGCCGCGCGCCAAGCAGGTCGGACCGGGTGCGGCAGGCCCCGTCCCAAAGGAGTGAGCATGAGCGCGGCATCGGACGAGCATACGACCCGAACCGAGGGCACCACGGGCCAGATGGCCGGCGGTGACCCGCGCCTCGACAGGCTCGTCCATCGCCTGCCGCCGCGCGTGGGCGACACCGTCACCTATCTGCTCAAGCCGTCCAGCCGCTGGGTGAGAATCCCCTCGGGCGCGCTGCTCGTCGTCGGCGGCGTGCTCTCCATCCTGCCGGTGCTCGGCATCTGGATGCTGCCGCTCGGCCTCGCGCTGCTTGCCGAGGACGTGCCGGCGCTGCGCTCGTCCCGGTCGAAGGTGTTCGACTGGATCGAACGCCGCAAGCCGCAATGGCTCGAACCGTCCGCATCGAAGAATGATCAATCATGATTGAATTCATCACCGCCGACGCGCTGACCGCGCTGCTTCAGGTCGTCCTGATCGACCTCGTGCTCGCCGGCGACAACGCCGTCGTCATCGGCCTTGCCGCTGCCGGGCTGCCGGCCGAGCAGCGCCGGCGCGCCATCGTCGTCGGTATTGTCGCGGCGACTGCGCTCCGGATCGCCTTTGCCGGCGTCGCGACCCAGATCTTGCAGGTGATCGGCCTCCTGCTCGCCGGCGGCGTGCTGCTGCTCTGGGTGTGCTGGAAGATGTGGCGCGAACTGCGCGAGCAGGCCGCGCATGGAAGCGGGCTTGCGTTCAGCCATGGCGGCGGCGGAAGCGCGGCATCGGCACCGCGCAAGACCTTCGGCCAGGCCGCCCTGCAGATCGTCGCGGCCGACGTCTCGATGTCGCTCGACAACGTGCTCGCGGTCGCGGGCGCGGCGCGCGAGCATCCCTACATCCTGGCCTTCGGCCTGCTGCTGTCGGTCGCGATGATGGGTGTGGCCGCCGATCTGCTCGGCCGCGTGCTCCAGAAGCAGCGCTGGATCGCCTATGTCGGCCTCGCCATCATCGTTTACGTCGCCTTCGAGATGATCTATCGCGGCTCGCTCGAGCTCGCGCCGGTCATCGCGAGTCTCTGAGGCCGAATCTCTTGGGCGACATCTCTTGCCTGCACTCCGGAGTGATCAATGATTTCTGAACCCAAAGCACCTTCGGCCGCGCCTCCGCTGCCGCAAATCGGCCCGTTCGCCCAGCTGATCTTTGGCTCGCGCTGGCTGCAGGTGCCGCTCTATGTCGGCCTCATCATCGCACAGGGCGTCTACGTGCTGCTGTTCCTCAAGGAGCTCTGGCACCTGGTCGTGCACTCCTTTGACGCCAGCGAACAGCAGATCATGCTGGTCGTGCTCGGACTGATCGACGTCGTCATGATCTCGAACCTGCTGGTGATGGTTATCGTCGGCGGCTACGAGACCTTCGTCTCGCGGCTGAACCTGAGCGGCCATCCCGACGAGCCGGAATGGCTCAGTCACGTCAACGCCAGCGTGCTCAAGATCAAGCTTGCGATGGCGATCATCGGCATCTCCTCGATCTCGCTGCTTCGGACCTTCATTGAGGCCGGAAATCTCGGAACCACGCGCAGCAATTTCACCGAGACCGGCGTGATGTGGCAGGTGCTGATCCACCTGACCTTCATCATCTCGGCGATCGGCATTGCCTGGGTCGATCGCCTGAGCGAGAGCGGACACCGCAAGCAAGCGGGTCACGGCTGAGCGCCTGGCTGGCGAGATCGAGGTCGGCGAGGGGCGGCGAGGCGGTTTCGCTTGCGCGGAGCGAGCTGCTCGCGATCGCGCGATTTGACCGGAGAAACCTCAGAGGTGCGGACTGTCGTCCGCAAAATCGCGGGCCTGCGCCAGCGTCCCGGACGGCATCTCGCCGAACGTCGTCCTGTAGAGTTTCGAGAATTCGCCCATGTGCCAGAAGCCGTTCGCGAGCGCCGCGGCCTTCACGGTCATTCCGTCACCTCCGGTCAGGAGCTGCGTGCGGGTCGACCACAGCCGCTTCAGCCTGAGATGGTGATGCAGGCTGACGCCATGCACCGCCTGTGTCGCGCTCTGGAGCGTGCGAACGGAGACGCCGAGCGCATTTGCGAGGTCGCCGCTGTAGAGCGGGATGCCGCCGGACAGCGTGGCCGCCTCGTCCAGCCGCGCGACCAGCTTGCGATGCTTGTCGAACGATCCGCGCCGGCGGTCTTGCGCGTCGACGGGGGCAAGGGCGGCATCGAGGCCTTCGAGAAGCCTTTCCTGGATCGGCCGGTCGATGGCTTCGAATTGCCTGGGATCATTGCAGCGTGAGGCCAGGCAGAACATGTCGAGGATCGCGGCGCGCAGGCCCGCCATCGTGTCGTCGTCGAGACGCGTGAATTCGAGCCCGGTCTCGTAGTCCGCCCAGCCGCGATGGCGCATGTCGGAGTTGAAGCGCAGCATCAGATAGGTGTTGGCGTGATGCTCGACCGCCTCGGTGGGGACCTTGCCGCGCACGATTCCGATCATCGAATTGTCGATCTCGCGGCCGTTGGCGGTGAAATGACAGGCGAGCGGGATGACGAGGCCGACGCCGTGATCGGTGCCGATGTTGGCCTGAAGGCGCCGGGCGAAGGTCCGCTGGAGCACGAACAGACCATCCTGGAGCGGCAGGATGGCGCGGTGCAGCGAGAACTCGCGCGGCTCGAGCGGTGTGCTGATGCCGCCGCCCAGCACCTCGCTCGGACGAAAGGACTCGAAGTCGCTGTAGCGCTCGATGCCCAGGACTCGCGACGGCTTGAGCCAACGTACCGGCATCTCGGGTCCCAGTGATCTCAGGCGTTCGGCGTGTGCCGGCGCGTCCTCGACCTCGCGCGCGCGACATCGGCCGGAAATGTTGCCGGAGCAACCGTGCTTCAGGCAAGTCCGCAAGACCACGGGGCGTGCGGTCGCCTCCAAGCTGCTCCGGCTTGCCGGCGGCGCGGAGATGTCACGCCGTCTGCGGATAGGCCGCGTTCTCGCGCCGCTCGCGCTCGCCCAGTTCGCGCACCAGTTCCTGGAGAAAGGACTCGGTGTAGGCGGGCAGGGTGCGCTCGGCGCGAACATAGATGCCGAGGTCGGACCAGACCGGGCTGCCGGCATTGTCGAGCGGCAGGAAGACGAGCTGGCTCTCGGGCGACAGCCGGCCGATGCCAAGCTGGGTCTGGAAGGCGACGCCGACGCCGCGTGCGGCAAGCTCGCGCATCAGGTCGATCGAATTGGCCTGGATCGCCGGCTCCGGCGTCTCGGAGAGCTGTGCGATCAGCGGCTGGAGCAGATGATAGATCGACAGCTCCGGCAGCGCATTGATGACGGGGAAGGCGAGGCATTGCACCAGCGTCACTGTCTTGCGGCGCGCCAGCGGATGCTCGCGCGATACCACTGCGCCGAGGCGGAACCGCTTCAAGGCGACCTGGCGCAGGTCCGGCGGATGGCGGAGCGCCATGGCGATGCCGATGTCGGCCTCGCCGCGGCTCAGGGCCTCGAGCACGTCCGACGATCCCTTCACCTCGGTGGTGAAGCTGACGCGGCGGGCGCGGCCGCGGTGCGAGGCGATCAGGTCCGGCAGCACCGATTCCGTCAGCGACTCGATGCAGGCGATGCTGACGGTGCCGCGCCAGTTGCCGGACAGGGACGCGACGTCCGAGCGGAAGCGGTCGAGGTCCTGGAGCACGTTCATGACATGCCGGGCCAGCATCTCGCCGACCGTCGTCAGCGTCAGGCCGCGCGCAGTGCGCTCGAACAGGGGGGATCCAACCTCTTGCTCGAGCTTGAGAATCTGGCGGCTGACCGCCGAGGAGGCAACGTTCAGGACGCGCGCCGCGGCCCGGATCGAGCCGGTGCGGCGGACCGCGTGGAAGTACTGGATGGCCGGTGAGTGAAATCGCATGGGTCCCCCGGCACGAACTATAGCCGTTGCCGAAACGGCATCAACATGTACGAAATTCTCTGCTTTTCGAGAGCGCTGGTCCCCCCTAGGTTCGCCGCCGGCTCGGCCGGGTCCCAAAGAGGGCCGCCGGGCCTGCGCAACGACGCGCCAGGGGATTTCGGGGTGAACGAGAACATCGCTTGCGAGGAGTACGAGCCGGACACCCGTCTGGTCGATCGCCGTCGGGCGGCCGCCTATGTCGGCGTGACCGCCGGCCGTTTCGAGCAATTGGTGCGCGACAGCGTCGTGCCGCCGCCGGTCATGGTGGACAACAAGCGGCGCTGGCCGATGGCATTGCTCGATGTCGCCAAGGACGCGGTCGTCGGCAGCGTGCCGGGCCTTCCGCCGGTCATGGCCGATGTCGCGACGGAGGCGCGCCCTTGCGAGCGCGACCCGGCGCCGGCCTCGCACGAACTGCCCGACCAGGCGTGGTTCGAGCAGCGCGCGCGGTTCGTGCAGCGCGTCCGCCGCTCGCTGCTCTCGGGCAACGAGATCCGTCTCCTGCGCGAGTTCAAGCTGCTCAAGCAGAACCAGATCAGCATGTTCGGCTACTACGGCAGTTTTGAAGCGCTGATGGTGCGCGGCTACATCGTCGAGATCGACCGCAAGCCGCCGTCGAGCCGTCCGCTTGTGACCTATCGCCTGACCGACCGCGGCGAGCAGGTGGTGTCGGCGCTCAAGGACGAGCCGGTCGTTTGACCGGGCGCGTAGCGGCAGTCCGCCAGGGTAAGGGCGAGCCTCGGCCGTTCATCAGCGCACGGCGTGCATCTCCAGAAACGCCTTCACGCCGGTGACCGCACCGGTGTCGGACGGGACGTAACCGGGCAGGCTGGCGACGGCGGCACGAAAATCGGCGCTGCGCATGATATCGAGGATGCGCTGCATCGGCTCGGTGTCGAGGAAGGCGCGTTTGCAGACGAAGAAGTAATCCTCGGTCACGATACGAATGAAATCGAGGCCGAAATGGCGAGCGGCCGCCTCGACGCCGAAACTCGCATCCGCCATGCCGCTCGCGACATAGGCGGCGACCGCGGCGTGGGTGAACTCGATCTGCTGCGCGCCGTTGATGCGGCTTTCGTCGATGCTGTGTGCGGCGAGCAACTGGTCGAACAGAAGGCGCGTGCCGGAATCATGGTCGCGGTTGACGAAGCGGACCTTTGGCCTGGTCAGGTCCTCGATCGTTTCGATGCCAAGCGGATTGCCGCGCGCGACCATCAGACCCATCTCGCGCGTGACGAAACTGATGACGCGGTCCTCGCGCGGATCGAGCCACTCGCGCGCCGCCTTGATGCCTTGCGCCCGCAGCGCGCCGTGCGGCAGATGCAGGCCGGAGAGATCGCAGGCGCCCTGCGCCAGCGAGACCAGCGAATGCTGGTTGCTGACATAGCGCAGGTCGACGCCGATGCCGGGCTCGCGGTCGAGGAATTCGCGCAGCTTCGCCACCGCAAAGCCGTGGCTGGCGTGCACGCGGATCACCGAGGGGCGCTGCTCGAGGAACGGCTTGATCTCGCTTGCCAGCTCCTGTGCCAGGTTTTCCAACTGCGGCCCGAGCCGGGCCTGCATGCGTTCGCCCGCCCATACCAGCCGCTCGCCGAACGGCGTGAGCCTGGAGCCCTTGCCGCGCTGGGTCTCGACCAGCGGCGTGCCGAAGAACTCCGACCATTGCTCGATCAGATTCCAGACGTGCCGGTAGGAGAGGTGCGCGTCGGCGGCCGCGCTCGTGATCTTTCCGGTCTTCCGGATTTCGTTGAGAACGCCGAGCATGACCACCGCCGTGCGCGGACTGCCCTCCTGGCGAAACCGCCAAACTGCCTCGATCTCGATCTGGAGCATGAAACGACCTTATGAAGTTGAGTTCATATGGTGAGTGAGCCATAGGCACACGATATCATATTTACTGCGGCAATTTCCGTCCTAATCTGGCATACCAGAACAGGAGGAAATATGATGTCAGTTGCATATGACTTTGCGCATTCGCCAGCCAGCGAGTTCATGGCCCGGCCGCAGCATCTGCTCATCGACGGCCGCCGCGTCCCCGCGAGCTCCGGCCGCACCTTCAAATCGCTCAATCCGGCGACCGGGCAGGTCATCGTCACCGTCGCCGAAGGCAACGAGGCCGATGTCGACCATGCGGTGGCGGCCGCGCGCCGGGCGTTCGAGGGCCCGTGGCGCACGATGCGCGCCTCCGAGCGCGGCCAGATCCTGCTGCGCTGGGCCGAGCTGCTCAAGGCAAACGCCGAAGAAATCATCGAGCTCGAGTCGATCGATGCCGGCAAGCCGATCTCCGCGACGCTGCGCCAGGACTTCCCGGCTGCCGTCGACACGCTGATCTACTACGCCGGCTGGGCCGACAAGATCAGCGGCGACGTCGTGCCGGTGCGTGACGATGCCCTGACCTACACGTGCGCGAGCCGGTCGGCGTGGTCGCGGCCATCGTGCCGTGGAATTTCCCGCTGATGATCGGGATGTGGAAGCTGGCGCCGGCGCTGGCCTGCGGCTGCACGATCGTGATGAAGCCGGCCGAGCTGACCTCGCTGTCGGCGCTGCGCATCGCCGAACTCGCGCTTCAGGCCGGCCTGCCGGCAGGCGTCTTCAACGTCGTCACGGGCCCCGGCCGCGTCGTCGGCGACGCGCTGGTCAATCACCCTGACGTCGACAAGGTCACCTTCACCGGTTCGCCGGGCGTGGGTCGTGGAATCATGAAAGGCGCGGCCGGCAATTTCAAGCGCGTCTCGCTCGAGCTCGGCGGCAAATCGGCCAATGTCATCTTCGACGATGCCGATCTCGAAGCAGCCTCGAAAGCCGCGGCCTCCGGCATCTTCTTCAACGCCGGCCAGGTGTGCTCGGCCGGCTCCCGCGTGCTAGTGCAGGAGAAGGCCTATGACGAAGTCGTCGAGCGTCTCGCTGCACGCGCAAAATCGCTGAAGATCGGCGATCCGCTCGACCGCAAGACCGCGCTCGGGCCTGTCATCTCCGAGAAGCAGATGAAGTCGATCCTCGACTATGTCGATATCGGCCAGAAGGAGGGGGCGAGCCTTGTCACCGGCGGGACGCGGGTCGGCGAGCGCGGCTACTTCATCAGCCCCGCGGTGTTCGCGAATGTCGAACACGAGATGCGGATCTCGCAGGAGGAAATCTTCGGTCCCGTCGTCAGCATCATCAAGTTCAGGGATGAGGCCGATGCCTTGCGGATCGCCAACGGCACCGCCTACAGCCTCGCCGCCGGCGTCTGGAGCCGCGACATCGGCAAGCTCCAGCGTTTTGCCAAGCGGGCGCGCGCAGGCACGGTCTGGATGAACACCTATGGCTATACCGACGTGCGCCTGCCCTGGGGCGGCGAACGCGACTCCGGCCTCGGTCGCGAGCACGGTACCGCCGCGCTCGACAATTTCACCGAGCCGAAGGCGGTGTGGATGAACTTAGCCGTCTGATTTGGCCGTCTGATACCTCCCGAGCGGCCAAGCCTGGAGCCCGCCTGATCGTTCGGTCAGGCGGGCTCTCTTTTTCGAGATCGATAAAATTGTCTGCATCCCGCTCAGCGGCGGCAAACCCTGCGAACAAGAAGCACGGCGCCTTAAACCTGAGCTTTGGAACCAATGCGCATCCTGTCCGCAAAAGGGCAGGGCATCAGCATGTCAATTCTCAAGGAGATCGTCGCTGCGGTCGCGGGAGTCTACGCGCTCCTGTTCGTCTGCGACGCAGTGTTCGGGGTCGGCGAGGCGCGCTTCGACGACGCCTATTACAGCGCCAGCTTCTACGCGCCGCGGCCAAAGGAATTCCGTTTCGCCGGCGATACGCCGCCGGCCGTCCGCGTCAGCGATGCCTTCGCGCAGTTCGCGCCGGGTGAAGCCAGGCCGAACAGGCGCTACTCGTCGCTGACCACGATCATTCGGTAACGGCTTACTCGCCCTGGATCCATTCCGCCACGCCGCGCCACAGCGTGTCGCGGTGCTCGGGGCGGAAGAAGCCGAAATGGCCGATCGCCTTGGCCCCGATGTCGGACGGCTTCACCGTCAACACCTCCGGCTTGATCGCCGTGAATCCGCCTGTAAGCAGCTCGACCGCGGGCCGCGTCGCCCAGGGATCGTCGGAGAAGCACAGCGCGCGCAACTCGCCCTTGAATTTTGCGAAATTCTCCAGCGCGGGCAGTTTTGAATCGAAGAGATAGCGCGGGCTCGAGACCCAGTCGGCCCATTGCAGGAACACACCCTTGGGCAAATCCTCGCCAATGCCGGCCCAGCCCGGCGCGTAGCCGAACGCGTGGGCGAGCGGCACGCCAATGAGGTTCATGAAGGCGAAGACGCGGTATTTCTCCGGTGAGGTCATCAGCCGCCAGGTCGCCGCCTGCGAGGCGACGAACGCGGCGCGCGAGATGTCGGTGTTGTTCGCGATCAGCCCGAGCGCCTGACCGCCGAAGGAGTGGCCGATATAGGCGAGCGGCAGCGTGTTGTAGCGCTCGCGCATCCAGCTCACCGCGGCGGTGACGTCGAGCGCCGCCCAGTCCGACATCGAGGCCTTGAAGCCGACAAGTGATTTCGGCTGATTGTAGCCGACCATTGCCGGCAGCCGGGAGTCGCCGATGCCGCGATAGTCGTAGGTCAGCACCGCGCAGCCGCGATGGGCGAGGTAGGAGGCAAAGCCGCGATAGATTTTTCGCGGGACGGCGGTGGCTGAATTGATCAGGACAGCATGGCGCTTGGCGGCGCGCGGCAGGAACAGGGTGCCGCTCAGCGCATACCCGTCGGTCGCCGGGAAGCTGATCTCGTCGATGAAAACGTCGTCGCGCGCCGCGTCCATGGGCCGCCGGTGTCCTGCCAGTTTCCTTAGCCTTCCCAAGCAAATGCGAATTTGGCTTTCCCTGCAAGGGTTTGCAGTGCGGAATGGATTTACAACTGGCGGCCGGGAGCCAGCCTGTGTATAAGGCGGCCCTCGCAACCCACAGATCAGGTTGTGCTTTTTGCTTCACGGAGAGATTGCGATGTCCGAGCGGTGGACGCCCGAGTCCTGGCGCAGCAAGCCGGTGCTACAGGTGCCCGATTATCCCGACGCCAAGGCTTTGGCCGACGTCGAGGCGCAGCTTGCGACCTTTCCGCCGCTGGTGTTCGCGGGCGAGGCGCGCAATCTGAAGAAGGCCTTGGGCCGCGTTGCGGCGGGCGAGGCCTTCCTGCTCCAGGGCGGCGACTGCGCCGAGAGCTTTGCCGAGCACGGAGCCAACAACATCCGCGACTTCTTCCGCGTGCTGCTCCAGATGGCGGTGGTGCTGACCTATGCCGGCGCAGTGCCCGTGGTGAAGGTCGGCCGCATCGCCGGCCAGTTCGCCAAGCCGCGTTCCTCGCCGACCGAAAAGGTGGGCGGCGTCGAGCTGCCGAGCTATCGCGGCGACATCGTCAACGACATCGCCTTCACCAAGGAAGCGCGTGTGCCGGATCCGCAGCGCCAGCTGATGGCCTATCGCCAGTCGGCGGCGACGCTGAACCTGCTTCGCGCCTTCGCGACCGGCGGCTACGCCAATCTCGGCAGCGTGCATGAGTGGATGCTCGGCTTCCTCAAGGACTCGCCGCAGTCCCGCCGCTACAAGGAGCTGGCCGACCGCATCTCGGACGCGCTCAACTTCATGCGCGCCTGCGGCCTCGATCTGGAGAGCCATCCGGAGCTGCGCGCGACCGATTTCTACACCAGCCACGAAGCGCTGCTGCTCGGCTACGAGCAGGCCATGACCCGCGTCGATTCCACCACCGGCGACTGGTACGCGACATCGGGCCACATGATCTGGATCGGCGATCGCACCCGCCAGCTCGACCACGGCCATATCGAATATTTCCGCGGCATCAAGAACCCGATCGGGCTGAAGTGCGGCCCGTCGCTCAAGCCCGACGAATTGCTGAAGCTGATCGACGTGCTCAACCCCGACAACGAGCCGGGCCGGCTGACGCTGATCGGCCGCTTCGGCTCCGACAAGGTTGGCGAGCACCTGCCGAACATGATCCGCGCCGTGAAGCGCGAGGGCAGGGTGGTGGTCTGGTCGTGCGATCCCATGCACGGCAACACCATCACCTCGACGTCGGGCTACAAGACGCGGCCGTTCGACCGCATCCTGTCCGAGGTGAAGTCGTTCTTCGCGATCCACGCCGCCGAAGGCACCCATGCCGGCGGCGTGCATCTGGAGATGACCGGCCAGGACGTCACCGAATGCCTCGGCGGCGCCCGCGCGATCACGGACGAGGATCTCAACGACCGCTATCACACGGTCTGCGACCCGCGCCTCAATGCCGAGCAGTCCATCGACATGGCCTTCCTGGTCGCCGAACTGCTCAAGCAGGAACGCGCCGGCAAGGCCAGGCCGATGCCGGTCGCCGCGGGGCTCTAAGACCTTGCTGCGGATCTGGAAGGCCACGATCAATTCGCGCAACGGTCTGGCCTTTGCACTTCGATCGGAGCAGGCGGTTCGCGAGGAGATCTTTGCGCTCCTGCTGTCGCTGCCGCTGGCCTGGTTCATCGGCGCGACCGCGATGCGCGCGGTCGAGCTGGTCTGTGCTGTGGCGTTCGTGCTGGTGGTCGAGCTGCTCAACACCGCGGTGGAAAAGCTCGCCGATCGCCTGACCCTGGATCACGACAAGCAGATCGGGCAGGTCAAGGACATGGGCTCGGCGGCCGTCGGCATCGCGCTGCTGATGGCCGGCGCGTTCTGGATCTTTGCCGTCGTCGAGCGGTTGGGTTTCGTCTAAAGCGCTCATCGCGCTTGAGGTTGTTGTTTGAGCATGATCTTTTCGGAAAACCGCTCCACACTTTTCCGGATCATGCTCTAGCCATTGGATCGGACGGGGGCGGCCATGACCGAACGTCTCAACGCATTTGCGGTCACGCTCGCTCAGCTCAATCCGACCGTGGGCGACGTCGAGGGCAATGCCGCCAGGGCGCGGGCCGCGCGCGTGCGGGCGGCCGCCGATGGCGCCGATCTCGTGCTGTTTCCGGAATTGTTCATCGCCGGCTATCCGCCGGAGGACCTGGTGCAGAAGCCGGCCTTCCAGGCCGCCTGCCGGGCCGCGATCGAAAGCCTCGCGCGCGAGACAGCCGATGACGGGCCGGCGATGCTCGTCGGCACGCCCTGGGTCGAGGACGGCAAGCTCTACAATGCCTGCGCGCTGCTCGACGGTGGCCGCATCGCTGGCTTGCGCTTCAAATGCAATCTGCCGAATTACGGCGTGTTCGACGAGAAGCGGCTGTTCGCGCGCGGGCCTGCCGCGGGGCCGGTCACGGTACGCGGCGTGCGCATCGGCGTGCCGATCTGCGAGGACATCTGGCTGGATGAGTCCGAGGACTACGAGAACGTGGTCGAGACGCTGGCCGAGACCGGCGCGGAGATCATTCTGGTGCCGAACGGCTCGCCATACGCCCGCGACAAGAACGACGTGCGCCTGTCGGTCGCGGTCGCGCGCGTCACCGAGAGCGGCTTGCCGCTGGTCTATCTCAACCAGGTCTGCGGCCAGGACGAGCTGGTGTTCGACGGCGCCTCGTTCGCGCTCAACGGCGATCTCTCGCTCGCGGCGCAATTGCCGGCGTTCGCGGAAAGCATCACCACGCTGCGCTTCACGCGTAACGGCGAGGATTGGCGCTGCGCCGGGCCGATCGCCGCGCAACCGGAAGGCGACCACGCCGACTACGCGGCCTGCGTGCTGGGCCTGCGCGACTACGTCGCCAAGAACGGCTTTCCCGGCGTGCTGCTCGGCATTTCCGGCGGCATCGATTCCGCGCTCTGCGCAGCGATCGCAGTCGACGCGCTCGGCGCCGACCAGGTGCATGGGGTGATGCTGCCCTATCGCTACACTGCGGCAAGCTCGATCGCGGACGCCGGCGAGCTCGCGGGCCATCTCGGCATCCGCTACGAGGTCCTGCCGATCGCGGAAGCCGTGACCGGCTTCGAGACTATCCTGTCCGGCATCTTCAAGAATCTGCCGCCTGATATCACCGAGGAAAATCTTCAGGCCCGCACTCGCGGCACCCTCTTGATGGCGATCTCCAACAAGACCGGGCTGATGGTGGTGACGACAGGCAACAAGTCGGAAATGTCGGTCGGCTACGCCACGCTCTATGGCGACATGAACGGCGGCTTCAACCCGATCAAGGACATCTACAAGACGCAGGTGTTTCGGTTGGCGGCGCTGCGCAACAGCTGGAAGCCGGACAGCGCGCTCGGGCCGGCCGGCGAGGTGATCCCGCCCGATATCATCACGCGTCCGCCGACGGCGGAGCTGCGCGAGAACCAGACCGATCAGGATTCATTGCCGCCTTACGACGTGCTCGATGCCGTCCTCGAACGCCTCGTCGAACGCGAGGAGCCGCTGGACCAGATCATCGCAGCAGGCTTCGACCGCGAGACGGTCACCCGCATCGACCATCTCCTCAACGTCGCCGAATACAAACGCCGCCAGGCCGCGCCCGGCGTGAAGGTGACACCCAGGAATTTCGGCCGCGACCGCCGCTATCCCATCACCAACCGCTTTCGCGACAAGGGCGAGCCGCTGGCCGCCCCGGACGACACGCTGATCTCGCGCGACAACGGCAGATCTGCGGACGC
Organism: Bradyrhizobium sp. LCT2; assembly: GCF_009931255.1. Lineage (NCBI taxonomy): Bacteria > Pseudomonadati > Pseudomonadota > Alphaproteobacteria > Hyphomicrobiales > Nitrobacteraceae > Bradyrhizobium > Bradyrhizobium sp. LCT2. The sequence continues at coordinate 6,000,519 of NZ_CP034432.1, read as the reverse complement.
GTTCGAGGGGTAGCACCGGAGAGAGACGGGCGGTCTTGCCACACGTCTATCTGTCATCATCCGCCTGCGCGGGGCATGACAGTGGAGCGAGGTGCGAAATTCACATGAGCGCTACGACGGTGTTGCGAAGAACAGCACCCGAAGCAAGTGCGTGTATTCGGACTCGAGCACCATGATCGCCACGAATACCAGCACCAGGACCGGCGGCAGCAGGATGGCATAGGCCAAGGCCAGCCGCTCCCAGGCCATGTGCATGAAGACGGCGACGATGAGGCCGGCCTTCAACACCATGAACAGCAGGATCAGCGACCATCTGAGACTGCCGTGCAGCCCAAAATAATCGACGAGGTAGGAGCAGGTGCTGAGAACGAACAGCCATGCCCAGACCACGAGATAGAGCTTGATCGGGTGCTGCTGGCCCTTGGCGTGAGCCGTCCCTGGTGCGGCTGCGGCGTGCACATGAGCCTGGATCTGTCCTTCCATGTGTACCGTGGCGTTTGTCATGTGCCGACCTCACCAAAGGTAGAAAAAGGCAAAGATGAACACCCATACGAGGTCGACGAAGTGCCAGTACAGGCCGGTGATCTCGACGATCTCGTAATAGCCTTTGCGGCTCGTGAAGAAGCCGCGCCTCTCGACATCGAAGTCGCCCCGCCAGACCTTGCGCGCGATCGCGATCAGGAAGATGACGCCGATCGTCACATGGGTGCCGTGGAAACCGGTGATCATGAAGAAGCTTGAACCGAACTGCGCCGCGCCCCACGGATTGCCCCAGGGACGGACGCCCTCCATGATCAGTTTGGTCCATTCGAAGGCCTGCATGCTGACGAACGTCGCACCGAATGCCGCCGTGGCCAGCATCAGGATCGCGGTCCTGACGCGATCCCTGCGGTAGCCGAAATTGACGGCCATCGCCATCGTCCCGCTGCTGCTGATCAGGATGAAGGTCATGATGGCGATCAGGATGAGGGGGATGTGCTTGCCCCCGATATTGAGGGCAAAGACTTCGCTGGGATTGGGCCACGGCACGGTCGTCGACATCCGTGCGGTCATGTAGGACAGCAGGAAGCAACTGAAGATGAAGGTGTCGCTGAGGAGGAAGATCCACATCATGGCCTTGCCCCAGGACACGTTCTTGAAGGCGCGCTGATCCGACGCCCAGTCGGCGGCGATACCCTGCCAGCCTTCAAGCCGGGCAGGCACTTGTCCGGTGTCTCTCAGCGCGGTCTCGGCCATCTCGTCTCGTCCTTCCTAGCTCAGCAATTGGCGACAGATGTCGACGAAATCGTCCGTCCAGCCCGTGAGGAGACCGAGCAGGACCAGCCAGACCAGCAGCAGGAAATGCCAGTAGATGGTGCACAGCTCCACACTCAGGCGCATCTCGGCCGTCCCGGTGTCGTGCCGCCATACCCCCGCTGTGGTTCGGCCGAGCGCAACCAGGCCGCCGGTCAGATGCAGCCCGTGCACCGCGGTGATCACGTAGAAGAAGGCATTGGCCGGATTGGACGCCATGAAATAGCCGGCGTCGCTCAGTTGATGCCATGCCAGCAGCTGCCCCGCGAGAAACGCGATCGCCGACGCTCCGCCCGCGAGCAGGCCGACGACGACGCCGTCGATGTCGTTGCGGCGCGCGGCCATGAGGGCCCATTGCAGCGCGACGCTGCTCAGGACCAGCACGCCCGTGTTGAACCACAGCACCTTTGGCACCGGCATTGTCCGCCAGTCCACCATGTTCATGCGCATGGAGTAGGCGCTGATGAACAGCGTGAACAACGAACCGGCAACAGCGAGAAACACGCCAAGTCCGACCTTCGCTGCCGGCCAGGTCATGGCGTCGGTGCCGGGGAAATCATCGATCGGACCTGCCTCCAGCCACGGTTTCGCAGTCAGCCGTTGCTGCGAGAGCCACCATCCGACGATGACGGCGATCACGGCCAGGAACAGGATAACGGCGCTCACGGAGCAACTCCCTGAACGGCCCCCGTCGGGGGCGGCTGGTTCTGCGGAATGAAGTCCTGCGCCGCGCCCGGCACGCTGTAATCATAGGCCCAGCGATAGACGATCGGGAGCTGCTTGCCCCAGTTGCCGTGCCCTGGCGGCGTCTCCGGCGTTTGCCACTCCAGCGTCGTCGCTCGCCACGGATTGCCGCCCGAAGGCTCGCCCTCGAACAGGCTCCAGACAAGATTGAACAGGAACACCATCTGGGCGAAACCCACCGTCAGCGCCACCACGGTGATAAAGGCGTTCAGCGAGTGGGCCGACGGCGGGATGAACGCCGCGTCGCCGAGTTCGAAGTATCGGCGCGGAACGCCGAGCAGCCCGAGATAATGCATGGGAAAGAAGATCAGGTAGGCGCCGAGGAACGTAACCCAGAAGTGGAACTTGCCCAGCACGTCGTTCAGCATTCGCCCCGTGACCTTCGGGTACCAGTGGTAGATCGCCCCGAGCACGACCATGATTGGCGCGACGCCCATCACCATGTGGAAATGCGCGACGACGAACATGGTATCCGACAGGGGCACGTCCACGACGACGTTGCCGAGGAACAGTCCGGTAAGCCCGCCATTCACAAAAGTGATGATGAAGCCGAGGGCGAACAGCATCGGCACCGTGAGATGGATGTCGCCATGCCACAGGGTCAGCACCCAGTTGTAGACCTTGATGGCGGTCGGGATGGCGATGATCAACGTCGTCGTGGCGAAGAAGAACCCGAAATACGGGTACATGCCGCTTACATACATGTGGTGCGCCCACACGACGAAGCTGAGCGCTCCAATCGCCACGATGGCCCAGACCATCATGCGATAACCGAAGATGTTCTTTCGCGCATGCGTGCTGATCAGGTCGGAGACGATGCCGAAGGCGGGCAGGGCGACGATGTAGACTTCGGGGTGACCGAAGAACCAGAACAGGTGCTGGAACAGGAGCGGGCTGCCGCCGCCATATTTGCTCAGCTGGCCCATCTCGACGAGGGTCGGCATGAAGAAGCTGGTCCCCAGCAGACGATCGAGCAGCAACATCACCGAGCCAACGAACAACGCGGGGAATGCCAGCAGCGCCATGACGGTGGCCGTGAAGATGCCCCACACCGTCAGCGGCAGGCGCATCAGCGTCATGCCGCGGGTGCGCGCCTGCAGCACGGTCACCACATAATTCAGCCCACCCATGGTGAAGCCGATGATGAACAGAATCAGGGAGGACAGCATGAGGACGATGCCCCAATCCTGTCCGGGTGTGCCCGACAGAATCGCCTGTGGCGGATACAGCGTCCAGCCGGCGCCGGTGGGGCCGCCGGGCACGAAGAAGGCCGAGGCCAGCACCAGGACTGCGAGCAGGTAGACCCAGTAGCTCAGCATGTTCACATAGGGAAAGACCATGTCCCGTGCGCCAACCATCAGCGGGATCAGGTAATTGCCGAAGCCTCCGAGAAACAACGCCGTGAGCAGGTAGATCACCATGATCATGCCGTGCATGGTGATGAACTGGAGGTACTGGTTGGCATCGATAAAGGAGAATGTGCCGGGAAATCCCAGTTGCAGTCGCATCAGCCACGACAGGACCAGGGCCACCAGTCCGATGGCGGAGGCTGTCAGCGAGTACTGTATGGCGATCACCTTGGCGTCTTGCGAAAAGACATACCGCGTCCACCAGCTCCTGGGATGGTAGAGCTCGACATCGGGCACTTCGGCAGGCGGAATGTCTGCAATCCTGTCATAGGGGACATCGACCATAGAGCACCTCCTCGGTCGTTTCCTTCGGGGGCGATCAGCTCGTCTTCACGCGCCCGACCTGCATTCTCCTAGTCGTCGCCGGAATTGTACTTCGCCCTCACAACGGCATTTCGACCTGACAATCCGGCAAACGTCTTCTGCTGCTCCAGCCAGGCGTGATAGTCGCTCTCTGCCTCGACGATGACCTTGGCGCGCATCTGGTAGTGAGCAGCGCCACACAGCTCCGCGCAGAGAACATCAAAGGTTCCGGTTCGGATCGGCCTTATCCAGAAATAAGTGACCATGCCCGGCACCATATCCATCTTGGCCCGGAACTCAGGCACATAGAAATCGTGCAGGACGTCAACGGACCGGAGCAAAACCTTGACCGGCTTCCCGATCGGAAGATGCAGGTCGCCATTTTCGATCACGACGTCGTCCTGGCCGTGCGGATCGTCGCGATTGAGACCCATCGGGTTCTCAGGACTGATGTTGCGGACATCGGACGTGCCCAACCGGCCATCCTTCCCCGGCAAGCGGAAGCTCCACTGCCATTGCTGGCCCATGATCTCGACCTCGGTGGCATCTGCCGGAACGGTCACGAACTGGTGCCAGACGACCAGGCCGGGTGCGAGCATGGCAGCGACGCCGACGCCGGTCCCGACACTGAGCCACCATTCAAGCTTCTTGTTTTCGGGATTGTACGCGGCCTGTCTTCCCTCCTTATGGTGAAAGCGAAAGACGCAATAGGCCATGAACAGGATGACCGCGGTAAAGACGAACCCGGTGATCCAGAACGTGATGTTGATCGTGTCGTCGATATAGCCCCAGTTGGTGGCGATCGGCGTCCACCACCACGGGCTGAAGAGGTGAAACAGCACCGAACCGATCGCGATCAGAAGCAGTATCAGTGCGACAGCCATCCTGAACCATCCTTGCCAACAAAGGCTGCGGATACGAATCCAGGGCGGAGCTCGCGTCTGTCGCGATGGCTGACTTTCTCTATGCTGGTTCTATGCTGACATATGCGCCATCGCCGCGCCTCTTGCCTCGCCCCTTCAACCGGTCGCGATATCAAGAGAAGTTCGCGACCGCCAATCTCACCGGAGCTGGGGGCGTCTACATTTCTAAAATGATCCCCCGCGAACCCGGCGTCAATAGCATGTCAACGAGCTTAGGCGGCGTGGGCGATCCATGTTGCCGTGCAAGCTCGCCATCGTCAGTCGCATTCTCGATGTGATGCATCGCACAAAATATGCGACGCACAATTTCACCCAGCCGGGAGCGCTGGTCATTCCACATCGCACGCGCTAAGCTTGGAGCGCAGGTCGCGACGGGTTTCGTCCGGCTAAGCTCCTTCCTCGTTGAGCCTGGAACTGCCGTACTCGGCTCGATCGCGTCTCCCGCACTTAAGGGCGGACACGCGTGGCCGGAAAGCGCGCCGTTCTCCGCCGCGACTTCAGAGGAGGGTGTGTCCATGGCCACTCTTTATTCCGACAAGATCGTCAAGCGGCACCTGTTCGGTGAGGCGGTCTCTTATCCCATTCGCAAGATCGGCTTGCTCGACTTGAAAGAGGTGCTGCGCCTGGGCTGGGAAGATTTCCAGGCGATGCCGAGTCACGCGATCGTCGTCTGCGTGATCTATCCGGTTCTCGGTCTCGTCCTGTTCAGGATGGTCCTCGGCTATTCGGTCCTGCCGCTGCTGTTTCCGCTGGCCGCCGGGTTTGCCCTGATCGGTCCCTTTGCCGCGATCGGCCTCTACGAACTCAGCCGCCGCCGTGAGCGCGGCGAGGAGGTCGATGCATGGGATGCGGTCAAGGTGCTGCGCGCACCGTCCTTCGGCGCCATGCTCGAGCTCGGCGTGCTCTTGCTTGTCCTGTTCGGGGTCTGGATCGGCGTCGCGAACGCGATCTATGTCACCATCTTCGGTCACGCGGCGGCTGCAAGCATTCCGGACTTTGCAACCCGCGTGCTGACCACGCCGGAAGGATGGTCGCTCATCATCGTCGGTTGCGGTGTCGGCTTCCTGTTTGCTGTCGCGGCGCTATGCGTCAGCGTCGTATCGTTTCCGTTGATGCTCGATCGGCATGCGACGGCGATCGATGCGATCCGTACATCGCTGCAGGCGGTGGCCGCCAATCCGGTCGCGATGGCGGGGTGGGGGCTGATCGTCGCGGCGCTGCTCGTGGTCGGCTCGCTGCCGTTCTTCGTCGGTCTCGCTGTCGTCCTCCCGGTGCTCGGTCATGCGACCTGGCACCTTTATCGGAGAGTGGTCGAGCCGAATCCGAATCCGCCGGACGAACCGCCGCCCCCGCCGAAGGGGAAGCGCTATGCCGCGGATTTCCCGGCCAATCTCTTCCTGTGGAGCCGCGAGGGCGAGCAGTAGCTGCGAGACCCGGTGGGCGGATGACCGTGCGGCAGGGCTGAGCTACTTCTGCTGCTGCGGCAGGAAGGTCGGTCCGACTGAACGGATCGGCTTGTTCTCCGAACTCGTCGGAGCCGTGCCGGTATCCGCTGGCGGCGTCGCGGCCGGTGCGGTGGCCGTCGTCGGCGCCGGAGCAGCTGTGCCCTTCTTGGCCGTCGTTGCAGGCGCGCCCTTGTTGAGCCGCTGCTGCTGCATCTTCTTGGCGCTCTCCTCGGTGACGATGATGTCGCCCTGCTGCTCGGCTGCGGCCTTGTCGTCGGCCGACTTCAACGCATCCGCCCAGGTCTGGCCCGCCGCCTTGCAGGAGCAGGACGGGTTGAACTCGCTGCGGAATTTGAATGCGGTCGGCAACGCCGTGTAGGGCTGGCCGCTGATCGAGACCGCGGAGTTCATGTCTTCGCCGGGATTGCGATGGGTGTAGAGCACGGCTTCCGCGGCCGGGCACAGCGCCTTGCAGGTCTTCTCGTCGTCCGGGAAGCGCGCCGGCACGGTCGCAAACGAGACCGGGAAATAGGCGCCGTCGCAGGTGCGCACGCATACGGTGCGGTAGGTGCCCGATTGCGGGCCGAGATCGGAGGGCGGCACGCTCTGCGGATTGTTGGGGTTGTTGTTGCCGCCGAACAGATTGCTCAGGAAGTTGCCGCCGCCTTGCGCCTGCGCGGCGTTGGCATATTGCGGGCCGCAATTGTTCTGGGCGAGGGCCACCAGCACCGAGCGGCGCTGGCTGTCGCGTTCCGGGCTGAAGCCGCCGGGGCCGCCGCCGCGCAGGCGTTCGAGATTGCCGGTGATCTGGTCCAGATTGGCGCGCATCTGCTGGATCTGGGTGTTGACCGGGCCGCACTGCGCCGACTGGCCGTTGAACAGTGAGAAGAAGCCGGAGGAATCGCAGCCCATGCGCTTGGCCTGCATGGTGACGCGGTCGAGCTCGGCCTGCTGCTTGGCTTGGGAATCCTGATAGCGGCGGATCTGGTCTTCACGCGCGGGGTCACCGCCGCCGCCACGATCGAGCGCGGCGAGCTGGCCTTCCAGCCGCGCGCACATCGGATTGGGGCCTAGCCCGTTCTGGCCGGGCTGAGGCGGCGGTCCGGGCGGGCCGGCCTGCGCGAAAGCGGCGTTGGCGAGCACGACGGTGCTCAGGAGCACGGTGCAGGCAAGGATTGAGCGGGCACGGGAGAGAGTCAAAAATTCAGGCATATCCGCCATTCTAGCGAGGTCACGGCCCAGTGTGACTTTCCAACGTGGCTTGGGGGGCCGAAGCGCGCCCTCCCATAGCCGCTTCCTGCGGCATCGTCACGTCGTTTCAGGGGCCAAAGATTGGGCCTAAGGTCCGCCAGTGCCGAGCGAATTCAGCGCTGGCAGGTGATTGCGACATATTCGTCGCAATGGCCATGGGAGCAGTTTGCGCCGGTTTTGGGGACAGAGCCGGTAATTTCGTCGGGATCGACCCGGCGATAGCTTGAGGCCTGGGCAAAATCCCGTGACTGGCAATAGGTGCGCGCGACCTGCGCGCCGCATCTGTCGCCCTTGGCCAGGCACTGGTCGATGCCGTAGCCGTCCGCCTGGTTGGCGATGATGAAGACGCGGGTCTCGGCGAATGCGCCGGACGCTGCGATGATGGCGGCACAGGAGACGAGTGCAAACAGGGATCGCATGGGTGGCACCGGGGGCTGGGGGAACCGCCAGCTTCCGAATAAACTCAAAAGGTTAATGATGATGAACCATCATGGCGGGGCGGCCGCGCTTTGCGGAGATAAAACGGCATTTTCGCGGCTCTCTTGACGCGGGGGCGCCTGATAGCCCATATGTGGCCGCATGTACGGTCTCCTCGCCATTTGCGCCATTTGCCGCGAGATTACGAGCTAGCGATTCGCTGGCTGGAGCCGTCTTTTCTCAAAAACATTGAGAGCCTTGGACGCCCGGCCAACAGCCGACGGGTATCCATATGGAATTGCGCCTCTACGATACGCTGACCAAGGAAAAGCGCACCTTCGTGCCGCTCGATGCGAACAACGTCCGCATGTATGTCTGCGGACCGACGGTCTATGACTTCGCCCATATCGGCAATGCCCGGCCCGTGATCGTGTTCGACGTGCTGTTTCGGCTGCTGCGCCATCTCTATGGCGAGGCGCACGTCAAATACGTCCGCAACATCACCGACGTCGACGACAAGATCAACGACCGCGCCGCGCGTGATTTTCCAGGGCTGCCGCTGAACGAGGCGATCCGAGAGGTCACCGAGCAGACGGGCAAGCAGTTCCACGCCGACGTCGACGCGCTCGGCGCGCTCAGGCCGAGCGTCGAGCCGCGCGCGACCGAGCATATCGGCGAGATGCGCGAGATCATCGAGAGGCTTGTCGCCGGCGGCTTTGCCTATGTCGCCGAGGACCACGTGCTGTTCTCGCCGCAGGCGATGAACGCGGCCAATTCCACCCTGCCGCGCTACGGCGCGCTGTCCAATCGCTCGCTGGACGAGATGGTCGCCGGCGCCCGCGTCGATGTTGCGCCCTACAAGAAGGGCAGCACCGACTTCGTGCTGTGGAAGCCGTCCAAGCCCGGCGAGCCGTCGTGGCCGTCGCCGGCCGGCATCGCCGCGCAGGGGCGCCCGGGCTGGCACATCGAGTGCTCGGCCATGGCCTGGAAGCATCTCGGCGAGTACTTTGACATCCACGGCGGCGGCATCGATCTCGTGTTTCCGCATCACGAGAACGAGGTCGCCCAGACCTGCTGCGCCTTCCACCGAGAGCGCATGGCAAACTACTGGATGCACAACGGCTTCCTGCAGGTCGAGAGCGAGAAGATGTCGAAGAGCCTCGGCAACTTCATCACCATCCATGAGCTGCTGGCGGATTGGCCGGGCGAGGTGCTGCGCCTGAACATGCTCAAGACGCATTATCGTTCGCCGATCGACTGGACCATGAAGTCGCTGGAGGAGAGCGCCAAGACGCTCGACGACTGGTATCGCGTCGCGGCCGACGTCGATCCCGGCCGTCCCGCCGCGTCCGTGGTCGAGCCGCTGCTCGACGACCTCAACACCTCCCTGGCGATCGCGGCGCTGCATGGCCTGCGCAACAGCGACGTGAGCGCATTGGCAGGATCGCTGCGGCTGCTCGGCTTTCTCTCCGAGAGCGCCGCGCAGTGGGAAGATCGCAAGCAGAAGGCGAGCGGGGTCGATGCCGGAGAGGTCGAGCGCCTGATCTCGGAACGGACCGCAGCCCGTGGACGGAAAGACTTCAAAGAGTCCGACCGCATCCGCGATCAGCTCGCCGCGATGGGCGTTGCGATCAAGGACTCCAAGGAAGGGACGACCTGGGAGTTTTCGCGATGAAGCGGCCCGACACGCCTTTTCCGCGGCACTGGCTCTATTACATCGCGCTGAAGGTCCTGCTCCTCGCCGCCGCGGTGGCGCTGGCGCTCAAGCTCTATGGGATGTGGTGAAGACGATGGGACAGACTTTGCCAAGGCCGGGCTTGCGGCCCTTCCTGCCTGATGACGTTCCGGTGCTTGCGGCGATCTTCGTCGCGAGCATCGAGGAGCTGACCGGCGAAGACTATACCGAGGCGCAGCAGCAGGCCTGGATGGAGGCGGCGGAAAGCGAAGAGTTCGGCAAGCGGCTCGCCGCCGATCTGACGCTGATCGCGACGCTGGAGGGCTCGCCCGTCGGCTTCGCCTCGCTGCAAGGGGCCGATCACATCCGCATGCTCTATGTGCATCCGGCAGTCAGCGGGCAGGGCATCGCGACCATGCTGGTCGATGCGCTGGAGAAGCTTGCCGGCGGCCGCGGCGCGAAAAGCCTCTCGGTCGATGCCAGCGACAACGCGCAGGGCTTTTTCGCCAAGCGCGGCTACGTCGCCATGCAGCGCAACAGCATCACCGTGAACGACGAGTGGCTGGCCAACACCACCATGAAGAAGACGCTCGGAGCACCGCAATGAGCAAGGAGCGTGGTCACCAAGCGCGATCCTCTCTCCGCTCCCTCCCCCTTTGTGGGGGAGGGTTGGGGGGGGGGGAGCCCCACACTCCGACCACCCGTGTGGCACCCCCCTCCCGACGATGCTGTGCATCGTCGACCTCCCCCACAGGGGGGGAGGTAACAAGAACGGACGCTCGCGATGAGCTCGGCACAAGCAAAGAAAGAGCGCCTCTATCTGTTCGACACCACGCTGCGCGACGGGGCGCAGACCAACGGTGTCGATTTCACGCTGACGGACAAGCAAATCATCGCCGCGATGCTGGACGAGCTCGGCATCGACTATGTCGAGGGCGGCTATCCCGGCGCCAATCCGACCGACACCGAGTTCTTCGGCAGCAAGCCGAAGTTCAATCACGCGCGCTTCACCGCCTTCGGCATGACGCGCCGGGCAGGGCGCTCGGTCTCGAACGATCCAGGCGTCGCCGGTCTGCTCGAAGCCAAGGCCGACACGATCTGCTTCGTGGCAAAGTCTTCCGCCTATCAGGTGCGCGTCGCGCTGGAGACGACCAAGGAGGAAAACCTCGCTTCGATCCGCGACAGCGTCGCGGCCGCCAAGGCCGCCGGCCGCGAGGTGATGCTCGACTGCGAGCATTTCTTCGACGGCTACAAGGAGGATTCCAGCTTCGCGCTCGCCTGCGCCAAAGCCGCCTATGAGGCCGGCGCGCGCTGGGTGGTGCTGTGCGACACCAATGGCGGCACCATGCCGAACGAGGTCGAGGCCATCGTCACCGAGGTGACCAGGCACATCCCCGGCGCTCACGTCGGCATTCACGCTCATAACGACACCGAGCAGGCGGTGGCGAATTCGCTCGCCGCCGTGCGCGCCGGTGCGCGGCAGATCCAGGGCACGCTGAACGGTCTCGGCGAGCGCTGCGGCAACGCCAATCTCTGCTCGCTGATCCCGACCCTGAAGCTGAAGCAGGAGTTTGCCGACGCCCTCGAGATCGGTGTGACGCCGGAGAAGCTCGCTACCCTCGTCAAGGTGTCGCGCACGCTTGACGACATGCTCAACCGCGTGCCGAACCGGCATGCGGCCTATGTCGGCGAGAGCGCCTTCGTCACCAAGACCGGCATCCATGCCTCCGCCGTGCTGAAGGATCCGCAGACCTACGAGCATGTCTTGCCGGAACTGGTCGGCAATCACCGCAAGGTGCTGGTCTCAGACCAGGCCGGCCGCTCCAATGTGATCGCCGAGCTCGACCGCGCCGGCATCGCCTACGAGAAGAGCGATCCGAAGCTGACGCGCCTGGTCGAGGAGCTGAAGGAGCGCGAGGCGGCCGGCTACGCCTATGAATCCGCCAACGCATCGTTCGATCTGCTGGCGCGCCGCACGCTCGGCAAGGTGCCGCATTATTTCGAGGTCGAGCAGTTCGACGTCAATGTCGAGCAGCGCTACAACGCGCTCGGCGAGCGCGTCACGGTGGCGCTTGCGGTGGTCAAGGTCGACGTTGCCGGCGAGCATCTGATCTCGGCGGCCGAAGGCAACGGTCCCGTCAACGCGCTCGACGTCGCCTTGCGCAAGGACCTCGGCAAGTACCAGAAATATATCGAGGGCCTGAAGCTGATCGACTACCGCGTCCGTATCCTCAATGGCGGCACCGGCGCGGTCACGCGCGTGCTGATCGAGAGCGAGGACGAGAACGGCGACAGCTGGACCACGGTCGGCGTGTCCCCGAACATCATCGACGCCTCGTTCCAGGCGCTGATGGATTCGGTGATCTACAAGCTCGTGAAATCGGGCGCGCCGGCGTAGTTTTGATGCTGTCATTCCGGGGCGGTCCGCAGGACCGAACTATGGTGCGCCATTGCGCACCTGAGAATCTCGAGATTCCGGGTTCACGCTGCGCGTGCCCCGGAATGACTGTGGGAGGGGAGCGCACCAATGATCGATCACATCTCCGTCGGCGTCAGCGATCTCGATCGCTCCGCAACATTCTACGAGGCGACGCTCGCCGCCCTCGGCCTGACGCGTCTCGTCATGCGGCCGCGCACGGTCGGCTTCGGCAAGGCCTATCCTGAATTCTGGATCAACTTGCGCGAAGGCATGCCGCGCGTAGCCCCGGAGAGCGGCGTGCACATCTGCCTGCGGGCGAAGACCACAGCCGAGGTCGATGCGTTTCATGCCGCCGCGCTGTCCGCCGGCGGCGCATCCGACGGCGCGCCGGGCATCCGCCCGCACGATCGCGTGCGCTACTACGCGGCCTTCGTCGTCGATCCCGACGGCAACCGGATCGAGGCGGTGACGTTTCCTGCGGAATAGAGCGTTATCGCCACGAAGGCGGTGCGCTCCCTCTCCCGCTTGCGGGGGAGGGTTGGGGTGGGGGTATCTCCACGGGCGAGAACCCCCAAGAGGAGAGAACCCTCACCCGCCGCTATGCGGCGACCTCTCCCGCAAGCGGGAGAGGTGACGGAGCCCGCGGTGAAATCGAGCCAACCAATCGTTACAGCTTGCGCGCGACTTCCGGAGCGAGCTCTTTTTCCGCCTCGGCGAGCTGTGCCACGGCGGCCTTCAGCTTCGGCAGGATCTCCTCGACCCGATCGGCCTTGAGGATGTCGACCGAGAGGCCGGCACGGATGAACTCGGTCTGGCGCATGTGCGACAGCAGCGAGAACAGCGGCTCCCAGAAATTGTCGATATTGGCGAGCAGCACGGGCTTGGCGTGACGGCCGAGTTGCTTCCAGGTCAACTGCTCGACCAGCTCCTCCAGCGTGCCGACGCCGCCCGGCAGCGCCACGAAGGCGTCGGAGCGCTCGAACATCAGCCGCTTGCGCTCGTGCATGTCGGGGGTGACGATCATCTCCTGCACCCGCGTCAGCGCGTTCTCGCGCATCCGCAGGAATTCGGGAATGATGCCGGTGACGGTGCCGCCATTATCGAGGACGGAGGTTGCGACCGAGCCCATCAGGCCGAGCGAGCCGCCGCCATAGACCAGGCGGATGTTGTTCTCGGCGAGCGCCTTGCCGAACGCCTTGGCGCCTTCGGTGAAGCGGGGATTGGTTCCGGGGCCGGAGCCGCAATAGACACAGACGGTTTTGATCGTGCTCATTGGTGCCATGATGCATTGCAGCGAAGAGGCGTCAAGCCCAATCGGTGATTCGGACCTCCCGGAAATCTACCGGTAAATGGCGACAAACAATCAAAGATTCGCCATCTGGCGGGGTGCGCTCGCTCCCGGAAGCTTCTATATGACGAGCGAAAATCGTTAATCGCACCGTGCCCGCATCCGGCGGGCTTTCAGGCTTCTTGATGAACCAACCTCATTCGCCGCCCGGCGCCGACGTGCCAGATCCCGCCGGCGGGCCGCTCGAGCGGGCCACCCTGATGGGCACGCTGGCGCACCTGTGGCCCTATATCTGGCCGGGCGACCGCTTCGACCTGAAGATGCGCGTGGTCTGGTCGATGGTGCTGCTGCTCGCCGCCAAGCTGATCACGCTGACGGTGCCGTTCAGCTTCAAATGGGCGACGGACGCGCTGACCGGCGCGAACACCGCGCCGGTGCTGCCCGACAATTGGCACCTCTGGGTGATCGCCTCGCCATTGCTGCTGACGGCGAGTTACGGCGTGACGCGCATCCTGATGGCGGTGCTGACGCAGTGGCGCGACGGCCTGTTCGCGCGCGTCGCCATGCATGCGGTGCGCAAGCTCGCCACCATCACCTTCATCCACATGCACGAGCTATCGCTGCGCTTCCACCTCGAGCGCAAGACCGGCGGCCTGACGCGCGTGCTCGAGCGCGGCCGCGAGGGCATCGAGGTCATCGTGCGCATGGTGATCCTTCAGCTGATCCCGACCATCGTCGAGGTTTCGCTGTTGCTCGCCGTGCTGCTCTGGCAGTTCGACTGGCGCTACGTGGTGGCGACGCTGATCACGGTCGCGGTCTACATGTACTACACCTACATCGCGACCGAGTGGCGGATCGGCATCCGCCGCAAGATGAACGATTCCGACACCGAGGCGAACACCAAGGCGATCGACTCGCTGCTCAACTACGAGACCGTGAAATATTTCGGCGCCGAGGCGCGCGAGGCGCAGCGCTACGACCGCTCGGTCGCGCGCTACGAGGAGTCGAGCGTCCAGGCCTATACGTCGCTCGCGGTGCTCAATACCGGCCAGGCCGTGATCTTCACGCTGGGGCTGACCGCCACCATGCTGATGTGCGCCATCGGCGTGCGCAACGGCACCAACACGGTCGGCGATTTCGTGCTGGTCAACGCCATGATGATCCAGCTCTACCAGCCCCTGAACTTCATGGGCATGGTCTATCGCGAGATCAAGCAGGCGATCATCGACATCGAGAAGATGTTTGGCGTGCTGGGACGCGAGGCCGAGATCAAGGACGGCCCCGACGCGCAGCCGCTGGTCATCTCCGCCGGCATCGTGCGTTTCGAGGACGTGCGCTTCGCCTATGAGCCGGCGCGTCCGATCCTGAAGGGCATCAGCTTCGAGGTGCCGGCCGGCAAGACGGTCGCGATCGTCGGGCCGTCGGGCGCCGGCAAGTCGACCATATCGCGGCTGCTGTTCCGCCTCTACGACATCTCCGGCGGCAGGATCCTGATCGACGGCCAGGATATTCGCGAGGTCACGCAGGCGAGCTTGCGCGCGTCCATCGGCATGGTGCCGCAGGACACCGTGCTGTTCAACGACACCATCCGCTACAACATCCGCTACGGCCGCTGGGACGCCAGCGATGCCGAGGTCGAGGAGGCGGCACGCCTCGCGCAGATCGACAATTTCATCCGCATGGCGCCGAAGGGCTATGAGACCCAGGTCGGCGAGCGCGGCCTGAAACTGTCGGGCGGCGAGAAGCAGCGCGTCGCGATCGCGCGCACCGTCTTGAAGGCGCCGCCGATCCTGGTGCTGGACGAGGCGACCTCCGCGCTCGACACCCACACCGAGCACGAGATCCAGGGCGCCCTCGACCGCGTGGCGAAGAACCGCACCTCGCTGGTGATCGCGCACCGGCTTTCGACCATCGTCGGCGCCGACGAGATCATCGTGCTGGACCAGGGCCGGATCGCCGAGCGTGGCACTCACGCAAAGCTGCTCGCGCAGGGCGGCCTCTATGCCAGCATGTGGAACAGGCAGCGCGAGGCGGAGGCCGCGCGCGAGAAGCTGGCCAAGATGGCCGATACCAGCGAGGCGCCCAACCGGCAGCCACCGCCGGTCGAGGACGCCCTGACGACGCCTGCGGCTGCGGAGTGATCTTGTCTCCGGTCCCAACTCTGGCCTAAACAACTCCACCGCGCGGGACGCCCTGCGCCATCAACCCAGAGCGGCAGATAGCGATGTCCATTCTCGATTCGATCCAGCGTCAGATCCCGCCGATCCACAAGGAGGGCTATCCCTTCATCGGCGGCTTTGCGCTGGCAAGCCTGATCCTGTTCTGGCTGTGGTCGCCTTTGGGGTGGATCGGCACCATCCTCACCGTATGGTGCGCGCTGTTCTTCCGCGACCCCGTGCGGGTGACGCCGGTGCGCGAGGGGCTGGTGGTGTCACCGGCCGACGGCCGCGTCTCGATGATCACCATGGCGCTGCCGCCGGCCGAGCTCGGGCTCGGCGACCGGCCGCTGCCGCGCATCTCGGTGTTCATGAGCGTGTTCAACTGCCATGTGAACCGCAGCCCGATCGCGGGCAGGGTGGACCGCATCGCCTACCGGCCCGGCCTCTTCATCAATGCCGAGCTCGACAAGGCGAGCGAGGACAACGAGCGCAACTCGCTGGTGATCACGACGCCCACGGCGCGGATCGGCGTGGTCCAGATCGCAGGCCTGATCGCCAAGCGCATCGTCTGCTTCGTCAGGGAGGGCCAGGCGATCGGTGCCGGCGAGCGGTTCGGCCTGATCCGTTTCGGCTCGCGCCTCGACGTCTATCTGCCTGTCGGCACCAAGGCGCTGGTGTCGGAAGGGCAGACCGCGATCGCCGGCGAGACGATTTTGGCCGATCTTGCCGGCGACGACCCGAGTCGCGCCTACCGCGCCAATTAACCAATAAGTCGGTCCCTGGGGCCCTTCCGCCGCAATGGCGGAGGGGGACGCGGCTTGCTATATCTCGCCTCAAGGTGAGGACGAGCCATGACGCCCTATGACATCAAAGACCCTGACGTTCGCCGCCGGCGGTTCCGCCCGATTCCGGTGCGGATGTTGGTGCCCAACGTCATCACGCTGCTGGCGATCTGCGCCGGCCTGACGTCGATCCGGCTGTCGATCGAGGGGCGGATGTCGCTCGCCGTCTACGCCATCGTGTTCGCCGCCGCGCTGGACGGCATCGACGGCCGCATCGCGCGCATGATCAAGGGCCAGTCCAAGTTCGGGGCGGAGCTCGACAGCCTCGCCGACTTCGTCAATTTCGGCGTCGCGCCCGGGCTGATGCTGTATTTCTGGCAGTTGCACGAGCTCGGCAATGCCGGCTGGATCGCCGCGATGGTGTTCGCGATCTCCGGCGGCCTGCGTCTTGCGCGCTTCAACGCCACAATGGACGATCCCAACAAGCCGGCCTTCGCCGCCAATTTCTTCACCGGCGTGCCGGCGCCGGCCGGTGCGATCACGGTTCTGCTGCCGATCTATGTGGCGTTCCTCGATCTCGGCCGCGCGCCCGCGGCGGTGACGGCGGCCTACACGCTGCTGATCGCCTTCCTGATGGTGTCGCGCCTGCCGGTGTTTTCCGGCAAGACCAAGCGCATGCGCGTGCCGCCGGAACTGGTGCTGCCGGCCTTCGTCGCGGTGATCGTCTTCATTGCTATCCTGATCGCCTATCCCTGGCACGTGCTGTCGATCGGCACGGTGCTGTATCTTCTCGCTTTGCCGCTCGGCTACAAATCCTATCGCGACCAGGCGCGCGCGATGGAGGCTGCCACGCCTGCGGGAGGCGAGATCTCGTCGCCGCCGTCGGCGCCGACGCTGGCGAACCTGTCGGAGCCGCCGCACGACGACGACCGGCCCGGACGGCTGCACTAAAGCGCGATGAGATTTGGCTGAAACCTCATCGCGCTTTAGGTCGTTGTTTGAGCATGATCTTTTCGGAAAACCGCTGCGCACTTTTCCGGATCATGCACTGAGCGTTTTTCGCGGATATCTGCCATGAAGGCGCGCTGAGTTGGGTTGAGGCCCGATCTCGGCTATATCGCCCTGTGCCGGCGGCATCGCGTCAATCAGCCGCCAATCTGGGAGAGAACGCCGTGACTGATACCGCGACCGGGCCGCTGCCCGCTTCCGTCCTCGAAGCGCTGGGCCGCTATGACACCCCGACGATCTGCAACGCCATGGAGATCGTGGCACCCGAGCGCCGGCTGATCGGCTACACCACCAAGCAACTGGTTTGTCCGTTCCCCGACCTGCCGCCGATCGTCGGCTATGCCCGCACGGTTGCGATCCGCTCGGTGCTGAAATCCTCGCTGCCTGCCGAAGAGCAGTCGAAGCGCCGCATCGAATATTACGAATATGTCGGCACCGGCCACGGGCCGCGCATCTCGGTGATCCAGGACATCGACGGCCCCGACGTCGGCTACGGCGCGTTCTGGGGCGAGGTGCAGAGCAACGTGCACAAGGCGCTCGGCTGCCTCGGCGTCATCACCGACGGATCGATCCGCGACATCCCGCAATGGGCCCCTGGCTTCCAGGCGCTGGCCGGCTCGATCGGCCCGTCGCATGCCTGGGTGCATGCGGAGAGTTTTGGCGGCGAAGTGCGCGTCGCCGGCATGACCGTGAAGTCCGATGATCTCATCCACGCAGATCAGCACGGCGCCATCGTGATCCCGCTCGACGTCGCCGCAAAGCTGCCCGAGGCCGCCGAACTCTGCGGCCGCCGCGAGACGCCGATCCTGGAGATCGCCCGCAGCCCCGACTTCTCGCTGGAGAAGCTGAAGGCGGCGCTGAAGCGCTCGGCGGAGATCCACTGAGCTTGCAGCTTACGGCCGCGATGCCGGCCGCGGGTCGCCCTGTTCCGTCAGAAACAGGGCGGCCTGATCCGGCTCGGCGAACATTGCGGCGGCGCATCCGATCAGGGTGAAGCCGCCGGCGAGATCCCACAGGGTGATGTCGTCCGCCTTGTCAGGACCTTGAACCAGGCGCGCTGCGATCACTGCGAAAGCGGCTTCGACAAAGAGCAGGACGCTGAACGCCGGCAGGACGAGTTCCGGTTCGAGCAGATGAAGCGCCAGAACCGCAGGAAGCGCGGTGAGAAGGCCGAACAGCGTCAACATTGCAAAACGGCTCCTGCGATGGAGCATGCCGCACCGACCATAGAATACTGTATGATTCCTGGTCACGGATGTGGCCTAGGGCCGCAGTCGGAGGGCCTGCGATGCAGATGAATGACAAGACGGTCCTGATTACTGGCTCGACCGACGGCGTCGGCCGCTACGTCGCGCGCCGGCTGGCGGCCGAGGGCGCGAAGGTCCTGATCCACGGCCGCGATGCGGCGCGCGCAAAGACGCTGATCGACGAGATCGTGAAAGCCGGTCATGCCGCGCCGATCTTCTATCAGGCGGACCTGTCGTCGATGTCGGGCACGCGCGCACTCGCGGAAGCCGTGAAACGTGATCACCAGCGTCTCGACGTCTTCGTCAGCAACGCCGGCATCGGCTCGCAGAGTGACGGGCCGCAGCGTCAGGTCAGCGCCGACGGTCATGAGCTGCGCTTCGCCGTCAATTATCTCTCCGGCTTCCTCCTCGCCCATCTCTTGCTGCCGCTGCTGAAGGCCGCGGCGCCGTCGCGCATCGTCAACGTCGCCTCGCTCGGTCAGCATCCGATCGACTTCGACGACGTCATGATCACCAAGGGCTATAGCGGCTCGCGCGCCTATGCGCAGAGCAAGCTCGCGCAGATCATGTTCACGATCGATTTCGCCGAGGAAGTGAAGGGCGCGGGTGTCACCGTGAACTCGCTGCATCCGGCGACCTACATGAACACCACCATGGTGCGGGCCGGCGGCATCACGCCGATCTCGACGGTGGAGCAGGGCGGTGCGGCGATCCTGCGCCTCGTCGAGGGCGACGACGTCGCAGGCAAGAGCGGATTGTTCTTCAACGGCATGAATGAGGCGCGCGCCAATCCGCAAGCCTACGATGCCGACGCACGCAAGCGTCTGCGCGCGCTCAGCCTGGAACTGGCGGGCATCTCGTCGTAGCCCCGCGCAACATGGTTAGCGAAGTGTTGAGATTCCCGTCGGGGGTCGGCAAAGCCGGCTTTCTCCTGGCGCGATGCGCCGGTCCGGCGCGCCGGCTCAACTTAACCTTTACGCGGCTTTAAGGGCGGCCCTCTAGGGTTTCCGATGCGGTTCGGGGTTGGGCCGCGCCAGCGGCCAGGACGGCCGTTGTTGCGTACGCGTTGGAGTCTCTCATGGATATCATGACCGGCGTTGGGCTCACGGCGGGCATCATCGTCATCGCAGCGATGATCTTCATGGGCGGCGACCTCCACATGTTCATCTCCGAACATGCGATGATCATCATCTTCGGCGGCTCGATCTCCGCCACCATGATCCGCTTTCCGCTCAGCGCGCTCCTGCACGGCCTTCCGCTCGGCGCCAAGTTCGCCTTCACCATGAGCCGGCTGTCGGCGCACGACCTCGTTGACGAGCTCGCCCGCATCGCCGAGATCGCCCGCAAGCAGGGCCCGGTGGGGCTCGAAAAGGTCGAGACCGACGAGCCGTTCCTCGCCAAGGGCATCCGCTATGTCGCCGACGGCTACGACCTCGACTTCATCCGCGACAATCTCGAGCGCGACCGCGACAACTTCCTGATGCACCTCGACGAGGGCAGCAAGATCTATCGTGCCATCGGCGACTGCGCCCCGGCCTTCGGCATGATCGGCACCCTGATCGGCATGGTGCAGATGTTCGCGAACATGACCGACCCTTCCAAGCTCGGCCCGTTCATGGCGACCGCGCTGCTCGCGACGCTCTACGGCGCGCTCGTCGCGAACCTGTTCTGTCTGCCGATCGCCGACAAGCTGCACGGCAAGCTGCTGGATGAAGAGACCAACCGCACCCTGATCATCGACGGCATCCTGATGATCCGCGACTCCAAGAGCCCGACGCTAGTGCGCGAAATGCTGCTGGCCTATCTGCCGGAGAAGCATCGCCACGCCGAAGGCGAGCCGGTGCCGGCGTAACGCCGCCCGCCGGGACAGACAGCCATGGCCAAGAAGAAGCGCGGCGATGCTCACGGGGGCGGTCACGGCTGGTTCGTGACCTTCGCCGATTTGATGGGCCTGATGATGAGCTTCTTCGTGATGCTCGTCGCATTCTCGACGCAGGACGCCAACAAGCTCAAGATCGTCGCCGGTTCGATGCGCGACGCCTTCGGCGTGCAGAGCGAAGCGCGCTACGCCGGCATCGTCGAGTCCGACGGCCTGCCGACGCGCCCGCGGCTCAAGAACGTCGACCATATCCAGCCCGAGGATGCCTCCAACACGCCGACCCCGGACCAGGAGGACCGCGACCGCACGTCGGGGGCGAAGATCAAGGTCGACCGCAATTTCGCGCTCGCCGCGGCCTCGCTGCGGCAGGCCTTGCAGGACATGCCGGAACTGACCGAGATGTCCAAGCACATCATGTTCGAGGAGACCAAGCAGGGTCTCAATCTCGAAATCGTCGACCAGGACGGCCGCTCGATGTTCGCCGACGGTTCCAAGGTGCCCTATGACCGCACCCGCCGCCTGGTCGAGAAGCTGGCGATTCCGCTCAAGGCCACGCCGCTCCGCGTCTCCATCGCCGGCCACACCGCGGCCGGCTTCGTGCCGACCCGTAGCGACTACGGTGCCTTCGATCTATCCGCCGACCGCGCCAATGCCGTGCGGCAGATCCTCGAGCGCGAGGGCCTGCCGGCCTCGCACATCTTCGCCGTCTCCGGCAAGGCGGACACCCAGCCGCTGTTTCCGGACGATCCCTCGCTGGCCGCCAACCGGCGCGTGACCATCACCCTGATGCGCGAGGATCCGCCACTGCCGCCGAATTTGAAGCCGTAGGCATGATCCGGAGAAGTGGGCACCGGTTCTCCTTCGCGACAAACGCGACACGCGTTTGCGCGGGGATCATGTCCAAACGATAAGCCCCTTGCGCTACCATCTTACCTGAGGCATCTCGTCGCGCAGGCGACGAGCGTGGCTGCGCCGTCACAGCATTCGGCCCGGCGCCTGCTAAGGTGGGGTGCCGATTGACAGGCGCGCCGGAAGCGTCAAAAGGCGCCGGATCAAATTCAGGGACGAAGCGTTTTCCATCCACATGACGGCGAGCATCACATCGACCGAGACCCAGGAAGGGCCGGTCACATCGGGCTTTTGGGCGCTCACGCTCGGGAGCATCGGTGTCGTTTTCGGCGACATCGGCACCTCGCCGCTCTACGCATTCCACGAGGCGGTGCGGGGCGCGGCCCATGGCGAGCCGGTCACGCGGGTCATGGTGCTCGGCGTGCTCTCGCTGATCCTGTGGGCGCTGCTGATCGTCGTCACCGCCAAATACGTCCTGCTGCTCTTGCGCGCCGACAACAACGGGGAGGGCGGTACGCTCTCGCTGATGGCGCTCGGCCAGCGTGCGCTCGGGCGGCGAAGCTGGTTCCTGCTCGCGCTGGGCGTGGTCGGCGCCTCCATGTTCATCGGCGATTCCATGATCACGCCGGCGATCTCGGTGCTGTCGGCGGTCGAGGGCTTGAAGCTCGCGACGCCCGCCCTGGAGCACTACGTCGTGCCGCTCACCGTCCTCATCCTGGTGCTGCTGTTCGCGGTCCAAAGCAAGGGGACCGCGCTGGTGGCCTCGGCCTTCGGGCCGGTGATGGTGGTCTGGTTCACGTGTATTGCCGTGATGGGCGCCGTCCACATCGCCGACGATCCGTCGGTACTTGCCGCGATCAATCCCTATTACGCGCTGCAATTCCTGCTGTCGCACGGCACGATCGGCCTGGTGACGCTGGGCGCCGTGTTCCTGGCGGTGACCGGCGGCGAGGCGCTCTACGCCGATCTCGGTCATTTCGGCCGCAAGCCGATCCAGGCGGCCTGGATGTTCTTCGTGCTGCCCTCGCTCTTGATCAACTATTTCGGCCAGGGCGCGCTGGTGCTGTCCGATCCCAGCGCGATCGAGCATTCCTTCTACCGCATGGTGCCCGAGCATCTGGTGCTGCCGCTGGTTGGTCTTGCGACGGCGGCGACCGTGATCGCGAGCCAGGCGGTGATCACCGGCGCCTATTCGCTGGTCTATCAAGCCGTGCAGCTCGGCCTGCTGCCGCGCTTCGAGGTGCGCTACACCTCCGAAAGCCATGCCGGCCAGATCTATCTGCCGCGCGTCAACCGGCTGCTGCTGATCGGCGTGATGCTGCTGGTGCTGTTGTTCCACACCCCCAGCAATCTGGCTTCGGCCTATGGCATCGCGGTCTCCACCACCATGGTCGCCGACGGCATCATGGGCTTCGTCGTGATCTGGAAATTGTGGAACTGGCGCGCGGCTACGGCGGCTGCCGTGATCCTGCCCTTCGTCGTCGTGGACATGAGCTTCTTCAGCGCCAATCTGCTCAAGCTGCTCGAAGGCGCCTGGGTGCCGCTGCTGTTCGGCGCAGCCATGGCGGGGACGATCTGGACCTGGCGGCGGGGCTCGGGAATCCTGATCCAGAAGACGCGCCGGATCGAGGTGCCGCTGGACGATCTGATCCGGAGCCTGGAGAAGCGGCCGCCGCATATCGTCAAGGGCACGGCGGTGTTCCTGACCAGCGATCCATCCTTCGTGCCGACCGCGCTGCTGCACAACCTCAAGCACAACAAGGTGCTGCACGAGCACAACGTGGTCCTGACCATCGAGACCGCGCATACGCCGCGGGTCGATCTGTCGGAGCGGTTCCGGATGGAGAAGATCAGCGACAAGTTCTCCAAGGTCCGCCTGCGCTTCGGCTTCATGGAGCAGCCGAACGTCCCCAAGGCTCTCGCGATCGCGCGCAAGCAGGGCTGGCAGTTCGACATCATGTCGACGTCGTTCTTCGTGTCGCGGCGGTCGCTGAAGGCCTCGGCGCAGTCGGGGATGCCGCTCTGGCAGGACCACTTGTTCATCGCGCTAAGCCGGTCCGCCAACGACGCTACCGACTATTTCCAGATTCCCACGGGACGGGTGGTTGAAGTCGGCACCCAAGTCACCATCTGAACGCAATTGGCGGATCCATGCAAAATTTGCATGGCGAGGGCCCAAAAACGGGCTAGGCTATGCCGACAGCGCAGGACTATAAGCCCGCGCTCTTCCGCCGTTGTGCAGTGAAGCATTTTTAGAGGCCACCGGGCTCTCCCATGACAAGCGACGTAGCAGTTCCCGCCCCGGAAACGGCGGCGGCCAATGGCCATGGCGAGGCCCACACCACGGCCCGTTTCGGCGCGCTGACGCTCGGCAGCATCGGCGTGGTCTATGGCGACATCGGCACCAGTCCGCTCTACGCGTTCCGCGAGGCCGTGACGGCGGCCTCCTCGGGCACCGACGGGCTCGCTACGCCGGCGGCCGTGCTCGGCGTGCTCTCCCTGATCCTGTGGGCGCTCATCGTCGTGGTGACGCTCAAATACGTCGTGATCCTGCTCCGCGCCGACAACAACGGCGAGGGCGGCACGCTCGCGCTGATGGCGCTGGCCCAGCGCGCGGTCGGCACCGGCGGGGCGACCATCGTCCTGCTCGGCATCATCTCCGGCGCCCTGTTCTACGGCGACGCCGTCATCACCCCCGCGCTTTCGGTGCTGTCGGCGATCGAAGGCATGAAGGACGTCACGCTGCGGTTCGAGCCCTACATCGTGCCGCTGACCGTAATCATCCTGGTCGGCCTGTTCGCCGTGCAGTCGCGCGGCACCGCCCGCGTCGCCGCCTTTTTTGGCCCGATCATGTGCGTCTGGTTCGCGGTCATTGCAGTGGCGGCGATCCATCCGATCATCGCGCAGCCGCAGGTGCTGTTCGCGCTGAACCCGCTCTATGCCGTGTCCTTCATGCTCCACCACGGCATCATCGGCTTCGTGACGCTGGGCGCGGTGTTCCTGGCGGTCACCGGTGCCGAGGCGCTCTATGCCGACCTCGGCCATTTCGGCAAACGGCCGATCCAGACCGCCTGGCTGTTCATCGTGCTGCCATCGCTGGCGCTGAACTATCTGGGGCAGGGGGCGCTCGTGCTCGGTGATCCCGGGGCGATCGAGAGCCCGTTCTTCCAGTTGTTTCCGCAAGGCTGGATCCGTGGCGCCATGGTCGTGCTCGCCACCGCCGCCACCGTCATCGCAAGCCAGGCCGTCATCACCGGCGCCTATTCGCTGACACGCCAGGCGATCCAGCTCGGGCTGCTGCCGCGCTTTGAAATTCGCCATACGTCTGAAGCCCATTCCGGCCAGATCTTCATCCCGCGCATCAACCAGCTCCTGCTGGTCGCGGTGGTGCTCCTGGTGCTGCTGTTCCGCTCCTCGAGCGCGCTGGCGTCCGCCTACGGCATCTCCGTCACCGGCACCATGGTGGTCACGGCGATGATGGGCTTCGTCGTGATCTGGAAGGTCTGGCGGTGGTCGCCGCTCGCGGCGGCCGCGCTCATCGCGCCCTTCCTGTTCCTCGACCTGACCTTCCTGGCCGCCAACCTGCTCAAGGTGTTCGAGGGCGGCTGGGTGCCGCTCGCCCTCGGTGCGCTCATGATCATCCTGATGTACACGTGGCGGCGCGGCAGCCGGCTGCTGTTCGAGAAATCGCGCAAGCTCGAGTTCCCGCTCGCCGACCTCGTGGCCATGCTGGAGAAGCGGCCGCCGCAGCGCGTGCCCGGAACGGCCGTGTTCCTGACCTCGGACCCGCTCAGCGCCCCGACCGCGCTGATGCATAGTCTGAAGCACTATAAAGTGCTGCACGAGAAGAATGTCATTCTCACCATCGAGACCGCGCAGACCCCGCGGATCGACCCGGCCGAGCGGGTCAGGCTGGAGCAGATCAGCCCGACCTTCTCCAAGGTGACGCTGAAGTTCGGGTTCATGGAATCGCCCAACGTGCCGAAGGCGCTGGCGATCGCCCGCAAGCTCGGCTGGCAGTTCGACATCATGTCGACCTCGTTCTTCCTGTCGCGCAGGGCGCTGAAGCCCGCCGCCCATTCCGGCATGCCGCGTTGGCAGGACCGGCTGTTCATCTCGCTCAGCCGCTCCGCCAACGACGCCACCGACTATTTCCAGATCCCTAGCGGCCGCGTGGTCGAGGTCGGAACGCAGGTGACTATCTAGCGTCCGAGTTGGCGCACGTCCGTCTCCACCGCTGTCATCGCCCGGCCCTTGACCGGGCGATCCAGTATTCCAGAGACGGCGAGGGGATACGGCGAGGCCGCGGCGTATTGGATTCCCCGCCTTCGCGGGGAATGACACCGAATGCGTGGTGAGGGCATCCTGAACGCCGGACTTCAAGTCGCTGCGATTTAGCTTTAACTTGCGCCGCGCGGCTCAAGCCTTTGGAGCGCTTGATTTTCGTCTCCCGAGAGGCGAGGTTGCCGCCCGCCGGGATCGCCCCGGCATGCGGCTCGCGACGTTGGAGGATGATGTGGCAAATCAAGTACAGGATCTGACCCCGGACGAGGTCTCCAAGGGTGTCGCGGAAGGGCGCTATCTGCTCGTCGACGTCCGCGAGCCGAACGAGGTCGACGCCGAGGCCTATCCCTACGGCGTCGTGGTTCCGCTCTCGACCTTCGACCCCAAGGCGATCCCCGATCCCCAAGGCAAGGAGGTCGTGTTCGCCTGCCGCTCGGGAAAGCGCTCCGTGACGGCCTCGCTCGCGGCGCAGGCGGCGGGCCTGCCTTACGACAAGCATCTGGCCGGCGGCATGCTGGGCTGGAAGGCGGCAGGTCTTCCCAGCAAGGTCGGTGGCTGATCCGGCCGATGTCCAAGAGCTCGTCCCTGAACAAGGTCTTCGCCGACCTTCCCGTCACTATCTTTGAGGCGATGTCGCAGGCCGCGCGCGACAACGCCGCCATCAATCTCGGCCAGGGCTTTCCTGACGATCCCGGCCCCGAGGACATCCGCCGCGCCGCGGCTGACGCCTCGCTGAACGGCTACAACCAGTATCCGTCGATGATGGGCCTGCCGGAGCTGCGCCAGGCGATCGCGACCCATTACGGCCACTGGCACGGCCTCAAGCTCGATCCGATGAGCGAGGTGATGGTCACCTCCGGCGGCACCGAGGCGCTGACCTCGGCCATCCTCGCGGTGGTGCAGCCCGGCGACGAGGTGGTCTGCTTCCAGCCGGTCTATGATTCCTATTTGCCGATCATCCGTCAGGCCGGCGGCATTCCGCGCCTCGTCCGGCTCGAGCCGCCGCACTGGCGGCTGAATGAGGACATGCTGAAAAGCGTCTTCAATTCAAAGACCAAGGCGGTGCTCTTCAACAATCCTTTAAATCCCTCCGCGGTGGTCTATCCGCGCGAGGATCTCGAGCTCTTGGCGCGCTACTGCCAGGAGTTCGAC
The DNA here is from genome assembly GCF_009931255.1 of Bradyrhizobium sp. LCT2. NCBI lineage: Bacteria > Pseudomonadati > Pseudomonadota > Alphaproteobacteria > Hyphomicrobiales > Nitrobacteraceae > Bradyrhizobium > Bradyrhizobium sp. LCT2. Next base: position 5,973,992 of record NZ_CP034432.1, on the reverse strand, counting down.
GTCATTGCGATCTGCGACGAGGTCTGGGAGCACGTCACCTTCGACGAGCACAAGCACATCCCGCTGATCACGATTCCGGGTATGCGCGAGCGCACCATCAAGGTCGGCTCGGCCGGCAAGATCTTCTCGCTGACGGGCTGGAAGATCGGCTTCGTCTGCGCCGCGCCGCCGCTATTGCGCGTCGCCGCCAAGGTGCACCAGTTCCTGACCTTCACCACCGCGCCGAACCTGCAGGCCGCCGTCGCCTACGGCCTCGGCAAGTCCGACGACTACTTCCTGTCGATGCGCAAGGACCTGACGCGGAGCAGGGACCGGCTGACCAAGGGGCTCGAAAGCCTCGGCTTCCCCGTGCTGAAGTCGCAAGGCACCTACTTCCTCACCGTGGACCTGTCGCCGCTCGGGCTCAACGAGAGCGATACCGAGTTCTGCTGGCGGATTGTGAAGGACTACAAGGTCGCGGCGATCCCGGTCTCGGCGTTCTACGAGCAGGACCCCGTGACCTCGGTGGTGCGCTTCTGCTTCGCCAAGAAGGACCAGACGCTTGACACCGCCTTGGAGCGGCTGTCGGACGCCGTGCGTGGACGCAAGAGGTAGACAGAGATGACGAACGTCGGCCGCTCCGGACTTCGCTTTGGCTTTGGCTTTGGCCTCGCGATCGCCGCAGCGCTGACGTTGCTCTCCGCCCCCGCAGGCGCCGAGGAGCGGGTCGTCAACTTCTACAACTGGTCCAACTACATGGCGCCTGATGTCCTTGAGGCCTTCACCAAGGAGACCGGCATCAAGGTGATCTACGACACGTTCGACGCCAACGAGACGCTGGAGACGCGCCTGATGGCCGGCAAGTCCGGCTACGACGTCGTGGTGCCGACGGCCTATTTCCTCCAGCGCCAGATCAAGGCCAACATCTTCCAGAAGCTCGACAAGTCGAGGCTGCCGAACCTTAGCCATGCCTGGCCTGTCGTGACGCAGCGCCTCGGCATCTACGACCCCGGCAACGTCTACGCCGCCAACTACATGTGGGGCACCACGGGCATCGGCTACAACGTCGCCAAGGTGAAGCAGATCCTCGGACCCGACGCGAAGATCGACAGCTGGGACATCGTCTTCAAGCCGGAGAACCTCGCCAAGTTCAAAGACTGCGGCGTGCACATGCTCGACTCCGCCGACGACATCTTTCCGGCGGCGCTGAGCTATCTCGGGCTCGATCCGAACTCGACCAAGCAGGCGGACCTCGAGAAGGCCGCCGATGCCGTCGCCAAGGTTCGCCCGTCCGTGCGCAAGTTCCACTCGTCCGAATATCTGAGCGCGCTTGCCACCGGCGAGATCTGTTTCGTGGTCGGCTGGTCCGGCGACATCATGCAGGCCCGCGCCCGCGCTGCGGAAGCCAAGAGCGGCGTCGAGATCGGCTACACGATCCCGAAGGAGGGCGCGCAGATGTTCTTCGACAATCTCGCGATCCCCGCGGATGCCAAGAACGTCAGCGAAGCCTATGAGCTGATCAACTATCTCTACCGCCCGGACGTCGCCGCCAAGAACTCGGACTTCCTGTCCTATGCCAACGGCAACCTCGCCAGCCAGAAGCTGGTCGATCCGAAAATCCTGGGCGACAGGAACATCTATCCGGACGAAGCGACGCTCGCAAAACTGTTCGTCATCACGGCGCGTGAGCCGGCGACCCAGCGCATCATCAACCGGCTCTGGACCAAGGTGAAGACGGGGCGCTGACGTGCGGCACCCGTCATTGCGAGCGAAGCGAAGCAATCCAGAATCGATTCGCGGAGACGCTCTGGATTGCTTCGCCGCTTCGCTCCTCGCAATGACGGCGTAGCTACCGCCACCTGCGGTGCAGCCACAACCACTGCTCGGGATGCTCGCGCACCCAGCCTTCCACCACGTTGGTGATCGCCTGCGTCGTGCCCTGGATGTCGATCTTGCCGTCGGCATCGCGGACCGGCGGGACTTCCTCCGTCAACTCCGCGGCGAAGCGGCCGCCGGGCTTGCGGATGACGCGGACGCCGTGGATCGGGCATTCGACCTGGCGCAAGAGGCGCGCCAGCATCGGATTGGCGCGGGTCTTGCGCCCGAAGAAGGTGACCTCGACGCCGCCGGTCAGATACTGGTCGATCAGCATGGCGACGTGCTTGCCGTCCTTCAGCGCCTGCGCGAGGCGTAGCGGCGCATCGCGCCCCGCAGGGATCAGCGTGCCCATGTTGACCTGGCGCATCTCCTGGATGATGCGGTCGGCGGAGGCGATGTTCGGCCGGCGGTACAGGATCGCGGCATCGAGGCCATGCGCGACAGCGGCGAGCGCGGGCAATTCCCAGTTGGCCAGGTGCGCGGCGAAGATCAGCGCCGGCTTGCCGTCGTCTCGGATTTGGTCGAACAGCTCGATGCTGCGCTTGGGCAATTCGATCCGGCTCACTTCCGGATGGTCGCGGTCGTAATCCCAGACGTGGTCCATATGGGCGAACTCGGCGCCGACGCGGCCGAGATTGTCCCAGACGCCCATCAGGATCTGTTCGATCTCCTCCGGCGATTTCTCCGGAAATGCAGCGGTGAGATTGGCGCGGCCGATCCGGTGCTCGCGCAGGCGCGGGCCGATCAGCTTCACAACGCGTGAGAAGAAGTCCGAGGTCTTGACCGGATCGAAATAGCGCGTGGTGCGCAGCATGCCGACCGTGGCGGCGCCGATCAGGCCGCCGCCGATCGATTTGGCAGCCTCCCGCGCGCGGGCCTTCGTGCTCGCAGGAAGCAGCGCCATGCGTCCGGTCAGGCCGGTTCGCGGGTCAGGATCAGCGAGGCGTTCTGGCCGCCGAAGCCGAACGAGTTCGACATGACAGCGGTCACGCGCGCATCGCGCGCCTTGTTGCCGACGACGTCGAACAGGATCGTGGGATCCGGGGTCTCGTAGTTGATCGTCGGCGGGATGCGCTGGTGCTCGAGCGTCAGCAGCGAGAAGATCGCCTCCACCGCGCCTGCGGCCGAGATGGTGTGGCCGACCATCGACTTGTTGGAGGTGACCGGAATCTTCGAGACGAGATCGCCGAACACGGCCGATGTCGTGTTGTACTCCATCTTGTCGTTTTCTGGCGTCGCGGTGCCGTGCGCGTTGATGTGGTCGATCTGGTCCGGGGTCATGCCGGCATCGGCCAGCGTCTTGTTCATGCAGCCGATGATCGGCTTGCCGTCGGGCGAGGAGCGGGTGCGATGGAAGGAATCGGTGAGCTCGCCGCAGCCGGCGATCACGCCGAGGATTTTTGCACCGCGCGCAGTCGCCGCTTCATAGCTTTCCAGCACCAGCGCGCCGGCGCCTTCGGCCATGACGAAGCCGTCGCGGTTCTTGGAGAAGGGGCGGGAAGCCGCCTGCGGCGGATCGTTTTGGGTCGACAGTGCCGAAAGCAGCGAGAAGCGCACCAGCGCTTCCGGATTCACCGTGCCGTCGGTCGCGACGCACAGCGCGGCATCGGTCTCGCCGCGGCGGATCGCTTCCACGCCGAGCTGGATCGAGGTCGCGCCCGAGGCGCAGGCCGTGGACAGCGAGATCGGCGAGCCCTTGGTGCCAAAGGTCTCGGCGAGATGGGCTGCGACCGAGCCGAACATGAAGCGGTGATGATATGCGCTGTACTTGCCGCCGCCGGAGATGCGCAGCAGGTCGTCATAGGTGAAGTCGAGCTTGCCGACGGCGCGGCCGAGCTCGCGGCGCTGCGGCCATTCGACTTCGACGGGCGCGACCGCGAGGAAGAGGGGGCCCGGGAAATCGGCGTTGGCGCCGATGCCGGCCTGCTCGAGCGCTTCCTGCGTGACCATCTCGGCCATCCGCTCGGACAGGCCGGTGGAGGAGAACGGATCGACGCTGACGAAATCGACCGTGCCGGCCATCGTCGTCTTCAGGCCGTCGACCGGAAAGCGCGTGATGGTGCGGATGCCGGATTCGCCGGCGACGAGCTTCGCCCAATTGTCCGCCTTGCCGGCGCCGAGCGAGGTCATGATGCCCATGCCGGTGACGACGACGACGGGACGCCCGAATTTGTCGCGTGGTGCAGTCATGTCGATCCCCCGCTAGAGCTGGCTTACGGCCTCGACCAGCGCCATGCCTTCGCCGCGCCAGTGTCCGGCCCCCACGACCACAATCTGGGTGGGTGCCCCCTGCATTTCAATCTCGGTCCCTGTGGAATCGTTCGGCGGGAACAGTGCGCCGCGCGAGATCGACAGCGCGGCGAGCGCGATTCCGAGCGGGAATTGCGTCTCCATGGTGTGTCCGAACATCGTGCCGGTCGAGCGAACCGGGAAGTCGGCGTGGTCCTTCAGGAAGCCGCGCTCCTCGGATGTCGCGGGCTCTGCGCCGGTCGCGCCAGTGATGATCGCGCCCTTGCCCTCGCGCTTCGGCAGCTTGGCCCAAAGCTTCTCCAGCGTCGCCGCCATGTCGCCGGGCTGCTTGCGCCGGGCCAGATCGGCCACCACGCTCGACAGTTTCGCGAACGGCTTTGCGCCGCGGGCTTCCGCGTGCGCGCGCGATTCCAGCACCAGGAAGGCACCGGCCGAGCCGAGCGCGAAGCCGGCGTGGTCCTTGCGCGCCCAGACGGGAGCGAACTTGTCCTTCAGGTTGAAGTCGCCGAATTCGTAGAGGACCATGAGGTCCTTGCGCTCGCCATTGTGCGAGCCGCCGATCAGGGCGATGTCGCTCTCGCCCGAGGCGATGCGCGCGAGCGCGATGCGGGCCGCATCGGCGCCCGCAACCTCTTCGCCCATGAAGGTGCGCGAGGTGCCGCCGAGCCCGTGCACGATGGCGATGTTGCCGGCGAGGAGATTGGAGAGCTGGGCCAGAAACAGCGTCGGCCTGAGATCGCTCATCAGGCGTTCGTTGAGGAAGCCGGGCGCATTCGCCCCCTTGGCCTCGGCCGTGAGCACGCCGGTGTCGACGTTGAGATCGCGCTCGCCGCCGCCGGCGGCCACGACCATATCGATCTTCGACAGGATATCCTTGTTGCCCTTGATCCCCGCAGAGTCGAGCGCGAGGCCCGCGGCATAGGTGCCGATGCGCTGCCAGGCTTCCATCTGGCGCTGGTCGCCCTTCTTCGGGATCTGGCTGTCGAAGGAGACCGGCATCAGCGGATGCACGATGTAGGGCGCAAAGCCCTTCTCGTCGACATTGATGCGCTTCTCCTGGAGCGCGGCCCAGTTGGCGTCCAGGCCCTCGCCGAGCGAGGTGGCAAGGCCAATGCCGGTGATCCAGACTTCCGTCTGGCCGGGCTTCGAAGCGGTGTCAGTCATGGCGATACGGCCTGCTGCGGAAAGCCGACGCGCTCGGCGACTTTCGCCATGTATCCGCGCATGTCCGCGTTGGGGAAGGGGATCAGCGTGAAGGTGAGCGCCGCGTTCGCGCGCAGCTTGCCGCCGACCTTGATCTTGGCTTCGGTCATGGCATAGCCCGAGCCCTCATAGGAGAGGCTCGCCTCGATGCTCATGAGGTCGCCGGGGAACACCGAGCCACGCACCTTGGCCTCCTTCACGGCGGCCAGGATCGGCATGCGCTCGAACTTGAACACGCCGAGCTGAAGCCAGCCCGAGGCCTGCGCCATCGATTCGATCAGGAGCACGCCGGGCATCAAGGGATAGCCCGGGAAGTGTCCCTCGAAGACGGTGCTTTCCTTCGGGACCTGGGCCTCGACGACGATCGTCTTCTCGTCGACCCTGAGGTCGACGATGCGATCGATCATGTGAAAGTATTCGAGTTGCATGGCCGCCCGATTAGGCGCTCGCGCCCTTGGCTGCAACCAGCTCGTCGATGCGCGCGCACAGGTTCTTCAGCACGAAATATTGTTCGGTGGTCGCTTTGCCGTCGTTGACCTCCTGGGTCCACTTTTCCAGCGGCAGCTTGATGCCGAACTGCTTGTCGATCGCAAAGGCGATATCGAGGAAATCGAGGCTGTCGATACCGAGGTCATCGATGGCGTGGCTATCCGGCGTGATCGTGTCGCGCGGAATGTCGCAGGTTTCAGCGATGATCGTAGCGACCTGATCGAATGTGGAGGACATCACTAAGCCTTTGATATATTGCAGATATTTGTCAGATGTTCCAGAGTGGCATGGCGGGTGGGCATCGCGCCCCTGATGACGCCCTCAACCCCCCTCTGGCCGGGTCGAGAGCCCGTATATCGGAGCGCCGCCCTGAGTTCAATGGAGCCGGGCAGGCCAAGGGGACAGCAAGGGACGGAGCTGGGGATGCCTGCCGGAGCCCCTTTGCGGCGGGGGATCGGCGGCGGGCCGGGCCTAGATGTGCGGCGTCGTGATCTTGGCGCAGTCGCGGCGGCCCATCAGCACGCAGTCCTGGGTCCGGCGCAGGTCGGCGATGCTCACGGCGAGCCAGATCCCGATCGCGGTCAGCGCGATGGTGAAGGCGAGCGCGGCGATGTTGGCGAGCATGCGGTGGCGGAAATCGTCCGGCTCGGTGCGGGGCTGCTCGTAGCGCGACAGGTCGAGCGGCTTGGGCGCGCCGCGCATCGGCTGCACGGTGCCGTTGCCCCGGTGGACCGTCGGGGAGGGGGAGGTGCGCGGCCTGAACTGGAGCACCCGGTGCTCCTCATCAGAGCTTATGGGCCGCTGGGATTTCATGGTGCGAGGATCACTCCGAAGCAGCGGTTTTTGATAGCATACGTGGTGAACGCGTTGCAGAAAATCTTCTCAACGCGTACGTGTATTGCGCTTTTGCACGACCTCTTCGCGAGGGCCCGCGAGAGCGGTCTTCATGCCGGTGTCAGGATGCGCGGGGTTGCGCTGCAAAACAGCCATGGCACCTGCCGTGCCCGGTCCCGCGAACATCGGCTTGTGATCTCCCTTTGCGCGCCGAACGCATTTTGTCGCCGCAAGGCCCATGGCATAATCATGGAACCTGGACCACCGGTTGCAACCAACAATGTGAGGGGCTCTTCGACCATGACCACGAACGCGCGCGAGCCGAGGGTGCATCCGGTGCCGATCCTGTCGCTTCGGCCGACGCAGATGACGGTCGGCATGCGCGAGGTCAAGGAGAAGCGCAAACGCTGGCGCGAGCACGATAGCAAGAAGCAGGCCGATCTGCTCGGCAAGCACATGATCCCCGTCGTGTACGGGCCGGACAAGCGTTACTACGTGATCGACCATCATCATCTCGGCCGCGCATTGCACGACGAGGGCGTCAAGGAAGTGCTGGTGACTGTCGTCGGCGACCTCAGGATGGTCGAGCGCGAGGCCTTCTGGGGCGTGATGGACAACAAGCGCTGGGTCTATCCCTACGATTCCAAGGGCGAAAGGCGGCCGTTCCGCGACCTGCCGAAATCGGTCGCCGATCTCAGGGACGATCCCTTCCGCAGCCTCGCCGGCGAGCTCCGCCGCCTGGGGGGATTTGCCAAGGACACCACGCCGTTCTCCGAATTCCTGTGGGCCGACTATCTGCGCCGGAAATTGTCGCGCAAGGCGGTGGATGCCAATTTCGACAAGGCGCTGGAAAAGGCGCTGTCCGCGGCCAAGAGCAAGGATGCGATCTATCTGCCGGGCTGGTGCGGGCCGGCGGACGACGATTAGGCGCGGCGGCTCAGATCAGTCGCGCTGGAAGATCTTGGCGCCGGGGTAGATGCGCCGGGCGTAAGTCACGACCAGCGCGCGCTCCTGGGTTTCCAGGAAGGGCGTTCGGATCCGGCTCGATCCGATGATGAGGTGCCATAGGCCATTGAGCTTCTGAATGACGACGTTCATGTGAGTGATCCTCGAAGACTTTGCACTCCTGCAAATGTTGCCTGTTGCGGCAGTCTTGCGATTTCAGGATCGTGAGCGCGTGCGTAAAATTCCCGACACGGCTCGCACCCGCTGCAAGACAGCAGCAACTACCTATTAGTGTATGGCGGCTGCGGCCCCGCGACAGGACCTCATCACAGCCTCTTGAGCGAAGCCATTTTCTGTTCGCACGAAACCGTCCTGAAACAGAGCCGTCCCATCTGTGTGGGGTAGTCGAGCTCACACAGGAGGCCAAAATGCGCCGTCTGGTTTTCGCAATTGCCTTGCTCGCGGTCGCCTCAGCAGGAATCTCGGCATCGTTTGCCGCAGTTCACCACGCCAAGACGTTGACGTTTTCCGAGCGCTTTGCCCCGGCGCTCGAGTTGATGGCGAAGCGCTAGCGGCGTAGCGCGTCGCAGATCACTTCGGGGCTTGCGGACCGGGCGGGGACAGCAGGCGCTCCATCTCCGCGGCCGCCTCGCCGTCGCGCGCCTTCTGCAACAGCGTGTGGCGCTCGGCGCCGGCCGGCAGCTTCCTGGCGGCGGCGCGGGCCTCTTGCGTGAACTTGTCCAAGCGCTCCTGGAGAGACAGGGCCGGTTTTGTACGGTTGCGTTTCTTGGTCATGGTTTGGCCTTTCCGGCGCGGAGCCAACCATGCGGACGCGAGCGGCGTCCTTAACTTTTGTTGGAACGGGGGCGCGGATCGCGGGTTTCATGACGGCGGCGCCCGGCGCGCCATGGGTCCAATTCATGCAAACGGAGCGACTTCGCGTGCCCAGCGACACGATTCGTGCTGCGCTTGTCAGGCGTTTGCGCGTCTCTTCCGGCATTTCGGAGGAGGATGTCAGAGAAATCGAAGCGCTTCCGATCGCGGTGAGACAGTATCCGGCGGAGACGCCCGTGGTGAGGGATGGCGAGCGGGCCACCGAATGCTGCCTGATTGTCGAGGGATTTTGCGCGCGCTCCAAGACGATCGCGAGCGGCAAGCGACAGATTCTCTCCCTGCACATTCCGGGCGAGATCCCGGACCTGATGAGCCTGTTCCTGCACGTGATGGACCATGAGCTCTCGACGCTGACGCCATGCACGCTGGGCTTCATCAGCCACGATACGCTGCGAAGATTGCACCAACGCAGGCCGGTCGTCGCCGAGATGTTTTGGCGGGACACGCTGATCGACGCCGCGATGTTTCGCGAGTGGATCGTCAATGTCGGCCAGCGTCCGGCGCCTGCACGCCTCGCCCATGTCATGATCGAGCTGCGCGAGCGCCTCAGGGTGATCGGTCGCGTGGACGGCAACACTTTCGAGATGCCGCTGACGCAGGAGCAGATCGGCGAGGCCCTGGGGATCACGGCGGTCCACGCCAACCGGGTGATCAAGCAGTTGCGCCAGGAGGGGATCGTGGAATTTCAGCGCGGCCGCGTCACCGTACTCGACGAGCAGAAGTTCTTGGAACTCGCGGATTTCGACGGCCGTTATCTCCACCAGTCCCCGACGCTTTGAGCCGCCCGATGCCGCGGTCGGCCGTGCGCGGCCCGTCGTCGTGGACGTCCGCTGGCGGGGTGCGCCGTTCCTGAAAGTGTCGATTACGCTGGATGTTGAGGAGGCGCAGGCGGCGGACCGGGCCGAACGTGCGGCCCAACGGCGCAGGTAAAATTGACGTATCGCAAATCGGCGTCGGCGTCGGCCGCTAAGGTCCGCCGGCATGACAGCCGAACCAGCATTGCGCTCCCGCGTCGCCAGGTGGGCTCCGGATCATGCCGACCTGGAGACGCGACGATGAGCCTGATCCTTCGCATTCTGTTTGTCCTGGCCGGAGCCATCACCGCGCTGTTCGTCGCGCGTGATGCGCTGAACTTCACAATCATCCAGACCTTCGTCGCCATACTGCTCGTGACGGCCGTCCTGCTCGCCGGAAGTCTCTGGAGCCTGCGGCGGAAGACGTGAGCGCCACGGAAGCCAAAAGACCGGCCGGGCTGAGCGAGGCCGAGGCTCGGGCGCGGTTGGAAGAGGACGGCGCCAACGAGTTGCCTCGGCCCGAACGACGCAGTCCGCTCCGCATCGTCATGGAAGTGCTGCGCGAGCCGATGCTCGTGCTGCTGCTTTGCGGTGGGCTGGTCTACCTCGTGCTCGGCGATCTCAGGGAAGCGCTGATCCTCTTGGTCTTCGGTGCGATGTCGATCGTGATCACGGTGGTGCAGGAGACCCGGACCGAGCGCGTTCTGGAAGCCTTGCGCGACCTGAGCAGCCCGCGCGCGCTCGTGGTGCGGGACGGTGCGCGTCGGCGCATCCCGGGCCGCGAGGTCGTGCGCGGCGACCTGCTCGTCCTCGGCGAAGGCGACCGGATTCCGGCCGACGCCGCGCTGGTGGACGCGCGCGATCTGCAGATCGACGAGTCGCTGCTGACCGGCGAGTCGGTGCCCGTCCGCAAGCGGGCTGCCGGCAAGGCCATGTCAGCCGATCAGCGGCCGGGCGGCGAGGATCAGCCCTTCGTGTATTCAGGTTCGCTCGTCGTGCGCGGCGAGGGGCTGGCGCTGGTCGAGGCCACCGGCCCGCGCAGCGAGATCGGGAAGATCGGGCTGTCGCTGCGCGGCTTGCAAACCGAGCCGCCCCGGCTTCGGCAACAGACCGCAAGACTGGTGCGGCTCTGCTTCCTCGGCGGCGCGGTCGTCAGCGTGGCCGCCATCGCGCTCTACGGAGTCTTGCGTGGGGACTGGCTGCAAGCGCTGCTTGCGGGCATCGCCATCGGCATGGCGATGTTGCCGGAAGAATTTGGCGTCGTGCTCACGGTCTTCATGGCGATGGGAGCCTGGCGGATTTCGCAGGCGCGCGTCCTGACGCGGCGAGCCGCAGCCATCGAGGTCCTCGGCTCTGCGACCGTCCTGTGCACCGACAAGACCGGGACACTGACGCAGAACCAGATGTCCGTCGCGGAGTTGCGGCTGCTCGACGGGGCACGCATGCGTCCGGAGAGCGCCGGGCGGGATGACGCCAGGCCTGAATTTATCGAGCTGGCGCGTTGCGGTGCCCTGGCGAGCTCTCCGGAACCGTTCGACCCGATGGAGAAGGCTCTGCATCTGTTCGCGCAGGACGCCTTGCGGGGAGGCGATGCGCCGGACGGCGACCGGACGCTGGTGCGTACCTACGGTCTGCGCCCCGAGCTGCTGGCCATGACGCAGGTCTGGCGCACGGCCGGCCGGGCGGACCTCGTCGCATGCGCCAAGGGCGCGCCCGAGGCGATCGCGCGCCTGTGCAGGATGAACGCTGCTGATCAGGATTCGGTGCGAGATGCCGCCAGCGCGATGGCGAGGGACGGGCTTCGCGTGCTGGGGATGGCCGTTGCCGCCTGCGATGAGTCTTCACTCCCGCCGACCCAGGAGGATTTCGCGTTTCGATTTGTCGGCCTGGTCGGGCTTGCCGATCCGCTGCGGCCCCATGTCCCGGAGGCGGTTCGCGAATGCCGCGCGGCGGGGATCCGCGTCGTCATGATCACGGGCGATTATCCGGCAACCGCCGTTGCCATCGCGAACCAGGCCGGACTCGACGTCCGTGACGTCATGACCGGCGATCAGGTCAGGCTGGCGGATGATCCGGAGCTCGCGAAACGCGTCGGGCATGTCAACGTGTTCGCCCGGGTTTTGCCGGAGCAGAAGCTGCGCATCGTCCAGGCGATGAAGCTCAACGGCGAGATCGTGGCGATGACCGGCGACGGCGTCAACGACGCGCCTTCGCTCAAGGCCGCCCACATCGGCATCGCGATGGGAGGGCGCGGGACCGACGTCGCGCGAGAGGCGTCGGCGATCGTGCTGCTCGACGACGATTTCGGTTCGATCGTGTCGGCTATTCGTCTGGGCCGCCGCATCTACGACAATCTGCGGAAGGCGATGGCCTTCATCTTCGCCGTTCATGTGCCGATCGCGGGACTTGCGCTGCTGCCCCTGGTCTTCGGGCTGCCGCTGATCTTCAGTCCGGTGCACATCGCGTTTCTGGAGCTGATCATCGACCCCGTATGCTCGCTGGTGTTCGAGGCGGAGCGGGACGAGCGCGATGCGATGACGCGTCCGCCGAGGCGGCCTGATGCCGCGCTGTTCTCGTGGGCACTGGTTGGCTGGAGCGTGCTTCAGGGGGCCCTCGCATTTGCCCTGACCGCCATCATATTCGTCGGCGCGCTTCGCTCCGGCCTCGTCGCCGACGAGGCGAGGACGCTCGCCTTCGTGACGCTCGTCGTCTGCATTGTCGCTCTGGTCCTGGTCAATCGGTCCTTCAGCGCATCGTTCGCGTCCGCATTCTTCCGTCCAAATCCCGCATTGACCTGGATCTTCGCGGGGGTGGCTCTCGTTCTCGCCACCGCGCTGCTCTGGCCGCCGGCCTCCAGCCTGTTCCGCTTTGGTCCGCTGCATGCGGACGATCTGATGATCGCGCTCGGCGCGGGGCTGCTGGTGCTGACGGTGCTCGAATTGCTGAAACCGCTGTGGGCGCGGCGGCTTCGGTTCTAGCTCTCATCCGAGGAGCGCGTCTTCGGCGGCGCATCGGTTTCGTGCGTCTCGTCCCTGGCGCCGAGCATCCGGTGCAGCCAGTGCTCGGCGCGGTTGCCGACGGTGAGGATCAGGAAGGCCAGTGTCAGCGCCGTTCCGACGATCGGCCACTGGCCGACGCCGCAGGCGATGCCGAGGCAGGCGGCGAGGAAGGTGCAGGCGGCACTGGTCAGGCCGCGGACGCGAAACCTGTCGCTTTCGTGGACGATGACGCCGGCACCGAGGAAGCCGATGCCGGTGAGGATGCCCTGGATGACGCGGCTTGCCGCATCGGTGATCTTGCCCGCCTCGGCGAACTGCACGGCCAGCAATACGACGGTTGCGGTCGAGAGCCCGACGATGCCGAGCGTCTTCAGCCCGATCGGCTTGCTGTGCAGGTCACGATTGAGGCCGATGGCGCAGCCTGCGAGCGTGGCGACGCCGAGGCGCAGAAGGATCTCGGGCCAGTTCAGCACGGTCATTGCTCGTCAGCCACCGCGTCATTCACTTCTTCGGCAGCCGGCCCATCAAGTAGAACTCGTCGTTCGGCCGCATGCCGGTGAAGTTCGCCAGCCGGTTCGACAGCGCGAAGAAGGCCGAGATCGCGGCGATGTCCCAGATGTCGTCGTCGCTGAAGCCGTGCGGCGCAAGCGCGGCGAAATCCTCCTCCGAGATGCGCTGCGCGTCGGCCGAGACCTTCATCGCGAAGTCGAGCATCGCCTTCTGCCGCGGCGTGATGTCGGCCTTGCGATAGTTCACCGCGACCTGGTCGGCGATCAGCGGGTTCTTGGCGCGGATGCGCAGGATAGCGCCATGGGCGATCACGCAATACTGGCACTGGTTGGCCGCCGAGGTCGCCACCACGATCATCTCCCGTTCGGCCTTGGTGAGGCCGCCGTCCTTCTCCATCAGCGCGTCGTGATAGGCGAAGAACGCGCGGAACTCGTCCGGACGATAGGCCAGCGTGAGGAAGACGTTCGGCACGAAGCCGCTCTTCTCCTGCACGGCGAGGAGGCGCGTGCGGATGTCGTCAGGCAGCGTGTCGAGGGCGGGAGCTGGGAAGCGTTGTGCGGCTGTTTTTGTCATTGGCATGGATTCCGGCTTGGGGCCGGCAACCATAGTCGATGCGGACGCGGGGCTCAACGTGCCACGGGGCACCGGTTGGCGCGGCGCGACGGCGCATCTGCGGTTTGGATGCGCATTGGGGAATGGCGCTCATTCACCTTGCTCCGTCATTGCGAGCGCAGCGAAGCCATCCAGAGTGTTTCCGCGGAGGGATTCTGGATTGCTTCGCTGCGCTCGCAATGACGAAGTGGGTGGCGCGTGGCCTTACCGCAGCGGCTTCTTCAACAGCGAGAAGCGGTCGGGATCGAGGCCCATCGAGGGCTGCAGCATCGGGGCTTCGGCGGTGCCGAGCGTCTTCGCGGGTGGCGCCTGGAACACCGGGTCGTTCGGCACGTCGCGCTGCGAGGTGGCGCCGCGCCAGCGCTCGAGCACGGCGCTGACGAAATGCATGTCGTGACCGGAGGTCACCGACGGCACGCTGCTGATGGTGGCTTCGCCGCGCGGCAATTGGTGCGGCGGCACCTCCTTGAAGCGCAAGCGCGTCGGCAGTGCGACGCCTTCGCCGAACGCCAGCACCTCGCGGGTGCCGAGCGAGGGTACGAAGGAGAGTAGGTTCGCGGCCGCATCCGACACCGCGGCGCGCAGCAGCGCCTGGTCGCGCTCGTTGGCTAGACGCATCGTGAACAGCGTGTTGCACTGGGAGATGATGGTGGCGTCGAGCTCGGCCGGACGCTGGGTGATCAGCCCGAGATAGACGCCGTATTTGCGGCCTTCCTTGGCGATGCGCGACACCGCCTTGCGGGTCGGCCCGAAGCCCACGTTGCGGTCGGCGGAGGCGTAGCGATGCGCTTCCTCGCAGACGAACAAGAGCGGCGAGACGCCGTCGCTCCACAGGCCGAAGTCGAAGGCCATGCGGCAGAGCACCGAGACGACGGAATCGATCACTTCGGCCGGGAAGCCGGCGAGTTGCATCACCGTCATCGGCTTGCCGTTGGCGGGCAGGCGGAACAGGTGGCTGATCACCTCGGCCATGGTGTCGCCGCCGACATTGGCGTTGTCGAACATGAAGGCGTAGCGCGGATCGTTGCGCACCGCCTCGATACGCGAGATCAGCTTGTGATAGATGATGCGCGAGGAGCGGTTTTCGAGCTTGCCCATGCGCTCGTCGATCAGCGACATCAGATCGACGAGACGATAAGGCACCGGTGTGTCGACCGTGTAGCCGATCTGCTTGGGGTCGATGCGCTTGAGGCCGATGCGGTCGGCGTTCTGGTATTGGGTGTAGACGCCTTTGGCGAGCGGGATCACCTCGGCGAGGATGTCGAGCTCCTCCGGAACGCCCGCGCGGCCGCCGAACAGCACGTCGACGATTTCCTCGAAGTTGAACAGCCAGAACGGCAGCTTCAGGTTCCGCGGGTTCAGCACCAGCGCGCGGTCGCCGAAGCAGCGGCCATATTCGTTGTGCACGTCGAGCAGGAAGATGCGGAGGTTCGGGCGCGCCTTCAGGATCTCGTTGAGCAGCAGCGAGACGCCGGTCGATTTGCCGACGCCGGTCGATCCCAGCACGGCAAAATGCTTGGACAGCATTTCCTCGACGTCGACATAGGCGATCACCGAGCGGTCCTGCTGGAGGAAGCCGACGTTGATCTGGTCCGATCCGGTCGGCGCGTAGATCGTGCGCAGCTCCTGGCTCGTGATCAGGTCGACCGCGTCGCCGATGGTCGGATAATTGGTGACGCCGCGCTGGAATTTGGCCTTGTCGGCGGCGTTGAGGATCTCGCCGAGCAGGTCGACCGAGGCGATGGCGATGTAATTGTCGGCGCTCGACAGATTCTCGCAGGAGACCTCGGTGATCATCGCGACGATGACCGAGCTGGCGCAGCGAATGCTGACGAAACGGCCGACGGTCGCCCGAACCTCCGAGATCGGCATCTGGCTTGCCGCCAGAAGCCCGACCCGGGCGAGCGATCCACGTACCGAAATCACGCGTCCAAAGGATGTCACGATGAATGAACCTGGCAAGAGCACGGGGGTTGCACCGGACTATGCGCGGCCGCGGCTGCACAAACGGTTAAACGGCAGCCGCGGCCGCTTCGTTAAATCCGCGACAATTCGGCCGATAGATTCGTTCCTGATGCATATCTGTGGGCGGAAACGGCCGGAAAGTGCTGCTTTTTGGGGCCAGCAGGCTTTCGATCGAATTAGGGAAGATTTTACCATTCGGGCAGTCCGTCCGCCGTTCGGGGATGGTTCTGCTCAAGCGCGGGGCGCCATTCGGTCCGGGATGCAAGGGTTGGTTTGTTGACGGGACCTAATCATTTGTACATTAGTACAAATGAACCCGCGGCCTCGGTGCCGCCTCCGGGCGCGTGAGCCAATTGCGGCCCTGTGCCCGAATGCGCGATCCGGTTCCTGCGGATCGCAGCCACGCCAGGAGGAAAGCATGCAGCCCGAACCGATCCTCGATCTTGCCCATCTCGGCCATATGGAGCTGCTGACGCCCAAGCCCGACGAGAGCCTGAAATTCTTCGTCGATGTGATGGGCATGACAATCAGCGGCCGGAAGGGCGAGTCGGTCTACCTGCGGGGCTGGGACGATTACGAGCGCTATTCGCTCAAGCTCACGGCGTCGAAGACCTCAGGCATGGAGCACATGGCGCTGCGCGCGCGCAGCCAGCAGGCGCTGGAGCGCCGCGTCGCCGCCCTCAAGGGCTCCGGGTTCGACATCGGCTGGATCGACGGCGACATGGGGCAGGGGCCGACCTTCCGCTGCCGCGATCCCGACGGTCACATCGTCGAGCTCTATTACGAGACCGAATGGTATCAGGCGCCGCCGGAGCTGAAGCCCGCGCTGAAGAACCAGGCGCAGCGCTTTCCCGCCCGCGGCGTCAATGTCCGCCGCCTCGACCATCTCAACTGCCTCGCCGTCGACATCAAGGCCAACCGCGAGTTCTTCGAGAACTATCTCGGCTGCCGGCTCACCGAGCAGATCGTGCTCAACGACGGTCGGGAAGCGGCGATGTGGCTGACGATGTCGAACAAGAGCTACGACTTCGCCTATTCGCTCGACCATTCCGGCACGCCAGGCCGCTTCCACCACGTCACCTACGCGCTCGACAGCCGCGAGGAGATTCTTCGCGCGGCGGATATCTTCCTGGAGAACGGCATCCACATCGAGACCGGTCCGCACAAGCACGCGATCCAGCAGACCTTCTTCCTCTATGTCTACGAGCCCGGCGGTAACCGCGTCGAGGTCGCCAATGCCGGCGCGCGCCTCATCCTCGCGCCCGACTGGAAGCCGATCGTGTGGACGGAAGAGGAGCGCAAGAAGGGCCAGGCGTGGGGCCTGAAGACGATCGAGTCCTTCCACACCCACGGCACGCCGCCGGTGGAAGTGAAGAAGCACGCATAATATTCAGTGGGCAGGCGATCGCACGCGTGCGATCGTTTCGCGCACGCCTGTCCAGGCCGGCTTGTCGGGGGCGAACTGCCTGCGCAGGAACGTGACGAGCTCCTCGACCTGCGCGTCGCTCATGCTGTTCCTGAACGCGGGCATGTAGCCGAGATCGCTCGATGCGGGCTCGGCGATGCCGTGCAGGATCACCTGCACGAGATTGTCAGGCGATGCGCTGTGCAGATTGCTGTTGAGCGCGAGCGAGGGCCGGCTGCCGAACAGCGGCAGGCCGCCGACCTCGTGGCAGACGGCGCAGGCGCCCTGATAGAGCCGCGCGCCGGTGGAGGCGGCGGTGGTGACTTGCGTTGCGCTCTCGAGCCTGGCGGCAAGCGCATCCGGCGCCTCGGTGGCGGCGTCGTTGAACGAGTTGAGATAGACGGCCATCGCGCGAATGTCCTGGTTGGGCAGGGCCGTGAGATCCCTGACAACAGGCGCCATCGGGCCGGCGGCGACGCCGTGATAGCGCGACTGGCCGGTGCGCAAATAGGCGTAGAGCTCGTCCTCGCTCCAGGGGATCGGTGCCTGCGACAGCGACGTCAGCGGCGGCGCCTCCCAACCCTCGGCAAAGCCGCCGGCGAGATAGGCCTCGCGCTGCTCGGCGCCGAGCGCGTTGCGCGGCGAATGGCAGGCGCTGCAATGGCCGAGACTTTCGACCAGATAGGCGCCGCGATTCCACTGCGCGGACTGCGCGGGATCGGGCTTGAAGTCCTTCGTCTGATGGAACAGCGCGTTCCAGCCCGCGAGCAGCGGGCGAATGTTGAACGGGAAGGCGAGCGTATTCGCGGGTGGCGTCGCGCGCACCGCGGGCTGCGCCATCAGATAGGCGTAGAGCGCCTGGAGGTCGGCCTCGCTGGTCTTCGAAAAATGCGTGTAGGGGAAGGCGGGATAGAGCTGCCGTCCGTCGCGATGCTGCCCGTCGCGCATCGCGCGCTCGAAGGCGGGATAGGACCAGGCGCCGATGCCGGTCTCGACGTCGGGCGTGATGTTGGTCGCGTAGATCGTGCCGAACGGCGTCGCAAGCGCGCGGCCGCCGGCGTTGGGCGCACCGCCGATCGTGGTGTGGCACTCCGCGCAATTGCCGAGCGCGGCAAGCTGCGCGCCGCGGGCGATGGTTGCCGCGGAATAGACCGATGCATCGGGCCGCGCGATCGGCGCGATGGCGCGGCCAGGCAAGAGGGCAGCGCCAACGCCGATCGCGGCGGTGCAGACGGCGGCAATGGTCGCAAAGATGCCGGCGCGCCTAGCGAACGGATTCTGCCAGATGCGCGATGGCTGTGGCGCTGCAGGAGCGGGCAGGGCCTGCGGCGCGGGCCGCGCGTCACCGTGCAGGCCCCGGAGGATGCGCTCGGGCGTGAACGGGGGCTCGCGAAAGCGCACGCCGGTGGCATCGAAGATGGCATTCGCAATTGCCGCCGCGCTCGGCACCGAGGCGGACTCGCCGACGCCGAGCGGCGGCTGGTCCGGCCGCGGCAACATCAAGACGTCGATCTTGGGCACGTCGGGGAAGGGGATGATCGGATAGGCGCCCCATTCGCGCGCCGCCACCGCACCGCGCTCGAACGAGACCTCCTCCATCAGCGCGCGGCTGGTGGACTGGATGACGTTGCCGTGGATCTGGTGGCGCACGCCGTCCGGATTGATCATCAGACCGGAGTCCTGCCCGGCGACGACGCGCGTCACGCTGACGTCGCCGGTCGTCTTGTTCACGGCGACGTCGGCGACCCAGGCCGACCACGCCGCGCCATAGCCCGGAAACTTGCTGTGGACATAGAGCGCATAGGCAAAGCCGCGCCCGTGCACGACCTCGCCGTCCTTCTCTTCGCGGACCGGCCGCGGCGTCCAGCCCGCGCGCTCGGCCACCGCATTGACGAGATCGACGGCGCGCTGGTCTTTCAGGTAGCGCAACCGGTATTCGATCGGGTCGACGCCGGCTTCCGTTGCGGCCTCGTCGATGTAGGATTCATGCGCAAACGTGTTCGGCAGCGCCGAGACGCCGCGAAGCCAGGACGCGCGCACGATCGGCGCCATGTCATGGGTGATGACGCGCATGTGGTCGTAGTCGTAAGGCGGGATCGCGGTGCGGTCGCCCATCTGGAGCACGGCCGGATGGGGCGAGACGCGACCGGTCAGCAGCAGCGCCAGCGTCGGCGCGGCGTTCGAGGGATAGCGCGTGGCGAGGTCGTAAGCCGCGACGCCGCCGTCGGCGTTCAGGCCGCCATTGACGTCGATGAGCTGCGCGGTGCCCTTGGGCTCCCAGGCGTGCTCCTGCTCGCGCGTCAGCTGCACGCGCACCGGACGGCCGACCGCGCGCGACAGCAGCAGCGCATCCGCGGTGACGTCGTCGGCGCAGTTGCGGCCGTAGCAGCCGGCGGCCTCCAGCCGGATGACTTCGATCTCGCTCTCGGGGCGCTCGATCAGCAGCGCCAGATCGCCGCGCAGCAGATGCGGATTCTGCGTGCCCGACCAGACGCGGATGTTGCCGCTCTGGAAGTCGGCGACCGCGCAGGACGGGCCGATCGAGGCATGCATCTGGTACGGCCACACATAGGTGCGCTGCATCGGCTTGGCGGCGCCTGATATCGCCGCATTGACGTCGCCCTTGTCGATCAACGTCCGCGGCGTCGACGGATTGGCGCGCAACGCGGTCTCGACATCGGCGAGGTCGGTGAGGGTGGGCGTCGGCTTCCAGCTCACCTTGAGCTGCTCCGCGGCGCGAATCGCATTCTCCTCGCGCTCGGCAACGATTCCGACGAAATCGCCGATCTGCACGACGGCTATGATGCCGGGAACGTCGCGCACCGAGGATTCGTCGACCGCGAGCAGGCTGGTGCCGACGAACGGCCCGGCATCGACGCCGGCATAGGGCGGACGCACGACGCGGCCGTGCAGCATGCCAGGCAGGCGGACGTCGTGCACGAAGGTCAGCTCGCCCGTGGCCTTCGCCGGCAGGTCGACCCGCGGCATCGACTGGCCGACGATGGCGTAGTCGCCGACGGGCTTGACGGCGACGTCGTCGGCAAGCTCGAGCCGGATCGTCTCGCCGCCGATCAATTCGCCATAGCTGACACTGCGGTTGTCGTGCCCGCGCACGAGTCCGTCTTCGATCTTGAGGTCGGCCTCCGGCAACTCCAGCCGCTCGGCTGCGCGCGCGATCAGGAAGTGGCGCGCCTGCGCCGCGGCCTTGCGC
This sequence comes from Bradyrhizobium sp. LCT2, assembly GCF_009931255.1. Lineage (NCBI taxonomy): Bacteria > Pseudomonadati > Pseudomonadota > Alphaproteobacteria > Hyphomicrobiales > Nitrobacteraceae > Bradyrhizobium > Bradyrhizobium sp. LCT2. Next base: position 5,954,024 of record NZ_CP034432.1, on the reverse strand, counting down.
AGGGGCACGGCAGTGATCTGGATGGTTTCACTGGCGATCGTGGCGCCCTGATTCGGCACGACAGCGGTATCGCCGAGCACGATGACGACGCGCGCAAAGGACACGTCGAGCTCCTCGGCGACGATCTGGCCGAGCGCGGTGCGGATGCCGGTGCCGAGATCGACATGACCATTGTAAGCGGTGACCGAGCCGTCTGCGGTGATGCGGACGAAGGTCTCGGATGTGATCTCGTCCACGGTGCGGACGACGACGAGCGAGCCTGATTGCCGCTCAGCTCCGTTCGAGGCAGGGGAGGCCATCAGTCCGCGGCCTCGGTGAGCTGCCCCGATGCGCGCATCACGGCGCGCAGGATTTCGACATGCGTGCCGCAGCGGCAGAGATTGTAGCGCAGCGCCGCCAGCGCTTCCTGTTCTGTCGGCTGCGGGTTGATCGCGAGCAGCGCCTTGGTGGTCATGATCATGCCGTTGAGGCAGTAGCCGCATTGCGCGGCCTGCTCGTCGATGAAGGCCTGCTGCACCGGATCAGGCTTGTCGCTTATGCCGAGCCCTTCGAGCGTCACGATGTCGCGTCCCGCGCAGCCGCCGACCGGGATGACGCAGGAGCGCGCGGCGGCGCCGTCGATCAGGACAGTACAGGTGCCGCATTCGCCGAGGCCGCAGCCATATTTCGGACCGTTGAGCGCGAGGTCGTTGCGCAGCACATAGAGTAATGGCGTTGCGCGCTCTGCAGTGATCTCGTGGATCCTGCCGTTCACGGTGAGGCGGATCGGTGTCTGCGTCATCCTGTTCCCAAGCCCCGCGACGATCGGGTCGCAAAAATTGTACGTTGCGACGATACCGTTTGTACACAAACGTGCAAGCGGCCATGCCGCAGTGCAGCGCGACTGCCCGCTTTGTGGACAAAGGCGGCAGGCAAATGAGGTTTTATTCGGCAGCGCATCTTTTCGCGCGCGCCGCCGCTTGACAGCTATCGGGACCGCGCGCAACATCGTTCGTATACGAATGATAACCGCAGTGTCCGCTGGCTTGCACATGGTGACTGAAACGACGAGCGCCGCCACCGACAAGATCCGCTGCGATGCCTGTCCGGTGATGTGCTACATCAAGCCGGGCGCGGCGGGCGCCTGCGATCGCTATGCCAATCACGACGGCAAGCTCGTTCGCGTCGATCCGCACGTGATCCTGGAGCGCACCGTTTCGCATGGCGGCAAGCTTGTGCCGTTCAGCCGCACGGAAGACTGGGACGGCAAGATCGTCCACGAACCCTCGACCTTCGTCACCGCGATCGGTGCGGGCACGACCTATCCGGACTACAAGCCGGCACCGTTCATCGTCTCTGCGGAAGTCGACGGCGTCGACATGGTGACCGTCGTCACCGAGGGAATCTTCTCCTATTGCGGCATCAAGGTGAAGATCGACACCGACCGCTATCTGGGCCCGGAGACCGCGACCGTGCGCGCGCAGGGCGAGGCGGTCGGCCACGTCACCACCAGCGAATACGGCTCGCAGATGCTGTCGCTCGGCGGCGTGCATCATCTCACCGGCGGCTCCAAGAAGGAGGGCCGCGTCACCTGCGATACGCTGATGGACCTCGCCAATTGCAAGGCGGTCGAGCTCACCATCGACGGCGGCGCCACGGTGGTGGTGCAGGCCGGCCGGCCGCCGATCGTCAACGGCGCGAAAGAAGAGCGCATGCGCGTCGGCTGCGGCTCGGCGACGATCGGCATGTTCGCCAAGCAATGGCATGGCAAGGTCGACGAGGTCGTGGTCGTCGATGACCACATCACCGGCGTGCTCTCAGAGCACCAGGCCGGCAAGCTGCTCGACATCGCCGACACCGGCATCAAGATGAAGGGCCGGCGCTCGACGCCCGGCCGCTATTTCCAGGTCGCCGATCCCGGCACGGGGTGGGGCGGCACCAACATTTCCGATCCGCTCGCGATCCTCGGACCGTTCGATGCGAAGGAGGCCAAGCCAGGCCTCTCCATGCTGATGGTTTCCACGACGGGTGAGCATTCGTCCTATTACGTGCTCGACGAGGCCTTGAAGCCGGTCGAGACCGAGATGCCGGCCGATCTGAAGTTCTCTGTCGAGCGTATCCAGGAGAATTGCGAGCCGGCGCTGTGCACCGTGCTGTTCATGGCCGGTGCGGGCGGCTCGCTGCGTGCGGGCGTCACCGACAATCCGGTGCGGCTGACGCGCTCGGTGAAGGACGCGCTGACACGCGTCACCAGCGGCGGCGCACCGGTCTATGTCTGGCCCGGCGGCGGCATCACTTACATGGTCGACGTGACGCAGATGCCTTCAGGCGCGTTCGGCTATGTGCCGACGCCGGCGCTGGTCGCGCCGATCGAGTTCACGATGAAGCTGTCCGACTACGCCGCGCTCGGTGGACACATGGATTACGTCAAGCCGCTCTCGGAAGTACAGAACGGCGAGGATGTCCGCCAGTTGCCCTGGCAGAACCCGATTCCAGGGCCCCGGGCATGACACGGCTCCCGCAAATCGCATTGCTGTCTGATGGTCGGCGGCTGCATTTGCAGGATGGGCCGATTGATCTGATCGTCGAAGCGAGGGGGGGCGCGGGCGAGGTGCGTGCGGCCTATGACGCCGCAGCGCGCCGCTTCACCGGACTGCTCGATGAGCTCTGCGTGGAGCTGACGGAGCTGCGCAAGGCAGCGGAACCCGGAGCGTGCCCACTGAAGGGCGCCGTTGCGCGCCGCATGTATGCCGCCGTTGCGCCCTATGCCCCCGATTGCTTCATCACGCCGATGGCCGCGGTGGCGGGCAGCGTGGCCGAGGAGATTCTGGGCGCAATGCTGAACGCGGCGTCGCTCGACCAGGCCTATGTCAACAATGGCGGCGACATCGCGCTGCATCTTGCGCGAGGCGAACATTTTTCGGTCGGCCTGATGGACCGGCCCGATCGCGACGGCGTGATGCGGAGAATGAAGGTCGATGCTGATGATCCCGTGCGGGGGATCGCGACCAGCGGGCGCCACGGCCGCAGCTTTTCGCTCGGCATTGCCGACGCCGTGACGGTGCTGGCGGCAACGGCCGCGCAGGCCGATGCGGCGGCCACGATCATCGCCAACGCTGTCGATCTGCCCGGGCATCCCGCCATCGTCCGGCAGCCCGCGAACGAGCTTCAGCCCGACAGCGATCTCGGCGCGCGTCTTGTCACCCGCAACGTCGGCGAATTGTCACCGACCGAGATTTCGGCCGCGCTGGAATCTGGCGCGGAATGTGCACGGCAATTGTTCGATCGCGGATTGATCGAGGGTGCCGTGTTGCAGCTCAGTGGTGATATGCTCGTCATCGGAACAAAAGATATTGAACGGCAACGATCGCGCCCGTCTGTGCTGGAGAACGCGGTTCATGCCTGAGCAGGGAAGAGCCCAAGGGAAACAATCATGAGCGCGATCATCCGCAAGATCGTCACGGTCGTCGAAGAGACGCAAATGGAGATGGGCCGCCAGGTCTCGCCGCCGACCCGGCGCGCCGCGGCCATCGCCGTGATCGAAAATCCCTTTGCCGGACAATATGTCGAGGATCTCGCGCCGCTGATCGCGATCGGCGAGGAACTCGGCGAACTGCTGTCGAAGCGCGCAGTCGCGGCGCTCGGGATCGACGGGGCGAAGGTGCAGAGCTACGGCAAGGCGGCGGCCGTCGGTGAGAACGGCGAACTGGAGCATGCGGCAGCGATCCTTCACCCGAAGATGGGCGCGCCGGTGCGGAAGGTTCTGAGCAAGGGCGCAGCGCTGATCCCTTCGTCGAAGAAGCGCAGCGGCCCCGGCACGACGCTCGATATTCCCCTGGGTCACAAGGATGCGGCCTTCGTGCGCAGCCACTTCGACGGCATGGAAGTGCAGATCAACGACGCGCCGCGCGCCAACGAGATCATGGTCGCGGTCGCCGTTACCGACAGCGGCCGTCCGCTGCCGCGTGTGGGCGGGCTGACGGTTGCGGAGATCAAGGGCGAGGACGGTCTGAGATAGAGTTTGAACCGGGGAGGCGGGCACTGCTTCCCCGACAAGATCACGCTGAAGACGTAGAGAGTTCAAAACTGGAGGTTGGGATGCGAGCGAGAAACTATTTTGTGGGCGCGGCCTTCGCGCTTCTGGCCGGCGGCATGGCTCATTCGGCCGTGGCCCAGGACATCAAGATCGGCGAGATCAACAGCTACTCGCTGCTGCCGGCCTTCACCGAGCCTTATCGCAAGGGCTGGCAGCTCGCCGTGGAAGAGATCAACGCGGCCGGCGGCATCAACGGCAAGAAGCTCGTCGTCGTCTCCAAGGACGACGGCGGCAAGCCGGCGGATGCGCAGACTGCGGCCAATGAGCTCGTGTCGAGCGAGGGCGTCGCGATGCTGACGGGGACGTTCCTGTCGAACATCGGTCTGGCCGTCAGCGACTTCGCCAACCAGAAGAAGGTGTTTTTCCTTGCGGCCGAGCCGCTGACGGACGCCGTGACCTGGTCGAAGGGCAACAAGTACACCTTCCGCCTGCGGCCCTCGAACTACATGCAGGCCGCGATGCTGGTGGAAGCAGCCAGCAAGCTGCCGGCAAAGCGCTGGGCGACGATCGCGCCGAACTATGAGTACGGCCAGTCGGCAGTTGCCGTGTTCAAGAAGCTGATGTCGGAGAAGCGCCCCGACATCCAGTGGGTGGACGAGCAGTGGCCGCCGCAGGGCAAGATCGATGCGGGTCCGGTGGTGCAGGCGGTTGCCGCGGCCAATCCCGAGGCGATCCTCAACGTCACCTTCGGCGCCGACCTCGTGAAGCTCGTGCGCGAAGGCAACACCCGCGGCCTGTTCAAGGGGCGCGAGGTCGTGTCCTTCCTGACCGGCGAGCCCGAATATCTCGATCCGCTCAAGGACGAGACGCCGGAGGGCTGGATCGTCACCGGCTATCCCTGGTACTCGATCAAGACGCCCGAGCATGATGCGTTCCTGAAGGCCTACCAGGCCAAGTACAACGATTATCCGCGTCTCGGCTCGATCGTCGGCTACCAGACCATCAAGTCGGCCGCCGCGATCCTGGCAAAGGCCGGCTCGACCGATCCGGAGAAGCTGATTGCCGCAGCCGAGGGCCTGTCGATGCCGTCGCCGTTCGGCGAGATCACCTTCCGCAAGATCGACCACCAGTCGACCCTCGGCGCTTACGTTGGCAAGACCGCGCTGAAGGAGGGCAAGGGTGTGATGGTGGACTCTTCTTACAAGAAGGGCGCGGACTATCTGCCCAGCGATGCCGAAGTCGAGAAGCTGCGTCCGAAGGACTGATCTCTTTCTTCTCCCTCGCCCCGCTTGCGGGGAGAGGGTCGGGGTGAGGGGGAGCCTCCGCGAGGGAGGTAACCATCGAGCTTGCGGAGACTCACCCTCACCCGAATTGCTCCGCAATTCGACCTCTCCCCGCAAGCGGGGAGAGGTGAAGCAACACCTGAACCCGGACCGCCGATGGCCTTTTATGTCGTACAGTTTCTGACCGGTCTCGCCAGCGCAGCGTCGCTGTTCCTGGTGGCCTCGGGCCTGTCGATCATCTTTGGCGTGACGCGGATCGTGAATTTCGCGCATGGCGCCTTCTACATGATCGGCGCCTACATCGCCTTCACGCTCACCGAGCGGCTTTCGGGCGCGTTCGGTTTCTGGGGCAGTATCGTCGCGGCCGCGCTGGCCGTGGCGCTGATCGGCGTCATCGTCGAGATGGTGCTGCTCCGCCGCATCTATCACGCGCCCGAATTATTCCAGCTGCTCGCGACCTTCGGTCTGACCCTGATGGTCGAGGACCTCGTCGTGCTGATCTGGGGGCCCGACGATCTCGTCGGCCGCCGCGCGCCGGGCTTCAAGGGCGCGATCGATTTCTTCGGCCAGAACATCCCGAGCTATGACCTGTTCCTGATCGGGCTCGGCCCGGTCGTGCTCGGCATTCTCTGGCTGCTGTTCCAGCGCACGCGCTGGGGCGTGCTGGTGCGCGCGGCAACGCAGGACCGCGACATGGTCGCGGCTCTCGGCGTCAATCAGAAATGGTTGTTCACGTCGGTGTTCGCGGTCGGCGTCTTCCTCGCAGCGCTCGGCGGCGCGCTCCAGATCCCGCGCGATGCCGTGCATCACGCGATGGATCTGCGCATCATCGTCGAGGTCTTCGTCGTGGTCGTGATCGGCGGTCTCGGCAGCATCGTCGGCGCCTTCGTCGCGGCGGTGCTGGTCTCCGAGCTCAACGCCTTCGGCATCCTGATCTTCCCGAAGATCTCCATCATCCTGGTCTTCCTGGTGATGGCGGTGGTGCTGATCGTCCGCCCCTGGGGCCTGTTCGGCAAGCCGGAGGCGGCCGCGCGCAAGACGCCGGGTCTCACCGTCAATCCCTGGCGCCCGCTGTCGTCGAACGAGCGGCTGGCCGCGCTGGCAACGCTCGTCATTGCCGCAACGCTGCCGCTGTTCGCCGGCAACTACGCGCTGACCGTCGGCTCGGAGATCGCGATCTTCGTGATCTTCGCCGTCAGCCTGCACTTCCTGATGTCGGTCGGGGGACTCGCGTCTTTCGGCCACGCCGCCTATTTCGGCCTCGGCGCCTACGGCATCGCCTTCCTCGCCAAGATGGCCGGACTGCCGATGATCGTCTGCCTGTTGCTCGGGCCGCTGCTCGGCTGCATGGGCGCCGCGGTGTTCGGCTTCTTCGCCGTGCAGCTCTCCGGCGTCTACTTTGCGATGCTGACACTCGCCTTTGCGCAGATCGTCTGGTCGATCGCGTTCCAATGGGTGAGCGTCACCGGCGGCGACAACGGCATTCTGGGCGTCTGGCCGGAAAAATGGGCGGCGAGCCCGTCGCACTTCTATTGGCTGGCGCTCGGTGTCGCGGCGCTCGTCACGTTCGCGCTGCGGGCCATGGTGTTCTCGCCGTTCGGCTACGCGCTGCGGGCCACGCGCGACTCGCTGCTGCGCAGCGAAGCGATCGGCATCAACGCCAAGCGCATCCAGTGGACGGCCTTCGTGATCGCGGGCACGACCGCCGGCATCGGCGGCGCGCTGTTCGCCTATCTCAAGGGCAGCGTCTTCCCGGACAATCTAGGCATCTCGCTTTCGGTCGACGCGCTGGTGATGGTGCTGCTTGGCGGCGTCGAGACGGTGTCGGGCGCGGTGATCGGCGCCATCGTCTACAAGGCGCTCAACATCTGGCTGGTCAGCCAGACCGACTTGTCGAAGCTCGTGCTCGGCGGCTTCATCGTGCTGATTGTCGTCGTCTTCCCCAAGGGCATTGTCGGCATGCTGGAGATGCTGGCGCAGCGTCGCAGGAAGACATCGCCGCCGGGATCTCCCTTGCTTGCCAAGCCGATCGAGTCCGCCGAATGAGCGTCGCACCCCCACTTCTCGCGGTCGAAGGCCTGACCAAATCCTATGGCGGCATCCATGCCGTGCGCGGCGTCTCGTTCTCGCTGCGCGCCGGCGAGATCCTGGCGCTGATCGGCCCGAACGGCGCCGGCAAGAGCACCTGCTTCGACATGCTCAACGGCCAGAACAGGCCGGATTCCGGCCAGGTCCGCCTGCTTGGCGAAGAAACCACCGGCAAGAAGCCGCGCGAGATCTGGCGGCTCGGGGTGGGGCGTACCTTCCAGATCACCGCGACGTTCGCGACCATGACGGTGCGCGAGAACGTGCAGGTTGCGCTGATCTCGCACGCGAAGCAGCTGTTCAATCTCTGGGGCTCGGCGCCGAAGTTCGATCGTGGCGAAGCCGGCCGCTTGCTCGAGCTCGTCGGCATGAGCGGCTATGCGGATCGTCCCTGCGGCGAGCTCGCCTATGGCGACCTCAAGCGGCTCGAGCTTGCGGTCGCGCTCGCCAACCAGCCGAAACTCTTGCTGATGGACGAGCCGACCGCCGGCATGGCGCCGCGCGAGCGCGTCGATCTGATGCGGCTGACGGCTCAAATCGCGCGGGAGAAGTCGATCGGCGTGCTCTTCACCGAGCACGACATGGACGTGGTGTTCGAGCACGCCGACCGCATCATCGTGCTCAACCGCGGCACGCTGATCGCCGAGGGCTCGCCCGCCGAGGTGCGTGGCAACCCGCAGGTGCAGGCGGTCTATCTCGGCGAGGGGCTCGTCTACGATGCCCGCCATCGCGACGGAGCCTCGGCATGAAACTCACGGTGCAGGACCTCAACAGCCATTACGGCCCGGCGCATATCCTGTTCGACATCGGTTTCGAGGTCGGCGAGGGCGAGGTGGTGGCGCTGCTGGGCCGCAACGGCGCCGGCAAGTCGACGACGTTCCGCTCGATCGTCGGCCTCGTGGCGCAGCGCTCGGGCCGCATCATGTTCGAGGGCAAGGACGTGTCGGTGCGGCCGACGCACGAGATCGTGCGCGAGGGGCTCGGCTACGTGCCGGAGGAGCGGCGAATCTTCACCGATCTGACGGTGGAGGAGAATCTCGAAGTCGGCCGGCAGCCGAAGCGCCCGAACGCGCCCTACTGGACGCGCGACAAGTTGTTCACGCTGTTTCCGAACCTCGGCGAGATGAAGAACCGCCCGGGCGGCCGCATGAGCGGCGGCGAGCAGCAGATGCTCACCATCGCGCGCACGCTGATGGGCAACCCGTCGCTGGTGCTGCTCGACGAGCCGTCGGAAGGCCTGTCGCCGAAGATCGTGGAACAGATGGTCGATGCCATCCTGACCATGAAGAAGGAGGGCGTCAGCATCGTCGTCTCCGAGCAGAATCTGCACTTCGCGCGGTTGATCTCCGATCGCGCCTATATCATCGAGCGCGGCCGCATCTGCTTCGGCGGCACCATGGCCGAGCTCGACGCGCGTCCGGACATCCGCGACGCGCATCTGTCGTTGTGACGGCAAAGGGAAGGGCAGCGAGCGGATGGCGAGAAGCGTTGCGGCGAAGAAGAGCGTCAAACCGGCAAAACCGCCTTACGTGCTCGACGAGCAGGTCGGCTTCATCCTGCGCCAGGTCTGGCAGCGCCACAGCTCGATCTTCTCCCGCGATATCGGCACCAATCTGACGCCGACGCAATGGGCGGCGCTGTCAAAGCTCGCCGAGACCGGGCCGTGCTCGCAGAACCAGCTGGGACGGCTGACCGCGATGGACGTCGCGACCATCAAGGGCGTGATCGACCGCCTGACGGCGCGCGGCCTGACTGAAACCAGCCAGGATCCCGAGGACGGGCGACGCCTGCTGGTGAGCCTGACGCGTGCCGGTCAGCAGCTTGCCGAGAAACTGGCGCCAAATGCGCTCGCCATCACCCGCGAGACGCTGGCGCCGCTCGACGCCAAGGAGCGCGAGATGCTGATGGCGCTGTTGAGCAAGTTGCGGTGAAATTGGCTGTCATTCCGGGGCACGCGCGCCGCGCGTAAACCCGGAATCCGGAGATTGTTGCTCGAGATTCCGGGTTCATGCTCTCGCGCGCGCCGGAATGACGGCAAGTGCCGTCACTTCGCCACCACTTCCGGCACCTTGCCGGCCGGCGGCGTGTTGCGGCTGCGCTGGGTGCGGACGATGCCGTCGATGATGGTCATGCCGATGCCGGGGAGGTCGCCGAGCTGGACGCTCTCCAGGATGTTCTTGCCCGGCGAGTGCTGCGCCTTGTCCATGATGACGAAATCCGCGGCGCGGCCGACCTCGATCAGGCCGCAATCGAGCTGCCGCATCCGCGCGGTGTTGCCGGTGGCGAGGCAGAAGGCGATCTCGGCCGGCAGCTCTCCGATCGAGGACAGCATCGAGACCATGCGCAAGATGCCGAGCGGCTGCACGCCGGAGCCGGCCGGCCCGTCGGTGCCGAGGATGACGCGGTGCAGGTCGCCCATTTCGCGCGCGATGCGCAGCGTGTAGAGCGCCGAGCGCTCGTTGCCGTTGTGAACGATCTCGAGCCCGCGCTTGCAGCCCTCGCAGATGCAGCGGATCTGGTCGTCGGGAAGGGCGGTGTGGCCGCCATTGATGTGGCCGACCACGTCGGTGTCGGCCTCCAGCACCACGTCCTTGTCGATCAGGCCGGAGCCGGGGATCGAGGGGCCGCCGGTGTGGATGGTGCTCTGGATGCCGTATTTGCGCGCCCAACCCACCATCTTGCGCGCAGTGGGTCCGTCCTTGACGCCACCGAGGCCGACTTCGCCAAGCAGCTTGACGCCGGCGGCGGCCAATTCCTTGAAGTCTTCTTCGACCATCTCGCATTCGATGACCGGCGCACCGGCATGAACCTTCACGCCGCCCGGACGCAACGTCCAGAACGCGCGCTGGGCGAAGATCGCCATCGCCTTCAGCCCCACCACGTCGCGGGGGCGGCCCGGCATGTGCACTTCGCCTGCCGAGATCATGGTGGTGATGCCGCCATGGAGGGAGCTGTCGATCCAGTTGATCTGGTTCTGGCGCGGCGTCCAGTCGCCGGCGACGGGGTGGACATGGCTGTCGATCAGGCCGGGGGTGACCGTGGTGCCGTTGGCATCGACGATGGTGGTCGCGCCTTCCGTGTCGAGATCCTTGTAGCGGCCGATCGCGGTGATCTTGCCGTTCTCGGCGACGATGGTGTCGCCGTCCAGGATCGGCTTTTCCAGCGCGCCCGACAGGATCAGGCCGATATTGCGGATCACGAGCTTCGAGGGCCCGGTGGCCTGGGGTGCGTCATGCGCCATGGAAGGGGTCCTTTTCCTTAACTGCAACGCTGCCGATCTTGGGCAGCCTTGACCAGGGGATCAAGCCGGATTATTCATTAGTACACGAATGATCGTGTACAAACGACGCATAGCTGACCGCCTCGGAACCGCAACGTAGCGACACGGAAGGGTGAGATGAGCAATTTCAACCAGGAAAGCGTTTTGAGCGTCCACCACTGGACCGACACGCTGTTCTCCTTCAAGACCACCCGCAGCCCGACCTTCCGCTTCCGCAACGGTGAATTCACCATGATCGGGCTCAAGGTCGGCGAGAAGCCGCTGCTGCGGGCCTACAGCGTCGCCAGCGCCAATTACGAGGACACGCTGGAGTTCTTCTCGATCAAGGTGCCGGACGGCCCGCTGACCTCGCGGCTCCAGCACCTGAAGGAAGGCGACGAGATCATCGTCAGCCGCAAGGCCACCGGCACGCTGGTGATCGACAATCTGGAAGAGGGCCGCAACCTCTATTTGATCGGCACCGGCACGGGGCTGGCGCCGTTCCTGAGCGTGATCAAGGACCCCGAGACCTACGAGCGCTTCGAGAAGGTGGTGCTGCTGCACGGCTGCCGCCACGTCAAGGAACTCGCCTATGGCGAGATGATCACCGAGCATCTGCCGAAAGATGAGCTGCTCGGCGAGTACATCAGCAACCAGCTCATCTACTACCCGACCGTGACCCGTGATCCCTTCCGCAACCGCGGCCGCATCACCGACCTCATCACCTCGGGCAAGCTGTTCAGCGATATCGGCCTGCCGGCGCTGGAGGCCGCGCACGACCGCGTCATGATCTGCGGCAGCCCGGCGCTGGTCGCTGACACCCGCGTGCTCCTGGGCGAGCGTGGCTTCATCGAGGGCAATCACGGCGAGCCGGCCCAGTTCGTGGTCGAAAAGGCCTTCGCCGAGCGCTAGACGCGGAATTCTTGCGCAATAAGACCGTATTTTCGCCCTCGCACGGGCGTTGCGGCGCCGATTCGGCACACGATACACTGTGGGAACGAATCAGCGGAGTTCCCACATGGTTGCGGACAGCGACAGCAACATCGCCTGGCACCGGGTTCAGTTGAAGAAGAACCGCGCCGAGTTGAAGGCGCTCGAGACGGCGCGCTTCACGATGGGCGAGATCGCCTCGTCGAAGCGGAACGGCCAGACCCAGAAGGCGGTCGCGGAACTGAAGCGCAAGATCGCGCAGTCGGAACGCGCGATCGCCGATTACGACAAGCGCACGCGCCGTCCGCTTACCACCGATCTGCAAAGCCTCAGCAGCGGCAGCTGGAGCCATTGGGACGCCTACACCAATCAGCAGCAACGCAAGACCGGGCCGCGCTCGCCGGGCCGTGGATAGGCTCTGGTCGCGCGAGCATCGCGCTGGCGCAGCCAGCACCGGTTCCGGCCCTTGCACGTGGGTCCGCGCGCACCATCTGGTTGAGACGCCACCAACCAATCCGGTGATCCCATGGCACCGCGCCTCGATTTCACCAGCGAGGCCTTCTTTCGCGATCCGCCCGCGGCGATCGCGGCGCTGCGCGCCTCGGGCCCCGTGGTTGCGACGCGATTTCCTCTCGTCGGCGATGTCTGGATCACCACGACCCATGACGCCACCGCTGAGGTCCTGAAGGACGGCACCACCTTCACGCTGCGCAAGGAGGACGGCAAAGTCGCCGGCCTGCGCTGGTGGATGCCGAAGCTCGTCACCACCATCGCCAACAACATGCTGACCATGGACGAGCCCGATCACACGCGGCTGCGCAGCATCGTGGACGAGGCATTTCGCCGCCGCGCGATCGTGGCGATGGAGCCACGCATTCGCGCCATCGCCGACGGCTTGGCGAACGACCTGTTTGCCGATGGCAGCCCGGCCGACCTCGTCCAGTGCTACGCCCGCATCCTGCCGGTGTCGGTGATCTGCGAGCTGCTGGGCCTGCCTGCGGCCGATCGCCCGAGATTCATCGCCTGGGCCAACAAGATGTCGTCGCTGACGAATGTCGTCAGCTTCTTCCGCCTGCTGTTCGCGTTCCGCAAGATGCGCGCCTACCTCGAACAGCAGTTGCAGATCGCGCGCGTGCAGGGCGGCGAGGGCCTGATCGCCGAGCTGGTCCAGGTCGAGCGCGAGGGCGGCCAGATCACGCCGGACGAAATGGTGTCGATGGTGTTCCTGCTGCTCGCGGCAGGCTCGGAGACCACCACGCATCTGATCAGCGGTTCGGTCTACGAGCTGCTCAGGAATCCGGCCTTGCGCGACTGGCTGGAGGAGGATTGGAGCCGCATCTCACTCGCCGTCGAGGAATTCCTGCGCTTCGTCTCGCCCGTGCAGTTTTCCAAACCGCGCTATCTGCGGCGGGATGTCGAGCTTGCGGGCGTACGGCTGAAGAAGGGCGACCGAGTCATGGTCATGCTTGCCGCCGCCAACATGGACCCGGCCGTGCACGACCGCCCTGAGCGGCTCGACCTCACGCGCAAGCCGAACCGCCACATGTCGTTCGGAACGGGAATTCATTTCTGTCTCGGCCACCAGCTTGCGCGGATCGAAGCGACTTGCGCATTGCAGGCGCTGCTTGCGCGATGGCCGAAACTCGAGCTCGCCGTGGACCCCGCGCAAATCCACTGGCGCAAGCGGCCGGGTATGCGTGCGATCGCGCGATTGCCTGTCGTTGCCGGCGGGAACCGCAGGCCGAGCCGTGGTGCCGCCGCCGAGCCGTTGCTCGCGGACTGACGCAGCGCACGCCGTGCCGGGAACAATGGCGCGCATCATCTTGCGTGGAGTGCGAAACAATCTCCGTCGCGCAGGCGTTGCACCAATGCACGCAGCAGCAAGGGAGCAGTCCATGCCCAACGGCGGCAAGACGCATATCGGATCAGGCGCGCGCGGCAAGGGCGCGGGGACTGGCGCACTCACGGACATCGCAAAGGACAAGGTCGGCGACAACATGATCCTGTCGAACCGCGACAAGGCGCAACATTCCGACATTCGCGGCATGGACGGAAAGTTCATCCAGACGGAGCAGTACCAGGATCATTCGGCCAACCGGCTGCTCGACGACGAGGAGGCTGAAGACTAGGCGAGAGCCCCGAGCGGCAGCTTCAGGAGCCGGCCGATTTCTTCGGAGCGACGAGATCGCGCTCCCAGCCGAATACGGAGCGGCCGTCGAGCTCGGGAGATGCCGCACGCTCGCCGGCGATGTAAGCCTCGACCGACGGTCCACGCGCGGTCCGCTCCAGCCGTCGCGCCTGGTCGTCGAGACGCCTGAGCGCCTGCATCTCTTCCTCGCGTCCGAGTTTTGCGTTCTGGATCGCGCCTTTCAGCACGCGGATGGTCTCGTCATAGACCTTGATCGGGACGGGGTAGGGATGCCGATCCTTGCCGCCATGAGCGAGCGAGAAACGGGCGGGATCGTTGAAGCGATAGGGGGCGCCGTGCACGACCTCGGCCACCATCGCCAGCGAACGCACCGTGCGAGCGCCGACGCCGGGCGTCAGCAACAGCTCCGGGAAGTCGACGGGGCCACGCTCGGCTGCCGCAGCCAGCGTGCCGTGCAGCCGCCGCGCGAACACGTCCTTGGGCCTGACATCGTGATGCGCGGGCATGATCAGATGCGGCAGCATCGCCTGCGCCGGTTCGGGCGCGGCCCCGGTGAGCCGCTCGAATTCGGCGACGATGCGATCGGGACCGAGATCGCCGAGGAGTTCGAGCTGCGCGCTGCGCGAGATATCGGCGCGGTGGTCGGTGAGATTGACGATCTCGCCTTGCTGCGGCCCGTCGATCGCGCTGTGCGGCGCGTCAACGAAACTCTTCAAGGCCTCGGAATGCCAGTGATAGCGGCGGGCCTGCCGCTTGTCGCCGTTCATGCCCTGCTGCACCACCGTCCACTTGGCGTCGGCCGTGACGAAGAAGCCATGGAGATAGAGGTCGAAGCCGTCCTGCACGGCCGCGCTGTCCACCTTCGCGACCAGCCGGCTGGCGCGGGTGAGCTTTACGCCGTCGAAGCCGACGCGCTCGCCGAGCTGCAACAGCTCGTCCGGCGTCTTGCGCGAATGCTGGCCTCGGCCACCGCAAACATAGATCCCGAGTTCGTCCTGCAGCGGGCCGAGCCCGCGCTTCAGCGCGCCGATCACGGAGGTGGTGATCCCCGAGGAGTGCCAGTCCATCCCCATCACGGCACCGAACGACTGGAACCAGAACGGATGCGACAGCCGCTGGAGAAACGCATCGCGGCCGTAATGATGCACGATCGCCTGCGTGACGATCGCGCCAAGCGAGGCCATGCGGCTCGCAAGCCACGGCGGAACCCGTCCGGTGTGGAGAGGAAGATCGGCGCTGCCGGTACGTCTGGTCATGTGTGCGGCAGACTAGCGCGATCCGGCGACCGTTGCACGAGGGGAATGCTGCATCGTGCTGCGTGACGAGGGAAAGGCCGGTGACCATCCCTCTCGATAGGATGCGGGACGCTCAGCCGGGCCGGCGCGCGCAGTTGAACGCTTTCTCCGATCAGGCGGCCTTGGCAACGGTTGCGCCAGGTTGCTTGTTCGATCGCGCTCGCGGCTTGCGCAGCTTCCGTCGCGCCCAGATCAGGAGGCCCGTCGACAGCAGCGTTAGCAGTGCGATCGACGTCACGACGTTCAGAGGCGAAGCGATCGGAGCCGACCAGTTTCCCTCATGGATCAGGCGCGGCCAGTTGCGCGACAGCGGTGTGACGCCGGATGAATTGACGGCATAGGCGCGCAGCTCCCCGTCCTCATAGATCCGCGCCATCGTGCGACCGCCGCGCGCGCCGATCGAGATCACATGCGACAACTCGTGCGAATCTGCGACCATGCGAACAGCATCGGGCAGGGTAACGGGACGTCCACCGCCGGCTGGAGCGGCGCCGCTCTGGAACGTCAGGCCGAACGCCATGCACAGGCCGGTCAGCGGGCTCAGCAGGATCAGCGGCAATGCAAACCATGCGGTGCCCTTGTGCCATCCGGACAGCGAATTGCGCAGGCGCGGCAGTCCCATGAGGAGGCCGAGCACCATCAGGGACACCATGGCGATGGTCGAGCTTGTCACCAGCCACGCCTGGCCGAGCAGCCGTTCATGCGTGACGCGGGCCCACAGGAAGAGATCAGGGAGGCTGGAGCCCGCGGCGGCGGGCTCGCCCGTTGCGAGATCGATCGCCGAGGTGCCGGCGCCTTGCAGCGTCATGCGCTGGCTCGCGGCATTGACCGAAAGCCCGCGCGCCTTGCTATCCGGATCATACCGTTTCACCAGCTCGACGATGCGCCCGGCGTCGATCGCCGGACCACTGATGCCACTGACTTGCACCAGCGGCTCGAAGGACAGAATCAGTCCGGTGGCGATGATCGCGAGCAGGGGCAGCGCGAAGACCAGCGTGATCCATCGATGCAGTGTCAACAATAGAGGTTTGTTCATTCTCGGTCTCCGGCGATCTCACGCTTTCGTCGCCCAGCGCAGCCAAGAAGACCAATGACGCTTTGTCCATGTTGCTGCGTTGATTTGCAGCAAACGGAGTAAGCGATGTTGGCGAATGCCAATCGCTTGCACCTGGGCGGAGAGCGTCTGGCGGTCCGCGGAGCGGGCGGAGAATTGAGTCTACTTGCGCGTCGCCTTGGTCGCGCCGCGCAGGCCGGCCTGCTGCTGGATCGTGTCCAGCGCGCCGGAGGACTGCTCTTCCGTCACGAAGCGATTGAGCATGGGAAGCGCGTCCTCGCGTCCCCGGGGGATCGCGATGGCCATGTGCTCCAGCCCCCAATTGCCGTCGAGGATTTTCGCGCCCGGCATCTGGTCGGACATCTCGAACAGCGTCGGCTTGTTGGTGGCGTAAAGGTCGATCTCGCCGCGGCCGAACATGCCGATGGCGGCCGTGACGCTTTCGGCGGGAACGATGGTCGCGTTCTTGAACTTCGCCGGCAGCGTTCGCTCGGAGGTCGAGCCCTTGGTGACGCCGATCTTCACGCCGGGCTTGTCGATATCCTCAACCTTGCCGACCGGCGAGTTCGCCGGAACGAGATAGCCGAGCTCGATCGCCAGCACGGGCTGACTGAAGCTGACCTCGCTGGCACGGGCCGGCGTGGCATTGGTCACGGTGAAATCGACCCGGCCGTCGTGAATCGCGGTGACGATGTCGGCGACGCGCTCGAACCTGACATAGTCGACACCGACGCCGAGCCGTTTTGCAAGCTCGCCGCCGAGATCGTAGGCGAGGCCGTGCGGCTTGCCGGCCGCATCTGTTACCATCGAGGTCGGGCTGCCCGGATAGATGCCGACCCGCAAGGTGCCGCTCGGCGCCAGGAGCTTTGCTTCGCCGTCGGCCTTCGCGAACGAGCCGGAGAGGCCGACGGTTGCAAACGCGAGCAGGGCGGCGAGCGCACCGTGCCTCCAGGAAGATATCCTCATCAGACGATCCCGCCTTACTGCGCGCGGATGTTGGCGGCCTTCAGCACCGGCTCCCATTTGGTCGCCTCGGCGTGCATGTAGGCATCAAAGTCCTTGGCGGAGGAGCCGACCGGAGCTGCGCCGATCTTGCCGAGCGTCGACAGCACGCTGGGGTCTTGCAGCGCGGCCTTGAGGTCGGTCTCGAGCCTGGACACGATCTCCGGCGGCATTTTTGCCGGGCCCAGCACGCCCCACCAGACCGAGACGTCGTAGCCTGGCACGCCAGCCTCGGCGATGGTCGGAACATCCGGCAGCGCCTTGGAGCGTTCGGCTGATGTCACCGCGAGCGCGCGCACCGGGCCGCCTTCGAGCTGGCCGATCGCCTCTGCAAGCGGATTGATGCTGAGCGGGATCTCGCCGGCGATGACGGCGGTCAGTGCCGGCGCGCCGCCCTTGTAGGGGATCGCGACGATCTTGGTGCCGGACATGTATTTGAGCAGCTCGCCGGCAAGATGCGCGGACGTGCCGTTGCCGGACATGCCGTAGGAGAGCTTGTCCGGCTCCTTCTTGGCAGCGGCCAGCAGATCGCCGAGCGTCTTGTAGGGGCTGTCCTTCGCCACCACGATTGCGAGTGGAGAAGAGGCCACTTCGGTGATCGCAGTGAAATCCTTGAACGTGTCATAGGGCACGCTCGGGTAGATGAACTGGTTGAGCGGATGGCCGCTCGCGACCAGGATCAGCGTGTAGCCGTCGGGTGCGGCCTGCGTCAGCGCCTGCGAGGCGACGATGCCGCCGGCGCCGGGACGGTTGTCGATCACCGGCTGCTGGCCCCAGGTCTTGGCCAGCGCCTGGCCGAGCGTGCGCGCGAGCACGTCGACCGCGCCCCCGGCCGCGTAGGGCACCAGGATGTGGACCGGCTTGCTCGGATAATTCTCAGCCTGCGCGGCGTTCGCCGCCAGCAGCAAGCCCGCACCGACCACGAGCCGACCAATTGTTGTGTTCAAACCCAGCATTTTCCCAGCACTCCATTCGCCCCTGCTGCGGTCTTCCGAACCGCCCGGGGACGTCTCGCATCGTTGTTGTTGACGAGACCTGATCTTTTGTACGATAGTACAAATAGCATGGTACGCAAGCCCACCAGCAAGGAAACGGCCCGCAAGCCGAACATGCGCGAGGCGATCCTCGCCGCGGCCGAGGAGCTGTTCGCCACCAACGGCTTCAATGCTGTGTCCGTGCGCGACATCGCACAGGCCGCCGGCGCCAATCCCGGCAGCGTGACCTATCATTTCAAGACCAAGGACGGCCTGCTGCTGGAGATCTACCGGCGCCATTGCGGGCCGATGAATCTCCGCCGCTCCGAGCTGCTCGCCGCCGCCAGGCGCGTGCGCGATCTCCAGGACCGGCTGGAGGCGATCGTGCGGGCCTATGTGGTGCCGGCCTTCACCTCGGGCAGCGATCTTGCCGGTGGTGGGGCGCGCTTTACGCGGCTGCGCGCCGTGATGTCGGCGGAAGGCAACGAGGTTGCGCGAAAAATCATCGCGCAGACCTTTGACGACACCAGCCACGCCTTCATCGACGCGGTCCACGAGAGCCTGCCGCACATTCCGCGCACCGACATCGTATGGCGCAGCCATTTCCTGCTCGGTGCACTCTATTATTCGCTGGTGACGCCGGACCGCGTCTCGCGCCTGTCGCGTGGCGAGGCCGACGGCAGCGACGCGGCCAGCGCCATCGAGCAACTGGTGCAAGCCACCGTCGCCGCGTTCCAGGCACCGCCGCTCGACCAGCCGGCGCGCCGGCGGGCCGTTGCCAGCAGCAAGACTTGAAGAAGCGGTCACGCTCGGCGGTTCGACTGATGACGATGATGTACACGCCGACCATTCCGCCGCCGGATCCGAACACGCGCACGCCGGCGTTCAAGCTGCCGAAGCTGTCGTGCGACGCGCATTGCCACATCTTCGGGCCCGGCGCGAAATACCCGTATGCGCCCGACCGCTCCTACACGCCGCCGGACGCGCCGCTGGAGGACTTCCGGGCGCTGCACGCCAAGCTCGGGGTGGAGCGGGCGGTCATCGTCAATGCCAGCGTCCATGGCACCGACAATACGGTCGCGCTCGATGCGATCGCGCAAAGCAATGGTGCCTACCGCGCGGTCGCCAATATCGACGACACCATCACCGAACGCGGACTTCGCGTGCTGCACGAGGGTGGCTTCCGCGGCTGCCGCTTCAATTTCGTCCGCCATCTCGGCGGCGTTCCCGACAAGCGCGTGTTCGACCGCATCATCGCGATGGTCGCGCCGCTCGGCTGGCACATCGACCTGCATTTCGACGCGATCGACCTGCCTGAATATGCCGACATGCTGACGAAGCTGCCGCTGAGCTACACCGTCGACCATATGGGGCGGGTGAAGGCGTCGGACGGGCTCGACCAGCTTCCGTTCAGGATTCTGATCGAGCTGATGCAGCGCGACGAGAAATGCTGGGTCAAGATCTGCGGCTCCGAGCGTGTGTCCTCGGCCGGCCCGCCCTTCACTGACGCCGTGCCGTTTGCGCGCAAGATCGTCGAGACTGCGGTTGACCGTGTCATCTGGGGCACGGACTGGCCGCATCCCAACGTCAAGGTGATGCCGAATGACGGCGACCTCGTCGATTTGATCCCGCTGTTCGCGCCGGAGCCGGAGTTCCAGCAGAAGATCCTCGTCGACAACCCCGCGCGCCTGTTCGAGTTCGACCAATGACGGCGCTGGCGATCGACAAGCCGCGCGGCCGCGCCTGGTGGAAGGAGCTCTGGATCCAGGTGCTCATCGCCATGGCGGCCGGCATCGCGCTTGGGATCGTAAGCCCCGACGCGGGTGCCAAGATGCAGCCGCTTGGGGATGCCTTCATCAAGGCGATCCGGATGCTGATCGCGCCGATCATCTTCTGCACCGTCGTGCACGGCATCGCCCATATGGCCGACATGGCGCGCGTCGGGCGCGTCGCGGTGAAGGCGATCGTCTATTTCGAGATCATGACCACGATCGCGCTGATTATCGGGCTCGTCGCGGTGAACCTGCTCAGGCCTGGCGTCGGCATGAACATCGATCCCGCCAGCATCAATGCCAGCGCGATCGAGCCTTATGTCAAGCAGACGAGCGTCATCGGCTTCGTGCCGTTCCTGATGAACATCGTTCCCGCCACGTTCATTGGCGCGTTTGCCGAGGGCAACATCCTCCAGGTGCTGTTCATCTCCGTTCTGTGCGGCTTTGCATTGGTGCAGCTCGGCGAGCGCGCCGCGCCGCTGGTGCATCTGATCGACCTCGCCGCCAAGATGGTGTTCGCCGTCGTCGGCTTCGTGATGTGGGCGGCGCCGATCGGGGCATTCGGCGCCATTGCCTTCACGGTCGGCAAGTTCGGCGTCGGCTCGCTGGCCTCGCTCGGTAAGCTGCTGGGCGGCTTCTATCTCACTTGCGTCATCTTCATCATCGTGGCGCTCGGTCCCGTGGCGCGGCTGTGCGGCTTCTCGCTGCTCAAGCTGATCCGTTACATCTGGGAAGAGCTGCTGATCTGCATCGCCACGACCTCGTCCGAGACCGTGCTGCCTCGGATGCTGACCAAGCTGGAGAAGGCGGGCTGCGAGAAGAGCGTGGTTGGCCTCGTCATCCCGACCGGCTATTCCTTCAATCTCGACGGCACTTGTCTTTACCTCGCCGCGGCCTCGGTGTTCCTGGCGCAGGCGACCAACACGCCGTTCGGGCTCGCCGAGCAGGTCGAGCTGCTGCTGATCCTGCTCGTGACCTCCAAGGGCGCGGCGGGCATTGCAGGCGCGGCCTTCGTCGTGCTGGCGGCGACGCTGTCGGCGACCGGCACCATTCCGGTGACGAGCGTCGCGCTGGTGCTCGGCATCCACCGCCTGATGTCGCAGGGGCTGACGCCGACCAATTTGATCGGGAACGCGGTTGCGACCATCGCGATTGCCAAATGGGAAGGCGCGCTCGACGGCGAGCGCCTGCGGCGCGTGCTCGACGGCGAGGAACAAGCGGCCGTCACGGCCTGATGAATTGGCTGCCTGCACGAGGCGGGCGGCCTATGAAGCCTACGAACGAAAGAGGGGAGTTTGTCCCATGAAAACAGGTCTCGTCGTCACCGCCCATCCGGGCGATTTCGTCTGGCGCGCCGGCGGCGCCATCGCGCTGCATGCGAAAAAGGGCTATCGCATGAAGATCGTCTGCATGTCCTTCGGCGAGCGCGGCGAGAGCCAGTTCGCCTGGAAGGAGAAGGGCGCGACGCTGGAATCGGTCAAGGCCGGCCGCAAGGACGAGGCGGAGCGGGCGGCCAAGCTGCTCGGTGCCGAGATCGAATTCTTCGACTGCGGCGACTATCCGCTGAAGCTGACGGAAGCGCATTTCGACCGCATGGTCGACATCTACCGCGAACTCAATCCGAGCTTCGTGCTGACGCATGCGCTGGAAGACCCCTATAATTTTGACCATCCGAACGCCGCGCATTTCGCGCAGGAGACCCGCGTGGTCGCGCAGGCCATGGGCCACAAGCCCGGCGCGCAGTACAAATATTCGGCTCCGCCGGTGTTCCTGTTCGAGCCGCACCAGCCGGAGCAGTGCAACTACAAGCCGGACCTGCTCCTCAAGATCGATGAGGTCTGGAAGGAGAAGTACGAGGCGTTCCAGATCCTGGCCGCACAGAAGCATCTCTGGGGCTATTACGAGCGCGTTGCGCTCAACCGCGGCATCCAGGGCAGCCGCAACACCGGCGTGCCGATGACCTATGGCGAGGCCTATCAGCGTCTGTTCCCGACGGTTGCGGAGGAGCTCGCATGAAGTCCGTCGTCGTTCGCAGCATCAAGCGTGCCGATCCCGCCGGAATGGCAGAGTACGGCGTCTCGACCGTGCACGAGGCCTATGGCCGCATCGGCCTGATGAAGCCGTATCTGCGGCCGGTCTGGGCAGGTGCGTCGATTGCCGGCCCGGCCGTCACCGTGCTGGCGCAGCCCGGCGACAACTGGATGATCCATGTCGCGGTCGAGCAGTGCAGGAAAGGCGACATCCTCGTCGTCGGCTGCACCACCGACAACACCGATGGCATGTTCGGGGAGCTGCTCGCGACCTCGCTCCAGGCGCGTGGCGTGCAGGGGCTGATCATCGATGCCGGCTGCCGCGACGTCAAAGCGCTGCACGAGATGAAGTTTCCGGTGTGGTCGCGCGCGGTCTCGGCCAAGGGCACGGTCAAGGCTACGCTCGGCTCGGTCAACGTCCCCGTAGTCTGCGCCGGCGTCAACGTCGATCCCGGCGACATCATCGTCGCCGATGACGACGGCGTGGTGGTAGTGCCGAAGCGCAATGCGGCCGAGGTCGCCGAAAAGGCGAACAAGCGCAACGCGGACGAAGGCGGCAAGCGCAAGCGGCTGGCTTCGGGCGAACTCGGTCTCGACATGTACAGCATGCGCGAGGCGCTGGCGAAGGCCGGTCTCGTTTATGTCGACAATCCCGAGGACGTCTGAGCGAAATAATGGAAGCGGAGCGGGCGGATGGATCGTCTCAAGCTGAAGGCCGTGCTCGGAAGTCACCCCCATGTGCAGGCGGTGAAGGGCGGCGAGCTGCGCTCCGACCTGTTCGACCTCGACTTCATCGAGTACACGCCGACCAACACCGCGTTCAAGCCGATGGTGCGTGAGCAGGCGTTCGATGTCTGCGAGATGGCGATCGTCACCTATCTGATGGCGAAGGCCCACGGCAAGCCGCTGGTGCTGCTGCCGGCGACCATGCTCGGGCGTTTCCAGCATTCCTATGCGCTGTATAACCCCTCGCATGGGACGCTTGGGCCCTCCGATCTCGAAGGCAAGCGCGTCGGCATCCGCTCCTTCACGACGACGACGGGCGCCTGGATCAGGGGCATCCTCGCCAACGATTACGGCGTCGATCTCGACAACATTCGCTGGGTGACGTTCGAGGATCCGCATGTCGCCGAATATGTCGACACCACCGAGCGCGCGCCGAAGGACAAGAAGATCCTGCAGATGCTGATCGACGGCGGACTGGATGCCGTCCTCGGCGAGACCTCCAACGATCCCAAGCTGAAGCCGCTCTTCCCCGATCCCGCCGCGGAAGCCGCCAAATGGTATGCGCGGCGTGGCGTCGTGCCGATCAATCATCTCGTGGTCGTGACCGAACAGCTTGCGAAATCGCGGCCTGATGTGGTCGCGGGCGTCTATGATCTTCTCAAGCGGAGCAAGGAGCAGGTGGGCCCCGCCGCAACGCCGGACCTCGTCCCGTTCGGGATCGAAGCCAACAGGAAGCCGCTCGAATTGATCGTCGACTATGCATTCCAGCAGGCGTTGATCCCGCGCCGCTATGCGGTCGAGGAGCTGTTCGACGAGACGACACGAGGATTGAACTGATGTCGGATCCGAGACGATGGCAGATCGGGCTGGTCGGCTATGGCGAGGTCGGCCGGATATTGGCCGAGGATTTGCGCCAGCAGGACATCAAGGTTGCCGCCTATGACATCAAGCTCGGGGGCGAGCAGGATACTGCGCTGAAACAGCATGCAGCGAAATTCGGCGTTGGCCTTGCGGCGTCTCACGCCGAGCTGACCGCGAAATCCGATTTCATCATCTCTGCGGTCACGGCAAGCCAGGCCGTTCCTGTCGCAAAGGCCTGCGCCGCCGCGATCAATCAGGGCACCTGGTTCCTCGATTTCAACTCGGCCTCGCCCGGCGCCAAGCAGCGCGCCGCGGTGCTGATCGACGGTGCTGCCGGGCGCTATGTCGAGGGTGCGGTGATGACTTCGGTGCCGCCGTATCGCATCAAGGTGCCGCTGCTGCTCGGCGGCCCCGGTGCCAGGGAGCTGGAGCCGCTGCTGAACGCCATCGGCTTTGCGGCGAAGGTCGCGAGCGACAAGCTCGGCGTGTCCTCCGCGGTGAAGATGTGCCGCAGCATCATGATCAAGGGCCTCGAGGCCATGGTCATCGAAAGCTTCACCACCGCGCGCGCCTATGGCGTGGAGGATGCCGTGCTGGCCTCGCTCGCAGAAACGTTTCCCGCCATCAATTGGGAGACGCAGGGCGCCTATTTCTTCCAGCGCGTGATCGGGCATGGCCGCCGGCGTGCCGAGGAGGTGCGCGAAGTTGCCGAGACGGTACGCGAAGCGGGACTGACGCCGTGGTCGGCGCAGGGCACGGCCGAGCGGCAGGCCTGGGTGGCCGATCTCGCCGATGAAGGGCTGTTCGGCACCAGGGGCACCGGGGAGTTTGCCCGTAGCGCCGACTGGCGCATCGAGGCCGACCGGATCCTCGCGAAGATCAATCGCGCGAAGTAGGGCGACGCCAGCCCAGGACTATGCCGCGCCAACGCCCATGAGCTCGTCGCGGGTGCGTTCGATCAATGCCATCAGGCTTTCGGCTTTGCGGACCAGCCGATCACTCGCAGCTTCAGTCCGGAATTCTGCGCGGATCGCCCGAATGCACTTGTCGGCCGTGTCGAGCGCCATAAGCGCACGTGTCAGGTCATCCTGAGTCTGGACATCAGCGAGATCGAGGTCCGACAGGACGTGCCCGATGCCGTCGAGCCGCTTCACGGCGACCTCGCTCGGTGTTCTCGCTCGAACGGAATGAATGTCGATGCTGCTGAATGCGCTGAACATGTCCATGCTTCCCCGTTGAATGCAGACTTCAGTGCAGGCCCTACTATGACCGGCACCGCGGGACTTGCAATGCGCGCACCTATCGGGAATCGGAGAGAATCTACTATCCGGGATTCTACCGTATTCGGAATTCTGGAAAGCTTGGCGGTAACATCGAACTGAAAGCGGCCGGTCGTCAGCCGGATTTCCCTACTATCCTGCCGCTCGCGGCGACGAGCCTGCCGTCCTTGTAGACGGAGCGCCCTTGCGGCACCGCGACGACGGCCTCGGGAACGTGTTCTGCATTCAGCGCCACGAAATCGGCCTTCGCGCCGATTCGCAGGCCATAGCCTTCGAGCCGGAGCGCCTTTGCGCCTGATGCGGTGACGACGTCGAATGCGGCGCGCAGTTCCTCATCGATGTTGAAGCCGGAACGGTAGCCGAGCGTCGTGGCCCGGCGCAGCATGTCGCCGTCGCCATAAGGCCACCAGGAATCGCGGATGTTGTCGTTGCCGCTGAAGACGGTCACGCCGGCATTGCGCAAGGCGAGGATCGGCGGAAACGGCCGCGCGCCCGGCGCGTTGGTCATGATCGCGACGCCGGAGCGGGCGAGGATGTCGGCGACCTTCTTGAGGTAATCCGCGGCGATGTCGCCGAGCCCGTAGGCGTGGCTGACTGCAACGCGCCCCTCCATGCCGAGCGCGCGCGTGCGTGCCGCAATCTGCTCGATCTCGAAGGCGCCCAATGTGCCCATGTCGTGCAGATGGATGTCAATGTCGACGCCGTGCTTATTGGCGACGCCGAACACGACGTCGAGATGCTTTTCAACGTCGCGATCGAAGCTCGCGGGATCGAGCCCGCCGACGAGGTTGGCGCCAAGCCCGATGGCCTCGTCGAGCAGTTGCGCCGTGCCCGGGCTCGACAGGATGCCGCTCTGGGGAAAGGCGACGAGCTGGATGTCGATCAGGCCGTTGTATTCCTCGCGCACGCGCAGGATCGTCTCTAGCGATTTCAAGCCGACCGAGCCGTCGACCATGACGTGGCTGCGCATCTGCGTGGTGCCGTGTCCGATGCAGAGATCGAGCTGGTTGCGCGCCCGCACGTCCATCGGCGCGGCCTCGGCCATGTTTTGCGCCTGGAAGGCGACGCGTTCGTGCACGTTGAATCCGTCGGTGCACGGCTTGTGCGGCCGCCAGGCGTCGCCATAGAAACTGGTGTCGAGATGAATGTGGCCTTCGACGAAGCCGGGAACGACGAGGGCATCTTTGAGGTCGATCGTCTCGGCACCGGCGGGTGGCTGGTCAACGGACGTGATTGCGGCGATGCGTCCGTCCTTGACCGCGATGTGATGGCGGGTGCCGCCGTCGAAGCGTGCGTTGAGGAAGAGTGTGTCGAAGGCCATCCGGTTCCTCCGTTGGATGATCTGCGGAGTGTTGCGCGGGCCGCGGGGCGGGCGCAAGGCACGGCAAGGCGAGGGCTGCTCAGCGTCCCGGGCTGAACAGAGTGGGCCGCTGCCGCGCAAAAGTCTGCCGGCCAGCCTTGAAGCCCATCATGACATCAGGAAGCTCGGCGATGGCGAAGCGGCTGTCTTGCGTGTCGAGCACGATGAGATCGGCGGGATTGCCGACCTTGATGCCGTAATCGCCGAGGTTCATCAGCCGTGCCGGCAGTTCGGTCACGAGATCGAGGCAGATGTCGAAGTCGCTGACCGAGGCGTGGGCGACGTTGGCGTAGAAATTCGCCATCCGCAGCAGCGAGGCGTCGCCGAACGGCGTGAACGGATTGAGCACGTTGTTTGTCGCGACCGAGCACAACACCCCGTCTCCGGCGAGCTTGTGGGCGAGCGTCAGTCCGCGCGGCGCGTTGTGGGTGGCCTCGCGCCCCATCAAATAGAGATCGGTCGCGGGCAGCACGGTGACGGCAACGCCGGCTTTCGCCAGTTGCGCGGTGGCAGCTTTCAGCGGCTCCGGCGGCAACGCGGAGAGTTTCGTGGCATGACCAACCGCCACGCGTCCCCCGTAGTTGCGCCGCTCGGTTTGCCGGCACACCTCGTCGAGGTGCCACCAGGATGGGTCGAGGTCGAAATCGAGATGGAGATCGACGTCGACGTCGAATTCCTGCGCGAGATTGAAGATGCGCTCGAGGTGAGCATTCGGGTCGGTGTCCATATAGGGACAGCCGCCGATGACCTCGCCGCCTTCGCGCAGCGCCTGGATCAGCAGGTCCTCAGCTCCGGGATCGTTGGTCAGGCCCTCCTGCGGAAAGACGCAGAGCGACAGGTCGATCGCCCAAGCATAGTCGCGCTTGAGCGCCTTGACAGCTTCGAAGCCACGCAAGCCGATACGCGGGTCGATCTCGACATGCGTGCGCATGCGCGTCGTGCCGTGCACGATCGCGCGCTCGAGCACGCGGGCACCGCGCGCATAGACGTCCTCGACCGTAAAGTCCTTTTTCATCCCGGCAACGGCACGGATCGCCTCCGAGACGCTGCCGTGATTGTGCCCGCAGCGGCCGAGCAGGCAGGCCTTGTCGAGGTGGATGTGGGTGTCGACGAAGCCGGGCAAAGCGAGGTGTCCGCCGACATCGACCTCGACGGCCTCGCAGGTCAGCCCTGGCTCGATCGCGGCGATGCGGCCGCTCTTCACGCCGATATCGACGGGTGCGGCGGATGATCGCAACAGCGCGTTCCGGAAGATCAGGTCGAAGGCGGTCTGACTGGTCATGGCACTTGCGGGCGGAATTTAGAGCAATCGGCCGAGATTGGCGGCTCCAGATTGTCGGCAGTCTAGCGAAGGAAATGTTCAAAATATATGCACGGAGTTCGCCGGAGTGGCGTTAGTATTCCGCAAACCCGGGAGAATTAGCATGTCCGTTGCCGCACGAGCCGAAACCGCTCCGTTGTCCGATGCCGCGATTGTGGAAGCCTATCTTACGGCATCGATGATCCCTGATCCCGATGCTGCGGCAGCCTATATGGCGCCGGGTACGGTGATTACCTTCACCGGCGGACGCGAGTTCGATCATCCGCGCGGCCCGACAGGCTTCAACGCCAAGCGCTACCGCTGGGTCAAGAAGAAGATGGACCGATTCGACGTCTGCCCCGGCGATGGCGAAACCATCGTTTATAGCGTCGGCACGCTTTACGGCGAGTGGAAGGACGGTACACCGTTCGAGGGCAACCGTTACATCGATCGCTTCGTGGTGCGGAACGGCAAGATCACCAAAATGGACGTCTGGAACGACAGCGCGGAGCGCATCCTGGTCCAACGGAGCATCGACGCGTAAGGGCTATCTCGGTGCCCGGGCCGAGCCGCTCCGCCGGAGACAACTGCCGCGCGTCATATCGAAAGTCGCGATAGCTGGTAGACGCGGCCTCGTCTGGCGGCTGGCGCATGTCTGGGCTATCACCGCCGCGATCGCGTCTCGACACGAGTCGACGACCCCCTTGAGGAGCAGCCGATGCGCTTACCCACCGTTATCCTGGCCCTGACATGTCTTGCGGGCGCAGCTTCAGCCGAAGACCTGTCGGGCACGCTCCAGAAGGTCAAGGAGACGAAGAAGATCACGCTCGGCTATCAGGAGGCGTCCGTTCCCTTCAGCTATCTGGACGGAAACCAGAAGCCGGTCGGCTTTGCCATGGACATCTGCCTGAAGATCGTCGACGCCGTGAAGAAGCAGCTTGGCATGCCCGACATCGCCGTCGAGACTCTCGCGGTGACGTCGTCGAACCGCATCCCGCTGATGGTCAACGGCACGCTCGACCTGCATTGCTCGGCGACCACCAACAACGCCGACCGCCAGAAGCAGGTCGCCTTCACCAACACGCACTTCCTCAGCGCGACGCGGTTTGCTGCGAAGAAGGCCGCCAAGATCAGCACCATCGACGGCCTCAAGGGCAAGGCGGTCACGGCGGTGGCGGGGTCGGTCAACCTGACCCAGCTCGCCAAGGTCAACACCGAGCGCAATCTCGGCATCAACATCATGCCGGCCAAGGACCAGGCCGAGGCCTTCCTGCTGCTGGAGACCGACCGCGCCCAGGCCTACGCGCTCGATGACGTCCAGCTCGCGGTCGCGATTGCGCGCTCCAAGGAGCCGGCGCTGTTCATGATCAGCGAAGAGACGTTCTCGAAGCCGGAGCCCTACGGGATCATGCTGCGGCGGGAGGACGCGCCGTTCAAGGCACTCGCCGATCGCGCCACGGCAGAGCTCTACGCAAGCCCGGAGATCGAGGTGCTTTACAGGAAGTGGCTGGAATCGCCGACGCCGCCGAACGGCCTCAACTACAACGTCCCGATGTCGCCGGCCCTGCGCAATGCCTACAAGAAGCCGAGCTCGAGCGCCGATCCGGATGTCTATGTGGTGAACTGAGGCGAGGGTGGTTTTCACCTCTCCCCGCTGGGGAGAGGTGGGCACTGCGAGCTCAGCTTGATCTAAGTTAGCGCGTCCGCGGCGTATCCAGCAACTGGCCGGCCAGCGCCGCGCCGATTGCTGCAATCGCAGCCATCGCCAGCGCCCAGGTCGCGAACAGCCGATGACCGATCAGCGCGCCGCTCAAGAGCGGGGCGCTGATGTTTGCGCCCGACATCAGGGACTGATTGAGACCCATGATCATGCCCTGGCGGTTGATCGCGGTCGAGCGCGACAATTCCGCGGTCAGCGTGCTGCGGGCGAACATGGTGCCCACGATGATCAGCGTCAGATAGATCGCGAGCAGGCTGACATTGTTGCCGGCCGCCAACCCCACAAATCCAAGGCCCATGCAGGCGAACGCTGCCATCACGATGGCGCGGTCGGACGCGATCAGGTTCGCGCGCGCGATCAACAGTCCCTGGACCATCATGTTGATGAAGCCCGCATAGGCGAACATCCAGCCGAGCTCGCGTGCCCCGAAGGGATGCCCGTCCCAGGAGAACCGCGCCGAGAGGAACAGGCCGATCTGCGACAGGAACATCGAATTGACGAAGAAGAAGACGATGAGCAGGCCGAGCAGCCGCCAGGCGTAGCGCATGCCGAGCAGGCTGCGCGTCAGCGTCGGCTCAGGCACGCGATGCTGGTAGAGCGGCTCGGAGGCCGGATGATCGGGCGGGAGCAGGGCGATGGTCGCGAACATGCTGATCAGCGAGAGCGCCGCCGAAGCCCAGACTGGCGCGGTCTGGCCGTAGTGCACGAGGAAGCTCGACAGCGCGGGGCCGAGCAGCAGCCCGGTTCCGATCGCGCCGCTGGTCATGCCGAGCGCCTGCTTGCGCGTTGCCGGCGCGCTGTGCTCGGCGGCATAGGCGTGAGCGACCGAGATGTTGCCTGATGTCAGGCCGTCGATGATGCGCGCCAGGAACACCAGTGTCAGGTTGGCCGCCAATGCCAGCAGCACAAATCCGATGAACGTCCCGATTTGGCTGACCAGCAGGACCTTTCTGCGACCGTAGCGGTCCGAGAGCATGCCGACCACAGGGCCGGCAACGAGCTGGCAGACGGCATAGACCGAGATCAGCGCACCGAGCAGGAAGGGCGTGGCGCCGAGCCGCTGCGAATAGAACGGCAGCAGCGGCAGGATGATTCCCATTCCCGTGGCATCCACGGCTACGACGACGAAGGTCGGGACGAGCGTCAGCGCGCTCTCGCCCGCTATCGCCTCTCGTGCCTCAATCGCGGAACCCGGTCCCATCCTGCGTCGTCCCCGTTCGCATTTGCGTGATCGATCGCGCTACGTCGGGTTATATAGTTGCAGGCTAATAGTTCGCGTCCTATCTAATTTGCATGGCACCCTCGCAAGGCTTTATCCATGCCGAAATCGGCCGGCTCATCACGCGCCTCGGCAGGATGTGGCGGCGCGAGTCCGATCAGGCCTTGTCCGATCACGGCCTGTCCTATGCGACCGCGATTCCGCTGCTGCTGCTGTCGCGCCAGGGTGAGAACGTGCGTCAGGGCGTGCTTGCCGACGAGCTCGGCATCGAGGGGCCATCGCTGGTGCGTCTGATCGACCTGCTCCAGGCCGAAGGCCTGGTGGAGCGCCGCGAGGACCCGACCGACCGGCGTGCCAAAACGCTACATCTGACGAAGGCGGGCGAGGCGAAGGTCGAGGAGACCAATCGCGTGCTGCGTAGGGTGCGGGCAAGCCTGCTCAAGGATATCGGCGCGGATGAACTTGCGATAACCTTCGAGACGCTCCAGCGCATCGAGCAGCGGGCCGGTCGCCTGCATGAAGCCAAGATGTTTGCCAGGACGTTTGCAGAGTCGAAATAGTCATGCGCGCAGACGAGCCGTTCCTGGTCCGCCACGCGGACCTCGTTTTCGCTTTGAAGACGTTCGCCGCGTCGATGCTGGCGCTCGTCATCGCGCTCGCCATGGACCTGCCGCGGCCCTATTGGGCGATGGCGACAGTCTACATCACCTCGCAGCCGCTGGCGGGCGCGACCAGCTCGAAGGCGTTCTTCCGGGTGATGGGCACGCTGGTCGGCGCGGCCATGACGGTCGCGCTGGTGCCGAACCTGATCGATGCGCCGGAACTCCTCTGCCTCGCCATCGCGCTCTGGGTCGGGCTCTGTCTTTATCTTTCGCTGCTCGACGGCACGCCGCGCAGCTACGTCTTCATGCTGGCCGGATACACGGTCGCGCTGATCGGCTTTCCCTCGGTGTCGGAGCCCGGCGCGATCTTTGACACTGCGGTGGCAAGGCTTGAGGAGATCTCGCTGGGTATCATCTGCGCCAGCCTGGTCTCGACCATCGTATTTCCCCGCAGCGTCGCGCCTGCTGTCGCTCACCGGGTCGACGCCTGGCTGGCGGACGCGCGCCGTCTCAGCCAGGTCGTGCTGTTGCGCGAGGGCACCAGCGAAACGCATCGCGCCAAGCGCCTCAAGCTCGCGACCGACATCGTCGAGATCGACACGCTCTCCACCCATCTCGCCTATGACCGGTTGACCGATCGCAATGCGGTGACCGGCCTCGGTGAAATCAGGCTGCGCATGCTGACGCTGTTGCCGGTGATCGCCTCGCTGGAGGACCGGCTGGCGGCGCTCGGCGAGGAGGCCTTGCGGCGGCAACCCGGGCTGAAACGGCTCCTGGAGGATCTCGCGCAATGGATCGCGAGCGATGTCGGCGCGCGCCAGCCGGCCGAGCGAATCCGGGCCGCGATCTCGGAGCAGCAGGCGGTGCTCGATGACGGCGCCGACTGGGAACGGATCATCACCACCAGCCTGTTGTTACGGCTGCGCGAGCTGGTCGACCTCTCGCGCGATTGCCGTGCGCTGACCGAGGCGATTGCCGAGAGCCGCAATGTTGCAACGATCGACTTGGCCTTTCATTCCGAGGCCGGTGCCGCGCCCGTCCGCCACCGCGACCGCGGCCTTGCATTGTGGTCGGCGGCCGGCGCGGTCGTGGCCATCCTGATCTGCTGCGCGTTCTGGATCGGGACCGGCTGGCCGGACGGCGCGTCGGCGCCGATGATGGCGGCGGTCGCATGTTCGTTCTTCGCCGCGCAAGACGAGCCCGCGCGCTTCATCCGCAGTTTTGGCCGGTGGTCGCTGGTCGCCATCGTCGTCGTTGCGGTCTATCTGTTCGCGGTGGTCCCTGCGATCTCCCATATCGAGGTCCTGGTGGTCGCACTCGCGCCGACCTTTCTGCTCTACGGCTTCTTGATCGGCCGTCCGGCTACGGCGGGAACCGGGACGGCGCTCGCGGCCAACACTGCAACCCTGCTTGCAATCCAGTCGACCTACAGCGCGGACTTTGCGTCCTACGCCAATTCCGCCGTTGCCTTTTTCGTCGGCATCGTCGTCGCCGAGATCGTGACGCGGATCGCGCGCGGCGTCGGCGCGGAATGGATCGCCAATCGCCTGGTGCTGTCGAACTGGAAGTCGATCGCGGTCGCCGCCGAGCGGCGCGGCAAGCGCGACCGCGCGGAGTTCGCAGGCCTCATGCTGCACCGGCTCGGCCTTCTGGTGCAGCGTATCGCGTTTCTGTCGGAGAGCGATCGCCGCGACACCGACAGCCTCGTCCAGCTTCGTATCGGGATCAACATCATCGATCTGCGCCGCGCGCGTTACGGGCTTGCGGCGTCCACCATTTCCGTCATCGACGACATGCTCGACCGGCTCGCCATCGCCTGCCGCAGCTATGCCGGGAGCGGCATGCCGGCCGAGCTGCTGACCAGTGTCGACCGGGCGCTGGCCCAGGCGGTGAAGGATCCCAATGACAGCGCGCGCGAAGACGCCCTGATCGGCCTCGTCGGCATCAGGCGCGGCTTGTTCCCGGATGCACCGGCCTATCGGCCGCGCGCAGAAAGTGTTGCGGCATGAGATATGTGATCGACATCTACGGCGTGCTCGTGCCGTCGCTGCTGCTGTGGATCATTGTTGCTTACGTCCTCAGCGCGATTCTGCGCCGGCTCATGCAGCGCTTCGATCTCTACCGGCTGGTCTGGCACGTGCGCTGTTCGATTTTTCGATCTTCGTCTGCCTTCTCGGCGGCGTCGTCTACCTCTCGGAGTATCTTTCATGAAGGGCAATTTTGCCTGGCTCGGCCGCCTCGCGCTGACCCTCATCGTTGTCGTCGCCGCGCTCGCAGTGGGCCGCGAGCTCTGGGTCTACTACATGGAGCAGCCCTGGACCCGCGACGGCCGCGTCCGCGCCGACGTGGTCCAGGTCGCGCCCGACGTGTCCGGATTCGTGACCGAGGTGCTGGTCAAGGACAACCAGAAGGTCCGCCGCGGCGACGTGCTGTTCCGGATCGACCGCGAACGTTTCGCGCTGGCGCTGCGCCAGGCCGAGGCGTCGGTTGCGGGTCATCAGGCGACGCTCGATCAGGCCAATGCCGATCTGAAGCGTTACAACGCGCTGACGACCGACGCGGTGTCGCAGCAGAAGCAGGAGCAGGTTCTCGCCACCCAGCTCCAGGCCAAGGCATCCTTCGATCAAGCCGTGGCCGATCGTGCGTTGGCGCAGCTCAACCTCGACCGCAGCGAGGTCCATGCCTCCGTGAACGGTGTGATCACCAACATGGACCTGCGCCCCGGCGCCTACGTCACGGCCGGGAAGGGCGTGATGGCGCTGGTCGATACCGACACGCTGCATGTGGAAGGCTACTTCGAGGAGACAAAGCTCGCGCGCATTCGCACCGGTGACAAGGTGCGGGTCCGCCTGATGGGCGAGAAGGTCACGCTGTCAGGCCGCGTCGAGAGCATCGCCGCCGGCATCGAGGACCGCGACCGCGCGGAGGGAGCCAGCATGCTCGCCAACGTCAACCCGACCTTCAGTTGGGTGCGGCTGGCACAGCGTGTCCCGGTGCGCATCGCGCTCGATCCGGTGCCGGAGAACATGTCGCTGGTCGCCGGTCGCTCCGCGACGGTGGAGGTATTGGACTAGCGCAGCGAGCAGATGGATCGCGCCTGGCTTGGGGAAAAGCCGGCAATAAGCGTTTCAATGCCAAATCGTAGGGCTAATCCTGATTCGCGTGTGTGAGTCGGGGGAGCGTATGGGCGTTTGGTTTTTAGTCCTAGCAGCCTGCGTCGTCGGCGCGTTGCTCCTTTTGGCATTCTGCCGATAGGGCCGACTGCGGATGCTCTTGTTGCCGCGAAACATCAGCGAGCCGCTGAATAGCGGTTCCAGACCGATGGTTTTTGACTGTGCATGGATGAGCGCGTTCACTTCCAGCGTTGGAGGCGGACGTGAGTTGGTTGCTTGTGCTTATCATCGCTGCGAGCGCAATGGTGTTGATCGCTCATGCGATTGACGCGATGCGTTCCTGATACTCTTTGAGACCCGGTTTCATCGGTAGTCAAGTAAGCCAAGAGAATGTTCCGCGGCCAGCGAGTGTCAATTTGAGGAACTTGGCCCCGCGAGCCAAGGTTGTCACAGCAGGAGGAATACGATCATGCTTATGTTTTACCTGCCGATCATAATCTTCAACGCAATGCTCGAAGCAATTACGAAGCAGAAGAATGTGCCGGTATCCATCGATGAGCCGCCAAGCTTCGATTAGACTCCGATCTCAATGCGTTGGCTTCGATGCTTGCTGAGGCCAACGTCCCCTCAGGCATTTGAATACTTCTTCAGCTCGAACCGTGCGATCTGGTTCCTGTGTACCTCGTCCGGGCCGTCAGCAAGGCGCAGCAAACGTGCGGTGGCATAGGCCTGAGTCAGGCCGAAATCGTTCGAGGTGCCGCCGCCGCCATGGGCCTGGATCGCCCAGTCGATGACCTGGCAGGCCATGTTGGGCACGGCGACCTTGATCATCGCGATCTCGCTTTTCGCCACCTTGTTGCCGACCGTGTCCATGGCGTAGGCGGCGTTGAGCGTCAGCAGCCGGGCCTGTTCGATCATGATGCGGGATTCCGCGATGCGCTCCTGCGTCACTGTCTGCTCGGAGACCGGCTTGCCGAAAGCGACGCGGCTGCGCACGCGGCGGCACATCTTTTCCAGCGTGCGTTCAGACAAGCCAATCAGGCGCATGCAGTGGTGGATGCGGCCGGGGCCGAGGCGCCCCTGCGCGATCTCGAAGCCGCGGCCTTCGCCGAGCAGCATGTTCTCCTTCGGGACCCGCACATTGGTGAAGACGACCTCGGAGGCGCGGTCGGGCACGCCGTAGAAGCCGAACACGGGGAGAGGACGCTTCACCTCGATGCCTGATGTATCCATCGGCACCAGGATCATGGATTGCTGCTTGTGGCGGTCCGGATTGTCAGGATCGGTCTTGCCCATGAAGATGCAGATCTTGCAGCGCGGGTCGGTCGCGTTGGTGGTGTACCATTTGCGCCCGTTGATGACGTAATGGTCGCCGTCGCGCACGATCGAGCTCTCGATGTTGGTCGCGTCGGACGAGGCGACCGCAGGCTCGGTCATGGCGAAGCAGGAGCGGATTTCACCCGCGAGCAGCGGCTTCAGCCAGCGCTCCTTGTCCTCTTTCGTGCCGTAGCGCTCCAGCACCTCCATGTTGCCGGTGTCGGGCGCCGAGCAGTTGAACACTTCGGGTGCAAGATGCGAGCTGCCCATCACTTCGCAGAGCGGGGCATATTCGAGATTGGTGAGGCCCGCGCCGTGGCTCGATTCCGGCAGGAACAGGTTCCAGAGGCCTTCCGCGCGCGCGAGCGGCTTCAGTTCTTCGACGACGGGATAGACCTTCCAGGGCCCGAGCTCCTCGGCCTCGCGGTAGAACCGCTCCTCATTGGGATAGATGTGCCGGTCCATGAAGCTTTCGAGCTTGCGCTTGATCTCGACGACTTTGGGCGACATCGGGTAAAGCATCTTACGTCTCCTTGATCGATGGACGGCGCGGACTTCAGCGTGATCGCGTGCCGCTTCAAGCGACGCGGTATTCCCTGAACTTCTCGCGCAACGCCGATTTGAGCACCTTTCCGGTACCGGTCATCGGGAATTCGTCCAGGAACTCGACGGCGTCAGGCATCCACCAGCTCGCGATCTTCGGGCGCATGTGGTCGAGCAGCGCCTTGCCGTCGACGGTCGCGCCCTTCTTGCGAACCACGAGGAGCAGGGGACGCTCCTGCCACTTCTCATGCGCAATCGCGACCACGGCAGCTTGCAGCACGTCGGGATGAGACAAGGCGACGTCCTCGAGCTGGATCGAGGAGATCCACTCGCCGCCGGACTTGATCACGTCCTTGGAGCGGTCGGTCAGCGTGACGTGGCCCTGCGGGTCGATCACGGCCATGTCGCCGGTGATCAGCCAGCCGTCGTGGTCGAGGCCTTCGTCGAGCTTCATATAGCCCGAGGCGACCCAGGGACCACGCGCGCGCAGGTGGCCGACGGTCTTGCCGTCGCGCGGCAGTTCAACGCCGCCGTCGTCGACGATGCGCAAGGCGGTGCCGAAACAAGCCCGGCCCGAGACCTGTCGGCGGTCGAACTTCTCCTTGTCGCTGAGGTGCTCCGAGCCGGGACGCAGGCCCGGCATCGAGCAGCCCAGAGCCTCGGTCATGCCCCAGGCCTGGATGTAGTCGATGTTGTAGTCGCGCTTCAGCTTCTCGACCATGGCGCGCGGAGGGGCCGAGCCCGACGACAGCGTTGCACGCAGGGTGGAGAATCTGTTGCCGGTGCGGCCGAGCCAGTCGAGCAGGATCAGCCAGAAGCTCGGCACCCCCGCCGACAGCGTCACCTTCTCGCCTTCGAGCAGCTCATACAGCTTGTCGGGCTCATAGTTGCGGCCGGGCAGCACCAGCTTCGAGCCGGTGTAGGGCGCGGTGAACGGCATATTCCAGCCATTGCCGTGGAACAGCGGCGCCATCGGCATCATCACCTCGCGTACCCCTTCGATGTGTCCCGGAAGGAAGTCGAAATTGCAGCAGGTCATGGTCTGCAGGATCGCGGCGCGGTGCGAATAGATCACGCCCTTGGGATTTCCCGTCGTCCCCGAGGTGTAGCAGATGGTAGAGGCGGATTTCTCGTCGAACTCCGGCCAGGTGAAGCCGGCGTCGTTCTCTCGTCCGAGAAGCTCCTCGTAGCAATGGACGTTTACAAGCTTCGTCTCCGGCATCCGCTCGCGCGAGGACATCACGACGTAAGCTTCGATCGTCTTCAATTGCGGCGCGATCGCCTCGACGATCGGCAGCGTGGCGCGGTCGACGAACAGCAGGCGGTCTTCGGCGTGGTTGATGATGTAGACGAGCTGATCGGGAAACAGGCGCGGATTGACGGTGTGCAGCACATAGCCCATGCCCGGCGCGGCGTAGAACATCTCGAAATGGCGGTGGGTATTCCAGGCCAGCGTGCCGACGCGGTCGCCTTGCTTCATGCCGAGACGCTTCAAGGCCAACGCCATGCGCTTGATGCGTGGGTGAGCGTCCGCATAGGTGTAGCGATGGATGTCGCCCTCGATCTCGCGCGCGACGATCTCCGCCTCGCCGTGATAGTCGGCGGCGTACTGGATCAGGCCGCTGATCAGGAGCGGCATGTCCATCATCAATCCCTGCATCATTTCCTCCGGATCGCCATGTCGTTGCATGGCGCTTGTGATTTGCGCGCGAGGTTACCGGAACGTCACGCGCCGTTCACGCAAAAAACGGCAGACGTGATTGCATGCGTCACTTTTTCAAGGCTAACGTGAGGAGAGCTGCCGGCGAAGCAGCGTCTGTCGTGGAGGAAATGGATGTCAGCGGAAAGACACAAGACCGGCGCAGCCGGCGCACCTACGGTCGATCTTTCCGCACTTCGCGCGCGCTATCGCGACGAGCGCGATCGCCGTCTGCGCGCCGAGGGCAAGGCGCAATATGTCGAGGTATCAGGCGATTTCGGCCGCTATCTCGATGATCCCTGGGCCGATCCCGGATTTGCGCGCGAGGCCGTCAGCGAAGCGACCGAAGTGCTCATCGTCGGCGGCGGCTTTGGCGGCCTGCTCTGCGGCGCGCGCCTGCGCGAGGCCGGCATCGCGGATTTTCGCATCGTGGAAAAGGCCGCCGACTTCGGCGGCACCTGGTACTGGAATCGCTACCCCGGTGCGGCCTGCGATACCGAGAGCTACATCTATCTGCCGCTGCTGGAGGAGACCGGCTATATGCCGGTGCGCAAATATGCGCGGGCGCCGGAGATTTACGAACACTCCCGCCGCATCGGCCGCCACTTCGGCCTGTACGAGCGCGCGCTGTTTCAGACCGTCATCTCGCGCATGGAATGGCAGGAGCGGGAGGCGCGCTGGCTGGTCGAGACCGATCGCGGCGATCGCATCCGCGCGCGGTTCGTCATTCTGGCCGGCGGCCCGCTGAGCCGGCCGAAGCTGCCGGGCATGCCCGGCATCGAGAGTTTTGGGGGACACAGCTTTCACACCAGCCGCTGGGACTACGCCTACACCGGCGGTACGGCTGAAGGCGGTCTCGCCGGCCTTGCCGACAAGCGCGTCGGCATCATCGGCACCGGCGCCACCGCCGTGCAATGCGTGCCGCATCTCGGCCGCTCGGCGAAGGAGCTCTATGTCTTCCAGCGCACGCCGTCGGCGATCGGCGTGCGCGACGACCGGCCGACGGATCAGAGCTGGGCGCAGAGCCTCGGGCCCGGCTGGCAGCGCGAGCGCATGGACAATTTCACCGCCGTGATCTCGGGCGAGCCGTTCGAGCAGGATCTGGTCCAGGATGGCTGGACCGGCCTGCTTGGCGAGATCCTGCTCGCGCCGCGCCGCCAGCCACAGCCGGTGACCTCGCTGGAGGAGGCGTTGAAGGTCATCGAGCAGGCCGACTACCGCAAGATGGAGGAGATCCGCGCGCGCGTCGATGCCGTGGTGAAGGACGAGGCGGCCGCGGCCGCGCTCAAGCCCTGGTACAAGGCGTTCTGCAAGCGGCCGTGCTTCCACGACGAATATCTTGACACCTTCAATCGCCCCAACGTGCATCTCGTCGATACCAAAGGGCAGGGCGTCGAGCGCATCACGGAGAATGCCGTGATCGTCGATGGCAAGGCCTATGAGCTCGACTGCCTGATCTATGCCAGCGGCTTCGAGGTCGGCACCGATTACGCCCGCCGCATGGGCTTCGAGGTCTATGGCCGCGACGGCATGAGCCTGTCCGAGCGCTGGCGCGACGGCGTCAGGACGATGCACGGCTTCTACAGCCGCGGCTTCCCGAACTGCTTCCTGATCGTCACGGTGCAGGCCGGCCAGAGCGCCAACTTCCCGCACATCATCGACGAGCAGTCGCAGCACATCGCCTATGTGATCGATCAGGCGCGCAAGCGCGGCGCCAGAACGCTGGAGCCGACGCTCGCTGCCGAGAACGCCTGGGTCGAGGAGGTCGTGAAAGCCGCGCTCGGCCGTCAGACTTACTTGGCCGAATGCACGCCCGGCTATTACAACAACGAGGGCGTGTTCGATCCGATCGCGGCAAGAAACAGCCAATATTGGCGCGGGCCGGTGGCGTTCCTGCGGCTGCTCGACAAGTGGCGCAAGGAGGGCAATCTGGATGGACTGGAATTGACCTACGGGACGGCCGCGGAGGCGGGCGGCGCCCCGGTTCCGGTGTGAGCGGCATGATCCCGGCCCCGTCAGGCGCCACGCGGCTCCACGTCATCGTCGGTGATCCCATCGCGCAGGTGCGCTCGCCCGCGGGCGTGTCAGCCGCCTTCGCCGCACGGCGACACGACGGCATTCTCGTGCCCGTTCAGGTCGCCCCGGGAGATTTGCCCGACTTCCTCTCGGTGGCTGCGCGGCTGAAAAATCTCGACGGCATCGTCGTGACCATCCCGCACAAATTTGCCTGCTACCAGGCCTGCACGAGTGCGACCGATCGGGCGCACTTCCTGCGCACCGTGAACCTGATGCGCCGGCGCGCC
Source organism: Bradyrhizobium sp. LCT2 (assembly GCF_009931255.1). Classification (NCBI taxonomy): domain Bacteria; kingdom Pseudomonadati; phylum Pseudomonadota; class Alphaproteobacteria; order Hyphomicrobiales; family Nitrobacteraceae; genus Bradyrhizobium; species Bradyrhizobium sp. LCT2. The sequence goes on along the minus strand of NZ_CP034432.1, from coordinate 5,914,133 downwards.
GACGGCTCATGGCATGGCGATATGGTGGATGGCCTCGGCTTCGTCGGCGCAGCGCGGGCAAAGGGGATCGATCCCGGCGGCATGCGCGCCCTTCTGGTCGGCGCCGGCGGCGCCGGCTCGGCGATCGCGCTCGCGCTGGTCGAGGCCGGCGTCGGCGAGCTCGCCATTCACGACAGCATGGCCGAGCGCCGCGACGCGCTGATCGGCCGGCTCAATGGGCTCGGCAAAGCGCCGGTGCGGACCGGCACCATGGACCCCGCCGGCTTCGACTTCGTCGCCAATGCGACGCCCGCCGGGATGAAGGACGGCGACCCGCTGCCGGTCGACGTCGCGCGCCTTGCGCCAGCCGCCTATTGCGGCTGCGTCATCACCAGGCCCGAAGTCTCCCCCTTCATCGCCGCGGCCCGCAAGATCGGCTGTGTCACGGGGACCGGTACCGACATGTACCAGCAGCACCAGAGCATCATGGTGGATTTCCTGCTGGGAACGGAGGCTGCGTGATTTGCGGACGTCGCGACTTGCCGGTGTCAAGAGCTTTGCTTGGATCGATTGGTCCTGTCGGGACTTGAGCGATCGCAACCGACGTAGGATCATGCGCGTGCGCGAGCCGGTCGCGCCCTAAGGAGAGGAACGAGCAATGATCAAGGGCAGGATTGTGGCGACGGCGGTGATCGGCGCGGCCGCGCTGCTTCTCTCTCTGCCTGCGGCCAACGCCGCGCAATGCGGCAGCTCGCCGGCCGGGTTCGAAGGCTGGAAGCGTGAGTTCGGTGCAGAGGCGCAGGGCAAGGGCATCGGCCCGACCGCGATCTCGGCCCTGATGCAGACGAACTACGCCAGCGCGACCATCGCAGCCGACCGCGGCCAGCGCAGCTTCTCGCTGTCGCTCGACCAGTTCCTCGCCAAGCGCGGTGCCACCACCATCGTCGCCAAGGGGCGCCAGCTCAAGCAGTCGCAGGCGGCCCTGTTCGCCTCGATCCAGCAGCGCTACGGCGTTCCGCCCGGGCCGCTGATCGCGATCTGGGGCATGGAGACCGGCTTCGGCAGCCAGCGCGGCAACCAGAACATGCTGTCGTCGATCGCGACCCTTGCTTATGACTGCCGTCGCCCCGAGTTCTTCACCGACCAGCTCTATGCCGCACTGAAGCTGATCGACCGCGGCACCCTGTCGGGGGCGACCCGCGGCTCCATGCACGGCGAGGTCGGCCAGACCCAGTTCATGCCCAAGAACATCCTGGCCTATGGCACCGGCAATCTCGAGGTTGCCGCCAATGCGTTGAACTCGACTGCGAATTTCCTGAAGGCCCATGGCTGGCGTGCGGGAGCCGGTTACCAGCCGGGCGAGCCGAATTTCGCCGCGATCGAGGCCTGGAATGCGGCCGGCGTCTATCAGAAGGCAATTGCGTTGATGGGACGACAGATCGACGAGGGCGGAACGGCCGCCTCGCGCTGACGAGAGCCCCGCTTCAAACGGGGCTCTCGATGCTTGTTTTGACGCGTTTTCTTGACGCGAACCGGCATCCACTTCGCTCGAAAACGCTCTTGCTCAGCAAGGCGTGATGCGCCGGCGCGAGAAAGTTGTTGCTATCAGGAACTGACGGCATGAGGTTTGCTTTGATCAGATTCAGGGCTGGGCATGAGGAGACTCAACATGGCAACCCAGATCGTGATGGACCAGACTGGCGACACACGCCACGAGTTTGATCCTGGCAATGCCGAAGCGCTGGCGCGGGCCGAACAGCGCTTTCGGGAGCTGACCGGAGCCGGCTTCACCGCCGCCTTCCGTACCGGGCCCGGCGAAGTGACCCGTATCAAATCGTTCGACCCGACCGCGCAGGAAACGCTGTTCTATCCCCGCTTGGTCGGCGGTTGATCTGAGCTGCCCATGTTCGCGGCACTCCGGTTCCGCGCGCCAGCGCGTGCTCGTTTGCATGCGCTGCGCGAACTCTACCGTCGCTTCTTCGGCGAGAACACGCCGGATGCGCGCGGCCGTCGGCTTCTGGCCGATTGGCTGTCACCGGCGCAGCGCGCCCAGTTCGAGCAGCACCGGTATTTCGATGTGATCGGCTGCGATACCGGCAAGAGGTATCGCATCCACTACGGCACGGCCGCCAACGTCCACGAAATCGACGACGCCGGCATGGCAACGATGGGATGGTGCTTCGTCCCGACAGGCTTCCTCGTGCCCGGCGACGTGATGCTCGCGCAGAAGATCGCGCTCGAGACGGATGAAAAGTCAGCGCTGGCGCTCGCCAACAGGTTTCCGCCGGCAACGCATTCGGAGCATTTTTACCGGCGGCCGTTCTAGCGCAGGGCGCTCAGGAGTGCGTGGTGCGATAGGCATCCAGCGCATGCGCCGCAAAGACGCCGATGCTGCAAAGGGCGAGGAGGGCGGAGATCAGCTCGATCATAGCTCATCCTCCCGCGCCGGCTGGGCGACGAGATTTTGGCAGCAGGAATAGTCCAGGATCAGATTGAGAAGGAATTGCATGGTGGCCGTCCCTGTATGATTTTGACAACCAGATAACCGGCCATCTGTTTCAGGCGTGTTTCGTCGCACCGGAAAAGGGGTTTCGCGGGGAACCCTGGGCTGGTTTGTGCGCGGCAGGCCCGCTACATCGCGCTTTTAGTTCAATTCCTTCGGGCCGCGCGTCTTCGCGGGCGGTCCTGCTTTGCGAGGCAAAATCATGGCGCAGGTCGAGTGGTTCGACGATCTCAGCATCGGGATGCGGTTCAAATCGCCGGAGGTCGAGGTCACCGAAGCCGACATCAAGCGCTTCGCGGCCGAGTTCGATCCGCAGCCGATGCACCTCGACCACGAGGCCGCCAAGGGGACCCTGTTCAATGGGCTCGCTGCATCAGGATGGCACACCGCCGCGATTGCCATGAACCTCGCGATCCAGACCCGGCCCTTCGGTCCGCATCCGCTGATCGGCGCGGGCGTCGACGGGCTGCGCTGGACCATTCCGGTGCGGCCCAATGACCGCCTGCATCTGGTCGGCGAAGTGATGAGCCTGACGCCGTCGAAGTCGAAGCCGCAGGGTATCGCGCTGGTGAAATGGACGATGTTCAACCAGAACGGCGAGGAGGTTTACACCTTCACCCCGATCGCGATCGTGCCGCGGCGAGCCTAGGACGCAAGCCGCCTGCCGCTGGCCTTGCCCGCGGCCTGAAGCCCTTGCGGGTCGTCGGCAGAGGTGGTCATCTCGGCCCCGGGAACACGCTGGAGGCCGACATGAGACGATTCCTTCTCGCCGCCGGAATGCTCGCAGGCGCCTTGAGCGCAGCCGCCTTGAGCTCAAGGCCCGCGCTGGCGCAACAATCCAAGGTCGGCGACTGGACCATCGAGAAGCGTACGCAGGATACGCACTGCAATGCGAGCCGCGGCTACAAGGACAAGGAGGACGAGAACCGCGACTACGTCATCGTCATCACCTATTCCGACAAGGCCATCGTGATCGTGATGATCTACGACGGCTGGGAGTGGGACAAGGTCGGCGAGATCCTCCGGGCCGACGTCGCCACCGATGACGCCGATATCATGAAGAAGGCGAAGTGGGAGGTGATGGACAAGACCACCGTGCGCGGCATCTTCGAGTTCGACCAGGCGATCATGGATCGCCTCTCCAAGGCCAGGCGTCTCACGCTCGATTTCGAGGACGATGACGAGGACAGCATCGAGATGCAGATCCCTCGCGCCGGCGAGGCGCTCGCCGCGCTGAAATTCTGCGAGGAGAACCGGAAGTAAGTCGCAGAGGCCGGTCCGCAAGGCGGGCAGGCGACAGCAGGCGATAACCGCGAGCGGGCGCGTGACTCTTCGCACACTGTCCGGTCGCTGTTCGCATTAATCCTAGTCTTTGGCGGAAACGTCCAAGCCGCATCCTGCGGTTGACGTTACGCAAGGATGATGTTCGATATTCCAGCATTGCGCTGTCGCATTTTTTCTCCGTCCAAGGCGGCGATCGGCCGGCCTGCCTCCCTCAGTTCCCGACGCGCTCGTCCCCCTCGCCACCGGGGCAACTCGCAGACCCCATCGTCCATCCGATGACGATCCTCCAGGCAAACCGGTTCTCGTCGCTCGTCGGCGAGATCTACGATGCAGCGGCCAATCCCGCGCTGCGGAGCGCCGCCTTGGAGCAGGTTTCGAATTTCGTCGGTGGATGTGGCGCGACCATCCTGTCCAGGGATGCAGCCAGGCTCTCGATCGAGATCCACGAGCATTTTGGCACGGACACTCGGTTCCGCCAGCTCTATCGCGACAGATATGTCGAACTTGATCCCTTGCTCGACCGCCATCTCGACTTCGCCGCCGGCCAGACGGTCGGCGTGGCCGACGTCATGCCCCAGTCCGACTTCGAGGCGACCAGCTTCTACCGAGAGTGGGTGGAGCCGCAGGGAGCGATAGACCTCGCAACCGTGACGCTCGAGAAAACGGTCGCGCGCACCACGATCTTGCAGGTGCTGCGTCACCGGTCCCGCGGGACCGTCGACGACGCGATGCGCGAGCGTATGCGCCTGCTCGCGCCTCACATCCAGCGGTCGCGGGTCATGGGTCGCCAGATCAGGGCGCGCTCGCATACCGTGGACGATCTTGCCGATGTCCTGGACGGACTGAGCACGGCGATCTGCCTGCTCGACGCAGAAGGGAGGGTCGTCCATGCCAACGCGTCGTGCCGTCAGCTCTTCGTCGACGCCAATCTCCTCGCAATGGTCGGCGACAGAATAGTTGGCCGCAACACCCAGGCTGACAAAATATTCCGCGGCCTGTTCGAATTTTCCGCGGATGCAGGAACTCATTCAAACGGTCGCCGTCAGATCGAGCTCGTGACATCGTCCGACGGACATCATTATCTGCTCCATGCCGTTCCGTTGAGGCGGGAGCGCCATCTGCCGCGTGACGGAGCTGCCACCGTGCTCTTCGTTCAAAGGGCCACGATGGTGTCATCGCTCGTGCCCGATGCGATCGCAGTGGCGTTCAGGCTGACGCCGTCCGAATTGCGCGTGCTGATGGCGATCGTCGAGATCGGCGGGGTTCCCGACATTGCGGCCAAGCTCGGTATCGCCGAGACGACGGTGAAGACGCATCTCAGCCGGCTGTTCGAAAAGACGGGCGCCGGCAGGCAGGCCGACCTCGTCAAGATCGCCGCCGGATTTGCGGCGCCGTTTGGGCGGCAGACCGGCGCCGGCGATGCGGTGTGATCCAATTCACATCGCGGATCATGAGTTCGCGCAATCTCAATCCATTGTGATGAGCAAGGTGCGTGTGTCCTCCGAACGTATGACGCGTATCATTTGATACTTTCGTATATGGCCGCCACTTGAAAATGAGAAGGGCAGCGTGCGTCACGGAACAATGCGCACCGGCACCGAACGCGGGTGCGGGGAGATAACAGCGCGTGGCCGGGCCTGCTCGTTGGTTGGAGAGATTGCAGTGAGCGGCAAGAATGAATTTTCAATTTTCAATGTTTCAACGGACCACATTCCCGAAGACGAGCGCGTACCGCTCCTGCGCGAATTCTACTGCCGCGGCGTGCTGAAGGCGGAAGTCGAGGCAAGGGAAGGAAAGCCGGCTGCGGCGAGCTTCACGTCCCACGTCTTGCCGGAAGCCCAGTTGCTGATCGGGGGATTGTGCGGAGCGCGGGTCGTTCGCACGAAGCATCTGGTTGCAGATGGCGACGACAGTCTCGCCCTGATCGTGAACAGGTCGGGCGTTCTCGGTATATCCGAGCGAGGACACGATTTGAGGCTTCGGGCGGGAGAGGCGGTCCTGACCAGCGCGGAGGACGTCACGATCTTCGAGCGCCTCTCGCTCGGAAGCGGCTTCTCGCTGCGCGTGCCGAGACGCGTGCTGGCCCCGATGATCGTGGATGTCGACGATGCGGTGATGCGCGTCATCCCGGAGAGCACCACCGGGCTACGGCTGCTCGTCGACTACGCGATCGCGCTGGTGCACGAAAAGGTGCTGGCGGTGCCTGCGATGCGGCAGCTCGGCGTCGCGCATCTGCATGATCTCCTGGCGCTCGTTCTCGGCGCCACGGATCACGTCCGGGAATCGACCGGACGGCGCGGCATCAAGGCGGCGCGACTCCAGAAGGCGAAATTCCTCATCGTCAACAATTGCTGGCAGCAGGATATCTCGGTGGCAAATGTTGCCCAAGAGCTCGGCGTGACCCCGCGCTATCTCCAGCGGCTGTTCGAGGCCGACGGCAAGACCTTTTCGTCCTTCCTCACCGAGCAACGCCTCAAGCGTGCCCATCGCATGCTGCGCGAGCCTGACTTCGCCGAGCGGCCGGTGAGTTCGATCGCCTACGATGTCGGTTTCGGAGATCTCTCTTATTTCAACCGCTGCTTCCGGCGGGCCTATGGCGCGACGCCGAGCGACGTCAGGAGCGGCGAAGCGCTGTAACGCACCCCGACCGGATTTAGTAGATCATGACGCAGCGTTGCGTGCGGAAACGGCGCCTGAAGCCGGAGTGTTGAATGCACCGTCTCTTCTTCGACCTCCTGGTCGGCAATATCGTGAAGATCGACCCGGGCGGCATGGTGTTCGAACATGCCAAGGCGACCATCGTGGTGGCTGACGAGATGGCGCGGCATCTTTTCGTCTGGCGCGACGACCTGCGCGATCGTGACGCCTGGATCCGCGTCAGGGACAACCGCGGGCGCGAGATCTATCGCGCCGCCGTGTGGGCCGAGAGCGCGGAGAGGGCGGGCTGGGACCAAGTGTAAGCCGCGCAGGCGGTGTCACAACTCTGCACCAGTTCCGGGCGAAGCGCGCTCGGTTCGTTCTGAGCCGCGACCCGGTCGCCTCCGTCCAAGTCGAATACGACGGACATTTCTACTTTAGCGCTCAGCGAATCCAATTCGCAGCGGCAGCCTCCTCCGTTTGGAGGGGGCTGCCGACAACGTGCCTGTGCGCCGGTGGGGCGAGATGGCGGCGACCGAGGGACTGGAAATGAATGTGACGGCAACGGCGATCTGCTGACGCCGACGGCGCGGCTGCGCTACGTCGCGGGCCGGTTCGATGACTATAGCGAGACCGGCTCGGCGCAGGGATTGTCGGTCGGCGGCCGCACGCTGCAGAGGAGCGGGCGAGGTCGATCTGTCCCGCGTGACCAGCCTCGCCGGCGGCGAGCTCAAGGCCAACATCCATGGCGGCGTCATCGCGCTCCAGCGCGTCGGCGACACCACCATCAGCACGGTGCTGCTCGGCCAGAACTTCTCTTTCGTGACGCCAGGTAGCCGCAGCACGGTGGGTGCCGTCGCCGGCTTCGGCTTCGACTACCGTACCAGCCGCAACGTGTCCGTGTTCGGCGCGGTCGAGGGCATGATGATGTCCGACCAGAGCCGCACTGGCACCGCGAGGGGCGGCGTTCGCGTCGCGTTCTGAGCCGGCATTAGCCCCGGCGGCTTGAACACGACGCACGCTGGCCGGGCTCCATCCGCCCGGCCGGCGCATCCTCCGATCGGAGGATGCCGCGTGCCGCGGTTGTGGTACGCTTGGTGATATTGATCACTCATGCCATTCATTGCCATGCACGGACCTCGTAAGCTGCCCGTTGCTGGATTCTCGAATCCGCTCGTCAACTGATCGGTGAAATCACGATCGGAGTTGAACCTTTTGCTCCCGTGACAGACTCAACTAGGCCGCCGGGCACGAAGAACATTCCACAGTCTCGATGTTTGACCACTGGCTCTTCCAATGCCCCGACCTCCCAAACATGACGAGTTGATCGAGAGTATATATGACGCGGGTCTCCACCCTGAGTTGTGGAGCGACGTGGTCGTCATGGTTAATGCGTTCATCGGCAGCCAGGCCTGCGGCCTGATTTCGAAGGATCCGGTCAGCAAGTCCGGCGCGACGCATTTCTATTGCGGGGTCGATCCGCACTACATCCAGCTCTATTCCGAGACCTACGCCCGCTACGATCCTCTCGCCAGGCTCCCCCGGTACGGCGAGGTGCGCAACATCCCGGATCTCGTGAATTTCGAGGAATATCGCCGCGGCCGCTTCTATCAGGAATGGCTGCGTCCACAGGGCTATGTCGACGTGGCGAACGTGGTGCTGGAGCAGTCGAAGTCGCCGTGTCCGATGTTGCTGACGGTGATCCCGGGCAGGGAGATGCTCAATGCGGAGCAGCGCGCGCGCATGCAGTCGCTGGTCGCGCACGCCAGCCGGGCGCTGCTGATCAACCGGGCGATCGAGCGAAAGCAGCAGCGAGCGATCGCGCTGGCCGATGTCGTGGACCGGCTCAGTGCCGGCGTCATCCTGCTCGATGCCGCCTGCAATATCGTCCACAGCAATCCTGCCGCGGAAACCATTCTGGCCGCGGCTGACGTCCTGCGGTCGGTCTCGGGCCGGCTCGTGGCGCGATCCGCCGAGGCAAATCTGGCCCTGCGCGATATCTTCCGCGACTCCGGCGAGGTTGCCGTAGCTGCGGCGGCCGGTCGAAAAATCCCGCTGAGATCCGATGGCGGTTCCTACTATATCGCGAACGTCATCGCGCTGCCGTCGTTGCTGCGTGATGGCGCGACGGAGCGCACGCCGGCCGTCGGAGCCCTGTTCGTCTGGAAGGCGGAACTCGACGGCCGCTCGTGTGCCGGCCTCGTCGACCGCACGTTCGACCTCACGCCGGCGGAATTGAGGGTCTTGCAGTCGATCGTCGAGGTCGGCGGCGTGCCGGAGACGGCGATTGCGCTCGGCATCGCAGAGACGACGGTGAAGACGCATCTGCATCGCGTCTTCGCCAAGACCGGCGTTTCTCGTCAGGCGGATCTCGTCAAGCTCGTGGCGGGATTTTCCAATCCACTCCTGCACTGACGCGCCTTCGCGTCGCGGGCGGCGTCGCTGCAGCCCGCCATAGGTTCAAACAGACACATCATTAGAAAGTTATCGCGGGTCATTCGATCGAATGACGCGATTTGCCGCGTGCCCCTCTAGGAGATGTCACACGATCTCTTGTTCGACGCGTTCGTGTTTTGTGAAGCAACTCACAGCGAGCGGAAGTGAATCCCGTCAATCTCTGGTGTAGGTCGAAAGGAGATTGTCATGCGAACGACGTCACCGGTTCTGGCTCGCAAGTTCCGCGACATCGTCGCGCGTATCGGCGCGGCGTTCCGCGCGCAGCGCGCGATCGACGCGCGGCGCGCGTTGCTGCGCTATCGCCATCTGCTGGAGCAGCCGCACGACCCATTGCCTTTGAATGAAATCATTCCGGTCAGCAACAAAGAGGATATTGCAGACAATGCCCACGGATCTGATGCGAGCGAGCGCGCCGCCGGCGACCCCACGTTCGAGCGTGCGTAACGTCAACATCGTCGCAATCGCCGCGACCGTGGCACTCGTCACGCTTCAACTGGTTGGCCTTGCGATGCTGGAACGCTCTCACGCGCACGCGATGCATGTGTCGTTTCCACGCGAACCGCAAGTTTGCTCGGAAAACGTCGACGCTGCCGTCTCGCAAATTCCCTACGATTGACCGGAGGACGGTCCGTGCCTGATGTCACGACACTGGCTCTGCTCAGCGTTGCCGTATTCGCCGGCGCCTTTGTTTCGGGGCTGTCGGGATTCGCATTCTCGGCCGTAGCCGGCGCCATCCTGCTCCGGGTGTTTCAGCCGCTGGAGGCCGTGCCGCTGATGATGGCGTGCAGCATCGGCGTGCAGGCGACCAATCTGTGGGCGCTTCGGCGCAGCATCCGCTGGGAAGGCAGTCTGCTGCTGATCGTCGGCGGATTGATCGGCGTTCCCATCGCTGTGTCGCTGTTGCAGTCCACCGATACGCATCTGCTCAGGCGCGGCTTCGGCGTCATCGTCGCGCTCTATGCCGCCTACATGCTGCTGCGTCCGACGCTGGTGACGGCCGGCGAGGCCGTCGGCCGGCACTGGGTTGCGCTGATCGGATTCGGGGGAGGGCTGGTCGGCGGGCTGACGGCCATGCCGGGCGCGATCCCGACGATCTGGTGCGACATGCGCGGCATGCCCAAGAGCGAGCAGCGTGGCCTGGTGCAGCCGTTCATCGCGGCGATGCAGGTCTTCGCCATCGCGCTGCTGGTCGGACATCAGGACCTGTCGTCAAAGGTCTTCGTCGATCTCGCGGTCAGCCTGCCGGCGCTGTTCGCCGGCTCCGCGCTCGGTGTGATCGCCTTTCACCGCGTCAACGAGACGGTCTTTCGCAAGACCGTGCTCGTTCTGCTGCTGATCTCGGGGATTTCCCTGATCTAGTGGCCTGCGCCTTCGTGATGAAGCCCCTGGACCGGCGCGGCGCTGATGTCGCTGCCGTGATGTACCAGCGGCTTGTTGCCGGTGATGGTTCTGAGCAGCACATAGAACACCGGCGTCAGGAACAGGCCGAACACGGTGACGCCGATCATGCCGGAGAACACCGCGACACCCATCGCGCGTCGCATCTCCGAGCCTGCGCCGGTCGAGAGCACCAGCGGCAGGACGCCCATGATGAACGCCATCGACGTCATCAGGATCGGACGGAGCCGCAGCCGGCTCGCCTCGATCGCGGCGCGGATCGGCGTGCGCCCGGCGAATTCGAGCTCGCGCGCGAATTCGACGATCAGGATCGCGTTCTTGGCCGAGAGCCCGACGAGAACGATGAGGCCGATCTGGGTGAAGACGTTGTTGTCGCCCTTCGAGAGCCAGACCCCGAACATCGCCGCGAGCAGACCCATCGGCACGATCATGATGATCGAGAGCGGCAGGGTCAGGCTCTCGTAGAGCGCGGCCAGCACCAGAAACACCAGCAGGATCGCCAGCGGGAACACCCAGATTCCGGAATTGCCGGCGATGAACTCCTGATAGGTCAGGTCGGTCCATTCGAAGGCAAAGCCGGGCGGCAGCACTTCCGCTGCGATCCGCGTTGCGACTTCCTGCGCCTGGCCCGATGAAAAGCCGGGCGCGGCCGCCGCGTTGATGTCGGACGACAGGAAGCCGTTGTAGCGGATCGCGCGCTCCGGACCCGCACTCTGGCGGATCTTGAGCAGTGCGGACAACGGCACCATGTCGCCGGAGGACGAGCGCACCTTGAGCTGCCGGATGTCGTCGGCCCGGGCGCGGAACGGGGCGTCGGCCTGGACGCGGACGGAATAGGTGCGGCCAAACTTGTTGAAGTCGTTGACGTAGTAGGAGCCGAGGTAGATCTGGAGCGTGTTGAACACCTCCGTCACGGGCACCCCGAGCTGGAGCGCCTTGGTGCGGTCGATGTCGGCGAAGAGCTGGGGCACGTTGACCTGGAAGCTCGAGAACACGCCGGCGATCTCCGGCGCCTTCTGCATCGCCGCCATGAACGCTTTGGTCGCCTCGTTCAGCGCCTCATAGCCGAGGCCGGCGCGATCCTCGATCTGCAGCTTGAAGCCGCCGATGGTGCCGAGGCCGTTGACCGGCGGCGGCGGGAACATGGCGATGAAGGCTTCCTGGATGCCGGCGTATTTCTTGTTCAGCTCGGCTGCGATGGCATTGCCGCTCAGGGCTGCACCCTTGCGCTCGTCGAACGGCTTCAGCGTCGAGAACACGATGCCGGCATTGGACGAGTTGGTGAAGCCTGAGATCGACAGGCCCGGGAAGGCGACAGAGCTCTCGACACCTGGCTGGGTCAGCGCGACGTCGCTCATCTTGCGGATCACCTCTTCGGTGCGGTCGAGCGTTGCCCCGTCGGGCAGCCGCGAGAAGCCGACCAGATATTGCTTGTCCTGGCCCGGCACGAAGCCGCTCGGCACCTGCTGGAACAGGAAGGCGGTGAGGCCGACCAGCACGACGTAGAGACCCATCACCGCGGCCTTGCCGGAGATCACCTTTGTGACGGTGCCGCTGTAATTCTCCGATGAACGCGTGAAGGCCCGGTTGAAGCCGCGGAAGAACCAGCCAAGGCCCTTTTCCATGAGGATCGTCAGCCGGTCCTTCGGCTCATCGTGGCCCTTGAGCAGCAGTGCCGACAACGCCGGGGACAGCGTCAGCGAGTTGACGGCGGAAATCACGGTCGAGATCGCGATCGTCAACGCGAACTGCTTGTAGAACTGCCCGGTCAGGCCGGAGATGAAGGCGAGAGGCACGAACACCGCGATCAGCACCATGGCGATCGCGATGATCGGGCCGGAGACCTCGCGCATCGCCTGATAGGTGGCATCGCGCGGCGACAGCCCGGCCTCGATGTTGCGCTCGACGTTCTCGACCACGACGATGGCGTCATCGACGACGATGCCGATCGCAAGCACGAGGCCGAACAGGCTGAGCGCGTTGATGGAGAAGCCGAACACGTGCATCACGGCAAAGGTGCCGACGATCGACACGGGCACCGCCAGCAGCGGAATGATCGAGGCGCGCCAGGTCTGCAGGAACAGGATCACGACCAGCACCACCAGCGCGATTGCCTCCAGCAGCGTGTGGATCACCGCCTCGATCGAGGAGCGCACGAACTGGGTGGGGTCGTAGACGATCTGGTAGGACACGCCCTCGGGCATGTTCTTCTTGATCTCGGCCATGGTGGCGCGGACGTGGTCGGAAATCTGGAGCGCATTGGAGCCGGGCGCCTGGAAGATCGGGATCGCCACCGCCTGCTTGTTGTCGAGCAGCGAGCGCAGGCCGTATTCGGACGCCCCTAACTCGATGCGCGCGACGTCGCGCAAGCGCACCACTTCGCCGCGCGCGCCGGTCCTGACCACGATGTCGCCGAACTGCTCCTCGTTCGCGAGCCGCCCTTCCGCATTGACGGACAGTTGCAGGTCGATTCCCTTGACGTTCGGGGAGGAGCCGACCACGCCGGCGGCGGCCTCGACGTTCTGCGCCTGGATCGATTTGACGATATCGCTCGCGGTCAGCCCGTGTTCGGCCGCCTTCTGCGGGTCGACCCAGACCCGCATCGAATAGTCGCCGGCACCATAGAGCTGGACGTCACCGACGCCGTCGATCCGCGCCAGCCGGTCCTTGACGTTGAGCACCGCATAGTTGCGCAAATACGTCATGTCGTAGCGGCCGTTGGGCGACAAGAGATGCACCACCATGGTGAGGTCGGGCGAGGACTTCTTGGTGATGATGCCGAGCTGGCGCACCACGGCAGGCAGGCGGGGCTCGGCCTGCTGCACCCGGTTCTGCACCAGCTGCGTCGCCTTGTCGGGGTCGGTGCCGAGGCGGAACGTCACCGTCAGGGTCATCGCGCCGTCGGTGGTCGCCTGGCTCGACATGTAGAGCATGCCTTCGACGCCGTTGATCTGCTCCTCGATCGGCGTCGCCACCGTCTCCGCGATCACCTTCGGATTGGCGCCGGGATAGGTCGCGCGCACGAGGACGGAGGGCGGCACCACGTCCGGGTATTCCGAGATCGGCATCGCGAACAGCGAGATGAGCCCTGCGAGGAAAATCAGGACCGACAGCACACCGGCAAAAATCGGACGATCGATGAAGAATTTTGAGAGATTCATGGCCTCGCCCCTGGGCAATATCTTGCTCGTCTCCGGACAGCTCCACCGTCATTCCGGGGCGCGGGCGAAGCCCGCGAACCCGGAATCTAGAGGTGAAGTGATCGGAGTTCAGTAACTTCTAGATTCCGGGTTCGCGCGACGCGCGCCCCGGAATGACGGAAGATGTCAGCGTTGCACCACGTCCTGGTTGCTGCGGTTGGCCGCTTGCTGCCCCCGCGCGCCCATCGCCGCGACCTCCGTCTTGAGGAGGGCGCCGGGACGCACGCGCTGCAGGCCGTTGACGACGATGCGATCGCCGGGCTTCAGGCCCGCGGTGACGATGCGCAAGCCGTCGACCGCACCACCGAGCGTGATCGGACGGTAGACCGCGCGGCTGTCGTCGCCGACCGCCATCACGAACTTCTTGTCCTGGTCGGTGCCGATCGCGCGCTCGTCGATCATCACCAGCGTCTGCTGCTTCGGCTGGCCCATGCGCACGCGGGCGAACTGGCCGGGGATCAGACGCCCGTCCTCGTTCCTGAACACCGCGCGGACACGGATGGTGCCGCTCTGGCCGTTGACCTGGTTGTCGATGAGCTGGATATGGCCTTTCGCCGAAAGGCCGCCTGAGGTCGCCATCTCCACCGGGATCTGGTCGAGATTGCCGCGCTTGCCGGAGGCGTCCGCGATCGAGTTCAGCGCATGCAGCACGACCTCTTCATCCGCATCGAAGGACGCGTAGATCGGATTGACGGAAACCAGCGAGGTCAGCACCGGGGAGGCGGTGCCGGCGGCAACGAGATTGCCGACGGTGACCTCGATCTTGCCGACGCGGCCGTCCACGGGCGCGCGCACTTCGGTGTAATCGAGATTGAGCTTCGCGGTCTGCAGCGTCGCTTCGGCCGCCTTGACGTTGGCGATGGCCTCGCGATTGGCGTTGTCGCGCTGGTCGTAGTCGCGCCGCGTGACGACCGCGTTGCCGACGAGCTGCGCACCGCGCTCGAGCTCGCTCTGGGTGAACACCACGCGCGCCTTCGCCGCCTCGAGCTGGGCGTTGGCCTTGTCGACCTCGGCCGCGTAGGGCGCCGGATCGATCTTGAACAGCACGTCGCCGGCTTTCACCAGCGCGCCTTCGGTGAAGTTGGTCGACAGGATCGCACCGGCCACGCGCGGACGAAGCTCGACGCGTTGGATGGCCTCGAGCCGGCCGGAGAAATCATCCCACAGCACGGTCGGCCGTGGCTCGATCATCGCGACCGTGACGGAGACGGCCTGCTCGGCCGCGGCAGCCGTTGCGGTCGCCTGCGCAGCACGAAAGTAATGGCCGGTCGCGATCGAACCGGCCACGGCGAGGGCGCCCACGATGGCGGCGCCGCCGAGAAGGCGGCGGATACGGCCAGGGCGAGAGGTATTTTGGGAGGGGGGCATTTGCGCGCTCCAGATATGTAGTGTTCACTACAGATGTGGAGCTGGATACCGCAGCGCAAGATACTTATGTACCGTTTGCTAAGAAAATTGTAGCCGCTTACCGCAAGCATTGGAAGGCGGAAGAGAAAATAAAGCTAGAACAAATAGATAGGATTTGACGTTAAGCTTCACGCAGAACGTGAATTCCGAGGAGACAGGCACATGGGCATGGGACGCCCCCGGGAATTCGACGCCGAAACGGCGTTGGACCAAGCGATGGAAGTGTTCTGGCGCCACGGCTATGAGGGCGCCACCATCGCGCAGCTCACCGAGGCCATGGGCATCAATCCGCCCAGCCTCTACGCCTGTTTCGGCAACAAGGAAGGCCTGCTGAAGGCCGCGCTCGACCGCTACACCAAGCTGCGTAACGTCTGGATGGACGGCGTGGTCTCGGCGCCAACCGCCCGCGAGGTCGCCGAGCGGATGCTGATGGGCATCGCCGACAAGCAGACCGATCCCGCCAATCCGCCCGGATGCCTGCTCGTGCAGGGCGGCATCGCCTGCGGCAGCGGCTCCGAGAATGTCCCCTTCGAACTCGCCGCCCGCCGCGCTCAGAACGAAGATCAGCTCCGCGACCGTTTTGTTCGCGCCAAGGCGGAAGGTGATCTCAAGTCGAGCTCTGATCCCGCCGCGCTCGCGCGCTACGTCTCTGCGGTCTCCGTCGGCATGGGCGTGATGGCGTCTTCGGGCGCAGATCGCGAAGCGCTGCGGCAGGTGGCGAGCGTGGCCGTGCAGGCGGTCGAGGCGCAATCGGCCGGGAGAACGTGACGGCTGCCAGCGTCGCCGGCTTCTGTCATCTTGTGGACTACATGGCAGGGAGCGACGGCGGCGGGACGAAGCCGCCGAACTCGCGCTCGATCAGCCCGGCCAGCGCAATCGTCGTGCGGTCCTCGAGGTAAGGCCCGATGATCTGGACGCCGATTGGCAAGCCCGTCGCCGTGCGCTCGATCGGAACGGCGGTCGCCGGCAGGCCGCAGGTCGATGCGGGATCAGCCCAGATGAAGCACGCATCGGAGTAGTTGTAGAGCTTTCCATCGATGTCGAGCTGCCGAGCGTCGAACGGTTCGGACTGGTCGTGCGGAAAGGCCGGCACGGCGGCCGTCGGGTAGATCACCGCGTCGAACTCGCGGAAGAAGAGCTGCCACCGCTGCTGCAACTGCAGGCGGGCCGCATCGGTCGCCAGCCACTCACGATGGATCATGCCCCAGCCGCGGGCGCGCTCGGCCTGCAGGCTGCGGTCGTCCGGCGAGAGTGCGGCGGCAAGTCCTTGCGCCTCCGCGAGGGCGGCCGGTGTCAGGCGCGGACTTCGCGCGGCGTTGAGCAGCTTCATGTAGAGCCGCGCGGATTCTGCGAGATCGGGCAACGACGTGCTCGCGCGCGCGACCCCCGCGCCGGATCGTTCGAGCCGTTTCGCCAGCCGTCCGATCGCGGAACGCACCGCGTCGCCCGTCGGCATCAGCGGATGGGTATCGATCACGAGGATCCTGAAATTCTTCAGCTGGTCATGTCGCGGCGCCGGCAGCGCAAGGCGATAGCCGATCCCGTCGCGCGTCTCGTCGGGTCCGGCAATCACGTCGAGCGCCAGCGCAAGGTCGGAGGCAGTACGCGCCATCGGTCCAACGACAGCCAGATCGCCCTGGCCGGGGACGGGCGGCGCCGGCGGCAGGCTGTATCCGCGCAGCGGGACCAGGCCGAGGCTCGGCTTGTGTCCGAACACACCGCAGAAATGCGAGGGGACCCGGATCGATCCGCCGATATCCGAGCCGATCGAGAGCGGACCGAACCCCGCGGCCAGCGCCGCTCCGCATCCGCCCGAGGAGCCACCGGGCGACCGGCCGAGGTCCCACGGGTTGTTCGTCGTCCCGTGGATGTCGTTGTAGCTCTGGAAATCCCGCAGCCCGATCGGGATATTGGTCTTGCCGATGATGATCGCGCCCGCCGCCTTCAACCGCGAGACGACGAGGGCATCTTCCTCCGGCTTGAAATCCCTGAAATGTGGAAAGCCCCACGTGGTCGGCAGGCCGGCGACGTTGAACGGTTCTTTCAAGGTCACGGGGATGCCGAGCAATGGCTGGCGCTCGCCGCGGCCAAGCGCGGCGTCGGCAGCGCGCGCGGCGTCCTTTGCGCGATCGAAATCGCGCACGATGACGGCATTGATCTTGCCGTCCAGGGCCTCGATGCGCGCGATCGTATGCGCGAGCAGCTCTGACGCAGAGATCTTGCGGGCGTGCAGAGCGCTCAGAAGTGCGCTGATCGAGCCGTAGTTCAAGGCAGCGGCATCTGCGGTCATCACGAACTCCATTGTATCTCGTCGTCTCGGCGAACCGATCCGGGGATGGAACATGCAATGTTGGGAGCGTGATGAGGAGGCAGCGCAACGGGAACCAGATCTGCCCGCCGGTCGGGGCGGGGGCTGGTCGCATTTGGGAGCCAGGAGACTGCCGGACGAACTCGGCCTGCATGGTTCGAGACGCCCGCTTTGGCGGGCTCCTCACCATGAGGGGCAGACATCCCGCCGCAAAACGCGATCTCATCCTGAGGGCCCGCCGTAGGCGGGCGTCTCGAAGGATGGGCCGCGGGCGAGCTTCCCGCCACGCCTTCTTATGCGATCGTCCCGACGTCGATGCCGGGGCGCCCGCAGACCAGCGAACAGTGATGCTCAGGAAGCTTCCTTGAGCACCGGCGAAGCCGATTCCTCGGCCTTGAGCTCCTCGAGGCTGCGATGCCGCGGCTCGATGCCGAGCGCCCAGACCGTGATGATCTGCACCACCAGCAGTCCGATCATCAGCGCCATCACGCCGGCCACGCCGCGCGTCTCGAACAGCGACACCACGAGGAATGGTGTGACGATCGTGGCGCCGCGCCCGAGCGTGTTGACGATGCCCGAAGCGCGCAGGCGGACCTCGGTCGGAAACAGCTCGGGGATGTAGATGCCGAACAGAAGCGCGACCAGGACGTAGATCGGCACCGTCAGCGCAAAGCCCACGGCCGGCAGCAGGATCGGATCGGAGATCATGGGGTAGAGGACGCCGAGCGCCACTGCGATCAGCGACGCGCCGATGATGGTCGGCTTCCGGCCCCAGCGGTCGGCGGTCAATGCGCCGATCGCCGCGCCGACGGGAGCGCCGAGCGCCATCAGCAGCGAGTAGCCGAACGAGGTTGCGATCGAGAGCCCTTGCTTGACGAAGAACACCGGGAGCCAGGTCACGAAGCCATAGAGCAGGGTGTTGATCGTGATCAGGCAGACGGCGCCGACGATCATCCGCGACAGCAAGGGAGCAGTGAACAGCGTGCCGAGATCGGGGGACACTGGGGCCGGTGCCGTAGCTGCGGGAGGAGGTAAGGGCTGGCCTTGCGCCGCCTCCTTCTCGATGGCCTGCATCAGCGCTTCCGCTTCAGCGGTGCGACCGACCGCTTCCAGCCAGCGCGGGGATTCCGGCAACGACTTGCGCCTGTACCAGACGACGAGCGCGCCTACGCCGCCGAGCACGAACATAGAGCGCCAGCCGAACTGCGGCACCAGTACCGATGCGACCAGCAGGGCGACCGGCAAGCCGGTGACGACGCAGACGGCCGTGAAGCCGAGCCATTTTCCGCGGGTGCGCGCGGGCACGAATTCCGTCATCGTCGAATAGCCGACGACATTCTCCGCCCCTAACCCGACCCCCATCACGAAGCGGCAGGCAATGAGGAAGGCCATGTTCGGCGAGAACGCGGCGGCGAGGGAAGCGATGCCGAAAAGCAGCAAATTGAATTGATAGGTGAAGCGGCGTCCGTAGCGGTCGCCGAGAAAGCCGGTGCCGAACGATCCCAGCATCATGCCGACGAAGGTCGCCGAGATGAAAGCCGCGTTCTGGGCGAGCGTCGAAAAGCCGGTCTTCAGCGTCACGCTCAGCACGGTCCCGGCGATATAGATGTCGAAGCCGTCGAAAAACATGCCGATGCCGATCAGCAGCATGATGCGGCGGTGGAATGGCCCGATCGGCAGCCGATCAAGACGGCTGCCTGCGTTCACCGATGTCGACATATACGCTCTCCCTTGACTGTTATTCTGGTCGATGCGGCCCGCCTTCTGTGAGCGATCTGCCGCGTGCAATGTCTGCTAGTTGAGGCGCTTCTGGTTGGCCGTGTCGCGATACCAGTCGAACGGCTGCTCGTGGGTCGCGACCATCACGCTCTTGGTGTTGAAGTGGTCGTTGAAGCTTTCGGTGCCGCATTCGCGGCCGATGCCGGAATCGTCGACGCCGCCCCAGGGCGAGGCCGGGTCGAGCCGGTGGTGGTCGTTGATCCAGACGATGCCGGCCTTGACCGAGGCGGCGACACGATGCGCGCGGGCGACGTCGCGCGTGCGGATGGCTGCGGCGAGGCCGAACGGCGAGTCGTTGGCAAGCCGGAGCGCGTCGGCCTCGTCCTTGAACGGCGTTACCGACGTGAAGGGACCAAACACCTCCTCCTGGAAGATGCGCATGTCGGATGTGACGTCGGCGAAGACCGTCGGCTCGACGAAATAGCCGTTGTCGTGGCCCGGCACCTTCGCGGCAACACCGCCGGTGACGAGACGCGCGCCGTCTTCGTGACCGTAGCCCGCGTAGGTGAGAACGCGGTCGCGCTGCCGGGCGGAGATCACGGGGCCCATTTGGGTGCTCGCATCGAAGGGATCGCCGACGCGGATCGTGCGGGTCTTGGCCTGCAGCTTCTCGACGAATTCGTCATAGATGGTGGCCTGGACGATGTGGCGCGAGGCACAGACGCAGGTCTGTCCGGCGCCGATGAAAGCGCCGAACGCGGCGTAATTGACGGCGCGGTCGACGTCGAAATCGTCGAACACCATCACCGGCGTCTTGCCGCCGAGCTCCATGGTCTGATGTGCGAACACTTTTGCCGCCGCGCTGCCGGCGATGCGGCCGGCCTCGGTGCCGCCGGTCAGGACCAGCTTGTTGATGTCGCCATGTTCGGCCAGCATCTTGCCGGCGCTCTGGCCGAGGCCCAGCACGATATTGAAGACACCCGGCGGAAGGCCGGCTTCGGTGAAGATCTGCGCGAGCTTCAAGGTCGTCAGCGGCGTATATTCGGACGGCTTGACCACGGTGACGCATCCGGTCGCCAGCACCACGGCCAGCGACTTGCACAGGATCATCAGCGGATGGTTGAACGGTGTGCAGTTGGCGACGATGCCGATCGGCGTGCGAAGCGTGTAGTTCAGATACGCGCCTTCCACGGGGATCACGGAGTCGCGGCGCGCTAGCGCAACGCCCGCAAAGTAGCGAAAGAAATCGGGCAGGCGGGAGAGCTGCGCGCGGGTCTCGTTGACCGGGCGGCCGTTGTTGAGGGTTTCCAGCCGGTACAGGCTGTCGAGATTGGCCTCGAAGGCATCGGCGAGCCTGTTGACCAGTCTGGCACGGGCGCGCGTATCCAAGCCGCCCCAGGCCTTGCCTTCGAACGCGGCGCGCGCGCTCTTCATGGCGCGGTCGATGTCCTCCGCCGTGGAATTGGGAATGCGGGCAATCACGTCGCCGGTCGCGGGGTTGCGCACATCGAGCATCGCGCCGTTGCCGGCTTCGACTTCACGCCCGTCGATGAAATTGCCGTGGGTTTCGACGTCGATCGACGCAGGTTTTGAAGGAATGTTCATGATGACCTCTCCTCGACGATGACGGCGTTGCGCTTGAGCGCCGGCAGAACGCGTTTTTCGGTGGCCCCGATATGAGCCTTGATGATGCGCGCCGCGGTTCGCGTCTCGCGGCTCTGCATGGCGTCGATCAGGGCGACGTGCTCGGCGACGAGCTTCGCGGGGTCGTGCCCCCTAAGGTTGGAGATGCTGACGCGGACCAGCCGGTCGGCCTGGCCGATCAGGTCGCATAGCGCCGTCGCCATCCGGCGATTGCCGGACGCATGCGCCAGCGCGGAGTGGAAGGCGCGATTGTAGGCGATGAAGTCCTCGTGGTTGCCGGCGAAGCGGCGAAATTCATCGAGCGATTTCAGGACACTGTCGGGCGCGCTCTCGATCGCCTCGGCAACGCAGGCCGGCTCCAGCGCAAGACGGAAGCGCAGGAGGTCGCGGGCGTCCGCCAGCGAGATCGGCGTGACCCGGTAGCCCTGGCGCGGCTGCACCGTCACGAGATGCTCGCGCTGCAGGCGCAGAAGCGCATCCCGGACCGGTTGCCGGCTCACTTCATAGCGCTCGGCAAGGTCCTGTTCGCGCATTTCATCGCCCGGCGCGAAGCGACAAGCTAAAATATCAGACCTGAGACGGTCGTAGATATTCTCGCGCAAAAGCATCATATGTTTGGTCTCCTTGGCATTAATATCTCAATCGTGATATTTCACGTCAAGGGCCAAATGCTTGAATTCCCTGACAGTTGATTTATCAATCAGCGCCTCCGCGGCGCGCCAACGACCGACGAAGTGAGGGAAAGACCGGACATGGACAGGCTTCTTGCCAACGGGACCGTCAACGCCGCGCAATCGGGCGAGGGGCCGCCGCTGTTCCTCTTTCACTCGCTGTTGTCGGATCGCGCGAGCTTCGATGCGATCGTGCCTGAGCTTCAGAGGTCGTTTCGCACCATCGTGCCGGAGCTGCCGGGGTTCGGCCGTTCACGCCCGGTGGACGGCGGCCTTGCCGCGGTCGCGGACCGGATGGCCGAGGCCGTGCGCGAAGGCGCGGGCGGCGCGCCGGCGATCGTGCTCGGCAATGGTTACGGTGGGTTCGTCGCGTTGCAGATGGCGATCCGGCATCAAGAGATCGCCAGCAAGCTCATTCT
This sequence comes from Bradyrhizobium sp. LCT2, assembly GCF_009931255.1. Lineage (NCBI taxonomy): Bacteria > Pseudomonadati > Pseudomonadota > Alphaproteobacteria > Hyphomicrobiales > Nitrobacteraceae > Bradyrhizobium > Bradyrhizobium sp. LCT2. Next base: position 5,892,507 of record NZ_CP034432.1, on the reverse strand, counting down.
CGCCGACAGCGGCGCAGCGTTCTCGGAGCCCGGCCGCGAGGCGTTTCGCAACATGGCGAAGGCATCGCGCGAGAAGGGGTTGGAGGCCATCACCGACGTCGCGATGCGTCGCCTGTTTGCGCCCGAGTTCCAGGCGCAGCATCCGGAGTTGATGCAGGATCGTCGTGCCGCGTTTCTGCGGGCGGATCCCGACGTGTTCCGCGCCGCGTGCGATGCATTGGCGAGCCTCGATCTCCGAGCCGAGCTTGCCGCGGTGAAAGTTCCGGTCCTCGTTCTCGTGGGCGAGCGCGACGAAGCGACGCCGCCGCCGATGTCGCGCGAATTGGCCGCCGGATTGCCGCGCGCCGAGCTCAAGGTCATCCCGGGCTGCGCCCACGTGCCGCAGCTTCAATCGCCGCGACAGTTTCTCGGAGCTCTTCAAGGCTTCCTGCTTTGAAGACGCAGCGATGCCTTCCGAACGGTTAATGGTTCGGCTCGGCGGCGAATTCAGCTTTGGGGATCGTGCAATCCTGCGCCTGTCTTGCCCGACGTGTCAAACGTCCTCGCGGGCAAGGCGCGAGCCCGCGCGGCAGGAAATTCTTCATTGATTTGTACTGTGCATGGGGTTGTTTTCGCGTTTTTTGTTTGGCCCCCAGGTCGCGACGATCGGCACGTCAGCCGTCTGCATTGAACCGGTAGTCCTAAGAGTTTTTACACACAGTTCTGGCACGCTCCGCGCGTCCATATCCGCACCCCGCATCGTCGCCTCTCATTGCGCGCACGAAAAGATGGAACCCGCGGGCATCGAGGGGGCGTTGCCCATGACTGCACTTACTTCGGACGCCGGTCGTGCGAAGGGCGGGATCGTGCCGATCCTGTTGTGCGTCGTGCCGTTCAGCCAGATTCCGCTCGATGCCTATACGCCCGGCCTGCCGCAGATGGTGGTGGATCTTTCCGCCGATCCGGCGTCGATGCAGAACACCGTTACCGCCTACATGCTCGGCATGAGCCTCGCACTGGTGCCGGTCGGCATCGCCTCCGATACGCTCGGTCGCCGCAACGTCCTGCTCGCGGGGCTGTCGGTGCTCATCGCGATGAGCATTGCCTGCGCGCTCGCCACCAGCGCATCGCTGCTGCTTGCGCTGCGCTTCCTGCAAGGCGTCGGCGGCTGCACCTGCCTCGTCGTTGCCTATGCGGTCGCGGCCGATTGCTTTCGTGGCCGCGAGCTCACCGCGATCTCCGGCCTGCTTGGCGCGGCCTGGGGACTTGCACCGGTGCTTGCACCCGCGGCCGGCGGCTTCATCGTCGAGCTGACGTCGTGGCGCGGAGTGTTCGTCATCATCGCCATTGCCGCGGCGATCGTCGCCGCGATCGTCGTGCTGTTGCTGCCCGAGACGTTGCCGGCGGAGCGGCGCGCGCCGTTCGATCCGCGCCGCACGGCCGGCATCCTTCGCGCCGCGCTTGTTCGTCCCGGTTTCCTGGCCTTCGTGCTGGTGTTTGCCGCCGCCGCCAGCGCGCAACTGGCGTTCGGCGTCGTCGCGCCCTTCTTCTACCAGACCGGCCTCGGCTATTCGGCGGCCATCTACGGCCTCGTCGCGCTCGGCCTTGGCGGCGTCAATCTCGCCGGCGAGCTCGGCTGCGCACATTTCGCGCGCTTCATGCCGGCCCGCATGCTGGGGTTTGGCGCTTTCGCGCTGTTTCTCGCAGGCTCCGCGGTCCTGACCGTAACAGGCATGACCATCGGTCTCGATTTCGCATCGATCACGATCGGCGGCGCGCTGGTGCTCGGCGGCTGCGGAGTCCTGTGCCCGATGATGTACGGCATGGCGCTCGGCCTGTTCGAGCGTGACCACGGCCTGATCGGCGGCCTCATCAGCGCACTCTGCTATCTCGCGGTGAGCGGCGCCATGGCCATCGCGGCGGTGCTGCCCGAAGCAACGCAGGCGCCGATCGGCTGGCTTTATCTCGGCCTCTGCACTGTTGCGGGCACACTGCTCGCGATCTCGCTGCCCGCGGCGCGCCACGCCACACAGACTTAAGGAAGGAACCAGTTCATGACCACCGTCGGTATTCGCGGCACGTTCTTCGACTTCGTCGACGATCCCTGGAAGCACATCGGCAACGAGCAGGCGTCTGCGCGCTTTCATCAGGACGGCCTCATGGTCGTCACCGACGGCGTCATCAAGGCGTTCGGTCCGTACGAGAAGATCGCCGCCGCGCATCCGGGCGTTGAGATCACCCATCTCAAGGACCGCATCATCGTCCCGGGCTTCATCGACGGCCACATCCATCTGCCTCAGACCCGCGTGCTCGGTGCCTATGGCGAGCAGCTCTTGCCGTGGCTGCAGAAGTCGATCTATCCCGAGGAGATCAAGTACAAGGATCGCAACTACGCGCGCGAAGGCGTGAAGCGTTTTCTCGATGCACTGCTCGCCGCCGGCACCACCACCTGCCAGGCCTTCACCAGCTCCTCACCGGTCGCGACCGAAGAGCTGTTCGAGGAGGCAAGCAGGCGCAACATGCGCGTGATCGCGGGTCTCACCGGGATCGACCGCAACGCGCCGGCCGAATTCATCGATACGCCCGAGAATTTCTATCGCGACAGCAAGCGGCTGATCGCGCAGTATCACAACAAGGGCCGCAACCTCTACGCCATCACACCGCGCTTCGCCTTCGGCGCCTCGCCCGAACTGCTGAAGGCGTGTCAGCGCCTCAAGCATGAGCATCCGGACTGCTGGGTCAATACCCACATCTCCGAGAATCCGGCCGAGTGCAGCGGCGTGCTGGTCGAGCACCCGGACTGCCAGGATTATCTCGGCGTCTACGAGAAGTTCGACCTGGTCGGTCCAAAGTTCTCCGGCGGCCACGGCGTCTATCTCTCGAACAACGAATTCCGCCGCATGTCCAAGAAAGGCGCGGCGGTGGTGTTCTGCCCGTGCTCGAACCTGTTCCTCGGCAGCGGCCTGTTCCGTCTCGGCCGCGCCACCGATCCGGAGCATCGCGTGAAGATGTCGTTCGGCACCGATGTCGGCGGCGGCAACCGCTTCTCGATGATCTCCGTGCTCGACGACGCCTACAAGGTCGGCATGTGCAACAACACGCTGCTCGACGGCAGCATGGATCCGTCGCGCAAGGACCTCGCGGAAGCCGAGCGCAACAAGCTATCGCCCTATCGTGGCTTCTGGTCGGTCACGCTCGGCGGCGCCGAAGGCCTCTACATCGACGACAAGCTCGGCAATTTCGAGCCCGGCAAGGAAGCCGATTTCATCGCGCTCGATCCGAACGGCGGCCCGGTCGCTCAACCCTGGCACCAGTCGCTGGTCGCCGACGGTGCTGGTCCGCGCACGGTCGATGACGCCGCGAACATGCTGTTCGCTGTCATGATGGTCGGCGACGATCGCTGCGTCGACGAGACCTGGGTGATGGGCAAGCGTCTCTACAAGAAGAGCTGAAGCGGACGCGATGAACGGATCACCCGATACGGCCGGCCAGCCGGTCGCCCTCGTCATCCAGCGCCGCATCGCCGACGACGGCTTTGCGGCGTTTGCGCGGTGGAACGGCGAGGTCGGCGAGGTGCTCAAGACCTGGCCCGGCTTTCTCAGCCAGGAGGTGGTGCCGCCGCAGCCGCCGGCGCATGTGGACTGGGTGACGATCGTGCGCTTCGCGAGTCCGGCGGCGGCGCGCGCCTGGCTTCAGAGCGAGGTGCGGGCGAAGCTGATTGCGGAGATACAACGCTTCTTCGTTGGTTCGGAGGACGTCCATATCCTGCCCGACACCGGAGTGCAGCGCGACAGCGCGGTCTCCGCCGTGATCTCCTTCAAGGTGCCGGCAGGATTGGAGGACGCTTTCCTCACCTGGCAGCAGCGCATCCAGGCCGCGGAAGCCGAGTTCAAAGGATTTTTGCGGCACAAGATCGAGCGGCCGATTCCGGGCCTGCACGATGAGTGGATCGTCATCCTGTCATTCGATAGCGATGCCAACCTCAGCGCATGGCTCGACTCGCCGTTGCGGCAGACACTGCTTAGGGAGGGCGCGCGCTTCAACGCGGGCATGAACGTGAAGCGGGCGAGCTACGGCTTCAATTTCTGGTTCCCGGCCGGCAAGACGCAGGCTCCGGAGCAGGGGCCTGCGTTGATCTGGAAGAGCAACCTCATCGTCCTCCTGGTGCTCTATCCCGTGGTCTACCTCTGGGGCTATTTCGTCAGCGCGCCCTTGATCGACAGCCACGGCGTGCCGGTCTGGCTGTCGCTCTTCGTCGGCAATCTCGTCAGCACCCAGCTGCTCGGCTGGTGGCTGGTGCCGGCCGCCTTCAGGGCGTTGGACTGGTGGGTGACGCCGAAGGCGACGCTCGGTCGCCAGATCGCGGGCTACGCGCTGCTTGCCGCGCTCTACGCCGCGTCGATGGGTCTGTACGCGCTGCTGCTCGCGTGGCATTGGGGGCGGTGAGATCGTCCACCGTGCGCGCCGCTCCGGTGCTGTCGGGGAGAGCGGCGGTCTCTGGACACTGACGAGCATGTTCGCCCTGACATTTCTCGGGACCTCGGCCAGCGTTCCCTCGGCGGAACGCAACCATCCGGCCCTCCTGGTGGAGGCCGCGGGCAAGCGCATCCTGATCGATTGCGGCGAGGGCACGCAGCGTCAGTTGCTGCGCAGTGGCGCCGGCTTCCGGCGGCTCGACCGCATCCTGCTGACGCACGCTCATCTCGATCACGTGCTCGGCATCCCCGGTCTCTTCTCGACGCTGGGCTTGCGGCAATCCTCCGATGTGATGACCATTCATGGCGGCCTGGGCACACTCGACATCGTCATCCGGATGCTGGCGGGCCTGTGGGGCGCGGGCAGGGCGCCGATCCCCGTGGAGTTCGCAGCGCTGACCGAAGGCCAGGTCATCGATGCCGGCGACTTCACCATCGACTGCTTTCCGGTCCGCCATCGCGACACCGACAGCTTTGGCTTCGTATTCCAAAGCCCCGCGCGCCGTCACCTTCTGTCCGATCGCCTCGCCTCGCTCGGTGTGCCCGACGGTCCCTTGCGCGGCGAATTGGCCCAAGGACGGCCGGTCGTGATCGAAGGCGGCCGGACGATCGATCCGGAGGACGTTTTGGGGCCGCCGAGCGGCGGCAGGAAGCTCGTCGTGATCGGCGACACCGAGGCCACCGCGGGGCTGTCGCAATATGTCGCTGACGCCGACATGCTGGTGATCGAGGCGACGTTCCTCGATCGCGACGCGTCGACCGCGCGGGACTACGGCCATCTCACCGCAGCAGAAGCAGCCGCCTTTGCGGCCGCGAACAATGTCGGACAGCTCGTGCTGACCCATATGTCGGGACGCTACGAGGACGAAGAGATCCTGGCCGAGGCGGCAAGGATCTTCCCGAACAGCCGGATCGCCGCCGACTTCGATCACATCGTCGTCTAGTCCGCCGCCCTCAGCCCGACAATCCCGACTTGATCGCGATATCCTGCACCTGGCGCGTCACCTGCATCAGTCGCGGCAGCGCCTGGTCGCGAAAGGCCGGCATGTCCATGCGCATCGCGTCGATGGTGACGCTCAATCCCCCGATCACGACACCCTGGGCGTCGAAGATCGGCGTGGCCAGCGTCCGCAAGCCATAGGCGTTCTCGCCGTCGGAGACGGCGTGGCCCTTCTTCTTCACCAGGTCGAGCCGGGCGAGCAGAGCGTCGAGATCGGTCAGCGTTCGCTCCGACAGCTTGACGCGAGGGCGCGCTTCCAGTCGCTCGATCTGCTCCTCCCGCGCCAGATGCGCCAGCATGACATGGCCGAGCGCGGCGCTGTAGGCGGGAATGCGCGAACCCGGCCGGCGATCCATCTTGTGACGGTCGAGGCCGGCGCCGACGCGCGCGAGATAGATCACGTCGCCGCCGTCGAGGATGCCGAGCGAGGCCGCATCGCCCACGTCAGGCACGAGGTCGCGCAGCAGCGGCTCGACGATGGCTCGCAGCGATCCGTGCGACAGCACCGTGTAGCCGAGGTCGAGACAGGCGAGCCCGAGGCGGAACCGGCGGCTTTGCGGAACCGGCTGGAGATAGCCGAGCTCGATCAGGGTCTGGATCAGCCGGAACGCGGTCCCGCGATCGAGATCGGCGCGTGCGGCGACTTCACTCAAGGTGAGTTCGAAGGCCTCGCTGGTGAAACTCCTGAGCACAGCGAAGGCCTTCCCAACGGAAGCGACATAATTCTTGGGATTCTTTGGGCTAGCTTCAGGTTTGCGCTTCGCGGCCTTCTTGTGGACCTTGGCCATGCTCGAATGCCCCCGTCATGACAGCATCACCCTTGACGCAGGGGTGCGCTGATTTTACTGACAGTATCAGTAAATAACAAATGTTCGCATTCCGAACAATATCGATTTGACGATCGGAGGAAGCTTGTCGACATCATCGCTGCACCCTCATGGCGTGTTCTCCGCCGCGCTGACCCCGCTCGACGCCGAGCTCGCGCCCGATCACGCGCGTTTCGTGGAGCATTGCCGCTACCTTCTGGATGAGGGCTGCAACGGCATCGCGCTGCTCGGCACGACCGGCGAGGCAAACTCCTTCTCAGCGGCCGAGCGCACCGCGCTGCTTGAAGCCGTGGTGGCCGCCGGCATCGCGCCGCAGCGGCTTCTGCCCGGCACCGGCGTTGCCGCGCTCACCGAGACCATCGCGCTGACGCGTCACGCGCTTTCGGTCGGCGTCGACACCGTGGTGATGCTGCCGCCATTCTACTACAAGAACGTCAGCGATGACGGCATCTACGCCTCCTACAGCGAAGTGGTGCAGCGCATCGGTGATGCGCGCCTGAAAGTCGTGCTCTACCACTATCCGCAGATGTCGGCGCAGCCGATCTCGCATGCGCTGATCGAACGGCTGCGCAAGGCCTATCCGGCCGTCTTCACCGGCATCAAGGATTCGTCCGGCGATTTCGCCAACATGACCGCAATGGTGGAGCGCTTCCCCGGGTTCGCGGTCCTGGGCGGCGCGGACCCGTTGATGCTGCCGTTGCTGCGCAAGGGCGGCGCAGGCTGCATCACCGCGACGTCCAACCTCGTCGCGCGCAGTCTTGCCCACGTCTACAAGCACTTTCGCGACGGCGATGACGATCCGGCCCTCAAGGCGGCGCAGGCGCGCATCGTGAAGGCGCGCGAGCTGGTCTCGCGGTTCCCGCAGATGGCATCGCTGAAGGCGCTGGTGGCCGAGCGCACCGGTCACGCCGGATGGCAGCGGCTGCGGCCGCCGCTGGAGTCGCTGCCGCCGGCTCAAATGAAAGAACTGCTCGCGGATGCTGCTGCATTCGCTGCCGCCGCCGTCTAGACTTGGCGCGGGCGACGAGGCGATCCGATGTCCGATTCTTTCCAGGGTGCGTTGGCCGGGCTCGCTGATATCGTCGGCGACAAGTACGTCATCGCGTCCGGGCCCGACCAGGAGCCCTATGTGGTGGACTGGCGCGGGCGCTATCACGGCCGCGCCGTGGCGGTGGTGAAGCCCGGCTCGACCGCCGAGGTCGCCTCCGTCGTCAAGTTCTGCGCGGCAAGGCGGCTCGCGATCGTGCCGCAGGGCGGCAACACCGGCATGTGCGGGGCGGCGACGCCGGACGATCGCGCGGGCAATGTCGTGATCCGGCTCGACCGCATGCGGGCCGTGCGCGACGTCAGCCCGCTCGCCAACACGATCACCGTGGAGGCCGGCTGCATCCTCGCCGAGGTGCAGAACGCGGCCCGGGACGTCGATCGCTATTTTCCCCTGAGCCTCGGTGCCGAGGGCTCCTGCCAGATCGGCGGCAATATCTCGACCAATGCCGGCGGCACGGCCGTGCTGCGCTACGGGCCGACGCGCGATCTCGTGCTCGGGTTGGAGGTCGTGCTGCCCGACGGGCGCGTCTTCAACGGCCTGCGCGCGCTGCGCAAGGACAACACGGGCTACGCGCTCAAGCAGCTCTTCATCGGCGCCGAAGGAACGCTCGGCATCGTCACCGCAGCGGTGCTGAAACTGTTCGCGCCGCCGCGCAGCTCGGCTTTGGCGCTATTGAAGTTGCAGGGCGTCGAGCAGGCGCTCGAGATCATGCAGCGCCTGCGCGGTGCCGTCGGCGACCGGCTCGGCAGCCTCGAGATCATGTCGCGGTCGCAGATCGAGGCGATCGCGAAGACGGTGCCGCATGTCACGATCTCCTTCGAGCTGACGACGCCGTGGTATCTGATCGTCGAGCTGACCGACACGCTCGCAGGCGTGGACCTGAGCGAGCCGCTGGCCGCGGTGCTTGCCGAGGCGATGGAGGCGGGGCTTGCCGAAGACGCCATATTGGCCTCCAACCTGGCGCAGGCGAAGGCGATCTGGGCGGTCCGGCACAGCGTGTCCGAAGGCAACAAGCGCAGCGGTTACGTGGTGTCGCATGACAGCGTCGTGCCGCTGGAGCGCCAGGCGGCCTTCGTCAAAAATGTCGAGGCCCGGATCAAGGCCGCCGTGCCACATGCGAACGTCGTCATGCACGGCCATATCGGTGACGGCAACATCCATGTCGTGGCACTGATCGATCGCGCGCATTGTCAGGACCCGGATGCGACGGCCGAGCTGGTGGCCGAGATCAACGAGATCGTCGACGACGAGACCGCGGCGCAAGGTGGGGCCATCAGTGCCGAGCACGGTATCGGGATCACCAATCGCGGCCGGCTCGCCCGCGTCGCCGATCCGCTCGACATCGAACTGATGCGCGATATCAAGCATCTGCTCGATCCGAATGGCCTGATGAATCCGGGCAAGATCTTCGCCGCAGGAGGCGTGCGCCGATGACGAGCGTCCGCCTGCTTGCCGACGACCTCACCGGTGCGCTCGACACCGCGGCGGAGTTCGTCGGCCTGTGCGGATCGTTCGACGTCACCTGGCCGGAAGCGCCCGCGACGCAGGGCTCCCGGAGCCTCGCAATCGACAGCGGCACGCGGGAGCGCTCCAAGGCCGAGAGCGTCGAGATCGTCGGGCGGCTGGCGCCGCAGCTCCACGGGGCGACGATCGGCTACAAGAAGGTCGATAGCCTCCTGCGTGGCGCATGGGCGGCAGAGCTCGGCGCCTGCCTGCGCAGCGGCCATTGGGCATCTTGCGTGGTCGCGCCCGCCTTCGACTATCAGGGACGCCGTACCGTCGATGGCCAGCAATTCGCGCGCACGGTGCAAGGCGACTGGCATCGTGTCGGCGACAATCTCCTCGCCCAATTGCAGCTCGAGGGCATCGAGGCGCGGCAGGGGCAGGCCGACACGCTGGCGCAGGCCGGCGTTCAGGTCTTCGATGCCGAGAGCGACATCGATCTCGATCGTGTGGTGGAGATGGGACGGCGCATGCCGGGGCCCGTGCTGTGGTGCGGAAGCGGCGGCTTGGCCGGGGCGCTCGCCCGCAGCCATCGTGCCGACGCGCCGAGCCAGTTGAAGCTGCCGGTGCTGGGACTGTTCGGCTCGGACCAGGCTGCCACGGCGTCGCAGCTCGCCGCATGCGGCGAGGCGACCATCGCCCTTGCGGAAGGTGAGGGCGCGATGCGTGTCCAGCGCAAGCTGGCCGGTGACGGAATCGCATTGGTCAAATTCTCTCTCGCCGAAGGCCTGACGCGCGTCGAGGCGGCGCGGCGGATCGCGCGCGAAATGACGGCGCTGATCGCGGCGCTCGATCGACCCGGCACGTTGATCGTCGCCGGCGGCGAGACCCTGAAGGCCGCATGCGTTGCCCTTGGCGCGCATGCCCTTCAGGTGACAGGACGCATCGTGCCGGGGCTGCCGCGTTCAGTGCTGCAAGGCGGGCGCTGGGCCGGTGTTGACGTCGTCTCGAAGTCCGGAGCGTTCGGAACCCGCGATCTCTGGCGTGATCTGCTCCGGGACAATCATCTGCTCAGAATGGAGAGTCCGACATGACCTCTCGTCATCTTGCCATCACCATGGGCGATCCGGCCGGGATCGGGCCGGAGATCATCGTCAAGGCCTGCCTCGGGCTGAAGGGCCGGATCGCGACGGGCGATCTGCGCCTGCTGATCATCGGCAGCGGCGCGGCGCTTGACGGCGCGAAGGCCGCGCTCGGCACCGACGTTGCCATCCCGCAGGTGTCGGCGGACGATCGCGAATGGCCCAACCTCTGCTACCTGCAAGCCGACGCCGAGGGCGACCCGATCAAGCCGGGCGTGCTCAGCGCCGATGGCGGCCGCTTCGCCTATAAGGCGATCGAGCAGGGCGTGCGTCTGACGCAGGCGGGCCGGACCGCGGCCATCGTCACGGCCCCCCTCAACAAGGAGGCCCTCAACAAGGCCGGCTATCATTTCCCCGGCCATACCGAGATGCTGGCCCATCTGACCGGCGTGCGCGGCTCGGTGATGCTGCTCGCCCATGGCAACATGCGCGTCAGCCATGTTTCAACCCATGTCGCGCTGGAAGACGTGCCGAAGCGTCTGACGCCGGAGCGGTTGCGCATGGTGATCGACCTCACCAACGATGCGCTGCGCCGGCTCGGCATTGCCAAACCAAAGATCGCGGTCGCCGCGCTCAACCCGCATGCGGGCGAGGGCGGCCTGTTCGGCCGGCAGGATATCGACGTGTCGGCGCCGACGATCGCCAAAGCGGTCGCCGACGGCCTCGATGTCATCGGTCCCGTGCCCGGCGACACCATCTTCGTCAAGCTGCGCGCCGGCCAGTTCGACGCGGCGGTCGCGATGTATCACGACCAGGGGCACATTCCCGTCAAGCTGCTCGGCTTCCAGGTCGATCCCGCGACCGGTCGCTGGCAGGAGCTCTCCGGCGTCAACATCACGCTGGGCCTGCCGATCATCCGCACCTCCGTCGATCATGGCACCGCCTTCGACATTGCCGGCAAGGGCATCGCCAACGAGCACAGCCTGATCGAGGCCATCGACTATGCCGAACGGCTGGCCGCTGGCGCCTCCGCATCCAAATCATGAGATCGACCGCACGATGACCAACGCCTTCACGCCCATCGAAATCCTTCGTCCCACCATCCTGGAATTCGGCAACGGCACGATCACGGCCGCGGCGCGCTTCGCCGAGCGGACCGGCGCCAAGCGGCCGCTCGTGATTTCCGATGCGTTCAATGCGCGCCGCATCGACATGCTGGCGTTGCCGGGTGCGGTGAAGGTGTTCGGCGACGTCAAGCCTGAGCCGGACCTGCCCAATCTCGAGAAGGCGGTGGCGATGGCGCGCGAGGCCAAGCCCGATCTCGTGGTCGGCTTCGGCGGCGGCAGCGCGATGGATCTCGCCAAGCTGGTCGCGGTGCTCTGCACGTCCGACGTGGCCTTTGCCGACATCGTCGGGCCAGAGAAGGTGGCCGGCCGCAGCGTGGCGCTGATGCAGATCCCGACCACGTCGGGCACCGGCAGCGAGGCCGGCACCCGTGCGCTCGTCACCGATCCCGTCAGCCAGAACAAGCAGGCCGTGCAGAGCCGTTTCATGCTCGCCGACATCGCCATCGTCGATCCGGACTTGACGATGACCGTGCCGAAGGAGGTCACTGCGGCCACCGGCGTCGATGCGCTCGCGCATTGCGTCGAGGCCTATACCAGCCGCAAGGCGCATCCGACGATCGATCTCTATGCGCTCGAGGGAGCGCGGCTGGTCGGGCGCTATCTCAAGCGCGCGGTGGCCGACGGCGGCGACCGCGAGGCGCGCGCCGGTCTTGCCCTGGCTTCGCTCTATGGTGGCTACTGCCTTGGACCGGTGAACACCACCGCCGGCCATGCGGTGGCCTATCCGCTTGGCACGCGCCATCATGTCGCGCACGGGCTCGCCTGCGCGGTGATCTTCCCGCACACGCTGGCCTTCAACATGCCGGCGGTCGAGGCGAAGACGCGCGCAGTGCTCCAGGCGCTCGGACTGCCGGAGCAGGGCGATGCGAAACGCGCGTTCGACGCGACTTACGAGTTCTGCAGGGATCTCGGGATCGAGATGCGGCTGTCCGCGCTCGGCGTGCCCAAGGACGACCTCGGGGTGATGGCCGACGAGGCGCACGCCATTCGCCGCCTGCTCGACAACAACCCGCGCGATCTCGGCCGGGATGCGATCCACGGGATGTACGAGGTCGCGTTCTAAAACACCCGCCGCGCGCGGCGGCCAATCAATAACACAGTGAAAACAGAGGAAACTTCGATGAGATCGATGTGGCTTGTTCTTGCCTCAGTGATGCTGCTGGCGACGTCGCCGGCGAAGGCGCAGGACGGCTATCCGTCCAAGCAGGTGACGGTGATCGTTCCCTTCGCCGCCGGCGGCACCGCTGACATCTTCGCGCGCATGGTCTCCAACCATTTGCAGGTCAAGCTCGGCAAGCCCTTCGTGGTGGAGAATGTCGGCGGCGCCGGCTCGATCCTCGGCGTGACACGGCTGGCGAAATCGGCGCCTGACGGCATCACGCTCGGGCTTGCCAGCACGTCGGCGCTCGCCATCAACCCCTCGCTCTATGGGCCGAAGCTCAGCTACCAGCCGGACAAGGATCTGGTGCCGGTCGCCCAGATCAGCGTCGTGCCCAACGTTCTCGTCGTGAACCCCAACAAGATCAAGGCGCGCACCGTGCCGGAGCTAATCGCCTATCTGAAGGCGAATCCGGACAAGGTCTCGTTCGGCTCGGCCGGCGTCGGTACTTCGCAGCATCTGGCCGGCGAGCTGTTTCAGCAGATGACCGGCACGAAGATGGTGCACGTGCCTTACAAGGGCTCCAGCCAGATGCTGACCGATCTCCTCAGCGGTCAGATCGATCTCGCCTTCGACAACGTGCCGCTGCTGCTGCCGCAGGTGAAGACCGGCCAGCTCGCGATGCTTGCGACAGCAACGCCGAAGCGCGCCGCGTTCGATCCGGAAGTCCCGGCAGTCGCCGAATTCCTACCGGGCTTCGAGGCGGTCGCCTGGCACGGCTTCCTCGTCCCTGCGGGCACGCCGAAGCCGATCGTCGAAAAGCTCTCGGCCGAGATCCGCGCCTTCATGCAGCAGCCGGACACGGTGCAGAAGATGGCCGAGCTCGGCGCGGCTGCGGTCGCGGTGGATTCGGAGCCGTTCGCAGCCTACATCACCGCAGAAACGGCGCGCTGGAAGAAGGTGATCGAGGCCGCGAACATCAAGCTGGAGTAGGGGGCAGGCGTTCACTCCAAGGCTTGGCTGGCGCGTGTCGCCGACCAAGCTGTACCGCGCATGCGAGAACCAGCGCGATCGACCTCCAGGCGGAAGCCGTCCGGCATTCGCGGCGCGTCGCCGTCGGCCGGGATGTTGCAGGCCGGGCAGGGTGCGCCGGCGCCGCCGCAACCGCATGCGCGCGGGCCGTCCCATGGGTAGTCCGGGTGGTTCTCGCATACGCAGCCGAGATCGTCACAGGCCGTGCACTTAGCCACGGCCGGCGATTCGCAGCGGCAGCGCCAGTTGCACGCCGATCGCGCGGCCCAGCTGGCTTTCGATGAAATCGCGCAGCGCCTCCGGAATATCGCAGGCGCCAAGCTGAACGCCAAAGCCTATGGTCGGTGTCAGAGTTGTGGCCAGATCAGTAGCGGTATCGCCCAGGCGCGCGCCTCCAATTTGGATAGCAGCGTCCGTTGTCATAGTTGAAGTCGTACCCATCGGGGCAGGATCCGTACCCATAGGCTCTATAGCCTTGATAGTCCGGCTGCGGTCGGGCATAGGTACCTGGCGCTTTGTATTCGTTAGGATAACAGCGCCCATTGGAGTAGTTGAAATCATAGCCGTGCGGACACCCGCCACTCGGCGAGCCTGGAAACTGAGCCATGGCCGATGAGACTGATCCTAGGATTGCCAGCGCCAGAATTGCAGCACGAATAAACACTGTTCTCTCCTTTTGATTGATCTTCAACGAAGGGCGTGGATACGGGTTCCAATAGGCAGATTACGCCTATGATATGCAACGCTTATTGAATGGGGCATTCATCAGCCGTTCAGCTGCTACGTTGGATTGTGAGATTTCTCGATCTCTATTGACGCAAGACGTTCAGTCAACCAATTTCCGGCCCTCGGGCAAACTGTTAGAGCGCGCCGCGAAGCCGATGGGACTGAGAATTGCCAATTTTAGGGATAGCCTCAGGCGCCGTCCTGTAATTTGTTCTCTACCGGTCGTTTCATTATTGGCATTCCGAAGAGCCGCATGATCGGCTCATCGCGGTGATGATTGAGGGGGCCAAGTGGGGAATGAGCTGGCTCCACTAACCTCCAAGCCCTCCGACAGCGTTACTGGCGGATTGCCGTCGTCTTCAGGGGCGAGCGGTTACGGTTCGAAACGAAGCCATTCTCCGCAGTATCCAGCGAGCGAGTTGTTTGTGTCGGGCTTCGGTGACCATGGCGAAGAGCCAAGCGACGAAATTTGAGATGAGGATCGCCAGCACGAATCTCACCCAGAGCGGCGACGTCAAGTGCCAAACGACGATCTTCACTATCGTGAAGTGGATTAAGAACAGGCTATAGGAATAACCTGCGAAGAACCCGACGATTGATTGAAATCTTCGGAGCCAGTTTTGGCCCTGCGCTGCGATCGCAAGACTCACAAAAAACAGCGCAAAATAGGGTTGTGCAGCTAGCGCGTACTCGTCGCCGCGCACATGAGAGCCGCGCCACTTCCAGAACAACGGGATAGAGAGTATGGCGCAGGCGACTGTCACCAGCCGATCGATCCTCATATTGATTGCGACGAAGTACCCGCCGAAGCCCAGCAACCAGAGCACGAAGAGGCCGTGGGACGCGTCCGGCCTCTCAGCAAAATGGAACAGTGGAACGGTGGCGGTTGCGATTGCCAGCACGAGGCCAGCGATCTGGTCGCGACCTTTGCAGAAGAAGAACAGGCCGCCGACGAAGAAGTAGATGTGAAATTCGATGGCGAGCGTGCTGAGCTGGCCGGCTGAGCCGAATGTGTCTCCGCCCCACCTACCAGGATAACCCTGCAGCATCACCAAGTTCTTCAAAAAGCTTACCGCGCTGTCGAGTCGAAACCGCTCAACTCCGAGCGCCCAGGCGGAATAGTCCAGTACGGCGATCAAGATCAGCGCCGGCGCGTATGCGGAGTATATGCGGGCGAAGCGCTCGACGGCATAGTTCAGCAGGGAATAATCATCAGCTTTGGTTCGCTCGTGGAGCGTGAATGCGATGACGAAGCCGGACAGCACGAAAAACAGAAGAACGCCGATATCGGGGATTAGCGTCTGCGTAGCCCCGCCGAAGAACGTGAAAGTCAAATTCCAAGTGTGCCCGACGCAAACCATTTGGGCGGCGAGCGCGCGGAGGAGATCCAGCAATGTGGAAGTATCGTTCTTCGTTCGATCGAGGCTGAACATTTTGATCTGCGCGGCGGCATCGTGCTTTATGGAGCGTCAGCAAGTATCCGGTCATACGGCCCGCGCTCATGTAACTCAAGGCAATCGTTCTCCACAGCATATTTGATGCCGGTGCCGAACTCGCTGCCTTGCCCGTTTCCAGGTTCAGCTCCGGCGCGTATTCGGAGAAGCTGTTCGCCGGCACCAGGCAACGGCTCTCCGGCTTCAACCAGCGACGCCAGTGTGGCGACGTCGTGTTACGCTCGTTGGTGACGGGTGGCCCCTTGATGCTCGGCGGCGACGGCATGCCCAGCGCATCATGGCAAGCTCGCACTCGCCGTTGTCGGCGGCACGCACCACGGGCGCCGGATTGTCCTGGAAGGCCGAGGGCATCGCCGCCAGGTTGCCGACGTAGCGATTGACGACGCGAAAGAGCGCGCTGATCGCCGCCTGGCTGGCGGTGACGCTCTAGAGATTGAGGCCTTCTTGATGCGGCGAGATGGTGCGGCGGGTTGCGGATCGCCGGCCTGACGCAGGACGATCAAATCCGGCCGGCGCTTCTTCGCTGGCACGGACTGCCGTACAGAAGTTACGCATGAGCGCGACCTGCCGATCGCGCGGCTGCGTGAGTCGTCGCGCGTCCTCGAGACGTTGTGCGGAAGGTGACCTCCGCCTTGCGGATCTCACGGGCGTAGTATTTGCGATCGCCGCCGGAAAGCGGTGGCGGCTTGATGATGCGGGCGGCGGACATGGCGCCGAGTCATAGGACGAGAACGCAAGGCGAACAAGCCGCGATAGTCACAGAGGGGCTGGACCGCGAACGCCGACGCGGCTATATGAGCGCCAGCGCGCCGCTGACTTGCAAAACTTTTGCTGCGGTTTGCAAAACTTCCGAAGAAAGTCTTGTTATATCAAGAGCTTCGGTGGGGAATGGTGTAACGGTAGCACAACAGACTCTGACTCTGTTTGTCTTGGTTCGAATCCAGGTTCCCCAGCCAGTTCAGGCGCTTTTCCCAAGCCATGATTGACCCGCCCCGCGGCCGCGCCCTTTGCGAAGCCCCGCTCGCCGTGCCGCCGCTCGCGACGGTTTGCCTCATCTGAAAGCGCAGCCGCGGCGTCGGATCGCGGTGCGCTCCATCGTCCTTGGGACACACAACCCAAGGAGATCCGTGATGCCCTATGTCGATGGTTTCGTGCTGGCCGTGCCGAAGGACAAGATCGAGGCCTACAAGGCGCTGGCGAAGACGGCCTGCGCAGTCTGGATGGAGCACGGCGCGCTCGATTATGTCGAATGCATCGGCGACGACGTTCCCTATGGCGAGCTGACATCGTTTCCGCGCGCGGTGATGGCGAAGGAGGATGAGCTCGTGGTGTTCTCCTGGATCGTCTATCGGGATCGGGAGACGCGCGATGCGGTCAACAAGAAGGTGATGGCTGACCCTCGGCTGAAATTGGACGGCATGCCGTTCGACGGCAAGCGCATGATCTATGGCGGCTTCACGACGCTGCTGCGCGCGAGCGATGTTATCAGTTGAGTGAGGTCGAGCAGGGAGGCTCGTGGCTCGGATGGAGCGTAAGCGAAATCCGGGTCCGCTGTCCGTGCTCCAGGTCGGCAGAAGCGTGCTGTCGGGCACCGCGGCGGCGCTCGCGGAGGACCTGCAGGTGCAGAACGCTTATCTCGGCGTGGGATGATCGATTTCCGCCTGAAGCAGCAGCAACAGGCAACCGGCGAGCCGCCTCTCCATCTCTTTCGACGAAAGCGACAGCGGTCCGGGATCGTTGAGGATCGCGTTCACCAGCGTGCCCAGCACGACCTGGAAGCCGAAGGCGATGGTGCGGGTCTTGGCGGCCTTGCGTCCCTTGCCCATTCCCTTGCCCATGGCTGGCAACAGGAGAGGGGTGGCGCGCATCGTGGTGGCTTGGGCGAGCGCCTTGAACGGCGTCCATTTGTCCGGGCGGGTGTCGTCATGCTGAAGCGCCGCGCGCAGCACGCCCTCATGGTTGCGCATCCAGGCGATGATGCCGCCGACGATGACATGGCAGAGCTTGTCGAGGCCGGTGTCGGGTGACGGCCGCCTGATCTCGCCCAGCCGCTGCTCGCCATCGCGCGCGGCCAGCGCCATCAGGGCGTTGAAATAGGCCTCCTTGCTCTCGAAGCGGCTGTAGAAGGCGCCGACGGTGGCTCCGACCTCGGCGCAGAGCGCCTCGATCGAGAGTTCGGCAAGGCTGCGCGCCCGCAGCATGTCGGCGCCGGCGCGCAGCAGCGCCAGCGTCGTCTCCCGGCTGCGCTTCTGGCGCGACGGGGCGACGCCCGGCAGGTCGAAATCGCGAAATCCGGGCTCTTCTGAACGTGCTCGCATCCGCGCTTGCATCCGTTTCAAATCATAATCATAATTCTGATTATAATTTAAGCGTGGTCAGACCGCGGGTCAACCGTCCGGTTCACGCAACAAGCAGGGAGGAGCAGATGAGCGCAGGCAGCGGCACGCCGTTCCGCGGCACCGTCGGCAAGACGGTTGCGGAGTCAAAACCCGGGTGGCCGCAGGCACCGAGGCCGCGAGAGGGCGCGCCGAACATTCTGGTCGTGCTGTTCGACGATGTCGGCTTTTCCGATTTCGGCTGCTACGGATCTTCCATCAAGACGCCGGCCATCGATCGGCTCGCCGCGGAGGGCCTGCGCTACAGCGGTTTCCACACCACGGCGATGTGCTCGACGACGCGTGCGGCGCTGCTCACCGGGCGCAACCACCATTCGGTCGGCGTCGGCTGCCTTGCCAATTTCGATTCCGGCTATCCCGGCTATCGCGGCAAGATCGCGCGCGAGGCGGGGACGCTCGCCGAGATGCTGCGGGTGCACGGCTATCGCAACTACATGGTCGGCAAGTGGCACGTCACCCCGCTGACCGAGAGCGGCGCCACGGGCCCGTTCGACGGCTGGCCGCTCGGGCGTGGTTTTGATCGTTTCTACGGCTTCCTCGATGCCGAGACCGACCAGTATGCGCCCGAGCTCGTCTCGGACAACACGCACATTGATCCGCCGGGCACCTATGCCGACGGCTATCACCTGACCGAGGACCTGATCGACCAGTCTATCCGCTTCATCGGCGATCACGTCGCCGACCGGCCGGATATTCCCTGGCTCACCTGGGTCGCGCTGGGCGCCTGCCATGCGCCGCATCAGGCGCCCGCCGATATCATCAGGAGCTACGACGCGGCCTTCGCGCACGGCTGGGACGTCGAACGGGAGCAGCGGCTGGCGCGCCAGAGGGCGATGGGCCTCGTGCCGGCGGCAACGCGGATGCCCGCGCGCAACGACGGCGTGAAGGCCTGGGAGGAGCATACCGCGGACGAGCGCCGCGTCTTCACGCGCCTGCAAGCAGCCTTCGCCGGCATGCTCGACCATTCCGATCGCCATCTTGCCCGGCTCGTTGCGTTTCTCGAGACGGCGGGCATCCGCGACAACACTGTCATCATCGTGATGTCCGACAATGGCGCGAGCCAGGAAGGCGGGCCGCTCGGCTTCGTCAACGCGATGGGGCCATTCAACTTCAAGCCGGAGCCCATTGCCGAAAAGCTCGCCCGCATCGACGACATCGGTGGGCCCGACACCCACAGCAATTTCCCGCATGGCTGGGCGATGGCGTCGAACACGCCGCTGCGCCGCTACAAGCAGAACACCCATGGCGGCGGCATCCGCGATCCCTTCGTCATCAACTGGCCGGAGAAGATCGCAGGCAAAGGCGAGCTGCGGCACCAGTTCGTGCACGCCTGCGACCTCACGCCGACGCTGCTGGAATTGATCGGCATCGAGGCGCCGCCGACGATCGCGGGCTGCCGGCAGATGCCGCTCGAAGGCGAGAGCTTTGCGCGCTCGATCACGGACGCGTCCGCGCCCTCAAAAAGCTCGCCGCAATATTTCGAGATGTTCGGCCATCGCGGCCTTTGGCAGGCGGGGTGGAAGGCGGTCGCCTTCCATCCGCCCGGCACGCCGTTCGAGAACGACAGATGGGAGCTGTTCCATCTGGATCAGGATTTCTCCGAGACGAATGATCTCGCCACCAAGGAGCCGGAGCGTCTCGGCCGCATGATCGCGACTTGGTGGGAGGAGGCGGAGAAGCACAACGTGCTGCCGCTCGACGACCGTTTCGGGCCGCGCTTTGCGGAGAACGCCGCGCGCTTCCACGGTGCGCGCCACCATTTCGTCTTCCACCACGGCATGGGTCACGTGCCGACCGATGTGGCGCCCGACGTGCGCAGCCGCAGCTACACGATCGAGGCGCATGTCGAGATCGACGAGGCGGGCGCCAACGGCGTGCTGATCGCGCACGGCGATGCGACGTCGGGCTACAGCCTCTACGTCAAGGACGGCCATCTCGTGCACGACCTCAACATCGGCGGCAGCCACCAGGTCGTGCACTCGAACCGCAAGGTGCCGTCAGGTGCGCGGCGGCTCGGTGTGCGCGTCGAGCGCCCCCTGCGCAAGGAGCCGCCGGCCAAGGGCTCGCGCACCGGCGTTACCGAATACACGCTGCTGATCGACGGCGAGCCGGCGGGCACGCTCCAGACCCAGCTCGGCTTCCACACGCTGATCTCGTGGTCCGGCCTCGACATCGGCCGCGACCGCGGCAGCCCGGTGTCGCAATACGAAGCGCCGTTCGAGTTCGAGGGCCGGCTGCTGCGCGTCACCGTCACCATGCACAACGACCAGAAGCTCGACGGTGATGCCGTCGGCAACGCGCAGATGGCGCGGCAGTAGGGGCGAAACGTCCCGTTACTTGATCTTGTCGTAGGCGGCCGCGAAATCGCCCAGCGGCATCGGGATCGCGATCGTCTCCTTGGCCATGTTCTGGAAGGAGACCTTCAGCTGCTTGCCCGACCGCAAGGCTGCGAGCAAGTCCGCCGCGATCAGCGTCGAGGCGTAGCAGCCGCGGTTCTCGCAGGTCTGGATCTGGAGGTCGACCGTCTTGCCCTCGTCGACCTGGAGCTTGGCGCCGATCGGAAGGTTGAGGCCGAGCGGCAGTTGCAGCAGTGCCACCGGCGTGCGGGTGTCGGGCGCGATGCGGATGTTGATCAGGACGATGGTCTGGCCGGTCTTGGTCAGCACCGCATTCTGCTCCATCGCGCATTCGAGCGGCGCATCGCGGCTGACGCTGGTGCAGCGCACGACCCAGCCGGCCTGCTGCGCGCCGTCAGCCTGCGGCTGTGTCGGCGCCGGCGCGGGCTGTGCGGCCGGGGCAGGAGCCGCGTTCTTCTTGGCGCTCTGCTGGGCATACGCGGCACCGGTCGACAACAGGAGGCCGGCGGCAAGGGCGACAAGTCTGGATTGCATGGGCATGGCGAGACTGCGTTGGCGTGAACCGGAAGCCTCGCTGTAGCGTCGCGGGAGCGGCGGCGCAAGCTTACTCGGCGGCCTGCTTGACGGTGCCGCGCGCGGGTGCCTCGTGGCCTTCGCCGTCATCCGAACGGCCCCAGCCCGAGAACCAATTGTTGAGCTCGTCGAGATAGAGATAGACCACCGGGGTGGTGAACAGCGTCAGCGCCTGGCTGACGATCAGCCCGCCGACCATGGCGTAGCCGAGCGGCTGGCGGATCTCGGCGCCGGTGCCGTGGCCGAGCATCAGCGGCACGCCGCCGAGCAGTGCCGCCATCGTCGTCATCATGATCGGGCGGAAGCGCAGCAGCGCAGCCTGGCGGATCGATTCCGCCGGCGTCTTGTGCTCGTCGCGTTCGGCGGCGATGGCGAAGTCGACCATCATGATGCCGTTCTTCTTCACGATGCCGATCAGGAGGATGATTCCGATCAATGCAATGAGGCTGAAGTCGAAACCGGACGCCATCAGGATCAGGAGCGCACCGACGCCGGCCGAGGGCAGGGTCGACAGGATCGTGATCGGATGGATGTAGCTCTCGTAGAGGATGCCGAGGATCAGATAGACCACGACGAGCGCGGCGAGGATCAGCAGCGGCACGGTGCCGAGCGACTGCTGGAACGCCTGCGCAGTGCCTTGGAAGCTCGAGTTCAGCGTCGGCGGCGCGCCGAGATCGGCCATCGCCTTCTGCACGGCTTCGGTGGCCTGGCCGAGCGCGACGCCCTGGGCGAGGTTGAAGCTGATGGTGATCGCCGGGAACTGGCCCTGGTGGCTGATCGAGAGCGGGCGGACCGGATCGGTGGTCCAGGTCGCGAAGGTCGACAGCGGCACCTGGTCGCCGGTCAAAGGCGATTTCAGATAGAGCTTGTTCAGGCTCTCGAGACTGCCCTGCATCTCCGGCAGGATCTCGAGGATCACCTTGTAGGTGTTGAGCTGGGTGAAATACTGCGTGACCTGGCGCTGTCCGAAGGCGTCGTACAGCGTGTCGTCGATCAGCTGCGGCTGGATGCCGTAGCGTGAGGCGGTGTCGCGGTTGATCTTGAGCTGGACCGTGGTGCCCTGCGTCTGCTGGTCGGTCGCGACGTCGCGCAGCTCCGGCAGCGTCTGCATCTTGGCGAGGATCTTCGGTGCCCAGTCGTTGAGCTCGCCGAGATCGGCATCCTGCAGGGTGAACTCGAACTGCGTGCGGGTCGGCCGGCCGCCGAGCCGGACGTCCTGGGCCGCCTGCATGTAGAGGCGGGCGCCCTCGACCTTGTCGAACTGCGGACGCAGTCGCGCGATGATCTGCTGGGCCGATGCCTCGCGCTGGTTGCGAGGTTTCAGCGTGATGAACAGGTTGCCGTTGTTGCCGGCGCGGCCGCTGCCGCCGATCGACATGGCAACGCTGGCAACGTCGGGATCGGCCAGGATGATCTTGCCCAGTTGCTCCTGGCGTCTCACCATCTCCTTGAACGAGATGTCCTGCGAGGCTTCGGAGGTCGCCGTGATGAGGCCGACATCCTGCTGCGGGAAGAAGCCCTTCGGGATCAGGACGAACAGGTAGATCGACAGGCCAAGCGTGGCGAAGAAGATCGTGAGCGTGGTACGGCGCCAGGCCAGGGCATGATCGAGGATGTATTCGTAGCCCCGCAGCATCCCGTCAAAGGCGCGCTCGCTCCATTGGTAGAACTTGCCGTGGGTCACCTCGCCATGGGCGCGCAGGAAGCGCGAGGCCATCATCGGCGTCAGCGTCAGCGACACGAACATCGAGACGAAGATGGTCATCGCCAGCACGACGGCGAACTCGCGGAACAGACGGCCGATGATGCCGCCCATCAGCAGCAGCGGGATCAGCACCGCGACCAGCGAGATGCTGATCGAGACGATCGTGAAGCCGATTTCCTTCGAACCCTTGAAGGCGGCCGCCATCGGCGATTCGCCTTCCTCGATGTAGCGGGTGATGTTCTCGAGCATCACGATGGCGTCGTCGACGACAAATCCGACTGCGATCGTGAGTGCCATCAGCGACAGATTGTCGAGTGAATAGCCGACGACCCACATCAGCGCGCACGCGCCCAATAGCGCCAGTGGAACCGTGATGGTGGGAATGACGGTCGCCCAGAAGCTGCGCAGGAAGATGAAGATGACCATGACCACGAGGGCGATGGTCAGCAGCAGTGTGAACTGGACGTCCTCGACTGCGGCGCGGATGGTCGTGGTGCGGTCGCTGATGAGCTCGATCTTGATCGCGGGCGGAATCGCTGCCACCAGCCGGGGCAAGGTCGCCTTGATCTTGTCGACGGTCTCGATGACGTTGGCGCCCGGCTGCTTGAATATCACCAGGAACACGCCGCGCTTGCCGTTGGCCCAGGCCGCCTGCTTGGCGTCTTCGGCGCCGCTGACCGCCTGGCCGATGTCGCGGATCCGCAACGGACCGCCGTTGCGATAGGCGATGATGACGTCGTTCCAGTCCTTGGACTGGGTGAGCTGATCGTTGGCGTAGATCGTGTAGGCGCGCTTGTCGCCGTCGATATTGCCCTTGGGGCTGTCGACCGTGGTGATCGCGATCTGGCTGCGCACGTCCTCCATCGACAGGCCCTTGGCGACGAGTTTCGCCGGATCGACCTGAATGCGGATGGACGGCTTCTGCTGGCCGCCGATGAACACCTGCGCGACGCCGGAGAGCTGGCTGATCTGCTGGGCGAGCTGGGCGTCGACTGCGTCACTGACGCTGGTCAGAGGCAGCGTCTCCGACGTCGCCGACAGCAGCAGGATCGGCGCATCGGCCGGGTTGACCTTGCGATAGGTCGGCGGCGAGGGAAGATTCTTCGGCAGTTGGCCACTGGCGGCGTTGATGGCGCCCTGCACGTCATTGGCCGCGCCGTCGATGCTGCGGTTGAGGTCGAACTGGATGGTGATCGACGCGGTGCCCAGATAGCTCGTCGAGGTCATCTGGGCGATGCCGGGGATCTGGGCGAACTGGCGCTCCAGCGGCTGCGCCACCGACGAGGCCATGGTTTCGGGGCTGCCGCCCGGCAGGTTGGCGGTGATCTGGATGGTCGGAAAGTCCACCTGCGGCAGCGGCGCGACCGGGAGCAGGGGATAGGCGACGAGACCGACAAAGAGAATGCCCGCCATCAGCAGCGAGGTGCCGATGGGATAACGGATGAAAGGTGCCGAAATCCCGCCCGCGTTCATTCCTGTCGAACCTTGTTCTGGGCCGGATCCGAACTCGCCACCGCCGTCGAGACGAGGCTTCCGGGCTGCACCTTGAACTGGCCGCCGGTGATCACCTGCTGCCCCGGCGTGAGACCTTCGTCGACGACCGAACGTCCGTCGATCGCGTAGCTGACCTTGACCTTGTGCACTTCGGCCTTGTTGTCCTGGTTGACGGTATAGGCGTAAAGGCCGTTGGTCGAATGCTGGACCGCGTCATCCGGGACCACCGTCGCGTCCTTCAGCGTCCGCACCAGAAGCCGCGTCGAGACCGACTGTCCCGGCCACAGCGTGTGGTCCTTGTTGTCGAACACCGCCTTGAGCCGGATCGTCCCGCTGGTCGTGTCGACCTGGTTGTTGATGACGGCGAGCTTGCCCTCGGCCAGTGTCTTCTTGCCGTCGGTGGTGAACGCGATCACCTTGAGTGCCCCGGCCTTCTGGCCCTCGCTGATGTAGGCGAGCTGATCTTCCGGCGCGGTGAAGATCACCGAGATCGGCTCGACCTGCGAGATCGTGACGATACCCGTCTGCGTCGAGGCGTTGACGATGTTGCCGACGTCGACCTGGCGCAGGCCGGCGACGCCGGTGATCGGCGCCTTGATCTGGGTGTAGTCGAGCTGTGTCTGGGCATTGGAGATCGCGGCGTCGTCGGCGGCGATCTGGGCGGTTAGCTGGGCGACAGTGGAGCGCTGGGTGTCAACCCGCTGCGCGGTGGCGAATTCGCCGAGCTTCATGGCGCGCTGGAGCTCGAGATTGGCGTTCGCCAGATTTGCCTCGTCCTGCGCCTTCTTGGCCTTGGCCTGGTCGAGCGCGGCTTGATAGGGACGGGGATCGATCGAGACCAGAAGCTCGCCCTCTTTGACGATCTGGCCTTCGGTAAAGGCGATCCGGTCGATCTGGCCGTCAACCCGGGGCCGGACCTGGACGGTGTTGAAACCCTGAACCGTGCCGAGACCGGTCAGGTAGACCGGGAAATCGACCTTCTGGACCGGCGCAACGCTCACTGGAACGGCGGGGGCGCGGGGCGGACCTTTTTGTGCCGTCTGGGTTTTTCCGGCATTCGGCGAGCCGAATTTCTGCCAACCATAGTAACCCGCGGAGGCCACGGCCGCGATGATCAGAATCCAGAGGATCGGCCGTGTTTTTTTCATATCGGCTCGTGTCGGCTCTTGTGCCCTCATTTACGAATTGTGGGGCAATCATTGGGTTCCAAGGCGCTTGTATAATACACGCCAAGTTCCAGTGTAAACAGCACTATCGATCGGGAATCCTAAACAATTGGAAAGCTTTGCACGGCTTAGGCAACTCGCTGGCGCGCCGGTGTGCAGTGCTGCATTTTCCCGCCGCGAGCGATCAGCGTGCAAGAATGAGGCAATGCCCGTAGCCGGTGTGGGTGGCCGCGGCGAGTTGGGAACGAGGCTGGCGCAACACCCGGGCAGGAGCGTCGGGATGTGCGCGTTCCGAGAACGGTTCTAAATCGCGCGGGCGGTGTTTCGGTTGTCAGGAAAATCGGCATCGTTCATATCGGCGCGCCACAACGGGAGCGCAGGATGGACGAATTGAACGGCAAGCTGATCGCGTGTCAGATTCTGATCACGGGATTGATCGCCCGCGTCGCCAACGAGCAGCGCGACCCCTTGCGCTTCCTCACCGACTTCCGCGACGAGATCAAGGCGGTGGTGAAGGGAGTCAACATCGCCGGCATGGACAACACCGATCGCGTGCGTGCCGTCGCACAGAAGACTGTCGACGAATTGTTCTCTCTGATGAAGCCGCCGAGCAGCGATTGACGCTGCGCGCGCGATCGTTGATTTCGCGGCTTTTTTCGCGCTCGTTTTAGAACGACTCCAATCTCTCTTTAGAACCGTTTGAAACTGTAGATTAGAATCGTTTTGATCTGGACTTATTCAAGCGTTCTCGCGGCCTGCCCGCATTGACCCACTATTTTGCCGTCGATACCAACAGCCCAATCGCTCATCGAAGTGAATGAGCGGACATGAAGATGGGGCGTGTTGTAATGGGGCAGGTGGTCGCACCGAAGTCGTTGCGTTCGGTCGCAGCATTCGATCTGGCGTATGAAAAGTCCGCGGGCATTTCCGGCAAGAAGGTCTCGGCAGTCGCAAGCCTGATCGCGGCGGCGTCGGTGTCGAGCGGCGCAGAGGCGCAGCAGTCGAACCTGCCGCCGGTGACGGTCGATGCTCCGGTCCAGCGTCCGCGCCCGACGGCCTCGAAGCCCACGCCGGATCAGGTCCGCGCCCGCAACGCGCTTCGCCGCGCCGCGCAGCGCCAGCAGGCCCAGCAGGCTGCTCCGGCGACGCCCTCCGGACCCGCCGACGCGGATCCCTATGCCGATCCGGCCGCGCCCTACAAGGTCGATCACGTGCAGGCCGGGGGCAAGTTTCCGGAGAAATTGGTCGATACGCCTAAGTCGATCACGGTTCTCAGCAAGGAAGTGCTCGAGGACAAGAACGCCACGACGCTGAAGCAGGCGATTCTCAGCACGGCTGGCGTGACGCTTGGATCGGGCGAGGGCGGCAATGCCTTCGGTGACCGCTTCTTCATCCGCGGCTTCGACGCGCGCAACGACATCTTCATCGATGGCGTGCGCGATGCCGGCGTCAGTGTGCGCGAGAACTTCTTCACCGAGCAGGTCGAGATCCTGCGCGGTCCCGGCTCGACCTTTTCCGGCCGCGGTGTCGCGGGTGGTGCGATCAACATCGTCACCAAGCAGGCGACGACGGCAAAGAGCTTCTACAACATGGACACCACGTTTGGCACCGACCAGACCAAGCGTGTCACACTCGACGTCAATCAGGTGATCGACCCGACGCTCGCCGTCCGCGTCGGCGGCCTGTTCCAGGATGCCAACGTCGCCGGCCGCGACTACGTCACCGACAATCGAAACGGCGCCTTCGTCGCCACGACCTGGAAGCCGACCGATACGGTCAAGGTCACCGGCAACTACATTCACACCGAGCTGACCGGCCGCCCGGATTTTGGCGTGCCATATTATCGGCCCAGCACGACGTCGACTGCCGGCGGTCCGTTTCCGGACTTCGGCGCCAATCGCAATAACTGGTACGGCTTCGTCAACCGGGACTTCTTCCGGACCGGCCAGGACATCGGCACAATCAACGCGGAAGTGCAGATCACCCCCGACCTGATGGTCAGCAACAAGATCCGCGCGTCCCGCTCGACGCAGAATTACATCGGTACGCTTCCTGAAGCGCCGAAGCTTGTCGATCCGCTCTCGGCCTCGACGCTGAGTGCAAATCCGCAGAGCCGATTCCAGGTCACGGACGTGTTCGCCAACCAGACCGAGGCAACTTACAAGTTCAACGACGATGTAGGCTTCAGGCACACCTTGCTCGGCGGTGTCGAGTATGATCGCGAGAGATCGTCGATCGACAGTTATACCGGCCTCAGCTCGGAGCTGACGACCGGCACGCCCTTCAGCGGCAGCGGATCGAAGACCGACGTCAGCGTATTCGCTCCGCAATATACCAATCTTCCCTTCGGGATTCCGAGCCTCACCGGCAGTCCCACCAAGATCGGCATCGACACCGTCAGCGGCTACGTCATGGATAGCGCAAACTATCGTGACTTGGTGATCCTGAACGGCGGGTTCCGCTATGATGATTACAGCATCAACACGCGGAAGGTCGGCAGTCCTGGCCAGCAATCGGCGGAGTTTCTAATTCCGAACTTCAACCTCGGCCTGACGTTGAAGCCGGCACCGAACGGCAGTGTCTATGTGGCGTATGCGACCTCGGCGAACCCGGTTGGTGCCGAATTCGACGGCACCAGCACAGCCTATGGCGGCCTCAATCCGAACCTGCCGGGCGGCAATACGCAGATATTCGGCCCCGAGAAGAACAAGGCCATCGAACTCGGCACCAAGTGGGAGCTGTTCGATCGTCATCTGCTTCTGACCGCAGCGTTGTTCCAGACGACGAAAGAGAACGCACGCGAGTCGCAGAACGTGGGCAGTGCGGCCGCTGCAGCGCCTTTGGGATGCGTCTATCCGACCGGAACGAGCGGCAATATATCGTGTATCACCGCCGGAGCAGCCTACCGCATCCGCGGCATCGATCTCGGCGTCGGCGGCAAGATCACCGACAAGTGGAGCGTGTTTGGCGGTCTCGTGCTGATGCAGTCGGAAGTGACGCAGTCGCTGGCGCCGTCGGCCAACAAGGCGCTGTATCCGACCAATGTCGGGCGTCCGCTCGCCAACATCGCGCATGAGTCCTTCAGCTTGCTGACGAAGTACCAGCTCACCGACGTCTGGGAACTTGGTGGGCAGGCGGTCTACCGTTCGAAGATTTACGGCGGCACTTTGCTCGCGGCCAACCAGGGCACGTCGATTCCGAGCTATTGGCGTTTCGACATGTTCGCGGAGGCCAAGATCAACAAGAACTGGCAGGTCAAGCTGTTCGTGAACAACATCTTCGACAAGCGCTACTACGACGCGTTGTACCAGAGCGCGGCACCGTTCGTGCTGGAGGCACCGGGCCGTGCCGCCTATGTGGTGCTCTCGGCGCGCTACTGATGGAGCGATAATCAGTTTCATGCTGACATGCATCGAAAACGTTCTCAGCAAGGATGATGTGGCGGATTTCCGCCGCATCATGGACGCCAGCGCATGGGAGGACGGCCGCTCCACTGCCGGCTCGCAGTCGGCCATGGTCAAGCGCAACGAGCAATTGCCGCCGGACAGCGAGGTCGCGCGCAAGCTCGGCAACCGCATCATCTCGGCGCTGACGTCGAACCCGCGCTTCATCGCGGCGGCGATCCCGCTTCAGATATTCCCGCCGCTGTTCAACCGCTATGCGGCGAGCAGCGGTCACCATTTCGGCCTGCATGTCGACAATGCGATCCGCGGCGACCGCCTGACCGGCCTTCGCATCCGCACAGACCTGTCGGTCACGCTGTTCCTCGCCGAGCCGGACGAGTATGACGGTGGCGAACTTGTGATCGAGGACACCTACGGCTCGCACGAAGTCAAGTTGCCAGCCGGTGACTGCGTGCTCTATCCCTCGACCAGCCTGCATCTGGTGACGCCGGTGACCCGGGGAGCGCGGGTTGCATCTTTCTTCTGGCTTCAGAGCATGATACGGGACGATCAAGCCCGGAGCATGATCTTTGACCTCGACACCGCGATACAGGCGCTGGTGGAACGGCTCGGGCGTGACGATCCCGAAACGGTCAAATTGACGGGTATCTATCACAACCTCATTCGCTACTGGGCCGAAGTATGAAGATCATGTCCTTCCAAGCAAGCCGTGCCGCAGTCTTGATGCTGGCGGCCGCCTGGCTCGCATCTCCGGTTTCTGCCCAGACACAGACCCCGCCTGCGGTCCCGGCACAATCTACGGCCCGGCCGGCTCCGGTCAGCCCGGCCCCAGCGGCACCATCGACGACCGCGCCTGCCGCCCCGGCGCCTGCGGCCTCGACCGCTCCCGCGGCGCCAACGGCATCCCCCGCAGCCATCGCTCCGGCGACTGCGAAGCCCGACGCCGCGTCCGCTACCGCGCCGGCCATGAAGGAATTGTCGCCCTGGGTGATGTTCATGTCGGCGGACGTCATCGTGAAGGCGGTGATGATCGGGCTCGCCTTCGCATCGCTGATGACCTGGACCGTCCTCATCGCCAAGTCGATCGAGCTGTCGGTCGCGTCCGGCAGGCTTCGCTCGGCGCTGAAGAAGATCTCGGAGGCACGGTCGCTCGCTGAAGCGCAGATGGCGCTCGGCACCAAGGAGGGGATCCTGCCGTCCTTCCTGGCGGCAGCGCTACGCGAGGCACGGATGTCGGCCGGCCTGTCCAGCGATGCCGGCATCAAGGAGCGCGCAGCCTCGAGCTTTTCCGAGATCGTGCGCGCGGAGGCGCGGCGCATCCGCATCGGCATGGGCGTGCTCGCGACCATCGGCTCCACGTCGCCCTTCGTCGGCTTGTTCGGCACGGTCTGGGGCATCATGAACAGCTTCATCGGCATCTCGAAGTCGCAGACCACGAACCTCGCCGTGGTCGCGCCCGGCATCGCCGAGGCGCTGCTCGCCACCGCGATCGGCCTCGTCGCCGCGATCCCTGCGGTCATCATCTACAATCACTTCTCGCGCGTGACGAAGAGCTATCTCGAGCTCGTCAGCCGTGCCTCGGGCGCGGCGGGGCGGCTGCTCTCGCGCGATCTCGATCGCAGCCACGGCAGCGTGCATTCGCGCGCGGCGGAGTGAACCATGGCCGTTTCGCTCGCAGACAACGATGACGACGACGACTTCTCGGAAACGCATGACATCAACGTCACGCCGTTCATCGACGTCATCCTGGTGCTGCTGATCATCTTCATGGTCGCGGCCCCGCTCTCGACGGTCGATCTGCCGATCGATTTGCCGACGTCGAGCTCGACGCCGCAGAAGAAGCCGGACAAGCCGACCTATCTCAGCATCAAGCGCGATCTGACGCTCGCCATCGGAGAGGATTCCGTCCACCGCGCCGAGCTGATCGGCACGCTCGACGGGCTGTCCGACATGAGCAAGGACAAGTACGTCTTCCTGCGTGCCGATCGCTCCGTGCCCTATGGCGAGTTGATGGGCGTCATGGAGCTGTTGCGCTCCGGCGGCTACACGCGGGTGAAGCTGGTTGCGCTCGAAGGCCCGCCCACGGCGGCGGGATCGGCCGCCGCTGGCGCGGCGCAGCCATAGGGGGCGTCATGTCCGACGTCGAACTCGAACCCAGACCAGCCCGGCGGCTTTGGATTTTGGCGGCGGTTGCGGCGCTCGCGCTCCATTTGGGCGGGGCCGCGCTGGCGCTCGCGAACCTGCGGGCCGACGATGGCGACGAGGGGCTGGGCGCTGCGGGAGCGGAGTTCGCGGTCGAGATGACGTCGCCGCCGGTTCAGGAGTCCGACAGGGCACCCGGGCCGACGGACTCTGAGGAGCAGGAAGAGCGCCCGGCGCTGCCCGAGCAGAAGGCCGAGGTCAAGGAGACGGATCTTCCACAGGATCGGCCGCAACAGGCCGAGGATCCCGATCGCCTCGTCACCGAGAACAAGCCGAAGAAGGAGCAGGACGACGATCCGAAGGTGGCCGCCGTCGAAACGCCGGCCATGGAGGCATCGCAGAAGTCGGTCGCCATGGAGCGCCAAACCTTTGAAGACGCCACGCGCGAGGCCGAGAAGGCGATGGCGCCGGTTCTCGGCATCGGCAAGGACATCCTGAAGCTGACAGCCGACTGGAACCGTAAGATCAGCGCGCACCTATCTGCGCACAAGGTCAACCCGGAGGGCAAGGAGCCCAATAACCAGACGGTAAAGGTGAGCTTCGCGCTCAACCGACGGGGGAACGTGATCTCGGTTGACGTCGTGGAGTCGTCCGGAGATGCGGCTTACGATGCCGCCGCGATCTCCATGGTCCACAAATCCGATCCTTTCCCGACACCGCCCGCCGCGCTGACCGAGGACCGGATCGAGCGCACGGTCCCCATCATCTTCAAGCCGCCGGACGAGAAGAAAAAGAAGAAGACGGCTCAGCGCCAGTAGAGCCGGATTCCGACATAGACCACGACCAGGCAGGCGAAGATCAGCGCCACCGGAAGCGGTCGCTTCTGGGTTCCACCGAGTGTCGTCGCCCCGAAGGCGGCAGACCTCTTCGGCTTCGGTGCCGGACGGCGGAAAGCGGTAACATTGTCCGCCGCCGTTTCAGGCGGGCGGGTGCGGACGTCGGGCGGGGTTCCGGCGCCGCCCATCTCGGCATAATAGGCCCGGTAGATCGCGCCGATGGTGGCTTCGGTAGCCTCGCCCTCGCTCATCTGCGCCAGCAGGTTCTTGTAGCTCGCGAGGAACTCCTGGGCTTCCGGCGGCAGCGCGGACGACCCGTTGAGCTTGGCCATCATCTTCCAGGTGGCAAAATCGGCGCGGGCTCGGGTGTCGGCGCGTCGCGCGATCAGCATATCGGCAGCTTTGACCAAGTCGGCCTCTGGCCCTTCGGCTTGTGTTCGGGTGTCGTAGTTCAACTACGCGTTGCCGGTCAGGAAGAGAACAGCCTGAATCACATAACCGGTCAACGTTCGCAGTATTGCTGAAATAACATCAAGATTTAGACCGAACTGCGAGCCCGCAAGCGGCAGCAGGATCAACAGGCCGATCAGGATCAGCATACCGAACGGCTCCAGCCGGGCCAGCGGCAGGGCGAGCGGCCGTGGCAGCAGCCCGACCGCGACGCGCCCGCCGTCGAGCGGCGGGATCGGCATCATGTTGAAGACGGCCAGGACGGCGTTAATCAGCAGCGCATTCTTGAGATTGTCGAAGATCCACTGCGCGGACCCCGCCGGCGCCAAGGGCAGGGCGTGGAGAGTGAGAGCCGCCGCCAGCGCCAGCAGGATGTTGGTCGCGGGCCCGGCCAGCGCCACCCAGACCATGTCGAGCCTGGGGTTGTTGAGCTTGCGGAAATTCACCGGCACCGGCTTGGCGTAGCCGAACAGGAATGGCGAATGCGCAAACAGCAGCATTGCCGGCAGGATCAGGGTACCGAAAGGGTCGATGTGGCGGAGCGGATTGAAGCTGACGCGGCCGAGCTGCCAGGCCGTGTTGTCGCCGAGCCGGTGCGCGACGAAGGCGTGCGCCGCCTCGTGGAAGGTGATGGCGAGCACCAGCGGCAGCACCCACACCGAAAGGTCATAAAGGGAAATGTTCACGGCTCGTCCGTCCCGGTTTGCCTGCGGCCTTGCAGCCGTCCCAGCCAACCGGCGGTGCAGCAACGCTTCAGCTCAAGATAGGGTGGCCGGTTCCGAAATACCACGCCGCAAATGACCGGCGGACCGCCCCCGCCGTGCAGTCGTGCAAATTCATGCAGGAATCGTCGTCTGATATTGTATCAGGCCGTCGTCGAGCTTCAGCCAGGCGAGCTTCTCCGACACCCAGATGTGCTCGGTCGGCGCGAAGGCGTTGCGGTCGTCGAAGGTGGCGAGTGCTACACCGGCCAGCGTGCCGTTGCGTCGCCAGGCGAACAGGCGTGTGCCGCAGCGCTTGCAGAACACGCGGTCGATGTTCTCGGACGAGGCATAGCGCTCGGTCTCGCCCTCGACGGTCAGCGCACGCTGGTCGAATTGTGCGCGGGCGAAGTAGGGCGAGCCCATCGCCTTCTGGCACAAGCGGCAATGGCAGATGCGGACGTTGAGCGGCTCGCCCTCCGCCTTGAACCGCACCGCGCCGCACAGGCATCCACCTTCCCGGATCATGTCAGGCCACCCGCCATTCGCCGACCTGGCGCGCCATGCTCCAGTTGAGATTGTCGAGATCGCCATCCATGTTGGAATTCCCGCGTCTTGTGTTGGTGAAGGCTGCCCAGCAGAAGCCGCCATGGGTGCGCACGGCAATCGTGCTCGTGCCCGGCAGGCTGCCATTGTGCCACCAATTGTCTGACTTGTTGACACAGAAACCCTTGGCATAGTCCGGGCTGTAGCTGGGCGCGGTGGTCATGATCTCTATGGTGCGCGGCCGCAGGATGTTCGCGGGTCTCGTGTAACCGTCGACATGCATCAGGAACTGCACGAGATCCGCCGGCGTCGCGATCCAGCCGCCATGGGAATCCATCCGCCTCACTTTCATGTCGTAGGGATTTTCGCCCTGGCCGTAATAGGCGACCTCGCCGGTCTGGCGCTGCTCGCGCGTGTTGCCCGCGATGGTCATGTCGGTGACGCCGCAGCGCGCGAGCACATCGGTGCGGACGTGCTCGGCATAGGGCTGGCCGGTGAGCTTCTCGATCACGCGCCCGAGCACGCAATAGCCGAAATTGGAGTAGGCGTAGTGCTGGCCCGGCGGGCGGTCGAGCGGCCGGTTGGCCAGAGTCCAGGCGATCAGCTCGGCATGATCCATCCGCGGATGGGTGAACATGGGATCGCGGTTGTCGTTGCTCCAGCCGCCGGCGGTGTGGGTCAGCAGATGCTCGAGCGTGATCTGGTCGATGCCGGCGGAATAGGGCGGCTGTCCGTAATCGGCGCCGAGCAACGCGTCCGGGCCGAACACGCGATCCGCCAGCTTGAGGCGGTTCTCCTCGATCAGGCGGAAGATCGTGACTGAGGTGATCATCTTGCTGACGCTGGCGATCCGGAACAGATGCCGCGGTGTTACGGCCTCGTTCCGCTCGATATCGGCAACACCGAAGGCGTCCTCATGGACAACAGTGCCGGCATAGCCGATAGCAACGGAGAGTGCCGGCACGCCGTACTTGTCCATGAAGCTGTGCGCGAGCCGTGCCATGGCGCCGCGCTCGGCGGGTGAGGGCGGGCGGATGTTCGGCGGGTTGGGCGAGAGTTGCGCGAACGTCGTCGACGACAGCAGCGGCAGCGCGCCTGCGCCCGCTGCGAGCTTCACGAAATCCCGACGCCCAAAATCCCGACAACCAAGCCGCATGGTCCGCCCCTTCCAGGGGCGGCCAATGCTTCAGTAGGTCGCCCGTCCACCGGAAATATCAAACACCGCGCCGGTGGAGAAGGCACAATCTTCGGATGCGAGCCAGCTCACCATCGCGGCGAGCTCTTCCACCTGCACGAAGCGCGCTTTCGGGATCTTCGACAGCATGAAGTCGATATGCTGCTGCGTCATCTGGTCGAAGATCGCGGTCTTCGCCGCCGCCGGCGTCACCGCATTGACGAGGATGTCGTGCGCGGCGAGCTCCTTGCCGAGCGACTTCGTCAGCGCGATCAGGCCGGCCTTGGACGCCGAATAGTGCGAGGCGTTCGGATTGCCTTCCTTGCCGGCGATCGAGGCGATGTTCACGATCCGCCCGTATTTCTGCTTGAGCATTTCCGGCACGATCGCCTTGCAGCAGATGAAGGGGCCGTCGAGGTTGATGCGCAGCACCTTGCGCCATTCCTCGAGGTCAGTCTCCCAGACCGGCTTGTTGACGCCTGCGATGCCGGCATTGTTGACCAGGATGTCGATCTTGCCGAAGGCGGCCAGCGTCGCATCGCGGGCCTGCTCGACGGCTGCGGTGTCGGTGACGTCGACCTTGAACACCTTGGTCTCGCCGCCGATCTCCTTTGCCGTCTTCTCGGCCAGCGCGGCGTCGAAATCCCAGATCGCGACCTTGGCGCCGGAGGCGGCGAAGCGCTGAACGATGGCGCGGCCAAAGCCCTGTGCGCCGCCGGTGACGATGGCGACGCGGCCGTTGAGGTCGATCTTGTTCATCGAAAAATCCCTCTATCTGTCCCTCACGGTGAGGAGCGCGCGCTTGGCGCGCGTCTCGACCCATGGAGCCCGTGGCCCGTCCCTCGAGACGGCGCTTGTCGCGCCTCCTCGGGACGAGACGTGATCAGAGCATGTAGCCGCCGTCGACGACGAGGTCGACGCCGGTGGTGAACGCGCTCTCGTCGCTGCCGAGATAGACCGCCATGGAGGCGATCTCGTCGGCGGTGCCGAGCCGGCCCATCTTCTGGCGGGAGATGAACATCTCCTTGCCCTGCGGTCCTTGCGCGGCGGCGCGGTCGAGCATCGAGGGCGTCTCAACGGTGCCCGGGCAGATGCTGTTGCAGCGGATGCCCTTGGTGATGAAGTCGAGCGCGACCGCGCGGGTCAGCAGCGACACCGCAGCCTTCGACGCGCTATAGACATAGCGGTTGGCGGGCGGCCGCAGCGCGGCGCAGGACGAGATGTTGACGATGCTGCCACCGCCGCCCGCGAGCATGTCCGGCAGGAAGGCCCTGATGGTCCGGTGCATCGACTTGACGTTGAGGTCGAACGAAAAGTCGAAATCCTCTTCCGAGCATTCCAGGATGGTGCCGTGGTGCACGAAGCCGGCCGCATTGAGCAGGATGTCGATCTTGCCGACTCGTTTTGCAAAAGCATTGACGTCGGCGGTGTTGCGCACGTCGAGCTTTGCGGTTTCGGCGATGCCTTCCTTGGCAAGGCCCGCGATGCCGCTCTCGTTGATGTCGGTCGCGATCACGGTCGCGCCTTCACGCGCGAATGCGATGGCGCATGCGCGCCCGATGCCTGCTGCCGCAGCCGTGATGACGGCGCGCTTTCCCTTGAGGCGGTCTGCCATTTTTTTGTTCTCCTTTGAATTTTTTGTCGTCATTCCGGGGCGCGCCTCTTGGCGCGAACCCGGAATCCATCGGGCCACAGCGTCGGTTGATCAATGGATTCCGGGCTCGCGACTTCGTCGCGCCCCGGAATGACAGTGTCAGTGATTATCCCGCGCCACTCCAAAGGTGCCGGCGACGTTCTGGTAGCGCGTGGCGAGCTCCATGCAGGCGCCGGTCGACTGCTGGCCGACGGTGCTGCGGTAGATCTCCTGCCACGGCGTCTGGTTCGGCGGATGCTTGAAGCCGCCATTGGCCTTGAGCTCGGCGTGGCGCTTCTTCAGCTCGTCGTCCGAGATCAGGATGTTGGCGCTGCCCTTGTTGAGGTCGATGCGGACCTTGTCACCGGTCTTGAGGATCGCGAGGCCGCCATTGGCGGCCGCTTCCGGCGAGGCATTCAGGATCGACGGCGAGCCCGAGGTACCGGACTGGCGGCCGTCGCCGATGCAGGGCAGGGACAGGATGCCGCGTTTGATCAGCGCCGCCGGCGGCTGCATGTTCACGACCTCGGCGCCGCCAGGATAGCCGATCGGGCCGGTGCCGCGGATGAACAGCACGCAGCGCTCGTCGATGTCGAGCGAGGCATCGTCGATCCGCGCGTGATAATCCTCCGGACCCTCGAACACGATGGCGCGGCCCTCGAAGGCGTTGAGATCTCCAGGCTTGCTGAGATAGCGGTCGCGGAATTCCTTGGAGATCACGCTGGTCTTCATGATCGCGGAATCGAACAGATTGCCCTTCAGCACCAGGAAGCCGGCGTCCTTCACCAGCGGCTTGTCGTAGGACCAGATCACGTCGTTGTCGGGCGTGGGCGCATTGGCGCAGTTCTCGCCGATGCCGCGACCGTTCACGGTGACCGCGTCTTCGTGGATGCGCTTGTGCTTCATCAGTTCGCGCACCACGGCCGGCACGCCGCCGGCGCGGTGGAATTCTTCGCCGAGATAGAAGCCGGCCGGCTGCATGTTGACCAGCAGCGGCACGTCGTGGCCGACCTTCTGCCAGTCGTCGATCGAGAGCTCGACGCCGATGTGGCGCGCCAGCGCGTTGATGTGGATCGGTGCGTTGGTCGAGCCGCCGATCGCCGAATTGATCACGATGCAGTTCTCGAACGCCTTGCGGGTCAGGATGTCCGAGGGCTTGAGGTCCTCCCAGACCATCTCGACGATGCGCTTTCCGGTCTTGTAGGCGATCTGGCCGCGCTCGCGATAGGGGGCGGGGATCGCCGCACAGCCCGGCAGCGAGAAGCCGAGCGCTTCGGCCAGCCCGTTCATGGTCGAGGCGGTGCCCATGGTGTTGCAATGGCCGACCGAGGGCGCCGAGGACGCCACGATCTCCATGAACTCTTCATAGTCGATCTCGCCGGCGGCAAGCCGCTCGCGCGACTTCCAGACGATGGTGCCGGAGCCGGTCCGCTCGCCGGCATGCCAGCCGTTCAGCATCGGGCCGCCCGACAGCACGATCGCGGGCAGGTTCACGGTCGCCGCCGCCATCATGCAGGCGGGCGTGGTCTTGTCGCAGCCGGTGGTCAGCACCACGCCGTCGAGCGGATAGCCGTAAAGGATTTCGACGAGGCCGAGATAGGCGAGGTTGCGGTCGAGCGCCGCGGTCGGGCGCTTGCCGGTCTCCTGTATGGGATGGGTCGGGAATTCCATCGCGATGCCGCCGGCCTCTCGGATGCCCTCGCGGACGCGGTGGGCGAGCTCGATATGGTGGCGGTTGCAAGGGGAGAGGTCGTTGCCGGTCTGGGCGATGCCGATGATCGGCTTGCCGGACTGCAGCTCGGCGCGGGTGAGGCCATAGTTCAGATAGCGCTCCATATAGAGCGCCGTCATGCCCGGGTTATGCGGGTTGTTGAACCATTCCTGCGAGCGAAGGTGGCGACGGGCGCCGTTACCGGCGGGCGCGTGCCCATTGGTTGGCTTTTTTGTCATTGGGTTCTCCTGCAATGCAAACGCACTGGCGTCGGTCTTGGGGTGTCGGCTTGTGCGATGCCCAGCGGCGCTAGCGATGACCTGCCTTCCCGCTGGCGGGTCGTTTCCTCACAAATCCGATACTAGTCATGGCTACTTGGTAACGCTACCATTTTGTTCGCAGTGCCCGCACCTGACGCAGCCGGCCTGCCGTCTGAACGTCGCGCCGACGAGCTTTGCCGCTCGATCACCTTGAAGCCGAGATCGAGCACCGGCTGCTCCGGGCGCCGTCCGTCGATCGCCTCGATCAGCATGGTGGCGGCTGTCTTGCCCATCTCGTAGCGGTTGGTGCGCACGCTGGTCAGGGTGGGGACGGCGGAGGCCATGAATTCGAGGTCGTTGAAGCCGACGATCGCGATCTGCTCGGGGACGCCGATCTCGCGGCGCCGGCATTCGAACAGCACGCCGAGCGCGAGGTCGTCGTTGGCGCAGAACACCGCATCGAGGTCGGGCTCGCGTGCCAGGAGATCGGTGAACAGGGCGCCGCCGAGCGTTACGGACGTCGGCGTGGCGGTCGTGACGACGAGGCGTTGCTCGAACAGGGAGGCGTCCTTCATGGCCGAGACATATCCGTCCAGCCGCCGCTGCACCCGCGGGTCCATGCGCGCGCCGACGAATCCGATCTTGCGGTGACCTTGCGCGAACAGGTGGGCAACCGCGGCGCGCGCTGCCTCATAGTGGGAAAAGCCGATCATCATGTCGACCGGATTGGGCCCGATCTCCATGATCTGCACGATCGGACAGTCGGCCGCCTCCAGCATCGCGCGCGATTCCGCGGTCTGGTCGATGCCAGTGACGATCAGCCCGGCGGGCTTCTGCGCAAGAAACAGGCGCAGCAGCTTCTCCTCCTGGAGGATGCTGTAGCGTGTGTTGGACAGCTGGATCGAGTAACGGCCGCCTTCGGAGGCGTCATAGATGCCGCGCAGCACGTCGGAAAACACGTTGTTGGTCAGTGACGGAATCAAGACACCGATCACCTCGGTGCGTTGCGAGGCGAGCGCGCGTGCTGCCAGGTTCGGCACATAGCCGAGCTCCTTGGCCGCGCTCTCGACCCGCGTCCGCTTGGCGACCGAGAGCGCTTCGGGGTTACGGAAGAAGCGGGACGCCGTGATCGGGCTGACGCCGGCAAGCTCGGCGACTTCCGCCAGCCGGATTTTGCCTGACTTGGTGCGTTTTCGACCCATTGCTGCTCTTAACACAGTCACTGCCGCAAACAAAGGAACGTTGACAGCGCTACCAGCAACGACTAACCAAAGACAAATTGCCAAAACCGCACAAACTGCCGACAATGTCGCCTGTTAAGACCGGGCTTCGTTCGGCGAAGTTCAGAAAAAACAAGACGGTCGCGGCGCGAGGCGCCGTGGACTTTCGAGGAGGGAGCTAGATGTCGTCTGTGCAAATCCGCGACGTGCGGAAATCGTTCGGCAACTTTGAAGTCCTGCACGGCGTCTCGATCCCGATCGAGGACGGCCAGTTCGTCGTTCTGGTGGGCCCCTCCGGCTGCGGCAAGTCGACGCTTCTGCGCATGCTCGCAGGCCTCGAGAACATCACCTCCGGCACGATCTCGATCGGCGACCGCGTCGTCAATAATGTCCAGCCCAAGGAGCGGGACATTGCGATGGTGTTCCAGAACTACGCGCTCTATCCGCATATGACCGTTGGCGAGAATATGGGCTTCTCGCTGAAGCTGCGGAACGCGAGTTCCGACGAGATCAACAAGCGCGTCAAGCGCGCCGCCGAGATCCTCGCGCTGTCGCCGCTGCTCGAGCGCTATCCGCGCCAGCTCTCCGGCGGCCAGCGTCAGCGCGTCGCCATGGGCCGCGCCATCGTGCGCGATCCGCAGGTCTTCCTGTTCGACGAGCCCTTGTCGAACCTCGACGCCAAGTTGCGCGTCGCCATGCGCACCGAGATCAAGGAGCTGCACCAGCGGCTGAAGACCACGACCGTCTACGTCACCCACGACCAGATCGAGGCCATGACTATGGCCGACAAGATCGTCGTCATGCATGACGGCATCGTCGAGCAGATGGGCACGCCGCTCGAGCTCTACGACAAGCCTGAAAACCAGTTCGTCGCCGGCTTCATCGGCTCGCCGGCCATGAACTTCCTGAAGGGGCATGTCCGCGTCAACGGCACTGCGACCTTCGAAGGGCCGAACGGCGTCAAGCTGCCGCTCAGGAACGCGCCGGCGGGGGCCGACGGCCGTCCCGTGGTCTTTGGTGTCCGGCCCGAGCATTTCACCATCGCCGACGACGGCGCTGAGGCCGAGATCGTCGTGGTCGAGCCGACCGGCTCGGAAACCCAGGTCTTCGCCAAGCTCGGCGGCGAGCAGGTCGTCGCCGTTTTCCGCGAGCGTCACCAGTTCAACCCGGGCGACAAGGTCCGGCTGAGGCCCGATCCGTCGGTGGTTCACCTGTTCGACGAGGCCACGGGGAAACGGCTCAATGCGTAATGCAAGCTGAATGAGGCAGACTGCAAAAGACTACAAAAAAGCATCACAGGGAGGACGACATGCAAGACTTTACCCGCCGGGCTCTGCTCCAAGGCGGAACCGCGCTGGCTGCCACCGGCGCACTGACCGGGCCGGCACTGTTCGACTTCGCAAGGGCTTGGGCGGCGGACTCGCCGTGGAAGGCCGAGCCGGGCGCCAAGCTGACGGTGATGCGCTGGAAGCGTTTCGTGCCGCAGGAAGACGAAGCATTCAACGCCATGGTCGCGGCGTTCAAGACTGCGACCGGCACCGAGATGAACGTGTTCAGCGAGTCCTTCGAGGACGTGCAGCCGAAGGCATCGGTTGCCGCCAACACCGGCTCGGGTCTCGATCTGGCCTGGGGCCTGCACACGCTGCCGCAGCTGTTCCCGACCAAGGTCCTCGAGATGAACGACGTCGCCGATTATCTCGG
Source organism: Bradyrhizobium sp. LCT2 (assembly GCF_009931255.1). Taxonomy (NCBI): domain Bacteria; kingdom Pseudomonadati; phylum Pseudomonadota; class Alphaproteobacteria; order Hyphomicrobiales; family Nitrobacteraceae; genus Bradyrhizobium; species Bradyrhizobium sp. LCT2. The sequence goes on along the minus strand of NZ_CP034432.1, from coordinate 5,851,746 downwards.
CAAGAAGTACGGCGGATGGACCGATGCGGCAGCCAAGACCTGCAAGCTCGGTGACGACTGGTTGGGAATCCCGGTTGCGACCAACGGCGGCTACATGACGTACCGCAAGTCGGCGACGGACAAGGCGGGCTTCAAGGAATTCCCGAAGGACTTCCCCGGCTTCCTCGAGATGTGCAAGGCGCTGAAGGCAAACAACACGCCGGCCGGCTTTGCCCTCGGCCATGCCAGCGGCGACGGCAACTCATGGCTGCACTGGGTCCTCTGGGGCCACGGTGCTTACACGGTCGACCAGAACGACAAGGTCATCATCAATTCGCCGGAGACGGCGAAGGCGCTGGAGTATTGCAAGGCGCTTTACGAGACCTTCATCCCGGGCACGCCGTCGTGGAACGACTCCTCCAACAACAAGGCGTACCTGGCTGGCGAACTCTATTGTACGGCCAACGGCATCTCGATCTACGTGGGGGCCAAGACCGATCCGACCAAGAAGGAGCTGACTGAGGACACCTATCACGCCCTGTGGCCGGTGGGTCCGATCGGCAAGCCGACCGAATTGCAGCTTGCGCTGCCCATCCTCGCGTTCAACTTCACCAAATATCCGAACGCAGCGAAGGCCTTCATCGCCTTCATGCTGGAGAAGGAGAACTACGAGAAGTGGTTGAGCGGTGCGCAAGGCTATTTGACGCAGACCTTGAACGCCTATGAGACGGCCCCGGTCTGGACCGCGGATCCCAAGAACGCCGTGTTTGCGCAGGCGTCCAAGCGTACGTTGCCGGCCTCGGGCATCGGCACTGTGGGCGAGAAGGCGGCAACCGCAATCGCCGACTTCATCGTCGTCGACATGTTCGCCAACTATTGCACCGGCACCAAGGATGTGAAGGGCTCAATGGCGGAAGCCGAGCGCCAGTTGAAGCGCATCTATCGTTAACCGTCGCGGAGTGGGTGGTCTCGCCGGCCACCCACTCGTCAACACTCCGATCAGGGATCCGAGCATGGCCGATATCGCAGTTGCTCCCCGCGCCAAGCCGCAGATTCAAAAGGCACGCGCCTGGGACCAGCTCAAGCACAACCGCAACTGGCTCGGTTTCTGGTTCATGGTGCCGGCCATGGCATTCCTGATCTTCTTCCTGGCCTATCCGCTCGGGCTCGGGATCTGGCTGTCCTTCACCGATACCCGCATCGGCCGCGTCGGGCACTTCATCGGCACCGAGAACTACGAATGGCTCTGGGACGATTCCATCTTCTGGCTGTCGGTGTTCAACACGCTGCTCTACACCTTCGTCGCCAGCGCCGTTAAATTCGCGGTCGGGCTCTATCTCGCGCTGCTCCTGAACGAACACATGCCGTTCAAGGCGATGCTGCGCGCAGCCGTACTGATCCCCTTCATCGTGCCCACGGTGCTCTCCGCGCTGGCGTTCTGGTGGATATTCGACTCTCAGTTTTCCATCATCTCATGGTCGTTGCGGCATCTCGGGCTGATCAGCCAGAACATCAATTTCCTCGGGGATACCACCTGGGCGAGGATCTGCGTTATCTTCGCCAATATCTGGCGCGGAGTGCCGTTCGTGGCGATCACGCTGCTCGCCGGCCTGCAGACGGTATCGCCCTCGCTCTATGAAGCAGCGACCCTGGACGGCGCCACGCGCTGGCAGAATTTCCGCTTCATTACCTATCCGCTGCTGACGCCGATCATTGCGGTGGTGATGACTTTCTCGGTGCTGTTCACCTTCACCGACTTCCAGCTGATCTGGGCGATGACGCGCGGCGGCCCGGTCAACGCAACCCACCTGATGGCGACGCTGTCCTATCAGCGCGCGATCATCGCAGGGCAACTCGGCGAGGGCGCCGCGATCTCGAGCGCCATGATTCCATTCCTGCTTGCCGCGATCATGGTCTCGTGGTTCGGCCTCCAGCGTCGCAAGTGGCAACAGGGAGAAAGCAATGACTGATCTTCCTGCCTCGAAAGTCGATCTCAAGTCCGTGCTATCGACGCCGGCGCGCGTCGATCACAGCGAGGGCATGAGCTATCTCCAGTCCGTGCCGCGGCGCATGGTGACGCTCTATCTGCCGCTCACGATCATCGTCGTGGTCCTGCTGTTCCCGTTCTACTGGATGGCGCTGACCTCGGTGAAGCCGGACGAGCAGCTGCTCGATCTCGACAAGTTCAATCCGTTCTGGACCTGGAATCCGACCTTCAAGCACTTCTACAAGCTGCTGTTCGAGAGCTACTATCCGCATTGGCTCTGGAACACGATGTATGTGGCGATCTGCGCCACGGTGCTCTCGATCGTCGCATCGGTGTTTGCGGCCTACGCCATCGTGCGGCTGCGTTACAAGGGCGCCAACCTCGTCGGAGGGCTGATCTTCCTTGCCTATCTCGTGCCGCCTTCGATCCTGTTCATTCCGCTCGCCACCGTCGTGTATCAGTACGGCCTTTTCGACTCGCCGCTGGCGCTGATCTTGACCTATCCGACGATCCTGATCCCGTTCTCGACCTGGCTGTTGATGGGCTATTTCAAGACCATCCCCTTCGAGCTCGAGGAATGCGCGCTAATCGACGGAGCGAGCCGCTGGCAGATCCTGATCAAGATCGTCGTGCCGCTCGCAATCCCCGGCCTCATCTCGGCCTTCATCTTCTGTTTCACGCTGTGCTGGAACGAGTTCATCTACGCACTGACCTTCCTGCAATCGACCAGCAACAAGACGGTGCCGGTCGCGATCGTCAACGAGTTCGTGGATGGTGACATCTACCGTTGGGGTTCGCTGATGGCGGGGGCGCTGGCCGGCTCGCTGCCGCTCGTCATCCTTTACGCCTTCTTCGTGGAGCATTATGTGTCGGCGATGACCGGCGCCGTGAAGGAATGATCGCGGGGCTTGCCGAGGGCGCGTCAGGAGCGGCGCGGTCCGGCCAATAAGAAGGAGTTAAGCTCTTGCACATTCTGGTTCTGGGCGCCGCCGGCATGGTCGGCCGCAAATTCTGCGAACGGCTGCTGCGCGACGGCCGGCTCGGCAAGAGCGAGATCACCAAGCTGACCATGCACGACGTGGTCGAGCCCAAGAAGCCGGAAAAAGCCGGCTTTCCGGTCGAGACGGTGTCGGGCGATTTCGCCGTGCCGGGGGCTGCCGAAAAGCTGATCGCCGGACGCCCGGACGCGATCTTCCATCTCGCCGCGATCGTCTCGGGCGAGGCCGAACTCGATTTCGACAAGGGCTACCGCATCAATCTCGACGGCACGCGAATGCTGCTCGACGCGATCCGCCTCGTCGGCGGCGGCTACAAGCCGCGCGTAGTGTTCACCTCGTCGATCGCGGTGTTCGGCGCCCCGTTCCCGGACGCGATCGGCGACGAGTTCTTCCACACCCCGCTGCTCAGCTACGGCACCCAGAAGGCGATCGGCGAGCTGCTGCTCGCCGACTATTCCCGCCGCGGCTTCCTCGATGGCATCGGCATCCGCCTGCCGACCATCTGCATCCGGCCCGGCCTGCCCAACAAGGCGGCATCGGGCTTCTTCTCCAACATCCTGCGTGAGCCGCTGGCCGGCAAGGAAGCGATCCTCCCGGTGTCCGAGGACGTCCGCCACTGGCACGCGACGCCGCGTTCGGCGGTCGGCTTCCTGCTCCACGCCGGCACCATGGACCTCGCCACCGTCGGCCCGCGCCGCAACCTGACCATGCCGGGCCTGTCGGCGACAGTCGGCGAGCAGATCGCCGCCTTGAAGCGCGTTGCCGGCGAAAAGGTCGCAGCCCGCATCAAGCGGGAGCCCGATCCCTTCATCGTCGGCATCGTCGGCGGCTGGCCGCGCAACTTCAACGCAAAGCGGTCGCTCGAGCTCGGCTTCACCACCGCCGAAAAGAATTTCGACGATATCATCCGCATTCACATCGAAGACGAGCTCGGCGGCAATTTCGTCGCCTGACGCAATCGATGAACAGCGTGGATCTGATCATGGCGAGCGTTGCTTGCATCGGCGAATGCATGGTCGAGCTCCGGCAGGCCCAAGGTGGACAATCTGCCGGACAGTCCGCCGGGCAGGGCGGCGGTCTCTACTCGCGCGGTTTCGGCGGTGACACCCTCAACACCGCGGTCTATCTGGCGCGGCTCGAGGTCAAGGTCGATTACCTCACCGCGCTCGGCGACGATGCCTTGAGCGATGAGATGATCGCGGCCTGGACCGCGGAGGGCGTCGGCACGCGGCGCGTGGTGCGGTTGCCGGGCAAGCTGCCCGGCCTCTACATGATCCAGACGGATGCGAAGGGCGAGCGCCAGTTCTTCCACTGGCGCGACAGCGCGGCCGCCCGCCAGCTGATGAGCCTGCCGGAGACGGACGAGCTGCTCAACTCGCTGATGAGCTACGACATCGTCTATCTCTCCGCGATCACGCTCTCGATCTACGACGCCCCTGGCCGCGAGCGCCTGCTCGCGGCGATCAAGCGCGCCCGCCTGCTCGGTACCCGCTTCGTGTTCGACACCAATTTTCGCGCGCGGGGATGGCCCGATCGCGATGTCGCGCGCGAGGCCTTTGCCGCGGCGTTTGCGACCGCCGACATCGTGCTGACCTCGACCGAGGATCTGCTCGCGCTCTATCCCGGCGAGAGCCACGACCAGCTGATGGCGCGCATCCCGAGCCCCGAGCTGGTGTTCCGGCTCGCCGAGCCGGTGAGCCTGCTGCGCTTTCCGGGCGGGACCAGCGAGGTCCGTGCCGAGCCCATGACCAAGCCCGTGGTGGACACCACAGCCGCCGGCGACAGCTTTGCCGCGGCCTATATCGCAGCCCGGCTCGCCGGTTCCGAGCCGGTCGAGGCGGCCCGGGCCGGTCATCGCCTCGCCAGCCTCGTGATCTGCTATCCCGGCGCCATCATTCCAGGCTATGCCATGCCGCCGAAGAAGCGGCACCGGCCGGCGGCTACGCGCCAAGCGACCAAGTGAAACGAAGGCCAAGATGACCACGACTGCCCAACAGAACCAGCTCGTCGCGCTATTCAAGGCTGCGACCGTTATTCCCGTCCTCACCATCGAGCGCATCCAGGATGCTGTACCGCTGGCCCGTGCGCTGGTTGCGGGCGGCGTCCGCACGCTGGAGGTGACCCTGCGCACCCCCGTTGCGATTGAGGCGGCGAGGGCGATGATGGCCGAGGTGCCCGAGGCGATCGTCGGCATCGGCACGATTCTCAATCCGGCCGACTTCACCCGTGTGGAGAAGCTCGGCGTCGCGTTCGGCATCAGCCCGGGCCTGACCCCGGACCTGTTGAAGGCCGCCACCGATAGCTCGTTGCCGTTTGCGCCGGGCATTGCCACGGCGTCCGAACTGATGATGGCGCTGTCCTACGGCTTCGACGTTGCAAAATTCTTCCCGGCCGAGCAGGCCGGCGGCATCAAGGGCCTGCGCGCGCTCGGCGGGCCATTCCCGAACGTGCGGTTCTGCCCGACCGGCGGGGTGGGCGAGGCCAATGCGGCGACCTGGCTGGCGGAGCCCAACGTGGTCGCGGTCGGCGGATCCTGGCTGTGCCCGACCGCGGAGATCAGGGCGGGGAACTGGGCCGGCATAACTGCCATCTGCCAGCGCACCCTCAAGGCCCTGAAAGGCGCGTGAAGTCTTGCCATCCCTAGGCTAAGACATAGCTCAGGGGAGAGCTTCCAGGGAGAAAAGACCATGACTGCCAGCATCGTCGGATGGGCGCATACGCCGTTCGGCAAGTTTGACACCGAGACCGTCGAAAGCCTCGTCGTCCGCGTGGCCAATGAGGCGCTGGCGGATGCCGGCATTTCGGCCGGCGACGTCGACGAGATCGTGCTGGGTCATTTCAACGCCGGCTTCTCGCCGCAGGATTTCACCGCTTCCCTGGTGCTCCAGGCCGACCCGAAGCTGCGTTTCAAGCCGGCAACCCGCGTCGAGAACGCCTGTGCGACCGGCTCTGCCGCGGTGCACCAAGGCCTGCGCGCGATTGCCGCAGGTGCGGCCAGGATCGTGCTCGTCGTCGGCGTCGAGCAGATGACCCGCACGCCGGGGCCGGAGATCGGCAAGAACCTGCTCAAGGCGTCCTACCTGCCCGAGGACGGCGACACGGTGGGCGGCTTTGCCGGCGTGTTCGGCAAGATTGCCAGCTCCTACTTCCAGAAATACGGCGACCAGTCCGATGCGCTGGCGCTGATCGCGGCCAAGAACCACAAGAACGGCGTCGCCAATCCCTTCGCCCAGATGCGCAAGGACTTCGGCTTCGATTTCTGCCGTGCCGAGAGCGAGAAGAACCCCTATGTCGCCGGCCCCCTGAAGCGCACCGATTGCTCGCTTGTCTCCGATGGCGCGGCGGCGCTGATCCTGGCCGACGCCGAGACCGCCAAGGGCATGAGCAAGTCGATCGGCTTCCGCGCCACCGCGCACGCCCAGGACTTCCTGCCGATGTCCAAGCGCGACATCCTCCAGTTCGAGGGCTGCACGGTCGCCTGGCAGCGGGCGCTGGAGAAGGCGGGCGTCGCGCTCACCGATCTCTCCTTCGTCGAGACACATGACTGCTTCACCGTCGCCGAGCTGATCGAATATGAAGCGATGGGCCTGACGCCGAAGGGGCAGGGCGCCCGCGCCATCAAGGAAGGCTGGACCCTCAAGGACGGCAAGCTGCCGGTCAATCCGTCCGGCGGGTTGAAGGCCAAGGGCCATCCGATCGGTGCCACTGGCGTTTCAATGCACGTGATGACCGCGATGCAGCTTGCGGGCCAGGCGCCCGAGGGCATGCAGCTCAAGAACGCCAAGCTTGGCGGCATCTTCAACATGGGCGGTGCAGCGGTTGCCAACTACGTCTCCGTGCTGGAGCCGCTGAAGTAAGGCTTGTAGGGTGGGCAAGGGCGCGAAGCGCGGTGCCCACCTTCTTTCTTTATTGCGCTAGATCATGGTGGCCCCGCCCGGGCCCCTTAAAGCTCTTGATTGATTTGCAGGGAATGCATCATGAGCAATGACTACGAAGACTCGCTGTCGATGGACGCACTCAACGATCGCATCGCGATCCTCGAGGACAATATCAGGCAGCTCATCGAGCAGGCCGCGGCCGCTTCCGGCGAGCAGAACGAGTCGCGCATCGCGGACCGGATCAGCCAGCAGAACGAAGAGCTCGACCGGCTGCTGAAGATCCGGGAATCCCGCGAGAAGAAATAGCGGCCGCGCCACCACGCATGCAGCCATACGCCGGCCGCCCTTGCGCGCGCGGCGCCGCTGCCGTTAGCTGGACCGAAATCGCGGGCTGAGCCGATCCCGCGCAATCGGGAGCGAACGAATGGGGCCGCTGAAGGGCATCAAGGTCGTCGACATGACCACCGTGCTGATGGGGCCCTATGCGACCCAGATGCTCGGCGACTACGGTGCCGACGTGATCAAGGTGGAGTCGCTGGACGGCGACGTCACCCGCCTGATCGGCCCGATGCGCCACGCCGGCATGGGCCCGGTGTTTCTCAACACCAACCGCAGCAAGCGTTCGATCTGCCTCGATCTGAAGAAGCCTTCGGGGCGCGATGCCGTGCTGCGCCTGCTCCGGGACGCCGACGTTCTCGTCTACAACGTCCGCCCGCAGGCGATGGCGCGGCTCCAGCTCGGCTATGACGTCGTCTCGGAGATCAATCCGCGCCTCGTCTACGCCGGCGTGTTCGGCTTCGGCCAGGACGGGCCCTATGCGGCCAAACCCGCCTATGACGATCTGATCCAGGGTGCCACCGCGCTGCCGGCGCTGATGGCGCAGACGGGCGACGGCGTGCCGCGCTACGTGCCCAACGCGCTGGTCGACCGCATCGTCGGCCTCACTGCCGTCGGCGCGATCTGCGCCAGCCTCGTGCACCGCGACCGGACCGGGCGCGGCCAGCGCGTCGACATCCCGATGTTCGAGACCATGGCCGGCTTCGTCATGGGCGATCACATGGGCGGGCTCACCTTCGAGCCGCCGCTCGACAAGGGCGGCTATGCCCGCCACCTCTCGCGCGACCGCAGGCCCTACAAGACGTCGGACGGCTATCTCAGCGTCATCGTCTACAATGACAAGCAGTGGGAAAACTTCTTCAAGGCGACGGGGCGCGACGATCTGCGCGCCGACCCCAAATTCGCGACCTTCGCCGGCCGCGCCAATAATATCGACGTCGTCTATGCCGAGCTCGCCCGCATCTTCGAGACGCGCACGACAGCCGAATGGATCGACCTGCTGACCAAGGCCGATGTGCCTGTCATGCCGATGCACGACCTCGCCTCGATGCTGCACGATGAGCATCTGGAGGCGACCGGCTTCTTCCCGGTCGTGAACCATCCGACCGAAGGCCCGATCCGCAGCATGAAGGTGACGGCGAGCTGGTCGGAGACCGAGGCCGAGACCACCAGGCTTGCGCCGCGTCTCAACGAGCACGGCGCGGAGATCCTCAAGGAGATCGGCTATTCCGCCGAGGAGATCGCCGCCATGGTCCGCGACGGCGTGACGCGCTCGTTGCCGGAGTAGGGGAGGAAGCGATGGCGCAAACCCTCTCATCCGTCATTCCGGGGCGCGACGAAGTCGCGAGCCCAGAATCCATAACCACCATCGGGAGTATGGATTCTCCGGTGCGCAATTGCGCACCGGGGCTCGCGCCTAAAGAAGGCGCGCCCCGGAATGACCAGGAGGAGAGAGCATGAGCTTCATCACCGGCGTCGGCCTCACGCCGTACGGCAAGCACGAAGGCTCATCCTCGCTCGACCTGATGAGCAGGGCCGCGCAAGCCGCGCTTGACGATGCCGGGCTCAAGCGTGCCGAGATCGACGGCGTCCTCTGCGGCTACTCCACCGTCTCGCCGCACATCATGCTGGCGACAGTCTTCGCCGAGCACTTTGGCATCCGCCCTTCTTACGCCCATGCCGTGCAGGTCGGCGGCGCCACGGGGCTGGCGATGACGATGCTCGCGCATCATCTCGTTGAGGCCGGCGTCGCGCGCAATGTGCTGGTCGTCGCCGGCGAGAACCGCCTCACGGGACAGAGCCGCGACGCCTCGATCCAGGCGCTGGCGCAGGTCGGCCATCCCGATTACGAGGTGCCGCTCGGCCCGACCATTCCCGCCTATTATGGCCTCGTTGCTAACAGGTACATGCACGAATATGGCGTGACCGAAGAGGACCTTGCTGAATTCGCGGTGCTGATGCGGGCCCACGCCTGCACCCGTCCCGGCGCGCAATTCCGAGATCCCATCACGGTCGCGGACGTCATGGCCTCGAAGCCGGTCGCGATGCCGTTGAAACTGCTCGATTGTTGCCCGGTGTCGGACGGCGGCGCGGCCTTCGTCGTCAGCCGCGAGCGGACAGGCGAGGCCGGTGTGCGCATCCGCGGCTGCGCCCAGGCCCACACCCATCAGCATGTCACGGCCGCGCCCGGCTTGAGCGAGCTCGGCGCCGAAATCTCGATCGCGCGCGCCAGGGAGGCCACCGGCCTTGCGATCTCCGACGTGCGCTACGCCGCGATCTACGACAGTTTTACGATCACGCTTGCGATGCTGCTGGAGGATCTCGGCCTCGCCGGCCGTGGTGAAGCGGCGGCCCGCGTACGCTCTGGCCATTATGGCCGCGACGGCGCGATGCCGCTCAACACCCATGGCGGTCTGCTCAGCTACGGCCATTGCGGCGTCGGCGGTGCGATGGCGCATCTGGTCGAGGCGCATTTGCAGATGACGGGGCGGGCGGCGAATCGCCAGGTGCGCGATGCCTCGATCGCACTCCTGCACGGCGACGGCGGCGTGCTGTCGTCCCATGTCAGCATGTTCCTGGAGCGGGTGCGATGAGCGAGCGTCTGGCCGACTGGACCACGGGCGAACGGGCCATCATCTTTCAGACCTGCGGCGCATGCGGTCACGTGCAGTATTTCCATCGCGCCTTCTGCGCGGCCTGCGGTGCGTCCGGCCCATCCGAGCAGCGCGCCAGCGGCAAGGGCAGGGTCTATGCGACCTCGCTGGTCTGCCGCGCCGCCACGCCCGAGACGCGCGCGCACGTGCCCTACAACATCCTGCTGGTCGATTGTGCCGAGGGTTTTCGTATGATGGCCCACGGCGAGAACGACCTCGCCATCGGCGACGAGGTCAATGCGAGCTTCAAGCCGTTCGCCGGGAAGCTCGTGCCGTTCTTCACCAAAAGCAAATAGCGGGATTTCGTCATTCGGGGGCGGTCCGGAAGACCGAGCCTGGAACGGGTATTCTGGGCCTGGCCTGTGCGAGGGCCACCCCGGAACGACGAAAACTCTTACAACGCTTACAACTCTTACTAGCGCCCGTAGAACAAGATGCTGGCGATGACGAGCATCGCCGTCACCGCCAGCATATGCGCGAGCGCTCCCGAGGCCGCCCCCTTGGTGGCTTCCTTCATGCCTTTTTCTCCCTAGACTTGGGCGTGACTCGTCGTTGCGCGGCTAGCGCGCCCGACGGCCAATTGTTTTTACTCGGAACACCCCTTGCGAGTATTCACCGCGATTTGTCCCCACGCGGCGAATATCGACTGTGCCAAGGTCGATCAGCAATGCGGCGGCATTTTGACTCGATGATGTTGCTCTTGCGGTCGTGCAGCACAAGGTTTGCGGAAACTTGCTTCAACCGCGAAAAGTTTCACCGGGCCTTCTTGGGAGGATTCGCGGGCGCCTTGGTCGTGGCCATCGATCTGGCATTCGAAGCCTCCATCTGCGCATCCTTGATGTTGGTGAGGTGACGCGTCATGGCGAGGCTCGCCTTGCGTGGGTTCCTCGCTTGAACGGCTTCGAAGATGGCCTCGTGATCCCTGCGCCACATGGGACGATAGTCCTCCATCTGCATGTGGTTGTGAATTTCCTGCCAGATGCCGGACTCGGTTTGCGCGCGCCACAGCGAGTCGCTGATCTGCACCAGCGCGCCGTTCCCCGTCGCCTCGGCCAGCACCATGTGGAAACGGTGATCCGACGTGTCGGCCTCGCGTCCCTGCGCATGTTCCCAGCGCATCATGGCGAGCGCTTCGGCGAGCTGCGCGAAGGTGGCTTCGGTGCCGCGCTGCGCCGCGATCGCGGCGATCTGCGGCTCGATGAGCTGGCGCACCTCCAGATTCTCGAACGGCCCAAAACCTTCGAGCACATGCACGTCGGGTGCTTCCTGACGACTGATCACATAGACGCCGCTGTTGCTGCGCACCTTCAGCATGCCGGCCATCGCCAGTGACAGGATGGCTTCGCGCACCGTCGGCCGCGACACGCCAAAGGTCTTCGCGAGATCGCGCTCTGCCGGCAGGCGCTGGCCGATCCGGTAACTCGCCTGGATCATCGCAGCAATGCGCCGGGCGACGATCTCGAAGCTGCGTTCAGGCTTGGGCGGGGGATCGTGCAACATCTTCGTGCTCATCAGCTCTTTATTTGAGTTTGACAAGCTGCCGCACGAAAGGCAAGCTGGTCAGACCAATTTGGACTGACCAGTTTCGCACGACCGGGGTTGGGAATGCTCCGTCGGTGGGACGATGGAGGCTGCGCGCGTGTTCGACAGCAAGCCCAATTCAGCCGAGGCGCGCGACATCGCGTTCCATCTGCACTCGCAGACCAACCCGCAGCGTCATGCAGAAATCGGACCGCTGATCATGGCGCGCGGCGAGGGCGTCCATGTCTATGACGCGAGCGGCAAGCGTTATCTGGAAGCGATGGCCGGGCTCTGGTGCACCTCGCTCGGCTTTTCCGAGAAGCGCCTCAAGGCCGCAGCGGCGGCGGCCTACGACAAGTTCGGCTTCTATCATAGCTTCAATCACAAGACGCCTGATAACACGATCGAGCTTGCCGAGAAGCTGGTCGAAATCTCGCCGATCCCGGATGCGCAGGCCTATTTCGCCACCTCAGGCTCGGAAGCCACCGAGACGATGGTGAAGCTTGCCTGGGTGTATCACGCGGTTCACGGCAAGCCCGGGAAGCGGAAGATTATCGCCCGCGATCGCGGTTTCCATGGCTCGACGATCGTTGCGGCCTCGATGTGCGGCCTGCCGCGCATGCATCGTGAATTCGGCCTCCCGCTCGACGGTTTCCTGCACACGCATTGCCCGGATGCCTATCGCGGCACCAGGCCGGGCGAGAGCGAGGCGGCGTTCGTCGATCGCCTTGCCGCCGATCTCGAAGCGCTGATCATGGCCGAGGGGCCTGATACGATCGCCGCCTTCATCGCCGAGCCGATCAACGCCGGCGGTGGCATCGTCGTGCCGCCGAAGGGATATTTCGCTGCGATCGAGGCGGTGCTGCGCCGTCACGACATCCTGGTGCTTGGCGACGAGGTGGTCTGCGGCTTCGGCCGCACCGGCAACTGGTTCGGCTGCGAGACGGTCGGCATGAAGCCGGACATGGTGGCGCTCGCCAAGGGCATCACCTCGTCCTACTTCCCGATGTCAGCGGTGTTGCTGGGACGTCCGATCCGGGATGCACTCAGCGAGATGAACAAGGGCGGTGAGCTGTTCGGCCACGGCTTCACCAATTCCGGACACCCGGTCGGCGCGGCCATCGCGCTCGAGACATTGAAGATCTATCACGAGATGAATGTGGTCCCGCATGTCCGCCGCATGGGCAGCCGGCTCCGTGCCGGGCTGGAGCAGATCGCGCGGGATTCGCGCATCGTCGGGCAGGTGCGCGGCGAGGGATTGATGATCGGGGTCGAGCTGGTCGCCGACCCCGCGACGCGGCAGGCCTTCGATCCCGCGCTGAAGGTCGGCGCGATGTTCGACGCGCTCGCGATCGAGAACGGCCTGATCATCCGCGCGATGGGCGACACGATCGGGTTCTGTCCGCCGCTGATCATCGACGAAGCCGGGGTTGACGAGGCGCTCGACCTTTTCGGGCGGACCTTGTTCAGCGCCGAAGCGAAGCTTGCCGAGAAACGTCCATCCGCGTAACCCGTTGAGGAGACCATAGCATGCGCCGTCGAGACCTGCTCCGATCCACACTGGGCGCCGGTCTCGGCGTCGCCTTGGGCTCGACTTTGCCGATGCCGCGGCTGGCCCGCGCGCAAGCCTCGCGCGTGCTGCGCTTCGTACCGCAGGCCGATGCCGCAATTCTCGATCCGATGATCACCACCGGCCTGGTCAACCGGAACCACGGTTTCCTGATCTGGGATACTCTCTACGGCGTGGATGAGAAATTCCAGGTTCAGCCGCAGATGGTCGCCGGCCATACCGTCGAGAACGACGGCAAGCTCTGGACGATGACGTTGCGGGATGGCTTGAAATTCCACGACGGTGAGCCCGTGCGCGGACGCGACGTGGTGGCGAGCCTGAAACGCTGGGCCTCGCGCGATGCGTTCGGCAATTCGCTCTTCAACCTGGTCGACGAAGTCTCGGCGCCTGACGACAAGACCGTGCGCTGGCGTCTCAAGTCGCCGTTTCCGCTGCTGCCGGAAGCGCTCGGCAAAGTGGGCGCCATCGTTGCCTTCATCATGCCGGAGCGTCTTGCACAGACGGACAGCGTCACGCCGGTCAAGGAGCTGATCGGCTCCGGTCCGTTCAAGTTCCAGGCCGATCAGCACGTGCCCGGCGCGCGTCTGGTCTACACGCGTTTCGACGGCTATGTGCCGCGCCCCGAGGGGACGCCGAGCCTGCTGGCCGGTCCGAAGGTCGCGCATTTCGACCGGGTCGAGTGGCAGGTCATCCCGGATCCCGCGACGGCGGCGGCCGCACTTCAGCAGGGTGAGATCGACTGGTGGGATCAGCCCATCGTCGACCTGTTGCCGAAGCTGAAGGGCAACAAGGCGCTGAATGTCGAGCTGCTCGACCCGATAGGCAATGTCGGCGTGCTGCGTTTCAACCACACGCAGCCGCCGTTCGACAACCCGGCCATCCGCCGCGCGGTGCTCTCCGCCATCAGCCAGAAGGAATTCATGTCCGCAGTCGCGGGAGAGGACAGCAGTCTCTGGCGGGACAAAATCGGCTTCTTCGCGCCCGGCGGCAACATGGCGAACGATGCCGGCATGGAAGCGCTGACCGGCCCCCGGGATATCGCCGCCGCGGCCAAGGCGATCAAGGACGCCGGCTACAAGGGCGAGAAAGTGCTGCTGATGGCGCCGGGCGATTTCCCTGTGATCGGGCAGATGAGCGAAGTCGCGGCTGATCTGTTCCGCAAGCTCGGTTTCAATCTCGACTACGCGGCGATGGACTGGGGCTCGATGCTGCGGCGCATGGGCAACCGCGAGACGCCGGACAAGGGCGGATACAGCGCCTTCTGCACCTATTCCGCGGGTGTCACGCAGCTGAATCCGTCGGCGCATAACTTCATCCGCGGCAGCGGTGACAAGGCGACGTTCGGCTGGGCGAAGAGCGAGAAGCTGGAACAGCTGCGGGATGCCTGGTTCGCCGCTCCCGATGCCGCCGCGCAGGCCAGGATCGGCGTCGAGATGCAGAAGCAGTGCTTTATCGACGTTCCCTATGTTCCGCTTGGTGTCTTCTATCAGCCGACCGCTTACAAGAAGAGCCTGACGGGCATGCTCAAGGGCCTGCCGTTGTTCTGGAACGTGCGCGGGGCCTGAAGAGGGATTTTCGATGCTTCCGATCACCGGCTATGCGGACCGCTGGAGCGTGCGCTCCGGCGACGCCATCAACTTCATGATCGCGGTCAAGGGCGGCGGCCGCTACTCGGCGCGGATCGCGCGCGTGATCTGTGGCGACCCGAACCCGAAGGGGCCCGGTTATCGCGAGATTCCAGTCAAGTGGGATCTCGAAGGCCAGCACGATGGCATCGAGCAGACCATCGCCAAAGGCTCTTGGGTCGATGTATCAGCACTGACGTTGCCGACAGGTCCGATCGCCTTTGCCGCGACCGTCTGGCCGACCCTGCTCGCCGCGGGCAGGCAGGCCGTGCTGAACTGGGCGGGCGCTGGCGGCGCGCTGACGCTTGGCGTCGGCAAGGCGGGCGCTTTTGCGCGGCTTGTCGTTGGCGAGACAACATTCGAGGTCGAGACCGGCATCGCGCTCACCGAGCGGGCGTGGCACGATATCGCGTGTCTGTTCGACCCGGTGACCGGATCGCTGGCGATCGCACAGGCCCCCCGCAAGATCAGGCTCGACCGCGACGAGCGCGCGACGAAAACGCTGGGCGCGCCGCGCACCGCGTTGGCCGGCATGGGGGCCGTCGCGATTGCGGCGGAGCGCGCAGGGCAAGGCGCAGTCCACCATTTCAACGGCAAGATCGAACGGCCGCGCATCACCGATGGCGGTGCGGGCCTTGAGGGCGTCATCGCCGTGCAAGGCTCTGGAGCCGCGGCCCCGGCCGTCGCCGAATGGGATTTTTCCATCGGCATTCCGACCGACATTGCGACCGATATCGGTCCTTCCAGGGCGCACGGCGTTTGCATCAATTTGCCGACGCGCGCGATGACGGGATCGCGCTGGACAGGCGGCGTGACGCATCGCTGGACAGAGGAGCCGAAGCTCTGGGGCGCGATCCATTTCCACGACGACGATATCGGCGATTCCGGCTGGCAGCCGTCGCTGACCTTCACCGTGCCGGACGACTGGAAGAGCGGCGTCTATGCGCTGCACCTGGAAAAGGACGGCGCGCGCGACAACATCGTCTTCTATGTCCGCGCCCGCATACCGGGATCGCAGGCCAAGGTGGCATTCCTCGCCCCGACCTTCAGTTACACGGTCTATAGTCAGTATCAGAAGAAGGGCAGGCAAGCCCTGATCACGGAGCGGTCACTGGCCTGGGGCGCGCTGGCGCAGGCGCCGGACGGCCATCCCGAATACGGCGTGTCGCCCTACAACTTCCATTCGGACGGCAGCGGCGTGGTGATGTCGACCATGCGCCGGCCGCTGATCGACAAGCGCGTGAACCAGATCCACCTCGTCGATCCCAGCGACTACGGTTCCGGCCTGTACTGGATCTCCGCCGACAGCGCCATCACCGATCTTCTGACCCGCAAGGGCATCGATTTCGAAGTCATCACCGATCACGACGTCCATGCCGAAGGCGTCGATCTGCTGTCGAAATATTCCGTGGTTCTGACCGGCCAGCATCCGGAGTACCACACGCACGAGACGCTCGATGCGCTCGGTGCCTACATCGGCAATGGCGGCCGCTTCATGTATCTCGGCGGCAACGGCTTCTACTGGAAAGTGGTGCCGCACGCGACGGGTACCTGGGCTTTCGAGCTGCGACGCGCCGAGGGCGGCATCCGTCTTTGGGAAACGCTCCCCGGCGAGAGCTATCATGCTTTCGACGGGTCCTATGGCGGCCTCTGGCGACGGCTCGGCCGCCCGCCGCAGGCGCTGGTCGGCGTCGGCTTCAGTACGCAAGGGGAGTACATGGGCTTCCCCTACACCTTCCTCGACGGCATTCTCGATCCCCGCGTCGCATTCATGCGCGAGGGCATCGAGGATCTGGCAAGGCCGGGCGCCAAGCTCGGCGAGCGCGGCTTCATGGGCGGTGGCGCCGCAGGCCACGAGCTCGACCGCGCCGACACGCGCCTCGGCACGCCGCATCATGCGATCATCATCGGCCGGGCCGTGCTTGCCGATCCGACCTATCAGCCGGTCAATGAAGAGCGCTACGACCACACCTGGCCGGCGTCGCGCGAGGAGATCATCCGTTCCGACCTGACCTTCTTCGAGACGCCGAATGGCGGCGCGGTCTTTTCCGTCGGCTCGATGAATTTCATCGGTGCGTTGCCGGTTGACGGCTACAACAACGTGGCGGCCCTGCTGGTGACCAATATCGTCCGCCGCTTTGCTGATTCCACGCCGTTCCAGGCGCCGAAAGCGTCGACCGCGTAGCGATGACGCGATGCGCGATGATGTTGCGCTTGCGTCAGCGCAAGATTAGTCTTGGGAACTCCTGAAAAACGACAACAAGACCAAGACCCAAGGTGACTGATGGCCCGTATCAACTACAGCGACCCGTCCAAGGCGTCCGATCGCACCCGCGAAATCCTCGACAAGAACCGCCACGCCAACATCTTCCGGATGATGTCGCATTCGCCGAGCTATTTTGAGCAGTATTGCCGGCTCGGCGGCGCCATCCGCCACAAGGGCGAGCTCGATCCGGTCGTGCGCGAGCTCGCCATCACGCGCACCGGCATCCTGTGCGAGGCGCCGTACGAGATCGTCGCCCACAAGCGCATCGGCAAGAATGTCGGCGTCACCGACGAGCAGAATGAGGCGCTGGAGAACTGGCAGGCCGCGAGCTGCTTCAATGAGGTGCAACGCGCCGCGCTCGCCTTCACCGACGAGATCGTCAAGCTGAACAAGCCGACGGACGCGACCTTCAAGGCGATCGCATCGAAGCTGACGCCGGCCGCGCTGGTCGAGCTGCAGCTCTCGGTCGGCTTCTACATCATGACGTCGAAATTCCTGGAGACGTTCGAGATCGATCTTCAGCCGGTCACGGAAGTGGTGGGCTGATCCGAAAGCCGGGGCGAGGGATGCCGATGACGATCGATGAATATGCGGCCTGGGCCGCAAGCGTTGCGAAAGTCGACGAGCATCCGTCGAACGAGCGGCTGTCCTATCTCGGGCTCGGCCTCGCCGGTGAATCGGGCGAGGTCGCCGACCACATCAAGAAGCTGCTGCGCGATGACTGGCTCGACAAGGCGGGTCTCGTCGAAGAGCTCGGCGATGTCATCTACTACTGGGCCTGCCTGTGCGCCGCGACCGGCCAGCAGCCATCCGAATTGCTCAAGGCTAGCGCCGCCAAGATCAGGCGGCGGATCAGCGAGGCGGCAAGCCGATAAGCCATACCGGCGTCGCTCAGGTCGACGTCAAAATATCCACCTTGGCGTTGGCGACAATCAGGCGATCGGCAAGCAGCTGCGCCAGGTTGCGCATGATGCGCTCGGAGGCGCGCGGGTGCTGCTCGCGGAAGCGCTCAAAATCCTTCAGCGGGGCTTCGAAGGCCGTCGTCGCCATGTCGGCGAAGACGTCGGCCGAGCGGGTTTGCTCGAGCAGCGCCATCTCGCCGAACGCCATGCCGGCGGTCAGGGTTGCGAGCCGCACGCCGTCGGGCAGCGTGACATGCACCGCGCCGCTGCGCAGGAAGAACAGGGCATCGGCGGGATCGCCTGTCGTGAGGATCTTTGCGCCGGACTGATAGGTCCTGATGGTGCAGATCGCGCCGAGCTCCGCCAGCTCGTCCGCGCTGAGACCTTCCAGCAGCGGCTGCTCGGCAAGCTCGGTGGTCTCGTGAAAATCGATCGAACCGCCATAGCGGTAGACGATCTGGTCTTCGGCCCATTCGATCGCGGTGTCGAGCAGGTAGAAGTCGCGGACGTTCTTCAGCTCCGCGGTCCACTCTCGCAGGGTATTCCACTCCTTCGAGGCACGCCTGACGCCCGATAGCACCACCGTGACGTTCAGCGCGGCGAGCTCCTCGAAAGCCTCGGCCACGAGCCGCGCGCCGGCGCGCGTGGTGGAGGTGACGCGGTGAAGGTCGAAGATCACGAATTGCGGCCGTGGCCGGCCCGCGAGCCGCCGCGACACGTAGTCGACCGCCGACAGCGACAGCGTGCCGACCAGCTCGATGATCCGCACCTCCTGCTCGTGCGCGGCCAGGATCTCGCGCTCCTGCGCGCGGCGCACGCGCCGCGACGGGCTCTTGCCGATGTCGTAGTCGGCGATGACGGCGTTGCGCGCGTCGTCGCTGCGGTTGAGCATGTGCAGGTCGTAATGCGAGGACAGCGCCTCGCAGACCTTGATGCCGCGTACGCTGTTGCCGTGCTTGTCGAGTTTCGGCGAATAGCTGCCGAGCCCGAGCCGGGCAGGGAGCGCCGCCAGAATGCCGCCGCCGACGCCGCTCTTGGCGGGAATGCCGATGCGGTAGATCCATTCGCCGGCATAGTCGTACATGCCGGAAGACGTCATCACCGACAGCGTGCGCGAGATCGCGTAAGCGCTCATCACCTGCTCGCCGGTCACCGGATTGATGCCGCGATTGGCGAGCGTTGCCGCCATCACCGCGATGTCGCGCGCCGTGACCAGCACCGCGCATTGCCGGAAATAGACGTCGAGCACGGCGGCGACGTTGTCCGAGATCACCGCATTGGTCTTCAGGAGATAGCCGATGGCGCGGTTGCGGTCGCCGGTCTGGCTCTCCGAGCTGTAGACGGCCTCGTCCACGGCGAGATCGCGCCCGGCGAAGCGGCTGAGCGCAAGGCGGATCTGCTCGAAGGCCTCCGCGCCCTTGCTGTCGTAGATCAGCCCGGTGCAGGCGATCGCGCCGGCATTGACCATCGGGTTGAACGGGTGATTGTCGGAATTGAGCCGGATCGAGTTGAAGGGATCGCCCGACGGCTCGACGCCGATCGCGCTCTCGACGCGGCCGGCGCCCAAAAGATCCAGCGCCAGCGCGAACACGAACGGCTTTGACATCGACTGGATGGTGAAGGGCACCCTGGAGTCGCCGACCTCGTAGACATGGCCGTCCAGCGTGGCGAGGCTGATGCCAAAATAGGCAGGGTCGGCCTTGCCCAGCTCCGGAATGTAATCGGCCACCGCGCCGGAGGTCTCGGCGGAGAATTCGTTGAGGCAGGTGTCGAGAAACCGCAGCAAGGGCGGCTTCGAGCGGGTCCAGGCGGAGGCGGGCGGCGGTGTCATCGCCTCCTTGTGCAACGCAATCAGGGCACGCGCAACCCGTCCGGTATCGGCCCTTGCCGTCGGATCAACAGCAGGGCGATCAAAATCGTTGGCGCGAGGATCGCAAGGCCCAGCATGGTGACCTGCATCTGCGACAGCGGCATGATTCCGCCGCCGGGGGTCGCCACCACGAATCCGCCGATCACCAGCAGCACGCGGATCGGCCATTCCCGCGCGCCTGCGCCGCGGAGGTCGCCGACGAAGGGCTGGTAGCCCTGGATGCCGCCGCAGATGAACAGCGTGCCGAACGCGGCCAGCGCCATCAGGCCGAGGCCGGCGAGATAGGGGCTCGACCCCTGCAGCACCAGCGCCGGATTGAGCACGAAGAAGAACGGGATGAAATAGATGATGCTGCCGACCCACATCGATTCCCAGCCCGTCTTCATCGCGGGCGAGCCGGCGATGCCCGCGGCGGCGAAAGAGGCTATCGCAACCGGCGGCGTGATCGACGACAGCATGCCCCAGTAGAAGATGAACATGTGCACAGCCATCCTGTTCAGCCCGAGCTTCTCCAGCGCCGGCGCGACCAGGATGGCGAGGAAGATGTAGCAGGCCGTCGTCGTCAGCCCGAGGCCGAGAATGAGGCTGGTGAGGGCGCACATGCCGAGCAGCAGGAAGGGATTGTCGCCGGCAATATGCAGCAGGTCGTTGGCGAGGCTCGACACCACGCCGGTCATCGAGAATGCGCCGATCAGGAGGCCGCAGCCGGCGAGGATGCCGACCAGCTCGACGAAGGTACGGCCGTTGACCTCGAGGAATTTGCCGATCGTTGCGAGCGTCCAGCGCGTGTCCTTGGAGAACAGCTGGTTGAGCACGAGCAGCAGCGCGGTGGCGTAGAACGGCGCGTGGCTCTCGCGCTTGAAGTAGAGCAGCATCACGATCAGGAGCGCGATGACGAAGACGTAGTACCAGCCATCCTTGATCGTATCCATGATCCGCGGCAGCTCGGCGCGCGGAATGCCCTTGAGACCGTGGCGCGCCGCGTAGGCGTCGACCTGCATGAACAGGCCGACATAATAGAGCGCGGCAGGAATGATCGCGGCGACCGCGACGTCGGCGTAGCTGACATTGAGGAACTGCGCGATCACGAAGGCGGTCGCGCCCATCACCGGCGGGGCCAGCACCGCGCCCGTGGAGGCGCAGGCCTCGATCGCGCCGGCATAGGAGGCGCGAAAGCCGCTCTTCTTCATCACGGGGATGGTCATGGTGCCGGCGGTGAGCACGTTGGAGATGATCGAGCCCGACATCATGCCGAGCAGGCCGCTGGCAAAGATGCAGACCTTCGCCGCGCCGCCGCGGAACGTGCCGCACAGCGCGAAGGCGAGGTTGATGAAGAATTTGCCGGCCCCCGTCATCATCAGCGCGGTGCCGAACACGAGGAAGCCGATCACGGTGTCGGCAAAGGCCTGGATGGGAATGCCGAGCAGGCTCTCGCCCGACAGCACGTGATAGGCGGTGGCCTGCTCCAGCGTCGATTGCGTGCCGCGGAACGGACCTAACCAGCCGGATTCGGCGAACAGCGGATAGACGGTGAAGGGAAACACGCTGAGCAGCAGGCTCCAGCCGCCGGTGCGGCGCAGCGCCTCCATCAGCATCACCCACATCACGAGGCCTGCGGCGATCACGCTGTTCGGCGCGCCGCCGAATTCCCACCCGGCCTCCGCCGCCTTGCGCACGTTCGACATCAACAGCAGCGCGGCCGCGAAGGTCACGACGAAGAAGACGAGGTCGTACCAGGGAATGCGGTCGAGCGGCGCGCGCTCGGTCCCCGGGAAGATCAGGAAGGTGAAGGGCAGCATCAAGGCGATCAGGAGATAGAAATACTCCGTGTTGAGCTGGGTGTAGCCGATGAAGAAGCGCAGCGAGAACTGCTGGTTGATGCAGAGCAGGATGGTCGCCGCGGTCGCAGTAACCAGCGTCCAGCGCCAGGCGCCGCGCAACGCGCGCACGCGCGTCACCTCGGCTTCCTGCATGTTGCCGGCGGCGCCGTGCGGATCGTCGAACACGACCCGCTTGGCCTCGTCCTTGGGGGCCGTGGAAACTGAAGCAGACGACATGATCGACCCCGATCGTAGGCAGTTAACCGCTGTGGATTAGTCCTCGAACCCGTTCGGCATGTCGGCTTTCGCAAGCGCAGTGGCGCGCGCCTTCATCCAGCCGTAGAGGAACGCCTTGTCGTCGGACGGCGGACTGGACTTGCCGTAGTCCGCCCAGGCGGCTGCGAGCACCTCCTGCCGCTTGATCAGCTTGTTGTTGTGCGCGTCCTGCGCGTCGCTCCATTGCCCGGCCTCCTTCAGCGCCTTGACCGCGCCGGGATGCACCGGCACCACCCAGTTCCTGGTCTGGCGTTCGGCGGCGAGACCGCCGGCGCCGGGCGCGGAGTCCTTGTAGGCGTCGTAGTTCACGATCATCGCCTTGGTGATCGCGTAGACCTGGTCGGGTGCTTGCGAGGCGTAGGTCACGAAGATCGGGTAGGGATAGTTGCCGAGCTCGATCGGCTTGTCCGGCGAGATGCCGGCGCCGCAGGTCGCGACTTGCGGGAAGAAGAACGAGCCGACCTTCTGCATCCGCGCCCAGCCCTCCTTGTCCTTGGCCGGCAGCGGCGGCCAGATCAGGCCGCGCGGCGAGGTCTCGGCTTCCTTGGCGGGGCCGGTGATGGTGGTGCCGAAGGCCGCGTCAGTGTCGTTGTTGATCAGGCCCTTCCACATCGCGCCGTAGCTGGCGAACTCGACGACCTTGACGTCCTTCTGCGTCAACCCGGCGAAGGCGAGCACCGCGAGCGAGTTCTGGTTCAGCGCGGGCGAGCCCACGACAAATCCGACGCGCTTGCCTTTCAGGTCTTTCAGATCTTTCACGCCGGTATCGGCTGCGACGCCAAGCGAACCGCAATTGCAATCGACGCTCGAGAGCAGGATCTGAAGCGACTGCGGCCCCCATTCTTTGCTGCCGAACTCGAACACGCCTTCCTGCGCGAAATAGGTGCCCGATCCCATCGCCGCCGCCGCGGCACGCTTGGCGCGCAGCGGCGCCAGCCGCGCGACGTCGTTGCCTGCGGGGAGCACGCGCACGTCGGTGCTGTACTTGTCCTTCATCATCTTGCCGACGCCGACCGCGATGTTGAAGCCGGCAGTGCCGGTGTCATAGGCGGTGAACGTCAATGTCGGCGGCAGCTTGATGTCTTCGGCCGACGCATAGCGTGTAGACACAAAAGAAATGCCCGCAACCAAGGCAGGCGCGAGCACGAGCAGCCCACGAAGCATGTTTTCCTCCCAACATCCTCGCTTGGTTCGCGAAGACCTTCTTGCTTGAAAAGATCATGTCATCCGTATCAGGCGATGGCAACGTCGTACCGCGGAGGTGAAGCGGAGGTCTGACAGATTGTCGCGGGCCACTGACGGCGATAGCGCATCGCTCGGCCATGGTTCGAGACGCGCCGTGAGCGGCGCTCCTCACCATGAGGATGTGTGATTTGCTGCGAAAACCAGCCTCATCCCGATGAGCCTGCCAAAAGCAGGCGTCTCGAAGGATGGCCACAAAAAGATTGCGCAACCACGTCAGGCGATGCGCATGCGCTTCAGCTCGCGACGATCGCGATGGCCTGTCCCTCGGCGACGACGTCGTCGAGTTTGACGAGAAGCGATGTGATCGTGCCGGACGCAGGCGAGGGTACCGGGATCTCCATCTTCATCGCCTCGACCACCACAACGTCGTCACCATCCGCAACGGTTCCTCCAACTTGCACGGGAGTTGCGCAGATGCGTCCAGCGACCTCCGTGACGATCTTAATTTCTGGCATGCCATCGCCTTTTTGTTGTCGTCGCAAAATGCCTGAGGTAGCGTCGTCTGCAAGTGGAATTTAATTCCGCACAGCGGAACAGATGGTAGGGAACATGGGACGACGTTCGGAGCGGTTGAGTAGGCAAGGTGCGCTCGCTGGCGAAGCCGGTGAGGGTGATGTCATCCAGGTGGTGTCGCGCGCGTTCGATGTGTTGCGATGCTTCGAGGGCCACGAGGCGCGGCTCGGCAATCTCGAGATTTCAAATCGCTGCGGCCTGCCGCGCTCGACGGTGTCGCGGCTCACGCACACGCTGACGCGCATGGGCCAGCTCGTCTATCTGCCGCGCGACCAGAAATATCGCATCGGCCCGAGCGCGGTGGCGATGAGCGCCTCGATGATGAAGGGCGCGCAGCTGCGCAGCATGATCCGGCAACGCCTGCAAGAGGTCGCTGAGCAACTGCCGGGGACGGTCGGCTTCGTGGTCCCCGATCGCTTCCATCTCGTCTATCTCCAGTTCGCGCGATCCGCGACTGCGCTCGGCCTGCATGAAGGCACCGGCAGCCGCATCTCGATGGCCTCGACCGCTGCGGGCGCAGCCTACACCGCGGCGCTGGCGCCCGAGGTCGGCGATGCCTTCATTGCGGACATGGAGCGCGAAGCTCCCGAGGCGGCCAAGATCCTGAAGCCTCGCATCGAAGCCAACCGGCAATCGCTGCGCGAGCGCGGCTATGTCACGGCCTGCGGCCTCTGGAGCCCGCACATCAACGGCCTCGCGGTGCCGATCTGGTCGCCGCAGTACCAGACCTTCGTCGTCATCACGATCGGCCTTCTGTCTGCGATGTACGACGAGCAGCGTCTGCATGCGGAAGTCGCGCCGCTGATGCTCGCGCTGGGCCGATCGCTGGGCAGCCTGCTCGAGGGTGCGGAAGGCGACGTCTTCAACAACCGTATCCCGCGCAAACCGGTCGCAATGGCCGTGCACAACAATAACAAGCCGATCAATTCGGAGGGAGTGAATGACCTGGAAGCCGGAACTCGACGAGCTCGCCCGGCGCGAAGCCTTCGCGCGGGAGATGGGCGGCGTTGACAAGGTCAAGCGACAGCATGACCAGGGCCGGCTGACTGTTCGGGAGCGCATCGACAAGCTGATCGACAAAGGCAGCTTTCACGAGATCGGTGCCGTCTCCGGCATCGGTGAGTACGATTCCAGCGGCGAGTTACAGAAGTTGACGCCGGCGAACTGCGTGTTCGGCCGCGCGCGCGTGGACGGCCGCACGGTGGTCGTGGTCGGCGACGATTTCACCGTGCGCGGCGGCTCGGCGGATGCATCGATCTCCGCGAAACCGCTGATGGCGGAGGAGATGGCGCACGACTTCCGTCTGCCCATCGTCCGCATCATCGAAGGCTCCGGCGGCGGCGGCTCGGTCAAGACCATCGAGACCAAGGGCGCGGCGAACCTGCCGGGTGGCATCGGCGGCACGCGCTGGTATCGCTTCACGACGGAAAACCTGTCGCAGGTGCCGGTGGTCGCGCTCGGCCTCGGTTCGGTTGCAGGGCTCGGTGCCGCGCGCCTCGCCGCCAGCCACTATTCCATCATGACCCGGAAGTCCGCGATGTTCGTCGCGGGGCCGCCTGTGGTGAAGGCGCTGGGACAGGACCTCTCGAAGGAGGAACTCGGCGGCGCCGACATCCAGACCCGCGCCGGCGCGATTGACCATGCCGTCGACACCGAGGAAGAGGCGTTCGCCTGCGCGCGGCGCTTCCTGTCCTATCTGCCGTCGTCGGTCTACGAGCTGCCGCCGACCTTGCCCTGCACCGACAATCCCGAGCGTACCGAGGAAGCGCTGATGAACGCGGTGCCGCGCAACCGCAAGCAGGTCTACAAGATGCGGCCGATCATCGAGTCCGTTGTCGACAAGGGCTCGTTCTTCGAGGTCGCGAAGAATTTCGGCAAACCAATCATCGTCGGCCTCGCGCGGCTCGAGGGCAGGGCGGTGCTGCTGCTTGCCAGCGACAGTTTTCACTATGGCGGCTCCTGGACGGCGGATGCGTGCCAGAAGGTGGTGCGCTGGGTCGATTTCGCCGAAACCTTCCATCTGCCGATCGTCTATCTCATGGACTGCCCCGGCTTCATGATCGGGCTCGATGCCGAGAAGGCGGCGACCATCCGCCACGGCGTCCGCGTCATGGCCGCGGTCAACCAGACCACCGTGCCCTGGTGCACCGTGATCCTGCGTAACGCGTTCGGCGTCGCCGGCGTGGTGCATCAGCCGGCCGACCGCTTCTCGATCCGCTACGCCTGGCCGTCGGCCTATTGGGGCTCGCTTCCGCTCGAAGGCGGCATTGAAGCGGCCTACCGCGCCGACATCGATGCGGCCGAGGACAAGGCGGCGAAGCTGAGGGAGATCGAGGAGCGGCTGAACAAGCTGCGCTCGCCGTTCCGCTCGGCCGAGAAGTTCTGGGTCGAGGAGATCATCGATCCCAGGAAGACGAGATCGTTGCTCTGCGAGTTCGCAAGGCTGGCCGAGCCGCTGCGAAAAGCCGGACCGCCGGAGAACATGACGATCAGGCCGTAGGCGGCCCGGCGCGTCACAGAGGCGCGAAAGTCCCGAATCGGACCGACAGGCCCCCCCTTGCCAAGAGCGGGACGGGTTTTCCGCCGCTTGCGATCTGCCTGGAGACGGCGCGCGGCCGTGCCTGATAGCGCCGGTCGTGAGGCCGCAACGGGCGTAGGGGGCACCTGTTACCGCTTACCCGCGGGTGTCTGCGATCGCGTTTAACCGACGTTAATGATGCCTTCTCAATATGATACATCCAACCTGTTGCAGCCCATGTTGTGGATTGCTCGTAAGTCTTGATTAAGGGAGCCCTCCGCATATTCCGCCCATGACGGCGAGCGCCGGGATCGAAACCCGGCAGTCTTTTCCGTCGATTTCAGGGGAAGGGCCGCTGCCGTAGCGACGGCAGCCAGGATGAAACTCATGCTCCGCAGCGCAATGCTTCGTTTCGCGAGAGACAGGAAGGCCAACGTCGCCATCATCTTCGCGCTGATGATGGTCCCCACGATCTTTCTACTGGGCATGGCGCTCGACTATACGCTGGCCCTGCGCAAGCGGGAGCAATTGAACGCAGCTGCCGACGCGGCCGCGATCGCGGCCGTGAGGCCGGCGATGCTGACGCAGAGCGACACCACCGTCGTCAAGGCGACCGCGGAAGCCGTCTTCGCAGCGAAGGCGAATCTTCCCGGACTGTCCGCGGTTCCGACACCGACGGTCACTATCGTCGATTCCGGTCTCGCGCGAACCATCACGGTTCCTACACCGCGCAGTCCACGAACAATTTCCCCGGCGTTCTCGGCAAGCAGACCTGGCAGGTCGCCGGTTCCGCGACGGCGAGGGCGTCGAGCGCGCCCAACATGAATTTCTATCTGCTGATGGATGACTCGCCGTCCATGGGGATCGGCGCGACCACGACCGACATCAGCAATCTCATCAAATACACCGCCCCCGCGTACCAGTCGGCAGGGGGCTCGCAGAACTGCGGCTTCGCCTGTCATGAAACCAATATCGCTCACGACGGCGGGACCAAGGATAACCTCGCGATCGCGCGACAAAGAAATATCACCTTGCGGATCGATCTCGTGACGAGTGCCGTCAACCAGTTGCTGAATAGCTGGTCGAACTGCCCGCAGTCGGGCGTTTCGGGCGGCGTCATGCAGTGCATGTCGGCGTTGAACAACACCACCTACAAAGCGGCGCTCTATACGTTCGATTTGGGTTTGAACGCACTGGCCACACTGACCACCCCGACCAGCGCCGGAACCCAGGTTTCCAACATCGCGCTGATGCCGGTCGCCTACCAGAACTGCGTCGTTGTGACGACCAACTGCAAGACCGACAATGGCACAGATATCGCCGGCGCGCTTAAAAGCCTCAACGACGTCATGCCCACTCCCGGGCTTGGGAGCAACGCGTCGGGAGATACGCCGCAGGAAGTGGTGTTCCTTGTCACCGACGGCGTGGAGGACAAGATCGTCTCGGGCGCTTCGACTTGCCCCAACGCGAGCCTCGCCTCCAACAATCGATGCCAGCAGCCGCTCGACACGACGATCTGCACGACCATCAAGAACCGGGGCATTAAGATCGCTGTCCTCTACACGGAATACTTGCAACTTAAGACCCCCAATATCCCGGTCACGAACAGCTGGTACATGAGCTGGGTGGACCCGTACAACGAGCCTACTTCCTTGACCGGGACCATCGCGCAAAAACTGCAATCATGCGCCTCGCCTGGCTTCTATGCCTCCGTCCAAACCGGTGGCGACATTTCCGACGCGCTGACGAACCTCTTCATCAAGGTGGCGTCAAGCACTGCCAGCCTCGTGCAGTAGAGCAAGCGCCATGACTGGTCCAAAGGCTACAACGAGAACGAGGCGCGGCGGTCGCTGCGCAGCTTTCGCCCGGGACAGCAGGGGTGCCACGGCCGTCGAATTCGCGCTCGTCGCCGCGCCGTTCCTCGCCCTCATCATTGCGCTCATTCAGACGTTCATCGTTTTCTTTGCGCAGGAATTGCTCGAATCCGTGGTGCGTCAATCGGCGCGCCTGGTCATGACGGGACAGGTTCAGTCCGCGCAGATGACGCAGTCCGCATTCAAGCAGAAGGTCTGCGACCAGATCGTGATCTTGTTCAACTGCAGCGGCATCATGGTGGACATGCAGGTCGCCACGTCGTGGACTTCCGCGAACACGGCCATGCCCTCCCTGACCTTCGACGCTACGGGTGCGGTCACCAACACCTGGCAGTTCAATCCCGGCGACTCCGGCGATATCGTCGTCCTCCGGGTGATGTATGTCTGGCCTGTCATGCTCGGGCCACTCGGTTTCAATCTGTCGAATCTTTCCAACGGCAACCGGCTGATCATGGCGTCCGCCGCGTTCCAGAATGAGCCAGGGAGCTGACTGATGATCGCCGGCCTGTCGTTTCGCGCACGGGACCTGTGGACCGACGCTCGCGGCGTTGCGGCGACGGAGTTCGCCATCGTGAGCCCGTTCATGCTGCTGCTCTATATCGGCGGCGTCGAGCTCGGGAACGGGTTGGCCATGAACGTCAAGGTCTCCGCGACCGCGCACAGTGTCGCGGACATGGTTTCGCAGAACACCCAGGTCACAGCGTCCCAGATGACCGGCATCCTTGCCGCTTCGACCGCCATCATGGCGCCTTATGCCGTCAAGAGCGGCAGTACCTCCCTGATGACGATCACGGTCTCCGGAGTCTCGACCGACAGCAAGGGCAATGCGACGGTGCAATGGAGCACGTCGACCAAATCGGGGGCAGCGCGAACCGTGGGTCAGCAGATGACCTTGTCCCAGTTCACCGCCACCGATCCGAAGAATCCCAACAACGCCAACATCTCGCTCATCCTGAGCGAGGTGTCCTATGACTACACGCCCAACCTCGGCTATACGATCGCCGGCACCGTGCAGCTGACCGACAGCTATTACCTGTTCCCGCGCTGCTCGACCAACAGCCCGGCCAACTCGAGCTTCCCATACTACGACGTGAAGTATCCGGCGACGACGACGTGCACATGCGTCCAGCATCTGCAGCAGAAGACCTGCTAGCGTCGCGACGCGGCGCCGGTTAACCGGGATGCAGGCGGGCAATGATGGCGTGACGCCGCTGCCCGACGTGTCAAACGTTCGATAGGTGCACGTGGCATCTGGCGCGAGGCCACAGCTTGGGCTTATCGGGCAGAAGTGGCTCGATCACGCGCCACTCGAAGTCTGCCATATCGGCTCATGCCAATCCTGAATCAGAAGACCACGCGCGTGGGAATCCCTTCTATGGATTCACGACTTGGCTCTACAACGTCGGTGATCTCTCCGCCCAGGCTTTGGTGGCTTGGCAGATTTCCATTGCTCGGGCGTAGGCGGGGCGTGTCGTCGTGCGGGCGAGATAGGCACGCTCGACTGAACCCGGGGTATAGTTGCCGGTTCGCAGACCAAGCAGGAGAGCGTAGCTCACTGAAATGTCAGCAGCGGTGAACTGGTCTCCGGCGAGAAATGGACGAGTTGCGAGACGCTGGATGACCAATCCCAGCCGGCTGTGAAAGGTCTCCAGTGCCCAGTTCGTGACCCGGGCGTTTCGCTCTGCTTCGGGCGCGAGTGCGCGACCGACGAAGACGGCGTTCATTGGCCCAGCGAGCCCAGCCTCTCCCAAATGGAGGAATTGCAGATAGGCGGCGAAAGCCGGATCATCCCGGGCGACGGCGAGCGGGCTCGGGCCGTGGCGGGCAAGCAGGTATTCGAGGATCGCGATCGATTCGACCATGATCATGTCGCCGTCCTGTAGCGCCGGGATAAAGCCGGCGGGGTTGATCGCGAGGAAATCGGGATCATTCTCGACCGCGAGCAGATCGACCGGGCGCAGCCGATAAGCCACTCCCAATTCCTCGAGCAGCCAAACGACACGGAACCCACGACCTTCGCCATAGACAGTGAGCATGATTGAGCGTCCTTACGCTGGCTTTAGTGCCTAAATTCGCGGGAGCGAGATTTCCACTCTGACACGATATGTACAAGGCTCGTCGAATACTCCTGCGCAACGCCTTCGGCGTCGCCGGCGGTCGCGACCTCCCGCTTCCAGCGCAACGCGAAGCTGGTCGCTTGTCGCAAGCGCTGGGAGTGTCAAAGGCGGACGTTCGTACTCTGCGAGTTAATCATTTCGGTCGCAACGTGTGGCTTATGCGGATTGAAGAGAGCGGTCCGCAAATGCTGCCATTTTCTGCCGCCCTTTAGGCCCATTTCAGCCAAACTGTTATCAGTTGCTCATCGACCGGGGCGGGACCTTCCAATTCGGAGTCCTGCAATGTTCAAGCCGGTTCTTTCTGCGTGTCTTTTTGTTGCCGTCAGTTCTATTGCTTCGGAAGCACGACCCAACCGCATTGCTCAAGCGCCCGAATGCAATGTCATCATGCCCTGCGACTTCTCGTCTTCGCAAACGCGCCGCGAGCGCGTTTCCAAGTACTCATCACAGGCGCCCCATTCAAGACAACTCACAATGGTCGCCGCTGGCAACGCCGTTGCGGCGGCGAATGTCCCTGGCGATCGGATCGTCGGCGGTCGACCGGCCGGTTGCCCGTCGTCCTTCTGTGGTTGCGGCGCGGCCCTGCGCGTGTTTGGTCGTATGGTGCCGGAATTGAATCTCGCGGCTAACTGGCTACGTTTTCCGCGCACATCGCCAGCGCCGGGAATGGTGGCGGCACGACGCGGCCACGTGTTCGTCCTGGAGCAGCACCTCGGGGGAGACATCTGGATGGCGTATGACGCCAACTCGGGCGGACACGCAACAAGAATGCACGCGCGTTCCTTGCGGGGGTATACGGTCGTCAACCCGCGCGTCGCGACGCTTTGAGCAAGGCTTCCTGCATCAATGTCGGGCAGGGCATCGGCGACTTGTGTATCCCGCCATGATCACATCATGCCGGTGTCTTGCCCGACGAGTCAAATCGCCTTGCGGACACGTAAGTCATTGATCCGCCGTGCCTCGGCTACTGTGCATGGGGTTGTTTTCGCGGTTTTTGTTTGCGCCCCCGCTCCAGTGCCCCTTACGCGCTCTCCGTCTCCCGGTGGACGTCGTGCACCACCAGCCCCATGCCTTGCTCGGGCATCTTGATCCAGTCGCGCCGCTTCGCCGCGGGCCGCGAGATCTGGGGCTTTCCCAAGAAATACGCCCGTCCCAAGCTCGAGATCGTCAAGGACACGCTGACGGGCACGCTGGAATATGCCGGCCAGCTCGTCGCCATGGGCACGATGGGCTACAAGCACGAGAGCATGGCCGGCAACAGCGATCTCACCCGCGCGACGCTGTCGAAGACGCAGGTGAATCTGAAGATGATCCCGGGCGTCGACGGCCGTCTCGAAGTCTGCCAGCTCGTCGCGATCAACCTCACCGATATCGTGCCGAAGGGCTCCTGGATGGGGCCCGGACGTCTTCACCTGGTGCCGCACGTCAATGCGCCGGTTGCCGATTTCCCGGTTCGTCGCGTCGTCGGCGCGCATCACTACACCGCCGATCTGACGTTGCCGTTCGGCCGCGTCGTGCACGACTATATCAGGGAAGTCGAGGCGGCGGCCGCGACGGGGCTGGCCGCGGAGTAGGGCGGCGCCATCATCAAAC
The DNA here is from genome assembly GCF_009931255.1 of Bradyrhizobium sp. LCT2. Lineage (NCBI taxonomy): Bacteria > Pseudomonadati > Pseudomonadota > Alphaproteobacteria > Hyphomicrobiales > Nitrobacteraceae > Bradyrhizobium > Bradyrhizobium sp. LCT2. The sequence continues at coordinate 5,820,204 of NZ_CP034432.1, read as the reverse complement.
TGTAACAAAGGCGTAATTGAGTACCCGCGTGGATCCGGAAGATGCCGTCAGCCATCTTCCGGAGACGGGGCATTTGTTGACGGTTGGGGCTACCATGGCTGAGCCGGCAAAGCTTGTCAGCGCGATATCGGGGGCTGAGCCTGTCATTCCGGGCCTCGTCTGGGCGTTCCGCCTGCACAGCGACGGCAGCGCCGAGGCGCTGCCGATCGACCGGCCGATCGAGTTCAGCCATGACGGCCGGCTCTGGCTGCATTTCAACCTGACCGATGCGCGGGCGCGGCCGTGGATTGCGGCATCGACGCTGCCGCCGCTTGCGCGCGAGCTGCTGCTGTCCAACGACACGTTCCAGCAGCTCCATGTCATCGACCACTGCGTCTACGGCGTGTTCTCCGACCTCGTGCGCGACATCGACAGCGCCACGGAGGAGACCGCGTTCCTGCGCTTCGCCATGACCGAGCACCTGCTGGTCAGCGGCCGCCATCAGGCGCTGTGCTCGGCGGATGCGACGCGCCGGGTGCTCGAAGGCGGCTACCGCGTCGACAACGTCGCCCATCTCCTGGAAAAGATCGTGGACGAGGTCGCCGACACGCTTGATCGGATGGCCGACAAGCTCGGGCAGGAGATCGACGGCATCGAGGAACGCATCCTCGCCGACGATGCCAAGCCGGAGATGCGCCGCAATCTCGGCCGGCTGCGCCGCACCTGCGTCAGGCTGCATCGTCAGCTCACCGGCCTGCGCGTGCTGTTTCACCGGCTCGACCAGAAGAACACGGACCATCTCTCGCCGGGCTTGCGGATCCACGCCGGCAAGCTGGCGCAGCGGCTCGATGGTCTCGATCACGACATCGTCGAGCTGCGCGAGCGCAGCCGGCTGCTCGAGGAGGAGCTGCGCTTCAAGAACGAGGAGGAGAGCAACCACCACCTCCACACGCTCTCCATCGTGACGACGCTGCTGCTGCCGCCGACGCTGATCACCGGCATCTTCGGCATGAACACCAAGGGCCTGCCGCTCACCGACGTCGAGACCGGATTCCTCTGGGCGGCGGCGCTGATGGCCTCGTCGGTCGGCGCGGCCTATTTGTTCATGCGGCGCACGGGCATTTTCAAGTAGCGTACCCAACCGTGAACGCGATTGCCGATAGCTCTCTGCTGCGAAGCATGGCTGCAATTGCGCTGGCGTGCACCTTGGCGAGCACGAGCGCGCGCGCCGGCGCCAAGGACGAAAGCGCGGCGGAATGGCTGGCGCCAAAATGGTCCAACGAATGGCATGACGGGCTCGCCAACAAGGGCCTGAATTTCGGCGCCACCTACATCGCCGACAACATCGGCAATGTGTCCGGCGGTGTTGGGCGCGGCGCGATCCATTTCGGCCGCCTCGATCTCTCGGTCGATGCCGATCTGGACAAGCTCGTCGGCTGGAGCGGCGGCCGCTTCTACGCCAACGCCTTCGTGATCTACGGCCGCGGGCTCTCGCGCAACTACGTGCAGAACCTCGCCACCATCAGCGAGATCGAGGCGCTGCCGGACCAGCGGCTCTACAACGCCTATTTCGAGCAGAGCTTCTTTGGCGACAGGCTGAACATCAGGGCCGGCCAGCAGGCCGCGGATGTGGAGTTCTTCGACAGCCAGACCGACGACCTCTTCATCAACGGCACCTTCGGCTGGCCGGCGATCAAGGCCTCCAACCTTCCGGCCGGCGGCCCGGCCCCGCCGATCGCGGTGCCCGGCATTCGCGTCAAGGCCGCGTTGACGGACCAGATCACCGCCTATGCTGCGGTGTTCAACGGCGATCCGTCCGGGCCGGGCGATGCCGATCCACAGATTCGCGACCATCACGGCCTCGCGTTCCGCGTCAACGATCCGCCCTGGGTGATCGGGCAGGTCCGCTTCAACTACGACATCGATATCGGGGGCCGCCCGCTCGCCGGCAATTTTACGCCGGGCGCCTGGAAGCACTATGGCTCGTTCGACAGCCAGCGGTTTACCGCGGAGGGACTGTCGATCGCCGATCCCTCCGGAAGCGGCGTTCCGGCGAAGCTCCGCGGCAACTACGGCATCTTCGCGGTGATCGAGCAGGTGCTCTACCGCCCGCCGGAGGTGAAGGACAACACCACCTCCGCTTCGATCCCGGGCGTCACCGCGTTCGGCCGCATCGCCTACAGCCCGCCGGATCGCAATCTGATCGACCTCTATCTCGACGGCGGCATCGGCTTCGTCGGCTTCACGCCAGGCCATCCGCTCGACCGCTTCGGCGTGGCGATGGCCTATATGCGGATTTCGAACACGGCCCGCACGCTCGATCTCGATACGCAGGCCTTCACCGGCGTGCAGAGCCCGGTGCGCAGCAACGAGACCCTGATCGAGATGATCTACGAGGCGCATATCAAGCCGGGCTGGCTGGTGGCGCCGTATTTCCAGTACGTGTTCCGCCCCTCGGGCGGCGTCCCCATTCCGAACGATCCGAGCGGGACTTCGCGGATCGGTGACGCCGCAGTCTTCGGCGTCACCACCACGATCCGGTACTAGGGCAGCTTACGCCATTGCGGGTTGCGTCTTCGGCTTCGGCTGCCGCGACAGCGCCAGCACGATCAGCGAGGCGAACACGCAGAGCGCGCCGGCGATGAAGAAGGCGGGCAGGTAGCTCTGGAGCAGCGTCCGCGACAGGCCCGCTCCGAAGGCCGCGGTGCCGGCGCCGAGCTGATGCCCGGCGAAGATCCAGCCGAACACCAGATTGGCGCGCTCTGGGCCGAACTTCTGCGCGGTGAGGCGCACCGTCGGCGGCACGGTGGCGATCCAGTCGAGGCCGTAGAACATCGCGAAGATCGACAGGCCGTAGAACGAGAAATCGCTGAAGGGCAGGAAGATCAGCGAGAGACCGCGCAGGCCGTAGTACCAGAACAGGAGCCAGCGATTGTCGTAACGGTCCGACAGCCAGCCCGAGAAGATGGTGCCGAAGAAGTCGAAGATACCCATCGCAGCCAGCAGGCTTGCGGCCTGCACCTGCGGGATGCCGAAATCGAGGCACATCGGGATCAGGTGGACCTGGACGAGGCCGTTGGTCGAGGCGCCGCAGACGAAGAAGGTCGCAAACAGGATCCAGAACGCGCTCGACTTCGAGGCGTCGCGCAGCGTGCCGAGCGCCACCGCCGTGATCGAGCCGTGGTTGACGGGCGGCGCGGGCAGGGGCTCGCTGCCCTCGTCACCGAACGGGCGCAGGCCCAGATCGCTCGGACGGTCGCGCATCGCGAGCAGGACCGCGAGTGCGGAAACGCCGAGCATGATGCAGACGAAGCCGAGCGCCAGCCGCCAGCCGAAGCGTTCGGTGAGGCTTGCGAGCAGCGGCAGGAACACGAGCTGACCGGTGGCGACGCTCGCGGTCATGATGCCGACGACGAGGCCGCGCCGCGCCGCGAACCAGCGCGTGGCGATGGTCGCGCCGAGCACCAGCGCGGTCATCCCGGTGCCGATACCGATCACGACGCCCCACAGGGCTATGAGCTGCCAGACCTCGGTCATGCCGAGCGATGCGACCAGCGCCGAGACCACGATCAGCTGCGCCGTGAGCGTGACGTTGCGCAGGCCGTAGCGGTTGAGCAGGGCGGCGGCGAACGGCGCCATCAGCCCGAACAGGATGAAGCGGATCGACAGCGCGGAAGAGATCTCCGCCGTGCTCCAGCCGAACTCCTTCTGCAGGGGAACGATGAACACGCCGGGCGCACCGACCGTGCCGGCGCTGATCAGCGCGGCCAGGAAGGTCACGCCGACCATCACCCAGCCGTAGTGGATATTGCGGCGGCTGAGCCTTGCCGCGAGCCAGTTCGAGATCATTGGGCCTCAATCATGGTTGGCGGTCCCTCCCGGGACTCGCGTCATCGTTATAATCTGGCATATTCGTCGGAAGTCTAAAATGTCAGACTTCCCTCAATTTCGGACATCACGACTAGTGCGTCAGCCGCTCCACCGCGATGGCCGTGGCTTCGCCGCCACCGATGCAGAGCGCGGCGACGCCGCGCTTGAGGTTCTGGGCCTCGAGCGCATGCAGCAGCGTCACGATCAGCCGCGCGCCGGTGGCGCCAATCGGATGGCCGAGCGCGCAGGCGCCGCCGTTGATGTTCAGCTTGTCGCGGGGAATGCCGAGATCGCGCTGCGCCGCCATCGCCACCACGGCGAAAGCCTCGTTGATCTCGAACAGGTCGACGTCACCGGCGCTCCAGCCGATCTTGTCGAGCAGCTTGCGGATCGCAGGGATCGGCGCCGTGGTGAACCATTGCGGCTCCTGGCTGTGGGTGGCGTGGCCCTTGATCACGGCAAGCGCCGGAAGGCCGTTGCGATCGGCCAGCGACCGCTTCGTCAGCACCAGCGCGGCGGCACCGTCGGCATTGGCGGAGGAGGCGGCCGGCGTGATCGTGCCATTGGCGCGGAACGCCGGCTTCAGTCCGGGAATCTTGGCCGGATCGACCTTCAGCGGATGCTCGTCATTGGCGACGACGCGTGGGCCAGCCTTCTCGGTCAGCGTGATCGGCGCGATCTCGGCCTTGAACGCGCCGCCCTCGACCGCCCTGCGGGCGCGGCTGAGCGTCTCCATCGCATAGGCGTCCTGGTCCTTGCGGGTGAACTGGTAGGCCTCTGCCGTGGCCTCGCCGAAATCGCCCATGGATCGGCCGGTCTCGTAGGCGTCCTCCAGCCCGTCCATCATCATGTGGTCGATGATGCGGTCATGGCCGACGCGATAGCCTCCGCGTGCCTTGGCGAGAAGATAGGGCGCGTTGCTCATGCTCTCCATGCCGCCGGAGACGACGATCTCGGCGGAGCCGGCGCGGATGATGTCGTGCGCCAGCATGGTCGCCTTCATGCCGGAGCCGCAGACCTTGTTGACCGTGGTGGCGCCGGTCGCATCGGGCAGGCCGGCCGCACGGGCAGCCTGGCGTGCCGGGGCCTGGCCTTGTCCTGCGGGCAGCACGCAGCCCATGAAGACCTCATCGACCTTCTCAGGCGCGAGCTTGGCGCGCTCCAGCGCAGCGCCGATCACATGCGATCCAAGCTTATGCGCGGCCAGCGGCGACAATTCGCCCATGAAGCGGCCGAGCGGGGTACGGGCGGCGGAGACGATGACGACGGGATCGGCGGCTTCGGCCATGACGGGACTCCCTGCGATGACGGTTGAGTAAGATTATGCTCATCATATGATGCGGCGCAAAAAATGCAACCGCGGCTGGGATGAGAAAATCTTGTGGTTCGCATGAGATTTCCTCCTGCGATCGGAGGAGGGGCTGTGACTCTAGGAACGAAAGCGCTCCCCCAATGACGATGTCTGCCCCGCGAAGGCGAGGGCATCCAGAACGCCGCGGCTTCTCGGCTCAATCACCGCAGCCTCTGGAATACTGGATCTCCCGCCGCGCGGGCGATGACAGCGTCATGCGGAACGAAGCACCCCGTCCAGCGCTTACCGCTTCCTGTTCACGAACGCCTGCATCAGGCGCGTCGGCTCGTCGGTCAGGAACGACTCGCCGAACACCTTGACGCTGAGGTTCACCGACTCCGTCAGCGGCAGTTCCTCCCATTGCCGTAGCAGCGCCTTTTGCGACCGCAACGCCTCGGGGCCGCATTCGAGCAGCGCCTTCACCGTGTGCTCGACGGCTGCATCCAGCCCGCCCTCGGGTGCGACCTTGTCGACCAGGCCCCAAGCGAGCGCCGTGGCTGCGTCGATGTTCTCTGCCGTCATCACCAGCCAGCGCGCGCGGGCCCAGCCGATCAGGCGCGGCAACAGCGCGGCGTGGATCACCGAGGGAATGCCGACGCGGACCTCCGGCATGCCGAAATGCGCATCATGCGCGGCGATGCGGAAGTCGCACGCGGCCGCCACCTCGAGCCCGCCGCCGAGGCACCAGCCGGGCATGCGCGCGATCACGGGGGCGGGGAACTGGCGCACGGCCTCGCAGAGATCGCGCAGGCGGCTGATGAAGGCTTCGGCCGATGCCTGCTCGAGCTTGGCCATCTCCTTGATGTCGGCGCCGCCGATCATGCTCTTCTCGCTCTGGCCGCGCAGCACCACGACGCGGATGCTGCGATCGGAGGCGAGCTGTTGCAGGCCTTCGCGCACCGCGTCGGTGACGGGCGAGCCGAGGATGTTGAGCGAGCCGGCGTTGCAGATCGCGACGTGAACGACGCCGCGCGCATCGCGCGTCACGCCGCAGTGGTTGTTGAGCATTTCCATCGTGGGATCTCGACGTTTGTTGGACGTGCGCGGGCGCACCGGTCGGGGTCACTTCCGGGCCGAAACGCGTTGCTTGTCAAGCGGGCCGGGGAGACGGAGTTGCCAGCGCGAAGTTCGTGGCATAGTATGATGTATGTCATACAAAGAGGCTGCCATGACCGACATCGATCAACTCGACCTGTTTTCGCCCACGCAGCGGCGCGAGCGTGTGGTGGACTGGCAGGTCCCTGCGCCGGTCGCGAAAGCGGCGATGGGCCTGTCGGGCATGGACGCCATGCTGGGCATTCGCGACGGCCGGCTGCCGCCGCCGCCCTTCGCAAAGCTGATCGGCTTCACCATGGCGGTGGTCGAGCCGGGCCGGATCGTGATGCAATTGGAGCCGCGCGAGGATCTCGAAAATACCATCGGCCTCCTGCATGGCGCGACGGCCGCGGCGCTGATCGACACCGCCATGGGATGCGCCATTTCGACCCGGCTGGAGGCCGGGCAGTCGTCCGTGACCCTCGATCTGAAAATGACGTTCCTGCGTCCGCTGTCGGTCCGGTCCGGGCTGATCACGGCCGAAGGCAAGATCATCAAGCTGGGACGGCAGACCAGCTACACCGAGGGGTTCGTCCGCGACGGCAAGGGGGCGCTCGCAGTCCATGCAACTGCAACCTTTTCCATGATTGGCAATATCTTAACATGAATTAATTCACCGTCCGGTCCATTCTTGTGTTATGAAATGATCTCCGACATTCAATGAGACCCGCATGCGCTATTCCCGGGAACACAAGCAGGAAACCCACGACCGCATCGTGAAGAAGGCCTCCGTGCGGCTGCGCGAAAAGGGTGCGCACGGCATCGGCGTCGCCGACCTCATGAAGGAGGCGGGCCTGACCCATGGCGGCTTCTACGCGCATTTCGATTCCCGCGAGGCGCTGGTGATCGAGGCCTTTGCCTACGCCATGGACCGCTCGATGGAGCACTGGCGCAAGATCAGTGGCGAGGTTTCTCCCGAGAAACGGCTGGCGCTGATCGCGGAGACCTATCTCTCCGCGCTGCATCGCGACAATCCCGGCCATGGCTGCTCGATTCCCGCGCTGGGCGCCGAGATCGCCCGCGAGAGCCCGAAGACGCGAAAGGCCTTCGCCGGCAAGCTCAACGAGATGATCGAGATGATGACCGACTACATCCCGAACCTGCCGCGCAAGGCCGCGCGCAAGCAGGCGATCGCGACGCTGGCGACGATGGCCGGCACCATGCTGCTGGCGCGCATCGCCGGCTCCAGCGAACTGTCGGACGAGGTGCTGAAGGCGGGCAGGGACAGCGCGCTGGATGGTGCGAAGCGTGAGCCGAAGGTGGCGGCGGTGAAGAAGGCGAAGCAGAGTTAGGCCGAGATGCCGTAGGGTGGGCAAAGGCGCTCTTACGCCGTGCCCACCGTCTCTCCGTGATCGTAGTTGGCATGGTGGGCACGCTTCGCTTTGCCCACCCTACGGGATCGGTGCTTACCGCCCCGCAAACAACGCCCGCTCGCGCTCCACGATCTCACCGATGTAGTCCGCCACGGCCCTGATCCGGGCGAGGTCCTTGCTGTCGGCGTGCATCAGCATCCAGAACGTCCGCGTGATCGAGATCTCCTCCGGCAGCACCGCGACGAGGTGCGGATAGTCGCTCGCCATGAAATGCGGCAGCACCGCGATGCCAAAGCCCGAGAGCGTGGCGTTGAGCTGTGCGATCAGATTGGCGCTGCGGAAGCGTGCGGAAATCCGCGGCGACACCTGCGGCAGATAGTCGAGCTCCGGCGTGAACAGGAGCTCCTCGATGTAGCCGACAAAGCGGTGCTGCGGCAGCACCTCGCGCGAGACGATCGGCGGGAAGCGGTCGAGATAGGCGGGGGCGGCATAGAGCCCGAGGCGGTAGTCGAGCAGCTTGCGGCCGACGATGCGGCCCTCCTTCGGCATGGTCAGGCTGATCGCGATGTCGGCCTCGCGCTTGGAGAGACTGAACAGCCGCGCAGTAGCCACAAGTTGCAGATCGAGATCGGGATACCGGTCCGCGAAGGGCGCCAGCCGCGGCGCCAGGAAGGCGGTACCGAAGCCATCGGGCGCACCGATCCGCACCGTTCCGGTCAGCCGCGCCACGGAGCCGCCGACCTGCTCCTGGTTGGCGACGATGGTCGATTCCATCGCTTCCGCGCTGTCGGCGACGCGCTGGCCGGCCTCGGTGAGGAGATAGCCGGTCTTGCGCCGGTCAAACAGCTTGGCCGAGAGGTGCTTTTCCAGCCTGTCGACGCGGCGGATCACGGTGGCATGGTCGACGCCGAGCTGTTTTGCCGCAGCCGAAACCGAGCCGCCCCGCACGATGGCCAGCACGAAGCGAAAGTCGTCCCAGTCGATGCTACCTTGATCCAGCATTTTCGCACATCTATGGTGCAATATATCAGACTTGAATCCTATAAAATGCAGGTCGATAGGATTTGTCAAAGCGAACAGGCTGGCCTGAAGGAGATATTTCCATGCGTTCAATCGGACATTTCATCGGCGGCAAGGAGGTCAAAGGTACCTCGGGCCGCACCGCCGACGTTTTCGAGCCGATGACCGGTGACGTCCAAGCCAAGGTGGCGCTGGCGTCCAAGGCCGAGGTCCGCGCTGCCGTGGAGAACGCCCGCGCCGCGCAGCCGGAATGGGCCGCGACCAACCCGCAGCGCCGCGCCCGCGTCATGATGAAATTCGTCGAGCTGGTCCAGCGCGACTACGACAAGCTCGCCGAGCTGCTGGCGCGTGAGCACGGCAAGACCGTGCCGGACGCCAAGGGCGACATCCAGCGCGGCCTCGAGGTCGCCGAGTTCGCCTGCGGCATCCCGCATCTGATGAAGGGTGAGTACACCGAAGGCGCCGGCCCCGGCATCGACATCTATTCGATGCGCCAGGCGCTCGGCGTCGTCGCCGGCATCACGCCGTTCAATTTCCCGGCGATGATCCCGATGTGGAAGTTCGCGCCCGCGATCGCCTGCGGCAATGCCTTCATCCTCAAGCCCTCCGAGCGCGATCCCGGCGTGCCGATGCTGCTTGCCGAACTGATGATGGAAGCGGGCCTGCCAGCCGGCATCCTCAACGTCGTCAACGGCGACAAGGAAGCGGTCGACGCCATCCTCGACGACCCTGATATCAAGGCCGTCGGATTCGTCGGCTCCACGCCGATCGCGCAGTACATCTATGAGCGCGCCGCGCAGACCGGCAAGCGCTGCCAGTGCTTCGGCGGCGCCAAGAACCACGCCATCATCATGCCCGACGCCGACATGGACCAAGCGGTCGATGCGCTGATCGGCGCCGGCTACGGCTCGGCCGGCGAGCGCTGCATGGCCGTCTCCGTCGCGGTGCCCGTCGGCAAGCCCACCGCCGACCGCCTGATGGAAAAGCTGATCCCGCGCGTCGAGTCCTTGAAGATCGGCACCTCGATCGATCCGTCGGCCGATTACGGTCCGCTGGTGACGCGCGAGGCGGTCGAGAAGGTCAAGGGCTACATCGACATCGGCATCAAGGAAGGCGCGACGCTCGCCGTCGACGGCCGCGGCTTCAAGATGCAGGGCTACGAGAAGGGCTTCTATCTCGGCGGTTCGCTGTTCGACAACGTCACCAAGGACATGCGGATCTACAAGGAAGAGATCTTCGGCCCGGTGCTCTCGGTGGTGCGCGCGCACGACTACAAGGAAGCACTGGCGCTGCCGTCCGAGCATGACTACGGCAACGGCGTTGCGATCTTCACCCGCGACGGCGACGCGGCGCGCGACTTCGCGGCCAAGGTCAATGTCGGCATGGTCGGCATCAACGTGCCGATCCCGGTGCCGATTGCCTATTACACCTTCGGCGGCTGGAAGAAGTCCGGCTTCGGCGATCTCAACCAGCACGGCCCGGACTCGGTCCGCTTCTACACCAAGACCAAGACGGTGACCTCGCGCTGGCCGTCCGGCGTCAAGGAAGGCGCGGAGTTCTCGATCCCGCTGATGAAGTGATCCTCTCAAGAGCGAGGCACCCATGCAGTTCGCTCTGAACGAGGATCAGATCGCGGTTCGCGACATGGCGTTGGCGTTTGCGGCGGAAAAGATCGCGCCGCACGCGCTGCGCTGGGACGAGGAGAAGCATTTCCCCGTCGACGTGATGCGCGAGGCGGCGACGCTCGGCATGGGCGGTATCTACATCCGCGAGGATGTCGGTGGCTCCGGTATGACCAGGTTCGACGCGGCGCTGATCTTCGAGGCGCTGGCGACGGGCTGTCCGACCACGTCGGCCTTCATCTCCATCCACAACATGGCGTCCTGGATGATCGATGCCTACGGCAGCGACACCCAGCGCCACAAATGGCTGCCGAAGCTCTGCACCATGGAGCTGATCGCGAGCTACTGCCTGACCGAGCCGGGCGCCGGCTCCGATGCGGCGGCGCTGCGCACCCGCGCGGTGCGCGATGGCGACCATTATGTGCTCAACGGCCAGAAGCAGTTCATCTCGGGCGCCGGCGGCACCGACCTTTTGGTCGCGATGGTCAGGACCGGCGGCGACGGCCCCGGCGGCATCTCGACGCTCGTCATTGACGGCAACACACCGGGAGTCTCCTTCGGTGCCAACGAGCGCAAGATGGGCTGGAATGCGCAGCCGACCCGCGCCGTCATGTTCGAGAACGCCCGCGTGCCGGTCGCCAACCGGCTGAGCGAGGAGGGCGTCGGCTTCAAGATCGCGATGGCCGGCCTCGATGGCGGCCGTCTCAACATCACGGCATGCTCGCTCGGTGGCGCGCAGACCGCGCTCGACAAGGCGCGCAACTACATGAAGGAGCGCAAGGCGTTTGGAAAACGCCTCGACGAATTCCAGGCGCTGCAATTCCGCCTTGCCGACATGGCGATTGAGCTCGAGGCCGCGCGCACGTTCCTGTGGCGGGCCGCAGCGGCGCTCGACCGCAAGGATCCTGACGCCACCATGCTCTGCGCGATGGCCAAGCGCTTCGGCACCGATGTCGGCTTCGAGGTCGCCAACCAGGCGCTCCAGCTTCACGGCGGCTATGGCTACCTCAGCGAATACGGCATCGAGAAGATCGTGCGCGATCTGCGCGTGCACCAGATCCTCGAAGGCACCAATGAAATCATGCGGCTCATCGTGGCGCGCAAACTGATCGAGGGCGCGCGATGACGGCAGCGGAAGAGGGCGATCTGGTCGCCCGCGTCGAGGGATCGGCCGGCGTCATCAGGCTCAACCGTCCCAAGGCCATCAATGCCGTGACGCTCGAGATGTTTCGCGACATCGAGACCGCGCTCGACCGCTTCGAGACCGATCCGGCCGTCGCCGTGATCGTGCTGGAGGGCGCCGGCGAGCGCGGCCTGTGTGCCGGCGGCGACATCCGCACGCTCTGGGAAAGCTCGAAGGTTCATGGCGACCTTGGCAAGATCCTGTGGCGCGAGGAATATATCCTCAACGCCCGGATCAAGAGGTTCCCAAAGCCCTATGTCGCCTTCATGGACGGCATCGTGATGGGCGGCGGCGTCGGGCTCTCCGCGCATGCGAGCCACCGCGTCGTCACCGATCGCACCAAACTCGCGATGCCCGAGGTCGGGCTCGGCTTCTTCCCGGACGTCGGCGGCACTTATCTGTTGTCGCGCTCGCCGGGCGAGATCGGCACCTATTTCGGCCTGACCGGCCAGACCATGAACGGGCCGGACGCGATCCACGCGAAGTTCGCCGATTGGGTGGTGCCGGCGGCGAAATGGCCGGAGCTGCGGGATGCGCTGACGAAGCTGCGCTCCGGTGCAACCGCGGCCGAGGTCGGCAAGCTCATCAACGGCTTTGCGACCGGCGAGACCGCCGGGCCGGTCGCGGCAAAGGAGCCGATGATCGATGCGCTGTTCGGCTTCGACCGGATGGAGGACATCGTCGCCGCGCTCAAGCGCGACGGTTCCGAATTCGCTCTGGCGACACTGAAGACGCTTGGCGAAAAATCGCCGCGCGGCATGGTGGTGACGCTGAAGCTGCTGCGGCTGGCACGCGCCGCGTCGAGCCTGGAAGAATGTCTGGTGCGCGAATATCGCGCCGCGCTGGAGGTCTTCCGCAGCGACGATTTCCGCGAGGGCGTACGCGCCGCCGTGATCGACAAGGACCGCAATCCGATCTGGTCGCCGCCGCGGATCGAGGATGTGACGCCGGAATTGCTTGCGCCGTATCTCGCCGAGATTGGCGCCGACGAACTCAAGTTCAACTAACAACAGTCTCAAGCGGAGGAAACGACAATGGCCACGATCGCATTCATCGGTCTCGGCAACATGGGCGGCCCGATGGCGGCCAATCTGGTCAAGGCCGGCCACAAGGTCGTCGCGTTCGACCTCGTCGAGGCCTCGCGCGCGCAAGCCAAGGCCGATGGCGCCGGCATTGCCGACAGCGCATCGGGCGCAGTGAAGGGCGCCGATGTCGTCGTCACCATGCTGCCGGCCGGCAAGCATGTGCTCGGCGTCTGGAACGAGGTCGTCCCTGTCATGACCAAGGGCGCGCTGATCATTGACTCCTCCACCATCGACGTCGAGAGCGCGCGGCAGGCACACGCGCTGGCCGCCAAGAACGGCGTGCTTTCGGTGGATGCGCCGGTGTCCGGCGGTACCGGCGGCGCCAAGGGGGCGACGCTCACCTTCATGTGCGGCGGCGAGGACAAGGCGTTCGCCGCGGCAAAGCCCGTGCTCGAAAACATGGGCAAGAAGATCGTGCATTGCGGCGGCGCCGGCGCCGGCCAGGCGGCCAAGATCTGCAACAACATGATCCTCGGCATTTCCATGATCGCTGTGAGCGAGGCCTTCGCGCTGGGTGAGAAGCTCGGCCTCTCGCATCAGGCGCTGTTCGACGTCGCCTCGACCTCGTCGGGCCAGTGCTGGTCGCTGACGACCTATTGTCCGGTTCCGGGCCCGGTGCCGACCTCTCCGGCGAACAACGACTACAAGCCGGGTTTCGCCTCGGCACTGATGGTGAAGGACCTGACCCTGGCGCAGGATGCCGCCAAGGCCGCCGGCGCGGCGACGCCGCTCGGCCAGCATGCGCAGGAGATTTACCAGGCCTTCGACAAGGCGGGGCACGGCGGGGTGGATTTTTCCGGAATTATCAAGCACGTTCGCGGCCTCGCTGGAAAATAGCGAGGCTTTGCCCGTAGCCCGGATGGAGCGAATCGAAATCCGGGACAGCTTCTGCCAATTGCGTAGCCGGCCCCGGATTGCGATTCGCTCCATCCGGGCATCAGCATTGATTTTATTGAGATATTTCGCCTTTTGACGCGCCACCCCCCGATCTGTCCCCCATGGATTTTGGGGGATCGGCATCCGGTACCAGGAACGCGGCGATCAGGCGTCCCGGTGTCTTGCGCCGGGGCGGCGCGGGAACGCAGCGTACTCGCGTTTCTGCGGCGGCGTCGGGGGCTTGGCGGCGCGGCAGGGTGAGCTATATTGGCGGCGGGCGAGCCCACGGCTCGTTTGGCAAGGTACGGCACAGGCAGAGAGGAGTTCGCGCGGTGGGCGCGGCTCCTGCTCTGCCACTCCCAGAAATTTTCATCGCGATTCGCGGCGTGCTTTCGCGCGCCTTGAGTTCGCATTTTGGAGATGCCGAACCATGCCGATCGCGAAGGAGAGAGCGCCGATCACCGTGCGCGGTGTTTGCTACACGTTGTTCGTGCAGAAGCTCATTGCGTCGATGGAGAAGTCTGAAACGTCCAAGGTCTCGCGGTTGTTAACCATCGCGCGCGAGGAAGGCACAATTCCTTGGGAGCAGATCGTTGACGAGACGCGGCAGATCGAGGAAGCCGCAACGTGGGATAGTCCCGAAGAGTACATGGCTGCGAGCGCGCTGGCCTATCGCCTGAACTTCTGGCAGAGCCAGCCGCACCGCGTGCAGGTTTGGAGTGAGAAAGGCACAATAAGGGGCGTCCTGCAACCGGTGCTCGATGAGTTCGCCATTCCGTTCATGGTCGTGCATGGCTATGCGAGCGCCACAGTCACCCACGACATCGCCAATGACAACGACGGACGCCCGCTGCACATTCTCTATGTCGGCGATCTCGATCCGAGCGGGGCGAACATGTCCGCCGTCGATCTGCCGAAGCGCTTTGCCGAGTACGGCGGCACGCATATCAAGCTGAAACGGATCGCGCTGACGCCTGAGCAAGTTGTCGGGCTGCCGTCATTCCCAGCCGCCGACAAGCGGGGCGACACGCGCTATTCGTGGTTCGTCCGCACCCACGGGCGACGCTGCTGGGAATTGGACGCGATGGACCCGCGCGATCTACGCGGGATTGTGAAGCGCGAGATCAAGAAGCTGATCAACAAGGACGCTTGGCGGCTGAGCGAGATCACCAATGAGGCACAACAGGAGTCGATGCGGGAATTTTTTCGTAGTTACAAGCAATGACGGAGGACTGAACAATGCACTTCCTGCCTACCCCAACAAGAATATCCCCGTCAGCGGATTCATCGTCACCGTCAGGCTCTTGCCGTCCGCGCAGAAGCATCGCGAGCTATTCTGACAGTTTGTCGATCAACTTATAGATGATCTCCTCATCAACTTTTTTCTTCCAGTCAGGATCGGTGGGATCGAATTTGAAATGAATGCCGACGATGTCACGCGGTATGCCAACAAACTTGGTGTCGTCCAAGAAGATGGGAATTACGCTTGCGTTCGCTATTCGTGGTGCAAACACTTCGCGTTCGAACGTTGGCCAAATTTTCTCCGAGTGGCGAATATCTAGAATACAAACTACAAAGCGGCTCTTCCGTCCGAACACTTCGGTGAATTGTGCCGACCATGCCCTGCCTAAGTAGTTTGCCTCGAAAAGCGCGTCAAAGAATACTGTTACATCGAGGCTTAACAGAGCTGCTGCAATGTATGCAGCCAAGGCGCGATTTTCCCCGGCAAAGGAAAGCGCCACGTCGAACTCAAAGTCCTCGCCATGCTCTCGGAACCCGCAATCCTGTCTCAGTTGATTCCAATCAAGATGCTTTATGAAATAGAACAGCGCAGGGTCTTCAATCGCAAAGCTCTTAGTGTCTGCGTTGTAGTAAAAGTGAAGAGCTACATTCGGTTTCGACTCGATAAGAATTTCTAACCGGCGCTCTTTGATGTTGTTGATGCTGCCGCGCACCTCCGGGTGAGCATTAGCCATCTCATTCAAGTCGACGATCGATGATTCCTGCTGCCCGACCTCGCGGAGCAACTTGAAGTATGGGTCGTTACTTGGGCGAAAGCGACGGCCCCGGCAGAAATCCTTCACCGCAGGATAATAGGCTGCCCGCAATCGCTCAACCACCCGCCTCCTAATGTCCCCAATGTCATACGTTACGTCCGTCCGCTCTTCGACTGTCTGGGTTACGTTGGCGGCGGAGCATATGGATTGGCAAATCTGTTGCGTCAGCCAGTAGTCTCCCTGCGTCTCATCAAAAATCGCATCGGCATTCATAATACGGATGTTGAGGCGCTCGCATCCGCTCTTGATAAGCTCGGCAATCTCCTGCCGTCGTCCCGGCAAAATTCTGTGAATACCAACTCGCTTTGCGATATCAGGCACAAGCTGAATCAGACTTGCCCCCACTTGGTTGATGCCGATGATTATCAGTTTCGGCACGTCACCTTGATCGCGTACTTCAGCCGCTAGCTTGGCGACATCAGCTATTTGCTCCTGAAGCTGCTGACTTAACCTGTGAAAATCGTCAACCACAAATCTGCCCGCGATTTGCTCGTGTACAATCTTCTCGATTCGAGAAATGTGAACCGGATTTCGGGCGGTCAGGTACTCGGTCGCTGCCTGATCCTGCAGTTCGGCGATGATCCGCCTGACACAGGAAGTCTTGCCGGTGCCGGATTGACCCTCAAGAATGACGGGCTTGCCGGGCCGTCGTATGTCGAGCAAAATTTCATTGTAGTTTGGCGCTGGAACGAACGTAAATTCAGGTAGGCCCTCAGTACGAAACACTTCTTCAAGCAACAGGATCGGACTGCTCATCCGCACCTCGCAAAAACCCGGCAGAACGGATGCAACCCTAGCCTCTCTGTGTCGCTGGGACAACCAGTGTTTCCATTTCGGACCCTGTGCAAACTGCAACTCGGCCCACGGCAATCTGATCGAGCCCGCCGGGCGGCAGGTGCTTTCATTCGCCCCCTCTCATCGGTGGAATGCTTCATTTGCTGTATTCCACTTTTCCCCGACGCCACGGCGCCTCAATGACCGGCTGCGGCGTCAGCCTGCCCGTGGCGGAGGCGCGATACACGGACTGGTGGGTCAGCCGCATCGAGCGTGACAGCCGGATGATCGCGGCGGTCTCGGCGGCTTGGGCGGCGTGCAGCGAAATCAGTTCGGTGCAGTCGATGGACTTTCTCTTGCAGAGAGATTCGATCAGCAGCGAAATGCGATTGCTGGCCGTGATATGGCGGCACAGTTGCGTCAACAGTGGGTACTGCGTGCGGGCGAAATATTGCGGCGGCATCGCCGCGACGATGGCTCGCCATTCGGCAGTTTCGGCGTCGGTCAACGTATAGGGCGCATCTGGTCGCTCGGTGGTGTCGGCCGGAAGCCCGAGAACGTCACGAGCAGCGCCGGAAACTCGACCACGTTGTTTCATTTTTCTACCCATCGCCGTCGAAAAAATACACGTTTATGAAGCTCGGGTTATCCACGTGATCCGTCGGACTAACCCTATTCAATTTTCGATTGCGCCCCCGCCGCCCCGCAACTTTGATCCGGACCCCAACGTGACTAGCCACTCGGCGAGCCGTCACGCTGGGGCGCGCGTAGTGCGGGCGCACTCATGGTCAGGATGCGCCCACCTTTCGAGTTGCGGGGGATCGAGCAAGGAGGCCAACCCGCACCTCGAAATTCTTTCATCGCTCGACTGCATCGGCCGCCGCATGCAGCAGGTCGCTGAAAGCCAGTCGCTCGTTGCACGACAACACAGGGCCACGCGCGATATCGGTGATGGCGCATAGTCGCTCGGCCAAAAAGCCCAGCGCATCGCGGTCTTCAAGATAGACGCGCATGATGGTCGTTCGGACACGCTCACGCAGGGCTTGGGCTTCGTCATGCGGCATTGGACTTGCTCTTTGTCGGCAGCGCGATAATGCGGTGCTTCGCAACGGTTTCGAGCAATGTAGTCTGCGCCCGCAGCACGCCGATTTCCTCACGCAGCTTCTTGACCTCGCGTCCAACGACTTCACCGACGAGCTTGCAGATCGTCTCGTCGCGCGCGGTCAAATGCGCGTGGAGTTGACCGCTGTGCGCAGCGAGGGCATTGCTAACCGACGCGTGAAGCCAACCATTCCACTGCGCCGCCATCTCCGGCGACATCACGCCTTGCAATCGCGGTGGTGCTGCTGGCGCTGCCGGCTCGGGCTCCGGCTGATAGGTCTTGTGAATAATCTGATCATCGAAGTCGCCACGCTCTCGCATCTCGATACGCTGTTGAAGCTCAGCCTTGGATCGCACGGAGTCGGCCGCGAGTTGGGCGCGAAGCGATTTGAAGTCGATGGTGCTCATTCGTCCTTGCTCCTACCAAGTCACGCCGGTCACCCACGCGATGCAGTTGCCCGCAATCGTGCGCCATCCCCAGTCGAGATCGTCCGCGACGAGCTTGAGCGCCTTGCAGTCAGTTTGAAACATCGATCGTTCGGGAAATGCCGATGCCGGAGGCGTACCAGCCGTCGTCAACGCAGTCGGACTTGTGTCCATGTGCAAGACCGCCTGATCAGAGACTTCAATCCGCAGCGGGCGATCAGCGGAGGAAATCGCCAGCGCGACCGGAGCCATGCAGAGAATAACGCCATCGGCGAGACCACTCGATGCGACCAACGGCAACTTGAACAACGGCAACCGTGCGCGGATTTTTATAAATTCCTTCGGCGATGCGACGTACAGCACGTTGCCGCCGCCGACCTTGGCGACTGCCGCGCCAATCGCGGACAAATCAGCCGTCATCGCCGCTTCGCCGCCGCCCGCCGTTGCGCCGATGGCATTCACAGTGTTGCGCAACCCGGCTGGCGTTCCCGTCGCATCATCCGCCGCGTTCGTGGAAAGCATCAGCGTATCGATACCCGCACCGATGTCTCCGGTGATCTGGCGGCGGACGAACAACTCAGAGAACATAGCTTCGCGGGTGAAGACTGAAATGAAGCCGCAGCGCCGCCCCGCCGTCAGCGTGTAGCCGAGCGACAAATCACGCTGCACGGGCGCAAACGGGCTGCCTGCTTTTGAAAACCCGACTGCGCTGCCGTCGCGCGAATATCCAGGAACGAACATCGATGCAGCTTGTCCGAACGGGGCGACCGTCGCATTCGGCAGGACCGCCGGCAACATCGAGTCCGTTCCGAGCAGCGCACCCAACACATGAACTTGCGTCGCCGCGACTGCGGGGGTGCCGGGCAGTGTCGGGATCGTCACCTGCGATTTGGTGACGATATCGAGCGCGACGGGATCGTGCCGGAGTCGTTCAGCCGGGCTGGCGACCGACATCATGCCGTCAGCCGACGCCAGAAACGCGCGCGTGAGGCTAAGGGCGAGGGAATCGCTGAAAGGGCGAATGAAATCGGCGGGGATGCGGTTGACCGCTGGGGCTCGTGTCATCATGCGGCGATGATCCGCCCGATCTCACCGAAGCGATGTCATCGATGACATCACGAACGCGTCATCTGACAAAGAGCCAGCGCAGCAGAAATTTCCGCAGCGCCTCCGCTGTCTCATCGTGAGTGTGCGTGTGCTCACGCCCGACCTCGGGGAAGCGCTTCAGAAGATGATCAGGGTCTTCTTCCAAGGCTTCCTGTAGCAATTTGACTGGGAGCACTAGACTATAGATTTCCATTGTTAGCTTTGTAGAACCGTAACCAAACATCTCCGGAAGGCGTTCGCCTTTCTCGCGCTCGCGCTCGCGCCGCTTAGCCTCACGACACTGCCGCGCGCGTTTGTCACCCTTCAGTTTGCGGAGCCAAGGTACTCCGCACGTTGGTGCGCCGGCCGTCACGCCCACCGGAATCAGATCGTAAGCGGTTACCGGCTGCGCCGGGCGGGGCGGCGCGTCCATTTGATCCAGATCACACACCATCACACAAAATCTCCCCTAACCGTTAAATAGAGACTTTCTGACATTCTGATAGTAATTTCAGTGGGTTAAGAGCCCCTCTGATCAGAAGGGCTCACCTTCTGACAGACCCCCCTCGTAAGTCTTTGAATTCGCTATCAGAATGTCAGAAGGGCTGTGGTTCAAAACCACTCTGACAGGGGTCAGAATGTAGGCAGCCTTACTGACCTTTCCGGGCTTCAAAAGCGGAGCCATTGCCATGTCCAGCCTGCGTGAGCTTGCCCCGGAACCTGTGCTGCGACGATGTCGTCGCCCCCCTTCTTTAGGTTGTTTCGCGCCGTCTTTAACTGCTCGTGGCTGTAGCCGCGCTTCGCCGCTTCCGCGTCGATGTCCCGCTTGGCGACCGGCTCGCCGCCTTGCAGCATTTGCCTCAGGAAGGCGACGACCTCGGCTTGCTTTCCGGTCAGTCGGTTCACGTTGCCACTGGAAGCGGCTTCGCGAATTGCTTCGTCGGCCGAGATGTCAACCGAATCTTCCCCCCACTCGACGCGCACGCTTTGTATGATCGTGAACGGATCGCAGGAGGTGCCGTGCAGATCAAAACTCTTCTTGCGGAATGCCAGCGTCGGCATCCGTTCGGACGCATTGTGCTTGACGTGACAGAACAGCACCCGGCCAGTCTCGATCTTGTCGCCGTTGTCGTCGGTTTCCATTTCTGGAATGCAGACGTGTCCGACGCGTGCCGCCGCGATGTATGCCTGACTGCCGATGAACCAATCGATTGCTTTGTTGCCTGCGGCCTTGGCCGGATGCGTGATGCAGGAGACTGCGACGTGGTTGCGCTCGGCAAAGTCCTTCAGCGGTCCCAACTGCGATCTAACCGCCGTCGTCTTGTGTGAATCGATCTTGACGCCTTGGTAGCTCGTGATCGGATCAATCGTGATCAGCTTCACGTCACCGATCTCAGTGACGACTTTTTCCAGCATGTCGAGGTCGCTATCGAGCAGGAATTGCCGATCATTACCGTCCGACTTGATACATTTGAGAATGTGAACACGCTTCAGATCGGCACCGGCTGCCATCAGGCGCGGGATCAATTCCTGATCGAGTGCGTCTTCGGCCGTCAGCATCACGACATTGGCAGGTTCGCCGGAGTCGGTCCCGTCCGGCCATGGCTTGGTCGTCGTGACACAGGCGACAAAGGAACAATGAACTTGCGACTTGCCGATACTCGGCAGCCCCGTCATCATCTCGACGGCGGCACACAGCAGGTGGCCGTCCCACAGCCAATCGTGCTCGCGCGGTTGGACATCGGCGGCGCGGAGGACGCAGGGCTCTTTAACTTCCTCGGCCTTCTGCTTCATCTTGGCGAAGAACTGTTTCTTGACTTCATCGAAGTTGATCGGATCAACCATGATGCGCCTCCTCGTCTTTCAGCATCGCCATGACGAAATCGAGGATCATCTTGTCGCGCCAGCACGGATCGGCAATGTCTGCCATCGCGATCAGGGTGCCGAGTCCAAGCGGGCGACGGCCCGGTTTGAGCGCGTGAATGTTCTTGCCGTATTTCTTCCACTGTCTATTCGCGTGCCGTTCGCTGTAGCGTCCCGATCTGTGTAACCATTCGCACCACGCGTCGTACACTTCCGGGTCGCCGTCACTGGCCCGCCATGCCGCCATGCCGATATGGTTGCGGTCGTGCCATGCGTGATCGCTGACCGGATCAGCCGGAGGGATCACGGCCAGAGCCGCACAGGCCAGCATGATATCGCAGGACGTAACCGGGCCGCGTTCCTGGTACGGCTTCATGACGGGAGTTGGCTTGCGCCCGAAGATCGCACCCGGATAACGCGGCAAGTCGGCGTCGAGGCTGACGATCCGCACCAGATGCGGTTCGCGCTTGTAATGATAGAACCCCGCCAGCCGCGCAATGCGCGGCAAGTCATGAACGGACGGATCGCCGTTGAATTGCTCGGCCAGTGCCAGTTGGATCAGAGAGAACTGATCCAGCGGAACGTCGTCGGTGAACCAATGGGCGTGATACTTGCCGGGCGACGTCTCGACAATGCAGTGCGGCTTGATGTGATGATCGAGCACCGGCTGTAGAGGTGCGCCATCGAGATCGACAAAGACGGCGCGGACGGCGATCACATCTTCGGCGCGTCGCCGGACGCGGTGCGGCACAGTCCGGTTTATGGTGACGAAAATTCCGGCACCGCGCCCGTTCAATTCAGCCAGATCATCGGCCCGTTCGGCCAGCGTGCCAAGGTGCTGTTCTTCAAGGTTTGGCGCATCGCATCCGGAATCGTCCAGCGTCTTGAACAGGAATCGCGTGGCGGGGTCCGGATCAAGTGCTCGCAGAAAGCGCGCGGCCTGATCGAGGTCAGGGGCAAGGTCGGCAGGGGCTTGCGTCGCGCCGGCATCGGCCCTAAAATCGTCCGGCTCATTACCAACCTCGTCTTGGCCCCGTGGCGCGCGAACGCTGCGGGGCGTTTTGTTTGTGGCACTCATTACGCAACTCCACTTGAATGGTCGTGGTTCTGGTCATGCCCATCGTCCTTTCTCCCGATTTCAGTCTCGACACGCTTGGATGCGTGCTTGATCGTTCATCAGCCGCGCTCGCTGTGTTCCGCAAGCCTTTGAAGGCTGCGGATCGTTCTCGCAGCGGCGTCATCACACTCGGGGTCTTCCCCCGGAATGACTTCTCCGTTGCACGAACCCATGTGCCGGTAGCCGACACCGAACCCGTGCTTGAATGCTTCGCACTTGAGATCATGAGCGAGCGCCACGGCTTCTTCTCTCGTGATCTTGCAGTCGCAAACATAACACCCGGCGAAGTAGCCGCGTTGATACTCAGGATCATTTCGATCAATGGTCATGGTCGTTCCTCCGAGATGTTTGGGGGTTGGTGTTAGTCGGCGGCTTCACGCGCGGCGGGCTTCGGGCGCACGCGCAACCGTTGCCGTTCGCGGCGTCGCTCAACGCGTGCCGCGATTTCTGCTTTGACAGTCTCAGCGTTGGCGTCGGCACGTTCGACGCGCTGAGCGCGTAGTTCCAGAATCTCGCGCTTGATCCAGCGCACGGAATGAGTGCGGCGTTCGCCCGCCGTCATGGAAATTTTCAGTGCCATCAGTTCGCCATCGACGTAAGCGGTGGCAACCGACATGCCGCCCAGAATGTCCCGCACGGCGTCGAGCGCGATCAATTCGTCGTCGTCGCGAATGCGGCGGGGAGTGTCGTCGTCGCGCATCTGGCAATTCCTCCATAATCAACCCGTGGTGATCGGAAGGATGCACAGCGAGACGCACACGCGTCGAGGCGACAGAAGTAGGGAGGGAGTTCTGTCGCTAGCGACAGAACGAGGGGTTACTTTTGTCGCTTCGCGGTTTGGTGCCGCTCATAAGCCCGCGCGACCGTGCGCGGCGATTTGCTTCTGATCTTTGCCGCCATGCGCTTGGCTTTCGCAGGGCTCATGCCGCACGTGATCAGCGTGGCGACGAACGACCCGGTGCTGTCCTGTTTCGGTCGATGCGCAGCACGTCGCCCCGTGTCCTGTGCCAACAGATCACGCAGCCGCGTTAGCAACTCGCGAAGTAGCTCCGGGGGCAGAGCGTAGTCTTCGGGATGATCAAGCAACTCCCCGACGACCTCTCTCATGACGGCATCATCCATGACGACCTCCACGGGCGCAGTGCTTCGCCCATTGCTCCATGATCGCGCGCCGCTTCGCCAGCAGATCGCCGCGCGCATAAGCTTCCTCGGTCTGGTTGCCGATGACGTGCGCCAGCGCGACCTCCAACAATTCGCGCGGTGCCTTGGTGCGCTCGCCGCCCCAGTCGCGGAATGCGCTGCGCATCCCATGCACGGTGAAGTCGCTCGCGCCATGCCGGTGCAAAGCCTTGCGCAAGCTCATCGCGACAATCGGCTTGCCGTTGCCGTTGACCGTGAACAGGTACTCGCCCGTGCGCGGCAGCCGCTCGATCAGCTTGATCGCGTCGTCGCTCAGCGGCACGCGATGCTCGCGCTTGCGCTTCATGCGCGACGGCGGCACGGTCCAGAGCTTGGCCTTCAGGTCGATCTCGTCCCACCGCGCGCCGCGTGCCTCTTGGCTGCGCACGGCGGTCAGGATCGTGAAGGCGAGGCACAGTTCGGGGATCGAATCCGTCGCGATCAGTCGCCGGTACAGGTTCGGCACGGCGTCATAGCCCAGCGCCGGGTGGTGCTCCACGGGCTTCAGGTCGCGCGGGTGGGGCAGCAACTGGTCGAGATGGTTCTTCCACCGCGTCGGATTAGGCCCCGCCTTGCGCAGGCCGCGCACCTCGGCAAAGCCCAGCACCTCGCCGATCCGTCGCCGCACCCGATCCATGGTCTGCGGTGCTCGCTTCCAGTCCGGTTCAATGACCTTGATCACCATCGTGGTGTCGATGTCGCCGACAGCGACGCCCATCAGCGGCTTGCAGTAGGTCTCCATCGAGTTCTTCCACTGACTGGCGTGCTTCGCCCGCCACGTGTCACCATGGCTTTCAAGCAACTGGTCGAGGACTTGCCGGAAGGTGGCGCGGTGCAAGTCGGCGACGCGCGCGGCCATGCGGGCGGCATCGCGGTCGGCGATGGGATCGATCCCTGAGGCGAGCAGCTTGCGCGCGTCGTTGGCCTTGGCGCGGGCCTCGCTGAGCGACACCACCCGCGCTGAGCCGAGACCCATCACCCGCTCACGCTTGTCGATCTGATAGCGATACAGCCACGATTTATTGACCTCGCCCGGCGTCGTGGTTGGTGCTACGCTCAGCAGCAAGCCGCCGCCGTCGTAGTACTTGCCCGGCGCCTTCACGCCCCGCACGAAGCTGGCGCTCAATCGGTCCCATGTTCGCATGGTCATCCCCCGATCTATCCCCCGGTTCCATCCTAGAACCGGTCAGCTTAAGTCAGCTTAAGATAGGGTCAACCACAACCAACCGGAAGGGGGGCGGGCGAGAATTGGGCGCCATTTCCGGTGCTTACGACCAACAACCAGTATCAACCAGCATCAACCAGAAATCGGCTAGCCCGGACGCTCCATCCGGGCTACGCTCGCAGGTCAATTGGACGGGCCCGGACCATGACGACATTTCAGGAAGCGCGCGCGTTTCTTCTACAACACCGCACGGATTACGAGGCAGCGGTCAAAGGCTTCCGCTGGCCCGATCCGGCCCCCTTCAACTGGGCGCTCGACTGGTTCGACGCCGAGCTGGCGGCGAATGCGGAGAGCAAGGACCGGCCCGCGCTCTGGATCGTCGATGCCGCGCAGGACCGGCAGACGAAATTGTCCTTCGCGGCGCTGTCGCGCCGTTCCAACCAGGTCGCCAACTTCCTCCGAGCGCAGGGCCTGAAGCGTGGCGACCATCTCCTGCTGCTGCTCGGTAATGTGGTTCCGCTGTGGGAGACCATGCTCGCTGCGATGAAGCTCGGTGTCGTCGTCATCCCCGCCACCACGCTGCTCACCGCCGACGAGCTGCGCGACCGGCTTGATCGCGGCAAGGCGAAGGCCGTGGTGGCCGCGCAGGATCAGGTCGCGAAGTTCGCGAGCCTCGGTGCAGAGAATGTCGTCCGCATCGTGGTCGGCGCGGCCTCCGATGGCTGGCTCGCTTACGATGAAGCGGCAGAGGCTCCGGATAGCTTCGTGCCCGACGGCCCCACCCACGCCGACGACCCGATGCTGCTCTATTTCACCTCGGGCACCACGGCAAAGCCGAAGCTGGTGCTGCATAGCCAGCGCAGCTATCCCGTCGGCCATCTCTCCACCATGTACTGGATCGGGCTGAAGCCCGGCGACGTCCATCTCAACATCTCATCGCCCGGCTGGGCCAAGCACGCCTGGAGCTGCTTCTTCGCGCCGTGGAACGCGGGTGCCACCGTGTTCGTGGTGAACCAGCCGCGCTTCGATGCGAAGGCGCTGCTCGCCACCATCGGCCGCTGCGGCGTCACCACGCTGTGCGCGCCGCCGACGGTGTGGCGGCTGTTCATCCAGGAGAACCTTGCCTCGTTCAAGGTCGCGTTGCGCGAGGTCTGCGGCGCCGGCGAGCCGCTCAATCCCGAGGTGATCGACCAGGTGCAGGCGGCCTGGGGCCTCACCATCCGCGACGGCTACGGCCAGACCGAGACCACCGCGCTTGCCGGCAACTCGCCGGGGCAAAACATCAAGGTCGGCTCGATGGGCCGCCCGCTGCCGGGCTATCGCGTGCAGGTCAGCGATGCCGACGGCAACCCGGCGAAGGAAGGCGAGGTGACGCTGGTGCTCGGGGCGAACCGTCCCGCCGGCCTGATGCAGGGCTATCAGGGCGACGACGGCAAGCTCTCGGGTGCCGAGGGCGCACTCTATCGCAGCGGCGACGTCGTGTTCGAAGACGAAGATGGTTATCTCACCTTCGTCGGCCGCTCCGACGACGTGTTCAAATCGTCCGATTACCGCATCAGTCCGTTCGAGCTGGAAAGCGTGTTGCTCGAGCATGAACTCGTCGCCGAGGCTGCCGTGGTGCCGAGCCCGGATCCGATCCGGCTGGCGATCCCCAAGGCGTTCGTGCTGCTGACTTCGGGTGCGGAGCGAACGCCGGAGACGGCGCTGTCGATCTTCAAGCACCTGCACACCCGACTTGCGCCGTTCAAGCGCATCCGCCGCCTTGAAATCGTCACTGAGCTGCCGAAGACGATCTCTGGCAAAATCCGCCGCGTGCAGCTACGACGTCTCGAGCGCGACGATGATCGGGGCGATCCGCTGCGTGGCCGGGAATTCCGCGAGGAGGATTTTCCGGAGCTGCCGAAAACCCGGAGCGAGAGTTAAGTGGGTACCTTCGTCATTCCGGGGCGCGCGGAGCGCGAACCCGGAATCCATTCGGCGACAAACTCTGTGGCACAGTGGATTCCGGGCTCGATGCTGCGCATCGCCCCGGAATGACGCCATCTGGAGCTATCAATGAACGAAGTCTGGAAGAAGCCGCCGATTACGCTGGACGCCTATCAGGCCATGGTCGGCAAGGAGATCGGCGTGTCGTCATGGCACCTGATCGACCAGCCCCGCATCGACACCTATGCCGACGTGATCGAGGATCACCAGTTCATCCACGTCGACCCTGAACGGGCAAAGAAGGAGACCGCGTTCGGCACCACCATCGCGCACGGCTTCCTGACCATGTCGCTGCTGTCGATCATGTCCTATGAGGTGATGCCGGTCATCGCCGGCACCACGATGGGCGTCAATTACGGCTTCGACAAGCTGCGCTTCATCTCGCCGGTGCGCTCGGGAAAGCGCGTCCGTGGCCGTTTCGTGCTAGCGGAAGCCAAGCTGCGCAAGCCGAACGAGCTGCAGTCCCGCACCAATGTCACGGTGGAGATCGAGGGCGAGGACAAGCCCGCGCTGGTCGCCGAGTGGCTGGGCCTGATCTATTTCGCGTAGGTCTGGCCGGGCTTGACCCGGTCCTTCATCGCTGCTCAAAAGCTGTCCGATCTCTCGCGAAGCGCTCTTACCCACTCCCCCTGTGGGAGAGGGTGGCTTCGCGCCACCTTCTCCCACGAGGGGAGAAGGAAGAAAGGAAGCACAATGGCAATCAGGTTTGACGGACGCGTCGCCATCGTCACCGGCGCGGGCAATGGCCTCGGACGGGCGCATGCGCTGGGACTGGCCAGCCGCGGCGCGAAGGTCGTGGTCAACGATTTCGGCGGCGCGCGCGACGGCACTGGTGGCTCGCTGTCGCCGGCGGAAGCCGTGGTCGAGGAGATCCGCAAAGCCGGCGGCACCGCGATGGCCGACGGTGCCGACGTCTCGAACTTCGAGCAGGTCACCGCGATGGTCGAGCGTGCCACGAAGGAATGGGGCAGCGTCGACCTCTTGTGCGCCAATGCCGGCATCCTGCGCGACAAGTCGTTCGGCAAGATGGAGGCGGCCGATTTCCAGAAGGTGCTCGACGTGCACCTCGTCGGCACCTTCTACTGCTGCAAGGCGGCCTGGGCCGGCATGCGTGACCGCAACTACGGCCGCATCGTGCTGACCACGTCGTCCTCCGGCCTTTACGGTAATTTCGGCCAGGCCAATTACGGCGCGGCGAAGTCCGGCATGGTCGGCCTGATGAATGTGCTGGCGGAAGAGGGCCGCAAGACCAACATCCGCGTCAACATCATCTCGCCGACCGCGGCGACCCGCATGACCGAAGAGCTGCTGCCGCCACAGGCGCTGCAACTGATGAAGCCGAACGCGATCACGCCCGCGGTCGAGTACATGCTCAGCGAGGACGCGCCCACCCGCACCATCATGGGCGCCGGTGCCGGCTCCTTCGCCGTGATCAAGATTGTGGAGAGCGAAGGCATCAACCTGCCGGAGTCCGAATGGACGCCGGACGCGGTCGCCGCGCATTTCGCCGAGATCAGCGACATGTCGAAGGCGAAGGCTTTGCAGGGCGCCTTCGAGCAGACGCAGAAGTATGTTGCGCAGGCCGCGGCCAGGGCCGGCATCAAGCTCTGAGTTGTCATTCCGGGGCGCGCGTAGCGCGAACCCGGAATCCATCGTGCCTCAGAATCCGTCGTCTAATGGATTCCGGGTTCGCGCCCAAGAAGGCGCGCCCCGGAACGACGAGCTGGGCGCTAGAATCTGGCCTAAACTCCCACCATGACCGCACCCGAATCCCACGTTGCCATCATTGGCGCAGGTCCGGCCGGGCTGATGGCGGCCGAGGTGCTGGCGCAGGGTGGCGCGCGCGTCACCGTCTACGACGCGATGCCATCCGCCGGCCGCAAATTCCTGATGGCGGGCCGCGGCGGGCTCAACCTCACTCACAGCGAGCCTCTGCCGCAGTTCATGCCGCACTATCGCGAGGCGGCGGCGAAGCTGCAGGCCGCGATCGAAGCGTTTCCACCCGACGCGCTGCGCGCCTGGAGCGCGGCGCTGGGCGAGCCGACCTTTGTCGGCACCAGCGGCCGCGTGTTTCCGAAGGCATTCAAAGCGTCTCCGCTGCTGCGCGCGTGGCTACGGCGACTGGACGCCAGCGGCGTACGGTTCGCCTTTCGCCATCGCTGGACCGGGTGGGATGGGGAAGGGCGGCTGTTGTTCCAAACCCGGAGCGGCACCTCCGTCGTTGCGGCCGATGCCACGGTGCTTGCGCTCGGCGGCGCAAGCTGGCCGCGGCTCGGGTCGGACGGCGGCTGGGTCGATATCCTTGCGGCCAACGGCATTACCATCTCAAGGCTGCGGCCGGCCAATTCCGGCTTCACCGTCGCCTGGTCCGAATTGTTCCGTGACCGTTTCGAGGGCCAGCCGCTCAAGGGCGTGGCGGTGACGATCGGTGCACACACGGTGCGCGGCGAAGCGATGATCACCCGTGGCGGCATCGAAGGTGGCGCGATCTACGCGCTGTCGGCGGAGCTGCGCGAGGCGGTGCTGGGGATCGGGCAGGCGACGCTGACCATCGCACTGCGGCCCGACCTCGGCGCCGCCGCGCTGACCACGCGCCTGTCAGGTACGCGCGGCAAGCAATCGCTCGCAAACTTCCTGCGCAAGGCCGCGCAAGTATCGCCGGTCGGGATCGGCCTGATGCAGGAGGCCGCGATCGCATCCGGCCGGCCGCTGGCATCGTTTTCGCCGGCCGAGCTCGCACACCTGATCAACGCAATTCCGGTCCAGCTCACCGGCGTTGCCCCGATCGATCGCGCGATTTCGACTGCAGGCGGCCTTTCGTTTGACGAGCTCGACGCGGACTTCATGATCCGCAAGCTGCCGGGCGTGTTCGCCGCCGGCGAAATGCTGGACTGGGAAGCGCCGACCGGCGGTTATCTGCTGCAGGCGTCGTTCGCGACCGGCGCTGCCGCGGGCAGGGGTGTGCTGGAGTGGCTGAAGCGCTCGTAGAATCCCGTCGCTGTTCGAGGCTCGCTGATAGCGGTGCTCATGATGTCCCCGTCCGGCTGACGAGATCCGTGACCAGGCCGAGCACCCCAAAACCCGCCGCCACCGCGCAGACCATCGTCCAGCCGCCAAGGGTCCATGCCAGCGATGCCGCGGCGGCACCGACACCGCCGCCGATGAAGAACAGCGCGACGAACAGGCCGTTGATGCGGCCGCGTGCCTCGGGCCGCAACAGGTTGATTGCCCGGCGGCCGAGCGTCTGGTCGGTGGTGATGCCGACATCGAGCAGGATGGTGCCCAGACTGAGCACGAGGAGGGCGGCAATGCGGGACTCCAGCGCGCCGGCCCAGGCGCAGAGCGCGAGCGAGCCGATGATGAGCAGATGGGCCGCAACAAACATCGAGCGTGCCCATCCCTTGTCCCCCCACCGGCCGGCCATCGGCGTCGCGGCGGCGCCAACGACGCCAATCAGCGCGAAAGCGGCAATTCCCTTGGCATCGAGGCCGAACGGCGCCTCCGGCAGTCGCAGCGCGACCGCCGACCAGAAGGCGGTGAAGGAGGCCATGACCAGCGATGCGGTCCAGGCGCGCACGCGCAGCACGGGCTCTTCGCGCAGCAGCCTGGGAAATGAGCGCAGCAATTCGCCGTAGCTTGCGCGCGCCGGCGATTGCAGGGCTGGAAGGTAGCGGCCGAGCGCGCCGGCCAGCAGCGCCATCAGGGCGGCGGAGACGACGTAATAGGCGCGCCAGCTCCAGAGATCGGCGATCAGGCTCGCCGCAGGCCGCGACAGCAGAATGCCGATCATCAATCCGCTCATCACCTCGCCGATGGCCTGTCCGCGCCGCTCCGGCGCCACCATGGACGCAACCAGTGGAACCATCATCTGAATCGCCGCGCAGGAGGCGCCGAGGGCGAAGGTGCCAAGCAAGAGCAGGAATGGCTTCGGCGCAAACGCCGTGGAGAGTGCGGCAAGGATAGCGCAGCCGAGCGTGCGCAGGATGACGCGCCGGTTTTCGACGAGATCGACCAGTGGCACCAGCAGCAACAGGCCGAGGGCATAGCCGAGCAGCGTCAACGTGCTGATCAGGCCCGCCTGCCACGCCGGCATGGACAAGGAGCGCCCGATCTGCCCGAGCAGGATCTGCGGCGCGAACAGGTTGGTGACGACGACACCGGCAGTGATGGCGCCAAGCCAGATCAGGGGCCGTTCGGCGAGTTGGTTTCGCGACGCAAGCGTGGGGGTTTCTGAAATCGTCATGGGACCTCGCGGGGCTCAGTGCAGGTCCCTTTAAGCCGCGGGTCTAATATGCTACAATTCAAATAAGTCTATAAAGAATATGCGAGTTAGTTATGAACACCCATGACCTTGTGGCGTTTGTTGCGGTAGTCGAGACCGGATCGATCGTGGCGGCCTCGGCGCGCCTCAATCTCACGCAGCCCGGAGTGACGCGGCGTATCCAGAACCTCGAGGAGATGCTGGGGGCGAAGCTTCTGGACCGGCTTTCCAAGCCGCTGAAACCGACCGCGGCGGGCCATGAAGCGTATGAGCAGGGCCGGCGCCTGCTCCGGATGCTGGACGATCTCAAATCAGGGGTCGCCAATGACGGCGTGGTGCGCGGCGAATTCCGGCTCGGCCTGACGCCGTTCCTCTCGGAGGCGGGGCTGACCGGACCGCTCGACGCGGTGCGTGCCGAATTTCCCGCGCTGGCCGTGCGTGTCGTCTCCGGCTGGTCGCCGAACCAGCTCGAACGTGTCTGCCGCAACGAGCTCGATGCGGCCGCGATCTGTCTGCCCGACGGCGCGGTCCCGCCTTCCGATCTCGCCGCCGACGATCTCGGCGCGCAGCCCGTCGTGTTCGTCGTTGCGCGCGACATGAAGATCCCGCGCATCGTCGATCTTGAACGGCTGTCGCAGCTGCCGTGGGTGATCAACCAGGACGGTTGCGGCTTTCGCGACTCGCTGAAACGAAAATTCGACGCGGAGCATCTGCCGTTCAGCATCGCCGTGGAAGCGCTGGACAGCGAGCTCCGCCTGTCGCTGGTGTCGCGCGGCCTCGGCGTCGGGCTGGTCACTCCGATCGCCCTGAAACGCAGCGCGTTTCGCGACAAGCTCAAGCCGGTGGTGGCGCGCGACTTCAAACCCGCCGTGCGCGCCTGGATAGTCCATCGTGCGCCCGCCGGCCGTCTGGAGCGGCCGATCAAGCTGTTCCGCGATGGACTGGACCGGGAGCTCCAGGCGCTGATCGGGAGTTAGCGCAGCTTCCCCCGCGCCGCCACCGGCAGCGTGCCGATGATCTCATCGCCGCGCACCATCACCACCTCGTCCATCATGTTGACGACGACGCAGACATGATTGGGAATGATCCGCACGACGTCGCCGACGTTCGGGCGCGTGTTGCTCCGGGAGAGATCGAGGAAGCCGTGTTCTTCGGCAAAGCGCGCGATCTTGGCTTCGGGGTGCTCCAGGATCAGGCCGTGGCCGTCGAGCCCGCCGGTGTCCGTGGTCAGCGTCTTGGATCCGGCGTCGAGGATACCGCGCTCGGGCGCGGCGCGGCTTACCACGGTCGAATAGATGTGCAGCGCGCAGTCGTCCCAGGTGGCGGAGCCGGCCGCGACCTGCATGCGGTCGTTGTAGATATAGGTGCCGAAGCGATGCTCGGTGCCGCCCTTGAGCTTGCCGAGATTGACGAGGTTCGGCGTGCCGCCGGTGGAGACGATCTTGGCATCGAGCCCGTGCGCGCGCACGCCGGCCAGCGCCTCGTCATAGAATTTCTGCGCGTCCGCCCAGCCGGTCTCGGTCGGATAGAGCATGAAGCCGGCGAATTCGAGCCCCTTGGACCCGGCGATCTCGCGCGCCAGCGCAATCGCCTCGGCCGGCGTCTCGACGCCGGCGCGCTTGCGGCCGGTATCGCATTCGACCACCACCGAGAGCGGACGGCCTGATGCTGCGGCCGCCTTGGGCAAACCGGCAACCACGGTCGAATTGTCGGCGGCAACCGTCATGTTCGCCTTCGCCTGAAGCGCGCCGAGCCGCGCCATCTTCTCTTCGCCGAGCAGATTGTAGCTGATCAGGATGTCGTCGATGCCGGCATTGGCCATGATCTCCGCCTCGCCGAGCTTCTGGCAGGTGATGCCCTTGGCGCCCGCCGCGATCTGCATCTTCGCAATCGTTGGGTTCTTGTGCGTCTTGATGTGGGGACGATTGGCGACGCCGGCCTCGTCGCAGGCTTTCTGGATCCGCGCGATGTTGCGCTCGACCTTGTCCATGTCGATGACGGCGCAGGGGGTGCCGTATTCACGGGCGATCTTGGCGGCGAGAGTCGTTGTCATGGCAGTCCCTCAGTTGGCGCGTAGTCTGATTGCAAAACCGGTGCCCATTTTTGCGGAATACGCGCTAAGCCTGTTCGATTTCTTCGCGGAGCATTTCCAGTTCGAGCCAGCGCTCTTCGGCGGCGGACAATTCGTCATGCGCCTTGGCGATGGCGGCGGAGGTGTCGTCGAATGTCTTGCGATCCTTGGTGTAGAGGTTGGGATCGTCGAGCACGCGTTGCAGCTTGGCGATGTCGGCCTGCAACGTCTCCATCTTCTTCGGAAGTGTTTCCAGCGCGTGCTTCTCGTTGAAGCTCAATCGCCGCTTTGGCGCGGCAGCGGGAATAGCGATCCGCTCCTCTTTCTTCTCCGCGGGGACTTGCGCCTTCGCCGTCTCGCGCTTCAAGTCCGCGCCGCGCTGCGCCAGCATATCGCTGTAGCCGCCGGCATATTCGATCCATTTGCCGTTGCCCTCAGGCGCGATCACCGAGGTGACGACGCGGTCGAGGAAGTCGCGGTCATGGCTGATCAGGATGACGGTGCCCTCGTAGTCGCCGAGCATGTCCTCGAGCACGTCCAGCGTTTCGAGGTCGAGATCGTTGGTTGGCTCGTCCAGCACCAGCAGGTTCGAGGGCTTGGCCAGTGCGCGCGCCAGCATCAGCCGGCCGCGTTCGCCGCCGGAGAGCACTTCCAGCGGCGTGCCGCGCTGCTCCTGCGCGAACAGAAAGTCCTTCATGTAGCCGACGACATGCTTCGGCTTGCCCCCGACCATGATCTGGTCGCCACGGCCGCCGGTCAGTGCCTCCGCCAGCGTCGATTTGGGGTCGAGGCTTTCACGGTGCTGGTCGAGGGTTGCCATCTCCAGATTGGCCCCGAGCCGCACGGTGCCGCTGTCAGGCTGCATGCCGCCGGTGAGCAGATTGACCAGCGTGGTCTTGCCGGCGCCGTTCGGCCCGATGATGCCGAGCCGGTCGCCGCGCTGGATGCGGGTGGAGAAATTGTCGACGATCTTGCGCTCGCCATAGGCCTTGGTGATGCCCTTGGCTTCGATCACCAGCTTGCCGGACTGCTCGGCCTCGGCGGCTGCGAGATTGGCGCTGCCGGCGGTGCCGCGATAGTTGCGGCGCTGGTCGCGCAGCGTGTGCAGATTGGCAAGCCGCTTGACGTTGCGCTTGCGCCGGCCGGAGACGCCGTGGCGCAGCCAGTGCTCCTCGTCGACGATCTTGCGGTCGAGCTTGTGCTGGTCGCGCTCTTCCTCCGCCAGCACCTCGTCGCGCCAGGCTTCGAACGAGGCAAAGCCGCGGTCGATCTGCTTGATCCGGCCGCGGTCGAGCCAGGCGGTCGAGCGCGAGAGGTTGGTGAGGAAGCGGCGGTCGTGGCTGATCAGCACCAGCGCGCTGCGGCGGCTGTCGAGCTCCTGCTCCAGCCACTCGATGGTGGAGAGATCGAGATGGTTGGTCGGCTCGTCGAGCAGCAGGATGTCGGGTGAGGGCGCAAGCACACATGCAAGCGCGGCTCGGCGAGCTTCGCCGCCGGAGAGGTTGTGCGGGTTCTCGTCGCCGGTCAGCCCGAGCTGCTCGAGCAGATAGCGCGCCTGATGCTGGTCGTCGCCGGGCGCAAGTCCCGCCTCGACATAGGCGAGCGTGGTCTTGTGGTCGCCGAAGTCAGGCTCCTGCGGCAGATAGCGGATCGTGGCGCCCGGCTGCACGAAGCGCGTGCCGCCGTCGGGCTCGACCAGGCCGGCTGCGATCTTCAGCAATGTCGATTTGCCGGAGCCGTTGCGGCCGATCAGGCAGACCCGCTCGCCAGTCGCGACGTTGAGCTCGACGCCGTTCAACAGCGGCGTGCCGCCAAACGTCAGCTTGATGTCCTTGAGTTGGATCAGCGGCGGCGCCATCGTCAGCCCTGGCTTGAATTCTGGCTGGTTGCGGCCGCATCAATGCGGCGCCGCTGGATCCGGCGCAGCGTCTGGTCGAGCGCCGAGAGGAACGTCGAACGGTCGCGCGGCGCGAACGATCGCGGGCCGCCGGTGACTTCGCCTGCCGAGCGCAAATCCGTCATCAGATTACGGACCGCCAGCGTCATCCCGATCGACTCTTCGGTGAACGGTTTGCCGTTCGGCGCGATCACGTCGGCGCCCGCCTTCACGCAGCGGCTGGCGAGCGGAATGTCGGAGGTGACGACGACGTCGCCGGGCCTGGCGCGTTCGGCGATCCAGTCGTCAGCGGCATCCATGCCGGCTCCCGCCGCGATGCGCTCGATCAAGGGGTCCTGCGGCACGCGGATGAAGTTGCCAGCCACCACGCTTACGGGCACGCCGTGCCGGAGCGCGACGCGGTAGATTTCGTCCTTCACCGGACAGGCGTCGGCGTCGACATAGATGCGGGTGGGCGTGTCAGTCATTGGCGGGGTGGTACCCCATTCGGGCCGCAAAGGCGAGGGGATTGACCGGTGTTCCCCGGGGCCTACGATCGATCCGAAACAACAGGAATTTTGGGGAAGGCCAGCCATGCCGAACCGGCTCGAAACCTACCGCGTCGAGGCCTACAACACCGCCAAACAATCCGAGAACAAGATGCATGACGACAAGGTGGCGCGCCGCTTCGGCTTCTCGGGCGGGCTGGTGCCCGGCGTCGATGTCTTCGCCTACATGATGCATGTGCCGCTGGCGCGCTGGGGCCGCGATTTCCTCACCCGCGGACTAGTGGAGGCCCGCTTCATCAAGCCGGTCTATGACGGCGAGACGGCCGATGTCGATGCGACCGAGCACAATGGCCTGCTCACGATCGAGGTGTTCAGCCGTACCGAGCTCTGCGCCACCGGGACGGCCTCGCTGCCGGCGGCTGCGCCTGCGGTGGATTTGAGCGACTATCTCGCGGTCCCCGCGGTCGCTGAGCGCAAGCCGGTCAGCCCGGCGACGTTCGAGACCGGCAAATGGCTTGGCACAGAGCCGCGCCGATGGATCGGGCAGGCCGCCGCGGACTATCTCGCCGATATCAGGGAAACCGATCCGATCTTCGCGCGCGAGGGGCTCGGCCATCCCGGCCTGATCCAGCGCGTGATGAATCGCGTCCTCGTCGACAATACCATTTTGGGCCCGTGGATCCACGTCGGCAGCCGCATGCAGCTGCTGTCGCCCGCGCGCGCCGGCGACGAGATCGTTGCGCGGGCCAAGGTCACCGCGAACTACGAGAAGAAGGGCCACCGCTTCGTCGAGCTCGACGCGCTGGTCGTCGCCAACGGCACGACACCGCTGGCGCATTGCCAGCACACCGCGATCTACCAGCCGCGCGAGGAGGCTGCGGCGTAACATCCAGCGTCGTCATTCCGGGGCGGTCCGCAGGACCGAACCCGGAATCTCGAGGTTCCGGGTTCGATGCTTCGCATCGCCCCGGAACGACAAACAACTCCTACGCCGCCTTGCCCTTCGCATCCTGGATCGCACGCCACACGCGCTCCGGCGTCAGCGGCATGTCGATGTGCTTGATGCCGTGGTCGGAGAGCGCATCGAGCACGGCGTTCACCACGGTCGACAGGCTGCCGGCGCAGCCGGCTTCGCCGCAGCCCTTGCTGCCGAGCGGATTGGTCGTGGCCGGCACCGGGTGATCGCCGACCGTCATGAACGGCACGTCCTCGGCGCGGGGGAGGGCGTAGTCCATCAGCGAGCCCGTGATCGGCTGGCCGCTCTCGTCGTAGCGGACGTGCTCCATCAGCGCCTGTCCAATGCCCTGGACGACGCCGCCATGGAGCTGGCCTGCGACCAGCAGCGGGTTGATCACCGTGCCGAAATCGTTCACCGCGCTGTAGCGCACGATCTGCACCACGCCGGTATCGGGATCGATCTCGACCTCGGCGACGTGGCAGCCGTTCGGGAAGGCAGAGGGCACCGGCTCGCTGGTGTGATCGACGTCGAGGCTATCAGGCACGCCGTCCGGCACCTTGCCGTCATGCAGCTTCTTGGCGAGCTCCATGATGTCGATGCTGCGGTCGGTGCCGGCGATGGTGAAGCTGCCGCCTTCGAACTCGATGTCGGCTTCGGACGCCTCCAGCATGTGCGCGGCGGCGCGCTTGCCCTTCTCGATCACGAGCTTGGCAGCTCCCACGATCGCCATGCCGCTCGCGGTGATCGAGCGCGAGCCGCCGGTGCCGTTGCCGGCGTGGACGATGTCGCTGTCGCCCTGCACGAGCTTGACGCTCTCGAAGGGCACGCCGAGCTGCTCGCACAGAACCTGCGCGAACGGAGTGGCGTGGCCCTGGCCGTAGTCGAGCGTGCCGGTGATGAGCTGCACGCTGCCGTCGGGATCGAACACGATCTTGCCGAGCTCGGGGCTCGGCGGCGCCGTGACCTCGAGATAGGAGCCGACGGCGATGCCGCGCAGCTTGCCGGCCTTCTTGCTCTCCTTCTTGCGCTTGGCGAAATTCTCGTGGTCGGAGATTTCGAGCGCCTTGTTGAAGACGGCCTGGAAGTCGCCGCTGTCATAGGTGACGCCGGAGGACGCCGGGAACGGCATCTGGGTCGGCTTGATGAAGTTGCGCTTGCGCATCGTCAGCCGGTTGATGCCCATCTCGTCGGCGGCGCGGTCGATCAGCCGCTCCATGTAGTAGTTCGCCTCGGGCCGGCCGGCGCCGCGATAGGCGCCCA
This sequence comes from Bradyrhizobium sp. LCT2, assembly GCF_009931255.1. NCBI lineage: Bacteria > Pseudomonadati > Pseudomonadota > Alphaproteobacteria > Hyphomicrobiales > Nitrobacteraceae > Bradyrhizobium > Bradyrhizobium sp. LCT2. The sequence continues at coordinate 5,783,121 of NZ_CP034432.1, read as the reverse complement.
TCAGCGTGGTATTGGTCAGCACCGTCTTGATGTCGATGCCCATCAGCGGCGTGCGGTAGACGCTGGAAAAGTTCTTGCCGGTGTTGAGCGAGAGCGGGCCCGGCGCAACGCCGGTGATGTAGGCGCCGAGATTGCCGTAGCCTTCGAGCTTGGCCGCGAGGAAGTGCCCCTCGGCGTCGAGCGCGAGCTCGGCATGGATTTTTTGCGCGCGGCCGTGGCTGTCGGACAGGAAGCTGGTCGAACGCTCGTCCAGCCACTTCACCGGCCGTCCCAGCGCCTTGGCCGCGTACAGGATGCACATGTATTCGGGGTAGTTGATGTTCTTCATGCCGAAGGAGCCGCCGACATTGGCGGTGAGAATGCGGACCTTCTCGTTCGGCACTTTCAGGTTCTTGGCGAGGTTGGCGCGGTTGCCGGCGACACCCTGCGTCGGAACCTGGAGCGTGTAGCGCTCGGCCTTCTTGTCGTAGGAGGCGAGCCCGACGCGCGGCTCCATCGAGACCACGGCGACGCGGGTGTTCTCGATGTCGATCTTGGTGACGTGAGCGGCGCTGGCGAAGGCCGCGTTCACCTGCTCCATGTCGCCATAATGGTAGTCGAGCGCGACGTTGTTCGGGATGTGGTCGTAGAGCTGCGGCGCGCCGGGCTTGGCGGCCTCCTCGGGGTCGGTCACAGCCGGCAACGGCTCGATATCGAGCTCGACCGCCTCGGCCGCGTCGCGCGCCTGGGCCAGCGTGTCGGCCACCACGAAGGCGACGGGATCGCCGACGAAGCGAACCTTGTCGGTCGCCAGCGGCTGGCGGTTGGTCTGGAGCAGGGGCGAGCCGTCACGGCTCTTCAGCGGCAGGCCGCAGGTGAAGGGGCCGTAGCCGGCGGCATCGAGGTCCGTCCCGGTCCAGACCCCCAGCACGCCCGGCATCGCCTTGGCGGCATCGAGGCCGATGCCACGGATGATTCCATGGGCGTGGGTCGAGCGGACCACCACGGCGTAGGCCTGGTCGGGCAGGTTGAAATCGTCGGTGTAGCGGCCCTTGCCGCGCACCAGCGTGTCGTCCTCCTTGCGGCGGACGGGCTGCCCGACGCCGTATTTTTGCAGTGCAATAGCGTTTTCGAGCGTGGACGATTTGGTGTGTTCTTGCATGGAATTGACCTGAAAAGCCGGCAATTGCGCGTTTTGGGGGGCGCTTGGGGGGGGCCGGACCCCTCAAAAATAACCCACGGTCCCGTTCACGACAACGCACGAATGGGCATGGTGCCATGTGATGCGTTGTTGCGCAGGCCTGCCGCGCTGCTAATGTTTCAGGCGAAAAAGCAATTCCAGCTCGGCCTCAGCGGGCCGCGGAAAGACAGTTTGTATGAATGACCACACGCGGCTCCGCGACGGCCATGCGCCGCACGGTGAGCTCGAGGGGTCGATGGCGGCGGTGGCGTTGGCCACTGAACCGGCCGTCGCCGCGCAAGCGCCGGGAACCGGCGTCTACGCGGCGCTGGACCTCGGAACCAACAATTGCAGGCTCCTGATCGCCAGTCCGACCAGCGACGGCTTTCGCGTGGTCGATTCCTTCTCGCGCATCATCCGGCTCGGCGAGGGGGTCTCGGCGACCGGCTCCATCAGCGAGGCCGCGATCGAGCGCGCCATCGCGGCGCTCAGCATCTGCCGCGACAAGATCAACTTGCGGAAAGCGCGCCGGCTGCGGCTGATCGCGACCGAAGCCTGCCGCGCGGCCTCGAACGCGGAGGGTTTTCGCAGCCGCGTCGCGGCCGAGACCGGCATCGAGCTCGAGGTGATCGACCGCGAGACCGAGGCCTCGCTCGCCGTGCTCGGCTGCTCGCCGCTGGTCGACCCCAGGGGGCGCGGCGCGATCCTGTTCGACATCGGCGGCGGCTCGACCGAGTTGGTGCGGATCGAGCGCGATCCGGAAAATCCGGAGCCGCGCATCAAGGCCTGGATGTCGATCCCGTTCGGCGTGGTCACGCTCGCCGAGCAGTTCGGCGGCCGCGACGTGACGCCGGAGATCTACGCCGCGATGGAGCGGGAGGTCGCACACCACGTCGCGCCGTTCGCGGAAGCGCACGGCGTCGATCTCACCGACATGCACCTGCTCGGCACCTCAGGCACGGTGACGACGCTCGCCGGCATCCATCTCAATCTCGCGCGCTACGACCGCCGCCGCATCGACAGCATCTGGATGAACGATTCCGACATCACCGCGACCATCAACAAGCTGCTCGGCATGAGCTACGAGGAGCGCGCGAACAACAGCTGCATCAGCGTCGAGCGCGCCGATCTCGTGCTTGCGGGCTGCGCCATCCTCGACGCGATCCGCCGCGCCTTTCCGCTGCCGCGCCTGCGCGTCGCCGACCGCGGCCTGCGCGAAGGCATGCTGGTCGAGATGATGCGCGAGGACGGCGCGCTCAGGAGCTGGTGAGATGGCCAAGGACACCACCGGCCGCTTGCACGTCCAGGTCAAGACCGGCGGCAAGCGCAAATTGTCGTCGAAGCTGTGGCTGGAGCGGCAACTCAACGATCCCTATGTGGCGAAAGCCAAGGCGGCGGGTTATCGCTCGCGCGCGGCATTCAAGCTGCTCGAGATCGACGACAAGTTTCGGCTGCTGAAGCACGGCATGGCTGTGGTCGATCTTGGTGCTGCGCCGGGCGGCTGGAGCCAGATCGCCGCCAAGCGGGTCGGCTCGGTGGACGGCAAGGGCAAGGTCGTTGCGATCGACCTTTTGGAGATGCCCGAGATTGCCGGCGTCGAGTTCGCGCAGCTCGACTTCATGGACAATGACGCGCCGGCAAAGCTTACCGCGATGCTGGGGGGCGGCGCCGATGTCGTGATGTCCGACATGGCCGCCAACACCACCGGTCACCGCAAGACCGACCAGCTCCGTATCGTCGGCCTGATCGAGACCGCGGCGGCGTTTGCGTGCGACGTGCTCAAGCCCGGCGGCACCTTCCTCGCCAAGACGTTCCAGAGCGGCGCCGACGCCGATCTGCTCGCCCAGCTCAAGCGCGACTTCGCCACCGTGCGCCATGTGAAGCCGGCGGCGAGCCGGCAGGATTCGTCGGAACGTTACGTGCTGGCGACGGGGTTTCGCGGCGGGGCGAAGGCGTAGCAACGAACTCCGTCATTCCGGGGCGCCTCGAAGAGGCGAGCCCGGAATCCATTTCTCCCGGGACTCTTGCGGCACAATGGATTCCGGGCTCGATGCTCCGGGCCGCGCTTGCGCGGTCCCGTGGCATCACCCCGGAATGACGGAGCGCGTTTTTTACCCCAGCCGCTGGTCGCGCACGTCCTGCGTATCTTCCGTCGCCGCCTTCACGGCGGCCTTGGCCGCACCCTTGCCGGCGCCCCGGCGGCTCGCGATTTCGGTCGCCTTGCGGCCGGAGATCTCGTGGCCGGCATCAGCGGGCATCTGCCAGAAGAACCAGCTCGACGCCGCCGAGGTCAGCGCGACCACGACGAAGGCCGGCGCGAACACGGTGGCGTTGAGCTCGCTGACATGGCTGAGCCACATCGTCGTCTCGACGGACGCTGCGCCGACGGCGACGCCGGCGGAGACCGCAAGCTGCTGGTTGACGCTGACGAGCGTGGTGGCGCGGCTCATCTGCCCAGTCTCGACCTCGGCATAGGCCACCGTGTTGATCGCGGTGAACTCGAGCGAGCGGAAGAAGCCGCCGACCACCAGGATCACCATGATGATCAGCAGCGGTGTCGTCACCGTGAACAGCGCGCAGACGCCGAGAAAGAACGCGCTGACGATCGCGTTCACCGTCATCAGGTTGCGGAAGCCGAAGGTGCGGATGATGCGTGCCGCCAGCGTCTTCATGCCCATGGCGCCGAGCGAGGAGGCAAAGGTGACGAGGCCGGAGTGGAACGGCGACAGCCCGAAGCCGATCTGCATCAGGAGCGGCAGCAGGAACGGTAGCGCCCCGATGCCGAGCCGGAACAGGAATCCGCCGAGCACGGCCGCGCGCAGCGTCGGCAGGTTCAGCAGCGAAAAGTCCAGCACCGGCGATCCCGTGCGCCGGGCGTGAATGACATAAAGCGTCATCGAGATCGCGCCGCCGACGATCAGCGCGGCGACCGTGCTCCAGGGCAGCAGGTTGAGGCCGGCCACCGACAGGCCGAAGGCGATGCCGGCGAGCCCGATCCCCGCGAGCACCATGCCGTAGAGGTCGAACGGCTCGCGTTCCTCGCTCTTGATGGGATCGATGAAGCGCAGGGCCATGAAGATGCCGAGCAGCCCGATCGGGATGTTGATCAGGAAGATCCAGTGCCAGGACGCGTAGGTCGTGATGAAACCACCGAGCGGCGGGCCGATCACAGGGCCTATAAGGGCAGGGACCGTCACCCAGGCCATCGCATTGACCAGCGCGCTCTTGTCCACCGAGCGCAGCAGCACGAGGCGCCCGACCGGCGTCATCATCGCTCCGCCCATGCCCTGGAGGATGCGCGCGAACACGAAATCGGTGACCGAGGTCGAGAGCGCGCAGCCGACCGAGCCGACCATGAAGACGCCGACCGCGATCGCGAACACCATCCGCGCGCCGAACCGGTCCGCGGTCCAGCCGCTCGCCGGGATGAACACCGCGAGCGACAGCAGATAGGAGGTGATCGCGAGCTTCAGCGTCAGCGGGCTGGTGCCGATGTCGGCCGCGATCGCCGGCAGCGAGGTGGCGATCACCGTCGAGTCCATGTTCTCCATGAAGAGAGCAGTGGCCACGATCAGCGGAATGACGCGTTGCTTGTCGACCATGACGGATTGGTAACGAAAATCGGAAGGAAGGGCGAGGCTTGCGGCTTAACACCGCCGCCCGGCGGCGACCATTGCGGATCAACGCATGGCACCTAAATCCTGGGTAATAACCATGTGACCCTCGACGGCGGTTGCACTCGCTCCCTCGTCATTCCGGGGCGCGCCCTTGGTCGCGCCCCGGAATGACGAGGGGTGGCCGCCGCCCGGCTATCCCCGCTGAATTTGGGTAAAAAGCCTGTGCATGGCTGGCCAGCGGCTCGATTTGCTTTGATTCGTCACGCGGCCGTGCTATCGACCCGCGTCAACCCCACCGATGGGCTCCGATTCTCCGGCGATGCCGCAAGGTACGCCGAGGGCGGCGCTCATCCATAGCTATTTGCGGCAGGGCCGCAGGAAGGAGTTGGCAGATGGCCACGGTGCAAGTTCAAGGCATCCGCGAAGCCCTTACGTTCGACGACGTGCTGTTGAAGCCAGGCCTCTCGGACGTCATGCCGGGCGAGGTCGACATCCGCTCCCGCGTCACCCGCGCCATTCCGCTCAACATCCCGATCATGGCCTCCGCCATGGACACCGTCACCGAGGCCCGCATGGCGATCGCCATGGCGCAGGCCGGCGGCCTCGGCGTCATCCACCGCAATTTCGATCCCGAAGGGCAGGCCGCCCAGGTGCGCCAGGTCAAGCGCTACGAGTCGGGCATGGTGGTGAACCCGCTCACCATCAGCCCCGAGGCGACGCTCGACGATGCGCTCAAGCTGATGAGCGATCACGGCATCTCCGGCATTCCCGTCGTCACCGGCGCGGGCAAGTCCACGCCGGGCAAGCTGGTAGGCATCCTCACCAACCGCGACGTGCGGTTCGCCACCGACCGCAGGCAAAAAGTCTCCGAGCTGATGACGCATGAAGGCCTCGTCACGGTGCGCGAGAATGTCAGCCAGGACGAGGCGCGGCGGATGCTGCACCAGCATCGCATCGAGAAATTGCTCGTGGTCGACGAGCAATATCGCTGCGTCGGCCTCGTCACCGTGAAGGACATGGAAAAGGCGGTCGCCCATCCGCTCGCCTGCAAGGACGCGCAGGGCCGCCTTCGCGTTGCCGCCGCCACCACCGTCGGCGACACCGGCTTCGAGCGCACCGAGCGGCTGATCGACGCCGGCGTCGACCTCGTCGTCGTCGACACCGCGCACGGCCATTCGCGCCACGTGCTGCACGCAGTGAACCGCATCAAGCGTCTGTCCAACTCTGTGCAGGTCGTCGCCGGCAACGTCGCGACCTCCGAAGGCGCGCAGGCGCTGATCGATGCTGGCGCGGACTGCATCAAGGTCGGCATCGGCCCCGGCTCGATCTGCACCACCCGCATCGTCGCCGGCGTCGGCGTTCCCCAGCTCACCGCGATCATGGATGCGGTGGAGGCTGCAAAGAAGGCCGACATTCCCGTCATCGCCGATGGCGGCATCAAGTTCTCCGGCGACCTCGCCAAGGCGCTCGCCGCCGGTGCCGACATCGCCATGGTCGGCTCGCTGCTCGCCGGCACCGACGAGACGCCCGGCGAAGTCTTCCTGTGGCAGGGCCGTTCCTACAAGGCCTATCGCGGCATGGGCTCGGTCGGCGCAATGGCGCGCGGCTCGGCGGACCGATATTTCCAGCAGGACATCAAGGACACGCTCAAGCTCGTGCCTGAAGGCATCGAGGGCCAGGTACCCTACAAGGGAGCGGTCGGCCACGTCATGCACCAGCTCGCCGGCGGCCTGCGCGCCGCGATGGGCTATGTCGGCGCAAAGGACATGAAGGAGCTGCACGACAAGGCGCAGTTCGTCCGCATCACCGTGCAGGCCTGCGCGAAAGCCACGTCCACGACGTCACGATTACCCGCGAGAGCCCGAACTATCCGGGCGGGGGTTAGTCGCCTCTGCCGTCATTTCGGGGGCGCGAAGCGCAACCCGGAATCTCGAGATTCCGGGTTCGATGCTTCGCATCGCCCCGGAATGACAATGAGTGGTTTGCGCGCTCGCCTCAACGACGGTGTCATTCCCCGCGAAGGCGGGGAATCCAGTACGCCGCGGCTTCTCGGTTCAATCACAGCCGCCCCTGGACTACTGGGTCGCCCGCTTTCGCGATGACAGCGAGTGTGGGATTTGCTTCATTCCCACCTACCTCCTAAATGACTGCAACAAGCATTCAGGAGGAAGCCATCATGTCCCAAGCAAAACGCATCGTTCTCGCCGCGCGTCCCGTCGGCGAACCCAAGCCGTCCGATTTCCGCATTGAGGAATTCGCTGTCCCGACACCGGGGCAGGGCGAAGTCCTGCTGCGCACGATCTGGCTGTCGCTCGATCCCTATATGCGCGGCCGCATGAGTGACGGTCCGTCCTATGCCGCGCCGGTGCCGATCGACGGCGTGATGGAGGGCGAGGCGGTTAGCGAGGTCGCGGCGTCGAACAATCCTGATTTCGCGGCAGGCGACATCGTGCGAGCCCGTACCGGATGGCAGACGCACGCGATCTCCAGCGGCAAGGGCCTGATCAAGGTGGATCCCAAGCTCGGTCCGATCTCGACCTCGATCGGCGTGCTCGGCATGCCCGGCATGACCGCCTATACCGGCCTGCTCGACATCGGCAAGCCGCAGGAAGGCGAGACCGTCGTCGTCGCCGGTGCCTCCGGTGCGGTCGGCTCCGCCGTCGGCCAGATCGGCAAGATCAAGGGCGCGCGGGCGGTCGGAATTGCGGGTGGCAAGGACAAATGCGACTACGTGGTGAAGGAGCTCGGCTTCGATGCCTGCATCGATCACCGCGATCCCGATCTTGCGGCCAAGCTGAAGGACGCCTGCCCGAAGGGGATCGACGTCTATTTCGAGAATGTCGGCGGCGCCGTGTTCGAAGCGGTGTTCCCGCTGCTCAATCCGTTCGCGCGCGTGCCGGTCTGCGGCCTGATCGCCCATTACAACGACACCGAGGCCAAGCCGCCGAAATGGGCCGCCAGCATGATGCGCGCGACCCTGACCAAGCGGCTGACCTTCCGCGGCTTCATCGTCTCCGACTTCGCCGCGCGCCATGGCGACTTCCTGCGCGACATGTCCGGCTGGGTCCGCGACGGCAAGGTGAAATACAAGGAGTTCGTCACCGAGGGCCTGGAGAGCGCCCCCGGTGCCTTCATGGGGCTCCTGAAGGGCGCCAATTTCGGCAAGCAGCTGGTGCGGGTCGGGCCAGATAAGGCCTAGCTGCACGGCTTGGTTGCACCTGCGCCACAGCCCCGGCGCGGATGGTTAAGAAAGTGTCACCGATCGGTCACACCTGCCCGCAAAACCCGCAGGTGTGACCGTCGGTTCATTGACGTCCGGACGAAGGCATTGAATCATCGGGCATATTTCAGGTGCTACGATGTTAGAGATTGGTATTTTCTGCGTAATCCTTCTGGCCGCCGGCTATTGGACGACCATGTTCGTCATGGGCCGTCGCGACGACGTCATCCATGGCAAGTTCGTTCATGCCGAGGACGAGGGCGATTTGACCCGGCCCGCGATGCCGACACCGCCGCCGTTCCCGAAGCGTCCGCTCAAAGCTGCGCAGCCCGCCGGCGTCCAGTCCGCCAACGTCCAGCCCGAGATGGCCGAGGCGAGGCCGGTGAACAGCGCAGCGCTGGAATCCTTGCTGGCTGCGATCCAGCAGGACCTCAAGAGCGTCGCGTAAGCCGCAATCCTCAGACGCTGCCGCGCTCGACCAGGAACAGGTCGACGGCGAGCCGCTGTTCGGCAAGCTGCGTGCCCGACAGGCGCGCCAGCAGCAGTTCGGCCGCGATGCGCCCCACGGCCGCCGCATCGAACGAGATGGTGGTGAGGCCGGGCGTGATCTGATCGGCGACGTCGTTGTCGCCGAAGCCGAGCACGGCGAGATCGCGCGGCACCGACAGGCCGCGCGCGCGGGCCTCGATCAGCGCGCCGGTCGCGAGCAGATCGTTGGCGCAGAACACGGCATCGACGCGGTCGCCGCGATCGAGCAGGGCGGTGAAGGCGGCGCGGCCGTCTATGAGGCCTGTGATCTCGCCAACGCCGATCTCGTGGACGATATCGAGGCCGAGCTGCGCCGCTGCCGTGCGAAAACCGTCGCGGCGCAGCGCGCCGCGGCCGCTGCTGCGGCCGATGAAAGCGACGCGGCGATGTCCGGCCTCAGCCAGCCTGCGCGCCGCCATCGCACCGGCATCCGCATTGGGCAGGCCGACCAGCATGTCGATGGGGTCGCGCGGAAACGCCCAGGTCTCGATCACGGGAATGCCGAGCTCTGCAAGCGCTGCGCGGTTCTCCTCGAGCTCGATCACGCCGGTGAACATCACCGCGGCGGGGCGGATGCCGCGCAGCGACTGGATCATCGCGACTTCCTTGACATAGGAGTAGGAGGTCTGGCCGACGAGCACCTCGAATCCTTCCGGCTCGAGCGTGGCCGCGAAGCTGCGCACGGCGAGCCCGAACTGCTGGCTGAGGATGTTGGAGACGAAGGCGACGACCACGTTCGAGCGGCCCGAGCGCAGCGCGCGCGCATGCGGGTTGGAGGCGTATCCGGTTGCCTCGATCACTTCGAGGATGCGCTCGCGGGTCTTTCGATTGACCTTCTGGGGGTGGCGCAGCACCCGCGACACCGTGATCGGCGATACCCCGGCGCGCTCCGCCACCTCCGCGATGCGCGGCGGCCGTCCGGTCGCGCTGGCGCGGCCGGGCGGCGCCGGAATGCGCACCACGTCGTCATAGCTCGGCTTTGCCGGATCGGTCATCGAATCCCGAGGGTAGTCGAAGTCGCTATCGTCTCCAAAGCTCAGCGCGCTGGCAGCTCGTCGCGCGACAGCGCGCGGCCGACCTGGACCAGGCAGTCGCCGCTCTGGCTGTCGGTGTGCAGGCGCTGCGAGATCACGATGCCGTCGGCCGGGAAGCGCAACACGTCTTCCGGCAGCTCAGGCCGCTCGAAATCATGATACCAGCCGGCGACGTCGCCGGCCGCAACGCGCGCGCCGACCATGACGGCGGGCTCGAACCAGCCGCGCCGTGTCGCGAACACCGCCTGCGCATGGCTTTGCAGCGCCAGCAATTCGGTGGCACGCTCGACCGGCGCGTGCGGCCCCAGCACCGGGGCCTGGACGATGCCGAGCGCGAGCAGCAGCCGGTCGACGGCGCGCGCGGTGAACGCCATCGTCTGCGGCGTGACGGTGCCGCCGCCGCCGAACTCGCCTGACAGTCCGATCGCGCCGGCGCGCGCGGCCGCCGCCATCGAGGTCGGCGCAGCGGCGCCGTTCTCGGCGACGAAGGCGAAGGGCATCCCTAATCCTTCCATCAGGCGCAGTGCCTGGCCGAACATCTCGGGCGGTCCCTGCCGCTCGATCAGCGCGCAGGGCACGTGCGCCATCGACGTGCCGCCGGAATGGATGTCGAAGACGACGTCATGGCGCGGAAACAGCTCGTGCTCGAGGAAGTGCGCAAGGCGGAACGTCGGCGTGCCCGCGGCATCGCCCGGGAAGGCGCGGTTGAGATTGCCCTCGTCGAGCGGCGAGCGCCGGCGCGCCGCCATCACGGCAGGAAGATTGGCGAAGGGCAGGATGGTGATCTCGCCCTTGACCGCCTTGGCATCGAGCCGGCGATACAGCCGCGTCAGCGTGATCTCGCCCTCGTATTCGTCGCCGTGATTGCCGGCCATCAACAGAAGTTTTGGGCCGGCGCCGTTCTTGATCCGGAAGATCGGGATCTTGAGCTGGAAGTAGGGCGATCGATCGATCGAGAAGGGAATGCCGAGATGGCCGGACCATTTCTGGTCCTTCTCGAAATCGATCTCGTGGAAAAGTCCGGTATGCATGGGAGGCCCTGAGGGCCGCGTCGTCGCCGACGCCGGCCGAAGGTTGAAAGAGGGACGATGCCGTTACAGCAAGGCGACCGCGGTCATCTCGACGCGCAAATCGGGATCGGCGAGACGGGCTTCGACGCAGGCGCGCGCCGGCGGATTGGCCGGATCGATCCAGGAATCGTAGACCGAGTTCATGGTGTCGAAGTCGGTGATATGCGGCAGGAAGACGTTGACCGCGATCAGTTTGGAGCGGTCGGAGCCGGCTTCCTTGAGCAGCGCGTCGATCTTGGCGAGCACCTGCTGGGTCTGCGACACGATGCCGGCCTTGCGGTCGTCCGCAACTTGACCTGCGATATGCACCATGCCGCCGGCGGCGACGGCCTGGCTCATGCGCGAGCCGACGACGTAGCGTTTGATCATCTCAATTCTCCTCGTGAAGGTCGGCTCCCGCCTGATGCGGGAGCCGTGTGCGAGCTTACAGCGTCGGCAGCGACTGCTCTTCCCTAAACCATTTCAGCTGAAGTGCGCCGAGCTTGCCGTTGAGCTTGTTGAAGAAGATGTCGGTGTTGATCCAGTTGAGCAGGTTCTGCTCGCCCTGGCGCACGCCGACATGGGCCGGCGACTGGCGGATCAGGAATTTCAACTCGACCTCCTTGGTCGGGTTCTGGTCCTGCACCTTCAGCGCAATGGCGCTGTTCTCGGCGAAGGTGTCGGCCTGTCCGGCGAGGAATGCGGCGAGCGCGGCCGGGGTGTCCTCGAAGCGCACCAGCTTCACCTTCGGTGCGTTGTCGGTGAGCCAGACGTCGAGCGTCGAGCCCTTGGCCACCGCAACGCTGCGGCCGTCGAGATTGTCGGGCTTCTTGCCGGTCGCGGCGGGCAGCGACTTCGCACCGTAGACGCCGAGATTCACCACCGCGTACGGCTGCGAGAACATCACCTGCTGGGCGCGCTCGGGCGTGGCGCCGAGGCCGGCGATCAGCATGTCGATCTTGTCGGAGAGCAGGCTCGGGATGCGCGCGGCGCCCGTCACCGGCACGAGCTCGAGCTTCACGCCCATGTCGGCGGCGATCAGCCGGGCGAGATCGGCGTCTAAGCCCGCAATCTCGCCCTTGTCGTCCTTGAAGCCCCAGGGCGCGGCATCGGTCAGGATGCCGACGCGCAGCTTGCCGGAGCCGAGCACATCCTGCAGCTTGTCGGCTTGTGCGAGGTTCGGCGCGGCGAGCACTGCGAGTGCCGTGGCTGCGATCGCAAAGAGGGATTTCAGTTGTCTCATGACTCTCTCCTGGTGGCGGATGGCTGGATGATCATTTTGCTGAGGCGATGAAGCTGGCGAGCTCGGGGGTCTCAGGATTGGCGAACAGCTTTGCCGGCGGTCCCTGTTCCCAGACGCGGCCCTGGTGCATGAAGACGATGCGGTTGGCGACGTTGCGGGCAAAACCCATCTCGTGGGTGACTAGGATCATGGTCATGCCTTGCTTCGCCATCGCCTCCATCACCTTCAGCACCTCGCCGACGAGTTCAGGATCGAGCGCGGAGGTCACCTCGTCGAACAGCATGAGGTGAGGCGCCATGGCGAGGCAGCGCGCGATCGCGACGCGCTGCTGCTGGCCACCGGAGAGCTGCTCGGGCCAGGCGTCGATCTTCTCGGCAAGGCCGACGCGGGTGAGCACGTCCTGGGCCAGCGTGCGTGCGCGGGCCTTGTCGATGCGGCCGGTGAGCAGCGGAGCCAGCGTGATGTTGCGCTCGACCTTCAGATGCGGAAACAGGTTGAAGGCCTGGAACACGATGCCGACGCGCTGACGGAATTTCTTGAGGTCGGGCATCTTCGTATGGACCCGCTCGCCCTCGACGCGGATCTCGCCGGAATCGACGCTCTCCAGCGCATTGATGCAGCGGAGCAGCGTCGACTTGCCCGAGCCCGAGCGGCCGATGATCGTGACGATCTCGCCTTCCTCGACGTCGAGCGAGACGCCCTTGAGCACCTCGACCTTGCCGAATGTCTTGTGCACGTCGCGGATTTCAACGAGAGCCATCGAGGCGGGCCTCCAGGGAGCGGGACCAAAGCGTGAGCGGCAGGCACAGCGCGAAATAGATCGCGGCGACCAGCGCGTAGGTGAGCAGCGGCTGGAACGTCGCCGCGCTCACCACTTGGCCGGCGCGGGCGAGCTCGACGAAGCCGAGGATCGAGGCGAGCGAGGTGCCCTTGATGAGCTGCACCAGGAAGCCGACGGTCGGCGGCAGCGACAGCCGCAGCGCCTGCGGCGCGATGATGTGGCGGAATTGCTGCCAGGCGGAGAGGCCGAGGCAGGCACCGGCCTCCCATTGCGCCTGCTTCACGGCCTCCAGCCCGCCGCGCCAGATCTCGCCGAGGAAGGCGGCGGTGTAGAGCGTGTAGGCGACGGTCACGGCGACGAGCGCCGGCACCTGGATGCCCAAAAACACCGGCATGCCGAAATAGAAGAAGAACAACAGCCCGAGCAGCGGCACGCTCTGGATCACCTGGATGCACGCCGCCATCGTCCACCGCAGCCCGGCGAAGCGGCTGATGCGGCCCATGGCGAGCCCGAGCGCCAGCGGCGCGCCGAAGGCGAGCGCGAGCACGGCCAGCGCGACGGTCCAGCGCAGCGCCGCGAACAGCGAGACGAAATCGATGAGGGTGAAGGATCGCATCGCTGTCCCCTCAGCGCCGCCGCGGCCAGCGGAAGGCCGCCAGACCGATGATGGCGAACAGCGCCTTGAACGACATCGCCATCGCGAAATAGACCGCGCAGATCACCGCATAGACCTCGAAGCTGCGGTAGGTGCGGCTCTCGATGAATCCTGCGACATGGAAGAGTTCGTCGGCGGCGACCTGCGAGGCGAGCGAGGTGCCGAGCAGCAGCAGCACGAACTGGCTGGTCACGGCCGGATAGGCGTTGCGCAGCGCCGGCGGCAGCAGGATGTGACGGAACACCTGCCAGCCCGATAGTCCAAGGCACTGGCCGGCCTCAATCTGGTTCTTCGGCACGGAGTCGAGGCCGGCGCGGATGATCTCGACCGAGTAGGCGCCGAAATACAGCGACAGCGCGACGGCAGCCGCCTCGAAGGCCGGCAGCTTCAGGCCGAAGTTCGGCAGCACGAAGAAGACGATGAAGATCTGGATCAGCGACGGCGTGTTGCGGAACAGCTCGATATAGCCGCGCACCAGCCAGCGCAGCGGCGTGATGCGGCCGTTCAGCGCGACCGCGCCGGCAACGCCGATCAGGAGCCCGGCCAGCGCCGCGATCACCGTCAGCTCGAGCGTGACGATGGCCCCGTCGATGAGCTGGTTCTGATAGCGCCAGAGCGGCAGGAAGTTCATTGCGTGCGCTCTCAGCCGAACTGGGTGGGGAGGGCGCGCGTGACCACACCATCGGCGTCGAGCCCGAGGATCACCCGCCAGCGGTCGAGGCAGGTGCAGGGATGCGAGATGCCGAAGGCGATGATGTCGCCGACGGCAAGGACGCTTTCGGGGGCGACGGACAGGAACGCATGCTGGTCGTTGAGGCGCGTTACCGTCAGCGCAGCGTCGAGCCCTTGCTGCTCGACGCCGTCGCGGAATACGCGCAACGGGACCGGCAGTCCCTGATCGAAGGAGGCGTCGCGCATGCCGAAGCCGGCAATCGCAAGTCCTGTCTCGGGGCGCGACAAGACTTCGGCCCAGAGCGTCAGCGCGGGGCGAAAGCCTTCTACGGCGGAGTGGTGCAGACCGTCGATGAGGAGACCGCCGCGCCGGTCTACTTCCGCGAAGGCGCGGGCATAGATGCCGTGATCGGCGAAGAACAGCGCGCCGGAGCGCAGGATCACGCTGGCGTTGCCGTCAGCCTGCGTGCCAGGTGCGAGCGCGCGCGCGACGATGTCGAAAAAGGCCGAGCCGCCGGCACTGATGATCAGTGGCCGCTGCGGGGCGGCGGCGCGCACCAGCGCAAAAGTCTCGATGGTGCGCTCCATCAGTGCCGCGATCGCGCGCATCGTCTCGTCGGCATCGGGCGTTGCGGCTGCGCCCTCATAGGTCGCAACGCCGCCGAGCACGAGCCGGTCGGCGGCGAGCACGGCTGCGATCGTCGCCTCGATGGCGGCGCGATCGCGCGCGCCGGCGCGGCCTGCGCCGAGCTCGACCAGCACGGACAATTCGCGGCGCTCCGCGATCCGTGCCGCTTCGGCAAGCGCGGCGACAGCGGCGGGTGAATCCGCGAAGGCGTGAAATTCGGCGTCGGGATAGGCGCCGAGCAGCGCGCCGAGCCGCCGGCCGGCTGCCAGTCCGCCGATCTCGTTGGCCAGCAGCAGGCGCCGCTCGCCGCTCGCGAGCAGCACGGCGGCCTGCTGGACGTTGGCGACCGTCGTACCCCAGGCGCCGGCTGCACGCAGCGAGCGGGCGAGCTCCGGCGACATCGGGGTCTTGGCGTGGGGCGCGACGCTGACGCCGGCGCTTTTGCACCAATTCAGGAAGAGGTCGCGGTTGGCCGCAAAGGCGGCCTCATCGAGGGTGAGGGCGGGCAGGGCAAGATCGCCGCGCGAAGGCGACCAGCGCTGGTTGCCAATGTCCTCAGTGGCCAGGCCATCGACCAGGGGGATGCCCCGGGTAGTCGTCGAAACGCGTTGGCTATCCCACCGGGACAAGAACTGCATCGTCGCTCCCTCAGCGGCCCTCGACCGCTGAAGTGAACGATATGTCCGAATGACAACGTTGTCATTAGCGGATTTTAGCCATCCACGGGCCAAGTTCAGTGCAACTAGGTATGAAAGTAGGGGTGAATGCCGTCGGATTGGGCTAGTGCTCGCCGCCCATCTGGCCGAGGACCTCCTCGATATCGATGTCGGCCTGGCCCGCCGCCCTGAGGTGGCGGACCTCGAGACTGTCACCCCGGAAGCGGTACTCGACGAGGCCGGTCTCCTTGATCGCGATCCGGTCCTGGCGCTGGTCGTTGATCTTGAAGCCGACCGACGGCGCCCAGACGTGGCGCGTGTGGCGGAACGTGAAGTCGCGGCGCTGGTGCACGTGGCCGCTGGCGATGAGGCGCAGATCGACACGCGCAAACATCTCGATCAGCCGCGCCCGCGCCGGCTGCGGCACGTAGCGGATCGATGTCTCCGGCGTCTCTGGATCGTCGGGCAGGTTGAGGAACACGGGCTTGTGCAGGAACAGCGCGACCGGCCTGCCATTGGTGCGTGCGATCTCCTGGGTTAGCCAGTCGAACTGCGTGGCCTCGAAGGCGAGCCCGGAATTCATCACCAGCGTGTTGAGGCCGATGAAGCACCAGCCCGCGGCCTCGAACGACCAATGGTCTTCGCCGATGATGTCGCGGAATTGCTGGCGGTATGCCTCGCTGACCGGCGGCTTCGGCGCCGGCCCGATCGCGGTCGGATTGTCGCCGATGTCGTGATTGCCGGGGAGGTAACGGCAGGTCACGGGCAGGGCGTCGTGCAGGCCTTTTGCGAATGCGACATCGTCGCGACTGGTCGGCCCGTCGAAGGAGACGTCGCCGGTGTTGACGACGAGATCGGGCCGGTCAGCGTCGATGTGCTCGCAGACGCGGTGGAAGTTGGCGATCAGGCCGGGAAAGCGCCGGCCGAGATGGGTGTCGGAAATCTGCGTCAGGCGAAATTCGGACATGGCGTCAGCATACGCGTTGTCGCACGTCGGAACGATGACGGCGCGCGCATCATCCGCGATCGAACAATGTTTAAAGCACGCGATAGCGGATCGTGTAGGCGTCCTGCGGCGCGATGCTGCCCGTCACCGGCGAGGCGATGCGGTCGGCGAGATGCCAGGGGCCGAACTGCTCGGAGCGATGCGGCTCGGCAGGAAGGCGGAGGCGGAATTCGAACGTGCCCTTGCCGGGCAGGTTCACCACCAGCACGCGGTCGGCGGTGCGGTGGTTGAGCGCCACCGCGCCGCGCAGCAGTGCGCGGCCGTCGGCGAGGTCGCGGACGCCGTCGACCAGCGCCAGCGTCTGGTTGCGGTCGGTATGCAGCTCGATCTGGGTGTCGGATACAGCCGTCAGCGTCTCCCTGGGCATGCGGATCTCGAACTCGACCGCAGGCTTGGACGGGTTGAGGCCGAGATAGGCGAGCGCAGCGTGGCGCACGTCGTAGGCGGCGAAGGCGAACAGGGCGACGGCGGCGAGCGTGGCGAGGCCATGCCTGACGACATCGCGCCAAGGGGAATAGCTCATCCGATAGCCCAGGCGGAGATACACCGTCATCGCCAGCGCGACCGCGAGCGCCATCGCGATACCTGACAGCGCCGACATCAGGATGCCGAGCCGGTCGCTGGCGGATTCGGCAAGGGGGCCGATCAGGCCGGAGAGGGTGTTCATGGCGGTCGCTTGCCTTGCGCCCCAAAGGGGACGAAATTGCTTTAACAATCGGTGGTTGGTCGCAAGAGCGGGAACACCGGTTCAACTCGCTGATTGTCAGCGTCAGAAGTCGCGGCTAATGACGGTCCGCGGTGTTCCGCCTTACGGGAAAGTTCCGATGTCTGTCCAAATGGTCCTGCTGCCTGTCTTCGTGCAGGTCGGTCTCACCTTCGCGCTTCTGATCGGCATGGTCTTCGGGCGCCGCAAGGCGCTGGTCTCGGGCGAGACCAAGATCCGCGACATTGCGCTGGGCGAGCCGAACTGGCCCAAGAGCACCACGCAAATCGCCAATTGCTACCGCAACCAGTTCGAGCTGCCGTTGCTGTTCTACGCCCTGATCGCGCTGGCGCTCCCCTTGCGCCATGTCGATCTCTTCATCGTGCTGATGTCATGGGTGTTCGTGGTGACACGGTTCGCCCATGCCGGCGTGTTCGTCTCCTCGAACGATCTCGGCCGCCGCTCGACGATCTGGCTCGCCGGCGTACTGGTGCTGCTGGTGATGTGGATCTACTTCGCGCTGAGAATGCTCTTGTTGATCTGACTTTTAACGGTCGGATTTCATCTGAAAGATTTGAAATGACCCCCGCTGCCCGGCTGTCCGCAGCCATCGAACTGATCGATACCATCGAGAGAGACCGCGTGCCCGCGGCCAAGGCACTGAAGGAGTGGGGCACCGCGCACCGCTTCGCCGGCTCCGGCGACCGCGCCGCGATTGCCGGCCTCGTCTGGGACGTGCTGCGCCGCTATGCCTCGAGCGCCTTCCTGATGGACGCCGACACCGCGCGGGCGCGGCTGATCGGCATGCTCCGCCTCGAGCGCGACATGGACGCGGCCACCATGGCCGCCCTGTTCGACGGCAGCCGGTTTGCGCCGGCGCCGCTGACGGAGGCCGAGCAGGCGGCGCTCAGCCATCGCTCCCTCAGGGACGCTCCCGCTGCGATCGCCGGCGACTACCCCGAATGGCTCGATCCGCATCTGGCAAAGGTGTTCGGCGAGGACCGTGCGGCGGAGGCGGCCGCGATGGCGAGCCGGGCGCCGCTGGACCTGCGCGTCAACACGCTAAAGTCCAATCGTGACAAGGTGCTGCGGGCGCTTGCTCATCTTCATGCGAAACCGACGCCCTGGTCTGCAACCGGCCTGCGCATCGAGCTTTCCGCCGATGCGCGCAACCCCGGCATCCAGGCCGAGGAGGATTTCATCAAGGGCGCCGTTGAAGTGCAGGATGAGGGATCGCAGCTTGCGGCCCAGTTCACCGCGGCAAAACCCGGCGAGCAGGTGATCGATCTCTGCGCCGGCGCCGGCGGCAAGACGCTGGCGCTCGCCGCCATGATGCAGGGCAAGGGCCGGTTGATCGCGACCGATAGCGACAAGCGGCAGCTTGCGCCCATTCACGAACGCCTGTCGCGCGCCGGCGTCCACAATGCCGATGTCCGCACGCCCAAGGGCGAGGCCGATCCGCTGGCCGACATCAGTGCCACGGCCGATCTCGTTGTGATCGACGCCCCCTGCACGGGAACCGGCACCTGGCGCCGCAACCCCGACGCCAAATGGCGGATGCGGCCGGGTGCGCTGGAGATTCGCCTGCGCGACCAGGCCGAGGTGCTGGAGCGCGCCGTGCCGCTGGTGAAGCCAGGTGGCCGCATCGCCTACATCACCTGCTCGGTGCTGGCGGAAGAGAACGGCGAGCAGGTGAGGGCGTTCATCGGCCGCCATCCGGAGTTCGCGGTGGTGCCACCCGAGCAGACCGCGAGCGTGCTCTGGGACAAGGCGGAAGATTTCGCAAAAGCCGCGCTGCAATCGCCCGAAGGCTGGCTGATGACGCCGCGCCGGACGGGGACGGATGGCTTCTTCGTCTCGGTGCTGAAGAAGGGCGCCTGACCAACGTTGTCATTCCGGGGCGCCCGCAGGGCGAGCCCGGAATCCATGGCGCGGCGGTTTCTGCGGTCCCATGGATTCCGGGTTCTCGCTTCGCGAGCCCCGGAATGACGGAAGGGGCCAAAAACAAAAAGCCCCGCAGACCGAATCCCGGTCACGGGGCTTTCAAGTTCTCGCGCTCTGCCGGTACGTCCGTGGTCAGAAGCGCCGGTGCGTTGGCGATTAGCCGACGCGGAGATTATCAGCCGACGACTTGCCGCTGCGACGGTCGGCGACGATGTCGAACGAGACCTTCTGACCCTCGTTGAGGGAGGAGAGGCCAGCGCGCTCGACGGCGCTGATGTGCACGAACACGTCCTTCTGGCCGTCGTCCGGCTGGATGAAACCATAACCCTTTTGGGTGTTGAACCACTTCACGGTGCCCATAGCCATGGGAATTTCCTTTAGTTAGTTAGAGAGGATACGCACGCGGACCGGTACGCAGCACTGCGCCCATAGTCCTGATGAGTCGATGTTTTGGAGAAATCATCTGAAGCGTGCGCGCCTGTCTTAGACGAGGCGAAGCGGCCCAGTCGTTCGGCCAAGTATCGATGATCACAATATAGCGAGAATTTTGGGCCACTTCAAGGCACCACCCGCCACCCGGCACCTCGCCCGGATTTTCTATTTTGCGGTGCAAATTAACCGCTCCGGCGCATCTCAATCGACGATAAACAGCGTCGCCCCGGTGGCCGTCGAGGACCGGTGCGCGGCGTCGCCGAAGTCGGAGACCTGGTAGCTCATCCCCGCGGTCAACTTGAACTTGCGGCCGTCGCGCAGCTCCGAATCGAGCTCGCCCTTGACCACGAAGATGACGTGGCCGCGGTCGCACCAATGGTCGGCGAGATAGCCCGGCGAATACTCGACCATCCGCACCCGGAGATCCCCGATGTTGAGCGTGCGCCACAGCGCCTGGCCGGTCTCGCCGGCATGCTTGGTCGGCTCGATCTTGCTCCAGTCGGTGACGGTGAAGGGGGAGGTGGGGAGTTTCATGGGGGAGGTCCTGTCTCAGAGCCGGCAATGCCGGTGTTAGCGTACGCTGTCGCCGCAGTCTCCGTCATTCCGAGCATAGCGACTTGTCCGCCGAAGCCTTGGCGAAGGCGGAAGCAATCCAGAAATGCATCCGCGGAGGCCGTCTGGATTGCTTCGTCGCGTCAGCGCAAAATTGCTCCGCAATTTTGTCGCGAACTCCTCGCGATGACGGGCTTGGGGCACGCTCGCACCCCGCTCACGGTGTCATCGCCCGCCTTGTGCGCACTTGCGCACTGGAGCGGGCGATCCAGTATTCCAGAGGCCGTGCCGTGATACGGAGAAGCCGCGGCGTACTGGATTCCCCGCTTTCGCGGGGAATGACGGCGGTGGGTGGGGCGGCACCGTTCAACACGGCGAGACGTCACCCCACCAGATGGTTCGCCGACCCCTGCACGATCAGACCCGCGTCGTTCACCCGCAGATACTCGCAGATCTTCTTCCCCCGCTCGTTCGCGTAGAACACCACCACGCTATCCGGGCTGACGAACACATCGATCAGCGAGAAGTGCAGCTCCGGCAGCAGCCCGAGCGCCTTGCGCCAATAGGCCCGCAAAGCATCCTTGCCGCGCACGGTGCCGCTGGCATCGAATCCCATCACCGGGATGCGGTCCGAGGTCATCACGGTGTCCTCGTCATAGAGCGTCAGCACGCGTTCGAGATCGCGCGCGTTCCAGGCCTCGACCCAGGTCCGGCCGAGCGCGGCAAGCGTCGATGGCTGATGGTGCTGTGACATGGCATTCTCCCTGATCGGCCCCTGGTTGAAGGGTGGGGCAAATTAGGTCAATAATACTTACCTATATACATTTGTCCATGCCCAAAGAAGAATGTGGGCGCGCAAACCTGCGCGGTTGCGGGCAGGGGCGTGGTCGCGTATCTGCTTGCCATGACAGCAGCACAGAACGACCGCTCCGCGTCGACGCGCTCCGTGGCCTCGGCGCATGACAAGATTCTCATCGTCGACTTCGGCAGCCAGGTGACGCAGCTGATCGCGCGTCGCGTGCGCGAGGACGGCGTCTATTGCGAGATCGTCCCGTTCAACAAGGCCGAAGAGGCCTTCAAGGAGATGAAGCCGAAGGCGGTGATCCTCTCCGGCGGGCCGGAGTCGGTGCACGAGGCCGGCTCGCCCCGCGCCCCGCAATTGATCTTCGCCTCCGGCGTTCCCGTGATGGGCATCTGCTACGGCCAGATGACCATGGCGGCGCAGCTCGGCGGTGAGGTCGAGGGCGGCCATCACCGCGAATTCGGCCGCGCCGATGTCGAGGTGAAAGCGCAGAGCAAGCTGTTCGAGGACGTCTGGTCGCTTGGCGGCAAGAACCAGGTCTGGATGAGCCATGGCGACCGCATCACCAGGATGCCGCCGGGCTTCTCGGTGGCCGGCACCTCGCCGAACGCGCCCTTCGCGATCATCCAGGACGAGAAGCGCAAATATTACGGCCTGATGTTCCACCCCGAAGTGGTGCACACGCCCGACGGCGCCAAGCTGATCCGCAACTTCGTGCGCAAGATCGCCGGCCTCACCGGCGACTGGACCATGCGCGCCTTCCGCGAGGAGGAGATTGCCAAGATCCGCGCCCAGGTCGGCAAGGGCAAGGTGATCTGCGGCCTCTCCGGCGGCGTCGATTCGGCCGTCGCCGCCGTGCTGATCCACGAAGCCATCGGCGACCAGCTGACGTGTGTGTTCGTCGATCACGGCTTGATGCGCCTTAACGAGGCCGAGCAGGTGGTTGACCTGTTCCGCCACCACTACAACATCCCGCTCGTGCACGTGGATGCGTCGAAGCAGTTTTTGGGCGAACTCGAAGGCGTCACCGACCCCGAGACCAAGCGCAAGACCATCGGCCGCCTCTTCATCGAGGTGTTCGAGGCCGAGGCCAAGAAGATCGGCGGCGCCGACTTCCTCGCGCAAGGCACGCTCTATCCTGATGTGATCGAGAGCGTCTCGTTCACCGGCGGACCTTCAGTCACCATCAAGTCGCACCACAATGTCGGCGGTCTCCCTGAACGCATGAACATGAAGCTCGTCGAGCCGCTGCGCGAGCTGTTCAAGGACGAGGTCCGCAAGCTAGGGCGCGAGCTCGGCCTTCCCGAAATCTTCGTCGGCCGCCACCCGTTCCCGGGCCCGGGCCTTGCCATCCGCTGCCCCGGCGACATCACAAGCGACAAGCTCGACATCCTGCGCAAGGCCGATGCCGTCTACATCGACCAGATCCGCAAGCACGGCCTCTACGACGACATCTGGCAGGCTTTTGCGGTGCTGCTCCCCGTGAAGACGGTGGGCGTCATGGGCGACGGCCGCACCTACGACTACGTCGTGGGTCTGCGCGCCGTCACCTCCACCGACGGCATGACCGCGGACTTCTACCAGTTCGACATGAAGTTCTTAGGCGAGACCGCCACGCGCATCATCAACGAGGTGAAGGGCGTGAACCGGGTGGTGTACGACGTGACCAGCAAGCCGCCGGGGACGATTGAGTGGGAGTAGGGGGGATCCAATTGCGGTCAGTGAGCGACCGATGCCCGCCGAATGCCCGATCCTCGCAGTAGGATCGCAGTATGATCGTTGTCTGCGATACCAATGTTTTTGTTCGCGAGACACATCTTCTCCGCAAGAAAGGGGGGCCGCAGTTGATCCGGCTCCTCCGGACAGCAAAGGGTCGGTTGTTCGTCCCTGAGATATTGCAGAAGGAGTACATTGAGCAGACGCGATTAGCCGCGAGCGAGGAACGTGGTCGTGCGAGTGCGGCGATCTCGAGTTTCAAGACACTGGTCGGCGATCTAGACGATCGGCTATTGCCAGGCGATGAAGTAGTTGATCAAAGGACCCTGGAACGGCTAGCGTCGCTCGACGAGCTGCTGCTTTCAGCGCCGATGACCAAGGAGGTTCTTGCGGCCGCTGGCGAGCGCTCCCTCCAGAAGAGGAGGCCGACATCGAAATCTGACCACGGGTATAAGGACTGTCTAATTTGGGAGAGTGTGCTTCGGTTGCCGCGAGGCTCCGAGGTTCGCTTCATTTCGAGGGATAACAAAGCATTTTTTGAGGGCGATAATTTTGCGCCAGAACTCGTAGACGAGGCACGTAATCTCGGCATAGTCATTGCGGGCTACCGAGAGTTGGAACGAGCCCTACGAGAGCTGCAGGCCGGCATGCCGTCGCTAGATCTCGCCGCGGTAGAGGCGCAAGACTTCATCGAAAGGCAAGCAGAGGCAGAGGTGAAAATCGGGCCGGCTGTATTGTCCGCTACCGCCGTTCATGCGCCTCCAGGTAGACATGCTCCGGTTGCAGAGAGTTCTGACGCAGTCGAAGGTGATGCGGGCTTGGCCGATCAGAAATTGGTAAGCCTGCTCACTGGTGCACAGAAGCCGTTCGAGAATTTGGACAGAACGGTGCTAGGTTGTATTGCATATTTAGGAGATCCTACCAAACATCAGTTGTTCGAACTGCTCGGGCAGTTGGGCATAGCCATTGAGCTTGCAAGAAACGTCGCTGAGCGTTTAGCTATCTCCGGATTGATCCGCGACACTGGTAATCACTATTTGCCTAATGATGCGGCGCTCGCCAAACTTGCGGCTGCTGCGATGGAGCCTGAAATAATCCAAGTTCTGGCCAAAGGTTCCTAGGTCATGGATATTCAGACCCGCATCAAGGCTCTAACGCGCCTCGCTAAGTCGCAATCACAAGGGGCGGTGGCGGCCCTCCAGAATGAGCTTGACCAAGTAGCCGCTGCGCTGCGGTCAGAGCAAGACTATGATGCCTTGTCGCATGCGCTCGCGATCCTGGACGTCATTGGTCACAGATTTAGCGCAAGAGCAGTCGATATCTTGGACAGCTTCCTCGATCAGGTTGAGCGACGCGAGATCCTGTATTCTGATCAGCGGCAAGCGTGGGGATCTCGATACGCCAAATATCATAGTGCTCAACGACTGACAGGGGATGCGATCGAGGTTCTGGCTGGCCTCCGTTATTTTGAGACGCGGTCTGTCCTCAGAATACTCCTGCGCTTTTCCATCCACGCATCGGATGAGATTAGGAAGAAATCAATCGATGCGCTCGCCGGGTTGGCTGACTATAACATCGATGTCTTCTATGGGCCTGACCGGAAAGGAGGGCTAGGGGCCGAGCCGCAGAAAGAAGTGATTTTAGCGCTCGAGCAGTTGGCTAGCTCCGATCTGCGCCGCTTCTTTAGTGGCGCGCTGACCCTTCTTCGAGGTCTTCTTTCTCCGGTGATGGAAGCGAGCTCTTGGTCATACAGGGCGGTCACCCTTGAGCGTGGGGCGATTCCCGCGTGGCAAGAGATATCGGATGTTCGTCTTCGAAGCGTTCTGCTGCTCAAGCGGCTCTATCTATCAGCCGAAACTGTGCCTGATAGATTGGCAATTTTGAGCGCGTTGCAAGAAGCCACGCGAATGCCTGACGTTGGTGGTGATGATCAGACTTTTCGCGACATTATCGTGCGCGATGCTGCGGAGGTGATTTCGTTTTATAAGGAATTGGTGGCGACAGAAGATCTTCAAATAGTCCAGAGCATCGAGTCGCGAGGCTACTGGATCTACTTTCACGCACGTGCGGTGGAAACAAGAGAGCTTGCGCTATCTCTCGAAACGGAGATCTCGGCTCATCCGGAGTATCAAGTCTATCGAGTGCTTGTGGGGTATGAGGGGATATTTGGTAGTTGGAGGGACAGGGCCGCAGCCTCGGAGCGAGATTTCGAAGCGACGGAGCAGATGCGTCGGCGTGCTGCTTCGGAGTTCGCCGCGAGCATAAGCGAGGAATCCTATCCGAAATGGCGCACGAGAATTGTGACGTTCGCTCGGACCGAGTCAAACGACCTTGCAACTTTTCCTATATTCTACGCTTTCCTGGAGGAACTAGCGAGGTTGCATCCGTTGCTGGCACTAAAGCTAGTCACTGAAGACCATCGATCGATCGAGAGATTTCTCATTCCCATTCTGCGTGGATTGTGGGCTGGGCCTGAGCAGCTCGCAGCCCGCTCGTTGATCCTAAGTTGGATCGACGACCCAAGCGGGGAGAGAGGGCAGTACCTATTTGCCTGTACTAAGTTGTTCCTATCTAATGATGGATTGGACATTGGCTTGGTTCGACACTTGCTCGAACGAGCTGTAGAACTCAAGGATCTCGCCGCAATTCGGCAGGTTGTTTCGGTTGCAATTACGAACTATCGCTCTGGCGACACCATTCTGTTGAATGAGTTGTTTCTCCCGGCGTTGTCAGCCTTAACTCGCGAGGGTGACGCCAGTTGGGTGTTTGATGCATGGTTTAGACAGGAGCTCAACTCGTCTATCGCTGCGCTTGATGGGACGGGCGTGTCCCTAGTTCTCCAGAATCTTGAGAGCTTGCCAGTGATTGACTATCACGCCGAGAGTGTTCTCTTTGTCATTGCGCAACGTCATGCGGCTAGCGTCATGGCATTTTTTTGCAGGAGGATCGATCGCGAGCTGACCCAACAGCAAGAGGCCGGTCCGGCGGAGTTTCAAGCCGTCCCATACGATTTTGATAAGCTTCAGGAGCCGCTGTCGCACTTCCCCCAACAGGTAGTGCAGTTGGGTCGGGAGCAATTTGGTCGAGACCGTTCGCTTTTTCAGTTTTTGGGGGGACGACTCCTTAAGAACATTTTTCCAAATTTTTCAGCCGACTTTGAAAGGGAACTGTTGGAGCTGGTGAGGGCAGGTGGCGAGGCCAACTTGGCATTCGTTCTGGCTGTTCTGCGCAACTATGAGGGGCAGCCGTTCATCCATGCCGTCTGCCGCGAGATCATTCGATCTATCCCGACTGATAGCAAACTGAGGACTGAGGTCGCGATAGCTCTTGAGACGACAGGCGTTGTCTCGGGAGAGTTTGGGTTCGTGGAAGCGTATGAACGAAAACGGCAGGAAATCCTTGAGTGGCTTGTTGATCCAGATGAGCGGGTCAGCGATTTTGCTAGATCTTATATTGAAGATCTAGAAAGCATGAGGGAATCCGCGAGGAAGAGGGCTGAGGAGGATGTTGCGTTGCGGAAGCACCGTTTTGGAGAATCTCCTTAACGATGGCCACCGGAATGATGATCAGCGTCCTCGACCCAGTTGCTGAGAGGTCGGACATCGCTTTAGTTCGGCTTCGTTTTGCTTCAGGGCGACGTCTGTACTCGCGCAGGTCAAGCTCGACATCTTGCACAAGGCCGACGCGCTCGAAGCGATCCTGGCGGTCGAGAAGCCGGCCTTCGCGCGTGTTGCGCGGGCCATCATTACGGACGCCGCCGCCGGCCTCTCGACCAATCGTTCTCGCGTTGCCATGCAGGACGTACCGTCTCACCAGATGAACGGAATCAGACGCCGGCGCACACGGCGCGCGTAGTCGTCATAGCCCTCGAGGCCCGCGCGCAGCGTCTGCTCCTCGATGCCGATCCGGATGCCGAACAACAGGGCGAGGATGGGGACCGTCGCAAGTCCCCACCACGAGCCGAGCACGAGCGATGTCCCGGCGACGTAGAAGAGCGTGCCGAAATACATGGGATGGCGGACGATGGCATAGGGGCCTGTCGTGATGACGGCCTGCCCGCGGTCCGTTTGCAGTTTCACGACCGGCGCCGCGAAGCTGTTCGTGCGCATGGTCCAGTAAATGAACAACATCGCCGCCAGCAGGAGCCCGCAGCCTGCCCACTGCACGGAAGATGGCATCGCCGACCACCGCCAGCGCGCCGCATCCGCCGCCATGAAGCCCATTCCTCCGAATATGAGGAGCAGGATCGGGATGAGAATCAGCTTGTCCGCGAGCGGCTGATCCTTCTGCACGGGCGGCTTGAGGCGCTCTCTGAGCAAGCTCGGATCGACGCGCGCCATGTTTATCCCGAACGCGACCGAAAGCACGACCATCACACCGAGATAGAGCCACCCGCCGGGGTAGTCCGTCGTGCCTGCAGCACCAAAGATGATCGCGCCCATGAAGCCGAACCAGACGATCGTCTGAACGATGAGATTGAGAACGAGACCCATTTTTCTGCCTTTCTCGTCGAAGGTTCGAAGTCTTCCGCACGGCCAGCGCCGCTGCGGGTTTCCTCATTGCCGTCGTCGGCCACGTGTCCAGCGGCTCATGGCGTCCTCCATGGCGCCCCGCATGACCCGATAGAAGTCGGCCATCTCCCTGAGACGCGCGCTTGCCGCCTTGGACGCAGCTATTTCAGCTCCGGCGTTCAACTGCCCGGCCAACGCGTCGAGCAGACGATTCTGCTGCCGGACCATGGCTTCGTAGTCGTCTGCTACGGCATAGAGCGCGCGTTTTGTCCCAGGTTCGCTATGGCGACGCGCCAGCGTGTAGCTCTCGAGCAGTCGAGCGGCTACGCTTGCGCTGCTCTTGCTGATCCCGAGGCTTTCGGTGATCTGATCGAGGCTGACGGGGCGAGGGCAGAGAAGCAAATAGCCATAGAGACGGGCGGCGACGGGCGGTACGCCCCAGGGCGTGAGCAGCCGTGCCACGTCCTCCGTGAACCGCTGCTCGTCCCTGCTGGTCTTGTTTGACATATTCGGCATATTCCGAATATATAGAAGTAACGGCCGACCGCAAGCGTCAAGCGGGGGCTCATGCCTCCCTGTCGGTCCGCTGCGGCTGGTGTTTTGTAGGATCGGTATCATGTCGCCGGAGTTCACGCTTCGGCGGGAGCCATCGCGTCATGGACGAGCGGCAGACATCGAGCGTGATCGCAATCATTCCCTGCAACGACCTCGATGCAGCGGAACAGTGGTGGAACAGGCTCGGCTTCTTCAGGCCGGTCGATCAAGGCTACGAAGACTATCGGATGCTGTCAGATGGTGTTGGTGGCGAGGTGCATTTGCAGCAGGCGGTGGAAGGCTGGCTCATTCCGGGGAGCAACCCGTTTGGCGTCTACGTCTATACGCCCCGGGTCCGCGGCCTGGCCGCGGCGATGTGCCCGGAGATCGTCGAGCCGAGCCGCGCGGCCGAGCACAAGCCGTGGGGCATGTATGAATTCGCGCTAAATGGCCCTGACGACCTGCTCGTCCGCGTGGGCTGGCCGAGCCGGTTGATGACGGAGTAGGTCTGGCGTTGGCGCGAGCCTCTCGGCGCTCAATTGTCGCACCTTCATGTGAAGCACCTCACACGCACGCTCGCGTCAATGCTGCGATAAAGTACCTGCTGTGATTGTACGTGGTGAATTGGGTTTATTGAGATGCCCGCCACCACATCAGCTGAAATGAGCTGCACACGCCAGAACGACATGTTGAAATAGCCATCAACCGGCCGATTGCGTCGGTTCCTGAGAGCTATGGAGACACTATGGCTGACAAACACGAACAGAGCATGGTTGGTACGTGGACCAAAACCACGGCGGCTGCGTGTGCGGACAAATATCCCGCCACCATCACCTTCTCGACCGGCACCTACCGCGGCATGCGCGGCGAGGGGCAGGGCATGGTGTGGTGGGACGCGGGAATCTACCGTCTCGAGGATCCCAACACACTCGTCGTCGGGACGGCCAGCGATGAACTTGTGACCTATCGCATTTCACTCGAGGCCGACCGGTTTGAGTTTACGGATTCCGAGGGCTGTGTCGTGACCTATCGGCGCGCGTAGGACTGCGCACGCCACAGCTGACTTGAGATAACGCGGGCGTACCCGCGAACGAGCCCGATGCTCTTGTCGATCGCCTCGTCATTTCAACGAGGAGATTACGACATGTGCAATTGCTCAGAGCATGAATCGAGTGGCAGCCTTGCGAAGATGACCGGAGCATCGGTCGAGCCGGCGATGAAGCCGCAGGTGCCGCTGTCGCGTCAGATCAGCATCAGCGACGACGATTCCGGCGACCAGCCGGCCGCGACCGATCTGCAGCCGTTTCCGCCGTTCAGACTATGCAGGCTCGACTTTCGCGAAGGCTGCTACCAGATCAACTTCAGGCCGACGGCCGGCTTCGTGTCCTTCGAAGGCACGCTGCGCGTCGATCGCTCGGCGCCCGACGGCGGCGCGGATCATCTGATCGTCAGCGGCGATCTCTACTCGAAGCGGCCGGTGATCGGTCCGATCCCCCATCCGTTGCCGCCGGTGGGGAACAAGAACGCAGATGAAGCCGCAGCAGACGCGGGGCTGACGAGCCTCGCCGGTTCGCTCAGCGCGGTCGATGAGCCGGCTATTCCGTTCCCGATCCGCAGGCCGAGGATCCCCATCTTCCCCCGCGCGCGCTATCATTCCTATCTCAGGGTGACCAGCGTGTCCGCGCCGGTCGCGGTCCCGCTGCCGAAGAAGTGCGAGCTCACCATCGTCGCCGAGCAGTTCAATTACACGCAGCCGCCGGTCGGCCAGTTCAAGGGCACGTTCCCGGCGACGCCGTCGCGCACCGTGACGATGAAGCTTGCGAAGGTGCCGGCGCCGTTTCCGTTCTCCCTGACCGGCGGACCGTTCTACGAGGGCCGGCTGTTCGAGGGCGGTGTGGACAAGGGCAGCGTCACGCTCGCCTGGGTGTCGAAGTTCTTCCGCAGAGCGACGCTGGAAATCGATACGCTGGTCGGCGCCGTGCGGCCCGCGCCGGTGCCCGACGGCGCCGGCGGCACAGAGTTCTTCGACACGATCTTCGCCAGGACAGGCTGGCAGCTCACGGTGGTGCAGGACCAGCTCAACGTCCCGGTGCCATCAGGCGTGGTGCCGACCAACTGCTGGAGCTCTGCGGATCTGCACGCGCTGATGACGACCGTGCGCAATCCGGCGACGAATCTGGACGCCGAATGGCGCGTGCACATGATCGTCGTGCCTGCGAAGCTCGGCTGCTCGCGCGGCATCATGTACGACCAGATCGGCGTTCCCCGCGAAGGCTGCGCGAGCTTCTCCGATGACGGCTATCCCACCTCGGACTCGTCGAACTTTGGTCTGGCCGCGAACAGGAAGCAGCGCGACGTGCCGCGTGCGTTCCTGCGCAGTGCGACCCACGAGCTGACGCACACGCTGAACCAGATCCACCAGGAGCAGGAGACGGCGGCCGACAACTCGATCATGACCACGACGCCGAGCGTGGCGGACGTGCTCGGAGGTCCCGCGACCGGCGAGCCCGGCGTGTTCCCGGATCAGATCAAGCTCGCGCACAACACCAACGTCCGTCATCACCTGAACCACATGCCGGATCCGGTCATTCGTCCGGGCGGATGGCCGTTCGCAAGCTGGTTCCCGACCGGCGCGCCACAGGCCGCCGACCGGCACGACTTCGAACCTTCCGAGCTGACGCTTGCGGTGACGGCTACGACCGACCGCGTCGCGCTCGGCCAGCCGCTGGATCTGACCTGGACGATGACGAACACCAGCGGCGTGTCGCTGCGCGCGCCGAACGACGTCGGCATTGAGGCCCTGTTCGCGTCGATCACGGTCACCGATGCCGAGGGCCGTGAGCGTCCGGTGAGGCCCTTTGTGATCCTGTGCGAGCACGCGAAATTGAGCGAGCTCGAACCTGGCAAGAGCGTCACGGCCTCGGCAAAAGTGTTCTGGAGCACGGCGGGCTTTGCCTTCGAGCGACCGGGCCGCTACCGCGTCGACGTCGCCGTGTCGTGGTCGGCGCAGGGCGTGATGGTGGGCGTGCAGTCGGGGATCGACGTGTTCGTCGACTATCCGTCCAGCGCCAGCGACAACCATTCGGCCAATCTCGTGCTGCATCCCGAGGTCGGCAAATGGGTGGCGCTCGGCGGCGATGCCTATCACCTCGGCGAGGCGTGCCGGCGCTTGCAGGCGCTCAGCCAGACCGCGGCGCCGGCAGGTGCACTGGCCGTCGCCGGCGACGGTGCGCCCGCGCCGCGGGTGCTCGACGGCTTCGCGGACCTGCTGCCGGACCGCGCCAAGCTCGCCAGATTGCGTCCCGAGCTGACCGCCGACACAGGCGGCCGCGCGGAACGCGGTCCCGCGCGCGCGGCAGCCCCGGGGCGCAAACGCGCAGCGAAGGCGAAGAAGCGTACGGGGCGAAAGGGGTAAGCCGAAGCCGGAGCGACGGGTATTCATCGCCCGACCCATCCATCGCACGTCACCCGCGCCACGCACGGCGCGGGTGACGCACGACGCGCCGTCAGAACCGGGCGTCGATGTCGACGACGTCGATCAGCTTGTGATTGACGAACTCCTTGAGGCCGAGCCCCAGCAATTCGCGTCCGTAGCCGGAGCGGCGGATGCCGCCGAAGGGCAGGTCGGCCTCGACCTTGGTCGGGTGGTTGACGAACACCATGCCGGTCGAGATCTTCCTGGCGACGTCCGCGCCGTGCTTCGTGTCGGAGGTGAACACCGAGCCGCCGAGGCCGAACGGGGAATCATTGGCGATGCGCACGGCATCATTCTCGTCCCTGGCGCGAAATAGCATCGAGACGGGGCCGAAGAATTCCCAGTAGCGCGCCGGATTGTCGTCGGCGACATCGGTCAGGATCGTCGGCTGCACGAAGGCGCCCTGGTTGGGGACGGGCGGGCCGACCTGCTCGGCCTTGGCGCCATGCGCAACGGCCTGGCGGATCTTCTCCTTGATCTCGTCGGCCGCGGCCTGCGAAGAGAGCGGCGCGAGCGTGGTTTCGGGGGCGAAGGGGTCGCCCGCCCTGAGGCCGGCCACGCCCTCGCGGTAGCGCGCAAGAAATTCGTCATAGACCGCATCGACGATGATCATGCGCTTGGACGAGACGCAGACCTGACCGCCGTTCCAGTGACGGCCGAACACCGCCCATTTGATCGTCTTGGCCATGTCGGCGTCGGCGAGCACGACGAACGCGTCGGCGCCGCCGAGCTCCATGGTCGACTTCTTCAGCGCCTTGCCGGCCTGCGCGGCGACGACCGCGCCGGCATCTTCCGAGCCCGTGAGCGCCACGCCATGGACGCGCGGATCGTTGATGATCGTCTCGACCTGCGAGCGGGTCGCGTAGAGATTGATGAAGGCGCCCTCGGGCAGCCCCGCCTCACGCATCAGCCGTTCGAACGCCGCCGCGCTCTGCGGCACGTTGGAGGCGTGCTTCAGCAGCATGGTGTTGCCGGCCGAAAGCTGCGGGGCGATGATGCGGGCGATCTGGTAGTAAGGGAAGTTCCAGGGTTCGATGGCGAGCAGCACGCCGAGCGGCTCGCAGACGATGACGGCCTCGCCCTCGGCGGGATCGGCGACAGTCAATTTCTCCGGCCGGAGCAGGCTTTCGGCATTCTGGACGTAATATTCGAAGATCTTCGCGGACAATTCGACCTCGGCCTTCGCTTCGGTGAACAGCTTGCCCATCTCGAGCGTCAGGAGCTTTGCGTAGGCGTCGGCGTCCTTGCGCAGCAGGTCGGCTGCCTTTTGCAGGATCGCGCCGCGCGCGGCAAAGGACGTCTCGCGCCAGGCAAGGAAGGCCGCATGCGCCGCGTCGATCGCGCGGGCGACCTCGGCATCGGTGGCGGTGGGGAATGTCTCGAGGACTTCACCCGTGTAGGGGTAGGTGGTTGCGTAGGCCATGTGTCGTTCTCGCTCCAGGCATCGTGCAGTGCTTGGTGCCGGCTGCCTTCATGCGCTTCCGACGGGACTGCTGATGAAAGGATGGATCACAACCCAATTCGTCACTTTGAGACAGGTCAATCGAGATGCCTCAGCGCCGTTCACGAGACTGCGAGCGGGCGGTGGTCGGACCTGTCGTCATCAGGGGGCACTGCACAGCACCCCGGCACAAACGCGGGATGTGGGTTGCGCTGTCTCATGATACGCCAGCCACATCGTCCTCTCCGGAGCCCGCCTTCATGTCCGTCGC
The DNA here is from genome assembly GCF_009931255.1 of Bradyrhizobium sp. LCT2. NCBI lineage: Bacteria > Pseudomonadati > Pseudomonadota > Alphaproteobacteria > Hyphomicrobiales > Nitrobacteraceae > Bradyrhizobium > Bradyrhizobium sp. LCT2. The sequence goes on along the minus strand of NZ_CP034432.1, from coordinate 5,750,492 downwards.
GACCACCGCCAATCAAGCCCCCGCAACCGCCGCTGAGACCGATCCCGAAACGCTCGGCTGGATGAAGGGCTTCCCGCCGGCGCCGGAGCGGACGATCACCTTCCAGGACGGCTCGTTCCGCAGCTTCCCCGAGCTGCGCTGGGCCTGGAGCAATATCCGCCAATTGGTGCCGACCGTGAACGTCTGGCGCGGGGCGGGACCGGCATCGCCGCTGCCGCGCGAGGACCACGACATCGGCGCGGTCGCCTCGACCACGATGGACGGCCGTCCCATGACCTTCGCGAAAGTGCTGGAGGAGACCTACACCGACGGCATCGCCGTGCTGCATCGGGGCAAGCTGATCTACGAGCGCTACTTCGGTGCGTTGAAGCCGCACAAGCCGCATATCGGAATGTCGGTAACGAAATCCTTCACCGGCGTGCTCGCGGGCATTCTGGTCACCGAGGGCAAGATCGATCCGCAGGCACCGGTCACGGACTATGTACCGGAGCTGAAGGCGAGCGCATTTGGCGATGCGCGCGTGCACGAGGTCATGGATATGACGACCGGCCTCGAATACACCGAAGTCTACACCGACAGGAATTCGCATGTTTGGGGCTTGCGGCGCGCCAACGGCATGGCGCCGATCCCGCCTGATTATGACGGCCCGACCACCATTTTCGATTTCCTCGTCGCGCAGAAGAAGCAGGGCGAGCACGGCAAGGCCTTTGCCTACAAGACCGTCAACACCGACGTGCTGGCCTGGATCTGCCGGCGCGCCAGCGCCTGACACTGTCCGATGTTCTCTCCGAGCGGATCTGGACGCAAATCGGCGCGGAAGAGGACGCGCATTATCACGTCGACCGCATCGGCACCGAGAGCGGCGGCGGCGGTCTCTCGACCACTTTGCGCGATCTCGCCCGCTTCGGCGAGACCATGCGCAATCACGGCCGTTTTAATGGCCGCCAGATCGTGCCGTCGTCCGTTGTCGAGGACATTTCGCGCGGCGGCGATCCCGAGAAATTCAAGCCGGCCGGCTACACCACGTTGCCAGGTGCCTCCTATCGCAATCAATGGTGGGTGACGCACAACCCCCACGGCGCCTACATGGCGCGCGGCGTCCACGGCCAGGGCATCTACGTCGATCCCAAGGCCGAGATGGTGATCGCGCGCTACGCCTCGCACCCTGTCGCGGGCAACGCCGCCAACGATCCCGTGACGCTGCCGGCCTACATGGCGCTGGCAAAGGCGCTGATTGCGGGCGGATGAGGTGAGGTTGTAGGATGGGTAGAGCGATAGCGAAACCCATCGGCTTCTCTCGCGGAGCACCAGCGATGATGGGTTTCGCTGCGCTCTACCCACCCTACGAGTCCCCAAACCGCAAGATCGGTCGAGCACGTCGCAGCCGTCAGCGACTAACTGGAGCCGCCACGGAGGAGGGACGATGAAGGCGGCGCTGCAAAATTATCAGGATCGGATGCGGCGGGTGCTGGAGCATATCGACCGGCATCTTGACGCTGATCTGGACCTCGACACGCTGAGCGCTGTTGCGGCCTTCTCGAAATTTCATTTCCACCGGCAGTTCACGGCGACCTTCGGGCTGTCCGTGCATCGCTATGTTCAGCTTGCCCGTATGAAGCGCGCTTCGCATCGGCTGGCCTACAGGGACGACGAAAGCGTCACCGACATCGCGATGGATGCCGGCTACGACGCACCGGACGCCTTCGCCCGCGCCTTTCGGCAACGGTTCGGGCAATCGCCGTCGTCGTTCCGGAAATCTCCCGACTGGGAGCCGTGGCTTGCGGCCTTCGGGCCTCTCGACAACGCGAGGAGCAAGCTCATGCAGAAGACCTTTACCCCTGACGACGTGACGATCCGCGATGTCCCGCCCACACGGGTGGCGATCATGGAGCATCGGGGCGACCCGGCGACGCTTCCTGCCACCATCCAGCGGTTCATCGCCTGGCGCAGGGCGGCTAACCTCCACCCCAGGACAAGTCCGACCTTCAATGTCTGGCGTTCCGAGCGGCGTCCCGCCTCGCCGGCCGATTACAGCGTGGACCTCTGCGCCGGGACCGACCAGCCGATCCAGGCGAATGGCGAAGCGATCAAGGCCGGCGAGATCCCCGGCGGACGTTGCGCGGTGCTGCGCGTCGTCGGCCACACCGACAATCTGGAGCCCGCCGCGCTCTACCTTTATCGCGACTGGCTTCCGGCCAGCGGCGAGGAAGCGCGCGACTTCCCGATTTATTGCCAGCGGCTGAGCTTGTTCCCGGAGGTGCCGGAGCATGAGGCGGTCGCGGAGCTTTTCCTGCCGCTGAAATAGCGCACCTGACGGCGGCCTGTCCGTTTCGGTCGTAGGAGACGGACTGGTCGCTATCGAGTTGGCGGTTAAGCCGCTTATGCCATCTCGCGCCAGCGCATCGGCAATACGCCGTCCTGCCTGAAACTGTCGAGGAAGCGGAAGCGGGCGGCTTGCGGATTGGGACGGGCTTCGATCGTCGTATCGAGGATCTGCACGACGTCGTTCTCGTCATAGGCGGGCCAGGGTGGCAGACCTGATCCGTTCGGATTCCCCTGCGTCGCGAAATTCACCCAGTAACCCATCATCGTCCGCGCCAGCGCGCGGTCCTCCTCGGCCGGCGGTGCTGTGCTGCCGATCACCTGTTGCGGCGTCAGCGTGCCGAACACGAACGGGATTTCGGTGACATGCGAGGCGATCGGCGTGTAGCGCGACGTATAGCTGAACAGATAGCCGTAGGCGGGCGCGCGCCGGCGACGCCGATGCAGCCGCAGCGACTGCCAGCACTGCTCGCCGATCACGGCGTCGCCGGTGAGGGCCGCCGCGGAGGCCTTCGCCTCGGCATCGGTCGCGGCAGGGTAGACCTTCAGGAAATCGGCCATGCGTTCCCCGCCGAACATTGCCTCGGCCGCGGTGAGAAAGGCGCGCGCCGAGTGGTCGGGCAGGGATTGCGCAGGGAAGGGGAATTCCTCCGCGCTATTCCAGCCCGCCAGCAACGGGATGTGCATCTGCTCGCCGCGCAGGAATCTGCGGGCGGGCACGTCGGGCACCACATCATGATCGATGCTCGGTGAGAATGCCGAGACAACGGGGCTGGCCTTGAAGCTCCATGGTGCGGCTGCATTCAACTGATCGGCCGGCATCGCGCGCAAGGCGGCGATGGACTCATCGCCTTGTTGCCGGGCGAACGCGAGACCGCGCGCGCGGGCTTCTTCAAAACTCTGAAGTGGCCCGTGCTTGCCATCCCAGAACGCGCCGCTCTGTCCGATGGCCTTGTGAAACAGTCCGTGCGCGAGCGGCGAGGCCATCAGGATCCCGACTGCCATGGCGCCGGCGGACTCGCCGAACAGGGTGACGTTGTCAGGATCGCCGCCGAAGCCGGCAATGTTGGCCTTGACCCAGCGCAGCGCCGCCAGTTGGTCTCTGAGGCCGTAATTGCCCGACGGCGCTTCCGCGTCGAGATCAGGATGGGCGAGGAAGCCGAAGACGCCGAGGCGATAGTTGAAGCTGACGACGACGACCCCGCTGGCCGCCAGCGCGCCTCCGTCGGTCGCGGGGTTGGCCGAGGAGCCGAATTGAAAGCCCCCGCCATGAATCCACACCATCACGGGCCGCCTCTCGTCCGGATGCTCCGCTGTGGTCCAGACATTGAGATAGAGGCAATCCTCGTCGCGCGGTCCCGGCCGATGGTCGTTTTCGAGAGCTGAAAGACAGCCTGCGCCAAACACACTTGCATCTCGCACGCCGTCCCAAGGCGCTGGCGGCCGCGGTGCGCACCAGCGCAGCCGTCCAACCGGGGGCGCCGCGTAGGGGATGCCCTTGAACGACAGCACGCCGCTTGCGTCCCGCACGCCGCCGCGCACGAAACCGGCTTGGGTGCGGACCACACGTCCGAGTTCGGCTGCTGTCGCGGTCGTGAAGGCATTCATGGTCGTATCCCGTCATCGGTAGGCGCCTGGCCGCCGCCCGGCAGGTTTGGCAGCAACCTATCGACTTTCGCCCTCGTTGAATTTAGATATTTAGCCAATCAATGACTAAAAACCGGCAGCATGCGGCAACCCCTTCGCTTTCCATGGTCCAGCCTCGATGTGGACGATCGCTCCGCCCCGGTCATCGCCGTGCGCGTTGACGTGACGGGGACCAAGGGGGAGGTCCCCGATCACAGCCACCGCAAGGGACAACTGGTCTTCGCGTTGGGAGGTGGTGTCACATGTCGCGTTCCCAGTGGCCTGTGGATGGTGCCGCCACATTGCGCGGTGTGGATTCCCGGCGGCATGCAGCACAGCAACCTCGCCACAGAGAATGCCCGGCTGTTTTTCGTCTACATCGAGCCCGACATCGTGGACCTGCCGGGTCGATGCTGCACGCTGTCGATCTCGCCGCTGCTGCGTGAGCTGATCGTCGAGTTGTGCGATCAGGTCGGGGATGACTTGGCGAGGGTGGACCTCCTGGCGAGCGTCCTGCTCCGCGAGCTGCCGCGCATGCCCGTCCAGCAGCTCCATCTGCCGCTCTCGTCCGAGCCGCGGTTGAAGCGGATCGCGGCTGCGCTGGCAAAAGATCCTTCCGACCGCAGGACCCTCGCCGAATGGTCGAAGCGCGTCGCGCTCAGCGAGAGCAGCCTCGCGCGTCTCGTCGTCAGGGAAACGGGTCTGAGCTTCGGGCGCTGGCGCCAGCAATTGCACCTGATCGTCGCCCTGCGAGAACTCACTGCCGGCGCCAGCGTGCAGCAGGTCTCGGCCGATCTCGGCTACGAGTCCGTCGCGGCCTTCATCACGATGTTCAAGAAGGCGCTCGGCAACCCCCCGGCAAAATATCTCAGCAGTATCGTGCGGGATGCGTAGGGAAGCACGCAACTTCCCGATCTATTGCCAGCGGCGGAGCTTCTTCCCGGAGGTGCCGGAGCACGAGGCGGTTGGGGACCTTTTTCTGCCGCTGAAGGAGGGGCACCGAATTCCAGGCGTCGAACGTCGTGAATATAAGACTTGACTTATATTAGTGCAGATCGATATTTGCCCTTGCGATCAACGACAAGGAGGAATGCAATGGAGATCGACGTCGCCAGAGTCTTGGGGCTTGTGACGCGTTCGGTGCGGAATTTCGAGAAAGACGGCAAGCCGGCCAGCGCGGTGACACTGACGCGGCTTTACGAGACGAGCGTTGACGATCTTTGGGACGCGGTGACCAGCAGGGAGCGCATTCCGCGCTGGTTCTTGCCGGTCGAGGGAGACCTCCAGCTCGGCGGAAGGTACCAGCTCAAGGGCAATGCGGGCGGCACCATCACGGCATGTACGCCGCCGACCCATTTTGCAGCGACGTGGGAATTCGGTGGTGCGATGAGCTGGATCGACGTCCAGCTCGCGGCAGAACGACATCAGGCGCGGTTGACGCTGGAGCACACCGCGATCATCGAGGATCACTGGAATCAGTTCGGCCCAGGCGCCGTGGGTATCGGTTGGGACCTCGCCATTGCCGGACTTGAGCGATATGTTGCCACCGGGGCATCGGTCGACCATGAGACGGCCGAGGCATGGATGGGATCTCCTGCGGGCAAGGAATTCATGACACGAAGCGGCGAGCAATGGCGCGAGGCGCATGTCGCGAGCGGGGTCGACCCTGACACGGCGAAGCAGCGCTCGGACCGCACCATCGCCTTCTATCGCGGCGAGATGCCGCCCGATGTCGCACATCCAGGCACAGGAAGCTGATGCACGTCTTCGAGGTCCTCGCCGATCCCGTGCGCCGTCGCATCCTCGAGCTGCTGTCGCCCGGGGAAATGGCGTCCGGCGAGGTCGTCGAGGCGATCGGGGCGGAGTTCGGAATCACGCAGGCCGCCGTGTCGCAGCACCTTAAGGTGCTGCGCGAGAGCGGCTTCGCGACGGTTCGGGCGGAGGCGCAAAGGCGGCTCTATTCGGTCGACGTTGCGGGGCTTCGCGCGGTGGATGCGTGGATCGGTCAGTTCAGGAATTTCTGGGAGCCGAAGCTGGACGCGCTGGCGACCGAGATCGCGCGCGGCAAGCGGGAGCGTCGTCACGCTCCCGTCACCAAACGGAGCGGGAAGAGGGCTTGAAGGCGTCGCGAACAAGGTGGCGAAGCCGCCTTAGCGTCACGGTCACCCCCGCGACATTTTCTCGAACTTCTTCACCAGCCGTTCCCGCTTCAGCCGCGACAGCCGCTGGATCCAGAACATCCCGTCGAGCTGATCGATCTCGTGCTGGTGACAGACGGCGGGCAGGGCTTCCGACTCCTCGGTCTGCATGGTGCCGTCGAGATCCCAGTAGCTGATGCGCACGCGGGCGTGACGCTGGACCTCGTCGTTGACCCCGGGCATCGAGACGCTGCCCTCCCGGTGCATGATCATCTCGGGCGAAGCCCATGTGATCTCAGGATTGACATAGGTCCGTGCGCCGTCTTTGGCGTCGAGCTCGAGCACCACGACGCGCAAGGGCACGCCGATATGCGGAGCCGTGATGCCGATGCCGGGCGCGGCGCGCATGGTGTCGAGCAGGTCCGCGGCGAGCTCGCGGAGCTCGTCGTCGAACGCAGTGACGGGGCGGGCAGGAATCGCCAGCCGGCGGTCGGGGTAGCGGGCGAGGGGGCGGATGGTCATGCACGCTCCTACCACTCACGGATGGTTGAAGCACCTCGTTCTTGACGCCCTACCAACTGGAAGGTAGTTCATGCGCCATGACCAACGTTTCCTCGACCGCCGACGACATCCTGGCCTGCGCGCGCACGCTGATCATTGCCGGCGGCTATAACGGCTTCAGCTACGCCGACATCGCCGACATCGTCGGCATCCGCAAGCCGAGCATCCACCACCATTTCGCCAGCAAGGTCGACCTGGTCCGCACCCTCGTGTCGCGCTATCGCGAGGAGGCCGCGGCGGGACTCTCCGCCATCGAGCGCAACATCCCGGACCCCGGCGCACAGCTCAAAAGCTATCTCGCCTATTGGGAGGCGTGCATCAAGGACGCGACGGCTCCGTTCTGCGTGTGTGCGCTTCTTGCCAGTGAGCTTCCGCTCCTGCCCGAGGAGGTGGCGCTTGAAGTGCGCGCCCATTTCCGCGCCCTGGCATCCTGGCTGACCTCAGTGATGGAGCGCGGCAAGCGGCAGGGGCGGCTACAGCTTTCCGGCACGGCGCGGGTCGAGGCCGAAGGATTCATGGCCACGGTTCACGGCGCGATGCTGTCGGCGCGTGCCTATGGCGATCCCAAGATGTTCGGTGTCATCACCCGGCCGCTGCTGGAGCGGCTGTCCGCAACGCGCTGAGATCCACCCGGCGGGCCCCCCGACAATCACACAAGCTGCAAGCCACCTGCGTCGATGCAATTTCGCTTCGCTCGAGAAACTACCAACTAGTAGGTAAGGAGACTGTCATGAGAGATCATCATCAGCCGGATTCGGCCGGTCAGGAGCAATGGCTGAGGCTGTACTACTTCACGCGCGCGGGGTTTTCCGTCGCCTGGGTTGCCGCTGCGTTTGCCGTCGGTCAGTCCTCCGCGCCGGTCGCCGGAGCTTTGCTCGTCGCCTATCCGGCGTGGGACGCCGCGGCCAATTGGCTCGACGCGCTGCGCAGCGGTGGGCTCAGCCAGAACCGCACCCAGGCTCTGAACGTCCTGGTCAGTCTGGCGACCACAGTCGCGGTCGTCCTTGCCTTGCAGGTCAGCATGAACTGGGTGCTCGGCGTGTTCGGTGCATGGGCGATCCTGTCCGGATTGCTGCAGCTCGGGACGGCAATCCGGCGCTGGAGGCGTTTTGGCGCGCAGTGGGCCATGGCGCTCAGCGGTGGCCAATCAGCGCTGGCAGGCGGCTTCTTCATCGCTCAAGCCGCGATGCCCGCGGCTCCGTCGATCACGAATGTCGCCGGTTATGCTGCGGTCGGCGCGCTCTACTTCCTGGTCTCGGCGATCTGGCTCACCGTCAGCGCGTGGCGGCGTGGCGCCAGGCGGGCTCAGCTGGGGTGATGCGATGGCGTTGGCGGGATCATGACAGGATGCCGGTGTTTTGCCCGACGAGTCAAATTGCGGCCTGGTATCGCAAGTGATCGGCATCGCAAATGACCGACATCGTAAGTCATTGATCCCGCAGCGCCCGCCTACTGTGCATGGGGTTGTTTTCGAGGTTTTTGTTCTCGTGGCCGAACTAGCCGTCCGGATAGGGCTTGCCATCCTTGTGCAGGAACCGGCCGTCGGAAGCCGGGCTCATCATGTCGATGTCGGAGCAGGTGATGAGGTCGGCGGGCGAGCGCGAGCCGATTTCGAGGTAGAGGGCAATCGCGTCCGACCGGTTGATCATGTGATGGCCGTTGCCGCTGCCTTTCGGAAAGGCGGCGCAATCGCCCGCGCGCAAGACGGTTTCACCGTCGTCCTCGATCAGTGTCAGTTCGCCTTCGAGCAAATAGACGAACTCGTCCTCATGCGAATGCCAGTGCCGCTGGCTCGACCAGCTGCCCGGCGGCAGCCGCATCAAATTGACGCCGAAATCGGAAAGGCCTCCGGCGTTGCCGAGCCGCTGCCGGATGCGCTCGGCGCAAGGAAGACTGAAGGGCGAGGGATAGCCGGAGCCTCTGCGCTCCGGCACTGCGGCGATGTCGATCTTGGGCATGCGGGTGCTTTCCTGAAGCCTTTGGAGTTATGAGGCGCGAACAGGCCGCATCAGGGGCGGCGCTTGCGGAACCGCGCACCGGCGGCGCGGTCGCGATCGCCGGAAAATTAAAGTACCGTCGCCTGTCGGCGCGCGCCAATCCCAATCGTCTTTCACTCAGACAGACTGACGGGAGACAAGGAAAATGAACTCGTCCTACTATCGCTGGGTGATCGTCGCCGCCGGCGGCCTGCTTGGCTGTGTCGCGATCGGCGGCATGTTTTCGCTGCCGGTGTTCCTGCAGCCGATCGCCAAGGACACCGGCTGGTCGGTGACCGGCATCTCCAGCGCCATGACGATCGGCTTTCTGGCGATGGCCTTCACCAGCATGGCCTGGGGCACCGCGACGGACAGGTTCGGGCCGCGGCCGGTGGTGCTGACGGGCTCGACGGTGTTGGCGCTGAGCCTGTTCGGGGCGAGCCATGCGACCTCGCTCATTGCGTTCCAGTTCGTGTTCGGCCTCTTGGTCGGTGCCTCCTGCGCGGCGATCTTCGCGCCGATGATGGCGACCGTCACCGGCTGGTTCGACACCCACCGCAGCCTCGCGGTCTCGCTGGTGTCGGCCGGCATGGGCATGGCGCCGATGACGATGTCGCCGCTCGCGGCCTGGCTCGTCTCCGGCCATGACTGGCGCACCTCGATGCAGATCGTGGCACTGGTGGTCGGCGCCATCATGATCCCGGTATCGCTGCTGGTGCGCCGTCCGCCCGCGCTTGCGCAGGCGATGCCCGTGCCGTCGGGTGAGGACGCCGCGCAGGCGGAGATGTCGCTGGGGGAGGCGCTGCGCTCGCCGCAATTCCTCATCCTGCTCGCGACCAATTTCTTCTGCTGCGCCACCCATTCCGGCCCGATCATCCACACCGTCAGCTATGCCGTGAGCTGCGGCATTCCGCTGATCGCGGCGGTGACGATCTACAGCATCGAGGGTTTTGCCGGCATGGGCGGCCGCATCGCCTTCGGCCTGCTCGGCGATCGCTTCGGCGCCAAGCGCGTGCTGGTCACGGGCCTGCTGTTGCAGGCGTTCGGCGCACTCGCCTACGTCTTCGCGCATCAGCTCGCGGCGTTCTACGCGGTCGGCGCCATCTTCGGCTTCATCTATGCTGGCACCATGCCGCTCTACGCGGTGCTGGTGCGCGAAAACTTTCCGCTGCGCATGATGGGCACGGTGATCGGCGGCACCGCGATGGCCGGCAGCCTCGGCATGGCGACGGGGCCGCTCGCCGGCGGCCTGATCTACGACGCGTTCTCGAGCTACGCCTGGCTCTACATCGCCTCCTGGGCGATGGGCCTCGGCGCCTTCCTGATGGCGATGACCTTCCGCCCGTTCGCGAAGCCGCAAGGGCAGGCGGCGACTGCAGCGGCGTGAGACTGTAGCCCGGGTGAGCGAAGCGACACCCGGGACTTCTGCCTCACAGCTGTTTCTCGAAAAACAGATCCGGATAGGGATCGTCATTGAACCGCGGGATCTCGCGCCAGCCGGTGGTGCGGTAGAGCTGGCCGGCCTCGGGGAGGGCGCTGTTGGTGTCGAGCCGCAGCAGCGCGATGCCGAGCTCGCGCGCCGCGTCTTCGGCCGCGTCCATCAGGCGACGGCCGAGCCGCAATCCGCGCGCGGCGGGGGCGACCCACAGCCGCTTGATCTCGGCATAGCCGTGATCGGTTCCCTTCAGCCCGACACAGCCGGTCGGCAGCGTGTCCGACATCGCGACGATGAAGGTTCCGCGCGGCCGGCGCATGTCCTTGGCATCGGGATCGCGCGACAGCGAAACGTCAAAGCCCTGTTTAAAACGACGGCTGAGCTCCGCGTAATATTCGCCGAGGCAATAGCGCGCCTCCTCGGATCGCGGGTCCGTCTCGTCGAGCGCAACGCGCTCGCGTGTCAGCGCGGAGGCGATCATGTCCATGGCCGCCAGCAGCGCATCGCGCTGCGAATGGTGGGCGAGGAAACTTTCTGCCTGCGTATTCGACAGCGCCTCGTAGGCCGCGAACTCGCGCCGGCCCGTGCGTGTGAGTTTTGCCACGCGGCGGCGCGCATCGTCCGCATGCGCCGTGGTCTCGACCAGCCCTTCGTCCTCGAGGCTGCGCAACAGCCGGCTCATCAGCCCGGAATCGAGCCCGAGATAGTCGCGGATCTCGGCCACGTCCGAACGTCCGTGCCCGATTGCGTTGAGCACGCGCGCGGCGCCGAGCGGCCGGCCACGACCGAGGAACGAGGTGTCGAGCGCGCCGACGGCGGAGGTGACGGCACGGTTGAAGCGGCGAACGCGTGAGACGGGATCGAGCATGATATCTGACTTTAGTCAGATATCGTCTCTTGGTCAATTGGAGTGGCTGGCCTCACTTTGCCAGCGTCAGCAGCGGCTTGTCCTTCGCGACGATATAGGTCGCAAGCTCGCTCGCGGTCCCAGTGCCCACGTTCTTCGCCGCATGCACCGTGCCGGACGGGATGAACAGCACGTCGCCGGCCTTCAGCGTCACCGGTGGCTTGCCTTCGACGGCGTATTCGATGGCGCCTGACAGCACGTAGATGATTTCTTCGCCCGGATGGGTGTGCCGGCCGAACGCCACGCCGGGGGCGAGGTCGACGCGCACCTGCACGGCTTCGCGGCCGGGCGCGCTGAGATCGTGGCGCTGGAGGTCGGTGCGCGTGACACCGGCCGGCTGCGCCGCTACCGGCAGCGTGAACAGGTTTGCGGCCAGTACGGCTGCGCTGGCGAGGATACGCACGGCGGGCAAAAGACGATGGCTCATGGTCGGCTCCGTGTGGTCGCTGGATTGATCGCACCGCGCGAGCCCGGCCGATGCCGGCCGGTTCCCGCGTCGTGGCGCTTCAGACGAGGGTGGTGGTCACCTCGATGTTGCCGTGCACCGCCTTGGAGTACGGGCAGATGCCGTGCGCGGCTTCGATCAGCTCCTGCGCCACCGCACGGTCGACGCCGGGGACGCTGACGTCGAGACGGGCGCGCAAGAAGAAGGCGCCGTTCGCATTGTTGAGGTCGATCGCGGTGTCGACCGACGGTTCGCTCGGCAGCTTGACCTTGCGCTGGGCGGCGGCGAGCCCGAGCGCGCCGAGGTAGCAGGCCGACCAGGCGGCGGCGAACAGGTTTTCGGCGGCCGGATGCGGCTGCGCCAACTTGATGTCGAGGAAGCCGTCGCTGGAGTGCGCGGCACCATCGGAGCCTGAGGTGACGTGGGTCTTGCCGGTAAAGAGAAGCTTGGCAGCGGATGACATGGCGGGGTCCTTTTTTATCGTATCCGATCTAATCGGATGCGCCATGAAATAAACCCGCCGCATCCGCCGGTCAAGATCTTCCGATTTAATCGGATACGATTTATATCGGTTGGCAGATCACGAATTGCGGAGGTTCCCGTGGCCCGTTCCCCCAAAGCCGCCGGCAAAGGCCGAAAGCTGTCGAATTTCCTGTGCTTTGCGGTCTATTCGGCCAATCTCGCCTTCGGCCGTGCCTACAAGCCCCTGTTGGACACGGTCGGGCTGACCTACACCCAGTACATCGCCCTGGTGGCGCTGTCGGAGGAGGACGAGCAGACCGTCAGCGCGCTCGGCGAGAAGCTGTTCCTGGAATCCAACACGCTGACGCCGATCCTGAAGAAGCTCGAGCAGACGGGTTACATCAGGCGCCACCGTGATCCCGCCGACGAGCGGCAGGTGCGGGTGAGCCTGACGCCGGGCGGGCGCAAGCTGATCGAACAGGATCTCGGCGAGTCCCTGATCGAGGCGACCGGCCTCGGCGACGATTTTCCGGTGGTGCAGAAGACGGTGAGCACATTGCGCGACAATCTGCTGCGCGCGACCCAAACGGGTGCAGAGAAGAAGCGCTGAGCGGGGCGGGCTTCTGCAGGGAAGCCGGAGGCGGCGTCCGCCTCCGGCGCAAGCACGAGGGAAAAGCGCTCCGCTTCAGCTGCAGACCGTGCGCGGAATCATCCATGTCGCAAAGGTCTGCCAAATCCCGTCTTCGCGACGGCGCTGGTAGGCGACGAAGTCGGCTCCGTCACCATGCACGAGTTCATAGCGATGAGATTTGGCGGCTGTCGTGGTGTTCGGTGAGCTCATAAAACACTCCATCTCGATTGGACTTTGCCTTGAGCTAGTTGCGGTGCAGCACAAGTCCATGGGAGGAACATCACGTTATGGCGAGGGCGGCGCAGCGAGGCTCTAGTCCAGCCCCAGCATCTTGCGTGATTTGCGCGTCAGCTTGGCCACGATCAGCGCATGGGCCTGCGCCAGATAGGCGGTGAGCTCGGCATCCGGCAGGGCGTTGTTGCTGACGAGCTGCACCCATTTGGCGCGAGCCAGATACGGCGCCGGACGTGCCACGCCGTGCTCGATCAGGATTGCATAGGCCATGTCCGAGACCTTGAACATGTAGCCGCCGGAGCCCGCGGCAAAGCCGCCGCCGAGCGCGAACATCTTGCCGCCGACCTTGAACACGGAGGTGCCTTCCCACTGCACCACCTTGGTGGCGGCGGGCAGGCGCAGGCAGCGCGCTTCGAAGCTTTTCGGAGTCATGGCGCGAGCGATAGCACGCCGCGCGCGGCTTGCAATGCGCGCGCTTGCTGCTTGCAATGCGCGCGCTAGCGGCCGAGCGCCGCGAAGGCGGCAATGGTGCGGTCCACCGCCGCTCCGTCGATGTGGCGATGGGTGACGAGCCGGAGCTGCGAGGGGCCGCTGGCCTGCACCAGGATGCCGCGCTGCTTCACGCCCTCGGCCCATGCGGCGGCCTCGCGTCCGCTTGCGGAGACGTCGATGCGCAGGATGTTGGTCTGCACCTGGTCGGGATCAGCGAGTGCCGGGTCGAGCCAGCTCAAGGCCGCGGCGAGCCGCCTTGCTGCCGCGTGATCCTTGGAGAGGCGCTCGATCATCGTCTCCAGCGCGACGAGGCCCGCGGCTGCGACGACACCGGACTGGCGCATGGTGCCGCCGACGAGTTTCCGCAAGGTGCGCGCCCGTGCGACGAACTCCGCGGTACCGCACAGAAGGCTGCCGACCGGCGCGCTCAGGCCTTTGGACAGGCAGACCATCACGCTGTCGGCATGCTCGGCGATCCGTGCCGCCGGCGCGCCGAGCGCGACCGAGGCATTGAACAGGCGGGCGCCGTCCAGATGCACGGGGATCCCGTTGCTCTGTCCGAGCGCGTGAATTCGCATCATGTGCGGCAGGGGCAGCACGGCGCCGCCGGCGCCGTTATGCGTCGTCTCCATTGCGATCAGGCCGGGACGTTCCGAGCCGCGGATCGCGTCTGCAAGCGCCGCTTCGTCCATTGCGCCGCGACGGCTCGGCATGGGCTTCGGCACCAGCCCCGCGATCGTCACGACGCTGCCGAGCTCGGAGTTGAGCAGGTGCGCACCAGCGTCGGCGAATACCTCTGCGCTGCGCTCGGCATGGGCGAGCATCGCCAGGAGATTGCCCATCGTGCCGCTCGGCACGAACAGGGCAGCTTCCTTGCCGGTCAACGCGGCGCCGCGCGCTTCGAGCGCGCGGACGGTCGGGTCGCCCTCGCGGCCGTCGTCGCCGAGCGGGGCCCGCTGCATGCGCTCCAGCATCGCGGCCGTCGGTAGCGTGACGGTGTCGCTGCGCAGATCGACGACGCCGTCGCGGCCTCTCTCTTGCGCGACCATCAGGCGTCCTGCACTTGCAGGCCGGCCGCCGTCGGCTGGGTCTCATCGGCGGCCATGTCGCCGGCAAACTTTTCGACCAGCTTCACCGCGACCGTGTTGCCGAACACGTTGATCGCGGTGCGGCCCATGTCGAGGAAGGCGTCGACGCCGGCGATGACCGCGAGCGCCTCGATCGGCAGCCCGATCGCCGACAGCACCATGGCGATGGCGACGAGCCCGCCGGAGGGGACGTTGGCGCTGCCCTTGCTCGCGATCGTCGTGACCATGACGATGGTGAACAGCGTCGACCAGGTCAGCGTCACGCCATAGGCTTCCGCGAGGAAAGTGACGGCGAGGGCAAAATACATGATGGCGCCGTCGCGGTTGAAGGCATAGCCGAGCGGCAGCACCACCGAGACGATGCGCTCTGAGGCGCCCATCGCCCGCAGCTTCTCCATGTGCAGCGGCAGGGTCACTTCCGAGGAGCGGGTGGAGAAGGCCAGGATCATCGGCTCCATCACCGCCTTGGTGACGACGAGCGGCTTCTCGCCGATCGCAAGCAGCATCAGCCAGAAGATCGCGACCATGATCGCAAGGCCCAGATACATCACGCCGACGAGCTTGGCGAGCGCGATCACGGTGGCTAGGCCTTGCGTCGCGAACAGCCACGCCATCACCGCGAAGATGGCGATCGGAGCGAGCGAGGTGATCCATTTGGTGATCTTGAACATCGCCGCCATCACCGCCTCGAGCACGGCCACCATGGGCTCGCCGACCTTGCCGCTAGAGGCGAGTGCGAGCCCGAACAGAATGGCGAAGACGAGCGTCGGGAGAATCTTCTGCTCGGCCATCGCCGCGACGATGTTGGAGGGGATCATGTCCATGAAGAACTTGATCCAGTCCACCGACACCGCGAGGTTCTGCGGCACCTTGCCGGTCGCGGCCAGCGGGGCGCCGGCGCCGGGATGGAAGGCGGCGTTGAGGAGCAGGCCGATCAGGATCGAGATCACGGTGGCGAGGTAGAAATAGCCGAGGCTGATCGCGGCGACGCGCCCCAGGACCTTCAACTCGCTCCCCATGCGGTAGAGGCCGAGCGTGACGGCTGCGAACACCACGGGAATGACGATCATCTTCACCGCCTCGACGAAGGCGGTGCCGATCGGCCGCAGGCTCGCGCCGAAATCCGGCCAGAGCAGGCCGACGCCGAGGCCCAGCACCAATCCGAGCAGCATCTGGAACACGAGCGGCAATCTGAACAGCAGCCGGTTCATGCGTGGTGGTCTCCTTGTCCCGGATATTGCGTGCGGATCGCGCCCAGCGCGGTGAGGCGAGCCTCGAATGCGGACGACAGATGCCGCCACATGCGCTGCTGCGCGGCGTCAGGATCGTGCGCTTCGATGGCCGCGTAGATATCGAGATGCTCGCTGACGGCCTGGCGCGTGCGCTCGACGCTGTATTGCCGCATCTTCTGGAGGGCGAGGCCGCTCTGCGCGCGCAGATTGTCGTAGGACTGCGCCAGCCGGCCATTGCCGGTCGCGCGAAAGAGTTCGTCGTGGAAGGCCCAGCCGACCTGCTGCGCCTCCTCGACATCGAGGTTTTCGCGCGACTGAATGCTGCGCAGCTCCCCGGCGCATTGGCGCAGCGGCTCCGTCGGCCCGCGCGTCGCGGCGAGATAGGCGGCCATGCCTTCGAGCGCGAGTCGCAATTCATGAATCTCGCGCAGATCGTCGAAGGACATCTGGCGCAGGAAGGTGCCGCGCATCGGATGGATGGTGAGCAGGCCGTCCCTGGCGAGCGCCTTCAGCGCCTCGCGGATCGGGGTGCGGCCCAGCGCCAGGCGGCTCGACAGGCTGCGTTCGGAGAGGGGTTCGTCAGGCGCAAACTCGCCTGACACGACGAGGTCGCGGAGCAGGGCATAGGCGCGGTCGCGGTCGAGGGAGGCGGTGGGCATAACTGACATACCAGCGGCATGTCAGAGGAATGTCAAGCGGGCCTACTGATTTTGCTGGTGAAACGAACCAAGGGCGGCACCCGAGCTCAGCCTGAAGCTGGCGTGACGGCGTCGCGGGCGCGCCAGGCGTCGGGAACGACGAACACCTCGTCGGCGCGGCCGTAGCCGCCGTCGGGGACTTCCTCGATCAGCACCATCGTGTGCGGCCGCGCCGCTTCGCCGAAATAGTCGACGAACAGCGCGGTGAGGCGATGCACGATCTCCGCCTTCTGGGTGCGAGACAGCGCGGCTTGCGGAATCTTGATGTTGGCGAAAGGCATGATGGGTCTCTCCGTGTGATGCGATCGTGCCGTGCGTCAGACCACGCCGCCATTGGCGCGGATGACCTGGCCGTTGATCCAGCCGCCATCGCGACCGGTGAGGAAGGCGACGATTCCTGCGATGTCGTCGGGCTGGCCGAGGCGGCCGAACGGGTTCATGGCGGCAATGGCGCGCACCTGCTGCTCGCTCTTGCCTTCGAGGAACAGCCGGGTCTCGACCGGCCCGGGCGCCACCGCGTTGACGGTGATGCGCCGGCTGCCGAGCTCCTTGGCGAGGATGTGCGTCATGGTTTCGACCGCGGCCTTGGTCGCGGCGTAGACGCCGTAGCCGGGCTGGTAGAGACCGACCACGCTGGAGGAGAAGCTGACGATGCGGCCGCCGTCGCGAATCCGCCGCGCCGCCTCGCGCAAGGACCGGAACACGCTTCCGAGATTGATCGACGTTTGCCGCGCGAACGCTTCATCGGTCACCTCGGCGAGCGGCCCGAGCTCGATGATGCCGGCATTGTTGACGAGGATGTCGACGCCGCCGAAGGCGCGCTCGGCCGCATCGAACAGCCGCGAAGGGGTTGCCGAATCGGCGAGGTCGGCCTGCACGGCGATGGCGCGCCCGCCGGCGGCCTCGATCTCGGCGACGAGCGCATCGGCAGCCGCGCGGCCGCTCGCATAGTTGATCGCGACCGCAATCCCGCCCTGCGCCAGCCGGCGGGCGATCGCTGCGCCGATGCCGCGGGAGCCGCCGGTCACGATGGCGGCGCGCTGATGTTGGTGGGTCATGGCAGGTCTCCTCGTTGTCTTCAGCCGGAGATTTAGCTGATCGCCGTGGCCGGATAATCGCCTCAGACTTGCCATCACTTGTCGGCTGTGGTGAACAATCGGCCATGGACCGATTTGACGCCATGCGTCTGTTCGTTCGCCTCGTCGAGCGGCAGAGTTTTACGGCTGCGGCCGCCGATCTCGGCATTCCCCGCTCGACGGCGAGCGAGGTCTTGCGCGGCCTGGAGTCGCGCTTGGGCGCGCGCCTGCTCGACCGCACGACGCGGCATGTCACGCCGACGCTCGACGGCGAGGACTACTACCGCCGCTGCGTCGCGATCCTGGCCGAGGTCGAGGAAGCGGAAACTGCGATGCGCGATGCGCGGCCGCGCGGCCTGCTCCGCATCGACGCCCATCCCTTGCTGACCCGCACCTTCATCCTGCCGCACCTGCCGGCATTCCTGGCGCGCTATCCGCAGCTCGACTTGCAGATCGGGCAGGGCGACCGCCTGGTCGATCTCGTGCGTGAAGGCATCGATTGCGTGATCCGGTCGGGCGAGCCGGAGGACAGCGGGATGATCCTGCGCCGCCTCGGCACGATCGCCGAGATCACGGTGGCGAGCCCGGCCTATCTCGCCAGCCACGGCGTGCCTATGGCGCCTGATACGCTCGACGGCCATCAGATG
Source organism: Bradyrhizobium sp. LCT2 (assembly GCF_009931255.1). Lineage (NCBI taxonomy): Bacteria > Pseudomonadati > Pseudomonadota > Alphaproteobacteria > Hyphomicrobiales > Nitrobacteraceae > Bradyrhizobium > Bradyrhizobium sp. LCT2. Next base: position 5,732,522 of record NZ_CP034432.1, on the reverse strand, counting down.
GTCGCCTTCGTCTCCTCGCGCACCGGCGATGTGCTGCCGCTGGAATTTTCCGTCGCCGGCGCGCTGCATCACGTCGTGCTGCCGAGCCGGGTTCGCGTCAACAATTCCGACACCATGGCCGATCTCGCACGGCTCGGCTTCGGCCTCGCCCAGGCCCCCCGCTATCGCTTCGCGGATGATCTCGCCAGCGGCGCGCTGGTCGAGGTGCTCGCCGACTATCCGCCGTCACCGACGCCGCTCTCCGCGCTGTACCTGCAAAACCGCCAGCCCGCACTGCGCCTGCGCGTCTTCCTCGACTGGATATCGGGCATTTTTGCCGAGGCGAAGCTTTGATGTGACTCGTAGCCCGGGTGAGCGAAGCGATACCCGGGACCGCCGCCCGCACGAATCCCGGATATCGCTTCGCTCATCCGGGCTACAAGAGCTTGCGTTGCCCGACGGGCAAAACATCCAAGCTGCGGGTCAATCCGCTCAAGCGAAAATATTCCACTTTACCGAAATTCGGCTTTGGCGTATTCGTGCGCCACCTCATCCCGGTCAGAGGGGCGTATCGCGATCGTCACGACACGCGGGGTGAGCTGCGGTGGACGCTAGTCACATCGGCGCGATAGGCATCGCAGGGCGGGCAACCGTGAGCGAACGCCGTCGCGCACACGACCGGTGTGATCTGCGTACGGCAAAACCGTGTCGTCCTGGCGCCCGGGGTCTGTGCGCCAAGTCTTGTGGTGATGCGGCGGCCCGACCGGGCACGCGCATCAGCGATCCGCACGGCGACGGGGGCAATAGTGCATCGCTCCCCGGGGAGAACGCGGCATAAGCCGTCAAACCACTGAGCAGGGAAGGCCGTGTGTTGGGCTTCACCTGTATGCCGCTGTGCAGCTTCCTGTAGCGCAACCTTCGCACAGTGGACCGTGGGTGCCCGGCCGGCACCCGGCCTTCCCTGCGCCCTCTGACATCGGAGGGTGTCGCGATGAAGCAAAGCTCGGGCGAAGCAAGCCGCGAGGATGCGAAGATGTGTCTGCGATTGGGAAATCCGACTTGTCGCGAGCACCAATTTATCACCGTCACCCTGAGGTGCTCGTCCTGCGATGTATCGCAGGGCGAGCCTCGAAGGGCGACGGCCCGGCTGCATCCCGGCCGTTCATCCTTCGAGGCTCGGCTTGCGATGCATTCGCACCGCAAGCCTCGCACCTCAGGATGACGGAACAGTCACTCTCTACATCGTTGGCCAACTGCGCCGCTTTGTGAGTTGTGCCGGAGCGCCACGCGGTTACGATACACTTGAGGTTCCCGTCGAACACAGGGGCCGACATTGTGACCGGGAGGCGACATGAGCGGGCAGGAGCGCAAGGTGAAGGGATCGGACCTGTTTGTCGCGGCGCTGGAGAATGAAGGCGTCGACCGCATTTTCGGCGTTCCCGGCGAGGAAAACCTCGATTTCGTGGAATCGCTCCGCACCTCCAAAATTGAGCTCGTCCTGACCCGCCACGAGCAGGCGGCGGCCTTCATGGCTGCCACCCATGGCCGGCTCACCGGGAAGCCCGGCGTCTGTCTCTCGACGCTCGGCCCCGGGGCGCTCAATCTGTCCACGGGCGCGGCCTATGCGCATCTCGGCGCGATGCCGATGATCCTGATCACCGGCCAGAAGCCGATCATGAGCAGCCGGCAGGCGCGTTTCCAGATCGTGGACGTGGTCGCGACCATGAAGCCGCTGACAAAGCTGTCGCGGCAGATCATCAGCGCCTCCAGCATCCCGACCGTGGTGCGCGATGCCTTTCGCGTGGCGATGGAGGAACGGCCGGGGCCGGTGCATCTCGAACTGCCCGAGGACATCGCGGGCGACGAAGTGCCGGCCGCTCCCGTGATTCCGATCCATCCGATCGAAATTCCGGTCGCCCACCGCGCCGCGCTCGATCGTGCCGCCGAGATGATTCTCGCTGCAAGGCATCCGCTGGTGATGATGGGCGCTGCGACCAGCCGGCCACGATCGACCCACGGCATCGCGAGCTTCGTGCGGCGAACCGGCATTCCCTTTTTCACCACGCAGATGGGGAAGGGCACCGTGCCCGGCGGCACAAATCTCTATATGGGCACCGCGGCGCTGTCGGAGCGCGACTATGTCCACGACGCGATCGACGCCGCCGATCTGATCGTGGCGATCGGTCACGACCCGATCGAGAAGCCGCCCTTCATCATGGGGCCGTCGGGCCCGAAGGTTATTCACGTCAGCTACACGTCGGCCAGCGTCGAGCAGGTCTATTTCCCGGATGCCGAGGTTGTCGGCGACGTGGGCCCGAGTCTGGAGCTGCTCGCCGACCGGCTCGAAGGCAAGCTGCCGCAGGCCGCGGCGCTGCTGCCGCTCCGTGAGGAGATCCTCAGGCATATCGCCGACCGCGCCACCGAGGCGCGCTGGCCGCCGACGCCGCAGCGGATCGTGCACGACATTCGCCAGGTGATCCCGGAGAACGGCATCGTCGCGCTCGACAACGGCATGTACAAGATCTGGTTCGCGCGCAACTACCGCACCCGCGTCGCCAACACGCTGTTGTTGGACAACGCGCTGGCGACGATGGGCGCAGGCCTGCCGTCGGCGATGATGGCGGCGATGCTCTATCCCGATCGCCGCGTGCTCGCGGTCGCCGGCGACGGCGGATTCATGATGAACAGCCAGGAGATGGAAACCGCCGTCCGCCTCAAGCTCAACCTGGTCGTGCTGGTGCTGGAGGACAACGCCTACGGCATGATCCGCTGGAAGCAGGCCGTCGATCATTTCGCCGATTTCGGCATGACCTTTGGCAATCCCGATTTCGCCCTCTACGCGAAGGCCTATGGGGCCAAGGGGCATCGCATCGCGAGCATCGACAGCTTCGGCCCGACGCTGGATGCCGCGTTCAGGGAAGGCGGCGTGCACCTGGTCTCGATCCCGATCGATTATTCGGAGAACGTGCGGGTGCTCGTGGATGAGCTGCGGGCTCACGAGAAGTCGAAGGCGTGATTGATGGGGCGAAGCTATTTCGACATCGTCATTGCGAGCGCAGCGAAGCAATCCAGGCTGCCTCCGCGGAGAGACTCTGGATTGCTTCGCTGCGCTCGCAATGACGGAGGTCTCGGCAAAGACCTCCTGCTAACATGACAGCCTCACTTGTGCCGCAGCCACTGATCCCCGACACTCTCAATCACCCAACCAGCCACAGGAATATGAAATGACTCGCGTTCGCTGTATCACCGAGATGGGCATGGGCGTCGACGTTCACGGCAGGGACGCCACCAAGGCGGCGAAGCGGGCGGTGTCGGATGCCATCCGGCATTCGAGCCTCGGTTTCTTCCGGATGATCGGCAAGACCGCGAACGACATGTTCGTCGATGTCACGATCGGAGTGCCCAACCCCGAGGCGGTGGACAAGGAAGCCGTTGCGAAGGAGCTGCCCTACGGCACCGTGACCGTGACTGCGGTCAAGGGCGGGCTTGAGATACCCTCGGCCACGGAGGTGGCCAACGACCCCATCCTCATCGCCAATGCCGCCGTCATCGTCAGCTTCGACAAGGAGTAGGCCGGTGTCCGACAGCGATGAGGCGCTGCTGGATCGCCCGATCTGGAGCGCGCTGACAACGAGCCAGAAGCATCTGGCGGAGGGCGGCCCGCGAGCGCTGCGCTATCCTGTGGACATGACGCCGTTTGCCGACATGGCCGACATGTCCGCGGCAAGTTTTGCTGCGCTCCGTGATCTCCTGTCGGGCTCGCAGGTTGCAGCGCTGTTCACGCCGGAGCCGGTCGAAATGCCCGCCGGTTTCAAGGTGGTGCTGGCCGAGACCGGCGAGCAGATGATCGGCTCGCCCGCTGACAGTTCGCTGCGCGACGCCGAGATCGTCAAATTAAGCGCCGCCGACGTTCCCGCCATGATGGCGCTGACGGATCTGACGAAGCCCGGTCCATTCGCACTGCGTACGCATGAGCTCGGCACATTCCTCGGCATCCGCGTCAGCGGGGAATTGGTCGCGATGACCGGCGAGCGGATGAAGCCGGGAAGGTTCGTCGAAATGACAGCCGTCTGCGTCCATCCGGACTATCGCGGGCGCGGCTATGCGCAGGCGCTGCTCGCGGCGGTCGCGCGCCGGATCGAGGCGCGCGGCGAGATTCCGTTCCTGCACGTGTTTTCCGGCAACGCGTCCGCGATCGCGCTGTACCAGCGACACGGCATGCGAATTCGGCGGCGCCTGTACGTCACTGCGTTCATGAAGGAGGGATAGGCTCCCTCAAGGACCGCCCTTCATTTCCTTCGAATTCACGCTATATCCGTCCCAACCACAATTGGGGGAAACACATGGACGCCAGGACAACCGATTTTTCCGCCGTACGGACGGCGATGCAGCGCTACGTCGATCAGGAGATCATTCCCGGCGTGTCCTGGGCGGTGCTGCGCGGCCGGGAGGTCGTTGACCAGCAATGCGTCGGGCTTGCCGACCGCGAAGCGAAAACCGCGCTCCGGACCGACCACATTTTCCGCGCGTTTTCGAATACCAAGATCTTCGTCACGTGCGCGATCATGCTTCTGGTGGAAGAGGGCCGCATCGGGCTTGACGATGTCGTCGAAAAATTCTTGCCGCAGCTCGGCAATCGCAAGGTGCTGAAGCAGGGCGCTTTGAGCCTTGCCGATGTCGAGCCGGCGAAGGGCTCGATCACGATCCGCCAGCTCCTGACCCACACCTCCGGCCTCAGCTACGGCATCTTCGACCCCGGCACGGTGCTGTTCAAAGGCTATAACGAGGCGGGCGTGCTTAATCCGTTGACGCCGCTGACCGACATGATCGACAAGCTTGTCGATCTGCCGCTGTCCTATCGTCCCGGAACGGGCTGGGAATATTCGGTGGCGACCGACGTGCTCGGCCGCGTCGTCGAGGTCGTCTCCGGAAAATCCCTCGATGCCTTCCTCAAGGCGCGCATTTTCGATTCCCTCGGCATGACCGATACCGGCTTCTACGTGCCCGAAGCGCAGCAGGGCAGGCTGGTCGCGCTCTACACCGGCGCCGACGTGCTCGATCCGATGAAGCCCGGCCTGACGCGGGCCGACAATCTGCCTTACCCGCAGGCCTATCGCCGTCCGTTCCCGCGGCTCTCGGGCGGCGGCGGTCTGGTCTCGACCCTGCCGGACATGCTTGCGCTGGTGCGCGCCTTGGTGCCCGGGTCAGATACACTGCTGAAGCCGGAGACGCTGCGGCAGATGATGACGAACCAGCTGCCCGCAGGCCAGACCATCCGCTTTGCCAATCTCGGGCCGATGCCCGGCAAGGGTTTTGGTCTCGGCGGCGCCGTCACCTTCGCGCCGACGCCGTTCGATCCGCCGAATTCCACCGGCGAATTCCAGTGGGGCGGCCTTGCCGGCACGCATTGGTGGATCTGCCCGCAGGCGAATACCGCCGGCGTCCTGATGGCCCAGCGCTACATGGGCTTCTGGAATCCGTTCTTCTTCGAGTTCAAGCGCCTGGCCTACCAGGCGGTCGGAGGCTGACCGCGAAAAAAAATTGCAGGCCTCCGCGAATCCTTTTCGCCCGTCGCGTCCTCCTTGTCCTCGAGGCATTCCGCCTCGGCGCGTGTCGGAGGATGTGATGGGATTTTACAGGAAGAACATCGGTGGCGTGCATCAGGCGGTGCGGGTGGCGCTCGGAATTGCGGTCGGGATTGCCGCGTTCGCGTATCTGTCCGGGCTTGCGGCGTGGCTGGTCGCGCTCGGCGGCGCAGGCTTCGCGCTGACCGGCCTCGTCGGCTACTGCCCGATGTGCGCGATGGCCGGGATCGGACGAGGAGGCGTGTCGTGAGTGCGGCTGCGATCTCGCCCAATCTATTCGAGGCTGCGCGGCTCGGCGATCCCGAGGCGATCGCGGCGCTGCTCGCGACGGCGCAGCCCGATATCCGCCGCTACGCGCGCGCGACCTGCCGCAGCTCGGCGGATGCCGAGGATGCGACGCAGGAGGCGCTGTGGATCCTGTTCCGCCATGTCGGCACCATCCGCTCGCTGCTGGCGCTGTCCGCCTGGCTGTTCAGCGTGGTTCGGCGCGAATGCCTGCGGCTCGCGCGCAAGGCCGGCCTTATGCCGGCCATCGATGCGAGTGACGCGGAGGCCGCACTGCTGTCGCGGCCCGAGGCCGATTTGCGGCTCGACGTGGCCGCGGCCTTCGAGGCGCTGCCGCTGCACTATCGCGACGTCGCGCTGATGCGCGACGTCAAGGAGATGACCATCGACGAAATCGCCGTCGCACTCGGCGCGTCCAGGCAGACCGTCAAGGCACGCCTACATCGCGCCCGCGCATTGATGCGCGAATATCTGACGAGATGAGACATGACCGATTATCAAAACCCCGATGACCTGAAATCCGTCCCGGCCTTCGTCGCGCTCGCGCCGGTCGAGGCCAACGCCTTCCTCGCCTTCAATCATGCCGTCGAGCGCAAGGACGGCTTGATCCCGCCGAAATATCGCGAGCTGATTTCGCTCGCGGTCGCGCTCACCACGCAATGCGCCTATTGCCTCGACGTGCATACGGCGCAGGCGGCGAAAGCCGGTGCGACGCGCGAGGAGGTCGCGGAAGCTGCGTTGATCGCCGCTGCGGTCCGCGCCGGCGGCACGCTCGGCCATGCGCTGTTGGCGCAGCGCCTGTTCGAGCGATATCGAGGTGAAACCACGGGATGAACGCGCATCGGGGGCTCGGTCGTCCGCGTGAATAATTATCTCGGCCTCGATGGATTTCGTTACGGCTGGGTCGCAGCTTGGATCGACGAGCACGGCGATCACGGCTTCGACTATTCGCCGGGGCTGACGCGATTGCTCGCGATGCCACACGCGCGCGCGATGATCGACATGCCGATTGGGTTGAACGTGAGCGGCTATCGAACATGCGACCTGCGTGCGCGCGAACTGGTCGGCCCCGCCGTGTTTCTCGGCGCGCGCCGCGACCTCTGGAGATTTCCCGACATGGCGGCAGCCAATCGGCACTACTGGAAGCACGAGGGCGAGGGCAGGGGCGTGTCGGCGCAGCTCTGGAACATCAGGGACAAGATCAGGGAGGTCGACGAGATCATGACGCCGGCACGGCAGGCCACGATCGGCGAGGCGCATCCGGAATTGATCTTCTGGAATCTCGCCGGCCGCCTGCTGCTCGAGAGCAAGGCATCAGCGCAGGGCCGCGAACAACGCATCGCGCTACTGGAGCAACGCGGCTTCACACGCTTGCGAAAATGGCTGACGCAGCGTCACGGCACCGGCATCGGACGTGACGATCTCATCGACGCCTGCGCCTGCGCGGTCGCGGCGCGCGACAGCACGCAGTCGGTCGGCGATGGCGAGATCGATCCGCGCGGATTGCGAATGGAGATCAACTATTGAGGCGACCGGCCGCCAAGGCGCGCTCGGGATAAAGCGGCAATTTATTTGACAGATATAGGAACTGTCGATGGTCGGCCCGCGTTCCCCGTGCGAAGAGATTACAGAGATGCTCGTGCGATGAATGATACCAGTCAATTCGCGACCGCGCTGCTCGCGCTCGTTTTCACCGGAGCCCTGCTCGTCACCGGGCAGCGCTTCATCGAGCAACGTGCGCAGCGCGATATCGTGTATGCGACAAGTCACTTGCTGCGGCCGCTGTGATCCGGCTTCAGTGCGAAAAGATCGTGTGACCTCTGCATCGGCCTTGTGCCGTTCGTCCGCTCGCCTAGATTAGGCGACAATCTCACGAACGATGCCGGGGTCCCGATGTACGATCTCTCCGCCTTTCCCATCACCAGACGCTGGCCGGCAAGGCATCCGGAGCTGCTTCAGCTCTATTCGTTGCCGACGCCGAACGGCGTCAAGGTGTCGATCATGCTGGAGGAGATCGGGCTTCCCTACGAGGTCCATCTTGTCGATTTCGGCAAGGACGACCAGAAGACGCCCGAGTTTCTGTCGCTCAATCCGAACGGCAAGATCCCGGCGATCCTCGATCCCAACGGTCCCGGCGGCAGGCCGCTGCCGCTGTTCGAGTCCGGGGCGATTCTGCAATATCTAGCGGAGAAGACCGGCAAGCTGTTGCCGCAGGATGCCGCGCGCCGCTACCAGGCGATCCAGTGGGTGCATTTCCAGATGGGCGGGATCGGGCCGATGTTCGGCCAGGTCGGTTTCTTCCACAAATTCGCCGGCAAGGATTTCGAGGACAAGCGGCCGCTCGAACGCTACGTGGGCGAGTCCAGGCGCCTGCTCGGCGTGATGGAGACGCATCTGGCCGGCCGGCAATGGTTCATGGATGACGACTACACCATCGCCGACATCTCGATGCTTGGCTGGGTGCGCAACCTCATCGGCTTCTACGGCGCCGGTGATCTCGTCGAATTCACCCAGTTCAAATCGGTTGCCGCATGGCTCGAACGGGGACTCGCGCGTCCGGCGGTGCAACGTGGGCTCAATATTCCGAAGCGGCCGTGAAACTAGCTCAGCGCCTTGTAGGTCATGTAGAGCGCCATCAGCGAGACGAGGGCGATCATGACCCGGCGCAGCACCGATTTGCTGACCCCATTGGCCATGCGTGCGCCGAGATCGGTGCCGACCCAGAGGCCGGCAACGATGCCGATGATGGCCGGCCAGCCGACCATGAGCCCCTTGCTCCAGTAGATCCACGCCGCTGGAATGTTGGTCGGGATCACCGAGAAGACGAGGCTGACGAGTTGCGCCTGGTGCTGCGGCACGCGCAGGCCCGCGGCAAGGCCGACGGTGATCGCCAGGCCGCCGCCGATCCCCATGAAGCCGGAGGAAAAGCCGGCCAGCGCGCCGATGAGGAACAGCGGGAGCCAGGGCAGTTCGGCAGGATCGCCGGCCTCGCCAGCTCCGTCCTTGCGGTCGCGGCGCAGCAGCAGGGCTGCGATCAGCAGAGCGAGGTAGACGACGTAGGTCCATTGCAGCACTGCGTCGGACACGCCGGCCGCGGCATAGCCGCCGCCCGCGCCACCGACGAGAAATCCGATGCCGATCCAGACGATCCATTGCAGCGGACTGCGATTGCCGCTCTGCCAGTAGCGGCGCACTCCGGCGAAACCGGTCGGTGGGACCTGCGTGATCAGCGAGGTGCCCTGGGCGACGTGCTGCTCCGCGCCGAGCAGCAGAACGGAGAAGATCACGAGACCGCCGCCCGGGCTCGTGCCCATGAAGCCCGATGTCACGCCGCCGACGAGGCCGACGCCGATGCCTGCGAGCAGTTCGTAAATCCAGGACATCGCTCAAGCCCGGGTTCGTCGCTTGACGTCCGGCTTCGTCGTGCGGAAGCCGTCGATCACGCCATCGACAGCCGCCATGCAGGCATCGACGTCAAAGTCCTCGCCCCAGCATTTTTGCAGCACAAAGCCCTGGAAGATAGCGATCAACACGCGCGCGATGGCGTCGGCGCCGAGGTCGCGCCTGATGAGGCCGTCGTGCTGGGCGCGCTCGACCAGCGCCACGATCAGGGCGCGCGGCATCTCGATGCCCTCGACGACGCTGGTGCGGACGCGGCGGTTACGCAGCGCCTCGGCCCAGCCATGGATGCCGACGCGCCGCCGCGCTTCGCCGGCGGGATCGGTGAGCCATTGCGCGTAGACGCGGACCAGCGCGTGAAGTCCTTCGATCGGATCACCCGATCCCTGCGCGACCGAGTTGAGCACGGCTTCGCGGCGGTGCCGGTCGTCGGCGAGCGCCTCGATCAGGTCGTCCTTGCTCTGGAAGTAGAGATAGACCGCGCCATGGCTCAGCCCCGACCGCTTCACGATGTCGGCCATGCCGGTCTGGTGAAAGCCATTCTCGGCGAAGCAGGCGAGGGCGGCCTCGAGGATCTGCCGTCGCCGGCCTTCACGCTGCTTGTCGCTGATCTTCGGCATCGGAGCCTCCGCAAATAACTGACTGATCGATCGTTTTAGCGATTCATCGAGGGCAGCTTGATTATTGGCGGGTATAATAAAAAACGATCAGTCAGTCATTTTTAGATCAACGACGGGTTTTGGTCAAGTCTCGATGGCTCCGAGCCGGGGAACAGGAGACGTAAACGGATGGCGAGCCGCCGACAGACGCAACGGCTCGGCTCGCGACCGTGTGCCGCTAGAACAGCCGTCCGCCGTTCGGCACCGGCTTGCCCGGCTGCACCAGCACGACCTTGCCGTCGGCATCGGGAAATCCGAGCGTCAGCACTTCCGATACGACCGGCCCGATCTGGCGCGGGGGAAAATTGACGACGGCCGCGACCTGTTGCCCCACCAGCGTCTCGAGCGGATGGTTCTCGGTGATCTGCGCCGAGCTCTTGCGCACGCCGATCGCCGGGCCGAAGTCGATCCACAGCCGCCAGGCCGGCTTGCGCGCCTCCGGGAACGGCTTGGCATCGACGATGGTGCCGACGCGGATATCGACCGCGAGGAAGCTGTTGAAGTCGATGGTCGGCGACGGGGCCGCGGCGGGATCGTGGGTGACGTGCATGATGAGTCCGTTGACAGAGTTTGTAAGCTTCGCTCGCAATATTGTCGCGCGAACCGGAGTTTCGTACAACGCCGCAGCCGAAGCATCACGCATGCGAGAGGAACGTCTTGCCCAACATCATCTACGGCATCAAGAACTGCGACACCATGAAGAAGGCGCGCGCCTGGCTCGACAGCCATGGCGTTGCCTATGAGTTTCACGACTACAAGACGGCGGGCGTCGAGAAGGACAAGCTCAAGCAGTGGAGCGACAAGCTCGGCTGGGAGATTCTGCTCAATCGTGCCGGCACGACCTTCAAGAAGCTGCCCGACGCCGACAGGGAGGGTCTTACCGAGAAGAAGGCACTGGCGTTGATGCTAGCGCAACCATCGATGATCAAGCGTCCGGTGCTGGAAGTCGGCGGCAAGCTGCTGGTCGGCTTCAAGCCGGACATCTACGCCAAGGAAGTCAGGGCGAAGTAAGTCGGCGCCAAATCGCGCTGAAGGCTAGTTCAGCTCGATGATCTCGGTGGCGTCGGCGGGACCGGACTGGTCCGCGAACTCGACGACGTCGGCGGCCGCGATACGGCCGGGGGCGCGATGAAAGAGGTCGCGATCGATCACGGCGCGCAGCTTCGGTCGCGGCGGCGCGTCATTTCCGCGCATCAGATTCTTGATCTCGAAGCCGCCGTCCTCGCAGAAGGTCTTGAGCGAGGCGATGATGTGACAGACCTTTCCGTCGGTCAGGAACGGCAACAGCAGGCGTTCGTAGGCGACGTTGCGCCCGTAGATGTCGTCGACGTCGGCAACGCTGTAGACCGGAAGCCCGCGCGCGACGCATTCGTAATAGATGGGCATCACGAAGGGCACGAGCCGCGGCCCGATATATTCATCCAGCGGCACGCCCTTGCCGGTATGTCCATAAGCGCGCGATATCCGCGTGCCTTCGCTCTGGATGACGAGGCGCGGCACCGGAGTTGAGCTGTCCACCGTGTAATAGATGAGATCGGACAGCTCTTCCTCGAGCCGCGCGGGCTGGTACTCCCAGATCGCCGGCGCGATCTGCTGGCGCGCATAGAGTCGCAGCCACGTGTTCAGGAGATCACGCTGCCTGATCGACTTGACGGCGGAGGGAGCGGCGCTTGCGAAATCCAAAACAATATTCCCGGCAGATCGAAACCCGCGCATCATCCATGCCGCGGGAAAATTTTCTATGAAGGCTGGCGCGCGGGACGAAAGACCGTTAACGACGGCTTGACGACCGGTGCTTTCTTGAACCGGAAGGCCGGGCAGGCGTGACATCAAAACATCTCCGACTAAGGGAGCATTTGTATCCCAGCCGGAGACCTGATCTGCTCAGCTTTCCGCCTTGCCTAACCCCCGTCACCTCCGGCATATTCCGCGCCCGGAGGCGGCGTTCCGGGAAGGCTCCAAGGCCTCCTGAAAGCCGAAGCAACAAGGACAGCCACGCGGGTCGCGCGGGCAGGGGGAAATCTGTTTGGCCGATGAGTTCATTCTCGAAACGGAAGGCTTGACCAAGGAGTTCGCGGGCTTCTTCGCTGTCCGCGACGTTGCGCTCAAGGTCCGCCGTGGGAGCATTCACGCGTTGATCGGCCCGAACGGCGCCGGCAAGACGACGTGCTTCAATCTTTTGACCAAGTTCCTCAGGCCGTCCGCCGGGAAGATCCTGTACAAGGGACAGGACATCACCGCGATGGCGCCGGCCGACGTGGCCCGCATGGGACTGGTGCGATCGTTCCAGATCTCGGCGGTGTTTCCGCATATGACCGCATTGGAAAACGTTCGCGTCGCGCTTCAGCGCCAGCACGGCAGTTCCTTCGATTTCTGGCGCTCCAAGTCCGTGCTCAACCGTTTCAACGATCGCGCACGCGATCTGTTGAACGATGTCGGCCTCAGCGAGTTTGCCAATACGCCTGCGGTCGAGATGCCCTACGGGCGCAAGCGCGCACTCGAGATTGCAACCACGCTCGCGCTCGACCCCGAGATGATGCTGCTGGACGAGCCGATGGCCGGCATGGGCCACGAGGACATCGACAAGATCGCGGCGCTGATCAAGCGCATCTCCGCGAAATACACCATCCTGATGGTCGAGCATAATCTGAGCGTCGTGGCGAATCTCTCCGACATCATCACCGTGCTGACGCGCGGGCAGGTTCTCGCGCAGGGCCATTACAGCGAGCTCACCAAGGACGAACGCGTCAAGGAAGCCTATCTGGGAGCCGGTCATGCCTGACACTGCGATCGCCGAGGCTCCGGCAAAGGCTGCGAGCGGCGGAAACATCCTCCAGGTCCGCAACCTCGAGGCCTGGTATGGCGAGTCCCACATCCTGCATGGGATCAATTTCGACGTGAACGCGGGCGAGGTTGTCACCCTGCTCGGGCGTAACGGCGCCGGCAAGACGACCACGCTGAAGTCGATCATGGGCATCATCGGCAAGCGTACCGGCTCGGTGAAGTTCAACAACCAGGAGATCATCCGCACGACCTCCGATAAGATCGCGCGCATGGGCATCGCGTTCTGCCCGGAAGAGCGGGGGATATTCTCCAGCCTCGACGTGCGGGAGAATTTGTTGTTGCCGCCAGTGGTCCGCGAAGGCGGACTGCCGCTCGAGCAGATCTTCGACCTGTTTCCGAACCTGAAGGAGCGGCTCAACAGCCAGGGCACGAAGTTGTCCGGCGGCGAGCAGCAGATGCTGGCGATCGCGCGCATCCTGCGCACCGGTGCGAGCTTCCTGATGCTGGACGAGCCGACCGAAGGGTTGGCGCCAGTCATCATCCAGCAGATCGGCCACACCATTGCGCGGCTCAAGAAGGAGGGCTTTACGATCCTCCTGGTCGAGCAGAACTTCCGGTTCGCATCCACCGTTGCCGACCGCTACTACGTGGTCGAGCACGGCAAGATCATTGACGGATTTTCCAATGCGGAGCTTGCCGCCAACATGGACAAGCTCCACACTTATCTCGGCGTCTAGGCATGATCCGGAAGGTGTGAAGCGATTTTCCGAAAAGATCATGCTTAAACAGAAGAACTGCCAACGAGAAAATTCAAAAAGGAAAGTTGCATGAAGACCAGGTCGATTGCATCATTGCTGCTGACCACCGCGCTCACCTTCGCCGCAGCCGGCGTCGCGTCCGCGCAGGACAAGACCGTCAAGATCGGCGCGCTGTCCGATCAGTCAGGACTCTATGCCGATCTCGGCGGCCCCGGCTCGACGCTCGCAGCGCAGATGGCCGTTGAAGATTCCGGCCTTACCGCCAAGGGCTGGAAGATCGACATTGTCTCCGGCGATCACCAGAACAAGCCCGACATCGGCACCGCGATCGCGCGGCAGTGGTTCGACGTCGACAAGATCGATGTCATCGTGGACGTGCCGAATTCCGGTGTGGCGCTCGCCGTCAACAACGTCATCAAGGAAAAGAACGGCGTCTACATCAACTCTGGTGCGGCGACCTCCGACCTCACCAACGCGCAGTGCTCACCCAACACCGTGCATTGGACCTACGACACGTACATGCTGGCCCACACCACGGGCCAGGCGCTGGTGAAGGCGGGTGGCGACAGCTGGTTCTTCCTGACCGCGGACTACGCCTTCGGTGCGGCGCTCGAGCGCGATACAACGGCCGTTGTCACCGCCAATGGCGGCAAGGTGGTCGGCGGCGTGAAGCATCCGCTGAACACGCCGGACTTCTCGTCCTTCCTGCTCCAGGCGCAGGCCTCCAAGGCCAAGATCATCGGCCTTGCCAATGCCGGCGGCGACACCACCAACGCCATCAAGCAGGCGGCCGAGTTCGGCATCGTCAAGGGCGGCCAGAAGCTCGCCGCGCTCCTGCTGTTCCTCACCGACGTCAAGGCGATCGGTCTGGAGACCGCGCAGGGCCTCAACTTCACCGAGACGTTCTACTGGGACATGAACGACCAGACCCGGGCGTTCTCGAAGCGCTTCGCCTCGAAAATGAAGAACAACGCGCCGCCGACCATGGTGCAGGCCGGCGTCTATGCCGGCGTGCGCCACTATCTCAAGGCGCTGGACGCACTCGGCGGCAATCCTCACGACGGCGTCAAGGTCGTCGAGAAGATGAAGTCGATGCCGACGGAGGACGATCTGTTCGGCAAGGGCGAGATCCAGCCGAACGGCCGCACCATCCACAGCGCCTATCTGTTCGAGGTCAAGAAGCCCTCGGAGTCCAAGGGCCCGTGGGACTTCTACAAGCTGGTCGGCACGGTGCCGGGCGATCAGGCCTTCACGCCGCTGTCCGAGAGCAAGTGCGCGCTGTTGAAGAAGTAGGATAACGGCCCGCAGGCCTTTGAGGCCTGCGGGCGACTTTCAGGGGAACGCCGAAGGGACCGGGTGCGGGATCGATGCAGGCACTTTACGCTCAGCTACTGGTGGGACTGATCAACGGCTCGTTCTACGCGCTGCTCAGTCTCGGGCTTGCCGTGATCTTCGGCATGCTCAACATCATCAATTTCGCCCACGGCGCGCTCTACATGATGGGCGCCTTCGTCGCCTATTTCCTGCTGAACAATGATTATCTCAGTATCGGCTACTGGCCGGCATTGATCGTCGCTCCGATCGTCGTCGGCATCTTCGGCATGATCCTGGAACGGACCATGCTGCAATGGCTGACCGGGCTTGACCATCTCTACGGCCTGCTGCTGACCTTCGGCATTGCGCTGATCGTGCAGGGCGTGTTCCAGAACTATTTTGGATCGTCGGGCCTGCCTTATGCCATTCCTGACCAGCTCAAGGGCGGCATGAATCTCGGCTTCATGTTCCTTCCGGTCTATCGCGGCTGGGTCGTCGTGTTCTCGCTTATCGTGTGTCTGGCGACCTGGTACCTGATCGAGAAGACGCGGCTCGGCGCTTACCTCCGCGCCGCGACCGAAAACCCGACGCTGGTCCGCGCCTTCGGCATAAACGTGCCGCGCATGATCACGCTGACCTACGGTCTCGGCGTCGGCCTTGCCGCGCTCGCCGGCGTGCTCTCGGCGCCGATCAACCAGGTGCGGCCGCTGATGGGCGCCGACCTCATCATCGTCGTGTTTGCCGTGGTGGTGATCGGCGGCATGGGATCGATCATGGGCTCGATCATCACCGGTTTCGCTCTCGGCGTGATCGAGGGCCTGACCAAGTATTTCTACCCCGAGGCCTCCAACACCGTCGTGTTCGTGCTGATGGTGCTGGTGCTCTTGGTGAAGCCATCGGGATTGACGGGAAGGGCGGCCTGATATGACAGCCTTGACGGACGATACGCTGCGGGCGACCCCGCGCGCGATGCGTGACGAGATGATCGTGTTTGCGGTGATGGCGCTGCTGCTGGCGTCGGTGCCGTTCACGGGGGTCTATCCGTTCTTCGTGATGCAGGCGCTGTGCTTCGCGCTCCTCGCCTGCGCCTTCAACCTTCTGATCGGCTATGGCGGCCTGCTGTCGTTCGGCCACGCGATGTTCTTAGGCACGGCCGGCTATTGCAGCGCGCATGCGCTGAAGGTGTGGGCGTTGCCGCCGGAGCTCGGCATCCTCGTCGGCGTCGCCGGTGCTTTCGTGCTCTCGATCGTGACCGGCTACATCTCGATCCGCCGCCAGGGCATCTATTTCTCGATGATCACGCTGGCGCTGTCGCAGCTCCTGTACTTCATCTACCTCCAGGCGCCGTTCACCCATGGCGAAGACGGCATTCAGGGCATTCCGCAGGGGCACATGTTCGGCGTCCTCGATCTCTCCAAGCCGACGGTCCTGTACTACGTCGTGCTGGTCGGCTTCCTCGCCGGCTTCCTGTTGATCTTCCGCATCATCAACTCGCCGTTCGGCGAGGTGTTGAAGTCGATCCGCGAGAACGAGCAGCGCGCGATCTCGCTGGGCTACCGGACCGACCAGTACAAGTTCCTGGCCTTCGTCCTGTCGGGCACGCTGGCCGGCTTCGCCGGATCGCTGAAGGTGTTCGTGGCGCAAAATGCCTCGCTCACCGACGTACACTGGTCGATGTCGGGCGAAGTCGTGCTGATGACGCTGGTCGGGGGTCTCGGGACCATCTTCGGACCCGTGGTCGGCGCCTTCGTGATCATCGCCATGCAGCAATATCTGGCGAGCTTCGGCCAATGGGTGACGGTGATCCAGGGCTCGATCTTCGTGATCTGCGTGCTCACCTTCCGCCGCGGCGTCGTCGGTGAAATCGCGCATTACTTCCGGCGTTCGCTCTAAGTAATTGATTTAAGGTCAATTTACCCGCTTCGTGAAAGTGGTGGATGATCCGGCACCGCGGGCGTGAGGTGGCACGCGCGCGGACCGAAAATGGTCTATGACAGTTTCGTGACGGCCCTTCCGGGCCGGGCCATTTCCAACCGGTAGTCTATCCCCATGATGCGATGGTTTCGCGCTTTCCTGCCCAAGGAAGAACGGTTCTTCGACCTGTTCGACCGACATGCCCAGACCGTGATCCAGGGCTCGATCGCGCTCCAGGGCATGCTCAACGGGGGCGAGGAGACGCCGGTCTATTGCCAGCGCGTCAACCAGTTCGAGAACGATGCCGACAACATCACCCGTGAGGTGCTGACGGCGGTGCGCCGCACCTTCATCACGCCGTTCGACCGCGGCGACATCAAGAACCTCATCACCTCGATGGACGATGCCATCGACCAGATGCAGCAGACCGCCAAGGCCGTGATGCTGTTCGAGGTCCGCGCCTTCGAGCCGCCGATGCGCGAGATCGGCGGGCTTCTGATCGAATGCGCCAATCTGGTCGGCCGTGCGCTGCCCCTGATGCAGCAGATCGGCAAGAACGTGGCCATGCTGACCGCCATCACGGAAGAGCTGACCAAGCTCGAGGGCCGGGTCGACGATCTCCACGACATCGGGATGAAGGAGCTGTTCCTCAAGCACCGCGACGGCAACGCGATGGATTTCATCGTCGGTGTCGAGATCTACGACCATCTCGAAAAGGTCGCCGATCGCTTCGATGACGTCGCAAACGAGATCAACAGCATCGTCATCGAGCAAGTGTAGCGCATGATCCGGAAAAATGTGCAGCGGTTTTCCTTCGCGACAAACGCGGAACGCGTTTGCGCGGAGATCATGCGAAAACTTTAAGGCAGGGGCCTCGCCGTGGATGCTGCGTTGGGTCTTCCCGTCCTGGTCGGACTGATCGCCGTCGCGCTGCTGTTCGACTTCTTGAACGGCCTGCATGACGCTGCCAATTCGATCGCGACCATCGTCTCGACCCGCGTGCTGCGGCCGCAATTCGCGGTGTTCTGGGCCGCTTTCTTCAATTTCGTCGCCTTCATGGTGTTCGGGCTGCACGTCGCCCAGACCATAGGCACCGGCATTATCGATCCCTCAATCGTCGATGCCCACGTGATCTTCGCGGCGCTGGTCGGCGCCATCGTCTGGAACCTCGTGACCTGGGCGCTCGGCATCCCGTCTTCGTCGTCGCATGCGCTGATCGGCGGGTTGTTCGGTGCCGGCGTGGCCAAAGCCGGGATTTCGGCGGCGGTCTGGAGCGGATTGTCCAAGACGGTGATCGCCATCGTGCTGTCTCCGCTGGTCGGCTTCCTGCTGGCGATGCTGCTGGTTGCGATCGTCTCCTGGGCCTCGGTGCGATCGACGCCCTTCGCCGTGGATCGCGCCTTCCGCATCCTGCAATTCGCCTCCGCCTCGCTCTATTCGCTCGGCCATGGCGGCAATGACGCGCAGAAGACCATGGGCATCATCGCCGTGCTGCTCTATTCACAGGGCCATCTCGGCAGCGAATTCTCGGTGCCGTTCTGGGTCGTGCTGTCCTGCCAGGCCGCGATGGCGATGGGCACGCTGATGGGCGGCTGGCGCATCGTCCGCACCATGGGCCTGCGCATCACGAAACTGACGCCGATGCAGGGCTTTTGCGCCGAAACCGGCGGCGCCGCGACCCTGTTCATGGCGACCTTCCTCGGGGTTCCCGTCTCGACCACCCACACCATCACCGGCGCCATCGTCGGCGTCGGCGCCGCCCGCCGCCTCTCGGCGGTGCGCTGGAACGTCGCCAGCTCGATCGTCTATGCCTGGGTGATCACGATGCCGGCCTCGGCGATCGTCGCCGCGCTGACCTGGTGGGCGGTCAGGATTTTCGTCAAGTAACGAACTTCAGCCCGATGATACCGGCAACGATCAGTCCGATGCTGGCCAGGCGAAGCGCGGTCGCCGGCTCGCCGAACAGGATGATCCCGAGCGTCGCCGTGCCGACCGCGCCGATGCCGGTCCACACCGCATAGGCGGTCCCGACGGGCAGCGATTTGAGCGCGAGCCCAAGCAGGATGACGCTGCCCGCCATCGCCGCGAGCGTGATGACGGAGGGAACAAGCCTGGTGAAACCCTCGGTGTATTTCAGGCCGATCGCCCAGGTGATCTCGAGAAGACCGGCGACGAACAGGATGCTCCAGGCCATGACGACCCTCCATTCAAGGCAGGGTCGTCCCCGCGGCTGATATGCTGGTGGATAGGAGGGCCGTCCCTCCCAAACGGCGATATGGGGCTGGCCGAAGGGCTCCGCAATTACCAAATCAGGCTTGATCCGGCCCATTTTCCCTGCCAAACGCTCCCGCCATGTCCGACATCGCCACCACCACAGCCGAATCGCCGGCCCGTTCCCCGCTTGCCGCTGAAGTGGCGCGGCGGCGCACCTTTGCGATCATCTCCCACCCCGACGCCGGCAAGACCACGCTGACCGAAAAGCTGCTGCTGTTCGGCGGCGCCATCAACCTCGCCGGTCAGGTCAAGGCCAAGGGCGAGCGGCGCAACACGCGCTCGGACTGGATGAAGATCGAGCGCGAGCGCGGTATCTCGGTCGTGACGTCCGTGATGACCTTCGAGTTCGAGGGCCTCGTGTTCAACCTGCTGGACACGCCGGGCCACGAGGATTTTTCGGAAGACACCTATCGCACGCTGACGGCCGTCGATTCCGCCGTCATGGTCATCGACGCCGCCAAGGGCATCGAGGCGCGCACCCGAAAACTGTTCGAGGTCTGTCGCCTGCGCGACATTCCGATCATCACCTTCATCAACAAGATGGACCGCGAGAGCCGCGACGTGTTCGAGCTGCTGGACGAGATCGAGAAGACGCTGGCGCTCGACACCACGCCGATGACCTGGCCGGTCGGCCGCGGCCGCGACTTCCTCGGCACCTATGACGTCGTCAATGGCGGCGTGCGCCTGCTCGAAGGCGGCGGCGCCAAGACCGGCGCGGCGCAGCAGATCGAGATCGAGGAGCTCGCCAAGCTCAACGCCAATCTCGACGTCTCCGCGGTGAAGGACGAGCTCGAGCTCGTCACCGAGGCTTCAAAACCGTTCGAGCTGGAGGCGTTTCGCGAGGGCCACCTGACGCCGGTCTATTTCGGCAGCGCGCTGCGCAATTTCGGCGTCGGCGACCTCCTGGAGGGCCTCGGCAAGTTCGCGCCCGAGCCGCGTGCGCAGGAGAGCGACCAGCGCAAGGTCGAGGCGACCGATCCGCGCATGAGCGCCTTCGTGTTCAAGATCCAGGCGAACATGGATCCGAACCACCGCGACCGCATCGCCTTTGCGCGCCTGTGCTCGGGCAAGCTCAGCCGCGGCATGAAGGCGAAACTGGTGCGCACCGGCAAGAGCATGCCGCTGTCGAGCCCGCAATTCTTCTTCGCGCAGGACCGTTCGGTGGCGGATGAGGCCTTTGCCGGCGACGTCGTCGGCATTCCCAACCACGGCACGCTGCGCATCGGTGACACGCTGACCGAGGGCGAGGATTTCAACTTCGTCGGCGTGCCGAGCTTTGCGCCGGAAATCGTCCGCCGCGTCCGTCTCACCGACGCGATGAAGGCGAAGAAGCTGAAGGAAGCGCTTCAGCAGATGTCGGAAGAGGGCGTCGTCCAGGTATTCCGCCCGCGCGACGGTGCACCGGCGCTGGTCGGCGTGGTCGGCGCGCTCCAGCTCGACGTGCTGAAGGCACGGCTGGAGGCGGAATATTCCCTTCCGGTCGAGTTCGAGGTCAGCGAGTTCCAGCTTGCGCGCTGGGTTTCTTCAGACGATCGCAAGAAGCTCGACACTTTCATCGCCGCCAACACCTCGAGTATCGCCGACGACGTCGATGGTGATCCCGTCTATCTGGCGAGGAACGAGTTCTATCTCGGCTACACCAGGGAACGCGCCGAGGGCATCGAGTTCACCAACGTCAAGGACGTCAAGAAGAAGGGATAACGCGCGCCAAGGCCGCCTAAACGCGAGCATGTGAACGCGCGCGCACTTGACGCTTTCGCGACCAATGCCACCTTTCGTCCACAGTGGCATTGTGAGCTCGCATACCATGTGGCGCGGCATTCTCCTTCTTATACTGCTGGCGATATCGACGGTGGCCGCCGACGCGCAGCGGCGCCAGATCAATCCCATCCCGTTTGCGCATGAACCGTGCAGCGTGCTCGACAACCGGCCCTGCACGCCGTCCTATTGCAGCCCGCTCGAGCCCGGGCCCTGCATTCCCGAGATCGACTATCCTTACGGCCAGAATCTCCAGCTCACGATCGTCAGCGTGCCGTCCGAATCCGACCGCGCCAAATACCGGAAGCCGGATCACGATCTCGATACGATCGGCGACCTCTTCGCCGAATTGCGCACTTGCTGGTCGCCGCCAGCGGACAACGCGCGGGCCGGCATGCAGATGTCGGTGCGCTTCAGCTTCAACAAGGCGGGCGGCCTGATCGGTCCGCCACGCCTCACATACGCCACCGCGGGCGTCCCGGCCGACACCCGCACGACCTATCTGAACGCCATCGATGCTTCGCTGAAGGCCTGCTTGCCGCTGAAATTCACCAGCGGTCTCGGCGGCGCCCTGGCAGGGCGGCCGATCGCGATCCGCTACGTCGACAATCGGCAGCTCGGCAAGTAGCGCATCGGTTGCGACCGACCGCCAATCGATGCTACGCCAGAGGCGGGCGCTGGTTGAGGGGAGGATGTCGTGGGTCTGCTAGTCATGATCCTGGGGCTGGTGCTGTTTTTCGCGGCCCATGTCTTCACAACGAAACGCGAGGCGCGCGCGCAGGCCATCGCGAGGCTGGGCGAGGGGACCTACAAGATCCTTTATGCGCTCGTCTCACTCGCGGGGCTCGCGCTGATCATCTGGGGCTTTGGTCATTACCGTGCGACCGGCTGGATCGACGTCTGGTATCCGCCGAAGGCGATGAAGCACATCACGCTCGCGCTGATGCTGCCCGCGGTCATCCTGGTTGTCGCGTCATACCTGCGCGGCCGCATCTACGCGACGCTGAAACATCCGATGCTGGCCGGCATCAAGCTGTGGGCGGCCGCGCATCTCCTCGCCAATGGCGATCTCGGTTCCATCATCCTGTTCGGCTCGTTCCTGGGCTGGGCGGTGTTTGACCGCATTTCGTTGAAGCATCGCTCCGACAGTGGCGGTCCGCCGATTCCGGTGGGCGGCGCCACCAACGACCTGATCGCGGTCGCGGTCGGCGTCGTTGCGTATCTGGCGCTGGCGTTTGCATTCCATCCTGTCGTGATCGGAGTTCCTGTCGTAGGGGTCTGACAAATGTCCGTCCAATCCGCCATCAGGCGCAAGACCGCGCCCGACCTCCGCATTCGCAAGAATGGCGAGCCGATCGTGATGCTGACCTCCTATCACGCGCACACCGCCGCGCTGGTCGACAGGCACTGCGATGCGATCCTGGTTGGCGATTCCCTTGGCAATGTCATGCATGGCTTCGAGACCACGGTGCCCGTGACGCTTGAGATGATGATCCTGCAGGGCTGCGCGGTGATGCGCGGCTCCAGCCAGGCGCTCGTCGTCGTCGACATGCCGTTCGGCTCCTACGAAGGCTCGAAGGAGCAGGCCTTCCAGTCGGCGGTGCGGATCATGAAGGAGACGCTGTGCGGCGCGGTCAAGCTCGAGGGCGGCGCGCGGATGGCGGAGACGGTGGCGTTTCTCTCCGAGCGCGGCATTCCCGTGATGGGCCATATCGGGCTGACGCCACAGTCGATCAACACGCTTGGCTCGTTCCGCGCGCAGGGCCGCGAGGAGGCGAACTGGGCTCCGATCGAGAACGACGCCAGGGCGATCGCAGAGGCGGGGGCCTTCTCGATCGTGATCGAGGCGGTCGCCGAGCCGCTGGCGAGCAAGATCACGCAATCGATCGCAGTTCCTACCATCGGCATTGGCGCGAGCGCAGCCTGCGACGGCCAGATTTTGGTGCTGGAAGATATGCTCGGCTTGTCGCCGCGGTCGCCGAAATTCGTGCGCCGCTATGGCAATCTCGGGCCGGCGATCGAGGAAGCCATCGCGGGCTATGCGCGCGACGTGAAGAGCCGGGCCTTCCCGGGCCCGGAGCATGTCTACGACATGAAGAAGAGCTGACGAGGGGCGCGCATGGACTGGTCGCAGCACGCACTTCCGTCGATGCGGCTTGAGCCGCGCTTCGGCGACCGCGTCGTGCCGGCCTTTGTGAAGCGGCCGGGCAGCGTTTGGGCGATGATTGCGGAAGCGGTTGCGCAGAACGCCGATGGCGAGGCCCTGATCTGCGGTCATGTCCGGCTGAGCTGGCGCCAGGTCGTCGACCGGGCCGCCCGGATCGCCGAGGGCTTTCGCAAGCTCGGCCTCAAGCGCGGTGATCGCGTGGCCATCCTGCTGGGCAACCGCATCGAATTTCCGCTGCTGCTGTTTGCCGCCGCGCATGAGGGGCTGGTCACGGTTCTGCTCAGCACGCGTCAGCAGAAGCCGGAGATTGCCTATGTGCTCACCGATTGCGGCGCCAAGATCCTGATCCACGAGGCAGGGCTCGCCGGGCGGCTGCCGGATGCGCGGGATGTGCCTGATGTGATCCACCGCGTTGCCGTCGACGACGACCCGCATGCGTCGCGCTTCGCGGTGCTCGCAGACAACGCCGCGGCCGCCGCGCCCGTCGACGTGAGCGAAGAGGACACGGCGATGATCCTCTACACCTCGGGCACGACGGGCAAGCCAAAGGGCGCGATGCTGGCCCATTGCAACATCGTCCATTCCTCGATGGTGTTTGCGTCCTGCCTGCAATTGACGGAAGCGGACCGTTCGATCGCGGCCGTGCCGCTCGGTCACGTCACTGGTGTCGTCGCCAACATCACGACCATGATCCGCAGCAGTGGCGCGTTGATCATCATGCCGGAGTTCAAGGCCGCCGATTATCTCAAGCTCGCCGCGCGCGAGCGCGTCACGTACACGGTGATGGTTTCGGCAATGTACAATCTCTGCCTGCTCCAGCCCGATTTCGACAGCTACGATCTGTCGAGCTGGCGCATCGGTGGCTTTGGCGGCGCGCCGATGCCGGTCGCGACCATCGAGAAGCTCAAGGCGACGATTCCCGGCCTGAAGCTGATGAACTGCTACGGCGCGACCGAGACGACATCGCCCTCGACGATCATGCCGGGCGAGCTGACGGCGAGCCATATCGACAGCGTGGGCCTGCCGTGTCCCGGCGCGCGCATCGTCGCGATGGGACCCGATGGGCGCGAGCTGCCCCATGGCGAGATCGGGGAGCTCTGGATTCAGAGCGCCTCAGTCATCAAGGGTTACTGGAACAACCCGAAAGCCACGACCGAGAGCTTCACCGGTGGGTTCTGGCACTCGGGCGATCTGGGGTCAGTCGATGCGGACGGTTTTGTCCGCGTCTTCGACCGCCAGAAGGACATGATCAATCGCGGCGGGTTGAAGATCTATTCCGCGGAGGTCGAGTCCGTGCTGGCGGGCCACCCCGCGGTGATCGAGAGCGCGATCATTGCCAGGGCCTGCCCGGTGCTCGGTGAGCGCGTCCATGCTGTCGTGGTGACCCGCACCCCGGTCGCCGGCGACGTCTTGCGGGCCTGGTGCGCGGAGCGGCTGTCCGACTACAAGGTCCCCGAAACCATGGCGATCACCACCGAGCCGCTGCCGCGCAACGCCAATGGCAAGGTGCTGAAGCGGCAGTTGCGGGAGCACTTGGGAACCTGAGCCGGGCAGGGGCTTCTTCCGGGCTCTCCCGGGTGGTTAACGCCTTGATCGGGCTCGCTTTGCCTTGCCACCGCCATATCGTTAGGCTACCTCGCCGCCACGCGGGGGACGGGATTCCTGACGCGAACGCTGTGGCGCGCGCACCCGGACGGGCATGGGATTAGCATAAGTGTCTGAATTATTTGACGAAGTCGACGAGGAAGTACGTCGCGAACAGCTCAAGAAGCTGTGGGAAAAATATTCGATCTACTTCATCGCCCTGATGGTGCTCATCGTGGCCGCTGTGGGCGGCTGGCGCGGCTACCAGTATCTGGAGGCCAAGAAGGCCGCCGAGGCCGGCGCCGCCTTCGAGAAGGCCGTCGAGCTGTCCGAGCAGGACAAGCATGCGGAGGCCGAGACGGCCTTCACCGAGCTCGCCGCCAAGGCTCCGTCGGGCTATCGCACTCTGGCGCGGCTGCGTGCTGCGGCCGAGGCCGCTAGCCGCGATCCCAAGGCCGCTGCCAAGATGTACGACGACATTGCCGCCGACCGCGGCGTCGGCGGCGAGTGGCAGGATCTGGCGAAGATCCGCGCCGCCGGCCTGCTGGTCGACAGCGCCAGCTACGCCGACATGCAGCAGCGGCTGGAGGCTTCCGCCACACCCAAATCGACCTTCCGCCACAGCGCCCGCGAGTTGCTGGCGCTGTCGGCCTGGCGCAACAACGACACGACCGCAGCCCGCAAATGGCTCGACGCGATCGCAGAGGACGGCGAAACGCCGCCGGGCCTGCGCTCGCGCGCCGAGGCGCTCCAGGCCCTGCTGCCGCCCGTCGCCAAAAGCTGACGGTCCCGAGAGCTGAGACGAGACACCGATATGCGCCGCACGCCACGCTTGATCGCAGCCGCCGTCCTGATCGCCTTCACGGGCGTGCTGGGCGGCTGCTCCAGCTTCGATCCGAGCGACATGCTCGATTTCCTCGACACCAAGAAGAAGCTGCCAGGCGACCGCAAGCCGGTCTTCCCGGAGGGCGTGCCGGGCCTCGAGCAGGGTGTGCCGAAGGACATGTACAAGGGCGCACAGCAGCAGCCCGATCCGAATGCGCCTGCCGTTGCGGCTTTGCCCACGGAGCCGCCGCCTGAGCCGGCCAAGCCGGCGAAGGGTGCGAAGGCGAAAAAGACCAGACAGCCGGCTGCCAGCGCGGCCGCGCCCGCCGATGCGCCTGCCGGCGAAGTCGATGGCGAGGCCCAGCCGGAGGCCGCGCCGCCCGCGGCCGCTCCGCAGCCCAAGCAGAAGATCGTACGCAAGCGCACCACCGCGCCGCCGCCCGATCAGCCCGTCCAGCAGGCCCAACCGACCCAGACCACGCAGCAGCAGTCGCAGGGCGGCTTCCCGGCGCCGCTGCCGAGCGGCAGCTTCTCGCGCTAATAATTCCATTGCATTGACAGGCGCGGCCTTCGCAGCGCACGAATGACCGATGTCCTTCACGATTGCCATTATCGGCCGGCCCAATGTCGGCAAATCGACGCTGTTCAACCGCCTGGTTGGGCAAAAGCTCGCGCTCGTCGATGACCTGCCGGGTGTCACCCGCGACCGCCGCGAGGGTGAGGCCAGGCTCGGCGACCTCGAATTCACCATCATCGACACCGCCGGCCTCGACGAGGGCGCCAAGGGCTCGCTGACCGCGCGGATGCAGGAGCAGACCGAGGCCGCGATCGCGCAGGCCGACGCGCTGTTCTTCGTCGTCGATGCCCGCATCGGCCTGACGCCGACCGACCGCGCCTTCGCCGACTTCGCCCGCAGGGCCAACAAGCCGGTGCTGCTGGTCGCCAACAAGAGCGAAGGCAAGCATGGCGATGCCGGCGCGATGGAAGCCTTTGCGCTTGGTCTTGGCGATCCCATCCAGATCTCGGCCGAGCACGGCGAGGGGATGGGCGAGCTTTATGACGCCCTCGCCAAGCTGATGCCGGAGCCCGTCGAGGAGGATGAGGACGAGGACGACGCACCGCTCTCCGAGGAAGAGGCCGCGACGCGCCCGATCCGGGTCGCCATCGTCGGCCGGCCGAATGCCGGCAAGTCGACGCTGATCAACCATTTGCTCGGCGAAGAGCGCCTGCTGACGAGCCCGGAGGCCGGCACCACGCGCGACTCCATCGCGGTCGAGATCAACTGGAAGGGCCGGGATTTTCGCGTGTTCGACACCGCCGGCCTGCGGCGTCGCTCGCGCATCGAGGAGAAGCTCGAAAAGCTCTCGGTCGCCGACGCGCTGCGCGCGGTGCGCTTTGCTGAAGTCGTCGTGCTGATGATGGATACGCAGAACCGCTTCGAGGAGCAGGATCTGCGCATTGCCGATCTGGTCGAGCGCGAGGGCCGCGCGCTCGTGCTCGCCGCCAACAAATGGGACCTGATGGAGACCAAGGGCGGCGGCGCGATCTCGGGCCTGCGCCGCGACGCCGACCACTGGCTGCCGCAGGTCAAGGGCGTGCCGATCGTCGCGGTATCAGGCCTGATGGGCGAGGGCATCGATCGCCTGATGCAGGCGATCCAGGACGCCTACGCGGTCTGGAACAGACGCGTGTCGACGTCAGCGCTCAATCGCTGGTTCGAGCAGGCGGTCCAGGCCAATCCGCCGCCGGCCGTGTCCGGCCGCAGGCTGAAGCTGAACTACATCACGCAGACCAAGGCGCGGCCGCCGAGCTTCGTGCTGTTCTGCTCGCGTGCCGACGCGGTGCCGCAGTCGTACTTGCGCTACCTGACCAATTCCATGCGCGAGGCTTTCGATCTGCCGGGCACGCCCGTGCGCATCACCTTGCGCGAGAAGGCCAACCCCTTCGCCCATAAGCGCAAGCGGCCGTCGTGAGCAACGATGCCGGCGAGGCGATGGCGCGGGGCGCTGCGCCGGTCCGGCGCGGGGCGGTCGCCTTCATCTTCGTCACCATCCTGCTCGACATGCTCGCGCTCGGCGTGATCATGCCGATCCTGCCAAAGCTCATCGAGAGCTTCGTCGACAACGACACCGCACACGCGGCCCGCATCTTCGGCCTGTTCGGCACCGCCTGGGCGTTGATGCAGTTCGTGTTCTCGCCGGTGCTGGGCGCGCTGTCGGATCGTTTCGGGCGGCGGCCGGTGGTGCTGCTGTCGAATTTCGGGCTCGCCGCCGACTACGTGCTGATGGCGCTGGCGCCGTCGCTGGTGTGGCTTTTCATTGGGCGCGTGATCTCCGGCATCACCTCGGCCAGCATCTCGACGGCGTTTGCCTATATTGCCGACATTACGCCGCCGGAGCGGCGCGCGGCGATCTTCGGCAGGATTGGCGCGGCCTTCGGCGCCGGCTTCATCCTGGGCCCCGCGCTCGGCGGCCTGCTCGGCGACATCGATCCGCGCCTGCCGTTCTGGGCGTCGGCGGCTTTGAGCTTCGCCAATGCGCTCTATGGGCTCCTGGTCCTGCCGGAATCGCTGGCGCCCGACAAGCGCGCGCCGTTCCGCTGGACCAGCGCCAATCCGGTCGGGGCGCTGCGTCTGCTGCGTTCCAACGCGATGCTCGCTGCGCTGTCGGTCGTCAACTTCATCGCGCAGGTCGCGCATGTCGTGCTGCCATCGACCTTCGTGCTCTATGCGACCTATCGCTACGGGTGGGATTCCAAGACGGTCGGGCTGACGCTCGCGATGGTCGGTATCTGCGCCATGGTGGTGCAGGGGCTCGCCATCGGCCCGATCGTGCGTGCGCTCGGCGAGCGGAACACACTGTTGCTGGGCCTGTGCTGTGGTGCGGTCGGGTTCGTGATCTTTGGCGCAGCGCCGACCGGACCGCTGTTCTGGATCGGCATTCCCGTGATGTCGCTGTGGGGCATCTCGGGTGCCGCGATGCAATCGCTGATGACGCGGCTGGTCGCACCCGATCAACAGGGGCAGCTGCAGGGCGCAACCGCGAGCGTGCAGAGCGTGTCGCAGCTCGTCGGGCCGTTCCTGTTCACGCTGACGTTTTCATACTTCATCGGCACCAGCGCGCCCTGGCAATTGCCCGGCGCGCCATTCCTCCTCGCGGGCGCGCTGATGGTGGTATGCGTGGCCATCGCGATGCGGACGCTGGCGACAGTCGCATCCGCCCGGCAGACTGGTGGCCGCGAATAGGACGGTTGCGACTGTCGCCAATTCGCAACAGAGATTCCGATTCGTCGGATTCTCGCCAGACGTGCGTACATGGAGCCTTTCGGCGGCGATACTTAGCATATTCAATAAATCTGTTGATTCGTTCTTTTTGCAATTGAAGGCCGGGGCCGCCGACGCCTCGGAAGCAAGCCATTCAAATGACGCGCCTGCCGATTCGGATATGGTGTTTCCCTCGGCAGCGCTTGCTGATTTGGCGAGCTGCCGCTGCAATTGCGATCACGGCTACCGTCACGCTGGCTCTGATGGGCGGGGCGTATGCGGCCTGTTCGCCGGCGGCCGACAATAGCCCCAATCCGCCGCCAGGCACGACCATTACATGCTCGGGCGTGACGACCGATCAGAACGGGACCAACGGTTACGGGACGGGCAACCAGACCGGCATTGTCATCAATGTCGATAGCGGTGCCTCTGTCACCGGAAGCGTGAATAGCGGAATCAATATCGGCAACGCTACGGTCAGCAATTCGGGAAGCATCACAGGCGCAACGAACGGTGTCTTCTCTCAAAATGACGTCACCGTCACCAACAACACCGGCGCCACCATCACCGGCACTGTCCTATCCGGCATCGGCTCGAACAACGGCAGTGTGACTGTCGTCAACTCCGGCACGATCACGGGCAACGCAAACGTTGGCGTATTCGCCTTCGTCAACGCCACGGTTACCAACAATGCGGGCGCCACCATCGCCGGCGATCTCGGCGTCAATTCCGGCTATTCCGCTGTCGGGAATGTCATCAATGCCGGCAATATCATCGGCACCTCTTACGGTTTCATTGCCTACGGCACGGGGGTCGTCTCCAACGCTGCGGGCGGTCTGATTTCCGGCGGGATAAGCGGTGTCCAGGCCAACCAATTGTTGAATGTCACCAATGCCGGCACGATTACCGGTACGACCAGCTATGGCCTGGAGGTGACCGGCAATATGGACGTCACCAACGCCGCCGCCGGGACGATTACCGGCGCAACGGCTGCCATCCGCGCCAACAGCGGATCGATTTCGGTAACGAATTTCGGCACCATCTCGAGCCCCACCGGCTTTGCCGCCTCTGCGAATGCCAATCTGACAATAACGAACGGTGTCACTGGAAGCATTACCGGCGGCATGGTTGCCAATTTGGGCTTTGCTCGCGTTACCAATCACGGGACCATTTCCGGTCTCAACAATATCGCCATCTTTGCCTTCACCGACGTCAATGTAACCAACGGCGTTGGTGGGCAGATCACGAGCCTGATCAACAACGGAATCTATGCCAGCAATGGCGTCGCAACCGTCGTTAATTCCGGAACCATAAGTGCCGGCGGCTTTGGCTACGCCATTCGCGCCGAGACGAGTGCGGTGGTGACCAACAATGCCGGCGCGCAGATCAGTGGCGGCGACACCGGCGTCCGCGCCAGCCTCGGGTCCGTCTCAGTCATCAACTACGGCTCCATTTCCGGCCTCACGGGCAACGGCATCTATGCGGGCACGGGTGGGTCGGACGTGTTCAATGCGGGGACCATCACTGGAGGAACGGCCGCGATCCAGTTCGCCGGTAGCGGCAACGTTCTCACGCTCGCGCCGGGATCGGTGATATCGGGCAACGTGCTCGGTGGGGGCAGTGATATGTTCCAACTCGGGGGCAGCGGTGCGGCGACCTTCGATGTCAGCACGTTGGGCGCGGCGGCCCAGTATCGGGGGTTCACGACCTTCAACAAGGTCGACGATTCAGTCTGGACGCTGACTGGCACCGGCTCCTTCTCCGGTGATGTCAATGTCGGCGGCGGGGCGCTGATCGTAAACGGCAATATCGCATCGGCCAGCAATCTCGTTGTCAATGCCGGCGGCACGTTGGGCGGCAACGGCATCGTCGGCAATACCGTCATCAACGGCGGCATTCTGTCTCCAGGCAACTCGGTCGGCACCATCAACGTTCAGGGCAGCCTTGTATTCACGGCCGCCGCGACCTACCTCGTGCAGGTGTCATCGGCGGCTTCCGACCTCACCAATGTGACGGGGGCGGCGACGTTGGCCGGGACGGTTCGGGTTGCGCTCGCCAGCGGCACTCTGCGGTTCAATTCGCCCTATACCATCCTGACCGCGGGGGCGCTGAACGGTTCGCGCTTTGAGTGGGTGGCGACGCCGACGGGAATTTCCGGTTCGCTGACCTATTCGGGCGGCACGGTGCAGCTTGTTCTGGCCTCGGGCCTTGGGGAGATTGCCGGCCTCAACATCAACCAGCGGGCCGTCGCCACCGCGCTCGACAGGGCGTTCAATTCCTTCGGCAACGTTCCTTCGGCGTTTGGCGGCATCTTCGCCGGCAATGTCCCGGCGAACCTGACACAGGCCTCGGGCGAACTGGCGGCAGGTTCGCAGCAGACAACATTCGACGCGATGAACCTCTTCGTCAATTTGCTGGCCGATCCGTTTACCGCGGGCCGCGACGGGACCGCACCGACGGCCGCTTCATTTGGGAAAGAGGGAGCAGCCGATAGCTATGCCGGCGGTCGCCGCCGGCCCGGTGCCGAGCGTGACGCCTACGCCATGATCGCCAAGACGCCGGGCGCGATCGATTTCGGCCAGCGCTGGAGCGTATGGGGCGCGGGCTATGGGGGCTCGCAGACCACCGACGGCAATGCCGTACAGGGATCGAACACGTCCACCAGCCGCATCGCTGGCACGGCCGTCGGCGCCGATTATCGGATCTCTCCATTCACCCAGGTCGGGTTCGCCTTGGCCGGCGGCGGTACCAACTTCGTCGTCGCCAACGGTCTCGGTTCGGGGCGCTCCGACCTGTTCCAGGCTGGCGTATTCGTTCGTCATACGGCCGGCGCCGCGTACGTCTCCGGCGCCCTGGCCTATGGCTGGCAGGATATCACGACGAGCCGGACGGTCACGATTGCGGGCAGTGACCAGTTGCGTGCGCAGTTCAACGCCAATGCGTGGGCGGGGCGTATCGAGGGCGGCTATCGCTTCATCACCCCATGGGCCGGCATCGGCCTTACGCCCTATGCCGCCGCGCAATTCGCGACCTTCGAGCTGCCGGGCTATGCCGAACGGGCCATCGTCGGTGCCAACACCTTTGCGCTGGCCTATGCGGCCAGGACCGCTACCTCGCCGCGCTCCGAATTGGGATTCCGCACCGATCGATCGTTGGCATTGCCGGGAGCGATCCTCACCCTGCGCAGCCGCTTCGGCTGGGCACATGACTACAATATCGATCGCGGCATCGCCGCCACTTTCCAGGCGTTGCCGGGCGCATCCTTCGTCGTCGGCGGTGCATCGCCTGCGCGAGACGCGGCGCTCACCTCGGCAACCGCCGAGGTGAAATGGCTGAACGGTTTCTCGCTCGCCGGGACCTTTGAGGGTGAGTTCTCGAACGTCACCACAAGCTACTCCGGAAAGGGCGTGGTGCGCTATGCCTGGTAGGAAGCGCTCGTCCGCGTTGTAGAGACGCGACGTGGAGAAATGGCGCGAGCGGCGCCTTGCCCGCCGGTAGCAGGCCCCAAACGCAAATGCCCGGGACATCGAGCGCGAAGACGCGCTTCGCGCTCTCGCCCGGGCATGTCGTCGTAGAGCCTGTGCGTGTCCGCTACGCGGTCACTTCTTGACCAGCGGGCACTCGCTCGCCTCGAGCGGCTTGGCGGCATCTTCCGGCGCGATGGTGGCCACCAGCTTGTAGTAATCCCACGGCCCCTTCGACTCTTCCGGCTTCTTCACCTCGAAGAGATAGGCCGGGATCAGGCGGCGGCCGTCGGCGCGCAGCGGGCCCTTGCCGAACAGCGGATCGTCGGTCGGCAGCTCCTTCATCTTGGCGACGACCTTGGCGCCGTCATGCGGATTGCCGCCGAGCGCGTCCATTGCCTTCAGGTAGTGCAGGATTTCCGCATAGAGGCCCGCTACCGTCATCGAGGGCATCGAGCCCTTGGGCGACACTTTCTGGAAGCGCTTCGACCATTCGCGGGTCTGATCGTTGAGGTCCCAGTAGAAGGACTCGGTGAAGGTCAGCCCCTGTGCCGTTTTCAGGCCCAGCGAATGCACGTCGTTGATGAACAGCAGCAGCGCGGCGAGCTTCTGGCCGCCGGCCACGATGCCGAACTCGGCCGCCTGCTTGATCGCGTTGGTGGTGTCGCCGCCGGCGTTGGCAAGGCCGATGACCTTGGCCTTCGACGACTGCGCCTGCAGCAGGAAGGAGGAGAAGTCGGAGGAGTTGAGCGGATGCTTGACGCCGCCGAGCACCTTGCCGCCGGTGGCCGTGACGACGGCGCTGGTGTCACGCTCCAGCGCGTGGCCGAACGCGTAGTCCGCGGTCAGGAAGAACCAGCTGTCGCCGCCTGCTTTGGTCAGGGCCTTGCCGGTGCCGTTGGCGAGCATGTAGGTGTCGTAGGTGAAGGAGACGGTGTTGGGCGTGCAGGCCTTGCCGGTGAGGTCGGCCGTGGCGGCGCCCGAATTGAGCAGCACCGAATTCTTATCCTTGACGAGGTTGCTCACCGCGAGTGCAACGCCGGAGCTCGGCGTGTCGGCGATGGCGTCGACCTTGTCGGCATCGATCCATTGCCGGGCGATGTTGACGCCGATGTCGGGCTTGTTCTGGTGATCACCCGAGAGGACATCGATGGTCCAGCCCTTGGCCTTCAGGCCGGAATCTTCGACCGCCATTTTCACCGCGGCGACCGAGTTCGGGCCGCCGATGTCGGCGTAGAGGCTCGACATGTCGTTCAAGACGCCGATCTTGACGGTCTTGTCTTGCGCGAAGGCGGATGTGGAAAAACCGAAGGCGGCACAGGCCAGAAGGGCCGCGGAGCGGCGCGCGAATGTCGTCATAATAGATTCCCTCCATTGTCAAACATGCGGACGGCTCTCTTGCGGAGCCTTGGTCCGGCTGATGGCTCTACCGTGTCCCACGGCCGGCGGCAATGCGCCTAAAGCCGGATGACGCTGCGACGTTGCGTCATCCGTCGGTTAACTTTTGGGCAAAATGCGTTGAGGCGCTATTTAAGCGCGTCCGACGTCAGCTTGAATTTCTGGATGCGCTTTCCGGTATCGACCTCGGCGGTATAGACGTTACCCTTGGCGTCGATCGCCATGGCGTGCACCCAGTGGAATTGACCGGCATTGCGGCCGTTGCGCCCGAAGCTGCCGACCACGCTGCCGTCGTCGCGCCTGATCACCCTGATCTCGTTGTTCTCGCCGTCGGCGCTGAGCAGCCAGGTCTGCTTTGGATCGGGCCAGATCGCGATGTCCCACACCGCGCCGTTGCCGAGCGTGTTCTTCTCGAAGAAAAACTCCTTCACGAAGGTGCCGTCCTTCCGAAACACCTGGATGCGGTTGTTGATGCGGTCGCAGACATAGACCAGCCCGTCATTGGCGAGCTTCACGCAATGGACGGGATTGCCGAATTGCTGGGCAACCGGCGCTTTGGGATCGTAGGGCGCCTGCTTGTTGTCATCAGGCTTGTTGCCATAGGCGCCCCAGTGCCGCTTGTAGGCCAGCGTGCTCGCGTCGAACACGATGATGCGGCGGTTGCCGTAGCCGTCGGCGACGTAGATCTCGTTCGCCTCCTTGTCGATCGCGGTCTCCGCGGGCTTGCCGAGTTGCGTCGTGTCGTTGCTGCCGAGGCTCGGCGCGATCTTGCCGATCTGGGCGACGAACTTGCCGTCGAGCGTGAACTTCAAAATGGCGTTGTCATTGTCGGCGTTGCCGCCGACCCAGACGAAGCCGCGCTCGTCGACCTCGATGCCGTGCTCGCGGCCGACCCATTCGTAGCCTTCGCCCAGGCCGCCCCAGGACCGCAGCAGGTTGCCGTCGGTGTCGAATTCGAGCACGGGCGGCGCCGAGACGCAGCATTTCGAGCGCGGCGGATTGAGGCTTGCGCCTTTCTCGTCGTCGGTGAGCGAGCGCGGGCGATGGATCACCCAGATGTGGCCCTGCCAGTCGACGGTGATGCCACCGACCTGGCCGAGGATCCAGTTGTTCGGCAGCGGCTTGGGCCAGGAAGGATCGACGGCGAAGGTCGGGACATCGCCGGCGGTCGCAACGCCCGGAAGCGCAAATGCGAGTGCCGCGATCAGGATGGAGAAGGCGTGAGAGACCCGTGCGAGCGCACCGCCAACGCCTGCGCGATCATGCGATGGTGCCATCGCAACCTCCCTTTTTTGGCCTGCGGCTTGCTGCCGCTTGAGCGCGGGCAGTCAATCGCGGGGAGGGACCCAAGTCAATCAGCCAAGTCAATCAGGCTGGCGAGCGGAAGCTCATCAGGCTGCGGGTCTTGTAGTCGTAGAACTTGCCGGTCTCGGTCCAGTCGGGTGCGCACATCGGCACGATGAATTCGGCGACCTGCTCGGCGGTGTCGAGCGTCGCGGGATCCTCGCCCGGCATCAAGGTGGCACGCATGCGGGTGCGGACCGGGCCGGGGTTGAACAGGTTGACACGAAGAGGCGTGTTCGCGGTCTCCTGCGCCCAGGCGCGCGCAAGCGTTTCCAGCGCGGCCTTGGAGGCGGCGTAGGGGCTGACATAGGCGGTCGCCTTGCTGGCGGCGCCCGAGGTGATGAACACGGCGCGGCCGGCATCGGACTGCTTCAGCAGCGGCTCCATGCAGCGGATGAGCTGGAAGTTCGCGGAGACGTTGACCGCGATCACGTCGTTGAAGGCCTTCAGCTCGATATGACCGATCGGCGAGGAGGGGCCGAGCACGCCGGCATTGCCGACGAGGATGTCGAGCTTGCCGTAGCGCTCGTGCAGGCCTGCGCCCAGCCGCGCGATGCCGTCGGAATCGGTGAGGTTGAGCGGTACCAGCGTGGCGCTGCCGCCCTCTTTCCGGATCTCGTCGTCGAGCTCTTCCAGCCCGCCCTGCGTGCGCGCCACCGCGACGATGTGTGCGCCGGCCTTCGCCAGCGCCTTGGCCGTGGCGAAGCCGATGCCGCGCGAGGCGCCGGTGACGAGAGCGATGCGGTCGGCGAGGGGATTTGTCATGGCGGGGTTTTACAGCCGTGGATGGCCGGGACAAGCCCCCCGCATCCCCGTCATTCCGGGGCGCGCGTAGCGCGAACCCGGAATCTCGAGATCCCGGGTTCGGTCCTTACGGACCGCCCCGGGATGACGGCTTCGCCGTCAGCTCGCCTCCGCCAGCAGCGACAATTGCCGGGGCTGCTGCTCGGTCTGGGTCTGGTCGGTGAGGTGGGTCGGATACGCCCCGGTGAAGCAGTGATCCGAGAACTTCGGATTGGCCGGGTCGCGGCCGGGCTCGCCCATGGCGCGGTACATGCCGTCGATCGACAGGAAGGCGAGCGAGTCGGCGCCGATGATCTCGCGCATTTCCTCCAGCGAATGCGTTGCGGCCAGCAGGCCGCCGCGGTCCGGCAGGTCGATGCCGTAATAATCGGGATAGAGGATCGGCGGCGAGGCGAGGCGGAAATGCACTTCCTTCGCGCCTGCATCGCGCATCATGCGCACGATCTTCTTCGAGGTGGTGCCGCGCACCAGCGAGTCGTCGATCAGGATGATGCGCTTGCCTTCGATCGCGGCGCGGTTGGCCGAATGCTTCATGCGCACGCCGGATTCGCGGATTGCCTGCGTCGGCTGGATGAAGGTGCGGCCGACATAGTGGTTGCGGATGATGCCGAGCTCGAACGGCACGCCGGAATGCTGGCTGTAGCCGACAGCGGCGGGCACGCCGGAATCCGGCACCGGCACGACGACGTCGATCGGCACGTGGCTCTCGCGCGCGAGCTGCGCACCAAAGGCCTTGCGCACCTCGTAGACCGAGCGGCCGTGGACGATGGAATCCGGACGGGAGAAATAGATGTATTCGAAGATGCAGGGACGCGGCGCCATCGGCGGGAACGGCTTGTGGATGTCCTGGCCGTTCTCGTCGAACACGATGACTTCGCCCGGCTCGATGTCGCGGATGAAGCGCGCGCCGATGATGTCGAGCGCGCAGGTCTCCGACGTCAGGATCGGGCAGCCATCGAGCTCACCGAGCACCAGGGGGCGGATGCCGCGCGGGTCGCGCGCGCCGACCAGCTTCTTGTTGGTCAGCGAGACCAGCGCATAGGCGCCCTCGATCTCGCGCAGCGCGTCGATATAGCGCTCGATGAAGCGGCTGCGCCGGGAGCGCGCGACGAGGTGCAGGATCACCTCGGTGTCGGTGGTCGACTGCATCATCGCGCCGTTCCTCACGAGCTCGCGGCGCAGCGTCAGGCCGTTGGTGAGGTTGCCGTTATGGGCGACCGCAAGGCCGCCGGCGTTGAGTTCGGCGAACAGCGGCTGCACGTTGCGCAGGATGGTCGCGCCGGTGGTGGAGTAGCGGACATGGCCGACCGCCATGTTGCCGGGCAGGCGGTCGATCACCTCGCGGCGGGAGAAAGTGTCGCCGACGAGGCCGAGGCGGCGTTCGCTGTGAAAGCGGCTGCCGTCATAGGAGACGATGCCGGCGGCTTCCTGGCCGCGGTGCTGAAGGGCGTGGAGGCCGAGGGCGGTGATGGCGGCGGCGTCGGGGTGGCCGTAGATGCCGAATACGCCGCATTCCTCGCGGAGCGTATCCCCCTCCAGATCGTCCTGAAGCTCTAGCGCGGCCGGGCTCAAACCGGCTTTTGGATCGAGATCAAGTTGGGCGTCCTGGTCAGGGTGTCGCATCTCGTCCGCGCCTCTCTTTAGGGCCTAATCAACGCGCCGCAGGTTTCTCGATCAGCTTTTTCAGGCTGTCACGAGCAGGTTTACTGTATCCGTCGCCACTGCCCGAAGGCTGCTGCTCGGAATCAGCTTGATCATCATCTGGTTTGTTTTTCTTGAATCTCTTCAAGATGGTGTTCTCGGGGTCGTCCGGCAAGAGCGCCATCAGCCAATCGCCGGTTCCCTGGAGCACCACGCGGGATTTCGCCCCCGTAACCCAGTCCGGGCGCTGCTTGTCCGGCACCAGCCAGGTGAAGAACAGGAAGGCGACCACGACGATCAAAAGGCCGCGAGCCAGCCCGAACAGGAAGCCGAGGGTGCGGTCCAGCGCGCCGATCCGCGAATCCAGGATCATGTCGGAGATCCGGACGGTGATCACGGAGACCACGACCAGGGTACCGACGAACACGCCGGCGACCACGACCACACTCGCGACCGTGTCGTTGTTGAAATAGGTCTTTGCGGTCGGCAGCAGCTTGGAGAAGGAGTACAGCGTCACGATCGCGGCCGCGCCCCAGGCTGCGATCGACAGGATTTCGCGCATGAAGCCGCGGACCATTGCAAGCAGGCCCGAGATCAGCATCACACCGAGCAGGATCAGGTCGAGGAGTGTTACTGGCATCGGCTGGTCTGGTCCGCTCGTACTCTCAAAGGTGCTCAGCGAATCGGTGTTTGGCCGCTGCCCTAAAAGAGGGGCAGACGGCGTTCCCGGCAAGGCCGCAACCACGCAATCCCATGCTGCTTTTGTGACGGCTGTATAGCGGCGGGGGCCGGGGACGTCACCTCCGGCTACCCCTCTCCGCGGCGGAATCTTGCCGGTGTGGCATTTTTCTCTGCCGATCCGCCGGATTCGCCCCGACGGGAGCCGCGGGCGGCGATCTCGGCCACCAAAGTCGTCAGGCTGTTCACCGCGTTGAGCGACAGTCCGGCGTCGCCGCCGGCTTCGCCCCGGGCCGATTCGGGCAGCACGGCGCGCTGGAAGCCGAGTTTTGCCGCTTCCTTCAGCCGGGCCGGGGTCTGCGCCACCGGACGGACCACGCCTGAGAGCGAAATCTCGCCGAAATAGACTGCATCCGTGGGTAACTGCGCATTAACCAGGGACGAAACCAGTGCCGCCGCCGCGGCGAGGTCGGCCGCCGGCTCGTGGATGCGCAAGCCGCCGGCGACGTTCAGATAGACGTCATGGCCGGACAGCTTGACCCCGCAATGGGCTTCCAGCACCGCCAGCACCATCGAGAGGCGGCTCGGGTCCCAGCCGACCACGGCCCGGCGCGGGGTGCCGAGCGAGGTTGGTGCGACCAGTGCCTGCAATTCGACCAGGACCGGCCTCGTGCCCTCGATGCCCGCAAACACGGCGGTGCCCGGCGTGCCGAGATCGCGCTCCGACAGGAACAGTTCGGAGGGGTTGGTGACCTCGCGCAGACCAAGGCCGGTCATCTCGAACACGCCGATCTCGTCGGTTGGCCCGAAGCGGTTCTTGACGGCGCGCAGGATGCGGAATTGCTGCGAGCCTTCGCCCTCGAACGACATCACGGCATCGACCATGTGCTCGACCACGCGGGGGCCTGCGATCTGGCCGTCCTTGGTGACGTGGCCGACCAGGATGATGGCGGCGCCGGTTTTCTTGGCGAAACGGATCAACGCCTGCGCCGAAGCGCGCACCTGCGTGACGGTGCCGGGCGCGGATTCCACGGTGTCGGTCCACATGGTCTGGATCGAGTCGATCACGATCAGGCGGGGAACCGCGCCCTCCGACAGCGTCGAGACGATGTCCTCGACCGAGGTCTCGGCCGCAAGCTGCACCGGCGCGTCCGACAGGCCGAGCCGCTCGGCACGCAGCCGCACCTGGGCGATGGCTTCTTCGCCGGAGATGTAGACGATCCGATGCCCGGCGCGCGCCATCAGACTGGTCGCCTGCGTCAGCAGCGTCGACTTGCCGATGCCCGGATCGCCGCCGACGAGCAATACGGAGCCGCGGACAAAGCCGCCGCCGGTGACGCGGTCGAGCTCAGTCATCCCCGAGGACAGGCGCGGCGCATCCGGGCTCTTGCCGGCAAGGCTCTCCAGCGCAAAGGTCCGGCCCTTGCGCTTGGAGCGGATCGAGACCGGCACGCTGCCGCTCGTGTCCTCCTCGGCGAGCGTATTCCACTCGCCGCAGGACTCGCACTTGCCCTGCCAGCGGTTATAGGCCGCGCCGCAGTTCTGGCAGACGAAGGAAAGCGTGTTCTTGGCCATGGGGACAGTTGAGTCGGGGGTCTTGATGTCAGCTGATAGCACGGAATGGCGGGCCGCGAGGCCGATCGCCCGCGCGCCCAATATCGCAATTCAACGCAACCAGTACACCCTTTGTTAGTTCTAGGCCCCAGCGCCGCACCGGGCTTTGCCAAATGTTAGCGGACGACGGTCCAGTTTCGGAACCAGTACGGGGTGACGAGACCAATGACGATATTTTTGCGGATATTGCTCGCCGTGGGCATGGCCTGCGGCGTTCTGGCGCCTGCCGGCCGTGTCGTCGCGGCTGACGCCAAATCCCTCAACATCGTCTTCGTGAATCCCGGCAAGACCGGCGAGGTCTATTGGGACATGGTCGCGCAGACCATGCAGGCCGCCGGCCGCAAGCTTGATGCGCATGTCGAGGTGCTGACCAGCGAGCGCAACTACCGCACTATGCAGGAGCTGGGGTTCGGCGTGGTGGCACGTCCCGACAAGCCCGACTTCCTCATTCTCTCGAACGAGGAATCCGCCGCCGTTCCGATCCTGGAGGCGGCCGAGGCCGCGGGCGTCAAGACGCTGCTGCTCTCGAACACGCTGATCGGCGAGGATGCGGCGCGGCTCGGACCGCCGCGCCGGACGCTCAAGACCTGGCTCGGCGACATCACGACCGATCTTCAGACCGCGGGCGCGCGGATGGCGAATGCGCTGATCAGCGCGGCGCGTGCCGAGAAATGGCAGAGCCCGGACGGCAAGATCCACATTCTCGGCATCGGCGGCGACGAGATCACGCCCGCCTCGATCGCGCGCAACGCCGGGCTCCAGCTTGCGGTGGCGGCCGCGCCCGACGTGGTGGTGGACCGGATGCTGTTCGCCAACTGGACGCAGTCGGAGGCCGAGCAGGTCACGGCGAATTATCTGAGCTGGGCCGCGCGCAAGGAGATACGGCCCGCCGGCATCTGGGCCGGAAACGATCCGATGGCGCTCGGCGCGCTTCGCGCGGCGACCGCTGCCGGCCTCATGCCCGGTCGGAATATTCAGGTGGTCGGCCTCAACTGGTCGGAGGATGCACTGCGCGAGATCAGGGCCGGCCGTCTGCTCCTGACCGACGGCGGCCACTTCCTGCTCGGCGGCTGGTCGATCGTCCTGCTCCGCGACTACGCCGATGGCTGCGATTTCGCGGCCACATCGCCCCGCGTCGAGGCCAAGACATCCGCGATCACCCGCGACAATCTCGCTGCGGTCGGAGACCTCATCAAGACGCGCGCCTTCGATCGGATCGATTTCGCGCGTTTCAGGGCGAGGGCAGGGCGCTGCGGCCGGTACGATTTCTCCGTCGATGCGCTGATTTCTTCGCTGACGCTGCCGGAAGGCATCGCTGACTGATGCGGAACGGTGACGACATGACCGATCCGGATCGCAAGCAGCAAGCGGCGGCGCCGTCGCGCTCGCGCTCGGTGGTCCGCGCGATGATCTGGGCCACCGTGCCGGTGCTGCTGGTGGTGCAGTTGCTCGCCTCCGCCGGCGTCGAGGCATCCAGCTTCTGGTCGCAGATCAGGCAGCTCGACGCGCGCATTGCCCGCACGGCCGAGAGCCGCGCCGAGCTGATCGCCGAGCCGCTCTGGAAGATGCGTTACGACCAGGTCACGAACGTGCTCAATGAGATCATGCACGACGAGACCATCGCTGCGGCGGCCGTCTATGACGACACCGGCGCTGCGATCGCCCGCGTGGTGGCGCGCCCCTCCGGGCAGGCGGTCGCGGAGGTGTCGCGTCCGATCAACTACAGCAACGGCAACATGGCCGTGCAGGCCGGCCGCATCGCGATCGCCTATTCCTACGCGACAGTCTACGCCGACACGGGCAGCCGTCTGATGCGGCTGCTGATCGTTGGCCTGCTCGCAACGCTTGCGACCGTGGTCGCAATGCGGATATCGGCGAACATCTTCATCGGCAAGCCGCTTGACGCAATCATGTCTGCGATCCAGCGCAGCAAGCGGGATGGTCGCGCCTATCCGGCGGACATCACATCGTCGAACGAATTCGGCCAGCTCGCGCACGCCTTCAACGCGATGCAGCACACGACGTCAGGTGCGCTCGACCGGCTCGGGCACATGGCGTCGCACGACCCGCTCACGAGCCTGCCCAATCGGCGCTCGCTGTCCGAGCGCCTGGTGACCTTGAGCGGCGATGCAGGCTCGCCGGATTCCCTGATCGCCTTCTGCTTCATCGATCTGGACGACTTCAAGGGCATCAACGACACTTTCGGTCATGATGCCGGCGACAAGTTCCTGGTCCACATTTCCGGGCGTCTCCGCGAGGCGGTCGAGCCGCAGGATTGGGTGGCGCGGCTCGGCGGCGACGAATTCGTCGTGATCCGCCCCGAAGTCAGCAACGAAGCGACCGCGCAGGCCTTCGCGCGCCATCTGCTGGCCGCGATTTCCGAGCCGATCCGGCTTCACGACAAGCAGGTCGTGCCGCGGGCCAGCATCGGTCTTGCCGTGCGCCGCGCCGGCGATCCCGAGCTATCGCACCTGCCGGCGCTCGCCGACATCGCGCTCTACCATGCCAAGACCAAGGCGCCCGGCACCGTCGCGGTGCTGAACGAGGCGCTCCAGCGCGACTACCGCCGTCGCAGGGAGCTCGAGCTTGCCATTCCCACAGGCTTCGCCGAGGGCCAGTTCGAGGTCTGGTATCAAAGCCAGGTCGACCTCGACAGCCAGGGCGTCGTCGGCCTGGAGGCGCTCATTCGTTGGCGCCACCCTGAATATGGCGTGATCGGTCCCGGCGAATTCCTGTCGCTGATCGAGCGCAGCGGCAACAATGCACGGTTGACGCGCTATGTGCTGACCGATGCCTGCCGCGCGCTGCAACATCTGGCTGCCGCCGGCAGGCCGGATATCCGGATCGCGATCAACCTGCCGCCGTCCGAGCTCGCCGACCATTCGCTTGCCGCCGAGCTGCGCGAGACCTGCCTGCGCTTCGGCGTCGCGGCATCGTCGCTCGAGCTCGAGATCACCGAGGGCTCGCTGATCAACAACATCGCCAGCGCGTCCGAGACGTTGCACCGCCTGCGGCGCCTCGGCGCCACCATCGCGCTCGACGATTTCGGCACGGGCTACAGCTCGCTCGCCCATCTCAGGCGTTTCCCGCTCGACAAGGTCAAGATCGACAAGGCCTTCATCAGCGAGATTCCGGACAGCGCGGAAGACAAGGCGATCGTTGGCGTCATCGCCTCGCTCGCCGGCACGCTGGGGCTGACGCTTGTCGCGGAAGGCATCGAGCGGCCCGAGCAAGCTGACGCCATGCGCGAGATGGGTGTGATGCTCGGGCAGGGTTATCACTATCATCGGCCGCAACCGCTCGCGGCCGTGCTGCAATGGCTCGAGGGACAGGCGGCTGGGAGCCGCGTCGTCACCGACAGCCCGTCAATCGCGCCCGAATTTGCCGCCTGAGCGCTGTGCGGCTACGGCTGTGTCGCGTTCCAGAACATCGAGAGCCCGGCCGCGATCATGATCGCGTCCATCAGCAGGCGGAACATCTCGGGCTTCAGATGCAGC
This sequence comes from Bradyrhizobium sp. LCT2, assembly GCF_009931255.1. Classification (NCBI taxonomy): domain Bacteria; kingdom Pseudomonadati; phylum Pseudomonadota; class Alphaproteobacteria; order Hyphomicrobiales; family Nitrobacteraceae; genus Bradyrhizobium; species Bradyrhizobium sp. LCT2. The sequence goes on along the minus strand of NZ_CP034432.1, from coordinate 5,689,535 downwards.
ACGAAACGCTTTGCGATGAAGGCGCCGGCCATCAATGACGATCCTGCGATCAGACCTTTGATGAACACATCGCTCGTCAGTGCGCCGAAGCGCTCGAAGGTCACGGACTTCGCGAAGTAGAGGCCGAGCGAGGCGGCCGCCTCGGTGGCGAGAAAGGCACCCTTGGACAGGCCGTAGAACAGGAACAGCGGCACGCTGAGCGGCCCGGTCGAGACCACGATGCCGGTGAGATAGCCGATGATCGCGCCGCCGATCGCAAGATGCCAGAGATTGGCCTTGAGGTCGTGCCGCGCCAGCCAGTGCCGGACCGGCACCATTGCGATCAGGAAGATGCCGATGGCAAGATCGACGGTGTGGGAGGGGAGCGCGAGCAGCGTGCGCGCGCCAAGCGCTGCGGCCGGAACACCCGTCACCGAATAGGCCGCGCAGGCCCGCCAGTCGACCTCGCGCCACCAGGCCAGGATCCGCGAGAAATTCGCCATCACGGAGGCGACCGCCATGATCGGCACGGCTTCCTTCGGCCCATAGGCGTAGACCAGCACCGGCATCAGCATGATCGACGAGCCGGTGCCGACGATGCCTGAGATGGTGCCGGCGACGAGGCCGACGGTGAGGACGAAGAGGAAGGCCAAGGGCAGGGCTCCGGGAATCGGACGAATGTAGCCCGTGGCCGGCAACCGTGCCCAGCCGCATCGACATCGCCTCTTGGTTAATCGGCGGTGTCGCAGGAACCGCCAATCCGACCCGCTCGGCGGCCTGGTCCTTAGAATTTGAAGCGTATTGATCGGAGCGCTCGCCTAGAGAATTTGAGGTCCGCGATGCCCGATCACCATTCCTTCTCCGCGCTCGACCGGCATGCAGTGCTCAGCGGGTCCGACAATGGTTTTCCCTGGTACGCCGGCGCGATGCTCGCGGTCGAAGCGAGTGAAGTGGTGCGGCTGCGCTGCGAGAAGGTCAGCCAGGGCGATGAGGCCGCCGGGCAGGAGGCCGTGCTGATGGTGAGCGAGAAGATCGCTGCAGCCTTCGAGGCCGCCGCGGGCCTGCTTGCGGGGGCAACGCCGGCCGCCATCGTCCGGCGCTATCGTGAGCATGTGGCCGCGAATGCCCGGCGCCTCTCCGCGAACGAGACTCCGTGAGGGAATTGCGCTGCTGACAGCATGTTGGCAGCAGGGGCCGGCTACGACCATCTCCTGACAAAACGGAGAGGTGGTCATGCCGATCGAGGCAAGCTGTCATTGCGGTGAAACGGTGTTCGAGGTGACGGAGGCGCCCTCCAGCGTGACGCGCTGCACCTGTTCGCTCTGCGCCAAGCGCGGCGCGTTGTGGGCCTATTACAAGCCGGCGCAGTTTCGTCTGCTGTCGCCGCCGGAAAACGTGACGACCTATCTCTGGGGCAGCCGCACCGTCAAACACCATTTCTGTGCGAGCTGCGGCTGCGGCACCTATTCGGAGTCGCCGGACTGGTCGACCGGCAAGCCTGACTTCGACAACCCCAAGGTCGCGGTGAACGCGCGCCTATTCGACGATTTCGACCTCGACGCGGTACCGGTGAACATGATCGACGGCAGGAATTTGTGGTGAGGATGCCGCCTCCCGTCCTCTTGAGGCTGGCGGAGAAAGCTGATCTGTTTCCGGCCTCGGTGAGAAGAAAAGGCGAGGAAACCCATGATGCGTCTTTTGACGCGAGCGATGCTCGCAATGTGTCTGGGAGTTGTAGTCAGCTTCAACGCGGCGCAGGCGCAGACCAGGCCGAAGGTCACGACGCTCGGACCTGACTTCCCCAAGGCGGCGTTGTTCGTCGGGAACAGCTTCTTCTATTACAACAACGGCATGCCCTGGCATCTCTCCTTCATGGAGCGGGCTGCGGATGCGGCCAACAAGGCGGCGTATCGCAACACCATGGTCACGATCGGCGGCTCCGGCCTCGACTGGCACGACATGGACAATCTGCTGCGGCCGGGCGGCATCGGCGCCTACTCCTTCGACGAGCAGAACGTCGTGGTCTTCAACAAGCCCGGCAGGCAGTTCGAAGCGGTTGTGATGATGGATTGCAGTCAGTGCCCGATCCATCCGCAATTGAAAGACGCCTTCGTCGCCTTCGCCAAGAAGGACAGCGAGATCGTCCGCGCCCACGACATGCGGCCGGTGCTGTTCATGTCCTGGGCCTACGCCGACAAGCCGGAGATGACGGAAGGACTGGCCGAGGCCTATACGCTCGCCGGCAATGCCAATGATGCGCTCGTCATTCCCGCGGGTCTTGCGTTTGCGCGCGTCCGCAAGCTTCAGCCCGAGCTCAATCTCTATGCGCCGGACAGGCGGCATCCGAGTCCGGCCGGCACGTATCTGGCGGCCTGCACGACGCTCGCCGCGCTGACAGGTCGCACGCCGGTCGGCAATTCCTACACGATGGGGCTGGATCCGGAGACGGCGCAACTGCTGCAAAAGGCGGCATGGGACACGGTGCAGGAGTATTACGGGCGCTGATCTAGCGCAGGACGATCCAGGCCGGCGCGTGATCGCTTGCGCCGTCCTCGCCGCGCACCTTCTTGTCGACGCCGGCCTTGGCCAGGCGTGAAATAAGGGCAGGGCTGAGCAGCAGATGATCGAGCCGCAGGCCCGCATCGCGCGGCCAGCGGTTCCGCTTATAGTCCCAGAAAGTGTAGATGCGCTTGTCCGGATGAAGCTCGCGGATCGCGTCGCCCCAGCCTTGCGCGACCAGCGAGGCAAATGCCGCGCGGCTCTTCGGCTGGATCAGCGCATCCTTGTCCCAGGACCTCGTCGGATAAATGTCGATCGCCGTCGGCGCCACGTTGTAGTCGCCGGCGAGCACCACGGGCAGATCCTGCTTGATGAAGGTCTTGGCGTGGCGCTTCAGGCGCGCGAACCAGTCAAGCTTGTAGTCGAATTTCGGCCCCGGCTGGGGGTTGCCGTTGGGCAGGTAGATGCTGGTGACGATGATGCCGCGCACGGCGGCCTCGATGTAGCGCGCCTCGTGATCGTCGCTGCCGCCGGGCAGGCGGTCGCGGGTGAGAATGGGCTCGGCATCGCGGGCGATGATGGCAACGCCGTTCCAGGTTTTTTGTCCACGCCATACTGCGCCGTAGCCGGCCTTTTCGATGGCTGCCGCCGGAAATTCGCCATCACTTGCCTTCAATTCCTGGAGCGCGACGACATCTGGCTTTGCCGCGCGCATCCATGCCAGCAGATTGGGCAGGCGGCGGTTGATGTTGTTGATGTTGAATGTCGCGATCTTCATGTAGAGCTAGCGGCTCCCGCCTTCCGTCACCGGAGATACAATGTCCAAGTTGAACTTTGCTGCTCTCGTCGTCGTTGCCGCGATCTCCGGAGCGGCTTCGGCACAATCGTCCGATCCACGCGGTGCGTGCAAGGCGGATTACGACAAGTTCTGTGCCGGCATTGCGCCGGGCGGCGGCATCGTCGCCTGCCTCAACGGCAAGCGCGACCAGCTCAGCGCGACCTGCAAGGCGGCGCTGGACAACAGGAAGAAGAAGTAGGCGGCTGACGGCTTAGCTCGGCAGCGGCGGCGGGCTCGCCGGCTGCTCGACCGGCGGCGGAGAGGACGGCTGCTCGGCTGCCGGCTTTGCCAGCGGCTCCACCACATTGCCGCCCTTGTAGACGCGGGCATAGCGGTGGCCGAGGCTGGTCAGCACCTCATAGCCGATCGTGCCGAAATGATGCGCGAGCTCGTCGACGGTGATGCCTTCGCCGATCAGCGTCACCAGGTGGCCGCGCCGTGCCGCGTTCGGCGGCAGATCGGTGATGTCGATCGCGATCAGGTCCATGGAGACGCGGCCTGCCACCGGGCAGCGTTTGCCGGCAACGATCACCTCTGCGCCGCGCGTGCCGTCGTTTGAACTGGCGGCGCGGAAATAGCCGTCGGCATAGCCGACCGCGATGATTGCAAGCTTGGTCGGCCGGCGCGCGGTCCAGGTGCCGCCATAGCCGACGCTCTCGCCGCGCTCGACATTGCGAATCTGCACGATGCGCGCCTTGAGGTCGACCACCGGCTGCATCGGATTATCGGCCTCCGGCGTCGGGTTGACGCCGTAGAGCGCGGCGCCCGGCCGCACCAGGTCGAACTGGAACGGCGCCCCGAGGAAGATTCCGGACGAATTGGCGAGCGCCGCCGGCACGCCGGAGAATTCGCTGGCGATGCCGCGGAAGGAAGCGAGCTGTTTGGCATTGACGGGGCTGTTGAGCTGCTCGGCCGAGACCAGATGGCTCATCACCAGCGTGATGCCGTGGTCGCCGGCATTGATGCGGGGGATGATGGCCTGTGCTTCCGCAAGCGTCAGCCCGAGCCGGTTCATGCCGGTGTCGATGTGAACAGCGGCGCCTCCGTTCCAGCCGGTGCGGCGGCAGAACACGTCCCATTCGGCGAGCTCGTTGAGATCGCCGATCACCGGACGGCAATTGATCTGGGCGTAGTGCTCGCCGGTGTTCTGGAAATAGCCGCCGAGCACGTAGATAGTCGGCTCCGGTACGGCGGCGCGCACCTTGCGCGCCTCCTCGATGGTGGCGACGAAGAAGGTCTTGCAGCCGGCCTTGTGGAGGGCACGCGCGACCTGCGCGGCGCCGCAGCCATAGGCATCGGCCTTGATCACCGCCGCGCATTCGGCCGGCACCGCCGTCTTCTCGAGCTTGCGCCAGTTGGCAATGATGGCGTCGAGGTCGACGGTGAGCACGCCGCCATAGGCTGCGAGCGCGGCGGCATGGTTGGCCTCCGCTGAGAGAAGGCCGGATTGCGGGGTCATTTTCGGGTCGGACGCCATTGTCATGGCGCCGTTTTACGCAAGAGGCAGGTCTGGTTCAAGGAACTCAGTAGTCGTTGCTGCTGCGAGCCGGCATCTGGCTGTCGGGCGCGAGGTCACCGAACCGCGTGACCGAGGCTTCGAACGCCAGATCGACGGTGCCTGTCGGGCCGTGGCGCTGCTTGCCGATGATGACCTCGGCTTTTCCGTGCGCAAGACTCATGTCAAGCTGCCACTTCTCGTGTTCAGGCGTGCCCGGGCGGGGCTCCTTCATCGCGAGGTAATATTCCTCGCGGTACACGAACAGCACGACGTCGGCGTCCTGCTCGATCGATCCGGATTCACGCAAGTCGGAGAGTTGCGGCCGTTTGTCGTCGCGGGATTCGACCTGACGCGAGAGCTGCGACAGCGCGATCACGGGGACGTTGAGTTCCTTCGCCAGCGCCTTGAGGCTGGTCGTGATCTCCGTGATTTCCTGCACGCGGCTGTCGCTGGCGCGCTTGCCGGACCCCGAGAGCAGCTGGATGTAGTCGATCACGAGCAGGTCGAGGCCCTTCTGACGCTTCAGGCGGCGCGCGCGCGCCATCAGCTGCGCGATCGACAGGCCTCCAGTCGCGTCGACATAGAAAGGAAGCGATTGCAGCTCGATCGAGACCTCCCGGATCTTCTCGAAATCGGCTTCCGAGATGCCGCCGCGGCGGATGTGGGAGGAGGGAACGCCGGTGCGCTCGGCCACGATACGCGTGGCGAGCTGGTCGGCCGACATTTCACAGGAGAAGAAGCCGATTACGCCGCCATTGGCGGCCTTCGTGGTGCCGTCGGCCTGGAGTTCCGGAACGTAGGCGCGTGCGACATTGTAGGCGATGTTGGTCGCCAGTGACGTCTTGCCCATGCCGGGACGTCCCGCGACGATGATGAGATCGGAGTGCTGCAGGCCGCCCATCTTGGTGTCGAGGTCGCGCATACCCGTCGAGATGCCCGACAGCTTTCCGTCGCGCTGGAACGCCTTTGCCGCGAGATCGACCGCGACCGCCAACGCCTGCGAGAATTTCTGGAAGCCGCCGTCATAGCGGCCGGACTCGGCGAGTTCGTACAGCTTTCGCTCGGCGTCCTCGATCTGCGCGCGCGGCTGGAAATCGACCGGAGCGTCATAGGCGACATTGACCATGTCCTCGCCGATGCCGATCAGGTCGCGCCTGAGCGACAGGTCGTAGACGGTGCGGCCGTAGTCCTGGGCGTTGATGATGGTGGTCGCTTCGGCAGCGAGGCGCGCCAGATATTGCCCGATGGTCATGCCCCCGACGTCGGTATCGGCCGGCAGGAACGTCTTCAGCGTGACGGGCGTGGCGATCTTGCCCATCCGGATCAGGCTGCCGGCGGTGTCGAAGATGGTCTGGTGCAGCGGCTCGAAGAAATGCTTCGCCTCCAGGAAGTCGGAGACGCGGTAGAAGGCATCGTTGTTGACCAGGATGGCGCCCAGAAGGCTCTGTTCCGCCTCGATATTGTGCGGCGCGCTCCGATAAGTCGGAGTTCCTGCGTCAGGCGCGAGTTTGAGAACGTTCGAATCAGTCAGGGCCATGGTTGGTCGTGCTTAGCAATTTTCTTGGGCGGATGCGGGGCCGGGATAAAGCGCCGCCTGCGCCCAAAGCGGAAGCAAAAGCTCGCCGCTATCAACCGCTCAGTTAAAATGGTGGATGATTAGCAGCCGCAGCATGCGCCGCGCTTGACGGATTTTTGCGGAACTCACCCCGGCCTGGAAGCGGCCGCGACTGTGCCGCGGAAAAATACTGAAACAGTGAACCTAATGGATTGGGGTGCAGACGTATGAAGAGCGCGCGAAATGACGCGCGCTGGCCGCTTTCGGCTCGGGCTCAGACCAGCAGGAGGTAGACCAGTGCAACCAGGGCCGCCCCGACGCCGGTAGCGATCAGGGCGTAATCGGTGCGGAGGTCGTCCTGCACGTCGAATGAGGTTTGGGTCTCTTTGCTCATGGCGACGGTCTAAGCCAGGCCCGACCAGACTTATGTGAAGCAGATCACATCTCCCCGGATTCTTTCGGGGGTAGAGCCGGAACGGACGGGCGGACAGGGGATTGTCCCCGGTAACCCGCCATCAGGGGGACGAGGCAAGCGATGCGGCCAGAACGGCAGCACGGGATATGGCGAAGCGAGGCAGGCAGCCGGCTCTGGCTGTCCGGGCTGATCGCGGCCATGCAGCATGCCGAGCGCCCCGAAGTCCGCCGCCAGCCGGTCGCGCCCGAGATCCTGGCGGAACTGCGGGCGCAGTTGGCGTTAACGGCGTCTTTCCGCTCTTCTCCGATTTCAACCTCGCGCCACTAGCCTCTATTCACCGGCCAGCTTCAGCCGTGGCTTGGCGCCGCCCTCGATGGCCCGGAGGCGGGCTTCTTCGTGCGCGACGTAGTCACGGGTGATTGGCACCACGCCCTGACGCTTGGTGAGCTGGATCTGGAAGTTCATCATGTGCTGCTTGCGGAACGTCATCTCGCTGGCCGCCAGATAAAATTCCCACATCAGGGCGAAGCGCTCGTCGTAAAGCTGCACGGCCTCCTCGCGCCGCGCCATGAAGCGCTCCCGCCAGGCCTTCAGCGTCTCGGCGTAATGCAGCCGCAGGATCTCGATGTCGCAGACCAGGAGACCAGCACGCTCGATCGCCGGCAGCACTTCGGACAGAGCGGGGATGTAACCGCCCGGGAAGATGTACTTGGCGATCCAGGGATTGGTCGAATCCGGGCCCTGTGAACGGCCGATCGAGTGCAGCATCATGACGCCGTCCTCGTTCAGGAGTTCGGCGCAGCGCTGGAAGTAGGCGTCGTAGAACCTGACGCCGACATGCTCCAACATGCCGACCGAGACGATCCGGTCGAACGGCCCGTCAATGTCGCGATAGTCCTGGAGCAGGAATTTGGCCGATCGGGTCAGGCCCTTTTCGGCCGCGCGCGCATTGGCGAGCTGCAACTGCTCTGACGACAGCGTGATGCCGGTGACGTCGGCGCCTGCGGTCTCGGCGAGATAGAGCCCGAGGCCGCCCCAGCCCGAGCCGATGTCGAGCACGCGCTCGCCGCCCTTGACGCGAAGCTTTGCGGCGATGTGGCGCTTCTTGGCGAGCTGCGCGTCGTCGAGGGTGCTCTCCGGCGTCTCGAAATAGGCGCAGCTATATTGCTTGTCGGCGTCGAGGAAGAGGGAATAGAGCCGGGCGTCGAGATCGTAGTGATGCGCGACATTGCGACGCGAGCGCGCGCGCGGATTGAACTGCTTCAGATGCCGCGTCAGATAGCGCAGGTGCCACCAGGGTTTTGCCCACTGCGGCAACAGGTCGGGTTGATCGAGCAGGATCGCGAGGGCATCAGCTATGGTGCCGCGCTCGACGGCGAACTCGCCATCCATATAGGCCTCGCCAAGCCCGAGCTCGGGATTGATGAGGATCTTCCGTTCCGCGTCCGCAGTCACGAAACGGACTGCGATCGGTTCGCCTGAGCCGTCGCCGACGGTGAACTTCGACCCCTTCGCCGTGGTCACCGTCATCGACCCGCGGCGAATGAATTGAGACAGGAATTGACGCAACAAACGGTCCATCGACACCTTCCTCTCGAGCGAACCCGAAGAGATGCGACCAACCCGGCTTTCACATCAGACGCTCAGGTCCCGCTCAGGTTCCTATGCGTTTGCATCTAAATCTAGGGAGGGTATTCCGCTCCCGCTATTGCGCTGCATTCAATGCCGATATTCCAAAAGCGCTTAATCACATCCTTGCGCGCGGACCCTGCTTCCATTCGCGGCTCAATCCGGTAAAAGGTGACCGCCGCCGACGCCGGGATGCCGGCTGCATTCGCGGAAATTCAACGGAGATGATGGGAATGTCGAGCCGAGCGCTCAGCCTCGCGACGGTAGTGCTTCTGATCGGCTTCGGTGCGGCCGATGCCGTTCTGGCACAGGCGACGAACCTCGAGGCCGGCAAGGCCCCATCCCAGCTCTTCGCGCAGACCTGCAGTGCCTGCCACAAGAGCCCGAGGGGGCTGCTGAAGACTGTCGCGCCGGGCTCGCTCCCGGGTTTCCTGCGTCAGCACTACACGACCAGCTCCGACATGGCCGGCGTGCTGGCCTCCTACCTCGTTTCGAACGGCGCCACCGACACCCGCTACCAGGCCAAGGACGGCAAGGACAAGAAGGACGGCGCCAAGGACAAGGAAGCGAGCACCAATCCTGCGCAGTCGCCCGAGCATCAGGGCCGTCGCCAGCGCTCCCAGGAGGCCGCCAAGCCGGAAGGCGAAGCTGCCGCCCCAGCCGCCGAGGGCGCGCGCCAGAAGCGCGCGGCGCGGCCGAGCGAGGAGGGGGTAAAGGAAGGCGCGAAGCCCGAGGGGCAAGCCACGCCGGAGGGCCGCAAGGCCAAGCGTCTCAGCAAGCGCGGCAAGCCCGAGACCGAAGAGGCGCCGAAGGTCGATGCCGCCGCGCCGGCCGCTGACGACAAGAAGAGCGAGCCCAAGCCCGACACCGCCAAGGTCGAGCCTGGTCGCGACGAAGCCAAGCCCGACAGCACCAAGGCATCGGAGAAACCCGCCGAGCCGAAGCCGGAGAGCGCCAGGGTCGAGCCGCGCGGCAGCGAGGCTCCGGCGCTGCGGCCCGATCCTGTGCCGCAGGTGACGCCGGCCCCGCCGGCGGCCGCCACGAAGCCCGCCGAGCCGGCCGCGCCCAAGGCGGCGGAAGAGGCGGCTCCCAAGCCTGCCGCGCCTGCCGCAAGCTCCGAGCCGGCGGCCAAGCCGCAGGAGCCGGCGCCGCCCACGACCGCTGCGGCCCCGCTGCCGGCGGAGTCATCCGGACCGCCGGCGCCGCCGATTTCGCGCTAAAGCCAACCCGCATTCTCAGATCAAGTTGCGAAGGTCGCGCTCGTCGCGGCCTTCGCATCGTCTTGACCGCGATTGGAGTAGTGCTCTAGAGTGATACTCTAGGAGGCGCGGTGACGACGAGCGTGCGTGACGACCTGTTGGCGGCGGGGCTGTTCGTGTTCGACCGCGTCGGCTTCGAAGCTGCGACGGTGGCTGCGATCCGCGCCAAGGCGCGCGCCTCTAACGGCAGCTTCTTTCATGCCTTCGGGTCGAAGAAGGAGCTGGCCGGCGCGCTGTTCCTGGAGGTGCTGCGGCATTATCACGCCGCGGTGCTGGCCGCGCTCGATCCCGTGCCCGACGCCGAACAGGGCATCGATCGCCTGATCCGGGCGCATCTCGACTGGGTCGTCTCGAGCCGGCGCGAGGCCCGCTATCTCTTCGAGATCTCGCGCGGCGAATGGGGCGAGGACGTCCGCGACGCCCAGCGCGCACAGAATGCGCGCCTTGCCGAAGGCATCGAACGCTGGCGCGCGCCGCTGGTTGCCGGCGGCGAGCTCCTGCCGATGACGCCGGTGACGTTCATCAGCCAGCTCATCGGCCCGGCGCAGATCTTCTGCCGCGCCTTCCTGTCGGGCCGCGATCGTGCCGATCCGCGGAGCGAGGCCGACACGCTGATCGCCTGCGCCATCCGCGCGCTGCGGCCGCCCGAGCGCATTAACAAACAATAAGGAGAGATGTCATGCGAGCCGAAGCGGATCCGGAATTTGCGGCCGTCGCCGAGCGCATCCACGCCAATGTCGGCCGCCAGGGCTTTATGAACCTCGTCGGTGCCGAGCTCTCGGAATTGTCGCGCGGCACCTGCACGATCGCGGTGGAGCGCAGGCCGGAACTGCTCCAGCAGCACGGCTTTTTCCACGGCGGCGTCACCGCCTTTTTGGTCGACAACGCCACGACGATCGCGGCCGCCACTTCGCGCGGCCAGCCGGCGCTGACGGCGGAATACAAGCTCAATTTGTTGTCGCCCGCTGTCGGCGAGAAGCTGATCTGCCGGGCAAGGGTGATCAAGCCAGGACGCCAGGTCTCGGTGGTGGCGGCCGACGTGTTCTGTGTCAGCGACGGAGTCGAGAAGCACACGGCAACGGCGCTCGCTTCGATCGCGATGCTGAGCGAGGACGTCGCCGCCAAAACGAAAAGCCCGGCCGCTTGAAGCGACCGGGCTTTTGATTTGTCTTCGTCATTCCGGAACAGCGCATCGGCGCTGGACCCGGAATCTCGAGATTCCGGGTCTGGTCCTTCGGACCATCCCGGAATGACGACGTTGGAGTTACTTCTCGGTCTCTTCCGCAGCCGGGGCCGGCTCGACGTCGTCGTGCTGGGCTTCCGGATCGAAGAACTCGCCGGCGGCGGCGATCGCCTCGGCGGCCGCATCGCGGTCCTCGTTGCGGGTCGAGATGTCCTCGCCGCGGTTGATGCGCTCGGCCTCGTCCTGGCTGCGCGCAACCGTGACGGTGATCTCGACCTCGACCTCGGGGTGAACGGCGACGGTGATGGTGTGCTTGCCGATGGTCTTGATCGGTGCGTCGAGCTGGATCTGCGGGCGAGCGAGCGAGATGCCGTCGGCTTCGAACGCGACGACGATGTCACGCACGTTGACCGAGCCGAACAGCTGGCCGGCTTCCGAGGCCTGGCGGATCACGATGATGTTCTTGCCCTGGATCTTCTCGGCGACCTTGGACGCCTCGGCCTTGGACGCGAGGTTGCGGGCCTCGAGGTCGGCCTTCATGCCGTCGTACTTGGCGCGGTTGTCGGCGGTGGCGCGCAGCGCCTTGCCGCGCTTGAGCAGGAAATTACGGGCGTAGCCGTCGCGAACCTTCACGACTTCGCCCATCTGGCCGAGCTTGTTCACGCGTTCCAGCAAAATGACTTCCATATTCGTTCTCCTTTGAAGTGCTCTGTGAGTTCTGGGTTTCAGGGGTGGACTTAAGGGGTCGGGAGCGGCGGCGGCTGGCGGCTGCGCAGGAAGCGCTCGCGGAAGCCGAACACGGCGTCCGCAAGGCCCAGGATCACCATCGCGATGACAGGCCATCCGAACACGACGACGACGGCGTAGGTCGAGCCGAGCCAGAACGTGCGGCTCTTCAGCGCGAGCGTCAGCGTATGCAGCACGGCAAAGCCGGTCAGCGCATAGCCCATCATCAGCGCCGCCGTGGTGATCTGCGCGACGATCGCCAGCAGCCCGCCGGTGAAGCAGAAAGCGAGCGCGATGCAGAGCGCCACGAGCGTCATCGGCGGCAGCTCGGCCGTCATCAGATCCGGCCAGGGGCGGCGCAGCCGGCCCGACGTCGCCGTCACCCTGGCGCTGAGCCAGAGGTTGAGGGTCAGCGTCATCATGGCGACGATGGTGGCGGCGGCCGGCGCGATGCGCACCAGTGCGTCGACGAACTGGTCGGCTTCGCCGGAGGCTTGCGGATCGGTGGCGCGGAGGATGCGCATCAGGCCGCGCCGCAGCGTGCCGATGATGGTGTCGGCGTCGGTGCCGAGCGTGAGCAGGGCGGCGATCGTGGTCAGCGCGGCGAAGCCGGCGATCCACAGCAGGATACGGCCGACCGGGTACCACTCGAGCTCAGGCCCTGCCACCGGCTCGGTCGCGGCGTCCGGCGTGACAGGTCCAACCTGCCGGCTGAGCAGGACGAGATGGCCGAGCCACCAGGCCGGCAGCGCGACGGTGACGGCGAACGCGATGCAGTAGGGCAGGCCGAACAGGGCGCCGAGGCCGATCGCAGCGGCGATGCCGCCAAGGCTCGCGCAAAGCGGTCCCCAGCCGATCGCGGCGACCATCAGCGGCAGTGGTGCGAGATAGAACAGGACGAGCGAGATCAGCGCGCCCGAAACGATCGAGGCGAACATCAGGGCCGACGCAGCGCCGGCGATCAGGGCTATCAGTCCAAAGGCCATCATCAGCTGTCCCGCTCCTTCCGAGCGGTTAGAGGCATCTCGCCCCAACCATCGGCGACCGGACGACCCGGAAGCCTTATGAAACTTCGAGAGTGCGGCCGGCGGCGATGTCGCCGCCGGCCGAATTCGTCTTAGCGAATGACGTAGGGCAGCAGGCCCAGGAAGCGCGCGCGCTTGATGGCGCGGGCGAGCTCACGCTGCTTCTTCGCGGACACCGCGGTGATGCGGCTCGGCACGATCTTGCCGCGCTCGGAGACGTAACGCATCAGCAGCTTGGAGTCCTTGTAGTCGATCTTCGGAGCATTGGCGCCCGTGAACGGGCAGCTCTTGCGACGACGGAAAAACGGACGGCGTGCACCAGCTTCAGCCATTGATCTTACTCCCCATCCGTCGTGGTTTCAGCTTCTTCGCGCGGACGGCGCGGGCCGCGATCACCGCGGAAGCCACCACCGTCACGATCGCCGCCACGGAAACCACCCTCGCGGTCGCCACGGAAGCCGCCTTCACGCTCGCCGCGGAAGCCGCCGCCACGATCGTCACGTTCGCGATCGCGATCAGCCTTGCGCATCATCGCGGACGGGCCTTCCTCGAGCTCCTCGACGCGGACGCTGAGATAGCGGATCACGTCTTCGCTGATGCGCTCCTGGCGCTCGATCTCGGCGATCGCCGCGGACGGCGCGTCGATGTTGAGCAGCACAAAGTGCGCCTTGCGGTTCTTGTTCATGCGGTAGGTGAGGGAGCGAACGCCCCAGTTCTCGGTCTTGGTGACCTTGCCGCCGAGACCCTCGACGATACCGGTCATCTGCGCAGTCAGCTCTTCGACCTGCTGCGGGCTCGCGTCTTGGCGCGCGAGAAAAACATGCTCATAGAGAGCCATGGAAGTCCTTTCCTCATGTTGGCGCATCGCCCGGCGTCAAGCCCTTAAGAGGCCTTCGGAAAGGACTCTGGGATTAAGCTCAGAAGGCGGAAACACGGGACGACGGGCCGACTGGCCCTGCCACACCAAAATCACGAATGATTTGTTGAGACCGTCCGTTCAGCTCCCGGCCGGGGTCTGCGGATGCGCGCCTTATACGGATTTTGGCTGGCTTTGCAAGGTTGGAGGGCCAGGTTTCGCCTCTGGCGCCCGGGCTGGGGGCCCTTCGGCTTGATTTATTTGTTTGTATAGCATACAAATAAATCAACGGGAGGATCCCATGGCAGACAAATCTGCCCGCGCCCCATCCGAGCCGGCCGCCGGCGACCCCAAGCATGCGGCGCGCGCCACACGCTCGGCCGGTCGCAAAATGCGCTCGTTGCTGCTGGATGCGGCCAGCCCGCTGTTCCGGGAGCGGGGATTGTCGGGCGCCTCGATCACCGACATCGCGGCCGCCGCGGACGCATTTCCGAGCCAGATCACCTACTATTTCCGCACCAAGGAGGCGCTGTTCGTCGAATGCGCCTGCCGCGAGCTCCTGTACGTCGCCCGCGCGACCGAGCAGGCTGCGCTGAAGGCGCGCACGCCGCGGGACTACACCCACGCGCTGGCCGAGACGGTGACGGCGAGCGATTCGGTCGCCTTCTTCGCCGAGGCGTTGACGTTGACGCGGCGTCGCCCGGATCTCGCGCCGCTGGTCGAGCGCACCATCGAGCGTCTGCACGCCGAGGGCGCACGCGCCTATGCGAGCCAGGTCGAGCGCCACGGCTGGCGTTCCCTGCGCGCGCCCGACGAGAGCTCGCGGCGGTTCTGGGCCGTCGCCATCGGCGTCATCCTCGAAGGCTATGCCATGGGGCGCTCGCCGGATGAGCTCTGCGCCGAGATGCTGCGCGTGCTGGGCGAGCAGGCGAAATCTGCCGGCGACGCCGCGCGCCTGCGCCTCGTCGACGACCGCGACGCATCGACCACTTCGGATGAGGAGAGCTAGGCCATGACCGCACTTCGCATGCGTGCCCGCGATTTCCTGACCGAGGATCAGCTCGTCGACGTGCGCCAGCGCGTAACGTGGAAGGGTATCGCACTGATCGCGCATGCCTGGGCGCTGATTGCCGGTGCCATCGCCCTCGTCGCATGGTGGCCGAATCCGCTGACGTACATTTTCGCTGTCGCCGTCATCGGCTCGCGCCAGCTGGGCCTGTCGATCCTCATGCACGACGGCGCGCATGGTTGTCTCTCCGCCGATGAGAACACCAATTTGACGCTGAGCCAGTGGTTCTGCGCCTATCCCGTTTTTGCCGAGACGCGCGCCTATCGCCGCTATCACTTGCAGCACCACGCGCGCACCCAGCAGGAGGACGATCCCGATCTCGTGCTGTCGGCGCCATTTCCGATCACGCTGCTGAGCTATCGCCGCAAGTTCATTCGCGACATCACCGGGCAGACCGGCTACCAGCAGCGCAAGGCGCAGTTGCTCAACGCACTCGGCCCGCAGGACTGGCCGTGGCGGCAGCGCGCGGCGCATTTCTGGGAGAAGCTTGGCCCGCAATGCGTTTTCAACGCCATCCTGTTTGCAGGGCTTGCGGCGGCCGGTGTGTGGTGGGCTTACCCGCTGCTATGGCTGGTGCCGCTGCTCACCTGGATGATGGTCATCACCCGCATCCGCAACATCGCCGAGCATGCCGTCGTCCCCGACAGCAGCGATCCCCTGCGCAACACCCGCACCACGCATGCCAATTTTCTCGAGCGCCTGTTCATCGCGCCGTATTACGTGAACTATCACCTCGAGCATCATCTCTTGTTCTACGTGCCCTGCTACAATCTGCCCAAGGTCCATCGCCTGCTGAGCGAGAGTCGTCATGCCGGCCGCATGGAAGTGCAGCCGAACTACGGCGCCGTGCTGCGGCTCGCCACCGCCAAGCCGAACCGCGACGACCGGCCGGGGCAATTGGTCAGCAGCGCGCGCCGCGCGCGGGCTGGTGCCGAGGTCGGCGCGGATCAGAAGGCGGGTGGTTTTTAAGGGGCGCATCCCCAGTTGAATGCCGGTCGACGTTCCCATCTTGGCTTGACATTGCAGGCCCGGACGGTGTCTACGGCCCCCTTTGAGGCACGATCCGGAACCATGGCCCAAGGCCGCGCGTAATCGGCTGCCGGTTCTCGCAGGGATCGTGCTCGACAAGCAGGGAGCGCCGATGACGGCAGCATTCACATTTCCGGGGCAGGGGTCCCAGGCGGTTGGCATGGGCAAGGCGTTGGCCGACGCCTTCCCGGTGGCGCGCGCCGTGTTCGACGAGGTCGATGCAGCGCTTGGGGAGAAGCTGACGGCCACCATCTGGGATGGCCCGGCCGAAACCCTCCAGCTCACCGAAAACGCCCAGCCGGCGCTGATGGCCGTTTCTGTTGCGACCCTGCGGGTGCTTGAGGCTGAAGCCGGTTTTTCCGTGGGGCGGGACGCGGCCTTTGTCGCCGGCCACTCGCTTGGTGAATATTCGGCGCTGGCCGCGGCCGGCAGCCTGACGGTTTCCGATACCGCGCGGCTGCTTCGCACCCGCGGTCTCGCAATGCAAAAAGCCGTGCCGGTCGGCGCCGGTGCGATGGCCGCTCTGCTGGGCCTCGATTACGAGGCCGCCATGGAGGTCGCCAATGAGGCGGCTCAGGGGCAGGTCTGCCAGGCCGCCAACGACAATGGCGGCGGGCAGGTGGTCGTCTCCGGCGACAAGGCAGCGGTCGATCGCGCCGTCGAGATCGCCAAGACCAAGGGCGCCAAGCGCGCGATGCTGCTGCCGGTGTCCGCACCGTTCCATTGCAAGCTGATGCAGCCGGCTGCCGACGCGATGGCGGAGGCGCTGGCCAAGGTCACGATCAAGGCTCCGGCAGCTCCGCTGGTGTCGAACGTGCTGGCAACCGCCATCACCGATCCCGACGAGATCCGCCGCCGTCTGGTCGAGCAAGTCACCGGAACGGTGCGCTGGCGCGAGTCGGTTGCCTATATGGCCGGGCAGGGCGTTACCCGTTTCTTCGAGATCGGTGCCGGCAAGGTGCTGACGGGTCTCGTCAAGCGTATCGCCGACGGCGCCGTCGGTGTCGCGGTGGGCGGACCGAACGACATAGCGGCCGCCAAGGATGCGCTGGCCGCTGCGAAGCAGGCCTGAAGCGCGATGAATCGTCATCGCGCTTTGGTTCTTTAGTTTGCGCACGATCTTGCCGGAAAACCGCTGCGCACGTTTCCGGATCGTGCTTTGAAGGAGTTGTCCATGTTCGATCTGACTGGCAAAAAGGCGCTCGTCACCGGCGCGACCGGCGGTATCGGCGGCGCAATCGCGCAGGCGCTGCACGCGCAGGGCGCCACGGTCGCGATATCAGGAACGCGGAAGGAAGTGCTGGATGAGCTTGCCGGCAAGCTCGGCGAGCGCACCTTCGTGTTGCCCTGCAATCTCTCCAAGGCCGACGAGGTCGAGGCGCTGGTGCCTGCGGCGGAAGCCGCGATGGGCCAGGTCGACATCCTCGTCGCCAATGCCGGCATCACGCGCGACAATCTCTTCGTCCAGCTCCGCGACGAGGACTGGGACGAGGTCATCAACGTCAATTTGACCTCGACCTTCCGCCTGGCGCGCGCCGCCACCAAATTGATGATGCGCAAGCGCTTCGGCCGCATCATCGCCATCACCTCGGTGGTCGGCGTCACCGGCAATCCCGGGCAGGGCAACTACACGGCGTCGAAGGCAGGCTTGATCGGCATGATCAAGACGCTGGGTGCCGAATACGCCAAGCGCGGCGTCACCGCCAACTGCATCGCGCCCGGCTTCATCAAGACGCCGATGACGGACGCGCTCAATGACAAGCAGCGCGAGACGATTCTGACCAAGGTTCCGGCCGCCCGGCTGGGGACGCCCGAGGACATCGCGGCGGCCGCCGTCTACCTGAGTTCAAACGAAGCGGCCTACGTCACCGGGCAAACCATCCATGTCAACGGCGGCATGGCCATGATCTGAAGTCCTCGTACCGTGCCGCCCACATGGCGGTGCGGGATGCGGCAAACGGCCGTTTCCGATGCGAAATTAGGCTTGTAGTCAAGGCAGTTGAAGTATGGTAACCGGACCTTCAACGGATGGGCAAAGAACGCCATTGCAGGTTTTTGAAACCCTGTATATTGGCGATGCGGAGCCTTGGCCGTCGTTCGCCGGGCCCTGCATCGGTTAGGATGGGGCCAAATCAAAGTTCGTAAGCGAAGGCAGTCAACGACCACGACGGCTCGTATCGTCCCGGGGGGTCGGGTCTACAGGGAACAACACGAGGTTATGCAATGAGTGACATTGGCGAGCGGGTTAAGAAGATCGTGGTCGAACACCTTGGTGTTGAACCCGAGAAGGTTGTCGACGCTGCGAGCTTCATCGACGACCTCGGCGCCGACAGTCTGGACACCGTCGAGCTGGTGATGGCGTTCGAAGAAGAATTCGGTTGCGAGATTCCGGACGACGCCGCGGAGACGATTCTCACCGTCGGCGACGCCACGAAGTTTCTCGAGAAGAACGCGAAGAGCTAAGGCTCTTCAATTTTCGCGGGGACAACATTGAAACCGGACGGGCCGCTTCGCAGCGGTCAGCCGGTTTCTTGTTATTGGCCGTGAATCTTTCGATGCGGAGTTTGCGGATATGAGGCGGGTTGTCGTCACGGGTCTCGGCATGGTCTCGCCACTCGGCTGTGGCGTCGAGCCGACCTGGAAACGCATCCTCAACGGCGAAAGCGGTGCGCGCAGGATCGAGAGCTTCGATGTCTCCGATCTTCAGACCAAGATCGCCTGCACGGTGGTGCGCGGCGACGGGTCGAACGACACCTTCAATCCCGACAAGTGGATGGAGCCGAAGGACCAGCGCAAGGTCGACGACTTCATCATCTTTGGCATGGCCGCGGCCGGCCAGGCGCTCGACGATGCCAACTGGCATCCCGAAACCGAAGAGGACAAGTGCGCGACCGGCACCATGATCGGGTCCGGCATCGGCGGCCTCAACGGCATCGCGGAAACCGCCATCCTGCTGAAGGAGCGCGGACCGCGCCGGGTGTCGCCGTTCTTCATTCCGGGCCGCCTGATCAATCTCGCCTCCGGCTACGTCTCGATCGCGCACGGGCTGAAGGGGCCGAACCATTCGGTGGTCACGGCCTGCTCGACCGGCGCGCATGCGGTCGGCGATGCCGCCCGCCTGATCGCGCTGGGCGATGCCGACGTGATGGTTGCCGGCGGCGCCGAGTCGCCGATCAGCCGCATCGGCATTGCCGGCTTCAACGCCGCGCGCGCGCTCTCGACCGGTTTCAACGAGACACCCGAGAAGGCCTCACGTCCCTACGACAAGGATCGCGACGGCTTCGTGATGGGCGAGGGCGCCGGCGTCCTCGTCCTGGAAGAACTCGAGCACGCGAGGCGACGCGGCGCCAAGATCTATGCCGAGGTGATCGGCTATGGTCTGTCGGGCGACGCCTATCACATCACGTCGCCGTCGCCCGACGGCGATGGCGGCTTCCGCAGCATGCAGGCCGCGCTCAAGCGCGCCGGCCTCACGGCGTCCGATCTCGACTACATCAACGCGCACGGCACATCGACGCCGCTCGGTGACGAGATCGAGCTCGGCGCGGTCGAGCGTCTGCTCGGCAATGCCGCCTCCAAGGTCGCGATGTCCTCGACCAAATCGTCGACCGGCCATCTGCTCGGCGCGGCCGGTGCGATCGAGGCGATCTTCGCCATTCTCGCGATTCGCGATAATGTAGTGCCGCCGACTATCAACCTCGACAATCCGTCGGTCGAAACTGCGATCGATCTCGTGCCGCACACGGCGAAGAAGCGAGAGGTCAACGTCGCGTTGTCGAATTCTTTCGGTTTTGGCGGTACCAATGCGTCGGTGATCGTCCGCCGTTTGGCCAATTAGTTTGCGTTTGAAACGAATCCACCGTTTTGCCGTATTCGGCGATAGTCATGGTAGTGGGCGCGTGCATTTGGCAGGGCAAACGGTTGTCAGGCCGCGATTGAACCGGCAGGATTCAGGTTGCTTCGATGAGTGAAAGGCCGCCCATTTCGCCCCGGAGTCCGCGGGCAGCGCTCGAGCCCGAGCAGGTCCCGCCGCCGCCGAAGCGATCGGACCGCGCGCGCAATCCCTTCGTGATCGTCGGCAACGCCATCATCACGCTGCTCTTGATCTCCATGATCGGGGCGGGCGCCGTCTATTACTACGGCCGGCAGGTGCTCGAAGCGCCGGGTCCGCTCAAGGAAGACAAGATCGTCAACATCCCGCAGCGCGCCGGCAAGCGCGACATCGCCGAGACGCTGAACCGGGAAGGCGTGACCGACGTCAACCCGTGGGTGTTCATCGCAAGCGTGGCCGCGCTGAAGGCGAGCTCGGACCTCAAGCCCGGCGAGTATTCGTTCCAGAAGAACGCATCCCTGCGCGACGTCATCGCCACCATCGTCGAAGGCAAGGTGGTGCAGCATGCCGTCACGATTCCGGAAGGCCTGACCTCCGAGCAGATCGTGGCACGGCTCTCCGACAACGATATCTTCACCGGCAGCGTGCGCGAGCTGCCGCGCGAGGGCACGCTCTTGCCCGAGACCTACAAGTTCCCGCGCGGCACCACGCGCGAGCAGGTGATCCAGCGCATGCAGCAGGCGCACAAGCGCGTGCTGACCGAGATCTGGGAGCGTCGCAGCCAGGACATTCCGGTCAAGACTCCGGAGCAGCTGGTGACGCTGGCCTCGATCGTCGAGAAGGAGACCGGCAAGCCGGACGAGCGCAGCCGCGTCGCTGCCGTGTTCGTCAATCGCCTGAAGCAGAAGATCAAGCTCCAGTCCGATCCGACCATCATCTATGGCCTCGTCGGCGGCAAGGGCACGCTGGGCCGCCCGATCAAGCGCAGCGAGATCACGCAGCCCTCGCCCTACAACACCTATGTGATCGAAGGCCTGCCGCCGGGCCCGATCTCCAATCCCGGCCGCGCCTCGCTCGAAGCCGCCGCCAACCCGGCCCGCACCCGCGACCTCTATTTCGTCGCCGACGGCACCGGCGGGCATGCCTTCACCGAGACCTACGACGCGCACCAGAAAAACGTCGCCAAGCTGCGCGCGATGGAGAAGCAGATCCAGAACGACACGGTCGAGCCGGCCGAGGACGCGCAGCCGCCGGCGGCGGCCGCGCCCGGCGCTGCCGACACGCCGACCGCGACCACGCCGGCACGGCCGAACCAGCAGAAGAAGCCGCCGGCTGCTCCTCGCCCCGCTGGTCCCGCTCCTGCCCGGCAGGGCGCGGTGCAGCCCTCGTCGCCGGTGATCCAGCGCTAGGCCCGCGCAGACCTGCCTACGGGACTTTGCGGATTCCACTTTCCGGCAAAATAGTCTTAAGATTCGCATGCCTTGATGGCCTCGCGAATCCTGTGTTTCTGGAGAATTTGACCTGATGGCGCTGTCGTCCATGACCGGCTTTGCCCGAAGCCACGGCGCTAGCGGGCCGTACACGTTCGAATGGGAATTGAAGTCGGTCAACGCCAAGGGCTTTGACCTCAGGGTGCGGCTGCCGCAGGGGTTCGACGAGCTCGAGGCCCACGCCAAGAAGCGCGCCGGCGAGCTTTTGTCGCGCGGCACCGTCTACGCCAATCTCAACGTCAAGCGCGCCAATGCCGCCGCCTCCGTCCGTGTCAACGAGGACGTGCTCAACGCCGTCCTGAAGGCCGCCTCGATGATCGCCGGAAAGGTCGATGCGGTGGCACCGAGCGTCGACGGCCTGCTCGCCATCAAGGGCGTCGTCGAGGTCGCCGAGCCCGAGGGCGACGAGGAGGAGGACAAGGCGGCGCGCGCCGCGGCAGCGGAGGCCTTCGACAAGGCGCTCGCCGATCTCGTCGAGATGCGCAAGCGCGAGGGGACCTCGCTCGGGCAGATCCTGACCCAGCGGGTGGACGAGGTCGAGCAACTGGCGAAGAAGGCCGAAGCCGCACCCGGCCGCAAGCCGGAGGCGATCAAGGCCAGGCTCGCCGAGCAGATCGCAACGCTGCTCGACACCTCCGACCGTTTCGATCCCGACCGCCTGATGCAGGAGGCGATCCTGATCGCGACCAGGGCCGACATCCGCGAGGAGCTCGACCGTATCGCCTCGCATATCGCGCAGGCGCGCGAGCTGATCGGCAAGGGCGGCCCGATCGGGCGCAAGCTCGACTTCCTGGCGCAGGAGTTTCACCGCGAGGTCAATACCTGCTGCTCGAAGTCGAACGACATCGAGCTGACCAATACGGGGCTCGCCATGAAAAACGTGGTCGAGCAATTTCGCGAGCAGGTCCAGAATCTGGAGTGATCGATGACGACGGGCGGTCACGGAACTGACGGTGTCGAGCGGCGTGGATTGATGTTCGTGCTGTCCTCGCCGTCGGGCGCAGGCAAAACGACGCTGTCGCGCTTGTTGATCGAGCGGATGCCGGGCCTGCGAATGTCGGTCTCGGCGACCACGCGGCCGATGCGGCCCGGCGAGGTCGACGGCCGCGACTATCTGTTCGTCGACAAGCCCCGCTTCGAGGCGATGGTGCGGGACGACGAACTGCTGGAATGGGCGACCGTGTTCGACAACCGCTACGGCACGCCGCGCGCGCCGGTCGAGGCGGCGCTGTCGGCCGGGCAGGACGTGCTGTTCGATATCGACTGGCAGGGCACGCAGCAACTGCGCGAGAAGGCGCGTGCCGACGTCGTCAGCGTGTTCATCCTGCCGCCGTCAGCCGGCGATCTCGAGAAGCGGCTGCATTCGCGCGCGCAGGATTCCGACGAGGTGATCCGCAAGCGCATGAGCCGCGCCAGCCACGAGATGAGCCACTGGGCCGAGTACGACTACATCGTGATCAACCACGACGTCGACGAGGCCTTTGCCGAGGTGCAATCGATCCTGAAGGCCGAGCGCCTCAAGCGCGAGCGGCGGATTGGCCTCGTTGGTTTCGTGCGAGGTTTGCAAGGCCAGCTGCAGGGTTAGAGCCAGGGCCAGGCTGCCTCAGCCGCGGCCCTTCCTGCGCCAGCCGTTCCAGCATCGCGGTGATGATGTCGACGTCGACCGCATCCTCATCGCGACCAGCCGGCTTTTCATCGCTGTCGGCCCGGTCCGCGGCTAACCGGGGTGAACTGGCCCCGATCTCGAATTCCCTGTCGAATACCGCGACCTGAGACTCGCCGGATTCCACGACTTCGGCGACGCCAGCCGGCTCGTGTGCGTCGATCACATCGATCTCGCGGTCGATCGCGGCGAGCTGTGCCGCCTGGGGACGTGCGGCATCGAAGTCGATCGGGCGCGGCGGCTGCGCGCGCGGCGTGACGGCCGGCATCGCCTTGAGCCAGGGCGCGCGGCTCTCGTCCTGGTCCTGCGGCTCCCAATCGTCCCAATTCACGCGGCGGTGGTCGCTCGCCTTGACGCGGGAGCGCGCACCGGCGAAGCGGTAGATGACGCTGGCGAGGATGCCGGCGATCGCCAAAGCGCCGCCGATCACGAGCAGGAGCGTCTGGAGCGAGCCGGTCGGCTTGTCGGCGGGAATTTCGGCCGCGGCGAGCGCCACCGGGGCGTTGGCCTTTGCCGGTGTCGCGCCCGGCTGCGTTGCGGGTGCGGGCGCAGCGGAACTCGCGGAAGCATCGGGCCAGCGCGCGGCGACGGCGGGCTGCTGCGCGTTGTTGTCGGCGATGGCGCCCGGCGGCTGTTGCATGACCTGTGGCGCGCTCGTTGCGGCCGGCGCAGGCGCGGTCATGTTCGGCGAGCTCGGCGCGGCACCAGTCTGCGGTGCAATGTATTCCGCGCGCGCATTCTGCACCGACGGCGGCGCTGCTGAATCTGCATTTGGCGTGTCGGCCGTCGCTTGCGCGCTCTGCGTCGCCTTGCCGCCTTCGGCACGCAGGTACCAGCACTGCCGCTTGGTCGCGCGATCGAGGCGATAGTGCCAGTGCTGTCCCTGCGGCGCGGTGCTTTTCGGCGAGGTGAGGCAGTCGGCGGCCGCATTGGCCGTGCTCGATGTGCTCGGCGCGTTCTGCGACACCGCAGCGAGGGGGGCGCCGGCAATGATACTGCCAACAAGCGCTGATATGAATTTCGCGGTGCGGTTGCCCATCCTGGTCTCCCGGTTACGCATGACGCAACTCTTAACCTTCCCTTTCTCTTCAAAGAGTTGGGTGGCAATGAGCCGCAAATCCGGAGAGGATGTGGCTTGAATCGGGCCTGCGCGGCGATCGTTCCGCCGCGAAATCAGGCATTTTCGACCATTATTGTTTGGTCGAGGTCCATGTTCCCGAGCAGCCGTCGGAGCGGCGGAAGGTTCCGGAACCGCTGCGCCCCGAAAGGCGGCCGGCGCCCGTGAAGGTCACGCCATTGCCCGCGCCGGAGGTATGAACCGCGCCGCTCGCGCTGACGCTGCCGCTGACGCCCTCGCCGATGACCCGGCCCGAGCTCACGACCACCGCGCCGGAGGTCGAACCGCCGCAGCCGACGCTGAGGACGACCCAGGCGCCGTCGAAACCGCCGCCACCACCGCCGCCGCTTCTCCGCGGCGCCGAGCGTTCCTCGGCCGCCGGCTTGCTCCGGCGCGCGGAGGGCGCGGGCTCGGCCGAGCGGCCTGAAGAAGGATCCTGGCGCGAGCCGGAGAGCGATTTCTCGTGATTGCCGATCGAGCCACCGGCGCTGCCGGATTGCGCGAAGGCGGACGACGAGGCGAGGGCGAGGAGGGAGGCGAGAGCGAACGTGCGGGCGGTGGAATTGGGCATGAGCAAATAATCCAAAATGAAAATCGTATCAGCGGCCGGAGCCGTCGGCGCAGACGGATCCGATAATGCGGCAAGCCTTGCCAGCCTTGCCGCATTCGTCAAGCGCGGCATCCCTGGCGCGCTGGACGCCCTCGCGCTGGACCAGCGACCAGGATTTGTCGGAGATCGCGAAGGCGCCGCAGCCCTTGCCATAGAAGGAAAGCTCGATCGGGCATTTGGCGCCGGCGCAGTTGCCGCGCGCATCCGCGACCGCCGCGCGCCGCGAGGCGTGGTTCCACGACATGCCCCATTTGCTGCCGTCGGGGCCGTAAACGATCGAGCCCCATGGCTTCAGATCCTCCATCTTGCGCATCCGCAGCAGCAGGCCTTCGGTCGCCTCTCCGGTCGGCGCCATGGATATCCGCTGCTGAAGCTTCGTGATCGCGCGGGTAAGGCCGTCGGGCGTGTCAGGATCGAAATTGAGCTCGTAGAGCCGTTCGCTGAGTTCGCTGAGCAATGCGGCATCGCGTAGGGGGACGCGGTCAGGATCGGCGCGCAGGCGATCCGCCGGCAGCGGATCAGGCTGCATCGCCGCGACCTGCGGCGGTGCCGTCTGCGTCGGCGGCACGAAATAGAAGGTGCCGTCGATCGGCGAGGACGACACCCAGGGCTGCTGCGCGCCCGATGTGGCGCGCTTCACGGCGAGGCCGACCTGGTTGAAGGTCTGGAATACGTCGAGACCTGCGGTCCGGATCGTCGTCGCCAGCGCCTTGGTGTAGGGGCTATGGCCGTCGCTGCCGTCCTGGGCGACGTTGCCGGGTTGCGTCGCATAGGAGATCAGCGTGCCCTCGGGTGCGCGCATTTGCGCAAGGCCGCCGTCGGAGGAACGCAAGCCGCGCGAGCCGAACGGGTTGTTGCGGCAGGCGTCGAGGATGACAAGGTTGAGCCGCGTGCCGGACCCCTGCATCTGGCGCAGCACGAGATTGACGTCGGTCATCTGGAAGTCGACGTCGGCCTCGCGCGTCGGATTGGCGCCGACCGGCACGAGATAGTTGGAGCCGGCGACCTGGACACCGTGGCCGGCATAGTAGAACAGCGCGACGTCGGCGCCTTGCACCTGCCGGCCGAAGCTCTGCACCGCGATGTCCATCGCGCCCTTGTCGAGATCGAGCTGGGCACGGCCGCCGACCAGTGTGAAGCCGAGCGTGCTGAGCGTCTCCGCCATCAGGCTGGCGTCCTTGGACGGGTTGTCGAGCGGCGTGATGTTCTTGTAGGCGGAGTTGCCGACGACGAGCGCGATGCGCTTATCGGCGGATGCGGGCGTTGCCGCGGCGACGAGCAGCGCTGTGGCGAGTGCCGCCAGCCCCACAACGCGATTGAAAATCCTCGCGCGCATAAAAATTCCCCAAAGCAATGGCGCCAATCTACCAGCTAGGTGCGCGGGCGAAAAGCGGTGCGACATTCTGTGCGGCCACGGGCCCGTCCGCATCGTGCCGGGAAAGAGGCGCGGCTGTGCGTTCCCGCGGCCGGTCTTGCCCGAGCCTTGCCGTCGTTCGCCGCCCGATGGAGGCCAAAGGGCGCAGGGAAGGCCGGGCGCCGGCGGCACCCGCACGTCCGTGCGCGATAGAAGTGCACACGGTTTGGACCACAGGTGATGCCGGACGCCCGGCCTTCCCTGCGCGGATGGTTTTAACGGTGTCCTTCGTGCTCTCCCCGGGGAGCGATGCACTATTGCCCCCGTCGCCCTGCCGATCGCTGATACGCGCGCCCGGTCGGGCCGCCACATCACCGCAGGACTTGACGCACAGACCCCGGGCGTCAGGACCACACGACTTCTTCGTCCGCGGACGGCCACGCCTGGTCATGCGCGTCATTCCGGGGCGCCCTGGAAGGGCGAGCCCGGAATCCACGGCAGAACGCGTAGCCCGATGGATTCCGGGACTGCTTGCTGCGCGCGCATCCCGGAATGACGGAGCAGGGGGTGACTTCCTGGCGAGAGCCGGCGAAGGCGCAAAAACTGCGAAGCCTATTTCCAGACGCGCGCCAACGTCAGCGCCAGCAGCCCCAGCGCGGCGCTGATGAGGCCCACCAACGCGTAGGATTGCGCGAACACACCGGTCTGAACAAAGACCTGCGCCGCGATAGCGAAGCAAACAGCCGCGAGCAGCAGGCAAGCGCAGCCGACGATCATCGACAGATAGCGTATCGCGACTGCGACTGGCCTTGCGGGCGATGCGGGATCGTTCATGCGGAATGACAACAGTGCAGCCGACGGCGGGTTCCTCCGTTGCTGCGCGCGAGCATCAATCGCGTGCGCAGCAATCGACGAGCGCGCGCCAGATGCGCTGGATTTCGACCGTCCTCTGAAGCTCCAGGACGTGGTTCTCGCTCGTTGGGGAGGATGGCGTCTCAGGGCGGGGTTCGCGCGGCACGATCCAGCGTTCGGATATCGGATCGTACCACTTGCCGAGACTGACCACGTTCGTCTCTCCTCGTTTTACCCCCCGGTGTATCGCTTATCCCTTGCGCTTGTTGCTTGTGTTCTGGGTGAGATTGCCGTGCGCCGCCTGCTCGCGAATATTCTGCTTCTCGTCGTCGCGGTGGCCTTTGGTGGTGTCGACCGGGACCGACGGCGCGCTGCCGGCGCCCTTGTGGCTCTGGTTTTCTTCAGGAACAGGTTGCACTGTCTTCGTCAGCGGTTTTGTCATCCGCTCTGACTCCGTCGTTGCCTTCACGAGAGACAAACGCGCCCGGGGCGCGCGACGTTCCAAGGTTAGGCCGAAGTGATCGGCTGGCAATCGGCATGATGGTGTGGGGAGCGGAAGCTTCCTGTCTTCATCGAGGGGCGGGCATTGGGCTCGATGGCGGTGGCGCATTTGCCGGAACGGGGCCCGAGGGGATCGCCCGCCGCCCATCATCCGAAGCGGGCTTCCTGCGACGGCCGGCGCTTCGCCGCGTGGGCACGCCAGGTATCGATCGCTCTGTTCGCGAGCATCAACTGCCGGCGTTCACCGGTCCTGAGCTGGGCTTCGATGGCGTCGAGAAGGACATTCGCGGTCTCGTCCGGAGGGCCGAGCTCTCCGCTCTGCTCCAGGAAGCCCCAGGCGATGAAGAACGCGCTCTCGACGGTGCAGCGAATGGACATACTCTGCCAACGCGGCGTGGCCGCAGCCGTTCCGCGCGGCGGGCGAAACTTGCGTCCGGCCGCCGCGGGCGGTGTCAGTTCTTCAGCACGATGCGGCCGACGACCTTGCCGGCGCGCAATTCGTCGATCCATTTCTGGACGTCGCCCATCGGCTCCTCGCGCATCGGCGTCGGCTTGATCTTGCCGGCGCGGGCGAGTGCCATCAGCTCCTTGGCCTCCGCAAGCGTGCCGACCATGAAGCCTTCGATGGTCATGCGCTTGTAGACCCATTGCACCATGGGCAGCGTGAACTGGCCGCCCATCAGGCCGGAGACCACGATCTTGCCGCCGCGCGCGGCGACCGCGACCGCAAACGCCATCGACTTCTCGTTGCCGGCGAAATCGACGATCTCGTCAAAACCGCCTTCGGTCTCCTTGAGGATGCGCTTGATCACGTCGGGCTCGGCCGGATCGTAGGCGTTGGCTGCGCCGTTCTTCAGTGCGGTGTCGCGCGCGGCCGGCGAGAGATCGGCGACCGTGATCGGCTGCTTGAACATCGCCTGCGCGAACGACAGGCCCATCATGCCGACGCCGCCGAGGCCGATCAGCAGCAGGTTGCGCTGGCGCGGACGGTCGACCAGGCGCTTGAGCGCGCCGTAGGCGGTGACGCCGGAGCACATCAGCGTCGCGGCCTGGTTGACGGGCAGGGGATCGTAGTCGAGCAGGTATTTCGCGTCGGGCACAAGCACGTGGGTGGCGAAACCGCCGTCGATGGAGACGCCGAGGAAGCGCTGCTTGACGCAGAGGTTCTCGTCGCCATTGGCGCAGTCGCGGCACTGGCCGCAGCCGATCCACGGAAACACCGCCTTCTTGCTGCCGACGAGGCCGCCCGGAACGTCGGGGCCGACTTCATCGACGACGCCGGCGATCTCGTGGCCGAGCGTGAAGGGCAGCGTCATGCCGCGCGTGGTGTCGAGCTTCTTGCCGCCGCCGAGATCGGCATAGCCGTCCTGGATGTGCAGATCCGAATGGCAAAGGCCGCAGCGCTCGATGCGCACCAGCACCTCGGCGCCTTTCGGCTTTGGCGTGTCGACGATGGTCTCGCACAAGGGCGCATCGAACTTGACCAGCGACTGCCGACGCATCAACGCCATTTTCTTTCCTCCGGAATTTCTGTCTTAGCCTTCGCTGCGTATATCCGCCAATTCACGCGCCATGGCAACAAAGCCTGATATCGGAATGGTCTCGGCGCGCCGCGTCGCATCGACGCCAGCGGCCTGCGCAAGCCGCGCCGGATCGACGCCGAGCGATTTCAGGCTTTGCCGCAGCATCTTGCGGCGCTGGCCGAACGCGGCCGCCGCGACCTGCTCGAGCATTTTTCGATCGCATGGCAGGGGCTCGGCGCGCGGCACCAGGCGCACGACGGAGGAGGTCACCTTGGGCGGCGGCACGAAGGCGGACGGCGCGATGTCGAACAGGATCTTCGTCACGCAGCGCCAGTTGGCGAGCACGCCGAGGCGGCCATAGGCTTCCTCGTCCTCGCGCGCCACGATGCGCTCGCCGACCTCGCGCTGGAACATCAGGACCATCATGTCGTACCAGGGCGGCCATGGTTCGGTGGTGAGCCAGTTGATCAGAAGCTGAGTCGCGATGTTGTAGGGCAGGTTGGCGACGATCTTTGCGCTTTCGCCATTGAGCAGCGGACGCGGGTCGAAGGTCATGGCATCGCCGTGGACGATCTCGAGCCGGCCGGGATAGCGCGCGGAAATATCTTGCAGGGCGGGGATCGCGCGCTCGTCATGCTCGATGGCGACGACGCGCCTGGCGCCGAGCGCAAGCAGCGCGCGGGTTAGTCCTCCCGGGCCCGGGCCGATCTCGACGATGGTGGAGTTGTCCAGTGGCGCCGCCGCGCGCGCGATGCGCGCGGTGAGGTTGAGATCGAGCAGGAAATTCTGGCCGAGCGATTTGCGGGCCGACAGCGCGTGCTGGCGAATGACCTCGCGCAGCGGCGGGAGGTCGTCGATCGCGCTCATCAGGTTTTGGCAGCCGCCATGCGGCTGGCGAGCTGAAGCGCTGCGATCAGGCTCGCCGGATTGGCTTTGCCGGTGCCGGCGATGTCGAAGGCGGTGCCGTGATCGGGCGAGGTGCGGATGAAGGGCAGGCCGAGCGTGACGTTGACGGCGTCGTCGAAGGCGACCGTCTTGATCGGGATCAGCGCCTGGTCGTGATACATGCAGACCGCGCAGTCATAGAGGCTGCGCGCGGCTTCGTGGAACATGGTATCGGCGGGCAGCGGCCCCCTGGCGTCGATGCCGTCGTTGCGCAATGTCTTGAGCGCAGGCGCGATGATGGTCTGCTCCTCGTGGCCGAGCGAGCCGTCCTCGCCGGCGTGGGGATTGAGTCCGGAGATCGCGATACGCGGCCGCGCGATGCCGAAGCGGGATTTCAGTTCGGTCGCGACGATGCGCACGGTCGAGACGATCAATTCGCTCGTGAGCTGGGACAGCGCATCGCGCAAGGAGACGTGGATGGTCACGGGCACCACGGCGAGCCGCGGCGACCACAGCATCATCACCGGCTGCGGCACGCGGCTGTCCTCTGCGGCGAGCTCGGCGAGGAATTCGGTGTGGCCGGGATGGCGGAAGCCCGCGCGGTAGAGCACGCTCTTGGCGATCGGATTGGTGACGACGGCGCCGGCGCGGCCGGCCCGGACATCGGCCACCGCCTGGCGGATCGAGGCGAGCGCAGCCGGCGCGCTCGAGGCGTCGGGCTGGCCGGGTTCGGCCGTGGCGCGCTCGCCGGTCGCAACCACCGGCAGGGCCTCGGTGAAGGCGGCCGCGGCTTCGTGTGCGCTCACGGAGGCGATCCGGATCTCGGCGCCGAGCGCCTTACCCAGGGTCTTGTCCAGTGTCTTGGCGCGCCGCGCGATCAGCGCCTCGTCGCCGAGCAGGTAGAAGGCGGGCAGGTTCAGCTCGCGGCGCCGGAGCCAGGCTGCGATCGTGATGTCGGGGCCGATGCCGGCAGGCTCTCCCAGGGTCAGGGCGAGGGGCTTTGCTGCGTGGTTGGCCATCAGCGGTTGCGATATTCGATCATCGCCGCCTTGCGGAGCTCGTCGAGATAGGCCTTCTGGGTCTTCTCGTACTTCTCCTGATACATCTTCTCGCGGACCTCGCGCTTCTTCGGCGTGTCGATCATGGTCGGCTTGCGTGAGCAGAGCACCACCATCTCGATGCCCGCCTTGGTCACCTCCGGCGCGGTCAGATGGCCGATCGGCGTGTCGTCGAGCACCTTGCGCAGCGCCTCGGGCAGCTCCGCGGTCGTCTTGGTGACGCTCTCGCGGATGGTGGCGTTCGGCGTCGAGCGGAACAGCGAATTGGCCTCCTCGCAGCTCGCAACGCGCGAGCGATATTGTTCGGCTTCCTTCATCCGCGTTTCCTGAAAGGCCGGAGACGAGCCGCGCGGCACGATCAGCACAATCGGCTGCATCTTGTATTCGGTGCCCTCGATCTGCAGCTTGTCGCCGGCCTGGGCCTGCACCGCCTGCGCGACGTCGCGCTCGCCGACCATCAGCTTCTCCTTGAAGCGGCCGCGCACGAGGCTGGTCCAGACCATCTCGGACTTCATGCGGGCCTTCAACGTCTCCGGGCGGACGCCCTTGACCTCGAGCGACTTGGTCAGCTGATCCGTCGTGATGCGCATGCGCTGCGCCATGCCCTCGAAGGACTGGTTGATGTCGGAGACGCCGGGATCGACGCCGTACTTCTTGCCTTCCTTCAGCTTCACCCTGTCGTCGATCAGCTCGTTGATGACCTCCTGCCGGCTCGGGGTCTTCTGCGTCGTCAGCAGGTCGAGCTTCGAGCGCTGGTCGATGTCGAAATCGGTGATCGGATCGCCGTTGACCATGACGACGATGTTCTGCGCGCGCGACGGCGTGCCGGCCAGAAACAGGGCGGCGAGGACGAGGAGGAGGCGGAACAAAGGCAAGGCAGTCGTCATGGATCTCGCTCGCATGTCAGCCGCGGTGAACCTGCGATTGGGGCAACGCGGTCGGCACTTCAAACCGTTTACTGGAGGCCGCCGGTACTGCTGGTCGTCGACGAGGTCGCCAGCGTACGCAGCCCGAACGTGAACATGTACGCATGGCTCAGCACTGGCGGCGTAGTGCCCGCCGAATAGCTATACGAAGTTACATAGTTCGCCGCCAACACGAAGCAATCGTCGACATAGCCGGCGCCGAGCACATACTGGTTGATCTTGTTGGCCTCGAGGTCCCAGCGCGCCGAGCCCGACACCACCCAGTTGGTCGCGACCTTGAGCGAGCCCGAGGTCAGGATGCCCTCGCGGCGCGTCAGATAGCCGAGTTCCGGCTGTGCCGCGTAGTTGCCGTACATCACGCTGATCGACCAGCGATCGAAGTTGGCGCGGCCTTCCGCCTCGAAACGCTGGACGTTCCAGGTCTGCTCGTCCATGCGGGAGCGGACGCTGAACGTGTAGGTGCGGTTGGGCGAGTAGGCGATGCTCGCCACGTAGTCGGAGCGGGGCTTGTCGAGACCGGAATCCAGGCCCGTGTTGATGGAGTCCTGGACCGCGTAGGAGTTCATGCCGAACAGCTGGTAGGACTGGCCGAACAGCGTCTTGACGGCGCCGCCCCTGTCGAACTGCGTGGTGGCCTGCACGCCGACATTGGCGCGGCCGCCGCCCTCGACGCGGTCGTAACCGGAGAACTTGTCGACGCTGAACAGGTTCGAGGTGTCGAACACCATGCTCTGCGCGTCCTCGTTCGGCAGCTTGCCGGCATAGGTCTCGTTCGGGCGGATGATGATCTGCGCGATCGGCTCGATGGTGGTCGAGCCCCAGGGCTGAACGTTGATGAAGGGATAGCGGTATTCGAGGCCGACGGTCGGCATCAGGCGGATCGCCTGGGTGTCGCCGACCGGCAGGTAGTTCGACACGCCCGGCTGGTTCGAGACCGAGGAGTTGATCGCATCGGCACGGAGGCTGGCGAACGGCGTCCAGATCTGGCCGAGCGGGTCGGTGAAGGATTTGCGCCACTGCGCTTCCGCCGTCAGGCGGGTATAGGTGCCGGGGAAGCCGCGCAGCAGGCACTGCGACGGCGTGCGCGCGAGCGGATCGGCCGACGCCGTCGTGCACAGGCTGTTGGTGTTGGCGAGCGTCGTGATCGGATCGAACACGGCGGTGTCACGCGACAGGTTCACGAAGTTGGTCTTGTAGCTGAACTCGCCGCCGAACACCGGATAGTTGAGCACGTTCGAGTAGTCGATCACGGGGTAGACGATCGGCACCTGGTTCTGGTTGCCCGAGAAGCTCAGCCAGTACATCGTGCGCGCGTCGAAGAAGCTGCGATTGCCGACGCCGGTCAGATAAAGCTGCGAGATCGCATCGGTCGGCAGGTTCAGGAACGATCCGAGCGGGTCCCTGTAGGCCGCGAGGCGATAGTCCGAGAAGAAATAGTAGTCGGACATCAGGACACCGTCCCAACCCCAGACCCATTTGTCGTTCAGCGCGAACTGACCCTTGGTGTCGATAGCGCCGCGGAACTGGCGGTCTCCGGGCTGCCCGGCAAAGGCTCCGGGATCGAGCTGGTAGATGCCGTAGGCGCGGATCTGATAGGCGCCGTCGATCAAGCGCTGACGGAATTCGCCTTGCAGCAGCGCGCCCTGTCGCGACATGAAGCGCGGGGTGAAGGTTGCGTCCATGTCGGGCGCGATCGCCCAATAATAGGGAACTTCGGCGCCGAAGCCGGTGTTCGTCGTGCCGGGGAAGTAGCCGGGCATCAGGAAGCCGGACTTGCGCTTCACGGTCGGGTCGGGCGTCGAGAAATAGGGCATGTAGGCGATCGGCACGCCGAAGAATTCGAGCTGCGCCGTCTCGAAGTACAGCATCTTCTCCTGCTGGTCGTGGATGATGCGCGCACCCTTGACCTGCCACAGCGGCGGCTTCTTCGGATCGTCCTTGCACGGCGCGCAGGCCGTGTAGACGCCGTTGTCGAACACCGTGTAGTTGCCGCTGGACCGGTCGGCACGGGTCGCGGCCATGCGGGTCTGGTCGGCGGTGTCCACGCGCAGCGAATCGACGAAACCGTCGCGGTAATCGTCCGAGAGATCCATGATCTCGGCATAGGTGATCTTGCCGTCGGCATCCGTCATGCGGATGTTGCCTTCGGCATGGAGCCGCTTGGTCTTCTGGTCGTAGATGACCTTGTCGGCCTCGACGCTGGTGCCGTTGTAGAACAGCTGGACGTTACCGACCGCGGAGACGCGCGAATTGTTGTAGTCGTAGTCGACCTCGGTCGCCTGAACCAGCATCTGGTTGTCGTTGGCGGCCTTCGGCGGCTTCGGGCGCGGCGGCAGCGGATTATAGGTGAACTGGGCCGAGGCCGGCGCCACGGCTGCAATGTCGATCAGCCCGCCGAGCGAGACGGCCGCGACGACGGCGAGCAGAAGCCTGCGCACGGACAAGCCGCGTCCGTTCGCGCGCATCACAGTGCGGCGCGTCAAACGAGACACGGGCCCTCGATGGACGGCAGTCACTAACCGTCCTCCTGGTACAACAAGGCCAAAAAGCCGGTGAGGCCGCCCACCACCACGGGCAACCACGCCGCAGCGATCGGATGCATCAACTCAGCCTTGCTCAAGTCTTCAGTCACTTTCGACAGAACGTAGAGCAGAAAGCCTGCGCCCACGCCACTCAAAACCATCTTCTGCACGCCGCCCATCCGGAAGAAACGCAACGACACCGAGGCCGCGAGCATCACCATGGCGGCGAGCAAAAACGGCTGCGCCAACAGCTTGTGATACTGGAGTCGATAGCCGGCTGTCGCGAAGCCTGAGCTTTCGGAGGAGCGGATGTAGCTCGGTAGTTGCCAAAAGGACACAGTCTCGGGTGTGGAAAAGCTGTTGCGGACCTGGGCCTCGGTCAACGTCGTCGGAATCGCCAGAACGGCCTGCTCGATCGGCGGCCCGTCGAGCGAGAAGCGGCGGACGTTCCTGAATATCCACTGGCCGACTTCGAGCTCCGCCTCGCGCGCCTCGACGCGTTCCTTGAAGTGCTGCTCTGTGTCAAACCGGAACAGCGTGAGCCCCGTGAGCCGGACGCCCTGCTGCTCGCTGCGCGCCGCATTGATGATCGTCTGGCCGTCGTTGGTCACCTGGTTGAGCCAGAAGCCGGAGGCGTCCTGGATGCCGCCGCCGGGCGCCGAGCCGAACAGCTCGGCCTCCATGCGCTTGGAGAGCTCGCGCAGATTGGCCGACATCGGATTGTAGGCGACGGTGGCGATCACCCCGATCAGGAGCGCGCTGCCGAGCGCCGGCGAGATGAACTGCCAGGCCGAGACGCCGGCGGCGCGCGCGACCACGAGCTCGAGCCTTCGCGAGAGCGCGAGATAGCAGGTCATGGCGCCGATCAGCATGCAGAACGGCGTCAGCTTCTCCAGGAGCTGCGGCACCCGGAACAGCGAGGTCTCGGCCACCATGATCGCCGAGGCGGACGCAAGGCCGGAGGTCTTGCGCACCATCTCGATGTAATCGACCAGCACCAGCAGCAGGAAGATGCTGGCGAACACGCCGAGCGCCGCGACCACGAAGCGGCCGGCGAAATAGCGCCCGAGTGTATTGGTGAGCATGCTCATGCGGTGGCCGGCCGTCCGAACAACCGTGCGATGCGCGCGTTCGACCTGTTGATGGCCTCCATGAGGCGGGGCGGCGGCTCGACCACGATGCCGCCGACGATCATCCACATCCCGACGCCGATGGCGCCCAACACCATCGCGTATTGGACCAGCACCGCGGCGGGCGACTTCACCGCCATCACCGAGCAGGCGAAGCCGGCCATGCGCAGGCCGAACACTGCGACGATGGACGAGCCGATCGAGAAATTGCGGCTCTGGCGGGTGGTGCGAGGCGCACCGAGGAAGGCGAAGGTCAGCACGGCAAAGGCGAACGGATAGATCGGCGCCAACAGGCTGTCGTGCAAGGCCGAGCGGAACTGACCGGGAATCTGCTTGTAGACGGGATCATCCTCGGACGGCGAGAACAGCTCCCAGAGATAGCGCTCGCGGATGCCGAGGGTGACGTCGCGGCCTTGACCGGAGAACTTCGACATGTCGAAGCCGTAACGGCCGAACGCCACCAGCGCGGGATCGCGTTTGCCGACCTCGAAGCGCTGCAGATTTCCCGTTTCCAGCACCAGGAACGATCCGGTGTCGTTCTTCATGACCTCGCCATGCTCGGCGACGATCGAGACGCGCTCGTTGGGATCGCGGCGGTCGTCGATGAAGATGCCGGCGAGGATGCCGCCCGGCAGGCGCTCGCGGATCCGGATCGTCAGGTTCTTGTCGAGCTGCGCGAAGCGGCCGGGCTGGAGGATGTTGGTGAGCACGTCGGCGGTGATCTCGGCATCCCACTGCTTGATCCGCCGCATGCCGTCGGGCGCAAGATAGGCCGCGATGAAGGCGACCAGCAGGGCCACCACGCAGGTGGCGTAGAAGAACGGATAGAACAGCCGGAACGGCGAGAAGCCGGCGGCATTCATCACGATGATCTCGGAATCGGTCGCGAGCTTGTTCAGGGTGTGCGAGATCGCGATCATCAGCGCGATCGGCGAGATGATCAGGACCAGCGCGGGCACGACGAGGCTGGTGATGCCGAGGAAGGTGAGGATGGTCTGACCCTGGCTCGTCATCAGGTCGATGCCGCGCAACGCCTGCGTAATCCAGATCACGCCGGTGAGGCTGACCAGGACCAGCGCAAACGACGCCAGCGTCGTGCGGAAGATATACCTATCGATTGACCCCATGCGCTACCGCACGAATCCCACCAAGTCCCCAATGTCGGCCGGAGTTCTGGCCGTCCAACCAATCCCCGGAAGGGGATCCCCAAGGTCGGACAAACAGCTCTTACGCCGGCTTACTCTCTCACTACCATCCCTTTGATCCGTCAACAAAATGGCTGCCCCGTGGCACCCTCAACATATGGTTAATATTTCCCTCTTGTGGCCTGGCGGCCACGGGCGGTGCTTGGCATCTGCCCGGCCGGTGGCCCATAGTGGGGAAAGTCCAGTGAATCGCCGTTCAGCGCCGGCCCGTGGCCGGACCCGTCGAGCGGCAAAAGCCCCATGTTTTAGAGGAGTTACCCATGTCCGATGCCATCAAGGTCGGCTTCGTTTCGTTGTCTGCTGCCGCCCATGGCATCCTGGTCGTGTTCTGCGACGACGGTTTGAAGCTGGGCCCGGCGACCGCCAAGGCGCTCGGCGGCGCTACCGAACTTGTGAAGCGGGCGGCCTCGGCCGCCGCTTTCAAAGGTAAAAGCGGCGCCGCGCTGGACATCCTGGCGCCGGAGGGGGTGAAGGCCACCCGTCTGATCGTGATCGGGGCCGGCAAGGCGACGGGCCTGAAGGCGAATGACTTTCTCAAATTCGGCGGCGTGGCGGCGGGCAAGCTCTCCGCCACTGCTGCCGCGATGACCATCATGGCGGAACTGCCTGACGGCGCCATGACGAGCGAGCAGGCGGTTGCGATCGCCGCAGGGCTCCGGCTGCGCGCCTACAAGTTCGACCGCTACAAGACCAAGAAGAAGGACGGCGAGGAGGGCGGCTCACGCGCCGATATCTCGCTTGCGGTGGGCGATGTCGCCGCGGCCAAGAAGGCGTTTGCCTCGGCCGGCCATGTCGTCGACGGCGTGATCATCGCGCGCGACCTCGTCAACGAGCCGCCGAATGTGCTTTTCCCCGAGGAATTCGCGCGCCGCGCAAGCCTGCTCCGCAAGCTCGGCGTCAAGGTCGAGGTGCTCGACGTCAAGGCGATGGACAAGCTCGGCATGGGCGCGCTGCTCGGCGTCGGCCAGGGCTCGACGCGGCCGAGCCGCACCGTGATCATGCGCTGGGACGGCGGCAAGAAGGGCGAGGCCCCGGTCGCCTTCGTCGGCAAGGGCGTCTGCTTCGACACCGGCGGCATCTCCATCAAGCCGGCCGGCAGCATGGAGGACATGAAGGGCGACATGGGCGGGGCTGCCTGCGTCGTCGGGCTGATGCACGCGCTTGCGGCGCGCAAGGCCAAGGCCAACGTGGTCGGCGCCATCGGCCTCGTCGAGAACATGCCCGACGGCAATGCGCAGCGGCCGGGCGACATCGTCACCTCGATGTCGGGCCAGACCATCGAGATCATCAACACCGACGCCGAAGGCCGCCTCGTGCTGGCCGACGTGCTCTGGTATGTGGCCAAGAAGACGAAGCCGAAATTCATGGTGGACCTGGCGACGCTGACCGGCGCGATCGTGGTCGCGCTCGGCACCGAGCATGCCGGCATGTTCTCCAACAATGACGAGCTTGCCGACCGGCTGCTGACGGCCGGCATCGAGAGCGGCGAGAAGGTCTGGCGCCTGCCGCTCGGCCCCGAATACGACAAGCTGATCGATTCGCAGTTCGCCGACATGAAGAACACCGGCGGCCGCCACGGCGGCTCGATCACCGCGGCGCAGTTCCTGCAGCGCTTCGTCGACGGCACGCCCTGGGCGCATCTCGACATCGCCGGCACCGCCATGGGCGCGCCGAAGACCGACATCAACCAGAGCTGGGGAAGCGGCTATGGCGTCCGCCTCCTGGATCGCCTGGTGGCGGACCACTACGAGCGCAAATGATCCAAAATGACTGAAGTGCTGTTCTACCATCTGCAAAACATGACGGTGGAGAACGTGTTGCCGCCGCTTCTCGAGAAATCGCTCGAGCGCGGCTGGCGCGTCGTGGTGCAGTCGACCTCGGAGGAACGCGCCGATGCGCTCGATGCGCATCTGTGGACCTATCGCGACGATTCCTTCCTGCCGCACGCGACATGGCGCGTGAACGATGCCGCCGATCAGCCGATCGTGCTGGCGATCGAGGAGGACAATCCCAACGGCGCCCATGTCCGCTTTCTGGTCGACAACGCAGCGCTGCCGCAGGATGCGCAGGGCTATGAGCGCATGGTGCTGCTGTTCAACGGCGACGATCCGGACGCGCTGGCGCTCGCCCGCAGGGCCTGGACGGATTGCAAGGCGCGGGGATTTGATGTCACCTATTGGCAGGCCGACGAACGGGGGCGGTGGCAGCGGCGGAATTAGCGGTCGATCGCAATTAATGATAATTTGCACTTTACGGGTGATGCTGGCTTCGGCCACCTTCGTGCCGCAAAGTGATGTTGGGACAATCGTTTAGGGCTGGTCCTTCACGCGGGGAATTTAGTTTATCGTGCGACATCAAAAGCTTCCCGGCTCGCTCATAGTTGCGTTGGCTGCCGTAGTACCGCTGGTCGCGGGCTGCTCGGGCGGGACCGATCTGCTGTCCAAGGATGCCCAGTGGTTCAACACGCCCAGCCGCCTGTTCATCAGGAACATCTCGATTGAATCGCCGCCGCTGACTCCCGAAAAGCCGGTCGGGGCTGAGGATCTGGTCAGCGCCGACGGCGCCTGTCCCGGCATGGCGCCGCCTCCCGGACCTGCCGATGCCAATGCATCGACGACCGCGCCGGCGGCCGCCGGCGGCACAGTCGCTCTCGGCCATACCGAATGCGACGTGGTGCGCGGCATCGGCGCGCCCTCGAACGTGAACCTCTCCAATGATGCCGTCGGCAGGCGCGTTGCCGTTGTCACATGGACGACCGGTCCGCGCGCGGGCATCTACACGTTCACGGCCGGACGCCTGTCCTCGATCGAGGGCACGCCGGAGGCGCCTGTCTTGCCGAAGGCGACCAAGCCTAAGGCGAAGAAGAAGTCGGCGTAAGCGCAAGCGCGCGTCCCGGCGAAACGCTACGAGCTGGTCGTCGATCCGAACGCGGCCAGGGCGATCGACCTCGACATACGGTCCTTGCCGCTGGTTCGCGCGGATCGCGTAATTGAAGAGCGCGCACCGCGCGCGACCAAAACAACAACATCATCCGCGACAGCCGGCTCGAATACCCGATTTGCCGCAATGGGCTGCCGTTGACGTAGGTCAACTCCTTCAATCGCATCCGGCCTAGAAAGACCCGGCAACCGTCTTCGAAGCTGGTATTGATGCGATCTTTCCATCAGATGGAACGTCTTCTACGCAGGGCGTGCCGCGTCGTTGTTGCGCTCTCGCTCGTCGGGTGCCCCGGCATCGCTGTGGCCGACGACGACATGAAACTGACGCCCACGCAGATCGAAAGCCTCGGCATTCGTGTCGTGCATCCGGTTTCGAGCAGAACCGACCAGACACTGCCTTATCCGGCGCAGATCGTCGTTCCGACGCCTCAATTGTGGGTGGTGAGCACGCCCGTTGCCGGCATGGTCACCAATCTGGCCGTCGCGCGCGGGGATCGCGTGAGCGCCGGCCAGCCGCTTCTGACGCTGGAGAGCCAGGGGTTCGTGTCACTCCAGCGGGACTATCTTCACGCCGTCGCGCAGGAGGTTCTTGCGAACCAGCAGCTCAAGCGGAACGCCGATCTCTTCGAGGGCAAGGCCGTCCCACAACGCGTTCTCGAGGCGAGCCAGGCCGAGGCCCGCCAGGCCACCATCGCGGTCGCAGAGCGCCGGCAGATGCTCCGGTTGGCGGGGCTCTCCGATGACGCAATCTCCCGGTTGGCGAGCGACGCGGCAATCAGCGGGACGCTGACCGTCAATGCGCCGCAGACGGGATCCGTGGTCGAGATCGCGGTCTCGCCGGGGCAGCGGCTGGAGCAGTCCGCGCCGCTGGTCAAGCTTGCCCGGCTTTCGCCGTTGTGGGCCGAAATCGCCATTCCAGCGGCCAACATCCGCGCAATCCGCACCGGTGCGCGGGTCGAGGTCGAAGGTTACGCAACGCCCGGTCGCGTCGTTCTGATTTCCGAGACGACCGATGCGGCGACGCAAACCATCCTGGTGCGGGCCGAAGTGCCGAACAGCGGCCAATTGCACCCGGGCCAGACGGCGTCCGTCCGTCTTAGCTTCCTCTCCGAGGGCGAGAGCGCCTGGGAGATTCCCTATAGCGGTCTCGTCCGTCGTGGCGAGCAGAGCTGGATATTCAAAGCCATCGAGGGCGGCTTCCGGCTGGTATCGGTCACGCTGCTCGCAGAGGACCAGGATCACGTCGTGATATCCGGCCCGATCAGCGACAAGGACGAGGTTGCGATCGCGGGCATCTCGGCGCTTCGGGGCATTCTCTCGCGGCTCGGAGCCGGCCAATAATGCTCCAGCGTCTGGTCGCCTTTGCGCTCTCGCAGCGGCTGTTCGTCCTGCTCGCCGTCTTGCTGCTGATCGGCGCGGGCGCAACGTTCCTCCCCAGCCTGCCGATCGACGCGTTCCCCGACGTTTCACCAGTCCAGGTGAAAATCATCATGAAGGCACCGGGCCTGACGCCGGAGGAGGTCGAGCAGCGCATCACCGTCCCGATCGAGCTCGAACTGCTGGGCCTGCCGAACAAGAAGATCCTGCGCTCGACCACCAAATACGCGCTCGCCGACGTCACGATCGATTTCGAGGACGGCACGGATATCTACTGGGCGCGCACCAGGTCTCCGAGCGGTTGTCGAACATCGCTCGTGACCTTCCCGAGGGGGTGAGTGGCGGGCTTGCGCCGATCACCAGTCCGCTCGGCGAGATGTTCATGTTTACCATCGACAGCTCCGAGCTGTCGCTGGCGGAGCGGCGAACCCTGCTCGACTGGGTGATCCGACCGGCGCTGCGCACGGTTCCCGGGGTTGCCGACGTGAATGCCCTCGGCGGCTACGTGCGGGCGTTCGAGATCGTCCCGCTCAACGATGCGCTCGCCGCGCGCGGCATTTCGTCGGAGCTGTTTCGCCGCGCCGTCGAAACCAACAGCCGCAACGACGGCGCGGGGCGCGTCAACCAGGGCGAGGACAGTGCCCTGGTGCGGATTGAAGGCAGCATCCGCACGATCGACGACATCAAGGCCATTGTCGTGGACACCCGCGACGGGGTCCCGATACGCGTGAACGACGTTGCGCGGGTCAAGGTCGGGGCCCTGACACGCTATGGGGCAGTGACGGAGAACGGCCAGGGCGAAACGGTCGAAGGGCTGGTGCTGGGCTTGCGCGGAGCCAATGCCGGCCAACTGGTGCGTGACGTCCGCGCAAAGCTCGAGGAGCTGAAGCCCGCGCTGCCCCAGAGCGTATCCCTCAACGTGTTCTATGACCGAAGCCGCCTCGTCGGTCGCGCCGTCGGCACGGTGGTGCGGGCGCTCGGCGAGGCGACCGTGCTGGTGGTCGTCCTGTTGTTGCTGTTCCTGGGCAATTGGCGCGCATCGTTGGTGATCGCCCTCAGCCTGCCGCTCGCGATCGTCATTGCGCTCCTGGCCATGCGTGCGGTTGGAATGTCCGCCAATCTGATGAGCCTCGGCGGGCTTGCGATCGCGATCGGCATGCTGATCGATGCGCTGGTGGTGGTGGTCGAGAACATCGTCGGAAATCTCGGCAATCACGAGCCGGGCAGGGGCCTTCCGCTGATCCACGTCATCTTCCGGTCGGTCTGCGAGGTGCTGCAACCTGTCGCTTCCGGCGTGCTGATCATCATGATCGTGTTCGTGCCGCTGCTCACCTTGCAGGGGCTCGAGGGCAAGCTCTTCATCCCCGTTGCGCTCGCAATCATCTTTGCGCTCGCCGGCTCGCTGTTGCTGGCGCTCACCGTGATCCCAGTCGCGACCTCGTTCCTGCTCAAATCGGCAGGGCACGGCGAGCCGCTGCTGATCCGCCTCGCGCAGCGCGTCTACGCACCCGCGCTGGACTGGTCGCTGCGAAACGAGCGAAAGGTCATTGCTGCAGCTCTCCTGGCGCTGGTCGCGGCAGGGTACGCCTATTCGCAACTCGGCAAGACCTTCATGCCGACCATGGACGAGGGCGACGTCATCGTCAGCGTCGAGACGTTGCCGTCGGTCAATCTGGACGAATCCCTCGCGATCAACGCGAGGATCCAGTCGGCGCTCTTGAAGGTTCCGGACGTCACCGGGATCATCGCGCGAACCGGTTCCGACGAGCTCGGGCTCGATCCCATGGGACCGAACCAGACTGACACGTTTCTCGTGCTCAAGCCTGTTGAAGAGAGAGCCGCCCCGGACAGGGCGGAGCTCTTGAAGGCGCTGCGCAACGTGCTCGCCGACTTTCCGGGCATCTCGCTCAGCTTCACCCAACCCATCGACATGCGGGTGCAGGAGATGATCAGCGGCGTGCGTGGCGACGTCGCTGTGAAGGTCTTCGGCAGCGACGTCGGCAGGCTCAACGAGATTGCGACGAAACTGTCCGAGATCCTCACCAGTATCGAGGGTGCAGAAGACGTCTACACGACGCTCAACGAAGGTGCGCAATACTACACGGTCGTCGTGAACCGGATGGAGGCCGGCCGTCTCGGTCTGACGGTGGACACCATTGCCAATGCGCTGCGGACCCAGATCGAGGGGCGGACGATCGGCACCGCGCTCGAGGAGGGCCGTCGCACGCCCATTCTGGTCCGGGGAAGCGAGACGACGCGGGAGGCGCCCACATTGCTCGCGAGCCTGCCACTCACGCTCGCCTCCGGGCAGCACGTCGCGCTGTCCCAGGTCGCGCGCATCCAGCGCGTCGACGGCCCGGTGAAGATCGACCGCGAGGACGGCAACCGGATGAGTGTCGTTCGCGCCAATGTGCGCGGCCGCGACATGGTCGGCTTCGTCGAGGCGGCCCAACGGAAGGTCGCCGCCGATCTTTCGCTGCCGAAGGGCTATCGGCTCACCTGGGGCGGACAGTTCGAAAACCAGCAACGCGCTGCCGCGCGCCTTTCGATTGTCGTGCCCGTCGCCATCGGTCTGATCTTCGTGTTGCTGTTCACGACCTTCGCTTCCGTTCGGCAGGCCTTGCTCGTGCTCGTGAACATCCCGT
Source organism: Bradyrhizobium sp. LCT2 (assembly GCF_009931255.1). NCBI lineage: Bacteria > Pseudomonadati > Pseudomonadota > Alphaproteobacteria > Hyphomicrobiales > Nitrobacteraceae > Bradyrhizobium > Bradyrhizobium sp. LCT2. The sequence goes on along the minus strand of NZ_CP034432.1, from coordinate 5,646,346 downwards.
TCGCGCTGATCGGAGGCGTGTTTGCCCTCGTCTCGACCGGCGAATATCTGTCGGTTCCGGCCTCTGTCGGATTCATCGCCCTGCTCGGAATCGCGGTCCTGAACGGCGTCGTGCTGGTTTCGTATTTTAATCAGTTGAGGGCGCATGGCGTCGGCGAGGACCAGATCGTGGTCGACGGTGCCAGGCGGCGGCTCCGCCCGGTGCTGATGACCGCCAGCATCACCGCATTGGGCCTGATCCCGCTCTTGTTCGCTTCCGGTCCGGGATCGGAGATCCAGCGGCCGCTGGCGATCGTGGTGATCGGAGGATTGCTGTCGTCCACGCTGCTCACGCTCATCCTGCTCCCCATCCTCTATCGCCGGTTCGGCGGCACTGCGAAGGAGTCAAAATGACCAGCGAATATGTGTGCCTGTCGTTGATCCTGGCGCGAAAGCTGCGCGATGAGCTGCTCGACTTTCTCAGCGAGCAGCCGGGCCAGACGTCCGGCTTCACGGTCTCCGATGCCGCGGGACACGGCTCAGGCGTGCAGTTGCCGACGGCCGCCGAACGTGTGAAGGGCCACGCCGATCAGGTGCATGTCCAGATCGTTCTGCCAGGAGCGGACGCCAGGCGCCTGGTCGATCAGCTCCGGCATTCGTTCGCGGGCTGCAATCTCGTATATTGGATTGCTCCGGTGGCCGAGTTCGGAACCATCGCGTAGTCCGGAGCAACCTCTACCCCGCCGCTTCATCAAACTGCGTGCTGGCCCCGAGCCAATGCTCTTCCGCGCGCCTTCGACAGCTGCGCGGCCGCTGGCCGTTTGTCACGCACGTCATAGGGATCAACCGGACTTGATCTGGATCATGGAGCTTGGCCGTCCGGCAGTGCAGGCTCGGATGGTCCCGCCAGATAAGGGACCGCTTTGACGACAAGAACTCCAGAGGATCATCCAGGGACCATTGATGTGAGCAACCTCGCCAAGATTGAACGCGATCCGAACTACCAGGAGCTCGTGCGCCGACGTTCGTCGCTGGGCTGGATGCTGTCGGCGGTTATGCTTGTTGTCTATTTCGGCTTCATCCTGCTGGTCGCCTACGCTCCCAAGTTCCTCGGGATACCGCTGGGCAGCGGCGTGACGACGATCGGCATTCCAATCGGACTGTCCGTCATCGTGCTCGCCTTCCTGCTGACGGGTATCTATGTCCGCCAGGCGAATTCCAGTTACGACGTGCTCATCCGCAAGATTGTCGAGGAGAACCGCTCGTGAAGAAATTCTCATGGCTCCTGGCGATCCTGCTCGCAGGCCTGCCCACCATCGCGCTCGCCGCAGGCAGCATCGACGGCGGCGTTAAGCAGGCGACCAACTGGTCGGCGATCGGTATGTTCGTCGGGTTCGTTGGCCTGACGCTCGTCATCACCTATTGGGCCGCCAAGAGGACCGCATCGGCCGCGGATTTCTACTCGGCCGGCGGCGGAATTACGGGCTTCCAGAACGGACTTGCGATCGCAGGCGACTACATGTCGGCGGCGTCCTTCCTCGGCATATCGGGCCTCGTCTATACTTCGGGCTACGACGGCTTGATCTACTCCGTCGGCTGGCTGGTGGGATGGCCGATCGTCACCTTTCTGATCGCCGAACAATTGCGCAACCTCGGAAAGTTCACCTTTGCCGACGTGACCTCGTTTCGGCTCGGGCAGACCGAGATCCGTATCCTGGCGGCGTGCGGCTCGCTGGTGACGGTTGCGTTCTATCTCATCGCGCAGATGGTCGGTGCCGGTAAGCTGATCCAGCTGTTGTTCGGTCTCGACTACTGGATCGCGGTCGTCCTGGTTGGCGGCCTGATGATGATCTACGTGACGTTCGGCGGGATGAAGGCGACGACCTGGGTGCAGATCATCAAGGCGGTGCTGTTGCTCTCAGGCGCAACGTTCATGGCCGGAGCCGTCCTCTACAAGTACGGGTTCAGCCCGGAAGCGCTGTTCACCAAGGCAACAGAGGTGCATCCCAAGAAACTCGCGATCATGGAGCCCGGCAGCCTGATTTCCAATCCGCTCTCGGCCATCTCGCTCGGCCTGGCGCTGATGTTCGGAACGGCGGGCCTGCCTCACATCCTGATGCGCTTCTTCACCGTGAAGGACGCTCAGGCGGCCCGCAAGTCCGTGTTCTACGCCACGGGTTTCATCGGCTATTTCTACATCCTGACCTTCATCATCGGCTTTGGCGCGATCACGCTGGTTTCGACCGACGCGATGTTTCTCGATGGGAGCATTCTCGAGAAGACCAAGAGCGGAATCGCGGCGATCAAGGGCGGCTCCAACATGGCGGCGATTCATCTCGCGAACGCCGTCGGCGGCAATCTGTTCCTTGGCTTCATTTCGGCCGTTGCCTTTGCCACGATCCTGGCCGTCGTGTCAGGCTTGGCTCTGGCCGGGGCATCATCCATCAGCCACGATCTCTACGGCATGGTGATCAAGGGCGGCAACGCAAACGAGCAGGACGAGATCCGGGTCTCGAAGATTGCGACACTGGTGCTCGGCGTGCTTGCGATCTTCCTGGGCATCGTGTTCGAGAACCAGAACGTCGCCTTCATGGTGGGCCTTGCTTTCGCCATCGCGGCATCCTGCAATTTCCCCGTGCTGGTGATGTCGATCTTCTGGAAAGGCCTGACGACGCGGGGAGCCGTGTTCGGCGGCTTCCTTGGCCTGTTCAGCGCGGTTGTGGGCGTGGTCCTCTCGCCGGCAGTCTGGGAGGCGACGCTTGGCTTTGCCAAGGGGTCGGCTCCCATCAAGCTGGACAATCCGGCGCTGTTCTCGATGGCGCTCGCCTTTGCGGGGATCTGGCTGGTCTCGATCCTGGACCGCAGCAAGCGTGCCGCGGCCGATCGCGATGGCTTTGACGCGCAATATGTCCGATCGCAGACCGGTATCGGTGCTGCTTCGGCCACGGCTCACTAGGCGAGGATCTGCGGGACGTCGCTTCGGTACCGACCGGCTCATATGGGCCGGCCGGTGCTGCGCTTTCGATGATCAGTCGTCGGATCCTCGGATGGTCCGTATCTTCGAAAGGCCGAAATGCCCAAGGCGTTCGACATCACCAACCCGCCGTTCGATCGTCTGACGCCGGGCGAGGCCGAGACGTTGCGGGCCGCGCTGGACATCGGGTACTTCAGTCCGGGCGAAGCGATCATCGGGCGGGACGCCCCGGCGGAGGCGCTCTATGTCGTGATCAAGGGCATCGTCGAGGAGCGGAACGAAGCCGACCTGCTGGCATTGCTCGGTCCCAAGGACACGTTCGACAGTCGTGCGCTTGTTCACGACCATAGCGGCCACCAGTTTATCGCCCGCGACGAGACGCTTTGCTACGTGATCCCCCGGAAGGTCGCGCTCGGTCTGATCAAGGCGAACCCGCGCTTTGCGGCTTTTTTCTACCGGGAGATATCCCAGAAGCTGGACGAACTCGCCAACGACGAGGAGACGGGACGTTACGGCTCGTTGATGCACGCCAAGGTCGGCGAACTGTTCCTGCATCCGCCGGTGTTTCTGGCTGCCAGTGATACGATCGAGGCCGCCGGGCATCTGATGCGCGAGATCAACAGCAATGCGCTGTTTGTCCGGGACGGTGAGCGGATCGGCATCGTGACCGGCATGAACCTGTCCAAAGCGGTGGTGCTGCGGCGCCAGTCCATCCAGACGCCGGTCGGCGAGCTCGCGAATTTCGACATCGTGTCGCTGCGCCGTGACGATTTCGTCTCCTCGGCCCTCCTGCTCATGACCAAGCACAACAAGCGGCGGCTTGCCGTGCGCGACGGCGAAGAGCTCGTCGGAATTCTGGAGGAGATCGATCTGCTGGGGTTCTTGGCCGGAAGCGCTCAAGTCATTGCCGGCCGCATCGATCGAGCCTCGAGTCAGCAGGACCTCGCCACCGCGGCGCGGGAGATCGAGACGCAAACGCGCGTGCTGCGACGGCAAGGGGTCAAGGTAGAGGTCATTGCGGAGATCGTCTCCGACCTCAATCGACGCCTGCTGTCTCGATTGTTCGAAATGGTCGCGCCGGCCGAGCTGCGCACCAGCAGCTGCCTGATCGTGATGGGAAGCGAAGGGCGGGGCGAGCAGACCATCCGTACCGACCAGGACAACGGCCTTATCCTCGCAGGTCCGATGCAGGGCGAAATCCTGGAGGCGTTCCGTCAGGAATTCTTCGTCGCTCTGCAGAGCTTCGGCTTTCCGCCCTGTCCGGGCGATATCATGGTGCGCAATCCGCTATGGTCCCGGCCGCTTTCGGAGTATCGCGCGGATTTGCGCCGCTGGATCGTGCTTCCCGATCAGGCCGGGCACATGAATGTGGCCATCGTCTACGATGGGCAGGCAATCGCGGGCAATGAGCAGCTCCTGAACGACGCCAAGACGGCGCTGATCGACATGACCCGGGGCGAGCAGGCGTTCATGGCCCACTTCGCGCGCGCCGTTGACGCGTTCGAAACGCCGATCGGCCTCTTCAACAACCTGATCACGTCGGAGGGCACCGGCGATGCGCTGGATCTCAAGAAGGGCGGCATCTTTCCCATCGTGCACGGCGTTCGCAGCCTGGCGCTCGAGCAGGGCCTGCGCGAGACCTCCACCGACAAGCGGATTTCCCGGCTCTGTGATCTCGGCGTGCTGCAACGGGACTTTGGACGCGACTTGAAACAAGCCTTCCGATTCCTGCTGATGCTTCGGCTCGACGGGCAGCTGGCCGCATCCGCGGGCGCATCGGGAACTCTGGTAAGACCGGCGCACTTGTCCAGCATGGAACGTCATCTATTGCGTGACGCGCTCCAGGTGGTGAAGAAGTTTCGGGAAATTGTCGGTCATCATTTCAAGCTCGGCATGTTCTAGAATGCTGCCCCGTGCGATCAAACGACTGTTGCACCAGGCGACCCTGAGCGATCAATCTTATCGCTTCATGTTCGATCGCGCTCCGGACGACGAGTTTGTCGTCATCGATTGCGAGACCACCGGTCTGAATGTGCGAACGGACAACGTCGTCGCCATTGCCGCAATCAAGATCCGCGGCAACCGGATTTTGACCAGCGCGCGCTTCGAAGCCATTGTCCATCCCGACAGCGAGCTGGAGGCGGAGGCGATCAAGATTCACCGCTTGCGCCGGTCCGACGTCGAAGCGTCGCCGATCGTCTGGAAGGTGCTGCCAGGCTTTCTGCATTTCATCGGGCCGCGCCCGCTGATCGGCTATTATGTCGACTTCGACATCGCCATGCTGGACAAGTACATCCTGCCGCTGGTGGGAATCGAACTGCCCAACGAACGCATCGAAGTGTCGCGGCTCTACTACGAACGCAAATACGGCAACGCGCCGCCGAATACCGAGGTCGATCTGTCGTTCGCCGCGATCCTCCACGACCTCTGCATTCCGCCTCTTGGGCAGCACGATGCTTTCAACGACGCATTGATGACTGCGATGATGTTCCTGCAGTTGCGCGACCTGACCAGGCGCGGCGTCCGTATCGCGCGCCAACGTGCCAGCCCCGTTTTCAATCAGTTCGGGGGATAACCGGGCCCGGCGCGGCGGAGCAGATTGTCCAACAGCTACAGACAGAAACGTACAGGTACTTTAATACCTGTACTGTGCATGGGGTTGTTCTTCAGATTTTGATGGAGCCTTGGCCGGCCGAGCCCGGACCGACGTTCCGCGGTCGCAAGACTAGCCCGCCGCCTCGTCGAATTGCGTGCTCGCCTCGAGCCACTGCTCCTCGGCGCGCGCCAATGCCTCGGCCGCATTGGCGCGGGCCTTCGACAGCTGCGCGGCCTGCTTGGGATCGCGGGCAAAGATGTCGGGCAGGGCGAGCGCCGTGTCGATCTTGGTGATGATGTCGCTGACGCGGGCGATCTCGGCTTCGGCTTCGGTAATGCGCTTCCTGAGCGAGCCGCGATTGTCCGACCTCGGGCGCTGCGGCTTCTCGCTTGGCGTACTGCGCTCGCGCGGGGCGGGTTCGCTGTTGCGCGCCGACAGGACCAGGCGGCGGTATTCGTCGAGGTCGCCGTCGTAATTGGTGACGGTGCGGTCGGCGACGATCCAGAGCCGGTCGGCGCAGGCCTCGATCAGATAGCGATCATGCGAGACCATGATCACCGCGCCGGGGAATTCGTTGATGGCTTCCGCAAGCGCAGCGCGGCTGTCGATGTCGAGATGGTTGGTCGGCTCGTCCAGGATGATCATGTTGGGGCCGAAGAAGGTCGCAATTCCGAGCAACAGCCGCGCCTTCTCGCCGCCCGACAGTCTTGCCACCTTGGTGTCGGCCGCCTTGCCGGAGAAGCCGATCGCGCCGGCGCGCGCCCGCACTTTCGCTTCCGGCGCATCGCCCATCAGCTTGCGGACGTGATCGTAGGCGGAGGCGTCCTCGTTCAGCTCATCGAGCTGATGCTGCGCGAAATAGGCGATCGAGAGCTTGTCGGCGCGCGTGACCTTGCCCGAGAACGGCGCGAGGCGGCCGGCGAGCAGCTTCACCAGCGTCGACTTGCCGTTGCCGTTGGCGCCGAGAAGCGCGATGCGGTCGTCATTGTCGATGCGCAAGGTGACGCGGCCGAGCACCGGCGTCGCCGGATCGTAGCCGACCGAGGCGTTGTCGACGGCGATGATCGGCGGCGACAGAATCTTTTCCGGCGCGGGGAAGCTGATCTCGCGCACGTCTTCGGTGACCAGCGCGGTGATCGGCTTCAGCCGCTCCAGCATCTTGACGCGTGATTGGGCCTGGCGGGCCTTGGAGGCCTTGGCCTTGAAGCGGTCGACGAAGGCCTGCAGGCGGGCGCGTTCGGCCTCCTGGCGCTTGACCGCCTTCGCATCGAGCAGCTCGCGCGCGGCGCGCTGCTCCTCGAAGGAGGAGTAGGTGCCCTTGTAGAGCGTGAGCTTGCCGCGCTCCAGATGCAGGATCTGGTCGACCGAGCTTTCGAGGAGGTCGCGGTCGTGGCTGATCACGATCACCGTGCGCGGATAATGCGCCAAGTGGTCTTCCAGCCACAGCGTGCCTTCGAGATCGAGATAGTTGGTGGGCTCGTCGAGCAGCAACAGGTCGGGGGCCGCGAACAGCGTCGCGGCGAGCGCGACGCGCATGCGCCAGCCGCCGGAAAACTCGGCGCAGGGACGGAGCTGATCGGCGGCGGAAAAGCCGAGGCCGGACAGGATCGCGGCGGCACGGCTCGGCGCCGAATGCGCGTCGATGTCGACCAGCCGGGTCTGGATCTCGGCGATCCGGTGCGGATCGGTGGCGCTCTCGGCTTCGTGAAGCAGCGCGTCGCGTTCCAGGTCGGCCTTGAGCACGACGGAGATCAGGCTCTCGGGGCCGTTCGGGGCTTCCTGCGCGAGGCTGCCCACCCGCCAGCGCGGCGGCAGGGTCACCGCGCCGTGCTCGGCCGCGAGCTCGCCGCGGATCACCTTGAACAGCGTCGATTTGCCGGTGCCGTTGCGTCCGACCATGCCGACGCGCGATCCGGGCGTGATCTGCACGGAACTCTGGTCAATCAAAAGGCGTCCGGCGAGGCGGATGGAGAGGTCGGTGATAGCAAGCATGCGGCCTTGTCACCGCAGCCGGGATCAAACGCAACCGTTTTTGCGCAGCCCGTTCTATGTCTACGGCCTGTCAGTGAGCGCCGCCTTCGCGGTCGCGCTTCTTCAGCTCGTCGAGGAGCTGTTCGAGATGCGTGGGCAGCCGGGGGTCGGGGCGGAGTCTCTGCTGAAGCCGTTCCCCCACGGCATCGCAAATCGAGCGGCTGGTGCGCCGGTCGATTTGTTCGCTGTCATTGGCGAAAGGGCCCGTCATCACGAGGTTCCATGTTGCAGAGTAACGACACGGTACCAAGTCGTTGGCCTCCAAATGGTTTCGCCGGTCGTGGGGAATGCCGGACATTCTCGTGAAAATTGTATGAATTCGTCGTGCCTGCTCAAATGCGAGGCCCCGGCGGGGGGATCGCCGGGGCCTCTCTTGGAAGGTGCCGTGGGGGGCCGGCACCCTGAGTTAAGGTGCTGTCGGGCTCAGTAGCAGCGGTTGATCAGCCGCCAGCGGGGTCCCCAGGGGGTCGGGACCAGCCGGCGCACATAGCAGCCGCCATAACCGTAGGAGACGGGGGCATAGAAGCGCGGGCCACCCCAGCCATAGCCGTGATGCCAGCCGCCGCCGTGCCAGCCCCAGCCGCCGCCATGCCAGTGAGCAGAGGCCGAGGTCGGTGCCAGCGCGGCACCCAGCGCGACCGCAGCGACAGCGGCAAGCGAAAGTTTCCTCAACATGGTGATCTCCTCAAAACTGCCGGCGCGGGGTATCGCGTCGATGGAAAGGCCGCCGAAACGGTCTGCCTGATGATCAGGCTTTGGTTTCGATAGACCCAACCTTACGCCGGCGAAGCTGAACCAAAGCCTGAATGGGGGCTTCAGATTGGGTTCATCTCGATGAAATCTCGGTAATCCATCGCTGGATCCGCCGGGGCGGCCTGCGGCGAAGCGCCCGGGAGGCGGGTTTTGGCGGTCGCTTGCCGTCTGGCGAAGGCGCCGATATAAGCCCCGCAACTCCGAACCACCGCTTTTCTTCTCAAGGACAAGATCATGGCCATCGAACGCACTTTCTCGATCATCAAGCCCGATGCGACCGCGCGTAATCTGACCGGTGCGGTTAACGCCGTGATCGAGAAGGCGGGTCTGCGAATCGTCGCGCAGAAGCGCATCCGCATGACCAAGGAACAGGCCGAGACCTTCTATGCCGTCCACAAGGCGCGTCCGTTCTTCGGCGAGCTCGTCGAGTTCATGACCTCGGGCCCGGTGGTCGTCCAGGTGCTCGAAGGCGAGAACGCCGTCGCCAAGTACCGCGACGCGATGGGCGCGACCGATCCGTCCAAGGCGGCCGAAGGCACCATTCGCAAGCTCTACGCAAAGTCGATCGGCGAGAACTCCGCACACGGTTCGGATGCTCCGGAGACCGCCGCGATCGAGATCGCGCAGTTCTTCTCGGGCAACGAGATCGTCGGCTGATCATTCAGCCGATACGTTAAAGCGACGGGGCGAAAGGACTCATTGTGAACTGGCTCTGGCAGATCTTCGATCCCGCTACGATCGGGGCATTCTTCACCCAGTTCCGCAATGAGATGGCCGAGCCGACCTTCTGGATTGCGGTCGGCAAGATCATCTGGATCAACATCCTGCTCTCCGGCGACAACGCGCTGGTGATCGCGCTCGCCTGCCGCGGCCTCAAGCCGCGGCACCGGCTGTGGGGCATGATCCTGGGCGCCGGCGCGGCGGTGGTGCTGCGGATCATCTTCACCGGCATCGTCGCAAGCCTGATGGAGCTGCCGTATCTCAAGCTCGTCGGCGGTCTCGCGCTGATCGTGATCGCGGCCAAGCTCCTGGTGCCTGAAAACGAGGACGAGGACGGCGTCGAGTCGGCCTCGCATCTATGGCAGGCGGTGCAGATCGTCGTCGTCGCCGACATCGTCATGAGCCTGGACAACGTCATTGCGGTCGCCGCCGCGGCCAATGGCAGCGTGCCGCTGTTGATCCTCGGCCTTGCCATCAGCGTTCCCCTGATCGTCGCCGGTGCGGCGCTGATCATGGCGCTGCTCGCCAAGCTCCCGGTCCTGGTGTGGGCGGGCGCTGCGCTGCTCGGCTGGATCGCGGGCGAGGTGATCGCGACCGATCCCGGCGTCGCACCGAAGCTGCACACGCTGTTCGACGGTCCGTTCGGTGCCTCGCTGGACAACATGCTCGGTGCACTGCGCATCCCGGCCCAATTCGGCCATGGCGGTGGAGGCGGCGAATATTTCTGCGCGGCGCTCGGCGTCATCGTCGTGCTGGTCGTCGGCACCATCTGGCGCCGGCGCAGCCTGAGCCAGGCGGCGCTGGAATCCTCCGAGCGCCACGCCAAGGCGTCGGCAGAGTAAACTTTTCCGAGGGACGCATATCTCACCTCTCCCGCAGGGAGAGGTGAACTACCGACGCACGATCGAGCCGGCCCGGTTGACCAGGCGGGCGAGCTGGCGGAAGCGGCTGCCGACGCGGTCGGCGACGATGTCGCCGAGACGATGCTCGAACACCAGCATCAATTTGCGGCCCTGGCTGCGGAAATGCGTGGCGGGCAGCACGCCCGGCCGCGCCGCCGAGATCAGATGCGCGACGCGGAATGCCGCGCCGAGCAGGCGGGCGCGGTCGAGCTGGGCCGGCGTCAGTAACTCCTGCATGGTGGCCGGCGGTTGGTTTTCCTCGCTCAGGCCCGCATAGCGATAGAACACGGACAGGCCGACGAAGGCGCGCTCGGTGTGGGTGATCGCGCCGAAATTGCCGTTGACGACGAGGCTCAGCGTCTGCTCGCCGCGGTGATCGGGATGCACGCGCCAGCCGATGTCGGAGAGCAGGCACGCGGTGTGGCGCAAGCGGCGGTCTTCCTCGGTCTCGCGCAGCTTCACGACGCGCGCCAGGCGATCGGTCCAGGCGATCAGCTCGCGGGCGTGCTTGGCCGAGCGCGACAGCAGCTGGTTGAGCTCTTCGGCTGCGCAGATCAGCCCGTCCTTGTTGCGCTCGGTTTCCGTCAGCTTCTCGTGCAGCAGGCCCTCGCGTACGCCGAAGGTCGAGAACACGATGGTCTTGGGCTTTGCCACGCGGATGATGTGCTCGAGCACCAGCGCCGCGTAGGTGAGGAGCGGGCGCCGCGCATCGGCAACGATCTCGATATCGGCGAGCATGTCGGCGGCCGCCAGACGGCGAAGGCGGCGCGAAAAGTCGAGCGCCTCGGCCGCGGAGATGGAATAGCCGTGCATCACCTGGAGCGGATAGCCGCTCTGGATGATGTGGATGCGCGCGAGCGCGCGCCAGGTGCCGCCGACGGCGTAGAATGTGCGGCCGCTGCCCGCCTTGAGCTGCGGCACCCCGTCGAGCTCCTCGCGCACGATACGGTCGGCGCGCTTGAGCGATTTGTGGGCGAGGTCCTGGAGCGCGAGCCCGCCGAGCGGCAGCGTCACGCCGCTGCGCACGCTGTTCCTGCGCACGTCGATCAGTTCGAGCGAGCCGCCGCCGAGATCGCCGACGATGCCGTCGGGGTGGTGGATGCCAGAAATCACGCCGAGCGCCGACAGCCGCGCCTCGCGCGGGCCCGACAGAATCTCGATCTTGACGGCGCAGATGCGCTCGGCCCTGGCGATGAAGTCGGGGCCATTGGAGGCGTCGCGGCAGGCGGCGGTCGCGATCGCGAACACGCGACCGACCTGCATCACGCGGCACAGCGCGCGGAATCGCTTCAGCGAGGTCAGCGCCTTGTCGACGGCGTCGGGCGCAAGCAGCCCCGTGCTCTGCACCTCGCGCCCGAGGCCGCACAGCGTCTTCTCGTTGAAGATCGGAATGAGGCTCCGCGCCAGTCCCTCGTAGACGACGAGGCGGACCGAGTTGGAACCGATGTCGATGACCGCGACGCTCGAGCCGCGCTTGCGCGGCCGAGTCACGTCGACGCCCGATCAGGATGGATGGCGTTCGTTCCGGCGCGTGAGACGACGCGGCGAGGATTCCTTGAGCGACTTTCCACGGCCAGACAGACTCGGATTTGTCATGAAGTAGTTGTGGACGTTGAAAGGCTCCTCGCCCTTCGCGGTCTTCATACGCGTTGAGGACCCATCCGGCAACAATTGCCAGCTCTGCTCATTGTCCTTGAGATTCGCGACCATGATCTGTTCGAGAACCTGCTGATGCACCGTGGGATTTTGCAGCGGACACAGCACCTCGACGCGGCGGTCGAGGTTGCGCGGCATCATGTCGGCCGAGGAGATATACACAGCCGCTTTCGTACTCGGCAGCCCCTGGCCCATGCCGAAGCAGTAGATTCGGCCGTGTTCCAGGAAGCGCCCGATGATCGACTTGACGCGGATGTTCTCCGACAGGCCGGGGATACCGGGCCTGAGGCAACAGATACCGCGTACCACGAGCTCGACCTGGACACCGGCCTGTGAGGCCTCGTACAGCGCGTCGATGATGTCGGGGTCGACCAGCGCATTCATCTTCATCCAGACCGCGCCGGGGCGGCCGTGCCGCGCATGCGCGGTCTCGCCCTGGATGTGCTCGATGATGCGCTTGCGCAGGGTCAGCGGCGACACCGCCATCTTTTCCAGATCGCTCGGCGCGGCATAGCCGGTGATGAAGTTGAAGACGCGCGCGGCGTCGCGCCCGATGGTCGGCTCGGAGGTGAAGTAGGAGAGGTCGGTGTAGATGCGCGCGGTGACCGGGTGGTAGTTGCCGGTGCCGGTGTGGACGTAGGTCGTGAGGCTGCCGCCCTCGCGGCGCACCACCATCGAGAGTTTTGCGTGCGTCTTCAGTTCGAGGAAGCCATAGACGACCTGCACGCCGGCGCGCTCGAGGTCGCGCGCCCAGCGGATGTTGGCCTCCTCGTCGAAGCGCGCCTTGAGCTCGATCAGCGCGGTGACGGATTTGCCGGCCTCGGCGGCTTCGGCAAGCGCGCGTACGATCGGCGAATTGTTGGAGGTGCGGTAGAGCGTCTGCTTGATCGCGACGACATCGGGGTCGCGCGTTGCCTGCTGGAGGAACTGCACCACCACGTCGAAGGATTCGTAGGGGTGATGGACGACGAGGTCCTTCTGCCGGATCGCGGCAAAGATGTCGCCGCCATGCTCGCGCACGCGCTCGGGATGGCGCGGCACGTAAGGGGTGAATTCGAGGTCGGGCCGGTCGAGGCGGGTGAGCTGCGAGAGCTCGTTCATGGCGAGCACGCCGTCGACCAGGAAGACTTCGTCGTCGGCGGCGGAGAGGGCATGCTGCACGAAGTTGCGCAGCTGCTCCGGCATCTTTGCATCGATCTCGAGCCGGATCACCGATCCGCGGCGGCGGCGCTTCAGCGCGGTCTCGAACAGGCGGACGAGATCCTCGGCCTCTTCCTCGATTTCCAGCTCGGAGTCGCGGAGGATGCGGAAGGCGCCCTGGCCATGCAGATTGTAGCCGGGGAACAGTCGGTTGATGAACAGGGCGGTCGCCTGCTCCAGCGAGATCAGCCGCATCGTGCCCTCGGACGGCAGGCGGATGAAGCGGTCGATCTTGCCGGGCATGCGGATCAGCGCGTTCATCTGCTTGCCGTCGGCGGCGCGCGTGAGCTGGAGTGCGATGGTGAAGCCGAGGCTCGGGATGAACGGGAAGGGATGGGCCGGGTCGATCGCGAGCGGCGTCAGCAGCGGGAACACGTTGTTGAGGAAGTAGTCCTCGATCCAGGTCCGCTCCGCCTTGGTGACTTCCTTGCCGTCCACCAGCACGATGCCGACATCGGCCAGCGTGGCGCGCAGGTCGCGCCAGATCGCCTGCTGGTCTGAGGCAAGCTGGGAGACCGTGCGGTTGATCAGCGCGAGCTGCTCGGACGGTGTCAGGCCGTCGGGGCTGCGCTCGGCAATGCCCTCGCGCACCTGGGCCTTGATGCCGGCGACGCGGACCATAAAGAATTCGTCGAGGTTGTTCGCGGAAATCGACAGGAATCGCACCCGCTCCAGCACGGGATGGCTGGGATTGACCGATTCCTCCAGGACGCGGCGGTTGAAATGCAGCCAGGACAGCTCGCGGTTGATGAATCGCTCGGGGCTCGATGCGATCGCCGGCAGGCTCTCGGTCTCCGGGGCTTTTTCTTTTATTTCAATAGCTTGCGCGGAGTCCATGAGAAGTCGGTCCATCCAGTTTGCCCCAATTTGCGACTGACGCGCAAAACCGCCGGGAGCATGTGTTAGGGCGATGACGTTTCGATGACATTGATGTTCCGCCGTTCCGCGCCGTCAAGCGGCGTTGGGGCGGGCGGGGTCAGGCGTCGCGGAGCAGCTCGGCGGCCAGCGCCCGGGTCACGGGGCGGCCGAGCCGCAGAGCCTCGCTGTCGAGCAGTTCGACGGCCTGCCGGGCGGCGGCCGAGGATCGCTCCAGGCGGGTGGCGAGGTAGCTGACCACGCTCTCGTCCACGGTGAGCTGGCGGTCGGCGCAGAATTTGACGATCAGGCCGCGGAAGAGCTGGTCGTCAGGAGGCAGCAGCGTGACCACCGGCACTGCGCGCAGCCGCGAGCGCAGGTCGTTGAGCTCGATGTCCAGCGAAGCCGGCACATCGCGCCCCGTGAACAGGACGTAGGCGCCGTCCTCACGGGCGAGGTTCATCAGGTGGAAGAGGGCGCGCTCGTCAAAATCCTTGGCCTTGAGATCCTCGACCACCAGCGCGCCGGTGGCGAGCGCGCCAGGAACGCCTGCGGCGGTCAACGCATTGGCCGTGGTCGAGCGGGCGCCGGCCTCCTCGGCCCAGATCGCGGCGAGATGGCTCTTGCCGCTGCCTTCGGGGCCGGCCAGCCACATGATCCGGTTCGGCCATTCCGGCCAGCCGTCGATCAAGGCGAGGCCGGCAGCGTTGGCGGGGCCTTCGAGGAAATTGTCCCGGCTGAGGCTCTCCGCGTGTGGCAGCGAGAACGCCAATTGTCGGGGGTGAACGCGGCCTGCCACGCTTGCTTTGCTCCATGCCGGACGGCCGGCTTCGCTTGAAAGATTCGACTTGATCGGGCGTGAGTTGGCCTTTTGCGGGGCCGGTTCGCGCTCATTTGGCCTCGATCGTGCTCATGTGCCGGACCCACTCGACGAGATAGAGCGACACGGAGGAGAGCGTGAAGATCGTGACGAGGCCCATCAGGATAATATCATAGGGCGCCGGCTTGAAACCGAAGGCAAGCGCGGCCAGCACCAGCGCTGCGAATGCCACCTGGGCGACGGTGTTGAGCTTCGACACTTTCGACGGCTTCATCTCGACGGGCCGGTCGAACAGCCAGGACACGATCACGGCGGCGACGATCATGATGTCGCGGGATACCACCAGGATCACGATCCAGCGCGGAATCGCGCCCCAGATGCCGAGCGACATATAGATCGAGACCAGCAGCGCCTTGTCCGCGAGCGGATCGAGCAAGGCCCCGAGCTCGCTTGCCATGTTGAAGCGCTTGGCGAGGAAGCCGTCCACGGCATCGCTGATCCCGGCGATCAGGAAGACGGCGAACGCCACCTCCATTTGGCTCGACACGATGGCCCAGACGATGATCGGGACCAGCATGATGCGGCCCAAAGTGATGATGTTCGGAATACTCACGCGGCGCTTCCCGGCACCCGGCCTGACCTCGAATCCGCCCCGTTTGAAGGCTGAACCCGTTGATATCTACATAGTATGGCGCCGAGCGCCATGCGAGCCATTGCGCGTCCCCGGAATTCGACGTAACCAGCCGCAACCCCACTGGAAATCGGGCATGACCGACCGCAAAAACGGCCTCACCTACGCCGATTCAGGCGTCGATATCGACGCGGGCAACCGCCTGGTCGATCTGATCAAGCCGATGGTGCGCGCCACCGCGCGGCCCGGCGCCGACGCCGAGATCGGCGGCTTCGGCGGCCTGTTCGACCTCAAGGCGGCCGGTTTTAGGGATCCCGTCCTGGTCGCCGCCACCGACGGCGTCGGAACCAAGGTCAAGATCGCGATCGAAACCGGCCTGCATGGCGGCATCGGCATCGATCTGGTCGCCATGAGCGTCAACGACCTCGTGGTGCAGGGCGCCGAGCCGCTGTTCTTCCTCGACTATTTCGCCTGCGGCAAGCTCGATCCGGAGGCGACCGCCTCGATCGTCGCCGGCGTCGCCGATGGCTGCCGGGAATCCGGCTGTGCCCTGATCGGCGGCGAGACCGCCGAGATGCCAGGCCTCTACAAGGACGGCGACTATGACCTCGGCGGCTTTGCCGTCGGCGCCGCCGAGCGCGGTACGCTGTTGCCGCGCAAGGACATCGCCGCAGGAGACGCCGTGATCGGTCTTGCCTCGTCGGGCGTGCACTCCAACGGCTTCTCGCTGGTGCGCAAGATCGTCGAGCAGTCCGGCCTCGGCTTCGAGGCGCCGGCGCCGTTCGCGCCTGTCATGACGCTCGGCGGCGCGCTGCTGACGCCGACGAAGCTCTACGTCAAATCCTGCCTGCGCGCGATCCGAGAGACCGGCGCGGTGAAGGGGCTCGCCCACATCACCGGCGGCGGCTTCACCGACAACATTCCGCGCGTGCTGCCCAAGAACCTTGGCGTCGGCATCGATCTGGCGCGGCTGCCCGTGCTACCGGTGTTCAAATGGCTGGCCGCGCAGGCCGGGATCGCCGAGCTCGAAATGCTGCGCACCTTCAACTGCGGCATCGGCATGATCGCGATCGTCGAGCCGGACAAGGTCGACCGGGTCGTGCAGGTCTTCACCGAAGCAGGCGAGAGCGTGGCGCAGCTCGGCACCGTGATCCCCGCCGAGGGCGAGCATCGCGTCGTCTACAATGGCCATCTCGATCTGGCGCCGTGATGAAGCGCCGCGTCGCCATTCTGATTTCCGGCCGCGGCTCCAACATGGTCGCGCTGATCAAGGCAGCCAGCGCGCGGGATTTTCCGGCGGAAATTTCCCTCGTCATCTCGAACAAGGCCGATGCACCGGGGCTCGAACGGGCCAGGGCGAGCGGCGTGAACACGCTGGTGATCGAGAGCAAGCCGTTCGGCAAGGATCGCGCCGGCTTCGAGGCGGTGCTGCAGGCCGCGCTCGATCAGCACGGCATCGAGCTGATCTGTCTTGGCGGCTTCATGCGCCTGTTCACGGCCGAATTCACCAGGGCCTGGTACGGGCGGATGCTCAACATCCATCCCTCGCTGCTGCCGTCCTTCCCCGGCCTCGACCCGCACGGTCAGGCCCTGCGCGCCGGCGTGAAACTGTCTGGCGCGACGGTGCACTTCGTGATCCCCGAGACCGATGCCGGCCCGATCGTGATGCAGGGCGCGGTTCCCGTCAGCGACCACGATACGGCGGACACGCTTTCGGAACGCATCCTCGAAGTCGAGCACCGCATCTATCCGGCCGCGCTGCGGCTATTGGCGACCGGCAAGGTCCAGATCGCGGGCGATGTCTGCAAGACGGCGGGCAGCGGGCCGTCGGAGAATTTCCTGATTGCGCCCGTGGCGAGCTGAGGCGCCGTCGCGTTTCGTCGTCGCAAACAAAATCCCCCGGCAGAGCCGGGGGCATCGTCGTGATGTCTCGCGTGTGGAACGAGAGATCAGGAGACCTTGAGGTTCTCCGCGGATGATTTTCCGCGGTTCTCCACGAGGTCGTATTCAACCACCTGGTTTTCGTTGAGGGTGGAGAGTCCAGCGCGCTCGACGGCGGAGATGTGGACGAACACGTCCTTGTCGCTGCCGTTCGGTTTGATGAACCCATAGCCCTTGGTCGGGTTGAACCACTTGACGGTGCCCTTTTGTGGCATCGTTCGTCTCCTCCGCTAGATACAAAAAAGACGCGGCCGCTTTTCGCGTGCCACGCCACAAACGGGCTTCCGGAAGTCTGTTCGAGTCTTGAGTCTCAATGTCGCGAAACGCACAGCCGAGCGCCAATTCCGATTGTGTCGGATATTGCAACACGAAAATCGCGCGTTAGCAAGCCATGCGCGAATTTCAAGGCCGGGCCGGGAGTGCCCGTCTGCAATTTCCGACCTGTGGCCGCGGAACCACAATCGGGAGCAATCACCCCCGTCTCAAGGCGCCAGCCGGTTGACCCTCCGTAACAGTTCGGCGCAAATCGCAGCATGCGTGCGCCGCTCGTGTTGCATTTTTGCGCGCCGCCATTTGCTTCGGGATTTGTCGTCATGCGCTGCACATCGCAGCCCTCCGGGACACGGCAGACGATCGGGCTGAACCGCGTCCGCCGGGGCGCGGCAGCGATCGCGATGTTGCTTGCGCTCGTCGTGGCGATTTTGGCGGCGACGCCCGGCTACGCGCAGACCCCGACGCCAACGCCGACCCCAACCCCAACGCCCACGCCGTCGCCGACAAATTCCGATGCCTACCTCGACCAATTACGACCAGTCGGTCGGTAACAGCACGCTCAATCTCGGGTCGGGGTTTCTGGAGCGGCTCGGCAACCAGGCGTCGGGTGGTTTCAACCGGGCGTTCCGGACCAATCCGGGCGGCGGCGGCGCGTCCGCAAGCACGGAAGATCCCCGTTACCGCACCTGGTTCGAGGGCTACGGTATTTCGGTCCGCACCGATGCGCAGGGGGATTTCGTCGGCGACAAGCGCAAGACGTTTGGCGGCGTCGCCGGCTTCGGCGCGCGGCTCGCGCCTGGCGTCAATCTCGGCTTCTCCGTCGATCAGAGCCACACCGATATCGACGTGCCGCTCGCGCTCCAGTCGGCGACGCTCGATTTGACCCAGGTCGGTTTCAACGGCTCGATCGACAAAGGCCCGTGGACCTGGGCGTTCGCGGTGGTGCACGGTTTCGGCAAGGTCCGTTCCAGCAGGGATACCGGCTTTGGCGTTGCCTCCGCCGGCTATCGCGCCGCGGTCGACGGCGCACTGACCGAGATCAGCTACTACTGGACCAAGGATCAGATGCGCGTCGTGCCCAAGGGTGCGCTCGAATATGTCCGCGCCACCAGTGCGGCATTCCAGGAGGCTGGCGGCCTCGATCCGCTCAACGTCGGCTCGACGGCGCTCTCGCGCGCGCGTGTCATGATCGGGGCCGAGGTCGGGCGCTACTTCATCTTCGACCAGAAGATTCTGGATCTCTCAGCGTACGGCAAGTTCGTTGACAATTTTTACCAGAACCTCGGCTCGGTCCAGGTCAGCCTCGGGACCCAGAGCATCGTCGTCCCCGGCATCGGTGAGAGCCGCTACGGCATGGATGCCGGCGCCTCAGCCTCGCTCAGCCTGACCAACACCGCGCGGCTCTACGTCAATTACGACGGCAAGTTCCGCAACGAGCTCACCTCGCACCAGGGCACGGTCGGCTTCGAGTATCGGTGGTGAGGCACAGCTCGCCTGCGCCTATGTCGGCGTCGTCGCGACATAGCCTTTCAATCCAAAGCCTTCGCGCGCGGCCGTCATCATCGGCACCAGCGCATTCGGATGGATGAATTCGTCGCGGAAGCAGGGATAAGTCTTGGGGTCGAAGATCTTCTTCAGCCAGTCGACCACGATCTTGTGGCGCTCGGAATCGCGAAACTCCTTGTGATAGGTGAGCCATAGGTCGGCGTGGTGGCTCACGCCGAGATCGACGGCAATGAACGGTGCGCCGAGCGCGATCGACACCGTCGGCAGGAAGCCGATGCCGGCGCCGCGCTCAACCGCATAGAGGACGCCGACCGAGGAGTTGGTCTTGATTCCGACGATGCCCTCGAGCGTTTCCAGCCCGAGCACGCGGGCGTAGGCGGTGTCGTCGACCTGCGGAGCACTCTGCTTGATGATGCGGTGGTTCTTCAATTCGGCGAGCGTCGCCGGCAGGCCGTAGAGGCTTTCGTACTCCTTGGAGACGAAGGGATAGATGTGCAGACGGCCGAGCTTTGCGACGATCAGATCGGGGTTGGTCGGCGGCTCGAGCTGGATCGCGATATCGGACTCGAGCCGCGCGACGTCGGCCTGCTCCATCGCGCAGCGCAGATCGACGGTGATCTTGCGATAGGTTTTCTGAAAATCGATCAGCCGCGGCAGGATCCAGAAATTGCCGGGGCCTTCCGTCACTGCGACGCGCACGGTGCCCGACGTGTCGTTCGACGAGCGCGAGGCGCGCCGGAAGACGTTGAAGGCATGACGCTCCATATGCGCGACGTCGGCAATCATTGCCGTGCCTTCGTCGCTGAGCGTGAGCCCGCTCTGATCGCGCAGGAACAGCTTGCAGTCGATGCTCTCTTCGAGCCGGTCGATCCGGCGCATCAGCGTCGTCGAGGTGAGGCCGAGCTCTTCGGCGGCGTTGCGGAAACTTTTATATTTTGCGCACGCTAGAAATAGCTTCAAATCGTCCCAGGACGCGTCCAGGGCTTCTTCACGGTGCTGCGTCATCGCAGCACCCCGGTGCAATAACTGCTGCATACTCCAGGTCCCCAACCGCTAAGCTCGACATAGCGGGGCACGAAAGCCGCAGACGATAGAAGGGCGATCAGGCTATGGAAAGGGGCTCCTTTGCCGCAAGGCATGATTTCGACGCGCTGCCGCTCAGTCCGGATGTCGACGTCCGTTGCGCGCAATTTTCTGAAATTGCGGCACTTTCCGAGATGGCGCGCCGGCTGGTGCCCGGCGTGCAGCTCGGAACCGCGGAGCTTGCAAAATACTTCACCTTCGATCCTCAGAGCATCCTGACGTTCAGCCGGAACGGCAAGCTGCTCGGTGGCATGGCCTTCCTGTTCCTGAGCGACCGCGGGCACGATGCCTTGTTGCTCGACGAGATTTGCCTCACCGCGCCGGAGACGCACTATCTGGCTTCCGCGAAGGAGGAGGTTGCTGCCATCTACATCTGGGCGGTCGCGGCGACGGGCCGTGGCATCGCTGGTCTCGGCAAGGCCGCGGCGCACCTCCGACAGCCGAGATTTCGCGGCGCGGATTGCTATGCGCAGCCTTCAACCGTGGCCGGACGCGACATCATGAGGGCGACCGGCTTCGAGCCTGTCCCGAGCTTCCAACCCGACCTGTGGTGCTACGAGCGCCCATGGCACCGGCGGCCGATGCGCATGCCGGGCGCGATCATCCAAGCAAGGAGTTTTGCAGATGCACGGCACTAGGATTCCCCCGGCGAAGCCCGACTCCCGCGCCATCACCATCCGCCTTGCGCGCAATCCCAACGATCTCATGCTGGTCACCGCCATCCGCTCGGCGGTCTATCTCGCCGAGCAGGATTGTCCGTTCGAGGAGGAGTTCGACGGCAACGACATGGTAGCCGCGCATTTCATCGGCTTTGTCGGCAGCGAGCCTGCGGGCTGCCTGCGGGTGCGCTTCTTCGGCGATTTCGCCAAGGTCGAGCGGCTCGCGGTGCGACACCAATATCGGCGATCGCGCGTCTCGTTCAAGCTGGTGCAGGCGAGCGTCGACTATGTGAAGCGCAAAGGGTTTCGCAAGATCTACGGCCAGGCGCAGGACCGGCTGGTCGATTTCTGGGCCCATTTCGGCGCCAAGCCGCTCGGCCACAATCGCAAGATCACCTTCTCGGATTTTTCCTACACGGAAATGCTGCTGGAGATCGAGCCGGGTCCGGATGCCATCACGCTGGACAGCGATCCCTATGTCATCATCCGTCCCGAGGGCGATTGGGACCGGCCGGGCGTGCTTGACGCCTCGGCGGGGCGGGCGGTGACCTCGCCGCTGCGGGATCTCGCGCTCGCCGATCACTGAAACTGGTGCAGCTCTGCGCAAGATAATGCTGACTTCCAACACCGATGATCCGCCAATCCTGGTTTGTGCGGATCTCCAGGTCGAATATCTGACCCCAGGGCGTCGCCACGTCATCCTCGACGGCGAGGCGGCCACTGCGCGCTGCCTGGAACTCCTGATGCTGTGGCGCGACAATCTCTGGCCCGTGATGCATCTGAAGCGCATCGCCCAGGCGGCCTGGTTCAATCCGGCATCCAGGCTGACCGATTGGATCGCCGAGACCAAGCCGCGGCCCGGCGAGATGACGTTCGAGCACCCGCTGCCCTCGGCCTACAGCTCGGCGCGGTTTGTGGATTACATGTCCAATATCCGCAATGTGCGCTGCGTGTTGGTCGGCTTCTCCCTGGACGAGACCATCCTCGCCACCGCCATTGACGGGTTTCACCGCAGCCATCGTTATCAGGTGGTGGCCGACGCCGTGGCCTGCCGCCAGCCGGGCGCGGGCGATGCCGCCGCCTACAAGCATGCGGTAGTGAATGTCATCGGTAACTTTGCTACAATCCAGTCCAGCGCCGAACTGATCAGAACCAGCGGCGCCGTTGCGGTATAGGCGGCCGCGATCGGCGGATGGATGGGGTGGGACATTGTCACGGGGAGACGAGCTCAAGGAGCTGGCAAGCGACCTGTCGCGTGCCGTCGAGACGGCGCGCCGCGTCGGCTTGCCCACGACCGTCTATCTGCTCTCGATGGCGCTCGTGGAGGTGCGGGAAGCCGCTGCTGCCGCCGACGATGGTGATGATGACAGCGCGGCCTGAGAGCTGTTCCGTGTGCGGCTTTGTGCAACGCTGCTGAGCGCCTGCTGCCGACGAATTGGCGTTGCAAGTTCTGCGTTGTCGCAATAGCCAAGAGATGACGCTGGCCGCGCCGGCGATGTGACGACCTTGAGGATCTTTCGCAAATGTCCATGCTGCCGAATTCGCAAGAGGCCCGGGATGTGGCCTACCAGCTCCATCCCTACACCAACGCGCGCACCCATCAGCAGGCCGGTCCCCTGGTGATCGAGCGCGGCGAGGGCCCTTACGTCTTCGACGCATCGGGCAAGCGCTATTTCGAGGCGATGGCCGGCCTGTGGAGCGTCGGGCTCGGCTTCAATGAGAAGCGCCTGGTCGAGGCTGCGCACAAGCAGATGCTGGCGCTGCCGTTCTACCACACGTTCTCCGCCAAATCGCACGGGCCCTCGATCGATCTCGCCGAGAAGCTGGTGGCGCTCGCGCCGGTGCCGATGAGCAAGGTGTTCTTCACCAATTCCGGCTCGGAGGCGAACGACACCGTCCTGAAGCTGATCGCCTATCGCTCCAATGCGCTCGGCCAGCCGCAGCGCAAGAAGGTGATCAGCCGGATGCGCGCCTATCACGGCGTCACCATCGCGTCGGCCAGCCTCACGGGCCTGCCGAACAACCACCGCTCGTTCGACCTGCCGCTGCCGAACATCCTGCACACGGGCTCGCCGCATTTCTACAAGGACGGCGCGCCGGGCGAGAGCGAGGAGGCGTTTGCCACGCGCCGGGCCGAGGAGCTCGACGCGCTGATCCAGAAGGAAGGGCCGGATACGATCGCAGCCTTCTTCGGCGAGCCGGTGATGGGAGCGGGCGGCGTCATCGTGCCGCCGGCGACCTATTGGGACAAGATCCAGGCGGTCCTGAAGAAGTACGACATCCTGCTGGTCGCCGACGAGGTGATCTGCGGCTTCGGCCGCACCGGCAAGATGTTCGGCTGCGAGACCTATGGCATCAAGCCGGACGCGATCGTTGTCTCCAAGCAGATCACCTCGAGCTATTTCCCGCTGTCGGCGATCCTGATGAACGACCGCATGTTCGAGCCGATCGCGGATGAGAGCAACAAGATCGGCGTGCTCGGCCACGGTTTCACCGCGGGCGGCCATCCGGTCGGCTCGGCGATTGCGCTGGAGAACCTCAAGATCATCGAGGAACGCGGCCTGGTCGCGCATGCCGCCGAGCTTGGCGGCTACATGCAGGGCAAGCTGCGTGAGCTTGCCAGCCACCCGCTGGTCGGCGAGGTCCGCGGCGTCGGCATGATCGCGGCGCTCGAGCTGGTGCTCGACAAGCAGCGCAAGACGGCAGCGGCGACACCCGGCGCCGTCGGCGGCATTGCCAGCCGCATGCTCCAGGAGCGCGGTGTGATCTCCCGCAACATGCTCGATGCCATCGCCATCTGCCCGCCGCTGATCGTCAACAAGACCCAGATCGACGAACTGGTGGCGGCGATATCGGGCGTGCTGGAGGATATGAAGGGCGAAGTGGCGAAGCTGACGCCGGCGTAAGGTCGAGCGTTTCAATGTGGCCGGAGCAGCCGACCACATTCACCGGTGTCGTCCTGGCGAAAGCCAGGACCCATACCGCGTGATCCATCGATTTGTGGCGGTTGGAGTACCGAACGCAGAGTCTTCGCCAAACTCCGCCATGGAGTAATGGGTCCTGGCTTTCGCCAGGACGACGACGGAGGGAGAGCGGGGCGCGCTTACGCCCGCTCGACCCCGATCACGCGACCCTTCTCGATCGCCAGCGCCAGCTCGCCGCGCTTCAGC
Organism: Bradyrhizobium sp. LCT2; assembly: GCF_009931255.1. Classification (NCBI taxonomy): domain Bacteria; kingdom Pseudomonadati; phylum Pseudomonadota; class Alphaproteobacteria; order Hyphomicrobiales; family Nitrobacteraceae; genus Bradyrhizobium; species Bradyrhizobium sp. LCT2. The sequence continues at coordinate 5,622,598 of NZ_CP034432.1, read as the reverse complement.
TTCAGCGCGGCATCGCCGAACAGCTCGCGGCGCCAGCCGCGCAGGGCAGGGACGTCGGCCTCGTCACTGGCTGCGATCTCCTCGAGATCGTCGACAGTCGCGATCACCTTGCTTGCGACCGCATGGCGCTCCGCGGTCATCCGCAGCAGGACCTTCAAAAGCTCGACGATGGCCGCGCCGTTGGAATTGTTGCGCGGCTTCTCCAGCTTCGGCAGCGTCGAGAAATCCCGCGCCAGGCCGCGCTCGACCGCGGCGACGATGTCCGCGCCCCATTTGGATTTCTCGAACCCCTTCGGCACCGAGCGCAGATGGGCGAGCTTTTCCAGCGTGTTGGGGGCGTGGGTGGCGATGTCGCTGACGGCCTCGTCGCGCAGCACGCGGCCGCGCGGCACGTCGCGGCTTTGCGCCTCCTGCTCGCGCCAGGCCGCGACCTCCATCAGCACCGCGAGGTCCTTCGGCTTGCGCACCCGCGTCTTCAGCCGCTCCCAGGCGCGCTCGGGGTGGAAGTCGTAGGTGCGGGGCGAGGTCAGGACCTCCATCTCGATGGAGACCCATTCGCTGCGGCGGCGCTTCTTCAGGTCGGCATCGAGCGCCGCGAATACGTCGCGCAGATGGGTGACGTCGGACACCGCGTAGTGCATCTGCTCCTTGGTCAGCGGGCGGCGCGACCAGTCGGTGAAGCGGTGGGTCTTGTCCGGGCGGTGGCCGGTGACCTTCTCGACCAGCTGGTCGTAGGCGATGCTGTCGCCATAGCCGAGCACCATGGCCGCGACCTGGGTGTCGAACACCGGATGCGGGATGATGTTGGCCTGGTGCCAGATGATCTCGATGTCCTGCCGGGCGGCGTGGAACACCTTCAGCACGGCCTCGTTGCCCATCAGCTCGAAGAACGGCTTGAGGTCGATGCCCACGGCCAGGGTGTCGATGACGATCGCTTCCTCGGGGCTGGCCATCTGCACCACGCACAGCAGCGGGTAATAGGTGGTCTCGCGCAGGAACTCGGTATCGACAGTAATGACGGGGTGCTTGGCCAGTCGGCTGCAGGCAGCCGCAAGGTCAGCGGTGGTGGTAATCAAATCCATGAACGGCCCATGACACTTGATATCAGCCGTTCTGCCGAAAGCGCTGTGATGTCAAGGGGCTCGAAGCGAATTCGAGCCTTGCAATTGGGCCGGAATCGCTCCTTCCGACGAAATTCCTATTCGTAACGGACCCTTTGCGAGGGTTTTCGGGCGCAGGGCAGCGCCACCACGACCACGCACATGGCGACCAGCGCCAGTCCCAGGAACTCGAAAACCAACAGATCCACGGCAAAATCCCCCGACAGAACCGTTAGACTTGTCGGGAGCGTGTTGACGGTCTGTTAATTCCAATGGTTACCGGCGGTGCGGGCGGCCGGATGGTGGACAGCGGGTTAATGGCGCGGACGACCACCATCACGGCATCAGTTTCGGCAAGGCGGCGGCGAGGGCGTCCACGGCGGCGCGGACCTTGAGCGGCATCCGCGGCGAACGTGGCCACAGGGCGTGGCAGTCGTACAGGAATTCCGGCTGGCCCCCGAAGAGACCGACCAGCGCGCCGTTGTTGAGGCGTTCGCGGACCAGCCAGCAGGGTAGCCAGGCGAGTCCCATGCCCTGTGCCGCGGCGTCCGCGATCGCCTCGAGATCGTCGAGCCTGAGCCTGCCGGCGGGCATGATCTCGCGCGGAGGCTGACCGTCCCGCGGAAACAGCCAAGGCCGGACCCGCCCGGAGCGGCGATAGATGATCGCCTGGTGGGCGGCGAGATCGTCGATCGATTTCGGCTTGCCATGGGCGCGCAAATAGGATCGCGCGCCGCACACCACCATTCGCTGGCGAGCGATGCGCCGCGTAATCAGGCCGGACTGGTTATCGAGATCACCGGTCCGGATCGCAAGATCGTAGCCGCCCTCGACGATGTCAGCGATCGGGTCGCCGAAGGAGAGGTCGAGCTCGAGATGCGGATGTTTGCGCGCCAGCTTCATCAACAAGGGCGCGATGCAGTGCCGCCCCAGCAGCGCGGGCATTGTCACGCGCAGCCTGCCGCGCGGTTCGGACAATTCGTCGGCAACTAGGGCGTCAGCCGCTTCAGCCGCGTTGAGCACGACACGGCAGCGCTCGTAATAGGCTTGCCCTGCGTCGGTCAGGCTCTGGCGCCGCGTGGTACGGTTGAGGAGGCGGGCGCCGAGGCGCTGTTCGAGGAAGCGCACATGCTTGCCGACCATCGGCCCCGACAGCTCCAGCGCGTCGGCGGCGGCTGCGAACGAGCCGAGATCGACGGCCTTGACGAACACGGCCATGCTGGTCAGGCGGTCCATATTGAAAACTCCTGGTTTCGACTGTTCGCTTGTTTGGGTGATTTATCCGCTTCCACGGGACCGGCATAGCTCCATTCAGCTCAACTGATTTGGAGTATATCCCATGACCCGCATCGTTCGCTTTCATCGGCACGGCGGTCCCGAAGTGCTGTGCATCGAGACCGCCAGCGTTCCACCGCCGGCAAAGGGCGAGGTGCAGATCCGGGTCAGGGCACTCGGTCTCAACCGCGCCGAGGCGCTGCTGCGGAGGGGCACGTATATCGAGTCCGCGAAATTTCCGTCCGGCCTGGGTCTGGAGGCGGCCGGCATCGTCGAGGCTGTCGGCGAAGGCGTGGCCGGCTTTGCGCCTGATGACACTGTGAGCATCGTGCCGCCGCTGTCGATGGTGCGATGGCCGGCCTATGCCGAGCTCGCGACGTTTCCGGCCGAGCTCGTCGTGAAGCATCCGCCCGAGCTTGGCTTCGAGGTCGCAGCCGCGATTTGGATGCAATATCTGACGGCCTACGGCGCGCTGGTCGATATCGCCGGAGTAGGGCGAGGGGACGTCGTCGCCATCACGGCGGCATCGAGCAGCGTCGGGCTTGCGGCCATTCAGATCGCGAACCGGGTCGGCGCTGTCCCGGTTGCACTAACGCGGACCTCGACCAAGCGGCGCGCCTTGCGCGATGCCGGCGCCGCGCACGTGATCGCCTCGGACGAGGAGGACATCGGAGCGCGGCTCGCGGAGATCGCCGGTTCAAACGGCGTCCGCGTGGTGTTTGACGCCGTCGGCGGTCCCGCATTCGAGCCGCTGACCGCGGCGATGTCGCCGGGCGGCATTCTGATCGAGTATGGCGGGCTCAGCCCGGCGCCGACGCCGTTCCCGCTCTTCAACGTGTTGACCAAGAGTCTGGTCCTGCGCGGCTACCTCGTGCACGAGATCATCCGCGATCCCGTGCGCCTTGCGAAGGCCAAGGCATTCATTCTTGATGGGCTGTCGGACGGCACGCTGAAGCCGATCATCGCCAGGACATTCCGGTTCGAGGAGATCGTCGAGGCGCATCGCTTCCTGGAGTCGAACGATCAGTTCGGCAAGATCGTGGTGACGATCTAAACGCGCGCATTTCGCGAAACGCATTCGGCGCCCCGCATGACGGAGCGCCGAAGTTCGTTTGGACGTTACCGTCGGCCTTACGGCAGCTTCAGCGACGTTTCCGCGTTGTACGGCTTCAGCGTCTCGTCGGCCGCTTTCTGGGCGGCGGCGAGCGCCTCCTTCGGCTGCTTCTTGCCGTTCAGGACCAGCATCACCTCGTCCTCCAGCGTCTTGCGGACCGGGACGGTCTTGTAGGTCGCGAACCAGGGCTTTGCGACGTCGAGCTGCTCGACGGCGGTCTTGGCGTCCGGGTTCTTGTTCAGGAAGTCGACCATGTCAGGCGTCTTGTAGGCGGCCATGTTAGGGGCGAAATAGCCGGTGGCGCGGCTCCACCAGGCGCTCTTCTCGGGCGAGGTCATCCACTTGATCAGCGTCCAGGCGGCCTTCTGCTTGTCGGCTTCGAGACCGGCCGGGACGATCAGCGAGGCGCCGCCGATCGGCACGGCGTTGCGGACGTTGCGCGGGATGAAAGCGACCTTGTAGTTGAACTTGGCGTTGTCGCGCACATAGGTCAGCGAGCCCGTGGACAGCATCATCATCGCGGCGTTGCCGGAGATGAAGGAGGTGCTGACGGCGGGACCGGGCGTCGCGCCGGGCGCGTGGACCTTGTGCTTGTAGACGAGGTCGTTCCACCAGGTCAGCGCGCCGAGCATCGAGGGCGTGTCGTAATAGACCTCGCCGCCGAACTCCTCGTTGTAGTAGCGCCCGCCATTGGTCATGGTGAGCGTTTCCATCATCCAGCCGCAATAGTCATAGGCGCAGGGGATTGCGATGCCCCATTGGGTCACCTTGTCGCCCTCGCGCTTGGTGAGCTTCTTGGCCCAGTCGGTGAGCTCCGCCCAGGTCTGCGGCGGCTTGTTCGGATCAAGGCCCGCTTCCTTGGCCTTGTCGGCGTTGATGTAGAGCAGCGGCGTCGAATTGTGGAAAGGCACGCCATAGACCGAGCGGTTGATCACCGCGTTGCCCTGCAGCGCCGGGAAGAACTGGCCGAGGAACTGGTCCTTGGTCTTGCCGTCGGCGGCGATCAGGCCGTCGAGATTGGTAAGCTCGTTCTCGATCTGCATGTCGAGCAGGAAGTTCGCCGACATGATCACGGCGGACGGCGGCTTGCCGGCCTTGATGGCCGCGCGCGTCTTGATCAGCGTGTCGTCATAGGAGCCGGTGTAGACCGCGGTCGCCTTGACCTCGGGATGGGTCTCGTTGAACTCCTTGATCAAGGTGCCCATGTCGCGGGCGAGCTTGCCGTCGACGGGGACGGGGAAGAACAGGTCGATCTCGGTCGGACCTTCGCCGGCGAGCGCGGGAAAGGCGAGGGCGCCTGCCATAGTGCCTGCCATGGCGAGGCCGAGCATGAGCCTGCGGGAAAACAGCATCGGAAAATCTCCTATTTGATGCCTGAGGTGACGAAAGAGCTGATGAAGCGCTTCTGGAAGATCAGGAAGGTGACGAGCAGCGGCGCGATTACCATCAGCGTGCCGGCGGCGATGGTGCCCCAGGCCTGGGTGCCTTCGGCCGTTGCGGTGAAGACGGAGAGGCCGACGGTGAGCGGCCGCTTGTCCGGCGAATTGATCACCATCAGCGGCCACAGGAAGTCGTTCCAGTGGCTGGTGACCGAGATGATAGCGAAGGCGGAGAAGCTCGGCATCGACAGCGGCACGTAGATGTGGCGAATGCGCTGGAACAGGCTGGCGCCGTCGATCAGCGCGGCATCTTCCAGCTCGGTCGGGATCGCCTCGAAAGCCTGCCGCATCAGGAAGGTGCCGAAGGCGGAGGCGAAGAACGGCATCATCACGCCGGTGAGCGTGTCATAGAGGCCGAGCTGCGCCACGAGCGTCAGGTTCGGCACGATCAAGAGCACCGGCACCAGCATCAGCTGCATCAGGAATAGGTAGAAGATCAGCGTCTTGCCGGCGAAGGCGAGGCGCGCAAAGGCAAAGCCCGCCAGCGTGATCGTGACGAGCTGCACCAGCAGGATGCCGGTGCAGATGATCGTGGTGTTCAGCGCGTAGCGCGGGAAATCGCCGATCTCCCAGGCATCCCTGACATTGTCGAGCGTCGGCTTCAGGCTCGGCATCAGCTCGGCCATGGCGTTGATGCCGTCCGAGGCGGGGCGCAGTGTCGCAACGCCCATCCAGAGGAAGGGGATGAGCCAGATGATCGCGAGCAGCACGGTCAATACGAAGCCGAGCTTCGGCGTGATCTCGCGGCGCGTGGCGAGCGGGGCGTCCTTGAGCAGCCAGTCGATCAGCTTCATGCCCCGCCCTCCCGGTTCGCCATCGTCCGGAACGAGAGCGCGGTGAGGCCCATCAGTGCGGCGAGTGTCAGCAGCGTGGCCGCCGAGGCCTTGCCGATGTCGTAGTGCTCGACCGCCTGCTGGTAGATGTAGAACAGCACGAGATTGGTCGCGTTGGACGGCCCGCCCTTGGTCATGACGAAGACGTGGTCGACCTGTGTCACCGCATTGAGCGTTGCGATGACAGTGACGAACAGGAAGGTGGGCTTGAGCTCCGGCAGGATGATGTGGCGCAGGCGCTGGTACGGACCGGCGCCGTCCAGATGGGCGGCTTCCATCACGTCCTCCGGCACCGCCTGGAGGCCGGCGAGGAAGAACAGCATGTAGTAGCCGGCGTTCTTCCAGATGGTGATGACCATGATGGCGTAAAGCGCGATGTCGGAATCGCCGAGCCAGTTCGGCAGCACCGGCAGCAGGCGGCCGATGTAATAGTCGAGCAGGCCGACATTCGGCAGGAAGATGAACAGGAACAGCGCGGATGCCGCGACCATCGGGATCAGCACCGGCAGGAACAGCGCGGCGCGCAGCGCGCTGTTGAAGGCGTTGGTGCGTGACAGCGCCAGCGCAAACAAGAGCGCCAGGCCGATGCTCGGGATCGCGGTGCCGACGGCATAGACGAGATTGTTGACGACCGCGCCGGTGAAGGCGGGGTCGGCGAGCACCGCGTTGATGTTCTCAAAGCCGACGAAGCGGACCGGCGCCTTGGGCGTGGCGCGCTGATAGAGCGCGTCGACGAAGACGCGTCCCATCGCGCCGTAGGTGAACAGCGCGAGGAAGATCAGCGAGGGCAACAGCAGGAGATAGGCCGGCAGCGAGGTTTTGAAGCGGGCGGAGAACCGCTTCAGGAGAAGTAGGCGCGGCGGCGCAGTTGCCGCGACCGGGAGAGCCGCGGGTTCAGCGAGGCTCATCTCACCGCGCCGGGAAGTTGAGCGCATAGTCGCGGCCGTCCACTCCCGCCGGTGGCTCGAAGGGGAAGCGCAGATTTTCATCGAGGAAGTCGTGGCTGTGCACGACCAGGTTCTCCCCGTCGATCAGCACCACGCCATAGGCCGGCGGCTCATGGCTGGCGAGATGCTCGGCGGCGGCAGCGTCAAGCTCGAACCAGACCTGGTGGTTGGTGCCGCGCAGCGTCGAGAACGGAATCTTCCCGTAGCTGCCGAAAATCGGCCGGTGGACATGGCCGAAGAAGAGGTGACGGATGCGCGAGCGATAGGGCGCAATGACTTCGGCGAATTCGGCGCTCTGCTTCAGTGCGATCTCGTCCATCGCGTGGACGCCGACCGGAAAAGGCGGATGGTGCATGAAGACGACGAACGGCATGTCAGCCGGTGCGGCGGCCAGCGTGCTTGCGAGCCAGCCGAGACGCTTGGCGCACATCTCGCCGGCGTGGCTGGTCTCGTCCAGCGTGTCCAGGAACACGAACAGGCCGTGCTCGGTGGTGCGCGTGCCCTGCACGAAGCCGTTGGAATCGCGCGGTGCGGCCTTCAGGCCGTCGAGGCAAGCTACGCGTTTGTCGTGGTTGCCGACCATGGCGATGTACGGGATTTTCAGCGCAGCCATCGCGTCTGCGAAATTGGCGTAGGATTCAGGCTCGCCCCAATGGGTGAGGTCGCCGGTCACGACGGCAAATGCGGCGTCGGACTGGTGCTTGTTGATGTCGGCGATCGCCGCGTCCAGCCGGGCGCGCGGATCGAGCCCATAGAGCTTCAGCCCGGGGTTCGCGAGATGCGTGTCGGTGATGTGAATGAATTTGAAGGCCATGGCGCGCTTTGTCGGGACTTGTTGGAGGATGGGCGCCTCCGGCAAGACGGCGCTGACAGGCCGTTAGAGCGCGAGTGTTTCAGTTTGATGACAGCGGTTCCCGCGGGCAGGACGTGTCCACAACGTCCACCGGACAGGAATGGATTAGCGCAAGGCGCAATCCATGCAGCGAATCAATTAGAGGTGGTGATGCGGGGGCGTGCCAGCTCACGTCCCGCAGAACGTCTGCAACACCCGCTGGTCCGGTAGCGGCGGATCGGCATAAGCCGCATAGTCCGGCTGGTCCTCGTACGGCTTGGCCAGCACCTTCACCAATTCCTCGAACAGCGCGTAGTTGTCATCGTTGACCGCGGCCTGGATCACGGCCTCGACGCGGTGGTTGCGCGGGATGAAGAGCGGGTTGACGGCGTTCATGGCAGTCTGCCGCTCGGCGGCGGATTGCGGCTCGGCCGCGAGACGCTCGCGCCAGCGCCGGGCCCATTCATCGAAGGCTGCGGGGTCCATGAACTCTGCGCGGGCGTCGTCCGCGGCCGGATCGCCTGCGGCGTCACCCAGCCTGCGGAAGGTCAGGGTGAAGTCGGCCTGGTTCTTCGCCATGGCGTCGAGCAGGTCCTGGATCAGGGCCTCGTCGCCGTCGCGCTCCGTGAACAGGCCGACCTTCTTGCGCAGGCCCGCCTGATAGGCCTTGCTGAATGTCTCGGGGAATGCGCTGAGAATGTCCTGTGCCTGCTCGACCGCCTTCTCCTGCTCCTCGCCGAACAGGGGCAGCAGGCACTCGGCCAGCCGGGTCAGATTCCACAGCGCGATGCGCGGCTGGTTGGCGTAGGCGTAGCGGCCCATTTCGTCGATCGAGGAGAAGACCTGCGCGGGATTGTAGGCATCCATGAAGGCGCAGGGGCCGTAATCGATGGTCTCGCCCGAGATCGAAGAATTGTCGGTGTTCATCACGCCGTGGATGAAGCCGACCAGCAGCCAGCGCGCGACGAGCTCGGCCTGGCGCGCGACGACGCCGGCAAGCAGCGCGTGATACGGCCGCTCGGTGCCGAGCAACTCTGGGTAATGACGGGCGATGACGTGATCGGCGAGCCGGCGGATCGCGTCGGTATCGCGGCGGACGGCAAAGAACTGGAAGGTGCCGACGCGGATGTGGCTCGCGGCGACGCGGGTCAGCACCGCGCCAGGCAGCGCGGTCTCGCGGATGACGTGCTCGCCGGTGACGACGGCGGCAAGCGAGCGTGTGGTCGGAATGCCCAACGCGTACATCGCTTCGCTGACGATGTATTCGCGCAAGACGGGCCCGAGCGCAGCGCGGCCGTCGCCGCGGCGGGAGAACGGGGTGGGACCGCTTCCCTTGAGCTGGATGTCGCGGCGGACGCCGTCCCGGTCGATGACCTCGCCGAGCAGGATCGCCCGGCCGTCGCCGAGCTGGGGCACGAACTGCCCGAATTGGTGGCCGGCATAGGCCATGGCGATGGGGTCGGCTCCATCAGGAACCGTCTTGCCCGCCAGGATCTCGGCGCCCTCAGGGGTCTCCAGCATATCCGGGTCGAGGCCGAGCTGGACCGCCAGCGGCCGGTTCAGCTTGATGAGCCGGGGGGCTGCGACCGGGGTCGGCGCGACCCGGGCAAAAAAGCTGTCCGGCAGCGCCGAATAGGAGTTCTGGAAGGGGAAATGGACGGTCATGGAGGTAAAGATAGGCGGGGAACGCCTGATGGCAAAGGCTTGAGCCCAGATCGGCCAAAAATGGGCCTTCCGGGCCCCAAACAGGCCGTTCCCTTGGTTGCCGCTTTGGGCCTCGTCGGGTAAACCCTGCCGCAACTTTCGGACCGGCCACCTCAGTCGTCCGATTCGCTTCCTCAGACATCAATTTGGGACGACCATGCATCGCTACCGGTCACATACATGCGGCGCGCTCCGCGAGAGCAACATCGGCGAGACGATCCGCCTCTCGGGCTGGGTCCATCGCGTTCGCGACCATGGCGGCGTGCTGTTCATCGACCTGCGCGACCATTACGGCCTGACCCAGTGCGTGGTCGACCCGGACTCGCCAGCGTTCTCGCTGGCCGAAAAGCTGCGCTCGGAATTCGTGGTCAAGATGGACGGCAAGGTCCGCCGCCGCCCTGAAGGCACCGACAACGACGATTTGCCGACCGGCAAGGTCGAGATCTATGTCAGCGAGATCGAGGTGCTGGGCCCGGCCGGCGACCTGCCGCTGCCGGTGTTCGGCGATCAGGAATATCCTGAGGATATCAGGCTCAAATATCGCTTCCTGGATCTGCGTCGCGAAAAACTGCACCAGAACATCATGACGCGCGTCGAAATCATCAAGTCGATGCGTCGGCGCATGGAGGGGCAGGGCTTCTTCGAGTTCAACACCCCGATCCTGACCGCGTCCTCGCCGGAAGGCGCGCGCGACTTCCTGGTGCCCTCGCGCATCCATCCCGGCAAGTTCTACGCGCTGCCGCAGGCGCCGCAGCAGTACAAGCAATTGCTGATGATGTCGGGCTTCGACCGCTACTTCCAGATCGCGCCGTGCTTCCGCGACGAGGACCCGCGCGCCGACCGCTTGCCGGGCGAGTTCTACCAGCTCGACGTCGAGATGAGCTTCGTCACGCAGGAAGACGTGTTCGCGGCGATGGAGCCTGTCATCACCGGCGTGTTCGAGGAGTTCGCCAAGGGCAAGCCGGTGAGCAAGAACTGGCGCCGCATCCCGTTCGCCGAAGCGCTGCGCAAATACGGCAGCGACAAGCCGGACCTGCGCAACCCCATCGAGATGCAGGACGTCTCCGAGCACTTCCGCGGCTCCGGCTTCAAGGTGTTCGCGCGCATGCTCGAAGACCCCAAGAATCAGGTCTGGGCGATCCCGGCGCCGGGCGGCGGCAGCCGCGCCTTCTGCGATCGCATGAATTCGTGGGCGCAGGGCGAGGGCCAGCCCGGCCTCGGCTACATCATGTGGCGCGAGGGCGGCGAGGGCGCTGGTCCCTTGGCGAACAACATCGGACCCGAGCGCACCGCCGCGATCCGCGCGCAGATCGGCGTCAAAGAAGGCGATGCCGCCTTCTTCGTCGCCGGCGATCCCGACAAGTTCTGGAAGTTCTCGGGCCTTGCCCGCAACAAGGTCGGCGAGGAATTGAACCTCACCGACAAGGAGCGGTTCGAGCTCGCCTGGATCGTCGATTTCCCGATGTACGAGTACAACGAGGACGACAAGAAGGTCGACTTCTCGCACAACCCGTTCTCGATGCCGCAGGGCGGCCTCGAGGCGCTGAAGGGCCAGGATCCGCTGACCATCAAGGCGTTCCAGTACGACATCACCTGCAATGGCTACGAGATCGCCTCGGGCGGCATCCGCAACCACGTGCCGGAAGCGATGGTGAAGGCGTTCGAGATCGCCGGCTATGGCGAGCAGGAGGTGGTTGACCGCTTCGGCGGCATGTACCGCGCCTTCCAGTACGGCGCGCCGCCGCATGGCGGCATGGCCGCGGGCGTTGACCGCATCGTGATGCTGCTGTGCGGCACCACCAATTTGCGCGAGATCTCGCTGTTCCCGATGAACCAGCAGGCCATGGACCTCCTGATGGGCGCACCGTCGGAAGCCACGACCAAGCAGCTCCGCGAGCTGCATGTGCGAGTGAACCTGCCGCAGAAGTGAATGCGTACCCCGGACGCAGCGCAGCGCTTTTCCAGCGGTGCGCTGCAGAGCCGGGGCCCAGACTTCACGGACGGTGACCCTGGGTCCCGGCTCTGCGTCGCGTCATTTCATGCCGCGCCGCGTCCGGGACACGAGACCGCCGAGCGAACGCTCGCCTACAACCCCGTCGACGCCTCGATCCGGAATTGCGCCAGCGCGACGATCGGCTCGCTGTTCAGGGCGTGCATGAGCTGGAGCAGCGGCACCTTGCCGAGCGGCGTCAGCTTGATGGTGAGCGTTTGCCCTGACGTCTCGACGAAGCCGGCGATGGCATCGACCGCGGTCTTGGCATCGGGATTGGCGGCCGCGATCTTCTCGCCCTGTGCCCGGATCATCTCGACGATGGCGCCGCGCGCCGCGTCCCGGCTGACATTCTGCATGCGGGAGAACTGCGCCACGAGCAGATCGACGACGCCGCTGTCGCGCAGGGAGAGCTCGATCGCGCCGGCTTCGATCTGCCCGGCCTGGCTCATGGCTTGCACAGGGTCGGCCGTGAACACGCCGCGCGGCACGTTGGCGAGTGCGAGGCGGGCCTGCGCCTTGGCGAGGTTGCCGAGGTCGATGGTGGCCGGCGCGAGCGCCAGCGCGCCCGAGGACTCCGTCCAGGCCGCGCCGAGATCGAGGTTGATTGCCAGTTTGTCGATGCCGGCCATCGTCAGCGGCAGCTGCGTGGGATTGGCCGGATCGGTGGGGGCGACCATCTTCACGACCAGATTGGCCTTGCTCGGGATCGACCCGACCAGCTGGCCCCAGTTCAGGCTGATCGTGTCGATGGTGACGAGCTGCCGCGTGTTCTTGTAGGGCGAGACCACGCCCTTGATCTCGGCGCCTTCGAGCACCCGGAACAGGCCCAGCATCTGATCGGGCGAGGGCGGCTGCCCGGGCGTGGTGAGGCTCGCGGCCCAACGAAACAGGTTCGCCAGGCTGAGCGATTTGAGCGCGAAGCGCTCCATCTTCACTTGGCCTTGCGGCGTCGGCGCATCCAGGCCTTCGAGCGCGAACTCGCCCTCCTGGTATCTGATCGCCCTGAGCCGGGGCGTCCCTTGCGGGGTCGTGATCGACATGGTGCCGATCTCGATCTTGCCGACGCGAAGGCCGTCATAGAGGCCGGCGAGCTTCTCCATCATCTCGCGCGATTGCGCCGGGGTCGGCTGGACGGAGCGGTCCGTCGGCAGCAGTGCCAGAATCTCGACCGGCCGGAATTTTGACGGCTGGACCGCGATATCGGCGATCGCGATGCCGTCGACCTGCATCCGCACGCCGTGCGTCGACGTCGCCACGTAAAGGCCGCTCGACATTTGTCCGTAAACGCGATGGTAGCTGTCGTCGTTGGCCTTCTGCGGATCGAGGGCGGCGGCGATTGCGGTCGAGTCGAAATCATTGATGATGAGGTCGGACATCTCGCCGCTCAGCTTGTCCGCCTTGCCGGCCTGCTCCACGTTGATCGTGAAGGAGGCGCGGTCGGCCTTCATCGCGTCGACCTTGCCCTTGCCGAGCTTCTGGATCGCGAGCCCCGAATAGACGACCTCGCCGCTGCCGGCGGCGCCTTTGCCGGCATCGAAGGCGATGGTGAGGGTCGGTGCCGTGACTGAAGATGCGGTCACGCTCGCATACTGATCGAGCACAAATCGGTACAAGTCGATCAGGGCGCCTGACGCCGGCGCATTCTGGACGTGAACAGGGCCCGCGTAATCGCGCATGATCATCTGCGGGATCTTGTAGGAGGCTTTCAGCTTCCCGGGGCCGACTTCGTCCAGCGCAACCTCGAAACCGGAGATATCGATGCTGTCGGCCGCAAAGCGGGTCTCATCGGTCTGGCGGAGGCCCACGCCCTTGATGCCGGCGATCTTGACGTGTGCCTGTGGCTGCCCGGCGGGATCGACTGCGATGTCCTCGATGGTCAGCGTCCGGCTCGTCACGTCGAACGCCACCTTGCCGTGGCTTGCCTTGCCGCCCTGGCTGCGGATCCGGTCGAAGACGGCCTCGATCTCCGCGGTGGCGCGATGTCTGGCATAGAGGTTGAAGCCGAACCATCCGCCCGCGGCGAGCACGGCGAGTGCGATCAGGCCGATCAGGATCCGCTTCATTCTCAGCTCCAGTTGCTCGTTTTGCACTGCGCAACCTGCCATATTCGCAAAGCGCGGGGCGGTCCAGGGAAAGCTATGGTTTTCAAATATTTGACCGTGCGGCCTGTTGATGGGGGCGGAATCGGATGTTGCCACCGGGGCGCCGGCCGTGCTTCATCCCGTTTCCATGACCCGGAATACCGCGACCCGCGACAGACCGGTCAGGACAACGTAGTTTGAGGCCGGTAACGCGAGGCAAGAGACCGCATGTCGTCCTATTCTGATGACCTCCACCAGGCGGCGCTCGCCTATCATCGTCTGCCGCGCCCCGGCAAGCTCGAGATCCAGGCGACCAAGCCGCTTGCCAACCAGCGCGACCTCGCGCTTGCCTATTCTCCGGGCGTTGCGGCTGCCTGCACCGAGATCGCCAAGAACCCGGCCGAGGCGGCGACGCTGACCACCCGCGCCAACCTGGTCGCCGTGGTCTCGAACGGCACCGCGGTGCTCGGCCTCGGCAATATCGGCCCGCTGGCCTCCAAGCCCGTGATGGAGGGCAAGGCGGTCCTGTTCAAGAAGTTTGCCGGCATCGACGTGTTCGATATCGAGATCGCCGCCGACACCATCGACCGGGTGGTCGAGACCGTGGCGGCGCTCGAGCCGACTTTCGGCGGCATCAATCTCGAGGACATCCGCGGGCCGGAGTGCTTCGAGATCGAGGCGCGGCTGAAGGAGCGCATGAAGATCCCGGTCTTCCATGACGACCAGCACGGCACCGCGATCATCGTCGCCGCCGCCATCACCAACGGCCTCAGGCTGAACGGCAAGAAGCTGTCGGACGTCAAGATCGTGGCGTCAGGGGCAGGTGCTGCCGCGATTGCGACGCTCAATCTTCTGGTGTCGATGGGCGCGCAGCGCAAGAACATCTGGGTCTGCGACATCGACGGCCTCGTGCATGAGGGCCGCAACACCTCGATGGACCGCTGGAAGGCGGTCTATGCGCAGAAGACCGACAAGCGCACGCTCGCCGACGTCATCGGCGGCGCGGACATCTTCATCGGGCTGTCGGCACCGGGCGTCCTCAAGCCTGAGATGGCCAAGGCGATGGGCGACAAGCCGCTCATCATGGCGCTCGCCAATCCGACGCCCGAAATCATGCCGGAGGAAGCGCGGAAGGTGCGCCCCGACGCCATGATCTGCACCGGCCGCTCGGACTATCCGAACCAGGTCAACAACGTCCTGTGCTTTCCCTTCATCTTCCGCGGCGCGCTCGACGTCGGTGCCAGCGCCATCAACGAGGAGATGAAGCACGCCGCCGTCGAAGCCATCGCGCAGCTCGCGCGCGAGGCGCCGTCGGATGCGGTGGCGCAAGGGGTCGACACCGGCGAGATGGGAGGCTTCGGTCCGGGCTCGCTGATTCCGAGCCCGTTCGATCCACGGCTGATCCTGCGCGTGGCGCCGGCGGTCGCGAAGGCCGCGATCGAGTCGGGCGTCGCGACGCGCCCCATCACCAATTTCGACGAATATGCCGCGCAGCTCATGCGCTTCGCCTTCCGCTCCGGCCTCGTCATGAAGCCGATGTTCGCCAAGGCCAAGACCCAGCCGGTGCGCGTGATCTATGCCGAGGGCGAGGACGAGCGCGTGCTGCGCGCCACGCAGGTGGTGCTGGAGGAGAAGCTGGCGACGCCGATCCTGGTCGGTCGTCCGTCCGTGGTGGAGGCGCGCATCAAGCGCTTCGGCCTGTCGATCAAGGCCGGCAAGGATTTCGACCTCGTCAACCCCGAGGACGATCCGCGCTACCGATCCTACGTGCAGTCCTATGTCGAAGTCGCCGGCCGCCGCGGCGTGACGCCGGATGCGGCGCGCACGGTGGTACGCACCAACAACACGGTCATCGCCGCGCTCGCGGTGACGCGCGGGGAGGCGGATGCGATGCTCTGCGGCGTCGAGGGCCGCTACATGAGCCATCTGCGCCATGTCCGCGAGATCGTCGGCTTCTCAGCAGGGATCAGCGACTATGCGGCGCTGGCGCTGCTGATCACCAGCAAGGGCGCGTTCTTCATCGCCGATACGCAGGTTCGCCCCAACCCCAGCGCGGAAGAACTCGCCGAGATCGCCTCGCTCGCGGCGGTCCACGTCCAGCGCTTCAACATCAAGCCGAAGATCGCCTTCGTCTCGCATTCCGATTTCGGCAGCTACGACACCGAGTCCTCGCGCAAGATGCGCCGGGCGACCCAGCTCCTGAAGGAGAAGCATCCGGAGATCGAGGCCGACGGCGAGATGCAGGGCGACACGGCACTTTCGGCCGCTGCGCGCAAGATGGTGCTGCCGCACTCCAACCTCGAGGGCGAGGCCAACATCATGATCATGCCGACGCTCGACACCGCCAACGTCGCCTATCAGATGATCAAGTCGCTCGCGGATGCACTGCCCGTCGGCCCGATCCTGATCGGCCCGGCGCGCCCGGCGCATATCCTCACCCCCTCGGTGACCGCGCGCGGCATCCTCAACATGACTGCGGTCGCCGTCGTGGAAGCGCAGGAGCGCGCGGCGCGGCAGCAGCCGACGTTGTTTACCTGAGGCGGGACCTCTTCGCCTCTCCCCGCTTGCGGGGAGAGGCCGGATCGCATCGTCAGATGCGATCCGGGTGAGGGGGACTCTCCGCGAGTCCAATTCTCACCGCCCCCGTGGAGGCTCCCCTCACCCCAACCCTCTCAGCGCGAGCGAAGCTCGTCGCGGCCCCGCATCCGCCTTCGCCAAGGCTTCGGCGGACAAGAGCGGGGCGAGAGAGCACACCTCCGGCGCATCCGCCCTTCAATCTTTTCAAAACAGTTCTCCATTTCCCCGTTTGTAAACCGGCCAACGACTCTTCATAATCGCTCAGGACTTTCGTCCAAGTTCCGATCTTAGAAAGCCTGAGCCAAGAGGCCGATCATGCCAGCGTTCGTGACTTTCGGGCGAATTCTGTTCGCCGTGCTGTTCATCTACACGGGCGCGACGAAACTGTTCGCCATCCAGGCGACCGCCGATTTCATTGCCACCAAGGTCGTGGTGCCTGACATCATCGCGCCTTACGCCAAGCAGATCGAGACGGCGACCGCCATGACGACGCCGCAGCTGCTGGCGATCGCGGTCGGCGCGCTCGAGATCATCGCCGGCTTGATGATCGCGCTGAACTTCGGGGCGCGGTTCTTCGCCATGCTGCTGATCGTCTACGTCGCGGTCGCAACCGTGCTGTTCTACGACTTCTGGAATCTGGCGGCGCCCGACAACGCAAAGATGCTGGTCGATGCGCTGAAGAATCTCTCGATCATCGGTGCGCTCTGCATGATCATCGGCTATGGCCGCGCCACGCGGCCGGTCGAGGCGGCTTACGGGGACGTGTAGGGCGTTTTTGCAGGGAGCGTTGTTGCAGTGCACCTACGCCCGACGCCACGGTGTCACCGTGACGTCATGCGCCGCGTCGAGCACATAGGGCGCGTCCGGCTTCATCCCGTGTGACGCCAGCACCTCGTGCGGGGTCCGCTCGGGCACGCCGACAAAACAACCTTCGCCGCCGGGCAGGCGCAGATGCGGGGCTTCCGACAGCCAGAACGTGTCGTAACGGTCCATGAACATGTCGAACACGACGGGACCGCCGATGATCGCGACCATGCCGGAGGCGACATCGGCGAAGGCGCAGGCCTCCTCGAAGCTCGCGTGATCCGGATTCCACAATGTCGCGTTCGGCATCTCCGGATCGACGGTGAGGGCCTTGATCTTGCGGGTCGTGATCAGCCGCTTGCGCTTCGGAGAGTTCGGCTGCTGCTCATGTGAGTGCCGGCCGTGCACGATCAGCGCGGCGCGATCGAGCGCCTGCTCGAAGAACAGCTTGTCGCCTTCGAACTTCAGGCTGTCAGGCATGACATGGCTCGCGTCGGCGAGCATGCCGTCCGCGGAGACGATGACGTAGCCTTCGATACAGAAAGACAATTGCCGGCTATTCCGAAACGGTCGTCACCACGGAATTGACCGGGCGCTGGCTCACCGTCGGCAGCTTGACGTCCTTGAGCAGCTCCTGGTCGTATTCGGGCAGCGAAGACGCCGGGAACTTGGCGCGCATCGCCACCACCTTGTAGCCGCCTGCCTTTAGGCGCTTGAGGAGCTCGGGCAGGGCTTCTGCCGTATGCTTCTGGAAGTCGTGCATCAGGACGATGCCCTTGCCCTTGCTGTCGAGCTTCTTCATCACCGTCTCGATCACCTTCTCGGGCTTCGAGGCCTTGAAGTCGAACGAGTCGATGTCGCAGGAGAAGATCGCCGTGTTGCGGTTGCCGAGATAGGTGACCATCTCCGGCGGATGCTGGAGTGCCGGGAAGCGGAAGAACGGCGAGGGCGAGATGCCGCCGAGCGCCCATTTCACCGCCGACAGGCCCTTCTCGATTTCTTCCTTGCGCTGCGCTTCCGTGAGCTTCTTGTTGTTGAGATTGGCGTGCGACCAGGTGTGGGTGCCGACGGTGTGGCCGGCAGCGTAGACCTGCTTCAGGATTTCCGGCTCATAGGTCGCGTGCTTGCCGATCGAGAAGAAGATGCCGGTGGTGCATTCATCGGCGAGCGCCTTCAGCACGGCGGGCGTGTTCTTCGGCCAGGGGCCGTCGTCGAAGGTCAACACCACCTCCTTGTCGCGCAGGAAGTCGAGCTCCTTGAAGTGCTCGAAGCCGAAGCCTGGACCGCCTGTCGTGTCGATCTCGACGGTGCGGGCGACCCCGAGCGCGTCGGGTGTGTTGCAGGCCGCGCGTGCGGGCTGCGGCGCCTGCTTGGGCGGCGGCGGATTGACGAAGCCCGCTGGCGCGGCGGCCGCTGCAGGAGCCGGTGCTGCCGCTGGAGCAGCCGGCGTCGCGGCCGGTGCGGCACCCGTTGCGGCGGCGGGCTTCGCGGCCGGGGCCTGCGACCATGCCGCGCCGGTCATGCCTAAAGACATCGCGCTTGCCAAAATCAGTCCTGCCGCCACACGCATGGTGTTGTCCTCGAGATTGATCCCGTTGTTCCGCCGTGACTTTTCGCCTCCGGCAAAACCATCCTGCCCCAAACGATCTTAGCCTAGATGGTGGGCCATCGCCATTGCAACGGCTGTTTGGCATCCCGCCACAATTGTGCCCAACCGGATGGGGCGCGTTGCATCAAGTGTCGGCCAGCGTCTTGGCAATCGCCGTCTTGATTCGCGTATCGGTCGGCTCGATGGCGGAGGCAAATACCTCGGCGATATAGCCGTCACGCCCGATCAGGTATTTGTGGAAGTTCCAACGCGGAACATCCTTCGGGCGCGCGTCGGCCGCCCATTTGTAGAACGGATGCGCCCTCGCGCCGATCACTGTGGCCTTGGCCGCGATCGGGAAGGTAACGCCGTATTGGTGGTGCGCGGTCTCCGTGATCTCGCTCGTTCCGCCCGGCTCCTGGCCGCCGAAATCGTTGGAGGGCACGCCGATCACGGTGAGCCCGCGCTCGCGAAACTCGCTCCAGAGCTCTTGCAGCCCCGCGTATTGGGGCGTGTAGCCGCAGAGCGAGGCGGTGTTGACCACCAGCAGCGGTTTGCCGGTGAAAGCGGCGAGGCGGATGTCGTCGCCGGACAACGCGGAAAAGGAGAAGGCGTAGGCCGAGATCCGGCTCATGCCGCCATCGGCGACCGCGCGCGTCACCGGAGCGACGGCGCCTGCAAGCGCCGCGATGAGCATGGTCCTTCGGTTCATCATGACGGCGTCCCCCGAAACGATCCGGGATGCATGTTACTCCGCCGCTGCGATCGGCCTCGTCAACACCGCGTTATCGGGAGCGGCGAAGCGCCTGGAGCCATTTCCGTTCCGATGGATCGGGCGCTCGAAAACGCTCTAGTAGAGCCGGACGATGAAATCAGTGCCTTCGCCGGTTTCGCCCTGGTTGATGCCCTGGTCGGAGACGATGACCGAGCCGCCCGAGGTCAGCATCTCGTTGATCTTCGCCATGGTGTCGGCGGGGATCGCGATGCGGTCGAGCGCCTCAGCCGGGTTGTCCGGCGTGACCACCGGCTTTGCGGCGACGGGGATCACGGCGGCGCCACGCTGGCGGCGCGTCACGCGGCTGTCATCCTCGCGCGCGGCGGCGCGAGCGGAGACGGGCAGCGACACCACCGACCAATGCAATGCATTGGCGTCGGTCTTGTCGACTTCGGCGGTGAAGACGTGCGTGCCGAGCGGCCGGTCGCTCGCGGCGATCGTAACCGGCACCTCGAACAGCGGCGCGAAATTCTGCCGCACGTAGAGCTTGGAATCCTTGCGACTGATGAAGACGGCGATCTGGCCGGCCCGCTTGGGCGCTTCCGGCTTCGCCGCAGGCGCAGGATCGGCAACGCGGCTCTCGTCCTTCTTGGCGTCCGGCGCGGGTGCCGTAGCCGTCACGGCGGCATCAGGCTTCCTTGCGGCGTCGGCCGCGTCAGTCTTGACGGGCTCGGACTTGACGGCCTCGACCTTGTCGGCGGGCCTGTCGTCGGAGGCCGTGGTCGCTTTGGGTGCCTCGGCGGAATCGGTCGGCTTCGCATCGGCGTTTGCCGGCCTGGCCGCGTCAGACGCTTCGGCGGTTTTCGTTGCGTCAAGCTTGTCGGCCGGTGCGGCCGCTTCCGCGCGGGCCGGCGCATTGCCCGTCGTCATGTCCGACATCACGGTGTGGCCGACCGACGAGCGCAGCTCGAGCACGCTCTCGGCGCTGGCGGTCTTGGTCTCGGGCGGTTTGGCTTCAGTGACCTTGGCTGGTGCGCCCTTGTCGGCCTTGTCGCCGATGTTGGTCTGAGGCTCGACGCTGGCCGCGGGCTGCGGCGGCACGCGCACGGAGGCGAGCAGCGGGTGCTGGAAGCTGTGCGGCGTCATCTCGCCGGGCGAGACGATGACGCGTGCACCCATCTTGGTCCAATTCCACATCTTCACCGCGAACGCCATCGGCATGCGGATGCAGCCATGCGAGGCCGGATAACCCGGCAGCACGCCGGCATGCATGGCGACACCGGACCAGGTGATCCGCTGCATGTACGGCATCGGCGCGCCGCTATAGATGTTGGAGTGGTGGAATTTGTGCTTCTGGATGACGCTGAACACACCCATCGGCGTCGAGTGGCCCTTCATGCCTGTCGACACCGGGGATTCCGCGAACACGCCGTTGGTGTCGTAGACCGTCACCTTCTGCCGGTCGATCGAGACGACGATGACGAGCGGCCCTTGCGGCTTGGTGCCGACTTCCTTCTCGGCAACCGCGTCCTTCTTGCCGGCCGCGCCGCGCTTCTGCGGCTTCTGGCGCGGGACTTCGAGATGCCGATCCTGACGGGAGGCGTAGGACCCGTCGGAATAATCCGTCCAGTAGTAAAATGCTGCGTCCGCCTGGCTTGCCGTACCGATCGCACCAGCCGTCGCCAAAATGGCGACCTGCCACAGCCGCGCCGGCTTGGCAGAAGAACCGGACCCCTTCACGCTATTCATCCTCGAATCCATAATCCAAATCAGACATTAGTCTCGTAGAGGGGATACGCGTTCACCGGCAAGGCAGTTCTGCCATCAGCTACATTTGTCCAAGACGTAGCAAAAAAGCCTCACGGAGCGGTAAACGGCGGCCGCTCCTCGCGGCCAGTCGCCTTCCTGTCTGGCTGTCTCATCCCTACATTGCGGGTACTTGTTACCGGAGAACTTCATGTCATCTCGTTTCCCCGGTCTTTCCGGCATCCGCTTGAAAGGCCTTGCTTTATTCCTCCTGGCTCTGGTCGTGCCGGTGGCTTCCGCCCAGGCTGCCGACGAGCCGGATCTGATCTTCCGCCGCTCGACCGTCTTCAAATGGGTCAGCCCGAATGACAAGCTCGCGACCTACGGCCTCGATGATCCCGAGGTGGAAGGTGTCGCCTGTCATTTCACCGTGCCGGAGAAGGGTGGTTTCAAGGGCTGGCTCGGCCTTGCCGAGGAGGTCTCGGACATCTCGCTCGCCTGCCGCCAGGTCGGGCCCATCAAGTTCAAGGACAAGATGGAACAAGGCGACGACATGTTCCGCAGGCGACGCTCGCTGTTCTTCAAGAAGATGCAGATCGTGCGTGGCTGCGACGCCAAGCGCAACGTGCTGGTCTACATGGTCTATTCGGACAAGCTGATCGAGGGCTCGCCGAAGAACTCGACCTCGACCGTGCCGATCATGCCGTGGGGACCGGCGGACGCCAACGTCCAGAAGTGCGGCGAATTCTTCACTCAGTGACGCCGTTTGCGTTCACTCAGTGACGCGTTTGCGTTCACTCGGTGACGACAGCACGGTTGACGCGCGGTTTTGCGAGATGCGAGCCGGTCAGCCGCACGAACATCTGCGGCGCGGCCTCAAAGCCGCGGCTCGATTGCAGCGCCATTTCGCTCGTCGAAGTGACGGGGCCGCGAACAGGTCGTTGATCTCCGCGGTCCGTCCGCTGCTCCGCTTCGCGCGTCGTTGCGCGTTTTCCCGCCATCATGATGGCCATCCCTCACGTGATCGCGCCCGGTGATCCGGGCGTCTCGGTTTCGATGGCTTGGGTCGCAGCCGAAGCGCCCCCGGTTCGACAGGGCCCAACCTTCGTTTGGCTTCTCTTCAGCAGAAAAACGTAAAATGCGTATGAAGCGTGCAAGGCGCGCGCGTGACAGCGCGCCCCCGGCGCATGTTCGTGCTGGAACAAGGACTTGCCGGGTTACGTTGAGTTGCGGCGCAACCTGACTGAAATGATTGGCATTTTCCGAGAATTGTTTCGTCGCATCGGACCGGACGAAACAATTCTCACGGAGATGAAACCATTTTCCGCCTTTGGCGCATCACGCGCGAAACCACCCATGGTTATCAGCTTCACAACGACGGCGGTGCACCGCCGGCGACATTGAGGGACAAGACCATGCGCGCGCTCAGCTTCATCCTTGCTTTCGGTTTTGTCCTCGCCGGTTCCTCGTTCGCAGGCGCGCCAGACGGCAATCTGCCGGGCATCGGCACCTTCCAGTACAGCGGCTCGCCGGTCATTACCCCGTCGCCGCAGCCGATCGTGGTCGCCGCGCGCTTCTGATCGCCAACAAGAAAATCAGCCGTTAAAGGCCATCATGAATCTTCGCATTTGCGCCGCAGCGCTCATTTCCCTTCTCACGATCAGTTCCGTCCAGGCGCAAGTGCGCTCTCCCTCCAGATTGCCTGATCCCCGCACCGAGTTCGTGCGGCAGTGCGCGCCACGCATGCTCGGGCGCTGGGAGCATCCGGAGGAAGTCTGCGGCTGTCTGCATGACCATGCCGCCGCGGTCGTCGAGGACCGCGATCTGCGCGAGGCGCTGCTGCGCGGCATCAGCGAGACCGGCGTTCCGACGATCGAGACCGATTGGGTGCCGACGTCCAAGCAGGGCGAGATCGGCCCGACCTTCACCAAGATCGCCAAGCCCACCTTGCAGTGCATGTTCGATCCGGCGAAGTAGCCTCTCCGATTATCATTTCGATTTCGGCCCGTGCCGCGGCACGCAGGAACTCGTTTGCGCGATCCCCTTGTCGGTCATCTTCGCGCCGCGGACCTCCTTGACCTGTCCGGCCGGGCAGGTTCCGTCATCCACCAGCACGCGCTGGCCAAGTTTCAGATCCACGATGTCCTGCTCGCGCCCGACGGTGCCTGCGCGCGCCGTCGAGGCAAGCGCGATGACGATCAGGAGCGAGAGGCAGGCTGCGCGGCGGAGTGACATGATGAGGGCTCCCGGAATCGATGCCGCAATGTAGGGAGCGGTCGCCGATTCTGATAGCAAAGCTTCGTCACGCACGCCGGGCCGATCTGCCCTTCACGCGCAACGCGGCACGCGATTCCCGCGCGAGCCGTTCCGCGGATGCCACGAGCTTCGGAACCGCATGCCCGGAAAATCCCAGCACGAAGCCGGGCAGGGGACGTGTGCGCGAATAGGTGTCGGCCAACAGCCAGCCTTCGGCGCCGGCGGCCAGCTTCGCCTCGGCCGCGACCGATAGATCGACCGACGGATCGAACCTTGCGACAAGATGCAGGCCCTGCGAGGGGACCGGTACGGACAGCACACCGTCGGATCTGGCCTCCAGCGTCTCAGCCAGCGCGTCGCGAGCCTCGCGATAGAGCTTTCGCACCCGCTTCAGGTTCGCCGCAAAGGCGCCGGAGTTGAGCATGTCGGCCACCGCGCCTTCCATCAGCGTGCCGGGAAAGCGGTCGAGCGCGGTGCGCGCGGCTGTCACGTCGGCGATCAGGCGCTCGGGCAGGGCGCAATAGCCGATGCGCAGGCCCGGAAACAGCGTCTTGGCGAACGTGCCCATGTAGATCACGCGCTGGAGATGATCGATGCCGGCAAGCGACATCAGCGGCGCGCCGTCATAGCGGAACTCGCTGTCGTAATCGTCCTCCAGCACGAAGGCGCCGGCCTGCTTGGCCCAGTCGAGCAGTTCGAGCCGGCGCGGCATCGACATCTGCACGCCCAGCGGAAACTGGTGCGACGGCGTCACATAGGCCGCGCGCGCGGACGGTGCCGACGTGCGGCCCTTGGCGATGCGCATCCCGTGCTCGTCGACGGGGACGGGCACGGCGCGATAGCCGCAATGCGCGATGGTCTTGCGCGCGGCGGGGTAACCTGGGTCCTCGCACCAGACCTGGTCGCCCGCCTTCAGGATCGCACTCAGCACGATGCGCAGGGCGTGCAGCGTGCCCGACGTGAGCATGATCTGGTCGGGATCGCAGCGCAGGCCGCGCGCCGACAATAGATGATCGGCGATCGCCGCCCGCAGCTCGCGGCTGCCGCGGGGATCGCCATAATGAAGATGCTCGGACCCGAACGCGCGCATGCGCCGGCCGACAAAGGCGCGGAAGCGCTGCACGGCGCGTTCGTCGATATGGGTGCAGCCGAGCGAGAACGCGCCTTGCTGCGGTGCTTCGACGATCACCTTCGGCTTCTTAGGCTCGGCGGCACGCGCTGGAATCCGCGCGGCGACGAAGGTGCCGGAGCCGACGGTGGCATCGGCAAAGCCGTCGGCGATCAGGCGTTCATAGGCGGTGACGACGGCGTTGCGTCGGAAGCCCGTTTGCTTGGCCAATGTGCGCGACGGCGGCAGCGGCTCGCCAGGCTTGACGAGGCCGGAGACGATCATCTCGCACAGCGCCTGGTAGAGCCTGTGCGCCGCCGATGCGCCGGCGGTGATGTGCGCCCCGGTGAGGTCGAGCGGCAGTTCGGCCTTGGCGGGCGAGGGCGAATTGGTCGGAATTTTTTGCATGGAATTGGCACTATCGCAGACCAAATCGGCCGCTACAACTGCCCTGGAACTGTTCCATTCACGACAGGAGCGGCCGTGAGCCAGACCGAGACTTCAAATTCCTATCCGACCTCAGCGCGCAACCAGGTGAAGCGCCGTCACGACCGCGGCTTCTACGATCACGACACGGTTCATCGCATCCTGGATTCCTCGATGCTCTGTCATGTCGCCTATGTCATCGACGGCCAGCCCTATTGCACGCCGACCTTCTTCTGGCGCGAGGGGACGAAGCTCTATTGGCACGGCTCGAGCGCCAGCCGCATGCTGCGCAACCAGACCAGGGGCGAGCGCGTGTGTCTCACCGTCGCCCATCTCGACAGCCTCGTGCTGGCGCGCTGTGGCTTCAACCACTCCGCCGACTATCGCGCGGTGATGGCGTTCGGCACCGCCTATCTCGTCACCGACCCCGAGGAGAAGGAGCGGGCGGTGATCGCCATGGTCGACCGATTTTTCCCGGACCGCACCGCGAGCCTGCGGGCGAGCAACACGCAGGAGATCAAGGCGACCTCCTTCATCGCCATGGAGATCGAGGAGGCCTCGGCAAAAATCCGCGCCAAGGGTGTTGCGGACGACGACGAGGACTATGCGTTGCCGATCTACGCCGAGCGCATTCCCGTGCGCACCGTGCTCGGTGCTCCGGAGCCGTGTCCGCGCCTGCTGGAGGGTGTGACGCGCCCGGCGACGCTCGATGGCTATTCGGAAGGCCGCCTGCTCGAAGATGCATTGCGGGATGCATATTTTGTGGAGTACCCGAACGGCTGAAATCGGCTAGCTTGCGCGCTCCTTGGGACCATTCGAATGCCTGGAGTTGCCTGATGAATGCCGAAACGCAGCAGAGGATTGTTGACGCCGTCGATGCCGGCTTCGAAGCCCAGCTTGCGACCACCCGTGATTTCGTTGCGATCCCCTCGATCCGCGGGGCCGAGGGGCCGTGCCAGGACATGATCGGCGACCTCCTGCGCGCGCGCGGCTACGAGGTCGACGACTGGCACATCAATGTCGACGATTTGAAGGATCTGCGCGGCTTCGGTCCGATCGAGCATGATTTTTCCAAGGCGCGCTCGGTGGTGGGCACCTACCGTCCACAAACGGGCGGCGGCAAATCGCTGATCCTCCAGGGCCACTGCGACGTGGTGCCGGCAGGCCCGCTGGAATTGTGGGACACCCCGCCATTCTCGCCCGTCATCAAGGACGGCAAGATGTTCGGCCGCGGCGCCTGCGACATGAAGTCGGGCACGATCGGCGCGCTCTATGCACTCGATGCCATCAAGGCCGCCGGCCTCAAGCCGACAGGGCGGATCCACTTCCAGTCCGTCATCGAGGAGGAGAGCACCGGTGTCGGCGCGCTCTCGACGCTGCAGCGCGGCTACCGCGCGGACGCCTGCTTCATCCCGGAACCGACCGGCGGCAAGATGGTGCGCTCGCAGGTCGGCGTGATCTGGTTTCGCCTGCGCGTGAAGGGCCATCCGACCCATGTCGCGTTCGCCGGCTCCGGCTCCAATGCGATCATGGCGGCCTATCATCTGGTCCATGCGCTGCAAAAGCTCGAGATCGAATGGAACGAGCGGGCCAAGGCCGATCGCCATTTTGGGACGATCAACCATCCCATTAACTTCAACCCCGGCATCATCAAGGGCGGCGACTGGGCCTCCAGCGTCCCGGCCTGGTGCGACGTCGACTGCCGCATCGCGATCCTGCCGGGCTGGTCGGTGGCCGATCACCAGAAGGAGATCATGGCCTGCGTCACTGCTGCCTCGCGCAACCACCGCTTCCTCGCCAACAACCCGCCGGAGGTCGAATGGTCGGGCTTTTTGTCGGAAGGTTATGAGCTGACCGACGCGGCAGCGCCCGAGGCGGCATTCGGCAAGGCCTTCAACAAGGTCTATGGCGGCGCAGTCGAGGACCTCGTCTTCACCGCGCTCACCGACACCCGCTTCTACGGCCTCAATCACGGTATCCCGAGCCTGTGCTTCGGCGCCAGCGGCGGCGAGATGCACGGCTTCAACGAATACGTTGATCTGGAGTCGCTGAAGAAGACGACCAAGGCCATGGCGCTGTTCATCGCGGAGTGGTGCGGGGTGGAGAAGGCGTAGGTCACTCTCCGACGTCATTGCGAACAAAACGTTTGGTCATTCCGGGGCGCCTAAAGGGCGAACCCGGAATCTCGAGATTCCGGGTTCGATTCTTTGCATCGCCCCGGAATGACGAGTGGAGAGGCTAGCGGTGCCTCGTCCAGATACTTTAAGCTTAAAATAAAGACTAGGATGCGGCCGTTCCCGGTGGCAGACTGGCGGCCGCCTTGAGTCCGTCGAGGGAGTAACGATGCGCGATTGGGACGACGCTTACGCCAATTCGGCCCATATCCCGGGCTCAGACAAGATGCCGGCGCAGTGGGCGGAGCGGGCGGCGGCCTACCGCGCCGGGCTGAAGGAGTTTCGCGCCGACATCGCCTATGGCGCCGGTGAACGCCAGCGCTTCGACCTGGTCCTGCCCGACGGCGACAGCAAGGGCCTCGTCGTCTTCGTCCATGGCGGCTACTGGATGCGCTTCGACAAGTCGGCGTGGACCGATCTTGCCGAAGGCGCGCGGCACCAGGGCTGGACCGTGGCGCTGCCGAGCTACACGCTGACGCCGGCTGCGCGCGTCTCCGACATCACCGCTGAGATCACCGCCGCGATTGCGACAGCGGCCTCGCTTGTCGCAGGTCCCATCCGCCTTGCCGGCCACTCGGCCGGCGGCCATCTCGTCACGCGCATGCTGTGCGATGACAGCCGGCTGGAGCCCGCCGTCTACAACCGCATTGCCGGCACGCTCTCGATCAGCGGGTTGCACGACTTGCGTCCGCTGCTCAAGACCAAGATGAACGAGACGCTGCGCATGACCATGGAGGAGGCGACGCTCGAAAGCGCGGCGCTGCATCTGCCGCGCGGGCATTCGCCTGTGACCGCCTGGGTCGGCGGCGGCGAGCGGCCCGAATTCATCCGCCAGTCCGATCTACTGGCCAATGTCTGGACCGGCTTCGACGTGCCGACGCGCCTCGTCGTCGAGCCGGCGCTGAACCATTTCACCGTGATCGACGGGCTCAAGGATCCGTCGTCGCAGATTACCGCGCGCCTGATCGGCCTCGACTGAGCCGGGCCGGAATGATCGATCGGGAGGGCCAGCCATGACGTCCAGCGATTACGATCCTGCAAGCGAAGGCGCCGAGACCGACTTCTCCCGGCGCATGTCCTATGGCGATTATCTGGCGCTGGATGCGATCCTCGGCGCGCAGCATCCGCTGTCGGAAGCGCATGACGAGATGCTGTTCATCATCCAGCATCAGACTACGGAGCTGTGGATGCGGCTCGCCATCCACGAGCTCAGCGCCGCGCGCCGTGCCATCGCCAGGGACGAGGTGCAACCCGCGATGAAGATGCTGGCGCGGATGTCGCGCATCTTCGAGCAGCTCAATAACGCCTGGGACGTGCTGCGCACGATGACGCCGAGCGAATACACGCGCTTCCGCTCGCAGCTCGGCCAGTCCTCGGGCTTCCAGTCGCGGCAGTACCGGCTGATCGAATATCTGCTCGGCAACCGCAATCACGCCATGCTGAAGCCGCACGCGCACGATGCCGAGGTGACGAAGCTGCTCGAGGCCGAGCTCGCGACGCCGAGCCTCTATGACGAGGTGCTGCGGCTGGCCGACCGCAACGGACTCACGATGCCGGCGGCGGTGCTGTCGCGCGATGTCCGCGAGACCCACAGCTTCAACGAGGGCGTGCTACAGGCCTGGCGTGTCGTCTATGAAGCGCCGGAGACGCACTGGATGCTGTACGAGCTCGCCGAGAAGCTGGTCGACTTCGAGGACTATTTCCGGCGCTGGCGCTTCAACCACGTGACGACGGTCGAGCGGGTCATCGGCTTCAAGCGGGGCACCGGCGGCACCGGCGGCGTCAGCTATCTCAAGCGCATGCTGGAGGTCGAGCTGTTCCCCGAACTTTGGCGCGTCCGCACCATCCTCTAGAGATGTCCCATGACCAAGTCGAAGCTTCGCGTCTATGACGACACCAGGGCGATGTTCCATCTGCCTGACGGCGTGATCTATCTCGACGGCAATTCACTCGGCGCGCTGCCGCTGGGCGTTGCCGAGCGCGTCAGCCGCGTCATCACCACCGAGTGGGGCGACGCGCTGATCCGAGCCTGGAACACCGCGGGCTGGTATGCCCAGCCGCGCCATGTCGGCGATCGCATCGCCCGGCTGATCGGCGCGGAAGCCGGCTCCGTGATGGTCGGCGACACGCTGTCGCTGAAGGTCTACCAGGCGCTTGCGGCCGCGCTCGACATGAGCGCATCGCGCAAGGTCGTCCTGTCCGACACCGGCAATTTCCCGACCGACCTTTACATGGCCGAAGGCCTGATCGCGACGCTCGGGCGCGGGCATCAATTGCGACTGGTCGCGCCGGAGGAGATCGAGGCTGCGTTGTCGGAGGAGATCGCGGTCCTCTACATCACCGAGGTCGATTACCGCACCGGCCGCCGGCACGACATGGCGAAGCTGACGGCGAAAGCCCATGCGCTCGGCATCGTCACGGTCTGGGATCTCGCCCATTCGGCCGGCGCACTGCCGGTCGATCTTGCAGGGTCAGGTGCCGATTTCGCCGCGGGGTGCACCTACAAATACATCAACGCCGGCCCCGGCGCGCCAGCCTTCCTTTACGTCGCGCCGCGCCACGCCGACAGTGCGCGCGCCGCGCTGTCGGGCTGGATGGGCCACGCGAAGCCGTTCGCGTTTGAACTCGCCTATGTCGCCGCCGGCGGCATCGAGCGCATGCGCGTCGGCACCCCGCCGGTGCTGGCGATGGCGGCGCTGGAGGCTTCGCTCGACATATGGGACCGCGTCGATATCGCCGAGGTCCGCGCGCGCTCGCTGGCACTCGGCGATCTCCTGATCGCGGAAGTCGGGCGCCGCTGTCCGTCCCTAGAGCTGGTGACCCCGCGCGCGCATGAGCGCCGCGGCTCGCAAGTTTCCTTCGCCTTCGATGGCGGCTACGCCGCCATGCAGGCCCTGATCGCCCGCGGCGTCATCGGCGATTTCCGCGCTCCCGACATCATGCGCTTCGGCATCACGCCGCTGTATATCGGCGGGAGCGAAGTGATGAGGGCGGCTGAGATCATCGAGGAGGTGATCGCAGGCGAGGTATGGCGCCGGCCGGAATATCAGGTCGTGAACGCGGTGACGTGAGGACGGTGCCCGCCCATCCGTCATCGCGAGGAGCCCTTGCGACGAAGCAATCCAGGATCCTTCCGCAGAGACGTTCTGGATTGCTTCGCTTCGCTCGCAATGACGCAGGAGAGATCAGGAGCGCTCGCCCCACAGCGCCTGCACGATCGCATCGAGCCCGTCGGTGAGCGCGGCCGGCCCCGGCTGGAGAATGATCGGTGACTTGATCTCGACGATGCGGTTGTCCCGCACGGCCGGAATTTCATCCCACCCCTCGCGCGCGCGGATGCGGGCAGGCACAACCTTCTTGCCGCACCATGATGCGAGGATCACGTCGGGGGCGGCCTGACGCACGTCGTCCGCCGAGACGATCCGATCCTTGGCCGCCTGCCGATGCCGTAGCTCCGGAAACACGTCCGCGCCGCCGGCGATCTCGATCAGCTCGGACACCCAGCCGATGCCTGATATCAACGGGTCGTCCCACTCCTCGAAATAGACCTTTGGCTGCGGCGAGGGACGGGGCGTTGCGGCGATCGCGGCGAGACGCAGCTCGAATCCTTGGGCGAGTTCCTGGGCGCGCTTGGCGGCGCCGACCAGCGCGCCCAGCGTCCGGATCATCGCCAGTATTCCCGCAACGTCGCGCTGGTTGAAGACGTGGACGTCGAGCCCGGCGCGCACCAGATCGGCGACGATGCCGGCCTGGAGATCGGAGAAGGCGAGCACGAGATCCGGTTCCAGCGCCAGAACCTTCGGGATGTCCGCCGACACGAAGGCCGACACCCGCGGCTTCTCGCGCCGCACTTGCGGCGGGCGCACGGCGTAGCCGGAGACGCCGACGATGCGGTCCTGCTCGCCGAGCAGATAGAGCGTTTCGACCGTCTCTTCGGTCAGGCAGACGATGCGGCGGGGAGGGAAGTGACGCATGGGAGCAGCATATGCACAAATGCGGGCGCCGATGTCAGCATGGCCATGACCTCGGACGTCATTGCTTTGGCGCGCGAAGCAATTCACGCTGGGACAACAACGAATTGGGAGGAAATCCGATGACGCCGCTCGAGAAACTTAAAGCGATGAAGATGCCGTTCGCCGAGCTCAAGGGCGTCGAATTCGTCGAGGCCGAGAAGGACCGCGTGGTGGCGCGGATGACCGTCCGCCCCGATCTCTGCACCCTCCACCACACCATCCACGGCGGTGCGGTGATGGCGCTGGCCGATTCCGTCGGCGCGGCGGCGACCGTCATCAACCTGCCCGAGGACGCCAAGGGGACGACCACGCTGGAGAGCAAGACCAATTTCATCGGGGGCGCGAAGGAGGGAACCACGCTCATCGCAACCGCCACCCCCGTCCACCGGGGCCGGCGGACCCAGGTTTGGACCACCCGTTTGGAAACCGAGGACGGCAAGCTGGTCGCGGTGGTGACCCAGACGCAGCTGGTCCTCGTATAACTACGGGCCTTTGATTTTGTTAACGAAATAGTCGCTCCCGATGCCATTAACTTGGGCAGGTTCCAGTCTTGAAAATTATGGTGCGATGCACAACATAGGGAGCCTAGGGATTCGAACGCCTCCTCGAGGGACACCAAGAGGAGTTTTGACGTGGTACTTGAAGAGACGCTCCGCACCGCCCCAGGCTATGTGCGGACCCTGATCCAGCAGGAAGAATTGCCGCTGCTGCGCGACCACCTGCTGAGGCTCGATGCCGAAAGCCGGCATGATCGTTTCAACGGTTTTCTCGACGACAGCTTCATCGAGCGTTACGCCGCCCGCTGTGCCGAAGACGGCACCGTGATCGTCGCCTATATCGTCGACGGCGTGGTCCGCGGTGCGGCCGAGCTGCATCCGCCGGAGCACGATTCGCTGCCCGAAGTCGCCTTCAGCGTGGAGGCCTCCGCACGCCGCCAGGGCGTCGGCACCGTGGTGTTCCGCCGCCTGATCGCGGAAGCGCGCTGGAGAGGCTACAAGCGCCTGCGCATCACCACCGGCGCGGAGAATCACGCGATGCGGGCGCTCGCCAGGAAGTTCGGCGCCCATCTCGCTTTCCACCATGGCGAATCGACCGGCACGATCGATCTCGCCAAGACGCCGGAAGCCGAGCTGGCCGACCTCGCGGCCGCGCCGTTCACGGCCGGGCGCGCGCTTCTCAGCTTCAACTCGACCTGCTGGAAGATCATCTCCAGCATGTACGGCAATCGCGCCGCCTGAATCAAAAAGCGGACCGGCAAAACCGGTCCGCTCTTGTATTGGGGAGTGTGGATGAGGCGCTCAGGTGCCGGTGCGTGTACCGGTGCCGAAGCGGCGGACGACGCGGCGCTCGACCACCACCGAGCGCTGTGCGCCCTGTTCGCCCGCGATCACGCGCGTGGCGGTGATGCGGCTGTTGGTGCGGGCCTGCTTCTTCACCTCGGCCTGGACGACATCGAGCGGCATCCCCATCAGAGCTGCGGCGATCTCGGCCTGCTGCTCCTGGTCGTCGGTGATGCCGACGGCGGCGAAGATCGCCTCGTCCAGGGTGGGCGGATCGTGACGCACGCGCCGCGTGCCGTACTTGGTATTCCAGTCTGCGCTCATGGGGGCCTCGTTTCGATCCGGGATACCTAGTGCCGCCTATGTTGCATTGCAATACGAATTTGGTGTGGCAGCTCAGCTATTCACGGCTTGCATCGATCCCGTGTCAGGACGGTGACGGAGCACCGGCGTCGATCTTGATCCGTTGCTGCGGCCAGCGCTTCAGCGCGGCATGTCCAGCCGCGGTCAGCCCGTAGATTCCCCGCTCGGTGCGTTCGAACCAGCCATACACATTGTTAAGCAATATCTTGCCGGCATCCGGACAGCGGTCGCGCAGCTCGCCCACGCGCCGTGGGCCGTCGGCGAGCGCCGCGGCGCAGGCCAGTGCCTGCTGCCGATAGGCGGTCATGATCGGCGCGCGGGTGCTGCCGCCGAGCGCCGGATCGCCCTGGCGGCGCTGATGCTCGGCAACGAGGCGCGAGCGCTTCTTCGGCTCGCGTCGCGGCGCCGCGGTCGGCGGCTTCACCAGCACCTCGACCTGGCCGCGGTCGGTGACCCCCAGCATGCCGAAGCCGAGGCGGCGGCAGAGATTGCGATAGCGCGAGTCGCTCTCGCGGCCCTTGCCGCGCACCGACATCTTTGCCGCAATCCAGACCTCGTCGCCGGCCGGCGCGCGGTCGACCGCCTGGAGGATCAGCTCGAGATTGAAGGCGAGCTTGAGCTCGCCGATCACCACCACCGGCGGATCGCCGGCGCTGAGGCCGACCAGATCGCAGCCGCCGATCTCGCCCTTGACCGTGAAGCCGAGCTCTTCGAGGAAGCGTTTGACGGGCAGGTAGAGCGCGGTTTCCACAGGTGTTCCGATCGGAGAATCAATTGTGGACAGTCTAGAGCGTTCAGGGTTCCGATTGAATCAGAGCCGGCACTCATCAGACGACCGGATCGGACTTCGACTACACCCGCCCGGCCACCGGGATCAGCGCGCCGGTGACGCCGCTCGCGGCGTCGCTGGCGAGGAACAGGATGACCTCGGCAAGCTCCTGCGGCGTCACCCATTTGGTGAAGTCCGCCTTCGGCATGTCGGCGCGGTTGGCCGTGGTGTCGATGATCGACGGCAGCACCGCGTTCACCGTCACCTTGCCCTTCCACTCGCTGGCCAGCGCCTCGGTGAGGCGATGCACGCCGGCTTTCGACGCCGCATAGGGACCCATGCCATTGCCGGCCTGGAGCGCGCCCATGGCGCCGATGTTGATGATGCGTCCGGCGCTGGATGCGGCGAGATGCGGCAGCGCCGCGCGCGAGGCGTTGAGCGCGGTCAGCACGTTGAGTGCATACATGCGCTGCCACGTCTTGGTGTCGCCGTCGCCGACGGTCTCGAAGGCAAAGCCGCCGGCGATGTTGATCAGCGCATCGAGCCGGCCAAAGTGCTTCGCGGCAGCATCAACCGCGGTCTTCGCCTGCGCCGCGTCGGACAGATCGACGCCGCCGATCTCGATGCGCTCGGGCGTCGCTGGTACTTGCGAGGGCGCGTAATCGATGCCGGCGATCCGTGCGCCGCGAGACTGCGCGATCTCCGCAACCACTTTACCGAGAGCGCCGAGCGCGCCGGTGACGATCAGAACCTTGCCTTGCATTGTCGTTCTCCCGGCGCGGCCGCCTACGATTGCAGATAGCGCGCCTTCAGTGCGGTCCGCTCTGCTGTGCCGACCTTGAGCCCGTCGCGCAAGTAGGTTTCGAGGTCGCCATAGTCGCTGCCGACGGCTTCGAAAGCCGCCGCAAGGTACGAGGCCTCGACGGAGCCGATCGCGTCGAGCACGTCGGCGGGAAGATCGGAGGCGTTTGACGCATCGCGCCGGTAGTGCCGGTTGGTCAGGAGGTAGTCCTCGGCAATGACGTCGTCGGCAACGCCGAGCGCATGCAGGATCAGCGCGCTGGCAAAGCCGGTGCGGTCCTTGCCGGCGGTGCAGTGGATCACGAGCGGGGCGCGGTCTTCCAGCAGATGGCCGAACAGCGCGCGAAAGCTGTGCGTGTTGTAGCGGACATAGTTGCGATAGGACTCGCGCATCAGCTCCAGCGCAACCGGCGCCGTCAATGTGCCCCGGGCGAGCTCGGCGCGCAGCGCGGCAACAACCGTCGGCTCGATCGGCAGCGAGTGCACGGTGATCTCGTTCACGACGCAGACACCGGCCGCGCGCTCCTCCAGCCCGCGAAAGTCGAACGCGCTCCTGACGCCGAGCGCGCGGACGATTTCGATGTCATCGGCGGTGAGCTGACCGAGATGGTTGGAGCGGAAGATGTGCCGCCAGCGCGTGGTGCGGCCATCGATGGTCGGATAGCCACCAAGATCGCGGAAATTGCTGGCGCCTTGCAAGGCGAGGTGGCGGGCAGGGGGCTCTGACATCGGATATGCTTTTGTTATGTTGCCGGCGGATCATTACAGGGGGCGATCATGAACCGGCACAAGGCCATTGTCTTGGCGATCACCATGCTGGCGAGCGGAATCTTCGGCATGCGGCTGGCCGGTGCACAGACGTTCCAGACCTACCGCTGCGCCGATGGTACGCAGTTCATCGTCGGGTTTTATGACGCGGACAAGCGCGCCTTCCTCCAGATCGACGGCGAACCCGTCACGCTCGCCAAGCGGCTGACGGTCTCGGGCGCACGCTATTCGGGGGCGGGGGTCACGCTGAGGATAGGCAAGACGGGAGCGACCACCGTCAAGCATCTGAAACGGCCGGTCACGGCCTGCGCAATGGTCGAAAAGCCCGGGCTCTAGCCGCGCTGCCATCAAGAATCAAAAAGGGTCGAAACCTCATTGTTTCGACCCTCTTCAAACTGCTGCCGGTCGCTCCAGGGAGCGTCGCGGGATTGAACCAAACGCAGGCATTAGCGATCCCATTTCGGCTTGGCTTCGTCGACGGCCTCCTGGTGGTACCAGCTTCCGCTGCAGATCGTCTCGTTCACAGGAAGCGAGAGACGGTCGGCAGGAAGGCAGGCCTCACCGTAGCGGCGACCTCCGAGAGCCGCGCGGCCCCCGGCGGGGAATTGATAGATCTTTGCAGATCCCTCACTCAGACCATTGTTCATCATTGCGGTATCTCCTCGGGTCGAAGCGCTTGGCCTCCATGGTGCGCCTGACTCGTTCGATTGTGGTTACTGGAATCCCCATATCGGCCGCGCGCCCCGAAATGCAAAGTGCTGAAAAGGAAATCAGTTTCAGCTTATTTTCTAGGCAGCGTGCAATGCATCCTCCAAGGCACCAGCTTGGTGACTAACGCTTGGGCCATTGCGAAGGTTGCCGGCGATGGGGCGAAGACTTTGCGAAAATTGCCGGACGTTGATGCGCGTTTCATCGGCAACCTCCGGCACCGCCCGGCCTGCTCCAGAATCAGGCGTTTTCCGCGGGATTTTTGCAGTGCAGCTTCACGCAAAGGTGCGCCGCTATGACGCACGCCGCCCGGGACGGCCGGCCGCTCGCGGGGAGGGGGCGGCCGCGGTGGAAAACCTCCCGCAATGCGGCCTTTTGGCACGCTAAATGCTTGTAAACGGTCGGCCGATGGTGGCCGGGTACAAACGTGGGGGGCCCCCGGGCCCCCAACCTTTCGCATCATCTACAGAGAGGCTCAATGACCAAGTATAAGCTCGAGTACATCTGGCTCGACGGATATACGCCGACTCCGAACTTGCGCGGCAAAACTCAGATCAAGGAATTCGCGTCGTTCCCGACGCTCGAGCAGCTTCCGCTCTGGGGCTTCGATGGCTCCTCCACCCAGCAGGCCGAAGGCCACAGCTCCGATTGCGTGCTGAAGCCGGTCGCCGTCTTCCCGGACGCCGCGCGCACCAACGGCGTGCTCGTGATGTGCGAAGTCATGATGCCCGATGGCAAGACCCCGCACGCCTCCAACAAGCGCGCCACCATTCTCGACGACGCCGGCGCCTGGTTCGGCTTCGAGCAGGAATACTTCTTCTACAAGGACGGCCGTCCGCTCGGCTTCCCGACCTCCGGTTATCCGGCGCCGCAGGGCCCGTACTACACCGGCGTCGGCTTCTCGAACGTCGGCGACGTCGCCCGCAAGATCGTCGAAGAGCATCTCGACCTCTGCCTCGCGGCCGGCATCAACCATGAAGGCATCAACGCGGAAGTCGCGAAGGGCCAGTGGGAATTCCAGATCTTCGGCAAGGGCTCCAAGAAGGCCGCTGACGAAATGTGGATGGCCCGCTACCTGATGCTGCGCCTGACCGAGAAGTACGGCATCGACATCGAGTTCCACTGCAAGCCGCTCGGCGACACCGACTGGAACGGCTCCGGCATGCACGCCAACTTCTCGACCGAGTACATGCGCACGGTCGGCGGCAAGGAGTACTTCGAGGCGCTGATGGCCGCCTTCGACAAGAACCTGATGGACCACATCGCCGTCTACGGCCCGGACAACGACAAGCGTCTGACCGGCAAGCACGAGACCGCGCCGTGGAACAAGTTCAGCTACGGCGTTGCCGACCGCGGCGCTTCGATCCGCGTGCCGCACTCCTTCGTCAACAACGGCTACAAGGGCTATCTGGAAGACCGTCGCCCGAACTCGCAGGGCGACCCATACCAGATCGCTTCGCAGATCCTGAAGACGATCTCGTCCGTGCCGACCGAGAAGAAGGCGGTCGCCTAAGATCCTCCCGGCCCGGGCGAGGGGGCTGGCCCGGGTTGGCATTCAATCCGCCGGAGCTGAAAGGCTCCGGCGGATTTTTTGCATTTTGATGACGGCCGTTCCTGTGGTCCGCCGGCTGTGATGGCGTGAATTTTGTCCATCGTCATCGAAAGCGGGATAGACTGTGCCCGGATGTGCGCAGGGCCGGGGACGGCTGGTGTTTGAGGGTTTCTACAAGGTGCGGTTTCAGCTCGGCGACGCCGTTGGCCGGAGCGTGATGCATGCCGGCAATGGCAAGATGCTCGGCGGCAATTCGGCCTTCGCCCATATCGGCACCTACGAGAAGACCGATGACGGCGTCGACATCGTCATCAAGACCGTCCGCCACAACCCCGATCCGAACTACCGCGCCATGGCCGGCACCGATGACGCGACCTTGCTGGCGAAAGGCCGGGCCGACGGCGATCTCTATCGCTTCAAGGGCGAGCTGAAGGAGCTGCCGGGCGTGCCGTTCCAGTCGGTGATGTCGCCGATCACGGAGGACGAGGTGCCGATCGCCGGCGGCGTCGGCGAGGGCGGCATCGCCGATGGCCTCTATTCGATCCACCTGCGCATGCTCGACGGCGTCGACGGCGGCCTCACCGGCGTGATGCTGCTCAACCAGGGTCGCATTCTCGGCGGCGATGCCGCGTTCTACTATCTCGGCAGCTACACCGCCGCGAACGGCCGCTGGAAGGGCCAGATCCTCAATCAGGAGCACACGCCGGCCAAGGACGATCCGATCTTCGGCGGCCACGAGGTCGGCATCGGCTTCTCCGGCAGCTACGACGCGGAGCAGGCGGTGCTGGAGGCAACCGCGCTCGCCG
This sequence comes from Bradyrhizobium sp. LCT2, assembly GCF_009931255.1. Taxonomy (NCBI): domain Bacteria; kingdom Pseudomonadati; phylum Pseudomonadota; class Alphaproteobacteria; order Hyphomicrobiales; family Nitrobacteraceae; genus Bradyrhizobium; species Bradyrhizobium sp. LCT2. The sequence continues at coordinate 5,584,826 of NZ_CP034432.1, read as the reverse complement.
GCAAGCGCAGCCTGCGCCTGACCGCAGCGCTCAAGCTGATGCACCGCGCCTGATCTCATCCGGGAAGACACATGGAAAAGACCATCCGCATGCTTTCGACGCTCGGCCTGATGGGCGCGATGCGCAGCCTGTCCACCGCCTTCGAGACCGCTAGCGGCATCCACGTCGAATCCGACTTCGCGCCGACCCTGGCGCTGCTCAAGCGGCTGCGCGACGGCGAGGCCGCCGATCTCGTCATCCTCACGCGCGAGGGGCTCGACGAGATGATCGGCGAGGGCCGCGTCGTCGCGGAGAGCGCGGCCGATCTCGCGCGCTCCTTCGTCGGCATTGCCGTGCGGGCAGGGCAGGCGCATCCCGACATTGCCACCGAAGCTGGGCTGCGCAAGACGCTGCTTGCGGCGCGGTCCGTCGCCTATTCGCGGCTGGGCGCCAGCGGCGTCTACTTCGCCCAGCTGATCGTCCGGATGGGGATCGCGGCCGAGATCAACGCCAAAGCCACCATCGTCGAACAGGGCTTTACCGCCGAGCGGCTCGTCAACGGCGAGGCGGACCTCGCCGTGCAGCAGATCAGCGAGCTGAAACAGGTCGACGGCATCGAAATCGTCGGCCCGGTCCCGCACGATTTGCAGACACCGGCCGTGTTCTCCGCCGGCCGCATGGCGAACGCGAAACAGGCCGACGCCGCGGACCGGTTGCTGCGCTACCTGGCTTCACCGGAGGTCGTGTCCGTTCTCCGTCAATCAGGACTCGAGCCTTGAATTTGCCGGGCCGGGAACGCAACGTGGTGCCCATGCGGACCTATCTTCTTGCCATTCTCCTTGCGCTTGCCGCGCCCCTCGCGGCGCATGCGCAATCCGCCGACCTCGTCCTGTGCGACCGGGTTGCGGCCGATCCCAGCGATCCCGACAAGCCGGCCGACGTGAAGGGCGTGGCGGAGGTCGCTGCCTCCGACGTCGCGACCGCCATCAAATTCTGCAGGCAGGCCGCGCCATCCTCGCGGCGCGCGATGTTCGAGCTCGGCCGCGCCTATGCCGCCGGCCGTCAGATGGCGGAGGCGATCGCCGCCTGGCGCAAGGCGGCCGACAAGGGATCGAGCGCGGCCATGGTCGAGCTCGGTGTGCTCTACGGCACGGGATCAGGCGTTGCAAAGGACGAAGCGCAGGCGCGAAAGCTGTTCGAGAAGGCGGCGCAGGCCGGCAATCCCCGCGGCGTCAGCAATCTTGCCGCGCTCGGCGGCGCCGGTGGCGCCGCGCCGGCCGATCCCGCGCAGGCTCGCGCACTGCTGGGCAAGGCCGCCGAGACCAACGCGGAGGCGCAGTATCAGCTCGGCCTGATGCTCTCCGAAGGCACGGGCGGTGCGAAGGACGACGTCGCGGCGCGCGCGCTGTTCGAGAAGGCGGCCGCGCAAAACCATCCCGGCGCGCTGGAGCGGATGGGCGCCTTCGCGCAGGAAGGTCGCGGCGGGCCGAAGGACAAGGACGCCGCGAAAGCCTATTACGAGCGCGCTGCAGCGCTCGGCGACGAGGACGCCAAGGCCGCGCTGGAGCGGCTGCGCTGCCCCTACGCGATCAAGGACAAGCAGGGCAAGCTCGTCACCACGCTGTGCTTCTAAAGCGCGCGATGAGATCGCGCTTTAGAATTATTGTTTGAGCATGATCCTTTCGGAAAACCGCTGCCCGCTTTTCCGGATCATGCTGTAGCTCACTTCATGTAGTAGGCGAGATTGTTGCGGGCGTCGCGATAGGTCGTCTCGAGAAAATCGGGATATTCCGCGGCGGCCTGCGCCACGGCGCGTACGACGCAGTCCCAGAAATCACCGTCCCATTTGAAATGGGCCTCGGCCGCGCCCTCGAATTTGACGGCGGTGATGATGGCCTGCCTGATCGCGTTGTCGTCGGCGCGAGGATGAGCTCGCTTCACATAGCCGAACATCGACCCCTCATGGGCATGGTCGCGGTCGTAACGATATTTCTCGGCCATCTGCTGCGGCGAGAGGGTGCGATTGATGCGGACCTCCTCGGCGGTCGGGCGCCCCTCGATCGAATCCAGTCGGTAGCGCCAGCGCCAGAGTTCGAACGCGGCATCGAGCAGCGGTTGCTTCGCCGCGCTGGCGATGAAGGCCTCGATCTGCTCTTCGGCGGATGGTTCGGTCCGGTTCATGCCCCTTTGTCGTGCGCGTGCGCCGACGGGTTCGACGCCGCCCTTGATCGAGCGCAAGGCTCCCGGGCACCGCGCCAGCGTACACTTGCTTCTCACGGGAAATGGAGACCTGCGATGAGGCTTCGGGGGTGGATGCTGGCGCTGGCCGGCTTTGGCGCGCTAACCGCCGTGGCAACGGCGCAGGACCTCAAATCGCCATCCTCGGACCAGTATGTGCCGCGCCTCGGCGACATCATGGGCGCCGCGCAGACGCGTCACCAGAAACTCTGGCTGGCCGGCAAGGCCCAGAACTGGGAGCTCGCGGCCTATGAGCTGCGCCAGCTCAAGGCCAGCCTGGTCGAGGCCGCCGTATTCTATTCAGGCATTCCCGTCGGTAATGTCACGACCTTGGAGCCATCGCTGCAATCGATGTCCGACGCGCTCACGGCGAAGGACGGCCGCAAATTCGCAAAGGCCCTTGGCGATTTGACCGAGGGCTGCAACACCTGCCACCGGTCGATGAAGCGCAACTTCGTCGTCATGAAGGTTCCTTCCGACCAGGCGCCATTCGCCAATCAGCAGTTTGCGCCGCCATCCAAGCCGTGACGGAACGGATTTCGCGCGCAGCGGGTTGAATCCGAAAACCCGACAGGAGGCGTGATCATGATCCGCAAACTGGCATCCGGCGAGTATCGCCTTTACTCACGCAAGGTGAATCCGAAGACCGGCAAGCGTCGCAACCTCGGCACCTTCAAGAGCCGCGCGGCGGCCGAGAAGCACGAGCGCGAGGTGCAATATTTCAAGCGTCACTAGCGCGCCGCGAGGCGGCCGGGACCACGCAGAACAAAAAAGTCGAAAAACAACCCCATGCACAGTAGCCGGGGCACTGAAATCGCAACGAAATCACGGATTGCGGATTTGGCGAATCTCGGTTGACCCGTCGGGCAAAACAGGGGCATGATGGCATCATGCAGCGGAGGGTCCGGCGAGCAGCCCTGCGCGCAAAAGCCGGATGGCCTTGGTGCGGCGGCGGTGCTAGGTAGCCTTCCGATTCCTTTCCGATTTTGCGGGTTCATTGCGTTGCTGGACGGACTCTACAAGGTTGAATACGGCGTCAACGATGCGTTCGGCCGCAGCATCATGTGCCTGCATGACGGCAAGATGCTGGGCGGCAATTCGGGCTTCGCGCATCTTGGCACCTATGTCGAGCGCGACGGCGAGATCATCGCCGAGGTCATCACCGAGCGGCATAATCTGGATCCGAACTACAAGCCGCTGATGGGCGCCGACGTCGCCTCGATCGGGGCACGCGGGAGGCTGCACGGCAACCAGATCCGTCTGGAGGGCGGCGCGGACACCATGCCGGGCGCAAAATTCTGGGCCAATCTCACCCGGCTCGACGACGAGGCGGTGCCTCCGAGCGGCGCGGTCGGCCCTGGCGGCATCGTCAACGGGCTCTATGGGATGAGCCTGCGCGCGCTTGACGGTGTCGATGCCGGACTCTCCGGCGTGATGCTGCTGATCGACGGCCGCATCCTCGGCGGCGATGCGTTCTTCTACTATCTCGGCTCCTATTCATCGGCCGACGGCCGCTGGAAGGGTGAGATGCTCAACCAGGAGCACACGCCGGCGAAAGGCGAAAATCCGGTGTTCGGCGGCTATGAGGTCGGGATTGGCTTCTCCGGGACTTGCACGGCGGATAGCGGCGAGCTCGAAGGCATCGCGCTCGCCGGCAAGCGCAGCCTGCGCCTTGCGGCCTCGCTCAAGCTGATGCGGCGGGCCTAGGGCGTGTCCTCATAAATTCGTCGCGTCCGCTTTGCTGTTGGAAGGCGACGTTGAATCCGATACGTCTGGATGTCGGCCGTGGGCCAACAGGCGACATCACGCCCTTCGTCGATCACAAGGGCATGCGTTGCGCATCAAGTTCGTTATGGGTCAACTCAGGCTCATCCGCCTCGCGCGTCGCGTACCGCCTGCGCGACTTTCGTCGCCTGCGACACTCGTCCGATCTTTGCGCCTGCAATGGTCTTTCTTCGGCGTGTGCTTGCCTTCGGCACCATGCCTTCGTTCGCGGTGGCTCCGGCTGGGGGATAAATCGTGAAGTTCGCCGCTCGATGCAGCGCGAGAGCCTTTCGAGCCGCTTCGACATGCGCGGTCCGAGCTGCCAGGTTGTGAAGACGCCGAAGCTCGTTGTTCAACCGCTTCAGCGCCGCGGCGAAGACTTGCTTGCGTTCTGATGCATGCTCGGCGGTTCCTGGAAAGCTGGCTCCGCGAGCCTCGGCTTTTCCGCGCCCCTGTCGCTGCCTTTGTCGGCCGAGCGTTCGCTCCTTATTGCGCATCTTGCGCAAGCGGGGTCGCATGGCCTCAAGCTCAGCGATTTCGACGTCATAGATGGCAGGATGGTGCGTGAGGCGGATCGTCTCATATTCTTCGTGGCTGAGGAGGCTGCGTTCGAACTTGCAGGGGACCGACATTCTCATCCCTCCATTTGATTCCTTGAAATTCAGGCAGAACGGGACTCATCCAGGTCGACGATTTTCTCAATAATCAAGCCGCACCCACCAACAATTATCGGCCCGGTGCGCCCGCGGCGCTCAACTACTGTCTGCCCTGCCGCGAGCGTCCGAATGCATGGCGCGGATTGACCCCGCAGGACGCATGTGTGCCGGAGGCAGCCGTCCTGCACTGCTGGAGAGTCGAGAACTGGCAGTTGCCGGGATGGCCCCAGCGGCGGCCTTGTAGGCAGTAGCGATCTGCGACCGCGGGCGAGAGTGATCCGACTGTGACCAAGATCAAAATGGTGGAGACCGCAGCAAACAGAATACGGCACATCGGAGTCCTCCTGTACTCGTTGGGTGAGTGCTCACCTGTGCTCCACTGGGTTGGAAAGGCACCGGGACCAAGGTCGACTGTAGCTTCAGCGTTCCGGATGATCATCCGATCAAACCCGTAGAGTTCGCAGTGAATTTCCCGAGATCCTGCGTCGGTGCGGAGTTTTCATGCCGGAGGGCCGGTTGGGGTCAAAAGCGCCGTTTGGAAGGTCGGCCAGTTGCTTTCTCTCTACCCCGATAAGCGAACAATTTCGGCGCTAGCTGCGGAGATCTGCTATTTGATCACCTCGTCGGCGCTTGCACTCGACATCTGCGTCGCAGGGGAATGAAAGCAGCCCGCTCCGCATTGGGGCAAAGCCGGACATCAACCGGCGGACATTCAATTGTGCTCAATTTGCCCGCCAACTCGCTGAGCCGAGAGTAGCCTCGAGAGAGGCTTCAATGATCCTTCCCGTAAGGGATGCCTGCCAGATCACGAACAGGGCATCGCGGCGGGACTAAAATGCCTCGCGCTGACCATGATTTCGAGCGTATATTTGCCAAATCTGGGTGATGGCAGGGCAGTTGCAGTGACGGCTCAGTCCCACAAGACCGCAGAAGAGGAGTACGAGGAGCAAGTTCGCATCCTCGTCCGTATCGTTTCATGCTGCACATTGGGGCTTTTCGCTTTCGCTGCGGGCCTGCTGATTGGGACCTTTCTGTTCTCGTGATCGAAGATGAATGACCGGCCTCCGGGCGCGGTTCTGTTTGGCTTGGGCTTCACGAAAGTTACAAGTCTCGCTTTGCCATGGATTTCGCATGATCACGTGCATGCCGTTGGACGACAACGGCTTGATCCATGTCGTCAAGTGTCAGCTATCGCAACATGCATCCTTCGAAGGGGCGACATTGCCGGGCTGCAATATCCTAACTCAGCCTCAATGTCCTTGAGGGTCAAGAAGCCGACATCGGGCCAACGGCCGTAGTACGTCGGATATGGGTCATAAGCCGGCGATGATGACCAAGCGGGGCGACGTCCGCTTTATCTTCGGAAGCCGACGGTCATGAGTACTCGCCCTAGCGCCTCGTCACGGAGCCGGACACGCCGCCCCGGTCTTCACCCAGGCATCGACCAGCGCGCCGGCAAGCGCAGCCTGCGGCTGGCGGCTTCGGCTCAAGCTGATGCGGCGGGCGTAGGGCGGGTACTCATAAATTCGTCGCGTCTGCTTTGCTGTTGGAAGGCGACGTTGTCGGCGATGGGCCACTTGCAGACATGGCGACGGCGCGCGTGCTCGAGGTCAATCGGATACGTGTACTTCCGAATTGCCCGATTGCGCGTAGCCTCCGTCGGCGCGTCGAGAGGCTCGGTAGCGGCCTGGCGAATGTCCGTGATGCCGGTGAAACAGCTTCGAAAACGCCGCCGCTGTCTCGTAGCCAACCCGGCTGGCAATCCGCGCGATGGGCTCATCGCTTGTTTCGAGCAGAAACGCCGCCTCGGCCATTCGGCGTTCGATCACATAACGGTGCATGGACTGGCCGACGAGCCTGGTAAAGCGCGCCGAAAATGCCGAGCGGCCGAGCCCGACGCGACGGCCAAGGTCGCTCAGCGTCCAGAGCTGCTCCGGACTTTCGTGAATTAGCTTCAGCGCCGGTCCGATATGGGGATCAGAAATGGCCCCGATCCAGCCGCCTTGTCCGGGACTGAGCGACGCGATCCAGCTTCGCAGCACCTCGACAAAGAGCACTTCCGTCAGTCGTGAAAGCGCGACGCCTTGGCCAGGACGCTCGAGCGCGGACTCGCTCATCATGCGGCGCAGGATGGCTTCAAGCCAACCACGGTCCGCCGTCGGCTTCAGCAAGAGCACGGGTGGAAGCAACTCCAGCACGCTGCCAAACATCGGCCGCGACACGGTGAAATTGCCGCAGAGCATGGTCGAGAGCGGCTTTGCACGGCTGCCGTGACGAAGGAATCCGAGGCGTGGCGACGACCGTTCGATATCCGCGATGCGCAAAGGCTCGGCCCGGCGATCCGAATAAAATACATGGGGCTCGCCGCGCGTGATCACGACGAAATCGCCCTCGGTCATCTGGATTTCCTCTCCCTGTTCGAGCGCGAGGGTCGCCGAACCCTGGCTGAGATAGTGAAACAGGGCGTAGGGGCGCGCCGGCAACTCAAGATGCCAGGGATGGCCGAGCTCGAAGTGAAAGAGCAGCGTCCCGCCGAGACGAACCCGATCGAGCACCTGGGTGAGGATGTCCATGCGGTCCAGATTAGACCGGTGGACGATCGGACACAACATGCGGACGATTGATCCCTATCGTCCGAAATGCCCGCAGAATAGATCATGTCGCAGCGGGCCGACGGTAGGTGCGGCAACCATTTCGCCGACGGCAGATGGAAGAACCGCGACCTTGCTGGAAACGCCTGTCCATCCCCCCGGACTGATTTCGTCCGACACGCCAACAGGAACATTCAATGCGAAGTATCCTTCTCTCAGCCGCCACTGTACTCTTGGCCGGATCGACGTTGGTCGGCTCCGCCCAATCCGCCGAACTGCCCAAGGGAGCAGCGCACAACATCGTGCTCGTGCACGGCGCTTTCGTGGACCAGACGAGCTGGCAGCCGGTTGCCGATATTCTCACGAAGAAAGGCTACAACGTCACGCTCGTGGAAAATCCGCTCACCTCGCTCGTCGCTGACGTCGATGCCACCAAGCAGGCGCTGGCGAGACAGGACGGCAGGACCGTTCTGGTCGGCCACTCCTGGGGCGGTATGGTGATCACGCAAGCCGGCAACGATCCCAAGGTTTCGGCGCTGGTCTATGTGTCCGCCTTCGCGCCGGAGGTCGGCGAATCCCTGGCGTCGCTGGCAAAGGCCGGCCCGCCGACCGAAGGCGGCAACGCGATCCATCCCGACGCGAAGGGCAATCTGTACATCGATCCCAAGATTTTTCCGTCGGCCGTCGCGGCTGACCTTCCTCCGGAGATCGCTGAGCACCTGGCCAACTCGCAGCTTCCGTTGAATCACGTTGCGTTCGAAGCCCCCGTCAGCATTGCGGCCTGGCACGACAAGCCGACGTTCGATGTCATCACCACGAAGGACAAAGTCATCGCGCCCGAGGCCCAGAAATTCTTCGCGACAAGGATGAAGGCTCAGACGACGGAAGTCGCCGGTAGCCATGCCTCGCTTGTCGTGCATGCGAAGGTGGTCGCTGAGGTGATCGAAAAGGCCGCGCTCGTGAAGTGACGGTACGACTCCCGGCGCAGTCGCGCCGGGAGCGCCCACGCTCGCAGAGCGCCTGCAAGGGCGACGGCGCGAGTCGGCCAAGCCGCAGGAGCGCCAGCGATATCCTGAAGGAAGGTTTCGATCGCCGCGCTACCCGGCGCGTTCCGATGCGATCGAGCCACTTCATCCATGACAGTTGGTACGGAAGATAAGATGAAAATCCAAAAAGTCGAAGTTGAGCGCTTCAGCCTCACGAGTTCAAAGCCGTTCGACGCCGTCGTGGCTGCGCTCAAGTCGGCGATCGGTCAGCCTGACATTGTCGAATTTTTCAGGGCGACGAGGGCCACAGAATCCTTCCCGGATTTAAAGCGCATTGTACAGAGCGGCCTGGGTCGCACCGACCTTATGCTCTTCGCTGAGTTCGACTTGGGCGACATCTTGCGTCGGGAAAATGGATCCAGGACGCCGAGGATCATACGGCTTGTGGTCGGAAATCCACTCATCATGAAAGAAATGGTCAAGCACGTGCCCGACGCCGGATCTTACGCTCCGGTCACAGTGCTCATTGATGAGCGTGCCGACGGCGTGCACGTCTCCTATGATAAAATGGAGAGTTATCTGCGGCATTATGGCAGTTCGGAAGCCCTTGCCGTCGCCCAAAATCTCGATGCGAAAATCACCGCTTTGCTACGCGAATGTGCAGGCTGAAACGTTTTGATGACGTCTTTGGCTGATGGAAGTGAGTAATTCATACCAATCGCGGAACGCGACGAGGTCGCGCAAGCGGTCGCTGCCAGCGCGAAAGCCGCAGCTCATATCCGCAGGGCGGAAAGCCGGGCCACGAGGAAGTCGATGGCTGCGCGGACCCGCCGAGGCATCGCGCCGGCTCCTCGCGTGGGCCAGACAATCTGGAGCGGGATGGGCGGCGGCTCGTGGCCGACGAGGATTTGCTCGACGATCCCCTGATCGATGAGCCTGCGGACCTGCCAGAGCGGAGCGAGCCCGATGCCAAAGCCGGACGCGACGGCCGCATTGCGTGCCGCGGCGCTTTCCGACCGAAAGCGACCATGGACTTCGATACGCTTCTTGTTGCCTCCGAATGCCCACCTGTCGTCATCGCTCGCTCGCAACACGCATTCATGACGGGATAATTCTTGCGGATGCTCGGGACGCCCGTGGGCGGCGAGATAGGCCGGCGAGGCGAACACCGCCCAGCTCAGTCCACCGATCCGGCGAGTCCGCAAATTCGAGTCTGGCAGGTTGCCGATGCGAACGGCAAAATCGAGCTTCTCGGCGACGAGATCGACACGCTCGTCGGAGAGGACGAGCTCGAGGTCGATCTCCGGATTCCGCGCCAGGAACTGGCTCAGGACGGGCGTGACAAATTCGGGGCCGAAAAGGCTCGAGGTGCCGATGCGGATGGTCCCGGCAAGCCGCCGGTCGCTGGCGAGCAGGTCCTCGCGCGCGGCGTCGATGGTCGTCAGTGCGAGGCGGATGCGGCCGGCGAATTCGAGGCCCGCGGGTGTGGGGTGCAGGCGCCGCGTCGTTCGCGATACGAGCTCCACGCCAAGATCGTCCTCGAGCCGCGCAAGCGAACGGCTCACCGACTGCAGCGATCTGCCGAGACGCGTTGCCGCGAACGTCAGGCTGCCTTCGTCAATGACGGCGAGGAACGTCGCATAATCCGCAAGCGAGGCCAGCGCTATTCTCCCGAAAAGTGAGATAATATGTCCGCATCTGCGGCTATTATCATCACAAGTGTCATGTGTTGGGAATGGGCTCCCGATCACCTGGAGCTTCCCATGACGAAGCCTGATGCCTGCGTGGCAAACGTCCCCCTCGCGGCCCTGACGCCGCTCTATGGTGCCCCGATCACCCTTGATGAGGCGGCGCTGGTGGCCGATGCGGCGCGTGCCGAGGCGCAACGTCATGGCTGGCCCATGGTCATCGCCATTACCGACAGCGGCGGTCATCTCGTGCTGTTGTACCGTCTCGACCAGGCGCAGCACGGCAGCGTGCTCGTCGCGCAGCAGAAGGCGAAGACCGCCGTCGATTTCAGGCGGCCGACCGGCGCGTTCGAATCCGCGCTGGCGGACGGCGGCCTTCACTGGCGGCTGCTGGGCATGACCAACCTGACGCCTCTGGAGGGCGGCCTTCCGATCCTGCGCGACGGCAGGGTGATCGGAGCGATCGGCGTATCGGGCATGCAGTCAACCCAGGATGCGCAAGTCGCCGCGGCAGGTCTTGCGGCCGCGTCCCCGATTTCACCAGTGTCGTCAAGCGCCACGGCGACATGACGAACCATGAGGAGATGGGCCTGGTGCAGAGGGTCGGGCTCCACAAGCCCTGATCTATGAGCCCTAAACCTTGGGGCATATTGCGGGAATTTGGCGACCAGGAGCACACGCCGGCGAAAGGCGAAAATCCGGTCTTCGGCGGCTATGAGGTCGGGATCGGCTTCTCCGGGACCTGCACGGCGGGTAGCGGCGAGCTCGAAGGCATCGCGCTCGCCGGCAAGCGCAGCCTGCGCCTTGCCGCCTTGCTCAAGCTGATGCGAAGGGCCGCATGTACCTCGCGAAGCGCGTCATAAAAACGTGCGAATTTGCAAAGACGCCAAGATGTGACTGACTGTCACATGGAAGAAGCGCTCGCGGCACTGCGATGATTTGAAAGCAGTGCGTCAACTGCTGCCCACTGCCGATTGACGCGCAGGATTGCGAGACGAGCGGCTATTCCTGTGCACGAAAGCTCAAGGAAAGGCCTGGTATGGTCATGAGCATCGACTCTGCTGAAAGTTCCGATGCGGAAGTATTCTTCGGTCGCTTCCAACTGGACAAGCGTCGTCGGCAACTCCTGAAGGATGGAGTTGAAGTTCGGATCGGCTCGCGCGGTTTCGACATACTGATTGCGCTGACCGAGCGCGCCGGCGAACTCGTCAGCAAACGCGACCTCCTATTCTCCGTGTGGCGTGACGTCGTCGTCGACGAGGCCGTCTTGAGAGTGCACGTGGCCTCCCTTCGCCGGGCCTTGGGCGAAGGTCAGGATGGCGCGCGCTACATCGTCACTGTTTCCGGTCGGGGCTATAGTTTTGTGGCTCCGATCGAGCGCAAACGTAGCAATGGGCTTGCATCTTCTGGATACGTTCCGCCCCCCAGGCATGGACGCCAATTCCCGTCGATTCCCAGATTGTTCGTTGGACGGGACGAAGTCGTCGACGACCTCTGTGCGCTCATCGTGAAGCAGCGTTTTGTCAGCGTCGTTGGAGCTGGCGGTATCGGCAAGACTACCGTGGCCGGGGCTATCATTCGCCGGCTACATGCCGAATTTGGCGATGAAGGCGCCGTTTTTGTCGATTTGGGCGCTGTTGACGAACCTGGCCTAGTCGCTGGGGCGGTTCTCTCCGCGGTCGGCTGCCCGCTCGGAGGAGCCGAGCCCCTTGCGGAACTTCTGGGGTTCGTTGCCGATAAGCGAATTCTAATCGTGCTGGACAGTTGCGAACATCTTCTCGATGCGGCCTCGCATTTGGCCAGCCAACTGTTTCAGTGTACTTCCGGCGTTTGTCTGCTTGTCACGTCGAGGGAAGCATTGAACGTCGAGGGCGAGATTGTGCACCTTCTCAGCCCTCTTGCTTGCCCAATCGACGACGTTCCGAGCGCCGCGGATGCGATGGCGACCCCGGCGGTGAGGCTGTTTATGGATAGAGCCTCATCCGCTGGTTTTGAGGGGGCGCTGAACGACGCTGATGCGCCGGTCGTTTCCGAAATATGTCGCCGTACCGATGGCATCGCGCTGGCGATCGAACTGGTCGCCAGCCGAGTGGGGACCTATGGCCTTCGGGGTGTTGCGGGTCTGCTGGCCAGCGATATGGAGCTGTCACTGACAGGCCAGCGAAACGCTGTCCCACGACACCGCACGCTTCAAGCGATGCTCGATTGGAGCTTCAGGTTGCTTGCCGAAAGCGAACAGCGAGTTCTTTCCCATCTTTCCATATTTGTCGGTCTGTTCACGATTGAGGCTGCCTGCTCCGTTGCCGGAAGTGGGGAGCGAAAAAGCGCCGAAGTCGAGATCGCGATTGCGAGGTTGGTGGACAAATCGCTCGTCTGGGTTCATCTGGTCGGTGAAACCGTGTTCTATCGTTTACCCGATGTGACGCGCACGTATGCTGCGGCCAAGCTCGTGGAAATCGGGCAGGCTGAACCGGTTTCCCTGCGCCACGCGCTCTATTTCGGTGCTTTCTTCAAGGCAATCGCGCTCGAGCAGGGGGCTTACGCTGACATCGGACGTTATTCGCCTCACATCGGAAACGTGCGGAAGGCACTCGAGTGGAGCTTCTCAAAAGAGGATCGCTCGATCGGCATCGAGCTTGCCGCAGATTCCGCCCCTTTGTTTCTCGGTCTGTGGTTGCTGGTCGAGTGCCGGCGTTGGTCGGGGTTGGCACTGAAAGCGATTGCGAATTTCGGCCGACTCTCGCATCGAGAGGCACGCTTGCAGGAGGCATACGCAGTCTCGTCACTGCATACCTTGGGTAATACGACCGAAGTTCAGGCCGCCATACGGCGCGGGCTGGCACTTCACGAGGCGAGCGAAGAAGCATTGCCACAGCTGCGACTGCTGGCCGGACTCAACCTTTTCCTCACAAGGCTCGGCGACTTTGAAGGAGCATTGGCTGCAGCGACGAGATGCAGAACTGTAGCCGAGCTAAGCGGTTCATTGAGCGACAGAATTATTGCCGAATGGATGCTGGCGGCGGCTTGCCACCTCGCTGGCGATCAAGTCGCCGCGGTGGCGCATTGCAAGTGCGGTTTCGAGCTGGAGACGTCAATTGGTCGGCTCGACATCAATCTGTTTGGATATGATCACCGTCTGCGCGCCGAGATCGCACTGGCACGTTCTCTTTGGTTGCTGGGCTCCCGCAAGCAAGCTCGCAAGCAGGCGCTTGAGGCGATGAACGAGGCAGCTCGGTTGGCTCCGGCGGCGAACTATTGCATGGCGGTGGTCCACTCCGTCCCGGTGCTGCGTTGGAGCGGGAACACCGGTGACGTTGCCGACCATGTCGATCGTGCAATCTCACTGGCTGAGAAGCATTCTCTCCGAGGTCATGCAGCAGCCGCTCAGGCTCTGAGGGGAGAGTGGCTTTTCATGAGCGGGAGGCCCGCCGACGGCGTCGAGGCGCTGCGCCAGGCGCTGAGAGGGCTCCACCGTGAGCAACTTCACATGGTCATACCGGCGGCATCCCGCGCGCTCGCCGATGGACTTGCTCGAAGCGGAAGGTACGACGAGGCACGCGAGACCATTCAATCGGCAATTCTATTTGCGGAGCGGATGCGCCAGACGTTCTGGATGCCGGAATTGCTACGCACGCAGGCGCAAATCATCCTGACGAGCCCAAATCCCGACCGCAAGGCAGCAGAGCTGGCGCTTCGGCGATCGATGGATAGTGCAAGAAGCCAACGAGCATCAGGGTGGGAGCTGAAGGCCGCTGTTCCGCTGGCGCGGTCGATGAAGAATCGAGGCCGAGGAGCTGATGCGCACGCGCTGCTTCAACGGGTCTTCGAGGCACGTCCAGAAGTATCGAGGTCGACTGCCCGTCCCTTGCATTGAGCGCTTCGGGTGCAAGATGTCGATCTGGCCAGTCTCCAGGTGACCCGGCAGACGTCGGAATTTTTCATTTTCTAACAGCTTCTAACGCGCGCCGCGCTTCGGAGCGGCGGTAGCGTCAATCTCCCGGATTGGGGTTATCAGGAGAGCGTGATGAAGCAGCGAGGGAGAATTGCGTTGGTCACGGGCGGAAGCCGAGGCCTCGGGCGAAACACGGTGCTTAATCTCGCACGGCGAGGCGTCGATGTCATGTTCACCTACCACTCGGCCGTCGCCGAGGCCGAAATGGTCACGCGAGAGGTCGAGCAAATGGGGCGCAGAGCCAAGGCCTTGCAACTCGACGTCGGACGAACGAGTACATTCGAGACCTTCGTCTCGCAAGTTCGAGAGGCACTGGGCGAAATTGGAGCGATCCGTTTCGACTATCTCGTCAACAATGCCGGTATTTCCCACCATAATTCACTTGAGAAGACGACCGAAGCAGAGCTCGACGACATATACCGGGTGAACTTCAAAGGCGTCTTCTTTCTCACCCAAAAATTGCTTCCATTGATGAATGACGGTGGCCGGATCGTGAACCTCTCGAGCGGGCTCGCACGGATCATCATTCCCGGAAGCGGTCCCTACGGCGCACTGAAGGCCGCGATCGACGTGTTGACCCGCTACCAGGCAAAGGAATTCGCCTCTCGCGGGATTGCCGTCAACGCGGTGGCTCCGGGTGCGGTACAGACAGATTTCAGCGGAGGGATGGTCCGGGACAATCCGGAGCTTAACAAGCAGGTTGCCGGGATGACGGCCCTTGGCCGGGCTGGCGTTCCCGATGACATCGGCCCGATGATCGCATCGTTGCTGTCTGACGATAATCGCTGGGTCAATGCGCAGCGGATTGAGGTTTCGGGGGGCATGGCGATTTAGCCTGCCAGGAGGCGCAGACGGCCGCTCCGACCGGCTCCTGCTGCGGTCCAGCCCTGCCATGCAATATTTACCCGCTGGCAACCGGTGCCTCCGGGCCCCGCCGGGCTTCCCCTGGGAGCCCGCATGGCCTATGACGCTGCAACGCAAAATTCCCCCCAAAAAGACCTCATGATCCGCCTCGACAACGTCAGCAAGCAAGCCGGCCACCAGATCCTGTTCATTGAAGCCTCCGCCGCCCTCAACAAGGGCGAGAAGATCGGCCTCGTCGGGCCGAACGGCGCCGGCAAGACCACCCTGTTCCGGATGATCGCCGGTGAGGAACTGCCCGACGAAGGGCAGGTCTCGACCGATCGCGGCATCACCATCGGCTATTTCAACCAGGACGTCGGCGAGATGTCCGGCCGCAGCGCCGTGGCCGAGGTGATGAACGGCGCCGGTCCCGTCAGCGAGGTCGCAGCCGAGTTGCGCCAGCTCGAGGCTGACATGGCCGACCCTGACAAGGCCGACCAGATGGACGAGATCATCGCGCGCTATGGCGAGGTGCAGCACGCCTTCGAGGAGCTCGACGGCTATGCGCTCGACGGCCGGGCGCGCGAGGCGCTGTCCGGCCTCGGCTTCAGCCAGGAGATGATGGACGGCGATGTCGGCAAGCTCTCGGGCGGCTGGAAGATGCGCGTGGCGCTCGCCCGCATCCTCTTGATGCGCCCCGACGTCATGCTGCTGGACGAGCCGAGCAACCATCTCGATCTGGAAAGCCTGATCTGGCTGGAGAAATTCCTGCACGATTATGAAGGCACGCTGCTGATGACCTCGCATGACCGCGAGTTCATCAACCGTGTGATCTCCAAGGTGATCGAGATCGATTCCGGCTCGCTCACGACCTATACCGGCGACTACGAGTTCTACGAGCAGCAGCGCGCGCTGAACGAGAAGCAGCAGCAGGCGCAGTTCGAGCGCCAGCAGGCGATGCTCGCCAAGGAGATCAAGTTCATCGAGCGCTTCAAGGCGCGTGCCTCGCATGCCGCGCAGGTGCAGAGCCGGGTGAAGAAGCTCGACAAGATCGAGCGGGTCGAGCCGCCGCGCCGCCGCCAGAGCATCGCGTTCGATTTTCCGCCGGCACCGCGCTCGGGCGAGGACGTCGTGGCGCTCAAGAGCGTCCACAAGGGCTATGGCAGCAAGCGCATCTATGACGGCCTCGATTTCATGATCCGCCGCAGGGAACGCTGGTGCGTGATGGGCGTCAACGGCGCCGGCAAGTCGACGCTGCTCAAGCTCGTCGCGGGTGCGAGCGAGCCGGATCAGGGTACGGTGGCGGTCGGCGGCAGCGTCAAGATGGGCTATTTCGCCCAGCACGCGATGGACCTGCTCGACGGCGAGCGCACCGTATTCCAGTCGCTGGAGGACGCGTTTCCGACCGCGGGGCAGGGCTCGTTGCGCGCGCTCGCCGGCTGCTTCGGCTTCTCCGGCGACGACGTCGAGAAGCGCTGCCGCGTGCTCTCGGGCGGCGAGAAGGCGCGCCTCGTGATGGCCAAGATGCTGTTCGATCCGCCGAACTTCCTGGTGCTGGACGAGCCGACCAACCATCTCGACCTCGCCACCAAGGAGATGCTGATCACGGCGCTGTCGGATTTCGAGGGTACCATGCTGTTCGTCTCGCACGACCGGCATTTTCTGGCGACGCTGTCGAACCGCGTGCTCGAGCTGACGCCCGAGGGCATCCACCAGTTCGGCGGCGGCTACACCGAATATGTCGCGCGGACCGGGCAGGAAGCGCCGGGGTTGCGGTCGTAGCGGCGGCCTGTAGCCCGGATGGAGCGTAGCGCTCCGGGATCAAAACGCTGTTGGCGCTCGTCTTGCGTTCTATGTCAGGTTTCGCCGAAGCCACTCCAGGCGCTCTTGCTCTTCTTCAGGGGGGCGGCGCTGGACGAGGACGAACCCCACAAGTCGATCGGCTTGGTCCAACCAAAAGGTGCCGTACCACTCGGCGGTGGCGAACGCCGTGAGGGTAAGGATCTCCGTCGGATGCAATTTCTCTAGAGCGGACAGCAGCGAATGAAAGCCGTATGTGACAATGCCGGCCTCTGTCGCGCTCACTTGCCTAATCCTGCAAATTCGCAAGGACTCGTCTGCCTGCCCGAAGCTAGCTTCTTCTCCAGACGGAACGATTCTGGTCAGGTCCGACCGCTTTAGGAAGCCAAGAGCCGCCTCGGCGTCTTCGCTCGCCGGTAGCGAACCGATCACCCGAGCTAGCAATTCGACTGGGACAGCCACAGCATCTCTCCGAGGGGCACCGTGCTATGCTAACATTGGTGTGGAGTTTGCCAAGAAGCGACATGCCGTTCGGCTCGCACAACGATGTACCGGGGGGCTGAGCTAGCATTCCGATACATGCCTTGACGCGTCGATGCCTCGCGCTACGCTCCCTTAAAAAAGGAGCGAAACAACCATGAAGCAACTGCGGATCGGCGACATCACCATCGACGCGGTGATCGAGCGGGAAGGGCCGTGGCGGCGGCCGCAGGATTTCTTCCCGGCCTATGACAAGGGCGTGTTTGCCCGCCATCTGCCGACGATGGAGCCGGAGGTGTTCGACGCCGCGCGCGGCATGATGGTCATCACCTATCAGACGTTCGTCGTGCGCACGCCGCGCTACACAATCCTGGTGGATACCTGTACCGGCGAGGACAAGGGGCATCCGCCGCCGTTCGACTTTCCCGGCAAGGAGCGCTGGCGCAACGAACTGTTCGCGCTCGGCATCTCCTTCGACCAGATCGACTACGTCTTCTGCACGCACCTTCACATCGATCACACCGGCTGGAATACGACCTTGCGTGACGGCCGCTGGGTGCCGACGTTCCCGAATGCGAAATACGTCTTCCACAAGGGTGAGTATGCGGCCTGGGAGGCCGAGAACGCCAAGGGCAGCAACCCGCCCGGCACCGTCTTCCGCGACAATTGCCTGCCGATCGTCGAGGCCGGGCAGGCGCTGCTGGTGGACGATGACTACGCGCTCGATGACACCGTGACGCTGACGCCGACGCCGGGGCATTCGCCCTGCCATTGCTGCGTCAACATCTTCTCGAAGGGCCAGCGCGCGGTGGTCGCGGGCGATCTCATGCATCACCAGATCCAGTGCCGTGAGCCGGACTGGTCGGCGATGCCGGATTGGGATGCGAAACAGTCGGCGGTCTCGCGGCGAAAGTTCTTCGCCTCCGTCGCTGACACCGACACGCTGATCCTGCCGATTCATTTTCCGGCGCCGACGGTCGGGCTGATCAAGCCGCTGGACGGGGCGTTCGACTATCGGTTCAAGCGGGAGTGATGACGGCGAAACCCGTAAGCGCTTAGGCAGGTCTCGTGTCCCGGACGCGGTGCGGCGCGCAGTGACGCTCCGCTGAGCCGGGACCCATCTCTCGGAATGCACGTGGAAGCGTGGGCCCCGGCTCTGTAGCGCATCGATGAAGAAGCGCTGCGCTGCGTCCGGGGCACGAGAGTGGCGCAGCCCGCGTTACGCGCTGACTTCGCACTTCTTCATAAAGCTGTTCTTGGCAGCACCGGCCAGCGGCTTGCCGTCGGCGCTGACGGCCTTGGGCGTGCAGGCGTCGGCCTTGCACTTCTTCAGGAACGAGGTCTTGGCCGCTCCCGCCAAGGGCTTGCCGTCCTTGCCGACGGCCTTGCTCTCGCAGGTGTCCTCCGCGAAGGCCGAGCCTGCTGCAAAGGTGGCGACGATCGCAACCAGGAAAATACGCTTCAGCATGGGTGTCTCCCTAAACCAGAAATGGTGCGGAGATTGGAGCCGGGAATCGTGGCGCAATCAAGCAGGATCGGCGCGTGCCGGGCGCGGGCGCTGATATTTTCGCAGCGCGTGATGAATGCATTTCGCCTTGACGCGCGCGGATCCGGGCCGGCCTTCGGATTCGCGCCCGCCGCTTGCTGCACTGCGCGCTGACCGCGCGGCCGAGACCTGTTAGGCTGATCCCATTTCCAGCAGGAACGGAGCGTTGCCATGGACGCCGTGACGAGCCCGCAGACCGCCGACCAGCATTCTCATCTGGTTCAACCCTCGACAATGGTATGGCAGAAGACGCGCTTTCCCGGCTGCGAGGCCAAGACCTTGCTGTTCGATCGCGGCACGGGCCTGATGACGGCGTTGATGCGCTTCGCGCCGGGATCGGTGCTGCCCGATCACGAGCATGTCGGCATCGAGCAGAGCTACGTCATTGAAGGCGCTCTCGTCGACAAGGAGGGCCCAGCCAAGGGCATCGCCTGCAAGGCCGGCGAATTCATCTGGCGCGAGGCGGGCAGCCGCCACGCTGCCTGGTGTCCGGACGGGGCCTTGATCCTTGCGATCTTCCAGGTGCCGAACAAGTTTTTTGAAGCCGACGGCCGCGTCGTCGATGCCGCCGGTCAGGATTGGGACGAAACGTGGGGGCACACGGCGGCGCAGCGGGCGCCGCGCATCTAGCCGGTCCTCATATGCCGCGCGCGAGCAGCGCCTTGAAGTCGGCGCGTGCACGCTGCGCCTCGGCCCGCGCGACGTCCGAGGCGTCGCCGAGACCAAAATAGCCGTGGATCAAGCCTGGGCCCTCATGGTGCTTGACGCGCACGCCGGCGGCCTCCAGCGCCCGTGCATAGGCGGCGCCCTCGTCGCGCAGGGGATCGAACCAGGCGGTGGCAACGATCGCGGGTGCGAGGCCGGCAAGCGAAGCCGCGCGCAGCGGCGAGACGCGCCAGTCGGCGCCGTGGCCGGGATCGGCGAGATAATGGCCGCAGAACCATTCCATCACGGCGCGGGAGAGGAAGTAGCCGTCGGCATTCTCCGTGCGCGAGGGAAAGCGCGCGTTCTCGCGCGCATCGGCATAGTGGCCTGCGACGTCGGTCACGGGATAGACCAGCAGCTGCGCGGCGAGCTTGATGCCGGCATCGCGGCAGGCAATCGCGGTGGCGGCCGCGAGATTGCCGCCGGCGCTGTCGCCGGCGACGCCGAGGCGCCTTGAGTCGCCGCCAAATTCCGCGACGCGGTTGAAGATGTCACGCGCCGCGGCAAAAGCATCCTCGAAGGCGCCGGGAAAGCGCGTCTCCGGCGGGCGACGATAGTCGACGGAGACGACGACCGCGCCGGTCTCGATCGCAAGGTTGCGTGCCTGCCGGTCATGGGTCTCGAGATCGCCCGCGACCCAGCCGCCGCCGTGGAAGAACACCACGGTCGGCGCGGGATCGGTGCCGATGCGGTAGAGGCGTGCATCGAGCGGGCCGGCACCGCCTTTCACCTTGATATCCTGCACCGTATCGACCGATGGCGGCGGCACGGCCGCACGCGCGGCAGCCAGTGCGCGCAAGGAATCACGGGCACTCTGTGGCGTCATCGTGGTCGGATCGCGAAGCGGCAGCAGCGGAATGATCTGGGCGATGACGGGATCGAGCGGTGCGGCCATTGCGGGTCCTTCCACGGTTCTTGGTCTTGCTTGCGGGTTAGCATAGATTTTTCGCGCCGCATCGGCAACTGCCGGACGGGTCTGCGCCAGGGAGGTTGAGGTTGGAATTCGAAACGTTGGTCCAGTCGCGCCGCAGCGTGCGCGGCTTCAAGAACAAGCCGGTGGCACGCACGGTGATCGAAGCGATCATCGAGAGCGCCAAGCGCGCGCCGTCGTCGATGAACACCCAGCCCTGGCACGTTCATGTGCTGACAGGCAGCCCGCTTGAAGAGCTGCGCCGCCGCAACATGGAAGAGATGGTCGGCGGCGCCAAGGTCAAGCGCGACATCATCAGCCATGGCGAGTACCAGGGCGTGCATCGCACCCGGCAGGTCGACATCGCCAAGAAGCTGTTCGGCGCGATGGGGATCGCACGCGACGACAAGCCGATGCGACAGGACTGGGTGCTGCGCGGCTTCCGCCAGTTCGACGCGCCGGTCTCGCTGGTCTTGACCTATGACCGCGTGCTCGATCCCGGCGCGGTCTGCCATTTCGATCTCGGCGCGCTCTGCTACGGCATCGTGCTCGCAGCCTGGGACCGCGGGCTCGGTTCGGTGATCAACGGGCAGGGCATCATGCGCTCCGACATCGTGCGCGAGGTTGCGAAGATTCCGGAGGACGAGGTGATCATGACCTGCGTCGCGATGGGACATCCCGACGACGGCTTTGCCGCGAACGCGGTGCGCTCGGATCGCGAGGCGAACAGCGACTTCGTCCGCTTCGTCGGATTCGCCGAGTAGTGCACGCAGGCGTGGATTTGTCGGCGATACGGAATCGTGCCGATGTCCGTTGCAATGTCGCCGGCGCGAGGGCGCCGCGCGGATTTGATCTGGATCAAATGCACCGATGCGATCGGTATCATGAGCCCGCGAAACGATGCGACGCCGTAATCCTACGGTGCGCATTCACAGCACAAACGCGCCTGCGCCGCGCGCTTCCTAACCGAATGGCAATTTCGAATCCGTAGTTCACTCCTTTGAGACGCGTCGCGCGTCGAACAAGGATATTGCCATGCTCTCGTTGTTTTCCCAGGCAAGTCACAAGCAGCCCGCGCCGTCGATCGTTGCGGAGGCACAGGAAGGGGCTCCGGCGGTTCGTGAGGCCTGCGCGATTCGGGTGCTGGAGAGCGACGACCGGCTGCAAAATATTTCCGAGGGCGACTTCGTCGTAGAGGGCGCGCGGTCGCCGCTGGTTCTCGCGTTCATCTCACCCCACTGCGACTTCGCGCGCGTTGCATCGTCGTTGCAGAGGCTGGCGGGGTCGACGCCGGTGATCGCGATGTCGACCGCGGGCGAGCTGTGCTCGGCGGGCCAGTCGCTCTACAAGCCGACGGGGTCGAACTGGTCGTCCGTCGTCGTGCAGGTTTTTCCGGCCGATCTGTTTCAGTCCGTCAGCATCCACAGCGTCCGCCTCCACAACGACGACATCCGCAAGGGAGAGCCGTCCAGGGCCCATGACGCGCGCATCGAAGCGATCACGCGCGAGGTCGCCGCGATCAGGACGCCCTTCGCGATCGACGTGCGCGATACGATCGCTTTCGCGCTCGTGGACGGCGTGTCGGCGTCGGAGAGCTACTTCATGGAGGCCGTGTACAGGAGCGGCAAGTTTCCGTGCGGTTTCGTCGGAGGATCCGCCGGCGGCAAGCTCGACTTCGAGCATACTCATCTCTACGACGGCAGGCAGGTGCTCGAGAACCATGCGCTGATCGTCTTCATGAAGCTGGCGCCGGGCCGCGCCTACGGTATCTTCAAGACGCAGAACTTCAAGAAGACCGGAAAATCCTTCGTCGTGATGGACGCCGATCCGGATCGTCGCACCGCTTCGGGCGTCATGGAAGGGAGCGAGATCAAGCCGTTCGCCTCCGTGGTGGCGAAGGCGCTGAACACGATTCCGGCGAACCTCATGTCGATGATGACGAAGCACTCCTTCGGCATCGAGGTCGGCGGAGACCTGTTCGTGCGCTCGGTCGCGGGCATCGATGCGGACAGCGGCGTCGTGTCGTTCTTCTGCGACGTCAATTCGGGCGACAGACTCGAGCTGCTGGAAGCCACCGATTTCGTGGACCAGACGCGGCGTGACCTCGAGGCCTTCCTGCGCGACAAGCCGCCGGCGATCGGCGCGATCCTCAACGACTGCATCCTGCGCCGCCTGAACAACGAGAGCCAGCTCCGCAACATGAGCGGCATGTGGCCGATGCCGGTCGCGGGTTTTTCCACCTTCGGGGAGCTGTTCGGGATCAACATCAATCAGACGCTGACCGCGATCGTGTTCTTCGACGTCAGGGAAAAGCCGCTGAACGATCCGTTCATCGAGACGTTCCCGATCCACTACGCGCATTTCGTCGAATATTTCACGCGCACCCATCTCAACCGCATGGTCATGCTGAACCGGATCAAGGACGACATCGTGCATCGTCTGACGGAATATCTCAGCGCCAGCGCCACGCTGAGCGGGAAGGTCGAGGGCGCGCTGCGCCAGACGGCTTCGATCAACGCGATCGTGGAGGAAATCCGCTCGGTCATCGTGGCGAGCGCACAATCGGCGGCGCGGGCGACCGACACGACGACATTGTCGCAGGAGTTCGCCGGCCTCACTCAGGCCATGAACGGGCTGCGGGACATCCTGAAGATCATCGACACGATCGCGGGCCAGACCAACCTGCTGGCGCTCAATGCGACCATCGAATCGGCGCGCGCGGCCGAAGCGGGACGGGGCTTCTCGGTGGTGGCGACCGAGGTGAAGAAGCTCGCGCAGGACACTAAAACCAGCCTCACGCGTACCCACGCCTCGATCGGAGGCATGGAAACATCGCTCGAGTCGCTCGGAGCCAATATCAACGACACCCGGGGCCAGCTGATCCAGACCCAGGAAGGCTACAACAGCATCGTGACGCAGATCGAGGAGATGTTCAAGAATCTTCAGATGATCAACACCGTGCTATCGGACCTCGAGAGCTTCGTGCGCGACCGCAACGGGGCGTTGACCAGCGCCATGAGCGACATCGAGACGCTCAAGCGGATTGGGTAGGGCACAGAGCCTGCCGCTTCGCAAATTTCGGTGACGACCGTTCAGATCGCACTTGCATTCTCTTCGCGCCAGCAGGAACAATGTGCCTCGTGAGAGGTTTGTTGCTGGCGCGAGGGAATAGGCATGCGGCGGCTGGCTAGCCTGATTCTAAGGTTCTTCGGCCCGCGAGTGCGGCGCCCGATCGATGATGATCAAAGTCTTCCTTTCTCAGCCGACGAGTTCGGCCGATTGATCCGCAGCGGCAAACGAGAAGACATGAAGCTGCTGGCCGAGGGCCTCGCCTGCCGCTCCATCCCCCGCCGCGCCAAATACCGGGCGACGCACTAGCGTTCGGCAGCAATTGTCGGCTGCAATTATCGCATGGAGGCGCTCGCCGGTTTTCCGGGCTATCGCGTCAGCGCGACCTGCTTGAACGAGGCGACCAGCGCCTTCTCCAGCTTTCCAGTCATCCCACAGAGAATATTGTAGGCTTCCACGCGCGGCATCGTCGGCTTGTAGTGGCGATGCTCGATCAGCGCTGCGAAGATGTCCGAGATCGTGAGGATCCGCACGATATCGCCGATGCTCTCGGCGCAGAGCGCATCCGGATACCCGCTGCCGTCGAGATATTCGTGATGATGACGCACGGCATCGAGGATTTCAGGCGAAATCCCCTCGTGCCCTTTCAGAAACGCATAGCCCGCGGTCGGATGCGTTTCGATCAGAGCGCGCTCCTCGGCGTCGAGGCGGCCCGGCTTGTCGAGGATGGCGAGCGGGATCTGAGCCTTGCCGATGTCGTGGAACATGGCGGCCGAGTAGAGGCGTTCCAGATCGGCCCTGCCGACGCCGAGGCTGAGGCCGAAGTCGATGGCGACGCCGGTCACGAGCAGGCAGTGCTGATAGGTGCCCTCGTGGTGGCGCCGCACCGTCGTGAGCCATTCCGACAGGCCGTGCTGGGTGATACGATCGGCAATCTGGCGACCGGCTTTCCTGGTGCCGGCGACATCAAGCGGCTCGCCGAGCGTGACGGCCGTGAACATCGACGCGATGGCGGTTGCCGCGGCTGCTGCCGCATTGTCCAGCTGCGTTGTGCCGCTTGAGGAAGCAGACACAGGCTCGGCCGGATCAGCCAGCGCTGCCAGCAGCTTGATCCTGTTGATCGCCCCGGGGAGAACGAGCGTGGCGCCGAGCGCGTAGGCTTGCGATACAGTTGTGTGAGAGGAGTGCTCGACTAGGAAGATCCGCTTCGTGGCCTTCGCCAGCTTGGCAGCCCGCTTCTTGATAGCCGCGATGCTTTCGATGTCACGCAACTCGGCGCGGACGACGATTGCGAAGGGAACTTGCGACAGCTTGGGCGCGGCGTCGAGCCGTTCGCCGGCGACGGCAAATTGCCGCTCGAGCATCGAGCAGACGCCCCACAATTTGTCGGAGGAATCGGCCAGAACATGCACGAACGGGCGTATCGCATCCGGCTCTCGAATGCCGCCGTCGCCTTTGACGGGGCGGGATATGGTTCGCGCGTTCTGCACGTTGCACCTGTTTCTACCGGGAGTTCAAAGAAATCGATGATCCCTGGGCCTATTTGCTTTGAACGGAAGTCTGCGCGGCGGCCGCCGGTGCGCTGGCCGGTTTTTTCTTGCCGTCTGAGGTGATGAAGTGCACGCCGGCCATGGTGCCGTCGATCCAGACCAGCTCGCAGCGACGGTAGGCTAGTCCCGTCGACGACAGCAGCATGAAGAATTCCTTGGCCTGAAGAACGTCCAGCGTGCCCTCGACCTCGAGCTTGGCGCCCGTTTGCGAGACGTCGAGCAGGACGCAACTGCGTCGCCAGGTGCCGTCCGAACCCATCAGGTTGACAGGCTGCTTGTGATCCATCCGTACGCGAAGCGCCTTGCGACCGTCGAACCTCATCGGCTAACCCCCATTTTTGTACAGCGATTTCTCCCATCGCTGGTGTTGGCACCTGCCGCGATTTCCCCCCACCGCACCGTCCATTGGCTGGTCGACAAGAGGAGCGTTTCGAAGATCTGCTGCGCGCGTTCGCGCTCGGCAAAGGAGAGACGTGCACCGCCTCGGTTGCTCAGGATCGCGAGCGTGGTCGCCCAGTTCAGGCGCGAAGCGCGGCAGGCCATGACAAGGGCCTCGCAGTCGTCATCGATCATGACATGCTCAACGATCTCGATCGGGGCTCCCGAGAGCACGGAGAGCGCCGTGAACAGGTTGGCGGTCTCGCCGCGGATCGCAAAGCGGTTCACTGTCGAATCGTTGAGCTTGCCGACCCGGTTGAGGGCGACGATTTCCGGCCTTGCGCTCGCATAGTCGGCCGAGCAAGGCCGCTTTGGAGCAATGAGGGCGGCCGCGACGCCCGGTGCGGCGCCCTGTCCCGGTGCGGCAAAGGCGCTGGGCTTGGCCAAGGCCTTGCCTGGCGAGATGGAGAGCAGCCTGCGCACGACCAGATCTGGTGTACCGGGCCGCAGCGCCAGCGCCTTCGTGATCGCGTCATCCGCCGAGCCATTCTCGACGAGTGCAGTATAGGCCGCGTCGGAGAACCGGGCTCCCGGGTTCCTTAGCAGCGCAAGGCAGACCGTGCGGCCGCCGCGTATGACCAGCGCCTCGGCTACAGCCGCTTCGACGCGCGCGCGAGACGCGATTGCAAGTCGATGGCTTTCGCCGCAGGACGTTGCGACCGTCTCGAGGTCAGCGGCGGACAGCGCCTGCGATTTGAGCAGGATCGGACATGCGACGGCGGAGTCCTCGTGCGAGGCGAGGTGCCTCAATGTCTCTTGCGGCGCAACAGGCAGCGCGGCGAGCGCTCGGCTGAGCTGAATCAGCGAATCCGGAGCGACCCGGTTTGCCAGTCGGAGGAGGACACCGTCGACGACGTTGACGAGCAGCTCCTGAGGCCGGTCGCGGCTGGTTGTGAGCAGATGGACAATGCCTGACAGGATACGCCCGCAGCGCTCGGGCGAGCAGGCCGCGATCGCCTCTTCCAACTCCAAAAGAATATCTGCAGGCGAATTTGCCATCACGGCAGGGCCTGAATCTCAAAAAAAACGAATGAACGAGTTCTATTGCGCCTTAAAGTTGTTAATTTGGATTTTAGACCTTGACCCTTCAGGTATCAGCGCACCGCCCGCTTTACCGGAAACGCTATCGAAATTTGGCAGGACGCCAACCGTCAACTTGTCCTTTGAATTGGACCCTCGCCAACTGATCGAGACAGACTAGGATGATTTTTTCGGTCTAACGGGGCAACCGAAAGGGGGGAATTCAGGTCCGCGCTTTCACTCCGGACACGCGTATTTTTCCTGACGCGGTTTTCATTTTGCCATGACCAGCGATGATGATGCGCCAACACTGGCGCCAAAGATATTTCGCTTTTCCGACGTCGATGAGTTTCGCAACGCGATCCGCGGTCTGAACTTCGAGTTCACACCGTTTGTGCGAAGGATCGCGGCTGAGCAGATCATCCTGCAATTGCCAGGCTGCGACGTGAACGTGACGCGCGCTTTTCCGCGGGTTGTGGACGCTGAACTCATCGCGGATTGCACGGCGGTTGGTTTTGCGATGGACGACCTCGACGTTCCCATTCGCTTCAACGGTGCGCAACGCGACCGCGCGGTCGTCGTCATCGGCAGCGGCGGCGCGGCCTACAACACCATCGAGGAAGTGCAGCGGCAAATCGCCTCGGTCGTCTTCCGACCAGAGGTCAAGAACCGCGGCTGGCCCGAGACGCGTTCCAATTTCAAGATCTTTGAGACCAGCACATTGGCGTTGAATGGGTTGCGGAACGTGGTCAGGGAGGTGGTGGCCGCCGCGTCCGAGCCCATCGATCCCACCGAGGCGCCGCTGAAGGCGGCGGCGATGAAGGAGTCCCTGTTCGGCGCGGTCGACGCCGTCTTCGCCAACTTGGTTTCGGCGCGATGGACGGTGAGGCCGAACGACGAGCGGCAGTTCAAGATCTTTCAGGACATCCGCGCGCTGTTGTCCGGCGATCTCGCCCAGCCCATCTACAGCGAGGAGATCGCGCGCGAGCTCGGCCTTTCCGTCCGCACCTTGCATGATGTCGTCCGCCGCTATCGCGGCATGAGCCTGCACCGTTACCTGCGCCTGCGGCGGCTGTGGTTGGTCCGCCAGCGGCTATTGGCGGGCGCCGATAGCGTCAAGGCCGTCGCGCTGGCCTTCGGCTTCTGGCATCTCAGCGATTTCTCCAGAAGCTATCGCGACCGGTTCGGCGAGGCGCCGTCGGAAACGCTGGAGCGCGGACGCAGGCGCTAGCACGACAAATGGGTTGGGGCCGGACTCCGGTTTTGTGCTAGCCTTCAGCCATGAGCAATCGCATCCTCGTCCTCTACGGTTCCTACCGTTCCGACCGCATGGGCATCCGCCTTGCGAATTTTGTCATCAATCGCCTGCGCGAGCGCGGCGAGGATGTCGAGTTCATCGACGCCAAGGCGATCGGCCTGCCGATGCTCGACCGCATGTACAAGGAATATCCCAAGGGCGCCGCGCCCGAGGCGCTGGAGAAGCTGGCCGGGCAGATCCGCGGCGCGGACGGTTTTGTCTTCGTCACCGGCGAATACAATTGGGGCATTCAGCCCGGATTGAAGAATCTGACCGACCATTTCCTCGAAGAGTGGTTCTGGCGTCCGGCCGCGATCGTCAGCTACTCCGCCGGCCGCCTGTCCGGCGCGCGCGCCTCGACCGCCTGGCACGGCACGCTGTCGGAAATGGGCATGGTGGTGGTGTCGAGCACCATCGGCGTCGGCCCGATCGCGCAGACGCTGTCGGCGGATTCCGAGCCGATCGGCGAGGTCGGCAAGGCGCTGGAGCGTTCGTTCCCGCGCTTTGCCGACGACCTCGCCTGGTGGATCGAGGCGGCCAAGGCGCAGCGGGCGCGCAAGGCGCCGCCTTATTGAGCTTGAGCGAGCGGCAGCGTCAGGCGGCCCTGACCTCGCCGAGGAAGCGGTCGAACTGTCCGGCGAGATCGCGCGACTGCGTCGAGAGCTGCTCGGCCGCGCCCAGCACTTCCCGTGCGGCAGCTCCCGTGTCGTCGGCGGCGCGCTGCACGCCTGAGATGTTGGTGTTCACTTCCTGAGTGCCGCGGGCGGCTTCCTGCACGCTGCGGGCGATCTCCTTGGTCGCCGAACCCTGTTCCTCGATCGCCGCGGCAATCGCGGTGCCGATCTGGTCGATCTCGGCGATGACGTCGGCGACGTTGCGGATCGCGGCCACGGTCTCGTCGCTCGCAGACTGGATCGCCGTGATCTGCTCGGAGATTTCGGTCGTGGCCTTGGCGGTCTGGCCGGCCAGCGACTTCACTTCGGATGCGACCACGGCAAAGCCGCGGCCGGCGTCGCCGGCGCGGGCGGCCTCGATGGTCGCGTTCAGCGCCAGCAGATTGGTCTGCTCGGCGATGCTCTGGATCAGGGTGACGACGTCGCCGATCTTCTGCGCGCCCTCGGCGAGCGCGCGTGCCGTGTCGCCGGTGCGGCGGGCGTTGTCGACGGCGCGGGCCGCGATCTCGGTGCTTTGTGCGACCTGACGGCCGATCTCGGAGATCGAGGAGGTCAACTCCTCGGTCGCGCTGGCGACCGTCTGGACGTTGCTGGAGGTCTGCTGCGAGGCGGCGGCGACGACCGCGGCCTGGCTGTTGGTCTGGGCCGCGGTCGAGGTCATCGACTGCGCCGTGCTTTCCATGGTGGAGGAGGCTTTCGAAAGCCCGCCGACGAGCTCGGTGACCTTGGCTTCGAACGCGCGGGCGAGCTCGTCCAGCGCCTGCGCGCGGCGCATCTTGCCGTCGTTCTCGGCCTGCTTCTCGGCGGCGAGCCGGTCGGCCCGGATCATGTTGTCCTTGAACACCTGCACGGCCGCGGCCATCGCCCCTATCTCGTCGGAGCGCTCGGCGCCGGGGATCTCCTCGGCAACGTTGCCTTCGGCAAGCCGCGACATCCGCGTGGTCAGGCCGACGATGGGCGCGCAGACGCGGCGGCGCACCGTCACGACGAGGCCGATGCTGGCGATCAGCACGGCGACAAGGCCGAGGAGCGCGACAGTGAAGCTGGTGCGTGCAGCCGAGGAGGCGCCCGCCAGGATCTGCTCCGCATTGTCATAAAGCGCGTCGCGGACCTCGATGATGGTGCCGAGGCCGCGCTGCGTCGCGGCGTAATAGGTGTCCATGTCGTGTTCGTACTTGCCGCTGATCGCACCGTCCTTCACCAGCTTGAGCTCGCGGCCGAACTCCTCGATATAGACCGCGTTGAACTTCTCCAGCGCAGCGGCGACGTTCGCCGGCGTTGCCGGATTGCCGCGCAATTCCAGCAGCGCCATCACGATCTGGTCGTTGCGGCCCTGCGAGCGGCTGATCTCGGCCTTCTCCGTGTCCGTCGCCGGTTTCTTGCCCCCGACGAGGTTCTTGTGCAGGCTGGAGTTGAAGCCGCCGACGTCGCGCAGCGTCATCGCGATGTTGGCGTAGCTCGCCTGCCGGTAGGCGTCGCCGTTGAGGATCGCCATACGGCGGACCTGCTCGTTGAGCAGCGCGGTCACGGCGCCGTTGAGCACGGCGTTGTCGGCGACGATCTTCTTGGCGGCGTCCTTGCGCGCCTCCGCCGGTCCCGCCAGCGCCTTGTCGATGGCCTCGCGCAGCGCGGTGAATTTCGAATTGATGCCGTCGATGTTGTTGCCGGTGGTGGCGCCGTCGTCGAACGGGCCGGGAAGGTCCTTGCGCAACGCGTTCATCCGGTCGCGGGCGCCGTCGGTCTGCTTGCGCAGCTTGTCCTGCTCGGCGAGCAGCGCCGGGTCCACCGTCGCCGGTCCATAGAGGATGTTGGTCGAAAAGCCGCGCTCGGGGTTGAGATAGCGCGGGATGTCGCCGACGGCGCGGACGATCGCGAGCCGCCCCTGTGCTTCGGTGATCCGCTCCATCGTGTGGTACTTCGTCACGGCGACGTAGACGGCGAGGCCGCCGCCGACGGTCGAGAGCGAGACGATGGCGGTGGTCAGGAGCGTTCCGATTTTCATGTTCTGTCCGGCAATTGGCGCGGGGAGAATTATTTTCCACGGACGATAGGTCGCCCGTGTTAATCTCGGGTTTACGCTGCTTGCCGCCGCGCGAGCTCAGCTGGACGGCTGATCGAGCTTCGACAGGATCTCCAGCGTCGCGCCGTCGCGCTCGCCGGCGAAATACCGGGCGAGCGCCTCACTGAAAATGGGATCGTCGGACACGGCGCCGAACAGCGTCATCGAGGAGCGGAATTTGGCGTCGTCGGGCGCGCCGAGGATCGCGTTGATGGTCCGCCCCTGAACGGCGAGCACGAGTCTGGTGCACGCGATCAGGCGCGGGCCAAGGACAGGGTGGGCGAGATAGGCCTCGGCCTCCGCGCGCGAGCCGATGGCGTAGCGCTGCGCCATGGCGCTGAAGCCGAGGCCGGCGACCTGCGGGAAAATGAACCACATCCAGTGGCTCTGCTTCCGGCCCCGGGACAGTTCCCCGGTCACGGTGGGATAGACCGGATTTTGGGCCTGGACGAACCGGTCTAGATCGAAAGGAGCGGTCATTGGATACCTTGGGGGTGCCTTGACGGCCGTGATTATGCCTAACTTTTGGCTCCCAATGTGGTAGCTGGTATAGAGAGTCTCCGGGTGGGGGTGGGTCTCCCCGGGGGTCGATTTGGGGATCTGATGGTTTCCGACACCGCAAGAGCCGAGAGGCTGTTGTCGCGCCGCCGTATCGGGCGGGCCGAGACGATTCTGCTGTCTCTGGCCGCTGTTGCGCTGTCGCTCGGTGCCGCCGCCTGGGTCGCCGATATGGGCGATTCGACCCCGCTGGTTTCCGCCGCGCTACCGCCGGCCAATGCCCCTTCCTTCGAGGACCGTTTTGCTTCGGCATCTGGCACCGCGCCCGCCCGCGAGCTCGGCCTGCGGACGCTGGAGCGCTCTGCCCTGAATGCGGTCCAGCTCAAGCTGCGCGATGCCAAGGCGATGCTGGCTCAGAAACTCCAGGGCGACGACTGGCGCTCGACCCTGACCGAAGATGACCGGACGGCGGTTGACGAGAGGCGGCCCTCGGAGCGTGCCGACGCGGTCCCGATGCCGCGTTCGCGGCCGGTGCAGGCGGACTTCTCGGCCCAGATCGCGTCCAGCCAGGCCTATGCCGACACCACCCCCAGGGTCGACAACCGCAACTTCTTCGAAAAATTCACCGACAAGATCAAGCTGGCCTCGCTGACCCCCGGCGATGGCCTGTTGAGCAAGGCGCCGGATCTCGCCGCCCTCGGCTATGATTCGCGCACGGCGGTCTACGACATCTCGGCCAAGGCGCTTTACCTGCCGAGCGGCCTCGCGCTGGAAGCGCATTCGGGCATGGGCGCGCTGATGGACGACCCCCAGCATGTGGACCAGCGCATGGTGGGCGCGACCCCGCCGGCGACCTACGATCTGAAGCCGCGCGAAAAGCTGTTCCACGGCATCCGCGCGCTGCGCTTGACGCCCGCCGAGGGCACCAGCGCGCTCGG
The DNA here is from genome assembly GCF_009931255.1 of Bradyrhizobium sp. LCT2. NCBI lineage: Bacteria > Pseudomonadati > Pseudomonadota > Alphaproteobacteria > Hyphomicrobiales > Nitrobacteraceae > Bradyrhizobium > Bradyrhizobium sp. LCT2. The sequence goes on along the minus strand of NZ_CP034432.1, from coordinate 5,553,145 downwards.
CCGCGTCGGCCTTCTCACCCACAGCTACATGCTCGGGCCGCGCGGCGATTCCAACGGCTGCGTCTCGATCAAGGACTATGAGCGCTTCCTCAAGGCCTACGACAACGGCGAGTTCAACCGCCTGGTCGTGGTGCCGAGCCTGAGAGGATCGGCGACCGCCTCGCAGCGCGGCAGCACCGACTCCTGATATTTGCCTGCCGCGGCGGGGCTGCCGTTTCCCCTTCGTTAAGCCGTCCTTGTCCAGAAGCAGCCCATGAGTGATCCCCAGAATTCCGAGACCCCGCTGCGTACGACGTTCAAGATCAAGCTGAACGGTGACACGCTGGCGATCGCGACCGTCGGCCAGGCCTATCAATTCCTCACCAACTTCAAGTCGGTCGAGTGGATGGAATTCCGCACGCTGCACGAGGAAGCCATCTCGGCCCTGGAAGGCGCCGCCGGCAACGCCATGCTCGCGGTGCAGGCGACCAACGCCGTGCGCGCGCTGTTCGTCAGCGCGAAGCTGCTCTGAGACAACCGTTACTCCCCTCCAATCGTCGAACCCGCTCCCGAATGCCTGCGACGAAGGCGTGGCGCGCTTCTGCGCCGAGGAACGGGATCGCATGAATATCGCAGACTTCATTGCCGGCGTTGATCGCGCCCGCGCGGAGCAACCGACGCTCGCAGCGCTCGAGGCATTCGAAAAATCCATCGGCTGCCGCTTGCCGGACGAGTATCGCCAGTTCCTGATGGTCTGCGCCGGCGGCTATTTCCAGGGCTCTGCCGAGTTCAACTGGCCGCAAGGGCACTGGGCCGGCGCGGTCCAGGAGGTGCTGGGATTGCGGCGCGATGAATGCTCGCTGGTCCAGACGCGTCAGACTCCGCAATGGCCGACCGTCGATGAACTCCTCTGGATCATGAGCGACCACGGCGGCAACCCGATCTGCATGACGATCGACAAGGCGCATTTCGGCAAGATCTGGTTCATCGATCACGAGGTCGCCGAATACGAGAAGCCCTGGACGCTTGCCGAGGCGATGTCGAACGAATGGGGTTACGTGCTGCCGCTCGCACCGACATTCGGCGATTTCGTCGCCGGATTGTATGAGCAGGCTGAGGCCTCGTGAGAATCTGCTCGGGTCCCGGACAAGCCGCAACGCTTACAGCGTTGCGGCGCAGAGCCGGGACCCAGATGGCCACTCGGCATGGCGGATAGATGGGCCCCGGCTCTGCAGCGCATCGCGCTCGACGATGCTTCGCATCGCGAGGGAGACGCTGCGCTGCGTCCGGGGCACGAGAGGAAGCAGGACGATCAGTGCCTGCCGTCGCCATGCCCATCGTCGTCATCATGGAAGTCGTGGTCGCCGCCCGGCCTGAAGCCGGGGTCGATGCAGGCGAAATTGCCGGCGTCGTTGGTCATGCCGCTGCCCTTGTAGGCCGCGATCTTCGGATAGACGCATAGCGGCCTCGTGCCGCTGGCCGGGAAGTTCATCGCAATGCGCGGATCAAAAAGTCCGCCGGTCGGGTAGGGCGAGGTGGCGTTGGTATTGGTCGCGACAATGCGTTCAGGCGCGATGCCTTTCTCGACCCAGTCGGTGATGGCCTTGACCTCGTTCTGCGCGAAGCTCGCGGTGGCCGCACCGCCGCCGCAATGGGCCATGTTCGGCACCATGAACAGCCGCGCGAAGTCGGTCGCGCGCCCGTTCATGCGCCTGTCCATGTTGCGATACCAGCGGGCGATGGCAGCACCGGAGAAAATGCCGTCATTGACGGAGGAGGAGACGATCAGCTTGCCGCCGCGCGCCCTGAACGGCCGCAGGTCGGTCGAGACCGCGGCCATGAAGTCCATGCTGCTTTCAGGATAGGCTTGCGTCTTCGCGAAGATCTTCGGCGCGTCGGTGTCGAAGTTGAAGCGGAACACGAAGGCTTCCTGGCCGTTCGGCCCGTTGACGGGCGTGACGACGGGCGGGGTCTGGAAGATCATCGGGATCGCGCCTGCGCCGAGCGTCAGGTTGATCGCGGTGTTGACGTTCGGCACCGGCGCGGTGACGACGTTCCATAGTTGCCAGCCCGCGCCGGGCGCGGTGGGCGGCGTCCAGATGCCGGCATCCCAGAACCAGTTCGAATAGAGCCGTTGGCCGCGGGAATTGACCGGCCCGGCATAGATTTTCTTCAGCGCGTCCACCTGTGCGCCGGTCAGGCACGTGCCGCCATGCGGCGTGCTGCCGTGCGAGCCGGTGCCGCAGGTGTAGCTGGCGAGCGCCGGATACACCTTCTTCGCCGTGCAGGCGTGATAATTGTCGACGATGCCGTCGACCAGCCCGTCGAGCGCGTCGCAGGCGCTCAGGATCGCGGCCGAGGCCACCTGGAGATCCTGCACCGGAAACGTGTCGGGAATGAAGGGCTGTCCGTTGACGTCCTTGCTGGTGGCGAGCGTGCCGAGCACCTGCTCGTTCCAGGCTTCCGCAAGGGCCGCCTGTGGCAGGCTGAAGCCGGGATTTTGCGAGATCACGCCGTCGAACAGCCAGGGGAAGCGCTGCGACGCCATCATGGCGTCACGTCCGCCGTTCGAGCAGCCCATGATGTAGGAATAGACGGTGTCGAGGCCGTAGTAATAGGAGATGATCTGCTTCGAGATCGTCGCGGTCTTTTCGATGCCGTTGTAGCCGTAGTCCCTGCGCGCCTGGGCGTCGATCGCGAAATGCGCGGAGCCTCCGGCATTGGCATCGTCGTCCTGATGTCCGCCGACCGGATTGCTGGCGTTGTCTTCATGCCCGCCGTCGTCGGCGGCCACGGCCCAGCCCTGACCGAGCTCGACGCCGGCGGCGCCCTGCGGATCGGCCTGGAGGCTGCCGTCGGTGCCGCCGCCGCCCATCATCTCGAAACGGCCATGCCAGGTATCGGGCAGATTGAGCGCGAAGCCGATCCCGTAAGTGAAATGATCGGGGTCCTGCGTCGAGACGCGCTTGTTGATGATGCCGATCACGTTGCAGTAGCCCGCCTTCTGGGTCGCGCTCAGGATCTGCGTGTTCGGCAGCGTGAGGCCGGTGAGGGCCGTGCAGGACGCGCGCGGGGCAACACCACTCGGCGGCAGGCCGTGGGCCATTGCCTGCGGGCCGAAAGCCGTCCAACCGGCAACAATGGTCGAGGCGAGAAGTAATCGTTTCATGTCATGCCCTCCAGCTTGATGATTGTCGAAAGCAGCGGTCGTCCACGCGACATCGTGCGGCGCCGGCCGTTGCGGCAGGCGTCGTCAAGGCTGCAAGCGATGTCGCTGTCGGTCGGGACGTCCTGGTCGTCGGGAGGCCGGGGAGCTTCGCGATGCGGATCGCAGCGCGCGGAACGCAATGCGCCGACGGCCGCAATCGTGTCGCCGCGATGCGCGATGGCATGCGGATCGTCGCCGTTCCCTGATGCAGGCACCGACGTTAGCTCCCCTGAAGCCTGCTCGTGTGACGGCAGGTTTTCTTGATCCTTAGGCAAGCGATGTTGCCGTGTCAACATGACGCAACACGCGAGTCCGCGGTGCAACCTGTCGTAGAAGCTGCATCGGCAAGGCGCGACGCCGCGCGGCTTCTCGATCCCGGTCCGCTGCGATAGACTTGGCGTTCGAATCCCGGACCACCGGGCGGATGCCGCCGCGCCGGCTTGTGAAAGATGGTCGTCGATGGAGCCGGAGAAGGCTGGCGTCAGGAAGCGATCCCCGAAGGGAGCGTCGCGCAGGGCGCAGGTTGCAAAGCCGGCGCGATCCGCCTCGCGTGCCGCGCCGGCCGGAAAGCCCGCCCGGCCAAAGCTGCTTGCCTCGGACGATCTGTCCCGTTCACTCGGCTATCGCATCCGGCGGGCCCAGCTCTGGGTGTTCAGGGATGTCAGCCGGCGGCTGGCCGCCTTCGACATCAGTCCGGCGCAGTTCTCCGTGTTGTCGGTGATCGAAGCCAATCCCGGCGTCAATCAGCTTGCCATCGCGCAATCCTTGTCGATCGAGCGGGCGGGGCTCGGGCGGCTGGTGGATCATCTGGAGCGGCGCGGGCTGGTGCAGCGCTCGGCCTCCGCCGTCAACCGCCGCTACTACGTGCTGTATGTGACCCAGACCGGCGCCGCGCTCCTCGGCCGCTTGCGGCCGTCGATCGCCGAAAGCGAGAAGACCCTCGCGGCCAAGATCGGGCCGCGCGCGTACAAGGAATTGCAGCGAGCGCTGTCGATCTTCCTCCAGGACACTTGATCCGGAACACCTTGAACTCGGCGACGGGAACGGGCAAACGGTCTGCGAGGACCGTGGCCCAGGCCATCCATTTGAAGCCTTGCTTTAGGGAGAGACCCCATCATGAAACGCCGTACATTCCTCCAGGGTGGCGCGGTCGCCGGCGCGACGACGCTGGTTGCTGCACCTGCGATTGCGCAAGGCGCGCCCGAGATCAAATGGCGCCTGACCTCGAGCTTCCCGAAATCGCTCGACACGATCTACGGCACGGCGCAGACCTTCGCGAAATACGTCGCTGACGCCACCGACAACAAATTCCAGATCCAGACCTTTGCGGCCGGTGAGCTCGTCCCCGGTTTGCAGGCGCTCGACGCCGTCAGCGCGGCCTCCGTCGAGATGGCGCAGACGCCGCTCTACTTCTACATCGGCAAGGAGCCGGCGCTGGCCTATGCCACCGGCGCGCCGTTCGGCATGAACCATCGCCATCAGGAGTCCTGGTGGTATTTCGGCGGCGGCGCCGATCTCGCCAACGAGGCGCTGAAGCCGTTCAAGGCGCATGCGATCCTCTGCGGCAACTCCGGCACCCAGATGGGCGGCTGGTTCCGCAAGGAGATCAAGACCGTCGACGATCTCAAGGGCCTCAAATTCCGCATCGCCGGCATGGGCGGCCATGTGCTGGCGCGCCTCGGCATCGTGCCGCAGCAGCTCGCCGGCGGCGACGTCTATTCGGCCCTGGAGAAGGGCTCGATCGACGCCGCCGAATTCGTCGGTCCCTATGACGACGAGAAGCTCGGCTTCCAGAAGGTGGCCAAATACTACTACTTCCCCGGCTGGTGGGAAGGCGGCGCCATGCTGCACATGATCGTCAATGACGAGAAGTGGGCTTCGCTGCCCAAGCACTACCAGGCCATCGTCAACCAGGCCGCCTCTGCGGCCGGCGCCTGGATGCTCGAGAAGTACGACAGCGTGAACCCGGCGGCGCTGAAGCGGCTGATCGCCAACGGCGCCGAGCTGAAGGCGTTCCCGCAGCCGGTGCTGGAGGCTTGCTACAACGCGACCCAGGAGCACCTGAACGAGCTCGCGGCCAAGAGCGACCTGTTCAAGCGGACCAAGGAGAGCCACGACGCGTATATGAAGGAGCTGCTGTTCTACACGCAGATCGCGGAAAACTTCTACGACAACTATTTGCTCAGCAAGATGCGCAACAAGACCTGATTGCAGCAAGAGGGCGCGGTGTTTTCAGGCGTGCTCCGAAGGACACTGTCATTCCGGGGCGCGCCTCTTGGCGGGAGCTATGATGCGCAATTGCGCATCTGAGAATCCATTTCACCGCGTGTCTTGCCGCCCGATGGATTCCGGGCTCGCGACTTCGTCGCGCCCCGGAATGACTGCGGAGGGAGCGGTCTACGCCGCGCCCAGCCCGAGCTTTGCGTAGATGCGCCGCGCATAGGCACCGAACGCATCCGTTGTCTTGAGCGGAAGGTCGCGCGGGAAGGGCAGGTCGATCGGGAAGTAGTCGGCCATCTTCGCCGGGCCCGCGGTCAGCACGGCGCAATGCGAGGACAGGAACACCGCTTCCTGGATCGAATGCGTGACGAAGATGATGGTCTTGCCGCTCTCGCGCCAGATCCGCAGCATCTCCAGGTTCATCTGCTCGCGCGTCAAGGCGTCCAGCGCGCCGAACGGCTCGTCCATCAGGATCAGCTTGGGATCGTGGATGAAGGCCCGCGCGATGGCGGTGCGCTGCTGCATGCCGCCTGACAGCTGCTGCGGATATTTCTGCTCGTAGCCGGCAAGCCCGACGAGGTTGAGCAAGTCGCGCGCCCGCTCGCGCGCGGCTTTCATCGGTAGCCCCACGATCTCGGCCGGCAGCAGCACGTTGTCCAGGATCGTGCGCCATTTCAGCAGCAGCGCCTGCTGGAATACCATGCCGATGTCGCGGGTCGGATCGAACGGGCTCCTGGCGCTGCCGATCTTCACGGTGCCGCCGTCGGCGCCGTGCAGGCCCGCCAAAATCTTCATCACCGTGGTCTTGCCGCAGCCGGACGGGCCGACCAGCGAGACCAGCTCGCCTTCCTGCACGTCCATGGTGACGTCGGAGACGGCGAGAAACTCCGCGCCGCCGCTGCGGTAGACTTTCCGGACGCCGCGCAGGCTGATGAAGGGCTCGTCCGTCATGCCAGCCATTTGCTGAGGTTGGTGGCCACGAAGTCATAGTCGCTGAGGTCGGCGTGCTCGCGGCAGACGCGGTCGATCTCCTCCTTTTGGCCGGGGCTGAGGCCCTCGGCCGGATCGAGGCACCACAGCCCCTGCATCAGGCCCTGACGCCGCAGGATCTCGTGGCAGCCGGCGATGCAGCCGTGGAAATTGTTGGCGACGTCGAAGAAGGCGCTGTTGCAATCGGTGACGCGGGCATCGAGCGCGAGCAGGTCGGCCGGCACGCTGTCCTTGTGCCGCGCCGCCTTGCAGCGATCGAATTGCTTGATGGCGCTCGCCGTCCACACCGACCAATGGCCGAGCAGTCCGCCCTTGAAATAGGTGCGCGTGGTGACGCCGTTGTCGCGCAGGTCGAACGGCAGCATGAGATCGAGCAGGATATGGTCATCATTGCCGGTGTAGAGCGCGACGCGGTCGAGCGCGCCTGCCGCTGCCACGCCGCGCAGCACGTCGAGCGTGCGGTAGCGGTTGAACGGCGCGATCTTGATCGCGATCACATTGTCGATCGAGGCAAAGCGTTGCCAGAATTGGCTCGACAGGATGACGCCGCCGACGGCCGGCTGGAGATAGAAGCCGACCAACGGAATTTCGGCGGCGACCGCGGTGCAGTGCGCGATAATCTCGTCCTCGGAGGCGCTCTTCATCGCGGCAAGGCTGAGCAGGCCGGCGTGGTAGCCGATGTCGCGCGCGGTGCGCGCTTCAGCGGTTGCCTGTCTGGTCGGACCGGCAAGTCCCGCGACCATCGCCAGCGGACGCCTGGTCCAGCTCGCGGCGGTCTCGGCGGCGAGCTCCAGCACGGGACGGTAGAGGCCGACGTCGCGGATCGCGAACTGCGTCGTGTGCACGCCGACCGCAAGGCCGCCGGCGCCGGCGTCGATGTAGTAGCGCGTCAGCGCGCGCTGATGCTTCTTGTCGAGCTTTCGTTCGGCGGTGAGCGCGAGAGGGTGCGCCGGCAGCACGGTGCCGTCGGCGATCAGCTTGCGAACGTCGGCATTGATCTGGCTGTGGTGCATGATGTCCTATCCAAATTCAGGGCCGGCGACGGCGAATGGCATTTCCTCGGCGGCAGTGGTGGCAGGGCCGAAGCGCATGCGCTGGAACGGCCGTTCGACGGTCCAGCCCGAGGCGGTCAATCCTTCCAAGAACGCGCCTTGCGAGGCGACGGCGTCGAGCAGGAGGGGGCGGGTCTCGGATCGCGCGATCGCCTGGACCAGGGCCAGCGCTTCGACGGCATGATCTGCAAACAAGGGACCGATGTGGCGCGCGGTTCTGCCGTCGCGGACCAGCGCGATGCATCCATTCGCTGCGACGATCCGCGAGGCGGAGCGCCGTGCGAAGGCGGTCAGGAGGGTCGTTCGGTCGAAGCCGGTGACCCGCCGGTCCCGCGCACAAAGCGCGTCAAGCGTCGCGGCCGAAGGCGGTCGCGCCGACGCTTGCGCTGAATTGACCAATTTCAGCCGCCGTAATTGCAGGGTCGGCGTGAAGCCGAGCGGCCCGTACACGGCAGCACCGTCGGGGGTCGCGTCGAGCCAGCTGGTCAGGCCGTTCCTGCGCGCCGTCTCCAGGCAGGCGTCGACGAGGCGCGTCGCAAGGCCACGGCGGCGATGCGTGCCTGATACGAGCACCATGCTGATCCAGGCGTTGCTGCCGGAATAGGGCAGCAGTGCCGCTGTCGCGACCAGCCGCATGCCATCGCGAATGCCGAACACGACGCCGTCGCGCAGGAAAATGCGCCAGTCCTCTTCGGTCTGGTTCCAGTGCGCCTCGACCGACAGCACGAGCCCGGCGATGGCATCGTTCACGCCGAGCTTGATGATGGGCGGGGTGTCAGTAGCGGCCATCGCGCACCTCGTATTTGGTGGGCTTGCCGAGGCTCGGCATGGCGCGGGACACCCAGTCGGCGGTCCAGGCAATCAACTGCTCGGTGTCGACGACCGGCAGGCCGAATAGCTCGACCGCCTGCGAGGTGTCGGTCAGCCACGCCGTCGGCTCCTCCTCGCCGGTCAGCATCGGGGCGCGGCCGAACCTTGCGCCGAATTTCGCCGCGAGATCGCGCACCGCCAGGATCTCGTGACCGCTGACATTGATCGGCGAGGTCGGCGCCGTGCAATGGGCGAGGCAGCGCAGCGCCTGCGCGGACGCATCGCCCTGCCAGATGAAATTGACATGGCCCAGGCTGACGTCGATCGGCGTGCCGGTGAGGACCTTGGTGGCGATGTCGTGCAGCACGCCATAGCGCATGTCGATCGCGTAATTGAGCCGGAACAGCCGGCCCGGCGTCGAAAACTTGCGCGAAAAATACTCGAACATGCGCTCGCGGCCGACGCAGGACTGGGCGTATTCGCCGGGCGGATTTGGCGCCATGTCCTCGGTCGCGCCTTTGCCGTCGACCGGCACGAAGGGATAGACGCAGCCGGTCGAGAACGCCACGATCCGCGACGACGGAAAGGCCTGCGCGACAAGGGCCGGGACATGCGCGTTCATCGCCCATGTCAGCGACAGATCGCCCTCGGCGCCGAACTTGCGGCCGGCCATGAAGACGATGTTGGGCGCCTTCGGCAGCGCGTTGATCGCGGCCTCGTCGAGCAGGTCGCAATTGATCGTCTCGACGCCGCGCCGATGCAGCCAGTCCTTGACGCCCGCCTCGCTGAAGCGCGCGACGCCGATGACGCGGCGATTCGGCGCGGCGGCTTTGGCGAGCCCCGCCAGCGTCGGGCCCATCTTGCCGGCGACGCCGAGGATCATGATGTCGCCCTCGACCTTGTTGAGGTCGTCGATCAGCGCCTGGGTCGGCCGGCACAGGAGATCGTCGAGCGCGGCGATGTCAGGAATGGTCTTCGGCAGCGTCTGGCGGGTGAGGAGCATCGGTCGGTCCTTGGTCAGTCAGGTTTTCCGTTTTCAGGTCTGCCGTTATCAAGTCTGTCTTGCATCGCCGACCACGAACATGCGCTCGAGGGCGAGCACGAGGCCGTAGAGGGCGACGCCGAGCAGCGTCAGCAGCACCACGGCCATCACCATCGCTGGGGTGTCGAGCGAGGACTGCACCTGGATCATGAGGTAGCCGAGCCCGCGCTCGGAGGCGATGAACTCGCCGACGATGGCGCCGGCGACCGCCAGGATGGCGCCGACCTTCATGCCGGAGAACACGTAAGGCAGCGATCCCGGCAGCTGGATCTTGCGGAACAGCGTCCAGCGCGAGCCGCGCAGCGATTTGACGAGATCGAGCAGATCCGGTTCGACCTCGCGCAGGCCGCGGGCGGTGGTGAGCAGGATCGGGAAGAAGCAGATGCTGAAGGCGATCAGGATGTTCGGCACGATGCCGTAGGAGAACCAGACGATCAGAAGCGGGCCGAGCGCAACCTTCGGGATCATGTTCAGCGTCACGAACAGCGGCAGCAGCACCATGCTGACCAGCGGCGCCCAGCTGAAGATCACCGCGAGGGTGATGCCGACGAATGCGCCGAGTGCGAAGCCGCCGAGGATCTCGATCGCCGTCACCAGCGTGTTGGAGCCCCAGGCGTAGCTCGCGGTTCCCAGTGTCTGCACGGTCGCGAGCGGTGAGGGCAGGATGAATTTCGGCACGTGGAAGGCATCGACCGCGACCTGCCACAGCACGAGCACGGCGAGGTGCACGATCAGGATGATCGCAAAGTTGCGGGCCGGGCCTGCTCCGTCACCTGCCACCTTTCGCTCCCCGTTGCTCGTGGCCTCTCCGCCACGACGGCAAGCCTAACCGTCCCCGGGGCAAGTTTCAACCATCTGGTTGATTATGGCCGGAGCGACTGGAGCACCAGATCGACGACATGCCTGCGCCGGGCACGGCGCTGAGCGCGGCTCGACAGGTCCTTGCCGAAGATCGCCGACAGCGTCGGCGTGTTGGAGAAGAAGAAATAGCTGAGGCCCGCGATGGAGATGTAAAGCTGGACGGGGTCGATCCCTTTGCGGAACAGCCCGCAACGCACGCCCTCATGGAGGATGTGGGAGACGCTTTTCACCAGCGGGGAATGCATCGCCTCCAGCCGCGTGGACCCGCGGACATGACGGGCACCGCCGCGGTTCTCGTCGTTCAGAAGCACGATGAAATCAGGGTTTGCCGCCAGGTGGTCGAACGAGGCTTCGATCAGCCGGCGGATCGCCTTGTCGGGCGGCAGGCCTTCCAGATTGAGCCTGCGCTCCTGCTCGCGGATGTCCTCATAGACCCATTCGAGCACGGCGAGGTAGAGCGCGTCCTTGTCGCCGAAGTAGTGGTAGACGAGCTGCTTGTTGACGCCGGCGCGCTCGGCGATCTCGTCGACGCGGGCGCCCGCAAGGCCGTGCCGGGCGAACTCCAGGCGCGCCGCGGTCAGCAGCTTCTTGCGGGTGGCGACCGGGTCGCGCCGCTGCGGCACGGTGTCGCCAGATCGTTTTGCGGGCATTTCCAACCAAACAGTTGACAATTGGAGGGCGGACTTGTTGCATTGGTAGCCTCACATGGGGAGAGCGACAAGCCGGGTCGCGGCAATGAGGAGACAAGCGATGAAGCGTTTGCAGGCGGCGGTTGTGACCCTGATGCTCGGCTTGGCGGGCATGCCCGCGAACGCGGGCGAGGCGGTGAACCTGATCCTGAACTGGACGCCCACGGCCGACCATTCGCCCTATTATTACGCGAAGGCGCAAGGCTGGTACGAGAAGGCCGGCATCGACCTCACCATCGAGACCGGCAAGGGCTCCGGCGTCTCCGCCGCCAAGGTCGGCTCGGGCGGCTCGCCGTTCGGCGTCGCCGACCTCGCCACCATGCTGGTGGCCAAGAGCAAGGGCGCCGACACGGTCGCGGTGATGAGCGTCTATGCCAACACCGGCCAGACCTTCTACTGGCTGAAGAGCTACGGCGTGAACGGGGTGAAGGATTTCGCCGGCCACAAGATCGGCAATCCGCCCGGGGACGCCTCGCGCGTGATGTGGCCGGCGTTTGCGAAGGCCGCAGGCCTTGCGCCTGATGCGGTCGGCTTCGTCAATATCGGGCCCACCGCGAAGGTCGCGGCGCTGAAGAGCCACACCGTCGACATCATCAGCGACTTCTACAATGAGCACGATGTGAAGGCGATCGAGTTCGGCCAGGACCTCGGCTACGTCAACTGGAAGGACATCGGGCTCAACCCTTACGGCAACTCGCTGATCGTCAACGGTGCTTACTTGCAGAAGAACCCGAAGGTGGTCGAGGATTTCGTTCGCGTCACGCAGAAGGCCCTTGCAGCCTGCGTCGCCGACGTCACCCCGTGCCTGAAGGCGCTGCTCGACCAGGTCTCCGGCCTCGACAAGGAGAACCAGGAGCGCCAGTGGGAGCGCATCAAGTTCCTGATGACGGACGAGTTCACGACGACGAAGAGCCTCGGCTGGATCGACGGCGAGCGGATGAAGAAGGACTACGAACTGGTCCAGACCTATCTCGGCATGGAGAAGCCGTTCGACGTGACGACGGCGTTCACGACCAAGATGCTGGATCCCGCCATCAAGATGGATGCGAGCAAGGTGAAGAAGTAGGGGGGGCTTCCATATCGTCGTCTTGGCGAAAGCCAGGACCCCCGCGCTGAGCGCTCGCGCTCGCCGCGATTACCCCAAGACGTCGTTTGGCGAAGACTCGTCGTTCGGTACTCCCACCGTCCGTAATCGATGGATTCCGCGGTATGGGTCCTGGCCTTCGCCAGGACGACACCGGAGGTCACGGCGGCTGTCCCGTGCGGACGAGCCGCCCGAGACCCACACCCAACTCATGTAACCCCACGGAGAAATTAACCGGCCGTTAACCACATCCGCCGCATCGTTAACCATTCAATAACAGGGAACGAGTCGGCCGATGGAGGCTGCAGCAAAAGTCCAACGCCAAATGGTGCGCCTGCGCGGGCGCTCCTACGTGGCCTTCGTGTTCGTGCCGACGGTTCCGATCCTGGACTGGCTCCAGGAGATCGACGCCACCATCGCCCGTTCGCCGGGCTTCTTCGCCGGCCGGCCCGTGGTGATCGACCTGTCCTCGGTCGATCTCAGCCAGTCCGGCATCAATCATCTGCTCACCAGCCTTCAGGACCGCAACATCCGCGTGCTCGGGATCGAGGGCGTGGAGGAGGGCCGGCTGACCCCCATGATGCCGCCGCTGCTCTCGGGCGGGCGCAGCTGCGTAGTCGAGCCGAGCGCGCCAAAGAAGGTCGAGAAGGCGGAAGCCAAGCCAACCTCGCTCCTGCTCGAAAACCCCGTGCGCTCGGGCCAGACCGTGATCTTCCCCGAAGGCGACGTCACCATTCTCGGCTCCGTCGGCTCCGGCGCCGAGGTCGTCGCCGGCGGCTCCATACACGTCTACGGCGCGCTGCGCGGCCGGGCCATGGCGGGGGTTAACGGGCACACGAGCGCCCGCATCTATTGCCAGAAGATCGAGGCCGAACTGCTTGCAATTGATGGGTTTTACCAGACTGCGGACGACATCGATGCCGCCTTGCGCGGCAAGCCGGCGCAGGCCTGGCTGCAGGGGAATACCATGCGAATTACAGCACTGAACTGACCAGCAAAGGAGACATTTCAGATGAGTAAGGTACTGGTCGTGACATCAGGAAAGGGCGGGGTCGGCAAGACCACGACGACCGCCGCGCTGGGGGCTGCGCTGGCGCAGCGCGGCGACAAGGTCGTCGTCGTCGATTTCGACGTCGGCCTGCGCAATCTCGATCTCGTCATGGGCGCCGAACGCCGCGTGGTGTTCGACCTCATCAACGTGGTGCAGGGGGTGGCAAAGCTGCCGCAGGCGCTGATCCGCGACAAGCGGCTGGAGAATCTCTGGCTGCTGCCGGCCTCGCAGACCCGCGACAAGGACGCGTTGACGGAAGAGGGCGTCGGCAAGGTCATCGACGATTTGCGCGGCCGCTTCGACTGGGTGATCTGCGACAGCCCGGCCGGCATCGAGCGCGGCGCCTCCATGGCGATGCGCTTTGCCGACGAGGCCGTGATCGTCACCAATCCGGAAGTGTCCTCGGTGCGCGATTCCGATCGCATCATCGGCATGCTCGATTCCAAGACGGTGCGGGCCGAGAAGGGCGAGCGGGTCGAGAAGCACATTCTCATCACCCGCTATGATGCCTCCCGCGCGGCGCGCGGCGAGATGTTGACCATCGACGACATCCTCGAAATCCTGGCAACGCCCTTGCTCGGCATCATTCCCGAGAGCCAGGACGTGTTGAAGGCCTCCAACGTCGGCACGCCGGTGACGCTGTCGAACGCGGACGGCGCACCCGCACGGGCCTATATCGATGCGGCGCGGCGGCTGTGCGGCGAGACCGTCGCCATGCAGGTGCCGTCGGAGCGCAAGGGCTTCATGGATCGTCTGCTGCGACGGAGGGCTGCATGAGCATGGGTCTGCTCCGACTTCTCCGCGGCAACAAGGCTTCTGCACCCGTCGCACGCGAACGGTTGCAGATTCTGCTCGCGCATGAACGCGGAATGCGCGGCCAGCCCGACCTGCTCGGCGTGCTGCGTGAGGAAATTCTCGCCGTCGTGTCCAAGCACGTCACGCTGGATCCGACCAAGGTCATCGTGCGGCTCGAGCGCGGCGACGAGGTGTCGACCCTGGAGGTCGATATCGAGGTGCCAAACGATCTCGAGCGCAAGCGCGTGGCGGTCGCGTAGGGGACGCGGCCGACGACATCAGGTTTTGGGGTGGGTGAGAAGGCGGTCCGCCGGGCATGGCGGGCCGCCTTTTATCGTTGCTGCGGGTGATCGGAACGAGACCCGCGACTTGATCGTTGTAGGAAATCCGCGGCTCCACCAAGCGTGCATCGCGGTTTCATCAAACGGGAGAGCACCCATGATGTCGGAGCTCCAGGTCCACACCGTCGCACGCCAGATGCTCGAACGGCACGGCTTTGCTGCGATTGCGAAGGCCGCCGAGCAGGCCCTGGCCTGCGAGGGCCGCGGCGAGGCCGATGAGGCCAAGGAATGGCGTCACATCGAGGATGCCATGAAGGTCATCCGTGGGCCGCACCAGAGCTGACCATGGGGAACGGGAACAGTCAGCGCTCTTCGTGATCGGCTCCCTGTGCCGGGGCGCGATGTTGCGTCTGCGGCTGGCCGCGCTCGTTCGTTTCCTTGCAGGAAAGCTGCTCCCACGAACCGTCGGGCGCCTGCTGATAGGCGCTACAGGACGACGAGGAGGTCGATTTGTCCTCGCCCTTCTGGGCGTCGGTATTCTTCGCAAAGGCCGGGGCGGTCAGCACGGCACTGATCGCGAGGGCGCCGGCGAAGACGAAATGAGCCATCCGCATAGGGATCTCCTGTTCGAAGCGGCCCGCATGCTGGCGAGGATTGTGACGATTATTGGCCGCGGCGGCGGTTCCGCCGCGGCGTGCTTAACGCTCTAGCCGCCCTTGCTGCGGATCAGGCCGGCGAGGTTGGTCTTCTGGGCCTCGCACCAGCCGGGCATGCCAAGGCGGCGCTGGTCCATATCGGTCGCCTGCGTCGCCACCGCGACCTCGGCCATCAGCTCGTCGTCCTGCTTCTCGCCCATCTTGCCGCCGGTGTGCATCCAGGCGATCGCCTTGCGCACCTTCTCGGTGGTGCCGTCGGGCAGCTGCATCTGCTGCGCCTTCTGCACGAGGTCCTGATAGACGAGATCCGTGTTGGGGCACTCGACCTTGGCGGCGAAGGCCTGCAAGACCATCGTCACATAGGTCGAACGTGGCGGCGCGTCGCCCGCCTGTGCCGGCGCGGCAAGCAGCAAAAGGCCCGTCATCAGAAAACCATAGCGCATCCTTGGTACCTCCTCGATTTTTTTGGGAGGCTAGCGTCCGGCGCGCCGCTCCGCAATGGCGCCGGGACGCAATTGTCGCGTCTCCGTGCGGTGCGCTAGATTGGCTGCTCCCGGACCCGGAGAGCGACATGAGCCTGTTCAGCGCGCCGTTCGATCCCGCAACCGACACGGCGCTCGTCACCGGCGCGGGCAACGGCATCGGCCGCGCGATCGCGCAGGCGCTGGTCGGCGAGGGCGTCCGGACCGTGTTCGCCGACGTGAGTGCGGAGCGGGTCAGTGCCGCGATCGGCGCGAGCGAGAGGCCTGGACACGCGGTGCCCTGGGTCGGCGATCTCGCGAGGCTCGATGCCTGCGATGCGCTGCTTGCCGCCTCACACGCCGCGCTGGGCGAGGTGACGCATTTCGTGCATAGCGCTTCGCCGCCGCGACGCGAGGCCGATCATGCGCTCGCGGTGGATCGCAGGACCTGGCAGGAGATGCACGCCGTCAACCTCGATGCGGGTTTTCACCTGGCGCGCGAGATCGCCAAGCGGCTGATCGCGGCGAAGCGGCCCGGCTCGTTCCTGTTCCTCACCTCGCTGCATGCGGGCACGCCGCGTAACCTGCCGCATTACTCGACGGCGAAGGCGGGGATGGCGATGCTGGTGAAGGAGCTCGCGAAGGCGTTCGGGCGCCACAACATTCGCGTCAACGCGCTGGTGCCCGGTGCGATCGCTGCCGGCGGTTTCGTCGCGGATGCCTCGCTGGCGCGGCACATCCCGCTCGGGCGTCTGGGCGAGGCAAAAGACCTCGCACCGATGGCGCTCGCGGTGCTGTCGAACAAGCTCTCCGCTTACGTCACCGGCGCGGCCTTCGTCGTCGACGGTGGATTGTCGCTGACGAACTGGTTCGAGGCGCCGGTGCTGGAGTAGCCTAGCGCTGCCAGGCCGGCACGGGATCGAGCGGCGTGCGATAGAGCTCGTTGTGATCGCGGTCGGTGACGCGCACCGCGCAACCCTTTTGCTGAAGCTCCGGCTTCACCTGCGACAGCTCGTTGGCCAGTTGGTGGGCGCGATCGGAGGCGACCTCGATATCCTCGAGGATGATTCCGCCCTGGTTCTTGAACTCTTCACCAACCACAAGATCGAAGTAGTAGTAAGGCATCCGAATTCCCCGGTGTTACGACCCAAGTCTCGACGACAAG
Organism: Bradyrhizobium sp. LCT2; assembly: GCF_009931255.1. NCBI lineage: Bacteria > Pseudomonadati > Pseudomonadota > Alphaproteobacteria > Hyphomicrobiales > Nitrobacteraceae > Bradyrhizobium > Bradyrhizobium sp. LCT2. The sequence continues at coordinate 5,536,801 of NZ_CP034432.1, read as the reverse complement.
TCTGGAAAACAAGTCTTCAACGGAAGTCTCAACACATCCCGGATGGTACCACTGAGTCGATCTTTATCGAATGAATGAAGCGCGCAATCTCTGTGCTTATGGCGCAGAAATGATGTGCAGCATGCAGGAGCGTTAAGATTTTATTAAATATGTCAGCGTGATCATGAGGCATGGAATTGCAACAGAACCGGGCTCCGGGAACCGGCAGTTGCAAGAGAAGGCCGTCGGCATAGATCCCGACGGCCTTTTCTCTCTTGGCCTATTCGTTCGTCGTAAGACGATCGAAGCATCGATCTCCGTAGTGGCCCGGACTCAACGCATCGCATCGAGTCGGACAGCTTGCAGCGACGCTGCGTTACCGATGCTGTGCGATCGCCCGGCGTTGGTCTAGAGCCTTTCCCGTTCCGATGGAATCGGAACGGGAAAGGCTCTAGATTCTTGTTTTGACGCGTTTTCTTTACGCGAACCGGTATCCACTTCGCTCGAAAACGCTCTAGCGCAGCGGCATTGGCGGACGCACGACGGGTCCATCGTCATCGGCAACGGCTTGTGTCGTGGCGGCCGGCGCGACCGGCGGTGGGACCGCGGCAGCCTGTGACGGCGGCGGCGGAGACGCGACCGGTGCGGGCGAATACGCCGGCATGTAGGTCTGCGTCACGGCCGGCTTCGGCTTGCGAACCGGTGGAGCCGGAGGCCGCGGCGGTAGCGCGGAAACGCGCGCGCGTGGATCGACCGGCATCGTCGCAGCCATCGGCTTCGGTGCGGACGGCTTCGCCATCTCGCGCGCCATCTGCTCCTGTCCGGCCTTCAACTCGGCGATGTTGGCCTTGAGCTGCTCGATCTGCTGCGCCATCGCGGCAAGATCCCGCGTCATCGATTGCACCGACTGAGCTGCTTCGGGCGGCGCTGCTGCGGGCACGGCCGCAGACGCCGACTGAGTCGCTGCCGGCGTCGGGGATTGGTCGGCTGTTTGATCGGTTGCAGCTTCCGCCGCGGGCGGGGCGGACTGCGCAGCGGCGACCGGCGCCGTCTGTGACGTCGAAGGCATCAGCGACGCCAATACGGGTTTCCAGTCGGCGAGCATTTGCCTCGCCACGTCGCCGTGCCTCTCCCAGGCGATGGTGGCAGCCGCGCTGCCGCCCGCGAAGAGAAACGTGACGAAAGCGCCGCGCAGCCACTTGCCGGCGGCGGATCGCTTCTGCCGGCCGTGACCGTCGCCGGCGGTTACGCGCACCGTGGTGTCGACCGAGGGCGCCGCCGGCTGCGGCTCCACAACAGGGCTGAACTTCGGCTCCGGATTGATTCTGGGCCCGGGCGCGAATTTCGGCTCCGGACGCGGCGTGATGTCAGGCGCCAGCGCGGGGGCAGCGCCGACGGGGCGCGAGGCCAGCACGATATCCGGCGAGATCTGAACCGCGTCGTGCGGATCGTTGTCCTTGACCGTGTCCTTCACGATCTCATCGACGATTTGCTTGCTGTTCAGCATCGCGAGCATCGCAGCTCCTTTGAAGCCTTCGTCGTCCGCATTGGCGCGAGCCGATCTGTTGAGGTGAGCCCCATCCCAAGTCTGATGACGCACGAGTCCAGCCGGGTTTGACCAAAGCAAGGCGAGGGGATGGAGATCATGCGACGGTCTTCTGCCGTTTGTGGTGATGGAACTCCGCCGGAAAAACACGCGGACGTGTTCCGCATTGCCTTGTTTTCAGCACGATTTGGGCAATATCTGACGCTGCTGGGGGTGCTGCTATCCGCTATCGGGGGGGCCGGCGGTGCCAAGATCTGTTCTCGCTCTTTTCGTTGTTGCCATGCTGCCGCTCGGCGGCTGCATGCAGACGACGCTTTCGCCATCCACGAATGCGAGCATGACGCCGCGCGACCGGCAGTTGCTCGCGCATACGCCATACGCTCAGGCGAACGTGCCCGAGCAATATCTCCGTCATATCGTCGATTACCAGCGCAAGGAGCAGCCGGGCACGATCCTGGTCGATACCGATGCGCGCTACCTCTATTTCGTGCTGCCCGAGGGCAAGGCGATCCGCTACGGCGTCGCGGTCGGCGAGGAGGCCATGGCCTTCTCGGGCGTCGCGCGCGTCGGCCGCCTGGCGGAATGGCCCGATTGGGTTCCGACAGCGGACATTCAGGCACGGCTTGGGCCGTATCCGGCGCGCGTCGCCGGCGGTCCCGCCAATCCGCTGGGCGCACGCGGCATCTATCTCTTTGTCGGCAACAAGGACACGCTCTACCGCATCCACGGTACCAACCAGCCCGAATATATCGGGCAGGCGATCTCGTCAGGCTGTATCCGGATGCGCAACGAGGACGTGATCGATCTCTACGACCGGGTGAAGCTCAATTCGATGGTCGTGGTGCTGCCGCCCGGGCAGAACGCGCAGGTCGAGACGGGCACGCGCTGGCGCGGGTGACCAGCGCGTCACGGCGCTGCCGCTCGGGCCCTACTCCCCGGGCCGTGCGATGCGCCATTGCAGCGTTGTGGCGTTGCCGTTGGCATCGCCCGGCGCCTTGTCGGCGGGTGACGTGTAGAGGGGGCGATAGCGGTATGCCCACATCCTGCTGCCGTCGTTGCGGCTGATCACGGTGAAGTCGCCGACGGCCTTGGCGTCGGCCGTTGCGGCGAGCGGAACCCAGCTTTCGGCGCACTTACCGTTGCAGTTCGACGTCTTGCCGGTGGTGTCGCGCTCGTAATAGTAGAGCGTCATGCCCTTGGGATCGACGAGCTTGGGACCCTGCTTGGTGATGACCACCTTCGCCGGCGCGGTCGTCGCCTCGGGCTTGGGCGGAGGAGGGGTATCGCCGCCGCCATGGCCGTTTGCGAGCGCATGGCCGGTCGAGAGCGCGATGGCCGCGGCCGCAATGAGGAACCTGAACATCCGAAACTCCCGAACGGCAAAGTTAATCGCGCGTTAAGCGCCGAATGGGGCCGACGGTAGCAGCCGAAGGTTAGTTCCTGGTTTCGCGGCGCTGCGACAATTACGGGCATGAATGCGGCTTAGGCCTGCACATCGCGGAGCGGGGCGCGGCTGAGCTCGTTGCCGGCAGCGATCGCCTTGCGCATCAGACGCATCAGCTCCTCGCCTTCCCTGGCGCTGAGGCCGCGCAGCATGATGCGCTGTGCGGACTCGACCGCCGGCGTGATCTTGCGCAGCGTGCGCCGGCCCTCGTCGGTGACCTCGAGCTCGCGGGCGCGGCGGTCGCGGCTCGAGGCGCGGCGCTCCGCCAGCCCCTTCTGCACGAGGCGATCGATCACGCCGGTGATGGTGGTGCGGTCATAGGCGATCAACCCTGCGAGCGTCACCTGATCGAGCCCCGGATTGGCCTTGATGGTCGCGAGCGCGGCGTATTGCACCGGCGTGAGGTCGAAGCCGGCATCCCCGACCTCGGCCAGGAAGACCGCGACCGCGATCTGCTGGAAGCGGCGCGCCAGATGACCGGGCATGTCGTTGTTGTCTTTCACCGAATTCTCCTGAGGTCACAGGGAGGGCGGGATCCGTTGACAAGTATACTGATAGTCAGCATACTGAGCAATATCGAAGAAGACGTTGACGGGAGAGGTGCTCATGCAATTCCATCTCAATGGATTTCAGCCGGGCGACCCTGAAATCGCCGATCCCGCTGAACGCGTTCAGGCCCCCGGTGCCGCGGGCGGCGTGCCCGACGAGGTCGACGTCCTCATCGTCGGCTGTGGGCCCGCAGGCCTGACGCTCGCGGCCCAGCTTGCCCAATTTCCTGACATCAAGACCTGCATCGTCGAGCAGAAGCCGGGCCGGCTGTCGGTCGGCCAGGCCGACGGCGTCGCCTGCCGCACCATGGAGATGTTCCACGCTTTTGGCTTCAGCGAGCGCGTGCTGAAGGAAGCCTATTGGGTCAACGAGACGACGTTCTGGAAGCCGGACGAACGGCGGCCCGAGACCATCGTCCGCAGCGGCCGGGTGCAGGACGTGGAGGACGGGCTGTCGGAATTCCCGCACGTTATCCTCAACCAGGCGCGCATCCATGACGGCTTTCTCGACGTCATGCGCAAATCGCCGGCCAAGCTCGAGCCCTATTACAGCCGCCGCCTGCTCGACCTCCAGGTCGATCCGGCCGCGGGGCCTGCCGACCATGCCGTGACCGTGCGCCTCGAACGCGTCGACGCCGAAAACGAGGGCAAGGTCGAGACGATCAGGGCGCGCTATGTCGTCGGCTGCGACGGCGCGCGCAGCACCGTGCGCAAGTCGATCGGCCGCGAACTGCACGGCGATTCCGCCAACCACGCCTGGGGCGTGATGGACGTGCTGGCGGTGACCGATTTTCCGGACATCCGCTTCAAGGCCCTGATCCAGTCGGCGAAGGACGGCAGCCTGCTGATCATTCCGCGCGAAGGCGGCTACATGGTGCGCATCTATGTCGAGCTCGCCAAGCTCGACGTCGGCGAGCGCGTCGCCAGCCGCAACATCACCGCCGATGACGTGATCGCCAAGGCGCAGCGGATCCTGAAACCGCATACGCTGGAGGTGAAGGAGATCGCCTGGTGGTCGGTCTACGAGATCGGCCAGCGCCTGACCGACAAGTTCGACGACGTGCCGGAAGCCGAGACCGCGACCCGCCTGCCGCGCATCTTCATCGCCGGCGATGCCTGCCATACCCACAGCCCGAAGGCGGGGCAGGGTATGAACGTCTCGATGCAGGATGCCTTCAATCTCGGCTGGAAGCTCGCCGCCGTGCTCCACAAACAAAGTGCGCCAAGCCTGCTGCATTCCTATTCGGCGGAGCGCCAGGCCGTCGCGAAAGAGCTGATCGACTTCGACCGCGAATGGTCGGGGATTCTGGCCTCTGCGGCCAAGGCCGGTGGCGCCGATGCCGCCATGACGCAGGACTATTTTGTCCGGCACGGCCGCTATACGGCCGGCACCGCGACGCATTACACGCCCTCGGTCCTCACGGGGGCCTTGTCCCATCAGCATCTTGCGGAAGGCCTCGTGATCGGCAAGCGCTTCCATTCCGCGCCGGTGATCCGGCTGGCGGACGCAAAGCCCGTTCATCTCGGCCACGCGGCGCAGGCCGACGGACGCTTCCGCATCTATGCATTTTCCGGCGCGGAGAATCCGGCGGCGGCCGGCTCCGCCATTCGTGCATTGTGCAATTTTCTCACCGAGGCAGGGGAATCGCCGGTGAGACGATATACCCCGGGAGGCGCCGACATCGACGCCGTGATCGATCTGCGCGCGGTGTTTCAGCAAGATCATCGCGAGCTTGCGATCGAGGCGATGCCACCGCTGCTGCTGCCGCGCAAAGGCCGCTACGGTTTGCTTGACTACGAAAAGATGTTCTGTCCGGATTTCAAGAGCGGTCACGATGTGTTTGCGATGCGCGGCATCGATCGGAAGGCCGGTTGTATGGTCGTCGTGCGGCCGGATCAATACGTCGCGAACGTGCTGCGGCTCGACGATCTTGCCGGGCTCGCGTCGTACTTCGACGGGTTCATGCTGCCGGTGAATTGACGTTCGCCGTGTTGCGCTCGTCGTACCGATGAACGGCGGATGAATATTGAACTCCGCGCGCATTCAATCTTTCGGCTGATGCGGCAGCTCTAGGAGGAACGCTCGTTCCTTCTGCGCGTTCCGACTCGCAGAGGAGGAATACGCCATGAGACTCAGAAGCATTTTGGTTGCAGCACTGCTACTCGCCCCGACGGCCGCGCTGGCCGCGCCGGGCATCGTCACCGTCTCGACCGGCTTGCGCGCCGGACCGGGGTCGGGATTCCCCGTGGTCGATCGCATCCCCGAGGGCGCCCGCGTCAACATCCATGGCTGCCTGCGCGGCAATGCCTGGTGCGACGTGAGCTTCTCCGACGATCGCGGCTGGGTGTCGTCGCAATATCTCGAATATCTCTACCGCAATCACTACGTCTATCTCCCCGACTATGTCGACGAGATCGACGTGCCCGTCGTGCCCTTCGTGCTGAGCTCGTACTGGTCGAGCTATTATCAGGGGCGGCCCTGGTATCGCCGCCATGCCTACTGGAATAGTTACTGGAGCTCGCACGAGCGCTTCGCGACGCGGATGACGATTGATCCGAGTGCGGCCCGTATCGGCCGTGCGGCGACACGCGATGCGGCGATCGCACTGGGGCGCAATGGCGCGAATACAAAGGGCGCCGCCGCGATCTCCGGACGCGATGCCGTGACGGCACGGCATGACGCAGCCATCGCCAAGCGCGACGCTGCGGTTGCGGCCGACCGGACTCGCGTCGGGCGAAGCGATCGCCTGGTGAATGCGCGGACGACCGTGCAGCAGAACCGCAACCCGCGCGACGCGCAGGCGCGCATGATGCACGAGCATGCGGCGAGCCGCGCCGCAACGCGTGCGCAGCCGCAGCCGCAGCCGGTAACGCGTGCGCAGCCGATGGCGCGTGCTCATGAAGCTCCGCGCGTGTCGGCCGCGCCTGCGGCCCGGCCCGCGACGCCGCATGTGGCGCAGCCGAACGTCAGCCATGGCGCGCCGATGAATGCCCATGCGCAGATGCCGGCGCCGCGCGCGGCAGCACCTGCGATGCCGCATCCGGGCGGCGGTGCTCAGCACATCAACGCCGCTCCGCGTGGTGGCGCGCCGGCCGGCGGTCCCGGTGGCGGTCACGAGAAGCACTAACGTCATTGCGAAAGCCCGGCCCTCGCGCCGGGCTTTCTGTTAGTCGGGTTCCCTGCGCGTACAATTTAAGAAAGTTCTTCGCGGGCAGATTTCATCGATCGTAATATGTCTACCCAAAGCTGTAAGCATCCACTCGGGGCAGCGGGGCACGGGAGGATGACGATGAGACAGAGCCAAGCGGAGACGCGCCGCCAAAATGTCGCGAAGCGGTCCATGACGAAAGAGGTCAAGCAGTTGACCGGCTTGATCGCCACACTGCGCGAGTCGCTCGAAAGCATCCACAAGCAGCGGGCGAACGCCAAACTCTCCGGCGCCGAGATGGGTCTTCTCGACGAACGGCGCAACAATCTGCTGCTTACGATCGCGGCCCTGGACGATCGCCTGTCGGCGGTGCAGGGGCTGATCGATCTCGGCCGTCCGCACATCATCCGCGTCCATTAGCGGAGTTCGGAGGTGGCGCGATCGGTTCCGTTGCTGATGTGACGGGCCGGCCCCCAGCTGCCGAACGCGGCACGCGTTCGATCCGGTCACCCGGCTGCGGGTGCGCCGGTGCGATGCTGCCTGCGGATGGCACCAAATTGCCACGCTCCCGGCGAATTGCCGCCAAAGCCCGCTGCCACGAGGAAGCGGGTGCAGCGGCAACGCAAGGGGACACGCATTGGCCTACAAAATGATCGCAGAACGCGACAACGAGAAGTACAGTTTCGCCCGCGAGAGCCGCCTGCTCATCGTGGCGAAGGCAAGGGTGTGGGCGAGCGAGGGATGGCGGGTCGTCATCACCGACCAGGACGGCAAGGCCTACGCGCCGCCCGAATTCGATCAATTGCTGGCGGCGTGACCGCAAGACGGGGCTAGGGGACGACATTTGACTTCGCACTTTCGGCCAGGGCGCGACCTGATCGCGCCCCTGATGATTCTCGCAGCCGCCGCCGCACTGACGGCGACGGTCGCATCCGCTCAAAATCTCGATGCCGGCAAGTCGGCCGAAAAGCTGTTTGCCGATGGTTGCGCGATCTGCCACCGGAGCCCGCGCGGTCTTGCCAAGGGGCGCTTCAGCCTGACGCTGTCATGGTTCCTGAAGGACCACTACGCGACCAGCTCTGACTCCGCCAAGGCGCTCGCCGCGTATCTGGAGTCCGTCGATGCGCCGCCACCGCGAGCCGCGGCCAAGCCCGGCGCAAAATCCTCCCGATCCGCGCCGCGTCCGCCCAAGCCAGTGACAAGCCAGTAGCCAGCGCCGACAAAAAGGTCGCTATCCGCGCCGATAGGTCTGCGCGATCAGCCGGCCGTGCACGGCGCGCAGCTCGGCGTTCATGCGCGTCTGTCCGGTCGTGACATAGGACAGCCAGGCGCCGTCGGCGGCGAGGCGCACGACATGGAGCTCCGGCGTGCCGTCGGTCGCGCGATGCCGCTTCAGGCGTGCCTTCATCCAGTCGTTCCAGAGCCGGCGCAGTGACGGATCGGTGACGACCACCATGCTCAGCGCCGCCCAGGGCGTGGTGAAGCCGAACGCCTTGCCGATGAACACCGCATTGACATAGGCGCGGGTAAAGCTGCCGCGCGGCTTGGGATCGGCTTCGATTGCGGCGTCAATCTCGGCATCGACGCGGGCGAGCAGATCGGCGAACAGGCCCTCGATCAGCGCCTGCTTGCTGCCGAAGTGATGAAACAGGCCGCCCTTGGTGACGCCGGCCGCCGCCGCCACGGCCTGCACCGTGATGCCGGAGACGCCATGGTCCGTGGCAATGGCCGCAGCGTGGTCGAGCAGGGCGCGCCGCACCTGCTCGGGCTGCTTGGCGCGGCTATAGGCGCTGGCCGGCATCAGTGCACCGTCGTCTCCGAGAACAGGTTGATGATGACGACGCCGGATACGATCAACCCGATGCCGACGAACGCCGCGGCGTCGAGCATCTGGCGGAACAGCACGAAGGAGACGGTGGCGGTCAGGATGATGCCGACCCCGCCCCAGATCGCATAGGCGATGCTCAGGGGGATCACCCGGATCGCGACCGACAGCGCGTAGAACGAGGCGACGTAGAACAGGACCATGGCGAGCGTCGGCCACGGCCGCGTGAACTGTGCGGATTGCTGCAGGAAGGCGGACGCGATGACCTCGGAGACGATGGCGAGGGCAAGCGCGGTGTAGGCATTGAAGGCGGAGGTCATGGCGGGCTCGGGCGTAGCGCAGGAAAGATACCGCGCGGTAGGTATGTTTAGCACGTGGAACATGGCTCTTGCCGGTAGCTGCTATCACATGTGAGTGACGAGGGTGCGACACGGACGCGGACGTGATGTTCCGCGGTCTGTCGCCGATAACGCGAAGCCGCCGCGCGATGAATCGCGCAGCGGCTCCATGGCATCGCGGCGCCTCGACGTGGCGTCAGTTGATCCGCACCGAGAGTTCGACATCCTCGGCAAAGGCCGTGGAGATGTAGCCGCTGCCGGGCATGCGCACGCGCGCGAGATAGTCGGGGCTGTCGTCGGCATTGTCGGCGACGATGATCGCGCCCGGCTTGAGATGGCGTTCGACCAGATCCAGGATCTCAGGGTAGAGCGCCTTGGCGCCGTCGAGCAGCACGAGATCGATCGTGTCAGGGAGATCGGCCTTGAGCGTCTTCAGCGCATCCCCTTCGCGGATTTCGACGAGATCGAGCAGCCCGCCGGCCGAGAGGTTGTCGCGTGCCCGCGCTGCCTTGGACGGCTCGAACTCGCTGGTGATGAGACGGCCGCCGCCATTGTCGCGCAGGCCCGCGGCGAGGTGCAGGGTCGAGATGCCGAAGGAGGTGCCGAACTCGACGATCGTTCTGGCGCGGGAGCTGCGCGCCAGCATGTAGAGCAGGGCGCCGGTCTCGCGGGAGACCGCGAGCGGGACGTCCTTCAGGCGTCCGTAGAGGTCGGCGTAATCGGTCTTGCTTCGCATCATCCGCGCCCGGTCGGCGTCGGACAAATCGGCGACGGCTGCGAGCGTTGCGCCCCGTGTTGCCTCGGCCTCGAGGAACAGGCGGTCCAGCAGCGGCGCAAGCGATGTGATGGTTGGGGTGGTCATTCGTTGCCTCCAGGGTTCGCGAAGAAGCGCGTGCTTGCGCGAAGACTGAAATACGACTAATTCGTCGCATTTCCTATTCGCATTCCCCAGGCGCGCCATGGCCGATCGTCGAAGCCGTTCAATTTCCTCGCGAAAGCAGCCGCAACAGGCCCGCTCCACGGGGCTTGTGGCGGCCATTCTGGATGCGGCTGTTCAGGTCCTGGCGAAGGAGGGCGCGCAGCGTTTCACGACGGCGCGGGTGGCCGAGCGGGCCGGGGTGAGCGTCGGATCGCTCTATCAATATTTTCCGAACAAGGCGGCGATCCTGTTCCGCCTCCAGAGCGACGAGTGGCAACGCACGAGCGAGCTCTTGCGCGGCATCCTCGCCGACCGGACGAAGCCGCCATCGGCGCGGCTGCGCGCGCTGGTCCACGCTTTCATTCGCTCCGAGTGCGAGGAGGCTGCGATCCGCACGGCGCTCAGCGACGCCGCGCCGCTCTATCGCGATGCGCCCGAGGCACACGATGCGCGGGCCGCCGGCAAGGGCATCGTCGCGGCCTTCATGCGGGAGGCGCTGCCCAAGACATCGGATGCGACGCGCGCTCTCGCCGGCGAACTGATCACGACGACGCTGAGCGAGGTCGGCAAGCGCTTCTCGGAGACGCCGCGCAGCGCGGCGGAGATCGCGCGCCATGCCGAGGGGCTCGCCGACATGTTCTGCGCCTATCTCGGCGAGCTGGCACGGCGCCGAGATCATTCCTGACATCCGCGTTTGCACCCCAATATCGTTTCGGATTTCGCCGGATGATGAGGTAGCCTCGCAACATCTTTCGTCCAGCCATCGAGCGCCGCGCCATGCATGTCCTCCGTCCCCAATTCCGCATCGAGGAGCAGCGCGCGCTGGAATTCGCTGGGCAGCGCGGCTTCGGCGTGATCGTTGCGGCGGATGAGCGCGGCCCGCGCGCCTCGCACGTGCCGTTCGTGCTGGATCAGCGCGACGGGCAAGTCATCGTGCAGATGCATCTCACCGCAAAGAATCCGCTCGTGCCGCTCGCGGACGGTACCAGGCGTTTCCTGCTGATCGTTGCCGGCGACGATGCCTACATCTCCAACGACTGGTATTCCTCGCGCGACAACGTCTCGACCTGGCTCTACGAGGCGGTGCACCTGTCGGGCGTGGCGCATCTGCGCGGGCTCGACGAGAACCGCGGGCACGGCGATGCGCTGCTCGCGGTCGCCGAGGCGCGGTTGCCGAAGCAGCCCTGGGACCTCGCGCAGATGGAGCCGGACAAGCGCGAGAGCATGTTGGCTGCGATCCGCGTCATCGATCTCGTGGTGGACCAAATCGAGGGGCAGGCCAAGCTCAACCAGCACAAGAGCGATGCGGACCATGTCGCGGTCGCCAACCGGCTGGCGAGGTCGGAGGAGACCGGGCACCGGCGGCTGGCGCGGAAGATGCAGGCGCTGCGGCCGGAGCTTGGGTATGAGAGGCCCTAGACTTGTCGCCCGGATGGAGTGCAGCGAAATCCGGGGGGCTAACCGCGCGGCGCCAGTCCCGGGTTACGCTGCGCTCCATCCGGGCTGCGCTTGCTACCCTTGCCTCGCTCGGCATTTGACCTTACGGACCGCCCTATGCTCGTCATCTCCATTCAAAGCCAGGTGGTCCACGGCCATGTCGGCAACAGCGCGGCCGCCTATGCCATGCAGGCGGAGGGCGTGAACGTCGCGGCGGTGCCGACGACGTTGCTGTCGAACCATCCACGCTATCCGAGCCTGCGCGGGCGGGTGCTGGAGACCGAGCTCGTCGCCGATCTCCTGAAAGGCGTGGAGGAGCGCGATCTCGTCGACGAGGCCGCGGTGCTCGTCACCGGCTATCTCGGTTCGCCCGGCAATGCCGCCGTTGTCGCCGATTTCGTCGAGCGCGCCTTGAACCGCAATTCCAAGCTCGTCTATCTCTGCGATCCAGTGATCGGGGATGACGGCCGCGTCTATGTCGCCGACGGCATTCTGGACGTGGTGCGGCACCGCCTGCTGCCGGCGGCGAACCTGACCACGCCGAACCAGTTCGAGCTCGAGCTGCTCTCGGGCATCACGATCGCGGACGCGCAGGACTTGCGCGCGGCGTGCGTGGCGCTGGCGGGGACCGGCCGCATCGACGTCGTCGCCACCGGCTGCACACTCGCGGATACGCCGGACGGGCAGGTGGAGACGATCCTCTGCGCCGACGGGCAATTGTCGCGCTTTGCGACGCCGCGCCTGCCGATCCGCCCCTATGGCACCGGCGATCTCCTCACCGGCCTGATCGCCGCGCATCTCGCCAAAGGCAAGGCGATGGAGGCGGCGGTGCGGCTCGCGGTCGAGACCATCTTTGCCGTGCTGGTGCGCACGCAGGAGGCGGGATCAGCCGAGATGCGTCTCGTGCCGCTGCCGACGCGGACGCCGTAACGGTTCAGGTCGCCCGCTTGCCGGTCGATTGCGCCGACTTCTGCGGCTTCGCCTTCTGCTCGCGCGCGGCCTGTGCCTTTGGCGGCTTGGCGCTGGCCATGGCCCGCATCTTCTTCGGCCTGGCGTTGGCGGCTTCCCTGCGGTCCGCCGAGCCACGCTTTGAGACATATTCCGCGCCGTCGATCGGGCCGACATGTGGCGGATCGCGGCCGAGATAGGGCCTGCCGATGCCGAGCGCCTTGCCGTTGGCATCGACCCATTTCCACAGCACCTCGGTCGAGACCCAGCGCTGCGCGCGGTTGTTGCCGGCGGTCGAGACGATGTCGGCGGCCATGCCGTGGCCGTAGCCGCCGCGCGTGCTGCCGCCGTGATAGGAGCGGTCGGAGGCGGCCTTCAGGCCGCTCGCGATCGACTGGCGATAGTCGTCGCGGAACGCGCTGGTGATGCCCGGCGAGAGGCCGGCGGCTTCCGCCGCGAGCAGCGTGCGGAACAGCTTCCGCTTAAAACTCTTGTCCATGCCGCCGATGACGTAATCCATCATCGACATGCCGGCGTGCTCGGCCGCCTTCGGATCCTTCCAGCCGAAGTCCTCGTCGACCAGCTTCGTGAAGCTGCGCATCACCGTGACCATCTTGCCCCTGCGCTTGACGGTGACGGCGCGGCGCTCCTCGACCTTGATTGAATCCTCCTTGGGGGTGCGCTGGTAGAGCGCCCAGAGATAGCGGTCGATGCACGCATCCATCACGAAGCATTCGTCGAGCACGGCGACGGTGTCGGCGGACGGCGAGGCCTTGCTCTCGGTTGCGGCTGGCCCGGTCGCGATCGCCGCGGGCGACAGCGCGTCGGTCGCCACGATCTCGGTGGGATCGGCGGATGCGAGCTTGACGGGCTCCTGCACCGGTACGGCCTCGCTGACGACGGGCGCCGGCTCGGGCAAGATCTCCGGCGCGGGCGGCGTGCTCGGCAAGATCAGCGCGGGATCGGCCGAGGCGAGCTTGATGGCGGGGGCGGGCACTTCGAGCACTGCTGCTTCAGCGCTTGCCGGCTCGGGGGCTTGAGCCACCGCTGCGGCGATGTCGGCGGTCAGGGCGATGCCATCTTCGATGGTCGCAGCGCGCGGGACGTCGGCGAGGTCGAGGCGGCCGAGATCCTTTGCGCGTGAGACGGTGGCTGCATTGGCGCCGCTGTTCTCGATGAGGGCAGGGGCATAGGCGGACAGAGAGAGCGCCAGCCAGCCGGCCATGACGGCCGAGGGGCATGCGACTGCCACCAGAAGAGACCGCCGATCGTCCATGATCCCTGCCTCCAAACGGTTCTGTTCGAACGCGTCTCGTCGAACAGTCTTGCACAGAAAGGCACGCAGCGCGTCGATTGTTCGGAGGACGGTGTGGCGGCGCAATGGCGCAAATGGCTGAAAACGGGCTTTTCCGGCGGGTGTTGCGAAGATGCAACGCGAGTTCCATTGCGGCTTCGTGGGGCTTTGGAGCGGGAAATGGCCTGCAAATGCTGCTTTCATTGTCGTCAAATTGAGCCGGCTGAATTCACTCAATCTTGGATTGCGGTCTGGCATTCCTCTCGCACCGGTAACGTCCGGTATTCGTTGGGAAGGACACGAGTTTTGAAATTGAAATGCCTGTTGGCCGACTTTGCCGCCGATGAATCCGGCGCCACCGCGATCGAATACGGCCTGATCGCAGCGGGGATCGCGCTTGCGATCATCGAGATCATCTACGCGCTCGGCACCAATCTCGTTGCGAAGCTGCAAGCGCTGGCGACCGCGTTGAAATAAGTTATTCGTCATGCTGACGCGCGAGGCGTGCGGCGTCCGGCCCGCGCTTCGTGACGATCATGATGCGCCCCCTCTGACAGGGCCGGGTAGGCTTGTCTGTGCGCATCGTCTGGACGCGGTGTTTTCGCTGCAACCTTGCGGCGGCTTGCGCGTTGGTGCGGCCATGACGCATTCCTCACTTCGTCCCATGGACGCCTTCGACCCCACCGAGCCCGCCATCCTGCACGATCTTCTCTCCGACAGGATCATCACCTGGACCGCCGAACAGGCGGATGATTATCGGCGGGCCAGCCGGCCGCGCGACGATGGAACCGTGGCCTGGAAGGCCTATGTCTTCGACGGCTGGGGCAATGTGCTCGGTGGCTGAGCAGCGCCTATAAAGGCGTCATGTCGCGGCCGGCGGGGATTCGGCCAAGGCCTTGTGCGCATTAAACATATCGCCATGCGCCAAGCGCGTTGTTGCAATGCAGCGGCGCATGTCGCAATGCAGCAAATCAGGTTTAGATGTGCTCCGAAACTTCCTCCTGGAGCATCATCAATGAACAAGAAGACTCTGTCGATCGCAGTCGCCGCCCTCACGATCGCGGGCTCGACTGCCACCTTCGCCGCCGAGCTGCCGGCCTATGAGGCCAACGGTTTCCCGGTCTCCCCGTTGCAGGTTCGCGTGCTCGGTGCCGCGCATGTCGAGCAGCAGGCCTCGGCGCCCGCCGCCAGCGTGACGGCGCTTCAGGCCAGCGTTCTGTCGCCGCGCAAGCTGAAGACCGCGACCGTGGGCAGCGCCCGCTGAGCTTCATGCGACAGGCACGGTGCGTGCGCATCGTGCCGCTGTCGCGTGCATGAATTCGCAACCGTCGGGTTTCAGAATTTTCCGCGTCACGTTGGAACCGCGCTCCTGCAGGAGCGCGGTTTTTCTTTGCGGGCGGGACCAGCGCGTTTTCGTCGTGCGTGCGCGGATCGAGAAGCCGGCGCCGAAAAAGAATCGCGCGATGGCTTCGTTGTGTACGGCGGTTCAAGACGAGTGTGATCTCCTTAATACTTGTTTCGGAGATCACGGCGCCTGATGCGCGCGCCGCATATTGAGCGGCCAATTCTGGAATCATACTGGAGGCCGTTTCATGCCCGTTGCGCAAAAAGCCGTTGTTGCCAGCACCTCGCCGCGTGAGTTCATCATCAGGCATCTTGCGCTGTCCGCGGCCGCCGCGTTGTTCGTGTTCGTGCTGAGCCTGACCTACGGCCTCGATCTCAGCCCCGGGTTTTTCTGATAGTCGCGCAAACTTGACGGCGAGCGGCCGTAGAGCTCGGCGAACGCGGCGTTGAAGCGGCGCAGGCTGCCGAAACCGGCCAGGAACGCGATGTCGGTCATGGTGTGACCGCCGACATCGAGCAGGCGTTTTGCGCGCTGGACGCGCAGCGTCCTGGCAAGCTGCTGTGGCGTTGCGCCGACGTGGCGCTCGAACAGCCGCGCCAGATGACGCGAGGAGATGCCGAGCCGCATCGCAAGCGTCACCACGGAAGCCTCGTCGAGCGCGCCCTCATTGATGAGCTTCACCGCCCGCGTGACCGTCGAGCGCGTGCCGTTCCAGGCCGGGCAGAACGGTGCGGTCTCGGGACGACAGCGCAGGCAGGGCCGGAAACCCGCGGCCTCGGCTGCGGCTGCCGTCGGATAATAGGCGACGTTGCGCGTCAGCGGCTGCTTGGCCGGGCAGACCGGGCGGCAATAGACGCCCGTGGTCTTCACCGCCGTGAAGAAGCGGCCATCATAGCGGGGATCGCGGCGCAGGCGCGCGGCGTCGCAGGTCGCAAAGCTCAGCATGGCCGAATGATAGCGCAAGCCCGTGCGGGCGGAAGGGCCGCGGGATGACCGAGTCCGATTGTGGCGAGCCGCAACGCGCATGGCGGCCTAGAAGGCGGCTCTCAATTCAATGCAGCCGGAGAGCCCGCCGTGACCTGCCCGAAAGACGTCGTCCTGAACGCCTGGAAGACCTTTTCATCGCGTGACGCCGATCGCCGCGCTGTTCACCGACGACGCGGAATGGATCGCGCCGAAGGGCAACGCCACCGCGGTCGCGCTCGATCACACGGACCACATGCATGACAAGTTGCTACGGGAATCCTCGCCTCTCGGCCGCGTGCCAGACCTGCAACCGCGTGGGTTGAGCGGATGAGCGCGCTGACATAAGGCTTGCCGATGGATCAGCGGACGAGCGGCGCTGACGCTCTCATTCAGAAGAACGATGCGGCGCCGGCGCTTCTCGGCGTCGTGTGCGGCCTGTCAGCAGCGCTGTTCTGGGCGCTCGGCTTTGCCGGTACGCGGCACGGGCTGAAGGTCGGCTTCACGCCGGTCGATCTGCTGGTGCATCGCTACGTCTGGTCGGGCATCGTGTTCCTGCCGCTGGTAGCCCGCGCCGGGATCTCCGATCTCTGCGGTATCGGCTGGGGCAGGGGCCTTGCGCTGATGGTGCTTGGCGGCCCCGTGATGTCGCTGATCTCCTACACCGGCTTCCTGTTCGTGCCGCTCGGCCACGGCAGCGTGATCCAGCCGTCCTCCGCGACGCTCGGCGGCCTGCTGCTCGCCGCCATGTTCCTCAAAGAGAAGATCTCCGCCTCGCGCCTTGCCGGTGCCATCGTCATCGTCGGCGGTCTCGGCGTGATCGGCGCCGAATCGATCGGCCATATCGGCGCCGACGGCGTGCAGGGCGATCTGATCTTCGTGCTGACCGGATTGATGTTCGCAGGCTTTGGCGCGCTGCTGCGCCACTGGCGCGTCTCCGCCGTCTCGGCGGCGCTTGTCATCAACGTGCTGTCGCTGCTCCTGCTGCCGGCCTATCTCCTGACCGGCGGGCCCGCTCGCGTCGCTGCGATCGGCGTGACGGAGAATGCGATCCAGGCGCTGGCGCAGGGCGTGCTGGCGGGGCCCGCAGCGCTCTATCTTTTCGCCGTCTCGGTCCAGCGGCTCGGCGTCGCCCGCGCGGCGGTGTTCCCGGCCTGCGTGCCGGCGCTGACGCTGCTCACCGGCTGGCTCCTGCTCGGCGAGCCGCCGACGATGTTGCAGACCGCGGGCCTCGTGACGGTGCTGTGCGGGTTTTATCTGGCGCAACGGCAGCGGTGAACGCATCTGCACAAGCCGAATGGAGCGCAAGCGAAATTCCGGGGCGGGACGTGCGGCACTATCCCTGATTGCGCGACGCTCCATCCCGGCTACGCTCCCGGGCACGCCGTAACTTGACGAGCCCGCCATGACCTTGCTGCTCAACATCGACGTCCCCGACGTCGCCGCCGCCACGAATTTCTACACCGAAGCGTTCGGGCTGACGGTCGGCCGCCGCTTCGGCGCCGACTTCGTCGAACTGCTCGGCTGGCCGGCGCCGATCTACCTGCTGACCAAGCAGGCCGGCACGTTGGGCGCCGGCAGCGACCGCCGCCGCTACGAGCGGCACTGGACGCCGCTGCATGTCGACGTCGTCGTTGACGATGTCGATGCCGCCGTCGCGCGCGCGGTGCGCGCCGGTGCCGTGCTCGAGGCGCCCGCGCGCGATGCGCCGTATGGACGGATCGCGATGCTGGCCGATCCGTTCGGGCACGGGTTTTGTTTGCTGGCGTTCAGCGCGAAGGGATATGACGCGCTGCTGGGCGCGTAGCGCTAGGCCTTCTTCACGAACTCCGACTTCAAATTCATAGCGCCGATGCCGTCGATCTTGCAGGCGATGTTGTGGCCGTCGGTGGCGTCCTGGAGGCGGATGTTGCGGACCTTGGTGCCGCCCTTGACGACGGAGGAGGAGCCCTTGACCTTGAGGTCCTTCATCACGATGACGCTGTCGCCATCGGTGAGCAGATTGCCATGGGCATCGCGCACGCCCGCCTCCTGCGGCGCATCCGCCGCAGCGCCGGCCGTAGCGCTCCATTCATGGGCGCATTCCGGGCAGACCCAGAGATCGCGGTCCTGATAGGCGTGCTCCGACTGGCAGTTCGGGCATTTCATGGCGTCGGGCATGGCAGGTCTCGTCTCGGGTGGCGTTGCGCGGCGCACCGTAGGGGCGGAACCGGAGAATGCAAGGGAAAGCTGGGGCGTGCGCGGGCAGGCGGCTGCCTGCCGGTGCGATGTCACCGAAACAGCGCGACGAAGATGACGTAGAGCCAGCCCAGGATGCCGTGGATGATCGCCCACAGGATCGAATGGTTGTTGGTGTAGGAGATCGCGATGGCGAGCGCCGAGCCGAAGCCGACGCCGTATTTCGCGCCCTCGACGCGGACGCCGTAATAGCGGTTGCCGTTCATGGATGTCTCCCGATCGTGGAATGGGCGCAAGCGTATGCGATGTCCGTCATCTTCGCGATGGGCATCGCGTCACCCATCCTGTGAGTCCATGATTCCGTCAATGCCGGCCGCTGTGACTTGAGGTGCATCAACCCCATTGCGCGAGCCGCTCACTATCCTTCTCGAGGTAGATCTGCGGAGGGCGCGATGGACGATCTGATCAGACGAAAAATCCAGACCTTGCTGGACCAGCACCGTACCATGCGGATCGCGACGCTGCGGCCGGACGGCTGGCCGCAGGTGACCACCGTCGGCTACGCGAACGAAGGCTTCACCATCTATTTCCTGTGCGGCATCGACAGCCAGAAGGCGCAAAACCTGTCGCGGGACGATCGGGTCTCGCTTGCGATCGATGACGACCCGGCGCAGGTGATGGAGGTCACCGGCGTGTCCATGGCGGCGCGGGCCCGAACCCTGACCGATCCGGCCGAAGCCGAGAAGGCGATCGGCCTGCTGATGGCACGCTATCCGGAACAGAAGGCCACCGGCCTCGCCGTGCCGAAACCGTCCGAGGTTCGCCTGATCGCGCTGACGCCGACGGTGATCTCGCTGCTCGACTATTCCAAGGGATTTGGCCACACCGACCTTGTGGCGTGCTGAGGGAGTTGTCCTGCCGGGATCCGCTCTCTTGATGCAGGTCAACCTGGTCTGCTCGCACCGACCTACGCTTCGAGTTACGCAGCAATGGCGAGGTGAAACCATGTCGCGCAGCGTTCGAATCTATATCGGCCTCGGCCTCCTGATCCTGTTGTCGTTGCTGTTTCTGTTCAGCGTCGTCCACACGGCCGCGGGGGCATCGAGGCCTTCCTCACGCACGGCAGAGGAAGGACATCGCCTGGCGCAGGCGTGGTGCCAGACGTGCCACGCCGTGGAGCCGCACATGGCCGGATTCTTCGACCTGGCTCCGAGCTTCCAGGCCATCGCCGATCGGAAAGGAACGACCGCGCTGTCGCTCAAGGTGTTCTGGCGGACCAGCCACCAGAACATGCCCAATCTGGTGATCTCGCCGGAGCAGGCCGAGGCGCTGTCGAGCTACATTCTGAGCCTGAGAGGCGATTGAGCGCGCTCCCGGCAAAAATGTTGAAAACAACCCCATGCACAGTAGAAATTGCCAGCGATTTCAATTGTTCTGAAATACCGAAGTGAATTTGACCCGTCGGGCAAGACAGGGGTATGATGGCACGGTGGGCAGGTGCGGCGGCTGAGGCTCGTAGCCCGCCGCGAGCCGCTCACGCGTCCACGAGCCCGCCACGCGAACCGCAACTAGGACAGGTTGAGCGCCGATGACATCGATCATCGCTGCGTGCCGCGCCCGAAATTGGGAAAAAATGGCAGAGCTGAGGCTGTCAACGGCAGATCGGGTTAGGAGGCCGCTTACCCACGGAATACACTGATCGCCGTTTGGGGTTCGGGGTCATGTATTGGGAGGGACTGATCATGGCAAGTGTTGAACAATTGCGCAGACGGGACGGGGTGAACCTGGTCCAACTCGAGGCGGACATTGCATCGGTCCGCGCGGGAAGCTCGATCGCTTCAATTGCTCTTCCTGATTACGTCGAGCACACCGAGGGGGTCACGCGGGTCGGCGCGCTCAGTGCAGAGGCGGTGGTTCGCGACTATGAGTCCGCTGCAAAGGAGATCGAGGCCATGGGCGCCGAGCTGATCGACGCCGCGCAAAAATGCGAGGCGCTGACAGCCCAGGTCCACGATGCCATTGCCTTCATGCGCGAAACGGCGGCGGGGTATCGTGAAGAGGGGCGGAAGATCTTCAAGCGCATCGAGGAATGCGCGCTGTTCACGGAGGACGTCCGCAGGACATGCGAAGAGGTCAAGCGTCGCATGAAGGACGTCTCGGTCGGCGAGGCCCCCGATCCGGATGAGGAGCTTGCAATGCCAGAGCGCGAGCTGACCGGGATCGCGGCCAAGGTGTCGGTGTGCGAGGTCCGGTGAGGCGGGCGTAGAGCGTCGTTCGCGGGATGGGGTGGGCGCCAGCGCTCCCCCGTCCTGCGAGCCGCCGGCTCAGCCGCCCTAACTGCTTACCAATCCGGATCGCCGTAAGGGTCGGCCATATAGGGCGGCGGCATCCAGGGGCCGCGCGGCGGCGGCCTGGGCCGCCGAGGTGCGGCCGCCTGCACGTGCGGCCGTGCAGGCGCGGCCGTATCGTTGTTCACCACGCTCCGCACGACGGGTTTCGCGGCCGCAGGCGTGGACGACGCCGTCAGTTGCGTTTGCAGCGCCTGGACCTGCGCGGCGAGGCGCGCATTGTCCGCCGCATCCTTCTGCTGCGCCGCCTTGAGCTGTTGAATGGTGTCGGCCTGCTCGCGCAGCGTCTGCTCGTTGCGGCTTTTCAGTTGCTCGAGCTTACCGTTGATGTTCGCAAGCTCGCCCGTGATGGTCTTGAGCGATTGCGCAAGATCGGACGATGACTGGTCAGGCGGTGTGGCGCCAGGACTCGGAACGCCAGGTGCTGGAGCGCCAGGCGTTGGAGCAGCGCTTTGCGTTTCCTTGCCGGGCGGCGGTGCGGGCACCGGACTGGGTTCATCCGCCGCCGCCAGGTGCAGTGCCGTCGGCTGCGCCGGAGTTTCAACCGCGGCCGTTTGCCGGGGCTGACTGGCCGGCGGAGCCCATCGCGCCATGATCGACTTGCTGATCGACCTGGCCTCATCGCGATATTGCGAAGCGAAGGCGGCACCGAGAATGCCGATCGCCAGCACGAGGCCAACCAAAGCGCGCAGCATGGTCCGATCTCCTTTCAGGCCTTGATCGCGACCGTTGCGATCCGGCGCCTTGTCCTTAGGGGGCTCGGCTGCTGTCGTACCGGCGCTGGCTTGCGAGGTCCGCAGGGCCTCGCCGCCGTGTTCCATTCCGGAAACCAGCCGGTCCAGCCGCGCAAGGTCTTCATTGGCGCTCTTGATCTGGTCGTAGGCCCGCGCCAGTCCGCCATCGGCGCGCACCTCGCCTGGCTTGTGGGCATCGGGCTTCTGGACATCAGGTTTGGGGTCGTTCGCTTCAGGCATCGATGCGCGCTCCATCCAGTCGGGCGTTCATGGGAGTGCGGCAGTCCGATCGTCGGAAGGATAGGCCTCACATTTGTCCAACACAACGCGCGTGCGAAGGAGAAATTATGGCGGGCCACGGTTGCTGAAACAGCTGTGCTCCCCTAGGCATCCCTGCGACGTGCTATGCTGTCGGGGGAGGAAGCGCCATGAGGGTCCCCACCGCGATACTCGCCCTGCTTCTTTCAAGTCCGGCCGCCGCCCAGGAGTGCCAGACATGCGCGATGGCCGACGCCTGCATGAAGGAGTACGTCAAGACGACGTCGGAGGCGCAAAGGGCGACCAAGCAGGGCATCCGGGATTGGAAGCAGAATCTGGACAAAAAGGCCTCTGCAGAACTGTCCAGCAGGGGCATACTCGCATTGCAAGACGCCATGGAGGCACAAGTTCGGACGGAGCTGGAGCGCCTGAAGGAGTGCCTGGCGAAGATCAGGTAGGGCGGGGCGCAAAGGAGGATCCGATGAAATCGCTTCTGCTGCTCACCGCGAGCGGTCCGCTGCTCATTCTCACCTCGCACCAATCCCTGAACGACCAAAAGCTCCTTGGGGTGCTCAGGCAAAAAGGTATTGGCAAGTTCGTCGCGTTCGAGGTTCCCTTGTCGCTCGCCAGGGAGCGCTACGGCGGGCACTTTCACGCGGTCGAAAGCAATCTGCACGAGACCGATGATTTGAGAGTGCTCGACTTCAACGGCCAGCGGGTCTTTCAGCTCTTTCATTTCGAAGAGCTCGGTTCACCGATGCTGATCGAATCCTCGTGATCCGGTTTTGTCTCGCGGCATGATCCGCTTCGAAAGACCCATCGTCCCGTTGCGGCGGCGAAAGCGATGGGTTGAGCAGGGCTGTTGTCACGATGAACAACCGTTCAGGGGAACGGGCGCTGGTTCATTTCGTTGCATTGTGAGGGCATGTTGAGAGGAGGACGACATGAAAGCAAAGATCATTGCGCTCTCTGCTGCCGCTCTCGTGGCGACAGCACCAGCCGTGTTTGCTCAGGGTGTGTCGAGCAAGGCGCCAGGTCAGGAGATGCAGCAAATGGGGTCCAAGACAGGCGAGCCGGGCGCTTCCAGCTACGCTCCCGGACATAAGAAGCGTCACGCGATGCGCCACGCGAAGGCCTCGAAGACCGCCAGCCCCGCCGCGACGAACGCCGCTCCAGGCCAAACGACCGGCGCGAGCACGAGGCCGACCACCGGCACGAGCACAAAGCGAGCGTACTGAAGTCCAGAGGGGACTGAAGTCCAGGCACTGACGGGACCCAACGGCACGTCGAACGTGGGACAGGTTGGGCCCCCGGCGAAACCCGTCATGCCGAATGATGGGTATCGCTCCCGCCTTCGCTCGCTGAGCTTCGGCGGGACAAGTCCGGCTTCGCTGGTCGGGCGAGCGGTGGAGTTGGTTTGGCAACCTGCCAGGCGCCGCAGGTTGCGAAACCCACCTCTTCAGGCGTCGTGAGCGGCAGCCGAAATCCGCCAGTGCCGAGAGCGTCATTCATGCAAGTCGAATTCGCTTGCCTTGCCTTGAGTCCTTTTGCACTCTCTTCGCAAGGAGGCCAACGCATGAAGAAATTGACCGTCGTGTGCGCTCTCGGAACGGCGCTGGTGCTGTGCAACCTCGGGATATCAGGCGCTGAAGCCCGGCCGCGGAAGGCGCAAGTCGTTCGTGCACCGCAAGAGAGGCTCATCGTCACGGCGCCCGTGCTGAGGCCAACGCCGTGGGATTATTATATCGTTCCACGATATCGTTATCGCCCCGAAGACGACCGGGTCGATCCATACGGCCCGCCGCTGGTATCGTCGTGGGTCCGCTATGAGGGATGGCGGTGGCCGTACTGGTGGTGAAGGCCACCGACGGGCGCGACTTTGATGGGTGTGTAGGGTGGGTTAGCGTAGCGACGGCGCGAAGCGCAGGTCGCGAAGCGTAACCCACCATTTCTGTCTCCGCGGAAATCAAAGAGGTGGGTTACGCCAGCAGCCGCGCTTCGCGCGGCCGCAGGCTAACCCACCCTACGGATCAATTACCATCTTCCGCCGCCAGCCGCAAAAACTGCCGCTTCATCGCGTTGACCCTGGCGACATAGCCCGCGACGAGGTGATCGCCGCAGCGCGCGCCGGCCACCATCTGAAACTTGCGGCGCGCAAAGGCGGTGGCGGGACCCGCGCCGCAGAGATGGATGAAGGCGGCCAGATCCTGCTTCTGCTGTGCGGTAGCCTTCACATCGCCCGCGAGGCCGAGAACCATGGCCACCTGGCGATCCAGATACACCGACGCCAGCTCGATGGCGTGGCTCGGGATCGCGCGGATGTAGAGGAAGGTAGAACCGCATCCGGTCTCCGTGACCGCATTGCCGCGGACACAGAACCGCGCCGCTTCAGCGAAGGCCGGGTCGGTCATCTGGAAGAGGCCGACGGCGCTGGAGGCGGGCCGGTAGATCGCGAGCGGATTGAAGCTCAATCGCCAGCGCCAGTAGGTGCGCGCCACCGGATTCCCCGAACTCTCGACCTGCGCCAGCGCGGCCAGCAATTCGGGCGTGATCGTCGCGGTGGAATAGGTGCGGAAGAGCGGCCCGTATTGCCACCAGGTCTCGGCCGGCTCCTTGTCGAGGGAGTTGCCGACGAAGACAAACAGCTCGGTCGGCTTGCGGATCATTTGATAGGCGATGTTCAGGAGCGCGATAGCCGCAAGCAGGATCGCCGCAATGCCCGCAATCCGAACCACCCGCGGTGCGCGCGCGAACGTCTTGCGCACCCACCGAGTGCCCCGCCGGAGGCTGCGAAGGCGGGGGAGGAGGCTCTTGCTCTTTCTTGGCATGGGTCTTGTGGGGAGCGGGTAGGACGGGGTGAGCCTTGTGTCGCGCACGTCAGGTGCATCGCCGAAATCGGTGTGGCTCCCGCTGATGCCTATGTAGGTAAGCGTGACAGCTTCACTGTCCCGTCATGAACTCGGCAGCCGGATCGCAGGGCCCGCATTGTTCTAAATCAACAAACCCGTTCATTGGCGACTTACGCTGACGAACCGTTCCAGTCCAGGAGGGAGTGTGGTCATGTCGCGCCGAACCATCGTTTCACTTACCGCATCCGCCATCATTGGCATCGCCTGCATCGTGACTATTTCGACTGACGCCTTCGCGTATCGAAGAGGCGTTGGGGTTGGTCGCGCCGGTGTCTATCACGGCGGTGTCTATCGCGGCGGCGTCTATCGTGGTGCAGCCGTGCGCCGTGGCGTTGCCGTGGGCGTCGGAGCTGCTGCGGTTGGTGCTGCTGCTTACGGGGCTTACGGAGCCTACGGAGGCTATCGCCGCTGCGGCTACGAACCCTACCCCCCTTGCTACTAGCCGGTGTTGGCGCAGCGGCCACCGAGTAACCGGCTGAGCCGGGCTTGGTGGCGGTGACAGTGCATTCAATCTAAGTTGATAGGCCGGTTCAGTGCACTGTCACCGTAGTCGCAGAAATTCTGGAGCCGACAATCAATAGCGGCCGCCGTTGCCCTTTTGCTGCGTGATCCAGTCCGACAATGTTTTCGGTGTCGATTTCGCAGTCCGGCCCAGTGATGCCTTCGGATTGCCGCGGACGGCTTTCGCCGGACTGGCGCGCGGTGCTTCCATTTCGTTGACGCTCTTCAAGGCAGCAGTCGATGTCTCTGCGGCTTCCTTCTCGAGGCGCAGCTTTTTCAATCGCGCCATCTTGATGCGCTCTGCCTCGACTTCGGGTCCTTCGGACAGCCGCGGCTTGTGTTGAGCAAGCTCGGCCGGGACCAGGACACCGATAATGGTTGTCTCACCGAGCGCCTTGCAGGCTTCGAGCCGATGCAGTCCCTCGACCAGAACGAGGCGGTCTCCGTCGAGCCGAACGGAAATGGGGGCCTGTTGTCCGATGTCCAGAATACTTTCCGCGATCTCCCCGACGATCTCGGGCTTGATAGCTTTCTTCTGCTTCGTGGGAACGAAGATCTTCTCGATCGGGAAGCTCTCCGGTTTGGGCATAACTTGACTCCGCTTCTACCGGGCCCGTCGGAACCCATGCCGGTGGTGTCTGGAGTTTAGGAGGGAAGAGCTCGACCGCAAAGGCTATTTCGGCGGTAGAGCATTGATGAGCATCGAAGCCGGAACCAATCTGCGATTACGGCGACAGTACACTTAATTGACGCCGCCCACCAAGCGCGAGCCGAAGCCGCAGATCGGCGGGACGGAGCGAGTGAATTTAGTGCACTGTCACCGTAATTTGGATCACGTAGGATGGGTAGAGC
The DNA here is from genome assembly GCF_009931255.1 of Bradyrhizobium sp. LCT2. Classification (NCBI taxonomy): domain Bacteria; kingdom Pseudomonadati; phylum Pseudomonadota; class Alphaproteobacteria; order Hyphomicrobiales; family Nitrobacteraceae; genus Bradyrhizobium; species Bradyrhizobium sp. LCT2. The sequence goes on along the minus strand of NZ_CP034432.1, from coordinate 5,511,286 downwards.
GTAGCGAAACCCATCGATTGCCGCGATCGAATGATGGGTTTCGCAAGTGCTCAACCCATCCTACGAGCTAACCGCAGCGCGCCCCAAAAAAGTCATACCGCAATTGTGAATTGCTCCACAGACGGCGGCCGTCCAGTCTGTTTATCTGCCGCCAACCGGCCCCTCGTGCGCGCGTTTGGCCTTGCGCATCTGGCGCCTTCGTTCTTCGAAATTTCTGGGTGATCGCTATGGGCGTTTTTTATCGCACGGCCATGCTTTGCAGCTGGTTCATCGAGTCCACCATGAGCGGGTGTACCGAGAGATTTCGCGTGCGCTGAACAAGGCGCACAGAGATTTTCCCGAGGCCCCGCCGGTGACGGACGGGGCTTTTTCATGTTCGCAATCTGCCCATTCCGCCCGGCGGAGCCTTCGCGAGAAGGAGGCAGGGTCATGTGGGAGTATTTTGGACCCGATTTCGCTTTCGACGTGGTGAAAGGAATGGTCGCCGGAATAGCCTCAATGGCATTTCAGGTCGTGGCACCACGAACCTTTCGTGCCGCAAAGCAGTTTCGCGCGCGCTGGGTTGCGAGGAAGGCGGCGAGGCGAGCTGCGAGACGGGCACGCTGCAATGCGGTGGCCAATGATGAGCGGTGAGGAGCGAGTGGCCCGGATGGAGGTTGTGGGGCATCCGGGCTACGCTTGCGGGAACCTCACGCAGATGGAGCCGGCAAAACGCGAGTCAGCGCAAGAGCGATCCGACGCATTAAGCGGATGAGGTTGCTGAAATGAGAAGGGCGGCCTTTCGGCCGCCCTTTGCATATGTCCGGATCTAACGATCCTCGAGACGTTCTACCCCCTCACGAACACCCCGTCGTGCTTCCGCAAGTATCGCACTTCATGCAGGTGCCATTCCGCACCAGCGTGAAGTTGCCGCACTCTGAGCACATCTCGCCTTCGTAGCCCTTGGCCTTGGCTTCCGCGCGGCGCTCGGCTTTGGAGGGCACCAGGGTCTGCGCGGTACCGGACTTGCTCCACTGGAGGGCTTCCAGCTTCTCCGTCGGAGAGAGGTCGTGGCTCACTTCCTGCTTCAGCGCGACGGCGCCTTCCAGGACATCGCCGACCCGGGCGCTCGCGCCGTGGGAGGCGAGAGCGGTGACCTTGCTGCCGCCTGATGGCGCGCTGTCGTTGCCTTGCGCGATCGCGGTGGAGCCGCCGCGCATCACGACGAGGTTGTCGGTGCGGGAGCGGGTGAGGCCGCGCGACACGAGCTTGGAGGCGTGGTGGCCCTCGTCCGGCTCCTTGCCTTCCTCGACGCCCTTGCCGAGCGCGTCGAAGTTCGACTCGGTCGGATCGACATGGGCGAGGTCGAAGCGCGACATGTAGCTCACCGCGAGCTCGCGGAAGACGTAGTCGAGGATCGAGGTCGCGTACTTGATGCTGTCGTTGCCCTGCACGGGGCCCGCCGGCTCGAAGCGGGTGAAGGTGAAGGCGTCGACATATTCGTCGAGCGGCACGCCGTACTGGAGGCCCAGCGACACGGCGATGGCGAAGTTGTTGATGAAGGAGCGGAGCGCCGCGCCTTCCTTGTGCATGTCGATGAAGATCTCGCCGAGACGGCCGTCGTCATACTCGCCGGTGCGGAGATAGACCTTGTGCCCGCCGACGACCGCCTTCTGGGTGTAGCCCTTGCGGCGATCCGGCATCTTCTCGCGCTCGCGCATCACGATGATGCGCTCGACCAGCTTCTCGACGATCTTTTCCGAGACCTGGGCGGTGCGCGCCGCCATCGGCTTGTCGTAGAGCGTCTCGACCGCATCTTCCTCGTCCTCATCGTCGGCGATGAGCTGCGAGTTGAGCGGCTGGCTGAGCTTGGAGCCGTCGCGATAGAGCGCGTTGGCCTTCAATGCGAGCTTCCACGACAGCATGTAGGCGGACTTGCAGTCCTCCACCGTGGCGTCGTTCGGCATGTTGATGGTCTTGGAGATCGCGCCCGAGATGAAGGGCTGGGCAGCTGCCATCATGCGGATGTGGCTCTCGACCGACAGATAGCGCTTGCCGATCTTGCCGCAGGGGTTGGCGCAGTCGAACACCGGATAGTGCTCGGCCTTGAGGTGCGGGGCACCTTCCACCGTCATCGCGCCGCAGATGTGGACGTTGGCCGCCTCGATCTCGCGCTTGGTGAAGCCCACGGCCTGGAGCAGGTCGAAGCCGGGGGCCGCGATCGCCTCGGCGCCGATGCCGAGCTGGTCGCGAATGAAGTCCTCGCCAAAGGTCCACTTGTTGAAGGCGAACTTGATGTCGAAGGCGGTCGGCAGGGCCTTCTCGACCTTGGCGATGGCTTCATCAGTGAAGCCCTTGGCCTTCAGCGTCGAGGCGTTGATGCCCGGCGCGTTCGATAGCGAGCCGTGGCCGACGGCGTAGGCTTCCATCTCCGCGATCTCGCTCTCGCGATAGCCGAGCGCGCGCAGCGCCGCGGGGACCGCGCGGTTGATGATCTTGAAGTAGCCGCCGCCGGCGAGCTTCTTGAACTTCACCAGCGCGAAGTCGGGCTCGATGCCGGTGGTGTCGCAATCCATGACGAGGCCGATCGTGCCGGTCGGCGCGATGACCGTGGTCTGGGCGTTGCGATAGCCGTGCTTCTCGCCGAGCTCGAGCGCCGCGTCCCAGGCCGCCTGCGCGTGGCTGACGAGGTCAGCCTGCGGGCAGGAGACGAGGTCGAGCGGCACCGGGTTGACGCTGAGCGCCTCGTAGCCGTTGGACTGGCCGTGGGCGGCGCGGCGGTGGTTGCGGATCACGCGCAGCATGTGCGCGGCGTTCTTCTTGTAGCCGGGGAAGGTGCCGAGTTCGGCGGCGATCTCCGCCGAGGTCTTGTAGGTGATGCCGGTCATCACAGCGGTCAGCGCGCCGCAGAGCGCACGGCCTTCCTTGCTGTCATAGGGCAGGCCCATGGTCATGAGCAGGCCGCCGATGTTGGCGTAGCCGAGGCCGAGCGTGCGGAACTCGTAGGAGAGCTCGGCGATCGCCTTGGACGGGAACTGCGCCATCATCACCGAGATTTCGAGCACGACGGTCCAGAGCCGGCAGAGATGCTCGTAGCCCTCGACGTCGAAATGCTTGGTGGCGACGTTGTAGAAGGTCAGCAGGTTGGCGGAGGCGAGGTTGCACGCCGTGTCGTCCAGGAACATGTATTCCGAGCACGGATTGGAGGCGCGGATGTCGCCGGACGCCTTGCAGGTGTGCCAGTCGTTCATGGTGGTGTTGAAGTGCAGGCCCGGGTCGGCCGACGCCCAGGCGGCGTAGCCGATCTTCTCCCAGAGGTCGCGCGCCTTCAGCGTCTTCGTCACCTTCTTGGAGGTGCGGGCGTTGAGATTCCAGTCGCCGTCCGTTTCCACGGCCCGCAGGAAATCGTCCTTCAGCGAGACCGAGTTGTTGGAGTTCTGGCCGGAGACGGTGAGATAGGCTTCCGAATCCCAGTCGGTGTCGTAGACGTCGAACTGGATGTCCTTGTAGCCCTGCTTGGCGAACTGGATGACGCGCTTGATGTAGTTGTCGGGCACGAGGCTGCGGCGCGCGAGCTTGATCTCGCGGCGGAGGGCAGGGTTCTTCTCGGGGTCGAAGCAGTCGTCGCCCGAACCTTCGCAGTTCACGCAGGCCTTCAGCACCGCCTTGAGGTGCTTCTGGTTGATCTTGGAGCCGGTGACGAGAGCTGCGACCTTCTGCTCCTCCTTCACCTTCCAGTCGATATAGGTCTCGATGTCGGGGTGATCGACGTCGACGACGACCATCTTGGCCGCGCGGCGCGTGGTGCCGCCCGACTTGATCGCGCCGGCGGCGCGGTCGCCGATCTTGAGGAAGCTCATCAGGCCGGACGAGCGGCCGCCGCCGGAGAGCTTCTCGCCTTCGCCGCGCAGGCGCGAGAAGTTGGAGCCGGTGCCGGAGCCGTATTTGAACAGGCGCGCTTCGCGGACCCAGAGGTCCATGATGCCGCCCTCGTTGACGAGGTCGTCACCGACGCCCTGGATGAAGCAGGCATGCGGCTGCGGATGCTCGTAGGCCGACTTGGACTTGGTCAGCTTGCCGGTGAAGGGGTCGACGTAATAATGGCCCTGGCCGGGACCGTCGATGCCATAGGCCCAGTGCAGGCCGGTGTTGAACCATTGCGGCGAGTTCGGCGCGACCATCTGCATGGCGAGCATGTAGCGGAGCTCGTCGTAGAAGGCTTGGGCGTCCTCGTCGTTGGTGAAATAGCCGCCCTTCCAGCCCCAATAGGTCCAGCAGCCGGCGAGGCGGTCGAACACCTGCTTGGCGCTGAGCTCGCTGACATAGCGCTCCTTCTCGGGCAGCTGGCTAAGAGCTTCAGTGTCGGGCACGGAGCGCCACAGGAAGGAGGGGACGGATTCCTCCTCGACCTTCTTCAGGCGCGCGGCAACGCCGGCCTTGCGGAAATACTTCTGGGCGAGGACGTCCGAGGCGACCTGCGACCACTCGGTCGGCACCTCGACATTATCCAGCTTGAACACGACCGAGCCGTCGGGATTGCGAATCTCCGACGTGGTCAGCCGGAAATCGATCCCGGCGTAAGGTGACTGTCCCGTGGTGGTGTGCCGCCGCTCAATCCGCATGGTCTTGCCCCGTCCTTATCTTTGACCGAACCGCCTCCGTTCAGGCAGCCGGGTCGACATTTCGCTTCGCGATTCCTCCCGGGCCGTCCGGCCTTAAGGCTTCGCAGTTCAGCCGGTGGATCCGGCCCAGTTTCTCCCGGCGCGGTTTCTCGATGCGTGCATCGATCACCCGCCGGCATGTCCACGCTCATCCGCCCCAACGGGATGCGCGCGACATGCGTTCAACGCCCCACAACGTCACAACTTCTATCGATGCCATCCGAGCCTGTTGCCGGCCCGTTCTGGCGCCCGAAAAGTCCGCTTACCGCGGGCAGACAAGCCCTCATCCCGCTGCCTTTGGCTGGCTTGGCGGAGTGACGATTTGCGAGACCCTTTGGGGGAGTGCCGGCGGGACGCAAACTCACTCGCGCCGAACGGACCGAAAGCTAGGACTCTCCGTTGCGCCCGTCAAGAACTAGTGCGAGTTCCTGAATCAAATACTAAATATGGTGGATTGCGGGGGATAACAGGGGGCAAGCCCGCGCCTGTTGTGGAGGCAAGTATCAGTGAGTCCTCAGGGATTCCCAACTGAAAAAATTTGTGTCCGGTGGTGATCGGAACCCTTCACCCCGCTCTTCACAGGGCAGGTATATTTTTGGCCGGCGGGGTTGCGCCAGCAGGACTCACGTAGCCTTACGGAAGGTGAGGGCAGGCATGCCCGCCGAGGTGGTGGTGGGGGGCGCGAATCCGCGCCAACCTGACCTCGATTTTGCCGGGTACCCCACATGCTTGATTCGACTCGGCCGGTGCTGCGACCGCGCATCGCCCCGGCCGGCCTGATGTTCCTTGCCATCACCTCGATCGGCTGGGGCTTCAACTGGCCGGTGACGAAATTCCTGCTCGCCGAGCTGCCGCCGCTGACCTTGCGCGGGGTGACCGGCGTGCTCGGGGCTGGTCTGCTAGCCGCCCTTGCCCTGGTCCGCGGCGACAGCCTGAAGGTGCCGCGCGAGATCTGGCCGCGGCTGCTGACCGCCGCCGTCCTCAACGTCACCGGCTGGATGGTGCTGATGGGCCTGGCGCTGCTCTGGCTGCCCGCCAGCGAGGCCGCGCTGATCGCCTACACCATGCCGGTCTGGGCCTCGATCATCGCCTGGCCGGTGCTGGGCGAGCGGCCGACCGTTCTGCGCACGCTGGGGCTGGTGATGGCCTTCGTGGGCCTCGCCTCGATCATGGGCGGCAACGGCATTGCCGCCAGCACGGCGAAGCTGCCAGGCATCATCATGGCGCTGTTCGGCGCGCTCGGCTTTGCCCTGGGCACCGTGTTCTCGAAAAAGTACCCGATCCGCCTGCCGCCGATCACGGCAGCGGCCTGGCAGATCGGGATCGGCTGCCTGCCGATCTCGATCGTCGGTCTGCTGATCGAGACCTCGCATCTGGAGCTGGTGACGCCGGTCGGCTGGTGGCTCCTGGTCTATTCGACCGTGGTGCAGTTCTGCATCGCCTATGTGAGCTGGTTCGCCGCGCTGGCCCGCCTGCCGGCCTCGGTTGCCGCGATCGGGACCATGGCCGTGCCGGTCATCGGCGTCGTGGCCTCGGCGATCGCGCTGCACGAGCCGCTCGGGCCAGGGCAGATCGCGGCGCTGGTCTTCACGCTCGCTGCCGTGGTGCTGGCGACGCGCTAGATTCTTGTTTGACGCGTTTTCTTTACGCGAACCGGTATCCACTTCGCTTGAAAACGCTTTAGACCGCCATCCCGCCGCCGCCCAGCGCCTTCCGGATCATCTCGGCGAGCTGGTTGCGGCGGTAGGGTTTGGTCAGCAGCAGCACGTCGTCGTCGAGCTTGCCGTGATGGACGATCGCGTTGTCGGTGTAGCCCGAGGTGTAGAGCACCTTCAGGCCCGGCCGCCGCTTGGCCACTTCCTCGGCGAGCTCGCGCCCGCTCATGCCGCCGGGGATGACGACGTCGGTGAAGAGGAGATCGAAGGCCTGCCCGTTCTCGATCACCTGCAGCGCCGCGCGGCTGTCGGGCGCGGCAATCGTCTGGTAGCCGAGGCTCTGCAATTGCGCGGTGACGAAGTTGCGCACCAGCGGATCGTCCTCGACGACGAAAATGATCTCGGCGCCGCCTTCGGCCTGAGGCGCGACGGTCGCGGCCACTTCCGCCATGCCTTCGCCCGGCGGCAGATAGAGCTTGATCGTGGTGCCGTGGCCTTCCTCGCTGTAGATCTTGATGTTGCCGCCGGACTGCTTGACGAAGCCGTAGACCATGGAGAGGCCGAGGCCACTTCCCTTGCCGACCTCCTTGGTGGTGAAGAACGGCTCGAACGCCTTCTCCTGGATGTCCAGCGGCATGCCGGTGCCGGTGTCGCTGACCGCGAGCATGACGTAGGGGCCGGGCACCACGTCCGCATTGGCCTGCGCATAGGCCTCGTCGAGCACGACGCGATGGGTCTCCAGCAGCAGCTTGCCGCCGTTCGGCATGGCGTCGCGGGCGTTGATCGCCATGTTGAGCACGGCGTTGGTGAGCCGGGATGGATCGATGTGCGCGGTCATCGGCCCCTGTTCCAGCACGGTCTCGATCTGGATCTGCTCGCCGAGAGTGGGGCGCAGGAGTTTTGCGATGTCCGTGATCGCGGCGTTGATCTCGACGTTGCGCGGCTGGAGCGGCTGCCGGCGTGCGAAGGCGAGCAGGTGCTGGATCAGCTCGGCGCAGCGCTCGGCGGCATCGTCGATCAGGCGCGCCACGCGCTGGAGCTCGGGCTGCTGCTTCAGGCTCGCCACCAGCGTCTCGGTATTGCCCGAGATCACCGTCAGCATGTTGTTGAAGTCGTGCGCGACGCCGCCGGTCAGCTTGCCGATCGCATCCAGCTTCTGCGACTGCTGCAATTGCCGCTCGGTCTCGCGGGAGGTGGTCGCATCGTGATAGACCAGCACGGCGCCCGAGATTTCGCCTTGTCCGTCCCGCATCGGACGGCCGCTGATCATGAGGTGGCGCACCTGATTGCCGCTGTGCGGGCGGACGATCATCTCCAGGTCTTCGAACTCCTCGCCGTGCAGCACACGCACGGAAGGCAGCTCCTCGGCCTTCATCGGCGTGACGCCGTCGCCATGAAAGACGTCCGACAGCACCCGCAGACTGCTCAGGTTCATGCCGGTGCGGTGCAGCAGCATGCGCTCCGCGGCCGGATTGGACAGAAGAACGTTGCTGTCGACGTCGATGACCAGCACCGCCTCCGCCATGCTGCGAAAAGTGCTCTGGAGCACGTTGACGGACAGGCGGAGCTCGTCATGCGCGGTGACCAGATGTTCGGTGCGTTCGGCCACCGCCGCCTCGAGTTGCTCCTTGGCGGCGGTGGTCTCCAGCAGCGTGCTCTTGAGCGCGCCCTCGGTGCGCCGGCTCTCGCGCATCACCATCACCACCAGCAGCAGGATCACGAGCGCGCCGGCGACATCGATGCCGAGCAGCACGATGCCGGTGCGACGCGAATCCTGGGAGCGCGCGGCGAGCAATCGTTCTTGCTCTGCGCTCAGACGGTCGAGATTGCCCATCACCGTGTCCATCAGGCCGCGGCCCTCGGCCTTGCCGTTGAGCGCGGCAATGCCGGCCTGGTCATTCATGGCGCGCAGGCGCATCGCCTCGGCAGCGATCTCGACCCGGCGCAGCGCCAGCGGCTCGGTGCCCTCCAGCAGCGTGACCTGATCGGGGTTGTCGCCCACGCCGCGCTTGAGGTCGGCGAGTGCCGGCGCGATCTGGGCATGCACCGCCTGGAATTCGTCGCTGAAGGCCGGGCTGCGATAGATCTCGTAGCCGCGCGCGGCGCTCTCGGCGCGGCGCATCAGGACGCGCAGATCGGAGATCTTCTTCTGGACCTGGACGGTACGGCTGACCCACGCCGAGTCGGACCGCGACTTGACGTCGAGGCCGATCGAGGCGGCGGTGATGATCAGGAGGATTGCAAGTCCAGCACCGAGAATGACGCGCTGCGTTGGAATCAAGGGGCTTCTTTCTTGTCCTTCGGCTGTGCGCTCTCGCCCGCGAGACATTCCCGGATTGTCGTCAGCAGCGCTTCCGGCGTGAACGGCTTGCGCAGGCAACGCGTTGCGCCGAGCTCCAGCGCCATGCGGAGGAAATCGGGAGAGGGCGAGGCCGACGATGCAAAGGCGTAACCGGACATCGCGATCAGCGGGATCGCCGGCGCGCGCTCGTGAAAGATGCGGATGGATTCGAAGCCGCGCATATGCGGCATGAAGATGTCGACCAGCATCACGTGATACGTCTGCGCTTCCAGCGCAGCCAGTCCCGCTTCACCGCCGTCGGCCAGCGTAACGTCGAAGCCCTGACGTTGGAGAAGGACCTCGATGGTCGCGCCGACCATCGGATCGTCATCTACCACGAGAATACGCGGCATGACCTTTCCCAGTAGATCGAAGTCCCCGCATTGGTGATATCCGCGAATCGTGGGTCGGGTCAATTTTGGATTGGATCAGGGTAGATATGCACGGTGCGGTGAATAAAGGTCCGTTTGCGTCGACTTGTACATATCGTCGCGGGAACAGGTGCACGCGAAACTGGTGAAAGCGGAGCACACGCGAAAACGGCGCCGCATCGCTGCGACGCCGTTTCTGTCAAGCATTGTAGTTGCGGTTACGGGCAGGGATGACGCAGGCCGTCATAACCGAGATAGGTGCCCGACGCCGGGTCGTAGGAGCGGTAGCGCTGCGCGCAGTAGCCTGCGGAATCGCCGCCGCTGTCGGGAACAACCGCCACCGACGGCTCGTCGTAGTAGCTGTCGTCGCCGTAGTAGTAGGGATCGTTGTAATACCCGCCGCCATAATAGGCGTATGAGCCGAGGCCGCCGATAGCAGCCCCTGCCGCGAAACCGGGCCAGAACCCGCCGCGATGATGATGACGCCAGCCGCCGTTCCAATTGCCGCCACCGCCCTGCCAGTTGCTGCCGGCGGCTGCGAAGTTGCGGCCACCGCCACCGCTGAACGACGGAGCAGTGCCGAGGCCGGGACGCGCCATTGCACCAGCCGCAAAATTGCCGCCGCCACCGCCGATCCGTGGACCGGCGCTGAAGCCGCCCCCGCCCATTCGGGCGCCGCCGCCACCGCCGCCGAAGTGAGCGCCGCCGCCACCGCCGAAGTGAGCACCGCCCCCGCCGCCGAAATGGCCACCGCCACGGCCCTGCGCGAAGCTCGGTGTCGCCATCGGAAGGACCAGCGCCAAGGCTGCCGCCGCGCCTAGAACTCTCAGACTGTTCATGTTCAAACTCCTTTTCCAGGGAGCAAACCCCTTGAAAGGGCGGAGGTTCCTGGATTCACGCGGGTGTGCGCGTGTGAAGGGGAGATTTTCACGCGGTCGCTGTACTCGGCATGAACGGATCGCGTCAGCTTTGCGGCGGCGCTGCCGCGCTCCGACGTTCGCGTGGGGCACGGCCGCAGCCGCCGAACTGGACATTTCCGTGACCGGATGGCATCAGGACCCGACGAAGCAGGGCCCTTGCCGCATGAAACAGTTCTTCCTCAAGTTTTTCACCTGGTGGAGTGGCCAGACGTTTGGCACCCAGCTCTGGACCAAGCGATACGGCGAGCTGGTCGGTCAGGACGAGCAGGGCAATCTCTATTATCGCACCCGCGGCGGGGCGATCGACCCGACGCTCGGCTTCGAGCGGCGCTGGGTGATCTATAACGGCTATGCGGAAGCGAGCCGGATCCCGCCGTCCTGGCACGGCTGGATCCATCACGTCGTCGACGTGCCGCCGACGCAGGACAACTACCAGCCGCGCGAGTGGGAAAAGCCGCACCAGCCGAATCTCACGGGCACGGCCAACGCCTACCGCCCCTCGGGCTCGACGCTCGCCGGCGGCAAGCGGCCGAAGGCGACCGGCGACTATCAGCCCTGGACCCCCGGCTAGGCTTCCAGCCTTCGTCGAATCGTCATCTTCGGACTGGATGCAGGCGCATCCGGCTGATCCCGCTGTGGACAACGGGAACAGCGGGGATGCCGGCTGCGCGGCCGTTGTGTTCGCGCCGGCGATGCGGCTCAATGGTCCCATCTTACGGAGATGGGAGACCATCGCGTTCGGTTCGGGCAACAGCTCGCGACTGTCCCGAAATGCAGCGGCCGCCGACCAGGACTCGATCGGGAGATAGGCCCCCGGTCTGGAAGTTCCGAAATCGCCCGATGAAATGTGCAGCCGCCGTAAGACAGGAAAGGCCGCTTGGGAAACCGAGCGGCCTTTTTCTGTTGGGATGAGTTGCGTGTCCCGGACGCGGTGCAGCGTGTAACGCTGCGGCGCTGAGCCGGGACCCAGGGGCCGCAATCTGGGTCCCGGCTCAGCGCCGCAGCGCAAAGAGGCGCTGCAGCGCGTCCGGGACACGAGACTGATTGCGTGGAATCAGATGACCCGTTCAGCCGCGCGTTTGACCGCCTCGAGGCGGCGGGCCTGATTTGCGGCGCCGCGCTCTCTCAGCAAGGCCAGCACCTCGGCGGGCGCGGTGTCGGGCGAGCCGGACGTGAACGGCGGGGCGGGGTTGTATTCGATCTGGAGCTGGATCGCTTCCGCCGTGGTGCGGTTGACCAGGATCGACACCAGCGTCAGCGCGAAATCGATCCCGGCGGTGACGCCGCCGCCGGTGACGCGGTTGCGGTCGATGCAGACGCGCGTCTTGGTCGGCGTTGCGCCGAACTGGCCGAGCATCTCCATCGCGCTCCAATGGGTGGCGGCGCGGTAGCCCTTGAGCAGGCCGGCGGCGCCGAGCACCAGCGCCCCCGTGCAGACCGAGGTGACGTACCTGGCGCCTTCGGCCTGCCTGCGCAGGAAATCCAGCACCTCTTCGTCATTGAGCAGATCGTTGGTGCCGCCGCCGCCGGGCACGCAGATCACGTCGAGCTGCGGGCAGTCGGCGAATGTCGTGGTGGGCGTCAATGTCAGCACGGAATCGCTCGGCACCGGCTCGATCCGCTTCCAGATCAGATGCAGCTTGGCGCCGGGAACGGCGGAGAACACCTGCAAGGGGCCGGTGAAGTCGAGCTGGGTGACGCGCGGAAACACCAGAAGTCCGATCTGGAGCGGGGACGACATCGGGAGATCCTCCAATCATGGGCTTGACGCGGGCACACTGGCATGATGCCCTTCTGTCCAAAATGGCATAATTCCCTCAATTTCGGACATAACCATGATCGGCATTCTGATCTTCCCGGATTTCCAGTTGCTCGATGCGGCGGGCCCGATCTCGGTGTTCGAGGTCGCAGCACGCTGCGCCGGCAAGCCGCTTGCGCTGCGGGTGCTGGCGATGAATGCGGGACCGGTGCGCAGCTCCTCGGGCGTCGAGATGATGGCGCGTGATTTCAAATCGGCGAACGCCATCACGACGCTCGTCATCGCGGGCGGCGCGGGTGTGGCGGATGCCGCGCGCTGCGAGGTCACGCGTGCCTTCGTGCAGCGGCTGGCGCGGCGCGGCGTTCGGGTCGCCAGCGTCTGCTCGGGCGCCTATGTACTCGCCGAAGCGGGTCTGCTCGACGGACGCCGCGCCACCACGCATTGGGGCCGCACGCGCGATTTCGTCGCGCGCTATCCCAAGGTGAAGTTCGAGCCGGACCAGATCTTTACCCGCGACGGCAATGTGTGGACGTCGGCAGGCATCACGGCGGGCATCGACCTCGCGCTGGCGATGGTCACGGAGGACCATGGCGAGGAGATCGCGCAGGCGGCCGCGCGCCAGCTCGTGCTCTATCATCGCCGCAGCGGCGGCCAGTCGCAATTCTCATCGCTGCTGGAGTTGAAGGCGCCGAACGGCCGGTTCGGTGCGCTGTTGTCCTGGGCCCGCGAAAATCTCGACGCGCCGCTCACGGTGGAAGAGCTCGCTGATCGCGCCGGCATGAGTGCGCGGCACTTTGCCCGCGCCTTTGCCGCCGAGACCGGCACGACGCCGTCGAAAGCGATCGAGCGGCTGCGGATCGAGGTCGCGCGCGAGCGCGTGCAATCCTCGCGCGAGGCGATCGAGCTCGTTGCGGAGGCGACCGGATTTCGCGACCCCGAACGGATGCGGCGCGCCTTCATCCGCGCGTTCGGCCAGCCGCCGCAGGCGTTGCGGCGCGCGGCGCGGGCGGGGTAGGTGGTGTGCTCGTAAATGTGCCGCGCGCGTGCGTGATAGCGAGATCAGCGTTGCCACGAAAGCGGACGTCGACAATGCGCAAAGCGAATGTCCGCCTTCAGATGGGCAGGAGTACGATTTCCGAATACAGCCTGTCGAGCTCGCCGTCGGCGATCAACGGGGAACGGAAGCACGTGATCATCGGGAGCATCATGCCTCGTGGTGGGACCGGAAAGATTCGCGCCTCCGCGACGAGCGCCACCGTTCGCTGCCGGCGCAAGATCGCCAGCTTGACGCGCTCGAGATGCCGCAACAACAGAACCGGCGCACTACAATGCAGAATGTCCGAATAGGGGATTTTGAGCGGCAGAAACCGTGCCAGTCGTCCCAATCGACTTGCTGCAAGACGCTGATCGCGGCGCTTCACCACGAGATAGGCGTAATCAGGCCCGTCGACGACGATGAGCTGCAGGCAATCATACGCCGCGTGATCGTCGAAGATTTGCCTTTGGTGGCTGGTCAGTCTCTCGCGGACCACGGCCGGATCGAAGCTGATCATCGGCCGGGTCGAGCCGAACAAGGTCGCGGCCTGTAGCAATGGCGGTATGGCGATGCGCTGCGAGTCCAGCGGTTTGAAACGCTGTGCGATGAGGGCGGCCCAAGACGACGGCTGTGGAGTGAAGCACGTGTACGTGGCGTTTGCGTCATCCAGCATTGATGCGAGCAGCGCCATGCCCCAGCCGCGGTACTGCGCGCGCACAACCCAAGAGGACAGATTGCAGACGAGGACTGCCTCCTCGTTCACCTGCCGCCGGGCAGCAACTGCCCCGATGAATCCAACCAAGGCGTTGCCGTCGAAAAGCATGAAGCCGCGGGTGTGATCCGACCAGCCATGATCGAACAGACGGCGCCATCTCGTGGCATCGATGCCCGCCCCGCGAAACGATTCCTCAAGAAAGCGGCAGACCGGCTCCACGTCCTCCGGACCGAGGGCACGGACGTGCAGGCCCGACCGGCCAAGCTGCTGAGCCGTCATTGCCTCCGCGCCGGAGAGGACCGCGATCAGGCCTTCGATCGACGGCGCCCGCAGAAAGGCCGAAAGTGGCACCGGATGCCCTGCATAGCTCTCGATCTCCAGGAGCAGGCTGACTATGGCCAGCGAGTCCGCGCCGAGGTCCAGAAGATTATCGGACCAGCCGATGGGAGCCAGGTCCAGCACGCGCTGGCAGATCGCCTGCAGGTCTTTCCGCAGCTGCTCAACGTCTGGGAGCACTCCACAGACCGGGGTCGGCTCCCGAGACACACTGGCGGTCGGAGGCGCTCGCAGAACCGGATGGTTGGCAATGGCCTCAAGGCATTCGGCATTCTGCAGGGCGTCGCGATTCCGTACAGGGCGGCCGTTCACCGCATCCCGCGCTGCGATTTCGGACCGCTTGCCGTTAAAGGTGACAGGAAGCGCGTCGACCTGTGCGATACGCGCCGGCACGAAGGCCGGCGAGCCGCAGCGTGCAAGCTCGGAGCGGATGTGCTTGGCGAGAGCGCTGTCGAGCACCACGCCTTCGCGCAACACGAGCAACAAAACCATGCGTGTGCCGCCTGGCTCGTCTTCCGCTTGTTGCTCGACCGCCATCGCCTCGACGATCCCGCCGACGTCATCGAGGATGCGGTAGATCTCCGCGGTCCCTATGCGGATGCCGCGCACGTTGAGGACGCCGTCTGAACGACCATGCAAGCGCCAGCCCCCATGAGGCGTGGCCTCGATCAGATCGCCATGGGTCCAATAGCCGGGGTTCTGAGCAAAGTAGGCGGCGTGGAAGCGGGTGCCGTCGGCATCGCCGTGAAAGCCGAGGGGCCGCGAGGGGAAGGGGTTGGCGCAGACCAATTCGCCTATCTCCGCCTGCGGATCGTCAGGCGGCGGCAGCGAGCGGACATCGAGGCCGAGGCTGCGGCACTGTGCCTCGCCGCGATGGACCGGCAGATTCGGATTGCCAAGGACGAAGCAGCCGATGATGTCCGTGCCGCCTGAGATCGACTGCAGCGGCATCGACGACTTCACTTTGCTGCTGACCCAGTCGTACTGGCGGGGATAGAGGATCGAGCCGGTCGAGAGCATGGTGCGCAGGGCAGAAAGGTCGAGCACCCGCCCTGGGGAGAAACCCTTCTCCTCGCAGAAGTGCAGATAGGCGGGATTGGTGCCGAACACGGTCACACGTTCCTCGGCAACAATCCGCCAGAACGTGTCCGCCGCTGCGAGCGGCCCGTCGTAGAGGACAATCTCGACGCCGGACGCCAGCGCCGAGAGCTGCCAGTTCCACATCATCCAACCGCAGGAGGTTTGGAAGAACAGCCTGTCGCCGTGGCTGAGATCACAGTGCAACCGGTGCTCCTTCAGATGCTCCAGTAAGGTGCCCCCGGCGCCGTGCTGAATGCATTTTGGCGGGCCCGTGGTGCCCGAAGAGAACATCGTGAACAGCAGATGGTTGAACGGGTGACGAGGCCAGCCTGGCCCAATCTCGCCACCATCATCATCACCGAGCAGATCGGCAAGCCTGTGCAGAGGTGCCGTCCCCTCATCGACGTCCAGCGAGCCATCGTCCAGCGCAATGATCGCCGCGAGGCTCGGCAGGCCGGCCGCCGTTTCGAGGACGCGCTCGGCGACCGGAATTCCCGCATCCCATCGCTCCGCTCGAAGGCAGCCGAAGAGCACCACGGCCTCGAGAGGGGCGAACCGCGCCAGGATAGCGGGTACGCCCATCTCCGGCGAGCAGCTGGCAAAAGTCCCGCCAATCGCGGCGGTCGCCAGACAGGCAATGACCGCCTCGGCATTGTTGCGTGCGATTGCCACGACGTGGTCGCCGCGGCGCACACCGAGCCGCTGCAACGACTTTGCCAATCGATCAACCGCGACGCGCAACGCGCCACGCGTGAACCGGTCGCGGCTGCCGTCAGCGTGGCAGGCTGTCAGGACCGGCTGGCCGGGACTGCCGGCGAGGAGGCACTCGGCGTAGTTGAGACGAAGATCCGGGAAGAAGCGCGCGGTCTCGCAGGCATCGCCGACGCAGACGGGCTCGGCTGCACCGTCCCGCGGCACGTCGGACCACTCAAGGAAGAGACGCCAGAAGCTGTGGAAATCCTCCACCGAGAAGCGGTCCATCGCAGCGTGATCGCTCAGCCGCTGCCCCGTTCGGGCCTCACACCATTGGCCGAAAGCAGTGAGCTGAGAATGTGCGATGCCATGAGCATCGGGACGGAACACGACTTCCTCCAAACCCGCCTCTGGGCGGCACGCGACGACCAAGCCGCAGGCAACGTTGGATAGCGTTCGCATCGCTCGGGGAGAATCATCCTCCGGGGTTATGTGGCGGATTGACGCATGTTGGCGGGAGTACCCCACCTGAGCGCCAGCGAGCGTAAGCCGCCACTCCTCCAGCCCCTTTGTCGTCTCCTTGATGGCCGCTCTGGGGCACAGGGTGTGAAGTTCCGAGAGTGGAACCGCCTGTCCCGTTCCCCTCGAAAGCAGACATCCCCGATCTATGAGCACATGCCTAGGTCGGGCTATCTGCAGCTGCCCGGCCGGAGGTACCTGCGTGTGCCGTCAGCCGGCGCGCGATCGGCGTCAGCAGGTAGGGCGCAAGATGAATTGGAAACTGCGTGAGCGCGAAGTAGAGCCAGGTTGTGGCCGGCAGTGCGCCCGCGGTCGCGGCCAGCATCAGCCCGAGATTGCGCTGTGACACCATCAGGCCGATCGCGAAGGCGCGCTCATAGCCGACGCGGCGGAAGATCAGCGTCGTGACGGTGAGCAGGGTGAAATAGACCGCGAAGGCGAGCAGCGCGACACCGATCGTGAACAGGGGGGCGGCGAGGAAGTCGGTTGCGACGTCGCCCATCACCGCCGAGGCGAACACCAGCAGGATGACGATGTTGATGCCGTCGGTCGGACGCTTGTGGCGCTGGATCGTCTCAGTGCCGAACAGGCGGCGGATGACGGTCGCGGCCAGCAGCGATGCCGCGAGGATGCCGAGCAGCTTCAGGCCGAGCGTGAGCGGCGAGATGCTGAGCATGCCGCCGAGAAACAGGCTTGCGAACAACGAGGCCGTGAAAGGCACCAGCGCGGTGGCGGTCACCAGCGCGACCAGGGGAAGCGTCGCATCGAGACCCATGAGCGCTGCGAGCGCCGGGGCGGCCATCATCGGCGAGGCCATGCCCTGCAGCATCAGCGCGAGGAAGAGGCCGGGCGAGCTTCTGTCGAGCCCGCTTACATGTGCGAGCAGCCCGACGATCAGCGGCACGCCGATCGTGGTCCAGGCCGTGGCGGCCGCGACCAGGGCCGGCCGGCGCAGATGTCCGTAGAGCGCCGCCAGGTCGACCCGCATGAAGGAGATGCAGAGCAGAAGGAAGATCGCTTCGGTGACGTAGGGGCGCAGCAGCGCGCCGAGCGGCGGCACCGCAACCGCGATGAAGGCGATGGCCGCCACGGCGCGCGTGCCCTGGTCGCCGAGCCATGTCAGCCCGCGCAGGGGAATGGCGAAGATCGTTTGAAGATTGGAAGCCATGCGCAACGGCGTCGTCAGCCCAATCCCTTCAACCACACGCCGATCTCGCTGACCGCGACATTGGCCTCTCGCAACAACTTGCCCATGGTGAAGAAGCCATGGAATTGGCCGGGAAAGTGCTTGTAGGTCACGCTGACGCCGGCCTGCTTCAGGCGCGCGGCATATTCGTCGCCTTCGTCGCGCAGGGGATCGGCGCCGGCGGTCAGCACATAGGCCGGCGGCAGGCCGGCAAGGTTTTCCGCGCGCGCCGGCGAGGCGCGCCAGTCGTGGATGTCGGCGGTGCCGTTGAGGTAATGGTCGCGGAACCACCAGATCACCGAATGGGTCAGCAGCACGCTGGTCTCGGGCTCGCTGTGGGAGCCGTGCGTCATGGCGAAATCGACGGCCGGGTAGATGAGGATCTGGCCGGCGATCGCAGGGCCGTTGCCATCGCGCGCCGCGAGCGCGACGACCGCGGCGAGATTGCCGCCGGCGCTGTCGCCGCCGATCGAGAGACGGGAGGCGTCGATGCCGAGCTCGCGCGCATTCGCGGCGATCCATTTGGTCGCGGCGATCGCATCATCGGCCGCGGCGGGAAATTTGTGCTCGGGCGCGAGGCGGTAGTCGACCGAGATCACGATCAGCGCGGCTTCGACGGCAAGCTGGCGGCAGACGACGTCATGGGAGTCGAGATCGCCGATCACCCAGCCGCCGCCATGGAAGAACACCAGCGCCGGCGACAGGCCGTCGTGCCGGCGCGGGTCCTTCGGCACGTAGATGCGGGCCGGGATGGTGCCGTGCGGCGCCGGGATCGCCAGCGGAGCAACGCGGGCAAGTTCGGGCGGCTCGGGGTTGGTGGCAAAGCGCGCCTGGGCGTAATAGGCGCGCGCTTCCGCTGCGGTCAGGGTCTCGTAGGCGGGGCGGCCGGCCTCCTGGAAGGCCATGTAGACGGCGGCGGCATCGGGATCGAGCACAACGGGCATGGGGGAGCGACCTTGGGGCTTCTGTTTATCGTTGGACGGCGTGTTCGGGGGGCGGGACCCGCCTCGGCCCCCGGGGAAGGGTCGTCCGACTATCCCATTCGGCCGGCGGTCTGGCCAGCCGGGGCCGGGCAGGGCAGGAATGCCGCCCTTTCCCCGCCGTATTCGGCGTGTTAACCGGATGGCCTGCGAGCGGCGGTATCCCCTGTAGAATGTCCAGCAAGCCCGATTCGCTGTTGAAGCCGCGCGAGAAGATGGTTCGAACCCTTACCCTGACAGGTCTTGCGGCGCTTCTTGCCGCCACTGCGCTCACGGCTGCGACGCCCTCACAGGCGCAGATCGGCACGATCTTCTCCGATCCGCCGCCGCTGCGGCCGCCCGGCAGCATTCCGCGCGGACAGCCGCAGCCGCAGGTGCCCGACGACGACGAGGAGGTCCCCGAGCTGCCGCCGCAGGGCCGCGTGCTGCCATCGCGTCCGATGGCGCCGCCGCCCGGACGTCAGGGCAATGTCATGCCGGGGCCGGTCGAGACCCAGCCTTTGGCGCCGCCGCCAGGCTCCACCGTCGCTCCGCCGAACCAGCCGCCCGTGGCGGTCGCGCCGCCAGGCGCCCCCCAGCCGGGCGCGCCCGGTCAGCGCCAGCCCCAGCAGAAGGGCGGGCCGGGCGGTGCCGTGCCGCAGACGCCGGCGAGCCTGCAGCCGGGCGACGAGGTCGTGACCGAGCCGCCGGCCCAGAAGATCGTGAACAAGAAGGCGACCTTCTCCGGCCTCGACAAGATCACCGGACGCATCATCAATTTCGACGAGGATATCGGCGAGACCGTCCAGTTCGGCGCGCTGCGCGTCAAGACCGATGCCTGCTACACTAGGCCGGCGACGGAAGCCGCCAACACCGACGCCTTCGTCGAAGTCGACGAGATCACCTTGCAGGGCGAGGTGAAGCGGATTTTTTCGGGCTGGATGTACGCGGCAAGCCCCGGCCTGCACGGCGTCGAGCATCCGATCTACGACATCTGGCTGACCGACTGCAAAGAGCCGCAGCAGACCATTGCGACGGCTGCACCGGATCCCGCGACCAAGCCGGCTGCGCCGCCGCCGCCCGCGCAGAAGAAGGCCGCGCCCAAGCAGGCCGTGCAGCAGCGTCCGCCGCAGCCATTGCCGCCGATCCAGCAGCAGCAACCGGCACCGCCGCCGCCCCCGCCACCGGAGCAGCGGCCAGGCCTGTTCGGTATCCCCGGATTCGGCCGCTAAGCCGGCTATCGACTATTGCCGCGAGGCGATGATCTCGAGCGCGCGAGCGCCCGGGATCGCCTCGCCGGGCGAGAGCTTGAGGAAATCGCCGGGCTCGCCCGCCAGCGCCTTGTCGAGCAGCGCGGTGTAGCGCGCCGCGGAATCTCGACCGCACCGAAGTTCTTCAGATGCTCGGTGACATATTGCGTGTCGAGCAGCTCGAAACCGCCATGGATGAGCCGCGCGACCAGGTGCACCAGCGCGACCTTCGAGGCATCGCGCGCGGTGTGAAACATGCTCTCGCCGAAGAAGGCGCGTCCCAGGCTCACGCCGTAGAGCCCACCGACGAGGTCGTCGCCCTGCCAGGCCTCGACGCTGTGGCAATGGCCGAGCTCGAACAGGCCACTATAGAGGTCGCGGATGCGCTTGTTGATCCAGGTGTCCTCGCGCCCGGCCTGCGGCGCGGCGCAGCCGGCAATCGTGGCCTTGAACGCGGTGTTGACGGTCACGCGAAACCCATCCGAGCGCACGGTGCGCGCGAGCCGCGAGGCCACGCGGAAGCCGCCGAGCGGGATGACGCCGCGCAATTCCGGCTCGACCCAGAACAGGGTCGGATCGTCGGCGCTCTCGGCCATCGGAAAGATGCCGCAGGCATAGGCGCGCAGCAGCACGGCCGGCGTAATTTCAGACGAAGCGGAGTCGCGCGAAGTCATGGTGCAACAATAGCAGGATCGCAATGCGGTTGCGATGGGGGCGCGGGTCAGCTCGCGGCGGCGCTGTTGCTCTTGCCGGGCGCGACGGGTATGCGGGGGAACCTCAGCAAGATGCGGGTTCCGCTGTGGGCGGGATCGCGCTCGACCGAGGCGTCGAGCTTGGTGGCCATGGCCGCAACGATGCGCTGGCCCATGCCGGTGGAGCGCGGATCGGCCTTGACGTTGTCGCCGACGCCGTCATCGGCAATCGCCAGCAGCAGATTCTCGCCCTGCAGGGTCAGCTCGACATGGATCGGGCCGGCCCCGTCGGGATAGGCGTATTTCACCGCGTTCATCACCAGCTCGTTGACGATGATGCCGACGGCGACCGCGCGGTCCGGATCGATCTCGATCGGCTCGGCCTTCAGCGTCAGGCGCGACATCCGGTTACCTTCGGCCGAACGGCGCAGGTCCTCGAGCAGCGAGTCCAGGTACTGGTTCAGGACGACGCTCTTGAGGTCCTGCGAGGTGTAGAGGCGGCGGTGCACCTGCGCGACCGCGGCGACGCGGCCCATCGCGTTGGTCAGCGCGGCCTTGACCTCTTCCTGCCCGGCGGAGCTCGCCTGAAGATGCAGCAGCGAGGCGATGATCTGGAGCGAATTGCCGACGCGGTGATTGACCTCGCGCAGCAGCATCTCGCGCTCGGCGGCGAGCGCGGCATAGCGGTCGCGCGAGGCGTGGATCTCGGCTTCGGCCTCCTCGCGCGCATTCTGCAATTCGGCCTGGCGCAGCGCGCCCTCCGCCGCGACGTGAAGCAGGGGGATGAAGTCGCCCTTGACGTCCTTGACGAGGTAATCGGCCGCGCCCGCCTTCAGCGCGGTGACCGCGATGCTGGAATCCTGCGAGGCGGTGACGAACACCACGGGTGGGGCGCCCGGGATCGCCATGATCTGCTCCAGCGTCTCGAGGCCGTCGAGACCCGGCATGTACTGGTCGAGCGCAACGACGTCGATGCCGCTTTCGATGCTGTCCTGGGCGCCGGCGCGGCGGATGTGCTCGAGGCCTTCCTCGCCGCTCGCGGCATGAACGACCCTGTAGCCGCGCCGCGTCAGGCCGCGGTCGACCAGGCGCGCGAGCGCGTCGTCGTCGTCGATATACAGCAGTGTCGGCGTTCTCTGGTTCATGTGGCGGCGGGCGGGACCTGGATGACCGAGAAGAACAGCCCGAGTTGCCGGATGGCGTTGGCGAAATTCTCGTAGTTGACGGGTTTGGTGATGTAGACGTTGCAGCCGAGCTCGTAGCAGCGCTTGATCTCCTGGGAGTCGTCTGTGGTCGTGAGGACGACTACGGGCGATGCCTTGAGATGACTGTTTTCCTTGATCTGCTTCAAAATGTCGATCCCGCTCATGTCGGGCAGGTTGAGGTCGAGCAGGATCAGGAGGGCATTTCCCTTCTGGGAAAGCCCGCTGCCGTCGGCGCCGAACAGGTGTCTCATCGCGTCGGTGCCGTTGCCGAACGGGATGATCTCGTTGTTGACGCCGGAGCGACGGATGTTGCGCTCGATCAGCCGGGCGTGCCCCTCGTCGTCCTCGATCATGATGATGGTAACAGGCTGCGTCATCGATCTACGTTCCGGTTGCTGGCGTTCCAGGCGACGGGCAGCGTGATCGTGAATGTGCTGCCCGCGTTCAGTTCCGACGATACCGACATGGTGCCGCCGAGACGGCGCACAAGTGCACGCACATGTGCAAGACCTATGCCCTGTCCGGGCTTGTCCTGGGTTCCCGCGCGCCGGAACAGGTCGAAAATCCGCTGATGATCTTTTGGATCGATGCCGCGGCCGTTGTCGCTGATCTCGAAGATAGCGTAGCCGAGCTTGGTGCGCCCGCGAATTCTGATCTCTCCGGGCTCCCCGCTCTTGAGATATTTGATCGCGTTGTCGATCAGATTGGAGAATATCTGCTCCAGCGCAAGGCGGTCGCTGACGATATTCGGCAGGGGCGCGATGTGGATCTCGGCCTGCGCTTCCACCGCCTGATGCGCCAGTGTCGACACGATGGCCTCGACAAACTCGCGGATGTCGATCTTCTCCGGCTGGAATTCGCGCCGGCCCTCGCGGGTGAGGTTGAGGATCGCCGAGATCAGCCGGTCCATCTTGGCGATCGACGATTTGATGAAGCCGAGCGCCTCGGAGAAGTCCGCTGAAAGCTGCTGGTCGGGGCCTTCGAGCGCGATCTCGCCGGGGGCCAGGGGTGGCCCGTCGGCCGGGACGCGGGTAAGGCTGCCGATGCGGCGGAAAATGTCGCCGCCGAGTTCTTCGAGTTCGCTGGTGAAGCCCATGATGTTGACGAGCGGCGAGCGCAAATCGTGGCTGACGATATAGGCAAAGCGCTGGATTTCGTTGTTGGCTTCGCGCAGGTCTGCCGTACGCTCGTCGACGACGGTCTCCAGGTTGACGTTGGCATCGCGCAGGCGCATTTCGGCCTCGTCACGGGCGCGGGCCGAGCGCCGCACCAGCCAGATCGAGATCAGGGCCAGCACCACGACGAGGCCGGAGCCGATGCCGGTCATCGACGCGGCCAGCGTCTGGCTCTGGTCGGAGTTGGCGGTGCGAATCCGGAACAGTCGTTCCTCTTCGCGGGTCATCGCGTTGGCCAGGTTGCTGATCGTGGTTGTGGTGTTGCCGGCGGCGGCCTCGCGGATCAGCGCCGTGGCCTTGTCGGGTTGACCCTGCTTCACGAAATTCATCTCGCGCGAGAACTGGTCGAGCCGGGTCTCAATCGCCGCGCTCAGCTTCTCGATGCTGTCGCGTTGCGCCGGATTGTCGCCGATCTGCCGCGTGAGCTTGTCGAGCGCCGGAATGATCGCTGCAACGGCCTTCTCGTGATCCGACTGGAAATCCGGTCCCTGCGTCAGGAGAAAGCCGCGGGCGCTGCTCTCGGCGCGTCGGACTTCGAGCAGCAGGGTGTTGATCTGGTTCTCCACCTCGATGGTGTGGACGACCGATTTGCTGTCTTCCCGCGCCTTGTTGACCAGATAGACGGAGCCGGCGCTGATCACGGTCAGCACCAGAAGGCCCGCAGCGAACAGCAGGATCTGCCAAAATGCGCGCCGCCGCTGCGCCTCAGCGGTCACGACGGTCTCGCCCTGTTACGCCGGTGGAGTTCAAAACGCCCCCTTGGAACTGCCCAACCGTCCAGAACGCGATTGGGGCGAGAGGGTTCCACGGGGCGGGAAGACTATTTCGCAGCGGGTTCCGCCTTGCCGGCCAGGTACTGCTCCAGCCAGTGGATGTGGTAGTCGCCGTTGATGATGTCGTCTTCGCGCACCAGCGCGCGGAACAGCGGCAGCGTGGTCTCGATGCCTTCGACCACCATTTCGTCCAGCGCCCGGCGCAGCCGCATCAGGCATTCGGCGCGCGTCTTGCCGTGCACGATCAGCTTGCCGACGAGCGAGTCGTAATAAGGCGGGATCGTGTAGCCCTGATAGACGGCGGAATCGATCCGGACGCCGAGGCCCCCGGGCGGATGATATTGCAGGATCCGGCCGGGCGAGGGGCGGAAGGTCACCGGATTTTCGGCGTTGATGCGGCATTCGATCGCGTGGCCGATGACCTGGACTTCCTCCTGCCTCGCCGGCAGCTCGCCGCCGGCGGCGATGCGGATCTGCTCCAGCACGAGGTCGATGTCGGTGATGCTCTCGGTGACGGGATGCTCGACCTGGATGCGGGTGTTCATCTCGATGAAGTAGAACTCGCCGTCCTCGAACAGGAACTCGATGGTGCCGACGCCGAGATATTTCATCTCGCGCATCGCCTTCGCACAGGTCTCGCCGATCTTGGCGCGCGCGGCGGCGGAGAGGACGGGCGAGGGGCCTTCCTCCCAGACCTTCTGGTGGCGGCGCTGCAGCGAGCAATCGCGCTCACCGAGATGGATCGCGCCGCCGCGGCCGTCGCCGAGGATCTGGATCTCGATATGGCGCGGCTTCTGGAGATATTTTTCGAGGTAGACGGACGCATCGCCGAAGGCGGATTTGGCCTCATTGGCCGCCGTCGACAGCGCCATCAGGAGGTCGGCCTCGCTGTGCGCGACCTTCATGCCGCGGCCACCGCCGCCCGCCGCCGCCTTCACCAGCACCGGGAAGCCGATCTTCCTGGCGATCCCCAGCGCATCGTCGTCGGGACCGACCGCGCCGTCGGAGCCGGGCACCACGGGGATGCCGAGTTTCTTGGCGGTCTTCTTGGCCTCGATCTTGTCGCCCATCAGGCGGATATGCTCGGCCTTGGGGCCGATGAAATGCAGATTGTGCTCGGAGAGGATTTCCGCGAAGCGCGCGTTCTCGGACAGGAAGCCGTAGCCGGGATGCACGGCGTCCGCCCCGGTGATCTCGCAGGCCGCGAGCAGCGCGGGCACATTGAGATAGCTGTCCTTGGACGGCGGCGGTCCGATGCACACGCTCTCATCCGACAGGCGTACATGCATCGCGTCGGCGTCGGCGGTGGAGTGCACAGCGACGGTCGCGATCCCGAGCTCCTTGCAGGCCCTGAGGATGCGAAGGGCGATCTCGCCGCGATTGGCTATGAGGATCTTGTCGAACATGATGTCCTTAAGGGACTGGCGCGCGAAATGCGACGGGGGCAGCTGAGCTGCCCTGGCCGTTACTCAATGATGACGAGCGGCTCACCGAACTCGACCGGCTGGCCGTCCTCGACCAGGATCTGCGTCACCGTGCCGGCGCGCAACGAGGGGATCTGGTTCATGGTCTTCATGGCTTCGATGATCAGCAGCGTCTGACCGACCGAGACCTTGCTGCCGACCTCGATGAACGGCTTGGCGCCGGGCTCCGGCGCCCAGTAGGCGGTGCCGACCATCGGCGAGGTGACGGCGCCGGGATGCTTCGACAGGTCGGCCGCCGCGGCAACAGCGGGCGCGGCCGTGGCCACCGGCAGGCCGGCGGCAGCGGCAGCGACGGGCATCGGCATGGTCGCGGCAACGCTGATGTTGCGGGCGACGCGCAGGCGCAGGCCCGCGCGCTCGATCTCGATCTCGGTGAGGCTGGTCTCATCGAGCAGCAGGGCGAGCTCGCGGACGAGCGCGGAATCCTCGCTGGAAAACTTTGCGGCTGCTTTGTCGTCTGGCTGGCGCGCCATGTTCTTGATCCGAATGTTCTGTGTGGGGAGGGAGCGTCAGGCTTTGGGCTTGAGGCCGAGCTTGGCGGCAAGGCCCTGGATGGCGAGGCGGTAGCCCTCGATGCCGAAACCGCAGAGCGAGGCGAAGGCCGCGCGCGCGTGTAGGAGTGATGACGGAAGCTCTCGCGGGCGTGGATGTTGGTCACGTGCACTTCGACCGTCGGGATCTGCACAGCGAGCAGCGCATCGTGCAGGGCGATCGAGGTGTGCGAATAGCCGCCGGCATTGATGATGATGCCCTTCATCTTGCGCGCATGCGCTTCGTGGATGAAGTCGATCAACTCGCCCTCGCGGTTGGATTGACGGCAGTCGGCCTTGAGACCGAATGATGCCGCCGTCTCCCGGCACAGCGCCTCGACGTCGGCCAAGGTCGCGTGACCATACTTTTCGGGCTCGCGCGTCCCCAACATGTTGAGGTTCGGCCCGTTGAGAACGAGGATCGTGTCGGTTGCTGGTTCGGCCATTCCAATCCCGCAAGAGGTGTTTCGGCGTGGCGGGGTTATAGGTAACAAAGCGCCCTAGGGGAAGCCTTGAAGGACCTCCCAGAGGCCTTCAGGCACCTCATCCGGGGTGCAAAAACCTGTGCGGAAGCTACGGAAATTGCTTGTTAACCAGTCAAAAGCATGGCTGTCGGCCGAACGCAAAGGGGCGGGCATCGCTGCCCGCCCCTGAGGTTGCCGTCATCCGGCCTTAGACGTCGAGGATCGCGACGATCTCATAGGTATTCGGATCGATGATCACGATCTGCTCGCGGACCAGCACGTAGCGGTAGCTGCGCCACTCCGGATAGATCGACACGACGCGGGACGGCAGGGCATGCAGCTCGATACCCTCGCGCGGCACGCGGGTGCCGACCGCGATCGAGAAGTTCACGTTGGTCACGGGGGCCACGCGCTCCTCGCGGATCACGGACGTGATCTGGGTCCGCTGCTCGGTCGAGAGCTTGGCGGCAGCGCCGGCCTGGCCGACCGTCGTCGAGGACGAGGTCGAACTCTTGCCCTCGGCCTTCATGTCGGTCGAGGTGCCCGAGCCTGGGCGGTTCTCGGCATTGCTCTTGGTGGACGTGCCGGCCTTGTTGTCCTCAGCCTTCATGTCCTTGTGGTCCTTGGTGCCGGACTTGGTCGTATCCTGGCTCATGCTCTTGGACTTGTCCTGCTGCGACTTGTCCATCTGACCCTGCGCACGTTCGTCGGTACGCTGGCCCTTGGTCGCGCCGGCCTTGTCCTCGGCGGCGTTCTTGTGCATCGCGCCGCCCGGGCGCTCGTCCTTCATCGCGCCGGGCGCCTTGTCTTCCGCGGCCGCACCCGGCTTCGAGGCGCTGGCGCCGCCAGCCTGACCGACGGTGCCCTTTTCCTTCGTCACAGAGTCCTTGCCCATGGAGCCACGCTCGGCCGCACCGCCCGACGGCTGTGTTTGCTGCGCGGGCTGCGCGCCGGCGCCGCCGCTCTCGCGGTTCATGGTGCCCTGTGCGTTCGCCAGTCCGGTGCCGGCGACGAGTGCAAGCGCGGCAACAGAGATCATAAAGCGGTTCAACATTTAGATTCTCCTCACGTGTTTATTTGCGTCATTGCCCGCGCCAACAACGAAAGGAGATATCGGTTGTTCCGGAACATCGGCGGTTCCGCGGCATTTGTTTGTTGAACGCCGGATGAATGATTGTGCCGGATCGCGCCATTGTTTGGCGCAGCAAAAAGGCCGGCTTTTCAGCCGGCCTCGTTGCGTGCGTGAGTTGTGAAGCGCGTGATCAGCAGGTTGCCTTGCCGCAGCGGGCAACGCCGATCTTCTCCTTGAGGCCTTCGAGACCGATGGCGCCAATCACGATCTGCTTGCCGATCACGTAGCTCGGCGTGCCGTTCATGCCCATCGCCTCGGCGAGCTTAAAGTTCTCCTCGATGGTGGCGCGCACCTCGGGGCTGGCGAGATCCTTCTCGATTTTCGCGGTGTCGAGTCCGGCCTCCTTGGCCGCCTGCAGCGCGCGTGCCTTGTCGGCCGCGCCGCGGCCGCCGAGCAGCTTCTGGTGGAAGTCGAGATATTTCTTGCCGGTGGGATCCTGCATGCGCACGGCGACGGCGACCTGGGCGGCCTCGACGGAGCCCTGGCTCAGCACCGGAAACTCCTTCAGCACGACCTTCAGCTTCGGATCGCTCTTCATGAGATCGAGCATGTCGCCCATCGCGCGTTTGCAGTAGCCGCAATTGTAGTCGAAGAACTCGACGAAGGTGACGTCGCCCTCCTTGTTGCCGAGCACGACCTGGCGCGGCGAGTTGAAGATCGCGTCCGCGTTCTGCGCGATGCTGGCCTCGTGCTTCTGGGTTTCCGCCGCGGCCTGGCGCTTGCTGAGCTCGGTCATCGCCTCCTCGAGCACCTCGGGATGGGTGACGAGGTAGTTCTTGATGATCGCCTCGATGTCGGTGCGCTGGGCATCGGAGAAGCTGTCGGCCGACGCGGGCGCGGCTGCGCCGAACATGGCGAGCGCAAACAGCGCGGGAGCAAGCAGACGCAGCGAAGGCATAGGCAAATCCTCTTATCCAAAGCAGGTTTCGGAAAACGTCCCGGCGGGCTCAAGGCTCGGTGTCGTGACGTCGTGGTGTCTGGCGTCGTTCTGGCTAGTTGCGCGGCGGCTTGGCTGCCACGATGTCGTCGGCCTTGACCCATCCGGGCGTGCCGACGGCGAAACGGGTTTTCGCGCGCGTGGCGAGCTCGCGGGCGGTCTTGTTGTCGCCGCGCAAGTAGGCGGCCTGCGCCGACGCGAGATCCGCCTCGGCATAATCTCCCTTCCGGCCATAGGCCATCGCGAGCTGGGTATAGCCGAGCGGCGCCTCGGGCTCCCGCGCCACCGCGGCGCGGAGAATCCGAACGGCATCGTCGGTGTAGGCCTTATTATCGGTTCCAACCAGAGCCTGCCCAAGTAACATCTCGATGAGGGGCGAGTTGCTCGATAGCGCGACGGCCTTGCGCAGGGCAGGGATCGCCTCGGCCGGCTTGCCGCTCTCGAGCAGGGCCTGGCCGCGCACCTCGTAGAAGTACGGGTTGTTCGGCTGGACCTGGATCAGTGCGTCGATCTGGGCGAGCGCGCTGCGCAGATCGCCGTGCAGATAGGTGCTGATGGCGCGGGCATAGCGTGCCGGCAAGCTGTCGTTGGTCTGGGGATAGCGACGGTACACCGTCTCCGGCCGCTCCATGAAGGCGGAGATCTTGGCGCGCACCATATCGTGGCGGAGCTGGAGTGCGGGATCGTCCTTCTTGTCCCAATAGGGGCTGGAGCTGGCGAACTCCTGGAGCGAGGCGACGCGTTCGGCGGGCATCGGGTGCGACTGGAGATAGGGATCGGCGCCGCGCGCTGCGAACAGGCTCTCGCTGGTGAAGCGCTTGAACGTCTCGTACATGCCCTTCGGCGACTGCTGGGTCGCGGTCAGGAATTTCACGCCGGCGCGGTCGGCGTTCTCCTCCTGCTGGCGCTGATAGGACAACAGCGTGCGGCGGATCATCTCCTGCGGTCCGGCGATCGCGGCCGCGCCGGCATTGGCGAGGCCGTTGTTGCCGGCGTTGCCGCCGCGGGCGCTGCCTGCGGCGATCGCGCCGGCGCCGAGCAGCATCGCGATGATCATCTGGGTCTGCGCGCTGGCGAGCTGCTCACGCAGCTTGGACAGATGGCCGCCGGCCAGATGCCCGGTCTCGTGCGCGAGCACGCCGATGATCTGGTTCGGCGTTTCCGATTGGAGGATCGCGCCGTAATTGACGAAGATGCGGCGGCCGTCCGCGACGAACGCGTTGAACGAGCCGTCGTTGATGATCACCATCTGGATGTTCTGCTTCTCCAGACCGGCGGCGCGCAGGATCGGGCGGGTATATTCGCGCAGCAACTGCTCGGTCTCGGTGTCGCGCAGGACCGGCGGGCCCTTCTGCTGTGCCTGCGCCGCCGGGAGCGGCAGCAAAGCGATCGCCGCGGCGGTGACGACGGCGGTGAGGGCGGAGGCCTTTTTGCGCAATGCGATCTGGAGCAACATCAAGCGGTCTTGGTCAAGCGGTCTTGGCAAGAGATCTTGGCAAGCAGTTTCGTGATTGGTCTTGGCGATTGGCGGCGGACCGGATACGCGATATGGCCTATGAGCCTTACCCCTTATGAGCCGTACAATGCGGCCAGTCTGGGGCGCAAGCGCCCCGTTTCCCGGACCGGACGGGCCGGTCCGCCAGCGAAATAGCAGAAATCGATGCACGATGCGACATTGAGGAACCGGTTGGGGCAGTGGCTCGAGCCCTCCCGCCGTAGCGATGTTCCCCCGTTCATGGTCATGGACGTGATGGCCGCGGCGGCCCGAATCGAGGCCGCCGGGGGCCATGTCATCCATATGGAGGTCGGCCAGCCCGCGGCCGGCGCGCCGAAGACCGCGATTGCGGCCGCTCACGCGGCGCTCGAGGCGGGACGGATCGATTATACCTCCGCGCTCGGCATCCCCAGCCTGCGCGAGCGCATCGCGCGGCACTATCGCGATGCCCATGGCTGTGACGTCAGCGCCGAGCGGATCGTGGTGACGACGGGCTCCTCGGGCGGCTTCATCCTCGCCTTCCTGTCGATGTTCGAGCCTGGCGACCGCGTCGCCGTGACGGTGCCGGGCTATCCGCCGTACCGCCACATCCTCACCGCGCTCGGCTGCGAGCCGGTGCTGATCGAGACCACGAACGAGACGCGTCACGCGCTCACCGGCGAGGCGCTGCTTGCCGCCCATCGCAAGGCGCCGCTGAAGGGTGTGCTGGTCGGCAGCCCCGCCAATCCGACGGGAACGATGATGTCCCGCGAGGCGCTGTCCGGCCTGATCGCGGCGGCCGAAGACGCCAAGATCCGCTTCATCTCGGACGAGATCTATCACGGGCTCGACTATGCGTTTCCGGCGGTGACGGCGGCGGCGCTGTCGGACCACGCACTCGTGATCAACTCGTTCTCGAAGTATTTTTGCATGACGGGCTGGCGCGTCGGCTGGATGGTCGTGCCGGAGATCCTGGTGCGGCCGATCGAGCGGCTGCAGCAGAACCTGTCGATCTCGGTGCCGTCGCTGTCGCAGATCGCGGCCGAGGCCGCCTTCGACGGCGCGGCCGAAATGGAGGAGATCAAGCACGGCTATCAGGAAAACCGGCGCATCCTGATCGAGGGATTGCCCAAGGCCGGCCTCACCAGGTTCCTGCCGGCCGACGGCGCCTTCTATCTCTATGCCGATGTCTCGGACTTCACCTCCGACAGTTTCGAGTTCGCCAAGCAGATGCTGGAACAGGCCCATGTCGCGGCAACGCCGGGCCTCGATTTCGATCCCATCCATGGCCGCTCGTTCATCCGGTTCTCTTATGCGCGTTCGGCGGCGGAGATGCGGGAGGCCGTTGACCGGATCGCTCACTGGCTTAAATAGCCGGAAGTTTTCGTCCCACCTCCGGAGTTCATCTTGTCTGACCGATCTGTCCCGTCCGCTGCTGCACCGCATTCTTCTCTCGCCGCATTGATGTGGCCGACCCGGCCTGGTGAAACCGTGGGGGCACTGCGCGCCTTCGTGCTGGTCGCGCTCGGCACGGCGCTGCTGGCGCTGTCGGCCAAGGTGAACCTGCCGCTGCCTTACGTCCCCATGACGTTGCAGACGCTGGTGGTGCTGATGATCGGCGCGGCCTATGGCTGGCGCCTTGGCAGCGCAACCATGATCGCCTACCTCGCCGAGGGCGCGCTCGGCCTGCCGGTATTCGCAGGTCCCGTGGGTGGAATTGCGCCGCTGGTCGGCCCGACCGCTGGCTATCTGTTCGGCTTCATCGCTGCGGCCTTCGTGACCGGCTGGCTCGCCGAGCGCGGCTGGGATCGCAGCGTGGTGTTGCTGTTTGCCGCGATGGCCGTCGGCCATATCGTCATTCTGGCCGCCGGGTTCGGCTGGCTGGCCTTTGGCCTCGGTCTTGGCGCGTCCAAGGCCTGGCAGGTCGGCCTGGCGCCGTTCATCGCGGCCTCGCTGGTCAAGAACGCGCTGGGCGCGACGCTGATGCCGGCGGCTCGCCGGATCGTCGATCGCCGCGGGTAAAGCGCGCAAGAACGAGCAGTTCCAATTGACAGGGCCGGCCAAGTTGATCTTGGCTGGCCCGGCGTTTCGAGGGGGAGTGAAACAATGACAACGACAACGATGGCGGGGACGCCGGTCGCGCCGGCTGCTGCCAAGCCGTGGTACAAGGTTCTTTACGTCCAAGTGCTGATCGCCATCGTGCTCGGCGCCATCGTCGGCTGGCTCTGGCCGACGGTTGCCACCAACGACTGGATCAAGGCGCTCGGCGACGGCTTCATCAAGCTGATCAAGATGGTGATCGCCCCGATCATCTTCTGCACCGTTGTCTCGGGCATCGCCCACATCCAGGACGCCAAGAAGGTCGGACGCATCGGCGTCAAGGCGCTGGTCTATTTCGAGGTCGTCTCGACCTTCGCCCTGGTGATCGGACTCATCATCGGCAACCTGGTGAGGCCGGGCGCGGGCTTCGGCAACGCGGCGGCAAACGAGGCGGCCGTTGCGACCTACGCCAAGCAGGCCGCCGGACAGAAGTCCGTCGACTTCGTGCTGCACATCATTCCGGACACCGTGGTCGGCGCCTTCGCCCAAGGCGAGATCCTCCAGGTGCTGCTGTTCTCGGTGCTGTTCGGCTTCGCGATCATGAGCCTCGGTGAGCGCGGCCACACGATCCGCTCGTTCATCGACGATGCCGCGCACGCGGTGTTCGGCGTCATCTCCATCGTGATGCGCGCGGCGCCGATCGGTGCGTTCGGCGCGATGGCCTACACCATCGGCAAGTTCGGCACCGGTGCGATCCTCAATTTGATCGGGCTGATCGCGACCTTCTACGTCACGGCCGCGCTGTTCGTGTTCGTCGTGCTCGGCATCATCGCGCGCCTGGCCGGCTTCTCGATCTTCAAGTTCCTGGCCTACATCAAGGACGAGCTCCTGATCGTGCTCGGCACCTCGTCGTCGGAAAGCGCGCTGCCATCCTTGATGGAGAAGCTGGAACGGCTCGGCTGCTCCAAGTCGGTGGTCGGCCTCGTGGTGCCCACGGGCTACTCGTTCAATCTGGACGGTACCAACATCTACATGACGCTGGCGACGCTGTTCATCGCGCAGGCACTCGGTTTCGATCTCTCCTTCGGTCAGCAGCTCACGATCCTGGTCGTGGCGATGCTGACGTCGAAGGGCGCCTCCGGCATCACCGGTGCCGGCTTCATCACGCTGGCCGCGACGCTTGCCGTGGTCGATCCGCGCCTCGTGCCGGGCATGGCGATCGTGCTCGGCATCGACAAGTTCATGAGCGAATGCCGCGCGCTGACCAATCTCTGCGGCAACGGCGTGGCCTGCGTGATCGTCGCCTGGTGGGAGGGTGAGCTCGACCGCGACAAGCTCAACGCGGGGCTGAGCCGGCAGATCGATCCGACCGACATGGAAACGGCGATCACGACGGACTGATCTGCAGGCTGCCGACGGCGGCGCTGAGCGCCGTCAGGCCTGGAAATAATAGGGCTGGTCGAGATCCTCGATCAGCCCTTTTTCTTGCGGCGCCCAGCCGAGCAGGGCGCGCGTCTTCGCGCTCGAGGCCGGAACGTCGATGGCGGCAAATCGCGCGAACCAGCCGAAATGCTGCTCGGCTTCATCAGTGGATTTCGAGACCACGGGCACGCCGAGCCGTTTGCCGATCACCTCTGCGATCACCTTGAACGGCACGCCTTCCTCGGCGATCGCGTGATAGCGGCGAGCGGATGCAGCGTGCTCCAGCGCGAGCCGATAGACGCGTGCGGCGTCGACGCGATGGGCGGCTGGCCAACGGTTCATGCCGTCGCCGATATAGGCTGCGGCTCCTTTCTCGCGAGCAATCGCGATCAGGCGCGGCACAAAACCGTGATCACCCTCGCCATGGGTCGTGGGCGGCAACCGCACGATGCCGGCGCGGACGCCGCGTTCCCTGAGATCCTCGGCGGTCGCTTCCGAGACGCGCGGAAAGTGGCGGGCCGCCGCATCGTCCTCGGTCGCGAGCCGCCCCGGCGCAAGCAATGCCACGCCTGACGTGACGATGAGTGGACGCTCGGAGCCCTTCAGCTCCTCGCCGAGTGCGAGGATGGCGCGGCGGTCGAGCTCGCAATTGTCGGCGAATTTCGAGGAGTCGTGATTGAAGGCGAGGTGGAGCACGCCATCGGAGGCGGCCGCACCGCCGCGCAGGGAGGTGTGGTCCTCCAGCGAGCCGCGATGGACCTCGGCTCCCAACGCGGTGACGGCGGCCGCTCCTTCATCCGTTCGGGCAAGACCGGTGACGCTGTGGCCGGCGGCGATCAGGTCCCGAACGACGGCGGAGCCGACGAAGCCGGTGGCGCCAGTGACGAATACACGCATGAGCAGTCTCCAGGGATCGGAAGAGGGTTGGTGGTGAGGACCATCTGCGCTAGAGTTATCCGGGTAAAGTAGTGACCTTATCGGGGTATAATAGCTAACAGGATGAGCGAAACCGCTTCGGCCGAAAACCTGCTCGGGGCCTATCTGAAGGATCGCCGCACCCGCCTGGATGCGGCCGCGTTCGGCCTCAGTGGCAGCCGCAGGCGTACGCCCGGGCTGCGGCGCGAGGAGGTGGCGCAGCGCGCCAATATCAGTCCGACCTGGTACACCTGGCTTGAGCAGGGCCGCGGCGGGGCCCCATCGGCCGACGTGCTCGACCGCATCTCCCGCGCCCTGATGCTGACCGATGTCGAGCGCGAGCATCTGTTCCTGATCGGCCTCGGCCGCCCGCCCGAGGTGCGCTACCAGGCGAGCGAAGGCGTCTCACCGCGGCTGCAGCGCGTGCTGGATGCACTCGCATTCAGCCCGGCGCTGGTGCGGACCGCGACCTGGGATGTCGTCGCCTGGAATCGCGCCGCGTCCGCCGTGCTGACGGACTATGGCGCGATCCCGCCGGGACAGCGCAATATCCTGCGCTTCATCTTCTGCGATCCGCGCGTGCGTGCCGCGCAGTACGATTGGGACAGTGTGGCCCGCTTCGTGGTGGCGGCGTTTCGGGCGGACGCCGCCCGCGCGGGCGCGGTCTCGCATGTCGCCGATTTCGTCGACGAGCTCTGCCGCACCAGTCCCGAGTTCGCGGCGCTCTGGCGCGACAACGACGTGCGCCATCATGGCGATGGCACCAAGCGGCTGCGGCATCCCGTTCACGGCACCATGTCGTTCGAATATTCGAGCTTCAATGTCGAGGGCCGCTCCGATCTCAGCATGATCGTCTACAATCCGGCGACGCCGGAGGATGCCGACCGCATCAGGACGCTGCTGGCCGAGCGCGCCGACTGATGGAATTGCCGCCTCGCGCGTTGCATCTGGCCGCTGCCGCGCATCTCAGCCGCGCTCGCCCTGCGCGCCGCAACGCCGGCAGCTAGAACCGCTCCGGCCGGTACGGCGTCGGATCGATTGCCGGCGTCTCGCCGCTCATCATCTCGGCGAGCAGGCGCCCGGTCGCAGGGCCAAGCGTAAAGCCCTGGTGGCCGTGGCCGAAATTCATCCAGAGGCCGGGGTGAAGCGGGGCGGGGCCGAGCACCGGCAGCATGTCGGGCGTGCAGGGGCGGGTGCCGAACCACGGATCGGGCTCGACGCGTTTGCCGAGGTCGATCAGCTCCCGCGCAGAGGCTTCGGCGCTGGCGAGCTGCACCGGCGTTGCAAGCGCGTCGGGGCTCGTGAGCTCCGCGCCCGTGGTGATGCGGATGCCCTTGGCCATCGGCCCCATGGCGTAGCCACCGGCCTTGTCGATCAGCGGCAGGTCGAGCGAAGCGCCGCCGCTGTAGTGCATGTGGTAGCCGCGCTTGCGCACGAGCGGAATGCGATAGCCGAATTTGTGCAACAGATCGGGCGACCACGGCCCGAGTGTCACGACGGCCGTCGCGGCATCGATGCGTCCCAGGTCGGTATTGACCGACCAGCCCGCCGCAGTCTGCTGCAGCGACTGCGCATCGCCGAGCACGATCCTGCCGCCGAGACGCTCGAACAGCTCGGCATAGGCTGTCACCAGCGCGCCGGGATCGGACACGGTCCAGGTGTCGAGCCAATGGATCGCGCCCGGAAGATCGTCGCGCAGGACCGGCTCGGCCTTGGCGAGCTCGCTGCCCGAGAGCACACGAAAGTTCACGCCGAACTCGTGCTGGTCTTCTTCGGCGGCCTTGATCGAGAGATCCAATGCAGCGGCGTCGCGATACAGCGCCCGGTAGCCGGCGCGGCGAATGAGATTGTCGGCGTGGGCCTCGCGAATGAGAATGTCGTGCTCTGCCGTCGCATAGGCGATCAGCCTGGCCCAGGCGTCGATCGCCTCACGATGCCGCTTCGGCGCCGAATGCCACCAGTAGCGGAGCAGGGGCTCGATATGGAGATGCAGCGACGACAGGCTGTAGCGCACGTCGTTGGTGCGGCCGGTCGCGATCTTCAGGAGCGAGGCGAGGTCGCGCGGCATCGGATAGGGGCGGACAGCTTCCGCCTGGATCATCCCGGCATTGCCGTAGCTGGTCTCGCGGCCCGGCTCCCTGCGGTCGACGAGCGTGACGGTCCAGCCGCGCTGCCGCAGGTGCAGCGCCGCGCTCACGCCGATCATGCCGCCGCCGAGAACGATCGCGCTTTGCATGGGCAGAATGCTCCTGTCAGGCCGGTTGTGGTACGAGCTTCGGCTGCGCCGTGCTGATGGTTGCCGCGACCACGACCGACAACGCCGTCATCGCCACCAGGAAGCCGAAGGCGGCATCGAACGATCCGGTTCCGGTCACGATGAAGCCGATCGCGACGGGGGCGACGAAGCCCGCGCTCTGGCCGCCGAGATTGACCATGCCGACGCCCGATCCGATCTGGTCGTCGCGGAGCAGTTTGGTCGGAAGCGCAATCACCGAGGCCAGCACGAAGGATTTGAAGAAGTAGACCAGCGACTGGAACGCGATCAGCATCGTGATCGTCTCCGACTTGTACATGGCGTAGAGGAAGATGCCGGTCAATGCGGAGCTGCCGATCAGCAGGTATTTTTCGCGCTCGGAGAAGAACGTCGTCATCACCCAGCCGCCCATCGCGGTCGCGATCGTCGCCATCACGAACGGGATCGGCGCCAGGACGCCGACGGTCTTGAGGTCGAGCCCGCGCTGCTGGAGCAGGTAGAGCGGCATCCAGGAATCCAGGCCCTTGTTGACGCAGCTGAGACCAAACCACACCACCATCAACTGCCACAGCAGCGGATTCTTCATGAGCTCGCGCATCGGCGCGCGGCTTTCGGCCTTCACTGGCGCGCCTGCATCGGCCTTGCCCGGGCGTCCCAGATAGGGGACGAAGACGAAATAGACCACCGCGAAGACGATGCCCGCGATGCCGATGGCGTTGAAGGCATGGCGCCAGCCGAGCCAGAGGATCAGCGGCGCCATGATCAGCGGCGCGACCATGCTGCCGGCGTAGTTGGACGACAGCAGCAGTCCCGACATCTTCGGCCGGCTATCCTTCTTGAACACTTCCGCGACGGCGCGGATGCTCGCCGGCGGAAAGCCGCCCTCGGCGATGCCGAAGATGAAGCGGATCGCGATCAGCGAGGTCAGCGACCAGGCAAGGCTCGTGAACGCCGTGAACAGCGACCACATCGCGATGGTGACGATCACCACATATTTCGAGCCGAAGCGGTCGGAGAGCCATCCGCCCGGCACCTGCATCGCGGCATAACCGAGGAAGAATGCGCTGATGACGATGCCGAGATCGGCGGCCTGCAGATTGAAGTCCTTGCCGATCTGCGCCAGCGCCAGCGAGATCGCCGCGCGGTCGATGTAGGAGATGCAGTAGGCGATGTAGAGCAGGACGAAGGCAATGACGCTGGCTTTCCTCGGCAGTTCCGTCATGCTCGTCTCCGTTGCGCCGGCGGTGCATCCAGGGCTGGTGTCGGGTTATTCCCAGGTGAGGAAACCGGGCGCGGCCGACAGCGGCGGCGCTGCGGCGAGCCGCGCCAGGTCGGGCACCGGCCGGCACAATTGCGCATCGCCCGCGAACGCGGCCTCGATGCTCGCGGCGACCGAAAGCACGATGGCGTCGCCGCCGCGCGGGCCGACGATCTGGAGACCGAACGGCAGGCCGGCTTCATCGAGGCCGAGCGGAATGCTGATCGCGGGG
Organism: Bradyrhizobium sp. LCT2; assembly: GCF_009931255.1. Lineage (NCBI taxonomy): Bacteria > Pseudomonadati > Pseudomonadota > Alphaproteobacteria > Hyphomicrobiales > Nitrobacteraceae > Bradyrhizobium > Bradyrhizobium sp. LCT2. The sequence continues at coordinate 5,473,839 of NZ_CP034432.1, read as the reverse complement.
TGGCCGGGAAGCGTCACGGCATAAGCGAGCGCGAGCCAGTGGAAATAGGATTTGGTCGGCACACCGTCGATCTCGGCGGGATAGAGCTCCGACCAGAGGCGCGGGCTCAGCGTAATGGTCGGACTGATCAGTACATCGCAGGTTTCAAAGAAGGTCTGGTAGGCGCGATAGATCCGCGTCTGCGTCGTGGCGGCGCGCCCATGATCCTCGAGCGTGTAGCTCAGGCCTTCCTCGACATTGGCGCGGACATTCGGGCCGAGCATTTCGGGACGCTCTTTGTAGTTCTTCCCGTGCATCGCCAGGAACAGGCCGGCGCGCAGAACCGCGAACGCGTCGTCGGCGCCGGAGCAATCCGGCGTCGCCTCGCGGCAGTCGGCGAACAGCGGCGCGAGCCTCGCCACACGATCGCGGAATACGCGACGGATGGCCTGCTCGGTCGGGGCGAAGCCAAAGTCCTCCGTGAAGGCGAGGCGCAGCTTGCCAAGGTCCGCGGGACGCGGTGCGGCCCAGCGTTCGGCGCGACTGCGCACCGGCTCGCCGGGCAGCGTATAGGCCAGGGGATCGCGGACATCATCGCTCGCCATCACCGACAGCATCAGCGCGGTGTCGGCGACATTGCGCGCCATCGGTCCGTCGGTCGACAGGTTCGACCAGCCGAAGGCGCGCTTCTCGCTGGCCACGAGACCGTAGGACGGACGCATGCCGACGATGCCGGAGAAGCCTGCCGGATTGCGCAAGGAGCCGCCGGTGTCCGAGCCCGAGGCGAGCGGCGCCATGCCGCAGGCGAGCGCCACCGCCGAGCCACCGGAGGAGCCGGCTGCCGAGCGCATGGGATCGAAGGGATTGCCGGTTGCGCCGAACACCGGATTGCGGGTGTTGCCGCCGGCCGCCCATTCCGGCGTGTTGGTCTTGCCGAAGATGATGGCGCCGGCTGTGCGCAGCCGCGCGACCGAGCCCTGGTCGGCGACCGGTACATTGTCGCGCAACAGGGGGCTGCCATAGGTGGAGCGCAGCCCGGCAGTGTCCTGGGTGTCCTTGATCAGCACCGGAAGGCCGTGCAGTGCGCCGCGATCCTCGCCGCGCAGGATGGCGGCTTCGGCGGCCGTTGCCGCCTTGCGCGCGCCTGATACGTCCAACGTCACGACGGCATTCACGGCAGGATTGATGGTGGCGATGCGCGACAGGCAGGCCTCCAGCAGCTCGACGGGCGAGATCGCCCGCGCGGCCAGCAGGCGGCGCAGCTCAACGGCGCTGGAATCGCAAAGTCCGGACAATGCCAATCCCCTTTCAGATTATGAAAACAATTTAGCATATCGGAAAGTAAAGGCGGCGCACCAATAATCGTCAAACCGAGGCATTTCGTGCCCAAATGCTGGCGCTGCTGCCCAACAGGTCGTCAAATGGGCCCCTCAAGGGGTGTCTTGGCCGAAAAGATTAGACGGATAGGCCAACAATATTTCCATCGCCGTGGTAGGATTGCTGCATGAGCGAGATAACGACGCCCGAAGGTGCCAATTCCCAGCTGGGCCAATGCCTCAAGGCGGCCCGCCAGGCCCGGGGCCTGACGCTCAAGCAGGTCGCGGAGCGCACCGGCATGGCGCTGTCGACCCTGTCCAAGGTCGAGAACGGCCTGATGTCGCTGACCTACGACAAGCTGCTCCAGCTCACCTCCGGCCTGAAGATGGAGATCGCCGAGCTGTTCAATCCAGCGGTCGCGGCGCCGCAGGGCCGGCCGGTCACCGCGCGGCGGAGCATCAGCCGGGCCGGGCAGGGGCAGGTGATCACCACGAAATTCTACACCTACACCTATCAATGCACCGATCTGATCGGCAAACGCATGGTGCCGATCGTGGCCGAGGTTCGCGCGCGCTCGCTGGAGGAGTTTGGCCCGCTGTTGCGCCATGGCGGCGAGGAATATTTCCTGGTGACGAGCGGACGCGTCGCCGTCCACACCGAGTTCTACGCGCCTGAGATCCTCGGTGAGGGCGACGGCATCTATCTCGACAGCACCATGGGCCACGCCTATCTCAACGCTGGCGAGGCGCCTTCTGCAAAAGGCGTCTGCCTGTGCACCAGCGAGGCGCCCGATCTCTACGACCAGCTCCGCCAGATCGCCTCGCGCGATGTGGCGCCGCTCGGTAATGACGAGCTGCCCCCATAGCGGATTGGCGAGCGGTGAAACGAAAAACGCCCGGCATGGCCGGGCGTTTTTTATTCTATGTCCGACTTTATTCGCCGCCGCCGAAACGGCGGGACCACCAGCCGGCGCGGCGTGGGGCGGCCGGCGTTTCGCTTGCCGCTTCCGGTGCGGGCGCAGGTGCCGGCGCGGGCGGCGCGACCGGCTCGCTCGCCTGCGCAACAGGCGTTGCGGGCTCGCTTGGGCTGCTCGACAGGAAGCTCACCTTTTCCCGGACGGTGGAGCGCCGCCGCGCGGCCTTCTCGTCAGCGGGCTCTTCTTCCGCCGTTACGACAGCAGGAGCTGGCTCCGGCTGAGCCGGCACCTCGGCCTGCACTTCGGCACGCGGCTCAGGCGGCGCGATTTGCGGCTCGGCGGTGTGCTCGGCCTGCGCGATCGAAGGCGCAGCCTCGCCGCCAAAGCCGTCGAAATCGGCCACCGCTTCGGTCGCTTCCGATGGTGATTGGGTGCCGAGCTCGTCGCCGATGGAGCCGGCAAGACCTTCCTCGCCGCCCCCACGCCGACGGCGTCCGCCTCTGCGACCACGCCGGCGCCGGCGCTCACCGCCGCCCTGCTGCTCGCCACGGGCTGCCTGTTCCTCGCCTTCCTCACCGTCCTGCTCGGACTCGGCGTCCTCTTCGGACTCGCCAGCGACCATTGCCGGCTCGGGAAGCGTGGGCGCGCTATCCTCGCGCAACTCGCCGTCGCGCTGGCCACCGCGGCCGCGCCGGCGACGGCGGCGCTTGCGGCGCTGACCGTCCTGCTCGGGGGCCGCCTCGCCGGCAGCCTGCTCTTCAGTGAGACCTTCGGTCTCCTCGGACTCGATCTCGGATTCCAGCTCCGGATCGAACTCCTCGTCGTCATAGGCCTCTTCAACCACCGGGGGCGGGCTTGCCGCGGCCTGCGCCGCGAGCAGCGCCTTGGCGGCTTCGAGCGTATGCACCTGCTCGCCGCGATCGATGAGGTAGGCCTGCGGTCCGCTGACGCTCGGGTCGGCGATGACCGCCAGGGTGACCTTGAAGCCGTTTTCGAGGTCGCGCAGATGGCCGCGCTTGTGGTTCAGCACGTAGAGCGCGACGTCGGTGCGGGTACGGACCACGAGATTGTGGGTCGCGCCCTTCATCAGGATCTCTTCGAGGCCGCGCAGCAGCTGGAGCGCAACCGAGGACACCGAGCGGACATGGCCGGTGCCGCCGCAATGCGGGCAGGGATCGGTCGAGGATTCCAGCACGCTGGCACGAATGCGCTGGCGCGACATCTCGAGCAGGCCGAAATGCGAGATGCGTCCGACCTGGATGCGTGCGCGGTCCTGCCTGAGGCAATCGGACAGCTTGCGCTCGACCGCCCGGTTGTTGCGCTTCTCGTCCATGTCGATGAAGTCGATGACGATCAGGCCGGCGAGGTCGCGCAGGCGGAGCTGGCGGGCGACCTCTTCGGCCGCTTCCAGATTGGTCTTGAGCGCGGTGTCCTCGATATGGTGCTCGCGCGTCGATCGTCCGGAGTTGACGTCGATCGAGACCAGCGCCTCGGTCTGGTTGATCACGATGTAGCCGCCGGAGCGCAGCTGCACGGTCGGCGAGAACATCGCGTCCAACTGGCTTTCGACGCCCATGCGCGAGAATAGCGGCTGGCCGTCGCGATACTGCTTCACCGCGCTGACGTTGGCGGGCATCAGCATCTTCATGAAGTCGCGCGCTTCGCGGTAGCCGGATTCGCCGGCAACCGAGATCTCGTCGATCTCCTTGTTGTAGAGGTCGCGCAGCGAGCGCTTGATCAGCGAGCCTTCCTCATAGACGAGGGTCGGGGCCTGCGACTTCAGCGTCAGGTCGCGCACCGTCTCCCACATCCGGATCAGGTATTCGAAGTCGCGCTTGATCTCGGGCTTGGTGCGGGCGGCGCCGGCGGTGCGCAGGATGATGCCCATGCCCTCGGGCACGTCGAGATCCTGCACCACTTCCTTCAGACGCGAGCGGTCCTGGGCGCTGGTGATCTTGCGGCTGATGCCTCCGCCGCGCGCGGTGTTCGGCATCAGCACGGCGTAGCGGCCGGCGAGCGACAGATAGGTTGTCAGCGCCGCGCCCTTGTTGCCGCGCTCTTCCTTGACGACCTGCACCAGCATCACCTGGCGGCGCTTGATGACTTCCTGGATCTTGTACTGGCGGCGCGGACGGAAGGTGCGCTCCGGCACTTCCTCCAACACGTCGTCGCCGCCGACGGATTCGACGACTTCCTCTTCGGCTTCCTCGCCGTCGTCATCCTCGTCGTCGTCGTCCTCGGCCGCCGCGTCAGCGTCGTGATGCAGAGCTTCGGTGCTTTCGCCGGCAGCGTACACTGCATCAGCCGGTTCAGCGGCGGCGGTTACGGCTTCGGCCAGAGCCTCTGCGTGCGCTTCGGAGGTCGCCTCCTGCGGTTCGGCAACGGCCTCGGCCGCGACCACCGGTTCGGCGCCAAAGGCCGCGACAGGCGCGGGCGTCTCGTCGGCATGATCGTGGTCGTGATGATCGTGCCCGCCGTCATGGCCATGGTCGTCATGATCGTGAGCGTGATCGTGATGATGGTCGTCGTGCGCGTGTTCATGGTGATCATGATCGTGGTGATCATGGGCATCGTGCTCGCCGTGATGCTCCGCGTCGGCGTGCAGATGCTCGCCCTCTTGCGGAGCGCCCTCGGCGTGCTCAGTCAGAATCTGGCCCTCGACCGGCTGCGCCGCGGGATCGGCGCCGGCGTCGAGGCCTTCGACGATGTCGCTGCGGACGCGTTCGCCGTGACCGCGGCGGCGGGCGTTGCGGTGACGCGAGCGGCGGCGGCCGTGCGAGCGGTTCTCGCTCTCTTCCTCGGCTTCGCGATGGGCCTGCTCCTCGGCCTCGATCAGCGCCTGCCGGTCGGCAACCGGGATCTGGTAGTAGTCGGGATGGATTTCGCTGAAGGCGAGGAAGCCGTGGCGGTTGCCGCCATATTCGACGAAGGCGGCCTGGAGCGAGGGTTCGACCCTGGTGACCTTGGCGAGGTAGATATTCCCGCGCAGTTGCTTGCGTTGCGCCGTCTCGAAATCAAACTCTTCGACGCGATTGCCGCGGACCACGACGACCCGGGTCTCCTCCGGGTGGGTGGCATCGATCAACATCTTGTTGGGCATGTCTTAACTCTTGGCGGCGGCGGGCGCGATTCACCGTGGGCGCGTATCGCGCCGCCGGGAGACGCGACGGTCCACCTGATTCGGGGGTGAGGGGAAGGCCGAAACGCCGTCTCTCGCGCCTTGCCGGACCGGAAGCCTCAGGGCCGTGGCGGCGCGCGGGATTATCACTCCGCAGCGTCGCGAATGGTCCTTCAGAATTCGTCGGCACAGTCTGGCGCATCAAGCGTCGGCCCGTATGAAACATTGGGCGGCGGGGCCGCCCCTCAATCAGTTGCTGCTGGCCAGGCATGGCGCGAGCGCGCTCGCCTTGGGGATCACGAACCGCTCCCTTGGGATCAAGGGACCGGGTAATGGGTTACGTCGCTGTCCGAACCGTCCCGGAAAAGTGGTACCCGGGAACCGTCCGCCGCCGGGGCTTGGCCCGCTCCACCTCGCTGCCGCGCACCGCGCTGGTCTTAGAGGAGAACGGAAAACGCTGGAATTCCCAAATCTTGAGAGTTCCGGCGCTGCACCGGGAGGCTGAATGCGACACAACCGAAAATATCGGCCGTCAGCATTCCGTACATACGAGGAATGGGCCATCCGTGCAAGGGAGCGTCGCACGGCGGTCACAGTCAGCGAGTTTCGCGCGCCCGTCATTAAGGATCGATTAACCCTGTGGTTCTATTGCGTTAAACAAGCTGCTCGGAGGCACGAAATCGGTGGCGAGCCGCGCAAAACAAAGAGTCCTGCTGGGATGCGTGCTTCTGTGCGCCGCGGCATTGCCATATGCTGATTCCTCCCGCCTGAGCGCCGCGGAAAGCCAGCCGCAACCCTCTGTTGCGGTAGCGAATTTTCCAATCGCCTCGGCCGCCCGGCTGGCTGGCGACGGCAAGCAGACCCGCTTCATCCTCGACATCGACCGGACCGTCAGCTTCCGCGCCGTCACGCTCGCCGACCCGTACCGGGTGGTGGTGGACGTGCCCCAGGTCAATTTTCAGCTGCCCGCGGGGACCGGGTCCGGCGGGCGGGGACTGGTCAAGGCCTTCCGCTACGGGCTCGTCATGCCCGGCGGCTCGCGAATCGTGTTCGACCTGACGGGGCCGGCCAAGATCGCCAATTCCTACGTATTGGAGGCGGCCAACGGACAGCCGGCCCGGCTCGTGCTCGAGCTGGAGGAGGTCGACCGCGCCGCCTTCGTGCAATCGCTCGCCCCGGAAAACCGGCCCGAGCTGCGGCCCGCGATCGCCGACGCGCCGCCCGCCACGGTGCCCGCGACGGCGGGCCCGGAAACGGCGCAGCAGAAGGCCGATGGCCGGCCGATCGTCGTGATCGATCCCGGCCATGGCGGCATCGACAACGGCACGCAGTCGAGCGGCGAGAGCGAGAAGAACCTGGTGCTGGCCTTTGGCCTGGCGCTGCGCGACCGGCTGGAAAAGGCCGGCAAATACCGTGTCGTGATGACGCGCAACGACGACACGTTCATCCCGCTCAATGACCGGGTCAAAGTCGCCCGCAACATCAAGGCGGCGCTGTTCGTCTCGATTCATGCCGATGCGCTGCCGCGCGCCGAGGGGGATGCCCAGGGCGCCACCATCTATACGCTGTCCGACAAGGCGTCCGACGCCGAGGCCCAGCGTCTGGCGGACGCGGAAAACCGCGCGGACGCGATCGCCGGCTTCAATCTCGCGGAGGAGCCGACCGACGTCGCGGACATCCTGATCGATCTGACGCAGCGGGAAACCCGCACGTTTTCAAACCGTTTTGCGCATGTGCTGATGGGCGAAATGAAGTCGACGGTGCGGATGCACAAGCATCCGCTGAAATCGGCCGGTTTCCGGGTGCTGAAGGCACCCGACGTGCCGTCGGTGCTGGTCGAGATCGGTTATGTCTCCAATAAGGGCGATCTCGAGCATCTGGTCTCCGAGGGCTGGCGGTCCCGTGCCGTGGGCGCGATGGCGCAAGCCATCGACGGGTTCCTGGCCAAGCGGCTGGCGACCGCCGGATCGTCGAATTGACGACCGGGGGATCGTCGAATTGAGAGAATTGAGGAAGGGTTTTTCCGTCCCGCCGCAAAAGCCCTAGTTTGGCCACAGCGGGCGATTTATAAAAACGCCGCAGGGGGTTCCGGAATCGGCGAGAATCCCGTTCGGCGAGCGTCTTAGGTCCGGCACTGACGTAATTGAGTAGGCCGGTGAATGCGCGACGTGAGGTTGGCGCCTGTTTTTGAGCGCCAAGGGGCTGATACTGGGCTGATCCAGAGTTTGAACGGATAAACAGATAATGCGCTTGCTGGTGCGGTTCATGGGCTTCCTGTTCGCCGCGGGAACGGTGGTGTTCCTTGTCGGTGTCGGGGCCGTGGCAGGCCTGATCTGGCATTTCTCCAAGGACTTGCCGGACTACTCTCAGCTTCAGGATTACGAGCCGCCGGTGATGACGCGTGTGCACGCGGTCGACGGTTCGCTGCTCGGCGAGTACGCCAAGGAGCGACGGCTGTATCTGCCGATCCAGGCCGTGCCCAAGCTCGTGATCAATGCCTTCCTCGCGGCCGAGGACAAGAATTTCTACGAGCATGGCGGCATCGACTACACCGGCATGGCGCGCGCAGGTCTGGTCTATATCCAGAACTACGGCTCCAACCGGCGTCCGCAGGGCGCCTCCACCATCACCCAGCAGGTCGCCAAGAACTTCCTTCTGACCAACGAGGTCTCCTTCGCCCGCAAGATCAAGGAAGCCTTGCTGGCGATGCGGATCGAGAAGACCTACTCGAAGGACAAGATCCTCGAGCTGTATCTGAACGAGATCTATCTGGGCCTCGGTGCCTACGGCATCGCGGCCGCCTCGCTGGTCTATTTCGACAAGTCGGTGAACGAGCTGACGGTGGCGGAGGCCTCCTATCTGGCGGCGCTGCCGAAGATGCCGGCGACCCTGCATCCGGTGCGTAACCGCGACCGCGCCATCGAGCGCCGCAACTATGTGATCGACCGCCTCCAGGAGAACGGCTGGATCAAGCAGGCCGACGCCGACAAGGCGCGCAAGGAGCCGCTGGCCGTCACCAACCGGTCCAACGGCGCCCACACCTTCGCCGGCGAATATTTCGCCGAGGAAGTCCGCCGCGACATCTTCGAGCGCTACGGCGAGAAGAAGCTTTACGAGGGCGGTCTGTCTGTCCGCACCACGCTCGATCCGAAGATCCAGGTGATGGCGCGCAAGACCATGGTCGCCGGCCTCGTCAACTATGACGAGCAGCAGGGCTATCGCGGCGCCATGAGCAAGCTCGATATTTCGGGCGATTGGGGCGTGAAGCTCGCCGAGATCAAGTCGCTCTCCGACATCTCGCCGTGGCGCATGGCGGTGGTGCTGGAGACCAGCGACCAGTCGGCGCGCATCGGATTCCAGCCGAGCCGCGAGCTCGGCGGCGCCGTCAGCAAGCAGCGCGAAACCGGCCTGATCACGCTCGACGGCATCAAATGGGCAAGGGCGGCGACCGGCCCTGCGAAGGGCAGGGCGGCAACGGCGGTGTCGCAGGTGCTCCAGCCCGGCGACGTGATCTACGCTGATCCGCTCTACAAGGACGGCAATCCGGTCGAGGGACAGTACCGGCTGCGCCAGATCCCCGAAGTGTCCGGCGCGATGGTGGTGATGGACCCCTGGACCGGCCGCGTGCTCGCAATGGTCGGCGGCTTCTCGTTCGACCAGAGCCAGTTCAACCGCGCCACCCAGGCCTACCGGCAGCCGGGCTCGTCGTTCAAGCCGATCGTCTATTCGGCCGCGCTCGACAACGGCTATACGCCCTCGACAGTGGTGCTCGACGCGCCGATCGAAATCGACCAGGGCCAGGGCGCCGGCGTATGGCGACCGGAAAACTTCTCCTCGGGCAAGTTCCAGGGGCCGGTGACGCTGCGCAACGCGCTGCGGCAGTCGCTCAACACCGTGACGGTGCGCCTCGCGCAGGACATCGGCATGCCGCTGATCGGCGAATATGCCCGCCGCTTCGGCGTCTATGACGAGCTGCCGAACTATCTCTCCTACGCGCTCGGCGCCGGCGAGACGACGGCGATGCGCATGGTCACGGCCTACTCGATGCTCGCCAATGGCGGTCGCCGCGTGAAGCCGACCCTGATCGACCGTATCCAGGATCGCTACGGCCGCACCATCTTCAAGCACGACCAGCGCGAATGCCGCGGCTGCGACGCGCCGGGCGGCTGGAAGAACCAGAACGAACCGCAGCTGATCGACCGCCGCGAGCAGGTGCTCGACTCCATGACCGCCTATCAGATCACCGAACTGATGGAGGGCGTGGTCCAGGCCGGTACCGCGACCGTGGTCAAGGAGGTCGGCAAGCCGATCGCCGGCAAGACCGGTACGACCAACGAGGCCAAGGACGCCTGGTTCGTCGGCTTCTCGCCCGACGTCGCCGTCGCGATCTATATGGGCTACGACAAGCCGCGTGCGCTCGGCAAAGGCAACGCTGCGACCGGCGGCCATCTGGCTGCTCCCATCGCGCGCGATTTCCTTAAGCTCGCGCTCGCCGACAAGCCGGCGGTGCCGTTCAAGGTGCCGGCCGGCATCAAGCTCGTGCGCGTCGTCGCCAAGACCGGCATGCGCGCCGGCCCGGGTGAGACCGGCGGCACCATCCTCGAAGCCTTCAAGCCGGGCACGGCGCCGCCGGACAATTATTCGGTCATCGGCGTTGCCGACGCCGACGGACGCGGCGGCGTGCCGGCGTCGCAGCAGCAGCAGCCGGATTCCGGCTTCTTCATGCGGCCGGGCACCGGCGGGCTGTACTAAGGCTTAGGACAAGGCAGACGTTTGTCGCGGCGGCGGTTGCGCTTTGCAGCCGTCGCCGCTACATCCCGATCTTGAATTACACGCGGAACCAATTCCGCGAGACACGAGAACGACATGCGCGCCGAAATCGAACGGTTGGTAGAAGAGATCAAGCAGTCAGTCGGGCTGCTGAGGAGGCATCTTTGACGTCGAGAAATCGACGGCGCGCCTCGCTGAGCTGAACAAGCTCGCAGAAGATCCCAACCTCTGGAACGATCCCCAGAAGGCCCAGAAGCTGATGCAGGAGCGGACCTCGCTGGAGGATTCGCTGTCGGGCATCGGCAAGGTCGAGCAGGAGCTCGAAGACGACATCGGCATGATCGAGCTCGGCGAAGCCGAGGGCGATGACGGCGTCGTCGCCGAAGCCGAAGCTGCGCTGAAGGCCCTGAAGAAGGAAGTCGCGCGGCGCGAGCTCGAGGCGCTGCTGTCGGGCGAAGCCGACCGCTTCGATTCCTATCTCGAGGTCCACGCCGGCGCCGGCGGCACCGAAAGCCAGGACTGGGCGCAGATGCTGCTGCGCATGTACACGCGCTGGGCGGAGACGCACGGCTTCAAGGTCGAGTATCTCGAAGAGTCCGAGGGCGAAGAAGCCGGCATCAAGTCGGCGACGATCCAGGTCTCAGGCCACAATGCCTATGGCTGGCTGAAGACCGAGGCGGGCGTGCATCGTCTGGTGCGCATCTCGCCGTTCGATTCCAACGCGCGGCGGCACACGTCGTTCTCCAGCGTGCAGGTGTTCCCGGTCATCGACGACAGCATCAAGATCGACATCAAGGAATCCGATGTCCGCGTCGATACCATGCGGTCGGGCGGCGCCGGCGGCCAGCACGTCAACAAGACCGAATCCGCGGTGCGCCTGACGCATATCCCGACCGGTGTCGCGGTGGTCTGCCAGGCCGGCCGCTCGCAGCACAAGAACCGGGCGCAGGCCTGGGACATGCTGCGCGCGCGGCTGTACGAAATGGAGCTGAAGAAGCGCGAGGAGAAGGCGGCGGCCGACCAGGCCGCCAAGACCGATATCGGCTGGGGCCACCAGATCCGCTCCTACGTGCTGCAGCCCTATCAGATGGTGAAGGATCTGCGCACGGGCGTGCAGACCTCCGACACGTCGGGCGTGCTCGGCGGCGATCTCGACGAGTTCATGGCCGCGACGCTGGCGCAGCGCGCCTTCGGAACCACCGGCGCCGACATCGAGGATGTGGACTAGCCATGCCCCGCGTCGCCTTCATCGGGCTTGGACGGATGGGCCATGGCATGGCCGGCCGCTATCTCGATGCCGGCTTCACGGTGATGCTGTGGAATCGCAGCAAGACAAAAGCGGAAGATCTGATCGCGCGCGGCGCGCAATGGGCGACCTCGCCTGAGGATGCCGCGATCGATGCCGACGCGGTCGTGACCATGGTCGCCGACGACGAGGCCTCGCGCGCGGTCTGGCTGGGGCCGAAGGGCGCGGCCAAGACGGCCAAGGCCGGCACCATCGCGATCGAATGCTCCACCGTCTCCTATGACCACGCGCGCGAGATGGGCCGCGAGCTCAACGCGCGCGGGCTGATCTACATCGATTGTCCCGTGACGGGATTGCCGGATGCCGCGGCCGCCGGAAAGCTGACCTTGCTGGTCGGGGCTGATGCCGCCGACCTCGAACGCGCGCGGCCCTATCTCGAACCGATCGGCTCGACCATCCGCCATTTCGGCGCGGTCGGCTCCGGCACGGTCTACAAGCTCATCAACAATCTGATGGGCGCGATCCAGATTGCCGGACTCGCCGAAGGGCTCGCGATCGCCGAGCAGGCCGGGCTCGACATGACCCTGGTGCTGGAATCGATTCAGGCCGGCGTTGCTGCGAGCCCGCAGGTCCAGCGTCATTCCAAGCGCATGGTCGCCCGCGACTTCAGCGGCGCGACCTTCACCTCGGCGCTGCGGCACAAGGATGCCGCCTACGCCGTGAAGCTCGCCGAGAGCCTGCTCGCCGACAAGCCGCTGGTGGCGCGCGCGGCGGTCGAATCCTATGCGCGGGCGAAAGCTGCGATGCCTGATGACGACGAAGGCAAGATGATCGAGCTGGTGTCGCGGCCGAAGAAGCCGTCTTAGCCGGTGTTCTCGCTCATTCACTACTGTCTGAGGCGACATGTCGGGGCGGTTGTCATTTCGAAAGTTGAACGAGGGGTGGAATGCGGAGCCGAACGCCCCGTATCCGCACGTAGCCGTATCAGGTCATGATGTCGTTCTTCGCTTCCTGCTGAACCCCTTTCGCTTCACATCGTTTGCAGAGGACGATGAAGGTGTCCTCCGCTTCGTGAATTGCGTTCGGTATCGCCTCGGAGCAACCAATGACGAAGGTTGGTATCGTGGCCAATGCCGCTACAGCAAGCTGGCGCCGGCGTGGGGCGAATTCTACGAGATCGCAGGTCCTGATCCCCATTTGATGGATCCGTTAGATTGGAGGATTGCGAGCGGGGGGCGACCTCGTCGCGTCACTTCTTGTTCTATTTTCGCGATGAGACGTTCGAGTGCATTGCCGCTGAATGGACTCTCGAACCTGTTCCGGAAAATGCGTTGATTCACAAGCTGCGCTCCGACTGACGGCGAGCCGCGCTTTCTCAGTCTTCGCTTCTCGGAAATCGGGTGGCAAAGCGCGTCGCGCCATACTAGGCGGAGGTCAACTGCCGATGTGAGACGCCATGCCCCCGAACGACAACCGGATCGACGCGCGAGACTGGTCGCTGCTTGCCGTGCTCTCGATCCTCTGGGGCGGCTCGTTCTTCTTCAACGGCGCGGGCTTGCGGGAATTGCCGCCGCTCACCCTGGTGTTCCTGCGCGTCGCGCTGGGTGCGGCCATTCTTTTGCCGCTGCTCCGTGTTCAAGGTATCGGCTTTCCCAGGGGCACGTTGGGCTGGAAACCGTTCTTCGCGATCGGGCTGCTCAATAACGTCATCCCGTTCTCGCTGATCGTGATCGGCCAGACCTTCATTCCAAGCGGGCTGGCTTCGATCCTGAATGCCACCACGCCGCTGTTCACGGTGATCGTCATGGCGATGGCGGGCGAGGAAGCCCTGCAGATGCGACGAGTTGCCGGCGTGGCGCTGGGCGTCGTCGGCGTGGTCATCCTGCGCGGCTGGGGCATCGAGACGCGGCCGGGGCAGGGGGTCGGCATCCTGCTTTGCCTCGGCGGCGCGCTCAGCTACGGTTTTGCGGCGCTGGCGGCGCGGCGGCTGTTGAAGGACTCTCCGCCGCTTGGAACGGCGACGTTTCAATTGATGGCATCGACGGTGATGATGGCGGTCGTCGCCGGTGCGGTGGAACAGCCGTGGCATCTCCCGATGCCGGGCCTTACAACCTGGCTCGCGGTGCTTGGACTTGCCGGCTTGTCGACGGCGCTCGCCTACATCGTCTTCTTTCAGATCCTGCGCCGTTCGGGCGCGACCAATGTCATGCTGGTGACGCTGCTAATTCCCGTCACCGCCATTCTGCTGGGATGGCTGCTGCTGGGCGAGCCGATCTCCATGCGCGAGATCGCAGGCGCCATTGTCATTGGCAGTGCGTTGCTCGTGATCGACGGGCGCGTTCTGAGAATGCTGCAGCGCGTCGCGTAAGTTCTAGCTCCACCGTTTCACCTCGCGGAAAATTGCGGCGCTTGCCAGCGGCAAGCCACCTTGCGACACTCTCTGCAAAACAAGACTACAAACACAGGGGAGAGAACGATGCCGGGTCGTCGCAAGAGCCTTGCTGCCCTCGCCATGCTTGCTGCCGGAGTGCTGGCCGCGACACCGGCCTCGGCGCAGAAGAAATACGACCCCGGCGCCAGCGACACCGACATCAAGATCGGCAACATCATGCCCTATAGCGGGCCGGCGTCCTCCTATGGCGTGATCGGCAAGACCGAGGCCGCGTTCTTCAGGATGATCAACGACCAGGGCGGCATCAACGGCCGCAAGATCAACTTCATCAGCTATGACGACGCCTATTCGCCGCCGAAGGCGATCGAGCAGGCGCGCAAGCTGGTCGAGAGCGACGAGGTTTTGTTGATCTTCCAGCCGCTCGGCACACCCTCGAACTCCGCGATCATGAAATATATGAACGCCAAGAAGGTGCCGCAGCTCTTCGTCGCGTCCGGCGGCACCAAGTTCGGCGATCCCAGGAACTTTCCCTGGACGATGGGCTTCCAGCCGAATTACCAGAGCGAGGGCCGGATCTACGCCAAATACATCCGCGATAACTTTCCGAACGGCAAGATCGCGGTGTTCTGGCAGAACGACGACGCCGGCAAGGACCAGTTCAAGGGTCTGAAGGACGGGCTCGGCGACAAGGCCGGCATGATCATCGCCGACAAGTCCTATGAGGTCAGCGATCCCTCGATCGACTCGCAGATCGTCGCGCTGCATGATTCCGGCGCGGATATCTTCTTCTCGTGGGCGGCGCCGAAAGGGTCGGCGCAGGCGATCCGCAAGGTCGGCGAGCTCGGCTGGAAGCCAAAATTCTTCCTGGCCAACACCGCGACCTCGGTTGCCTCAGTGCTCAAGCCCGCCGGGCTCGACTATTCCAAGGATATCATCTCGACCGTCTATCTGAAGGACCCGACCGATCCGACCTGGGACAAGGACCCGGCGGTGGTGAAGTGGCGCGAATTCATGGACAAATATTATCCCGATGGCGACAAGGCCAACTCCAACAACATCTACGGCTACGTGCAGGCCGAGGCGATGGCGCAGGTCCTGAAGCAGTGCGGCGACAATCTCACCCGCGAGAACGTCATGAAGCAGGCCGCGAACCTGAAGGATTTCCACACCGACCTGATGCTGCCGGGCATCATGGTCAACACCTCGCCCGATGATTACTTCCCGATCGAGCAGATGCAGTTGATGCGCTTCAACGGGCAGGCCTGGGAGCTGTTCGGCGACGTCATCACCGGCGAAGTCGGCCACGAGCGCAGCCCATAGTCACGGCCGGCTGCGGGCCTGAACCTTTAGGACCATGCCCCCGGCCACGCCGACGCCCAGCACATACATCCATCCCTCGTGGAAATCGAACAGATGCGAGTTCAATAGCGAGCTCGCGATGTTCTGCGCGACGACCGCAAGGCCGATCCAGGCGGCAAGCCCTTCGCCCAGGAACAGGCGAAGCTGCGCGATCCACATCGCGTAGAGCAGGACGACGCCCAAGAGGCCCCATTGCACCGCGACGTTGAGGGTCTGGTTGTGCGGATTGCTGACGATCTCCGCGTCGAGGCTGCTCTCGCCCGTGGCGGCGCGTTCGAACTGGCGCTTGATCGCGCCGGTGCCATGGCCGATCAGAGGGGCTTCGGTAAAGGCATGAAGTGACTTGCGCCAATAGGTCAGCCGCTGGGCGGTCGAGGCGCGGCTGATGTCCTCATGGCCGTGGCGGTATTCGACGGCGATGTCGGTGATGCGCTGGCGCAGATAGGACGAGGTCGTCCAGGCGAGCGCGCTCGCGGCGACCGCGCCCGCGAGCAGGACCAGCGCTGCCCGCCGGCTCAGATGCTTCCAGGCGAACAGGGCCAGCAGCACCGGGATGTAGAGCAGCGCCGTGCGGGCCGCGGCCACGAACACCATGTTGGTCGCGAACAGCAGGATCAATCCGAGGCAGGCGGTCGCCGCGATCACGCGTCCGCCGCGCCAGAAGGTGAGCGCGGGCAATGCAAGTGCAAAGGCGCAGAGCGTGAACTCCTGGCTCTGGTCGATGTAGTTCTTGACGGGAACGCCTGATGACGCCGTCGCGGCGATCTTCCAGGCGGGATTGAGCAGCACGACCCAGGAGAACACCGCCAGCAGCGCGCAGGAGGCGAGAAAAGCAAGGCAAACCTGGAAGCCGCGCTCGGACCGGCTGAAATGGTATAGCAGCGGCGGAATCAGCACGAGCTTTGCGACCGGCTTGATCGCATGCAGCCGGTCCGGCCAGGCGCCGTCCGACCACAGCACGCCGAGGAGTGCGAGCAGCAGGAGCGCGAACGGCAGGGCAAACGCCGGCCGCGTGAGCTCGTACGCATAGTCGCGCCAGTCGATGGTCGGGGTGACCGCCAGCAGCCACAGCCCGACGAAGATCGAAGGTGCCGTTGTGGACCACGGCAGCGATGCCGCGATCAGGATGACGAGCACATCTGCCGCCCGGAGCAGCGCGGCCGAGTTGCGCCAGCTCTGCCATCCTTTCCGGCCGCCTTGCCGATCGGCAGGCCCGGACCACGCAGCGGATTCGGCCGTCATCCGTACGATGCGAGCGGTGCGGCGACGAGGCTTTCCGTGCGCATCTCGCGCCCGAGGAAATCGCGGGCCTGGGTCTCATAGCCAAAGCGTTCGGCAAGCTCGTGGCGCCTCGCGCGGATCTTGCCGCGCCACTCCTCCTGCCGCGTCAGCACGCGGGTGACGGAGGCGGCGATCGAGTCGGTCGAGAACGGGTCGAAATAATCGGCGAGCTCGCCCGCGACTTCGCGGAACACCACGATATCCGAGCACAGCACCGGCGTGTTCGCGGCCAGCGCCTCGATGATCGGCACGCCAAAGCCTTCGGCAAGGCTCGGCATGATCAGGCCATGCGCCTCCGCGATCAGGGCGGCCTTCTCGTGCTCGTCGACATAGCCGGCGAAGCGGACGTTCGGCGGGAGGTTGCGCATCCGGCTGATCTCGCCGGCATAGCCGATCACGACGAGATCGGCCTGGGGCACACCACGGAAGGCACGGATGACGGCGGCGACGTTCTTGCGCGGCTCGTTCGAGACGATGACGACGAAGCTCGGCCGCCCCGGACGCCCCGACGGGGCTGGGAGGTGCAGGACATCCGGGGCGTCGAACCGGGTGCGGGGATACACGACCCGCGCCGGTAGGTGCGCAAATTGCGGCAACAGTTCCCTGAACCGCATCATGCTGTAGTTCGAAACGAAGGCGAGCTCGTCGGCCTGGCGCAGGCTGGTGCGGATTCGCGCCAGGAACTGCCGCGTGGCGATGTCGCTGAGCTTGAGATCGGTGAGCGGCAACAGGTCGTGGACGACGCAGATCACCTTGGCGTCCGGCCTGCGCTTGATCGTCACGCGGGTCGGGGTGTCCACGACGATCACGTCGTAGTCGCGCGCATCTATCCGCGGCGGCGGCAGCAGGAAGAAGGCCGAGGAATCCTGATAGTTGAAGAATCCGGGCTCGAGCTGAAAGTCGCCGAACAGTTCGAGGTGGCTCAGATCCGGCGGAATGTATTCGAGCGCGGCGGGCCGGTTCTCGATCAGTCGCGCGTTCAGGCTGCGCAGGCCGATCGCGCGCAGGAGGCAGAGCATGTTGTCCCGCGACAGCAACATGCCGCCCCTTTGGCGGAGCCAGTCGAATTTGCGGCGCGTGCCGCTGAGCGTCACCGGCCCGCTCACGTTGATCTCGTCAAGGAAGCGATAAAGCGCCAGCAGCTCGATGTTGCGCGCCTGCGCCGCGAACAGCTTTGTGCGTCGCTCGCGCCGGCACAGTTTGCGGTAGCGCTTCGAGGTCTCGACCAACAGCGTGAGTTCGTGGCCCTCCGAGGCGAGCGAACGCACCAACTCCCGGGTGAAATGGAAGATGCCGCGCTTGTGGTTTGGTTGTCCGAGCGACTCGGAGACGACCAGGATGTTCTGTTTCATGCGCGTTTCTCGCGGAGCTCGAAAGAGTGCGTTGCCGGCGGCTCGACCGTGACGGTCGAGGCGATGCGGCCGTGATCGAGGTTGATGATGCTGGTGCAGGTGCGGCGCAGCAGCGGCTGGTCGTGCGAGGCGATGATTACGATCGCCGCCTGCGACACCATGTGCAGCAGCCGCTCCTGTGCTTTCTCCGCAAAGTGCTCGTCGACCACGCTGAGCCATTCGTCGAGCAGCAGGATGTCGGCCGGAAAGGCCGTCGCGGTCGCAAACAACACCCGCATCAGCATTCCCGAGGAGAACATCCGCAGCGGCAGCCGCTGCATGCGCGCCTCGAGCTCGGTGAAAGCCCAGATATCGTCGATCACGGCGCGGGTCGGCTTGCGGCCGCTGATCCGCAGCAGCAGCGCGATGTTGTCCTCGGCCACGAAATCCAGGTTGACCCCGGCGTTGAGGCCGAGCAGGGGCACGACGTTGCCCTGGAGCGAGACGCTGCCGCTGCTCGGCGGATAGACGCCGGCGATCAGTCGCAGGAGCGTCGACTTGCCGGAGCCGTTGGGACCGGCAAGCCCGATGCGGCTGCCTGCTTCGGCCTTGATCGTGACATTGTCGACGGCGCGGATGATCCGCATCTCGCCCGGCTCGCGGATGATGTGCCCGAGCAGCCGCCGCTTCAGCGAGAAGTCGTAGGCGCCGTAGAGCGGATAGTCGAGACAGACGTTGCGAAGGTTGATCGAGACCATGCGTCAGATCCAGAATGCGGCTTTGCGCAGGTGGACCAGCGTCAGCACGCTCGCAAAGACCAGGAGCGCCAGCGCGACGAGGACGTAGACGATGCTGACCGGATCGACAGCGCCGCCCGCCAGCGGCTCGCGCCACACCGCGAACAGATGCGTCAGCGGATTGAGCCGCATCACCGTCGAGCGGTGGTTGATCATGTCCGACGACCAGATCACGGGCGAAGCGAGAAAGGCGAGCATCAGGGTGGATTCGATGATCGGCTTGAGGTCGCGATAGCGCGTCGCCATGGCGCCGAGAACGAGGCTCAGGGCGAAGGTGCAGGCCACGAACAGCAGCAGACCGGGCAGTGCCGCCAGCGCGTGAGAGAGGTCGTGGGGCGAGAGGAGGAGCCACAGCACCAGCGGAACACAGGCGTTGTGGAGTGCGAACAGCGCCTGGCGGAAGGTGCATTGCAGGAGGAAGATGACGGGCGGCAGCGCGCGGTCGCGGATCAGGCTCGCGGAGTTCTGGAGCGCCGTAGTCGCATCGAGTACCACGCCGTTAAGGAAGGTCCAGGCCGTCATCGACAGCGCCAGCATCGGCAGGCGTGTCATCATGTTGCCATTCGACATCTGGCCGATCACCGAGCCGAGCACGGCGACCACGATCGCCATCTGCAGTGACATCCAAAACGGGCCGAGCAGCGAGCGGACGTAGCGGTGCCGCATGTCGGACCAGGCCAGCGCCGCCGCGATCCGGACCGTGTCCAGCCAGCCGGTCGCTTGCGGCGGCTCGGAGATTGCCGATCGCTCCTCGCTCGGGGCGGCGACAGCGTCGCGGTAGACGGTCTCCATGCCCTGCTTGAAGGCCGTGGCCGAATAGCGGGTGAGGGCGCGCGTGCGCGCCGCAAGTCCCATGCTGCGGCGGCGCTCGGGGTCGCGGATCAGGGTGTCGATCGCCTCACCCAGTTTCTCGGCATCGCCGGGCGGAACGGTGATCGCCTCCATGCCGTGGCGGGCGACGTGCGGCACCGCCGTGTCGAGCGCCGTGTTCACGACCGGCCGGCCGGCGGCCATGGCCTCGAGCTGGACAAGGCCGAAGGTCTCGGCATTGGTCACCGACGGCATCACGAAGACGTCGGCCAGGCACATCAGCTTGATGCGTTCGCAATCGTCCACCGAGCCGAGCAGGCGGACGCGGTCACCGAGGCCGAGCTCCTGGATCAGTTGCTCGAGCCGCGGCCGTTCGACACCTTCACCGATGATCCAGGTCTCGAAATTGTGCGCCGCCGCGGCGCGGATCAGCACGTCGAAGCCCTTGTAGGGCACCAGCCGGCCGCAGGCGAGCACAAGCCGGCCGCGATCATTGACATGGTGCGGCTCGATCTTCGGCCAGTCGTAACCCGTGATGTCGATGCCGAACGGCACGACATGGCATTTGTCCTCGAATTCGCGCAGCAGCGGCGTGTTGTCGACCAGCACGTGGTCCGAGACGATGATCGCCTTGGCGCGACGCAGCGTTCGCCGCATCAGGGGTTCGATGAACCAGCGCAGGCCGGCATGGGTGACGATGTCGGCGTGCCAATGCACCACCAGCGGCCGCTTGGCGCCAAATCCGAAGGCAAAGACGAGGTCGGCGAGCGGGAAGGGGGCGTGAAGCGCGAGCAGGTCGTGCTCGGCGATCTTGCGCCATAGCCGCCAGGGATAGGTGGGAGCCGCGGGCAGCGACAGCACGTTGCCGAACGAGCGGACGCGCTCGACCGGAACGTCGTTGACGACGATCTCGCGCCGCTCGGCCGATTGCGAACAGACCAGCACGGCTGAGGCGAAAGCGTCCTTCAGGCTGGCGCAGATGTCGCGGATCACCGTGAGCGTGCCGCCGAACAGGTCGGGATAGTAGATCTTGAAGATGTGCAGCACCGACGGACGGCGCGGGGACTCGCTGATGTGATGCATGGCAGCGGTCAGCCTGCGAGTAGCGCGGCAACGAACGGTGCGGCCAGCACCGAGATGAAGATGACGCCGCGCAGAAGCGCCGGCAGCATCGGTTCGATGACGCCGAGCCCCCGATCGAGGGCCGGCATAGCACGCAGCGAAATGAAGTTGCGGACCAAGCGGTCAGCCATGGGTGTGATTCCCTTTACGTCGCGCCCTCAGTGGCGTCTCGTATATGTGGGAAAATTTACCACGTCAATTGGAGAGTGGAAAAAAGTGGGATTGTGTCCCACGTGATGCATCGGTACAATTCAGACATGAATGCCAAGTCCGGGTCCAAGGCGGCTGACAAGTCGAGCGCGCCACAGCCGAATGCTGCGGGGAAGCTGCACGCTCCGCTGGCGCGGCTGCTGCGCCCGCTCGTGCGGCTGTGCATCCGCAGCGGCATGACCTTTCCGGCGCTGGCGCAATTGCTTCGCGAGCTTTTCGTCAACGTCGCCGAGCACGATTTCGCGCTGGAAGGAAAAGAGCAGACCGACAGCCGCGTCAGCCTGCTCACCGGCATTCACCGCAAGGAGGTGGCGCGGCTGCGCGGCGCCGGCACGCCCGTGCACGAGGCGCCGGCGGCCGTGTCGCTGACGAGCGCCGTGATCGCGCGCTGGCTCGCCGCGCCGGAGTTCACCGACGCGAAAGGCGAGCCGCTCGCGCTGCCGCGTACGGCCGAGGGCGATGCGCCGTCGTTCGAGCAGCTCGTCGCCTCCGTCACCAAGGACGTGCGCCCGCGTGCGGTGCTCGACGAATGGGTCGACCGCAAGATCGTCACCATCAACGAGGCTGACGAGATCGAGCTGGTCGAGGCCGCCTTCGTTCCGAGCGGCGAGGACGACAGCAAATGGCACTATCTCGGCCGCAACCTGCACGACCACATCGCGGCCGCCGCGCAGAACGTCTCAGGCGCCGCGCCGCGCTTCCTCGAACGCGCAGTGCACTACAACAACATCTCGCCGAAGCTGGCGCGGCGCCTCGAGGCGCGCTCGCGCGAACTCGCCATGGACGCGCTGAAGACCGCCAACCGCGAAGCCAACCGCGCGCTCGCCAAGGACAAGGGCGGCGACGCCCGCTGGAATTTCGGCATCTACATCTATTGCGAGGACGCCGACGAAGAGGGCGAGGCCAAGGAAAACGCTAAGGAAAGCGCCAAGGATAGCGGCAAAGAAGGCGGTTCTTCATGAGCCGGGCGCCGCTCATCTCCCGCCGTCTGCTGCTGACGGGATTCTGGCTCGCCGGCACGGCCATTGCCCACGCGCAGGTCAGGCGCGGCACCGATCAGGGCATCGGCGGCACCGGGATCACGCGAGGCGATGATCACGGCATCGGCGGCACCGGCATCGTCGGCGTGATCCAGCGCTTCGGCAGTATCTACGTCAATGGCGAGCGCATCACCTATGCGAGCGACGTTCCGGTCCGAATCGACGGCGAGGCGGCCAGCGCCAATTCGCTGCGCATCGGCCAGCTTGCGCGCGTGGTCGCGACCCGTCGGGCTGACGGCACGCTGGTCACGCGCAGCATCGCGATCGCGAGCGAGGTCTCGGGTCCGATCGAACAGGTGAAGGGCAACGAGCTGACGGTGCTCGGTCAGAAGATCGTCACCAGCGGCAAGGAGAGCAAGCTCCATGCGGGCGCGCAGGTCGCGGTCTACGGCTTGCGCCGTACCGACGGCGTGATCGTCGCAAGCCTGGTCGAGCCGCGACGCGATGCGGCTGCGCGCGTCACGGGCCTGGTCGAGCGCGGCCCTGACGGTCTGCATATCGGCGGGCTGAGGCTGAACGGTGTCGATCCCTTGCTCGTCGGCCACCGCGTCCAGATCGAAGGCAGCGCAAACCAGGGCGCGATGCAGGCCGCGCGCACCCGTATCGATGATTTTTCGGATCTCGTCGGCGCAAGCCGCCTGTCGATCGAGGCCTATGTGCAGCGGATGGGCGCAAACCTCCAGCTCGGCTCCGGGCTCGTCGCCCGTGACGGCTCGCGTTTCGGGCCCGCGGCCGGCGAAGCCCGCATGGTGGTCAACGGCTCGTTCGATCGCGCGCGCGGCCTTCAGGTCGACTCCGCACAGGCTGTCGGCCAATTCCCGAGATCGCCGCCGCAGGGGCCGGGTGGTGCCGGCAATCCCAACCGGTCGCCCGGCGGCTCTATCATGCATCCGGATCGCGGCGCCGTGACTCCGGGCGGCGGCCAGCCCGGCGCCCCCGGTGCGCCTGCGCCGGGATCGAGCCCCGGTCCGGCGCCCGGCTCTGCACCGACAGGACCGAGCGGTCCGTCGGGCCCCGGCGGTCTTGGCTCGCCCACTGGTCCCATGGGCCCCGGCGGGTCCATGGGACCTGGCGGTGGAATGGGTGGTGGCGGTTTTGGTGGTCCCGGAGGCGGGATGGGCGGTGGCCGGCGCTAAAGGAACCCAGGTGGAGCGCATGGTGCGGCGAGCCTTGCTTCATCATAGGGCGGTGCGCGGCTCGCCGTTCATTCCGAGTCCGGCCGCATCGAGTTTCACCGCGTCGTCGCCCGTCGCCGCGGAATGGTCGGCCGCAAGCAGAATGTAGAACGCCGGCACCACGAACAGGGTGAACAACGTTCCAATCGAAAGTCCCGAGGCGATGACCAGCCCCATGTTGAAGCGTGAGGCTGCGCCCGCACCGGTAGCGGTGATCAATGGCATCACGCCGATCACCATGGCCGCTGTCGTCATCAGGATCGGGCGCAGCCGGATCGCGGTTGCTTCGATGACCGCATCGCGCTTGGAGCGGCCGGCATGCTGCAGCTCGTTGGCGAACTCGACGATGAGAATGCCGTGCTTGCTGATCAGCCCCATCAGAGTCACGAGGCCGACCTCGGTGTAGATATTGAGGCTCGCGCCCTTGATTCCCAGCATGATGAAGATCAGCGCGCCCGCGATCGACATCGGTACCGAGACCAGGATGATCAGGGGATCACGGAAACTCTCGAACTGCGCCGACAGCGCCAGGAAGATGACGATCAGGGCAAACCCGAAGGTGGCGGCGAATCCGGATGATTCCTGGATGAACTGCCGTGACTGACCGCCATAGTCGATGGTGTAGCCCTTGGGCAGGGTCCGGTCCGCGATCTCCTTCAGCGTCGCGAGCGCTTCGCCGGTGATCACACCGGGCATGGCCACGCCGGAAATGGTGGCGGCATTGACCTGCTGGAAATGGTTCAACGATTGCGGAACGGTGGTCGTCTTCAGCGACGCCACCGTCGACAGCGGAACAGACGTGCCGTCCGAGGTCTTGATGTAGTAGTTCAGCACCTGATCGGCGTTCAGTCGCTGGCGCTGCTCGACCTGGGGAATGACCTTGTAGGAGCGGCCGTCCAGGCCGAAATAGTTGACATACCCGCCGCCCAGCATGTTGCCGAGCGCACCACCGACGTCACTGAGCTTCAGCCCGAGCTGAGCGGTCTTTTCGCGATCGATCAGCACCGTGGTTTGCGGCTGGTCCACCTTCAGGTCGTTGTCGAGGAAGATGAACTTGCCGCTCTTCAGGGCCTCGGCGGTGAACGCTTTCGCGACGCCATCGAGCCGGTCGAACGGGTCCGTGGTCTGGATCACGAACTGGATCGGAAGGCCGCTCGCTCCGGGCAGCGGCGGCAGCTGGAACGCCACGATCTTGGCGCCGGCAACCCCCGCCATCTCCTGCTGAAGCACCGGCTGCAGTTCCGCCGCAGTCTTGTCGCGTTTGTCCCAGGGTTTCAGGACCCATCCCGCGATCGAGCTGCCGGTGAGATCGAGCTGAAACACGCCCGCCGTTTCAGCATAGGCGGAAATGCGCCGGTAGACCTCGGCGGAATACAGCAGCTTCTGCTGAAGTGTTGCGTTCGGTGCCAGCGTCGACTGCATCAGGATCGCGCCCTGGTCCTCCTCCGGCGCCAGCTCGTTCTTGGAGTTGGAATAGAGCCAGTAGATACTGCTCAAGATCAAGGCGGCGAACACGACCGTGACCGGAATCGTCGCCAGGCTGCCTTCGAGCAACCGTCGGTATCGGTGTTGCAACGCCTCCATCCGTGCATCGATGAACCCGACGATGCGGTCGTCGAGCGTCGGTTTGCCGGTATTCGGCGGCTTGAGGATGAAGGCGCAGCACATCGGCGTCAGCGTCAACGCGACGACGGCCGACACTGCAACGGCGCCGGCAAGGGTAAAGGCGAACTCCGTGAACAGCGCTCCGGTCAAGCCGCCCTGGAAGCCGATCGGCACGTAGACCGCGATCAGCACGACGGTCATGGCCACGATAGGACCCGCAAGCTCGCGCGCGGCCATGATCGCCGCCTGCAACGGCTTCGTACCCTCGGCCAGATGCCGGTTGACGTTCTCGACGACGATGATGGCGTCGTCGACCACGAGGCCGATCGCGAGCACCAGCGCCAGCAGCGTCAGGAGGTTGATCGAGAAGCCTAGCGCCAGCAGCATCGTGAAGGTGCCGACCAGCGACAGCGGTATGGCGATCACCGGAATCAGCACCGAACGCCACGATCCGAGAAACAGGAAGACGACCACGGTGACGATCAGAAGCGCTTCGAGCAGGGTATGGATCACCTCGTCGATCGAGCTGTTCACGAAATCGGTGGAGTCGTAGATGATCTCGGAGTTCAGCCCCTCCGGCTGCTGCGCCTTGATGTCGGGATAGACGGCACGGACGCCTTTGATGACGTCGAGAAGGTTGGCGTTTGGCGCCACCTGGATGCCGATATAGACCGCGCGCTTGCCGTTGAAGCCGACCGACGAGTCGTAATCCTCGGAGCCCAGCGTAACGTTCGCCACGTCGGACAGCTTGACGTTGGAAGCGCCGGCCTGCTTGACGACGAGGTCGCGAAACTCCTGCAACGACTTCAGGTTGGTCGCGGCCGTCAAATTGACCTGCACCATCTGGCCCTTGGTGGTGCCGAGCCCGGCGATGTAGTCGTTGCTGGACAGCGCGGTCGATACGTCGGATGCGGTCAGCCCGTAGGCGGCAAGCTTGATCGGATCGAGCCAGGCGCGCAGCGCGAAGGTCTTGTTGCCGAGCAGCTCCGCGGTCTGCACGCCGGATACGGCCTGCAGCTTGGGCTGCACCACGCGGATCAGGTAGTCGGTGATCTGGTTCGGCGCCAGCACGTCGCTGCTGAAGCCGAGATACATGGCGTCGATGGTCTGGCCGACCTTGACCGTCAGCACCGGCTGCTGGACGCCGCTCGGCAGCTGATTGAGCACCGAGTTCACCTTGGTGTTGATCTCGGTCAGCGCCTTGCCGGAGTCGAAATTCAGCCGCAGGTTGACGGTGATGGTGGAGGTGCTGGGCTGGCTGGTCGACGTCATGTAGTCGATGCCATTGGCCTGGGCGATGGCGTTTTCCAGCGGCGTGGTGATGAACCCGGCAACGACCGCCGGATCGGCGCCGTAGTACGTCGTCGTCACGGTGACGATCGCGTTCTGGGTTCGCGGATATTGCAGGATCGGCAGCGAGGTCATCGACTTCAGACCCAGCACCAGGATCATCAGGCTGACGACGATCGCAAGCACCGGCCGGCGAATGAAGATGTCGGTAAAGGACACGTTCTCGTTCCTCACTGATCGGCAGGTGCCGGATTGGGATCGTTCGCCAGGGGAATGGAGTTGTCGACTTTCAGCAGGGTGCCGTTGCGCAGCTTGACCTGGCCCGCGGTGACGACGGTTGCGCCCTGATCGAGACCCGAGATCACCGCCACCTGATCGCCACGGGTGGCGCCGGTCTTGATGAAGGTCTGGCGGGCTATCAAACCCTGCTTGTCCGGTGCGTCGCTCTTGACGGCGAGGAATACCGACTCTCCATAGGTGTTGTAGACGATGGCGGTCTGCGGCAGCGTGAGATAGCTCGTGGGGTGTCCGACACGGACATCGATCCGCGCGAACATGCCGGGCAGGAGCTTGCGATCCGTATTGTCGAAAATCGCGCGGACCTGAACGTTGCGGCTGGCCTGATCGACCTTGGAATTGAACGCCTGCACCACGCCCTTGAAGCTGCGGTCCGGAAAGGCGTCGATGCGAGCGGTGACCTCCTGTCCGACTTTGACCTGGTCGAGTGCCTGTTGCGGCAGCGTGAAGTCGACAAAGAGCCGGTCGAGCGCCTGTAGCGTGACGATGGTGGTGCCCGCGGTCAGATACTGGCCAACATCGACCTGACGCACGCCGAGACGCCCGGCAAAAGGTGCCTTCAGCGTCTTTTGGTCCATGAGCGCCTGCTGCTGGGCGACCAGCGCCAGCGCGTTGCGCTCGTTCACGACATCGCTGTCGACCGTCGCCTGGCTGACCGCATTGATCTTCAGCTGACCCTGGTCGCGCCGCAATGTGATGGCGTAGCCGTCGGCGGTGGCCTGCAACGACTGCAGCTTGGCGACGTCGTCCTGCTTGCGCAGGTCGAGCAACACGTCACCGGCGCCGACATCCTTGCCGGATTCGAAATGAATGCCGTCCACGATGCCAGACTGTTGCAGCGACAGATCGGCGCCGTTCACCGCGCGAAACGTGCCGATGGCGGTCAATGCGGATTGCCAGTCGCTGAGCTGCGCGGCGGTCGTCGACACCGTCTGCGGGGGATCGGCGAGCGCGGCCATGGCCTGTTTGATCATGCCGGCGCGGAAGCTGACGAACCAGGCGAGGGCGGCGAACACCGCACCGACGACACACAACATGATAATCATGCGCTTCAACATGGCTTCGGGCTTTCGCATCAGTTGGCGGGCGGGGTCGGCTGAGCCGGCAGGGCCCCCGCGGGGGTGAATATCGCGGCAACGCCCGCGGGCTTTACTTCGGAGGCGGGGGACTCATCGACGCGATTCCACCAGCCGCCGCCGAGTGCCTGGTACAGCGAGACGGTGTCGGCATAGCGCGAGGCCTGCGCCTTCACGCGGTTGATGCGCGCGGTCAGCAGCGTCTGTTCGGCGTTGATGACGGAGATGAACGTGGTGGAGCCGGCCTTGAACTGGGCCTGCGACATCTTCAGGCTCTCCGCGGCGGTCTTCTCCGCCTCGATCTGGGCCTTCAGCAGATCAGCATCCGACTGGATGGCGCGGAGCGCGTCGGCGACATTCTGGAACGCGGTGATCACGGTCGAGCGATATTGCGCGCCTTTCTGCTCCAGTGCGGCGACCTTGGACTCCTTGGTGTGGAACAGCGAGCCGGCATCGAAGATCGGGCCGGTGACACTTGCCGCCACGCTCCAGGCCGCCGATTGCGGGCCGTAGAGTCCCGACAGCGCCAGCGCAGAGCTGCCGCCCGAAGCTGACAGCGTCACGTTCGGCAGCATGTTGGCCGTGGCAACACCGACATTCGCGCTGGCCTGATGCATCTGGCTTTCGGCAGCTCGGATGTCCGGACGCTGCCGCACCAGCAGCGACGGTACGCTGACCGGCAGATCGCGCGGCAGGCGCAGGTTTGCCAGCGGCACGGCCTCGCCTCGGTCCTGGCTCGGCAGTCTGCCGAGATACGCCATCAGCTGGTTGCGATTTTGCGCGCGCGACTTTTGCAGCGGCGGCAGCGTCGCAAGCGTCTGCGCCAGCTGGGCCTTCTGAGTCAGGACATCGCTGTTGGCGACGGCGCCGAGGGCAAACTGCTGTTCGAGCAACGCGACCAGCTGACGCTGACCGTCGATCTGTTCCTGGGTCACGCGAATCTGCGCCGCGTAGGACGCATCGCTGATCGCGGTCGTCACGACGTTTGCCGTCAATGAGAGATAGGTCGCCTCGAGCTGGAAGCGCTCATAGTCCGCATTGGCGAGATCCGCCTCGATCCCGCGCGCTTTGCCACCGAAGATGTCCGGCGTGAACGAAACCGGGACCGAGGTCTTGTAGAGGGTGTACAGCGATGACGGTCCGGTCTGCCCGGACTGTGCCAGCGGCACCTGGCTGCGCGTCGCACTGCCTTCCCCGGTGATCGACGGCATCAGGGCGCTGGTGTCTGCCGCCGCAACTTCGCGAGCCTGGCGCAGCGCCGCTTGCGCCGCGGCAAGGTCCGGATGGTTGTCGATTGCTTCCCGGACGAAGGCTTCGATCTGCCGTGAGCGAAACACCTGCCACCAGACCGCCGGCACGTCCGCGCCGTTCACGATCCGCTGTGCCGTTCCGCCAGGCCCGTCTGCGCCCTTGGTCGCGGAGAATCCGCCCGCAGTGTAGCCGCTGACCGGCGGGGCGTCCGGCGCCTCGAAATTCGGGCCGACGGCACAGCCGGCGAGGGCGATCGCGGCTTGGGCTAACGGTATTATGGCGCCTCTACGGAGGAATGTTCTGAACGGCATCCAAGGCTCATATCGAAACTGAACCGTTCAGTACTTGACCGAGCAAGCAGGTGTTGTCAATGGGACTGAACTGTTTAGTTTCGTTGTGTACCGTAAAGAAGTTTTGCTACCTGTGTCGTGCTCAGGGCGTCTCTTTAGTTCTTTCAAGCTGTTGAGACGCAGCCATTGTGCGCGTTGACGCCTACGACACCGATTCGCGAGCCGACGGAGAGTCACCCTTGATCGAAACGATCGCCCATCCTGTTCACGAGAAGGAGAGCGCACCAGCGGGCCGCAAGATGGACATCGTCATCCGAGCGGCGTGGCAGCTTTTTCTCGAGCAGGGCTTTTCCGCAACCAGTATGGACGCCATCGCGAAAGCCGCCGGCGTGTCGAAGGCCACGCTCTACGCGTATTTCCCGAGCAAGGAGGCTTTGTTCGCCTCGCTGATCGTGGCGGAGTGCGAGAGCCTGCAACGCGATTTGCAGGTGCCCAAACTGTCCGCCGGACTGTCTGAGGCGCTGCGGGATTTCGCCAGGCAATACCTCCACACCTTCATCCATCGAAAGGACGTTGCCTTCGTCCGCATCATCGCCAACGAGAGCGGTCGGTTTCCCGTGCTCGCCCGGCTCTTCTATGAAAGCGGACCCGAGGCGACGATTCGGCGGCTCGCTCAATTCCTCGAAGAAGCCAGGGCTGCGAAGGTCTTGGAGTTTGACGATCCGATGGAAGCCGCCAAACAATTCCTGAGCCTGGTCCGCGGCGAACTACCGCTGCTGATTGTACTGGGCCTCAGCGATCTCACGGAGGAGGCGATCGAGCAGGAGATCGAAGCAGGACTCAAATTCTTCCTGAAGGCGTGTCAGCCTCGCGCCTGAAGCGCTCACGAATGTTCAATGAGGGCAGGGGCGCGTTCTAGCCCGCGCTGAGACGCACGCCCGCGCGCAGGAACTTCTGCGGATCGACCGCTTCGCCGTCGATGCGGGTTTCGTAGTGCAGATGCGGACCGGTGGAACGGCCGGTCGAGCCGACGAGACCGACGACCTGGCCGATCTTCACGATCTCGCCGACCCTGACGTTGATCTCGGAGAGATGGCCGTAGCGGGTCGCAAGTCCGTTGCCGTGATCGACCTCGATCATGCGGCCATAGCCCCCGGACCAGCCGGCCGAGACCACCTTGCCGTTGGCGGTGACGCGTACCGGATCGCCCGTGGCGGCACGGAAGTCGAGGCCGGTATGCATTGCAGGCCGCCCCAGGAACGGATCGCTGCGCACGCCGAATCCGGAGGTGAACTCGACCTCGCCGATGACGGGCTTGCGATAGGGCACCAGCGCCAGCGTGCGATTGAGGCGATCCATCTCGGCGCGGGTGACGTTGATGCGATTGAGCTGCTTCTCGAACGGCCCGGCATTGGCCGTCAGCTTGACGGGCACGAACGGCCCGCCCATCGCGGTCCGCGGCACGGCGGCTTCGAGACTGGCGAGGTTCAGGCCGAGATCGCTGACCACGCCGCGCATCCGGCGCATGCGCGAATCCATGCCGTCCTCGACGGCGCTGAGCGCCGCCATCTGACGACGCTCGACCTGATCGAGCGAGGTGGTGAGGCGGACCAGGACATTGTCGAAACCCTGGTTCTTGGCGAACTGATTGGCCTGTGGGGCCATGACCGCCGGCGCGCGCGACTCGAGCCGCGCTTCGCGATCCGGCGGCGCCACGAAGATCACGGTGTCGCTGATCGGCGACGGCTTTGGCGTGCCCTGCGTCGTGCTCTGGCCGGCGTCGCCACGCTGCGGGGTCGAACGGGGAATCGAGCCTGTCACGTCAGGCATGGCCCCGAGCGCCGTGGCCCGGGACTCCAGCGCCGTCTGGCGCTTCATGATCTGGTCGAGCTTCTGGTCGAACTGTTCCTGGTCGAGCAGCTGCCGGCTGGTGGTGCGATCGACCTTGGCGCGCAGCTCGGCGATGCGGTCCTCATAGGCGTACTGCATCTCGGCCTGGCGGGCGATCAGCCGGGTCAGAACATCGTCGCGAAAGGCAAAGTAGGTGGCAGTCGCGGCCGACCAGAGTCCGAGCAGCACGACCGTGCCGACCACGATCCAGAACACCACGGGCCCGAAGCGCACCTGCTTGCCGGCATGGACGATGGTGTAGGCGTCGTCGGTCGCGGGCAGGGGAATCGCAATTGCCGCTGCTGCGGCGGCCGGACGGCGATGGAGGGCCCGTCCGTGGTCGTGAGGATGATGTTGGGGGTACTGCGAGTATTGGGCAGAACTTTTCGACATCGGCACTCCCGCGCCGGTCGGATGAGTCCGTACGGCCTAATTGCCGCAGCAATCTGGGCCGGTCATGGTTAATTTTCCGGAAATGGGAACAGCCGTATTTAAAGGTCTGGTTAAAGACTTGTTGCCGCCTCCAGCACCTGGTCGGCATGGCCGTCGACCCGGACGTTTCGCCAGATCCTGGCCACCTTGCCGTCGCTTCCGACCAGCACCGTGGTGCGAAGAATCCCGAGGAAGCTCTTGCCATACATGGATTTTTCGCCCCAGGCGCCATACGCCTCCAGCATCTCGTGCTTCTCGTCCGAGATCAGCGGAATGCCGAGGCTGTGCTTGTCGCGGAATTTCTCCTGGGCCTTTAACGAATCCGCGGAAATACCGATCACGGCCGTCCCGGCCGCGGTGAAGGCGTCGGCCAGGCGCGTGAAGTCGATGGCCTCCCTGGTGCAGCCGGGCGTATCGGCGCGGGGGTAGAAGAACAGGACGAGCTTCCGGCCGGCATAATCCGACAGCGTGACCGCGCCGCCGCCGTCGCGGGGCAGGCGGAAGGCTGGGGCCTTCTGCCCCTCGGTCAGGACCTGCTTGGCCGCGGACGCAGGGGCCGATCTGGAGGAATTTAACTGTTTCGATGCGGCGCCATGCGATGCTGCTTTTGCTATGCTCCCGGTTGATTTGCTCGCCGGTGTCCGCTGTGTTTTCGCGGACTTTGTTTGAGTCGCTGCCCGGGTTTTCGAGGCCTTCTTTTTTGCCGCTGTCGTGCCGGAGGGCGTTTTGGACGATTTCTTTTGGGATTTCTTGGACATACGCCTTCCTTTCGACGCTTTCGGCGGGTCAACCAAAGCGGTATTGCAGCTCTCGTCCGGTGTACCGGACTCGCGCCCTCGGCTGGGCAAGTCTGACGACGCCGGAGTATGGTTACAAGGAATTCCACGCACCACCCCACTGCTCGTTGAACGCGCTCCCGGGGCGAAATGACGAACAGCAGGAATATTCGAGGTATGGCGGCAACGCCGGCGCAGGGGCGTTCGCTCCCGGTCGACGGCTGCGGTCCCGGCGGCGCTCAATCCCACGATGGGCGCCTGTATCGAGAGGCAATGGCAAGGAATAAGTCGCCCCAGGATTACAATCGGGATTTCGATCGGCGCGGCGGTCATTCGGAGCCGCAGGAATGGGACGATGCCGACTGGGACCCGGATCAGGAAGCGGCGGCGGGCTATCGTGCGCGCCGGCTGTTGTCGCGTTCCAATTCGGGCTTCCATCGCTTCGGTGACGGGTTTGGGACGGTGCGCCGCTGGCTGGCGGCCGATCGCTGGCTGAAGCGGCTGGCTATCGTCGTCGGCGCCTTGGCCGTCATCTTCGTCGGCTGTTTCGGCGCGCTGTGGTGGCGGCTCGGGACCGGTCCGATCAATCTCGACATCGCAACGCCCTGGCTTGCAGCGGCGATCGAGGACAACATCGGCCACGGCAATACTGTGGAGGTCGGCGGCACGCAGATCGAGCGGGCCGGGCGGATCCGTATCGCCGTGCGCATCCGCGACATCGTCGTTCGCGACCACGACCACGCCATCGTCGCCACCGCGCCGAAGGCCGAGGTCAAGCTGTCGGGTGCGGGTCTGCTGATGGGGCACCTGCGCGCCGAAAGCCTCAATCTCGTCGACGCCGAGCTTGCGATCCGCATCGCGCCCGACGGGACCGTCACGGTGTCGGCCGGTGATACCGCAAAACCGCTGGCAACCGGCGTGGCCTCCAAGAAGGACGCCGGCCTGCCGCCGACATTCCCGCGCAACGGAGTCCCGCCGCCGCCGTTCGCGACCGCGCCTGCAAGCCCCGATGCATCCCAGGCGGCGCCTCAGGCGACTGCGCAGAGCGGCATTCTCCAGGGCCTCGACTGGCTCGACAGCCTGAGCATGACCGGCCTCGACGGCCAGAACCTCAACGAGATCGGTCTGAAGAACGGCAATCTGATCGTCGACGATCAGCAGCGCGGCAGCAAATGGACGTTCGAGAACATCACGCTCAGCCTGCGCCGGCCGAGCCGCGGCGGCGTCGCGCTCAGCCTCGGCGAGGAGGGCGCGCGCCCATGGTCGCTGCGTGCCACGATCGGTCCCGCCGAGAACGGCGTGCGCTCGGTCGACATCCGCGCCGACAAGGTTTCCACCGCCAACATCCTGCTGGCGCTACGGGTCAAGGATCTCACCTATACCGCGGACCTGCCGCTGACCGGCGAGCTCAAGGGCGAGCTCGGCCGCGACGGCGTGCCGACCTTCTTCCGCGGCAAGATCACGGTCGGCGCAGGCAACATCATCGACACCGACACGCCCGATTATCCGATGGCGATCGATTCGGCCGAGATCAATGTCGAGTGGGACTCCAATCGGCGCGTGCTGGTCGCACCGTTCAAGATTCTCTCGGGTGCGAACCGCCTGACGCTGCTGGCGCATCTGGAGCCGCCCAACGGCAGCATCAACGACTGGCAGCTCGGCTTCAGCGGCGGCTCGATCCTGCTGGGCGGCATCGACAACGAGCCGCCGCTCGTCTTCAACCGCATTGCGATCGGTCTTCGCTTCGATACCGACCACAAGCGCCTCCTGCTGACGCAGGCCGACATCAGCAATGGCGAGATCGGCGTCGCCGGCACCGGCGCTATCGACTATTCCGGCGAGCCGCGGCTCACGCTGGGCTTTGCGGGAACGCCGATGTCGGCTTCCGCGCTCAAGCGGATGTGGCCGACGCTCGTCGTTCCGGAATTGCGCGAATGGGTGATCGAGCGGATCGAACGCGGCACGCTCCAGCGCATCGAGATTGGCGTCAATTCGCCGACCAGGAACCTCCCACGGAAGGGTCCGCCCATTCCCGACGACGGCCTCTCGGTCAACATCGTGGCGAGCGGCGTCGCGGTCCGTCCGGTGGACGGCATGCCTGTCGTGCACGATGCCGATTTGAAGGCGCGCGTGACCGGGCGCACCGCCACCGTGAGCATCGGGCAGGGCATTGCCGACACGCCCGCCGGCCGCAAGGTCACGATCTCCGACTTCGTCTTCGAGGTGCCGGACATGGCACCCAAACCCTCGCCCTCGCGCACCAGGTTTCGCGTCGACGGACCCGTGCCTGCGGCGGCCGAAATGCTCGCCAATGACCGGCTGAGCGATCTGTCGGCGACCGTCGTCGATCCCAACACCAGCAAGGGAACGTTCTCGGCGAACATCCAGCTCGGCTTGCCGGTCAAGGGCGAGCTGACCAAGGCCGACACCACCTACGCCGTCACCGCCGATCTCAACGGCTTTGCCGCCGACAAGCTGGTGATGAACCAGAAGCTGGAGGCCAACAATCTGAAGATCGTCGCGAGCAACCAGGGCTACCAGGTCAAGGGCGACGTCAAGATCAACGGGCAGGCGGCCTCGCTCGACTATCGCAAGCAGGCCGAGGGCGATGCCGACGTCCGCCTGCAGGCGACGCTGGACGATGCGAGCCGCGCGCGTCTCGGCTTCGATCTCAGCCCGGCCGTCAGTGGCTCGTTGCCGATCAAGCTCTCGGGCAAGATCGCGGGCGGCGCGGACCAGACCACCAAGCTCGGCGTCGAGGCCGACCTGACCTCGGTCAAGCTCGACAACATCCTGCCTGGCTGGGTCAAGCTGCCGGGCAAGTCGGGCAAGGCCAGCTTCAAGGTGGTGCCGACCGCGCAATCGACGCGCTTCGAGGACATCGTCATCGAAGGCGGTGGCGCCTCGATCAAGGGCTCGCTCGAGGTGGACCCGAACGGCGACCTCATGAACGCGAACTTCCCGATCTACGCGCCATCCGACGGCGACAAGGCGTCGTTGAAGGTCGAGCGCAGCCAGGACGGCGTGGTGCGCGGCACGATGCGCGGCGACGTGTTCGACGGTCGCGGTTTCCTGAAGTCGGCGATCTCAGGCAATTCCAAGGACGATGCCAAGAGCAAGATGAAGAACGTCGATTTCGACATCGACGTGAAGCTCGGCGCCGTCGCCGGATTCAACGGCGAGGCCATGCGCAGCGTCGATGCCAAGATGTCGCGGCGCAGCGGCGCCGTCAAAGCCTTCACGCTGAGCGGCAAGATCGGCCGCGATACGCCGGTGGCGGCCGATCTGCGCGGCGGCCGTGCCCAGGGTGCCCGCGAGGTGATCTATCTCCAGACCAACGATGCCGGCGCGTTGCTGCGCTTCACCGATACCACCAACAAGGTCTTCGGCGGCCAGATGGTGGTGGCGATGGAGCCGCCGACGTCAGAGCCTACGACCAGGGAAGGCCTGATCAATGTACGCGACTTCACGGTCAAGGGAATGGATCAGCTCGATCGCGTGGCGGCGGGCGGTCCCAATGGCGCGCAGAGCGGCGTGTCCTTCACCGCGCTGCGAGCGGAGTTCACCCGGCAGAACGGCGCGCTCACGATCCGCGACGGCGTCGTCAAGGGACCGATGATCGGCGGCACCATCGAAGGCTCGATCGACTATCCCGGCAACCAGGTCTGCATGAGCGGCACCTTCGTGCCGATGTACGGCGTCAACAACATCTTCGGCCAGATCCCGTTGTTCGGCATCTTCCTCGGCGGCGGCAACAACGAGGGCTTGATAGGCGTGACCTATGAGGTCGTCGGCACGCCGGCCGCGCCCGTGATGCGCGTCAATCCAATCTCGGCGATGGCGCCCGGCCTGTTCCGCAAGATCTTCGAATTCAACACCGGCAAGCAGAACACGCCGTTCGACGAGCAGTTGCCGTCGGCACAATCCGGCGACAGCCCGACGGGGTCAGCAAGGCCGCTGTCGAGCGGTTGCAGCCTCGCGCGGCGCTAGCGACAAGCTTGAATAG
Source organism: Bradyrhizobium sp. LCT2 (assembly GCF_009931255.1). Lineage (NCBI taxonomy): Bacteria > Pseudomonadati > Pseudomonadota > Alphaproteobacteria > Hyphomicrobiales > Nitrobacteraceae > Bradyrhizobium > Bradyrhizobium sp. LCT2. The sequence goes on along the minus strand of NZ_CP034432.1, from coordinate 5,438,063 downwards.
CTCGTTATGCCCGGGACAAGCCCGGCCATGACGAATGCGGAGGTTTAGGCGTCCGGAAACTTACGCCGCGCGCACGCCTGCCAGGAAGGTGCCGACTTCGCCCGAGAGCTGCTCGGCCTGCTTGGAGAGGCTGCTGGCTGCCGCGAGCACCATGCCGGCGGCGTTGCCGGTTTCGTTCGCCGCGGTGCTGACGCCGCCGATATTGGTGGTGACCTCCTTGGTCGCCTCCGCGGTCTGCGAGACGCTGCGCGCGATCTCGGCGGTGGCGGCGCCTTGCTCCTCGATGGCCGCGCCGATCGAGGTGGCGATCCGGCTGACTTCCTCGATGGTGGCGGTGATGCCGCCGATGGCATCCACGGCTTCCTTGGTCGCGCCCTGGATCTGGGCGATCTTGTCGCCGATCTCGCGGGTGGCTTCGGCGGTCTGGCTTGCGAGCGACTTCACCTCGGAGGCGACGACGGCAAAGCCGCGGCCGGCTTCACCGGCGCGCGCGGCCTCGATGGTGGCGTTGAGCGCGAGCAGATTGGTCTGCGCCGCGATGTTGGAGATCAGCTCGGCGACATGCTCGATCTGCTGGGCGCCGTCCGAGAGTGCGCGGACGATGGTGTCGGTGCGGCGGGCGTTGTCCACGGCGCGGCCGGTGACCTCGGCCGATTGCGCGACCTGGCGGCTGATCTCGGTGATCGAGGACGAAAGCTCTTCCGCCGCCGAGGCCACGGTCTGGACGCGCTGGCTGGCTTCATTGGCGGCCGAGCCGACCAATGCGGCGCGGCGGTTGGTGCCTTCGGCGGTGGACGACATCGACTTTGCGGTGGTCTCGAGTTCACCGGAGCCCGAGGCCATCAGGCCGACGAGCTGGCCGACGGAGGCATCGAAGCGGTCGGCGAGCGCGATCAGGCCGTCGCGCTTCTCCTGCTCGCTGCGGGTCTTGTTGGCGATCTGCTCGGCCTCGAGGTTGCGCGCCGTGAGTGCGGTCTGCCGGAGCACTTCGAGCGTCTCGGCCATGCGGCCGATCTCGTCGCCGCGGCCGGTCTCCTCGACCGGCTTATCGATGGCGCCCTCGGAAATCTCCTGCATGCGGTTCTTCTGGCGGTCGAGCGCGCCGAGCACGTCGCGGGCGATCAGCCAGGACAGTGCGGCCATCAGCAGCATCAGGCCGACGCCGATGACGGCTAGCTCCAGCGTCAAGGCACGCACGTCGGCGTCGATGTCGTCGACATAGAGGCCGTAGGCAATCGCGACGTTCCAGGGTGCAAACTGGCGAGCGAACACCAGTTTGCGGACTGGAACGGTTTCGCCGGGACGCGGGAACAGATAGGACAGGATACTGCCTTCCGGTGCCTGCTTGCCCGCGGCCACCGTGGCGTCGCCGATGACGATGCCATTGGCATCCTTGATGCCGTTGTTCTTGCCCTCGAGCTGAGGCGCGCCGCCATTCATCATGACAGTGGAATCGGCGGTGTAGACCACGGGATAACCTTGGCCGCCGTTGAACTTCATCTGTCGGCCGCGCAGCTTGAACTGGGCCTGCGCCTCGGCGAGCGTCATCTTGCCGGCGGCGACCTCGTCCTGGAGCGATTGCGCGAAGCCGTGAAGCAGATCGACCGCCGTCTGCATCTGGCGCGCGCGATCTTCGAGCATGCGGGTCTTGCTGAGATAGGCTGACGCGACGATGAGGGCGGTCACGGTGAGCGCCGCAAGACAGACCATGCTGGCCAGCTTGGTGCGGATCTTCAGGTGACTGAGCAGCGTCATGACGGCCTCGCGAACGGTTGTATGTTGCTTGTTCTCGCGCAGCCGTATCAGGAAGTGCTTACCATTCCTGAACGCAGGGCATGGCGTGTTCAGACGCGGCGAAATTCGCGCAGCCATGGACACGCATATGCAGGCAGGATGCCGACGCCTGCGGCGTCATGTCCAAAAAATTCGATCGGGATCGTGTTCGCGCGATCATGCAGGCTCGGGCCGGGCATCGATTCGTCGATGCATCGTCGCGGTCAGGCCAACGCAGACGTCGCGCCGCTTACGCCGCGCGCACGCCTGCCAGGAAGGTGCCGACTTCGCCCGAGAGCTGCTCGGCCTGCTTGGAGAGGCTGCTGGCCGCCGCGAGCACCATGCCGGCGGCGTTGCCGGTCTCGTTGGCCGCGGTGCTGACGCCGCCGATATTGGTGGTGACCTCCTTGGTCGCCTCCGCGGTCTGCGAGACGCTGCGCGCGATCTCGGCGGTGGCGGCGCCTTGCTCCTCGATGGCCGCGCCGATCGATGTGGCGATCCGGCTGACTTCCTCGATGGTGGCGGTGATGCCGCCGATGGCGTCCACGGCCTCCTTGGTCGCGCCCTGGATCTGGGCGATCTTGTCGCCGATCTCGCGGGTGGCCTCGGCGGTCTGGCTTGCCAGCGACTTCACCTCGGAGGCGACGACGGCAAAGCCGCGGCCGGCTTCACCGGCGCGCGCGGCCTCGATGGTGGCGTTGAGCGCGAGCAGATTGGTCTGCGCCGCGATGCTGGAGATCAGCTCGGCGACATGCTCGATCTGTTGAGCGCCGTCCGAGAGTGCGCGGACGATGGTGTCGGTGCGGCGGGCGTTGTCCACGGCGCGGCCGGTGACCTCGGCCGATTGCGCGACCTGGCGGCTGATCTCGGTGATCGAGGAGGAGAGCTCCTCGGCGGCGGCCGCGACGGTCTGGACGCGCTGGCTGGCTTCGGTGGCGGCCGAGCCGACCAATGCGGCGCGGCGGTTGGTGCCTTCGGCGGTGGACGACATCGACTTTGCGGTGGTCTCGAGCTCGCCGGAGCCGGAGGCCATCAGGCCGACGAGCTGGCCGACGGAGGCATCGAAGCGGTCGGCGAGCGCGATCAGGGCGTCGCGCTTCTCCTGCTCGCTGCGGGTCTTGGCGGCGACCTGCTCGGCCTCGAGGTTGCGCGCCGTGAGCGCGGTCTGCCGGAGCACTTCGAGCGTCTCGGCCATGCGGCCGATCTCGTCGCCGCGGCCGGTCTCCTCGACCGGCTTGTCGATGGCGCCTTCGGAAATCTCCTGCATGCGGTTCTTCTGGCGGTCGAGCGCGCCGAGCACGTCGCGGGCGATCAGCCAGGACAGCGTCGCCATCAGCAGCATCAGGCCGACGCCGATGACGGCTAGCTCCAGCGTCAAGGCACGCACGTCGGCGTCGATGTCGTCGACATAGAGGCCGTAGCTGAGGGTCACGTTCCAGGGCGCGAATTTGCGCGCGTACACGGTCTTGCGGACCGGCTCGGTCTGGCCGGGGCGGGGATAGAGATAGGAGGTCACGCCGCCCGGCGCGGCCTGGTCGGCAGCCTTGAGGATGGCGTCGGCGATCAGCACGCCATTGGAGTCCTTGGCGCCCGTGATCTTGCCTTCGAGCTGCTGATTGGCGCCGTTCACCATCAGGGACGTGTCCTGATTGTAGACCACCGGATAGCCCTGGCCGCTATTGAAGCTCATGCGACGGCCGCGCTGGTGGAACAGGGCCTTGGCCTCGGCCTGCGTCAGCTTGCCGGCGGTCACCTCGTCCTGGAGCGATTGCGCGTAGTTGTAGAGGAGCTCCACCGCGGTCCGCATCTGCTGGACGCGGTCCTCCATCATGCGGCTCTTGCTGAGAACGGTCGATACCCCGATGATGGCCGTGACAGTGAGCGCCGCGAGGCAGACCATGCTGGCCAGCTTGGTGCGGATCTTCAGATGACTCAGCAGCTTCATCGCAGCCTCTACGGAATGGTTATTATTGCTCGCATCGGTAGCATGAAGTTCTTACCAATCATGAATGGAGGCATGCGGCGGCCTGCCGCGCGGAACGGCATTCGCAGGCTTGTGCGCAACCGTGCAGGCAAACCGCCACGCGCCGGGAGGCACCGGTTCATGCGCTGGAAAAAATCGATCTCGGACTTTGGTGGCTACAGAGCCTGGCAGGACCTGCAATGAATCGATTCGTTCATCGCATCATCATGTCCGTGCTGCTCGTCGCGGCCCTCGTTCTCATCTGGAACGTGCTGGGAGCGCGCTAGGACGGCACCGGCAGATCTGCGGGTGCCGTCCTGCTTGCGGATTGATCCGCGGGCGCGTCAGCGCCGGGCGTAGGCCTCGCCGGATGCGTCGCTCTCCTTGCCCATGACGGCATCGACGCTGATCGAGCCGCCGCCGGCTGCCGAGAGATAGAGGCAGGCGAAGCAGAACAGGATCGCGGCGGTACCGCCATTGAGCAGCGGCAGGAACACCGGCGAGCCGGTCTTGAGCATGTGGCCCATGAAGTAGGCGAAGGCCATTTCGCCCGACAGGATGAACGCCGTGATCCGCGTGAACAGGCCGAGCATCAGGGCCGCGCCGAGCACCAGTTCAAGCGTGCCGGCCGCGTAGATCAGCGGCGGAATGTCGGCGAAGTAGGGAAGCGCCGGAAACTTGAACAGTTTTGCGATGCCGTACTGGAACAACAGCAGTCCGGTGATGAAACGAAACAGGCTCAGCAGAGCCGGTTGATAGCGAGAGAGATAGTTGAAGTTCATGATTTGCGCCCTTCCATCCAATTCCCAAGCGACTTGAATCGCATTCGGTTCCACCCTGCAAGCCGTACGCGCCTAATCCACGCTGACTTTTTCGTCATGTTGGACAAAACACCGCAGACCGGCAATTGAGCCCGGCGAGTTCGGATTATTCGCGGGTGGCCATGTCGCGCGAGCCCGTAATTTCCCGGTGGCGCGGAGGGGTGCAGGTTACCTCGGACATACCTACCGCCGCAAGGCGGGGACAACCAGGAATGGAATCATCCCGAGCACCACGCTCGCAAGTGCGAAGGCGAGCAACGCGTTGTAGCCGTGGGTCGCGTCGTGGATCAGGCCACCGCTCCAGGAGCCGAACGCCGAGCCCAGCCCGCTGCCGATCGAAATGGTGCCGTAGATCGTGCCGACCCGCTTGCCCTGAAAGATCCGCATCGCGGTCGCGCTGATCAGCGGGCCGCGCGAGCCCATCATGCTGCCGAAGCAGACGACGAATCCGCTGAGCACCAGGATGTTGGGGACGTATTGCAGCAGCCAGAGCAGGGCGATGCCGAGGATCGAGATCGCGTAGCTCAACAGCACGGAAGGCCTGCGCCCGATCAGGCCGTCGAGCGCGGAGACCCCCAACATGCCGAACACAAGCACGACGCCGGAGAAACCCCAGGCCGTCGCGGCCTGGAGCGGCGGGAAGCCTGCGTCGATCAGATAGGCCACGATCTGCGCGGCGATCGCGTACATGCCGACGGCGGTGAAGAAGAAGGTCGAGAACAGCGCCCAGAAGGCGTGATGGCGCATCGCGCCGAGAAGCGTCCAGCCGTTGTCGATGAAGTCAGGATCGGTCCTCTTCACCACATGCGGCGAGCCCGTGGCGAACAGCCGCCACGGCAGCAGCAGCAGCGGCACCAGCAGGCCCAATGCTGCAAAGCCGAACAGCTGGTAGGTGCCGCGCCAGCCGATGTGATCGATCAGCAGCTGCGAGGCCGGCAGCAGCGCCAGCACGCCGCCGCCCATGGCCGAATACACCACCGACATCGCGGTCGGCAGGCGCGACCCGAACCAGCGGCCGAGCAGGATCGAGTTCGGCACGATGCCGATGAAGGCGACGCCGATGCCGACGCAGAGGCCGATCGAGAGCTGGAACTGCCACAGGTGCTGTGCGTGCGCCGCAATCAGGAATGCCGCGCCGAGCAGCGATAGTCCGAGCGCATAGACGATGCGCGGCCCGGAATGGTCGAACAGCCGTCCGACGAAGGGAGCGGTGAGACCGCTCGCGAGCCATGTGAGCGAATAGACCGAGACGATCTGTGCGCGGTCCCAGCCAAAGCTTTCCGAGATCGGCTTCAGGAATACCGTAAAACTGTCGCCGAGCCCACGGCCCAGCACGGCCAGCGTGAAGCAGAGTGCGAGCACGGTGAGTGCGACGCGCACGGCGCCTCCCGGCGTCGCCGCGACGCCATCCTTGCGCGATTCCCTGGGCGTCTTCTGATCCATTGCCGATCAGGGAGCGCGCTTCGGCGCGCCCTGACAAGCAGCGAAAAGCTCATACGCCTATGCAGGCTTGATGAGGATATGCTTCTTCTTGCCGAACGACAGCTTGATCACGCCCTCAGGCGTCAGATCGGCCGCCGAGAGCGCCATCTTCTCGTCGGTGACGGGCTCGTCGTTGACGCGCAGGCCGCCGCCCTTGATCTGGCGCCGCGCCTCACCGTTGGACGTAACGAGGCCCGCCTTGACGAAGGCGTTGAGCACGCCGAAGCCGGCGTCGAGCTCGCCGCGCGGAATTTCCACCGTTGGCAGACTTTCGGCGAGCGCGCCTTCCTCGAAGGTGCGGCGCGCGGTTTCAGCCGCCTCATTCGCTGCGTCACGGCCGTGCAAGAGCGCGGTCGCCTCGGTGGCGAGCACCTTCTTGGCCTCGTTGATCTCCGAGCCGCCGAGCGCCTCGAGCTTGCCGATCTCGCTCATCGGCAGCGTCGTGAACAGCTTCAGGAATTTGCCGACGTCGGCGTCCTCGGTGTTGCGCCAGTACTGCCAGAAGTCGTACGGCGAGAACTGGTCGGCGTTGAGCCACACCGCGCCTTGCGCGGTCTTGCCCATCTTGGCGCCGGAGGCCGTCGTCAGCAGCGGCGTCGTCAGCGCGAACAACTGGTGCGTGCCCATGCGGCGGCCGAGGTCGACGCCCATGATGATGTTGCCCCACTGGTCCGAGCCGCCCATCTGCAATTTGCAGCCGGTGCGCTTGGCGAGCTCGACGAAGTCGTAGGCCTGGCAGACCATGTAGTTGAACTCGATGAAGCTCATCTCCTGCTCGCGCTCGAGGCGCAGCCGGACGGAGTCCATGGTCAGCATGCGGTTGACCGAAAAGTGCCGGCCGACGTCGCGCAGCATCTCGATCCAGTTCAGCTTGGTCAGCCACTCCGCATTGTCGAGCATGACGGCGTCGCTCTTGCCGTCGCCGTAACGCAGCACCTTTGCGAACACGCCGCGGATCGATTCCTTGTTGGCCTCGATCTCGGCGACGGTGCGCATCGCACGCGTCTCGTCCTTGCCGGAGGGATCGCCGACCATGGTGGTGCCGCCGCCCATCAGGGTGATCGGCTTGTTGCCGGACTGCTGGAGCCAGTGCAGCATCATCATGGTCAGGTAGTTGCCGATATGCAGCGAGCGGGCGGTGCAATCGTAGCCGACATAGGCGGTGGCCTCGCCCTTGGCGGCGAGCGCGTCCAGCCCCTCGAAATCGGAGCATTGATGGATGAATCCACGTTCCTGCAGGATATTGAGGAAATCCGATTTAAATGCAGTCATCTGTCGGCGTGCCTGACAATTCTTGGTTTACTGTTTCGGGAGCAATTTAACGGTCTTCCGTGGGAACTCGATTGCTGCCCGCCACTCGGCGCTGTGGCATTATAAGATGTGTCCCTCTGGCACAAGATCGGCATGCCAGAGGGGGTATTGAGGACGCTGATCCATGATGTTGACGGCACTCGGTTTGATGAGCGGCACCTCGCTGGACGGGGTCGATGTCGCGCTGATCGAAACCGACGGAAAGCAAGTGAAGGCGTTCGGTCCGTCCGGCTACCGGCCCTACAGCCCGGTCGAGCGCAACCTGCTGCGCCAGGCGCTGAGCGAGGCCGTGCACCTGACGCGGCGCGATGCCCGGCCGGGGATACTGGCCGAGGCCGAACGCGCAGTGACGCAGGCGCATGCCGAAGCCGTCGCCGCCTTCGTGGCCCAGAACCGGATGAGGCCGGAGGACATCGACATCGTCGGCTTTCACGGCCAGACCGTGCTGCATCGGCCCGAGAAGCGGCTGACGGTGCAGATCGGCGACGCGCCGGCGCTGGCCAGGGCGATCCATATCCCCGTGATGCACGACTTCCGCGCCGCCGACGTCGAGGCCGGCGGGCAGGGCGCGCCCTTCGTGCCGGTCTATCACCGGGCGCTGGCGCAATCGCTCGAGCGCGAAGGGCCGATCGTCGTGGTCAATATCGGCGGCGTCTCGAACATCACCTATATCGACGGCAACGACACGTTGATCGCCTGCGATACCGGGCCCGGCAACGCGCTGCTCGACGATTTCATGTACCGCACCATGAACCAGGCGTTCGACACGGAGGGCAAGTTCGCCGCGCTCGGCAAGGCGGATGAGGCCTGGATCGCGCGGGCGCTGGAATTACCGTTCTTCGCGCTGCCGCCGCCAAAATCGCTCGACCGTAACGATTTTGCCGCGCTGAAACTTGGCGACGTGCCGCCGGCCGACGGCGCCGCGACGCTGACAGCTTTCACCGCGGCCGCCATCGCCCGCATCATTCCGCTGCTGCCGCGGCGGCCGCGAAGCTGGATCGTCTGCGGCGGCGGCGCCCGCAACCTCACCATGCTGCGGATGTTGCGGGAGCGGGTGGGGTCGGCCACCGTCGAGGCCGCCGAGGCCCTCGGATGGGCCTCCGACGCCATCGAGGCCCAAGCGTTCGGCTTCCTCGCCGCGCGTGGGCTGAAGGGCCTGCCTCTGTCCTATCCGGCTACCACGGGCGTGCCGATGCCGATGACGGGCGGGGTGATCGTGCGGCCCTGAGGTCCAGGCCCTAAGAACAAGGTAGGTTGATGCAAGTGCATGGATCTTGACGGATAGATGCAGATGCATCTATTATGGGTGCAGTTGCATCCAACCGCCGGGATTGGCCATGACCGCTTCGCTCAAACTGATCAGCCACAAGCTTTGCCCCTATGTGCAGCGCGCGGTGATCGCGCTCAAAGAGAAGGGCGTGCCGTTCGAGCGCGTCGACATCGATCTCGCCAACAAGCCCGACTGGTTTCTCAAACTGTCGCCGCTCGGCAAGGTGCCGGTGCTGGTGGTGACGACCGACAAGGGCGAGGTCGCGCTGTTCGAGAGCAACGTGATCTGCGAATACATCGAGGAGACGCAAGCGGGCGCGAAGCTGCATCCGGCGGATGCGCTGAGCCGTGCCGAGCACCGCGCCTGGATGGAGTTCGGTTCGGCGATCCTCGGCGATCTCTGGGGGCTGGAGACGACGACCGATCCCGCGACGTTCGAGAGCAAGCGTCAGGCGCTTGCCGCGAAGTTCGCACGGGTTGAGGCTGCGCTCGGCACAGGTCCGTTCTTCGCCGGCGCGCAGTTCAGCCTGGTCGATGCGGTGTTCGCCCCGATCTTCCGCTATTTCGACGTGTTCGACGACCTGACCGAGCTCGGCATCTTCAGAGATGTGCCGAAGGTGCGGGCGTGGCGGACTGAGCTTACGAAGCGTCCGAGCGTGCGGAGCGCGGTCGGCGCGGACTATCCGCAATTGCTCCGCGCCTTCCTCGTGCGCCACGACGCGCACCTGCTCAAGCTCGCGGCCTGAGCCCGCACCGATGTCACCATCATTGGCCTGGCTCATGCTGGTGATCGCCGGCGTGCTCGATGTCGGCTGGGCGATCTCGATGAAATATGCGGAAGGCTACACGCGGCCGGGCTGGAGCATCGCGTCGCTCGCGCTGCTCGCGGCCTTCGTGTTCCTGCTCGGACGCGCGCTGAAGGTGCTCGAGGTCGGCGTCGCCTATTCGGTCTGGACCGGCATTGGTGCTGCCGGCACCTTCGTCATGGGCGTGGTGCTGTTCGGCGAGACCCTGAGTGCAATGAAGATCGCCGGTATCGTGCTGGTGCTGACAGGGATCGCCGCGCTGAAGCTGGCCTAGAGCTCCGCGGCCATCCTGGCCAGCGTCGCGATCGTATTCATGTTACGCGCGGTGCCGGTTTTCGCGGCGGGGATGACGAGCTTCGATGTCCCCATGCCGTCGCCATAGTGGACGTAGATCTCGCGGCGGCCGAGGCGCAGCTCCTCGTTCTTCTGGCCGCGAATCCCGGACAGCGCATCCGCGGGCGGAGCCTTGTCGAGGAAGATCGCAACCGTGCGGTTGGGCGCGGCTTTCGGAAAGGGATTATCGGTCGCGACTTGCGCCATTTCGGCGGCGCTGCGCACAAGCACGCCAACCGGCGCACCGGCGTAGGCATGGAGGCGCTGTTCGAGTGCGCTCTTGATCGCAGCTTCTGATTTGCGGCTGGTGAAGACGACGTTGCCGCTGGCGATATAGGTGCGCACGGCGGCAAAGCCGAGATCCTCACACATCGCCTTGAGCTCGCTCATCGCCAGCTTGCCGGTGCCGCCGACATTCACGGCACGCAGCAAGGCGACGAACGAGCCCATTTGGGGCCTCAGCGCACGTTCGCCAGACGCATGTCCAGATAGGCCGTGATGGTTTCCATCAGCGGCTCGAGCTTGGCGTCGAAGAAATGGTTGGCGCCGGGGATGACCTGCTGGTCGATCACGATGCCCTTCTGCGTCTTCAGTTTCTCGACCAGCGTGTTCACGTCCTTGGGCGGCACCACCGCGTCCTTCTCGCCATGCACGATCAGGCCCGAGGACGGGCAGGGCGCGAGGAAGGAGAAGTCGTAGAGGTTGGCGGGCGGCGCGATCGAGATGAAGCCCTCGACCTCGGGACGGCGCATCAGGAGTTGCATGCCGATCCAGGCGCCGAAGGAGAAGCCGGCGACCCAGCAGGCACGCGCTTCGGGGTTGATGGTCTGCGCCCAGTCGAGCGCTGCCGCCGCATCCGACAATTCGCCGGTGCCGTGGTCGAACGAGCCCTGGCTGCGGCCGACGCCGCGGAAATTGAAGCGCAGCACCGAAAAGCCGCGGTGCGCGAAGGCGTAGTAGCACTGGTACACGATCTGATGGTTCATCGTGCCGTGAAACTGCGGATGCGGATGCAGGATCATCGCGATCGGCGCGTTCTTCTGCTTGGCCGGGTGGTAGCGGCCTTCGAGACGGCCGGCGGGGCCGGCGAAAATAACTTCAGGCATCGATGATCTCTTGGTTGATTCCGTGGAGAAGCGGTCCTTGGCAATCAACCGATTGTGGCCTCATCGACAGTGATGCCGACGAAAGCGCGAATGGAAGGAAGCGGTGGCGCCCTCGGATGATGCGCGAGCGGCGCGCGGTGAACTGACGCGCGCGTTCTAACATGAGGCGTGGGTCAAAAAGCAAGCATCTTCGACATATCGCAATGGGCTCAAGAGCTTAACCTGTCGTCCGCATGTCACGCCAACAGCGGCCGAGATCGAACAAGGTGATGACGGGGAGCGCCATTGCGCCGACAACCAATTGGAATCACGATTGTTTATCGGCTGTCGGGCGCCTTCGGAGGCGATTCACACAAGGCGGTGCGGTCTCCGAGCGAGGCGACCGCGGGCCGGTAGCGGCGGCTGCCTCCCAGCGTCTGCCCGGTGTCGAAGGTGAGCTCGAAATCCCCTGACGGCTTGAACTCCACGCCACGCACCCGGTCGAGATTGGCGAGCCTTGTCCGGTGAATGCGCACGATGGCGAAGCGGGCGAGGTCGTTTTCGGTCGCGGCGAGCGTGCCGCGGATCAGGCGCTGGGTGCCGTCGGCGAGGCTGTATTCGATGTAATTGCCGGCGGAGGCGACCCACAGGATGTCGCGCGGTGCGACGCGAATACGGCTGGCGCCGTCCCGGAGCCAGATCAAACCGGGGGGCGGCTGCTCCAGTGGAGCGGCAGGCATAAACATCGCCGCGCGCGCGGCCTTCCTCAGCTCTCGTCGGCTTTCGATCAGCCAGAGTGTTGCTCCGAGCAGCGAAGCGGTCACGGCATCCTTGCGGAACTCGTACAGGATCACCGCGAGCGAGAAATGGAAGTCGTAGGCGCTTCCCGCGAACCAGAGCGCGAGCTTCCGGACCCAGACCATTCCGGTGATGTGGAGGGCCGAGAAGCCGAGCAGGGCGACCGCAGCGATTCCGATGCGTATCGCCAGCCCCCGTGGCTGGCGCATGCGCCGGACGGCCAGCACCAGGATCGGCACCAGCAGCAGGATGACGATGATGCTCGACAGTTCCCAGAACAGTCGCCGGCCAATGTCATAGCTGTCGCCGCGCCAGGCGGCGTCCTGCGCGCCGGAGAGTGCATTGACGATTCCGATGGCGAACGCGACGGCCGCGATCGCACCGAAAATCGTCCAATCGCCGCCGCTGATCCCGCCGCGCCAACCGCTTGTCCCGGGCGCCGACGCCTCGTCCCCGCGCGCCCGGTCCTGATCCCAAACCGTCTCGACGCGCTTCGTTTCGGGGGCATTTTGGCCGTCAGCCATGGCCCGAAAACCGCGTTTGTCGTCCCGTGAAGGAGCGGAACACCATGTCAACACCGCAGCAAATTTCGATCTCGGAACGGCGCATCGATCTGGATTGGGTGCGGATTTTAGCCTTCGGGCTGTTGATCTTCTACCACGTCGGCATGCTCTACGTGTCGTGGGGATTTCACATCAAGAGCGTGCATCGGCTGACCTGGCTCGAGCCCGTAATGCTGTTCCTCAATCCCTGGCGGCTGTCGTTGCTGTTCCTGGTCTCCGGGGTGGCCAGCCGCTTCATGCTGGGAAAGTACCGGCTCGCCGCCTTCGCCCGCGCGCGGTCGGCGCGGCTTTTGATCCCGCTGATCTTCGGCATGCTCGTGATCGTGCCGCCGCAATCCTACCTCCAGATCGTCGAGAGCCTCGGCTATCCAGAAGGCTTCGTCGATTTTTACATCCGGCACTACCTCGCGTTCAGCTCGCAATTCTGTCCGAACCCCTGCATCGTACAGCCGACCTGGAACCATCTCTGGTTCTTGGTCTATCTCTGGATCTACACCATGGTCTTGGTCGGCGTGCTGGCGTTGTGGCCGGCAGCCGCGGATTGGATCGGCGAGAGGGTGGCGGCCGCGCCAGCCGGACCATGGCTGCTGTTGCTGCCGTGCCTGCTGTTTGCAGCTTGGCGGCTGTTTCTCTCGCCAATCTTCCCGTCGACCCATGCGCTGTTCGGCGACTGGTACAATCACGCAGACTATGCGACCGCGTTTCTGATCGGCTTCCTGCTCGCGCGCGAGAACAGCATCTGGCGCGACATCGAGCGGCAACGGTGGGTGGCGCTGACGCTTGCAGCCGCCTGCTTCGCCGCCTTCGCCCTCGTTTATGCCGGCCTGTTCCCGCGGTCGCCGATGCTGAGCTGGTTCGCCGGTTCGGTCTATGGCTGCTACCAATGGCTGGCGATGGCGGCGGTGCTCGGCTTTGCCCGACGCCATTTGACGGCCGACAGCCCCGTGCGCCGCTATCTGACCGATGCGATCTTTCCCTATTACATCGTACATCAGACCGCGATTATCGTGATTGCGCACGCGCTGCGGGACAGCGGGCTGTCAGCCGGAAGCGAGGCCGCAATCGTGATTACCGGCACCGCGCTCACGTGTTTGGTCAGCTACGAGATCGCGCGCCGGATCGTCTGGCTGCGGCCGCTGTTCGGATTGCGAATGGAGTTCCGTTCCGCGGCGGGGATTGCGCGGCAACAGCCGGCCTGATCTGCGACGGCTCGCGATTGGCGCGATGATAAAAGGTGCTAAGAGGGCGCCATGCCAAGCCGCGTCTATCTCGACTGGAATGCGACCACGCCGCTGCGCCCCGAGGCGCGGGCGGCGATGGTCGCTGCCTTCGACCTGATCGGCAATCCGTCCTCGGTTCATGCCGAGGGGCGACAGGCGCGGCGGCTGGTCGAGGAGGCTCGCGTCACGCTTGCCGCGGCGGTGGGGGCGTTGCCGCGGAACGTCATCTTCACCTCCGCCGGAACCGAGGCCAATGCGCTGGCGCTGTCGCCCGGTCTGCGGGGGCCATCCGGCGGCCCTGTCGAGCGGCTTCTGGTCTCCGCCGTTGAGCATGCCTCGGTGCTGGCGGGTGGCCGGTTCCCGGCGGACAAGGTCGGTCATATCAGGGTGACCCGCGCCGGCGTGGTCGATCTCGACCACCTCAGGGCGCTGCTGAAGGACGGCCCGCCGGCCCTGGTCTCCATCATGGCGGCCAACAACGAGACCGGCGCGCTCCAGCCGGTCGCGGAAGCCGCCCGGATCGTTCATGAGGCCGGGGGCCTCCTGCATATCGACGCGATCCAGGCGCTGGGCAAAATTCCGTTCAATATTAATGCGGTAGGTGCGGACCTTGCGACGTTTTCTGCACACAAGATCGGCGGTCCCAAGGGCATCGGGGCGCTGGTCGTGGCCGAAGGGCTCGCGGGCCTGGAGCCGGTGCTGCGCGGCGGCGGGCAGGAGCTGAACCGGCGCGCGGGAACTGAGAATGTCGCGGGCATTGCCGGCTTCGGCGCGGCCGTGAAGGTCGCGCTTCAGGCTTTTCCGGAGGATGCAAAGCGGATGGCAAGCCTCAGAGATCGCTTGGAAAATGGCATCCGGGCGATCGCTGGAGCGACGATCTTCTCTGACGACACCGAGCGGTTGCCAAATACCATCCTGTTCACCGCCCCCGGCCTGAAGGCCGAAACCGCGGTGATCGGCTTCGACCTCGAAGGCATCGCTGTTTCCTCCGGCTCCGCCTGTTCCTCGGGCAAGGTCCAGCCGTCCCACGTGCTGTCCGCCATGGGATTCGATCCAGCCGTGGCCCAGGGAGCGGTGCGCCTCAGTCTGGGCTGGTCTACAGAACCGGACGACATCAATAGGGCGTTAGAGGCTTGGCGAAAGCTCGGTAATACCCTACTTAGAGACTAAGCGACGAAACACGGCTTGAACGGTTCTAAGCGCGTGCTTTCGGCCAGAAAACATCGTAATACTCGTCCGAGTTTGATCCACCGCGGTCCTTGAAACCGCGAGCGGAGGATAGAATGCCAGCCGTGCAAGAGACGGTCGAGCGCGTGAAGCGCATCGACGTCGATCAGTATCGTTATGGGTTTGAGACCCTGATCGAGTCCGACAAGGCCCCCAAGGGATTGTCGGAAGAGACCGTCAAGTTCATCTCCGAAAAGAAGAACGAACCCGCCTGGATGCTCCAGTGGCGGCTCGAGGCCTATCGGCGCTGGCTGACCATGACCGAGCCGACCTGGGCCCGCGTCGACTATCCCAAGATCGATTTCCAGGACCTCTATTACTATTCGGCGCCGAAGCCGAAGAAGTCGATCACCTCGCTCGACGAGATCGATCCGGAGATCCTGAAGACCTACGAGAAGCTCGGCATTCCCCTGCGGGAAGTCGCCATGCTCGAAGGCGTCGAGCCGAAGGTGGGCGAGGAAGACCCGGCCCGGCGCAAGATCGCGGTCGATGCGGTGTTCGACTCGGTCTCGGTTGCCACCACCTTCAAGGCGGAGCTGAAGAAGGCCGGCGTGATCTTCATGCCGATCTCGGAAGCCATCCGCGAGCATCCCGAGCTGGTGCAAAAGTATCTCGGCTCGGTGGTTCCGACCTCCGACAATTTCTATGCGACGCTGAACTCGGCGGTGTTCTCCGACGGCTCGTTCGTCTACGTGCCGCCGGGCGTGCGCTGCCCGATGGAGCTGTCGACCTATTTCCGCATCAACGAGCGCAACACCGGCCAGTTCGAGCGCACGCTGATCATCGCGGACAAGGGCTCCTACGTGTCCTATCTCGAAGGCTGCACCGCGCCGCAGCGCGACGAGAACCAGCTGCACGCGGCCGTGGTCGAGCTCGTCGCGCACGATGACGCCGAGATCAAATATTCGACGGTGCAGAACTGGTATCCCGGCAATTCGGAAGGCAAGGGCGGCATCTACAATTTCGTCACCAAGCGTGGCGACTGCCGCGGCGACCGCTCCAAGATTTCCTGGACCCAGGTCGAGACCGGCTCCGCCATCACCTGGAAGTATCCGAGCTGCATCCTGCGCGGCGACAATTCCAGCGGCGAGTTCTACTCGATCGCGATCTCGAACGGCTTCCAGCAGGTCGATTCGGGCACCAAGATGATCCATCTCGGCAAGAACACATCGAGCCGCATCATCTCCAAGGGCATCGCGGCGGGTAAATCGCAGAACACCTATCGCGGCCTCGTGACCGCGCACCGGAAAGCCACCGGCGCGCGCAACTTCACGGCCTGCGATTCCCTGCTGATCGGCGACAAATGCGGCGCGCACACCGTGCCGTATATCGAGGCGAAGAACTCCTCGGCAACGTTCGAGCACGAAGCGACGACCTCGAAGATCTCCGAGGACGTGCTGTTCTACTGCATCCAGCGCGGCCTTTCGCAAGAGGAAGCCGTCGGCCTCGTCGTCAACGGCTTCGTCAAGGACGTGCTCCAGCAGCTCCCGATGGAGTTCGCGGTGGAAGCGCAGAAGCTGATCTCGATCTCGCTGGAGGGCAGCGTAGGCTAGTTGCGATGTTCCGAAATGTGCAGAGGCCTGTGCTGGTTGGACTGTTCGTCTTGGTTCTGCTGCCGGTTGGTGCCGGAATCGGATTGGGACTGGCCATACTGGTCGAGCGCATCTCGGGACTATCGAGTGGATATCTCGGCGCTGTCGTAGGGAGCGTTATCGGAACCCTAGTGACGTTTGTGTGGGCGGTCGGCGTGGGCAGCGAGCTGGTCGGCGTTGGGACGATCTTCACGGGAATAAGGATCCCGCCGCGGCCACACTGGCTGCCGCCCGATCAAAAGGAAGAATGATGACTGCTTTGCTTGAAGTGAAAGACCTGCAGGTTCGCGTCGAGGAGCGTGAGATCCTCCACGGGCTGACGCTGACCGTGAACGAAGGCGAGGTGCACGCGATCATGGGGCCGAACGGCTCCGGCAAGTCGACGCTCTCCCACGTCATCGCCGGCAAGCCCGGTTATGAAGTCACCGGCGGCCAGATCCTGTTCAAGGGCGAGGACCTCCTGGAGATGGCCCCGGACGAGCGCGCCGCGAAGGGCGTGTTCCTGGCGTTCCAGTATCCGGTGGAAATCCCCGGCGTCGCCACCATGACCTTCCTGCGCACCGCGCTGAACGCGCAGCGCAAGGCGCGCGGCGAGAGCGAATATTCGACCCCGGACTTCCTGAAGAAGGTCCGCGAAGTCTCGAAGTCGCTGAACATCCCGCAGGACATGCTCAAGCGCGGCGTCAATGTCGGCTTCTCCGGCGGCGAGAAGAAGCGCAACGAGGTGCTTCAGATGGCGCTGTTCGAGCCGAGCCTGTGCATTCTCGACGAGATGGATTCCGGCCTCGACATCGACGCGCTGCGGATTGCGGCCGACGGCGTCAACGCGCTGCGCGCGCCCAAGCGCGCGATGGTCGTCATCACCCATTATCAGCGGCTGCTGAACTACATCGTGCCTGATTTCGTGCACGTGATGTCGAAGGGCCGCGTCGTGAAGAGCGGCGGCAAGGAGCTGGCGCTGGAGCTGGAAGATTCCGGCTACGCCCAGTTCGAGGACGCGTAAGGATTGTTGGAGATGAACGTTGCTGTGGCAAAGACCGGAAACGGCCGCGCGGTGAGCGATCTCTTCGCCAGCGCCGAAGGCCGCCTGCCGGGTTCGCCGGCGGTCGTAGCGGTGCGCCGCGAGGCGTTCGAGACCTATGAGCGTCTCGGCCTGCCGCACCGCCGGATCGAGGAATGGAAATACACCGACCTGCGCGCGCTGGTCGGCGAGGTGCTGCCGCTTGCGGCAGCGCCCGATGCGGCCGCGCTGAAGCGCGCTGCGGACGCCGTGAAGGCGCACGCGATCGAAGGCGCGCGCAAGCTGGTGCTGGTCGATGGCGTGTTCGCGGCCGACCTTTCCGACGTCAAGGCGCTTGCCTCCGAGGTAGGCTTCAAGACGCTCCGGGAGACGCTGGAGAAGGATGCCACTCTCCTGATGACGGCGTCCATCGACGCCGTGATCGCACTGAACGCGGCGCTGGCGACCGACGGCGTCGTGCTGTCGATTGCCGATGGCGCGCAGCTGTCCGCGCCGATCCAGATCATTCATATCGCGACCGCGGCTTCCGCTTCGGCCTTCACCCGCTCGCAGGTCGCGGTCGGGAATGGCGCGCGCGCCACCATCATCGAAAGCTTCGTTGCGGCCGGTGCAAAGGCCTACCAGGTCAGCGACGCCGTGATCGTGACGATCGGCGACAACGCCGACGTCGCGCATATCCGCCTGATGGACGACGCGCCTGACGCGGTGAACATCACCTCGCAATTCGTCACCGTCGGCGCCAACACCAAGGTCAATTTCTTCAACATGACCAGCGGCGCCGCCGTCAGCCGCCTCCAGGGCTTCATCACGCTGGCGGGCGAGGGCAGCGATCTCGCGATCAATGGCGTGAACCTGTTGCAGAAGACCGAGCATGGCGACACCACGCTGGTGGTGGACCATGCCGTGCCGAATTGCGTCAGCCGCGAGATCTTCCGCGCCGTGATCGACGACCGCGCCCATTCGGTGTTCCAGGGCCGCATCATCGTCCGTCCCGATGCGCAGAAGACCGACGGCAAGATGATGACGCGGGCGCTGCTGCTCTCGGACGAAGCCGAGGCCGACAACAAGCCCGAGCTCGAGATCTTTGCCGACGACGTCTCCTGCGGCCACGGCGCCACCGCCGGCGCGCTGGACGACAGCCTGCTGTTCTATCTGAAGGCGCGCGGCCTGCCTGAGAAGCAGGCCCAGGCGCTGCTGATCCAGGCCTTCGTGGGCGAGGCGATCGAGCAGATCGCCGATGACGGCTTGCGCGAGCACGTGATCGGCATTGCCGAGCGCTGGCTGGAGCGGCGGTCATGAGCACGCATCCGGCAGTCAGGAACGGCTCCTACGACGTCGCCCGCGTCCGCCAGGATTTCCCGGCGCTGGCCATGCAGGTCTACGGCAAACCGCTGGTCTATCTCGACAACGCCGCCTCCGCGCAGAAGCCGCAAGTCGTGCTCGACCGCATGACGCAGGCCTATACGAGCGAATACGCCAACGTGCATCGCGGCCTGCATTACCTCGCCAACGCCGCGACCGAAGCCTATGAGGGCGGCCGCACCAAGGTCGCGCAGTTCATCAACGCCGGCCGCACCGAAGAGGTGATCTTCACCCGCAACGCGACGGAGGCCATCAACCTGGTCGCCTCGTCCTGGGGCGGGCCGAACATCAAAGAGGGCGACGAGATCGTCATCTCGATCATGGAGCACCACTCCAACATCGTGCCCTGGCATTTCCTCAGGGAAAGACAGGGCGCGGTGATCAAATGGTCGCCGGTCGACGACGAGGGCAATTTCCTCATCGAGGAGTTCGAGAAGCTCCTGACGGCGAAGACCAAGCTGGTTGCGATCACGCAGATGTCGAACGCGCTCGGTACCATCGTCCCGATCAAGGACGTCGTGAAGATCGCCCACGCCCGCGGCATCCCCGCGCTGGTCGACGGCAGCCAGGGCGCGGTGCATATGCCCGTCGATGTCCAGGATCTCGGCTGCGACTTCTACGTCTTCACCGGCCACAAGGTCTACGGCCCGACCGGCATCGGCGTGCTCTGGGCCAAGTACGACCATCTCGTCGCGATGCGCCCCTATAACGGCGGCGGCGAGATGATCCGCGAGGTCTCGCGCGATGTCGTCACCTACGGCGATCCCCCGCACAAGTTCGAGGCCGGCACACCCGCGATCGTCGAGGCCGTCGGCCTTGGCGCCGCGATCGACTACGTCAATTCGATCGGCAAGGAGCGCATCGCCGCGCACGAGCACGATCTCGTCACCTACGCCCAGGAGAAGCTGCGCGAGATCAACTCGCTGCGGCTGATCGGCACCGCCCGCGGCAAGGGCCCGGTGATCTCCTTCGAGCTCAAGGGCGCGCATGCCCACGACGTCGCCACCGTGATCGACCGCCAGGGCATCGCGGTGCGCGCCGGCACCCATTGCGTGATGCCGCTTTTAGAGCGGTTCAACGTGACGGCTACATGCCGGGCCTCGTTCGGCATGTATAATACGCGGGAAGAAGTCGATCATCTGGCACAGGCGCTTTTGAAGGCGCGGGATTTGTTCGCATGAGTGACACGGCCGAAATCAAAGCCAATCCGATGGAAACCCGGTCGGCGCTGCCGCCGGAGGAAACCGAGCGGCTGACCACCGAGATCATCGCGGGCCTCAAGACCGTGTTCGATCCGGAGATTCCGGCCGACATCTACGAGCTCGGCCTGATCTACAAGGTCGAGATCAAGGACGACCGCTCCGTCGACGTGCAGATGACGCTGACGACGCCGAACTGCCCGGCCGCCGGCGAGCTGCCGACCATGGTCGAAAACGCCGTCGCCAGCGTCCCCGGCGTCGGCGTGGTCGACGTCAAGGTCGTATGGGAGCCGCCGTGGACGCCCGAACGCATGAGCGACGAGGCCCGCCTCGTGCTCAACATGTGGTGACGCGTACGTTCTGCTTTTCATTCCTGGCATTGAATTTGCTCCGCAACGGACCACATCACTGACATGACACAGGCAACACCAGCATCCTCCACTCCGAAGCCGCGGCGGCCGCGCCCGCAGGTGATGCGGCTGACGGATGCCGCCGCCCAGCGCATCAGCGAGCTGACCCAGCGCGCCGATTCCGAGATCGTCGGCCTGCGCGTCGGTGTGAAGAACGGCGGCTGCGCCGGTCAGTCCTACACGTCGAGTACGCCCATGATGTCCGCCCGACCGACGAGGTCGTCGAGGACAAGGGCGTCAAGATCCTGGTCGATCCCAAGGCCGTCCTGTTCCTGCTCGGCACCGAGATGGACTACAAGGCCGACAAGATGCAGGCCCAGTTCGTCTTCAACAACCCCAACCAGGTCTCCGCCTGCGGCTGCGGCGAATCGGTCGAGCTGCGGCCGGCCAAGATCGACGGGTAGGCCCGGCTCTCTCGTTTCACTCCGCCGTCGTCCTGGCGAAAGCCAGGACCCATACCGCGTGATCTCTCGATTGTGGGAAGTGCCGGTGCCGCGTAGCGTGACTTCGAGTCTTCGCTAAACTCCTCCCTGGGGTAATGGGTCCTGGCTCCCGTGCGCAATTGCGCACTAGGCCAGGACGACGATGAGGAGAGGGGGGCCATGGACCGCGAATTCCTGATCGACCTGTTCGCCGATTTCGGCCCTGTCACCATCCGCAAGATGTTCTCCGGCTACGGCATCTCCGCCGACGGTGCCAACTTCGCGCTCGCCCTGCGCGCGGGCCTGTTCTTGCGTGCCGACGAATTGACCATCCCGGACTTCGAGACAGAAGGCTCAAAGCCGTTCCAGTACTCGACCCGCGCCAAGACCGTGACGGTCAACTCCTACTGGGAGCTGCCCGCGCGCTTGTTCGACGATTCCCAGGAGCTTGCGCAATGGGCGAGGGCGGCGCTCGCCGCCGCCCAGCGCGCCAAGGTGAAGCAGCGGCCCAAGGGCAAGAAGGCGTCGAAGAAGGTCGCGCCGAAGAAGCCCGTTGCGAGGAAGCGGCCAGCCAAGAAAGCGGTTCGTAGGGTAGGCAAAGCGAAGCGTGCCCACCGTTGAGGTGCTGGTGCGGAGAGACATGGTGGGCACGGCGCTGCGCGCCTTTGCCCACCCCTACAGGACTTCACTCCACCGCCTTGGTCAGGCCTACCCGCATGTCCTTGGCCGTGAAGACGCAGGCGCCGTCGGCAAGCACCCGGCCATCGGCAATTCCGAGCACCAGCTTGCCGCGCCGAACCATGCGCATGGCGACCTCGTAGCGCACGCGTTGCACGGTCGGTGTGATCTCGCCCGTACATTCCACCTCGCCGACGCCGATGGCGCGGCCTTTGCCCGGTGAGCCCGACCAGCCGAGCCAATAGCCGATCATCTGCCACATGGCGTCGAGCCCGAGAGAGGACGGCATCAGCGGATCGCCGCGAAAGTGGCAGTCGAAGAACCAATGGCCCGGTACAATGTCGAGCTCGCCGACGATATGGCCCTTGCCGAACTCGCCGCCGTCCAGGCTGATCTCGGAGATGCGGTCCATCATCAGCATCGGCGGTGCCGGCAATTGCGCATTGCCGGGACCGAAATAGCCGCCTTCGCTCGACCTCAGCAGCTCGTCCCTGGTGTAGGACGGTTGCGGCGTGTGGAAATCATGAGGGTTGGGCAAGACGACATGTCCTCGCGTCAGGCGCGTTGAGCCAGCGCGGAAGATGTCGCCCGTCAGGAAGGAATGTCAAGCGCGCGCGGTTCGGCGCGGTGCTTCCGTCACGCCACCCGGCTGTGCGTCTCAACGGCAAATTCCGGATCCGCTTCGCAGATCACGCGGTTGCGGCCGTTGCGCTTGGCGGCGTAGAGGCAGGCATCGGCGCGTTCGATCAGCGCGTCGGTGTCGTCGCCCGGCTTGAGCATGGAGACGCCGACGGAGATGGTGACGCGGCCGAGAATCTCGCCGGTGGACTTCTTCTTCAACTCCTTCGCCATCACGGCGCGGCGGATGTGGTCGGCGACCGTGAGGGCCTGGCGCAGCGCGGTGTTGGGCAGCAGGACGGCGAACTCCTCGCCGCCATAGCGCGCGGTGATGTCCTGGCCCTTGATGGTCTGCTTCATGGACAGGCCGACCAGGCGCAGCACCTGGTCGCCGGTGAGATGGCCGTAGGAATCGTTGAACGACTTGAAGTGGTCGATGTCGAACAGCAGCAGCGACAGCGGCTCGCCCGATGCGAGCGCACTCTGAACGGCCATGCCGATCATGCGATCGAAATACTTGCGGTTGCCGAGGCCCGTGAGCGGGTCGGTCAGGCTCTCGGCACGGATCGCCTCCAGGCTCTGCTGGAGATTGCTGATCTCGTTCCTGGACAGCGTCAGCCGGTCTTCCAGCGCCTTGTTGGTCTCACGCATCTCGCTGGTCGAGCGCACCAGCGTCTCGACGATCGCCTTGATCTGCTCGCGGCTCTTGGCCGACGACAGCCGTTCTGTCGCGCTCGACAGGCTGGCGTCGTAGGAGCCGGTCATGCCGAGCGCATCGCCGAGAACCTTCATCACGTCATCGATCTCGCCGATGACGCGCGCACCGACCTTGTCGATGCGGTCGGTGGTCTTGATGTGGGAGAGATAGGTCTCGTAGATCTGCTCGAGATCGGCTTCGGTCAGCTTGCCGTGGCGGGCCAGCGTCTCGTTGATGATCTTGTTGAGCGGTGCGTTGTAGCCGGTCGCGTAGACGTACCAGATCTCGTAATTGCGGGGAATTGCCGTCTGCCGAAGCGATCGGATCTGGCCGAGCGCCACCTCGGCGAACGCCATCGTGCGTTCGTGTTCGTCAAGCACCTTGACCACGGAACATACCCCACGGCGGCCAATGCATCGTCGACCGCAGCAATGCTTAAATTATGTTCGTAGGCTAACGGACGATCGTGAACGACCCGTAAATATACGTTCACGAATGCGTCTGAAAACGTGTGCGGCGCTCTGTCTCAACCAACCTGAAACGCGTCGCGCTTCAGGCGCCGGCGGGGGAGCGGACCGGGCGCAACAGAAACGCCGGAAGGTGGGAATGATCGCCCGGCTCGGTGTCGGCCTCGCGCTGGCGGCGCGGTTCGGGACGGCCGATCGACGGCACATGCGACGCATTGGCCTGCGGGCGCGAGCCGTGACGCGGCTCGGGTGATGGCTTGGCTTCGCGCGGAGGTCTCGGCTCGCGTGCGGGCCTCGCCTCGGGGGCGGGGCGTGCTTCGGCTGAAGGCCGCGCCTCGCGCGGCTCGTGGCTGCGCTCACGGTCGCGGCCGCGTTGCGGCTTGCCGCGTCCGCCGCGTGAACGTTCGCGGCCGCGCTGCTCGCGCGGACGGTCGGTCGCATCGCCGGTTTCTACGTGCACTTCGTAGTCGCCTTCAGCGCGCGGAATGCTCTGGCCGATCAGCTTCTCGATCGCAACCATCGACTTCTGGTCGAGCGGCGTGACGATCGAGATCGCCGTACCGCTGCGGCCGGCGCGGCCGGTGCGGCCGACGCGATGGACGTAGTCGTCGGGATGGTGAGGGACGTCGAAATTGAAGACGTGGCTGACCTCGGGGATGTCGAGGCCGCGGGCCGCGACGTCGGAGGCGACCAGCAACGGCAGCTCACCCTTGCGGAACTGCTCGAGTGCGGCCATGCGGGCCGGCTGGTCCATGTCGCCGTGCAGCGCGCCGACGCTGAAGCCGTGCTTCTGGAGCGATTTGTGCACGATCGCGACTTCGCGCTTGCGATTGCAGAAGATGATCGCGTTCTTGAGATCCTTGGCCTCGCGCAGCAGGCGGCGGAGCAGTTCGCGCTTTTCATGCGCCTCGCGCCCGGCCGGGACCTGGGACTGCGTGACGGTGACGGCGGTGGTGGCGGGCTTGGAGACTTCGACCTTCTGCGGGTTGTGCAGGAAGGTCTCGGTGATGCGCCGGATTTCCGGCGGCATGGTCGCGGTGAAGAACAGGGTCTGCCGCGTGAACGGGACGAGCTTGCAGATGCGCTCGATGTCGGGAATGAAGCCCATGTCCAGCATGCGGTCGGCTTCGTCGATGACGAGCAGTTCCACGCCGGTGAGCAGCAGGCCGCCGCGCTCGGTGTGGTCGAGCAGGCGGCCCGGGGTTGCGATCAGCACGTCGACGCCGCGCGTCAGCTTGGCATCCTGGTCGCCGAACGAGACGCCGCCGATCAGCAGGGCGACGTTGAGCTTCTGGCCGGCGCCGTAGCGATCAAAATTCTCTTTGACCTGTGCCGCGAGCTCGCGGGTCGGCTCCAGGATCAGGGTGCGCGGCATGCGCGCCCGGGCTCTGCCCTTTTCGAGGATGGTGAGCATCGGCAGCACGAAGGCCGCGGTCTTGCCGGTGCCGGTCTGGGCGATGCCGAGGACGTCCTTGCGTGCGAGGACGTGAGGGATCGCCTGTTCCTGAATGGGGGTGGGGGTGGTGTAACCGGTGGCCGCCACTGCGGCGAGGACTTTTTCGGATAGTCCGAGATTTGAAAAGGACATTGAGCCTCTGGTCGAAACCGCCGTTCGGAATCGAGGGTAATAAGGCTGGTCGCGTTCCACCCCGAAACGGCGCGCTCTCTAGGAAGCTGGGGGTGCTGACTCACGCGAACAAAGCGCAAGGCTCAGGAATCGCTCTTCGATCCGAGCTGCGTCGCCCCGGAACATAGGCGGGAATTGGCCAAAGTCAATGGAGCAGGCGCGGGAAGGCCCTAAAAACCCTGAGGTTTTACCCAAATAGCGGGCCCGGCTGGGGTTTTTCGCCTCGGCCATTGGCCGGGCGGAGGCGGCGCCTAATGCCCCTCTGGGACCCGGGCCCGGAAGTCGCCGGGGGCCATGCCATAGGCGGCGTTGAAGACCCGGTAATAGGTCGCCAGGCTCTCGAAGCCGCAGGAGGTCGCGATGTCGGCGATCAACCGCTCCGGCGCCTCGCGCAGCAGGCGGCGGCTTCTCTTCAGGCGCTCGTTGGTCACGGTCTGCGAGAAGCTTTTCTCCGCGGCTTCGAACAGCATGTGCAGGTGACGCACGGAAACGCCGAGCAGGTCGGCCACCATCGACGGCGCCAGGTCCGGGTTTTGCAGGTGGCGCGCGATCAGGCGCCGCGCCTGCGAGAGACGGGCGGTCCGCAGCGCAGCCTGTCCGAGCCGGCTGCCGGGGCGCACGATGCCGCGCTCGATCAGCGCCAGATGGGCCAGCGCTTGAACCAAGGAGGCCTGGACAAGGGAGGTCGCATCGGCAGCACCGTCATCGCCAGCGGCGGCCTCGCCGAGATCGGCAAAGCAGGCCGCGAGCAGGGGCGCCAGCGCATGGTCATTGAAGGTCTTCGGCGTGAGTTCGCGGATGCGCCTGTCCTGCGCGGGGATGTGGCTCACCGGGATCTTCAGGATGCGCAGGTGGAAGCCCCCGGCGCCGAGTGGCGCGGTGCGATAGGGCAGGTCGGTATGGCTGGTGGCGAAGCTGCCATTGGCGATCGCGAAGTCGGGTCCGCGCATGCCGCCGAACCAGCCGCCGCTGCCGAGCTGCTGGTAGACGCAGATGCTGTCGCCGGGTGTGTAGGCGATGTCGGAGGTGCTGCGCTCGACCGTGTAGTGCGAGGCCTTCAGCTCGACGAGACCGCCACCGCCGAGCTGGCGCAGCGAGAATTCGCCGAAGAAGTCCGCGCGCCGTTCGCGCTCGAGCTCGGCGGTGACGCCGAACAGGCCCTTGGCGCGCACCTCGCGCCAATAGTCGAAGCGCTCCTGCGGGTCGACCTCGTCAGTGCACCAGCGATACACGATAGCCCCTCGTCCGCGAACGGAATTGCGCCTAAGAAAAAGCAGATTCCAGCTGTTCTTGCCATAGGCCCAGACGATGGAACCGGTGGCTGCGCCGGTTGAACCGCCGCTATGGCTGGACCGACTATGACAACAACGGCCGAAGGTCGCCAATGGACTGTACGAGGGTCGCCGGCGGTAAGCCGTCCTGCAACGGGAATTTTTCGATGACGCGTCGGCTTTTCAGAATTCTGGCGACCCTTGGCCTCGCGGCGAGCCTGGGCGGCTTCGCGCTTCCCGCCTGTGCCGAGAAGCGCGTCGCGCTCGTCGTCGGCAACAACGACTACAGGAACGTCCCGAAACTGCTCAAGGCGGTCAACGACGCCCGCACCATGGGCGACACGCTGAAGCAGCTCGGCTTCTCGGTGATGGTCGCGGAGAACCAGAGCCGGCAGCAATTCTCCGAGACGCTGCTCGCGTTCGACCGGGCGATCGAGCCCGGCGACACCGCCTTCTTTTTCTATGCCGGCCACGGTTTCGAGATCGCGGGCCAGAACTACCTGCTGCCGACCGACGTGCCGGCGGCGACGGAAGGGCAGGAAGAGCTGGTGCGCGACGCCTCCATCCTGGCGGACCGCATCGTCGAGCGCCTTCAGAACAAGAAGGCGCGGACCTCGATCCTGGTGTTCGACGCTTGCCGCAACAATCCGTTCGAGCGCAAAGGGACCCGCGCGGTCGCCGGCGGCGGCGGGCTCGCGCCGATGATGCAGCTGCCCGAAGGCGTGTTCTCCGTGTTCTCGGCCGGTCCCCGCCAGACCGCGCTCGATCGCCTCTCCAACGACGACGCCGATCCCAATTCGGTGTTCACGCGCACCTTCGCCAAGGAGCTGCTGCAACCCGGCGAGAACCTCGTGCAGGTGGCGCAGCGCACCCGCCGTCTCGTCAGCGAGATGGCCGACACCGTCAAGCACAGGCAGGTGCCGGTCTATTTCGACCAGATGGTCGACGACGTCTTCTTGAGCGGTATCGCGAAAGACGCGGCTGCGCGGCCGGCCGATCCGCCGGCGCAGAAGCTTGCGGCGCTGCCGCCGGTGTCGGTGCCGCGCGTGCAGAAGGAGGAAACCACCAACGCGCCGATCGCGAGCTTCTCGCGCCACAATGGCGGCTGGAGCGTGGTGTTCTCCTTCGCCGATCCGACGCTCGGCATTTCCTGGCGCATGGCCGGCAATGGCGATTTCCGCGAGACCGGATTCATCGACACGCTCGATCCGCGCACGCGCAAGCGGATGCCGAACCCGTCGATCGAATTGCCGCCGGATGCACAGGCCGGCACCATCGAGGTCCGCTATGTCGATCAGTCGGGCGACATGCAGGGCCCGTTCCCGATCAGGTTCGATCCCGAGGCCGCGCTGATCCGCGACCAGCGCAAGATCCTCGACATGACCGCGACGAGCTGGCTGTCATTCCGCGAGTTCAACGGGCTGCTCGTCTACTACACGCACCTCGTGTCCTACCGCTGCGCCATCCGCGAGGTGCGCATCGGCATCGACACCGCGGTACCCAACCAGGTGCTGAAGATGCCGGGGTGTGACATGCGCGACCCCAGCGCGATCACCGCCGGCATGCCGCTCTACATGAAGCTCGCTCCGGCCACGCAGTTCGTCTCGGTGGAGCTGACCTATCGCGACGGCAGCGTATCGGAGATCAAGAGTTTTCGCGCGGCGAACCGCAGCAACAACTGAGGTGTCGCGCAGGCGGCGCCCGCCGCCGCTACGCGCGGCGCTTCCTGATGCGGCGCTTGATGGACTCGACGGCTTCGATCAAGGGGGGAGCCAGCGAGAAGAGCGCGCCCATCGCGATCGAAATGATGACGTGGCGAAGCAGGAGCTTCTCCGGTTCCTCGAACGGATAGCCGTTCTGGTCGATGGGCACCGGCGCAAGCGTGCCGGTCTGCCGCTGATGCGACTTCCGCGGCGGGATCATGATCACGACGAAAAGCACGTTGATCAGGATCCAGACGCCGAGCAGTATGAGGATAGTCCGCACCGCAATTTCCTGAAAGAAATCGAAATTCGTTGCAACGCTAACGGGCATTCACAGCTGCGGCAAATTAAACTTGCTTGCTGCACCGCACAGAAAACTTAAGTCGTAAATGAGGGGCGGCCTTGAACCCGAGTTCCTCCGTAAAAGTCCGGTGTTGCGTCGTCGGCGGCGGACCCGCCGGCATGATGCTCGGCTATCTCCTGGGGCGCGCGGGCATCGACGTCGTGGTGCTGGAGAAGCATGCGGATTTCTTTCGCGACTTTCGCGGCGACACCGTGCATCCATCGACGCTCCAGGTGATGGATGAGCTCGGCCTGATCGACGGTTTCCTGAAGCTGCCGCACCAGCGCTTGCAGAAGATGGACGGCCTGTTCGGCGGTACGCCGGTGCGCATCGCCGATCTGAGCCGGCTGAACACGAAGTACCCGTTCATCGCCTTCATGCCGCAATGGGACTTCCTGAACTTCCTGCGCGAGGCCGGCAAGCGCTTCGCCTCGCTCAGGGTGATGATGAACACGGAAGCCGTCGACCTGATCCGCCGCGGTGAGACGTTCGCCGGCGTGCGGGCAAAGACGCCGGAGGGACCGATCGACATCGAGGCGGATTTCACCATCGCTTGCGACGGCCGGCATTCGACGGTGCGCGAGCGCGCCGGTCTCGAGGTCGTGGAAATCGGCGCACCGATGGACGTGCTGTGGTTTCGCGCCGGCCGCAAGGCGGACGAGACGGAAAGTGTGTTCGCGCGCGTCGAGCCCGGCAAGATGATGATCACCTTCGACCGCGGCGACTACTGGCAATGCGCCTACGTCATCGCCAAGGGGCAGCACGATGCGGTGAAGGCGAGGGGATTGCAGGCGCTGCTCGACGACGTCGTGCGCATGGCGCCGATCCTCCGAAGCGGCATTGCCGACGTGAAGAGCTTCGACGACATCAAGCTGCTCACCGTCGCGATCAACCGCCTGGCGCGCTGGACGCGGCCGGGCCTGCTTCTCATCGGCGACGCCGCGCATGCGATGTCGCCGGTCGGCGGCGTCGGCGTCAATCTCGCCGTGCAGGATGCGGTGGCGACCGCCAACCTGCTCGCGGACAAGCTTCAGCACGGCTGCCCGTCCGAGGATGAGCTCGACGCCGTGCGCCGCCGGCGCGAGTTCCCGGTGAAGATGACGCAAGCCATGCAGGTGATCGTGCAGAACAACATCATCAGCGGCGCCCTGCAGGGCGGCGACCGGCCGTTGAAGGTGCCGCTGATCGTGCGCCTGATCACCGCGCTGCCATGGCTCCAGGGCATCCCGGCGCGCCTGATCGCGCTCGGCGTGCGGCCCGAGCACGTTCAGTCCAAGGCCGCGCCGGCATCGTAGCGCTGCAATCGGGTAGGGATAATTTCGCGTTAAATCGCGCGTAGCGCGTTGCGGGCGTGCAACAGCGCAGACGGATTCAAGCACCGCAACCTGCCAATCCGGCGTCTTAACTTTGTTGATTCAAATTTGAGTAAGACCTGCGTGTGAGCGTGCGCCCATCAAAGGACACGGGGTGTACCATGCGTAACAAATTGATTGCCGCCTTCGCCTGCACGACCGCGCTGGTTTCGACCGGC
Source organism: Bradyrhizobium sp. LCT2 (assembly GCF_009931255.1). Classification (NCBI taxonomy): domain Bacteria; kingdom Pseudomonadati; phylum Pseudomonadota; class Alphaproteobacteria; order Hyphomicrobiales; family Nitrobacteraceae; genus Bradyrhizobium; species Bradyrhizobium sp. LCT2. Next base: position 5,408,471 of record NZ_CP034432.1, on the reverse strand, counting down.
GCTGCGTCCGCCGCCGATCTCGGTGCGCGCTACACGAAGGCGCCCGCCTATGTCGAGCCGCTGTTCAACTGGACCGGTTTCTATGTCGGCGGCCACATCGGTGGCGCCTGGACCAACGAGCAGTTCATCAACAACGGCAACAGCGGCGGCTTCGGCGATCTGGTTCCGGGACAGGGCTATCGTCAGCGCAACTCGGGCGTCCTCGGCGGCGCGCAGATCGGCTACAACTGGCAGGCGAACAACTACGTGTTCGGCATGGAAGGCACGATCTCCGGCCTCGATAACAAGGGGTCGTTCCTGAATACTGCGTTCGGTGCCGGTGACGACGTGTTCTCCTGGCGCGCCAATGTGCTTGCGACCGTCGTCGGCCGCGCTGGTTTCGCCGTGCAGAACAACCTGTTCTACATCAAGGGCGGCTATGCGGGCGTGAACAACCGCCTGTCGGTCAGCGATACGGTTGGCCCGGCGACGGGCTCGGGCGGTCAGACCCACTGGGCCAACGGCTGGACCGTCGGCGCCGGCTGGGAATACGGCGTCACCCGCAACTGGATCGTCGGCCTCGAATACAATTACGCGGCCTTCGGCAGCCAGACCTATCAGCTCGGCGGCACCACGACCAACTACACCTTCGACGCCAAGCCGCGCGACCTTCAGTGGGCCGTCGTGCGCGCGAGCTACAAGTTCGACGCGCCGGTCATCGCGCGCTACTGAGCAACCAACGACCAAGCAGCAGAAAAAGACGATCACTGACAAATTCAAAGCCCCGGCATCGCCGGGGCTTCTTTTTGCGTGCAGCGAGCCTGCGCCTCAGGCCATGACCGAGAATCCGCCGTCAACGGGGATCGCGGTACCCGTGACGAAGTTCGAGGCGGGTGAGGCGAGGAACACCGCGATGCCGGCGAAGTCGTCGATCTCGCCCCAGCGCCCCGCAGGCGTGCGCGCCAGCACGCGCTCGTGCAGGCCCGACACCTGCTGCCGCGCGCCGCGGGTGAGGTCGGTGTCGATCCAGCCCGGCAGGATGGCGTTGACCTGGATGTTGTCGGGCGCCCAGGCATTGGCGCAGGCGCGCGTGTACTGCACGATGCCGCCCTTGCTCGCCGCATAGGCCGTCGCAAAGCTGGCGCCGAAGATCGACATCATCGAGCCGATGTTGATCACCTTGCCGTTGCCGGACGCCTTCAGCGCCGGATAGGCCAGCTTCGAGCACACGAAGGCGCTGGTGAGGTTGGTGTCGATCACCTTGTTCCACTCGTCGAGCTCGAGCTCGTGCGGCGGCTTGCGGATGCTCATGCCGGCATTGTTGATGAGGATGTCGATGCGGCCGAACTCCTTGACGACGCGGTCGATCATGGCTGCGACCGCCGCCTGGTCGGTCACGTCGGTGGTGACGGCGATCGCCTTCACGCCGCGCTGTCTGAGATCGGCAACGGCGGTGGCCGACTTGGTTTCGTTGCGCCCGACCACGGCGATATTGGCGCCGGCATCGGCGAGCCCGTGCGCCAGGCCGAGCCCGATGCCGCCATTGCCTCCTGTGACGATCGCGACCTTGCCGCGGAGATCGAACCGGCTGGATGTCATGCTTTCACTTCCTGGTTTCTTCTATTGGTTGCTTTGCCAGATCAGGACCAGCCCGAACCCGGCCATGGCAGCACCATAGCCGGCCCATTGCAGCTGGTTGACCATGAAGCTCGATCGCGGCCAGGGAACGGTGCCCGTGCCCTGTCCGATCCAGAGCAGCCCGACGGCGAGGACAAACAGGCCTGCGATCAGCAGAAATCTGCGCATGCATTCCTCCCCGTTGGTCTGGTTCCGCCGCGGCCTAAGGCATGAACGACTGCCGCGGCCACGAAAACTTGGGCGCACAGTAACCGTAGCTGCGGTTCGGATACAACGGCGGCGCTCGCACAAGCGTCCGGCGTGAGCGGGAGCCACGGCGATGCGCGCTGCTCGGGGTAGGGCGATCACCAATACGGACCGGGCGGAGATCGAAGTCAGCTCGCCTGCGCCTGCAAGTCGCTGAAGGCGGTCGTCGGCCGCGGGCATTCCCGCAACGAAAAAGCCCCGGACGATGCCGGGGCTTTGACGTCTGAACTTGCGTTCGGATCAGTACTTGGCGACGACCGGGCCGCTCCAGTTGAAGCGGTAGACCAGCGACGTGCTGATGGTCTGGACCCACGGCTTGAAGGTGAGGGCGGTGCCGGTCGGACCACCGCCGTTGGCAGCGGTAAAGGTCTGGGGCAGCGTCACGCGATCGTAGAAAGCCGAACGGTATTCGGTCTTCATGAACCAGCCCGGTGCCGAGATGCCGAAAAGGTCGAGATTGTTCTCGACGCCGCCGCCGATGAACCAGCCGTCGCGACGGAACGACTTCGTGGTATCAACCGCAGCGAACGGGGTGAACAGGGACGACTGGGTCGTGCCCGACCACTCCGAACCCGAGTAACCAGCATTCACGTAGGAAAGAACATTCGGAGCGACCAGGTAGCCCAACCGTGCGCCCGCTGCGTAGCTGGTGCGCAGCTTTTCGCGACCTTCGGTTGCGAAATTGGGATCGCTGAGAGAGCCGCGGATGTCGCCGAACTGACCGTCGGCGAAGAGGCCAGCCACCCAGCGTCCGTTGAACTGCCAGTCATAGCCGAGGCCGACGGTTCCGAACCAACCGCTGCCGCCCAGCCGCTGGTCACGCGAGGAGAGAACAGCACCAGGGAAGGTCTGGACACTGCTGTCGGCATTCCACAGACCGCCGCCGGCACCGCCGAAGATGTAGAAGCCGGTCCAGCTGGCAACCGGGGCCGGGGCCGGGGCCTTAACGTAGGGACGCGCACCGAGGTCGGCCGCCGAGGCCGATCCCGTCATCGCCGCCACGGCGGTCAAAGCGAGCAAAAACTTCTTCATGTTGAAATCCCCAACCTTTGGTCTGTGTGGCAGACGCGAGCGCACTGAAGTCCGAGTCATCTGATGCCCGGACTATAGCCGCTTCCTGCCGAAAAGCTGTTGCTGCGCGGACACAATCGCCTGAAAAGCCTCCGTAGTTGTACGACAGACACACCTTGGCCGACAAAGCGATAAAGGCAAAATTCCCTTTGAATTACAATGCTCTAGGAAGGCGTCGCTCGGATGTCCAGCGACGCTTCCCTTGGCGAATTCGAGGTTGTCCGAGAGGAAGGCAACGTGTGCTTCGGTCCTGGTACCCGCGAGTCGCCCGCCCGAATCGGCCGAGGCGTCGCTGGAAAGGGCCTGTGCCTGACGAAAAAGCCCCGGCGATGCCGGGGCCTTTGTCGGACGCGCGATACGACGTCGGTGCGCGGATTCAGACGTCGAGCAGGTCTTCGTTCGCGAATTCGGCCTTGTCCGAGATGAAGGCAAATCGCGCCTCGGCCTTGGTGCCCATCAGACGCTCGACCGAATCCGCGGTCGTGTCGCGGTCGTCGGCCAGCAGGACCACCTTCAGCATGGTCCGCTTGGCCGGATCCATGGTGGTCTCCTTGAGCTGCGCCGGCATCATTTCGCCAAGGCCTTTGAAGCGGTTCACCTCGACCTTGGCGTTGGCGTTGAACTCGCTCTTGATCAGCGCCTCCTTGTGCGCGTCATCGCGGGCGTAGACCGACTTCGAGCCGTGGGTGAGCTTGTAGAGCGGCGGCACCGCGAGGAAGAGGTGGCCCTCGTCGATCAGCCGCGGCATCTGCCGGTAGAAGAAGGTGATCAGCAGCGAGGCGATATGGGCGCCGTCGACGTCGGCGTCGGTCATGATGATGATACGCTGATAGCGCAGATCCTCTTCGCGATATTGCGCGAGCGTGCCGCAGCCGATCGCCTGCACGAGGTCGGAAAGCTGGGCGTTCGCCGTCAGCTTGTCCTTGCCGGCAGAAGCGACGTTGAGGATCTTGCCGCGCAGCGGCAGCACGGCCTGGGTCTTGCGGTCGCGTGCCTGCTTGGCGCTGCCGCCGGCCGAGTCGCCCTCGACGATGAACAGCTCGGAGCCTTCGGTGCCGGCGTCGCTGCAGTCGGCGAGCTTGCCGGGCAGGCGCAGCTTCTTGCCCGCGGTTTTCCGCGCGGTCTCTTTCTCCTGGCGGCGGCGCAGGCGCTCCTCGGCGCGGTCGATCACGAAGTCGAGCAGCTTGTTGGCCTGGTTCGGATTGCCCGACAGCCAATGGTCGAACGGATCCTTCATTGCCTGCTCGACGATGCGTTGCGCTTCGGCGGTAGCGAGCCGATCCTTGGTCTGGCCCTGGAATTCAGGCTCGCGCACGAACACCGAGAGCATCACCGCCGCACCCACCATCACGTCTTCCGACGTGATGGACGAGGCGCGCTTGCCCTGGCCGACGCGCTCGGCGTGATCCTTCAGGCCGCGCAGCAGCGCGCTCCGCAGGCCGGATTCATGCGTGCCGCCATCGGGCGTCGGCACCGTGTTGGTGTAGGACGAGAGGAAGCCGTCGGCATCCGCGGTCCAGGCGACCGCCCATTCGCAGGCGCCATGCGCGCCGTTGCGGCCCGACTTGCCGGAGAAGATGTCGGGATGCACCAGCGTGTCGGCGTGGATCGCGGCGGCGAGATAATCCTTCAGGCCGCCGGGGAAGTGGAAAGTCGCTTCCGCCGGCACGTCGTCGATGCCCTTGAGCAGTTCGGGCGCGCAGTTCCAGCGGATCTCGACGCCGCCGAACAGATAGGCCTTTGAACGCGTCATCTTGAACAGGCGCTGCGGCTTGAACGCGGCCTTGGCGCCGAAGATGTCGGTATCGGGCTTGAAGCGCACGCGCGTGCCGCGGCGGTTGTTGATCTTGCCGAGATCCTCGAGCTTGCCCTTGGGGTGCCCGCGCTCGAACGTCATGCGGTAGAGTTTCTGGCTGCGCGCGACCTCGACCTCGAGAAGGGAGGAGAGGGCGTTCACGACGGAGATGCCGACGCCGTGCAGGCCGCCCGAGGTCTCGTAGACCTTGCTGTCGAACTTGCCGCCCGAATGCAGTGTGCACATGATGACTTCGAGCGCCGACTTCTTCGGAAACTTCGGATGCGGATCGATCGGGATGCCGCGGCCGTTGTCGGTGACGGTGAGAAAGCCGTCCGCGCTGAGCTCGACGCCGATGAAGGTCGCGTGCCCGGCGAGCGCCTCGTCCATCGAGTTGTCGATGACTTCGGCGAACAGGTGATGCAGCGCCTTCTCGTCGGTTCCGCCGATATACATGCCGGGTCGGCGCCGCACCGGTTCCAGGCCTTCGAGCACCTCGATGTCGGCCGCGGTGTAGTCGGCTTCCGCGCCGCCCGCGCGTGGCGACGCCTTGGCGGCGGCGCGGGGCTTCGGCTCGTTGCCGCCGAAAAAGTCGTCTTTTGCTTTTGGTTTCAACTGCTTGGACATGAATTTTGATGTGTTTTGAGGGCCGCGCGGGCGGCGAATCGGTTCGGGCGACTATGACACGGCTGGCCTGGAAAGGTCACCGCAGGGCCGGCGGGGGCTGGGGTTGGGAGCTAATCCCGGCGATTTTACGCCGCGGGCCGCTCCGTTCCCGGCAATTTGACGGTGAGGTCGACGCTCAGCCGGGTTTTGTGACTTGATGTCACACAAGTCCCTGGCTTACCAGTCTTTTTCACTGAGCAGGACCTTGAGACGGGGCGGGAAGGCTATTCTGGCATGGAGCAGTTTGCGCACGCACTGGCCGACTTCGTGCGTGCTCACGAGGCTTGGGCGGCTCCGATCGTGTTCCTGCTGGCGTTCGGGGAGTCGCTCGCCTTCATCTCGCTGCTCATTCCGGCCTGGGGCGCACTGGTGGCGATCGGCGCGCTGATCGGGGTCAGCGGCATCAGCTTCTATCCGGTGTGGATTGCCGGCGGCCTCGGCGCGGCGCTCGGCGACTGGGTCTCCTACTGGTTCGGCTATCGCTACAAGGAGCATGTCGCGCAGATGTGGCCGCTCTCGCGCTATCCGGAACTTCTGCCCAGGGGTGAGGCCTTCGTGCGGAGCTGGGGCGTGCCCAGCATCTTCATCGGCCGGTTCTTCGGCCCCTTGCGCGCGTCCGTGCCGCTTGCTGCCGGCATTTTCGAGATGCCCTATTGGAGCTTCCAGGCCGCCAATTTCGTCTCGGCGCTGGTCTGGTCGGCGGCGCTGCTGCTGTTCGGCGACGTGATCGCGAAGATCATGGAATGGATCTGGCGCGTGATCTGACGCCTGAACCTTGACGGGAACCGGATCTGGCCCTATAGCCCCGCGCCATGATCAACGCCGCGACCATCCTGTTCGCCCGTCGCCGCCGCCGCTCTTTAGCGGTTTGGGCGGTCGATCGCGTTTGAGATCATCGTCTTTGCCGCTGGACCCGATCCGCGGCATTCTTTCTCCTGTCAGCGCGATCTGATCCGGCGGCCCCCCAAGGAGGCCCAGCAGGAGACCACGATGTACACCCCACCTTTTTTCAAGCAGGACCGCGCCGCGAGCCTGAAATTCGCTGAGGAGCGCGGCTTCGGCACGATGTGCGCCTTCGACGGCCACAAGCCGGTCGCCTCGCCGCTGCCGTTCTACCTGACCTATGCCGCCGACGGCACGCCGCAGGCCGCCTTTCATGTCGCCCGTCACAATCCGCTGCTAAAGCTTGCGGACGGCGCGACCTCCTGGCTGCTCGTGGTCAACGGCCCCGATGCCTATGTATCGCCGGACTGGTACGTCTCGCCGGACCAGGTGCCGACATGGCTCTACCAGTCGGTGCATCTGACCGGGTCGGTGCGGCTGCTGTCGGATGACGAGCTGTCGGTGCAGATCGATACGCTCAGCGACAAGTTCGAGAGCTGGCTCTTGCCGAAGAAGCCGTGGACGTCGGGCAAGATGACGGCGGGCCGGCTCGAGGCAATGAAGAAGGGGATCGTGGGCCTGGTCATGACGGTTGAAGAGGTCGAAGGCAGCTTCAAGCTCAACCAGCACAAATCGGACGCCGACTATACGGCGATCGCCAACGCGCTCGGTGCGCAACCCGCCGCCGACGCGAGGGAGATCGCGCAACTGATGCAGGACGTGAGGCCGGAAGCCTTCGCGGCCGAAACCAACAAGCTCGAAAGGAGCGTGCCATGAGCCTTACTGATACCAAACAGGCCCCGAAGGCGGGCGCTGCGACCAAGCCCGCCACCGTCTTCGTCGACGGCGGCTCCGGCACCACCGGGCTCGGCATCAACGAGCGGCTGAAGCTCCAGAGCGACGTCGCGGTGAAGACGATCGCCGACGACAAGCGCAAGGATCCCGCGGTGAAGAAGGCGCTGATGGAGGAGGTCGATCTCGTCATCCTCTGCCTGCCCGACGAGGCCGCCAAGGAGACGGTTGCGCTCATCGACAGCATGGGGCCGTCGGGCCCGAAGGTGCTGGACGCCTCGACCGCCTACCGGGTTGCGCCCGACTGGGCCTACGGCTTTCCGGAACTGACGCCGGATCAGCCCGCCAAGATCAAGGCCGCGAAGAAGGTCTCCAATCCCGGCTGCTATCCGACCGGCGCGATCGCGCTCTTGCGGCCGATCGTCGATGCCGGGCTGTTGCCATCAGACTATCCCGTCACGGTGAACGCGGTGAGCGGCTATTCCGGCGGCGGCAAGTCGATGATCGCGAGCTTCGAAGACGGCAGCGCGCCGTCCTTCGAGCTCTACGGCCTCGGCTTCGAGCACAAGCATCTGCCGGAGATGCAGCTCTATTCGAACCTGACGCGGCGGCCGATCTTCATTCCCTCGGTCGGCAACTACCGGCAGGGCATGCTGGTCTCGGTGCCGCTCCAGCTCGACACGCTGCCGGGCAAGCCCAGCGGTGCCGATCTCCAGGCCGCGCTGGCGAAACGCTACGCCGGCTCGAAATACGTCTCGGTGATGCCGCTCCAGAACGAGGCGAGCAAGGGCGGCCGGCTCGAGCCGGAGGCGCTGAACGAGACCAACATGCTCGAGCTCTACGTCTTCGGCAGCGACAAATATCACCAGGCCGTGCTGGTCGCCCGGCTCGACAATCTCGGCAAGGGTGCCTCGGGCGCGGCCGTGCAGAACATGCGGCTGATGCTGGGGCTGCCGGAAGAGTAGGGGCAAGGCTCTCTCTCCACCGTCGCCGCGAGCGAAGCGAAGCAATCCAGAATCTTTCCGCGGCGACAGTCTGGATTGCTTCGCGCCTCGCCATGACGCCGGGAATGCTCGGCAGCAAGATACGCGGCTGCCGGGGCTCTTCGTGCCGCGCCAAAACTCAGCGCAAAATCACGTCCGCCGGAAACGGCCGAACGGGACGGCCCGCACAGACATTGTCACGCGCCACCACCGCGTCGTGGTGAGACTTTTCGATTTCACCGAGCGAGCGGCTGGAGATGTCGCACGCCTCCTGATGGTCTTGCGCGTAGGCGTGCAGGGAACTCCAGGCGAGCGATGCGCGGATGTAAGCGTTACAGCGGTCCGGCATCAATCCACGGTTCATCGGCTTGGTGGCTTCGATGGCTTCGCTGCGCAGGCGCATCAGTTCGGAGCATTGCGCTTGCACCTCGCCGCCAAATCCGGCGAGCGCGATCATCGCGATGGCTGAAAGAAGGGTCCGCATCCGGAATCCTCGCTTCGGTTGCCTCAGCCCGCGTGACAATATCGCAGATCGCAGGGGCCTGCGCCTGCTTTTCGGATGCTCAAAGCACCTTGAAGATCGCCAGCGCCAGCACGGCCTGCGCGAGGAAGCCGACGGTGAAGGCCAGGGTGCGGAACACCGGGATTCCCATCGCGTAGACGATCAGATGTGCGACGCGCGACCAGAAATAGACCGCGCAAGCGAGAACGGTCCATTTCGACGAATAGTCGATCGCGTTCAGGATCAGCACCAGCGGTGCGAAGATCACGAGATTTTCCACGGCGTTGTCATGCGCGAACATGAGTCGCGTCGCCCAGGGCGATTGCGGCTTGTCGCTGCGGGAGGGGTTTGCCATGGCGCCCGACAGCCCGCGAACCTGGCAGCGGTCGAGGATGTAGGGGACCCACAGGATGCCAGTGAAAATCACCGTCAGTGTCAGCCAGAACAATTCACGCGTCATAACCCGGTCCCCTCATTCATCACTGTGCTGAAGGCGAGCTTATACAAGCGCAGGAGATTCCGCTATGCGCGAACCCTGACATAGCTGCCGGGTGCATCCTCGATTGGGGGGAGCGCCTCGCTGCCGACTGCGCGCGCCGGGACCTCCTCGGGGTCGAGCTCGCCGAGCCATTGCCGCCAGTCCGGCCACCACGAGCCCTTGTGCTCGACCGCGCCCTTCATCCACTCGGCGACGTTGACGTCCTTGATGGTGTCGTTGGTCCAGTACTGGTACTTGTTCGAGGCGGGCGGGTTGACGACGCCGGCGATGTGGCCCGAGCCGGACAGCACATATTTCACCGGGCCGCCGAAGAATTGCGAGCCGTACAGCACCGACTCGGCCGGCGCGATGTGGTCCTCGCGGGTGGCGAGGTTGTAGACGGGCACCTTGACCTTGGAGAGATCGAGCAGCGTGTTGTCGAGCACCATCGTGCCCGTTGACAGCCGGTTCTCCAGATAGCAATTGCGCAGGTAGTAGGAATGGTTCGACGCGGTCATGCGCGTCGCATCCGAATTCCAGTGCAACAGGTCGAACGCGCTCGGCTGCTGGCCCTTCAGGTAATTGCTGACGACATAGGACCAGATCAAATCGTTGGAGCGCAGCATGTTGAAGGCCATCGCCATCTTCGAGCCTTCGAGCACGCCGGCGGTCTTCATGTCGTGCTCGAGCGATGCGATCTGCTCCTCGTCGACGAACACGAGGAGATCGCCGGCATGGGTGAAGTCCACCTGTGCCGCGAAGAACGTCGCCGAGCTCACGCGCTGGCGGCGTTTCTCGGCGAGCCAGGCCAGAGTGGTCGCGAGCATCGTGCCGCCGACGCAATAGCCGGCGGTGTGCACCTTCATCTCGCCGGTGACCTTCTCGATCACGTCCATCGCGGTGAGTGGGCCTTCCTTCATGTAGTCTTCCCAGCTCTTGTTGCCGAGCCGCTTGTCGGGATTGACCCATGAGATCACGAACACGGTGATGCCCTGGTCGACGCACCACTTGATGTAGGATTTCTCCGGCTTGAGATCGAGAATGTAGAACTTGTTGATCCAGGGCGGCACGATCAGGAGCGGGGTGCGCAGCACGTTCTCCGTGGTCGGAGAATACTGGATGAGCTGCATCATCTCGTTCTGGTAGATCACCTTGCCCGGCGTCGTCGCCATGTTGACGCCGACGACGAGATTGTCCGGGTTGGACTGGCGGATCTTCAGCATGCCCTTGCCGGCCGCGATGTCCTCGGCCAGCATCTTCAGGCCGCGCGCCAGATTCTCGCCGCTGCTCGCCACCGTCTCGCGCAGCACTTCCGGATTGGTCAGCACGAAGTTCGAGGGCGACAGCGCGTTGGTGACCTGCTGGACGTAGAACTCGGCCTTGCGGCGGGTCTGCGGGTCGAGCCCCTCGGCGTCACGCACCAGGTCCTGCGCCCATTTGGTCGTGAGCAGATAGAGCTGCATCACGAAATCGAAGAACTGGTTCGACTTCCATTCCGGATCGGCGAAACGCTTGTCGCGCGGCGAGGGCGCAATCGCGGGCGGGGCGTCCTGGCCGGCCATGCGGCGCGCCGCCGCGCCCCAGAGGTCGAGATAGTCCTTGGCGAGCTTGGTCTGGAGATCGGACGAGCGCGAGGTGTCCGACAGCCAGTATTCGGCGACCGATGTGAAGGCCTTGATGACTTCGGCAAGCTCGGCCGGCGGACGGTCCTGCACCTCGCCGCTCTCGCGCGGCTTGAGGAAGGCGGCCAGCGCCTTGCCGCCGCTCTCCATCGCCCGCGCGACATTCATCGCGAAGGCTTCCGCATCGAACTTCGTCTCGGGTTTGGGCGTGTCGGTCGTGGCCATACTCATGAGCAGAACAGTAACGATTCATTCCGTATTCGTCACCGCGAAGCTCGCATGTTTGACGTTAAACACTCTCGAAGATGTGTTGCACTGCGACAAATTTTCTTGGTTCCGTCACAATCGAGCCGCACCGCTCGGTTTGGTAGTGCCGGGGTGTTTTCTCGCTCGGACCATTTGGGCAGCAATGGTTTGAGCTTGGGCGTGGTCTTGGGTAAGGTTGCCCGGGGCCGTGCTTTGGGACGAGTAGGGGATTTTCCCAAGTGTTGGCGTTGAGGGACCTGCAAAAGTCGCTGCTGATCTGCGGCGCGCTGCTGAGCGTGGCGTTCGCGCTGGGCGGCTGCTCGAGTCAGCTCGCGGATATGACGCCTGCGGATGCGCAGGCGCATTCCAGGGAGCCCGGCACCTATTTGCCGGTGCATGATCTGCCGCCGGAGCGCGATCAGGCGGTCATCCCGCCGGACCAGCGCGCCAAGATCGAGGCCGAGCTTGCCGCCGCGCGCGACCGCCAGGCGGTCGCCGCCAAGGATGCCAAATGAGGCGGTGCAAGGTAATCGCTGGCGCGACCGCCTTGGCGTGCTAAAAAGACCTCAGTTCAGCCGAGAGTCAGGGCGAACGACTTCAGCCCCCGTCGTCGGAAGTTGCTCTAAACGTTTGATTTTGAGCAATTTTTGCGAAGGGGGCGAGCGCGTCTCCGAACGGCCGTTCTAGCCTGTCGATTCTGTCCTGACCGGGTGCCCGGAGCCCAGAGAGCCATGGAAGAGTTTTACCGCATCCGCCGCCTTCCGCCTTACGTGTTCGAGCAGGTCAACCGGGCCAAGGCGGCCGCGCGGAACGCCGGCGCCGACATCATCGACCTCGGCATGGGCAATCCGGACCTGCCGGCTCCGCCGCACGTGCTGGAGAAGCTCAAGGAGACGCTCGGCAAGCCGCGCACCGACCGCTACTCGGCCTCCCGAGGCATCCCCGGCCTGCGCCGGGCCCAGGCCGGCTACTATGCCCGCCGCTTCGGCGTGAAGCTCAATCCCGACACCCAGGTGGTGGCGACGCTGGGCTCGAAGGAGGGCTTCGCCAACGTGGCGCAGGCGATCACCGCGCCGGGCGACGTCATCCTGTGCCCCAACCCGAGCTACCCGATTCACGCCTTCGGCTTCCTGATGGCGGGCGGCGTGATCCGCTCGGTACCCTCCGAGCCGACGCCGCAGTTCTTCGAGGCGGTGGAACGGGCGATCGTGCATTCGATCCCCAAGCCCCTGGCGCTCGTCGTCTGCTATCCCTCGAACCCGACCGCCTATGTCGCAAGCCTCGACTTCTACAAGGACCTTGTGGCCTTCGCGAAGAAGCACGAGATCCTGATCCTGTCCGATCTCGCCTATGCCGAGGTCTATTTCGACGAGAACAACCCGCCGCCCTCGGTGCTCCAGGTGCCGGGCGCGATGGACGTCACCGTCGAGTTCACCTCGATGTCGAAGACCTATTCGATGGCCGGCTGGCGCATGGGCTTTGCGGTCGGCAATGAGCGCGTGATCGCGGCGCTTGCCCGCGTCAAATCCTATCTCGATTACGGCGCCTTCACGCCGGTACAGGTCGCCGCGACCGCGGCGCTGAACGGCCCCGACGATTGCATCAAGGAGATGCGCGACACCTACCGCAAGCGCCGCGATGCGCTGGTGGAGTCGTTCGGCCGCGCCGGCTGGGAGATTCCGCCGCCGGAGGCCTCGATGTTCGCCTGGGTGCCGCTGCCGGAAGCGTTCCGCAGCGTCGGCAGCATGCAGTTCGCGACCCTGATGGTGGAGAAATCCGGCGTCGCGGTGTCGCCCGGCGTCGGCTTCGGCGAGCATGGTGAAGGATATGTCCGCATCGCCATGGTGGAAAACGAGCAACGGATCAGGCAAGCCGCGCGCGGCGTGCGCCGCTTCCTTGAAAGCGGCATCGAAACGTTGCACAACGTCGTTCCGCTCGCCAATCGGCGCTAATTCTCTTCGACAGGTTTTCGATAAGCATCATGGTCGCACCCCTGAAAGTGGGCATAGCGGGGCTCGGCACCGTGGGTGCCGAAGTTGTCCGTTTGATTGAAACGCAGGGACGCGTGCTCGCGGGCCGCAGCGGCCGCGGCATCCGCGTCGTCGCCGTCACCGCGCGCTCGAAGGCCAAGAAGCGCGCTGTCGACCTGCGCGGCGTCGAATGGGTGAAGGATCCGATGGCGCTCGCCACCCATCCGGAGGTCGATTGCTTCGTCGAGCTGATGGGCGGCGCCGGCGATCCCGCGCTCTCCGCGGTCGAGGCTGCGCTCAATGCCGGCAAGTCCGTCGTCACCGCCAACAAGGCGCTGCTGGCCAAGCACGGCCTCAAGCTCGCCAAGGCCGCCGAAAAGCACGGCGGCGCGCTGAATTTCGAGGCAGCCGTCGGCGCGGCGATTCCCGTCATCAAGACGCTGCGCGAGGGCTTGGCGGGAACCGGCATCAACCGCGTCTACGGCATCCTCAACGGCACCTGCAATTACATCCTGACGCGGATGGAGCAGGAGGGCCTGTCGTTTGCCGAATGCCTCAAGGACGCGCAGCGGCTGGGCTATGCCGAGGCCAATCCGTCCTTCGACGTTGACGGCCACGACACCGCGCAAAAACTCGCCATTCTCGCCAGCCTCGCTTTCGGCACGAAAGTTGCTCAAAGCGCGGTGTATGTCGAAGGTATCTCCTCCATCGCGCCGGAAGATCTTCGCGCGGCCGCCGATCTCGGCTACCGCGTCAAGCTGCTCGGCGTTGCCGTTCGCACCGCCAAGGGCATCGAGCAGCGCGTGCACCCGACCATGGTTCCAAAATCCTCCTCGATCGCGCAGGTGATGGGTGTCACCAATGCGGTCACGATCGATGGCGAGGGCATTCCGCCGATCACGCTGGTCGGCCCCGGTGCAGGCGGTGCCGCGACCGCATCGGCCGTTGTCGCCGACATCGCCGACGTCGCGCGCGGCATCCGCGCCAATCCGTTCGGCCGGCCGATCTCGCATTTGCGCGACACCAAAAAGGCGCCGATGGAGCGCCACGAGGGCGGCTACTACATCCGCCTTTTGGCGCGCGATTTCCCGGGCACTGCGGCGGCAATCGCGACCCGGCTGGCAGAACAGAAGATTTCGATCGAGTCGATCGTGCAGCGTCATCCGAATGGCGGCACTGCGTCGGCGAACGGCAAGGCGGTCCCCGTGCCCGTCATCCTGATCACCTATGCGACGCACGAGGACGCGGTGCGCCGCGCGCTCGCCGCCGTGCAGCGCGACAAGGTGATCAGCGGCCGGCCGCAGGTGATCCGGATCGAGAAGAACTAGAGCATGCTCCAGACCCGGTGAGCCGCGCCCGCGCAAAAGTGTGAAGCGGTTTTCCGGAAAGAGCAGGCTCAAGCAATGACACGGTTCGAACGAACTGTGGGTGTTACGAGTTGATGCGGGCGGAGATTTCCGTCCAGAAACGTTTCGAAGGAGTTAGCCGATGTCGACCCATATTTCAGTCCCGCCGCACGCGTTGCTCGAGCGCATCCTCACGCTGGAGATCGTGCGGGTGACCGAGCGGGCGGCGGTGTCTTCGGCGCGGCTGCGCGGCCACGGCAACGAGAAGGCGGCCGACCAGGCCGCCGTGGACGCGATGCGGCGCGAGCTCAACAAGCTGCCGATCGAGGGCACCATCGTGATCGGCGAGGGCGAGCGCGACGAGGCGCCGATGCTATTCATCGGCGAGAAGGTTGGCATGAATGCCGGTCCGCAGGTCGACATCGCGGTCGACCCGCTCGAGGGCACCACGCTGTGCGCCAAGAACATGCCGGGCTCGATCGCCACCATGGCGATGGCCGACGGCGGCACGCTGCTGCACGCTCCTGACGTCTACATGCAGAAGCTTGCGATCGGACCGGGCTACGACAAGGGTGTCGTCGATCTCGATGCGAGCCCGGCTGACAACGTCCGCCGCCTCGCCAAGGCCAAGGGTGTCCAACCGGACGGCATCACCGTTCTCGTGCTCGACCGCCCGCGCCATGCCAGCATCATCGAGAGCGTGCGCTCGACCGGCGCGGCGGTGCGCCTCATCACCGACGGCGACGTCGCCGGCGTGATCCATTGCGCCGACCCCGACAACACCGGCGTCGACATGTATCTCGGCACCGGCGGTGCGCCGGAAGGCGTGCTCGCGGCCGTGGCGCTACGATGCATCGGCGGCCAGATGCAGTGCCGCCTCATCCTCGATTCCGACGAGAAGCGCGAGCGCGCCGCCAAGATGGGCGTCAACGATCCCAAGATGATCTACGGCATCGAGGACATGGCGCGCGGCGACTGCCTGTTCGCCGCCACCGGCGTCACCACCGGCTCGCTGCTGTCGGGCGTCAAGTTCCGCAAGGACGGCGTGATCGAGACCGAGACGGTGGTGATGCGCTCCGTCACCGGCACCGTGCGCTACATCAAGGCCGAGCACCGCGAGCTGGCGAAGTTCCACCTGGACTGACGTTTGCCGTCATTCCGGGGCGAACGGGACCGCGCGAAGCGCGGCCCGGAGAACCCGGAATCTCGCGCCGACAACCTCTGGATTCCGGGTTCGCGCTCCGCGCGCCCCGGAATGACAAAGACAAAAGCAAAAAGAGGAAGCGCCCATGTCCGATCTCTCCGCCGTCAAAGCCCTGGTCTTCGACGTGTTCGGCACCGTCGTCGACTGGCGCACCAGCCTGATCACCGACTTCATGTGGTGGAGCAGGCAGCGCGGCATCAGCGCCGACTGGACCGCCCTGGTGGACGGCTGGCGCGGCATGTACATGGCCTCGATGGACGACGTGCGCAAACATCCCGAGCGCGGCTATGTCATGCTCGACGATCTACACCGCCGCTCGCTGGAAAAGCTGGTCGCGCAATTCTCGATCAAGGGCCTCACCGAAGCCGATCTCGACTACCTTACCAAGGGCTGGCATCGCCTGCATCCCTGGCCCGACAGCGTCGCCGGCCTGACGCGGCTGAAGTCGAAATTCGTCATCTCGCCGCTGTCGAACGGCAACGTCGCGCTGCTCACCAACATGGCGAAGTTCGCCGGCCTGCCGTGGGACCTCGTCATGTCGGCCGAGCTGTTCGAGCACTACAAGCCCGATCGCGAGACCTATCTCGGCGCCGCGCGCCTGCTCGGCCTCAAGCCGGGCGAGGTGATGATGGTCGCCGCCCACAACGGCGATCTCGCCGCCGCGCAGAACAACGGCCTGAAGACCGCGTTCGTGGCGCGGCCGACGGAGTACGGGCCGTTGCAGAAGGTCGACTTCGAAGCCACCGGCAACTGGGACATCGTCGCCAAGGATTTCGGCGGGATCGCCGACAGGCTCGGCTGCTGACATCTTGCGCCGAAGCGCCTTGGCCCGCGCGCTACTTCGCGATCGGCGTTGTCAACTCGGTATCGGCGGTGTCCACCACGAAGACGGCCAGCAGCTTCGCCGGCTCGGTATCGCTGGCGTTGGTGCTGACGGCATGGCGATCGCCGGGCTTCTCGGAGAAGTTCTCTCCCTTGTGAAAGACCTTGGCGGGCTCGTCATTGACCTGGCTGCGGATCGCTCCCTCGAGCACCGTGGCATAGATGAACGCGGAGCGCGCGTGGGTGTGGGCCGGTGAGGAGCCTCGGGGACCATACTCGACCAGCACGCCCTTCATGCTCTTGCCGGGAGCATTCGGCAGGACCTGGTCAAACACGACAGTCACCTTGGCCGACTTCGCTGCGGGCTGCGTCTCGGCTGCCTGGGCCGCCAGGACGAATGCGGCGTAAGCCGCCGTTGCGATCAGCAATCTGCGCATGGGATTTCCTTCATTGCCGTGGTTGCAGCGACCTTGGGATCGCAGATCCTCAAGCCGTCGCGAGCCATTTTGCGAGCGACGTTTTCCCGAGCCGCGCCTCGCCGAGCGGGACCAGCGAGGTGTCCTCGATGGGGGCACCGTAATATCCTGCCTTGGCGTCTCCCACCACCGGGCGGCTGTCGCCCGATGCTTTCAGGCGGCGCGCGACGAACTCGTTGAAGGGAGCTTTTTCCGGTCCCGCGATATCGATCGTGCCGTTGAGCGGCCGTCCCGTCGCGACCTCCGCGAGGGAAGCAACCACGTCGTCGGATGCGATCGGCTGAAACGACGCCGATGGCACGACGATCTTGCCGTCAATCGCTCCCGCTTCGCCGATGGCCCCGAGGAATTCAAAAAACTGCGTGGCGCGAACGATCGAGTAGGGGACCGGAGATGCCTTGACGATGGTCTCCTGCGCGAGCTTGGCACGAAAATAGGCGATGTCGGGCGAGCGATCGGTTCCCACGATCGACAGCGCGACATGATGCTTGACGGCTGCTGCGGCCTCGGTCGCGGCGAGGTTCTGGCTCGAACGCTGGAAGAATTCCAGCACGGCGGCGGGCTCCCAGGACGGCGCGTTGGCGACGTCGACCACGACATCCGCGCCTGCCAGCGCGGCAGCGAGGCCTTCCCCGGTCACGGCGTTCACGCCTGTTTTTGGAGAGGCCGCTATGACCTCGTGGCCTTGCTGCTTGAGTTTCGACACGAGCTTGGATCCAATCAATCCTCTGCCGCCGATCACGACGATCTTCATGGCATGTCTCCTGAGCATTTTGCGAGCGTGAGCGGCGTCAGGCCAAAGGGGCGTCACGAGCTCTCGTCGACGAAAGTGATGCGAGGGGACTCTTATCCGAGCAGTGAGGCGAGCTCTTGCCTGGAACGGGCCTGCCTTGCCGAAAAATGCTCCAGAAGTGTCGTTGCGACGCGACAGGAACCGGTCAGGGATCATTCCCCTCTGTCGGTCAGATCAAGCGAACGGCCCGGGCCGCACATGCGCGACCCGGGCTTGGTATCACCGGCTACAACGTCATCTGCATCGGTTCGGGATAGTAGTGGAACCCGTCACCCGCCTTGGCGACGTGGCCGTAGCCGGGCCAGGCGAAGTGATAGGACATCACGGGCGTCTTGTTGGCCGCGAGCATGGTGAGCAGTTTGACGCGCGACTCGGCTGCCTGCTTCGGGTCGGTGTCGTAGGAGAATTCCATCCGCGGCCGCTCCAGCAGCAGCACGGAATGGTGCGAGAGGTCGCCGAGGAAGGCGAAGGACTTGCCGGCCGAGCTGACCATGAAGATGGTGTGGCCGACGGTGTGGCCCGGCGCGGAGATGGCCTGCACGCCGGGCAGGAATTCCTGGCCGTCCCTGAAGAACACGATGCGGTCGCGGACCGGCAGCAGGTTCTTGCGGGCGTGCACGACGAAGTCCTTTGCCGGGCTCCCCATCTTGCCTTCATCGGTCCAGAAGTCGAAATCGGTCTGGGAGATGTAGATCTGCGCGTTCGGAAACAGCGGCTTGTTGTTGGCATCCACGATGCCGCCGATGTGATCGATATGCGCGTGCGAGCAGACCACGGCATCGATGTCCTCCGGCTTGATACCGGCCTCCATCATGCTCTTCTGCTGCCGGCCGGTGGTGGGGCCGAACATCTTGGAGCTGCCCATGCCGGTGTCGAACAGGATGAGCTTGTCGCCGGTGTTCACGATCGGCGAGTTCTGCTCGAGCACGACATTGTCCGACGACAGGAAATTGTCGGCGAGCATCTTCTTCACCTCTTCCTTGGAAACGCCGGTGAAGGTGCCGGAGGGATCGCCGAGCGGCAGCGGTCCGTCGGAGACGACGGTCACTTCGGCGTCGCCGAGAATGAAGCGGTGCCAATAGGGAGTCTGGGTGCCGAGCTTGGGAGCGCGTGCCATCGCACTGCTGCCGAGCATTGCGCTGGCGCCAAGGCCGGCGCCGAGTGCGAGCAGGGATCGACGTGAGACATCGAGTGTCATTCGTTTCCTCCATTCTTCTTTTGAGCTGCGCGATTGTCTCGCGCGTTGTGTTCGGCCTGAGGCCAGCGGTGGAATGCTGCGCCGGTTCAGACAAGCTAGCAAGTGGAATTGATTTGCGGGTCAGCGCGGCTTGTCAAAGTGCGCGATGCAATTCCGGCGCGCGACAAAAGACACCGGTTGCCGACGTTGCTTTCGTCAGCACGATCCAGCCACGCGGTGCCGCAATGCAATCAATGATTGTGTCGCGATTGTGTCTCCTGACCGCCCGACGCGGCAGGACTGCAGGAATCTTTTCGCGTCACGACGGCACGCGTCCGCATAGGCCGTGTTCGCCATCGGGCTTCACTCGGCTACTCCCCGGCCTAGCCATGGGCAGCGCCGAAAGCGCAGGGAATAGGCCGGGCGTGATCTCACGCGATCCGCAGCGCGAGGTCGCTTGCTTCCGTTTCGGCAAAGCCGGCCTGCAAGACCTCTTCGCGCTTGTGGCGGAGATGCGCACGCAGGATGTGGGAGAGGCCGGCGCCGTCGCGCCGCTGCAGCGCGTTCAGGATCGCCTCGTGCTCCTTCACGGCGAACGCCCAGCGCTGCGGCGTCATCGGCGTGACGTAGCGCGCGCGGCGGATGCGCGCCGTCACGGAGGCGTAGAGCCCGGTCAGTGCGGGATTTCCGGCTGCGGCGACGATGGCTTCGTGGATGGCGCGGTTGCCGCGGTAGTACTGGATCAGGTCGCCCTCGCGATAATGCCGAACCATGTCCGTGTGCGCAGCGGCGATCTCGTCGATCTCGGCGTCGCTGATCCGCTCGCAGGCGAGCTCGCCGGCGAGGGCCTCGAGGCCCTGGCAGACCTCGAACAGGTCGCGCATGTCCTTGTCGGTCAGCTTCGCCGCGCGCGAGCCGCGATGAGGCAAGAGCTGCACGAGACCTTCGGCGGCGAGCACCTTGAGCGCTTCCCGCAGCGGCGTGCGCGAGATCTGGAGCCGGTCGCACAGCTCGCGCTCGGGAATCCGCGCGCCCGGCGGGATTTCGCCGTCGAGCAGGATGGCGCGGATGCGGCCGACGACCTCCTCATGAAGCATGGACCAGCTCTCCGATTTGAATGCAAAAAGGAAGTTATCGGCTCATATTCGGAAGTTTCATCTTGATAATTGTAAATTTTGCATTCAAAAATGTAAAAAACAAGAGGGTATGAGGAAATGGACCACGCTGCGGAGGCGGACGACCTCGTTTTTGAACGTCAGGACGGCATCGGGCGGATCACCTTCAACCGTCCGCAGGCGCGCAATGCCTTCACCTTCGCCATGTACGAACGGCTTGCGGCGATCTGCGAAGAGGCCGACCGCGATCATTCGCTCAAGGTGCTGGTGCTGCGCGGGGCCGGCGACAAGGCCTTCGCCTCCGGCACCGACATCAACCAGTTCCGCGAGTTCAAGACGCCACAGGACGCGATCGACTACGAGAACCGGATCGACCGCGTGCTCACCACGCTCGAGCAGTGCCGGGTCCCGACCATCGCCGCGATCAACGGGTTCTGCACCGGCGGCGGGGCGGGCATCGCCGCGGCCTGCGACCTGCGCATCGGCACGAACAGCGCCAGAATCGGATTTCCGATCGCCCGGACGCTCGGCAATTGCTTGTCGATGTCCAATGTCAGCCGTCTCACCGCGCTCATCGGCGCCGCGCGCGTCAAGGATATGATCTTCACCGCGCGCCTCATTGACGCCGCTGAAGCCGCCAGCGTCGGGCTGCTCGGCGAGGTCGTCGAGGATCTTGCGGCCCTGGACAGGCGCGCCGACGAGGTCGCCCGGCTATTGGCCAGCCACGCGCCGCTGACGTTGACCGCGACCAAGCAGGCAGTGGCGCGCCTGCAAAGGCGGCTGACCCGGGACGAGGGGGAAGACCTCATCCTGATGTGCTACACGAGCCAGGATTTTCGCGAAGGGCTCGATGCTTTCCTCAACAAGCGCGCGCCGCAATGGCGCGGCCAATAGGACGGGCCGATGCAAAGCGATCGATCGCAATCCACCTCTCGCCGTTCGGGACCGCTTGCCGGCCTCAAGGTCATCGATCTCACCCATGTCATGGCGGGGCCGACCTGCACCTTGATGCTCGCCGACATGGGCGCTGATGTCATCAAGATCGAGAAATGGCCGAACGGCGACGACACCCGCCATTCGGTGCCGCCCAAGATCGGCGATGAGGCGGCCTCCTTCCTGATGATGAACCGCAACAAGCGCGGCATCGTGCTGGACCTCAAGACCGATGGCGGCAAGAAGGTGCTGCGGCGGCTGATCGCGGACGCCGACGTGCTGGTCGAGAATTTCGCGCCGGGCGCCATGGAGCGCCTCGGCTTCGGCTATGAAGACCTGCACAAGCAGTATCCATCGCTGATCTACTGCTCGCTGTCGGGCTTCGGCCGCACCGGCCCCTACAAACACCGCCGCGGTTTTGACCTCGTCGCGCAGGCGATGAGCGGCATCATGAGCTTTACCGGCGAACGCCCGGATGGTCCGCCCGTCAAATGCGGCCCGCCGCTGTCCGACATCACCGCCGGCCTGCTCGCGAGCATGGGTATCCTTGCCGCCTATACGCATCGCCTCAAGACTGGCGAAGGGCAGTGGGTCGAGACCTCGCTTTACGAGGCGGCCCTGGTGCAGACCTACTGGCAGTCCACGATCGCGCTGGCCGCAGGCACCGCACCGCGCGCGATGGGCTCGGCGCATCCGCTCAACGCGCCGTACCAGGCCTTCGAGGCCTCGGACGGCTGGCTGGTGGTCGGCGGCGCCAACAAGAAGCATTGGCTGTTGATGCTGGAAGCGCTCGGTGCGGGCGAGCTTGCCTCCGATCCGCGTTTCGTCACCGGGGCCGACCGCATGGCGCATCTGAAGGAGCTCGAGGCCGTCCTGAGCGAGCGCTTCCGTACCCGGTCGCGGGCGTATTGGCTTGCGGCACTCGACGAGAAGGGCGTGCCGTGCGGCCCCGTGCACGACATGCTGGAGGCGCTCCGCGATCCGCAGACGCTGGCGCGCGAGATGGTCGTCGAGGTCGAGCATTCCACGCTCGGTCCCGTGAAGACGATCGGGCTTCCCGTCAAGTTTTCGGAGACCCCAGGCAAAGTGCTCTCGGGCGCGCCGGTCTACGGTGAGCATACCCGCGAGGTGCTGGCCGAACATGGGTTCGACCAGAAGCAGATCGAAGCGCTCGAGCAAGAAGGCGCAATCGTTTCAGCCGCAGACAGACGCGAGGAACGCGTCGCCTGACCGGTTCGATACAACAAATAAAACAGAACATAAGAGCTGGAGGAAATCATGGGTCGGACGTCAACACTTCTGCTTTCCGCAGCCGCGACCGTGCTCGCCGGCACGGTCCCGGCGTTTGCGGCCTGGCAACCGCAAAAGCCGATCGAGTTCGTGGCCACCGCCGGACCGGGCGGCGGCACCGACAATCTCGCCCGCGCGGTGCAGAACATCGTCACCAAGTACAAGCTGACGGAGCAGCCCATCGTCGTCGTCAACAAGGGCGGCGGCAGCGGCGCCGAAGGTTATGTCTACGGCAAGGCGTCCGCAGGCGATCCCTACAAGGTGATCTTCGGAACGTCGAACGCCTGGCAGCAGCCGCTCGTCTCCAAGGTCGCCTTCAACTACACCGATCTCACCCCGATCGCGGCGATGGCGCAGGACGAGTTCCTGCTCTGGGTCAAGCAGGATGCGCCCTACAAGACGGCAGGGGACTATCTGAAGGCGGCCGCATCGGGCGAATTCAAGATGGGCGGCGCGCAGTCGAAGGACACCGACGAGGTGCTGACCCGCATGATCGAGAAGGCCGGTCAGGTCAAGCTGACCTACATCCCCTTCAAGAGCGGCGCCGAGACCGCCGTGCAGCTCGCCGGCGGACACCTCGACTCCCACGTCAACAATCCCAGCGAGAGCCTCGGGCAATGGCGTGGCGGCACGCAGCGACCGCTTTGCGTTTTCAGCCCGAAACGGCTGCCGCAGGGTCCCAAGGTCACCGCGACTGAAGGCTGGAGTGACGTTCCGACCTGCGCCGAGCAGGGGCTCGACATCAAGCAATATGAGCAGCCGCGGACGGTGTGGCTGCCCGGCAAGGTCACGCCGGACCAGGCCGCGTTCTATGTCGACCTCATGAAGAAGGTGCAGGCGACGCCGGAATGGAAGGACTACATCGAGAAGACCTCGCAGGTCGACACGTTCCTGACCGGCGCCGAGTTCGACAAGTTCATCAAGGAGGACCTCGAGCACGTCAAGCAGGTTGCGGGTGAGCAGGGCTGGCTGGTCAAGTGAGGCGACCATCGTGCCACAATCTCCACTGTCGTCCCGGCGAACGCCCGGACGACACTTGATGGCTTGGAAAACGCGTGCGTCATTCACTGGCCGTGGCACGCCGCTCGAACGGAGCCCTCGATGATCTCACGCCGCGCGCTTGAGCTTGCGACCGCTATCCTAACCGGCAGCTTTGGTGTGGCCGTCGTCGTCTCCAGCCTCGACAACGGCATCGGCTGGTCGAGCGCGGGCGTGGACGCCGGCACGTTCCCGTTCCTGACCGGCATCATCATCGTGCTCGGAAGCCTCTACAATCTGGTGAGAGGTCTTCTGCCGGCGACGACGCTCGCAAGCGTTCCCATCGCGATCACACCGATCGAGCTGCGCCGGCTTGCCGGCCTGTTCGTGCCGGCCGCGATCTTCGTTGCCGCGATCCCGCTGGTCGGGATGTACATCGCCTCAAGCCTGTACGTCTTCGCCGTGCTGGCGATCCCGAGGCACCAATCCGTGCCACGCGCGCTGGCGATGGCGGCGGCAACGGCGCTCGCGCTCTACGTCGTGTTCGAGCGCATGTTTCAGGTCAGCCTGCCGCATGGCGCGCTCGCTGCCGCGTTCGGCATCTGACGGAGAGGCCGATGGACAATCTTGGGGAACTCCTGCACGGCTTCACCATCGCGATCACCGTGCCGCATCTGCTGCTGATGGCGGTCGGCGTGCTGCTCGGCATTCTCGTCGGCGTGCTGCCGGGGCTGGGCGCGCCGAACGGGGTGTCGCTGCTCCTGCCGCTGACCTTCGGCATGCAGCCGGTGTCGGCGATCATCCTGCTCTCCAGCATGTACTGGGGCGCGCTGTTCGGCGGCTCGGTGACCTCGATCCTGTTCAACATTCCCGGCGAGCCGTCCTCTGTCGCAACCACCTTCGACGGCTATCCGATGGCGCGGGACGGCCGGCCGACGACGGCACTCGCGACCGCCTTTGGTTCGGCTGCGTTCGGCGCGCTGGTCGGCGTCATCCTGATCACCTTCCTCGCATCCTGGGTGGCGCAGGTCGCGCTCGCCTTCGGGCCGGCGGAATATTTTGCGGTCTATTTCCTGGCCTTTGCGAGTTTCGTCGGCATGGGCGGGGCGGCCCCGATCAAGACCGTCGTGGCGCTCGCGATCGGCTTTGCGATCGCCGCCATCGGCATCGACACCGTCTCGGGCAGCGTCCGGCTGACCATGGGCATCGACGAGCTGGTCAAGGGGGTGAACTTCGTCGTCGCGGTGATGGGTCTGTTCGGCATCGGCGAACTGCTGGTTGCCGTCGAGGAGGAATTCCATGCCCGCGCCGTCTCCTCGAAGATCGATTGGCGCGAGGTGTTTCGCGCAGTCGGCCGCCTTCCGCGGCATAGCGTTGCGCTGCTGCGGAGCGCCGCGATCGGGTGCTGGATGGGGATCACGCCGGGCGGCCCGACCGCCGCATCCTTCATGAGCTACGGCATCGCCCGCCGCTTCTCGCGCCGCGGCCGATATTTCGGCACCGGCGAGGTCGAAGGCATCATCTCGCCGGAGACGGCCGATCATGCCGCGGGCACCAGCGCGCTGCTGCCGATGCTCTCGCTCGGCATTCCAGGCTCGGCGACCGCGGCCGTCATGATGGGCGGGCTCATGATCTGGGGCCTCAATCCAGGGCCGATGCTGTTCGTCGACCAGAAGGATTTTGTCTGGGGCCTGATCGCCTCGATGTATGTCGGCAACATCGTCGCGGTTGCGCTGGTGCTGCTGACCGTTCCGGTCTTCGCCGCCTTGATGCGAATCCCGTTCGTGGTCATCGCGCCCCTGATCGTGATCATCTGCGTCGTCGGCGCCTATTCGGTGTCGAACTCCTATCTCGACGTGGTGATGATGCTTGGCTTCGGTGTCGTCGGCTATCTCTTCAAGAAGCTGTTCTATCCGCTGGCGCCGCTGGTGCTCGCGATCGTCATCGGCGACAAGGCCGAGGATGCGTTCCGGCAGTCGATGCTGATGTCGAAGGGATCGCTCGGGATCTTCTTTGCGAACAAGCTGGTGACGTGCCTGATCGTGGCCGGCATCGCGCTGCTGCTGCTTCCGCTCGCGTTGCAGCTCGCGCGTTTGCTGCGCAAGCCCACGCCATCCGACAGGAATGAGACGACAGCTCAGGAGAAGGTGATCATATGACCGCAAAGCCGCTCATTGCACTGGCGATGGGAGATCCCGCCGGCATCAGCCCGGAGCTGACGGCGAAGCTCGTGGTGGAGGGCGACATCCGCGCGAGCTGCCGGCTCGTGGTGATCGGCGACCGCCGCATCTTCGACGAGGGCGCGCACGTTGCGGGCGTCAAGCCGGACCTGACCATGGTGGAGCAGGGGGCCGACCTTCGATCGCGCAGGGCGACGCGCTGTTTGTCGATCTTCGCCACCTCGACCCCAGGGACGTCGAGCCGAAGACCGCGACGCTTGCCGGCGGAAAATTCGCGCTGACCAATTACCGGCACGCGCTCGAACTCGGCCGCGACGGCCGCGTCGATGCGGTCTGCTTCACCCCCTTCAATAAGCAGGCGATGCGCCTTGCCCGCGCCGAGTATGACGACGAGATCGCGTTTTCCGCGGAGGTGGTCGGCCTCCAGACGCCGGCCAGCGAGTTCAACGTGCTGGACCGGCTCTGGAACGCGCGGGTCACGTCCCACATCCCGCTTAGGGATGTGGCTGCAAAGCTGTCCAGCGAACGCATCCACCGCGCGCTGAAACTGACCGATGCTTGCATGCGCAACGCCGGCTTTGCGCGCCCGCGCATTGCGGTTGCGGGTCTCAATCCTCACGCCGGCGACGGCGGCAATTTCGGCCGCGAGGAGATCGACATGATTGAGCCGGTGGTCGCGGCCGGCCAGCGCGAGGGCATTGCCGCGGAGGGGCCGTTCCCGGCCGACACCGTGTTCCTGCGCGCCAAGGGCGGCGCCTTCGACGCGGTGCTGACGATGTATCATGACCAAGGCCAGATCGCGATGAAGCTGATGGGCTTCGATCGCGGCGTGACCTTGCTCGGCGGCTTTCCATTCCCGATCTGCACGCCCGCGCACGGCACCGCCTACGACATCGCAGGCCAGGGCATCGCATCGATCGGCGCCAGCCGCGCCGCGCTGCTGCTCGCGGCGGAGATGGCCGGGCGCCGTGCTGGGTGATCGACCACGGGCACTAGCTCGTCGGCTGCGCCAGTCGCCCTCGGGAAAAACTAGAAACTTCCGTGGTCGCTCCGAGTTGCCAATTCGGTGAATGTCTCCATCCCGGAGCTGGCACATGGGCGATCGCGGGTCGCGAAGGACGATGATGAGCGCCCGGTCGGTCGATCGCGCCCGGGTATTCTGCATCGTTCTGATCCTTGTTCTGGCGGCAGCACCCGCGTTCGCGGCCGAGATCAGCCCGGCCGTCATCGAGTCCGCCGAGCCATCGAAGAAGACTCTCTCGAACGAAAAGCCGACTCCGGCGGGCGTGCGGTTGCAAGTGCTTCTGGACAGGGCGCATTTCTCGCCCGGCGAGATCGACGGCAGGTTCGGGGAGAATGCGAAGAAGGCGCTACGCGCCTATGCGGAAGCCCGGCAGTTGCCGGGCTCGGAGGCTCCGACGGAGGAGGTTTGGAAGGCGCTGCGGGCGGACGAGCGGCCGGTCACGCTGACCTACACCATCACCGAGCGGGACGTGGCGGGTCCTTTCCTGAACAAGCTGCCGTCGAAGATGGAGGACATGAAGGACATCCCGAAGCTCGGCTTCACCAGTCCGCGCGAAGCCCTGGCCGAGAAATTTCACATGAGCGAGCAGCTCCTGGCGGCGCTCAACCCCGGGCGTCGTTTTGATCGCGCCGGCGACACCATCGTCGTGGTGGACACTGCCAGTGCGGGAGAGGGGGCGCCTGCGAAGGCAGACAGGGTCGAGGTCGACAAGGTCAGGCAGACCGTCAAACTGTTCGACAAGTCGAATGCGATGATCGGATTTTATCCGGCGACTGTGGGAAGCGAGGACAAGCCGTCGCCCTCAGGCACGCTCAAGGTCACCGAAGTCAGCAAGAATCCGCTCTATCGCTACAATCCCGCCTATCACTTCAAGGGCGTCCGTTCGCGCAAGCCCTTTACCATCAAGCCAGGTCCGAACAATCCGGTTGGAACGGTGTGGATCAACTTGTCCGCCGAAGGCTACGGCATTCACGGCACGCCATCGCCGGACAAGATTTCCAAAGCGGAATCTCACGGCTGCGTGCGTCTCACCAACTGGGACGCCGAACGCGTCGCTGGGAGCGTCGCGAAAGGCACGCCGGTCGCCTTTGTGGAGGGCGCCAAGTGAGGGGCCGCTCACACGGCGGTCGCCGGCCCAAGGCAACGAGCGCGTTTTCGGATTTCGGAATAGTCGAATAATGCCACTGTTTTGCCCGACGCGTCAAAACAGCTTGAGCTGCGGGCAAAACACTAATGAAAACAACGCTCGGTTACTGTGTATGGGGTTGTTTTGCGATTTTTTATCGAGCGGACGGATCCTGGCCTCAGGCTCCGCAGATGATCACGCCATACCAGCCGAGGCCGCGATAGGTCTCGTAGCCGGGTGTCGCATGGAACGCGATCATCGTGCTCGAGCGGTCGTGATAGAAGCCGGAGCGCTGGCCGTTCAGCGACAGCGAGATGCGCTCGCTCAAAATGCCATGGCCGTCGGAGGCCGCGATCACGCGGAAATTGGAGTCGACCAGCAGCACGCGCGCCTTGTCGCTGTCGCCGACGCGCACGCCCTGGACGATGGCGCGGGCCTGCGGCTCCCAGTCGAAATGGATGGCGAGCACGCCGATCGGCGAGCCGTTGGCCTGGCCGCCGGCGCGGACGCTGGCGCAATAGGTCGCGACCTGCGCGTTGCCGAGCAGCGGCTGGTTCTCGACGTCGCCGGCGACATAGTCGTCGCCGGAGCGCAACGTCCGCGCCTCGCGAAACCATTTGGTGTGGGCGATGTTCTGGCCGACGACGCGAAAGCGGTCGGCGCGGCCATTGGCGATGACGTTGCCGTCGAGGTCGCAGAGCCAGAGGTCGAGATAGACGGTGTAGGCGCCGAGGATGACGCCGAGGCGCTGCGAGGCGTAGGTGACTGCCGCCGGAGCAGGCGAGGCCGCGCAATCCACCACGGCGGAGTCGGTCGCCCACCAGCGCACGTCGCAGGTGCGCTCATAGAGGTTGCGGTCGATCAGTTCGACCGCATTGAGCGACAGGTCGACCATGCGCTCGCCGCGCGAGCGCTGGCTCATGCGGTCGATCGAGGCGACGAGATCGCCGGTGCGCTTCGTCAATTGGGTTTCGAGCTCGCGCGCGATGGTCTCGACCTGTTGGCCGACGCCGCGCACCTCCTGCGCCACCACCGCGAAGCCCGCACCTTGCGCGCCGGCGCGCGAGCTCTCGATCAGCGCGTTCAGCGCCAGCATCTTCATCTGGTTGGTGATCTGCTGGATCGCCTTGGTCTTGTCGACCGCGATCTGGTTGACCTCCGCGGTGAGGCGATTGATCAGCGCGGAAATGTCGGAATCGTCGTCAGCGGGTTCGGCGGCAATCGGCTTGGCTTTCAGACCCAGCGCAGCAGACATCGGGGAGTTCCCTTGGCAATGAGGCCTGATCTGCAATGAACCCGGAACAATCGCTTACAGATCGAATACGATTCTTTTTCGAGGATTCCGCCTAACGCCCGCTTAATTTGCTGTCCGGCGAAATGCCTAAATGGTAGTCACTCCGGCCTGTCGGCCGGCCATCCACTGCTTTGTGCCCCCCAGCCGTTGCAAATCGCCGGGGTTTCCTGGCCAATCCCCTTAAGCCAGTGACCGGGCGCCTCGCGTGTTCGCCCGAACCTCGAGTTCCCAACAGATTGCCGCTCGTTATGACGCCGCCCGCCACCGCCTTGCCCGTCGAAGCGCCCCAGGCGTTCCTGGGGGTGACGCGCTCGCTCACCGACAAGCTCTGGCGCGACCGGCTGGACGCCCGCGGGGCGGCCCAGGCGCTCGCCATTGTGCAGCGGCACCAGTTGCCGGAACTGCTGGCGCGGGTTCTGGCGGGGCGCGGGGTCGATATCGACGCGGTGCCGGACTTTCTGGACCCGACCATCCGCAAGCTCATGCCGGACCCCTTCACGGTGACGGAGATGGAGGCCGCCGCAAAGCGCATCGCCGATGCCGCGGCGAAGGGCGAGAAGGTCGCGATCTTCGGCGACTACGATGTGGATGGCGCGACCTCGGCGGCGCTGCTGGCCTGGCACCTGCGCCATTGCGGGCTCGATCCGCTGATCCACATTCCCGACCGGATCTTCGAGGGCTACGGCCCGAACGTCGAAGCCGTTCGGGGGCTGGCGGCGAAGGGCGCCACGCTGCTCGTCACCGTCGATTGCGGCACCACCAGCATCGAGCCGCTGGCTGAGGCCAAGCGCCTCGGCATGTCCGTGGTCGTGATCGATCATCATCAGGCCGGCACGGAGCTGCCGGTGGTCGACGCACTGGTCAATCCGAACCGGCTCGACGATCTCTCGGGCCTTGGCCATCTCGCCGCCGTGGGCCTCGTGCTGGTGACGCTGGTCGCGGTGAACCGCGAGCTGCGCCAGCGTGGCTTCTGGAATGCGGAGGTGCCCGAGCCAGACCTTTTGGGCATGCTGCATCACGTCGCGCTCGGCACGGTCGCCGATGTCGCGCCATTGATCGGACTCAACCGCGCCTTCGTCGCCAAGGGGCTGATCGCGATGCGGCGGCGCGATCATGTCGGCCACACCGCGCTGATGGACGTGGCGCGGCTCAACGGCCCGCCGGAGGCCTGGCATCTCGGCTTCATGCTGGGGCCGCGGGTCAATGCCGGCGGCCGGATCGGCCGCGCCGATCTCGGCGTGCGGCTCTTGCTCGAAGGCGACAGCGTCGAAGCCGCGCGGATCGCGGCTGAACTCGATCGCCTCAACACCGAACGCCGTGTCATCGAGCAGGCCGCGGAAGCGCAAGCCGAGGCCGAGGCGCTGGCCTCGATCGGACTGGAGGACAAGCTCGGCGTCATCGTCACGGCGTCCGAAGGCTGGCACCCCGGCGTGGTTGGCCTCGTCGCTTCCCGTCTGAAGGAGAAGTTTTCGCGGCCCGCCTTTGCGATTGCACTCGAGCCCGGCGGCATCGGCACCGGCTCGGGCCGCTCGATCGCCGGCGTCGACATCGGCAAGGCGGTGCGGCAGGCGGTCTCCGACGGCATCCTGCTCAAAGGCGGCGGCCATGCGATGGCCGCGGGCGTGACGCTGCGCAAGGAGAAGCTCGCCGAATTCCGCGCCTATCTTGAAAATGCGCTGGCGCGCGACGTCGCCCAGGCGCGCCACGTCAACGAGCTCTATATCGACGGCGCCGTCTCTGCGCGCGCAGTGACGACGGAGCTTGCGGCGACGCTCAACCGCGCAGGGCCCTTTGGCAGCGGCAATCCGGAAGCCGTGCTGGCGCTGCCGGCGCATCAGCTCGTCTATGCCGATGAGGTCGGCCAGGCGCATCTGCGTTTGCGCTTCAAGTCCGGCGATGGCGCCATCGTCAACGGCATCGCCTTCCGTTCGGTCGGACAAAAACTCGGCAACGCGTTGGTCGCCAATCGCGGTCAGCAATTGCATGTCGCGGGATCGTTGTCGGTCGACCGCTATCAGGGCGCCGAGCGTGTGCAGTTCCGCGTCATCGACGTCGCGCTACCGGACCAGGGGCCATCCGTGATTAAGTAGCGGCCTCAAACAACAAGAAAAGGGAGTGAACATGGCAGGGCAGGTTGAGGGCAAGGTCGCGCTGGTGACGGGCGGCGCCTCCGGCATCGGCGAGGCGATCGTCGAGCTGTTCGCGCGCGAGGGCGCCACCGTCATCGCAACCGACGTCGACGAGTTGCGCGGCCCCGAGCTCGCCAAGCGCATCACAAAGGCCGGCGGCAAGGCGATCTTCCTGGAGCAGGACGTCAGCAGCGAGGAACGCTGGATCGAGATCGTCGCCGAGATCGCCAAGCGCTACGGCCAGCTCGACATCATGGTCTCCAATGCCGGCATCGGCATTGCCGTGCCCTCGATCGTCGACATGACGCTCGGTGACTGGCGCAGGCAGAACGCGATCAACCTCGACGGCGTGTTTCTCTCGGTCAAGCATTGCCTGCCTTTGATGCGCAAGACCGGCGGCGGCTCGATCGTCATGATGTCCTCGCTGGCGGGCCTGCGCGGCGCGCCGGGGTTGTCGGCCTATTCGGCGACCAAAGGCGGCGTGCGGCTGTTTGCGAAATCGATCGCGATGGAGTGCGCGGCCGTGGGCGATGGCATTCGCGTCAATTCCGTTCATCCCGGCATCATCGACACTCCGATCTGGGGCAAGATCCCGACGGGGGCGACCGGCAACCAGGGCAATGCGCCGATCGATCCGGAGGAACGGGCCCGGGGCGTCACGCCGCTTGCCCGCGCCGGGCAGGCCGCGGAGATTGCCTCCGGCGTGCTGTATCTGGCGTCAGATGCCTCGCGTTACGTCACCGGCAGCGAGCTCGTGATCGACGGCGGTATGAACGCCGGCGGCGTGCCGCGGCGGCAATAAGCCGCCGCGCGGGCTGCGAAGGGCAGGGTGGCGCCCGCGGGGGCTGACGCGCAGGCGTCGGCCCTGTACAAGGCGGGCAGCTCTCGACCGACAAAGGTGTCCTTCGCCATGGCGCACAGCCTTCACTCCTCGTCATCCACGCCGGCGCCATTCCGCTCGAACCGGCCGGACCTTGCCACCGACGCGATCCGCACCGCGCGCGAGGATCTCGCCGCCTGCTTCCGCATGGCCGCGCGCAACGGCTTTGAGGAGGGCATCTGCAACCACTTCTCGGCCGTGGTGCCGGGCCACGACGACCTGTTCCTCGTCAACCCCTACGGCTACGCCTTCCGCGAGCTGACCGCGTCAACGCTCTTGATCTGCGACTTCCACGGCAACGTGCTCGACGGCGAGGGCGTACCCGAGGCAACGGCGTTCTACATCCACGCCGAGATGCACAAGCGCCTGCCGCGCGCCAAGGTCGCGTTCCACACCCACATGCCCTACGCCACCGCGCTGTCGATGACCGAGGGCGATCCCCTGATCTGGGCGGGGCAGACCGCGCTGAAATTCTACGGCCGCACCGCGGTCGACCGCGACTACAACGGCCTTGCGCTCGACAACCGCGAAGGCGCGCGGATCGCATCCGCCGTCGGCGATGCCGACATCGTCTTCATGAAGCATCACGGCGTGATGGTGCTGGCGCCGACCATCGCGGAAGCCTGGGACGATCTCTACTACCTCGAGCGCGCCGCCGAGGTGCAGGTGCTGGCGATGTCGACGGGGCGCAAGGTGTTGCCCGTCGATCCCGCGATTGCGGCCGAGACCTACAAGCAGATGCGCGAGGGCGATTCCGAATCCGCGCGGTTGCACCTGGCTGCGATCCGTAGACAGCTTGATGCCGAGGAGCCGCAGTACAGGCACTGAGGCAGGGGGCGCGTCACCCACAGTGTCATTCCGGGGCGCGCCACTTGGCGCGAGCACGGAATCCATTTTTCTGCGTCGCTTGCTGCACGATGGATTCCGGGTTCGCGCTTCGCGCGCCCCGGAATGACCAGCTCCTACGACCCCTGCCGCAGCCGCGCCAGCACCTTCAGCCCGCCATAGCCGTCCGCCGGCGTGATCCCCGCGCGTTGCTGGAAATCCTTGATCGCCTTCATGGTGTCGTTGCCGACGCGGCCGTCGGTGCCGCCGGTGTCGAACCCGGCCTTGGTCAGTCGCGTCTGCATCTCCTGCACTTCGGCCAGCGTCAGCGCACGCTCGGAGCCGGGGAAGGGCTGGATGAAAGGCGGTGCGCCGAGGCAGCGGTCGCCGAGATGGCAGATCGCCAGCGCATAGTTCATCGAGGGATTGTAGCTCTTCACCGAGTAGAAATTGGGCCCCAGCAGGAAGGTCGGTCCGCCTGCGACCGGCGTCCAGATCTGTGCGGTCGCGGAGGCTTGCGGAAACGGCTGGCCGTCGGCGCGGGTGACGCCGGCGGCCTGCCATGCCGCATAGGTGCGGCTGCCGCTCATGTCGCCGGATGCGCGCACCTCGTAGCCCCAATGCTCGCCGCGGCGCCACTTGCCGCGATTGACGAGGTACTTTGCCGTCGAGCCCAGCGCGTCGTCGGGCTTGCCGAATGGCGACACCTTGCCGTCGCCGTCATAGTCGATGCCGACATTGAGCCAGACTTCGGGCATCCATTGCGAATGCCCCATCGCACCGGCCCAGGAGCCCTTCATCTCCTCCGGCGTGCTCCAGCCCTTGTCGACGATGCGTAGCGCGTTGATCAGCTCGGTCTCCCAATAGGCCTTGCGGCGCGGCTCGTTCCAGGCGAGCGCGGCGAGCGAGGGAAACACCGGCGTCATGTGGTTCTGCTGCACCAGCGGATCGCCATAAGCGGACTCGACGCCCCACAGCGCCAGCAGCGTGCCGCGCTCGACGCCGAAGTCGCGCTCGATGCGGGCGAGCAGGGCCTCGTTGTTCTTCAGCGCGATCTTGCCGTTGATGATGCGCCAGTCGGAGACGCGGCGGTTGATGTATTGCCAGACCTGCTCGTGGAATTCGGGCTGGTTGCGCATCTGCTTGAACACGCTCATGTCGGGCTCGACCCGCGCCATCGCGCGCTGCCAGGTCGCGGCCGAAATGCCCTTCGCCATTGCGCGTGCGCGAAAGCTCTCGCGCCATTCGTCGAAGCCTGGCGGCGTGGCGAGGGCGTAGGTGGGTGACGCGGCGAAGGCTGCCGCGCCGAGCGCGGATTTCAGCAAGGTGCGGCGGGTGGGCGAGGAATCAGCTTGTTTCATGGACACATTGTAGCGGGAAACAAGGCTCCTGTGAGCCGGTTCCTGGAACGTAGGGAACAGGCGCCCCGCCGCACGTTCCCCGATTTTTCGGTCAGCCGCTTTACGGTCGGCTCGCTCTTGTCATGCAGAATGCGCGCATGCGGGAGCTGTTCGACATCATCCGTGCCAATCCCTGGCCGTTCGGCGCAGGGCTGTTCGTCGTGATCCTGATGATCATTGCGGAAAACTTTGGCCGAGGCATTCAGGGCGATGGCGCCGTCGGCGACTTGTCGGATGCCGATGGCGGCGACGGAGGCTTCGGCGACCAGGGCTAGTCCCGGCGCGGTCTAGTCGTCCTGCAAATCGGCCGCGATTCCGGCGAGCCAGCGCCGGACCGTTGTTTCCGCCTTGCTATCCAGATTCCGGGCGATGCGCTTCTCCAGCGCGATTACCCGATCCCGGCAAGCCTTGAGCAGCGTCGCGCCGCGCGGCGTCAGCGTCCATTGCTGGATGCGGCCGTGGACGGGATGAGGCGTCATCGCAATCGCGCCGTCGCGTTCGAGGTTGCGGATGATGACGCCGACCGTCTGCGGCGTCAGGAAGGTGAGGCGGGCGACGTCGGCGCCCGACAGGCCCGGATAGGCGTTCAGCATTGTCAGCACGGCAAATTGCGGCGAGGTCACGCCGAGATCGGCGAGCGTCCGTTCCATCGTCAGGCGGACCGCGGCATGGGCCTGGCGCAGCAGATAGCCGAGATAGCCTTGCTCGCCGCGTTTGCCTTCCCCCGGGGCGGGCACGCGGACCGCACTCCCGTCGGAAGCGGCGGAGGCCTTCCGCGGGCTTTTCGATCTTGTGAAGTCAGCGGCCTTGCGCGGCATATAAGAGCTCTTATACAGTATAAGTACTCTTACAATAACATGAGGTGCACGGCAATGTCACACGCCCGCAGCGAATATGAGGATTTCAAGCGGATCGCGCCCGATGCGTATGATCTGGTGCTGGCGCTGGGCCAGGCTGCGGCCAAGGCCGGCCTCGACAAGCAGCTTCTCGAGCTGGTCAAGTTGCGCGCCTCGCAGATCAACGGCTGCGCCTTCTGCGTGCAGCATCATATCCTGCTCTCGGAGCGCATCGGCGTGCCGGTGGACAAGCTCAATCTGGTCGCGGTCTGGCGCGAGGCACCGATCTACTCGGCGCGCGAGCGTGCGGCATTGGCCTGGACCGAAGCCCTGACCTTCCTGCCCGACGGCGTCAGCGACGAGGTCTACGCGGAAGTGACCAGCGAATTCTCCGAGTCCGAGCTGATGTACCTGACCTCGGCGGTCGCCTCGATCAACGTCTGGAACCGGTTTGGCGCGGCCTATCGCTGGACGCCGGCGAAGCGGCCGGTCGCAACGAATGCCGCCGCATCCTGATTGCCATCAGGGAAAACGGGGAGGTTGTCATGACAGCAATGAGTCTGGCCACCACGCAACGCCCGGTGCCGTCGCGTTCAATGGCGCTGGCCGTTGTCGGCGGGCTCGCCTGCGCACTCGCGATCGGCAAGGCGCTGCCGCTGACGATGGAGACCGTATCCGGCGCGCTCGCGCCGCTCTGCGCGACAGCCGCGGAGAGTTCGCCGCTCGACAAGGTCGAGCCGATCGGCTCCTATGCATTGCCGAACGTGCCGGGCAAGCGCGTGACCATCGTGCGCGTTTTCTACGGCCCCGGCGGATTTACGCGGCCGCATCGCCACGCGGGCTCGGTGACCGCCTACGTCACCAAGGGCGAGATCCGCTCCCAGCTCGGTGGCGGCCCGGTCGAGACGTTTGGCGTCGGCCAGTCCTTCTTCGAGCCGCCCGGCGCGACGCATCTGGTGTCGGCGAATGCCAGCGCCACGCAGCCGGCGGAATTGATCGCGGTGTTCGTGGCGGACGAGGGCGCGCAGCTAACGACGTTTCTGGACTAGTTCGTAGCCCGGGCGAGCGAAGCGACACCCGGGAACAGTTGTCGTGAACATCCCGGATGTCGCTTCGCGCATCCCGACTATACGATCGGCGTGCTCCGCGATCTCGTCAGCCACCATACGACGCCGGATCGGGATTGTCGGACGGGTGCTCGAACGACTTCTTCATCGACACCGGCATCGGCACGTGGAAGTTCAGGCCGCGCGGCGGCACCGGCTCCATGAACCATTTGTTGTAGATCTTCTCGATCTCCGGGCTCTTGTAGAGTTTTGCCGTGGCACGATCGACCACGGCCTTGAACTGTGCGTCGTCCTTGCGCAGCATGATGCCGTAGGGCTCCGGATCGGAGAAGGCGCCGGAGCTGATGGCGTAGAGCGACGGATCCTTCGCTGAGGCGATCATGGCCGCGAGCTGGATGTCGTCCATGACGAAGGCCTCGGCCCGGTCAGTCTCGACCATCAGGAACGCCTCGGGGACGTCCTTTGCATTCATGACGTTGATCCCGAGCGCGCGCGCGGCGTTGGCCTTGTTGAGCTGGGTGATGTTGGTGGTGCCCGCGACCGAGACGACGGCCTTGCCCTTGAGGTCATCGACCTGATCGAGCTTCGAAGCCTTCTTCGACACGAAGCGGCTCGCCGTGAGGAAATGCGTGTTGGTGAACCACACCTGCTTCTGGCGGTCGGCGTTATTGGTCGTCGAGCCGCATTCGAGGTCGATGGTGCCGTTCGCCATCAGTGGAATGCGGTTGGACGAGGTGACGAGGTTCTCGTTGACCGCGAGCTTGTCCAGCTTCAACTCGGCCTTGATCTCCTCGACGATCTTCATGCAGATGTCGATGGCGTAGCCGACGGTCTTCTGCTTCTCGTCGATATAGCTGAAGGGCACTGCACTGTCGCGCACCCCGAGCGTGATCGCGCCGGTCTCCTTGATCTTCTTCAGCGTACCGGTCAATTCCTGCGTATGAGCCGGCACGGCGAATGCGACGGCCACGATGACCGCCGTGGTAAGACAACGCATGTGCTTCCCTTTCTCCAGTTTGCTTGCGGAAGCCAAGCAATTCTGGGGCCAGAGAAGGCCGGGTCGTTCGGGGAGGTCGGGACGCCGATCCGCTTAAGCCTCGTGCGCCGAAAGGGGCGTCATGAGATCGTCATCGAGGCGCGCCGCGTGGTGAGGCGCGAGTTGCCTCAATTCTCCTCGCTGCTCGAGCCCTCGCGCTGATCCGGCTTGATCACGTCCTCAGGCAGCGCATGTGCCACAGGCTGCGGGCCGCCCGCGATCTCCGGGCCGACCTCGCGGCCGCGGGCACGGATCAGCCGCTCATAGGCGGAGACCAGCGTGACGTAGGGGCTGACCCAGATCCAGCCGTCGCGGGTGAACACCTGGACGTCGAAATGCAGATGCATCGACGTGCCGGCGGGATGGTCGAGATAGTTCGAGACCACGCCGATCTTCTCGCCTTCGGTCACGATGCGGCCGTTGAGCACGCCGTCGGCGTTCATCACCTGCGGGTTCATGTGCATGTAGCGGAAGCGCATGTGCTCGGTGCGGCTGTTGATCTCGAGCGTCGCGGCCTGGTCCTTGGACGCGCGGATCACGATGGCGTCGCGCACGGCGACGACGGCGCGCTGCTTGGGATCGCAGGGGGCGCGACCTTCGCCGGGCGGCGGGCACTCGGCGGCGCGGATGTCCTCGCCCTGGTGGCCGTACCCGCCGCCGCATTGCCCGACTTCGAAGCTGCGGGACTCGCAGAAATTGTCGCGCCAGGGGTAGGCCGTCGGACTCTCGTTCTTGTCGCGCCTGCCGTAGGATTGCGAGCGCACGAAAGCGGGCGCCTTCTCCAGCGGGAAGCGGATCTGCGCATAGGCCATCACGTCCGGATGGCCGCTCTTGTTGCGGTAGCCGGTGTTCGGGATGATGTCGCCGCTCGGCCGGTAGCTGAAATCGGCCGAGCGCCCTGAAGGACGATCGATGATGTCGGAGGCAACGTCCATCAGCGGCCGCATGCGCTGGCCGCCGGCGACGCGCAGCGCCTTCAGGAAGCGTTCGGCAACCGGATAGGCCTCCTTGCAGGCAAGCCGCCGCGGTTTTGCGACACTGTCCAGGCACTGGATGGAGACGACATAGGCGACGCCGAACCGAGTGAAGGCGTAGCGCACATAGCCTTCGCGGATGAACCTGCGCAGGTCCGGATAATGGGCTGCAAGCGGCTTGACCGGCTCACCCTTGCCGCCGGCGGGATCGGCGATGTCATAGAGCAGCGCAGAGCCCGTGATCTGCACCTCGACGGGTCTTGCGAAGACACGCGTCGGCATGCCGTCACCGGCGCCGGGTTCGAGCGAGAAGCTCGCGCTATATCCGGCGGGGCCGGCGTCGAACATATCGACGGGGTTGAAATCAGCCTGATAGCGCGACAGCGACAGGCTCGGCGGTGCGCCGTTGCGCTGGGCCTCGCGATAGGCGCCGGCGTCGAACGGCAGCAGCACGGGCACGGAGCTGCGGGCAATGCCGGTGAAGAATTGGGAGGAGATTGCGTTGAGCTGCACCAGCGCCGGCATCGCGCGCGGATCGTAGCGCGGCACGGAACGGCGAGGCACGAAGATGAAATCGTCCGCGGCCCGGGGGTGGCTGTTGATCTCGGTGCGGAGCTGGTCGAGCGCTGCGCGCCAATCGACGCGCAGGGCCGTGAGCGAGGGGCTGCGGAATTCGTCCGCAGCGAGCGGAGTGGCGGTGAGGAGCGACAGCGACGCCAAAAGAAGCGAGACGAAGCGGAAACTCTTCCTATCCACTGTCTCGCCCCCCGGCGGCACCTGTTCCGATCCTCGATCCCTGGCTTAGTCCTTGGCGCGCTCGGAGTAGGAGCCGTCCTCGGTCATCACCACGATGCGGGTGCCGACGGCGATGTGCGGCGGCACGGTGGTGCGGATGCCGTTGGAAAGCACCGCGGGCTTGTAGGAAGACGAGGCGGTCTGGCCCTTGGTCACCGGCTCGGTCTCCACCACTTCCAGCGTCACGCGCTGCGGCAGCGCGAGCGAGACCACGTTGACGTCGTGGGTCGACAGCTTGACGGTCATGTCTGGCTGAAGATAGGCGGCCGCGTCGCCGACCACGTCCTTGGAGACCTGGACCTGGTCGTAGGTCTCAGGGTTCATGAAGTGGTAGCCGTCACCGTCTTCATAGAGGAAGGTGAAGTTGCGCTCTTCGATCGTCGCCTTTTCGACCTGGTCGGTGGTCTTGTAGCGCTCGGAGATCTTTACCCCGTCCGAGATTCGGCGCATTTCGATCTGGCTGACGGGGGTGCCCTTGCCGGGATGGATGTTCTCGGCGCTCACGACGACATAGAGCTTGCCGTCTTGCTCGATCACGTTGCCCTTGCGAATAGAACTGGCGATGACTCTCAAAGCTGTATTTCCTGCTTGCTTGGCCCGGCTCCGGCCAGGACGTGGTCAAATTGATGGGGGACTTGGGGCCTCAAATCAGACCTCGGCGCCCGTTTCGGGCCGCAACATACTGATTTTGCCGTTGGATGCCAGCACTTTGCTGATGGCTGGGGTGGTCGGTTAATGGCTGGGGACAAGCCGATTTCGCCGTTCTGGTCGCCCGAGCGCCACCTCGACCGGCGGCCGTTCCTCCAGGCGAGGGGAGCCGTGACCGGGGCTTTACGGGGCTTTTTCGCCGAGCAGGGCTTCATGGAGGTCGAAACCTCCGTTCTTCAGGTCTCCCCGGGCAATGAGACCCATCTGCACGCCCCCCGGACCGAGATCGTGCGGCCCGACGGCAGCCGGGCCAGCCGCTACCTGCGGACCTCCCCGGAATTTGCCTGCAAGAAGCTGCTGGCGGCCGGCGAGCCCCGAATCTTCGAGTTCGCCCGGGTGTTCCGTGACCGCGAGCGCGGCGACCTGCATCTGCCCGAATTCACCATGCTGGAATGGTACCGGGCCGGTGCGCCTTATGACGCCATCATGGCCGACACCGTCGTGGTCATCGCCCGCGCGGCGCAGGCGACCGGGATCGGGACCTTCTCCTTCCGCGGCCGGACCGCCGATCCCTTCGCCGAGCCGGAGCTCCTGACGGTCGCAGGCGCCTTCGAACGGTTCGCCGGCATCGATCTGCTGTCGACAATCTCGGGTGACGAGGGTAACCGTGCCGCGCTCGCCCAAATGGCCGGCGGCAAGATCCGCGTGGCCGGGGACGACACCTGGTCGGACATCTTCAGCAAGGTTCTGGTCGAGCATGTTGAGCCGCATCTGGGACAGGGGCGTTTGACCATTCTGTTCGAATACCCATCTCCCGAGGCGGCACTGGCGCGCGTGAAGGCCGGCGATCCCAGGGTCGCCGAACGGTTCGAGGTCTATGCCTGCGGCGTCGAACTCGCCAACGGTTTTGGCGAACTGACCGACGCCGAAGAGCAGCGCCGGCGCTTCACCGAATCGATGGCGGAGAAGCAGCGCCGCTATGGCGAAGCCTATCCGCTGGACGAGGACTTTCTGGCCGCGGTCGCCGCAATGCCGGAGGCGAGCGGCGTCGCGCTCGGCTTCGACCGGCTGGTGATGCTGGCCAGCGGCGCAACGCGGATTGATCAGGTGGTGTGGACGCCGCCCGCAAATGAAACGCTAAGTGAAACATGACGAAGACCAATCTTGCACGCACCTTGCGCGAGCCGGCCGAGCTCGTGGCCGAGCACCTCGCGCCTGCCGCGGCGCTGCCCGCACTGGAGCGCGTTGCCGCGCGCTATGCGGTCGCGATCACGCCGGCGCTGGTCGAGCTGATCGACACATCCGATCCTGACGATCCCATCGCCCGCCAGTTCG
This sequence comes from Bradyrhizobium sp. LCT2, assembly GCF_009931255.1. NCBI lineage: Bacteria > Pseudomonadati > Pseudomonadota > Alphaproteobacteria > Hyphomicrobiales > Nitrobacteraceae > Bradyrhizobium > Bradyrhizobium sp. LCT2. Next base: position 5,367,918 of record NZ_CP034432.1, on the reverse strand, counting down.
TGCCGACCGCCGCGGAGCTCGAGATGCAGCCGGGCGAGAGCGCCGATCCGATCGGAGATCACCCGCATTCGCCGGTCCCGGGCATCGTGCACCGCTATCCCGATCGCGTGCTGTTCAAGCTCGTTCACGTCTGCGCGGTCTATTGCCGCTTCTGCTTCCGCCGCGAGATGGTCGGCCCCGGCAAGGACAACGCGCTCTCGGACAGCGCTTATTGTGCTGCCATTGATTACATCCGCGCGCACGACGAGATCTGGGAGGTGATCCTGACCGGCGGCGATCCCCTCATGCTGTCGCCGCGCCGCATGAGCGAGATCATGGCCGATCTCGCCGGCATCGATCACGTCAAGATCATCCGCCTTCACACCCGCGTGCCCGTCGCCGACCCCGCGCGCGTCAGCGACGAGATGGTCGCAGCGCTGAAGGTTGCGGGCGCGACCACCTGGGTTGCGCTGCATGCCAATCATGCACGCGAGCTCACGGAAGGCGCCCGCGCAGCCTGCGCGCGGCTCGTCGATGCCGGGATTCCCATGGTCAGCCAGTCCGTGCTCTTGCGCGGCGTCAATGACAACGTCACGGCCTTGTCGGATTTGATGCGAGCTTTCGTCGAATGCCGGATCAAGCCGTACTATCTGCATCACGGCGATCTCGCACCTGGCACTGCGCATCTGCGCACCACGCTGGCGGAGGGGCAGGAGCTGATGCGGCAGCTGCGCGGACGGGTGTCAGGACTTTGTCAGCCTGACTACGTCATCGACATTCCCGGGGGTGCCGGCAAGTCGCCGGTGGGGCCGAACTATGTGTTGGCGGCACAAAATACCGCACCCGACGCACGTGAAGCGGCGACGGAAACGCGCTATCGTATCGTGGACTATTGCGGGGACGTTCATCTCTATCCGCCCGAGACGTGAGTGGTGACGGAGTGGACGCCGGTTTGAGCATGGAGGAACGGAAATGAAGAGGATCATCGTGGCCGTGTCGCTCGTGATCTTGCTCGGCGGCGCGGCAGTGGCGCAGACCGGCAGCAAGGGATCGACCACCACGTCGGGACCGTCGGCGGGCAATTTGCCGCCTGCACCCGTCGGTCATCGGCAGCCGCGCGCCGGAGACGTGCCGAACGAGAAGAATTTGAGCGACCCGAACGATCCCCTCAGCAAGGAAAACCAGGCGCTCGACAAGAAGATCAAGAGCATCTGCCGCGGCTGCTAGGCCGCGTCGGTGCGGGCAGGGCGCGACAGCTCGCCCCGCCCGCGTTTGCTTTGGCCTTACGCCGAGCGCTCGTGCAGCCCCGCGTGCTGGGCGTTGCGCCGGATTTCGACCGCATCGGCGAGCTGCTCGAGCACAGTTGCCGTGGTCGCCCAGTCGATACAGCCGTCGGTAATGCTCTGGCCGTAGGTGAGCGGCTTGCCTGGAACCACGTCCTGGCGGCCGGCGACGAGATTGCTCTCGATCATCACGCCCATGATGCGGTTCTCGCCACCGGAAATCTGGCCGGCAATGTCGGCCATGACCAGCGGCTGGTTTTCCGGCTTCTTGCTCGAATTGGCGTGGCTCGCATCCACCATCACCAGCGGCGCGACGCCGGATTTCGCCAGCTCGTTGCAGGCCGCCGCGACGCTTGCCGCATCGTAGTTCGGCGTGCTGCCGCCGCGCAGGATGATGTGGCAGTCCTCGTTGCCCGCGGTCGAGGCGATCGCCGAGCGGCCGAGCTTGGTCACCGCCATGAAATGATGCGGATGCGAGGCCGACTTCACCGCGTCCGCCGCGATCCGCACATTGCCATCGGTGCCGTTCTTGAAGCCGACCGGGCAGGACAGCCCGGAGGCCAGCTCGCGATGGATCTGGCTCTCGGTCGTGCGCGCGCCGATCGCGGCCCAGGACACGAGGTCGGCGATGTATTGCGGCGTCGTCATGTCCAGGAATTCGGCGCCGGCCGGGAGGCCGAGATTGTTCACCGCTGACAGCACGTTGCGCGCCAGCCGCAGGCCCTTGTTGATGTCGAAGCTGCCGTCGAGATCGGGGTCGTTGATCAGGCCCTTCCAGCCGACGGTGGTGCGCGGCTTCTCGAAATAGACCCGCATCACGATCTCGAGCTGGTCGGCGAGGTCCTCGCGCAGTTTTGTCAGACGCTCGGCGTAGTCGAGCGCGGCCCGGGGATCATGCACCGAGCACGGGCCGACCACCACCAGCAGGCGGTCGTCCTGGCCGGTGAGGATGGCATGGATGGCGTTGCGCGCCGCCATCACCACACGCGTTGCGGTGAGCGTGCGCGGGACCTCTCGCATCACCTCATCCGGCGTGCTCAGCTCTTTCAGTTCACGGATACGAAGATCGTCAGTCGTGCTCAGCACGGCGGGCTCCTGCTTGGTTGAACCTGCCGGCCAATAAAAAAGCCGCCAGGTCTGGCGGCTGTTCGGACGTTTGCTTCAATATTTCAGATTGAGCGCGATCCTCCTGCCGCCAGCGAGCTGTCGTAGCTAAAGTACCAAAAATAGCTGGTGGCAACGGTGATCATGGCAGGCCATATAGCGTGCCATTGGCGGGTTGTCACCCCCCAATCGGCTTGACGGACGACGAGACCCCTCAGGTGTTGCTGTTGCGTGCCGCCAGCGCCATGCCGATCAGGGTGGCGCCGCCGAACAGCAGGTTGATACCGACGAGCACGCCGATCGCCCATTCCGCCGAGCTTGGCAGCCCCGTGATCACCATGAACGAGATCGCGATGTCGACGAGACCGGAGATCAGGAGCCACGACCAGCGGCCGCTCAGTTCGCGGCGGTGCTCGAGTGCGTACATGATGGTGGCGACGCCCTCGGCGAGGAAATAGGCACCGAGCACGATGGTCAACGTCAGCACGGCCTGCATCGGCCGCGCCAGCAGCAGCATGCCGGCAAGCACGGCCAGCGCGGCCGAGATTAGCGACCACCAGAAGCCCGGCGTGCTGCGCGCCCAATAGGTCACGATCAGCCCGCCGATGCCGCTGATCAAGAACATCCAGCCGAGGAAGATCGCGATGGCAAGGCTTGCGAGCGGTGGCAGGATCAGTGCGGCGACGCCGAGAACGGCGAGCAGGATGCCCTCGAACAGGAAGGCCTTCCAATGCGCCTTCACAGTCTTGCTCATCGCGGATTGCAGCCGTGAAAGATCTTCAGGCGATGTCATCGGCAGGCTCCGGATCGAAGGGTATGTGCTCAATCTAGTATGCGCGCAGCGGGCTTGCCATCCCGCGGCTCAACCGCCGCCGTGCGCGGACGAAAAACCTTCGCCGCTGGTGCGAATGCGGTTGCGGCCGAGAATATAGATCGCCGTTGTGACAATCAGAAGCGCGAGGCCGAGCAGGATCGAGACGAAGCCGATCGGGATCAGGGCCAGCGTCAGATTGCGCTCGGGGTTGATCAGCCAGTGGTGGATCGAGGTCAGCACGAAGGCGAGGCCGAGAAAGCCGACGCCGCCGCCGGCCAGCAGCAGCGCCCACATCCGGCGCAACTGGCTGAGCCGCTCCCGCGCAACGTCCGTGCGGGGCGCGTGGTGGCGCGCGACGCGCCGCACCAGGCGGATGGCGAAGGCGATCGAGCTGAAGCCGACCAGGAGGCTCGCGGCGCCCAGCCACATCCGCAGCGTCGGGTCCAGATCCGGCATGCGCTGGAGGGTCAGCAGCGGGAAGTCGAAGGCCGAGTGCAGCGCGAGCGGGCCGGCGAAGATCAGCAGGCGGCTGGAGAGACGGGCCCAGTCGCGATGGTGCCGGTTTGCGCCCAGCGCCGTGCCGGCACGGGCGATCGTCAGGTAAGCGCCGGCGATGATGCCGAGCGCGCCGTGGAACGGCACGGTGAGGACGCTGCGCAAGGCGGCGAGCGAGCGCCACATCTCGGCATGCTGGACGAGATAGGCGAGGTTCTCGTAGGCGGCGAAGCCGAGGCCGACCGCGGCGCCATAGACCACGGTGTCCATCGGATTGGCGAAGGTCCGCCGCTTGGTCGAGGAGACCAGCACGATGGCGACCACCTTGACGGCCTCCTCGGGCAGCGCGACGCCGAAGATCGAATGCATCGCCAGCGCCGCCCAGGGATTGTCGGGGGCTGCAACCATCTTGGCGAAGGGGGCGCGGGCGAGGCCCAGCAGCGAGATGCTGGCCGCGCCGAGCAGGAACGCGGTCCAGACCTGGGCCGGTGGTCCCGGGCGCTCTTCGGCGGCAATGACGAGCCACAGCATCAGCAGCGCCGGGGCGATGGCGGCAGTTCCGATGACGGTGGGTAAAGCTTCAATCAGATACATCGGCGCCGAAAATAGGTTCCCTTGATCCGCTTATCTACAATCACCGCTGCGACCATGTGTCATGCGCTTGCTGTCGCCTCGCTTAACGGGCGTGACAGCTCCCGTTCATCCGCACCGCAGGGACCGAATGCAGCGACAATCAATTGCGTATCGGGCCTGTTGTCATCAACGCGCCTGTTGGTCCTGGATAGTCGCGATCGCATGTCCAGGATCGGGCCGCGATTGGCAAGCCAAATCAAGGAAATGCACCGGTTTCTTCGATTCACGATGCTCGTCTCCCGGCGGCGAGTCTGGCAGGCGTGTCGTCCGCCAGAACAACGCGCGGCCGGGTAGATCGGCCTAGTCACGCTTCCTTGTGCGCCGGCGGGACGATGTGGCGGTACGGCGAGCCCGCACCTGCTCCAGCTGCCAGAAGACGCGCACGAGACACGAGCCCAGGCAGAACACGATCAACAGCAGCAGGAAGGCTTGATCGACGGCGGCGACATGGATCATGGCGATTGCCAAGCAACGTGCATGCCATGCGTTCCTGCAGCGGCCTGCGCTCGGCGCGACCGCGCCTCCTACCAGGCGTTGCTTGCGGAGGCTCGAATCGGCGCGTTGGCGCAGGGCGATCGGGGCTGCCGCTGCCAGCCTTCAGTGCGTGGTGAACGGCGGCGCCGCCTCGGGGGCGATGTCGAAGGCGCCGAGATGGAATTCCTCCCCGATGGACTCGTCCGGCTCGGCGTGCTGCGCGAGCAGCGTGAACGCGGCCTGCGGGTATTGCTTCCAGATCTCGAGATCGCCGGCGGTGATGGTGAGCCAGCCGAACGTGTACATGTAGCGTCCGGGCTCGGTAACCCGGCCGACCCTGTCCCAGGTGATCTTGTCGACTGCCATTCGGTCCCCCGATCGCAAATCTGCAAATGAGGTCCGGCGCGAGGCACAGACCCTCAAAAGCTGATCCCGCAATGGGGCCGCGATAGGGCAGAGATGCGGAGGCAAGACGGCCCCGGAGGGCCGCCGCCTGCCGGTCAGCGCGTCGAGGCCGCCTGCGCTTCCGACGCCCGCTCCAGCTGACGGTGCGAGGCGTGGAAGACGTCGTGGACGAGGCCGATCTTCTCCATGCCCAAGATGATCAGGCCGTTGAGATCGATCTCCCACCAGGCGTGCGAGATATAGGCGTCCCGCGGGAAGCGGTGATGGTTGTTGTGAAGGCCCTCGCCGAAGGTGAGGATCGTGGTCACGAACTCGTTGGTCGAGGCGTCGTCGACCTCAAAGCGGCGATAGCCGTAGGCGTGACAGACCGAGCCGGTGAGCTGGCTGACGAGGATCAGCAGATAGGCCCGGAGCAGGCCGGAGAACAGCACGCAGCCGATCATGGTGTGCACGCCGCCGAAAACGTAGCCGATGAAGCCGGGGATGAAGACGGCCGACATCCCGTACCAGACCCAGCGAGTGCGGACGAAGAACATCGCGATGGGGTCGGCGAGGATGTCCTTGGCATAGTATTCGTTGTCGGTGGTCGCCTGGTCGAATACCCAGCTGCCCTGGGCGTGCAGGAAGCCCTTGAGCGCGCTGACATAGCGATTGCCGAAGCCGTCGAATTGCGGGCTGTGGGGGTCGCCCACGTCATCGGCATAGAGATGGTGGCGGCGGTGGTTTGCGACCCATTTGGCGATCGAGCCCTGCACCGCCATCTGGGCGATGGCGCAGAAGAAGACGCGCATGATCGGGCCGGTGCGGAAGCTGCGATGGACGAACAGACGGTGCATGCCGGCGCCGATGCCGAATGTCGTCAGCGCGAACATCCAGGCAAACGTAAACAGCTCCACCTTGCCGACGCCCTGCGTGACGGCCCAGATGATGCCCGCGACCGCGCCGACATAGAGGATGCCGAGGAGGAGATAGCTTTCGCGCAGCTTGGCTTTGACGAGCGGTCCCTCGGTCACGACACCGGGGGGAAGCTGCGGCTTGGCGGCGGTGGGCGCGCTCTGAGCGGTCTTTGCCTGGGCGAACTCAGCGTCAGCGATAGACATTCCGGGACTTCCAATACGTTAGGCCCGCAATGATTGCGGCCGTACTGGTTCACACCCTATCGTGCAGGGCTCGCCACCTCCAGCGTTTCGTTAAGAAAGAGTTAAGATGGAGCCAGCCGGTCTCAGGCCGGCTGCGGCACGGGCGAGCGCGCGATCAGGCGGACGACGTCGTCCCACTGCTGCTTCTCGGCGAATTTGACCGCAAAGCCGTTGTCGAACTTGCGGATGACGCGGCCGACGCAGGCGCCGACCGCAAGCGGGGTACCGATCGGCGGATCGTATTCGCAGGATATCGCGACGCCGGCGGTGGAGACGTCGATGATGAAGCAGGGATGGGTGCTGCCGTCGGCGAGCGTCAGGAAGGTGTGCGAGACCTGCGGGACGAAGCGGGCGTCATTGCGCAACTCCTGGACGCTGGCGTCCCTCTGCTTCTTCTCCAGCCAGGTCAGCTTCTCCGACATCCAGGCGCGCCGCGCCCGCGTCATGTCGAGTTCCATCAGGAAGCCCGACTTCAGCGTCGCGCTGATCGTGCACTGGAATTCGCCGAAATCCTGGAAGTACGAGGTCACGCGCTCCCCGATCTTGCCGACGACAGGCACGTCCACGATCATGCGGAATGGCGAGACGCGCTTGGTCCGGCAGGCGAAGGTGCGGAGCTTGCCCTCACAATCGTACCAGCGCGGCAGCGAGTAGCTGCCGCTCACGGTGACTTCCACTGCACGCTGCCTGAGGAATTCTGCGATGGACATCCGCGCCAATCGGGTTTCGGAGTATTTCCGTACTTCCACGGTAGCGGTCAAATTCTAAGTAAATGATACCGCCGTTCAGGAGCAGGGGTAAATTTCCGGTAAACGCGTGGCCCGGTCACGCACCGGCGAAAGCGGCATAAGGTCCCGATTATGGGGCACGCAAGTTCACAACACCGTCATTGAGAGCGACGGCTCGGTCGTGGCGTTCAGAGAGAGCCGAGCAGAACGAGACAGGCCAGCACGGCCACGGCGACAAGGAGCCTGGTCGTTTTCCAGGCCAGACTCTCCGCACCAACGTTCAATCCGAACCACGGCAATGCGTGCCGCAGCGCGCGCGTTGCGAATGCTTCGACGATGGCGAGCGCGAGGGCGATGCCGGCAAGGAACGCCCATGACTCGGCTGGGGGGATCCACGGCGCCAGCCAGGCAGGCACCGAGCCTTTGAAGGACGCGAGCAGCGCGAACCAGCCGAACAGGTATGCGAAGCTCTTGATGACGTCGGGTCCGAGCGCATCGGGCTCGAGCCGGATGCCGATCGCTGCGAGCGCGCGCTCGATGCGCTCACCGTCGGCGAAGAAGAGAAAGGCGCCGAGGTAGAGCGGAACCCGCGACATGAAGAGGAGGGCCATCAGTCCGAACAGAACCGCGTAGCCGTAGGCGTCGCCGAGAATGTGCATGCCGCTGACGCGCGAGGGCTCCGGCGCGGTCGCGGCCTGGCGCGGCGGAAGCGACCTCGCTCGCGCCATGTGCTCCAGCATCCTGGCGCGGCGGTCCGGTGTGTAGGGCGTCGTGCGCTGCATCCAGGGCGGCAGTGCCGGCGAGGCAATGCCGGATTGGCCGTCCGAGGGGGATTTGCGCTGCTCCATGGGTCCACACCGGTTCCAACAGGATGTTGGTCGGAGGTGAGGGCCGGAGAGGTTCACGGGCATGGCGGTGAATTTCGCCGCATCGCCCGCGCGCCGTGGCGCGGATGGCGCTCCCTAGCGGAATCGAACCGCTCTCTCCACCGTGAAAGGGTGGCGTCCTAACCGATAGACGAAGGGAGCAAACGCTAAGCCCCGCCGCTTTTGACGGCACGGCCGCGGCCGCGCGAGTCGTGCCCGGCGGCTTGCAGCGGGCGAACGTATAGTGTCCTTTCGGCCCGTGGGCAAGCCGTTCGGGAACGGTCTTTTGGAACCGTGGACAGCGCCGGCGAGGGGATGATTCGGACCCGATTTCAACGGTTTCTTAGGGCTCCCTGAGGTAGCGCTGGAGCGGGAGATTTCACGCCAATGCCACCGCCCAAGAAGCGCGCAGACCGCAAGCTGCTGTCGCAGCACGCCTGGATCACGCTCGACGGCGGGTTCGCGGCGCGGCATTGCCTGGTCCAGGACATCTCGAGCTCGGGCGCCAAGATCACCCTGGACGAGGACGCAAGCCAGCTTCCGGGCGTGATCCGGCTGGCCTTCGCGCGCGATGCCCGCACCGGGCGGAACTGCCAGGTGGTCTGGCGCCGCGGCAAGTCGGCCGGGATCAAGTTCATCTGACATCAGATGCTGCGCGCCGCGGCTCGCCGGGCTAGAACGCTCGCATGCGCACACAGCTCCTCATCCTGATCTCGTTGCTGGCCACGTCCGCAGCCGCGGCCGAAGCCTTGCGCCTTCCGGCCGCCGAGCCGCGGCAGGCGGGCAAGACCTTGCCGCTGAAGGGCACGGGCGGGACGGCGAAGGCGGGCGCATGCGCGTCCTATGGCCGTGGCTACCACATGGTCGAGGGCACCGGCACCTGCGTGAAGATCGGCGGCTCGATCAGCGTCGACGCCGCGGTCCGGCGCTAAAGCCGCATGCCGCCGGATCTGTTGCGGCTCGATATCGTCGTCCCCGTGCTGATGTATTGCGCGCTGCTGTGGTGGGTCGGCCGCGGCCTGAGCTGGCCGGCGCGGCTCGCCACTGCTGTCGTGACGCTGGTGCTGATCATCTGCGTGCTGCTGGTCGAGCGCGGCTGGCTCTAGGCACGGACGCCAAAACAAAAAGTTGCGAAAACAACCCCATGCACATTAGCCGTCAAGTGCGGCGATGCCGCCGGCCGCGTGCGCCAAAATGGCGATTCCTTGCGCGCTCTTCGCAGGTTAAGCCGCGCCAGCGGCTCACGACATCGGCGGTGCGACAAACTGGGCAAAGCCGGGGCGTTTGCCGAGCTCGGCGAGCCAGCGCGTCAGGTTCGGCTGCGCCGGCCGGGTGATGCCCTCGACGCCGAGCCAGCGCCGCGCATAGGCGCCGATCGCGATATCGGCGAGCGTGAACTGGTCGCCCTCCATGTAGCGGCGCGTCGAGAGCAGGCGATCGGCGATCGCCCAGACCTCGACGGCGGCATCGGCATCGCGCTGCACCTGGATCATGTCGCGCTCGGCGGGCGCCGTGCGCACGATGCCCCAGAACACCGGGCGGTCGACCGGCTGCACCGCCGACAGCGTCCAGTCGAGCCAGCGGTCGATGGAAGCTCGCTGCTTCGGCGCGTTCGGATAGATCGGCGTGCCGCGTCCATGCGCGAGGCAGAGATAGCGCATGATGGAATTGGATTCCCACAGCACGAAGTCGCCCTCGACCAGCGTCGGGATCCGCGCATTCGGGTTCATCGCGAGATACTCGGCCTCGCGGGTCTTGCCGTATTGCATGCCGGCATCGATGCGCTCGTAGGGAAGGCCAAGCTCGGTGAGGGACCACAGCACCTTCTGCACGTTGACCGAGTTGGCGCGGCCCCAGATCGTCAGCTTGGTGTCAGGCATGAAGCGTCTCCCGCGGCGTTTTCAATTGTGCGGGTGATAGCGGAATTTCCTGTGCCGGACGACGGCATTTGCGGCGCGCCCCTCATGCAAAAAGCTCCGCCATGGGCAGAGCTTTCATTGCAGGTTGAACCAGCTCGTCAGTGGCCGAAGAACAGCCAGAGCAGAAGGATTACCGGGATCGGCACGCCCAGCATCCACAGCAACAATCCTCGTCCCATTGCGTCCTCCTCCAATCATGTTGTCGAGGAGTGAACGTGCGCGGCGAGGGCTTGTTCCTATGGAAAAGGCCCTACCAGTGGCCGGTGTTCGGCATCGATGACCACGGCTCCTGCGGCGCTTTCGGCTCGCCCTTCTGGAGCAGCTCGATCGAGTGCAGATCGGGCGAGCGGACGAAGGCCATGTTGCCGTCGCGCGGCGGCCGGTTGATGGTTACGCCGGCCTTCATCAGCTTCTCGCAGGTGGCGTAGATGTCGTCGACCTCATAGGCGAGATGGCCGAAGAAGCGATCCTCGCCGTACTTCTCCTCGTCCCAATTGTAGGTGAGCTCGACCAGCGGCGCGCCGCGCGTTTGCGGCTGCTTCTTCAGCGCCTCGAGATCATCCGACGAGCACAGGAACACCAGCGTGAAGCGCCCCTTGTCGTTCTCGATCCGCCGCACCTCCTTCAAGCCCAGCGCATCCTGGTAAAACTTCAGCGCGACATCGAGATTGCGCACGCGCAGCATGGTGTGGAGGTATCGCATGGTTGTTACTCCCTTGAACGGATGGAGGGTTTTTGGTTTCGGGCGGGGGCGATGAATAGCAGCAAAATGCGACAAGGGGCAGGGGGCGCGTGCACATGCGCGTGAGGGCGACGGCAGGTGAACTATCGAGACGGTGCGAAAGAATGATCCCGCCGCGCATGACGACCTCTTGAAGGCGGCGAAGGCGCCTGTCGTGGCGTGGTCTGAGTTGAATTGCTGGACGGTGCATAACGGCGCCACTGCAGGTAGCGGCCGGCAAGTCCGAACGATAAGTTCATGCGCCATATCAGGGGGCGAAGATGTCGGGCAGGTGGTTTTCGAATCGAGGTCAAATAGTGCAGGTTTTCTGCGCCGTCTTTTCGATGGTCGTGACTACGGTCGGTACAATCATTGCGCTTTCAGTGCAGTATCCAGACATATTCAAGACTGGGGTGAACGGAATCCAGTTGGGGTTGCCCTTTATCATTGTACCTATGGCTATTGTTGGTGTTTGGTGGCTCGTATTCCAAGCGATGATGCCAATCTTCGATGCAATTACGCGCCACGTGTTCAGTGAGACGCGGTTTCCTGAGTTTCGTAGTGAAGCCAAGCCACCGGAAATCGCTGTCGCGCCGGCGCCAGCCACCGTGCTGAGTAAGCCCGCTAGCGTATCTATACCGACGTTCGAGGCCAGGAAACCGAAGCTTGACGAGTTCGATCCTCGCGACGTGACCATAAGAGAGGTCAAGATCAATATCGGCTCTTATTGGGAGGATAAGGTTGGATCAAACACCCTGCGTATTACGATCCTTGGCGTCGACGGGATACCCGGAGAACAACTGGTGAGTGTTTCTTTCAGCAATGGGGGCGGCATGTTCTATGGCGGCGAGAAAGTGCCATCGCCGCGTGTAAACCAATTCGCGATGCCAGAGCGCAATACCGGATTCCAATCCGAGGAAATGTGCGTTTACAATTTTAGTTGGTCGGATACGCACATCCATTTCTTTGTCGCGCGCGCCAACGGAATCGATTTGCACAACCGCGAAGTCGCAATCAACTTCGCAAACGTCCAACTGATGAAGGCGCCTAAAGAGTAGTGAGCCGCGTGGACCGCGGGACATTCAGTTGTTTTTGAAGATCGCTCAGCTCTGCACTTAGTGAGACTCAATTTGCTGAGTTGGTCGACGAGGTCGCAAAACTGAAATTGCGGATGCTTCAGACCCCAGTCTTAATCGTCTGAAATTCGATCGGCGCAGGATTTCGCGATCGAGTGGAAGAGATAGGCAAAAAAGATCGCGATGGCCATCGGCAGGAAAGTGTTGATGGCTAGCTTTGAGAGGTGAGGGAACACTTGGGCGTTCCACAACTCGTCATTCGAATAGGCTTGCAAGAACGGCACGATGATCCCAGCCGCAGCCGCGGCGATCGCCAGTCCGTTCCAAAAGTTAGCCTGAATTTTTAGCCGCTCGTTTTTGGCGTTCATGGTCCCCCCTGTTTGCACCCCCACAGTAACGAGACTTCACTCCAATTCCCTGTACTGCCTATCATTGTGCGGGTACCTTGCCAAGATTGCCACTTAAGCGAGGGGGTAGTCGTGGCAACTCCCGCGATCAATTAGTGGTAGTAGGAAACGGATGTTCCTTAGGGGCTTTATGTTCAACCGTCTGAAATATCGGATGCAGCTTTGGGAGTTGCAACGCCGGAGAGACAAGATCACCTCTCAGGTGAGGCGCGACGTCGCGGCGTCGTTGGCGAAGAAGGAGAGTTCGCATGTTCGGGGGGCGATCCGCGATGGCGCTCAAATGGATATCGATGAGGTCGACGACGACATCAGCGTCCTCACCACTCAGTTCTACGTCGCTCAGGCTCGTCGTCGCTTCGTGGAGATTCCGGGTGAGGATTCCTGAACGGTGTCCGAGACGTTCGGCTCCCGCCATCTGACTGCTGCGGGCATCTCGAAGCTTCGTTCGAACCTCCATGCCGAACGGAAGGAGCGCTGGGAGCTTTTCCAATCTCACGCAACCCTCTTTATCAGTCTGGTCACCGCATCGACGGGCGTCCTGGGTGCTGCGATCGGCGTTCTGGCGTTCTTGAGAGCTGGTACGCTGAAGCCATAGGCAAATGCGATGTTTGACGAACTGAGATATCGTTGGGCATTACGGTGACAGTGCACTCAATTGCCGCGAAACCAGCGGCGTGGCCGCGAATAAATTCAGTGCACTGTCACCGTAGCTCCCGTGAGGTTTAGTCTGTCGGAAGCCCGTGCCGTGCAAAGCAGGACCTAACCTTTCCAGCTGGACCGGCGGGGACCCGATAGGCGTGCCAATCCTCCTGTGTATATCCGACAGCGCGCAGGCATGCAGTCGCCGCGCCGTCTTTGCGTTTGGCTTCTGCAACGGTAGTGCCGTCACGTTGTGCCTGACAAACAGGATCGTGATGGCAATTGATACGGGCCTGAGCCGCGCTTGCGAAGCTCAACGCCAGCGAAGTGAGCAACAACGTCTTACAAAATCTCATTTTGAAAATCCCACGGTTAAACCGCGTCGATCATAGAAGTGGCAAACAAAGCCACAAGTAGTCATCCGCGCTTTACACAAGGATTTGGAGCCGGTGGTCAGCATCACTGCAATCGCGGAATTACGGCGACAATCAAACTCTCCATCCAATGCGAGGCAGTTCTCTGTGACGCTGGGCGCTGCCAGTTTAGTGCACTGTCACCGTAATGCGCGATGTGTTTGCAGGGGATGCTAGCCCGCCCTGTCGCTAGGGCAAGGCGCGGGACTATGGTGACAGTACCTCAATTCATTCGCCCGGCGGTCCCACGCCGTAACGGCTCACACGCCTACAGCTTCCCGAACTGATCCAGAGTTCTGATGACCAAGGGCATGAACTCATTGCCGCCGCCGTGGCCGGCGTCTTCGAGAATATGCAGCCTGGAGGTCGTCCATCGCTTGTGCAGTTGCCACGCCGTGGACAACGGTCCGCTGACGTCGAAACGGCCATGGATCAGGGCGCCGGGAATGCCGTTCAATCTCGATGCGTCGCGGATCAATTGATCCTCTTCGAGAAATGCGGCGTGGCGCCAATAGTGAGTGACCAGACGCGCAAAGCGCAGTCGAAACTCCGCGTCGTCAAATCGGGGATTTGGCCGATGTCCCGGGGTGAGCGAGACGTGCGCGTCCTCCCACTCGCACCATGCCCGGGCGGCTCTGTCGCGAACGGTCTCGTCGGCATCGGCAAGCATGATTGCGTAGGCATCGACGAGCGGCATGCCGCGGAGATGCCGGGGGACAGTCTCGGAAAAGCGCTCCCATTCCCTTGGAAAGATGCGCCCGACATCGTTGGTGATCCATTGCACCTCTGCACGCGATGTCGTCGTCACGAATCCGAGCAGCATCGCTTTCACGCGTCGCGGATGCGCTTGTGCGTAGGCGAGGCCAAGCGTGGTGCCCCAGGACAAGCCCAGGACGATCCAGCTTTCGACACCGAGCAGCTCGCGCAGCCTCTCGATGTCCGCGACAAGGTGAGCGGTGGTATTGCTTGCCAGGTTCGAACCCGACTGACTTGCGAGCGGAAGGCTGCGACCGGAGCCACGCTGATCGAACAGCACGGCCCTGTAGACATCAGGATCGAAAAATCGTCTCTGACCAACAGAGCAGCCCGTGCCCGGACCGCCATGCAGGAAAAGCGCCGGCTTGCCCGCGGGATTGCCGCAACATTCCCAGTAGATCTGGTGGCCGTCGCCGACATCCAGCAATCCAGTCTCGTATGGCTCGATAGGCTGGAACTGGGCCATCGCTTTCTCCCGATGCCTTTTGGCAGTCTTTCTCTAGGCCGCAATAGCGGGCTTTGGCAGGCCGGATCTATCGGGCGAACGAATTTAGTGCACGGCCACCGGATCGCGACGGCGCGGATGAACCCACGGAAATGCCGGCGCGACCAATGCTCGGCTTCAAAAGGGCTTCATCACATGAGCTGGAAGAAGACATACGCGATCGGCTGCCTGATAGCCCTGTTCGTTTTCACGGCCATGGAATCCTACGATCGCCCCAACAGGGACGTTCCCTTTGGAGCTGTCATCGTGATGGCGGCTGTATGGCCCGTCACAGTGTCCGTCATTTTGGGCGGAGCCGTCGGCGGGATGGTTCGCGATGGCTTGCCCAGCGAGAGCTAGTGGTTCATCACAGTGATTTTGACGTTTTGATACCGAGCCATTCGAGGATCGGCAAGCTTTCCGGTGGCACGAGGATTTCGATGCTTCTGGGGACGCCGGGTTGACGTCGGATGAAGCCGTTTCGTTCGAGGGTGACGATCATCTGATGGACCGAAGGCGGGCTGACGCGGAAGTGGCGCTGGATGTCGGCTTCGGCGGGGGACGTCCGAACATATGGGCGTAGGTATGGATGAAGGCCAGGTAATAACCCTGCTTCTCGGTGAAGCGCGCGCCTGATTTTTGACTCATCGTTGGATTCGTCCCGGCCTCCGACAAGGAGGCAAAGCATGAATGTACGTTATCGGGTCGAATTGAGCCAAGCCGAGCGCGACGAACTGACGGCGATGCTCGGCGGCGGCAAGCACGCCGCCCGCAAGCTTAAGCGGGCGCAGATTTTGCTGGCGGCCGATGGAGGCTGCCGCGACGAGGAGATTGCCCGGACCGTGAGTGTCAGCCTCTCCACCGTCGGCCGGACCAGGCGCCGCTTCGTGGAAGGCAATATGGAGCGGGCCCTGAGCGAGGAGCCGCGTCCGGGCGCTGAGCGCAAGCTGACCGGCAAGGAGGAAGCCCTGCTGGTGGCGACCGCATGCGCCAAGCCGCCCGCTGGCTGCAAACGCTGGACGCTGACGCTGCTGGCCGACACGATGGTCAAGCTCACCGATCACAACAGCCTGTCGGGCGAGACCGTGCGTCGCCGGCTGGCCGAGAACGACCTCAAGCCGTGGCGCAGGGACATGTGGTGCATTCCCCATGTCGACGGCGAATACGTTGCCCGCATGGAGGACGTGCTCGACCTCTACGCCGAGACGCAGAATCCCGCCCGGCCGCTGGTCTGCTTCGACGAGACCCCCATCCAGCTGATCGGCGAGGTGCGCCAGCCGGTCCCGGCCCAACCGGGACAGCGCGAGCGCTACGATTACGAGTATCGCCGCAACGGCACCGCCAATCTCTTCGTCACCTTCGATCCACATCGGGGCTGGCGCAACGTCAAGGTCACCGACCGCCGCGCCGCCGTGGACTACGCCCACTGCATGCGTGATCTCGTCGACGTCCATTATCCCGACGCCGCCTGCATCCGTGTCGTGCAGGACAATTTGTCGATCCACAAGCCTGGGGCGCTGTATGAGGCCTTCGCGCCCGCCGAGGCCCGGCGCATCCTGCGCCGCCTCGAATTCCACTTCACCCCGAAGCACGCCAGTTGGCTCAATATGGTCGAGTGCGAGATCAGCGTGCTACAGCGTCAGTGTCTCGGCCGCCGCATCGACGATCCCAAAAGGCTCCGAAACGAGATCGCAGCATGGCAAAAGAGGCGGAATAAAACCCGAGCCCGCATCAAATGGATGTTCACAACAGAAAAAGCCCGCACCAAACTCGGCCGCGCCTATCCAGCCACCGCCAAAGAGTCATAATCACTGTGATGAACCACTAGGCAGGCCCTCGGCTCCCGAGAACCGAGGCTTCGACCGGTTCGGCGCCGAGCAACGGCGAACGAACCTGGTGCGGCCTGCCGCTGAATTTCTCGCCGTCTGCGCTTAGGCAGCGATCCGCTGCTCGGCGGGCGCCGTCAGAAGCTTGAGCACTTCGGCATGCTCGAGGTCAGGGACCGCGATCGCCGTATGGCTGTAGGTCGCATGGCTGCGTGATTTGGCGATCTTGTCCAGGATCGCTTTGCCCTTGATGACGTGGAGGCCCATGCCCTTTTCGGAGGGGAAGATCGCCAGCACGACGTCATAGGCCGCGATGACGGCTCTGAGCGCCTCGGCCTTGTCTTCGGCGACATCGACAAACACGCGAACATCGGCCGCGAGTTCACGCAGCTCGTGAAAATCCAGCACTGTGGGGATACTCCAACGCAACGATACCAAGGGGAGCTTGGATGCGTTGGGTTACTGAAGTGTCAACAACACGGCTCGAACCACAGGTTTCACGGTGAGGTGTCTTGCTGAGCTGGCTGGATGAGGTGGCTTGCGGCCGCCCGTGAACGCCGTTGTCGCGCGCGAGCGCTACGTCACTTGCGTTAAGTCACTTGCGCTAAGTCACTTGGCGTAGCCCTGGGACCGGAGCCACGCGATCTTGCGATCGCCGTTGATCCAGTCGTCGGCATCCGCCTTGCTGGTGAAGCCGGTGATTTCGCGCTGTTCGTGGTCGGGGTAGTCCGCCAGGATCTTCCAGTCGCCATCGGCGATCCGGACCGCTCTAAACGTCACTTTTGTTTTGGCCATGCGGCACTATGCAACAAATGCTTTCGAAAGAGAACCAGTTAGGGGCTTTCGTGACTTCGGCAAATACGGGCATCGCTGCTGCCTGCTGGCGAACCGGCAGAACCCTCTATGGACATTGCTGAATTCGATTCGGCGCGGGTCGATGTAAGCGCTGTCATCCCGCCGAAACAGGCGGAACCGACGTCAAACTGCGGCTTGCGTTTTCGGCCCCGATGGGTTCTAAGCCCGGTGACTTCCTGACCGCTGGCATGAACACAAAGCGCGCTGCGCGGCTTTGTCGCGTGCCCGGCACGGTTACCCCACAGCCCGCGCGCACCCCATTCAGAAGGACGTTTGACATGGCGAAGATGACCAAGACTCAATTGATCGACGCGATTGCCGAGGGCACGCAGCTTGCGAAGAACGACGTGAAGTCGGTCATCGAGTACATGGCGACGGTCGGCTACAAGGAGCTCAACGAGTCCGGCGAGTTCGTCATTCCCGGTTTCGTGAAGATGTCGGTCGTGAACAAGCCGGCGACCGAAGCCCGCATGGGCGTCAATCCCTTCACCAAGGAGCCGATGCAGTTTGCGGCCAAGCCCGCGAGCAAGTCGGTGAAGGCATCGCCCCTGAAGGTCGCCAAGGACGCCGTCTGATCCTGCCATCGCGCACCGCTTGCGTGCCCAGAGCCCCGTTCCGATGATGTCGGAGCGGGGCTCTTTGTTTTGTCTCTTTGTTTTTGTCTTGGGCGGCGCGATGTCCGCAAAAGCGAAAGCCCCGCCTGGGGGGAGCGGGGCTTTCTGATGGGGATGAAGCCTGGGGGAAGCTTCAGGCATGAGACGCGCCAGCCCAGTAAAAGGTTCAGCCTTCCGAAGAAGAGAAAGAGAAAACCCCGCGCTTTCGCGCGGGGCTTTCCAAACTGACGGCGATGGGATTTCAGCGCCTGGCCGTCAGCCGTAGATCAAACCTGGGGTAGAAAATCCAAAAAGCAACAGCGCCGCCGTGACGGAGTATGTTCGTCAGGCGGCGCTGCCGTATGACTGGGCGCTGAAATCCCCAGCCTCGATGGGTCTTTGCGGCGCCCAAAAGGTTCAAGACGATGGGCCCGGGAAATCGCGCGAGGGGGCTGGACTTTTTGTTCTCATTTTGTTCCTAT
This sequence comes from Bradyrhizobium sp. LCT2, assembly GCF_009931255.1. Taxonomy (NCBI): domain Bacteria; kingdom Pseudomonadati; phylum Pseudomonadota; class Alphaproteobacteria; order Hyphomicrobiales; family Nitrobacteraceae; genus Bradyrhizobium; species Bradyrhizobium sp. LCT2. The sequence goes on along the minus strand of NZ_CP034432.1, from coordinate 5,349,827 downwards.
GGGCCACCATCTTTTGGAATCCTTTGGGAGGTGACTCATGACCGTCGAAAAACAGCGCGAAGTGATCAGACTCTGGAACGAGCTCAGGAAGGTCGAGGGGCCGGCCGCAGAAGAACTCCGCATCCAGATTCTCGAATGCTTCTCCGAGAAGGGCAAGGAGAAGCGCGCGGCGTGATGCGCGCGCGGGCGGACGCCGGCCGCGATGGCGCACGAGATCGCCATCGTGGTTGCGGCGGTCTCGATATTTCATCACCGAAGATGTCTGCCGGCGAAGACGTGAGCGCACGCGGTTTCATCGATCGTTAGGAATCGATTCTCACTTATTTTCCCGACTCCGATTCGTTCTTCGAGAACGAAATGGAGTCGGATGCAGAACAAGTTGCGCGTCCTCGATGTCGATGCGAGCGTGCGTGTCAGAACGAGACAGCCTGAAGTCTCGCACAGTGCCGTTCTCGTCTTTCGCGCAGGAGATGAGCGAGGAGAGAGCGACATGGATGCATGCTGGTTGATCGGGATGTTCGCCGAAATCGCAAAAGTGTTTTGGTCTGACAGGAGTGCAAGGCCATACGCGAGACTGCGCAACGGCGCGCGATCGGTGCCGCAGGTGCTGCCGCTGCGATCGACGCCGGCCGAGACGATGTGACGAGAATCTTCGCGCGCGACACCACTCGTTAAGAGTTGCTCCGCGCCGATTTCTTCGATTCCGATTCGTTCTTCGAGAACGAAATGCGGGCGAAGCTGGAACAAAAACGGTCGGCGAGGGGCGGGCCTGCCTCGGCGATCGCGCGATGCCTCAAGCGGCCCGCCGAGATCCAAACGGCGCTGCGCCAACTCCTAACGAAAGCTTGCGCGGGAAACGATAACCCTATTCGGTTAGGTTAAAAGCCCAATCGCGTTGCGCTTGCCGCGGGTTGGAGTAGGTGTCTGGCAACGACAAGAAACGACTTTGCCAAGAAGCCACTTTGCCATGACACCTTTTTCAGAGCCGTCCTTTTATCAAGGCGACCGCCACACCTACCGGCGCGTTGCCATCGTCGGCACGCTGTTCTGTCTCGCTTTCGTGCTAATCAGTTTTTCGCTGCGGCAGCAAGCCGAGGACACGCGCGTCGCGGTCAAGGCCGACCGGCTGGTGCGCACGGCAGGCCAGGCGCCGCACACCAACTAGCGCTCGTCACCACCGATCCGGTCGTCGGCCGCTGCGCGCGGGCACGAGGTGCCGCGGCTCGCGAGCGCGACGAAGCCGGCATAGCCGGACAGGTTGAGCAAGACTTCGAGCCACACGGGCATGTCGAACATGTCGAACCTCACTTGCGTGAAGACAACCTCAACTTGCATGCGCGGCGCTTGTTCCCGGCTCGCGCAAAAGAGATCCGCCTAGCAAGAAGTCCGCCTAGAGCCGGGAGGAGGGGTCGAGCCGCCGGCCGAGGGTCGCGACGGACTCGGAGGAGGGCTGTTCCCTGAGGAACTCGGCGATGGCCCGCGCCAGCTCGCCGTCGCTCATCGGCGTCGGCGGCGGGCGCAGCGCGCCGACACCGAAACTGCGGACGATCTCGTCGTAATGTCGATCGCCGGATCCGGGAACGAGCCGGCGGATCCGGGCAAGCAAAGCGGATATCGGCAATCCTTCCTCCTCGGCCTTCCGCCCCGCCGGCAGCCGTTGTTCTCTGCTGCCCATTTGCTCCCGTGGAACAAAAACCCCGCCAGCATCGCGGAGGATACTGACGGGGCTTTCGTGCTGGGCCTTCACCGGATAGCGGAGGCTTCGCACTTGCAATTCCAACCGCCGCACGGCGATTTCGTTCCGCCTCGCATCGATTTTTTTTGACCGGCTCCGGTTCCGCGCCGCGCGCAACCATCAAACGGCACTCGCGTTGTCACCCCAGACGCGAAGGAGGAGCTCATGAAAAAGACACTGGCAGTTCTGGCCACCGTCGCAGCCGTCGGCGTGACCGCGGTGGCGGCGCCTGCGCCTGCCGAGGCGCGCGGCCGCGGCATCGGCCCGGGCCTCGCGTTCGGTCTTGCCGCCGGCGCGATCACCGCGGGCGCGATCGCCGCGTCCCACCCCTACGGCTATTACGGCCCTGGCTACGGCTATTATGACAGCCCGGGCTACTATTACGGATCTGGCCCGTACGCCTATTATGGCGACGGACCGTATTACTATCGCCGCCACTATTACCGTCACTGGTAACGGCGGGGGTAAGTGAAAAGCCCGGAGCGATGCTCCGGGCTTTTTTCATGCGTGGCGATCAGGCGCGTGCTACGGCCAGAGCGAGGGTCGCTCGACCTTGCGTGCGTTCTCAAGCGTCGACACGAAATACTCTTCGCGCTCGCGCTTGAACTTCTCCTGGGTGGCACGGAAGGCGGCGACACGGGCGGCGATCTCTTCGCGTTCACGGATCTTGCGTTGTTCGTCTTCGGTCATGTCCATCCCCTCTGTTCACACTTGGACGATGTTACTCGGGTTGTTTTTACAGGGTCGTGTTTACGAGTGTCCTCAAGCGCTGCCGCCGCACCGGACCTTGAGTCGCAATAACACATGCATTGGCGCTTCTGATTGGGGCGTCAATGGGGAGGAGGCATTGCAGGATTGTGATATGCGATGGGCGGAAAAAATTGCCGAGCGCACCTGCGTTCGCAGTTGATAACAGCGTCAACAATCTTGTCGCTTGCGCATCTTGCAGCTAGCGCAAGACCAAAGCGGGAGGCGTGCGATTGATTGCATCGGATCTTCGCAGCGGCGTTGAACGTCTCGGCGACATGATCGCCGAGGCGAAGACCATCGTACCGTTCACCGGCGCCGGCATCTCGACCGAATGCGGCATCCCCGACTTCCGCTCGCCGGGCGGCATCTGGACGCGCAACCGTCCGATCCCGTTCGACGAATTCGTTGCGAGCCAAGAGGCGCGCGACGAATCCTGGCGCCGGCGCTTCGCGATGGAGGAGACCTTCGCGGCGGCAAGGCCCGGCCGCGGCCATCGCGCGCTCGCCTCGCTCTACCGCGCCGGCAAGGTCCCCGCGGTCATCACCCAGAACATCGACAATCTGCACCAGGCCTCGGGCTTCGCGCACGAGCACGTGATTGAACTTCACGGAAATACTACTTATGCGCGATGCGTCGGATGCGGGCAGACCTATCAGCTCGACTGGGTGAAGCGCCGATTCGACCAGGACGGCGCTCCCAACTGCACCGTGTGCGACGAGCCGGTGAAGACCGCCACGATCTCGTTCGGCCAGATGATGCCGGAGGAGGAGATGCAGCGCGCAACCGCGCTGTCGCGCGCCTGCGACCTCTTCATCGCGATCGGTTCCTCGCTCGTGGTGTGGCCGGCGGCGGGCTTTCCGATGATGGCGAAGCGCGCGGGTGCACGTTTGGTGATCATCAATCGCGAGCCGACCGAGCAGGACGACATCGCCGACCTCGTCATCCGCCACGACATCGGCGAAACGCTCGGACCCTTTGTCGGCAATTGAGGCGTTAGTTTGATTCGCGGCTGTGCAAGCTGTTCATAGGTTCCGGCGAATCTCTTTTTTGTCTATGCGCCGCAACCGGGAGTGTTATCTTTTGAGTCGAAAGATTCGCGTCGCGTCGAATTGAGAACATTCTCTTAAGACGCGTGATTCGAGCTCCGCCAATGTGGCGGGTTGCATGGCAGTGTGGGGTCCGGGGTTATGGGGTCGTCGGACGGATTTGAGTCCAAAAAGCTTGGAGTTCCCGGACAGGGCACGTCGCCGGGGCGCATGACGCCGGGCGAGCACGGCAGCGGCCGCGAGAGCGGGCTCAGCCCGTTCACCGGCCTTGGCGAGGCCAGCGCCAACCTCGTCGAAGTCCACGGCGTCATCAAATGGTTCGACGCGTCGAAGGGCTACGGCTTCATCGTTCCCGACAATGGCTGGCCGGACGTGCTGCTGCATGTCACCGTGCTTAGACGCGACGGCTTCCAGACCGCCTATGAGGGCGCGCGCATCGTCGTCGAATGCATCCAGCGCGCGAAGGGCTACCAGGCCTTCCGCGTGGTCTCGATGGATGAGTCGACCGCGATCCATCCGGCGCAGATGCTGCCGCCGCGCACCCACGTCACGGTCACCCCGACCAGCGGGCTGGAGCGGGCCCAGGTCAAATGGTTCAACCGGCTGCGCGGCTTCGGCTTCCTGACCTGCGGCGAGGGCACGCCCGACATCTTCGTGCACATGGAGACGCTGCGCCGCTTCGGTATGACCGAATTGCGCCCCGGCCAATATGTCCTGGTCCGCTTCGGGCCTGGTTCCAAGGGCATGATGGCGGCCGAGATCCATCCCGAGACCGGATCGCCCGGACCGCAGTCGCACTAGCGGCGGCAGGATCGCCAGTTCCCGCAATCGTGAGCAGAGGCGCGCCGGCTGACCGGCGCGCCTCTGGCTTTTCGGACGGTCGCCGCGTAGGACTGTTCCATTCCCACGCCCTGAGTGCCATCCCATGAATCTTGATCGAAAGGCTGTCTGGTCCGTTGCGAAGGGCTGGCTTGCCGCCATCCTGCTCATCGCCGGCGTTGTCGTGGCGGGCGGACCTGTCCGCGCCGCGAGCTTCCAGCCGCTCGAGATCGTCACCAAAAGCGGCGTGCAGGTGTTCTCGGTGGAGATGGCAACGACCGAGGAGGAGAAGCAGACCGGCCTGATGTACCGCAAGGAGCTGGCTGACGGCAAAGGCATGCTGTTCGATTTCAATCCCGAGCAGGAAGTGTCGATGTGGATGAAGAATACCTATGTCCCGCTCGACATGATCTTCATCCGCGCCGACGGCCGCATCCTGCGCATTGCCGAGAACACCGAGCCGCTGTCGACCAAGATCATCTCGTCCAAGGGCCCCGCGCGGGCCGTTCTGGAGGTGGTGGCGGGAACGGCGCAGAAATACGGCATCCGCCCCGGCGACCGCGTCGGCCACCCGCTGTTCGGCGGCAAATAGAGCCATCCGATGGCGGCCTTTCCGGCCTTGCTGGCGCTTTGGGAAGCGTGTATCGACAGGGCTCGCCGGACATTCGGGGTATAGCGCAGCCTGGTAGCGCGGCAGTTTTGGGTACTGCAGGTCGTTGGTTCGAATCCAGCTGCCCCGACCAGTCCCTAGGTCGAACCTCCTTCATTTCCTTCGAAATTTCGACTTGCGGATCCCGGCTCAGAACAGCAGCCAATCGGCGAGGCGCCAGGCGATCCAGGCGAGGGCGCAGATCCAGCCCAGCATGACGATCCCGGCGACGCCGAGTCCGCAGAGTGCGAACAGCGAGTCTCCGGGCTCCGGCGCCTCGGAGAGTTTCTCGGTCGTATCGATCTGGCTCACAGCATCCCCCTTGCCTTGCGGCCCGTTGTTCATTGGTCTCTTCTCGCTCGACGAAATTCACCGACCGGGCTCCAGCTCACACGGACGTGAGACGCGATGACCGTCCGTCCATGGCGGGCGCGCGCTGATCGTTGGCGCTCGCCATGACCCCGGACGGATGGGAAGAAGCTGCAACGCGCCGCGCGGCGATTGGTTGCGGCCGTCCGGCGCGGAACATGCGTGCCGGATCGAACTTTCTCACGCGGCCAGCGCCTGCTTTGCAGACCCGGCGCGTTCGGCCTGAAGCCCTCGCGCTCGTTGCTTGCGCAGCCCGACTTCCGCGCGATTTTTCAAGGCATTGGCGCGGTCGGCCCGGCGCGGAATTACCAAGGATTCATCGAACCTTTGGCTGTCGCCATGGACATATGGATGTTGGGGATTTCAGCGCCCAATGCCTAACGGACGCCGCCAAGCGATAATACTCCGCTTGCGCGGCGTTGCGCTTTTCAAACGTCTTTTTTGCAGGCGTCGCGATCTTCAGACGTCGCGTTCTTCAGAATTGCCCAATCAGCTCGAGGCGTGCCAGCCGGGCGGAAACGGCACGAACGGCCAGACCATCTGGTTGTCGTTGGCGGCCCTTGGCGGTTCGTGAGCCGACGTCCTGACGGCCGGGACAGGCGGCGTCGATCGCACCGCCAAGCGCAGACATGCACACTGCAAATTCATTGTGGTCGCCCCAGCCAGTATGTCTTTTTTCAAAACGTCCGAGTCTTAAACCTTCGAGTCTTCAAAACTTCCGAGTCTTCCTCAAAATCCAAGTCGTCTTCAAATTCCAAGCTCTTTAAAAACGCGACGTCAGCTCAAATTGAATCGCGGGTCCCGAAAACGGCGCACTCGCTCTCAAATCGCGCAGGCATTGTAGAAAAACCGGCGCCGGCTTTCAACCAGCCCGGCCACCAGTTCGCGACTGGTAAGGTTGATGGGTTAGGTTAAGGGCGAGCGGTTGTTGCGGCCACTTTGGCGATCGTTATGAGATCGGTGCCGGCTCGCGATGGGCTGCCTGGAATTCGTGCTCATACAAGATCACAGTTCGTCGCGGCGCGCGTATCCTGTGAGTTCTGTGTCATGTCTTTCGATCGCAACTTAAAAACGGCCAGCCCGCAGTCGAGCTGGACCGAAATCTGGCACCTCTGGACCGTGATCGTGCCGCGCCGCTCGATCAACGGGCAGCTCGTTTACGGCAAGGTCTGGCGCCGGCACGACGGCCGCGACTGGATCTACAAGAAATTCACCGAGTTCGACAGCGAAGAAGCGGCCTGAAGCGATGCGATCGTAAATCGTCATCCCGCTTTCAGGTTGGTGCCTGCACGCGCGGCAGCGGCAATTTGAAGTGACGTTTCGCGTAAGCGACGATCTCGTTGTCGGAAGGATGGTCGGCCGTTTCCACTGCGGCAATCCGCTTGGCGACATCTGGCGCGTTGGCGCGGATGTGGCTGGCGAGCTCGGTCTTCGCGTTGGCCGGGCCGATGATCAGGACTTCGCCGGCATCGGCGAGGGCTTTGGTCACCTCAGCGTAGAACGTCTTGTCAGGCGCGGCATGGCCGCTGCCGATCTCATTGGCCTTGTGATGGAGATGACGCGTTGCCAGATGCGGATGCAGCGTGATTTCGTCGGAGCCGCTCAGGCCGAGATGGAAGATCCGGGCCTGCGTGTGGTCGATCCATACAATGGCGTGAAAATGAGAGGGCATGTGCTTGGCCTTGTCCGGGAGGAAGCGCCGACGTCGATGCGGCGGCGCGAGTCGCGGCGACACTAGTTCGGCCGGCGCCGGCCCTGGTTGACGCAGGTCAATCCAATCCCGGACGAACCGACAGCGGCGTCGGAACGGTGCGCCCGGACGAACGGGCGTCCCGGCTCAGGCGGCCTTCGTTGCGGGCGCCGGCTTGGACGGCGGGGGCTTCAGCGGCTTGTCCTGCCGCTTCGACCACGAGATGTAATACGCCACCGTCGTCATGATCGCGATGCCGGCGATGCTGACGAAGAGCTGCGCGAACAGCGAGCCCGAGCTCATCGACAGCTCGAAATGGCCGACGAAGGACAGGAACACGCCGACGCAGAACACCGCGAGCGATTGCTGGCCGCAGACGATCAAGGGATCGAACACCTTCCATTCCAGGCCCGGCCAGTCCTTCGGCACGAAGCGGATCACCAGGATCACGATCACGACGAAATGGATGAAGCGGTACGGCGCAAGGTTGGTCTTGTCGTTGGGGTTGAAGGCCGAGAACAGCCATTCCGGGAACATGCCGCCGATGGCGGGGAAGCGGCCGGCCATGGTCATGACCAGCGCGAACAGGAGATAGCCGAGGCAGAGCCACAGCGTGATCGGCGAATTGATCAGCGTCATCGAGCGCCGCGCGCCGCCCATCGCGCACCAGGCGCCGAACACGAACAGCACCTGCCAGGCATATGGATTGAAGTACCACTGGCCGGCCGGATAGGCGGTCAGGTTCCAGCCGAAATGGCGCGCGGCGAGCCACAGCACGATCGACAGCACCATCGTCAAATCGGGCTTGCGCAGCATGAACCACAGCACCGGCGGAAACAGTCCCATCAGCACGATGTAGAGCGGCAGCACGTCGAGATTGAGCGGCTTGAAGCGCAGGAACAGGCCCTGGCGCAGCGTCTCGGTGGCGTTGTCGACGAGGCCGGCGACGTTGAACTCGTTGATCATATCTGAATCGCCGAAGCGCAGCGCCAGATAGCTGATCGAGGCGATGTAGATCACGAACAGGATGATGTGGGCGACGTAGAGCTGCCAGACCCGCTTGGTCAGGCGCGTGGCGCCGACGATGAAGCCGCGCTCCAGCATCATGCGCGCATAGACGAAGGAGGCGGTGTAGCCGGAGATGAAGACGAACAGGTCGGCCGCGTCGGAAAAGCCGTAATTGCGCGTCGTGATCCAGTTCACGACGTTGTCAGGGATGTGGTCGAGGAAGATCGCCCAGTTGGCGACGCCGCGAAACAGGTCGAGCCGGAGGTCACGGCCTTTTTCAGGGAGCGTAGCGTTGATGTTCAGGAAGGCCATGCGACGGGAGCTCTCGGAGGGGATAGATGCGCTGATGTCGGCGAGGCAGTGCGGCCGGGCTGAATCCCGGCGCGGAAGGCGGGTACGGAATTGTCACGGTGCAGCATAATGACTATACCGTCGGTAAGGGTGTCCGGGGGGCCGGAATCACCGATCAGTTCCCGATCGGTGTCTCTATACTATCCCTGAGGTTTCCACCAACTGCCACCCTGACGCATCGAAATCGAACGAAAAGACGAAAAGGCCCGGACCACCCCATGACCGCACGCATTTTCAAGCCCGCCAAGAACGCGATGCAATCCGGCCGGTCCAAGACCCGGGAATGGCAGCTCGACTACGAGCCGGAGCAGCCGCGTGCGGTCGAGCCGCTGATGGGCTGGACCTCGTCCGGCGACATGAAGCAGCAGATCACGCTGCGCTTCGACAGCAAGGAAGAGGCGGTCGCCTATTGCGAGCGCAAGGGCATCGCCTACCAGGTCATCGAGCCCCAGGATTCGATCCGCCGGCCGGTCGCCTATGCCGACAATTTCTCGTTCCGGCGCGGCGAGCCCTGGACGCATTGAGGGGGCAGGTGGCTGCTCCGACTTCATACGACGCGACGTACTCGTCATGCCCGGGCTTGTCCCGGGCATCCACGTTTTGGGCCGCGTGAAAGAGCGTGGATGGCCGGGACATAGGCGAGCGGAAGCGACGCCGTCCTTCAGACGGCTATGCCCGGCCATGACGGTGGGGAGGTATCCCCCCGAACTCGATAGCGCCGCGCCCTTGGGGATGGCTCTTGGCACCAATTCCGCCTCATGCTTCGCTGGTCCCGGCATCACGGGATCAGGGTGAGGTGGGGGATGGCCGGGCGTGACCAGCTCGACGGCGTCGATCTGAAGATCTTATCCGAGCTGCAGCAGGACGGGCGGGTTCGCAACAACGAGCTGGCGCTGCGCGTCGGCGTGTCCGCGCCCAACTGCCTGCGGCGGTTGAAATCGCTGTTCAGCCGCGGCGTGATCCGGGCGGTGCGCGCCGTCATCGACGAGCGGCTGCTCGGCTATGAGGTGGTGTCGTTCGTCTCGATCCAGCTCGGCAGCCAGGCCCAGCCGGTGCTGGAGGCGTTCGAGGGCTCGATCGCCGCGATCCCGCGCATCCAGCAGTGCTGGCGGATTTCGGGCGACACCGATTATCTCTTGAAATGCGTCGCGCCGAGCGTCGAGAGCATGCGCCAGCAGCTGCTGCATTTCGCCGCGATGCCCGATGTGAAGAACGTCCGCAGCTTTCCGGTGCTGGGCGTCGCGAAGGACGTGCCGCTGCCGTTGCAGGAGGTTGCGGCGGCGGGATAGGAGATCGCTCCGCCGGTGTGAGGCTCACAGAGACTGCGAAGGAGCTGAAATCATGTATATCGCAGGCTTCGTCATTCCGGTGCCGGAGGACAAGATGGAGGCCTATCGCCGATGGGCGGAGAACGGCGCGGCGCTGTTCAGGGAATACGGGTGTCTGGAGATCGTCGAGTCCTGGGAGGACAACGTCCCCAGTGGCACGCACACCGACTTTCGCCGCGCCGTGAATGCGAAGGACGGCGAGAAGATCGTCTTCACCTGGCAGGTCTGGCCCGACAAGGCAACGCTCGAGGCCGCCGAAGCCGGGATGGGCGACGACAAGCGATTTGAGGCTGCGGGCGACATTCCGTTCGATCCGAAGCGTCTGATCCTGGGCTGCTTCAGGCCGATCCACGTCATGGGGCGCGAGGACCGGTAAGGGCGTCATAGTGGAACTATATATCTTAGTAACTCACATAAGTTTGACATGTGATTTGCGAAGCCCTGCAATGCGCCGGATCGTGATTGTCGGTCCCTGCGCGCTGCCTAGATGCAGGGTGTGAGCCTCAGCCTGCATCGCACGCTGGGGATGCTTTTGTGGGACCCTAAGCAGGAAAAGACATCATGACATCGACTTCGAAGACGATCGCAGCGTCTGCTGCGGCGCTGTGTGCGTCTGCGTTTTTTGTTCTGTCGGCACCGGCTGCGAAGGCCGACGATTACTGCATTACCAACGGCGCCCAGGCCGCTCACGGCTGCGGTTATCCGACGATGGAAGCCTGCCGGCAGGCGGCCGGCGGCATCGGCGGCTCGTGCTCGCAGGCCGGCGGCGCGAAGACCACCAACGACGCGCTCGCCTTCCAGCCGAAGCAGACGCAGTCGCGCACCAAGCCTCGTTCGGGCGCGCAAAACTAACGCCTGACGTCGAGACCGGATCCGGGACATTGCGGCCTCCGAGAGTGATCTCGGGGGCCGTAACTTATGACATGCAGACAACAATGCGCTTCGGCGCGCATCAGCGATACCTTCCGCGAAACTCGCGCGGTGAGGCGCCGGTCCAGCTGCGGAAGGCGCGGGAAAAACTCTTCTCGTTGCGGAAGCCGGCGATCTCCGCGATCCGCTTGATCGGGGTGCGGCCGCGCATCAACTCCTGCTTGGCGAGCTCGAATTTTGTCTCTTCCTTCAGATCGCGCAGCGAGGTCGCTTCCTCGCGCAGGCGCCGGTGCATGGTGCGGGTGGAGAGGGCCAGCTCGCTTGCGACATCCTCGGCGCCGAGACTGCGTCCGCGCGCATTGCGCAGCACGCGGCGCACGCGCTCGACCAGCAGCCGGTCGCGCCGATAGGGCAGCACGGTCAGCCGCAGCGCGCCCTTGAGCATGCTGTCGAGATCGGCCGGGCTGCGGGTCAGCGGCAGTGAAAGATAGTGCTTGTCGAACACGATGCGGGCGCCATCCGCATCAAAGCTCAAATGCCTGCAGAAGATCGTCGGATAGACCGAGACGTGGCCCGGCTCGGAATAGGGAAACTCGGCCGCACGCAGCGCGATCGCGGAATCGACGGCCCAGCAGGAGAAGCCGAGGACATAGCGGAGCAGGGTGACGAGGCAGAATTCGCGCAAGGGGCCGAGATCGCGCTGCTCGCGAAGGGAGATGGTCGCGGTCTCATCACCAAACGAGAGCTCGAACAGCACGTCCTCGGTCAGCAGGCGATGATGCCGGCACCAGCGCTTTAGCGCGACTTCGAGATTGGGGGCCGTGATCGAGGCGCGGCACAGCATGCCATAGGTTCCCCAAGGCAGCCGGCGCGAGAACCAGCCGAGCGCTTCGTCGTCGAGCTCGCGCATGGCGTGGCCGGCCAGCGCCTCGAACTGGGCCGCCGTCACCCGTCCGTCCTGGGATCGAACGAGATCCTCGGTGACCTGCCCCTTGCCCAATGCCTCGGCCGGATCCCGCCCGTAAACGGCATAAGCGGCAACCACGCCGCGGACGAAGGCGGCTGGGGTCATGGCGCGGCGGGGCGTCGCGGTTGCGGCTTGGAACGGCATGAAAAATCCTCGCCAAAGTTGGCGGAAAATGCAACCTTTTCGACCGCCAGGACGCCCGGGCGGGGGTAGGTTCGGACCCGACAAGAATACGGAGGAATCGCCTTGAACATCCCGAGCATCGATTTCGATCTGGGCGAAGACATCAGCATGCTGCGCGACACGCTGCGCGCCTTCGTGGAGGCGGAGATCGCCCCGCGCGCCGCCGAGATCGAGAAGGCCAACCTGTTCCCGGCGGATCTCTGGAAGCGCCTTGGCGACCTCGGCCTGCTCGGCATGACGGCACCGGAGCAATATGGCGGCTCCAACATGGGCTATCTCGCCCATATCGTCGCCATGGAGGAGATTTCGCGCGGGTCGGCAGCCGTGGGCCTGTCCTACGGCGCGCATTCCAACCTCTGCGTCAACCAGATCCGCCGCAACGGCAACGACGCGCAGCGCGAGCGCTATCTGCCAAAACTGATCTCCGGCGAGTATGTCGGCGCGCTGGCGATGTCCGAGCCCGGCGCCGGCTCCGACGTCGTCTCGATGAAGCTGCGTGCCGACAAGCGCGGCGACCGCTACGTGCTCAACGGCTCGAAAATGTGGATCACCAATGGCGGCGACGCGGACGTGCTGGTCGTCTATGCCAAGACCGATCCGGAGGCGGGCCCGCGCGGCATGACTGCCTTCCTCGTCGAGAAGGGCTTCAAGGGATTTACCCACGGCCAGCATCTCGACAAGCTCGGCATGCGCGGCTCCAACACCTATCCCTTGTTCTTCGACGAATGCGAGGTGCCGGCGGAGAACGTGCTTGGCAAGGTGGGCGAGGGTGTCAAGGTGCTGATGTCCGGCCTCGATTATGAGCGCACCGTGCTTTCGGGCGGCCCGCTCGGGATCATGGCGGCCTGCATGGACGCGGTGGTGCCCTACATGCACGAGCGCAAGCAGTTCGGCCAGCCGATCGGCGACTTCCAGCTGATGCAGGGCAAGCTCGCCGACATGTATGCGACCTGGCAGGCCACGCGCGCCTATGTCTATGCGGTCGGGCGCGCCTGCGACCGCGCCGACCACGCGCGGACCCTGCGCAAGGATGCCGCGGCTGCGATCCTCTATTCCGCGGAGAAGGCGACGTGGATGGCGGGCGAGGCGATCCAGGCGCTCGGCGGCGTCGGCTATACATCCGAATTTCCGGTCGGACGGCTGTGGCGCGACGCCAAGCTGTACGAGATCGGCGCCGGTACATCCGAGGTCCGCCGCATGCTGATCGGCCGCGAGCTGATGGCCGAGACGGCGTAGGTCCGGCGCACTTGGAATTGCCGTGGTCCCACCTGGCCGCGGCCTCTCACCAGATCACCAGAAACGCGGGACAACATGCCGCTCCATTCCAGCATCGATCCGTCTTCGTCAGACTTTGCGCGCAATTCCGAGGCCATGCGCTCCCTCGTCGCGGACTTGCGCGAAAAGCTCAGCCAGGTTGCGGGCGGCGGCGGCGAGGCCTCGCGCAACCGCCACACCTCGCGCGGCAAGATGCTGGCGCGCGAGCGCGTTGACCTGCTGGTCGATCCCGGGACCTCGTTCCTGGAGCTGTCGCCGCTGGCGGCCTACGGCCTCTATGGCGGCGACGTGCATTCGGCGAGCGTCGTCACGGGGGTGGGGCGCATCTCGGGCCGCGAATGCGTGATCGTCGCCAACGACGCCACCATCAAGGGCGGCACCTATTATCCGATGACTGTGAAGAAGCATCTGCGCGCGCAGGACATCGCGCGGCAGAACAATCTTCCCTGCGTTTATATGGTCGATTCCGGCGGCGCCTTCCTGCCGCTCCAGGACGAGATCTTTCCGGACGAGCGCCACTTCGGCCGCATCTTCTACAACCAGGCGCAGATGTCGTCGCAAGGCATCCCGCAGGTCGCGATCGTGATGGGGTCCTGCACCGCCGGCGGCGCCTATGTGCCGGCCATGTCGGACGAGAGCATCATCGTGCGCAACCAGGGCACCATCTTCCTCGGCGGCCCGCCGCTGGTGAAGGCGGCGACCGGCGAGGTGGTGACCGCGGAGGAGCTCGGCGGCGCCGACGTGCATTCGCGGCAATCAGGTGTGACCGATCACTACGCGCAGAACGACGCCCACGCGATCGGCATCGCCCGTCGCATCGTCGGCACCCTGAAGCCGTCGAGCCGGCCGAACCTCAACATGCATCCGCCGCGCGATCCGCTGTTCGCGGCCGAGGAGATCTACGGCGTGGTGCCGGTCGATGGCCGCAAGCCGTTCGACGTGCGCGACATCATCGCGCGCGTTGTGGACGGGTCGGAATTCGACGAGTTCAAGAAACTCTACGGCACGACGCTGGTGTGCGGCTTCGCCCATATCTGGGGCTATCCGGTCGGCATCATCGCCAACAACGGCATCCTGTTCAGCGAGAGCTCGCTGAAGGGGGCGCATTTCATCGAGCTGTGCTGCCAGCGCGGCATTCCTCTTGTTTTCTTGCAGAACATCACCGGCTTCATGGTCGGCAAGAAGTACGAGGCCGGCGGCATCGCGCGCGACGGCGCCAAGCTCGTGACGGCGGTTGCGACCGCCTCGGTGCCGAAATTCACCGTGGTGATCGGCGGCTCCTATGGCGCCGGCAATTACGGCATGTGCGGCCGCGCCTACTCACCGCGCTTTCTCTGGATGTGGCCGAACGCGCGCATCTCGGTGATGGGCGGCGAGCAGGCCTCGATGGTGCTGAGCCAGGTCCGGCGCGACAATATCGAGGCCAAGGGCGATAGCTGGTCCAAGGACGAGGAAGACAAGTTCCGCGAGCCCATCCGCGCGCAATATGAGAGCCAGGGCCATCCGTACTACGCGACCGCGCGTCTGTGGGACGACGGCGTGATCGACCCGGCCGACACCAGGCTCGTGCTCGGGCTTGGCCTCTCGGCGGCGTCGAATGCGCCGATCGAACCGACGAAATTCGGCCTGTTCAGGATGTGATGCGATGGACCGCTCAAAGCTCTACCGCCGTTTTCGCACCCTCCTGATCGCCAACCGCGGCGAGATCGCCTGCCGCGTCATTCGCACCGCCCGCGCCATGGGCCTGCGCACAGTCGCGGTCTATTCCGAGGCCGACCGCGACGCGATGCATGTCGCGCTCGCCGACGAGGCCGTACTGCTCGGCCCCGCGCGGGCGCGCGACAGTTATCTCAATGTCGAGCGTCTGATCGAAGCCGCGCGAAAGACCGGGGCGGAGGCCGTGCATCCCGGCTACGGCTTCCTGTCGGAGAATGCCGAGTTTGCGCATGCCTGCCTCGACGCGGGGCTGGTCTTCGTGGGGCCGACCGCCGGGATGATGACGGCGATGGGCTCGAAGTCCGGCTCGAAAGCGCTGATGGAGAAGGCGGGCGTGCCGCTGGTGCCCGGCTATCACGGCGAGGCCCAGGACGAGGCGACGCTGGCGAAGGCCGCGAACCAGATCGGCTTCCCGATCCTGGTGAAAGCGTCCGCCGGCGGCGGTGGCCGCGGCATGCGGATCGTGCGCTCGGCGACCGAGCTCGGGCCCGCGATCGTCAGCGCCAAGCGCGAGGCCAAGGCCGCGTTCGGCGACGACCGCATGCTGATCGAGAAATATGTCGACAATCCCCGCCACATCGAGGTGCAGATCATCGGCGACAGCCACGGCAATCTGCTCTCGCTGTTCGAGCGCGAATGCACGCTGCAGCGCCGGCACCAGAAGGTGATCGAGGAAGCGCCGTCGCCGACCCTCAATGCGGCACAGCGCGAGACGGTCTGCGCCGCGGCGCGAAAGGCGGCCGGCGCGGTGAACTATGTCGGCGCCGGCACAATCGAGTTCGTCTCCGACGGCAAGGACGTGTTCTTCATCGAGATGAACACGCGTCTCCAGGTCGAGCATCCCGTGACCGAGCTGATCACCGGAATCGACCTCGTCGAATGGCAGCTGCGCGTCGCCTTCGGCGAGGCGTTGCCGCTGCGGCAGGACGAGATCCGCCTCAACGGCCACGCGGTCGAGGCGCGCGTCTACGCCGAAAATCCGACCAAGAACTTCATGCCCTCGGTCGGAAAGATCTCGACCTGGCGGCTGCCCGCAGAGACCGGCGGCCTGCGCATCGACGCGGGCTATCGCGAGGGCGACAGCGTCTCGCCGTACTATGACGCGATGCTCGCAAAAATGATCGCCTGGGCACCGACCCGGGATGTCGCGATCGAGCGGCTGAACCGCGGACTGGAGGACTCCGACGTTCGCGGCATCGTCACCAATATCCCGTTCCTGTCGGCGCTGATCACGCATCAAAAAGTGCGGGCGAATGCGATCGACACCGGCTTCATCGAGCGCGAGCTGGCGGTGTTGACGCAGGCGACGCCTGCGCCCGGCGAGCTCGAGCTCTGCGCCGCGGTCGCCGCGATCGTGAACGACGAACGGCAGGCCGCGCAGGCAGAGGCGAATTCGCCCTGGCAGACGTTCGGCTGGATGCCGGTCGGCCGGCGTCAGCGCAGCTTTGCCTTCCGCGTTGGCCATGGGCCTGAGCAGAAGATCACCCTCAACTACGGCAGCGGGCCGTCGACGCTTGTGATCGGCGACCGCGAGCTGGCATTTGCGATCGCGCCGCGCGATGGCGGCTTCGATCTGACGCTCGACGGCGTCAAATCCCAGGTCGCCGCCGTGATCGACGGCCATGAGCTCTATTTGCGCACGCGCCACGGCCGCTTCGACCTGCATTGGGTCGATCCGTTCGGCGGCGAGACCGAGGAGCAGGCCGGCGCGGACAAGATCGCGGCACCCTTGCCGGGCACGGTCGTCGCCGTGCTGGCCGAGGAGGGCGCAACGCTGGAGAAGGGCGCGCCGATCCTCACCCTCGAAGTGATGAAGATGGAGCAGACGCTGCGGGCGCCCTATGCCGGCGTGCTGACGTCGATCAAGTGCAAGGTCGGCGACATCGTGCAGGAGGGCGTCGAGCTCGCCGTGGTCGAGCCTTCAGGAGAATGAGATGAGCGAGCCCGTCCGCATCATCGAGATGGGGCCGCGCGACGGCCTCCAGAACGAGAAGACGCCCGTGAGCGTCGAGGCCCGCATCGCCTTCGTCGAGGCGCTGGTCGGAGCCGGCCTCAATACGGTCGAGGTTGGCGCCTTCGTGTCGCCCAAGGCGATCCCGCAAATGGCAAGCTCCGATGCCGTGCTGCGCGGCGTGAGCCATATAACGGGTGCCGAATTCCACGTGCTGGTGCCGAACGAGAAGGGCTATGACGCCGCCCGCGCCGCGGGCGCGAAGGTGGTCTCGGTGTTCGCGGCAGCCTCCGAAGGCTTTTCGCGGGCCAACATCAACTGCACGGTCGCGGAGTCGATCGAACGGTTCAAGCCGGTGCTGGCGCGCGCCAAGACCGACGGCATCAAGGTGCGCGGCTACATTTCCTGCGTGCTGGGCTGTCCGTTCGACGGCGAGATCAAGCCGAAGGCGGTGGCCGATCTTGCTAGCACGCTGTGGGACCTCGGCTGCTACGAGATCTCGCTCGGCGACACCATCGGCGTCGGCACCCCGGCCAAGGCGAAGGAAATGCTGCGCGCCGTCAGCGCCAACATCCCCGCCGCCAACCTCGCGATGCACTTTCATGACACCTACGGCCAGGCGCTCGCCAATCTCTATGCCGGGCTGGAGCAGGGCGTCCGCGTCATCGATGCCGCCGCCGGTGGGCTCGGCGGCTGCCCCTACGCCCCCGGCGCGACCGGCAATGTCGCGACCGAGGATGTCGTCTACATGCTCGAAGGCATGGGTATCAGCACCGGCGTCGACATGGAGAAGCTGTTGGCGGCGACGAACGAGATGAGCGGCGTGCTGGGCAAGCCGCCCGTGAGCCGCGTGGCGTCCGCGCTGAATGCGAAGAAGAAGCGAACTACGTCCTAATTTTCGTAGGGTGGGCAAAGGCGCATAGCGCCGTGCCCACCATCTCTCCGCGATCGAATTTGGAAATGGTGGGCACGCTTTCGCTTTGCCCACCCTACGAGACAACGAAACGCGCGGTCAGGCCGCCTTCAGCCCGACATCCGGCAGACGCGGCCGGCTCTTGAGTGCCTTGACCATCATGGCCTCGACCTCGGCCTTCTCCTGCGGCAGCAGGGCGAGGCGCGGCGGACGGGTCAGCGCCGTGCCGCGGCCCATGATGTGCTCGCACAGCTTGATGCACTGGACGAGGTCCGGGCGCGCATCGAGATGCAAGAGCGGCATGAACCATTCGTAGAGCGGCATCGCCTCGGCATAGCGTCCCGCCTTGGCCAGGCGAAACAGCGTCTCTCCCTCGCGCGGGAAGGCGTTCGACATGCCGGAGACCCAGCCCACGGCGCCCATGGCGACGCTCTCGACGATGACGTCGTCGAGGCCTGCGAACAGCACGAAGCGGTCGCCGACCATGTTCCTTGTGTCGATGAAGCGGCGCGTGTCGCCGGAGGAATCCTTGAAGCAGACGACCGTCTCGACGTCGGCGAGCGAGGCCAGGATGTCGGGGGTGACGTCGTTCTTGTAGATCGGCGGGTTGTTGTAGAGCATCACGGGAAGGTCCGTCGCGGTGGCAACGGCGCGGAAATGCGCGGCGGTCTCGTGCGGCTTCGACGAATAGACCAGGGCCGGCATCACCATGACGCCGTCGATGCCGACGCGCGCGGCTTCCTTCGCCGTCTCGACCGCGAAGGCCGTGGTGAACTCGGCGATGCCGCACAGCACGGGCACGCGCCCGGCCGCGACGGATTTCGCCGTCTCCATGATCGCGACCTTCTCCTTGCGATCCAGCGACGTGTTCTCGCCGACGGAGCCGCAGACGATCAGACCGGAGACGCCGTCGCGGATCAGTCCGTCCATCACCTTCGCGGTCGCGTCGATGTCGAGCGAGAGATCGTCGTGGAATTGCGTGGTGACGGCCGGGAAGACGCCTTCCCAGGAAACGCGGCGGCTCATGGTCTAACTCCAAGTAAGTTTTGCCGGCGGGGGGCTGGGGCCGCCGGCTGTGGTGAAGAGGATGGCGGGCGGGATCAGAGCGTGGCGCCGACCTTGCGCAATTCGGCGAGGACCGGAGCCTTGGGCAGCCAGATCTTGTCGAACTCGGCAATGACCGCCTCGGTGTCGCCGGCCGGCACCTGGCGGATCGGGATCGACGCGTTCTTGAAGTTCTCGATCAGCGCGGGCTCGTTGCCGGCGAGCTCGTCGATCTGCGCGTCCAGCGTCGACTTGACCGTCTTGGCGATCAGCTCGCGGTCAGCTGCGGGGAGCGACTGCCAGACCCGGCCCGAGACCACTGCGGCCATCGGCATGAAGACGGCGTTCATCTGGAGGATCACCCTCGAGACCTTGTCGAAGCGCTGGTTCCAGGAGAATTCGAGATCGGCCTCGAGGCCGTCGACCTGGCCGTTGGCCATCGCGTCGAACACCTGCGGCGTCGGAATCGGCGTCGGCGCCGCGCCAAGCGAGGAATAGAAATCGCGATAGACCGGCGTCGGGTTGATGCGCAGCTTCATGCCCTTGATGTCGGCGAGCGAATTCAGGTCCCTGGAGGAGAACACGGCGCGCATGCCGGTGATGCCCCAGCCGAGCCCGATCGTGCCGGTCTCCTGCGGCAGCACGTCGAACAGCTTCACCGCCGCGGGATGCCGCACGAATTTCGCGACCGCCGGCGTCGAGCGGACGATGTAGGGCGCATTGATCGCGGCGATGTGCGGGACGCGCGAGCCGAGCTCGGCGGCCTGGATGAAGCCCATGTCGAGCGCGCCGGACTGCAATTGCTGCATCATCGCGGGCTCGTTGCCGAGCTGGCCGGAGTGGAACACGGTCAGCGTCAGCCGGCCGTTGGTGGCGGCCTTGAGCTCGTCGCCGAATTTGAGTGCGGCCTTGTTCCAGGAATGACCGTTCGGCGTGATCAGGCCGAGGCGGAATTCCTTGGCCTGGGCGAGCGCCAGCGACGGCGCGAACACCGATGCGGCTGCGCTGGCGGCGAGAAAGCGGCGACGTGAAAGCGGCATGGTCGGGCTCCTTTTGGACGGGCCTATTTGACGAGGATCAGCGAGAGCGAAGGGAAGAGCGAGAGCAGCACCAGCAGGACGCAGGAGATGACGAAGAAGGGCAGCGTCACCATGAACATCTTGCCGGGCTTGGCGCCGGTGACGGCGGCCGCGACGAAGAAGCAGAGCCCGACGGCGGCGACAACAGGCCGAGCACCAGGTTGATCACCACGACGACGCCGAAATGCCGGGGGTCGATGTGATAGACGTCGGTTGCGACCGGCAGCAGGATCGGCACCGTCATGATCAGGCCGGGTATGCCGTCGATGACAGTGCCGATCACCAGCAGGATGACGTTGCAGATCAGCATGAAGCTGATCGGGTCCTTGGCGGCCGACTGGATCCAGCCGGCGGTCTCCTGCGGCACCTTGCCGAAGATCAGGACCCAGGAGAACACCGCGGCGGCGGCGACGAGGAACAGCACGATGGCCGAATAGATGGCACTGCGCAGCATCATCTGCGGCAGCTGGGAGAACTCGAACTCTTTGGTCCAGTATTTTCCCACCAGCGCCGCGGCGACGGCGCCGACGGCTGCGGATTCCGTTGCGTTGGCGAGGCCGCCGAGGATGGTGCCGACGATGACGATCGGGATCAGCAGGGTGGGCGACGTCCGCAGGATCGTCATGACGCGCTGGCGCGGCGTCTGATAGTCGGCGCGGGGATAATTGTAGATGTATCCCATCAGCGCGATGACGAGGCAGAACATCACGGTCAGGATGACGCCCGGCACGATTCCGGCGATCAGCATGTCGCTGACCGAGACCTGCGCGAGAACGCTGTAGACCACGAACATCACCGAGGGCGGGATGATCGGCCCGAGCATGCCGCCATAGGCGGTGAGGCCCGCCGCAAAAGTCTTATCGTAGCCCTTCTTCTCCATCTCCGGCACCATGATCTGGGCCATGATCGCGACCTGCGCGGTCGCAGATCCCAGGATCGAGGAGATGAACATGTTGGCGAGGATGTTGACGTAGGCGAGCCCGCCCTTCAGCGAGCCGACGAAGGCCATCGCCATGTCGACGATGCGGCGGGTGATGCCGCCGCCGTTCATGATCTCACCGATCAGGATGAAGAGCGGAATGGCGATCAGGCCGTAGCTGTCGACGCCGCCGAACAGCTGGAGCGGATAGGACTGGAACAGCACCGGATTGCCGGATGCGGCGATGTAGACGAGGCCGGCGAGGCACAGGCAGAGCCCGATCGGCACGCCGACCAGCATGATCGCGACGAAGGCGGCAGACGTGATCATCAGTTGACCCCGTCGAGTTCGGAGAGCTGGAAGCCCCTCAGCGGCGTGCGCGGGACCAGCTCGAGATCTTCAAGTAGATTGGCGAGGCCGTGAATGGTCATCGACACCGCGAAGATCGGCAGCGTCAAATAGAGCACCCAGGTCGGCCAGTTCAGCGTCTGGGTGTGCTCGGTGTAGAGGAAGTTGAAGGTTTCGGCCGCGAGCTTGCGCCCGTCGAAGCCGGCGCGTGCGAGCCCGATCGGGTCCATCCAGAGCACGCAGGTGACGATCAGGGCGATGCCGAACACGACGACGAGACCTGTCGAGATCACTTTGGCGATCTTCTGGTGCTGCGGCGAAAGACGCTCCGTCAGCATCGTGACGGCGAAGTCCAGCCGCAACCGCGTCATGGCGGAGGCGCCGATGAAGGTCAGCCAGACCACGCAATAGACTGCCGATTCATCGATCCAGTAGATCGGGAAATGCGAGTAGCGGGTGACCACGTTCACCAGGATCAGTGCGGTGAGCAGGTACATCAGGCCCATCAGCGCCAGACGTTCGAAGGCCAGCAGTGCGCTCGAACCCCTGATCACAATCCACCGGGCGCTGAACGCGCTCGTATCCGGCATCGTCCCTTCGATCATCAAAGGCCCCAATCCCCCGTCAGAATTCTCGTGCCAAGGCAAAATGTATAATTTATACATTTTGGGTGTCAAACGGAGATTGCGGTCATTTCGGCGGCAGGACGCGCTTTTGCTGGGCACCTGGTTTTGTGGGGGGGCTGGCTTTTGCTGGCGCCCTCAACATGCAAGAGAGGGACCGCTTTCTGCCGGACGAGTCGCGAAGAAAGACGGAAGGTCAGATGAAACAGCCTCTGAAGCATCGCACCCTGTCGGCTGCGATCGTCGACCAGCTCCGGCAGGCGATCCTCGACGGCACCTATCCGGCGGGATCGCAATTGCGCCAGGATGCGCTTGGCGATGCCTACGGCGTCAGCCGCATTCCGGTGCGCGAGGCGCTGTTCCAGCTCGAGGCCGAAGGGCTGGTGCGCATTGTTCCGCAGAAGGGCGCCATCGTCTCGGAGCTGTCACTGGACGAGATCAACGACGTGTTCGACCTCCGCCGCATCCTGGAGCCGCGCTTGCTGGCGCAGTCGGCGCCGCGCTTCACCGCGGAGGATTTCGCGGGGCTCGACGACATCCACAAGAGTTTCGAGAAGGCGATCAAGGCGCGCAACGTCAGCGAATGGGGCCAGCTCAACGCCGACTTCCACATGGCGCTCTACGTCCACGCCGCGCAGCCGCGCACGCGCGCGATCGTGCTGTCGCTGCTCCAGACCAGCGACCGCTACACGCGCCTGCAGCTCTCCAACACCAAGGCGATGGGGACGGCCGAGAAAGAGCACGCCCACCTGATCGCGCTCTGCCGCGCGCAGAAGGTCGATGAGGCCTGCCGGTTTTTGGAGCGGCACATCGAGGCCGTGCGCAAGGATCTGTTGCAGGTCGTGGCCGGCAGCACGATCGCGCCGAAATCACGGCGGAAGGAGAAATCGTAGGGTGGGCAAAGGCGCATAGCGCCGTGCCCACCGTCTAGGCGTCGTACATTCTGGTGGGCACGCTACGCTTTGCCCACCCTACGGAAGTTGCGATTGCCGCTACCTGCTCCCGTCCGGCCCCATCACGAGATCCGGCAGCGCGGTCGATATCCCCGGCACGAAGCACAGCAGCAGCACGGCGAGCATCATCAGCAGCACGAAGGGGAGGGTGCCCCAGATCACCTCGCTGAGGGGAATATCGGGCGCGACGTTGCGGATGACGAAGATGTTCAATCCCACAGGTGGGTGGATCAGCCCCATCTCCATCACGATGGTCATGACCACGCCGAACCAGATGATGTCGAAGTTCGCGGCGCGTAAGGGCGGCAGGATGATCGGCGCGGTCATCAGGATGATCGAGACCGGCGGCAGGAAGAAGCCGAGCACGACGACCATGACGAGGATCGCGAACAACAGGCCCCAGCGCGGCAGGTGCATCGCGACAACGGATTCGGCGACCGATTGCGAGATGTGCAGATAGCTCATCACGTAGGAATAGAGCAGCGACATGCCGATGATCATCATCAGCATGGTCGATTCCCGGATCGTCGACTTCATGATCGGCGCAAGGTCGCTCGGCCGCCACACGCTGTAGATCGCGGCGATCAGCCCCAGCGCGAGGAGGCCGCCGAGGCCGGCGGTCTCCGACGGCGTGGCATAGCCGCCATAGAGCGCGATCATGACGCCGGTGAGCAGAAGCACGAACGGGATCACACGCGGCAGCACGCTGAAACGCTCGGCCAGCGTGTACTCGTCGCGGGCGAGAATTGCGGCTTCCGGTCCGCCTTTCCTGTAGATGGCCTCAGCGGCTGCATATTCCCGGCGGAAGCGGATCACGGCATAGGTGCCGAACAGGGACACCAGCAGCAGGCCCGGCCCGATGCCGGCGAGGAAGAGACGCCCGAGTGACTTTTCCGCCGCGACCGCGAACAGGATCATGGTGATCGAGGGCGGCAGCAGGATGCCGAGCGTGCCGCCGGCGGCGATGATGCCCGCGGCAAAGCCGCCGGAATAGCCGCGCTTGCGCATCTCGGGGATGCCGGCCGAGCCGATTGCCGAGCAGGTCGCTGGGCTCGAGCCCGCCATCGCCGCGAATAGCGCGCAGGCGAACACGTTGGCGACGCCGAGCCCGCCGGGGACGCGATGCAGCCAGGCATGCAGGGCCAAATAGAGATCCTGGCCGGCACGCGACTTGCCGATCGCCGCGCCCTTCAGGATGAAGAGCGGGATCGACAGCAGCGTGATCGAGGCCATTTCCTCGTAGACGTTCTGCGTCACCGTATCGAGGGAGGCCGACGGCATGTAGATGCCCATGAACACGACCGCGACCGCGCCAAGTGCGAAGGCGATCGGCATGCCCGAGAACATCACGACCAGCGTCGCAATCGCGTAAGCTAGGCCAATACCGAAAACGCTCATGGACGCCTGGCTCCTGCGAAAGGCAGCGCAAGCTGCACGAGAATTTGGACGCAGAGCAGGCTCATGCCGAGCGCCATCAGCGAATAGGGAATGGCGAGTGGCGGCGACCACATCGAGTTCGAGACCTGGCCGTCGACATAGGCCTCATGGGCCAGCGTCCAGGATTTCCATGTGAAGAAGGCGCAGAACATGAATGTCGCGGCATCGACCAGCCAGAGCCTGATCCGGTTCGCCAGCGGCGAGAGCAGGCCGACGAAAGCCTCGATGCCGATATGACCGCGGTTCTGCTGCACATAGGCGGCCGTCATGAAGGTCGCGCCGACCAGCAGGAACACGGCGGCCTCGTCCTGCCAGTAATTGGCGGCCTTGAACAAGGCGCGGCTCAGCACGCTGTAGCTCAGGATGGCGCAGGCCGCGACCAGCGCGATCGCCGCGAACACGACGATGATGCTGTTGAGGATGGCGAGACCGCGATCGATCGCCGCCGCAAGGCCGGTCCTTGCGGCAGCGTTGGCCTGGTCGTCACGATCCGGAAGCGGACCGTGGCTCATGCCGCGACGTCGGTGGCGAGCTTGAGCAGGTTCGCGGCGGTCGCGGTCTTGGCGCCGTAATCCTTCCACGCGGTGTCGCGGGCGATGTCGCGCCACTTTCCGACGGTCGCGGCATCGAGCACCGAGACCTTGGCGCCGGCCTTCTCGTAGACCTTTGCGACCTCGACGTCGTCGTCCTGCGCGCCCTTGCGGCCGAAGACTTCGAGCTCGGCGCCAACCGCGAGCAGCACGTCCTGCTGGTTCTTCGGTAGCTTGTCGAAGATCGCCTTCGACATCATCAAGGGCTCGAGCATGAACCAGTAGGAAGCGCCCGCGCCCGAGGTCAGCGACTTCGCGACCTCTTCGAGCCGGAACGAGATCAGGCTGGTGGAGGAGGTGAGAGCGGCGTCGCAGGCGCCGGTCTGCATCGCCGCGTAGATTTCGTTCGAAGGCACCGACAGCACCGAGGCGCCGGCGGTCTGGAGCACCATGTCCATCTCGCGCGAGCCGCCGCGCACCTTCATGCCTTTGGCGTCTTCAGGCGCGACGATAGGCTTGGAGCGGCTGGCGAGGCCGCCGGCCTGCCACACCCAGGTGAGCAGGATGATGCCCTTGTCGGCGAGGAAGTCGGAGAGCGCCTTGCCGACCGGCTCCTTCTTCCAGCGCATGCCCTGGTCGTAGGTGGTGACGAGGCCCGGCATCAGGCCGATATTGGTCTCCGGCAATTCGCCGCCGGCGTAAGGCATCGGATAGAGCGAGATATCGAGCGCGCCCTTGCGCATCGCGGAGAACTGCGCGTTGGTCTTGATCAGCGAGGAGTTCGGATAGATCTCAGCGGCAATGTCGCCATTGCTGCGCTTGGCGACTTCGGCGGCGAACATGCGGCAGAGCCGGTCGCGGAAATCGCCCTTGTCGATGGTGCCGCCCGGGAATTGGTGCGAGATCTTCAGCGTGGTCGCGGCATGCGCGGTGCCAGTGCCGAAGCGGAGAATGGCGGGTGCCGCGACGGCGGTCGCGAGCAGGTGGCGGCGCGTGAGCATGGTGTGATTCCCTTGGACGGTTCTTGTTTGGTGTGATTTGGGTCAGGCCTTGTGAGACCGGTGCCTGGGCCCATCCTAGCCGGTCTTTCGCCCGATGTTCTCTCATCTGATAGTTCGAGACCGAATGCCGCGGCAAGTGTCGGCCGTGCTGCGCTGCACACTTTTGGTCCTCCTAGGTCAGGCGGAACGAGGGACGGCGGCGGCGCGCAGAAATTTATCAGCGACCGCGTAACAACGCCGCGTGGCAATCCGTCGAGATTGAATAGCGGCGTCCGTCGCTGACAAACACCATCTCGAAGGGAAGACCAATCATGACCATTCGCACCCGCATCGCGCTCGGCGTCTCGGTTGCCGCTCTCTCGCTTGGCCTCGCACTGTCGCCGGCCGCCTTTGCCCAAGACAAGATGGGCAAGGAGGACGGCATGATGAAGAAGGACACCATGTCCAAGGAAGGCATGAAGAAGGATGCCATGACCAAGGACGACGGCATGAAGAAGGATCACATGTCGAAGGACGGGATGAAGAAAGACGACGGGATGATGAAGAAGAACTGATCTTCCATCGTCGCGGGAGGCGTTTGCGCAAGGCAGACGCGCGCTCTCGAAAGTCCGGGGCGGTCCCGCGGACCGCCCCGGAGCGATGTCTCAGTTCAAGTTCAACTGAATGTGACTTGTGAACGTTACTTGCGCTTGGCCTTGCGGGCGGCGTAACGGGCGTCGCGCTTGGCCTTCTGTTCGGCCTCGAGCGCAGCCGCTTGGGCGGCCGCTTCCTCGGCCTCACGCGCAAGTCGCGCAGCTTCCGCGGCCTTGGCTTCTTCCTCAAGGCGCTTCTGCTCGGCCTTTTCCGCCTCGCGCGCAGCTTTTGCCTCGGCGCGCTTGGCCGCGAGCGCCTCACGCTCGGCACGCTTCGCCGCAACCGACGGATCATCCGGTCCCGGTTGGGATTTGAATTTGTTCAAAAGATTTTTGCGGGCGTCCTGCGCCGCCTTTTGCCGGTCTGCGAAACCTGGTTCCCTGAATCCACTCATCGACGAGCCTTGTCTTCCTCGCTTTCGACCCTACATCACTGCGTGTTGGTACGTCGGCTGGGCATAGCAGGCGCCACGCGACGCAGATGCGTGTACATCGCCGCGCGTCGCAACGCCACCCAAATCGCAGCCGACCAGGTAGACGAAAATCGCCTCCCGACGATCCTCGTAGCCCGGAAAAACTGCCGAATTGTGATGTCCCTCATAAGGGAGCACGCGGAGCGGCGCCTAGCGTCCGCGCCAACGAGAGGGAGCACGGGCATGATGATCTTCCGATTGAGCCTGAAGGCGCTCGCAATCACCGTCGCTGTCGCCGCCTTGGCCGGCGCCGCGTTCCTGCTCGCCCGTCCGCAGCCGATCGAAAGTGCCGTCCTGGGCGCCGACTGGGAGTGCAGCCAGACCGCGTTCGTGCTCACGACTTGCGCACCACGCGTCCGTGAGGCGATCCCCGCGGTCGAAACCTCGCGCAAGGATGCGATCCGGGCGACCCGAGGCTGAACCGGAACTTGCGATGTGACGCGACGCCGCAGAGGTGTTAAAGCCGGCTCGCCTCCGTGATCATCCCGTCATGACCAAGTCCGAGTCTGAGCCCAAGCCCGAACCCAAGCCTGAACCGGTTGACGGGCCAAAATCCCCGCCAAGACCTCAATCCGGTGACAACCGCCGCGGCGCGGTCGCCGGCCTGATCATCGCGATCGTGATCCTCGGGGTCGGCTGGTGGCTGGCCCGCGATCTCACCGCCGCCAGCAAGATGCAGGACTGCCTGATGTCGGGGCGAAGCAATTGCAACGTGATCGAGCCGGCCCGCTAGAAGTCCTCCAACGCTGTCCGCTGCAGCTCTTTGGACCGAAAAATCGCCGTGATCTTAATCATTTGTAACGGGACTTCGCCGATCAGGCAGGTCAGTTATGTCAGCCGGCATCAGCCCAGCGCGCGGCGAATCGTCTATCGCGCTGGGACCACGGCAATCGAAAGAGTAGGGGGGCAAGCACGCATGAGTGCGTCCAGCAGCAAGAAGATCATCATTCCCTTGGTTTCGGCCATGTCTTTGCTCGCGCTCTCGGCGCAGGCGCAGGAAGCCAGGCCACCGAGGGACGCCGGCCAATTTCCGGCAGCGCCAGCTCCGGGCTTACCGTCCCAGAACAATCAGAACATGCGCAAGGGCCCGCCGCCGCAGCAGGCGGCCCGGCCTGCGCCGCAGCCCGGCGGCCAGCCCCATGCGGGCCCCGGGGCCGGTCCGCACAATGCGGGCGGCCCGCCGCCCGGACGTAACTACGCCAGGGGGCCCGCACCGGCGCGCGACTGGGGCGGACACGCCTATCGCGGCCACGTCGCCTGGGATGGCGGGCGCTGGCGCCACGAGGTCCACAACGGCCGCTCCGG
Organism: Bradyrhizobium sp. LCT2; assembly: GCF_009931255.1. NCBI lineage: Bacteria > Pseudomonadati > Pseudomonadota > Alphaproteobacteria > Hyphomicrobiales > Nitrobacteraceae > Bradyrhizobium > Bradyrhizobium sp. LCT2. Next base: position 5,321,863 of record NZ_CP034432.1, on the reverse strand, counting down.
CTGGTGGTGGGATGTCGGCGGCGTCTGGTACTATTATCCGCAGCGGATGGCCGGTCCGCCCGGCTATATCTCTGAGGAATATTACGACGACGTGCCGGTGGCTTACGCCCCGCCGCCGGTTGCCTACGAACCGCCGCCTCCGCCGCCGCCGGCCGATCCCGGCGCGAGCGCGCTTGGCGGCGCCATCGTCGGCGGCGTGCTCGGCGGTCTGCTCTCGGGCAACGCGACGGGCGCGGCCGCGGGCGCTGTGATCGGCGGCGCCACCGGCGCGATCGCCGGTGCTACGGCTGCCTCGCGTCCCGGCTACTACCTGGCCGAGGGCAATTGCTACTACCGCTATCCGAGCGGCCAGTATGTGCAGGCCGATCCTCGCGCGTGTTACTGAGGTCCAGGCAGCTCTGAAACGAAGAGGCGGGCGAAAGGCCCGCTTCTTTTTTACCTGGGTTTGTCATCTTTGCGTGGCGCCGCGGCGGAACGACTGATTGCCGCGCGCCTACGACACCAGCCAGGTCATGAACGCCATGAGGCCCCAGACCAGGCCCGCGATCCAGGCCAGCATCACGATGCCGATGGTCGCAAGAAAGGTGACGCCGAACACGTCGGACCTTTTTCGCGGTGTGGGGACGTGAGCCTCGGCTGCTGCTTCTCGTGTCATGACCGCAAGACCACCTCTGCCTTCTCCCGCCTTTGGGAGCGCTGAGATGTTCTAGCCGAGACGCCGGGCGCAGGCTGTGACGCAATTCACATCCGTCCGAATGACGGCGAGTCTCACGGTTTCGTGCGGTATGGGCGTCGCACGGTCGCCGTGGGGCGCTTTAAAACCGCGGGTGCAGTTTCATATCAGGTGCAATTGAAGCGTGTGGAAAACGCTCACGACAACGCTGATTATCCGCAATCATACGGACGAAATTGCCATGCACTTGTCCAGATCGGACGGCTAGAATCCGCCCATGTGTAACAAGTACGATCCACAGCACGAAGCCGAGGCGGCAATGAAGCGCGCCGCGGCATCAGAAGGCCCGGACCGGCAGAGACTCATCGAGCTCGCCATTGCCTGGCATCAGCTGGCACGCGACCGGCGCGACGATGAACCGACGGAATAGTCGGATCGAGCCGACGACTGTCGGCCGAATCCTTGAGCCTGCGATCCACCGCAAGCGACGTTACACGCCGCGATCGATTCCTACCGGTTTCGACCCGTGCTCGTAATCCTGGAAGCATGGTCGATCCGCCGAACGGCGATTCTGGTCGCTCCCGCCCGCCAGCGAACGAACGGCGAAGGCCAGCTGATGCTGGCTCGCCGCGACGTTCATAATGGAAGCTTGGGCCGCCGCGAGGTGTCTTGCGATCCCGCCGGAGTTCAAGTCCACGCCCGCATCGATCGCCAGAAACGACATTGCGCCGACGGCAATTCCGGACGCGACAGCCATTCTTGTCCATTCAGATGACGGCATCACAAAACCTTCGACACCTTTCTGCATGCCGGATAGGTAGGATTCTCTCGCCGCCTGGACAGGCCCGCGCACGCTTTGTTGAAGTGCGCTGGATCTGCAAATCACGCCGCCACAGAGATCGCGGGCCGGGGTGATTTCTGGCTCTCGTCGGCTCGGCTCAGCCCGAACGAAGCCGATCCGCACGGAGAGTTAAGACTGGCGATCCCAGCAGGACTCGAACCTGCAACCCGCGGAGTAGAAATCCGCTACTCTATCCAGTTGAGCTATGGGACCGTCTTGAGGCCGCTCTTGAGCCGGCCTCGGCTACCGTCTGCCGGTCTTCTATCACGCCAAATATGAAAAATCCGCACGTCCGCCAAGCCTGAACCGAACCGTTTTCCTCAATGGCGCGACAAAACGGAACGGTGGGGTGTCAGGGTGCCGGGTTGAGCGGCAGCGGACCGGACGATGGATTACATCGCCGGGAACGCTGAACAGCTTCCGGGACACGGCCGCCGGTCGACCGGCTAGATATTGCTGCGCCATCAGGACGGCGTGCGCGGCGGTATCTTGATCGGTCTCCTCTGGGCCTGCCTTGTCATGGCGAATGCGACGTTTTGCACCTCTGGTTCCATCGCCTTGAGTCCGTCACCTTTCCACGCATTTCATGCGACAAGCGGCGTTCGTCCGCGATTTCCGGGAGTCCATCCATGATCGGTCTTGTTCGCGCCGTCACAATCTGCGCCGCGCTGGCGCTCGGCCTTTCGGCTGCGCAAGCCGCCGACAAGGCTTTCAAACGCGACGATCTCGCCGATTCCGCGATCAAGCTCGAGGCGCAGATCAAGAGCGAGGCGGGACCGGTCGCCAAGACCAACGCGACGCTGCGCACGGATGCTGACGCCGCCTTCCGGCGCAATGATTACCGTGCCGGCCTGTCGGTGCTCGGCCAGATTGCGGCCACGACGCCTGAGGATGCCGGCAACTGGCTGCGGCTTGCCAAGGTGATCTTCCAGATCTGGCCGAAGAACTCGAGCGAGCAGACGTTCCTGCTGGAGCGCGCCTCGACGGCGGCCTACATCGCCTATCAGCGCGCCGGCAATCCGGGCGAGGAGGCCGACGCGCTCGCCGTGCTCGGCAAGTCGCTGGCCGAACGCAAGCTGTGGCGGCCGGCGCTGGACGCGCTGCGGCTGTCGCTCGACATGCGCGAGGTCGCCGACGTCCGCGGCCAATACGAGAAGATGCGCGACGAGCACGGCTTCCGCCTGCTCGACTATACCGTCGATTCGGATTCGGCCAGTCCGCGCGCCTGCTTCCAGTTCTCGGAGGAGCTCGCCAAGCGCACCGACTTTGCGCCGTTCCTCGCGCTTGCGGGCCAGGACAAGCCGGCGCTGTCGGCCGAAGGCAAGCAGCTCTGCGTCGACGGCCTGAAGCACGGCGAGCGCTACAACATCAATCTGCGCGCCGGCCTGCCGTCCACGGTGAAGGAGGGGCTGCCGAAATCGGCCGAGTTCAACGTCTATGTGCGCGACCGCAAGCCCTTCGTGCGCTTCACCGGCCGCGCCTATGTGCTGCCCAGGACCGGCCAGCGCGGCATTCCCGTGGTCAGCGTCAACACGCCCGCGGTCAACATCAACGTCTTCCGGATCGGCGACCGCAACCTGATCAACACGGTGGTCGACAGCGACTTCCAGAAGACGCTGTCCAAGTATCAGCTCAGCGATCTCGGCGACGAGCGCGGCGTGAAAGTCTGGACCGGCGAGCTCGCGACCGCGATGACGCTGAACCAGGACGTCACCACGGCATTCCCCGTTGACCAGGCACTGGGCGAGCTCCAGCCGGGCGTCTATGTGATGACCGCCGCGGCCAAGGGCCCGGGCTCGGACGACGAGTACCAGCTCGCCACGCAATGGTTCATCGTCTCCGATCTCGGCGTGTCGGCCTATTCCGGCAACGACGGCATCCACGTGTTCATCAACTCGCTGGCCTCGACCGAGCCGGTCGGCAAAGCCGAGGTGCGACTGGTCGCGCGCAACAACGAGATCCTGGCCACCCGCAAGACCGACGATTCCGGTCATGTGCTGTTCGAGGCCGGCCTTGCGCGCGGCGAGGGCGGCCTGTCGCCGGCGATGCTGACGGTGACGGGCGAGAAGGCCGACTATGCCTTCTTGAGCCTGAAGACCTCGGCCTTCGACCTCAGTGACCGTGGCGTGGCGGGCCGCGTGGTGCCTGTTGGCGCCGATGCCTTCGTCTATGCCGAGCGCGGCGTCTACCGTTCCAGCGAGACCGTCTATCTCACCGCGCTCTTGCGCGACGGGCAGGGCAATGCCGTCACCGGCGGGCCGATGACCCTGGTGGTCGAGCGCCCTGACGGCGTCGAATACCGCCGCGCCGTACTGTCCGACCAGGGCGCCGGCGGCCGCGCGCTGTCCGTGCCGCTCAACTCGGCTGTGCCGACCGGGACCTGGCGGGTGCGCGCCTTCACCGATCCGAAGGGCTCGTCGGTCGGCGAAACCACCTTCATGGTCGAGGACTATGTCCCCGACCGGATCGAATTCGAATTGTCTGCCAAGGACAAGCTGATCAAAGCTAACGCTCCAGTGGAGCTTAAGGCCGACGGTCATTTCCTCTACGGCGCACCCGCCTCGGGTCTCCAGCTCGAAGGCGACATGCTGATCGCGCCCGCTTCGGAACGTCCGGGTTTTGCCGGCTACCAGTTCGGCGTCGCCGACGAGGAGACCACCTCGAACGAGCGCACGCCGCTTGAGAACCTGCCCGAGGCCGACGCCAACGGCGTTGCCACCTTCCCGGTGACGCTGGACAAGCAGCCGGCCTCGACCCGCCCGCAGGAGGCGCAGATCTTCGTCCGCATGGTTGAGACCGGCGGCCGCGCCGTCGAGCGCAAGCTGGTGCTGCCGGTCGCGCCCGCGAGCGCCCTGATCGGCGTCAAGCCGCTGTTCGGCGACAAGAACGTGGCCGAAGGCGACAAGGCCGAGTTCGACGTCGTGTTCGTCTCGCCCGAGGGCAAGACGTTGCCGCGTGACGGCCTGCGCTACGAGCTCCTGAAGATGGAGTCGCGCTACCAGTGGTATCGCCAGAACAATTACTGGGAGTATGAGCCGGTCAAGTCGACCTCGCGCGTCGCGGACGGCGACCTCACCATCGCCTCCGATAAGCCGTCGCGGGTCTCGCTGAGCCCGCGGCCCGGCCGCTACCGGCTCGACGTCAAGTCGAGCGACGCTGACGGGCCGGTGACCTCGGTGCAGTTCGACGTCGGCTGGTATTCCGACGGCAGCGCCGATACGCCGGACCTGCTGGAGACCTCGATCGACAAGCCGCAATATGCCTCCGGCGACACCATGACGGTGTCCGTCAACGTGCGCAGCGCCGGCAAGCTCACCGTCAACGTGCTCGGCGACCGCCTGCTGACGACGCAGACGATCGACGTCAAGGAAGGCACCGCGCAGGTGAAGCTCCCGGTCGGCAAGGACTGGGGCACCGGCGCCTATGTGGTGGCGACGCTGCGCCGTCCGCTCGATGCCGCCGCCCAGCGCATGCCGGGCCGCGCCATCGGCCTGAAATGGTTCGGCATCGACAAGCAGACCCGCACGCTGAGTGTGAAGCTGACGCCGCCGGCGCTGATCCGGCCGAACGCGATGCTGAAGATCCCGGTCAGGCTCGACGGGCTCAATCCGGGCGAGGACGCCAAGATCGTCATCGCCGCGGTCGATGTCGGCATCCTCAACCTCACCAATTACAAGCCGCCGGCGCCGGACGATTACTATCTCGGCCAGCGCCGCCTCTCCGCGGAGATCCGCGATCTCTACGGGCAGTTGATCGACGGCATGTCGGGCACGCGCGGCCAGATCAAGTCCGGCGGCGATGCCGGCGCGGCCGAGCTGCAAGGTTCGCCGCCCTCGCAAAAGCCACTCGCGCTTTATTCGGGCATCGTCACCGTCGCCGCTGACGGCACCGCCGAGGTGAGCTTCGACATTCCGGAGTTCGCCGGCACCGCGCGCGTGATGGCGGTGGCGTGGACCGCGACCAAGCTCGGCCGCGCCAACACCGACGTCGTGATCCGCGATCCCGTCGTGCTGACCACGACCTTGCCGCGCTTTCTGCTCAATGGCGACCACGGCACGGTCAACCTCGAAATCGACAATGTCGAGGGCCAGGCCGGCGACTACGTCATCAACGTGAAGACCAGCGGCCCGGTGAAGATGACCGGCAATCCCGCGACCACGGTCAAGCTCGCCGCCAAGCAGCGCAACGCGTTCTCGCTTGCGCTCGATGCGACCGCAGCGGGGCAGGCGACGCTCGACGTCGACATCAAGGGGCCGAACGGCCTTGCACTCGCACGCCACTATGCGTTCGACGTCAAGGCGGCGACGCAGGTACTGGCGCGGCGTTCGATCCGGACGCTGGCGAAGGGCGAGAGCCTGACGCTGACCTCGGACATGTTCTCCGACCTCGTGCCGGGCACCGGCAGCGTCTCGGTCTCGGCGAGCCTGTCCACGGCGCTCGATGCGGCGACGATCCTGAATGCGCTCGACCGCTATCCCTATGGCTGCTCGGAGCAGATCACGAGCCGCGCCATGCCGCTGCTCTATGTCAACGAGCTTGCGGCCGGCGCCCATCTCGCCATGGACACCGAGGTCGACCAGCGCATCCGCGACGCGATCGAGCGGCTCCTGGCGCGACAGGGCTCGAACGGCTCGTTCGGACTGTGGTCGGCCGGCGGCGACGACGCCTGGCTGGATGCGTACGTCACGGACTTCCTGACCCGGGCCCGCGAGAAGGGCTTTGCGGTGCCGGACGTGCTGTTCAAGAACGCGCTCGACCGCGTCCGCAACTCCGTCGTCAACGGCAATGAGCCGGAGAAGGACGGCGGCCGCGATCTCGCCTACGGCCTCTACGTGCTTGCACGGAACGGCGCGGCTCCAATCGGCGACCTCCGCTATCTCGCCGATACCAAGCTGAGCAACCTCGCGACGCCGATTGCGAAGTCGCAGCTCGCCGCGGCGCTCGCGCTGGTCGGCGACCGTAACCGCGCGGAGCGGGTCTATGGCGCTGCGCTCGACAGCCTCGCGCCCAAGCCGGTGCTGGAGTTCGGCCGCACCGATTACGGCTCGCAGCTTCGCGATGCGGCGGCGCTTGTCTCGCTTGCCAGCGAAGGCAACGCGCCGAGGGCGACGCTGACGCAGGCGGTGTCGCGAGTCGAGACCGCGCGCGGGCTGACGCCCTACACCTCCACGCAGGAGAACGCGTGGCTGGTGCTGGCGGCGCGGGCGCTCGCCAAGGAGAACCTGTCGATCGAGGTCGACGGCCAGCCGGTCAAGACCGCGCTCTACCGCAGCTACAAGGCGGACACGCTGAGCGGCAAGCCGCTGAAGATCACCAACACCGGCGATGCGCCGGTGCAGGCGGTGGTCTCGGTGTCGGGCTCGCCGGTGACGCCGGAGCCGGCGGCCTCCAACGGCTTCAAGATCGAGCGCAATTACTTCACGCTCGACGGCAAGCCCGCCGACATCAGCAAGGTCAAGCAGAACCAGCGCTTCGCGGTGGTGCTGAAGATCACCGAGGCCAAGCCTGAGTACGGCCACATCATGGTGTCCGACTATCTGCCGGCGGGCCTTGAGATCGACAATCCGAAGCTGGTCTCGTCCGGCGACAGCGGTACGCTGGACTGGATCGAGGACGGCGAGGAGCCCGAGGATACCGAGTTCCGCGACGACCGCTTCACGGCGGCCGTTGACCGGGCCTCGGACTCCAAGTCGGTCTTCACCGTCGCCTATGTTGTCCGCGCCGTTTCGCCGGGTAAATACGTATTGCCGCAGGCTTATGTCGAGGACATGTACAACCCCTCGCGCTACGGGCGGACGGGCACGGGGAACGTCGAGGTACGGGCGGCGAAGTGAGTGGAGCGCAGATGAGCGAAGCCAACCAAGTGTCTCGTCATTCCGGGATGGTCCGAAGGACCAGACCCGGAATCTCGAGATTCCGGGTTCGGCTCTTCGAGCCGCCCCGGAGTGACGGAGAAGGAGGGCGCACCACCATGCGCATCCTTTCCGTCCTCGCCTTCACACTCATCCTCGCCATCACCGCCTTCGTCGGCTGGGTCTACTCCCTCGGCCCGCTCCCGCTCGACGAAGCGCGCCAGGTCTCCACCACCATCGTCGATCGCAACGGCAAGCTGCTGCGGGCCTACGCCATGGCGGACGGCCGCTGGCGGCTTCCGGTCGACGCCAGGACGAACGTCGATCCGATCTATCTCAAGCTGCTGCTCGCCTATGAGGACCAGCGCTTCTATGCCCATGACGGCATCGATCCGCTGGCGCTGGGCCGCGCCGCGTTGCAGCTCGGAACGCGCGGCCAGATCGTGTCCGGCGGCTCGACCATTACCATGCAGCTGGCACGGCTGATGGAGCCGCGGCGGCAGCGCTCGCTCTATGCGAAGCTGCGGCAGATGGTCCGCGCGATCGAGATCGAGCGGACCCTCGGCAAGAGCGAAATCCTCGACCTCTATCTCGCGCTCGCGCCGTATGGCGGCAATCTCGAAGGCATCCGCGCCGCCTCGATCGCCTATCTCGGCAAGGAGCCGAAGCGGCTCTCGCTGGCTGAAGCCGCATTGCTGGTGGCGCTGCCGCAATCGCCGGAGACGCGCCGGCTCGACCGCTATCCCGATGCGGCGCTCAAGGCCCGCGACCGCGTGCTCGACCGCATGGTCGAGGAGCACGTGGTCAGCCTCGATGACGCAAAGCAGGCCAAGGCCGTGCCGGTGCCGAAGCTGCGCAAGCCGATGCCGGTCCTGGCGCCGCATGCGTCCGACACCGCGCTTGCGACGGTCAAGGATACGCCCGTCATCAAGCTGACGCTGGACGCCAATCTCCAGAAGGTGCTGGAGCCGCTGGCGCGCGACCGCGCGGTTGCGCTCGGTGCGAACATCTCGGTCGGCATCATCGTGGTCGACAACGAGAGCGGCGACGTGCTCGCGCGCGTCGGCTCGGCTGATTATTTCGACGAGAGCCGGGCAGGGCAGGTCGACATGACGCGCGCCATCCGCTCGCCGGGATCGACGCTCAAGCCCTTCATCTACGGCCTCGCCTTCGAGGACGGCTTCGTCCATCCCGACAGCCTGATCGACGACCGGCCCGTCCGCTTCGGCTCCTACGCGCCGGAAAATTTCGACATGACGTTCCAGGGCACCGTGCCGGTGAAGAAGGCGCTGCAATTGTCGCTGAATGTGCCGGCGATCGTGCTGCTCGACCGCGTCGGCGCGAGCCGGCTGGCGTCGCGGCTGCGGCAGGCCGGCGGCAATCTCATCCTGCCCAAGGACGAAGCGCCAGGGCTTGCCATGGGGCTCGGCGGCGTCGGCGTGACGCTTCAGGACCTTGCGCAGCTCTATGCTGGGTTTGCCCGCCTTGGAACCACCAAGCCGCTGCGCGAGGTCGTGGCTGCCAGAGACGACCGCGAGCCGCTGCGGCTGCTCGATCAGGTCGCGGCCTGGCAGGTCGGCAATGTGCTGCTGGGTACGCCGCCGCCGGAAAACGCCGCCCACAACCGGATCGCCTTCAAGACCGGCACATCCTACGGCTTTCGCGACGCCTGGTCGGTCGGCTTCGATGGCCGCATGACCATCGGCGTCTGGGTCGGTCGGCCCGATGGGGCGCCGGTTCCCGGCCTGATCGGCCGTGTCGCCGCCGCGCCCATCCTGTTCGACGCCTTCGCCCGAACCGGTAAGACGCTGGCCCCGCTGCCGAAGCCGCCCAAGGGAACCCTGGTCGCCAGCAACGCCAAGCTGCCGCTGCCCTTGAAACGGTTCCGCCCGGTCGGGGAACTGGTGCGGACCGGCAGCGAGCAGGCGCTGCACATTCAGTTCCCGCTGAACGGCTCGCGGATCGACGTCGATCGGTCGGGTGGCTCTGAGGCCGCAGCCATGCCGGTCAAGGTCGCCGGCGGCGTTCTGCCCATGACCGTCATGGTTAATGGCACGGCGCTCGGCGAGATCGACGGGCGCCGCCAGCGCCTGATTGATCCGCCTGGTCCGGGCTTTGCGCGGCTCACCGTGATCGATGCCACTGGCGCCGCGGACACAGTTGTCATTCGAATTCAATGACCCGGCCTTAAGCGGTTGTCGGAATGACGGTTTCAGCGTAAGCGGAACCAATGGCCGAGACCTACCCAAGCCCCCGTTTTGGAGCCCCCCGCGAGCCGAAATCGCCCGTAAATCCGGGTAGCCGGCTGGTGTCGATGCTCGATGTCGTCACGGCTAGCCACGCCCGCGCGGTGGCCTTTCTGGTGCTGTGCGCACTGCTGCTGTTCCTGCCGGGCTTCTTCACGATCCCGCCTGTCGACCGCGACGAGGCGCGCTTTGCGCAGGCCACCAAGCAGATGGTCGAGAGCGGCGACTATGTCGACATCCGCTTCCAGGAGGACGTCCGCTACAAGAAGCCGGTCGGCATCTACTGGTTGCAATCTGCGGCAGTCGAAGCCGCCGCGGCACTCAAGCTGCCGAAGGCCGAGTTGCGGATCTGGGTCTACCGGCTGCCGTCGCTGCTGGGGGCGATCGGCGCCGTGCTCATGACCTATTGGGCGGCGCTCGGCTTCGTCACGCGGCGCGGTGCGGTGCTCGCGGCGCTCTTGATGTGCGCCTCGGTGCTGCTCGGCGTCGAGGCGCGGCTCGCCAAGACCGATGCGATGCTGCTGTTCTGCGTGACCGCCGCGATGGGCGCGATGGCGCGGGCCTATCTGTCGTGGCAGCGCGCCGAGGACGAGACACATCCGCCCTGGAGCTGGCCCGCGATCTTCTGGACCGCGCTCGCCGTCGGGATCCTGATCAAGGGGCCGCTGATCCTGATGTTCGCCGGCCTGACCATCGTCGCACTGGCGATCCAGGACCGCGATGCCTCCTGGCTGTGGAAGCTGCGCCCGCTCTGGGGCCTGATGTGGATGCTGGTGCTGGTGCTGCCCTGGTTCGTCGCGATCTTCTGGCGCGCGGGCGATGCCTTCTTCGCGGACTCCGTCGGCGGCGACATGCTGAGCAAGATCGGCGCGCAGGAATCCCATGGCGCGCCGCCCGGACTGTACCTCGCGCTGTTCTGGATCACCTTCTGGCCGGGCGCGCCGCTCGCCGCGATGGCGGCGCCTGCGGTGTGGCGGGCGCGGCGTGAGCCCGGTGCGCAATTTCTGCTGGCCTGGCTGGTCCCGTCCTGGATCGTGTTCGAGGCGGTGCTGACCAAGCTGCCGCATTACGTGCTGCCGCTGTACCCGGCGATCGCGATCCTGACCGTCGGCGCGCTGGAGCGGCGCGTGCTGTCGCGCTCCTGGCTGATGCGCGGCTCGGCCTGGTGGTTCGCAATCCCCGCGGCCGCCTCGATCATCGCGGTGGTCGGCGCGGTGATGCTGACGCGGCAGCCGGCTTTCGTGGCCTGGCCGTTCATCGCGGCGTCGCTGATCTTCGGCCTGTTCGCCTGGTGGCTGTTCGACACCAACCACGCCGAGCGCTCGGTGCTGAACGCGCTGGTCGCAGCCTTGATGCTTGCGGTCGTGGTCTACGGCATCGTGCTGCCGTCGCTGACGCCGGTGTTTCCGAGCATCGAGGTCGCGCGTGCTCTGCGCAACGTAACCTGCGTCGGGCCGAAGGCGGCCGCCGCCGGCTATCACGAGCCGAGCCTCGTGTTCCTGACGGGCACCCAGACGCTGCTCACCGACGGCTCGGGCGCAGCGGACTTCCTGCGGCAGGGCAGCTGCCGCTTCGCGCTGATCGAGCAGCGCTCGGAGCGCAGCTTCGTGCAGCGCGCCGAGGCGATCGGGCTGCGCTACAAGGTCGGCGCCCGCATCGACGGCTACAATTTCTCGCAAGGGCGCGCGATCTCGATCTCGATCTTCCGCTCGGAAGGCACCGAATAGGATGCCGGCCTCGACCAACATCGCGCCGCGGCCGAGCTATCCCGCGCAGTTTCTGACCGTGACGGGGCGTGCGCTGGCGCAGCTCGTGCGTTCGCCCTCGCATTCGCGCCGCGCCGAGGCCGCGCGAAAGCTGGCGCGCCATTCGCTATGGCTCAGCGCAGCGGGCGCGGCCCTGGTCATCGCGCTGATGCTGGCGTTCGACCTGACTGAGATCCAGTTGATGCCGGCGCGCGGCACGCCCGGCCTGTGGCCGATCCGCATCCTGACCGATTTCGGCAAGGACGAGTATGTGCTCTCGGCGCTGGCCGTCGCCCTCGTGGCCGTGGCGCTCGTTGCGGCCGGCCTTTACGGCACCCGCCGCGCGTTGCTGCTCGGCCTCGGTACGCGGCTCCAGTTCCTGTTTCTATCCGTTGCATTCTCGGTGTTGATCGCCGAGATCCTGAAATATCTCATTGGCCGCGGACGTCCGTTCGTCGGCGGCAAGGCCGACCCGTTCAACTTCATCCCGTTCGAGGGCAGCGGGGCCTATGCCAGCCTGCCGTCCGGCCATGCGGTGACGGCGTTCGCGCTCGCTTTCGCGGTATCCGCACTCTGGCCGCGGCTGCGCGTCTTCATGTTCACTTACGCAATCGTGATCCTGCTGACGCGCCTGGTGCTGCTCGCGCATCATCCGAGCGACGTCGTGGCCGGTGCCCTGGTCGGCATGGTCGGCGCCATGGCGGTCCGCTACTGGTTCGCGGCCCGTAGGCTCGGCTTCGCCATCCGCGCCGATGGCAGCATCTTGGCCATTCCAGGACCGGTCGGCGGCCGCCTCAAAAGGGTTGCCCGCGGGGCCTCCGCCCCATAAAAGCGGCTGCCTGCCGGGGCCGCCGGTTCCCCGAGGCGCAGGCCAATTCCAACCACGAGCCTCATTTGTCGACGTCCCAGCCTTCGGTTTCCATCGTCGTTCCCGTGCGCAACGAAGCCGACAACATCGCGCCCCTGATCGAGGAGATCACCGCGGCGCTCGACAGCCGCTGGGATTACGAGATCATCTACGTCAATGACGGTTCGACCGATACGACCGGCGAGCGGCTCAAGGCCATCATGGCGCAGCGGGGCAATCTGCGTCAGCTCCGACATGCGAAATCCGGCGGCCAGTCCGCTGCCGTGCGCAGCGGCGTGCGTGCCGCGCGCGGCGCGATCGTGGCCACGCTCGACGGCGACGGCCAGAACAATCCGGCGTTCCTGCCGGACCTGATCGCGGCGGTCGAGAAGGGCGCCCATGTCGGGCTCGCCGCGGGCCAGCGCGTCGGACGCAAGGACACGGGCTTCAAGAAATTCCAGTCTCGCGTGGCGAACAAGGTCCGCAACGGCATCCTGAAGGACGGCACGCGCGACACGGGTTGCGGCCTGAAAGCATTCCGGCGCGAGGTCTTCCTCGCGATGCCCTATTTCGACGGGCTGCACCGTTTCCTGCCGGCACTGGTGCGGCGTGAAGGCTACGAGATCGCCTATGTCGACGTGATCGACCGGCCGCGCCGCTCCGGCGTGTCAAATTACGGTTTCTTCGACCGGCTATGGATCGGCATCATGGATCTGGCCGGCGTGTGGTGGCTGATCCGACGCAAGAAGCCGACGCCCGACGTGACCGAGGTGACACCTCATGACTAGCCTTCTCAACTATCTGCACGACGTCTTCGTCGTGAAATTCGACGCCTGGGTGATCCTGGGCTTCGTGGCGCAGGCGTTCTTCACCATGCGCTTCGTGGTGCAGTGGATCGCGTCCGAACGTGCGCGCAAGAGCGTCATGCCGGTCGCGTTCTGGTTCTTCTCGGTCGGCGGCGGTGCGCTGCTCCTGGTCTACGCGCTCTATCGCAAGGATCCCGTGTTCATCGCGGGCCAGGCGCTTGGCCTCGTCGTCTACCTCCGCAACGTCTATTTCATCATCATCAACGGCAAGCAGGTCTCGAGCGAATAGCTCGCTCTTGTGTGCCTCATCGGCATGAACAAGTTACAAGCCGTCCTGTTCACGTCGGTCTTTCTGGTCGGCCTGCTGTTACTCGGGCTCGGCCTGTTCGAGCTCGGCAGCACCGTCGCGTTCCTTGTGCGGGCCGAGCAGACCGAAGCGCGGTTCATGGGTGCCGTCGCGCGGACCGGCGGGAATCATGGCGGAACGTTTCTCTATCCGTCGTTTCAATTCACGACGATCGACGGGCGCTCGGTGACGTTCACGTCCTCGTCGGGCTCGACCGCTCAGCCTTATTCAGACCGCGAGCAGGTCAAGATAGCCTACGATCCACGGCGGCCCGAGGATGCGCGGCTGCTGTCGTTCCTGACGCTGTGGATCGCTCCGGTCCTGCTTTGCGGCGCGGGCCTGCTGCTGGCGGGCGGCGCGGTTCTTGTTCGCGCCGGGCTAGCGCGGCAACGCCGAGGCCGCGCCTGAGGCGGGTAGGGCGGCTGTCTCGGTCTCGGTCCTGCGATACGGCTCGCCCGCGGCATCCAGCACGGGATAGGCGACCGAGCAGATGTGCGAATGGATGCGGCGCAGATCGCGCAGCACGTCGAGGTGCAGCGAGGTGGTCTCGATGGTCTCGGGGCGGCCCTCGCGCAGGCGGTCGAGATGGCGCTCGACGGCGGCAAGCTCGGTGTTCTTCAGCGTGGTCTTCTCCACCAGCAGCTTGCGCGCTTCATTCGCATCACCCGACATGAACACGCCGAAGGCGATCCGCAGCGATTCCATCGTGCGCTTGTGGAAGGCGGCGAGCTCCTCGGAGCCCTCGGCCGAGAACTGGAAGCGGCGCTTGATCTTCTTGGTCGCAAGCTCGCTCAGGCTCTTGTCGATGATGTCGCCGATGTGTTCGAGGTTGATGGCGAAGGATATGATCTCCATCGCGCGCCGCCCCTCGCTCTCGTCGAGGCTGCCCCGCATGAGTTTCGTCACGTAAAGCTTGATGGCTTCATCCAGGCCGTCGACGACATTGTCCATCTTCGAGACCTGGTCGACCAGGGCGCGGTCGCCCGTCATCATCGCGGCCATGACCTTGCGCAGCATCACCTCGACGAAGTCGCCCATCCGCAGCGTTTCGCGGGCGGCGTCGGCGAGCGCCAGCGACGGCGTCTCCAGCGCGGTCTCGTCCAGATAGCGCGGGCGGGCCGGATCGGTCTCCTGGATGCGGGCGGGCAGGAGGCGGGTCAGCAGGCGCGACATGGTATCGAGCAGGCCGATGAAGATAATGGCGGTGCCGACATTGAAGGCGATGTGGAAGGCGGCCGTCATCCTGGCGAGATCCGGCTGCCAGGCGTGCATGTGCTCCGCGATCACGCTCAGGAATGGCAGCACCAGTGCAATCCCGATCACGCGATTGACGAGATTGCCGACCGGCAGGCGGTAGCTCGCGGGATCGTCGCGCCTGGCCCCTTCGAACACGGGGTTGATGGCGCTGCCGAGATTGGCGCCGAGCACCAGAGCCAGGGCCGCGTAGGGCGTGATGAACTGCGAATAGGCCAGCGACATGATCAGCAGCACGCTGGCGACGCTCGAATGCACCGCCCAGGTGACGAGCGCCGCGATGACGATGCACAGGATGGGATCACCCGTGATCGCCGACATCACGACGCGCACGCCGGGTGCGTTCTCGGCCGGCGCCAGCGTGTCGAGCAGGATGTGCAGCGACAGCAGCATCAATCCGAGGCCGATGCAGACGCGGCCGACGTCCTTGATCCGCGAGCGCGGTCCGGAGCGGAAGGCGACGAGGCCGAGCACGAACAGCACGGGCGCGACGGCAGCAATGTTGAACGACAGCACCTGCACGATCAGCGTCGTGCCGACATTGGCCCCCAGCATGATGGCAAGCGCTGCGGCGAGGCTGACGAGGCCCTCGGCGGTGAACGAACTGGTGATCAGGGCGGTCGCCGTGCTGCTCTGGAGCAGCGCGGTGAGCCCGAGGCCGGCGGCGAACGCGCTGACGCGGTTGCCGAGCGCCTTGCCGAGCAGGCGGCGGAGGTCCGGGCCGAAGGCGCGCAGGATTCCGCTGTGGACCATGTGCAGGCCCCACAGCAACAGCGCCACGCCGCCCATCAGATCAAGCAGAACCAACGTTCCCATGCTCCGTGTCCGGATGAGAGTCGATTGGTGAGGCTAGCGCCAAATGCTTGAGGATCAAACCATTTGTTGGCGCGTCGGCGTTAACGTTTGCGGCGGCTGCACGTTCCCGCGGCGCGCGTTGCCGCGACCTCAGGCGCGATGCCTTTTGAGCAGGCTCACATTGCTGTCTTGAGGGCAGCGAAGCCGCGATCGAGATCCGCTTTGAGGTCGTCGGTACTTTCGAGCCCGATATGCAGACGCAGGGTAGGGCCGCCCGGCGCCCACTTGGTCGCGGTGCGATAGCCGTCGCAGTCGAAGGGAATCGCAAGACTTTCGAAGCCGCCCCAGGAGAAGCCCATGCCGAACAGCTTGAGCGTGTTGAGCATGGTGTCGACGGCCTTCTGCGGGGCCGGCTTCAGCACGATGCTGAACAGGCCCGAGGCGCCGGTGAAGTCGCGCTTCCAGATCGCATGACCCGGATCGGTCTCGAGCCCGGGATGCAGCACGCGCGCGACCTCGGGTCTGGCCGCGAGCCAGCGCGCCATGTCGAGGCCGGAACGATGATGCTGCGCCAATCGCACCGACAGCGTGCGCAGGCCGCGCAGCGCCAGGAAGACGTCGTCGGGGCCGGCGCAGACGCCGAGCAGGCGGATGCCCTCGGCGATCTGCGGCCAGGCTTTTGCGTTGGCCGAGATGGTGCCGAACATGATGTCGGAATGGCCGCCGATATATTTGGTCGCCGCCTGCATGCTGATGTCGACGCCCTGCTCGAGCGAGCGATGATAGAGCGGGGTGGCCCAGGTGTTGTCGTCGATGACGAGCGCATCGCGCGCATGCGCGACCTCGGCGATGGCGCGGATGTCGGGCATCTCGAACGATTGCGAGCCCGGCGCCTCCACCAGCACCGCACGCGTGTTGGGCTTGAACATCTTGTCGATGCCGGTGCCGATCAGCGGATCGAAATAGGTGGTCTCGACGCCGTAGCGGGCGAGCATGCCGTTACAGAAATTGCGCGAAGGCCGATAGACATTGTCGCAGACCAGAATGTGGTCGCCGGTCTTCAGCACCGAGAGCAGGGTGGTGGAGATCGCCGACAGCCCGGATGGCACGATGCCGACGCCGGCGCATTGCGGCCCCTCCAGCGCCATCAGCGTGTCCTGGAACGCCCTGGTCGTCGGGGTGCCGTGGCGGCCATAGGTGAACTCGCCGCGATGGGCATGCAGGTCCTCGGCGGTCGGATAGAGCACGGTCGAGCCGTGGAACACCGGCGGATTGACAAACCCCTTCTGCGCCTTGGTGTCGCGGCCGGAGGTGACCAGCCGGGTCTCGGCCTGCTGCTGGGAGGGGTGCGAGGAATCCATGCGCCTGCTTTCAAAACTGCGTTTCCGCCGGGCGCGATGCGCCCCGCTGGCCGGCCGAAAGGCCGCTGTCGTTAATAACAGAACACAGAAGAGTCCCGTCAACCCCTTGACCCGGCTCGCCAGTCGTTCTGTGATGCGTAGGTGCTATTCAGTCGCCGCATGTTGAGGGGCCTGCCGCGACCTTCGATCCATCGTCTGACCGGACCTTGCGCCACAGCCATAATGGCGGGCGCCTGCGGCGGGGATTAAGGTATGGCCTCCCGAGATCGGCGAGTGTTCGGCAAGGTTTTCCAGCATGACTCTTGCAAGGCTCACCCTGGCAGAGACGATCCTGAGACAACATTCCTGACCTTGAGACGACCCTTGAAAGGCCTTCCCCCCATGAAACGCGTAACCCTGGCTCTCACTCTTGCTCTCGCCGCCGGCCTGACTGCCCAAGCCGCCGATGCGCAAACGCTCAAGACCGTCAAGGACCGGGGCACGCTGTCCTGCGGCGTCAGCCAGGGCCTGCCGGGCTTCTCCGCGCCCGACGACAAGGGCAACTGGACCGGGCTCGACGTCGACGTCTGCCGTGCGATCGCGGCCGCCATCTTCAACGATCCGACCAAGGTCAAGTTCGTGCCGACCTCGGCCAAGGACCGTTTCACGGCGCTGCAATCCGGCGAAATCGACGTGCTCTCGCGCAACACCACCTGGACCATCTCGCGCGACACCTCGCTGGGCGCCAACTTCACCGGCGTGACCTATTATGACGGGCAGGGCTTCATGGTGAAGAAGTCGCTCAAGGTGAATTCCGCCCTCGAGCTCAACAGCGCCTCGGTCTGCGTGCAGACCGGCACCACCACCGAGCAGAATCTGGCCGACTACTTCAAGGCCAACAACATGAAGTACGAGGTGATCGCGTTCGGCACCAACGACGAGACGGTCAAGGCCTATGAGGCCGGCCGCTGCGACGTGTTCACCACCGACCAGTCGGGCCTCTATGCCAACCGCCTCAAGCTCGCCAATCCCAATGACCACATGGTGCTGCCCGAAATCATCTCGAAGGAGCCGCTCGGCCCGATGGTGCGCCACGGCGACGACCAGTGGTTCGACATCGTGAAATGGACGCTGTTTGCCCTCGTCACCACCGAGGAGCTCGGGGTGACCTCGAAGAACGTCGACGAGAAGGCGAAACTCGAAAGCCCTGAGCTGAAGCGCGTGCTCGGCAGCGACGGCAATTTCGGCGAACAGCTCGGCCTGACGAAAGACTGGGTGGTGCGGATCGTGAAGGCGGTCGGCAATTACGGCGAGGTGTTTGATCGCAACGTCGGCGCGGGCTCGCCGCTCGCCATCAATCGCGGCCTCAACAATCTCTGGAACAAGGGCGGTCTCCAGTACGCGCCGCCGATCCGCTGATCCCGCTTGAGCGGCACGCGGCGATGAGCACCGAGGCTCGAAAACCGCCGGCCCAGATCGCGCTGAAGATCAGGCGCATTCTGGGCGGCAAGGCAGGCTGGAACGGCGTCGCCGTCCAGTTTGCCTTCGCGGCGATCCTG
This sequence comes from Bradyrhizobium sp. LCT2, assembly GCF_009931255.1. Classification (NCBI taxonomy): domain Bacteria; kingdom Pseudomonadati; phylum Pseudomonadota; class Alphaproteobacteria; order Hyphomicrobiales; family Nitrobacteraceae; genus Bradyrhizobium; species Bradyrhizobium sp. LCT2. Next base: position 5,303,559 of record NZ_CP034432.1, on the reverse strand, counting down.
GGCTGGATCGGTTATGAGATCGTCTCCAACGCCCGCGCCAACCTCGAAAACCAGCACATTGCCGCCGGCTTCGGCTTCCTCAGGAACAATGCCGGCTTCGACGTCAACCAGACCCTGATCTCCTACACTGGCTCGGACACGTTCCTGCGCGTGTTCATCGTCGGGCTTCTGAACACGCTCGTGGTCTCGGTGGTGGGCATCTTTTTCGCCACCGTGATCGGCTTTATCGTCGCGCTGTGCCGGCTGTCGCCCAACTGGCTGCTGTCGCGCATCGGCGAGCTCTACGTCGAGATCATCCGCAACCTGCCGCTGCTGTTCCAGATCCTGTTCTGGTACCTGGCGGTGCTCGCGGCGCTGCCAAATCCGCGGCAGAGCATTTCGCTGCTCGGCATCGCCTTCGTCAGCAATCGGGGCCTCGTCATTCCCCGTCCGATCGGCGAGAGCGGGTTCGAGCCGTTCCTGGCGATGCTGGTCCTCGGCATCGTCGCATCGCTGGCGTTGCGCTTCCATGCGCGGCGCGCGCTGTTCCAGCGCGGGCAGGTGATCCGCATCTGGCCTTATGTGCTGGGCCTGCTGTTCGGGCTGCCGCTGGTCACGATGCTGGTGTTCGGTCTGCCCTTCACCTTCGAGCTGCCGCAGCTCAAGGGCTTCAATTTTGCCGGCGGGTCGCGGATCATCCCGGAGTTCGTGGCGCTGACGGTCGCCTTGTCGACATATACCGCCGCCTTCATCGCCGAGATCGTGCGCGCCGGAATCCTGTCCGTGCACAAGGGACAGATGGAGGCGGGGTCCTCGCTGGGCTTGAGCCGCGGCACAACGCTCCGGCTGATCGTCGTGCCACAGGCGATGCGCGTCATCGTGCCGCCGCTGACCAACCAGTATCTCAACCTCACCAAGAACTCCTCGCTGGCGGTCGCCATCGGCTATCCCGACCTGGTGTCGGTGTTCGCCGGCACCTCGCTGAGCCAGACCGGACAGGCGATCGAGATCATCGCCATGACGATGGGCGTCTATCTCTTGATCTCGCTCGTCACCAGCGCCGTCATGAGCGTCTACGGTTGGCGCGTCAGCCGGAGTCTGGGCGCATGACCGACATCACCTCGTCCAGCTTCGTTCGCCAGGACCTGCTCACCGAGCGTCCCGCGCCGGTGAAGACCACGGGCTTCGTCGGCCTGATGCGCACGCGCCTGTTCAACTCGCCGACCAACATTCTGCTCACGATCGTGGGCGCCCTGCTGCTCTGGTTCACCATCATTCCCTCGGTCAGGTTCCTGATGGTCGATGCGGTCTGGGCCGGCAAGGATCGCACGGCCTGCCTGGCCGAGAATGCCGGATTTGCGGTCGGCGCCTGCTGGCCCTACATCCAGGCCAAGCTGCCGCAACTGATCTACGGCTTCTATCCCGAGGCCGAGCGCTGGCGGGTCAACCTCACGCTCATCCTGGCGGCAGTCCTGCTGGTGCCGCTGCTCGTTCCGCGCCTGCCGTCGAAAGGGCTGAACGCCGGCCTGTTCTTCTTCGCCTTTCCGGTGGTCGCATTCTTCCTGCTGCGCGGCGGCGGCATCACCGGCTTTGGCCTGAGCTGGACGGCCGGCCTCCTGCAATTGTTCGACGACAGCATCATCGGGGCAGGGCAGGCCCTGCTCAATCTCAGCAAGACGTCGGCCATCGCCCCATTGCTGTGGGTCGTTGGCAACCTCGTCGTGCTTGTCGGCACGGCGATCTACTGGCTGATCTTTCCGCTGACCTGGCTGCGCGATCAGCTCCAGGGAACGGGCCAGTCGGTCTGGGTCGATTTCGCCATCACCGCGGTGATCGTCTCCCTGATCGCCTTCCTTCTCGGCGGTGGTGTGCGCGCCGGCTGGCGTGCGCTCGCATCGAGCATTGCCAGCTTCGTCGCCATCGCCATCGTGATCAAGCTGATGGGGCTCGATCATGGCGGGCTGCCGGTCGTGGAGACGAGCCTGTGGGGCGGCCTGCTGGTGACGCTGGTGGTGTCCGTCACCGGCATCGTCACCTCGCTGCCGATCGGCATCGCGCTGGCGCTGGGCCGCCGCTCCACCATTCCGCTGATCCGGATCTTCTCGATCGCCTTCATCGAGTTCTGGCGCGGCGTGCCGCTGATCACCGTGCTGTTCTTCGCGACCTACATGCTGCCTCTGTTCCTGCCCGGCAATTTCACGGTTGACGGTCTGGTGCGTGCGCTGATCGGCATCGCGCTGTTCACGGGCGCCTATCAGGCCGAGAACGTTCGCGGCGGGCTTGCTGCTATCCCGCGCGGGCAGGGCGAGGCTGCGGCGGCCCTCGGGCTGTCCTGGTGGAAGACGACCTCGCTGATCGTGCTGCCGCAGGCGCTGCGCCACGTCATTCCGAACCTCGTCAACAGCTTCATCTCGCTGTTCAAGGACACCTCGCTGGTCTCGATCGTGGCGCTGTTCGACCTCCTGGGCTCGCTCAGGGCCTCGTTCTCGGATCCGAAATGGTCGACGCCGTCCACGGCGTTCACGGGTTTCGCGTTCGCGGGGATCATCTATTTTCTGTTCTGCTTCGGAATGTCACGCTACTCGCTGTTCGTCGAGCACCGCCTCAACGCCCACCGCCGCAACTGATCGAGGCCACCATGTCCGACCCCATCGTCAAGATTTCCGGCCTGAACAAATGGTACGGCGAATTTCACGTCCTGCGCGACATCGACCTCGAGGTGAAGAAGGGCGAGCGCATCGTGATCTGCGGGCCCTCGGGCTCCGGCAAGTCCACGCTGATCCGCTGCATCAACGCACTGGAGGAATTCCAGGAGGGCGAGATCGTCGTCGACGGCATCGCGCTCGGGCCGAACCTCAAGCATGTCGACGCGGTGCGCCGCGAGGTCGGCATGGTGTTCCAGAGCTTTAACCTGTTCCCGCATCTGACGGTTCTGGACAATTGCACGCTGGCGCCGATCTGGGTCCGCAACATCCCCAAGAGGGATGCCGAGGCAACCGCGATGAAATTCCTGGAGCGAGTCAAGATCCCGCACCAGGCCAACAAGTTTCCGGGCCAGATGTCCGGTGGCCAGCAGCAGCGGGTCGCGATCGCGCGCGCGCTGACGATGAACCCGAAGGTGATGCTGTTCGACGAGCCGACCTCGGCGCTCGACCCCGAGATGGTCAAGGAGGTCCTCGACACCATGGTTGACCTCGCCGGGGAGGGCATGACCATGCTGGTCGTGACCCACGAGATGGGATTTGCCCGCGAGGTCGCCAACCGCGTCGTGTTCATGGACGCCGGCCAGATCATCGAGGCCAATACCCCGAACGAGTTCTTTGCCGCCCCCCAGCACGCCCGCACGAAACTGTTCCTGAGCCAGATTCTGCGGTGAGCGCCTGAAAATCCGGCGGCCTCGCTGCTCCAACCGACCCACCAGCTTCGCACCATGCGAATCAGCTTGCCTCTTTTCGGACCATCCTCCGGAGAGAGACCTTGCAGAGCAGTGTCGGCGCGCGCGCATACCAGAATGCGCGATTGGAAAAGAAGCTGAGGAAGCAGGCGGACGCCGTCATGTCCTTCGCGATCGAGGCGCTTGGGCAGGGCAGATTTGACGAAGTCGAGATCCTTTGCCGCGAGATCCTGAAGGAGGTTCCGGATCACTTCCACGCCACGCACCTGCTCGGCCTGCGCGCGTTCGACGGCGGGTGGCTCGAGGACGCGCAATTCCTGCTTGAGCGCGCCGTTGCACTCGATCCGCGTTCGCCCGATGCCCATGGCAATCTCGGGGCCGTGTATTTCGCGCTCGAGAGGTTCAAGGATGCCCGCGCATGCCAGGAGAAGGCGATTGCGCTGAAGCCGAATTGTCCGATCACCCTGACCAATCTCGGCAATACGCTGCTGCACCTCGGCCTCGCCAAGGAGGCGATCGAACTGCACGAGCGCGCCATCAGGCTGAAGCCGAACTATGCCGATGCATTTTGCAACCGCGGGATGGCGGAACTGATGATCGGCCAGTTTGAGCGCGCCGGGGTGGACTTCGATCGCGCCCTGTCGTTTCAGCCGCGTCACGCCGAAGCGATCGCCGGCAAGGCTATGGTGAGCCTCGAGCTCCGGCACTTCGAGGCGGCGGAGGCCGCCTTCGAAGCTTCGCTCGCGCTCAAGCCGGGCTCACCGCGGATTCTGGTGCAGCGCGGACGGCTCCATTTGACCCTGTACCGGCTGGAGCAGGCGGCCGCGGATTTCGATGCAGCGCTGGCGCAATCGCCACGGAACGAGCTCGCGCTGTGCTGGAGGGCGCAGGTCGACATTATGGTGAGGAACACGGCGGGGGCGATGGCGGGCGTCAAGACCCTGCTTGAGGTCAATCCGCAATCCGAGGCGGGCATGTCGCTCCTGGCCTCTTGCTATGCGAACCAGGGAGATATCGCGACGGCGCTCGAATATCTCGATGCGGCGCTGGCGATCGCGCCGGACTTTCCGGAGGCCATCGGATACAAGATTTTCGTGCTGGATTACCTGCCGGAGGCCGATTTCGTGGTCCAGCAGGCGGCACGAAAATATTGGTGGGATCAGATCGGCGCCAAGCTTCCGCAAAGGACCCTGTCGCCGCGCGATCTCGATCCGGACAGACGGATCGTGATCGGATATGTCGCGTCGGAATTCAGGCAGCATTCGGCGGCGTACACCCTGTTGCCGGTGATGCGCCATCACGATCACGCCAAGTTCAAGATCGTCTGCTATTCCTGCTGGCCGTTGCAGGATGGGATGACCGAGAAGTTCAAGGCTTGCGCAGACGTCTGGGTCGAGGCCGCGCAGTTTTCGGACGATGAACTGGCCGATCGTATCCAGGCCGACGGGATCGATATTCTGATCGATGTGTCCGGACATACGACCGGCAGCAGGCTCCATGTTTTCTCGCGGAAGCCGGCCCCCATCCAGGTCACGGGCTTCGGGCACGCAACAGGCACGGGCCTTCAGACGATGGACTACGTGCTCGCGGATCCGATCTTCATTCCGCAGTCGGCGCGCCACCTGCTGGCCGAAAAGGTCTATGACCTGCCGAGCCTGATCACGATCGATCCCATCCTGGACGTGCCACCTTCGGAGCTTCCCATGCTCCGCAACGGCTATGTGACCTTCGGTGTGTTCAACCGCATCTTGAAGATCTCGGACGAGGCCATCCGGGTGTGGTCGAAGGTGATGCGTGAGGTGGCGGGATCGAAGATCATCATCAAGAACGGGCTGCTCGACGATCCGATGCTGCGCGACGGTCTGATCGCGCGGTTCGTGGCACAGGGCATCGCCGAGGAGAACGTCATCTGCATGGGCTCGACCTCGCGCCGCGAGCATTTGCGGGCCTTTGCCAATGTCGACATTTCGCTCGACACCTTCCCGCAAAACGGTGGCATCAGCACCTGGGAATCCCTCTATGCGGGCGTCCCGGTCGTCGCCAAGCTCGGTAATGGCTCCTCGTCGCGCGCCGGCGGCTCCATCGTGGCGGCCGTCGGTCTCGGCGACTGGGTTGCCGATGACGACGAGGGCTATGCCGCGATCGCGTGCAAATTTGCCGCGCAGCCTGCCCATCTGGCGAAGCTGCGCGCGGATCTGCCGGCGCAGATCGCCAATTCACCCGCCGGCAACGTCGAGATCTACACGCGTGAGGTCGAGGCGGGATATCGCCAGTTCTGGCGCGACTATTGTGCCGAGGCCTCGGAAACATGCGACGTTGCGTAGGCACGTCCGCCGCGCCGGACCGCGACGTCCGAGGCCTGAGATCATCGACATCAGCTTTGGATGTGCATGCCCGAGGCTGGTCCCGAGCCAGATCCCGCGCGGGGGACCGGAAGATCCCGGGGGTGTTGCCGGTCCAGCCGATCGGGCGGCCTCGGCCGCGAATCAGTTAGACTCTCGGTAAGGCCATCCTCCGGAGAGTAACCTTGCAGAACAGCGGCGGCGCGCGCGCATTCCAGAACGCGCGATTGCAGAAGAAGTTGATGAAGCAGGCGGATGCCATCATCTCCGCCGCGGCCGCCGCCTATGGCCAAGGCAAATTTGCCGAGACAGAGGCGCTATGCCGTGAGATCCTGAAAGCGCTTCCGGATCATGTCGACGCCTTGCACCTGCTCGGGATGTGTGCGCATGACGGCCGCCGCCTGGAGGAGGCCCGGGAGCTGCTCGAGCGCGTGATTGCGCTCGATCCGCGCCTGCATGACGCCCATAACAACCTGGCGACCGTGCACTTCGACCTCGGTAATTTCGAGGAGGCGCGGCGGTGTCAGGAGAGGGCCATCGCGCTGAAACCGAATTTCGTGGTCGCGCTGACCAACCTCGGCAATACGCTGATGCATCTGGGGCAGTACGAACAGGCGCTCGAACTGCACGAGCGCGCAATCAAGATCAAGCCGGACTACGCCGATGCGTTCTGCAATCGCGGAATGGTCGAGATAGTGCTTGGACAGATCATGCGCGCCAAGGAAAGTTTCGATCGCGCCTTGCTGTTTCAGCCGCGTCACGCCGAGGCAATTGTCGGCAGCAGCATGGTCAGCATGGAGCTCCGGCACCACGAGGAGGCGGCAGCCAAGCTTGCCACGGCGCTCGCGATCAAGCCCGGCTCGCCGAGGATTCTGGCCCAGCGAGGGCGGCTCAGTTACGAGTTGCAGCGCCTGGAGCCGGCGCTTGCGGATTTCGAGGCCGCGCTTGCCATTTCGCCCAAGCTCGAACTGGCCCTCCGGGGCAAGGCACAGGCCTGCCTCGTGATGGGGAAGACCGCGCAGGCGATGGCGGCCGCAACGGCCTTGATCGAGCAAAATCCGCGCTCCGAGGTCGGCTTGGCGCTGATGGGATTTTCTCATTCAAATCAGGGAGAGATGGACGCCGCGATCGAATATCTCGATCGCGCGCTGGCGATCCGCCCGGACTATGGAGATGCGATCAGGGGCAAGATCTTCTTGCAGGACTACCGCGCCGAGGCCGATTTCGCGCTCCAGCAGGCGGTACGACGAGATTGGTGGGACTTGATCGGCTCCAAGCTGCCGCGGCGGACGCTGCCGAAGCGGCCGCTCGATCCGGACAAGCAGATTGTGGTCGGCTATGTCGCTGCCGAATTCCGGCAACACTCGGCGGGCCTCACCTTGCTACCGGTGCTGCGCCATCATGATCACGCCAACTTCAAGATCATCTGCTATTATTCCTGGCCGGGAGCGGACGAGTACACCGCCATGTTCAAGTCGCTGGCGGACGTCTGGGTCGACGCCTGGGACCTTTCGGACGACGAACTCGCCGATCGCATTCAGGCTGACAATGTCGACATCCTGATCGACGTTTCGGGCCATACGACCGGTAACAGGTTGCAGGTTTTCGCGCGAAAGCCTGCCCCCATCCAGGCCACTGGGTTCGGACACGCGACGGGCACGGGCATGCAGACCATGGACTATGTGCTCGCGGATCCCGTTTTCATTCCGCCGTCGGTCCGGCATCTGTTTCCCGAAAAGATCCACGATCTGCCGTGCCTGATCACGATGGAGCCCGTCTCGGATCTGCAGCCGTCCGAGTTGCCGATGCTCCGCAACGGCTACGTCACCTTCGGCGTGTTCAACCGCATCTACAAGATATCGGATGATGCGATCCGTGTGTGGTCGCGGATCATGCGCGAGGTTCCGGGATCCAAGATCGTCCTCAAGCACGGTCTGCTCGATGATCCCCTGCTGCGCGACAGCCTGATCGCGCGTTTCGTGGCGCAGGGCATTGCCGAGGAGAATATCACGTGCCTCGGCACCACCTCGCGCAACGACCACCTGATGGCCTTTGACAAGATCGATATTTCGCTCGACACGTTCCCACAGAATGGCGGCATCAGCACCTGGGAATCCCTCTACAAGGGCGTTCCCGTCGTCGCCAAGCTCGGCATTGGAGCCTCTTCGCGTGCCGGCGCCTCCATCGTGGCCGCCGTCGGTCTCGGCGACTGGGTCGCCGAGGATGACGATGGCTATGTCGAGATCGCCCGCAAGTTTGCATCGCAGCCCGAGTATCTGGCGAAGTTGCGCGCGGGATTGCCGGCTCAGATCGCAGCCTCGCCCGCCGGCAATGTCGAGATCTACACGCGTGAGCTCGAAGCGGGTTACCACCAATTCTGGCGAGACTATTGTGTCGTCACCTCGGAGAGCGGCGACGCTGCGGTAAGCGGGGCAGACGCACCTGGCGGTTCCTGATCCTGCAGCGAGCCCCGGAATAGCCCGGAAGGATTTCCGGTCCCCCCGACCGGCCGGCCCGCCGCGCGAATCAGTTAGACTCGCCGCGGGCCATCTTCCGGAGAGACACCTTGCAGAGCAGCGCCGGCGCGCGCGCATTCCAGAATGCGCGATTGCAGAAGAAATTGAAAAAGCAGGCGGACGCCGTCATCTCTGCCGCGGCAAGCGCCTATGGCCAGGGCAGGTATGCGGAGACCGAGGCGCTCTGCCGCCAGATCGTGCAAGCCGTTCCGGATCATTTCGACGCCACGCACCTGCTCGGCCTGAGCGTGCAACAGGGCGGGCGCCTGGAAGAGGCGCAACAGCTGCTCGAGCGCGCGATCGCGATCGATCCGCGTTCGCACGAGGCCCACAACAATCTCGCGGCCGTGTACGTCGTCCTTCAGAAATTCGAGGCCGCTCGCGCATGCCAGGAGAAGGCGATCGCGCTGAAGCCGAATTTCACGCCGGCCCTGACCGGCCTCGGCAATACCTTGCTCAACATGAACCTGCCCGAGCAGGCGATCGAGATGTACGATCGCGCGATCAGGCTAAAGCCTGACTATGCCGACGCGTTCTGCAACCGTGGCCTGGCCGAGCTTGCGCTGCGCCAGCTTGATCGCGCCAGGCAAAGTTTCGAGCGGGCGCTGCTGTTTCAGCCGCGAAACGTGGAGGCGCTCGTCGGCAAAGGGTTGGTCAATATCGAGCTCAAGAACTTCGACGAGGCAAAGGGCGCGCTCGAGGCGGCGCTCGCGATCAGGCCTGGTTCGGCGAAGATCCTGGCGAACCGCGGACGGCTCAATTTTGAGATGTCGAGGTTGGAACAGGCGGCTGCGGATTTTGACGCAGCCCTTGCGATTTCGCCCAAGCTCGAGGTGGCCTTGCAGGGGAAGGCGCAAGTCTCGCTCGCCGTGGGAAATACGGCGCAGGCGATCCTGGCCTGCACCACGTTGCTGGAGGAAAATCCGCGTTCCGCGAGCGCGATGGCGCTGATGAGTGCTTGTTTTGCAAACCAGGGAGAGATCGCACCAGCGATCGAATTGCTGGATGCCGCGCTGGCCATTGTGACGGATGCCAGCCTGATCGGGCGGAAGATCTTTTTCCTGGACTATCTCTCCGACGCCGATTTCGCTGTTCAGCAGGCCGCCCGAACGCAGTGGTGGGACGCAATCGGCGTCAAATTGGCGCAAAGGAAGCTCGCGCCCCGGCAGTTCGATCCCGACAGGAGGATCGTGATCGGCTATGTCGCTGCCGAGTTCTGGTTCCACTCGGCAGGGTTCACGCTGTTGCCAGTGCTCGCTCATCACGATCATAGCAAATTCGAAATCGTCTGCTATTCGTGCTCACCGGTACGAGATGAAGTGACCGCCAAATTCGAGTCGCTGGCGGACGTCTGGGTCGAGGCCGGGCGGCTCTCGGACGATCAATTGGCCGATCGCATCGAGGCCGACAAGGTCGATATCCTGATCGACGTGTCCGGACACACGACCGGCAACAGGCTCCCTGTCTTTGCGCGGAAGCCGGCCCCCATCCAGGTCTCTGGATTCGGACACGCGACCGGCACTGGCCTTCGGACCATGGACTATGTGCTCGCGGATCCGGTCTTCATTCCGCAATCGGCCCGCCATCTGTTGGCCGAGAAGGTCCATGATCTGCCCTGCCTGATCACGATCGATCCGATCCTGGATGTGCCGCCCTCGGAGCTTCCGATGCTCCGCAATGGCTACGTGACCTTCGGCGTGTTCAACCGGATTTACAAGATTTCGGATGAGGCGATCCGCGTTTGGTCGCGCGTCATGCGTGAGGTGACCGGGTCGAAAATCATCATCAAGCATACTATGCTTGACGATCCCTTGGTGCGCGACCGCCTGATCGCGCGGTTCGTGGCGCATGGCGTCGCCGAAGCAAACATCACTTGCCTGGGCTCGAGCCCGCGCGCCGAGCATCTGCGGGCCTTTGCCAATGTCGATATTTCGCTCGACACGTTCCCGCAAAATGGCGGCGTCAGCACCTGGGAATCCCTCTATGCGGGCGTTCCGGTCGTCGCCAAGCTCGGTAAAGGTGCCTCCTCGCGCGCCGGTGCCTCCATCGTGGCGGCCGTCGGTCTTGCCGACTGGGTTGCCGATGACGACGCGGGCTATGCCGCGATCGCGTGCAAATTTGCGGCGCAGCCCGCTCATCTGGCGAAGTTGCGCGCGGAGTTGCCGGCTCAGATCGCGGCCTCGCCCGCCGGCAATGTCGAGATCTACACGCGCGAGGTCGAAGCGGGTTATCGCCAGTTCTGGCGCGACTATTGTGCGGTTGCCTCGGAACGCGGCGAGGTGGCGTGAACCAGCCGAACCGCGACGATCAAACGAAGGGCGGCTTGATGTTGCTGCGCTTCTCCAGCCATTCCGGCACCGGAAGGTTCTTGGCGCGCATGAAGTCCGCATTGAACAGTTTTGACTGATAGCGGCTGCCGGAATCGCAGAGCACGGTGACGACGGTCTTGCCGGGGCCGAGCTGCTTGGCGAGGCGTATCGCGCCGGCGATGTTGATGCCGGTCGAGCCGCCGAGGCACAGGCCTTCGTGCTGGAGCAGGTCGTAGATCTCCGTGACGGCGTCAGTGTCGGGAATGAGATAGGCGTCATCGACCTTCGCGCTCTCGACGATCGCGGTCGCCCGGTTGAGGCCGATCCCTTCGGTGATCGAACCGCCCGGCGTCGCCTTGGCTTCGCCGGTCCTGAAATACTCGAACATCCCGGCACGTGCGGGTCGGCGCAGGCGATCCGGACGTTCTTGTTCTTCTCCTTCAGAAGGCGGCTGACGCCGGCGAGCGTGCCGCCGCTGCCGACCGAGCAGACGAACCCGTCGACCTTGCCGCCGGTCTGCTCCCAGATCTCCGGCCCCGTGGACTCGTAATGCGCTTTCGCATTGTCGAGATTGTTCCACTGGTCGGCGAACAGCACGCCGTTAGGCTCGGTCTTGCGCAGCTCGTCGGCGAGCCGGCGGCCGACATGCTGGTAGTTGTTGGGATTGGCGTAAGGAAGCGCCGGCACCTCGATCAGCTCGGCGCCGCACAGCTTGAGAAAGTCCTTCTTCTCCTGGCTCTGCGTCTCCGGGATCACGATCAGCGTGCGATAGCCGCGGGCACTCGCCACGACCGCGAGCCCGATGCCGGTATTGCCGGCAGTCGCTTCCACCACGAGACCGCCGGGCTTGAGCTCGCCGCGCTTCTCGGCCTCCAGGATCATCCACTTGCCGGCGCGGTCCTTCACCGACTGGCCCGGATTCATGAACTCGGCCTTGCCCAGAATGGTGCAGCCGGTCGCCTCCGAGGCGCGCTTGAGCTTGATCAGCGGGGTGTTGCCAATGGCTTCGACAACGTCGTTTCGAATGGTCATGTCAGGGGGAAATCACTGGCAAGGGGTTGATCAGGTTGGCCAGAACCTAGTGCCTGGAAGGCCAAAGGGGAAGGCTTTTGCGCTGCGGCGAAACGGGTGGAAGTGCTCCTCCGGGCAACCATATTTCGGGGGAAGATCGGCGAGGGCGATCCTGAGCTGTGGCGCCGGATTTCGGTGGAATGATTTGTCCGACAACTGTCAGGGCATGGAAGATAATGGTCGTCGCGATCAACCTTGGCGCCCAATCTCCGCCGGGGCGAGATGGCGGACGACACATCTGCACAACAGCTGCATATTCCTTCTCGATCACTGCCGGCTTCGTGACGATGGCCCGCCGCGGTTTGAGGTGGAGCCAAAGCCGCATAAAGCTTGTTGCCGACCAATGCTCCGCCGGATCAAACGGATCCGTGTGGGTGTGGCGCCAATATCACATGAAATCTTGGTAAGCTTGAATCCGCTTCGCGATGGCGGAAAAATACGAGAAGTCTTTGCAAGACAGCCATATCTTGCACTTTCATGGCGCGGATATCCGCGCATCCGGGTCGCCATCTCGCACCTGCGGGACTGTCCCGCTGTTCCGCGCCCGGCTAGTATGAAGCTCAAAGTTCCGCTGAAAGCATCACCGTTGTGATCGAGCTACACGAAGCCCCCCGACTGTCCGGCCGCGAATCGGTTAATCCGGCTGCGCGGTGGCGGCTCGGTCTGCCCGGCGGGGGGTGGAAGTGACACAGCATGTTCTGGCGACCGTCATGCGGCGGTCTCTGGGTTCTGCGTCCCGGACGCGTCGTGCGGCGCGCTGGCTTGCGGTGCTGTGCCTCGCCGCCGGTTCAGGCGGTTGCGTGCTGACGCAGGATCTTCCGGATCCCGCGCTCGATGTTCCCACGCAGTACAAATACGCCGGGAAGGGGGATACGCCGCCGTCGCTGGATTGGTGGCGCGGCTTCCGTTCCGCCGAGCTGACGCAGCTGATGGAGGAGGCGCAGACCGTCAACCTCGACATCGCCGCCGCCGTCTCGCGCATCGTCCAGGCGGACGCCCAGGCGCGGCAGGCGGGCGCCGCGCTGCTGCCGAGCGTGTCGACCGGCGGATCGGAAACCTATTCACGCACCTCGGGCTCGTCGTCCTCGGGTCTCACCAACGGCGGCCGCGAGGTCGTCAATTATTCGGCTTCGCTGAGCGCGAGCTACCAGCTCGATTTCTGGGGCCAGAATCGCGACGCACTCCAGACCGCGGAGGAGACAGCGAACGCCAACCGTTTCGATCGTGACGTCGTCGCGCTCACGACGCTGGCGAGTGTCGCCAACGCCTATTTCCAGGTGCTGACCTCGCAGGATCGCCTCAGGACCTCCCAGCGCAACATCGCGAGCGCGCAACGCATCCTCGATGCCGTCAAGGAGCGTCGCAAGGCCGGCACCGGCACCGATCTCGACGTTGCCCAGCAGGAGAGCGTGGTCGCCAACCAGAAGGCGCTGGTGCCGCCGCTGCGCCAGACGCTCGACCAGAACGTCAACGCGCTCGCCGTGCTGGTCTCGCGCCCGCCCGAGAGCGTGCGCGTGCTCGGCGGCTCCCTGGACCGGATCGCGATCCCGCGCGTGACGCCTGGCCTGCCGTCGGAGCTGCTGACGCAGCGGCCGGACATCCGCCGGCAGGAGGCGCAGCTCGCCTCGGCCACCGCGAACATCGGCAATGCCCGCGCGCAGTTCTTTCCGACCATCCAGCTCACCGGCAATGGCGGCTATCAGAGCTCGGCGCTGGTGTCGCTGTTCCAGCCGCATGCGGCCTTCTTCCAGCTGGTCGACAGTGCCACCCAGCCGATCTTCGACGGCGGCAAGATCCTCGGCAATTTCGAATTTGCCAAGGCGCGGCAGGACGAACTGCTCCAGACCTACCGCAAGACCATCGTCCAGGCCTTCGCCGACGTCGACAATGCGCTGTTCTCGATCAAGCAGACTACGATCAAGCTGCAATTGCAGCGCGATGTCGTCACCGCCTCGCGGCGCGCGTTCGATCTGTCGGAGCAGCAATTGCGCGCCGGCACCGCCGATATCGTGACCGTGCTCAACACCCAGCTGACCCTGTTTCAGGCGGAAGACGCGCTGTCGCAGGCCCAACTCGCACGGCTTCTCGCCATCGTCAGCCTGTATCAGGCGCTCGGCGGCGGCTGGGAACCGAGGATGGAGAAACCGGTCAATGCTCTTTAAGCCGGATAAGAAGGATGACGCGAAGGCGGGGACGGTGACGAAATCGTCGCGCGGCGGCTTCATCCTGACTCTGGTCACGCTCGCGATCCTCGGCGGCCTCGGCTATCTCGGCTGGACCGTGTGGCATCAGCAGCCGCAGCAGGCGAACGGCCGCAACCAGCGCCCCGATCTGCCGGTGCCGGTGCTGGCGGCAACGCCCCGCATCCAGGACGTCCCGGTCTATCTCGACGGCGTCGGCGCGATCCGCGCGCTCAACACCGTGACCGTGCGCTCGCAGGTCGACGGCAAGCTGATCGCGGTCAATTTCACCGAAGGCCAGGACGTCAAGAAGGGCGACGTGGTCGGCGAGATCGATCCCGCGCTCTATCAGGCGACGTACGATCAGGCGGTCGCCAAGAAGGCGCAGGACCAGGCCCAGCTCGCCAACCAGCGCATTGACCTCACCCGCTATGAGCAGCTCGCCGCCTCCAACGCCGGCTCCAAGCAGCAGGCCGATACGCAGCGCGCGCTGGTCGCCCAGACCGAGGCGCTGGTGAAGGCCGACCAGGCCGCGATCGACAATGCGGCGGCGACGCTGAGCTATACCAAGATCGTTGCGCCGATCTCGGGGCGCGCCGGCCTGCGCCAGGTCGACCAGGGCAACATCATCCACGCCGCCGACACCACCGGCCTCGTCGTCATCACGCAATTGCAGCCGATCGCGGTGTGGTTCAGCCTGCCGCAGCAGCAGATCATGCGGGTCAATGCGGCCGCCGCCAAGGGCGCGCTCGCAGTCGACGTGTTCGGCAATGACGGCGTCACCGTGATCGACACCGGCAAGCTGACCGGCATCGACAACCAGGTCGACCAGACCACCGGCACGCTCAGGCTCAAGGCTGAGTTCCCCAACGCCAATTACCAGCTCTGGCCGGGCCAGTTCGTCAATGTCCGCCTCAAGGTCGAGACCTTGATGCAGGCGCTGGTCGTCCCGACGTCGGCGGTCCAGCGCGGTCCGATCGGCACCTTCAGCTATGTCATCGGCGAAGACAACGTCGTCTCGGCCAAGCCCGTGACGGTGACGCAGCAGAACGAGCATGACGCGGTGATCGCCAGCGGCCTGTCGGCGAACGACCGCGTCGTGACGACAGGCTTTGCCAATCTGTCCGATGGCTCAAAGGTCGTCGTCGGACGCGACGACCAGACGCCGTCGGCCGACCTCGCGCCGCGCAAGCGCTCGCGCGGGCCGGACGCTCAGAAAAAGGATGGCGCCAAGGACGGCCAAAAGGACGGCGAGCCCCGCGCCAAGCGGAGCAGCAGCGAAGGCGACCAGAAGGGACAGACCGGGCCGGCACCGGGACCCGGGGCAACGGGAAGTGGAGCCAAGCAGCCATGATCCCGACAACAGCCGCCTGAGCGGCAGGCGCATCCCATGGGTGTCTCCGAACCCTTCATCCGCCGTCCCATCGCGACCTCGCTGCTCGGCATCGCGCTCCTGATCGGCGGGCTGCTGGGCTATTTCTCGCTCCCGGTCTCGGCGCTGCCGCAGGTCGACTTCCCGACCGTGCAGGTGACGACGCAGCTGCCGGGCGCCAGCCCCGACGTGATCGCCTCGCTGATTACCGCGCCGCTGGAGCGGCAGCTCGGCCAGATCCCGTCGCTGTCGGCGATGAACTCGACGAGCTCGTTCGGCGTCAGCCAGATCTCGCTCCAGTTCGACCTCAACCGCGACATCGACGGCGCGACCCAGGACGTCCAGGCCGCGATCAACGCCGCAGCCGGCGTGCTGCCCAAGACGCTGCCTTATCCGCCGACCTACGCCAAGGTGAACCCGGCGGATGCGCCAGTCATGACGCTGGCGCTGCGTTCGGACACGATCTCGCTGCGGGCGATGAGCGACATCGCCGATACGCTTCTGGCACAACGGCTGAGCCAGATCTCCGGCGTCGGGCGCGTTTCCGTGCTCGGCGGGCTGAAGCCGGCCGTGCGCATCCAGGCGGATCTGGCGCGGCTGGCGGCCTATGGCATCGCCATGGAAGATCTGCGCACCGCGATCGCCAATGCCAACGTCTCGGGCCCGAAGGGCTCGCTCGACGGCGCGCAGCAATCCTACATCATCGCCGCCAACGACCAGATCGCCGCCGCCGAGGCCTACAAGCCTGTCATCATCGCCTATCGCAACGGCTCGCCGGTCACGATCGCCGACGTCGCGCAGATCGTCGATGGCCTGGAGAACGACCGCACCGGCGGCTGGTACCAGGGCACGCCGGCCGTCATCATCGACATCCAGCGCCAACCCGGCGCCAACGTCATCGACGTCGTCAGCCAGATCCGCGCCGAAATCCCGAAGGTCCAGCGCGCGATCCCGGCCGGCGTGAACCTCACCATCGTCTCCGACCGCACCGTCACCATCCGCGCCTCGGTGCGCGACGTGCAGTTCACGCTGATCCTCAGCGTCGTCTTGGTGACGCTGGTGGTGCTGCTGTTCCTGCGCTCGCTCAGGGCCACGCTGATCGCCGGCGTGGCGTTGCCGCTGTCGCTGATCACGAGCTTCGGCATCATGTATTTTGCCGGCTTCAGCCTCGACAATCTGTCGCTGATGGCGCTCACCATCGGCACCGGATTCGTCGTCGACGACGCCATCGTGATGATCGAGAACATCGTCCGCCACATGGAGAATGGCGACGGGCCGATGGAGGCTTCGCTGAAAGGCGCGAGCGAAATCGGCTTCACGGTGATCTCGCTGACGGTGTCGCTGATCGCGGTGTTCATCCCGCTTCTGTTCATGTCGGGCCTCGTCGGGCGCATGTTCCGCGAATTCGCGCTGACGCTGACGATCGCGGTCGTGACCTCGGCCGTGGTCTCGCTGACGCTGACGCCGATGATGTGCTCGCGGCTGCTGAGGCACGCCCATGAGGAAGTGGCGGTACCGGGCCTCGCTGCGATCAGCCGCTTCATCGACCGCACCGTCGAGTTCTATCACCGCACGCTGCTCTGGGTTCTGGAGCGCCAGCGCGCCACGCTGGTCGTGACCTTCGCCACGCTGATCGCAACCCTCGTCCTCTACGTCGTGGCGCCAAAGGGCTTCCTGCCGCTTCAGGACACCGCCTCGATCACGGCGGTGACGGAGGCCGGACCCGACGTCTCGTTCGCGGAGATGCAGAAGCGGCAGGCCGAGGCCGCCGACGCCATCAAGGCAGACCCCGACGTGGTCGGCGTCGTCTCGGTGATCGGCGCCGGCTCGGTCAATCCGACCACCAATGTCGGCCGTCTCGTCATGACCTTGAAACCGCGCGGCGAGCGGCGTGACGACGTCAGCGTGGTCGTGACCCGGCTGAAGCAGAGGGTGTCGGGCATCCCCGGCATGACCGTCTATTTCCAGCCGGTGCAGGACGTGCAGATCTCGACCCAGTCGAGCCGCTCGCAATACCAGTACACGCTGACCGGCACCGATGCGGCGCTGGTGTCGGAATGGGCGCGCAAGCTGGTTGCGGAGATGCGGCGCGATCCCTTGTTCCGCGACGTTTCCTCGGAGGCGCAGGAGGGCGGCCTGCGGGCGCAGCTCGATGTGGATCGAACGCGGGCGGGCCAGCTCGGCGTGAGCCTGCAAGGCATCACCGACACGCTGAACGACGCCTTCGCGCAGCGGCAGATCTCGACCATCTACGGCCAGGCCAACCAGTACCGCGTCGTGCTGGAGGCGCTGCCGATGTACCAGCGCGATCCCTCGATCCTGTCGAAGCTCTATCTGCCGGGCGCCGCGAGCGCCACCGTCGGCGCGCCCAACGCCCAGGTGCCGCTGTCGGCGGTGGCGACGCTGAAGCGCACCACGGCGCCGCTTGCCATCTCGCACCAGGCGCAATTCCCGGCGATCTCGCTCAGCTTCAACCTCGCGCCCGGCGCGGCCCTCGGCGATGCCGTCGAAGCGGTGAAGACGATCGAGACCCGCATCGAAATGCCCAACAGCATCGTCGGGGTCTATGCGGGTGACGCGGCCGAATTCGCCAAGGCGCTCGCCGGCCAGCCCTGGCTGCTGCTCGCCGCCGTCATCACGATCTACATCGTGCTCGGCGTGCTCTATGAGAGCTACATCCATCCGATCACCATCCTCTCGACGCTGCCCTCGGCCGGCGTCGGCGCGATCCTGGCGCTGGTCCTGTGCGGACAGGATCTCTCGGTGATCGGCCTGATCGGCATCATCCTGTTGATGGGCATCGTCAAGAAGAACGCGATCATGATGATCGACTTCGCGCTCGAGGCCGAGCGCGGGCAGGGGATGTCGCCCAACGAGGCGATCGTGCAGGCGTGTCTCTTGCGTTTCCGCCCGATCATGATGACGACGCTGGCCGCGCTGTTCGGCGCGCTGCCGCTGGCGATCGAGAGCGGCACCGGCGCCGAGCTGCGCTTTCCGCTCGGCATCTCCATCATCGGCGGCCTGCTGCTGAGCCAGCTCCTGACGCTCTACACCACGCCCGTGATCTACCTGGCGCTCGACCGCATCAACCGCCGCCTCGAGCAGGCGCTGCCGCCGGCCGAGTCCGGCGGCCCGCCGGTCGCGGGCGCGACCGAGGGGATGCAGTGATGGCATCGATCTCGGAGCCCTTCATCCGCCGCCCGGTCGCGACCACGCTGCTGTCGATCGGGTTGTTCCTGCTGGGTGTCGTCGCCTACGAGTTCCTGCCTGTCGCCTCGGTCCCGAACGTCGACTTCCCCGCCATCTTCGTCTCGGCCAGCCGGCCCGGCGCCGACCCTTCCGTGATGGCGGCGACTGTGGCCTCGCCGCTGGAGCGGCGGTTAGGTGAGATATCGGGCATCAACCAGATCACCTCGACGTCGTCGCTCGGCGTCACCAACATCCAGCTCCAGTTCGACATCGGCCGCAACATCGACAAGGCCGCGCGCGACGTGCAGGCCGCGATCAACGCCTCGTTGGTGGACCTGCCGAGCGATCTGCCGACCCTCCCGCGCTTCCGGAAAGCGAACACGGCCGGCGCGCCCGTCTTCGTGCTGGCGCTGACCTCGAAGACACTGTCGGCGAGCGCGATCTACGACGTCGCCGATACGGTGCTGGCGCAGCGCATCTCGCAGGTGCCGGGGGTCGGCGACGTGACGGTCAGCGGCGCCGACCAGCCGGCCGTGCGGGTGCAGCTGAACCCCGTCGCGCTGTCGAACGCCGGCATCGCCACCGACGACGTGCGGACCGCAATCGTCAACGCCAATCCGCTTGGTCCCGTCGGCATCTTCAACGGCGAGCGCCAGAGCGAGACGCTGTCGCTGAACAAGCAGATGCGCACCGCGAAAGAGTTCCGCGACATCGTCATCAAGAGCTCCAACGGCAATTTCGTCCGGCTTTCCGACGTCGCCGAAATCGAGGACTCCGTCCGCAACGCCCGCTCGATCGCCTGGTTCAACAAGCAGCCGGCGGTGCTGATCCAGATCACCAAGCAGGGCGATGCCAACGTCATCGACACCGTCGACCGCGTGAAGGCGCTGATCCCCGAGCTGAAGCAATGGATTCCGGCCGGCGTGGACATTTCCACCCTGGTCGATCGCACCAGCACGATCCGCGCCAGCGTCCTCGACATGCAGTGGACCCTGCTGGCAACCGCCATCCTCGTGATGCTCGTCGTGTTCGTGTTCCTGCGGCGGATGACGCCGACGATCGCGGCCGGCATCTCGGTGCCGCTGGCGCTGGCCGGCACCTGCGCCGGGATGTGGGTCGCGGGCTTCTCGATCGACAATCTGTCTCTGATGGCGCTCGCGATCTCCGTCGGCTTCGTGGTCGACGACGCCATCGTCATGATCGAGAACATGTTCCGCAATCTCGAGCACGGCATGCGGCCGTTCGAGGCGGCGCTGGAGGGGGCGAAGCAGATCGGATTCACCGTGGTGTCGATCAGCCTGTCGCTGATCGCCGCCTTCACCCCGCTGATCTTCATGGACGGCATCGTCGGCCGCCTGCTGCGCGAATTCTCGCTGACGCTCACATTCGCGATCCTGGTCTCGACGCTGGTGTCGCTGACCGTGACGCCGATGATCTGCGCCCATTACATCCGGCAGACCACCTCCGGCACGGCGACGCTGTTCGATCGCCTGATCGAGGGCTCGCTGTCGCGCATCGTCGCCTTCTACACCCGCACCCTGCGCACCGTGCTGGAATTCCCGCTGCTGACGCTGCTGGTGTTCTTCGCCACCATCGGTCTCACGGTGACGCTCTACATCAAGGTCCCCAAGGGTTATTTCCCGACCGACGATTCCGGCTTCGTCATCGGCGCGACGCGCGCCTCGGCCGACATCTCGTTCCAGTCGATGCTCGGCCTCCAGCAGCGGCTCGCCGACATCGTGATGCAGGATCCGGCCGTGGCCGGCATCGGCTCGACCGTCGGCAGCGGAGGCGGGGGCCCGGGGGCGGCGACCTCGAACCGCGGCACCATGTTCATCAGCCTGAAGCCGCCGGAGGAGCGCGACCACGTCTCGACACAGGTCGTGATCGACCGTCTCAGGCGCGCGCTGTTCCCGGTGCCCGGCATCCGCCTCTTCATGTTCGCCGCCCAGGACGTGCGCGCCGGCGGACGACAGAGCGATTCCGACTACCAGTACACGCTCTCCTCGACCGATCTCGACCTGTTGCAGAAATGGGCGCCGATCGTCGCCAAGCGCATGGAGAGCGTCGAAGGCATCACCGACATTTCCAGCGATCGCGATCCCGGCGGGCTTCAGCTGACGCTCAGCATCGACCGCCAGAAGGCCTCGGCGCTCGGCGTCAAGGTTCAGGACATCGACAACGCGCTGAACAACGCGTTCTCGCAGCGGCAGATCTCGATCATCTACACCCAGCGCAACCAGTACATGACCGTGCTGGAGATCGACCCGAAATTCCAGGTCGATCCCTCGAACCTCGATCGCATCTATGTCGCCGGCGCCGGCGACGTGCAGGTGCCTCTGTCGGCCGTGGTGCGCGCGACGCGCGGCCTTGCCGCGCTCGCGGTCTATCATTCGCAGTCATTTCCTTCGACCACGGTGTCGTTCAACCTGTTGCCCGACGTGCCGCTCCAGGCCGCGACGCAGAACATCCAGCGCGCGGTCGAGGAGCTGCATATGCCGGAAGGCATCCGCGGCAGCTTCGACGGCAATGCCGGCGATTTCGCCAGGACCAGCGGCCGCCAGCCGCTGCTGATCCTCGGTGCGCTCGTGGCGATGTATATCGTGCTCGGGGTGCTCTATGAGAGCCTCGCCCATCCGCTCACGATCATCTCGACGCTGCCCTCGGCCGGCCTCGGCGCGCTGCTGGCCCTGCAGATCACCAACACGCCGCTGACGGTGATCGCCTTCGTCGGCATCATCCTCTTGATCGGCATCGTCAAGAAGAACGGCATCATGATGGTGGACTTCGCGCTCGACGCCGAGCGCCAGCGCGGCCTGTCCTCGGCGGAGGCGATCTTCGAGGCCTGCCAGGCCCGGTTTCGCCCCATCCTGATGACGACGATGGCGGCGCTGTTCGCCGGCATTCCGCTGGTCGTTGCGACCGGGCCCGGCACCGAGCTCCGCCGTCCGCTCGGCATCACCATCATCGGCGGCCTGTTCGTCTCGCAGATCCTGACGCTCTACACCACGCCCGTGATCTACCTGCTGATCGACCGCCTGCGGCGGCGAACAGGGCCGCGTCCGCTGCCCGCACCGGCGGAATAGGTTGTTGAACCGCCGTGCAAAGCGTATAGCGGCGGCCATGTCGAACCCTACTGCCGCCGCGCCGGCCGACCCGATCCCCGAATGTCCGCACTGCCAGAAGCCGATGCCGCTGTGCATCTGCGACAGTGTCGCGCCCATTGAAAATCGCCTCGGCCTCTTGATCCTCCAGCATCCGCAGGAGCAGGACAGGGCGCTCGGTACCGCGCGGTTGACTGCGAAGCACTTCCCCAATGCCGTGGTGCGCGTCGGCCTGTCCTGGCCGAGCCTGTCCAAGGCGCTCGGGCAGCCGGTCGAGAATGCCTCCCACTGGGCCGTGCTCTATCTTGGCTCGGCCCGCGCGGCCGATCTCGAAGCCGAGGCCGAGATCGTCGCGCTCAACCGCAAGGGCGAGGTCGCGGACAACCAGCGCGCGATCCTCGGCAAGCTCGAAGGCGTCGTGCTGCTCGACGGCACTTGGAGCCAGGCCAAGGCGCTGTGGTGGCGCAATCCGTGGATGCTCAAATGCCAGCGCGTGATCCTCAACCCGTCGCGCCCCTCGCGCTACGGGCGCCTGCGCAAGGAGCCGCGCAAGGACGGGCTGTCGACTATCGAAGCGGCTGCTGCGATCCTGGCAGGCCTCGAGCGGCGCCCCGACATCGCCGAGACGCTGCATGCGAGCTTCGAGCGGATGCTGACGCGCTATCGCGAGGTGCAGGCGGAGATGCCTGAACTGGCGCCGAAGCCGGTGGTCAAGGACCGCCGGCGCGGTGTCCGGCGGGGCAAGCGAGCCTGACTTCGGCCTACATCATCCGCGCGATCCTGCTGGTTCGCCGCTGCCGGCGCGACCGAGGAGATTCTCGGCCGATATCTCGCTGGCGCGAAGGCTTAGCCGCCCGGTCGGGGTTGCCTAAGCCATTGATCCCCTATATTGGTCCGCCCTTACGGGGCCACGTGGCGGAGTGGTTACGCAACGGTCTGCAAAACCGTGTACACCAGTTCAATTCTGGTCGTGGCCTCCATCACAAGCTTCTGATTTTTCAGCCAAAAATCAAATTCGGCGCAGGTTCCACCGATGCCGCTCGCCGTCGGCTGTCGCGGTGGGGCGGGACGCTGCCACCGGGTTTGCCCGGGGCTTGGCGGAAACCAGCGATTCAGGCCCGATGGCATAGACTTCGCATCTGCGAAGTGATGCGTCACGAACCCTGAAAACTGGAGAGCACGTGAGCGACGTCGTTCGATTTGTCCCGAAATCCGAGCTGGAGCGGGCCCGCCTCATCCGCGAGGCCCGTGCGATCTATGACAGCATCTTTCCGCCGGCCGCACCCGACCGGGTGCCGCAGGACGGCGAGGAGCGCGTCAAGAATTGATCGTGGCCGCGCCGGGTTCCGGCGCATGGCGATGCCAAACCGCCCAGCAGGCGGGCGCATTCGTTCACGGTGAAGGTACCCTCAGCAGGCCGCGTACCAGCCGTCGGGAAACGGCAGCATGGGCCAGGCGCCCTCATTGTCGTTGGCGGCTTTGGGCGTTGCGTCGAAGCTCCACGAGCGGGGCACGAATTCCTCCTCCGGCGCGGGCGCAAAATCGTCATGGACGATGGCGTCGCGGACGGCATCCAGCAGCAAGTTGAATTCGGCTTCGCTCATCGCACCCTCCGGAACGCGGATGGCGCAATGTCGCAAAGCCGGTTTGTTGCCCGATTGAGCCGATCGTTCGCATTTTAACGATCCGGCGATCAGGTCCCGTATGGTTAGCGATTCCTGAAAATCCCCGCGGGAACTTAGGCGTCCCGGGCTGGCTGCCCGTGTGAAAGGGATCACATTCTCCGCGATTTATTTCTCCTACCCCTGCACACATCGGCCAACGCTGGCCGGGGCGGGCAGGGCAGACAGGAGACTTCGTCATGAAGGCAAGGTTCTTGCGGTTTGCGGGTGTGAAGAGCCGGGCGCGCCGCGCCTCCACGGTCGGACTGTTCCTGACGCTGTTTGCCTCCGCGGCTCACGCGCAGCAGGGAACGGCGGAGCAGCGCCGGGCCTGCACCCCCGACGTCTACCGGCTCTGCGCCGGCGAGATCCCCAATGTCCGCGCCATCACGGCCTGCCTGCGCCGTAACCGGTCAAGCTTGAGCGAGGCTTGCCGTTCCGTGTTCGATCAGGCCGGCGGCTGACATAGCGGGTCTGTGAGTTTGTGCGCAGCAAGTGGCTCGTGCGGCCTCGCGAATCCGGCATAGTCACCCTGTGGATATGCTGCGGACAGGCTGTGGAGGGGCGGTGATCTGCTTCGGATATCGCACGCAGATACGTCCGTAACGCGTCACATCTCTGTCAAATGACCCAATCGAATGGTTCCCTGATCGTGCAGACCCCTGCGTGATACGAGATCATTTGGTTCCGCCGAATTCGGAATATCGATTCACCGCGCGCAAAGCCTGCGAACAGTTTTTGTGCAGCGGCTTGCCCAAATTGCGGGCCCCCTCCATCCAATTTTTTGTACGCCCGCGGACAAGCTTTCCCCGGCGCACTCCACCTAGGCTCGCTCCCGAGATCTGGAACATGGCCAGTGCCATGACAATTCGAAGGAGCTGGAGATGGAGAGACGGGTATTGCCCCAAGTACCGCGGAACGTGCGGCGGGGGATCGCACGCGCATCGTTGCCGTGGCGCAAGGTCGCGCTCGGCGCCGCCATCGCTCTCGGCGTTCTCGCCGCGACCCCGCTGAGCGCGCAGGCCGCTGCGCCCGCCGCCTGCGCCGCGCTCCAGGAGAAATATCCGGACTGGAAGGGCAAGACGCTCGTCAACGCCATCAACCCGCACACGCCGGGCTATGAGACCATCGATCCGAAAGACCCCAGCAAATATATCGGCTTCGACATCGATCTCGGCGAGGCCATCGGCGAATGCCTCGGCTTCAAGCTGACCTACAAGCCCGTGGTGTTCGCGGCGCTCCTGACCACACTCGCCGCCGGACAGGCCGACATCGTGATCTCCGACATCTACGCCACCAAGGAGCGCGCCAAGGCCGCCGACTTCATCACCTATTCGAAGGTGTTCGACGGCGTGCTGGTCGCCAAGGGTAATCCGAAGGGCATCAACGGCATCAACATGTCGATGTGCGGTGCGGCCGCCGCGGAAAACACCGGCTACGTCGAGGTGCCCCTGATCCAGGCGCTGATCCCGGAATGCAAGAAGGCCGGGAAGGCGGAGCCGACCATCCAGCTCTACGACAACAACGCCAACTGCATCCAGGCCATCCTCGCCGGCCGCGCCGACACCTATGTCAACGACGTCAACACCGTCGACAGCGCGGTGAAGGCCTATCCGGACAAGCTGGAGAAGGCGATCGCGGTGACGATCCCGTATTCGGTCGGCATTGCCGTCCCGAAGGACAAGCCGAAATTCCGCGACGCCGTGCTCGCCGCGCTGATCGAGGTGCAGAAGGCCGGCACGCATATGGAGCTTCTCAAGAAGCATGGGCTCGACGTGAACAACTTCAAGGAGCCGGACATCCTGACGGCTGACTGATGTCGCTGTTCCTCCATTACCTGAGCATGCCGTATCTGCTCGAGGGCATCGAGCTCACCCTCGAGGTGACCGCCCTCGGGCTCGGCGGCGGATTGATCCTCGGATTGATCCTCGCCGGCATGCAGCTCTCCCGCTTCTGGCTGCTGGCGGCGATCGCCAGGGCCTACACCGTGATCTTCCGCGGCACGCCGCTGATCCTCCAGATGGTGTTCGCCTACGACGCGCTGCCGCATATCGGCATCAAGCTGCCGGCGGTGCTGGCGGCCGGCCTCGCGCTCGCCTGCAACGAGGCGCCGTTCATCGCCGAGATGCTGCGGGCCGGCGTGCTCGGCGTCGACCGCGGGCAGGTGACCGCCGGGCAGGCGCTCGGCATGACGCCGCGGATCCTGATGTGGCGGGTGATCGCGCCGCAGGCGATCCGCACCATGATCCCGGCCTTCGGCAACGAGGCGGTGAGCGCGCTGAAGAATTCCTCGCTCGCCTCCGTCGTCGCGGTCCAGGAGCTGACGCTGCGCTCGACCCAGCTGGCGTCCTCGACCTTCGACTTCTTCTCGATCTTCTTCGCCTCGGGCCTTCTGTATCTCGTGCTGACCGCCACCATCAGCGTCATCCAGCTGTTCGTCGAATGGCTGCTCGATCTCGACCGTGCCAAGGGCCGCGAGCGCAAGCTTGCTGATTACCTGCCGTGGCGCCGCGTCGATCTCGGCACCAAGCTCGAACTTGCAGCCGTCACCGTTGATGATCCGGAGCCCGCACAAGCAGAGCTCGCGGACACCGCGCCGCTGGCGCTGACCCGCGAGGAGCGCACCCGGCGCGCCGCGACGATCGCGCGCAACAACATCGCGGTCGAGGCCAAGGACCTCACCAAGAGCTATGGCCCGCAAAAGGTGCTTAGAGGTCTCGACCTCACGGTCCGCGTCGGCGAGGTGGTCGCGCTGCTCGGCCCCAGTGGCTGCGGCAAGAGCACGCTGCTCCGCTGCATCAATCATCTCGAAAACTGGGACGCCGGCACCGTGCGCGTCGGCGGCCGGCGTCTCGGTTTTGACGACGACGGCAAGCTGCTGTCGCCGCGGGCGATCGCCAACGAGCGGGCGACGGTCGGCGTCGGCATGGTGTTCCAGCAGTTCAATCTGTTTGCCCATCTGTCGGCAAAGGAGAACATCGCCGGTCCTCTGCGATGGGTCCACGGCATGCCCCGGATCGATGCCGAGCGCCGCGCCACCGAGCTGCTCGACCGGGTCGGGCTGTCGCACCGCGCCGATGCGCTGCCGCGGCATCTCTCCGGCGGCCAGCAGCAGCGCGTCGCCATTGCGCGGGCGCTTGCGCCGAACCCCAGCGTGCTGCTGCTGGACGAGCCGACCTCCGCGCTCGATCCCGAGCTCGTCAACGAGGTGCTGGAGGTGATCCGGCGCCTCGCCATCGACGACGGTCTCACCATGATCATCTCGACGCACCAGATCCGCTTCGCCGATGAAGTCGCCGACCGCGTCGCTTTCCTGAGCGGCGGCACGATCATCGAGGAGGGGCCGGCGCACGAGGTGCTCTCCAACCCCCGCAATCCGCTCACCGCGCGCTTCCTCAGCGTAATGGAAGCCGACAAGACGCCGGAGGCGGTCCGATGAGCGCAGTCTCCACAAGGTTCAAGACTCCCGAAGAGGCCACCTCATGACGCATTTCACGCTGCCGGTTTCGCCGAAAACCGTTCACTGGGGCTATTTCTCCAAGACGGTCGCTCCGGCCCTGACGCTGCGCTCGGGCGACCGCGCCACCATCGAGACGCTGACCCATCACGCCAACGACGATTACGAGCGCATGATCCAGGGCGATCCCGGCGCCGAGAGCGTGTTCCAGTGGACGCGCGAGCACAAGGCGGTGGCGCGGCGCGGCTCCGGCCCCGTCGAAGGCCCGTTCATCCGCGGCGCGGGCGAGGGGATCGGCGTGCACCTCCTCACCGGCCCGGTCGCGATCGAAGGCGCCGAGCCCGGCGACATTCTCGAAGTGCGCATCCTCGATATCAGGCCGCGGCCGAGCTGCAGCGCCTGCCATGCCGGCCGCTGCTTCGGCTCCAATGTCGCAGCGAACTGGGGCTTTCACTACCACGACCTGATCGAGGAGCCGAAGCCGCGCGAGGTCGTCACCATCTTCGAGCTCGACACCTCGGGCGAGCCCTACGCGAAGGCGGTCTACAACTATGTCTGGACGCCGCAGACCGACCCTGATGGCATCGTGCATCCGACCATCGACTATCCCGGGGTCCGCGTCGACCACGCCACCATCAGGAAGCGCGAGAACATCCTCGCGAGCATGAAGGTGCCCGCACGATTGCATTTCGGAACCATGGGCCTTGCGCCGTCGGAAGCCGATTTCGTCAGCTCGATCCCGCCGAGCTACACCGGCGGCAACATCGACGACTGGCGCATCGGCAAGGGCGCGCGAATGTTCTATCCGGTCGCGGTTCCCGGCGCCTATTTCTCGGTCGGCGATCCCCACGCCGCCCAGGGCGACAGCGAGCTCGGCGGCACCGCGATCGAGACCTCGCTGACCGGCGATTTCGAATTCATCCTGCACAAGAGGGCCGATCTGGCCGGCACCAATCTGGAAGGCCTCGACCATCCGATGCTCGAGACCGAGCAGGCCTGGTCGTTCTACGGCTTCACCTTTCCGAACTATCTCGCCGCGCTCGGGGCCGACGCACAAACCGAGATCGCCAATCACAGTAGCCTCGACCGTGCGATGCGCGATGCGTTCCGCAAGCTGCGCCGGTTCCTGATGACCGTGCACGGCCTCAGCGAGGACGAGGCGATCTCGCTGCTGTCGGTCGGCGCCGATTTCGGGGTCACCCAGGTGGTCGATGCCAATTGGGGCGTCCACGGCACGATCCGCAAGAACATCTTCCGGTGCGATTAGATCTCTCCGTCTTGTCATTCCGGGGCGAGGCAAAGCGTCGAACCCGGAATCCATTTCACCACCGTCTTCTGCGCCCGATGGATTCCGGGTTCGCGCTTTGGGCACGCCCCGGAATGACGAGCGTCAAGACGAGCTCATCATGCTCTAACATGTTGAAAGTTAGACTGTTTTCGGAATGAGCAGATGACCAACGAGCCCCATTTGCGGCCCGTCGCAGCGACGGAGGATCGCGT
This sequence comes from Bradyrhizobium sp. LCT2, assembly GCF_009931255.1. Taxonomy (NCBI): domain Bacteria; kingdom Pseudomonadati; phylum Pseudomonadota; class Alphaproteobacteria; order Hyphomicrobiales; family Nitrobacteraceae; genus Bradyrhizobium; species Bradyrhizobium sp. LCT2. The sequence continues at coordinate 5,275,485 of NZ_CP034432.1, read as the reverse complement.
GCGTCTGGCACAGAGGTTGCTTCGATCAACTGCAATCTGGGTTGATCCGATGAGCTTCCGGCCGTTCACGAGCGAGTCCTACGCGCAAGACGACCGCCCCGAAGCCTGGCGGGACGTGCTGGCTGCCGTCGGCCTGCAACCGGCGACCGGCCATTCCTTCCTTGACGGACATGCAACCGCATCGCATCGCCATACTGCGGGCGTCGCGCTGACGCGCATGGCCGCGGGCGCGCAGACCATCGGTCCGCTCTCGCAATTCAACGAAGACATTCCGATCGCACTGATGCCGGTCGAGGACGGCATGGTGCTGAAGAGCGCCGGCGGCCACCGCATCGTTCCCGTCGGACATCTCGTGCTGCTGCCGCGCATCGGGGACTGGAGCATCGTGTTCCAGCGCGACATGCGCGCGATCGTGCTGTCGGTGACCTCCGAAGCGCTGCACGGGCGCTTCTCGGGCAAGCCGCGGCTCGGCGAGCCCCGCGTCGTGCCGCCCGGCGGCTTTGCCGATGTGTTCGCGCGCCTGCTCGATGCGACCGCGCGCACGCTCGACAGCTTGAGCGATGCCGAATGGAATGCGGTCGCGCAGAGCCTCGTCGATCTCCTCCTGACGCTCGCGCATCAACTGGCGGCCTCGACGTCCGAGGCTGGCTCGAGCGCGACACAGGCGGCGCTCCTGCACCGGATCTGCCAGACCATCGAGCGCCGGCTCGACGATCCCGAGCTGGTGCCCGCGCGCGTCGCTGAGGCCGAGGGGATTTCCGAGCGCTACCTGCAAAAGCTGTTCGAGACGGTCGGCGATAATTTCACCCACTACGTCCGCGAACGCCGGCTCCAGCGCGCCTGGGCCGACCTGTCCAATCCGGCGGAGGCGCATCGCTCGATCTCGGAGATCGCCTACGCCTATGGCTTTGGCGATTCCGCGCATTTCAGCCGCGCCTTCCGCCATCGCTTCGGCCTGCCGCCGCGCGAGTTCCGCCAGCAGGAGGCGGAGCGGGCGACCTCGCAGCACGGCGTCGCCGGTCAGCGTGGCTGGCCGCAGGAGGCGCTGGCGCAGCTCCGGGTGCATCCAAGCGTGGAGGCACGCAGCAGCGTCGCGTGTGCCGGCGCCGAGGAGCGCACGACAACGGAGCGCAGGCATCACCATCTCCCGGTCGGGGCCAGCCGCGTCCATTGGGGCTATTTCAGCCGCTCACTGCCGCCACAGATCGAGATCGCTTCGGGTGACACCATCACCATCGAGACGCTGACCCAACACGCCTCCGACGCACCCGACATGATGATCGCGGGCGATGCCGGCGCCGAGAGCGTGTTCGGATGGACGCGCGATCGAAAGAACGTCGATCGCCGCGGGGCAGGGCCGATGGATGCCAGCGTGTTCGGCCGCGGCGCCGGCGAGGGGTTTGGCGTGCACATCTGCACCGGGCCCGTCGCGGTGAAGGACGCCCAGCCCGGCGACGTTCTGGAAGTGCGCATCCTCGACATCGTGCCGCGCGCAAGCCGCAATCCGATCCATGCCGGCCGCGTGTTCGGCTCCTCGGTCGCGGCGTGGTGGGGCTATCACTACAACGAGTTTCTCGGCGGTCCGAAGCCGCGCGAAGCCGTGACGATCTACGAGATATTTGACGACACCGACGCGCCGCACGCCCGCGCGCTGTATTCCTACCGCTGGGAGCCCCAGACCGATCCGTTCGGCGTGGTGCACGCGACCTACGACTATCCCGGCATTCCCGTCATGCCCGCCACGATCAAGCGCCGCCACGCCGTGCTCGACGGAATCCGCATTCCCTTGCGGCCGCATTTCGGCGTGATCGCGGTGGCGCCGCGCGAGGTCGATTTCGTCGACTCCGTGCCGCCGTCCTATTTCGGCGGCAATCTCGACAATTGGCGGCTGGGGAAGGGGGCGGCCGTCTATCTTCCGGTCTCCGTCCCCGGCGCGCTGCTGTCGGTCGGCGATCCCCACGCAGCCCAGGGCGACGGCGAACTCAGCGGCACCGCGATCGAGTGCTCGATGACCGGCACCTTCGAGGTGATCCTGCACAAGAAGGCCGACCTTGCCGGCCAGCCTTTCGCCGATCTCTCCTATCCCCTGATCGAGACCGCGACCGACTGGGTGTTGACCGGCTTCAGCCATCCCAACTATCTCGCCGAGTTCGGCGCGCAGGGGCAGAGCGAGGTCTACGCCAAGTCCTCGCTCGACCTTGCCATGAAGGATGCCTTCCGCAAGATGCGGCGCTTCCTGATGAACGTGAAGGGCCTCAGCGAGGACGAGGCGATCGCGCTGATGTCGGCCGCCGTCGATTTCGGCGTCACGCAAGTCGTCGATGGCAATTGGGGCGTGCACGCCATCCTCAGCAAGCGCCTGTTCGAGAACGCCTCCTAACCCCAAGGATATCCCAAGTGAAATTCCACATGATCAGCGGCGGACCGAAGCCGGTCGCGCCCTTCAGCCACGCCGTCGAGACCGACGGCTTTGTCTTCGTCACCGGCCAGATGCCGGACACGCCGCAGTCGCCGGGCGTGCTGCCCGACGGCATCGTGGCGCAGACGCGAGCAGTGATGGAGAACCTGAAAGTGGTTTTGGCCGGCATCGATCTCGGCCTCGAGCACGTCGTGATGACGCGGATCTACCTCACGCGTTTCAAGGAAGACTACGCCGCGATGAACGAGACCTACCGCACCTACTTCGCGCCCGACCGGCTGCCGGCCCGCACCTGCGTCGGCGTCACCGGGCTTGCCTATGACGCGCTGATCGAGATCGACCTGGTGTGCCGGCGGCCGTGAGGCATGTGTGCTTTGTAGGGTGGGTTAGCCGAGCGGCTGCGCGAAGCGCTGGTCGGCTGGCGTAACCCACCACTTCTGCTTCTGCGGAGATAGACAGGGTGGGGTTACGCTGCGCTAACCCACCCTGCGACCCCACAATCCCTTGCGTTGCCCGTCGGGCAAGACACCCAAGCCGCGGGTCAATCCGCTCAGGCGAAAAGATTCCACTTTACCGAAATTCGGCTTTGGCGTATTCGTGCGCCACCTCATCCCGGTCAGAGGGGCGTATCGCGATCGTCACGACACGCGGGGTGAGCTGCGGTGGACGCTAGTCACATCGGCGCGATGGGCATCGCAGGGCGGGCAACCGTGAGCGAAGGCCGTCGCGCACACGACCGGTGTGATCTGCGTACGGCAAAACCGTGTCGTCCTGGCGCCCGGGGTCTGTGCGCCAAGTCTTGTGGTGATGCGGCGGCCCGACCGGGCACGCGCATCAGCGATCCGCAAGGCGACGGGGGCAATAGTGCATCGCTCCCCGGGGAGAGCGCGGCATAAGCCGTCAAACCACTGCGCAGGGAAGGCCGTGTGTTGGGCTTCACCTGTATGCCGCTGTGCAGATTTTGTAGCCACCTTTCGCACAGTGGACCTCGGGTGCCAGTCGGCACCCGGTCTTCCCTGCGCCCTTTGACAAATGAGGGCGACGCGATGAAGCAAAGCTCGGGCGAGATGAGCCGCGAGGATACGAAGGTGTGTCTGCAAGGTCGTAGGATGGGTAGAGCACTTGCGAAACCCATCATGCTTCGGCGCGCGCAGAAAGAGCTTTGATGGGTTTCGCTTCGCTCTACCCATCCTACGAATACTCCGTCATTGCGAGCGCAGCGAAGCAATCCGGACTGCCGCTGCGGAAAGATTCTGCTTCGCTGCGCTCGCAATGACGACGCTAGCTAAGAGAGTCGAGCCCCAATTCTGGTCTCGTGCCCCGGACGCTGCGCAGCACGAAGTGACGCGCTGCAGAGCCGGGGCCCATGCCACAGCGTACGGTGCGGCTTCCTGGGTCCCGGCTTTGCGCCGCAACGTTTCACGTTGCAGCGCGTCCGGGACACGAGAGCGAGCAGCAAGCACCAAGCACCGTTGCCGAACGCTCCCTCCACTTCGCCTCAAATTGCAACCCGCGCGTGCAAGAAGTCTTGATCGGCTGTGATCTAGGGGTGATCGCCAGCCTTGAACGCGCCAAAGCCCGTCGGCGACCAACTCATAGAGTGCATAAGGATCAGTGGAACGTGATCGGCCTTCCCCCTTGTAAAGCACCAAAATGGTGCTTTAGTGCTTTCCATGAGCCAGTCGCCCCGAAACGCGCCGTCCGCGCTGCGTTACAGGCTTGCCCCTGACCCGGCCGCCAAGGCCGCCATGGAGGCGACATTCCAGGCCTATGACCACATGATGGAGATCCTGGACGAGGTTGCGCGGACCCATAACGTGGGTTCCAACGTGGTCCTGCTCCACGCCCATGCCTATGAGCCGATCCGGAAAGCAACCGCACTGCCGTCGCGGCTGGTGACGCTGGGTCTGCGCGACCGCGCCGACTATCGCGCCGCGCAAGGGCGCCGCCTGCCGCTCGACGACAAGCTCGCCAAGATCAAGGGGCCCGCCACCATTTCGATTGCGACCGTGCAAGGGCGCTTCAGCGTGCCCTTTGACTACGCCGGTTACGCCGAGGGCTGGGGGCAGAGCGCGCCCGCACACCTGATCCGCACCGACGACGGCTTTGAAGTTCACTACGGCGTCACGCCGAACAGTCTGCCAGAGGAGGAGAATGCCATGGATACCATCGCTGCCGCCCCCGACAATTTCCTGTCCCGGGTCGGGCGCCTGATCGCCGGGATCGCCTATGACGCGATCGAGCAGGCGGAAGGCAAGAACAAGCTGAAAGTGGTCGGCCAGGCCATCCGCGAGATCGAGCGCGCCGAAGCTGAGGCCCGCGACGCGCTCGCGGCGGCGCGCGCCGAGGAATACCGCCTCAACGCGCGGCGCACCGAGATCGAGCGCGAGATGACCGATCTCACGGCCAAGATCGAGAGCGTGATCGCGGACGGGCGTGATGATCTTGCGCGCGCCGGCATCGCGCGCCAGATGGATCTGGAGGCGCAGTTCGAGGTGCTCTCCCGCGCCATTGACGAGAATAACGAGAAGATCGAGAGTAGCGTGACGTCGCTGCGCGCCGTGCTGTCGGCCTTGCAGGATGCCGAGCAGCGCCGCGCGGATCTCGAAAAGAGCGAGGCCCACGCAAGCCATCAGGCCGCGACGTCACCCCGGAAGCCCGGTGGTGCCTCGGCTGCGGCGAAGGCGCTGCGTGCGGGCAGGGCGGTGGCGCGCGCCACCGGCGTGCCGGCTGCCATCCCGTTTTCAAGCGACATCGACGAACTCAGCACGTTGCATCGCGACAAGGAGATTGCAGCGAGGCTGGCGCGGTTGAAGTCGCGCTCCTGAGTAATGTGTCATGAGCGCACTGCTCGAACACGTCATGGCGCCCGAGGTCCGGCCGTTCGCGATCGCGGCGGCCATGATCGTCATCGTCGGCTCGCTCGAGGTGGTCACGATGCTGGTCGGGGCCTCGTTGAGCGAGATGCTGGGCACCAGCATCGATTTCAGTCACCCCAGCGACAACGGCGTGCTCAACGCCATTTCCTGGATCAATGTCGGTGGCGTGCCGCTGCTGATCTTCCTGCTGCTGGCGCTCGGCGCGTTCTCGATCACCGGCTTCCTGATCCAGGACGTCGCGCGGATGGTCGCCGGTCCCATGCCGGCGACGGTCGCCTCGATCGGGGCCGTCGCCGTCTCGGTTCCGCTGGTCCGCGCCGCCAGCCGCGGCATCGCGCGGGTCATTCCCAAGGATGAAAGCTATGTCGTCGGTCTCGGCGACCTCGTCGGCCGCGTCGGCGAGGTCGTCATCGGTCCGCTCGACCAGGGGCCGCCGGGCCGTGTCAGCGTCGCCGACGTCCACGGCAACAGGCACTTCGTCTGGGCGGTCGCAGCGCCCGCATCTGGACCATTGGAGCAGGGAACCATGGTCCTGCTGGTGGATCGCGCCGGCACCCGCTTCGTCGCGGTCAAGGCCGACGATGAACTCAAGCCGTCCAAGCCGACTCTAAGCACTTAGCCAGCCAAGCTCATTAGCGGAGAAAGTCATGTTCGACATCGCAGTCCCGGCCATGATCGGCGTCGCGCTGATCGTCGTCCTGGGGATCGTCTTCACCATCCTTTACAAGCGCGCCACGCGCGACGAGGCCTTCGTGCGCACCGGCCTCGGCGGCAAGAAGGTCGTGCTCGACGGCGGCGCGATGATCCTGCCGATCTTCCACTCCTATGCCAGCGTCAATCTGAAGACGTTGCGGCTCACCGTCGAGCGCAAGGAGCGGGAATCCCTGATCACCAAGGACCGCCTGCGCGTCGACATCGTGGCCGAGTTCTACGTGCGCGTCCGTCCCGACGACGAGAGTATTGCGCTCGCGAGCCAGACGCTGGGCGCGCTGACCAATGACGCCGAAGCCCTGCGTAACCAGGTCGAGGCAAAATTCGTCGACGGCCTGCGTTCGGTGGCGGCCACCATGTCCATCCTCGAACTGCAGGAAAAGCGCAGCGATTTCGTCAAACACGTGCAGGCGACCGTGGAGTCGGACGTAAAATCGAACGGTCTCGAGCTTGAATCGGTGTCGCTGACCAAGCTCGACCAGACGGATGTGAAGTTCTTCAACCCTGAAAATTTCTTCGACGCCGAAGGTCTCACCCAGCTCAAGACCATCACCGAAACCCGCCGGCGTGACCGCAACGCCATCGTGCGAGACAACGAGGTGGCGATCGCCCAGAAGGACCTCGAGGCGCGGCAGCAGACGCTGACCATCGAACGCACCAAGAAGGAAGCCGAGCTCTCCCAGGAGCGCGACATCGCCAACAAGACCGCGAGCACCCGTGCGGAAGTCGCGACGGCGACGCAGACCGCGCGCCTGACCGAGGAGAACGCCCGCATCGACACCGACCGGGCGGTCGCCGAGAAGGAGGCCGGCGCCAAGCAGGTCAAGGAGACCGCCGTGATCGAGTCGGATCTGGCGATCAACAAGCGCAAGACCGACGCGCAGCGCGAGATCCAGATCGCGACCCAGGAGAACGAGATCCAGATCGCGGCCAAGAGCAAGCAGACCTCGGAAGCCGTCGCCGAGGCCAAGACGGCCGAGGCGATCGCCGTCTCCGCGGAGGAAAAGGTCGTGACCGCGCGTGCCGTCGAGGTCGCCGATCGTGCCCGTCTCACCCAGGTGCTTGCCGCGCGCACCGAGGCCGAGCGGAAATCGACCGAGGTGATCGTGGCGGCCGAAGCCGAGAAGAGAGCCGCGCTCGATCGCGCCGAGGCCACCAAGACGCTGGCGACGGCGGAGGCCGAGTCCAACAAGATCAAGGCGGTCGGCGTCCGGAACATCGGCGAGGCGGAAGCTGCCGTCATCACCATGAAGAACGAGGCGCAGAACAAGCTCGGCAACAACGTCATCGACTTCGAGATCGCCAAGAAGCGGATCGAGATCATGCCGTCGGCCCTCGCCGAGATGGTCAAGCCGATCGCCAACCTGAAGGACGTCCGCATCCTGCACACCGGCGGCGCATTCGGCGGCAACGGCGCCGGCGGAGGCAATGTCGGCTTCGGCGAAGGGCTCGCGGGCGAGCTGCTCAAGGTGCACGCGCTGCGTCCGATGATCGACGAGATCCTGCGCCAGAGCGGCTTTGCGCCGGGCGATGATCCCGTGCAGGCGCTGGTCGGCGCCGTGACGGGCAAGAGCAACGGTGCCGCTGTGCCGGCGCCCGCGGCGGAGAAAACGAACGCCGCCGATCTATGAACGCCCGTTCATTGCTGCGGAGAATTCGAATCGATAAGAAATCCCCGTGCGCGTCTCGCGTCGCGCACAGCTCCGGAGTGCTGATCGAGGCGTGTTGAACCTTTCGATCACGCTCCGGACGAACCGTTGGAGGCAACGCCATTGGTTGCCGCGGCGCCTGCGCCGATCGACGACAGGCGCTTAAAGCCTGTTTCGATCGGGGGAATTTCACATGAAGTATTTTCTGGCTGCACTGGTCGCGATCGGTCTTTCGATCGCCGTCACACCGTCGTTCGCGGCGGACGCCCGCAACGTCACCGTCGTCAACGAGACCGGCTATGCCATCAAATTCCTGGGCTTCAACGCGCCGGACGATGGCCTGGACGAATGGGACAACGAGCTCGACAAGGTTTTGCAGAACCAGGCGAGCACCTATGTCGAGTTCGACGATGACGACGAGGGATGTGTCTGGAACATCCGCGTCGACTGGCAGAACTACGACGAGTCGGTGCTCTGGAAGAACGTCAACCTCTGCAAGTTCACCGCGCTGCGGCTGCGCTACGACTCCGGCACCAAGACCACGTCCTTCGTCGCCGAATAGTTTTCCGCCCGACATGGCCCGGAGGAGGGGCCGTCCGGCCCTTCCTCAGGCGCGTTGCGGAAGATGACGAATTCGTCCTTTGCAAGCGCAACCGGCTTTGTTATACGCAGCCGCGCGCGAACGAACGGTTCGCCTTTTCCTCGGTAGCTCAGCGGTAGAGCATCCGACTGTTAATCGGATGGTCGCTGGTTCGAATCCAGCCCGGGGAGCCAAATTCCGCCTTAATTTCAGTAGCTTGCAGTCGTGCCTTGATGTGGCGCGCGATGTCGCTCGGGCCATCTCTCAACACGGTGCGTGCCCGAATCCGACGCAGAATAGTGTTCAAGCAAACGTGTCCCGACCGCAGCTTCGCCTCCGTGCGGCTTGGCACCAAATCGACTTAATTCAAATCAAGCTTGGCAGGGCCGGACTCTTACGGAGCTGATTCCCATGCCCCACATCCAGATCGACCGTGCCCACCTGGCTCCCTCGATTCTGCCGGCCGACATTCCCGAGCTCAGCGACGACGAATGCATCGCCTGCCTGGCGCGCGCGGTCGAGACGCCCGATTCGGCGCGGCTGGACGAGGTCGCCGCTCTGATCGGCCGCCTCGCGGTGACGATCGAATAGTCCATCGCCCCCTGATGCGGCGAGTCGCGGAGGCGTTGGCCGGCGGAGGCCAACGGCCATGTTGCGTTTTCGCCGGGCATGTTCCAAAGATGCCGGCAACTTTCGTCCGCGGCATCGTCCGCATTTCAGGGTCCGCAAATGTCCGGTTTCTCGACCGCGCGCCTCAAAATGGTCGATGGCCAGGTGCGCACCAACGACGTCACTGATCGCCGTGTCCTCGACGCCATGCTCACGGTTCCGCGCGAGGCCTTCGTGCCGGCCAGCCGCCAGGCCTTGGCCTATCTCGACCTCGACCTCGATGTGAGCGAGGGCGGTGGCAAGCGGTTCCTGATCAAGCCGCAGCTGACCGGTAAGCTGCTCCAGGCGGCCGAGATCGGCGAGGGTGACAACGTGCTGGTCGTCGGCTGCGCCACGGGCTACCTCGCGGCATTGGCCGCCAAGCTGGCGGGTCGGGTTACCGCGACGGAATGCGATTCGGCCCTGGTTGCCAAAGCCAAGGACGCCTTCGCCGCCCTCGGGCTTACCAATGTCACTTGCAAGGCCGCTTCCTGCACCGAGGGTGACCCCTCTGCCGCACCGTATGATGTCATTATCCTCAATGGCGCTGTCGAGGTGACGCCGGAAGGGCTGCTCGGGCAGCTTAGGGAAGGCGGGCGTCTGGTGGGGGTATCTGCCGAATCCCGGCCGCCGCGAGCCGTGATCGTGACCCATACCCACGGCGAATTCGGCCATCGGGCGCTGTTCGATGCCGCTGCGCCGGTCCTCCCAGGGCTGGAACGGGCCGCCGCCTTCGTCTTCTGACGCTCCAAAGCCCGTTAAAATCCCGTTCTGAATCAGAAGTGTGGCCGGGATGCTGCACGTGAAGAGTTTCCACCGAGAACTACCTTGAGGTAGTTCCGTCGCGCCAATCCGCGTCCTATGTTGCGACGGGGCAACGACTCCACTCGGTAGACGGTAACCCAGCTCGCGGGCACGAGCCGGACGTTAGAATGAACGGAATTTTTGGGATGCATGGGGTGAAGCTCTTCACCGGAGCTGCGGTTTCGGTCTTGGTGCTGGCGCTTGCCGGGCCGACGCCTGCCTTGGCGGACACGATCGAGGCCGCCTTGGTGCGCGCCTATCAGAACAATCCGCAGCTCAACGCACAGCGCGCCCAGGTGCGCTCGACTGACGAAAACGTGCCGCAGGCGCTGTCGGGCTACCGCCCCAAGGTCAATGTGACCCTCGGCACTGGGTATCAATATCAGGATATCCAGGCGCAGCAGAACGTCGTCCCCCCCGGCGCCAGGTCGATCTCCGGTCTGCTTCAGCCCAACGCCGCCAGCCTGACCGTCAACCAGACGCTCTACAACGGCAATCAGACCGCCAACAGGACGCGTGCTGCGGAGAGCCAGGTCTCAGGGTCTCGCGAGGCGCTGCGTGTGCTTGAGCAGACGGTGCTGCTGCAGGCCGCCACAACTTACATGGACTACCTGCGTGATGCGGCAACGCTCGAAGTTCAGCGCAGCAACGTGCGCGTGCTCGAACAGACGCTCAAGCAAACGCGCGATCGCTTCAATGTCGGCGAAGTTACGCGCACAGACGTGGCGCAATCCGAAGCGCAGCTGGCTGCGGGCAGGACCCAGGCGCTGACCGCCGAATCGAATCTCACGACGACGCGCGCGAATTTCCGCCGCATCATCGGCAACGAGCCGACGAATCTTGCCCCGGGCTCGCCGGTCGATCGTTTCCTGCCCGCGACGATCGCCTCCGCCGTCAATCTTGGCCTGGTGGAGAACCCCAGCGTCACCGCTGCGATGTACGGCATCGACGTCAACTATCTCCAGGTCAAGATCAACGAAGGCGCGCTGCTGCCGACGGTCACGGTCCAGGCTGCCGTCAGCACATCCTACCAGCAGACCCTGACGGTTTTCCGGACGAATACGGCCTCCGCTATCGCGACAGCCTCCGTGCCGATTTTTCAGGGCGGCGCAGAATATTCGCTCATCCGCCAATCGAAAGAGAACCTGGCGCAGCAACGCCTGAATCTTGAAACCACTCGCGATCAGACCCGCGCCAACGTAGTGCAGGCCTGGGGCCAGCTGGAAGCCGGCAAGGCGCAGGTGCAGTCCGCGCAGGCGCAGGTCACGGCCTCCGAAATCGCGCTGAACGGCGTGCGCGAAGAAGCCAAGGCCGGCCAGCGCACCACGCTCGACGTGCTCAACGCGCAGCAGGCGCTGGTGAACGCACGCGTTGCGCTCGTCACTGCGCAGCATGACCGCGTGGTGGCGTCCTATTCGGTGCTCAACGCGGTCGGCCGCCTCGCGCCGCAGGTGCTCGGTCTCAACACCACGGTCTACGATCCGAGCGTGCACTACCAGCAGATCCGCGACAGCTGGGCTGGTGTGCGCACGCCCGACGGGCGCTGATTCCCATAAGTGTCCGGTCAGCCTCGCAAACAGCCGAGGCCGACCGGCGCTTTGCTTGCAATCATCAAAATCCCTGACATAGCCTTGCCAAGAAGATGCGGGTCGATTCGCCCCCGCACCTGATGTCGTGTGCGTAAAGCTTGAGTGCCGAGGGCAGGGGCGCACCGCCGCACGTTGAGCCGTGATCTGGGGACAAGTCGGCCTGCCGCGACGAAAATGTCGGGGCGTCCGTTGCGGAACCGGCCAATCCTGCCGTGCTTGGTGTAAAACAACGCATGCGAGGGCGTTGATGATGTGGAGTCGGAGATGACGCAGCCTGCAAAGGTCACAGAACCCTCGATGGAGGAGATTCTGGCCTCGATCCGGCGCATCATTGCCGACGACGAGGCCAAGCCGCCGCCGGCAGACACCGCGAAGCCCGAGAAAGCCGCGGCGCCGGCAGCGCCGCCGAAGCCGATGAACGACATTCCGCCATCCAAGGTCGCACCCGCCAAGCCCGCTGCCGAGAAGCCCGCCCCGCCGCCGGCGGCAAAGCCGGCGCCGCCCCCGCCGCCTGCACCTGCGGCGGATGCCGGGCCAAACAGCCAGGACGATATCGATGCGCTGCTGGCGGGGCTCGACACAGCCACGTCAGCGCCCGAGGTCCGCGCCCCGGATCCCGAGCCGGAGCCCGAGCCCGAGCCCGACGTGCTCGAATTGACCGACGACATGGCGATGGACCCGGAGCCGACGCCGCCTCCGCCGCCGCCGAGCTTCCGCAAGGTCGAGCCGCGCGACGATCTCGAATTCGCCGAATCGCCCCCACCACGCCCGTCGCCGCCGCCGTCCTACGCGTCGGTGGATTTCGATGCGCCGCCGCTGCCGCCGCAGCAGCCGATCCTGGCGCAATCGACGGTCTCGGCGGTCGAATCCGCCTTCAACTCGCTGGCTCATACGGTGCTCAGCAGCAACGCGCGGACGCTGGAGGACCTGGTCAAGGAGATGCTGCGCCCGATGCTGAAGTCGTGGCTCGACGACAACCTGCCGGGCCTCGTTGAACGCATCGTGAAGGCCGAAATCGAGCGGGTCTCGCGCGGCGGCAGGTAGCGCCGGTCGCGGAGCCCTCATAAAGCCCCGCTTGTACGTCACATTTGGCCTCTCGACCGGGCCGGGAAGCCGTTTTGCCGCCAGGCTCTCCGTTGACCTTTTCGTTGACTTGCCCCCCGCGCGCGGCTTTCTAGCAGCCCCATGATCGAGAAAAATTACCAGCCCGCCGATATCGAAGCCCGCATGTCCGTGGTGTGGGAGGACAGCCTTGCCTTCAAGGCCGGCCGCCCCGACCGCCGCGACGCAGTGCCCTTTACCATCGTGATCCCGCCACCGAACGTGACGGGCTCGCTGCATATGGGCCACGCCCTCAACAACACGCTCCAGGACATTCTGTGCCGGTTCGAGCGCATGCGCGGCCGCGACGTGCTGTGGCAGCCCGGCACCGACCATGCCGGCATCGCCACCCAGATGGTGGTCGAGCGGCAGCTGATGGAGCGCCAGCAGCCTGGCCGCCGCGAGATGGGCCGCGAGAAGTTCCTGGAGCGGGTCTGGCAGTGGAAGGCCGAGAGCGGCGACACCATCATCAACCAGCTCAAGCGCCTCGGCGCGTCCTGCGACTGGTCGCGCGAACGCTTCACCATGGACGAGGGCCTGTCCAAGGCCGTCATCAAGGTATTCGTCGAGCTGCACCGCGACGGCCTGATCTACAAGGACAAGCGGCTGGTGAACTGGGACACCAAGCTCTTGACCGCGATCTCCGATCTCGAAGTGCAGCAGACCGAGGTGAAGGGCAGCCTCTGGTATCTGCGCTATCCGATCGAGGGCAAGACCTTCAGCCCCGAGGATCCCTCCAGCTTCATCGTCGTCGCCACGACGCGCCCGGAGACCATGCTCGGCGACACCGGCGTCGCCGTGCATCCCGATGACGAGCGCTATCAGAAGCTGATCGGCAAGCACGTCATTCTGCCGCTGGTGGGCCGCAAGGTCGAGATCGTCGCCGACGACTATTCCGATCCGGAGAAGGGCTCGGGCGCGGTGAAGGTGACGCCGGCGCACGACTTCAACGACTTCGAGGTCGGCAATCGCCATGGCCTGCGCCGGATCAGCGTGCTCGACAAGGAAGGTTGCCTCGATCTCCTCGACAACGAGGACTACCTGCGCGACCTGCCCGAAGGCGCCGCGCAATTCGCCGAGGAGTTCAACAAGGTTGACCGCTTCGTTGCGCGCAAGCGCATCGTCGAGCGGCTGGAATCGTTCGGCTTCGTCGAGCGGATCGAGCCGCACACCCACATGGTGCCGCACGGCGACCGCTCCAACAGCGTGATCGAGCCGTACCTGACCGACCAGTGGTATGTCGACGCCAAGACACTCGCAAAGCCCGCGATCACGGCGGTGCGTTCGGGCGAAACCAGCTTCGTGCCGAAGAACTGGGAAAAGACCTATTTCGAGTGGATGGAGAACATCCAGCCCTGGTGCATCTCGCGCCAGCTCTGGTGGGGCCACCAGATTCCGGCCTGGTACGGGCCGGACGGCAAGGTGTTCGTCGCCGAGACCGAGGAGGAGGCGATCAGCCACGCGCTCGGCTACTACGTCGAGCAGGAGGTCATCACGGCCGAGCAGGGCCGCGAGATGGCGCTCGACCGCAACAAGCGCGAGGGCTTCATCACCCGCGATGAGGACGTGCTCGATACCTGGTTCTCCTCGGCGCTGTGGCCGTTCTCGACGCTGGGCTGGCCCGAAGACGCACCCGAGGTGCAGCGCTACTACCCGACCAACGCGCTGGTGACCGGCTTCGACATCATCTTCTTCTGGGTCGCCCGCATGATGATGATGGGCCTGCACTTCATGAAGGAAGTGCCGTTCTCGACGATCTACATCCACGCCCTCGTCCGCGACGAGAAGGGCGCCAAGATGTCGAAGTCGAAGGGCAACGTCATCGATCCGCTCCACCTGATCGACGAATACGGTGCGGACGCGCTGCGCTTCACGCTGGCCGCGATGGCGGCGCAGGGACGCGACATCAAGCTCGCCACCAGCCGCGTCGAGGGCTACCGCAATTTCGCGACCAAGCTCTGGAATGCGTCCCGCTTTGCCGAGATGAACCACTGCGCCGTGCCCGAAGGCTTCGAGCCGGCGAAGGCGAAGGAGACGCTGAATCGCTGGATCGCGCATGAGAGCGCACACACCACGCGCGAGGTGACCGAGGCGATCGAGGCCTATCGCTTCAACGATGCCGCCGGCGCGATCTACCGCTTCGTCTGGAACGTCTATTGCGACTGGTATGTCGAGCTCGCAAAGCCCGTGTTGCTTGGCCCGGACAGCCCCGCCAAGGACGAGACCCGCGCCATGGTCGCCTGGGCACGTGACGAGATCCTGAAGCTGCTGCACCCCTTCATGCCCTTCATCACCGAAGAGCTGTGGGAGGTGACGGCGAAGCGCGACGGCCTGCTGGCGCTGGCCGCGTGGCCGCTGAAGCCGGCCGAGCCGACGCCGGAGCAACTGGCGATGTTCGCCGCAGCCGCAGGTCCCACCGATCCGTTGATCTCGCCGGCCCTGATCGTGCCGATCTTCGACCATGCCGACTTCACCGATCCCAAGGCTGAAGCCGAGATCGGCTGGGTGATCGACCTCGTCACGCAGATCCGCTCGGTGCGCGCCGAGATGAACATCCCGCCGGCGACGCTGACGGCGCTGGTCCTCGCCGGCGCGTCGGCCGAGACCAGGGAACGCGCGCCGCGCTGGACCGACGTCATCAAGCGTATGGCGCGGCTGTCGGACATCTCCTTCGCCGACCGCGCGCCTGACGGCGCCGTCCAGCTCCTGGTGCGCGGCGAGGTGGCCGCGCTGCCGCTCAAGGGCGTGATCGACGTTGCCGCCGAACGCACCCGTCTCGACAAGGAGATCGGCAAGGCCGACGCCGACATCAAGCGCGCCGAGTCCAAGCTGGCCAACGAGAAGTTCGTCGCCAACGCGGCCGAGGAGGTCGTCGAGGAGGAGCGTGAGAAGCGCGAGGCGGCGCTGGCCCGCAAGGCCAAGCTGCTGGAGGCGCTGGAGCGGCTCAAGCAGGCGTCGTAGCCTCGCTGTCATTCCGGGGCGGCTCGAAGAGCCGAACCCGGAATCTCGAGATTCCGGGCTCGCGTCTTCGACGCGCCCCGGAATGACAACTACTTCGGAAACGGCTTGCTCAGAAACTTCGAGCCCTTGACGCCATAGCGCCAGGGCAGCTCGACAGCCTTGGTGATGCCGATCCGGATGCCTGTCGCCACCTCCAAATCCTCCGTCCGCGCATGCAGCGCGATCGGCGGCCGGTCCAGCGGCAGGGCATTGTGCGCGATGGTGATGCCGAGCGCCTCCGTCAGCTTGCCCGGGCCCGAGCACAGCGCGTGCAAGTCCTGGAGATGACGGCGGCGGCGCATTGCGGCGATGCCGTGCGTCGGCTCCAGCGCCCGGATCAGCACCGCCGCGGCCGAGCCTTCCGCCTCGCAGACGAAGTTCACGCACCAGTGGATGCCGTACGAGCGGTAGACATAGGCAAAGCCGGGCGGGCCGAACATGACCTGGTTCCGTGGCGTCGGGCCGTTGTAGGAGTGCGCCGCCGGCTCGGTATGATGATAGGCCTCAACCTCGACGATGAGGCCGCCGACGCCATCGACCAGCATGGTGGCGCCGATCAGGTCGTGGGCGACCTCGCGGACGCTGCGGCCAAAAAAGGCGCGCTTCAGGGGCTTGCCGAGCCGCGGGGGAGAAGTCTTCGAGGTTGGAGCCATTCGAGGTGAGAATCGTCTGAGAACAGAGCAGGATATTGCCCATATCTGCCATGTTCCCTGAAGCGGTGCGAGCCGGGTTGCGATGCCGGGCAAGACCGACTAGGTAGGACCTGAACAGACCGGACACCTCATGGTCGTTATTGTCGATACCATCTCGAACCCGCTGCGCCCGCGCCACCCCGAAAAGGTGAATCGCCCCGATTCCGCTTCACCGCCGAAGCCGGACTGGATCCGCGTGCGCGCGCCCAACACCCGCGGCTATGCCGACACCCGCAACATCGTGAGGGCGAACGGCCTGCACACGGTGTGCGAGGAGGCGGGCTGCCCGAATATCGGCGAGTGCTGGGACAAGAAGCACGCGACCTTCATGATCATGGGTGACACGTGCACCCGTGCCTGCGCCTTCTGCAACGTCAAGACCGGCCTGCCCAACGCGCTGGATGCGGCCGAGCCGCAGAACGTCGCCGAGGCCGTGGCCAAGCTGGGCCTCGCCCACGTCGTCATCACCTCGGTCGACCGCGACGACCTCGCCGATGGCGGCGCCGAGCATTTCGCCCAGACCATCCGCGCCATCCGCGCCGCATGCCCCTCGACCACGATCGAGATCCTGACGCCTGACTTCCTGCGCAAGGAAGGCGCGCTGGAGGTCGTCGTCGCGGCGAGGCCCGACGTCTTCAACCACAATCTCGAGACCGTGCCGTCGCGCTATCTCACGGTACGCCCCGGCGCGCGCTACTTCCATTCGATCCGGCTGTTGCAGCGGGTCAAGGAGCTCGATGCGTCCATCTTCACCAAGTCCGGCATCATGGTGGGCCTGGGTGAAGAGCGCCACGAGGTGCAGCAGGTGATGGACGATCTGCGCTCGGCCGATGTCGACTTCCTGACCATCGGGCAATATCTCCAGCCGACCCGTAAGCATCACGCGGTGATGCGCTACGTGCCGCCGGACGAGTTTTCGTCCTATGAAAAGGTCGCTTACACCAAGGGCTTCCTGATGGTGTCGGCGAGTCCGCTCACCCGCTCGTCGCATCATGCCGGCGAGGATTTCGCGAGACTGAAGGCTGCGCGGGCAGCTCACGCCCGCTGACGTATCATGCATCGAGTTTCGAGCAAGCACCGCGTCAACCACAGTGCGTCCGAGATGTTTGATCTGGTCGCCGATGTCGAGCGCTACCCGGAGTTCGTGCCGCTGTGCAGCGCGCTGAAGGTCCGCCAGCGCATGGCGAAGCCCGACGGCACCGAGGTGCTGGTCGCCGACATGACGGTGTCGTTCAAGCTGGTCAAGGAATCCTTCACCAGCCGCGTGACGCTCGACCGCGCCAACCTGAAAATCCTCGTCGAATATCTGCAAGGCCCGTTCCGTAATCTGGAAAACCGCTGGACGTTCGAGCCCAAGGGCGAGGACGTCTGCGACGTCGGGTTCTTCCTCGCCTACGAGTTCAAGAGCCGCATGCTGGCGATGCTGATGGGCTCGATGTTCGACGCCGCGTTCGCGCGGTTTTCCACCGCGTTCGAGAAGCGCGCGGATGCGATCTACGGCCGGCCGAAGCTGGCGTCGACGTAAGGCGTAGCCTCTCCGCCGTCATTGCGAGGAGCCCTTGCGACGAAGCAATCCAGAGCCTTTCCGCGGATGGATTCTGGATTGCTTCGCCACGCTCGCAATGACAGCGGGGCTCAATCAACGGCCTTCACGATATCCGGCGGCTGCGAGGCATAATACGCCGCGGCCTGCTCGATCTCCTGTGGCGTCATCGCGCGGGCGATGTTGCGCATCTGCTGGCTGATGTCGTTGCGCCGCTCGCCTGAGGCGAAGGCCTGCAGCTGCGCCTTCATATAGGCCTCGGATTGCCCCTCCAGCCACGGGCTGCCGGTCTTGTTGTCGAGGCTGCCATGGCAGGCGCCGCACGGCGCGATGCCGCGGATCGGCGCGCCGTAGATGACGATGTTGGGTTTCGGCAGAAGCGGCGTCGGGTGATAGGCCGGGAGCCGCGGCAGATAGGCGTAGTAGTTCGCGAGGTCGGCGATTTCCTGGTCGGTCAGGTTGACGGCAAACGGCGACATCACGGCATTGGTGCGCGCGCCGGAGCGGGAATCGTGCAGCTCCTTGTAGATCACGGCCGCATACTGACCGGCGAGGTTGGGCGAGTCCGCGCGGCTGATGCCGGTCGGGCCGTGGCAGATCGCGCAGCGCTGCGCGAGCGTGGCGCCGCGGCCAATCGCCTCCTGGCTCGGACGCGACAGCGTGTGCGAGGTGAGCACGACCTCCGACAGACGCATGCTCTGCTCGGGCGCCGTCACGCTTGCCGCGCGCCGCGGCACGCCGGCGGCGCTACAGATCGCATCCCAGACATTGGCGAACTGCACCCAGGGCTGCGCGAAGGGCAGCACGATGAAGCCTGCGATCGCCGTCACGACGAGGATCGCGGCGGTGATGCCAACGCCAATCTTGAAATGGCCGTTACGGAAGGTGAAGAGGTCGCGCGTGCTCATCACTGCGCTCCCACATAGACGGCCGGCACCGACGTGCCCTCGGTCAGTGCCAGCGTCAGGATCGGATAGCCGTAATTGGTGATGGTCAGGGCGATCATCAGCGCCACCCACAGCGCATGGGTGTTGAGCGCGACCGGCACCGTCGCCGGCTGATGCACCGCCAGCGCGAAGCGATAGGGGCCGGCATCAGCCTGAGGCGCACGCATCCCTCGGGCCAGAATGACCAGGAACAGGACGCCCGAGGTCAGCAGGATGAAACCGCCAATCGCGGAGAATGTGACGGAGAGCGCCTGCGGCGCGATCGCGGGATCGCCGAAGTCGAAATAGGCCATGCGGCGCGGCATGCCCAGGATGCCGACCCAATGCCACGGGAAGGTCGTGACAATCATGCCGATGAACCACAGCCAGAGCTGGGTGCGGATCAGGCGGAGGTCGGTCAGCTCGCGCCCGGTCAGATGCGGCCACAGATCATAGGCGATCGCGAAATACATGATCACGATGGCGCCGCCGAAGATCAGGTGGAAATGGCCGGTGATCCACTGCGTGTTGTGGATCGACGCGTCGAGCTGATAGCTCATGTTGATGAGGCCGCCGGCGCCGCCGAAGCCGAGCATGACGAACGAGAACGCGAGCGCCAGCATCATCGGATTGTCCCATGGCAGCGCCCGAATCCAGCCAAACAGGCCGCGGCCGCCGCGCAGGCGCGCGGCGATCTCGACCGAGGCGCAGATCGTGAACACGGTCAGCAGCGTCGGCAGTGCGACCAGTGCGGTGAAGGCCGAATGGATGAACTTGAAGCCGGCGCCGACCTGCGGATCGGCGAAGGTGTGATGCATGCCGATCGGCATCGCCACCACCAGGAACAGGATGAAGGAGATCCGCGCCATGGTGTCGGAATAGACCCGGCCGCCGATCGCGCGCGGCACGATGGTGTAATAGGCGATGTAGGTCGGCATCAGCCAGAAATAGACGATGGCGTGCAGCGTCCAGGAGAAGAACACGCGGGCGAGGCCGGCATCGATGGTGGCCTTCAGCCCCGCCGCGACCGGAATGATCTGGAGCAACAGCTCGAGCGCGGCGCCGACCGCGGTCCACGCCCACAGATAGGAGCCCGCGACATTGGCGAACATCGCGAGCGGCACCGGGGCGCCGGGATGGGCCTTTCGCCAGACGCGCAGATTGACCGACATCAGCGCGACCCAGATCCATGAGCCGACCACGACCAGCACGACGCCGAGATAGTAGAAGACGTTGCCGATCAGCGGCGGATAGAAGGTGTAGAGCACCGAGGCGCGCCCGAGCGCGACCGGGATCACGGCCATGATGCTGCCGGCAACGATCAGCCAGAAGCCGGCCCAGGCCCAGCGCACGCCGACCAGGCGCTGCTCCAGCGCGGACTCGCTGATGGCGTAGCCAAAACCCATCGCGACCAGGGTCGGGAACACGTAGCCCATCACCGTGCCGTGCGCCGTCAGAGAGCGGTAGTAGAGCTCGGGGTTGGAGAGCCAGGTGCCGATCGGGCTGCGGATGAACATTTGCCAGGCGCCGAGCGTCAGCGCGACGCCGAACAGCGCAAACGCAAACCAGAAATGGGCGAGGATGAGCTTCCTATTGGCCAACACAGCTCAGCCTCCCGCCGCCCTTCGCCCGATCGGCGAAGTCGGTCTTGTCGATCACCTTGACCTTGCCCCACATGCCCTCGTGGCCGAAGGAGCAAAACTCCTGGCAGGGCATCAGATAGTCGCCGGTCCTGGTAAAGCGCATCAGCTGCTCTGAGATGTAGCCCGGCACCAGCATGGTGTTGACATTGGTGCCCTGGATCAGGATGCCGTGCACGACGTCGGCGCTGGTGGCGCGGAGCGTGATCGGCGTGTCCACAGGCACCACGATGCAGGCCGGCGTGAAGGAATATTGCTGGCCGATCGCGCGCACCGTGACGTTGCCGTTGGCCTCCAGCACGCTGCCGAGATTGCTCTCGACGAATTCACCGGAAAGATGAATCCGCGAGGGATCGGTGGTCTCGACACGCGGTTGCGGCATGGTCGCGCGATGGATGCCGGCGAACGCCGCCAGCACCGCCATACCAACGATGATGATCACGGCGATGGTCGCCCAGCGCCGCTCGACGCGGGCCGCGACCTCGGCGCTGCCATGGGTGTCCTCTGCGCTCATTGCAGCGATCCGCGCGGCAGGAAGACGAACAGATAGAAGGCGAGCCACATCGCGACCACGCAGGCCGTAGCGATGCCGGCGAGCACGATCGCGCCGGACGGGCCTTGCGCGACGACCTCCTCGACAGCCTCGTCGGCCGCGGCTGGGCTGGTCGGCGGATCGGAATTGATCATGATGGATCTCTAGCGTCCTCAGTTCAGCGGTGCGGAGCGCAGCTCGTTGGCCTCGCGGGCCGAGACCGGCGTGCCGCGATTGCCCCAGGCGGTGCGGATGTAGGAGACGACGGCGGCGACCTCATTGTCGGAGAGCAGGCCCGCGAACGGCGGCATGCCGTAAGGCATCGGATTGCCCTTGGTGCCCGGCGGATAGCCGCCGTTGAGCACCATGCGGATCGGGTTGACCGCCGACTGCATCTCGATCGACTGGTTGTTGGCGAGCGGCGGCCAGTGCGGCGGCTTGCCTTCGCCCTGCGTGCCATGACAGCTCGCGCAGTTCTTGTCATAAACGGTCTTGCCGAGGCTGATTAGCAGGCTGCTCTCGGTGGTCGGCAGCGCCGAGCTCGCCGGCGGCGGCGGGGAGGGCTCCGAGATGCCCTTGAGGTACACCGCCATCGCCTTGGTGTCCTCGTCGCTCAGATATTGCAGGCTGTTGTGCACGACTTCGGCCATCGGGCCGTAGACGACACCGCGGGCCGAAACGCCGGTCTGGAGCAGGTCGGTGATGTCCTTGATGCTCCAGTCGCCGAGGCCCGCCTCGCGGTTGGACGTGAGCGAGGGCGCGTACCAGTTCTGCATCGGGATCAGGCCGCCCTTGAAGGCGTCCGATTGCGAGGTGCCGCCGAGCGCGTTGATCGGTGAGTGACACATGCCGCAATGGCCGAGGCCCTCGACCAGATAGGCGCCGCGGTTCCACTCGGCAGACTTGGTCGGGTCCGGCTTGAACTCGCCCTCGCTGAAGAACAGCGTGCGCCAGCCGAGGATGAGCTGGCGGTTGTCATAGGGAAAGCGCAACTCGTGCGGCCTGTTCCTCTGGCTGACCGGCGGGATCGAGCGCAGGTAGGCGAAAATCGCGTCGCTGTCGGCGCGCGTCACCTTGGTGTAGGAGGCGAACGGCATCGCCGGATAGATCAGCCCGCCATCCGGGAAGCGGCCATTGTGCATCGTCCTGTAGAAATCGTCCGCGCTCCATTTGCCGATCCCGGTCTCCGGATCGGGCGTGATGTTGGAGGTGTAGAGCGTGCCGAACGGCGTCGGCATGGCGCGGCCGCCGGCGAACAGACGGCCTTCCGGTGCGGTGTGGCAGGCGGTGCAATCGCCGGCGCGGGCGAGATATTCGCCGCGCGCGATGATATCGCCGGTCTTGTCTTTGTCCTGCGCCTGCGTGGCCGTCGTGAACGCGGCGAGAGCGAGGAGCGTGATCGACAGTCTTGAGCCCATCATCCGCCTCGTCAGTTGGGCTGGCTGCCGCAGCCAAAAGGCAGCGCGTAGGTGCCTTTCGGCACGGGAGCCGGGTTCGCGGGCGCCGGCCGCGTCGCGAGCCAGGCTGCAACGGCGGTGACGTCGGCCTCGGTCAAATGGCCGGCGACGAGCTGCATGCAGTCGGGCGATTTCGCCGTGCGGTTGCCGTAGCGCCAGGCGCCGAGTTGGGCGCTGATGTAAGGCGCGCGCAAGCCGAGTAGTCCGGGGATGCCGGGCTGCATGCCCGTGAGTCCGGGACCATGGCAGCTCACACAGGCCGGAATGTTGCGGCCCGCATCGCCGCTGGTCGCAAGCTGCTCGCCCTGCGCCAGCACGTCCTTGCTGACCTCGCTCGGTGCCGGTTGCGGCAGCGGCGGGTGCTCGGTGGCAAAATACTCCGCCATCGCCTCCAGATACGGATCGGGCAGGAATTCCAGCAGATAGTTCATCGGCGGATATTTGCGCCGGCCGCTGCGGAAGGCGAGGAGCTGGTTGTAGAGATAACCGGCGGGCTTGCCGGCGAGGCGCGGGAAATAGACGTCGCTGGTGCCTTCGCCCTTGTTGCCGTGACAGGGCGTGCAGGCCTCGACCCGCGCCGCCATCGTATCCGGCGGCTGGTTGGCCGTTTGTGCGGCTGCGCCGTCAAGGGCGGCCAAGATGGCAATGGCCAGAGCAGTGGTGCGAGCGAACAATTCGTCGCCCTCCAGAAGGCTGGGCCGGTTGATTCCGGACCACAACATAGAGCGGCATTATTGCGCCAATATGGTCGCGCGCAAGTTCGGATGGGGACGATGACGTTTGGTCGCGCTCTTGCACTGCATATAACGATCGGATTCGACAAGATTTGCGTGCTTTTTGAAAAGCAAGCGCGGCATCTCAGTCTCGCCGCGCGTCTTGCCCGAGCCTTGTTTCGTGCTTCCATTGACCTCGACACAAAACACAGCTGGGTTCAGAAGGCGGAAGATCGCTACGCTGAAGCTAACGGATGTTGAGTGGCCTACAGGGATTGACCGTGGACCACATTACTCTGACGATCTTCAAGGAAATCGCGGACACCGATCTGGCGACATGCGGGACTTCTGCTGCGGCGTCCCGGGTATCGCTTCGCTCACCCGGGCTACGGGACTCACCCCCGCGGTGACCGCGACGGCCTGCGCTTTGCCGCATGCCGGCGCGGCGAGCGTGTCACACGGGGGCGCAAGCGGCTCGCGGCGGCGCGTTGTGGCTTGGCCGTGACTTGCGGGCCGCGGGCGAGATCCATCAGCATGCGCAGCGCCTCGACGACGGAGCGCTGACGCACCGCGGTGCGGCCGATCGCGCCGAAACGGTGCTCGCGGTGGATGATGCGGCCGTCGCGTGCGGCGGCGGCGAAGTGCACGAGGCCGACCGGCTTGCCGGGCGTGGCGCCGCCAGGGCCGGCGATGCCGGTGATGGCGACCGCGAGGTCGACACCGGCACGCTCCAGCGCGCCGATCGCCATCGCGGTTGCGGTCTCCTTGCTGACCGCGCCGAAATTGGCGAGCGTGCCTGCTTCAACGCCGAGCATCGCGCGCTTGGCGTCGTTGGAATAGGTGACGAAGCCTCGGTCGATCACGTCGGAGGAGCCGGGGATGTCGGTCAGCGCGCCGGCAACGAGCCCGCCGGTGCAGGACTCGGCCGTGGCGATCGTCAGCTTGCGCATCCGGCACAAATCGAGCAGCGAGCGGGAGAGGGCGCGTGCGTCGCTGCCGGCCATGGCCTAGACGCTCCAAGTCTTCTCGTTAAACGGCAGGCGGATGGTGGCGCTCGCGGTGGCCGCGATGCCTTCCTCGCGGCCGGTGAAGCCGAGCCGCTCGCTGGTCGTCGCCTTCACCGCGACGCGCGAGATGTCGACGCCGGAGATCTCGGCGATGCGCGCGCGCATGGTGTCGCGCAGGGGGCCGATCTTCGGCCGCTCGCAGATCATCGTCACCTCGAGATTGGCGACGCGGCCGCCGCGCTGGGCGACGCGTTCGATGGCGTATTTCAGGAACTGGTCGGAGGAGGCGCCCTTCCACTTCGCATCGCTCGGCGGGAAGTGCGAGCCGATGTCGCCGTCGGCCAGCGCGCCGAGGATGGCATCCACCAGAGCATGCAGGCCGACATCGCCGTCGGAATGCGCCAGGAACCCCTTGCTGTGCGGCACGCGAACGCCGCAGATCATGACGTGGTCGCCTTCGCCGAAGGCGTGGACGTCGTAGCCCGTGCCGGTCCTGATGTCGCCGAGCTGGGCGGCCAGGCGCGCTTCCTCGCGCACGAAATCTTCGGGAGTGGTGAGCTTCATGTTGGCAACATCGCCTTCAAAGGTTGCAACCGTCAATCCCGCCCATTCGGCAATCGCGGCATCATCGGTGAAATCGCTGCGTCCGTCCTTCGCCGCGCGACGATGCGCCTCGAGGATGACGTCGAAACGAAAGGATTGCGGCGTCTGCGCGATCCGCAGGCGGGCCCGATCCGGCGTGTCCTCGACGTTGCCGCTCGCGCCGGTGAGCTTGATGGTGTCGGTGACGGGAACGACGGGGATCGCGGCGCCGGTGCGGCTCGCCGCATCGATCGCGCGCGAGATCACACCGTCCGAGACGAAGGGACGCGCGGCGTCGTGGATCAGGACGATGTCGGGCTGGTGCTTTGCGAGCGCTTCGAGACCGGCAAGCACCGAGGCCTGGCGCGTGGCGCCGCCATTGGTCGGCGGCTCGTGCTTCAATCCTGCGACCGCTGCCGTGAACATGGCGCTGTCGTCGGGGTTGACCACGGGCTGCACTGCAAACACGTCGGGGTGGCGGCTGAAGGCTTCCATGGCGCGATAGATCACGGGCTGGCCGCCGATCTCGCGATATTGCTTCGGCCCGCCGGCACCGGCGCGCAGGCCGCGACCTGCCGCGACAAGAACGACTGCGGTGTGCTGTGATTTCGCCATAGGACTCAAATACTCAGTTGCTAATGAAAGAGTCGGAAGTGGGTGATTGCCGGCATGCCTCTAGCACGGCAGGCCCGCAAAAAAAGGGGGTTTCCCTGGATTGTGGGAAACAGCAATTTGCTGCACTGCACTTGAAAGATTTGCAGAACTGTCTAAACTGTAGGCATGACGCTTGACTGCACAAGAATTGTGCGCAAGATAGGTCATGGCAGGTGCGATGAGGCCCTGCGAGTGAATGAGACCACTGTGACCGGCTCGGCAGGATCAGGCTCCAAGCCCTTGAAAATAGGCGATATTGAGGTCGCCACCCCGGTCTTCCTGGCACCGATGTCGGGAGTGACTGACTCGCCCGTCCGGCGGTTGGTCGCCGAGCTTGGGGCAGGTCTGGTGGTGTCCGAAATGACCGCCAGCGATGAGCTCGCCAACGGCCACCGGATGTCCCGGTTGCGCTGCGAAGCGACCGGAATCGGTCCGCACGTGGTGCAGCTCGCCGGCTGCGAGGCGCACTGGATGGCCGAAGGCGCCCGGATCGCCGAAGCGGAAGGCGCCGATATCATCGACATCAATATGGGCTGTCCGGCCCGCCACGTCACGGGCGGCCAGTCCGGCTCGGCCCTGATGCGCGATCTCGACCACGCTGTCGGCCTGATCGATGCGACGATCGCGGCGGTGAAGGTGCCGGTGACGCTGAAGATGCGGCTCGGCTGGGACGACCGCAGCCGCAATGCGCCGGAACTGGCGCGGCGCGCGGAAGCCGCGGGTATCAAGCTCGTGACCGTGCATGGCCGCACCCGCTGCCAGTTCTACAAGGGCGAGGCCGATTGGGATGCGATCCGCACCGTGCGCGAGGCGATCTCGATTCCGCTCATCGTCAACGGCGACATCACCTCGTACGAGAAGGCGCTCGCGGCGCTCGAATCCTCCGGCGCCGACGCCGTGATGATCGGCCGCGGCGCACAGGGCCAGCCCTGGCTGCCCGGCCAGATCGGCCGGCGCCTGAAGGGCGGGGCGGCGGAAGCCACGCCGTCGCTCGCGACGCAACTCCATTATGTCCGCACGCTTTATGAAGGCGTGTGCGCGCTCTACGGCCTGCGCGTCGGTCTCAAGCATGCCCGCAAGCATCTCGGCTGGGCGCTCGACGTCGCCGCCGATGCGAGCCGCGCGCCGGTCGAGAAGCTGAAATCCTGGCGCCGGACAATTCTGACGTCCGAAGATCCCCGCCTCGTCCACCAGTCACTGCAAGATGCCTTCGACGACTTCGCATGGAGCGCTGCTGCATGAGCTCAGCCGCTGAACAACGTCGGCCGCTACCGTCCGACAGCGATGCGATCCTGGACGCGCTTCCCAATCCCGTGCTCCTGATCGGGCCGGACGGCAAGATCGTCGCCGCCAACATCGCAACCGAAGCCTTCTTTGAGATCTCGACGCAATTCCTGAAGCGGCAGTCGCTGAAAGAGCTGGTGCCGTTCGGCAGCCCCTTGCTGGCGCTGATCGACCAGGTGCGCTCGTCGAACTCGCCGGTGAACGAATACAAGGTCGATTTGGGCACGCCCCGCATGGGCGGCGATCGCCAGGTCGATCTGCACGTCGCCCCGCTCACCGAGCGGCCCGGCCATATCGTGGTGATGCTTCAGGAGCGCACCATCGCCGACAAGATGGATCGGCAGCTCACCCATCGCAGCGCCGCGCGCTCGGTGATAGCGCTAGCAGCGATGCTCGCGCATGAGATCAAGAATCCGCTCTCCGGCATCCGCGGCGCGGCGCAGCTGCTGGAGCAGCAGGCCTCGTCCGAGGACCGCATGCTGACGCGGCTGATCTGCGACGAGGCCGACCGCATCGTGACGCTGGTCGACCGCATGGAGGTGTTCGGCGACGAGCGTCCCGTGGTGCGCGGGCCGGTCAACATCCATTCGGTGCTCGATCACGTGAAGCGGCTGGCGCAGTCGGGCTTTGCCCGCAACATCCGCTTCATCGAGGACTACGATCCCTCGCTGCCGCCGGTGCTGGCGAACCAGGATCAGCTGATCCAGGTGTTCCTCAATCTCGTGAAGAACGCCGCCGAAGCCTTGATCGACGTGCCCGATGCCGAGATCCAACTCACCACCGCGTTCCGCCCCGGCGTGCGCCTGTCAGTCCCCGGTCAAAAATCCCGGGTATCCTTGCCGCTCGAATTCTGCGTGAGGGACAACGGACCAGGCGTGCCGGACGATCTTCTGCCCAACCTGTTCGATCCCTTCGTGACCACCAAGCAGACCGGCTCGGGTCTGGGCCTCGCCCTGGTCGCAAAGATCGTCGGCGATCACGGGGGCATCATCGAATGCGAATCTCAGCCGCGCAAGACCACCTTCCGCGTGCTGATGCCGATGTATTCCACATCGGTCAAACACGCCGATCACAGCAGTCGCGACGGCTCTGCCGGGAAGTCGTCGTCTGCATCACAGGGGGCAAAATGAGGATTAACAATGCCCGCAGGTAGCATTCTCGTTGCAGATGACGACACCGCCATCCGCACGGTTCTCAATCAGGCTCTGTCCCGCGCCGGCTATGAGGTCAGGCTCACCGGCAATGCCGCAACGCTATGGCGCTGGGTCAGCCAGGGGGAGGGCGATCTCGTCATCACCGACGTGGTGATGCCGGACGAAAACGCCTTCGACCTGCTGCCGCGGATCAAGAAGATGCGGCCGAATTTGCCCGTCATCGTCATGAGCGCGCAGAACACCTTCATGACAGCGATCCGCGCCTCCGAGCGCGGGGCGTACGAGTATCTGCCGAAGCCCTTCGACCTGAAGGAGCTGATCGCCATCGTCGGCCGTGCGCTCGCCGAGCCGAAGGAGCGAACCTCGACGCCGGACGAGGATGCCGAGATGGAGGCGATCCCGCTGGTCGGCCGCTCGCCAGCGATGCAGGAAATCTACCGCGTGCTGGCGCGCCTGATGCAGACCGACCTCACTGTGATGATCACGGGTGAGTCCGGAACCGGCAAGGAGCTGGTGGCGCGCGCGCTGCACGATTACGGCAAGCGCCGCAACGGCCCGTTCGTCGCCGTCAACATGGCGGCGATCCCGCGCGACCTGATCGAGTCCGAGCTGTTCGGCCATGAGCGCGGCGCCTTCACCGGCGCCAACACCCGCGCCTCGGGCCGGTTCGAGCAGGCCGAGGGCGGCACGCTGTTCCTCGACGAGATCGGCGACATGCCGATGGAGGCGCAGACCCGCCTGCTGCGCGTGCTCCAGCAGGGCGAATACACCACCGTCGGCGGCCGCACCCCAATCAAGACCGACGTGCGGATCGTTGCGGCCTCCAACAAGGATCTGCGCGTGCTGATCCAGCAGGGCCTGTTCCGCGAGGACCTGTTCTTCCGACTCAACGTCGTGCCGTTGCGGCTGCCTCCCTTGCGCGAGCGCATCGAGGATCTGCCGGATCTCGTGCGCCACTTCTTCGCGCTGGCCGAGAAGGACGGCCTGCCGCCGAAGAAGCTGGATGCGCTGGCGCTGGAGCGGCTGAAGCAGCACCGCTGGCCCGGCAACGTGCGCGAGCTCGAAAATCTCGCCCGGCGCCTCGCGGCGCTCTATCCGCAGGACGTGATCACGGCCTCCGTCATCGACGGCGAGCTTGCGCCGCCCTCGGTCAGCCCGGGTGCTGCGGTCCAGCAGGGCGTCGACAATCTCGGCGGCGCGGTGGAGGCGTATCTGTCCTCGCACTTCCAGGGCTTTCCGAACGGCGTGCCGCCGCCGGGCCTCTATCACCGCATCCTCAAGGAGATCGAGGTGCCGCTGCTCACGGCCGCGCTGGCGGCGACCCGCGGCAACCAGATCCGCGCCGCGGACCTGCTCGGCCTCAACCGCAACACCCTGCGCAAGAAGATCCGGGACCTCGACATCCAGGTCTATCGGAGCGGGGGCTAGTTCTAGCTCGCCGCCTCGGGCGGTGGCTCAGCTCCCCCTAACCAAGGCGGAGCTGAGCCTGTCCGGATCGCGCTGGCCTTGATGGCTGACGCGGTGAGCAGAAGTCCGAATCGGACTAAATTGTTCCGCTGGAACATTCAAATGGGGCATTCGACCGCGGGGTGCGGTCTCTCGCCTATCTGACCAGTCGGGCTGATGCCGGCAGCATGGCCACGTCAGCCGGTGCCTGTCTGCCGGGGCCGTTGACCAGCAGGTCGGAAGCCACGATCAGCAGCAGAACGGCCGCGACCATTATCGCGAGAAAGAACCTGTCCATCCCAGTCAAGCCGGAATGGACGGATTCCGTTCCCGCTGACCCGGCGCGCCCTGTGGATGCGCCGGTCCGTCGCGGTGGGGGCGCCGCGGAATTGTCGCAATTCGGCAACAATGTGGTACGAATACATCAGTATCCGCCGCCGCCGCGGACCCCTGTTTTCAGCACCCATTGCCGGAATGACCAGCGCAGACACCTCGGCCGCATCCTTTGACACGGCCCCAGCTGAAGAGCCCCGACGCTGGTCGCCGCGACGCTGGCTGGCGCCCTTTGCCGTGGCGCTGGCGCTGCTGTCGGGCCTGCTGACCTTCCTGGTCCTGACTGGCCTCACTAGGATCGATCCGACGCCGGAGGTGGTCCGCACGTTCTATCTGATGAATGCGGGCACGATCCTGCTCCTGGTCGGGATCATCGTCCGCGAGCTCTGGCAGCTCATCCTGGCGCGCCGGCGGGGCAGGGCGGCGGCACGTCTCCATGTCCAGATCGTCAGCCTCTTTTCGATCGTGGCGGTGCTGCCGGCCGTGCTGGTTTCCGTCGTCGCCAACGTCACCCTCGAGCGCGGCCTCGACCGGTTGTTCTCCGGGCCGACCAAGGAGGTCATCCAGAATTCGCTGAACATCGCGCGGGCCTATATGCAGGACCATGCGCAGCTGATCCGCGGCGACATTCTCGGCATGGCCAACGATATCGCGCACGCCCGGCCGCTCTACGACCAGGATCGGCGGTCGTTTCGCGAGCTGCTGACGGCCAGTGCCAGCTCCCGCAATCTGCCGGGCGCGATGATCATCGACAAGAACACCAACATCCTGGAATCCGCCGACACCGGCATGCGGCTGGCCTATTCGCCGCCGGCGCCGGACTTCCTCAGCAACGTCAACGAGTCCGAGCCCGAGATCGCGGTGCTGCCGGATGCGAGCTTCGTCGCCGCGGTGATCCGCCTGCGCGCCTTCAGCGACACCTTCCTCTATGTCGCGCGGCCGCTCGATCCGAACGTGGTCAACCAGCTCAAGCAGACCGAGGTCAGCGTCGCCGAATATGCCCAGATCGAGTCGCGGCGGCTCGGCATCCAGGTCGCCTTCGCGCTGATGTTCGCGGTGATCGCGCTGACCATCCTGATGGCTTCGGTGCTGATCGGGCTGAACTTCGCCAACTCGCTGGTCTCGCCGATCCGGCGGCTGATGAACGCGGCCCACACGGTCTCGACCGGCGACCTTCACGTGAAGGTGCCGGTGCACCAGTCGGAGGGCGATCTCGCCCAGCTCGGCGAAACCTTCAACAAGATGACGCAGGAATTGCGCAGCCAGCGCGACGAACTGGTCAACGCCAGCGACCTCATCGACAGCCGTCGCCGCTTCATCGAAGCGGTGCTGTCCTCGGCGAGCGCCGGCATCATCGGCGTCGATACTTCGGGCAGCGTCGGCATCCTCAACCGCTCCGCCGAGAAGCTGATCGGGCACTCCGAAGCGGAGACGCTCGGCCATGCGCTCTCCGACGTCCTGCCGGAGCTCGACGAGATGATGAAGACGGCGCGGGAAGGCACCCAGCGCCTGGTGCAGGGCCAGATCACGATCACCCGCGACGGACAGGAGCGCAACCTCTCGGTCCGCGTCAGCGCCGAGAAGAACCAGCCGCACGACAGCTACATCATCACGCTCGACGACATCACCGAGCTGGTGTCGGCACAGCGCACCTCGGCCTGGGGCGATGTGGCGCGCCGCATCGCCCATGAGATCAAGAACCCGCTGACGCCGATCCAGCTCTCGGCCGAGCGCATCCGCCGCAAGTTCGGCAAGGACATCACCGAGACCAAGGACAAGCAGATCTTCGAGCAGTGCACCGACACCATCGTGCGCCAGGTCGACGACATCAGGCGCATGGTCGACGAATTCTCGCGCTTCGCGCGGATGCCGAAACCGGTGATGGAGGGCGAGGACGTCGTCGACACCGTGCGGCAGGCGGTGTTCCTGATGAAGGTCGCCCACCCCGAGCTCGATATCGAGGCCGAGTTCAAGGAAGATCCGTTGCGCGCCCAGTTCGACCGCCGGCTGATCTCGCAGGCGGTCACCAACATCGTCAAGAACGCCACCGAGGCAATCGAGCAGGTCCCGCCGGAAGAGCTCGGCAAGGGCCGCATCGACGTCGTGGTGTCGCGCGAGGGCGAGGACGTGCTGATCGACGTCATCGACAATGGCATCGGCCTGCCCAAGGTGGCGCGCTCGCGGCTGCTCGAGCCGTATGTGACGACGCGGGCTAAGGGCACCGGCCTTGGCCTTGCGATCGTCGGCCGCGTGCTGGAAGACCATGGCGGGCGCATCGAGTTGAAGGACGCCTCCGACTTCCGCGCAGGCCAGCGCGGCGCCTGGATGCGGATGCGCTTTGCGATCTCCGGCACGCCGGCGAAGACCGAAGGGACCGAGCAGGCGCCGGCCGTCAAGAATACGCGCGAGGAAGCGACCGCGGAAACGGTCAAGGATGCGGCGAAGGAAGCGAAAATCGCCAAGGAATCCATCAAGGGCACCGAAACAAAAGGGCCGGCAGCCGAAACCAAAGAGCCGGCTGAAAAGACCAATGATTCAACGAAGATCGAAGCCTCAACAGGCAGCTGACAAGACAGGCGCGACCCATGGCAAGTGAAATTCTGATTGTCGATGATGAGGCCGATATTCGGGATCTCGTTGCGGGCATCCTCGAGGACGAGGGGTTCGTCACCCGGACTGCACGCGACAGCGACTCGGCCCAGGCCGAAATCGCCAACCGCAGGCCGCATCTGGTGTTCCTCGACATCTGGCTCCAGGGCTCCAAGCTCGACGGCTTGCAGCTCCTGGAGCAGGTCAAGAAGGACAATGCCGACCTGCCGGTCGTGATGATCTCCGGCCACGGCAACATCGAGACCGCGGTCGCCGCAATCAAGCGTGGCGCCTACGACTTCATCGAGAAGCCGTTCAAGGCGGACCGGCTGATCCTGGTCGCCAACCGAGCGCTGGAGAACTCGCGGCTCAAGCGCGAGGTCAAGGAGCTGAAGCAGCTCGCACCGAGTGCAAGCTCGCTGGTCGGCCGCTCGCCCAGCATGAACCAGCTGCGCCAGACCATCGAGCGCGCGGCCAAGGCCAACAGCCGCATCCTGATCGTCGGCCCCGCCGGCGCCGGCAAGGAGCTGACTGCGCGCACGCTGCACACGGCCTCGGGCCGCGCCGACGGTCCCTTCGTCGTCATCAACGCCGCCGCGATCACGCCCGAGCGCATGGAGCACGAGCTGTTCGGCGTCGAGCAGTCCAATGGCGAGCAGCCGCGCAAGCCGGGCGCGCTCGAAGAGGCGCATGGCGGCACGCTGTTCATCGACGAGATCGCGGACATGCCGCGCGAGACCCAGAACAAGATCTTGCGCGTGCTGGTCGAGCAGTCGTTCCAGCGCGTCGGCGGCACCGGCAAAGTGCAGGTCGACGTGCGCATCATCTCCTCGACGGCGCGCAACCTGGAGGAGGAGATCGCGGCCGGCCATTTCCGCGAGGACCTCTATCATCGCCTCTCGGTCGTGCCGATCCGCGTGCCCGCACTCTCGGAGCGGCGCGAGGATATTCCGGAGCTGATCGACTACTTCATGGAGCAGATCTCGGCCGGCAGCGGCCTGCCCAAGCGGCAGATCGGACAGGACGCGATGGCAGTGCTGCAATCGCATGTCTGGCCCGGCAATGTGCGCCAGCTCCGCAACAACGTTGAAAGAGTCATGATTCTAGCCGCGGGCGGACCGGAGGTCATCATCACCGCCGACATGCTGCCGCAGGACGTCGGCTCGATGGTGCCGGCGATGCCGACCAGCAACAATGGTGAGCACATCATGGGCCTGCCGTTGCGCGAAGCGCGCGAAGTGTTCGAGCGCGACTATTTGATTGCACAGATCAGCCGTTTTTCAGGAAATATTTCTCGCACGGCTGAGTTCGTTGGCATGGAACGGTCGGCACTGCATCGAAAGCTGAAGGCACTCGGCGTCGGTTAGAACGCTGCGAGCGAATTGGATACCGGCCCGCATACAGAAATCGCCGCGACGTCGTGGCGGCTCGTCAGGGATAAGCGAGGAAAATCATCGATTTCCGTAGTTTTTCGGGGCAATAGGGCATGGGCTGCCGCGTGAAGCGGCTTGCCTAATATCCCGACCTGTCCTCTAATCGAACCGCTGTTCCTCCGAGGGGGATCTCATGAGGAGCGGCAACCGGAAGAGGCCCCGAATTTCACAAAGAGGGCCGCAACCGGTGCAATAAAAAGAAACTCAAAGCGAGAAAAAAACAATGGCGGCAGACCGCGCACAAAACCTACAGGACACCTTCCTTAATCACGTTCGCAAAACCAAGACGCCACTGACGATCTTTCTGGTCAACGGAGTGAAGCTCCAGGGCATCGTGACCTGGTTCGACAATTTCTGTTTGCTGCTTCGGCGCGACGGTCACTCGCAGCTCGTCTACAAGCATGCGATCTCGACCATCATGCCGGGCGCTCCGATCCAGCTGTTCGAAGGCGGCGAGGATCAGCCGGCTTGAGAGTGACCTGATTGGAACCCCGGAATTTCGACGGGGATGCCGACCGTTCGCGGCCGGCAGGGGCTAAGCAAACGGGGCGGGTGCTTGTCATCGGCCCCTACTTGCGTGTGCGCGCGGGCGGTACCGACGCGCAATCGGAAAGCCATGTCGTGCGTGACGCCGAGGCCCGGCTCGATGAAGCCGCGGGCCTCGCGCGCGCGATCGATCTCATCATCGCCGACGCCATCATCGCGCCGATCAGCCAGATCCGTCCCGCCACCTATATCGGCAAGGGCAAGGTCGAGGAGATCGCCGCGCTGGCCAAGAGCCTCGACGTCGAGCTCGTGGTGATGGATTGCGCGCTGGCGCCGATCCAGCAGCGCAACCTCGAGAAGGAGCTGCACGCCAAGGTGCTCGACCGCACCGGCCTGATCCTGGAAATCTTCGGCCGCCGCGCCAAGACCAAGGAAGGCTCGCTCCAGGTCGAGCTCGCGCATCTCAACTACCAGCGCTCGCGCCTTGTGCGATCCTGGACCCATCTGGAACGCCAGCGCGGCGGTTTCGGCTTCATGGGCGGTCCCGGCGAGACGCAGATCGAGGCCGACCGCCGCCTGATCCAGGAGCGCATCTCCAAGCTCGAGGGCGAACTGAAGAAGGTGCAGGCGACGCGGCGGCTGCATCGCGCCGGGCGCCAGCGCGTGCCGTATCGCGTCGTCGCATTGGTCGGCTACACCAATGCCGGCAAGTCGACGCTGTTCAACCGCCTGACGCGCGCCGACGTGCAGGCCGCCGACATGCTGTTTGCAACCCTCGATCCGACCCTGCGCGCGCTCACCCTGCCGCATGGCGGCAAGGCGATGCTGTCCGACACCGTCGGCTTCATCTCCAATCTGCCGACGCAGCTCGTCGCCGCCTTCCGCGCCACGCTGGAGGAGGTGCTGGAAGCCGACGTCATCCTGCATGTCCGCGATATCTCGCATGAGGACGCCGAGGCGCAGCAGAGCGACGTCGACGCGGTGCTGCGCCAGCTCGGCATCAATCCCGACGATTCCGGCCGCATCATCGAGGTCTGGAACAAGATCGACCGTTACGACGCCGAGCAGCGCGAAGAGCTCTTGAACATCGCCGCGCGCAGGCCGGAGGATCATCCGGCGATGCTGGTCTCGGCCGTGTCAGGCGAGGGGGTCGACGCGCTGCTCGCCGCGATCGAGGAGCGGCTTGCGGCCAAACGCACCACGCTCGATCTCTCGATCGACGCCGGCGACGGTGCCGGAATCAGCTGGCTGCACCGCAATTCCGAGGTGCTGACCAAGGAGCTGCACGACGGCCGCTTCGACATGACCGTGCGGGTGGACGAGACCAAGCGCGATATCGTGGTGAACCGGTTCGACGCCGTGCCGCGTCTGTCGGCGTAAGCCACGCTTCGCGTCCCGGATTGCGCTTCGCTCCGACCGGGCTACGAACCGAGAAGATCACTTGGACAGGTCGAGGCGCATGAACTGGTTGTGCGGGCTCGCCTGATAGTCAGCGAACGGCTCGCAGGATACGAAACCGGCGCTCCGGTACAGCGAGATGGCGGGAGCGTGCAGCGGCGCTGTGCCCGTCTCCAAACTGAGTTGCTGATATCCTCGCTTGCGGCCCTCGGCAATGATGTGGTGCAGCAGAGCGCGTCCGACCCCGCTACGCCGCGCAGTGGGCGCAGCGCGCATCGACTTCACTTCGCCGTGCGTCTCATCCAATTGCTTCAAAGCCCCGAATCCAGCCAGCACATCACCCTGCCAGGCCGTCCAGAACGTGACGCTCGCAGCCGAAAGACCGCTCGCGTCCAGCGCCTGCGCATGCTCGCCCATGACGCTGCGGAGCTCTTCCAGATGATGCGCCAACAAATAGGCGACATAGGGGGCCGTCGGATCGTCCTGCCTGATTTCCACGTCGCGCCCCCCGCATCAGATTGCCGTCTTCGCCGCATTCCACAGCGCGTCCATTTCCGCCAGCGACGCCTGCTCCAGCGTCCGGCCCTGCGCTTCCAGAGAGCGCTCGATATAGGCAAAGCGGCGCTCGAACTTTGCGTTGGTCGCGCGCAGCGCGGCTTCCGGATCGGCATCGACATGGCGGGCGAGGTTGACGAGGGCGAACATCAAATCGCCGGTCTCTTCGGCGATCTCCTGCTTGTCATTGCGATCCAGCGCGGCCTCGATCTCGTCGGCTTCTTCGCGGATCTTTGCCAACACCGCGCGCGGGTCGTTCCAGTCGAAGCCGACGGTGGAGGCCTTGCGCTGCAGCTCCATGGCGCGGGTCAGCGCAGGCTGGCCGGCCTTCACGCCCGAGAGCAGGGATTTGTGCGACGGAGCTTCCTCCGGCGGCCGGCGCGCGGCGCGCTCGGCTTTCTCCTCGGCCTTGATGCGGTCCCAGACTTCCTTGACGTGGGAGGAGGCGAGATTGCCGTCCTTGTCGGCGAAGACATGGGGATGCCGCCGGATCATCTTGCGGGTGATGGCCTCGACCACGTCTCCAAAGGCGAACGCGTTCTGCTCCGAAGCCATCTGGGCGTGGAACACGACCTGGAGCAGGAGGTCGCCGAGCTCTTCGCGCAAATCGTCGAGATCGCCGCGGGTGATGGCGTCCACCACCTCATAGGCTTCCTCGATCGTGTAGGGCGCGATGGTCGCAAAATTCTGCTCGAGGTCCCAGGGACAGCCGGTCACCGGCGTGCGCAGCGCGGCCATGATCTCGATCAGGCGGGAAATGTCGCGGGAAGGGGTCATTGCGGGCCATTGCTCCTGGGTCTCCAGCCTTATGCCAAAAGCGGCCCGCCGATCCCAGCGCGGCGCGACGGAACGGGCCGATTTCCACCGATTGGCGGGCCCGTTCCGCAGTGCTAAAGCGCGGGGCCATGAGTGACGCATTTTCATCCGAAACCGCCCTGGTGCTGTTCTCCGGCGGGCAGGACTCCACCACCTGCCTTGCCTGGGCGCTCAGCCGCTTCGCGCGCGTCGAGACGCTGGGGTTCGACTACGGCCAGCGCCATGCTGTTGAGCTCGCTTGCCGTGATCGTCTGTTCGATGGCCTCAAGGGCCTGCGCGCGGATTGGGCGGACAAGCTCGGCGAGAGCCACACGCTGTCGATCCCGACCTTAGCCGCGATCTCGGACACGGCGCTGACGCGCGACGTCGCGATCGCGATGGGCACGGACGGCCTGCCCAACACCTTCGTGCCCGGCCGCAATCTGGTGTTCCTCACCTTTGCCGCGGCGCTGGCCTACCGGCGCGGCATCACCCACATCGTCGGCGGCATGTGCGAGACCGATTATTCCGGCTACCCCGATTGCCGCGACGAGACCGTCCGCGCCATGCAGGCCGCGCTCTCGCTCGGCATGGCCCGTAAATTCGAGCTGCATACGCCGCTGATGTGGATCGACAAGGCCGCGACGTGGAAGCTCGCGCATGACCTCGGCGGCGAGGGCCTCGTCGATCTCATCCGCGAACAGTCGCACACCTGCTATCTCGGCGAACGCGGCGCGCAGCATGAGTGGGGATACGGCTGCGGCGAGTGCCCGGCGTGCAGCCTGCGGGCGAAGGGGTGGCGGGAGTATGTGGCGGGCAGGTAGGGCCCGAACCTCCGGCGTCATTGCGAGGAGCCCTTGCGACGAAGCAATCCAGAATCCCTCCACGGAAAGATTCTGGATTGCTTCGCTGCGCTCGCAATGACGGGTGTAGCCGCCGCTTACCTAAAATCCTCCGGCTTCAGCTCAATCGGCTTGCCGTGCGGCGTCCTGTCGGCGGCGTGGTCCCAGGCGTCGCGGTAGCGGTGCAGCGTCTCCGTGGATGCGACGCCCTTGCGCGCAACCAATCCCTCAAGCGTGGCGAGCCAATGCAGGTAATAGGTTTCGCCCGTATCGGGGTCGCCGGCGGCCTGCGCGCGCTTGATCTCGGAGGCCAAGGCTGCGGCCCATTCCGGCCAGGTGAACACGCCGCGCTCGTGCAGGCTCAAGGCCATCGCGAACGCATGGGCCTCCCAGGGCGCGCGGAACACCGGGCCGTCGTCATCGCGCGGAATGCTCGGAATGGCCGCGGTCGCGGCGGCAGCAAGCGTGCTGCTCATCACGCCAGGTCCAGATACGGCTCGAACGCGTCGATCGAGACCTTCGAGGTCGGATCGCCATCCGCGCCCCAGAGATCGCTGCCCTCGAACACGACCGTGTAGAGCCATTGCGGATTTTCGCCGAGGTCCATCGCCGCCGAATCCGGAAAGACGTGGCAGCCATGGTTGAGCTCGACCACGCCGACATGGCCACGGACATAGCGCGGCAGCCGCGTGTGCGTCGCCGGATGGATGTTTTTCGCCCGCACGCAATCGCCGATGTTGAATTTCGCTGGCGCCGGGGCAGGGCGGGCGAACTTGCCGCGCACCATGACGCGCTCGACATTGGCGAGGTCGAACTTGCCATGCTTGAGCGCCTTCGCAGGCTGGATCGCGTGGCCGGCGGCGACCTCCTCGCGGGTGAGATAGCCCTTCTCGATCAGCATCTCCTCGAGCCCGAGAAACCACTTCTTGTAATAGGAGCTCGACAGATACACGTGCGGCGGCAGCGTCTCGCGATAGAAGCGCGAGGTGTCGATGTTGAAGGCGCCGGCCGCGCCCATCGCGCGCACCATCGCGAGAACGCGGGATTCCCATTCCTCGTGAAACATCGGTTCGTTCGGCTCGGGCTCGACCTTGCCGAACCCGTCCATGCCGCCCATGTCGTGCACGCCGTTCATGACGGCGCTCCCGGCGTCTTGGGGAATCCGGTGCCGATCATGGAATCGCGCGTGACGAGCTCGGCGAGTTGCTCCTCGCTCCAGCCCTCCGTACCCCCGGGCCGCATCGGCAGCACCAGGAAGCGCGTCTCGGCGGTGGAATCCCAGACGCGAACTTCGATATCCTTGGGCAGCGCGACGCCGAAATCGGCGAGCACGCCGCGCGGGTCCTTCACCGCACGCGAGCGATAGGGCGCGGCCTTGTACCAGACCGGCGGCAGCCCCAGCATTTCCCAGGGGTAGCAGGAGCACAGCGTGCACACGACCATATTGTGCCGCTGCGGCGTGTTCTCGACCACGACGAGATGGTCGCCGACGCGGCTGACATGGCCGAGCGTGCCGATCGCCTTCGAGCCATCCTCGAGCAGCGCCTGCTTGAAGGCCGGATCGGTCCAGGCCTTGGCGACGACGCGGGCACCGTTGTGCGGGCCGATCCTGGTCTCGTAGGCCTGGATGATGGCATCGAGCGCCGCCGGCTCGACATAGCCTTTTTCAGTCAGGATCGTCTCGAGCGCGCGCACGCGCAGCTCGGTCTCGGACAGTTCGGAATGGTCGTGATCGTGGTGATGATGATGGTCGCTCATGGACGGAAGATAGTCCCAGAATCCGGGCCTTGTCGAGGCGAAGACTCTGCTAACATCGGGCCATGGGATGGGCTGCACGAACCGGAATAACCGCCGCAATCGCGGCTCTTGTCGTATTCGCAGCGCAGGATGCGCGCGCCGCGAATGGCGCCTATGCGGTGGATGCCGCCGACATCTCGGAGGTCGGCTCCTGCAAGGTCGAAAGCTGGCTGTCGACGGCTTCAAACACCGATGTCGAGGCAGTCGCCAATCCCTCCTGCGTCGTCGATCCTTTCAGGCCGATCGAGCTGAGCATGCAGACCATCCGGGCCCGCAGCGACGGCGACTGGAGCACGACGGTCGCTCCGAAAGCCAAGACGAATTTCATCCCCACCGGCATCGGGCGGTGGGGATTGTCGGCTTATGGCGGCGGATCATTCGATGCGGCGACCGGCGAGGCGCTGTCCGCCTTTGCCGTCATCCCCGCGACCTTCCGCCTGTCCGAGACCATGCGCGTCAACATCAATGGCGGCTGGCTCTGGGATCGCACGGTCGATCGCCACTATCTGACCTACGGCATCGGCTTCGACTGGAAGTTCACCGACACGTTGCAGTGGACGATCGAGGCCTTTGGCCAGGCCGGCGCGTCCGAAATCGCGAGCGCCGTGCAGCCGCGCTTCCAGACCGGCG
The DNA here is from genome assembly GCF_009931255.1 of Bradyrhizobium sp. LCT2. Classification (NCBI taxonomy): domain Bacteria; kingdom Pseudomonadati; phylum Pseudomonadota; class Alphaproteobacteria; order Hyphomicrobiales; family Nitrobacteraceae; genus Bradyrhizobium; species Bradyrhizobium sp. LCT2. The sequence goes on along the minus strand of NZ_CP034432.1, from coordinate 5,235,617 downwards.
TCCGCTACCGGCCGAACGAGATCTTCTCCGTCGACGTGATCTACGGCCGCAACATCACCGGCGAGAACGCCAACTGGATCACCATCGGCACCACAATCCGCTTTCCGGTCCATGGCAGCGAGCCGGAGCACCGGCGCACCGGGCATTTGTGACCGCGAGGGAAAATCAGGCACCGGGCGGCAGAACCCGCGTCAAGCCATTGATCGCGCCGCGGACAGTCCTTATACGCCGCGCAGGGACAAAAGCGGCCCGGCCAACGGGCGGCACGACGCAACGACAATCGAGGGGGAGGGCCCATGGCCGCGAGCTCACAGGCACCTAAGGCGAAAGGGTTTCGCTGGAAGCTGATCGCACCGCTCGTGGTGTGGCTGGCGATCTATCTGTGGCCGGTGCCATCAGGGCTCAACGTCAATCAATGGCACTACTTTGCGGTGTTCGCGGCCGTCATCACCGGGCTCATCCTGGAATCGATGCCGGTCGGCGCGGTCGGCCTGATCGGGCTGACGGTCGCCGGCGTCGGCGGCTATATCGATCCCGATCCGACCAAGTCGCTGCGCTGGATGCTGGCGGGCTTTGCCGAGAGCACGGTGTGGCTGATCGTCGGCGCCTTCGTGTTCTCGATCGGCTATCGCAAGAGCCAGCTCGGCCGGCGCATCGCGCTGGTGCTGGTGCAAAAGCTCGGCCGCAACACGCTCGGCCTCGGCTATGCGGTCGCGATGTCGGACTTCCTGCTCGCGCCGGCAACGCCCTCCAACACCGCGCGCAGCGGCGGCATCGTCTATCCCATCATCAGCAACATCCCGCGCATCTACGGCTCCGAGCCGGGACCGACCGCCGGCAGGATCGGTACCTATGTGATGTGGACCGCGTTCGCGGCGACCGCGGTCACCAGCTCGCTGTTCTTCACCGCGCTCGCGCCCAATGCGGCGGCGCTCGCCATCGCCAAGAAGACCGTCGGGGTCGAGGTGAGCTGGGGCCAGTGGTTCATCGGCTTTGCGCCGCTCGGCATCCTCCTGATGATCCTCGTCCCGCTGCTCAGCTATCTGGTGTGCCGGCCCGAAGTGAAGCGCAGCCCGGAAATCGCCGAATGGGCGGCAAAGGAGCTCAGCGAGATGGGCCCGATGTCGCGCAACGAATGGATCATGCTGGCGCTGATCGTGCTCGCGATGTTCCTGTGGATCGCGGGCTCCAGCCCGGACATCAACGTGCCGCTGCTCGGCTCGAATTTCGTCAACGCCACCACCGTCGTCTTCATCGTGATCTCCTTGATGCTGGTCACGGGCGTGATCGAGTTTGCCGACATCGTCAGCGAGAAGAGCGCCTGGGAGGTGTTCTTCTATTTCACCTCGCTGCTGACGCTGGCCTCGGGCCTCAACGAGATCGGGTTCATCAAATGGTTCGCGACCGAGTACGCAAAGCCGCTCGCCGGGCTGTCGCCGTCAACCGCGATGATCCTGCTGGTCGCGCTGTTCTTCTGGATCCACTATTTCTTCTCCAGCATCACCTCGCATGCCGCCGCCGTGCTGCCTGTCGTGCTCGCGGTCGGCTCGGGCATTCCCGGCCTGCCGGTCACGACGCTCGCCATGCTCTGCATGTATTCGCTCGGCTTGATGGGCGTGATCTCGCCTTACGCCACGGGGCCGGCGCCGATGTATTTCGGCAGCGGCTATATCGGGAAGGGCCAGTTCTGGGGTTTTGGCCTGGTCTTCGGGCTGCTCTATTTCGCAGGCCTTCTGCTGATCGTGCTGCCCTGGTTGCAGGTCCACTGAGCCGGGCGGCGCGACTGATGCCCCCGGCAGATGAATTTTCTTCGCCGGGGCGGGATTGGGAAAACTTCGTCCAACTCCCCGCAAATATCTGACATTGCAAGAAAGACCCGTTCGGGCGATGGTGCATGCTGCGGTGCAGCGCGCTCGACCCGGGCGCCCGGTCGCAGTTTCATTCCCCGTCGCGCGATGCGACCTGGTTCCCGTGCGCCCCCTGGGACACGCGGCAAGCGAACTATTGTACAAGAAGGCCGCCGCCATGAACGCCCACCAATCGCTCGCGATCGGACAGAGGATCGAAACGCGCGATGCGATTTCACCTGCCGCGACCGCGCCGGACGCGATGGTCCGTTTCGAAGGCATTTCGAAGACCTATCCGGCCTATCGCGGCAAGCCCGGCGTCAACGCCCTGCAGGACATCGACTTCGCGATCCCGCGCGGCTCGATCACCGGCGTGATCGGCCGCTCCGGCGCCGGCAAGTCGAGCCTGGTCCGGCTGATCAACGGGCTGGAGAAGCCGACCACGGGACGCGTGATCGTCGACAACAAGGATATCTCGGCGCTGGCGGGCCGCGAGTTGCGGCTGGCGCAGCGCTCGATCGGCATGATCTTCCAGCATTTCAACCTGCTGTCGTCGCGCACCGCGGCCGACAACATCGCGTTGCCGCTCGAGATCGCCGGCTGGGCCAGGGCGGATATCAAGGCCCGCGTCGCCGAGCTGCTGGCGCTGGTCGGCATCGCCGACAAGCACGACCGTTATCCCTCGGAACTGTCCGGCGGCCAGAAGCAGCGCGTCGGCATTGCGCGGGCGCTGGCGACACGGCCGAGCGTGCTGCTGTCGGACGAGGCGACGTCCGCGCTCGATCCGCAGACCACGCGCGCGATCCTCGATCTGCTTGCCAACATCAACCGCGAGCTTGGCGTGACCATCGTGCTGATCACCCACGAGATGTCCGTGGTGCGCCAGCTCGCCAGGGAAGTCGTGGTGCTCGATGCCGGCCATGTCGTCGAGAGCGGCCACGTCGCCGACATCTTCACCCGTCCCAAACATCCGATCACGCAGTCCTTCCTGGCCGAAGTGGTCGGCGACAGCCTGCCGGTGTCGCTGGCGAGCCGGATCGTGTCGGAGCCGTCTGCCAGCGGGCAGGCCGTGATCCGCGTCCAGGTGCGCGGGGCGGGGGCCGGCGACACGCTGGTGGCGCGGCTCGCGCGCGAGCTCGGCCTCGACGTTGCGCTGCTTGCGGCGCGTATCGACGAGATCGGCGGCCAGCATGTGGGCTCGCTCACCCTTGGTATCCCTCTCGGTATTTCCAGCGGCGAAGACGCGGTGACGCGGACGCTCGCCTGGCTCTCTCAATATCAATTCCCGGCGGAGCGTCTCGGCTATGTCGCCTGAACTCATCAATTTGATCATCCAGGCCACCTTCGAAAGCCTGTACATGGTCGGTATCGCAGCGCTGCTCGGTACCGCCTTCGGCCTGCCGCTCGGCGTGTTCCTGGCGACCAGCCGGAAAGGGGAGCTGTTCGCGGCCCCCGTCGTCAATCGCGTGCTCGGCATCGTCGTCAATGCGACGCGCTCGACGCCCTTCATCATCCTGGTCGTCGCCATCATCCCGTTCACGCGGCTCGTCGCCGGCACCTCGATCGGTTCGACCGCGGCGATCGTGCCGCTGACCATCGCCTCGACGCCGTTCATCGCGCGCCTCGTCGAAGCCGCGATCCGCGAGGTCGACGGCGGCCTGATCGAGACCGCGTCCTCGTTCGGGGCTTCCCCGATGCAGATCGTGTTCAAGGTGCTGATCCCCGAGGCATTGCCCGGCTTGTTGCTGGCCCTGACGCTCGCGGTGGTGAGCCTGCTCGGCTACTCCGCCATGGTCGGCGCCGTCGGAGGCGGGGGTCTGGGGGATCTCGGCATCCGTTACGGCTACCAGCGCTTCATGCCGGAGATGATGCTGGCCGTCGTCGTCGTGCTGATCGCACTGGTCCAGCTCATCCAGAGCGCCGGCGACTATCTGGCGGGCCGGGTCAATCGCCGGCTGCGGCATCGCTGACACAAGCTTCTACACACCGGAGAGCTCAATGCGCTTTCCGGTAACGCTCGCGGCTGCAGCCAGCGAGTGATGTCGCCTTCGTCAGCGTGAATTCACTCCGCCGCCAGTTCGACCTCGCTCGCGGTGGGCAATCCGATCGACGGCGGGCCGGCAACCAGGCTGTCGAGGTCGACCAGCAACAGATCGGCAATGTGGGTGAGTTGGTGGAGCGGGATGCTGACCTCGCCGTTCTCGGCACGTGACACGTAATCGGGCGAGACGCCAATGAAATTCGCAATCTGGAGCTCGGTATAGCCCGTGCTTCGCGCGCGCCGCGCACCTGCGCACCAATATGCTGCCGGTGCAGAGCCTGCTCTGCTTCGGTCATCATGAGGGCCTGCTCGTCCAGGCTCGCAACACCGTCCGCGAATGCGACGCCGAGCAGTCTGCGCTTCTGCCATGCCACACGACAGGGTTTTCGCAGCCCGTCGGCAAAGATCAGCGTGGCCTCCTTCGGAAACGACAGCGACCAGTCGAGCTTCAGCCTTGCGCCCGTGCCTGATACGTCCGAGATCGTGCAGGGGATGCTGACGATGCCTCTGGCGCCGTCAAACTCGATGATCCCGGTCCTCGCGGTCGGTTGCCTGGTCGCAGCGCGCAATTCGCTCATGGACGTCGAACCCCGGGTGCCCAGCACGCGCTGGCGCAGAACGTTGCGGCGCGTTCCGCAAAATGAATGAAGTATCCCGCAGCTGAATCTACCTCCTGGGTTCCTCAGGCTCAATCGAGCCTGGCGGGCATGGTAAAGGATTCGTTCTCCGCGCTCGCCTTCGATGTCGGCGAATGTCCTGTCCGGTCGATCGACCGTGTTCGTCTAGAAGGATTCCAAATCCGGAGCACATGCACGTTGGGTCGCGCATGGGCGCATTCGCCGCAGTTGCTGCGCACAGCTCTGGAGAAATTCTAACGCTGTTCCTATCGCACTCCGAAATCGCCTGCGTTAGGGCGGGGCATCAAGAACGATACCGGCAAAGCCGGCAGTGCGTGGGGCCTCGCAAGACGTGACCAACTTCCAACTTCCTTCGCGTTCCCAAACGCGTCTTCGACAGCTTCAGGTGTTTTTCTTCGGCGCCGTCAGCACATTTTCTCTCGTCGCCCCCTTCGGTTCGGTGCAGGCGCAGACGCAAATTCCCGCGGTCTCCGTTGAAGCGCCGGCTCAGCGTGCCCGTCCCGCGGCGGTTGCTTCGTCGCGACGGTCGGCAACGACGCGCAGCTCCCGCACCAATCGTCACGCTCCCGCGCAGCAAGCCGCGCCAACCCGGTCGGCCTCGAACGGCGCCACCGGCGAACGCGCCAACGGTCCGGTGCGCGGGTTCGTCGCCACGCGCAGCGGCACCGCCACCAAGACCGATACGCCGCTGATCGAAACGCCGCAGTCGGTGTCCGTCGTCACCACCGACCAGGTCAGGAACCAGGGCGCGGTCTCGATCGGCGAGGCCCTGCGCTACACCGCCGGTGTCAGCGGCGACGTCAATGGCGGTTCGGACACCCGCTTCGGCGCCCTCCAGATCCGCGGCTTCGACACCACCATGTCGGGCCTCTACGTCGACGGCCTGCGAATCCCATCGAGCAACTACGTGCACTTCAACGGCCTCGATCCCTACGGCGCCGAGCGCCTCGAGGTCCTCAAGGGGCCGTCCTCCGCGATGTATGGCGGCAGCGGCACCGGCGGCATCCTCAACTACGTGACCAAGCTGCCGACCGCGCAGCAGTTCGGCGAGGTCTCGGTCTCCGGCGGCAGCTTCAACCGCTATCAGGGCCAGTTCGACATGGGCGGCCCCGCCAACAAGGACGGCACCGTGCTGTGGCGCCTGACCGGCGTGGTGCGTGACGGCGAGACCCAGGTCGACTTCACCAAGGACAACCGCGTCTTCATCGCGCCCGCAATCACCTTCAGGCCGAACGAGGACACCACCATCACGATTCTGGCCAACTACCAGAGGGACCGGGCAGGGTGGGGCCTCCAGTTCCTGCCCGCCTCAGGCACGGTGTGGCCGAACAACGGCCGCACCATCCCGGTCTCGTTCTTCGCGGGCGTGCCGAGCTTCAACGCGTTCAACACCGAGATCGCAACCGCCGGCTACCAGCTCTCGCACAATTTCACCGACAACATCACGTTCCGGCAGAACCTGCGCTACGCCTATCAGCACAACGAGGAAAAGGTGTTTTACGGCGGAGGCTATACCGACGAGGCCGCGGGGCAGCTCGCGCGTTTCGGCAGCTACAGCAACTCGTACATCAACTCCTTCGCGGTGGACAACCAGCTCCAGGGCAAGTTCACCACCGGCATCCTCAGCCACACCACGCTGGTCGGGATCGACTATCGCAACACCTCCTTCCGCGACACCGCCTTTAGCGTCACGACGTCGGCGCCGGAGATCAACGTGTTCAACCCGGTCTACAGCTACGACTGGACCATCGGCGCGATGAGCGACAACACCGGCGTCAAGCAGTCGCAGGTCGGCCTCTACGCGCAGGACCAGATCAGGCTCGGCCGGCTGTCGTTCCAGCTCGGCGGTCGCCAGGATTTCGTCACCACGCAGGTCGACAGCGGTATCTTCGACAAATCGGTCTCGAAGGATGCTTCGGCCTTCACTGGCCGCGCCGCCGTGATGTACAATTTCGACAACGGCATCGCGCCGTATTTCAGCTATTCCGAGTCGTTTCTGCCGGTGCTCGCGACCGGACCGCGCGGCCAGCTGCTTAACCCTGAAACCGGCGTGCAGTACGAGGTCGGCGTCAAGTACCAGCCGATCGGATGGAACGCGCTGTTCACCTTCGCCGCCTTCGACCTGACGCGCGACAACGTCGTCACCTACGCGCCTCCGCTGAACGTTGCTGAGCAAACCGGTCAGGTGAAATCGCGCGGCATCGAGCTCGAAGCTACCATGTCGCTCGCCGACGGCTGGAACCTGCGCGCCGCCTATGCCTATGTCGACGCCATGCTCACGCAGGATCCGGTGAATGTCGGCAAGGCGCCGGTCACCGTGCCGCTCAACCGTGCCTCGCTGTGGAGTGACTACACGCTTCAGAACGGGCCGCTCGCCGGCCTCCAGTTCGGCGGCGGCGTCCGCTATGTCGGCGCGACCTGGGGTGACGATGCCAACACGTTCAAGGTGGGAGCCTCGACCGTGCTGGATGCGCTTGTTGCCTACACCAGGGACAATTGGCGCCTGTCGCTGAACGTCACCAACCTTGCCGACACGCGCTATGTCGCCGCCTGCTACAGCCTGTCGGGCTGCTTCTACGCGGAGGGACGCAAGGCCATCGGCAAGCTGACCTATCGCTGGTGAGTTCAAATTGAAAACGATCCGGCAAGCGGACCGGACCTGTTTGGTGAGAGACGACGATGAGAGCGATATTCGGCAGGCTGCATCGCTGGGCGGGACTGCTCACGGCCGGATTCCTGTTCTTCTCCGGCATCACCGGCGCGATCATTTCCTGGGATCACGAGATCGACGACGTCCTGAACAGCCACCTGTTCGACGTCACCAGCAAGGGACCGGCCATTCCCTCGATCGAGCTCGCCAAGCTGATCGAGCAGCGCGATCCCCGCGCGCGCGTCGTCTATCTCTTCATGACGCCGGAGGAGGGCCACTCGCTGTGGTTCTTCATCATGCCGCGGATCGATCCCGCGACCGGCAAGCGCTATGCCCTCGACTACAATCAGGTCTTCCTCGATCCCAACACCGGCGTCGAGCTGGGGCGGCGCTATTGGGGCGCGGTGTGGCCGGTGACGCGGGAGAACTTCGTCTCGTTCCTCTACAAGCTGCACTACACGATGCACATCCCGGAGTTCTGGGGCAGCGACCGCTGGGGCATGCGCCTGCTCGGCATCATCGCCATCATTTGGACCATCGACTGCTTCGTCGGCTTCTACCTGACCCTGCCGTCACGGCGCAGCGCGAAGGCCGCGCGGGCGCCGCAAGTCACGCGCCAGCTCGAACGCGGCTTCTGGGCGCGCTGGGCGCCGGCCTGGACCATCAAGACGTCGGGCAGCGCTTACCGGATCAATTTCGACATCCACCGCGCCTTCAGCCTGTGGACCTGGGGCGTGCTGTTCGTCATCGCCTTCACGGCGTTCTCGCTGAACCTCTATTTCGAGGTGTTCTCGCCGCTGATGAAGATAGTGTCGAACTACACGCCCACGCCGTATGAGCAGCGGCCGTACCGCGATCTCGACAATCCGATCGAGCCCAAGGTGACATTTGCCGACATCGCCGCGCGCGCGGCGGCCGACGGCAAGGGGCGAGGGTGGTCCACTCCGGTCGGCGCGCTCAGCTACGGCCCCGCTCACGGGGTCTATGCCGCCGCCTACTTCCATCCCGGCGACGACCACGGCGCCGGCGGCGTCGGCCCGGCGCAGCTCTATTACGACAGCGAGGACGGCCGTCCGCTCGGCGCGCGTCTGCCCTGGGTCGGCACCGCCGCCGACATCTTCGTGCAGGCGCAGTTTCCGCTGCATTCAGGCCGCATAGTCGGACTGTTCGGCCGCATCCTGATCTCGATCATGGGGCTGGTGGTGGCCGCGCTCTCGGTCACCGGCGTCGTGATCTGGTGGCGCAAGCGCCGCGCCCGTGTCCGGGTGCGCGAGACCGCCGCGATGCGCCTGAGCCGGCAGCTCACGCCGGCGGAGTAGGGCGCTCACGCCCCCGCCGGTGATCGCAACGGCTTACGCGTTGATCGGAATCAAATCCACCCCTGGGAACCTTCGCTAGCTTCGCGGGGTGTTTAACCCGATTTGCAGTTGCGTCAGCCAGGGCTAGGAGGCCCATGTTTGCTTTCCTCTCCGATAAGAGGGCCAGGCACTCCAGGACAGGTGGACGCGAGAGGATTGTGATGCGCACTTACTATTTCGACATGAAGGATGGCGTTCCGGCTCGGGACAAGTCGGGTCTGGAGTTTGGAAGCGACGGCGCCGCCATTGCCCACAGCAAGAGCCTGGCGGAAGACGTTCGCACGAAGAGGCCGGGAGGACATCCAGATCTCCGGATCGTCGTCATCGATGAGAACGGCCGCGAAGTTCATCGCGAGCCGGTATATTCGAAGAACCGTTGACCATAGCGGTCCATTTACGCCGGCGCAGCAGGGCCCCACGACGGCGCGGTGACCACCACGGATGAACCTTCCCGCGAAACAGAGGCACCAAGACTGAAGACAGCTCTTGCTTCGTGGGATCGATATGAAGTGCCTTGCCTTACTCTGCCTGCTCGTCCTAGCTGCGCCTGCCCATGCGGCCACTCCCGAGCAGCGCTATCTCGAGCTGCGCGATCGCTACATCGCAAAGTTCTCGAAGGCTGCGGAAAACGACGAGACCTCCAGGCAGCACGATGCGGCGCTCAACGAGCTGACAGGCGTGCTGCGCGGCTTGGTGGGACCGGTCGCGATCAAGGGGCTGCCGGCAGAGGGCAAGTCGAACGCCGATACGCTTTTCAAGGGTGACTCAGGCTTCGGCCATCTCGATGGGCTCGGCTTCGCGTCGGAAGGCGACAAGTTGCAAGCCGTGGTGACGACCATGGCGCTGCTCAAGCACTGGCTGCGCGAGCATCGCGAGGACGGCATGCCGCAGGAGATCGGCGCCGCATTCAAGTCGGATCGCTTCTACTATCAAGCGATCCAGGACTCGGCGTTCGCCAAATACGCCGAGCTGCCGGTCACCAAGCCCGCATCCGCGAGCGCCGCGGTTGCCGTGCTCGGCGTGCGCGGCAATGGCGACCTGAAGGGACCACCGCATGAAATCGACGTCGTCGCGATCCAGGGCGAGAAGGTCTTCTTTCTCGCCTCATCGGACGCCGTGAAGACGGCGCCGATCCCGGCCTGCGAGAAGGTCTGGAAGCAGATGATGGCGAGGCCCGTCGACAAGAAGGATCCGCGCGGCGACATGACCCGCGAAGATAATGCGATGACGGCCTTCACGGCGTGCTTCGCCAAGGAAGCGCCAAGCCAGAGCTGGTTCGCGGCCGCCGTCAAGAAGGCGCAGAGCCAGTTGGACCTGCTGCCGCTGCGCTAGCTTTGCTGCATCGTCACGACCTTGGCCGGCCGGTGTCCTTTGCACATCAAAGGACAACCAAAAATGTCAGCACAGACGCCATAATGACGCGGGGCATCCGCATTCGGCGAAAAGATTCGCTTTCAATTCCCTGCTGCAATGATAACATCCCAAAGTTGTATTTTTTAAGGACATTTCCCATGACCCATGCGCTCAATCTCACGCTGAAGATCAAACAGGATGCCGCGACACAGGCGCAATTGAAGAACCTCGAGGCGATCTTCGCCGACAAGGTTCAGCCCTTGATCGAAGCGGCGCTGAAGAAATCCAGGATCGTTCATTTCGCGCGCGTCGTCGTCATCGGCAACGAGTACATCCAGGTCATCACCGAATATGAGGGCTCGCATCAGGAATACACCGAATTCTTCCGGCGCGAGCTCACCCCGGTCTTTGCGGCGATATTTTCGCTGGCAGATATGGGCGACAAGGAGCTGGACGTCACCAACCCCAATGCATTTTTCGAATTCTCCAAGAATCGCAACGAGCGTTCGCTGGGCAAGGCGACCGATGGCTCGACGGACATCAACGGCAATCCGTCCGGCTGGCTGTTCTCGGCTTATGACCACATGACGGTCGAGGAGATCCTGACAAAGCTCGGGAAATAGCATTGCGGGCACATTCGCTCGCCTGTTGAGCGACGTGCCCGGCTCTGTGGCTGGCTATTGAGCGTTCCCACAAGGACAGACGCGATGGTGGATATTGCCAATTTGCAGGCGATCATTGCCCGAAGCTCCACCAAGCCGCTGCTCGCGGTGCTGCTGTTCAAGTTCGGCGACGCCGGCCGTGCCAGGGCGTTCCTGCAGCAATGGATACCGCGGACTGCGGCGGGAAGGGCGCCGGACCCCGCTGGGCCGGCCTTCCACTTCATGTTCAGTTGGAAAGGTATAGAGGCGCTGATGGCGGGGCGTCCCGGCTTCGACGTGGCGCAGGGCCGTCGGGAGTTCGACGTCTTTTTCGTGGATCCGGCGCAGGCGCCGGACGGCGGCGTCGCGGAGCAACTCGGTTTCTCCGGAACCAGCGCTCCAGCTGCGTGGTGGGATGGCAATTTCAAGTCGGGTGATGTCGATCTCGCCATCCACATCGGGTTCGACACAGCCGAGCAGAAATCCGATTGCCTCGCAGAATTGCGACAGTCGGCGGCAAGCTTCGGTGTGCAGGAATTAACGCTCGAAGGTTGGGACGACAGCGCGCTGTCCGGCAGCCTGCCGGCCGACGGCCGCCTGCATTTCGGCTACCGGGATGGAATCACCGCCCCCAACATCGACTGGCAGGACGCTGGCACGCCCGGCATGGTCAACTGTCGCGAGATCGTCGTCGGCTATCCGAACGAAGACTTTCCAACGGCGCCACACAATCCGGGCCCATGGCAGGACTTTGCGCGGGATGGCTCCTTTGTCGGCTTGTCGTGGGTGTATCAGGACGTCGCGGGCTTCAACAAATTCCTCCAGGACAACGCGCCGCTGGCGGCGCCGCATGTCGGCCCGGAACTGGCCGAGGAGTGGATCGCCGCAAAGCTCATGGGACGCTGGCGGCATGGATCGCCGCTGTCCAGGTTTCCGGACGCACCGCCGTCGACCCCGCAATTGGATGATTCATTCGGCTATGGCGACGATCCGGATGGCGTCAAATGCCCGCTCGGGGCCCACATTCGAATTGCCAATTGCCGCGATCAGCCGATGAAATATGCCAATCACGTTCGCTTTCCGAAAGGGCCGCCGCGCGTCATCCGACGCGGATTCTCCTATGGGCCCCGCCTGGACAGCGTGCAGGACGATGGCAAAGACCGCGGCATCGTCGGGCTCTTCTACTTCGCCAGGATCAACGAGCAATTCTATACGATCCTGAGATGGATGCAGAAGACGGAGTTCGCCGATGCCTACAAGAAGCTCCCGAACGGATACAACGCCCAGGATGCCCTGACCGGGAATCGCCGATATCCGAAGGCTGAAACCCAGTTCGGTGTCCCTCTGAAGGACAACGCCTCCGTGACCTTTCGGTTGGAGGAATTCATCCGTTTCAAGGGGGTTGCGGTCCTGTTTGCGCCGAGCATGAGAGCGCTCAATACGATGATTTCAGCCTAGCGCGCAGTGCCGCCGCGATTCCAGCCGCGGCCGCCCTCAGCCGCTGATCGTCCCCTCACGCGAGTATCTGGCATTACGGTTCAGCACGTAGCCGCAACGGGTGATCAAGCGCGCGCTCGATGGCACGCTGATTGGGAAGGGTCAGTGACAGAGACTGCCGCGCCCAAACAGCGTCATTCGTGCCCTCAGTACGGGGAGTAGTATTGGCGGCGATAGGGATAGGCGTCGCCGTAGTACCCTGGCGCAGCGTACCTTGGCTCGTAGTACCCGGGCCCGTAATTGCTGGACCCGTAGGCCCCATAGGCGGCGGCTCCAGCCGCGGCGCCCAAGATGCCGAGCCCGATTGCGGCCCCGGGAGCGCCGTAGTAGCCGCGACCGCGGTAGTGGCGTCTGTAGTAGACCTCTGTCACTGCGGACGAAGAAACCGCTTGCTTCAGGAGACTCGTGCTCGGCGAGATCGGAGCTGCCCCTGACGGGAGCACCGAGCCGAGGATCGCCGCGCCGAAGAACGAGACGGCAACCACGCATTTCATTGTCTGCTGGTTCATGATCGTATCCTTTCGAATTTGGAGCATCTCAAGCGGCAAGTCACTTGCGTGCCACTGGCCGAGAAAGAAGCTCGACGCGGGGCACTCTTGAGGGGCGCTGGTGGCGGCGGATTTGAGGATTCGTGGTTCTAACGAACTCACAGACCCGCCTCCGTACTCACGCTCCGACTTAGCCGATTACTTGGCGCAAGTTACTTGGCACAAGTTTACTTGGCGCAAGTCTTGTCCGCCTTCATAGCTGCTTCTGCCGAAGCCTTTGTCGTGTGAGCGGCGCCGACAACCTTCATGGTGCCGCCGGCAGGCTGGCTCTCGACGATCTGACACTTCATGGTCGCGGTATCCTGAGCCAGGTAGAACGAGGAGGGCGATTGGCCAACGGTCTTGCCCGTCTCAGCTGCGACTGACGGAGAAGCGAATGCGAGAACGGCGACTGCCGCCAATAAAATTCTTTTCATAGTATCCACCAATTGTTACGCGTCCGGATCGGACAAAGAATGAACAGGGCGGGCCGACAAGGGTTCCCGCGATCGCCGATTTGTTTTTTGCGCGTGCACTGATGGAACGAAAAACAATGCGCTTGGGCGGAAGCCGTGCGCAAGAAATCACGCAGAGTGCCTCAGCCGGCGTGCGACCCAGTCAGATCAAAGCGCACTCCCACCGCGATTCCAGCCGCGGCCGCCTTCGCCAAAAATTTCGTGGCCCGTCGCCGTCACCACCACCGTGTCCTCGAGCTTGATGAAGCCGCGCTTCGGATGCTTCATCGTGGTCTCGATCGACACCACCATGCCTGTTTCGAGCGGCAGCCGCGCGTCCGTGTCGTCATAGGGAACCGGACCCGTGGCGGTCAGGTGAGGGGCCTCGTGGCTGACGAGGCCCATGCCGTGGGCCAGAAATTCGGTGCAATCGCGCTGTGTGATCTGGGCGAGCTGCCGCTCGGCCGCGACGTAGATGTCGCCGCCCATGGCGCCCGGCCGGACGGCGGCGAAGGCGGCGCGCTGCACTGCCTCGATCTCGGCCAGGCAGTCCCTCAACTCGCCGTCGGGCTCGCCCAGCACCGCCATGCGGGCGAGGTCGCCGATATAGCCGTGAAAATTGCCGCCGGAGTCGAGCGACAGCACCTCGCCTTGCTCCCAGCGCTGCGCCGACGGCGCGCGGTTGTGGCTGTTGCCGCAGGCCAGCAGGCAGTATTCGAAGGTGAGCCCGCGGTTGACCTCGGCGACGCGCAGTGCGTCCGACAATTGCTGCTTGGTCGTGCCGGGACCGTGCCCGACGATCACCTCCAGCATCGCGGCGATCACCAGTTCAGACGCCGTCTTCAGCCTGGCCAGTTCGTCCGCAGACTTGACCGCGCGCAGACGCTCCAGGACGAGGAGGGCGTCCTTGAGCGCCGCGTCGGGCAGGGCGTCGGCAAGCGCTTGGCCCGCATCCATCGGCAGGAATGCCATCTCGACCCCGACCCGCTTCATCGGCACACCGGCGTCCTTCAAGGCCGCAACGGCCCGCGTGATCGCATCGACCGAGCCGCTGGACTCGGTCCGGACCTGCGGCACCCAGGGCGGCGCCACGGCGCGCTGATGGGTCTCCAGCCGGTGGCCGACATAGACGGACTTTTCCGGCGCGCCCTTGGGATAGACCAGGACGGGCAGATAGCGGCTGACGCCCATGGCATCCATGTAGTCGAAGAAGATCGCGCGCTCGGCCCCGAGCAGGTATTGTACGTTGTGCTTGGAGGTCGCGATGAGTACGTCGAGGCCGGCTGCTTCCATCAGGCGGTCGAGCTTGGCGGCATCGAATGGAATGGCGCGCGAGCCGGTCGCGCCGGCGACGTTCAGCTCCATGATGGACCTCCCAATAGGCGACGGTTTGGACCGCCTGTGTTCTTGCCTGCGACCATCCGAGCGACCGTCGGATCGTCGCAGCGCGCCGCGATTGTCCGCCGGGAGCGGGGTTCTGGATAGCTGCGGATTTGGCTGGCCTGACCTGCACGACCATATCCATGATTCGCATAAGGTATATTATGGAATATATTTATATACAATCAGATCAAATATTTAGACGGAATTCCTGCCATCCCGGCTTCGCTCCGGCGCGACTTTCGGCTCGGCCCTCGAACGTCGTCCCAACTCTTGACGGCTACTGTGCATGGGGTTGTTTTTCGCTTTTTGAATCCGGCTCCATGTGCCGAAAGCGATATTGCGGTGACGTGGTCCGGCTGCAATAAGCGAGGCTTCGCGAGATCGCAGATGACCTTCTGACTTTCCATCCGTATAGGTTTGCGTCTCAGAACAACAACAAACCTTCCGAGGAAGCAGACCCATGAGCTTTTCCCGACGCACGCTTCTCAAGGCCTCCGCCGCGACCGCGGTCCTGGGCGGCCTCAGCGCGCCCCATGTGGCCCGCGCCCAGAGCGCCGAGTTCAGCTACAAATACGCCAATAACCTGCCGGACACCCATCCGCTGAACGTGCGCGCCAGGGAGATGGCGGCGGCGATCAAGAGCGAGACGAACGGCAAGTTCGACCTTCAGATCTTTCCGAACAACCAGCTCGGCTCCGACACCGACATGCTGAGCCAGATCCGCTCCGGCGGCGTCGAGTTCTTCACGCTGTCGGGCCTGATCCTGTCGACCCTGGTTCCGGCCGCGTCCATCAACGGCATCGGCTTCGCGTTCCCGGACTACGACACGGTCTGGAAGGCCATGGACGGCGATCTCGGCGCCCATGTCCGCGGCGAGATCAAGAAGGCCGGCCTCGAGGTCATGGACAAGATCTGGGACAACGGCTTCCGCCAGACCACGTCCTCGACCAGGCCGATCACCGGTCCCGACGACCTCAAGGGCTTCAAGATCCGCGTGCCGGTGTCGCCGCTGTGGACCTCGATGTTCAAGGCGTTCGATGCAGCGCCCGCCTCGATCAATTTCAGCGAGGTCTATTCCGCACTCCAGACCAAGATCGTCGAGGGCCAGGAGAACCCGCTGGCGATCATCTCGACCGCAAAGCTCTACGAGGTGCAGAAATACTGCTCGCTGACCAACCACATGTGGGACGGCTTCTGGTTCCTGGCCAACCGCCGCGCCTGGAGCGCGCTGCCGGAGGACGTCCGCACGATCGTCGCCAAGAACATCAACGCCGCCGCGGTCAAGGAGCGCGAGGATACCGCCAAGCTCAATGCCAATCTCCAGCAGGAGCTCGCGGCCAAGGGCCTGACCTTCAACCAGCCCGCGGTCGCGCCGTTCCGCGACAAGCTGCGGACCGCCGGCTTCTATGCCGAGTGGAAGGGCAAATATGGCGATCAGGCCTGGGACCTCTTGGAGAAGGCCGTCGGCAAGCTCTCGTAACGCGTTGGGGCCGTCATGGCTCATGTCGAGGTTGAGGTGACCGAAGCGGCGGGCGAGGTGGCTGTTCAGTCCCCTCGCCGACCTTCGTTGCTGGCTTCGCTCGAACGCCTCCTCGGCCTCGCCGTCGAGATCCCCGCGGCGACCCTGGTCGTCGCCGAGATCGCGATCCTGTTTGCCGGCGTGGTCGCGCGCTACGGCCTGCACCGACCGCTGATCTGGTCGGACGAGCTCGCCTCGATCCTGTTCCTGTGGCTGGCCATGCTGGGCGCGGCGGTCGCATTCCGCCGCTCCGAGCACATGCGCATGACCGCCGTGGTCGCAAGCGCCGGACCCGCGATGCGGGCCTATCTCGACCTGGTCGCGACCGCTGCGGCGCTGGCGTTTCTGGCGCTGATCGTGTGGCCGTCCTGGGACTACGCTTACGAGGAAAGCTTCATCACCACGCCGGCGCTCCAGATCCCGAACATCTGGCGGGCCGCCGCGCTGCCGGCCGGCATCTGCCTGATGGCGGCGTTCGCGCTGCTGCGGCTGCTGCGCGCCGCCGATGTCCGCATGGTGCTGACGGCCGTGATCTCCGTTGCCGTCATCGTCGGCCTGTTCTGGCTGGCGCAGCCATATCTGCGGCCGCTCGGCAATCTCAACCTCGTCATCTTCTTCGTCGGCGTCGCCGGCTTCTGCGTCTTTGCCGGCGTTCCCATTGCGTTCGGCTTTGGCCTCGCGATCTTCGGCTATCTGGTGCTGACCACGCGCACGCCCGTCATGGTGCTGGTCGGGCGGATGGACGAGGGCATGAGCCATCTCATCCTGCTCTCGGTGCCGCTGTTCGTGTTCTTGGGCCTGCTGATCGAGATGACCGGCATGGCGCGGGCCATGGTGGCGTTCCTGGCGAGCCTGCTGGGTCATGTCCGCGGCGGCCTGCATTACGTGCTGGTCGGCGCCATGTACCTGGTCTCCGGCATCTCCGGCGCCAAGGCCGCCGACATGGCCGCGGTCGCGCCCGTGCTGTTCCCGGAGATGAAACAGCGCGGCGCCCGCCCCGGCGATCTCGTCGCGCTGCTAGCGGCGACGGGGGCCCAGACCGAGACCATTCCGCCGAGCCTCGTGCTGATCACGATCGGCTCGGTCACCGGCGTCTCGATCGCGGCGCTGTTCACCGGCGGCCTGCTGCCCGGCGTCGTGCTCGCGATCACGCTCTGCATGCTGGTGTGGTGGCGCTACCGACACGAAGACATGAGCCATGTCCGCCGTGCCACGGGGGGCGAGATCGGCAGGACCTTCATCGTCGCCCTGCCCGCGCTCGCGCTGCCCTTCGTGATCCGCTACGCCGTGGTCGAGGGCATCGCCACCGCCACCGAAGTCTCCACCATCGGCATCGTCTATGGCGCCCTGGTCGGCCTCCTGGTCTATCGCCGCTTCGACTGGCGGCGGCTGTTTCCGATGCTGGTCGAGACCGCGGCGCTGTCGGGCGCGATCCTCCTGATTATCGGCACAGCCACCGGCATGGCCTGGGGCCTGACGCAATCCGGCTTCTCGCGCTCGCTGGCGGCGGCCATGACGGGACTGCCGGGCGGTGCGGCGACCTTCATCGCCGTGTCCATCCTGGCCTTCACCATTCTCGGCAGCGTGCTGGAGGGCATCCCGGCGATCGTGCTGTTCGGGCCGCTGCTGTTCCCGATCGCCCGCGCCGTCGGCGTGCACGAGGTGCACTATGCGATGGTGATCATTCTGGCCATGGGTATCGGGCTATTCGCCCCGCCCTTCGGCGTCGGCTATTATGCCGCCTGCGCCATCGGACGCGTTGACCCGGCCGAAGGCATCAGGCCGATCTGGGGCTATCTGCTGGCGCTGCTGGTGGGGTTGATCATCGTCGCGATCTTCCCCTGGATCTCGATCGGATTTCTTTGAAGCACTTTGAGGAGGTGTCGATGAGCGAACGGCAGAACCCGTACAATATCGGCCTCGACAAGACGCCCGCCAACTACGTGCCGCTGAGCCCGCTGAGCTTCCTCGCGCGCAGCGCCGCGGTCTATCCCGATCACGTCAGCACGGTCTATGAGGGCCGCAGTTTCACCTGGGCGCAGACCTATGAGCGCTGCCGGCGCTTTGCGGCCTGGCTCGCCGGCAAAGGCATCGGCGTCGGCGACACCGTGGCGGCGATGCTGCCGAACATCCCGGCCATGAACGAGGTGCACTTCGCGGTGCCGATGACCGGCGCCGTGCTCAATGCGCTCAACATCCGCCTCGATGCACCGTCGATAGCCTTTCAGCTCGATCATGGCGGGGCCAGGATCATCCTGGTCGATCCCGAGTTCTCTAGCGTCATCACCGACGCGCTCGCGCAGATGAGCGGACCGAAGCCGTTCGTGATCGACGTCGACGATGCCGCCTTCAAGGGCGGAATGCGCATCGGCGAGATCGAGTATGAGGCCGCGGTCGCGCAGGGCGATCCTGATTTCACCGCGATCCCGCCCAGGGACGAATGGGACGCGATCGCGCTGAGCTACACCTCGGGCACGACCGGTAATCCCAAGGGCGTCGTCACGCATCATCGCGGCGCTTATCTCAACGCCGTCAGCAACATCCTGGCCGGCAATCTCGGCCAGCATCCGGTCTATCTCTGGACGCTGCCGATGTTCCATTGCAACGGCTGGTGCTTCCCCTGGACCATCGCGGCCTCGGCCGGCATCAACGTCTGCCTGCGCAAGGTCGAGCCGACCAAGATCTTCGAGTTGATCAAGCAGCACGGCGTCACCCACATGTGCGGCGCGCCGATCGTCTACAACACGCTGATCAACGCCCCCGACGCGCCCAAGGAAACGCCAACGGGTAATGCCGCCCGCCGCGTCGTCGGCCTGATCGCCGGCGCCGCGCCTCCGGTTGCGGTGCTGGAAGGCGCGGAAAACATCGGCATCAAGCTCACCCACGTCTATGGCCTGACCGAGGTCTACGGCCCCGCCTCCGTCTGCGCCGAGCAGCCCGGCTGGGACGAGCTTCCGCCGGCCGAACGTGCGCGGATGAAGCGCCGGCAGGGCGTGCCCTACCCGCTCGAGGAAGGCGTCACCGTCATCAACCCGCAGACCATGCAGGAGGTGCCGCGCGACGGCGAGACCATCGGCGAGGTCATGTTCCGCGGCAACATCGTCATGAAGGGTTACCTCAAAAACGAGAAGGCGACGAAGGAGGCCTTCGAGGGCGGCTGGTTTCACACCGGCGATCTCGGCGTGCTCGACGAGCACGGCTACGTCATCATCAAGGACCGCTCCAAGGACATCATCATCTCGGGCGGCGAGAACATTTCCTCGGTCGAAGTCGAGGACATCCTCTACAAGCACCCGGCGGTGCTGTTCGCCGCCGTGGTCGCCAAGCCCGATCCGAAATGGGGCGAAGTGCCGTGCGCCTTCGTCGAGCTGAAGGACGGCGCCAGCGCGACCGAGGCCGAGATCATCGCCTTCTGCCGTTCGCACATGAGCGGCTTCAAGACGCCGAAGGCAATCGTGTTCGGGCCGATCCCGAAGACGTCCACGGGCAAGATCCAGAAATTCCTGCTGCGCAACGAGGTGGGATCGGCGAAGGCAATAACCGCCTGAGCTGATCTCCCGTTTCAAGGCTGCTGCGCTCAGTGTGTCTCCAGCCGCAGGCCGTCGTACGCCGGCACCACGCCCGGCGGCAGCGACTGCCGGATGACTTCGTAATCGACGTCGGCCGTCATGTTGGTGATGACGGCGCGCTTCGGCTTGAAACGTTCGATCCAGGACAGCGCGTCGTTGATGCTGAAATGGCTGACATGGCTGGTGTAGCGCAGCCCGTCGACGATCCAGAGGTCGAGGTTTTCCAGCGCGCCCCAGCTCTCGCGCGGGATGTCGTTGAGATCGGGCGTGTAGGCGGCGTCCCCGATGCGATAGCCGAGCGCGGGAATGTTGCCGTGCTGCACCAGGAAGGCCGTCATCGTCACGGCGCCGCCCTTCCCCAGAATGGTCTGGTTTTCGCCCGCCTCGATCGAATGCCGCGTCAGGATCGGCGGGTAGTCGCTGCCCTCCGGCGCGATGAAGCAATAGGAGAACCGCGACAGGATGTCCTTGGCGGTCGACTGGTTGAAGTAGGTCGGGATACGCCGGCGCATGTGCATGACGACCGAGCGCAGGTCGTCCATGCCGTGGGTCTGGTCGGCGTGCTCGTGGGTCAGGAACACCGCGTCGATGTGGTCGACATTGGTCGAGAGCAATTGCTCGCGCAGATCCGGCGAGGTGTCGATCACGATCCGCGTGGTGCCGTGCTCGGACGCCCGTTCGACCAGCAGCGAGCAGCGGCGGCGGCGGTTCTTCGGATTGCTCGGGTCGCAGGCGCCCCAGCCGAGCGCCGGGCGCGGCACGCCGGCGGAGGAGCCGCAGCCCAGGATCGTCAGCGTCAGCGTCATGCGGCTCCCGGAATCAAGCTGTCACCTTGGAGAACAGGCGGAAGAAGTTTTCGGTGGTCTGGCGCGAGATCTCATCAAACGACACGCCACGCGCTTCAGCCAGCACTTTTGCGACCTCGACCACATAGGCCGGCTCGTTGCGCTTGCCCCGGAACTTGCCGGGCGCAAGGTAGGGCGAGTCTGTTTCAACCAGAATACGGTCAGCCGGCAACTCGGCCGCGAGCGCGCGCAGCGCCTCCGACTTCTTGAAGGTCAGGATGCCCGTGAAGCCGATGTACAGGCCGAGCGATACCGCCTTCAGCGCCAGCTCGCGCCCGCCGGTGTAGCAATGCAGCACGGCGCGAAACGATCCGCGTGCTACCTCCTCTTCCAGGATGCGGCCGCAATCCTCGTCCGCCTCGCGGGTGTGGATCACCAGCGGCAGGCCGGTCGCGCGCGCGGCCGCGATGTGGGCGCGAAAGCCCCTCGCCTGCGCTTCCGGCGAGCCGTTGTCGTAGAAATAGTCGAGCCCGGCCTCGCCGAGCGCCACGACCTTGGGATGCTGCGTCAACGCGATCAGCTCGTCCGGCGAGATGCCGTCCTCCTCGTCCGCGTTGTGCGGATGGGTGCCGACCGAGCAGTAGACGTCGTCGTAGCGCTCGGCGATGGCCAGAAGCTGGTTCAACTTTCGCACCCGCGTCGAGATCGTGACCATGCGGCCGATGCCGGCCGCTCGCGCACGTGACACGATCCCGTCGAGATCTTCCGCAAAATCGGGAAAATCCAGGTGGCAATGACTGTCGACAAGCATCGCGCGAACGCCTTAGGCCGCCGGCTCGATGTAGCGCGGGAAGGCCGGCGTCGGCGCGGGCAGCGTCGAGCCGGGCGCGATGCGCTTGGCGCCGCCGAGCGCCGCAAAATTGCGCTCGCCCCCGGGGACACCGAGGCTATCGAGCAGCAATCCCGAGGCGGTCGGCATCGCCGGCTGGGCCAGGATCGCAATCTGGCGCACGACCTCGGCGGTGACATAGAGCACCGTCTTCTGCCTGGCAGGATCGGTCTTGGCGAGCGCCCACGGCGCCTCGCCCGCGAAATAGCGGTTGGCTTCCGCGACCACGGCCCATACGGCGTTGAGCCAATGATGGATCTGCTGCGTCGCCATCGCCTCGCGGCTTGCTGCGATCATGCCGTCGGCCATCGCCAGGATGGCCTTGTCGTTGTCGCTGAACTCACCCGGCTCCGGCAGCACGCCGCCGAGTTGCTTGGCGATCATCGACAGCGAGCGCTGTGCAAGGTTGCCGAGATCGTTGGCGAGATCGGCATTGATGCGCGCGACGATGGCCTCGTGGTTGTAGTTGCCATCCTGGCCGAACGGCACCTCGCGCAGGAAGAAATAGCGCATCTGGTCGACGCCATACTGGTCGGCGAGGTTGAAGGGATCGACGACATTGCCGACCGACTTCGACATCTTCTCGCCCCTGTTGAACAGGAAGCCGTGGGCATAGACCCGCTTCTGCACGGGAATGCCGGCCGACATCAGGAACGCCGGCCAGTACACCGCATGGAAGCGGATGATGTCCTTGCCGATGATGTGCACATCGGCCGGCCAGTAGCGCCAGTTCTTGTCGCTTTCGTCGGGGAAGCCTACCCCGGTGATGTAGTTGGTGAGCGCGTCGACCCAGACATACATCACGTGCTCTTCGTCGCCGGGCACCTTGACGCCCCAGTCGAAGGTGGTGCGCGAGATCGAGAGATCGCGCAGTCCGCCCTTGACGAAGCTCACCACCTCGTTGCGGCGCGAGTCCGGGCCGATGAAATCGGGATTATCGGTGTACAGCTTGAGCAGCTTCTCCTGATAGGCGGACAGGCGGAAGAAGTAGCTCTTCTCCTCGACCCATTCGACCGGCGTGCCTTGCGGCCCGAGGCGCACGCCGTCGTCGTTCAGGCGCGTCTCGTCTTCGGCGTAGTAGGCTTCGTCGCGCACCGAGTACCAGCCCGCATAGGTGTCGGCATAGATGTCGCCGTTCGCTTCCATGCGCCGCCAGATCTCCTGGGTGGAGCGGTGGTGCTGCTCTTCGGTGGTGCGGATGAAACGGTCGAACGACACGTTGAGCCGCTCGTCCATCGCCTTGAAGCGGGCCGCGTTACGGGCCGCGAGCGCGGACGGGGTCAGGCCCTCGTTCTGCGCGGTCTGAATCATCTTCAGGCCGTGCTCGTCGGTGCCGGTCAGGAAGAACACGTCCTTGCCGTCGAGCCGCGCAAAGCGTGCCAGCGTGTCGGTGGCGATCGCCTCATAGGCGTGGCCGATATGCGGGTTGCCGTTGGGATAGGCGATCGCGGTCGTGATGTAGAAGACGTTGTCGCGCGCGGGGGCCGCTGCGGGCACGGCGGCTTGCGGAGCCGCAACCGGCTTCGGCGCGCGGGGCGCCTTGGGTTTCGACACATTGGGCTTCACAGCCTTCGGCGGCGTGGCGACAGGCGTCGGTGCGGCGGTCACGGCAGCCGCAGTCACCTTTGCCTTCTTCGCAGGAGCCTTCTTTGTAGGAGACTTGGCCGGCTGTTTGGCCGCTTTCTTCACCGCCTTCTTGGCGCCGACCTGCTTCTTCGCAGCCTTCTTGCCGGCCTTCCTTGCCGTCTTCGCAGCGCTCTTCTTCACGCCCTTCTTGGCGGCAGCCTTCTTGGTCTTCTTGACCTTCTTGGCAGCTTTGCGCGCAAGCGCCTTCACGGCCTTTTTGGTGGCCTTCTTCGCAGCTTTCTTGCCGCTCTTGCGCTTGACGGATTTTTTAGCTCGCGTTGCCACGACGAATTCCTTTACCGGCTTCTCAAAATTTGGAAGCGAACCTGCGTTAGGTTATTGTTTTGAGCATGATCCTCTCGGAAAACCGCTACACACTTTTCCGGATCATGCTCTAGCGCGTTGCGTCCGCCAGCCAGCCGAACACCGAGAAAACCAAGGGCTTTCGCTCCAGATTGTAGGTTTCGGTGTCGCGCGCGGCGCGGACGATCTTTTCCCATACCTCAGCTAGGCGCGCAAGGCGCGGCAGGTTCTGGTTGGCATTGGCCTCATCCGCATGCAGCCGTTCCGCGATCCAGCGGTCGATGCCGTCGATGAAGGCCGCAAGCGCGACGCGGTCGCTGGTGCCGAGCGAATCGCCGAGCGTGTGCAATTCGCGCGGATCGACCTGTGGCAATCGCGCAAGCAGTGCCGCCGTGCGCTGCTGGAGTTTCAGCGCATCGCCGCCGAGCAGCGTCAGCGCCCGCGCGACGCTGCCCTCCGAAGCCTCCGCCGCCTCGCGCAACGCCAGGTCGGTCGGAGCGAGGCCGGCCGCTTCCGCGGCGGCACTGATCACCTCGTCCGTTCCGAGCGGCCGCAGGCGCAGCTTGCGACAGCGCGACTGAATTGTGGCGAGCACGCGCGCGGGCGCGTGGCTCACCAGCAGGAACAGCGATTGCTGCGGCGGTTCCTCCAAGATCTTCAGAAGCGCGTTAGCCGCATTCGGATTGAGCTCGTCGACCGTATCGACGATGCAGACGCGCCAGCCTTCGGCTGCTGCCGTCGAGCCGAAGAACGAGATCGTCTCGCGCGTCTCATCCACGGTGATCACGGTGCGCATCACGCCGCGGTCGTTCGCCGTGCGCTCCAGTGTCAGCAGCCCGCCATGGGACTCTGCGGCGACCTGGCGCGCCACGGCGTCATCAGGGTCGACTGCCAGGCTCTCGGCGCGCTGTACGACGTCCGCCAGCGGCTGGCCGTGCGCCAGCACGAAGCGCGCCATGCGGTAGGCCAGCGTCGCCTTGCCGATCCCCTGCGGCCCGCCGATCAGCCAGGCATGCGGGATGCGCCCGCTGCGATAGGCCGACAGCAGCGCCGTCTCGGCTTCGCGATGGCCGAACAGACGGCTGGTCTCGCGCGGATGCGGAATGGCGCTCTCGCGCTCTGCCTGACGCGGGCTCATACCGACACCACCGAGGCCGGCGTCGGAAGGAGACGATCGCGCAGTGCGTTCCAGACGCGGCCTGCGACCGTATCCGGATCGGAATTGGCGTCGATCAACACGCAGCGCGCGGGCTCGTCCGCGGCGATCTTGCGATAGGCCTCGCGCAGGCCCTGGTGGAAGCTGAGCTGCTCGCCCTCGAACCTGTCAGGCGTGCCACTGCCGCGACGGGCGGCGGCGCGCTGCAAACCGATCTCGACCGGCAGGTCGAGGATGATGGTGAGGTCAGGCTTGAGATCGCCGATCGTAACGCGCTGCATCGCGTTGATCAGACCGGGAGAAACGCTGCCGAGGCTGCCCTGATAGGCGCGCGTCGAGTCGGCGAAGCGGTCGCACAGCACCCAAATGCCCTGCTTGAGCGCGGGCTCGATCACGGTGTGGACATGGTCATCGCGCGCGGCCGCGAACAGCAGCGTCTCGGCTTCGGGGCCGAGCAGCTTGCCCATGCCCGACAGCACCAGATGGCGCATGATCTCGGCACCCGGCGAGCCGCCCGGCTCGCGCGTCACAAGGGTGCGCATCCTTGCTGCCTTGAGGCGGTCGGCGAGCTTCTTGATCTGGGTGGACTTGCCAGTCCCCTCGCCGCCCTCAAAGGTGATGAAGCGTCCGCGTCCGGACGGCCGCTGTACCGCACTGTCACTCATGGTCAGAGCTTCTCGGCGCCTGCGCGGAACATTCCGATCACGAGCTCGCTGGCGCCGTCGATGGCGCGGCGCATGGTCGAGCCGGTGGCGACTGCCTCGGCGGCATAGACCGTCGTCTCCACCGCGATGTTGCCGCTGCGCCAGACCTTCACCACGCCGACCCTCTGGCCGGCTTCGACCGGGGCCCGCACCGGACCGCTATAGACGACGCGCGCGATCAGCTTGTCGCTGCCGTTCTTGTGCACCATCACCTTCACGGGTGTCTTGGCGACCAGCTTCACCGAACGGCTCTCGCCGCCGAACACTTTTGCGTAGCCGACGGGCTGGTCGGCCGCGATCAGCGTGCGGGTCTCGAAATTGCGAAAGCCCCATTCCAGCATCTTCTTGGCTTCCGTGGCGCGATCCTCGGGGTCTTCGAGCCCGTTGACGACGACGATCAGCCGCGTGCCATTCTGCACGGCCGAGCCGACCATGCCATAGCCGCCCTCCTTGGTGTAGCCGGTCTTGAGGCCGTCAGCGCCTTCCATCGAGTTGAGCAGCGGATTGCGGTTGGGCTGCCGGATCTTGTTCCAGGTGTACTCTTTCTCGCCGAACAGTTTGTAGAACTCCGGAAAGTCCAGGATGATGTGGCGGGCGAGGATGCCGAGCTCGCGCACCGTCATCTTGTTGCCGGGGTCGGGCAGACCGTTGGAGTTGCCGAAGGTCGACTTGGTCATGCCGAGCTCGCGGGCTCGCTTGGTCATGAAGTCGGCGGCAAAGATGCGCTCATTGCCCGCCATGGCTTCGGCCAGCGCAATGCAGGCGTCGTTGCCGCTCTGGATGATCGCGCCATGCAGGAGATCGTCGACCGAGACCTTGCTGTTGATGGCGGCGAACATGGTCGAGCCGCCCGACGGCGCCCCGCCCTTGCGCCAGGCGTTCTCGCTGATCCGGTATTCGTCGGTCAGCTTGATGTCGCCCTTCTGGATGGCGTTGAAGACAACCTCCGCCGTCATCAGCTTCATCATGCTGGACGGCGCGCGCAGCTCGTCGGCGTTCTTCTCGAACAGCACGCTGCCGCTGGAGGCCTCGATCAGGATCGCGGTGGGGGCATCGCCGTCAAAGCCGGTATCTTCCGCCTTCTTGGCGCCCTGGATGCTTTGGTTGGCTGCGTAGAGCACGCCGCACCATCCGAGGCTCGCGAGCAGCAGCCCGGCGACAAGCGCGCGCACCAGCATGCCGGAGGTGAAGCGGCTGCGACGGAGCGAAATGAAACGAAATGCCATGGCCAAGCCCTGAGAGCGGCGTTCTAACAGTTGGAACCGGCGCGAACAACACGAGGCTGGTGCCGGAACCCGAGATTGCACGATTCCCGTCACGCCCCTATCGTGCCACCTTATATTTCTCGACCAAACCCCTGAAACAAGGCGGAAAAGCGATGTCTTCCACCCGCGTGATCAAGGCCAACGGGATCGATCTGTTCATCCGCGAGGCCGGCCAGGGACCGCTGGTGATGCTGTGCCATGGCTGGCCGGAATTGTCCTACTCCTGGCGCCACCAGATCCCGGCACTGGCGGCCACCGGGTTTCACGTCGTCGCCCCCGACATGCGCGGCTACGGCCAGAGCGCGGCGCCGGCCGACGTGAGCGCCTATTCGATCTTCGACACGGTCGGTGACATCGTCGGCCTCGTGCAGGCGCTTGGCGAGAGCAAGGCCATGGTAGTCGGCCACGATTGGGGGGCGCCGGTCGCCTGGCACGCGGCGCTGTTCCGCCCCGACATCTTCACGGCGGTGGCCGGCCTGAGCGTGCCGCCGCCATTCCGCGGCCGCGGCAAGCCGCTCGAGCTGCTGCGTCAGGGCGGCGTGACCAACTTCTACTGGCAGTATTTCCAGGCGCCCGGCGTCGCCGAAGCCGAGCTCGAGCGCGACGTCGCCCGCACCATGCGCATCGTGCTCGGCGGACGCGGCCTTGCCGATCCCTCCGCGGCCATGTTCGTGCAGGAGGGCAAGGGCTTTCTCGGCCACGCGACTGCCGATGAGCCGCTACCGGACTGGCTGAGCGAGGCCGACCTCGCCTACTTCACCGAGACATTCCGCAAATCCGGCTTCCGCGGCGGGCTGAACTGGTATCGCAACCTCGACCGCAACTGGGAGCTGACGGCGCCCTGGCAGGATGCGCAGATCCACCAGCCGTCCCTCTTCATTGCCGGTTCGAAAGACGCCGTCATCACAGGCCTGATCGGCGCCAAGCGCGTCAACGAACTCGAGCGCGTGCTGCCAAATCTCACACGAAAACTGATCATCGAAGGCGCCGGCCATTGGGTGCAGCAGGAGCGGCCCGACGAGGTCAACGCTGCGCTCGTGAAATTCCTGCGCGAAGCGTCGGCGCGCTAGCCGATGTCCTTCTTCATTGCGATGTGAGCGGCGCCCGCCTGCTCCGTCTCGGCGAATCCGCGCCGAAGGTAAAACCGGCGCGAATCCTGTTCTAGGCGTTAGCCAGCGACGTCAGAACCGCTCGGTGATTGTCCGGGTTTAGTAGAGGCCGCGGCCGCTCAGAATGCTGCGGGCCTCGGCGGCGCCGTCGGAGGCATAGGCGGCCGAGGGCGCGCTTTCGGTGGCGTAGCGGCCGTCCTCGTCATAGGACACGGCGCGCGCGTTCTGGAGCGGCCGGCCCCGGCTGCGGCTCGAGGCCGACATTTCCGAGGTCGCATTGAGTGAGGCCATGTCGGCCGAGGTATTGCCGAGACTGTAGGGCCGCCCCTCCGGCATCGGAACCTCGCCGCGGATGGCGCCACGGTTCGACGAGGGCAGCTCCGGCACGAATGGCCTTGCCGAGGCGACCCGGACCATCGAAGGCGACGGCGCCGGGATCCCGGTGCGCAGGGTCGCCATCAGCTGGCGGTCGTCGGAACCTTCCAGCGGCGCCCGGCCGACATATTCGACGCGGACCTTGGCGACGCCATTGCCTTTGAATTCAAGGAGTTCGGCGGCTTTGTTCGAGACGTCGATGAGCCGGTTGCCGTGATAGGGACCGCGGTCATTGACGCGGACGATCAGTGACTTGCCGTTCGAGATGTTGGTCACCCGGGCATAGGACGGCATCGGCAGGGTCGGATGCGCCGCCGTGAGCGAGGCCATGTCGAACACCTCGCCATTGGCGGTCAGGCGGCCATGGAAATCGTCGCCGTACCAGGACGCCATGCCCTCGGCACGATAGTTGACGTCCTCCTCCGGCACATAGGTCCGGCCGGCGACGACGTAGGGCTTGCCGACGCGGTAGGTGCCGCCGCCCTTGGGGACCGGATCACCCAAAGCCACGACCCGGGGGCTCGAGGATACGCCATATTTCGGGTCGACGCGGCTGGCGAATTTGTTGGAGGACGCGCAATTGGCGAGCGCGAGGCAGGTCGCGGCCGCCGCAACACCACGCGCGGCCCGCAATACCGAATCTGACCGTCGGATCCCCATTCGCCCCAAATACCATTTCGCCGGAGGCGTACCCACCCCGCTTCGACGGGGTGCGCTGTCCGGTCCTTTGCTCCGAGGCGGCCCACCACCGCTTCGGACGTCGGACGATATCGCAACCCGAACACGGCGGAAATGGGGAGCCCGCGGCGATCGCACGGAGATGGTAAACGGCGCGTTCGCTTTCCCCCGTTCATCTACGGAGCACAGGCACCTGCTCTGTGCCACTCCTGGACATTCTGTTGCGCTAAATCCTCACTCCACCCCCATTGTCGCGCCACTCACTGGAATTCTTTTGACTGTGCAAGGCCGCACGCGTTCTCTCGCATGCAAGGGCGGGATTTGGAATTTAACGATGATCGAGACGGTTTCGGCACTGATGGGTCTGGTAAGCGCGGGGATCTTCCTGGCCCATGCGTTTGAAGGTTACCGTACGAGGGCCTGAGGCACTCGCGCGGGCGGCAAGCATCACCTCTTTCAAGACGGCACGTTCGGGCAATTTCAAGCGATCCGATCGAGCATCGCAGACGAGAGCGGCAGGTGTCCAATGCGTAACCATGACCTCGTATCCGATGGCTTCCTGGCATTGACCGCAGGCGGTCTGGTGCTGTTGTGCTCGAGCCTGGTGGCGTTGGCCTTCGGCTGATCACAGCCCCCCTTTCCCGGCGTTTCCGACCACGACCGTACGGCCCCGCAACACGGGTGTTTGTCCCGGAATTGTCCCGCTCCCGTTTAGTTGATTGAATTTCCGCGTTCGGCGCCTCGACTCATTTCAAGAGGCCATCACCAACGAAGGTGACGCAATGCTTGCCGAGAAATTCTTCCTGGTCCTGGAGTCGCTGATCCGCGGCGGCCGGACCTATCCGGACGGAAGTCCCAGGGTCATCAGCACCTCCCCGCATATCCCGGTGAAGCTGCCCGACCGGAAATAGGCCGGATCGTTTTCGCGCTCCGACGCGCGCCGCTCAGCGCAGGCCGAGCAGCGAGCGACGATAGAAGCTGTCGCGGGCCTCGCCGAGGCAGACGAAGCTGCCGTCAAAACCCTGGCCGTATCGCTTCTGGCCCCTGGCGTAGTAGACGCCCTTCCTGAAATCCAGCCAGACCACCTTGTCATGCGGACAATGGCGCTGCGCTTGCGCCTCGTAGCGAAACGGCGTCAACGGCGTAGCCGACACCTCGCCCCCGCCAAGCATCATTATCGCCGCAACAAGCGCGATCCTCCCGGGCCCACTGCTAAAGCCGCTCCGCACGTCCCGCCTCCCGCGATCCAGGCCGTCGCGACGGCCGCCCGGCACGGTAGCACGAAACGGCACGATCCCCGGAAGGCTGCAAGCGCACCGCGCGTCTTTCGCCGGCCATCTTGCCGGGCTACGTGAAAGCGAGATCATCTCGATGCGAGGATGCTGCCTGAATGTCGGTTGAGCCTGCCCCCACGACCGAGGCCCGCCCGCCCTCGCCGCGCCTCGGCCTGCTGCCGATGATCATCTTCGGCTCGCGCTGGCTGCAACTGCCGCTCTATCTCGGACTGATCGTGGCGCAATGCGTCTACATCGCGCTGTTCCTCAAGGAGCTCTGGCATCTGTCCTGGCACGCCCTCGATCTCACCGAACAGCAGATCATGATGAGCGTGCTGGCGCTGATCGACGTCGTGATGATCTCCAATCTGCTGGTGATGGTCATCGTCGGCGGCTACGAGACGTTCGTTTCGCGGCTCGATCTCCAGGGCCATCCCGACGAGCCGGAATGGCTCGGCCACGTCAATGCGAGCGTGCTGAAGATCAAGCTTGCCATGGCCATCATCGGCATCTCCTCGATCGCGCTGCTGCGCACCTTCATCGAGGCCGGCAATCTCGGCTCGAACCGCGCCGGCTTCACCGAGACTGGCGTGATGTGGCAGGTGCTGATCCACATCACCTTCATCGTCTCGGCGCTAGGCATCGCCTACGTCGACAAGCTCAGCGATTCCGGAATGCGCAACAAGCATGCCGAGTAGGACCAGCCCGCTCACCTTGCGTCCCACCGCCTGGCAGAGGGCAGTTCTCTCACGGCCTCGGCGGCGAGCCCATCGAGATCGCCCACATGGTGCTGTGAGCGCCTAACTGCGCGGCGCTTACTCTTTGGCTTCGAGTTGTTGAATGGCCTGATGCAGGCATTCCTGGAACTTCGCGGCGACCTGCTCGCGCGCCACCCCCTTGGCGGCGAGATCGCCTGACACCTTGTCCATGACCTCGTCCATCGTCCGGCTCTCCAGATGGTCCGTCGCCAGCGCCGTGGAATAGCTCTTGGCGGCATCGCCGCTGAGCCCGAGCTGGCCGGCGGCCCAGAGCCCGAGCAACTTGTTCGACCGGGCCGTGGCCTTGAATATGAGCTCCTCGTCGTGGGCGAATTTGGCTTCAAAGCCCTGCTCGCGCTTGTCGAACGTGGTCATGGTCAGCTCCATTTCGTTTTCGCTGCTGCGGATCGGACTGGCTGGGAGCGAACGTCTCCGTCTTTCACGTCAGTTGAGGATCATTTGAATCTTCCGGCGGAAGCCAAACGCCGTCAAGCCCGCCGCTTGCGGCAGGCCCGGCCATCACGGCAGCCGCCAGCTCCGCGCCAGCCAGACCAGCTACGGGAAAGCGTTTACTCTTTGTTAAGTGGACTCAGCGCCGCATAGCCCGGGGACATCGAGAGCTGACGCATGAACAGAGAGCTGCGGGAGTTTCGACGGCTTGAACGGGTCTGCCTGGAGCAGGCCGCCCTCTCCACCATGGACCTTGCACGACACGGACTGCTCAAGGTCGCCGACGATTGCCGCATCGCAGCCGAAGCGATCGAGGCCCAATCGCCCCGCGGGGCATTGGCAGGCGCCGTCCAGGCGCTCAAGCTCGCCTTCAGCACGACGCGCACGCCGCAACGGCACTAGGTCCGGCCCGGCTGAAATATCCATCCGGGAGGTTCTGGCGCGGCGACCGCGTTCGGTCAGTCCTTTGCCGTCGCTGCTTCGCGTGCGAGCCGCTCGGCCCGCAACCGTTCCTTGTTGGCGTAGAACTGCTTCTGCGCCTCCTCGTGGTCGCGCATGGCCTTTTCAGCCTCGATCCGGCGTGCCGCATCGCGCGCCTGACGCTGTTCGGGGGTCAAGGGTTTGCGTCGGAAGGAAAGATCTTCGGTCATGGCAAGACAACGCGGACGCAGCGAAAGAGTTCCCCGAACCGAACCGGAAGCCCTGCCGCAACCGAATAAAGAAACGAAATATCAGATAGTTAAAGGCGCCATCGAGAGCCGGCTCGACCTATTTCTTTGCGCGCGCCGGCTTAACGCCGACGAGCGGGCATTTCGGCGCGGCCCACTGGAATTTTCGAAAACAACCCCATGCACAGTAGCCAATGCGTTTGGGATCAACAGCTTGAGCGTCCCACCCCCGCAAGGCCCTTTGGCACGTCGGGCAAAACAGGGGTATGCTGCTATTATTCCGAAATCCATCGGCGCATCGTCCCTTGCCCCGATGCGTTCAGCTTCCTTTGGGAGCGGTCCGTGACTGCGACTCGCCAAGGCCGGGATTGATGGCCAGCGACCCGCCCGCGGCGCCGCCGGCTTCATAGGCCGTCATCGACACCATCCGGCCGGTGCTGCGCTGGGTCCGGAGCTTGAGGTCGAGCTTGTCGAATTCCGCATCGACCACCGAGGTCTTGAGGACGACCAGCCCGCGGCCGGTGCTTTCGTTGACCTGATCGCGACTGGCCTTGATCGCCACCAGCCTGTGCGCGATTGACGCCACCATGCCGAGCGCGAAGGAGGCATTGGCCAGATGCCGCTCCTGGTGCCGGAACCTGCTGTAGTCGACCGAGGTCTTGAAGCGACCAAGCTCGGCGCGCACGGCGCCGTCGATCAATTCGGCCAGATAATGCGCGACCTCGACATCCGCGCCGAGACCAAAGAACACATAGCTGCTCTCGCCGGCCGCATTCTTCTCGCGCCAGACCCGACAATCGCAGAAATGAGCGATCGCGCCGATGCAATCGTCCAGAGGAATTCGCTTCTTGCGAAGGGTCTCAAAGACCCTCCGTTCGCACGGCGACGCCCGCAGGTCGACGTCGGAGAGCGACAAATCGTGGCGATCCAGCAGCTCGGCGACCTTGGCGGCGGCCGACAGCGCCTCTTCCTCGGTGCAGCCATTGGCGATCGTCTTGGCGCGCAACGCCTGGATGCGAAGCTTGAGCTTGTCGAGCGCGGCCGGATTGGACGTCTGGTTCACCGATTACCTGCCCGGGAAAGCCCGACCGATCGTATGGCGGAAGGGGTGTCTGTCAAACCGCGCCCATTGATGCCGCAATCGGCGCGATGTTATGCTCGTCGCAGAACCGGGGGTTTTCTCGATGCGCAAAATCGCCGTCGCTGTCATGTTTGCTCTGATCGCACCGACCGCATTGGCGCAGGACCATGTTCCAATGTATGGCGAACAGTCCCAGGACAAGACGGAGACGCAGAAGGCGGACGACATTCGGGCTGAGCGCGCCTATCAACGCTCCCTCGGCAACGTTCCTGACCAAAAGGCCGTAGATCCGTGGGGAACTGCCCGCGGCGACGAAGCGTCGAAGAAGCTGGCCGCACCGCCTAAATCAGTAGTGAAACATTCGTCCAAGGCCAAGAGCGGCAGCACCCCCAACTAACGAATTTTAAAGGAGGCCCGCCGGCGTGAACCGGCCGCCCGAAGTTCGGCCCTACACATTTCGGTCGAAACTGGCGGAAGGGGTGTCCTGTCAATCTCGCTGAGATTGCTCGCCTTTTCCGCACGCGCCGCGCGCAATCTACGGTCTTAACCACGGTCCGTTTTGCGGCCCCGCGCCCGTAGTTTGCGGCCATCTCCCGCAGCGCGCCGGCCTCTCCGGGTACCTGCTCTCCTCTGCCAGATCCAGGCAGATGCGCGCCATGAAGCAGGCTTAGCTTGGGCCATGGGCAGATCCTTGGTTCGGATTTGAGCCGAC
Organism: Bradyrhizobium sp. LCT2; assembly: GCF_009931255.1. NCBI lineage: Bacteria > Pseudomonadati > Pseudomonadota > Alphaproteobacteria > Hyphomicrobiales > Nitrobacteraceae > Bradyrhizobium > Bradyrhizobium sp. LCT2. Next base: position 5,202,306 of record NZ_CP034432.1, on the reverse strand, counting down.
GGAGAAGGCGAACCCGTGGTAGTACGCATGCCCGAACCGACGCTCGCAGAAATTGACGGGTGGATTGAGCAGCAAGGCCCCCTCTCCCAGTCGACCGGAAGCGGTACGACGCCTTGTAAAGATTGGGTTAAATCGCCATATCAGGTTTCTCAGGCGGTCTGACTAGCGATTCGGGATCCCCTCGCCGGTTTGACTCGCAACCGGCATTGATGACCTAATGGGGCTCCCCGCGATTCCGTGTCTGGGTCCCGTCTTGACCACCAAGCATCCGAGTTATCCGAAACCAACGATCGTCCAAGTGACGTGCGAGATCGGCTTCGTATCTGAAGCCGAGGTGAAACTTCAAACCGGGATTATCTATCCCCTCTTCGCTGGCGAATTTCCCGAGATGCAGGCAGTACCGACGCAGCTCCAGTTTGTTGTGTCGCAGCAACCTACGATGGCACCCGAGCTCCTCCGTAGTCAGAATGCCGGCGCGTTCCGTTTTGCGACTTCGGATGGAAAGCGGTTCGTCCAAGTCTCGTCAGTCAACTTTGTCTACCAATCAAACGAGGTTTATCCAGGGTGGGACGTTTTTCGACGAAAACTGCTCGAGCTTTGGGAGCTGTACTCGACCCACATCAAGTCGAGTACAGTCACCAAAATCGGCCTGCGCTACATTAATCGCATTACGCACACTGAGAAACTCACGAGACCCAGCGATTGGTTGCAGCCCACCAGCGATCTGCCTGAAGCTCTGCTATCCTCGCAAGGGCATTTCTTGGGCCGCCTCGAAACAAGTCCAACTCCTTCGGATCTCCGCGTTGTGACAGTTACGGGAGAGCCGGCTGGTCCCGATTGGCCTTACGGCACGACCGTCATGGACATAGATCGAATCACGACTGAACTTAACGAACCAACTGCCCCCAAAATTGCCGAAGCATTAGATGTTTTGCACGAAGATGTTTGGACAACGTTCGACTCAGCCGGGACCAACAGTTTAAAGCAACTGCTTTCTGGAAAACTGAAATGAGTTTGCCAAAAGATATTGAGACCAGGCGGTACTCGCTTAATAGCGGCTCCCCTGTTGAGGTCGTCGGCCTTGCCGGCAGCGGCACGCTTTGGGCTGATGTCTTAATCAATGGCATCATTCCGCAAATTTATGCCGGCACTAGCGGAGGGCAACCGGCATATGTCACGAGTTTCTACGCTTCCACAACCGATGGCCCCATTAGCCCGACAACGAAGTCGCCTGAGCAGGCCCAGTTTGAAGCGAAGAAGGCGCGCCTTACGGAAGCCATTCGAAGCATGAAGAAGTCGGCTCCAAATTGGAACGGCTCATCGACGCGCGTTAACGAGATGTCCGCTCTGAGCGCGGAGAAGTTTTTGGATTGCCTTCCCGGCAAGACCCCTCTCCCGAAGGTCGCTCCAGATGGCGAAGGTGATGTCATGTTTGTCTGGGATGATCCCGGCAAACCAAAGTGTGTGCTTACGGTCGAGAAGCGTGCGCTGCACCTAGCATGCGGGTTGGGCACCGCCGATGTAAAGCACGTCGACGATCAACGTTTCCTCGGCGTTCGAATTCCGCAACCGATCCTAGAGCTTCTTCCGTCGAAGTGAGAAATCGTGGCGGCGGAGAATATCTCAGACGATGACCTGGTCTCGCGCCTACTCTTCGAGCCTTCGATGAGGAAGGAAGAGAAAGATCTTGTTTGGGACAACATATTTCAGTTTCCGTCCGATCAAGGTCAGTGCGAGTCCGTGCTCTGGCGCGCCAAAGCGCCGACAATCGACGAGGTCCACTCTTCCGGTTGCGCAAAGCAGGCATCTGATCGCGCCAAAGGCAAAGATCGATCAACGTACTTCGGATCGATCACCGGCAAGGTGAGCGATATCCGATCGCTGAAAAGCGCAACGGGAGCCTGCTTGACCGTCGAGCACGCCCCCGATGAAGGCAAATCTCACGCGCACATTGGTTTTTCGCCAGGGACTAAGAAGAACGATCGGAGCGAATTAAAGGTGATGCTTCGTAGCGCATTCGGCGCTCTCGAGCCCCATACTTGCCCTTGACATTCCTGGACATTCGACGAATTGGGCCGGGAATGCCGCGGGTCGACTCGCTAGACCAACGTAACCTTCAGCGCTTTCTTCGCTTCATCCGTCGCCGATTTCCTTCCACCACCGTATTGTCCGACGTTATTCGAGAGTTGCATCAGGGCGGTCGCCGCCCCTTCCGCATCAAGCAGTAGATGCTTCAATATAAGATGCGCTGCCTTGTCCGTCTGTGCAAACGCGTAAAACTCCGCCGAGAGCCGCCGATACTTTTTTTCTGACTCCGCAAGACGCTTCTCTTGTTCGTCAGACAGCTTTGTCGATTTTCCGTAAGCATCAAATCTCGCGGAAACGTTGGTGTACTCGATGAGGCTTGCCTTGGCATCGGCCGCCATGTCTAGAGCGCGGCGCAATGGCTTTGCAATGAACTCGCTCAGGATCCAACCGACGAACCCTGAAAATAGGCCGACGAGCACGCTCGTGACTGTCACCATTTCGAACTCTCCGAACCATGGCCCGGAACGGACTTAGCATAGCAACGCTGTCATCAGGCGGATTGCGGCTGTGGATTGCCGGGATAAGCGAACAATCGCCCCACCCACTACTCGCAGCAGGAGTGCCATGATGGGCGATGTTCCGCGCCAATGGCCGTATGAGGTCGACCCGATAGAGCGGTTTTTACCGCGGCCAGGCCACTGTACCAGACATTCAGTTGGGTTCTGCGTGCTGCTTAAGGCAGGTGGAGTGATAGACGATGGCAATGGGCCAAGTAAGGTCCGCGAGACAGTTCGAAACGCATGCGGTTGGCGATGAGAAGGCCCGTTTGGCGGGATGGACGTAGCGGTGTATTTTCCGGTCTCCGCAATATCGCCGCAGGAGACCGCCATTTTTGGCCGGGAGAGCGATTAACACAAGCGAGAAACTGGCTCATGGATCCGGCTCGACCATTGGTGCTTACACGCGATCAACATGCCCTGCTTGGCGAACTGGTAGAGATCATGGGTCTGGTCGAGAGTTTGGTGATTGAGTCGGCAGAGCGTGCCGATCCAATTGCAGCCAAGAAAATTACGACGGAAACGGCGAAGCAACAAGCGAAGCTCTGGGCGAAGGCACTCACCGGCCGAATCCCGGATCCGCGCATCGCCGCCCAGATATCAATAGCGGCAAAAGAATACGAAGAAGTTGCTGAGGACCGCAACGCCTTCGTTCATGCGCTATTTGAGGGAGTCTATGCCCGAGGCTATGTTCAGCCTGGCTATCAAGCTACCACCGCTCGACGCAGCAAGACCGGCACTACCCGATCGACTAGCGAGCTCCAAGCTATTCGGGATCGAGCCGGCGCTCTTTCTTGCCTAATCGACCAAGTCGCCAGGGCGATCCCGTAGATCGTGGAGCGCGCCACGCGTTTTGAAGCCCGCCGCTCTTCAGCTGGCTTTGCGTCGGTTGTGACCGGTGTGATCGCACTCCCGCCGCGAACATGCGCGGTCTCGGTCGAAAGCGCCAACGCACGGAAGGTCATGTGGTGGCGTGGCTGGTTGACCATCGTCTGGTGCACAGGAGCGGGATCGATATATATATATACTCTACCTGTGGTGTAGCCGGACCTCTGCCAAGCCGGCCGTTTGGAGTTAGCTTTATGTCTCGTATCCTCCGCCGTCCGCCGCCAGCCAATATCGGAAAGGTCCTTACGACCGCTCGACCGGACACACCGCACCGATTTCGGGTCACCTTCTCGCCGGGTGGCGAGTACAATGACATCGTCAGTGTCGACGTCGGATTGGGTACGCCACGGCTGGGATCCTCGGAGAAAGCGGACGATCGGAAAAGGCGGGCACGAAAGCTGGCGCGCGCGTACCTCGAGGAAATGCTGAAGAAATGGCCTGAGGACTAGGCACACCGGCGGTACCAAGTCCGCCCGCTGATTCCTAGAGTAAGACACGGCTGCTGTTGTTCAGCGGATTGCCTCTCAAATTCCTTTCTGGGGCGCGTCCGGCGCGCGCCGCGTCCGCTTTTAGGCCAGCCAGTGGATTTCGCGGCGCCTAGCCCGGCGTTGCTCGACGGCTTTGGCGACAGCCCTGATCGTGCGGAGCTTGAGCTGCGCACGGTCAGCTGTAGTTATTCCCAGACGCGCGGCAACCTGCATACCCGCCCAGCCGGGCTAGGGCCGCCTCCCCGGTGATCGTGGAGCTTCAAACTCTGAGTTCTGGCGTGCGCTCACTTGTAGATCACTACCGTAGTTATTTGCACGAGCTTAGTTCGATATGTAGAAAATCATTGCCATTTCTGTAGGTTGACACCTCTGGTGCGGAGGAGTGGATATCCTCGTGAGTATCGGCCGCCAGCACGAACCCTGGCGGGCTCTATTGTCAGCACACAAGCCTTGGTCCAGACCGCGCTTCTATAATTAGGCGTTAGGGACGGTAACGTCGGCTCGAGTCATTAAAGGAGCTACCGACGCTTCAAAGCGATCGCCTTCATCAGAGCCACCCATCTGGGCCTCTCCGGACAATTTCGGCCGACAAATTAGCGAGGAGGTAGGGCTCGCGGCCCTCGCTGCCGGCAGCACGATTAACGATCGCATCATTCCAGTCCCCCGTCCACAGACCGATGACGTCTTCCACCAGCCACGTGGAGAGACTCTGCGCGATCCGCGCCGCTGCTGGCGGACTAATTTGGTTCGCTTGCATGCCGCGCTCCGCGAGGTCGAGAAAAAGCCGAGCTGGAATAATCGGCATGTCTATTCCTTCGCTCGTGGGACCGATAAGCAGGAGAAAGCTCGCTAATGTCTGGCCGGCCAAGTCTTCAAGTTGGGTAGGGTCAACCGGGTAATATTCGATATCTCGCGCTGACCCACGGCGATGTAGCCGTTTGGCCTGAAGGAAGGATGCGCGCCGGGCGAAAGGCTGCGCCCCGGCATAGCGAGCTTCGAAAATCAGACAAACGTCCGCCGAAAAACGGTCAGTGCCAACACCTTCGCCGCCCTCCTCGTGCTTCCCCACGATGCGATGTTCGAGCTTGAGCTCCAATCGTTCGCTCGCGTCTGTCTCTGCCGCCGTTGCCGCTAGGCGAGCGCTGATTTCGCGTAGGGCATGGCGGAGGCGTTCAAACAGAATTGCGACATGGGATTCCTCACCGCTATCCACCGTTCTGCGGACTTCCTCTCCGAATTCTCGCGCGGCGTCACCTAATGCCCTCTTGATCAAACCCTCAATACGCGCGTCGCCTATCCAGGTAACGCTCTGCTGCTCTCTTGGCTTGCCGGCGTCCACTCGCACGCCCCGAGGGATGCACAATAGTTCGGCCGCGTCAGGCTCTCCGTTCGCCAAATCTAGAACCGCTTTTGCGCGAAGTTGCACAATCTCGGATGGATGATCGCGAAACGACTCCATGGCTTTGTTGAGGCCCTCGGAGTAAAGCTCAAGAATGGTGAACAAAACGGCACGATCGTCGCCCAATAGCCCAAACCAAAGTAGAACCTCAGTTACCACCTCACGAAGCTCGAAATCCGTGCCGATGGCAGCTCGCAGCGATCTGCGCCACGTCGCCCTAGTTTCCGCTGAAAGATCGGAAACCCGAAATCTGCGATGCACGAAACCTGTTGTCAATCCGAATTGCGCAAGATGCGCGGCAACCGCTTTTACCGAATCGGACACTATCAGCTCAGCCTGGGCGCGGTATGTTCGGGTGTCGTTGCGCCATATTGCGTACTGCAATTGGCCCCAAACGGTCTTGCCCGCCCATTCGGCGATCAATGACGCGAGCTCGCGCGAGACCTTGGGCCCGGCGTTATTCCGGTTGACTGCGTCAATCACGATCTTGACCGATGCGATTGGGCCGGTAAGGGCTCTGAGCCTCTCGACTTTTTCCTCCATATCGCGCGGATCTCGGTCGAACGCTTCGATAACATCCGCCAGCAATTTCGTGTCGGAAGCTAACTGCGGCCATCGATCTATGAAGTCTTCGAAAGCCCGATATCCAGAGCCGTTTCCCTCGAAACGCTTGAGCGCCTCGCTTCGCCACTCGGTCTCGAATATAGCCCAGTTTTTCGCTACCCATCGGTCGATCGTCTCACGGATCACCTGGGCAGCTTCACGGTCCGGCGCATCAGCAAGGAAGTTTGAAAGCACCCGATATTTTTCCGGATCTAGTGCAAGTATTTCCGACGCCCTATCGATGGCTCGTGCTGCCTCAGGCCAATTGATCAGGGTAAAGTCAATGTCACGCACTCCAATCCCCGCGCTTGCAACCCAAGCTTGTTTAAAGAGAATTCGAATAGTCTCTCTGTCAGTGGCAGATGACCCTGTCGCGACGAGGTCTGTTTTGCCTGCTGATTTTTTGCGGCGTCCCACCACGGCTCCCCTTCTCTACCATAACTACTAACTTTAGACTGCTGTGCAGTATAAGCAGCTAACAACGTCACTGAAGGAGCTGCGAACGCCGACCTAGTCAGCAAGAGCTCCTACGATCAACGATGTTGAGAGCCCACCCTATGATCGGCGGATGAAGGCGAGTGTCCTGCGAGTAAAGTCCGACAGCTCCGCGTCATTGATTAGCTCGGTCGCGTATGCGGCGTTCGTATCGTGGTGAAACCGGTTTGCGTAATCCAGCAGCGCGCGCAACTCCCGCGCATTGGTCGCGCTCATGATCTCTTGAGGGGTGCCGGCTCGCGTCTCGCAAAGATCTTGAAACCGGCCGAGCATACTGCCGGGGGTGAAAATGTTTGGATAGGCAACGCGGCAGAATGACTCCATCATCGGTCTCAGCGATTCGGCGACCCGACGTTCGGTGACCGGGTCAGCTTGGTCCAGATACTCCACCGCTGCCGCGTACCGCCGGTCATGCTCGGTCACCATCGCAGCATTCACGTCCCATGCAGCTAGAGTCGAACCGAGCCCTGAACGTCGGACCTCCATGGCGGCTTTCTGCAATTGTTGGCATTTGTCCCACACGCCGAGCAGAAACGGCTTCGAGTGCGAGAGAACCACCATACCGGCCACGTCACGCGCCAGACGGTCGACCTCCTGCAGCGTATGCAGCGTGCGGTGCTCATCGAGACTCGTCATCGGGTCATCGATGACGACAATTCTCTGTGCACGCTGCGGATCGTTCTGGAGGCTTGCGAAGAAGAAAGCGAGCGCCAGTGTGTTGCGGTCTCCGGCGCTGAGAGTGTTGCTGAAACTTGGCGCTCCTGGATCGGCCGTCAGCGGAACAGGAGTTCCATCGATTAATAGGGTATAGTTTGCCGTCGAACCGCCGCGCGTGTTCGCAGGGTCCACCGGACCAACCCGAAAGTTAGCGTTGAAGCGCTGGAGGAAGTCATTGATTGCGATCCCGTAAGCGGGAAAGGCGGCTTGCCGGTGTTGATCGAGCGCAGTCCGAGCAGCTCTCCGCCGTTGCTCGGTGGCAGTCTTCGCCACCTTTTCCGTCAAGTATGCATCGCAGAGCGGTGCAATCGTCGGATCGTGTCGCGCTTCGACCGCTCGTAGATTGGCTAAATCGTTTGCCAACGTCGCTTCATTGGCCTCGCGCGCCTGCTCTTTCACAGTTTCCAGCCGGGTGTTGACGGCGTTTAGCTGATCCGAGATCTCGCGAATTCTGTCGCACTGGGCGTTGTGCTCCGCGATCGCGCGCTCGACTTCGGCCGGCACCCTCGTAGGGTCTAGCGGCGCGGATTCCTTTGCTTCAAGCAAGCGCTCAACTGTTTCCCGGGCTGACTTCCATGTTCGCGCGATCGCCGCTGTGTCGATCTCGATGGTCGGAACCTCGGCAAACGCTTTCCAGAACGTCAGGCGCTCCACAATCTCGCGTATGTTGCGCTCGAACGCCGCCGGGACATCACCGGATTGAGCCGCCCGGAAGGCGCGGGCCGCATCTGTGATCTGGCGCTTTAAGCCGTTGTAGGCGTGCCCAAAGTAAGCGCGGTAGTGAGCAAGGACCGGAGAGCCCGCCAGATTTTGAGCGCAGAAGGGGCATTCGCCATGCCCGTGTTCAGCAAGACGACCAGCAAACTCCATTCCCTCTCCCGCCCACGCCTCGCCTCCGCGGCCCAACTGGCTGAGATGGTTCTGTACTCGCCCCAGGGCGCTCGCGTCGAGATCGGGAACGCCCTTGCCAAGCAGGTCCCGGAGCGCATCGAGGTCTATCTTCGGCAGTGAGAGCGACGGTAAGGTTGGCGTCTCTGCGACTTTGACGGCGTCGCGTGCCGCGGCGAGACGGCGCTCCGCCTCCTCAATCGCCCGCGGCAAGTGGGCCACCGGCGCTAGTGCGCAGAACGTGTCAACCGAGAGGCTGCCCCTAAGCCGAGCCGGTATCGCGCTTTCCCGCTCCCGGAGCTCGGCATTATGGACCTCGATCCTATCGACCTCCGCCTGCAGTGCCCTCGTCAGGGCTATGCCCTGAGCTCCGACGATCAATTCGTGGAGGTTCTGCCGGTGAGTCGTACCGACCTCCATGCCGGAGCAGACATTCTCCGCGACGAAGACGTCATCGAAAATGACGATCTCGGGTGCGGTGCGGGTCCAGGCTCCGTTCTGGAATATAGCAGGCGCGCCAACGCCGGTGTCAACGACCACATGCGGTGGATGTGTGGCACCGAGCCGCGCTCTCTCAGTAACGAGCTCCGCCCGACCGGATGCGAGCGACCGCAGGATCGCGGCCAGTGTCGTCTTCCCGCGCGCATTCTCTGCATAGATCACGGTTAATCGGCTGAATGGAAGTTGAGCGCCGGCGGCAACGTTGTCAAACTTCCCAACATTGCGCAGCAGATTGAGCTTTCGGACCACGAGACACGCCCCATAGCTCCCCGGTAGATCAGTATGGTTGTGCTTGGCCGGGTGCACACCTCCTGTACATTGGCCCCCTTAAAGAATCAATTTCCGAACGGGCTGAGCCAGCTCCTAGCCATCAACAAAAAGGCTTACACTGGGCGAGCTTGGTTCGGCTGCCGGAGAAGGCATCAACGATCAGACCCGAATTATCAGCCCGATGCCGCACGCCGGACAAAACCAAGCGGCACAGGCAAAGACCTATCGAAAGCTCGCTGCGAACAGAGAAAGACTATACGAGGCCCGCTACCGGCGCGCCGGAAGCGGGCCTCCCACTCTCTCACTTCCGGCAGATCGCGGCCCTTACTGCTAATAGCATGACCAGGCGCTCCGACCTTGGTTGCGCTTAGCGAACGACTGTTCTTTCTCAGAACAGTCCGACCCTCATTAGCTCGCGAGCTGCAATCGTCACTCCGGGCACGGTCGGTGGACTCGTAGCTCATCACCGTAGCTACTCAGCAGAAAACAGCGTAGCACCGGATAGATTGTCGACACTCCAATGGCTTGGCTTTCACGGTTTGGAGGAGCGGTGATCCGCGCTGTGGAACAAGTGCTCGCCTGCTTGGGGCGCCAGCCAACAAAGCCGCTGAGGGTGCATCCGAGGCTTGGCGTTATGCGTCTGGCAACGGCATGACCGTGGCGTCGGCCAGTTGCGATCGATATGGCGCGACCGCCGTCTCCTCCAGCGACGTCAATATCGTCTTTGCATCGAGCCAAGTCTCGGCGGTCAACTATACCGGTCCGACCGGCTGGCTACTCACAGCCGGATTCTTTGCCTCTGCACTGCAGGAGTAGCGGCAGTATTTGTTTGGAATACTGATGCCCCGGCGCGTATGTCGGCGGCGCACTGGGCGCAGCATGAAGATGAGTGCAGCACGCGAGATGCCCGAAGACTGGGCCGTGGTGCGACTTCCTTCCCGCCCGCGAACGGTTATACCCTCTGCCGCCCCTCGTTTACCCAACGGTCGTGCTGGGCCCGCCGGTGGTATTATTTGCCCTCGGCTGGTTGGGACTTTGGGTGGCGCGCGGTTTTCGTAGCCGGGGCGAATAGCTCAGAGCGATAACGCGCCCCTAAAGCATCTTCCCTTGCATTCGCCCTCCGGTTGCGATTGGATTGACGTGCTTTTCAAGAAGGCAGGGTATGCTCAGAATTGTAGTTTTGTTTTTGGCTGCATGCTGGACGACTTCGGCACAGGCGGAAAGCTGTAAAACCATCCTTGACGCGGCTCGACGGCTCGAATGCTACGACGACGCTTTCAAGGTTGACCACCTTCTCGCGGACGTACTCAATAGCCCTCAGGCTGTCGTTGCTATCCTGGCCGCCGTATTCGCTTTCATCAGCGGTGTAGGTGGTCCGCTGGTCACACTGTGGATCGGGAGAAAACAGGCGGCAGCTAGCCAGACGTCCGCGAACGCCGCCATGTTGACTGCTAAAACCGCGGGTTTTCGGGAAATTGCCAAGCTTCGGATATCTTGGATGGACAACCTGAGAGACACGCTCGCGGAATACCACGCGATTCTCATGAACTTGGAGGACAAGGATGTTCTTGAGGCAGTCTCAGATGTGGACGAGCGAAAAAGTCGACAGAAGTCTAACGACGAGGGATTGAAGAAGATCGTTTTGCTCGGCACTCAACTCGATCTACTTTTGAACAAGGAAGATGCGATTCAGCGGAAGCTTTGGGACATCACGGACGAAATTTACAACCGCGAAAGGAGCACAGAACGCCAAGCGCTAGACGCTCCTTTGATGGACGCTGGACGGGCCGTCCTGAAGGGCGAATGGGAAAAGGTGAAGCAGGAGATGCGCAGCGCAGAATTCCAGCCGGGCAAATAGCCGATTGGTTCGCCCACCTCAGGGGAACAGCTTTATCTCTTGCGTGCGCCCTGATCTTGCTGGCAGGATTCGCCAGCTTATCTGGCCTGAAGCGAGTCGCGCCATTATCTGCTCTCTAGACGTGCACCTCAGTGAAAATCTCTGACTCCAAAGCGCTCCTGAAATCTCTTTGTGGGCTTCCGCGCGAAACTGAATGGGTGGAATTCAAGGTCAACAAGTTTGACCCGGACGACGTCGCGCGGTACGTGTCCGGCCTCGCCAATTCCGCTATCCTAAAGGGTGAGCGACGCGCTTACCTCGCATTTGGAATTGAAAACGAAACCCACAACATCGTTGGAACGGCGATCAGTCTCAAATCCGAGAAGGTCGGCAACGAGGTCTTCGAGCATTGGCTCACTCGCGCCTTGGATCCTCACCTCAACTTAGAATTCGTAACCATTCAGATCGAAGACAAGACTGTCGAACTAATTGCCATTGACCCGGCCTATCAACGGCCTGTGCGGTACAGGAAGGACGCGTTCATTAGGGTAGACTCGGTTTTGAAGCCGCTCGGCGAGTATCCGGAGCGCGAACGCGCGCTTTGGCTCGCCACGTCGAGTTTTGCCTTTGAGCAGGGTGTTGCCCTTCATCACGTTACCCCCAATGAAGTGTTTTCGCTGTTTGAACCGGAGACGCTGTTGGAAATGCTTGGCGTCCAGGCGCGCTCGCGAAAGTCGACCATCGAGCAATTAATGGGGATGGGATTGCTCATTGATGATCGGCAGGGCCGACTTGATGTGACCAATTTGTTCGCGCTGCTCGCGGCGAAGAACTTATCGACGATACCGAGTGTGGCGGGAAAGGCTCCGAGGGTCATCGAGTACAAACGAACAAAGAAACTCGACGCGGTAGGAGATGTTACCGGGCAGCTCGGCTATGCAATAGGTTTTAAGAGGTTACTTCAACATGTGATGACACGCATGCCGCACGAGGAAATTATGATTACAGGGATCAGGCAGAACAAATATCCGATCCCGGAAATTGCGGCCCGCGAGCTGATCGCGAATGCGTTGATCCATCAGGATTTCACCCAACCCGGGCATCCAACAGTCGAAGTGTTCAAAGACAAGGTGCAGATTACAAATCCGGGCGCGCCTCTCGTCGACCCAAACCGTTTTATCGATGCGCCGTCAAAATCTCGAAATGAGAGGCTTGCTGCGATGATGCGGAGGATTGGATTATGCGAGGAAAGAGGCAGTGGCATTGATCGAGCGCTGGAAGCCATCGAGAAAGATGCCCTTCCGGCGCCGTTATTCAGAGAGGTGGAAGGATCGACGGTGGTCATCATCTATCGGCCGGGTAGCTTTGCCGAAATGTCCAAGGAAGGGCGTGTCCGAGCGTGCTACCAGCATGCCTGTCTTCGATTTGAGTCGAATGAACCAATGAGCAACGCCAGCTTTCGGAAGCGGCTTGGACTGCCCGACAGCCAATACCCCCAAGCGTCAATTGTAATCCGAGACACCATCGAAGCCGGCTTGATCAGGCCGCTTAGTGAGGAACAAGCCAACAGAAACGCTCGGTACGTTCCATTCTACGCTTGACACAGTTCCGTTATGTAATTGATTCGCCCCATAGGATTAGCGGGGTCGCCGCATCGATGTTTTTTACAATTAATTCAATGGCTTACTTGAAGCGAGTCTGAGCCGGTTAATGTAATTTGTTGGATTCTTGCTTCAGGCAGCTTGTTGCCCTGCTGCTCAACGCTCAATTTGGGCTGACTCGTGCCTGAGCTGTTGCACCGGCTCCGGGCCGATGATGCGCGGCGCGCGCTGGCGGCGATTCCGGGCGGCTGAACAATCACGATTTGCAAGCCGGCCTGCTGAACGGACGAGCGGTCGACCGGCGCCGCCTCGGGCACGATGCCGATCGGGTTTGAGCAGGACTCGGATCCGATCCCAACTCTGTACAATAGTGACCTATCCCGATCACAAACTGGAGAGGGGAGCTCAACTTCAAGCCGTTGGCGCACGCTTTGGTTGTGGACAACGACCATCCTCGCTAAAGAGCCCCTCGCCTAGCGCCTAGAAGCGAGTTACGACCGCCATCCCGCGACTGATCAAACCTTCTCAAACATCCATAGTGCCAGCATACGCGTGCCGTATGTGAGCGCGACGCCTGTCAGCATCATCGCGATTGCTGTCCAGTCGCTGTTGAAGAGCGAGGCCAGAAGCGCCACCGGCACGACGCCTACGCCAAACAGGCACATGCCGATGATGATAGATTTCAGTCCCCAGTAAAAATAGGCGCTGAGCAGGCCCATCATCCAGAGACAGGTGCCGAAAATGTAAGATGACGAGAAAAACCCGAAAGCGCTTATGATGCGCGTTCGTCGGAACACCGCGAGTGGCGCCAATATCACGATACAGGTCACGATGGCCCACTGCGCGGCTAGGCTGACGTAACGGAGCAGATTCTCGGATGCCCAGGTAGCTCCGTAAAAGAGCATCATCAGCAGTGTGACGAAACCAATGCCCACCGCCATGACAAGCATATAGCCACCGATTGCCTGGAGCGCGTCTTTGGCGCGTGTCGCGGTTTTGGTCACCCCGCCACCGCCTGAGTCATCGGCGCTCAGCGCCAGACCGGGCTGGAGCTCTGGCGGCGGTGGAGGTATGGCGGCCAGCGGCGGGAGCAATTCCTCGACCTGCGAGACCTTCTTCCAGGCGTCGAATCCTGCCTGCCAGACGAAAACATCACCGGGACGCGCCATCTCGCGCAAGAGACTGATCAGGCGTTCCCGCGGCAGTGGGCCGATGGTTTGCCTGTGCTCATCGACATAATACCAGGCGGACATCGAGCCCTCCTTACGTTCGCGCGCGGCGCGATAGAATCAGTATTCAGGCACAGGGTGCGTGCGGCAATCGAATGGGCCATCAAGACCCGTTCCCTTGATACGTTGGTTGTAAAATGAGCCCATCGATGGCGCGTCGAGGAATGTGCGCAATATGGCGGGCGGCAGTTCGCAATAATGGTAGTAGATCGCATTGAGGCGGATGATCATGTACCGCTCTGCGCGGTCGTAGCAGACGCGCGTGATGAAACTGCTGCGGCTGATATCGTTGCAGGCAAAGCTCTTGAGATCGACCGGACCGCGATATTTGACATTGACCGTCTCGCCGTGTGACGGCAGCAAGTAGAAGCTGAGCAACGCCAGCGCAGCTACGATAACACTTTGTTTTGCACGCAACGCGGATCCTCAATAGCGGGTGCCGGGGACGTATTTGTCGAGGCGCGAGGGTGTAAGCTTGCCGTCGGCATGATAGCCGACGAGATCAATCTTTCCGTCGAAATCAACGTCATGAAAGGAGATGTCCCACTTCTGGTCTCGATTGCGATCTTCGACGGAGATATCGGTTTTACCGTCGAAATTCGTGTCGAGATGCGCCGAGATGGGCTTGGTGCGGTCGTCAGGTGTGACGAAGGAATAGTCCGGCTTGCCATCGCAGTTCGTATCGAACTGAACAAGTGTCGCGATATCCTGCCGGTCCCTTCCATCGTACAGTTTTATCGACTTGCAGGTCGATGGTGCCTTCGCAAGGATCGGCTGCCCGGCTTTGGCAAGAAAGACTTGCACATCGGTGATCGCAATCGCGAAGTTTAACGCCTCGCCCTTGGCCTTGAACGCATTCACGCCGATAAGCTTGCCGTCGTCGGAGAGCAGCGGCCCTCCCGAGTTGCCGGGGTTGATCGGTGTCTGGGTCTGGATCACGCTGGCTTTGTGGGCCCCCTCCTCTGTGCGCCACTCATAGTCCTTGCGGTATTGGCTGATGAAGCCCTTGGTGTAGGTCCAGGCTTCGCCGGTCGGATGCCCGATCGCATGCACATCGGCGCCGACTTGAATGTCGGACTCCGAGCCCAAGATGATCGGCTTGACGTCGCGGGGCACCGAGGCAAGACGCAGGAGTGCCAGGTCGCGGCCCGGATCGATCTTGATCACTTCTGCGATCTCAAAGTCGGCCTCGGATGGCTTGCTTCCCTCGGACGGCGGTTTGAAGAGTAGGCCAACCTTCTGAAAGCCTTTGACGACGTGCCAGTTCGTCAGGACGCTGTTGCTGCCCCCGATATAGGAGCCTGAACCGATGCTGTCGTCGGTGACTACGATGACGACCGAGGATGAGAGCGCGCGGTAGATTTCAGAGTCGTGGCGGCCCCGTCCGGTGTAAGGCGCATCGACAAGCTTGGCACCGGTATATTTGGTCGTGGCCTTGGCTGTGAGACCTCCGAGATCGTAAAGTTCGGGGCTGCTCTCGACGGAGAGTGTGCTAGCGTTATCGGGAGACGCCGGGAGGGCCATGCCAACCATGTCCGCCTGCGCCACGGCAGGATCCGCAAGAGCGATGGCAATGACGGCTGACAACGTTGCGCGCTTCATAAGATCGGGCCCCCCTGCCCTGATGCCCGTGCTGGCAGCGATGCTGCTCTGCACAATCTTCCAGCTCGTTCCCGCCTCGCGAGCATTTTCACAGTCCGCTCCGGATTTGGAAAGCCGAAAACAGGCTGCCTACCAGAAATTTCATCACGGCCAGGTGCGCGAAGCGGCCCGGGAGATCGCGGAGCTTGCCAAGCAGGAGACCGACAAGCGCACAAAGGCATATCTGCTTCGCGACCTGACAGAGATGTGCTCGACAGCGTACGAGCTCGGCTGTGCGTTGGAAGCCGAGGTCGCGGCTTATGAGATTGTCAAAGATGACGATGCGCTCAAACCGCTGTTTTCCGATCTTTATGCTTACTTTGTCCGCGCCCAGGTCTGGGCCAACAACCCAGAGATACTGAAGGGAATTTTCCGGGACAATAAAGTCGCGTTCAATCCGGCGGCAACGCCATACCCAGCTGCGTCCGCCAATCTGGCAGCTGTGACCTACTTTTTGCGCTCGAACGAATATCGGCTGGTCGAAAAGGCTTATTCAAGCGCGGTCGTCAGTCTCTTGCTGATTGATCCCAAGGACAAATACAGCATCTGCAAGGTTTTGGCCGAGTTGCTCGAGTCTCTAATCACGCAACAGGATATTGCAAGCGCGCAGACGCTTGCGCGTCTCATCGACCCTTACATGGCCGCCAATCTCAATCATGAAGGGCCGATATTTGCCAACTACGTGATGCTGATTACCAAACTGATCGCCATGACCACCCGTTCCAAACAGGTCGCGGGCTTTCTCGAAGAAGGGATCCGGGTCAACGATCGTCTGGATATCAACGACAGCATTAAGCTGTACCGGACCTCAACGAGCAACAGCCTGGCTTCACTGTCGACCCTCTTCGAAGGCACTCCCGACGAGGCCGCCGCCGTTCATGCACGCCACCCCCTTCAGCCGCAGCGAGAGGCGATCCTCGCGCGCGGTCATTTTGAAACTTTGCAAGAATTTTACTTTGCGCTGTCGGATTTGCTGATCGACAGTTTCAAGGATCGCGCGCGCATGCAGGTCTGGAAGCCTCTCTTTGGATCGCTGCCCGAGGAGTGGCAGTTGAAGGGTTTGATCGAGGAAGACATCGAATCCTACCGTCATTTCGCACTCGGGCTCATTACCGCAGAAACCTCGAAGGCCGAAGCCGCCGCGCTTGTGCAGACGGCGGCGCGGGAGCGGATTGAGGTTTTCGAGACATTCTTGACCCGCCGCTTTGAGGGATTTCAGCTTCCGACGTTGATCGATCTGCTCGTAATCGAGTCGGCTCTCACAACGCTGGCGGAGTTCCCGCCTGCGGATGCTGCTGATCTTGCGCTCAAGGGCAGCGAGATGCTGTCCCGCACGCTTCGGCACCAGACCAGCGACTTCGCCGTCCTAATCGGGGCGCAAAAGACGGAGCGGGCCCGTGCGGCGGTGCGCTCTTACTATCTCTTGCTGCAGCAAAAGCGACAATGGGAGTTCGATCAGATCAAGGTTCTCATGGCGGGCGACAAGAAGGAAGCCGGGTATCTGATCACGACCTACGCGCACCTGACCCAGACGGTTACGCAGCTGGGTGAGACGCTCGCAAAAGGAGAGGATTATGCGAAGGCGATCGGCTATCCGCGTGTTGCTCAGATTCAACCGGTCTTGCAACCGCACGAAGTCTTTTTGACTTACTTTCTGACACTCAAAGGTATGGGACGGCTTTGCATCTCCGGATCGACAGCGCTTTATTCGGTGTCGGACATAGATCCACAGCAAGCGATCCACGATGCCAAGCTGTTGCGCCTGGCACTGACGCAGGAGCGCGCGGCCGACGAGACGCTCGACAGCCAGTACCCGGTCGAAGCGGCGATTCGGCTCAAGGATCTCATGTTCAAGGGCCTCGACGCCTGTGTGCCGCCGGGTTCGCTGGTCAATGTTGCACCTCCCGACGAACTCGCGGGCATTCCGTTCGCCGCGTTGCTGGAGGAAGCGCCACCCCAAAGGGGCGACGGCTATGATCTGTCAGCGGCGCGCTGGCTTGGGAAGACATATCGCTTCGCCACTTCGATTTCAGCGCGTCACTTTCTGGGTATGCGTGCATCCGTCGTACACCAGCACGCGCCACTTCCCTATCTGGGGATTGGCGACCCGTCGCTTGCGAGCGTCACAACGCAGGCCAGCTTGACCCGCGGAGGCACTACGAATGCTTCGCTACGAGGCGCTTTGAGCGAACTCGGATCACTGCCGGAGACGGCCGATGAGGTCCATAGTGTGGCCAGCCTTCTAAAGGCTCCGAAACGAGACGTACTGCTTGGCACGGACGCGTCGGAAGAGGATTTTCGCAGCAAGGAACTTGGCAAATACGATATCATCCATTTCGCGACGCATGGGCTACTGCGAAACGATGTGCCTGGCCTGAACGAGGCATCTCTTGTTTTGACGCCGAATGATCTCTCTGACAGTTTCGACGATGGTTTGCTGACGGCGTCAGAGATCACGCGTCTTCCGCTCGAGGCGCGGCTGGTCGTGCTGTCGGCCTGCAATACGGCACGTATCGATACCTCGGCCGCCAATATCGGTATCACCGATCTTGCTGCCGCCTTTTCGGTTGCGGGAACGCCAACATTATTGGCCTCCCTTTGGACGGTGGAAACCAACGCCACCCACGATCTGATGCTGGAGTTCTTCCGGTCCTGGAACGGGCAGCAGAACAAGAGCGCGTCTCTGGCGCTTTCCGACGGCATTGAGCGCTACCTCGCCAAAGCTGACAGGGCCCATCATCATCCCCGCTTCTGGGCGCCGTTCATCGTGTTCGGCTATGGCGCCTCCCAGATCGAACAGGATGCGCGCGCGACCGCGACGACCGTCGATTACCGGCACCTTGGCAGTGATGATGTGGGCGAAGTTTTTGATGCCAGACCGCTCGCGGACCGATTGGTGCTCTCCGTCATGGGCGACTGGGACGGAAAGACGATGGCAAGCATCATCAGGGACGCGACATCGAACAGCGCGCCCGCTTTTTCCAAGTCGCATGAGATCGGCGCCGGCAAACTTCTTGTCGATCAATCTCAGGTCTATGCGTTCGGATATAAGGTGTCCGTACACCCCTATCCGATTGTGAGACGATTTACGCCGGATGGCACGCTGGTCTGGGAGAAGGCATGGCCGGACCTCGTGGACGATATGCCGTACGGTTCACTGAAGGTCGGCAACGACATCGTCATGTTGTCGGGATCGACATATTCGTCAAAGGAAGATCGCATTGCGCACCTCGTCCGGTTTGACCCCGATGGCCACGAGGCCGCACGAAAGGAAATTAAGGTTGGGATGTCCGAGTTCATCATCGGGCAATGGGCACTGCTCTCAAGAGTCGGCCCGGATCTCGCCCTAATCGTCAACTCGCGGCAGTTCGGCAATTTCGGCTCGAGCGAGGCTTTGTTTGGCCTGCCGACCCTGTGTCAGGGGCCGCTCGAGTCAACCATCTACCTTCTAGACGCAGCGACCTTGGAGGTTAAGAGGACGCTAACCATTCCGGATTTGCAGGTCGTTGCCGCGGAAGGCGACCAACAAGGGCTCAGGATCGGCGGCCAGACGCGCGGACCGTGTGAGGACAGCGGCAAAGGGCTTCTTCTGCAAGTCACCCCGGAGCTGACATCATCTCCGCTATGGAAAGATGATGACCCGTTTCCCTCTAACATTCAGTCGCTGACGGTCACGGATGGCGAAACCCTCTTCGCGGTCAAGCGTCAACGGCCGATTGGCGTAAGACGCCTAGGCGCGGTGTCGCCGGAAGTAACGACCAAACGATGGGGCGATGACGGCAATGAACTGCTTGAATTCTCGCTTCTCAAGCTCAGTGCCGATGGAGGCACAATCTCGCTCTATAACTCCGCCTTCGGCTTAAGCGCTTTTGCCCAGGGAGTTGTGTTTAGTCGGGGCAAGCCGGTGATCTATGGTAGCCTGGGCGGCCGGCCCGCAATTTCAGCACAACAGTGAACATCATGATCCGCTTCTAACCAACCGGCGGACAGAGGCGATGGCGTTCCCAATGCTCGACGGGGGCAACGGCTGAGATTTCTAATCGCCTGTCTTTTCCTTCTTATGATTGGCGGCGTGCTCAGTGGTGTTGGGCGCGGTTTGTCCCTGTAGGATGCTGAGAGAGACGGAACGCAGGCGGGATATCCGTAGCTTGCTACCGTAGTTACGCATGTCTCTTTTGTGCGGATTGCGAGATTTGGCTCACAATTCATCGGCTTGGGACGCTAGGGTTGGAGGAGCCCCGTTCCGCCGACGTCCCTGAGTCCCCCTACCTCGTCTCGTGACCTTCAAGTTTTGGTGCAGGCGAAGCGACGCTCGTCCTGCAGGCGACGCATCGCTTTCTCAAGAAATCTGTACACGAAAGGGCCATAAGGCCATGAAACGAAAGCAAAAATTGGTCGAAGCTATTGCTTACCTTAGGACTTCTTCGGCAGCGAATGTGGGCGCCGATAAGGATAGTGATCGCCGGCAACGCGCTGCGATCGAGAGCTTCGCAGACGCGAACGGTTACGAGCTCGTCGACGAATTCTACGACGCGGCGGTGAGCGGTGCCGATCCCATCGCCGAGCGGGCTGGCTTTGCGGCGATGCTCAACCGCATCGCTGGCGATGGTGTCAGGACGATCCTAGTCGAGAGCCCTGACGGCTTTGCGCGCGACTTGGCAGTCCAGCTAGCCGGACACGATCATCTGCGCAGCCTCGGTGTCACGCTGATCCCGACAAGCTCGCCCGACTTCTTCATCGAGGATACCCCAACGGCAGTACTCGTCCGCCAAGTGCTTGGTGCCATCGCTCAGTTTGAGAAAGCGACCACGGTCGCGAAGCTTCGCGCTGCGCGTCAGCGCAAGCGCGAGGCGATCGGAAAGGTCGAGGGTCGAAAGAGCTGGGCGGAACTCAATCCGGAGCTGGTGGCGACGGGCCCTTATCAACGGTCACTTCCTCAATAAGCATGCGAGATAGTTCCTAATGATATGCCCAATTTGCCAATTTGACGCCGAAGAACTTGGCGTCACGTTCGACGGATATGCGGTCAAGTGCCCGGTACACGGCGAATTCGAGTTCTCTGGCACGGTGAACTCAACGCGACAAAACGAACCACGGCAAGCTTGGGAGCGAGCCCTAACGAACGCCCGCTTGCGCGCCTCAAAATCCGGACAGCACGAAACTGTTGCGGGCAAGCGTCCCAGAATTATTGGCGACGATTTCTAGCGTTTCTTCGGGGGTGCCGGAGGATCCTGGACTAGGGGATTTCTTGTTGGGCTGCGGGGCTTACCACAGGCGACTTCGCCGACATGTCAGAGCTGACTAGCCTCAAGACCTTTGTCACGTTCTTCGCAGGTCACATTGCCGCTGAGGCGGCATAGCTTGGCTCTTAGCCGCTTGGGTCATTCATGCCTCCCGCGCCAGGTGACGTCGGGGACCGACGTCCATTGAACGATCCGTGTCGCCGCACGGGGCCCGGCCAATGTGGCCGGGCCCATCTCGCAACACTATCGGAGGACGTCTTCGTCCTGCAGCTCGCTCATGGTGACGCGCTCGCTTTCGTCGTCACCGACATCGGCATAAGGATCGTCGAGATCTCCGGCATTCCTGTCGCTTTCGACACGCGCCTCGGCCAAGTCGATCTTTGTGCCATACATCTTCCTGAACGAGCGCGCCCAAATCACCGTTTCCTCGTCCACGCGGCGAAGAATTTCACGCCACGACTCCGTAAGCCGAAGATCGACACCGCGAGCATCGACGATCGGCTGGCCATCATCGCCGACCACCTTGGACAACGCCTCGAACCGCTGATCGAGATCCTGGAAGGCCTTGCTGAGCGCTTCGAGCGCATTGTTGTACCGGTCGGTCGGCGTATTGCCCGGTCGCGCCGCCTTCGCCTTGCCGGGTGGGGGGAACTCATTACGCAGGTAGATGTCGCTCAGGGTCTGATCCGACGATCCGTCCGAAGTGCGCTTCACCCTGCCGTCCTCGTCGACCGCGCGAGGTGGCTGCGACTGCTCGAAATCCTGCAGCGCCTGGCCGAGCTGACGAACGCCATGCAGCGAGCGGCGCATCGCATCAAGCACCTCACCCGGCGTGCGTCGGTCGGGCTGGTCGTTGCCCGAAGAACCCCGGTCGGCGTTGAGACGACCGGACACGACGAGCGGATAGGAGGCGCGAACTGCAAGCTCAAGCGACGCGGGGCCCGGCTCTTCAGTGCCACCATTGCCGATCGATTCGCGCACTTCCGCAAGCGCCTGATGCACGAGCTGCTCCGTCGATCGGCCAGTCGCCTGCCAGTTCTCGCGATGCGCCGACTTGCTGAACGCATGGCGCAGATAGCGGCGAATCTGGTCGACCTTGCTGCGATCGTCAGCGACAGCGCGCAGGACCAGCGCAGTCGCCAATTCGTTCATCAGCTTCGAGGTGATGCGCTTGCGCGTCGACTGGCTCGTCACCGCCACGCGAATGGCTTCATCCACCCGTTCATCCTTGCTGGTGAACAGTCGTACGATCTGTGCCGCGCGCTGGACAGGATCGTCAGGCAAGTGCGCGGCGCGCGCTTCGGCGCGGGTGCACGAGCCAGCATAATAGTCGCGCTGCGCCTCCGAAATCAGATCGCGCCGATAGAGCTCATCGAGCACTTCATCTGCGAGCGATTCGTTCTCCGGCCCTTCACCCCAGGGCTTGGGCGGGTCGACGTGGCGGAGCGCTACGAGCGACTTCACCGCCGTCGGGAAGCCGGTGACGCCTTCAGGATGTGGCCGGAAGCCGACCAGGATCAAAGCCGGAATCCGCTCGCACCGCAGCGAAACCTGAATTTCGCGATCGCGTTCGCCGCGATCAAAAGCGTCGTTCAGCTTGCGGATATAGGCCCGCAGCTTGGCGTCGCCGTCGTCATAAGGGACGTCGGCCGAATGGATGCCGAGAATGTTGTGAACCGCCGTTGCGCGCGACGAGCCCTCGACGGTGGTAAGCGTGGTGGCTGGTGCGGATTCATCGGCATGCAAATAGGTCGTCGCAACCAGCCAGACGGCCTCCATTACACCCTGCGATTCGATCGACGCACGCCAGTCATTTTCCGTGAGCACGAAGCTCGCCGCCTGCTGCGCCGCCCAAGTAAGGTGGTGGCGGTTCTCGATGTCCACCGCGAGCTCCGCCTTGTACCGTTCCGCCGGGTCGAGCGAGCGCGGCTCGGGCACGGGACGAAACTTCGAATCCTCGCCGCCCGTCCCGGGGTCGATGGCGAAAGGATGTCGCCGCGACGGCAGCGTCCGAGGATTGCGCGGATCGGGCATGGCGCGCCGCGCCCACACGCTCGTGCGGATGCCGAGTAATGTGCCACCCGGAACGGGAATCTTCTCCACATCGGGATCGATCGTATCGCCGATCGATTTGCGCACTTCGCTCGGATCAACGACCGCATTGGCGATCGCATTCGCCGACGCTTCGGAGAGGCCGAAGGCGTCGACGATCTTTTCTGCGAGGTTCTGGCGAGCCTTCGCATGCGCATAATCCGGCAACCGCTCAACAGGCCGGGGAAGGACGTGATCGTTTGACATCAACTTGATCATTTTTGGTCTCCTGGGTGAGGCCGGCGGCCGAGCGCCCCTCGCCACAATTTGTTGTTCAAAAAGGGCGGGCCGCCCGCTGGAGGGGGCGGCCCGGTGGTTAATGGGTCTAGTTGTCGTTAGCGGCGCGCAGCTTGCGCCGCAGCAGCGCCTTCAGATTCTTGACGCCGCGATAATCGGAAGGCGTGTCGGGCGCGAATACGGGTCCGCACATCTGCGGATGTTCAAAGCGCCAGTGACCACCGCGAGTCTTGGTCGCGGTGAATCCCTCGCGCAAAAGCGCGCGCCGGACTTCCTTCATTAGTGAGCTTGGGGACAAATATTTCACTCCTTGGCTGGCGGCCGACAGCACGCAGCTTTTCCGACCGCAACACGTGGTTGGCGATCCGAGGCGTGCCAAGGAGATTTTTGATTGCTCCATGCGCATCCTCCCTCCGCTTTCCGGACCTAAATCCGGCGTCACCGAAGGCGGCGACAGCTTCAACAAGCGATCCCAAGACGTACAGAGCGATCGGGCAAACCGATAATCCCTGCGTAGTCGCCCCTCACCTTGGTAGGAGAGGGTGAAGCGCCCGCATTGCTGCGTCGCGGTGACGTGACGATACACGATCTCGCACCGATTCTCAAGAAGTGGCGTTCACGCTACCGTACCGGCGGCCCTGCCCACGTGCTCGCGTTCGAGCCAAAATGAAAAATCCACCAAGATACAAAGGGATCGCCGTGATGATGCCGAAAGATTCGCCGCACCCGCGACCGGAAGAGGCGGCGCTGCTGGCATCAGCATCGAGTGCTTCGGGGCCGCCTATGTCCAGCAATGACGGGCTGAGGATTCCGCCGAGGGGACCACCACCGACAGAGATCTCATGAACTGGCTGGAGCAGACCGTGCTCATACGGCCGGAACCCAACCGAAGAAGAAGCACCGATCCAAGCCGCATCTGGGAAAGCCATAATTTGCAGAATATGACGGGGCGAAAAGGGACAAGATCGATATCTCGCCCGGAGGACTGCGCGCTCGCGCTCAACGTCTCACGCTTGGGACCCGCAACGCCACCATCGTAACGCTCTGGCATGTTTCCAAAGCGCTAGGCGTGTCCTTTCAGGAAATTTTCGCTCCAGGTACGAGGAGGACTCGCAGACCGAAGGGAAGCTGATTACCTGCAATATGGGAGTAGCGCGAGGGACCGGCGGACTGAACCGTTCTTGTCCGCCCTGCTCCACTCCGCTCGCGGCGTTTCCCGATGATCCGACAATTCGAACCTGAGTATTACATTAAGCTCTGCGCGCAGAGGTACGCCCTTGCTACTGAAAACATTCTTGGAAGCTCGTCAGCTGACCAGGTCGCTGAAATGAAGCTTAAGCTTACGCATTTCAAGGACGCGGCTCTCGAAGAGGCTAAAGCTGAGCGGCAGCGCAGAATATGGAAGCTCCCAGAGTTTCCGCGGATCTCCATCGACCGAGGGGGCGCGCCGGAGAAGCCAATCCCGAGGGCGGACGCATTGAGCTTGATCGACTTCTTCGCTGTACCTCCAACAGGCACACTAGGCTTGCTATCGAGTCCGCAGATGGAGCATCATTAGTTGCGGCAACCCAAAGCATTTATGAAGCGCTCGGACCGGCTCTGAGGACGCTTAGGCACCTGTTGGGTCCAATCGCCCCGCCCGTAGCAGTGCTACTAGAGGCTCCTTTCTTTTTGATGCCTGTGGCGTTTTCCTTTTTCGTGATTCCTGCCTTGCTCCTTGGCATCATTCGGCGTGCCGGATACTGGGACGACAAATTGTCGGATTATGCGCTCGCGAGCATAAAAGTTACCACTCGACCGAACGTCACGTGGGGCAGAGCCGAGATGTGGTCAGGCCGTTCTAGGTCGGCGTTGGGCTCGCCCATCCGGCAGATCGTCTATCAATCTCGGTCAGTACTCACCTCCCTGATATTCCAACGTCTCCTACAGCACTCATCGCTGTATCAGAGAGAGGATATAGCATCAGACATCTGCGATTGGCTGCTTCGTGATCGTTGGCCCTCGTCGGCGCTCCCAGTCAGCCCATGGGGTGTGCTGGGGCGAGCAGACATCGACCACTAGCTGAACTGGACTACACCCTTCGGCTACACCCGCGTCTACAGATGTGGCCACAAGCACACCTGCGGCCGTAGACGTCACGCCACCAACAGACGCGAGCCCGACGGCCCCGCTATCATCCAGGCTTGTCGAGGTGCAACTCCAATGTTCGCAGTCGTACACAACGGACCTTTACGATACTCCATCGGGGCGACTTGATCCGTAAAGCCAGCGACCGCAACGACGACGGACACGATCGCACATGTAATTGAACAGCAGTCCTATACTGTTTGCCATGACGCACGTGGAAATATGCACGAATTTCCGATCACTGCCGCCGAATATGCAGCAGGAAGCAATGGTGATCCTGACCCTGATGGCGCTGATCCTACTGTTCACGCTGCCGAAGTAGGCGCGACCGCGCGCGGCGTTGTCCAACGGCCTTCCCAAGCGCGGCCGTCACGGCCGCGGTGGCCCTCGCAGGCTTCGTCGGTGGCACCGCCAGCGCCACCTTCGCCAATGTGTTCGCGTTCGGTCCGTTGCTTCTCACCGAAAGGGGCTGTCCGGCCGAGATCGCCGCCTCTCACGTCAGCATCGCGCTTTGGGTCACCATTGCGGCCATCCCGGTCGGCGGCGCGCTCGGTGGCTATCACCGAGTGAGCACCCGAGCTGCTCCGTGCTGGACATACCTGGTCGCGAAATACGCAAATACGTGGCTGAAGCGCTTCTAGTGTCTCATGGACCGCTCGATGTGGAGTCTCACCCCTAAGTGTTTATTTCACCTTGCGTTTTCGTCTGACGCGCCTGAGACACCTGTCTCACCGAGGTGACTCGTGTTTTTTGCCGGTAGGATTCGATGCGAGAATGTCCATTACTGCGCGCGCCGGGCCGTCGTTGACTTTATTGAGGCCACCTCAACAACAAAACCACATGTTTTTCTATCTACGGCTTGCCTCAGCGGTGAGACACCCCGCTAATTCGTAGGTGTCTCACCTACTGTCTCAGCCTTCTCAGAGGGTGACTCGCTTGTACTGAGCCCGCCGGCGAACAAATCGGTTGTCTCATTAAGCTCGACAGACCCCCTGCATTGCTCAGGCGGGCATAGCTTCGCCCCTTTCCGCCTTCAGTCTGGAAAAACTCCCATTCTGAAGCTCCTGACGAGGGAGAAGGCCCACTCGGCCTCGCGTACTTGGTTGCCCTCCGAACCCTCGTGGGTTCGCGCGGCGTTGGCCCCGCCGCGTCCGCCCGTCGCGCCTTGTGGAGGGGCGTGACGACTGGGATGATTTTTTCGGCTCATCCCGCAAGTCGGCCGGATCGGGTTGTCATCCCGCTGACGGCTGTGACTTGCCTTCAACCACTCCCGGGGTTGCCGGGCACCTGAAGGCCGCGGGGAGGAATGGGGACACCTGAACCCGCGTATTTTGATTCCGGTTCGATTCGATCGTAAGCCCACCGGCGGGAGCTTGCCGCTTTGAGGGGCGGCACCTCGCGGTCATTCATCGGCGGGAGAGAGAGCTGCGCTCTCCCCTCCCCGGCGACGAGATCATGGCCGATCTCGACTCGTCGCTATTCTCGCGACGGTCGGCTGAAGTACCTGGATTGCGGCGGGAGCCACCGAGCAGACCCGCAATCGCGGAGCCCACGGCCGACCGAACGCGGCGGTTCGGTCAGCGCGTAAGCGCCGTGTCTTGGATATCTTTCTTGTCTTCCTCGGCAGTGCGAACGAGCGCGAGTTGGACCCGATCAGGCGGATGAGCAGCCGTGACACTCGTGACAGCATCACTCTTGTCACGGTTAGGGTCACGGCGCTCGCGAAGCTTCGCGCGGCGGCGGCGCTGGCGTTCCGCAGCCGTGCTGTCCTTCTTTTGGACCGTCGGGCCAGTATTCCCGTCGGAAGTGTCCACCAAAACGTAAGGAAGTTCGGCCTCCTCAATGATCGCGCGAACGATCGCTTCAACATTCTCCGGCCGGAATATTAGGATGTTATCTTCATCATCCTTCCAGGAGTCCGGGTCGTGTTGCCGTAGCACGATGTCACCGTACAGATTTGTGTATACGGCCGTTTTGTTTTGCGCCGGGTGAAACGGCACAACGAGGCATTCGTCATCCCAATCGAACTTCTCGCTCATTGATGCCCCCAAGCTGCAGGGGCGCTTGAACGAAGCTTTTCGTTCGGGTATGGAGAATTAGCAGCTGCCCAAGTACTAAAGAATGCCGGCGCCTCCCGATTTGCCCTCGGGGGGCGCTTTCTTTTGTCCGGCGGGTCCGGTTCGGGAATGGCTACGCCGAACTCGTGTTTGTTCGCTCGGCAGGGTGTCGTTGCAGACGAGCTCTCCTTACCTTCCACGGCAATCCGTTTGGGGGCCGGAGCTGAAACACGTTGAGGTTCAATGAAGGGCGGTTGGCTCAAAATCCGGCCTAAGTGCATTGAAATGCCTAAAATCCTCCCTTCGCTAGGGAAAGGCACCTGTCTCGTCACGGCATCCATGCGCCGGCTCGACGACGTCACCATTGCGGGAGATCTGATCGCGGGCTGCATGAAGCTACTCAATGCCCCGGCGCTCGGATTCTTCCGCCAAACGGCGCTCGACGTATGCGTCGATGCTGCGCCAAGTGATCTTCCGAGCAGCTCCTTCCAGGTAACTTTCCAGCGCTCCGGAATTCAGAAGCTCATAGATCTTCGCGCGGCCGATGCGCAGCGCTGCCATCGTTTCATTGACAGTCGCGACGATGGCGGGACGGCTTGCTGTTTTCGTTCCGAACATTGATGCACCTAGCTGTTCATCGTTATTCGACTAAACAGCAAGGCGCTCGATTCAGAACACACCTAAGTTGATGTAACGCGGCCTATCACCGAAACACACTGAAGATACCGCTCCTGGCACACTTTTCGCGAGGGAGTTACCCTGAAAGTTGTTCTCCAAGTTATCCAACATTACCAAAGTCTTGCAGGGGCATTGGCAACAAGTATTTGAAAAATTCGCCCGCATGTCGCGCGAGTTGCCCCAAGCACGATCCACAGGCGGCTTGCATCTGTACTAGTTCGTCTTGCGAAGTGGTGGTGTGGATTTTCCAGATCAACGGATACTCCCTCCTCCCATACGCCGTTGATTCCGTTGGGCTCCCTGACCCAGACACCAGGAGCTACGTGTCGGAGCTACGGTCTTCCCCTTAGCGGCTGCGCAGCCCGCCCCTCCCAGGTCACGTCACAGGCTGCCCAAAGCACAACTTCGGACGTCCGCCCGATAGCGAATGAAACGATTATCCAACTACCAGCGACGGTCTCCGTTACGGTCTCCGTTGGGTTCTTGAGGCTCTCAGCGCCCAGCGATTGGCCGGTAGAATTCAGATTGTGCGCATCAGCGCTAGTGAGCAACAACGCGGACATAAGTGACAACACAGTTTAGATGGTCGGCGTCTCACGCGATTGTCACGGTGAATTTTGAAGGGAAGCCTGCTTAAAATCTCGACTTTTCAAGCAATCCCGCTGTCTCACTTCAGTGGGACACAAGCGAGTCGGGCGTCTCACGATACTCGTCTCGATGTACTGCGCCGAGGCAATCGACCACCTGTCAATACGCGAGCGACGCAATCGTCTTTCAGATGCCCCGTGGTGGGACTTCGATCGAAAGAGACCCGGGTATGTCCCGGAACACATCCCGTGGGCCCGCGCCATCGACCTGCCCTTCTATCCATTCGACGACAAAGAGCAGCAGTCCTGGGCGCGCCGATTCTACAAATTGAAGAAGGCGTGCGCCCCGTTCCCATATCCCTATCCGAGCGCCTGGCGCGCCACCGATCGCGAATGGAGGACAAGGCCACCAAAGCGTTCGAACGAAAGCACGGCATCAAGCGGCCGCGCGAGACCAAGAGCCGCAAGATCTCGGTTGGTCGACGTCACCTGCGGAGAGACATGAGCCGCGCCGAGATCCGAGACCTAGTCTGGACTAAGACCATGATACGAGCGGCCGCCGATCTTGGAATATCGGAGTTCGCCCTCCGGCACCTCTGCAAGCGCTTGCGGATCCCTATCCCCACCCGCGGGCACTTCAACCACAAAGATCCGAAGAAGCGACCGCCCAAGCCGGCGCTGCCGCTGTTGAATAGTATCGAAAGAAGTACGGATCCGGAGCCGGTACGATGATGCGCCTCAGCCAATGGTCATACTCGACTGCCCTTGGAACGAAGGAACGTTTCACCCCGTTCTGGGTCGTACAGGCGCATCGATCCTTTGTTTCTCGTGGATCGGCCGATGGAAAAAGCACTCGCCTACGCCATTTCGGCGCTCATTGTGGGCTTTGGTGTCTGGATCTTTGTTGCTGGCCTGGGCTCCAGCTCGCCCGCCCTATGGACCGTCGTGGGGCTGGTCCCCATTGCGATCGGACTGATAAGCGCTTTCGGTCCTTCTTGATTGGCTCGGTTACATCGGGTGGAACGACGCCAAGTCGGCTGGAGTTTTCTCCAGAGAGGCAACCGTGGATCTAACCGAGATCGAGCGCGCGTTCTTGAAGCAACTGACCTCCGAACCGTGGATCAGCACCCCGCTGTTCGATCACGAGCTCGTCGCGCGCCTAGTGGAGCTGGGCCTGATTGACGCAATCCCCCAAACATCGGGCGAAACCGAATACCGAATTACCGCGGAGGGACGCATGGCTTTGAGCGGATAACTAGAAGCTTGGGGACATTCTGCCGTTAGGTCAGCGCGTCTGCATTTTCCGAATCGACAGTTCATGGACGCTCAGCTACGCGCCACGTTCAGAGGGTGTAGGCGTGAGCCAGTTTCTGTCGACGCTTCTGCTAGTTACCGCGGTAGTTTTGACCGTCTGCTTCGGAGTGGCGGCCTGGCGCCTCTCTGACGAGAAGGACCTCGACGTCACTGGCCGAATTCCGCGCCAGTCCTATGGCTGGAAACAGCCGTCGAGGAATTGAGCTGGCCGCACCGCGATCTCGTCTGGAGCAAGACACTGATCCGGGCGGCCGCTGGCCTCGGCATTTCGGAGTTCACGCTCCGAAAGATATGCAAGCGTTGCCTGATCCCGCTTCCTACCCGCGGGCACTTCAACCACAAGGATCCGAAGAAGCGGCCACCGAAGCCGGCGCTCCTGCCGCGGCCGCCGACCATTTCTTGATGAAGCGGGTTTGGAGGCAACTGGCCTCGGCACGGTAGCAGTTGAACTCGAGCCCTGCCCGCTCCTCCGGCATGGTCGCGCCGGCGGCCAGCTCAAATGCAAAGCCGCTCGAACGCCCTGAGCTCGTCGATGACGCGCCGATCCGGCCCCATGCGCCGGATCAGACTCCCGATGGTGGCAAATCGTCAAGGGTCGACGTTGCCCACACCCACGACGCGCAGTGCCTCGCTCGCGTTCCGAGCGTATCCCGACCCAACTTAGCATTCGGCAATCCCGCGGCTTTGGGTGTTGTCGGATGTCAAGTTCGGTCGCGGAAAGTCTCTAAAGTGCCTTCGCAATCTGTGGGGCGATCAGTTGGAGTGGGCGGGCCATACGCGCTCCTGGACGCTGGGAACGGGCGTCAAGGTTTGGCTGAGGACCAGCGCCAAGCGTCGCACTTTCCCCCCGAAGGCATCTACTTACCAATCGTGCTAGGTGATGAAACGGTTATCAATAGCACGGTGGTGAGCTCCTCGCCGACACGAATTGTCCTTGAATTGGACAGTGGTCATCTCAGGTGCCTGACGCCCGGAGCGTCAGGCTTGTCGCCCCGCGGATTCCCCGGCTCCGAATGGATCGTTCAGCTGCGCGTGTGATCCATTGTAGATTTGTCTGTTCGCGCCTTACCGCTTGAGACGAGAGATTGATATCGATCGATCTGATTGGCGATGCGAATCCAGCTTTGCGATAGCGATTTGAGGAGTCTGGCTTCGGTCTCGCTCTGCGCCGATTGCATTAAATGGAGGCATTCAGCTGCTTGGGCTTGGCACCGCTTCGCAGTTTCCACAGATTCACCCACAATTGAACTATTGAATTAACCCCTCCAGCTTCTCCTTATTCCGCAGGCAAGTCGGTGCACTAATTCACATTTTGAATCGGGCAATCGGGCGGGCGCGATCGGCTGGAATCGCTTTTAGCATGAGAGGCCCGCCAACATGGCGGGCCGATGGTCTCCATCGTTCGATTGATCGGCGGCTTTCCACACCCACGATGCGCAGTAGCTCGCGCGCGCTCCGCGGCCCAAGGGATTGATAATTTGCGGAGACCCCTTCGGATGCCGCTTTGATGGCGGCATGCCTCGCCCTGCCCGCTGAAACAACGCCAGTGAACCCGACGGGCGGCCCCTCAAGATAACGCTCGGCGAGATGCGCTCGACCGGAGTGCGCGACCTGATCGTCTTCTGCCAGGACTACCGCTGCGGTCATAACGTGAAGCTCTCGGCCGCCCAGTGGCCTGACGAGATCCGGCTGTCCCAGATCGAGCCGCGATTCGTCTGCAACGCTTGTGGCCAGCGCGGCGCGATCCTGCGCGGCGACGGCGAAGCGACGATGATGGCCGTTTCCCAATAGAAGCGAGACGACAGGCAGAGGCCGCCTCAGTTGGTGGCCTCTCGTCGTTCCCTCGTTTGAGGCCGCCTAGCCGTGAGGTTCCCCCGCGAGGGCGAGTTGAGTTTCGTCAAATAGCTCTTCTGAGCTGCTAGCTAATCCTAGCACTTCAGATTGAGGAACCAAGCCTTGTGGCTGCTTTTGCTTTGCACAGCTTTGATTTTATTGGCTCTTTTCGGGATAGCTTTATACATAGCTTTTGATCTTCCCGAACCTATTTACTTCTCCGAGGACTAGGATTGGTCCGCGCGAGCCCAAGTCTGCACGACGCTCTCCCGCACAACCACCGCTGCGGATGACCTGCTCCCGCGCGTTCGACGAACCTATTTTTGTGGCCGGCGGACGCACGCTGACGACGCTGCTCGATGCCGGCGTATACATCCCTGCTTTGCCGAAGAAGAAGCACGACGCGCCCGAATGGCAGGCCGCGATGCAGCCGCTGATCCTGGTCGCATAAGGAAGGCGGCCCGACGATGTTTGCCCGGACCGGCGTTATGCGAGCATTGAACCGGCGCCACGTCCCCGAGTTCAATCCGAAGGGAAAAGTGCCGCATTGGGGCCGGCGCAAGCTGAAGAGGGATCGATGACCGTCGTCTTCGTCTACGTGAATACCGCCAAACAGGTTGGCGACGTCAATCACATCAAGGTCTTTGCTGCGCTCGACGCCGCAGAAACGTGTTTGGGGAGAACGATCCTGAGGGGGTGGCCTCGAGTACGACGTGATAGGGCCGTCAGCGTAGTCCCTCGCAGGTGCAAAAACCCCCAGCGCTTGCGCGCCGGGGGCGTTTTTCAAATCATGATTAGGTTCTGGCAATGGCAGATCGATAGCAGCCAATGCCCCGCTGCGATTGTGAACTGGTTCACAGATTGCAAAAGAAAAGCCCATTAGCGTGAGCGAGAGCGCTGCGGGCACCGTGCCCTTCGAGTATTTCTTGTTTCTGTCATCGAAGTCCGCCAGAATTAGAGGGCCGGGATTTAAAGCCCCGGCCGGGGATTGCCGGCGTCACGGAGCGAAGATACTCCGCTCCAGCGACGTCTTGGAATGTTGCCTCGGGGCCACCTCACCCCGTGAAGCAAAAAGGAATGAGATAGTAGCCGTCAAAGGAAGACGATGATGATTGACGACCAGTTGGCGCGTGCACATCGCAACAATATTCGACGCTATCGCCACTTATTGCAAACCAGCCTGACGGAGTTTGAGCGCCAGTTTGTCGAAAGGCGCTTGAACGAAGAACAATCGAAGCTGGAGATATTAGTCAGCTCGTTGTCAAACGAAGTGCACCGCGACCGATCACGTGGCCCGGATAGCCGCTTCGGCTAGGTCACCTGAAAGCGGTCGCATGGTGGACCTATTTCAGGAAAGCATTCATGACAAAGGAAAATTGCTTGATCGTTCACGCCGCCGGGAAACAATTGGATCTGCTGCGCGGCGAAGCCTCCCGCATTGCAAAAGGAAGCAAGGTCGACTGGTGGATTGATCGTCCCGACGTCGGCACGCGCTTTTGCTTTGAAGATGCGAAGGCAAAAGAGGCCTTCGCGAGTGCCTGCGACAGCTTCGGCATACCCTGCCGAGACGGCTAGGCCGGAGCCCGCGGGAAAACTGCTCAACTACTTGCGTTCGCCCTCCGGTTGCGGTTGGATCATGTTTTGGGATCATAGATCCAGATGGTGATCAAATTCATTGTGGCGAAGGTTCTCAGAGACGAGCTTTCTTTGCGCGGCATTCGGTCGTTGACCGCCGAAGAGTCAGAGGAAATCGCTGCTCGTATCTTTGAACGGATTACCGATCTCGACCTGGAGCTTGCCGCGCGGGACTTCATCGCCGCCAGTCGCGTCGACAAAGCAACGTGACGAGCCGGGCTATGTCCGTTTACGATCCACTGCGAGCGAAGCTGGATAGCGTGCGAGGGCAAACCGTTCGGTTCACATTTTCAGAAATAGAAGCGCTGCTCGGAAGGCCGTTACCTGCGTCTGCCCACAAGTTTAGTGCGTGGTGGGGCAATGAGAGCTCGCGCAAGGCGGGGCACACGCAAGCGAGGGCGTGGCTTCTCGCAGGCTTCGAGGCAAGAGTATCGCTGAAGCAGCGAGCGGTCGAATTTCATCGGCCCTAATGGGCAGCTCCCCTCGCACGCGTCCCATCGAGATTGGGCGCAACCAACGCTTCTGACCCTCAGTGTCCTAGCTGCAGCCGCTCTACGCCCTACCCTGTCCTCCGGTCTTCCAATTGGGTCACATTGGCGCCGCTCAGGAATACGGCCCAATCCTTCATTAACGCCCGGCGCTTCTCCAACTTCTGGCCTCGCTGATAGGCTGCGGTAGTCTCGCTCTTGTACTTGTGGGCCAGCGCGGCCTCGCGTACGCCGTCCGGATAGTCGGTGCATTCCTCAGCCCAGGTTGCGAAGGTCGACCGGAAACCGTGCACCGTTACGTATCCGTAGCCGAGACGATCAAGTACCGCGAGCATCGCGTTTTCAGAGAATGCCCCGCCTTCGGGATTGGTGAAAATTAGTTCGCCTTGGCGGCCGTCTCGCATCTCGTCGAGGACCGCCAACGCGGGATCCGTCAAAGGGACGTAGTGGTCCTGGTCCATCTTCATTCGCTCGCCGGGGATTTTCCAGGTCGAGCCTGGGCGATCGATCTCAGACCAATGCCCTTCGACGGCCTCGTTCGTGCGGCAAGCCGTGAAGACTAGGAAGCGTAGCATGGCGGCAGCTGTTCCCGGCGCACCGGCAAGGAGCCTCATGAACGCCGGCGCCTCAGCGTACGGTAAGGCCGGATGATGGCGGACGACGCGCTTGGGGCGCTTCGGTAGCTTTTCGCGCAACTGCCTCGTAAGCTCGGCCGGATTGCGGAAGTCTGGATCGTCGATATCAACGTTCTTTGCGATAATCGTTTCAATCCGGCCGCGGACCCGGTTCGCAGTCTCGCGTTTCTCCACCCAGATCGGCTTGAGCAGATCGTGGATGTGGCTCGGCTTGATCTCCTGGATGGTTAGCTTGCCGATCGTGGGATAGGCGTAACGCTTGAGGGAGGACGGCCACTGATCGCGATGCTTCTCGCTCCAGGTCGACCAATTCATCCGGATGTAGGCTTCCGCGCATTCCTCGAACGTCTGCAACACAACCTTGGCCTCGACGGCTTTCGCCTCTTCACGTGCCTTTCGCCTCTCCTGCACTATGTCCACGCCAGCGGTGCTGCGATCGCCTTTCACGCGCAGCCGCGCCGCATCCCGTGCCAGCCGCGCATCCTTTAGTGATACTTCCTTCAAGGAGCCGAGGCCGTGCCAGCGCTCCTTGCCGTCTTTCCAATATCTGTATGACCAGCTCTTCGATGTTGGTCCGGTAATGATCAAGTAGAGTCCATCGCCATCGGCGTATTTGCCGGGCTTGGTTTGACGCTCCACGTCGAGCGGTTTGAGCCTTCCAGCCATTGTTCCTCCGGGAAAAACCGTCCTCCGAACCCACGGGCAAAAACCACGGTCAGTGACCCGATTAGGAGGAACACCGGCGAACTGCAAAGTACAGTCTTTCGGCGCAA
Organism: Bradyrhizobium sp. LCT2; assembly: GCF_009931255.1. NCBI lineage: Bacteria > Pseudomonadati > Pseudomonadota > Alphaproteobacteria > Hyphomicrobiales > Nitrobacteraceae > Bradyrhizobium > Bradyrhizobium sp. LCT2. Next base: position 5,167,466 of record NZ_CP034432.1, on the reverse strand, counting down.
GTCACTGATTTTGCTGTGGAGTTCGAACGACTACGAACAGAGGAGAACAATATACTGGCGGAAGGGGTGGGATTCGAACCCACGGTACCCTTGCAGGCACGCCGGTTTTCAAGACCGGTGCCTTAAACCACTCGGCCACCCTTCCAAACCCGGAATGGCTGTCGCTTAACGTAGTCGACGGCGCAAGGCAACGCGAAGTTGGCCCCTCGTCCCCCTCGACCGCCCTGATCTGTCAGGCGAGCGTCAGCCTGTTCCCTTAGCCTGGGTTTCTCAGCAATCCCGGACACTGGCGACATCTCCCAGGGCGTCGCTGGTTGCGAGGCCCGGTTTGGAGTCGCCTCCGTTTCCGGGCCTCGTTTGCTGCCCCAAAGCAAAACGGCGCCCCGTGAGGAGCGCCGCATGGAATTGTTCGTTGCTGGCTTGGCTCAGTAGCCGCAGGACGCGCAGCCCATCTGCACCGGGGCGTAATAGGAATAGCCGGGCGAGACCATCTCGACGCGCTGGCGCGTTGCGTATTGCGGCGGGATGCGCTCGTACTGGACGCCGGGCGGGGCGACCATCACAGTCTGCGGCACCATCACGGTGCGGTACTGCGCGGGCGTGCGGTGCGCAACGGTTGCGCCGGGCGACACCATCACGGTCTCGTCGACGGTGCGGTATTGCGGCGCGACGTATTGCTGCTGGTAGCAGGTCTGGCACGGCGGCGGCGCGTAGCAATTATAGCAGCCCGCGGAGGCTGCGCCCGTCATGGAAAGCGCGGCGACGGCTGTTGAGAAAACGACAGCAAGAGTACGAGACATTGTGGTGGTGCCCCAGTTGCCCGAAATGGATTTGCGAAGGTCGTAGCAGTATACGCGGCAAAAATCCTGAGCTGCCGAACTTCGTTGAGGCATCCTTAATGCGAACGGCCGGCTCTCGCCGGCCATTCAGGACTTGTTGACCATGCGCGACCGCGGCACCCGCGATCGCGCGCGCGCAAGCCGCGCTCAGTTCGAGCGGCGCTTCACTTCGCGCACCGCGCCGCGCGCGGCGCTGGTGGTGAGCGCAGCGTAAGCCTGGAGCGCGGTGGAAACGTTGCGCTTGCGGCCCGTCGCCTGCCAGGCGGCGTCCCCCTTCGCCTCTTCCGACGCGCGGCGCTTGGCGAGCTCCTCGTCGGAAACCTCCAGCGTGATGCTGCGGTTCGGAATGTCGATCGCGATAAGGTCGCCGGTCCGCACCAGGCCGATGTTGCCGCCCTCGGCGGCTTCCGGCGACAGATGTCCGATCGACAGGCCGGACGAGCCGCCCGAGAAGCGTCCGTCGGTGACGAGCGCGCAGGCTTTGCCGAGGCCCATCGATTTCAGATAGCTGGTCGGATACAGCATTTCCTGCATGCCGGGGCCGCCGCGCGGGCCTTCGTAGATGATGACCACGACCTCACCGGCGACGACCTTGCCGCCCAAAATGCCTTCGACGGCCGCGTCCTGGCTCTCGAACACGCGCGCGGGGCCGGAGAATTTCAGGATCGAGGCGTCGACGCCGGCAGTCTTCACGATGCAGCCGTCCTGTGCGAGGTTGCCGTAGAGCACGGCGAGACCGCCATCCTTGCTGAAGGCGTGTTCGAGATCGCGCACGACGCCCTTCTCGCGATCGGCATCGAGCTCGTCGTAGCGACGCTCCTGGCTGAATGCGACTTGCGTCGGGATGCCGCCGGGCGAGGCACGATAGAAGGTGCGCACCGCCTCGCTCTTGGAGCGCTTGATGTCCCAACGCTCCAGCGCGTCAGCCATGGTCGGCGCATGCACGGTCGAGACCGACGTATCGATCAGGCCGGCGCGATCGAGCTCGCCGAGAATGCCCATGATGCCGCCGGCGCGGTGCACGTCCTCGACATGGACGTCGGCAACCGACGGCGCAACCTTGCAGAGCACGGGAACACGGCGCGACAGCCGGTCGATATCCTTCATGGTGAACGCGACCTGCCCTTCGTGAGCCGCCGCAAGCAGATGCAGCACGGTGTTGGTCGAGCCGCCCATCGCGATGTCGAGCGTCATCGCGTTCTCGAACGCCTTGAAGTTCGCGACGTTGCGCGGCAGCACCGAGGCATCGTCCTGCTCGTAATAGCGGCGGACGAGATCGACGATGGTATGGCCGGCCTCGACGAACAGCCGCTTGCGGTCGGCATGGGTCGCGACCACCGAGCCGTTGCCGGGCAGCGCGAGGCCGAGCGCTTCGGTCAGGCAGTTCATCGAATTCGCGGTGAACATGCCCGAGCAGGAGCCGCAGGTCGGGCACGCCGAGCGCTCGATCACCTTGACGTCTTCGTCGCTGACCTTGGAGTCCGCCGCGGCAACCATGGCGTCGATGAGGTCGACGGCCTTGGTCTTGCCCTGGAGCTTGACCTTGCCGGCCTCCATCGGCCCGCCCGAGACGAACACGGCCGGGATGTTGAGCCGCAGCGCCGCCATCAGCATGCCGGGCGTGATCTTGTCGCAATTGGAGATGCAGACGAGGCCGTCGGCGCAATGGGCGTTGGCCATGTATTCGACGCTGTCGGCGATCAGCTCGCGCGACGGCAGGCTGTAGAGCATGCCGTCATGGCCCATGGCGATACCGTCATCGACCGCGATGGTGTTGAATTCCTTGGCGACGCCGCCGGCCTGCTCGATCTCGCGGGCGACGAGCTGGCCGAGGTCCTTGAGATGGACATGGCCAGGCACGAACTGGGTGAAGGAGTTGACGACCGCGATGATCGGCTTGCCGAAGTCCGCATCCTTCATGCCGGTCGCGCGCCAGAGGCCGCGGGCACCCGCCATGTTGCGGCCGTGGGTGGTGGTGCGGGAGCGATAGGCTGGCATGGCGGTTTCCGTCCTCGGTTTGGCTGGCCGGCGGGAAAATGGAAGCCGCCTCAGGCCTTTCCGGCCGGATAGCGCACGGGGTCGGCTGGCGCAACGGGAACTTGGGCCGGACAGGGCCGGATCGGTCTTTCGCAGGCCTCCCCTGCTCCCGGCGCGGCCTATTGGAAGGACGCGCCGGCGCCGGGCAGACGCTGTAGCTAGCGCTTCGGCTTGGGCAGCACAATTCTCCCCTGTGAGGCAACGTCGCCCCACTTGGCGGACCACCCGACTTCCGAGGCCGAGGATGGCTCGATGCCCGCCTGACCTCGGGCCCCCTGCAGTGCAAACAGGGCGCCCTGGGGATCGACACATCGTGCGATCCAGCAGCCATCGGGCAATTCGATCGGACCTTGGAGGATCCGGCCTCCACCGGCATTCACCTGCTTAGTCGCAGCGCCGATGTCGTCGACATTGAAGTAATGCAGCCAGCATGGCTGCGCTACGCTCGGAAGTTTCGTCAGCATGCCGCCGACCGTTTGTCCGTCCGCCGAAAACAATTGATACCAGTCCGCTGGATCGGCTTGAGCGTCGGCCTTCTGCCAACCAAATAATGCTCTGTAGAAATCGAAGATCACGGTCCGGTCGCCGGCCAATAGCTCGTGCCAACCGACGCGCCCCGGCTCGTCCAGCCCGCCCGGCTTCGATCGGCCATGTGTCGGTTCCTCGATCAGACCGAACGTCGCCTTCTGCGGATCGGCAACGACTGCTATTCGGCCAATGTTGGTGTCGGTCGGCGGCACAAAGATCGTGCCTCCGAGACGCCTGATCTGTGCGGCGGTCCCGTCCAGGTCATCGACGGCGACGTAACCCATCCATCTCGGCGTTGCCCCCAATCTCCGCCCCTCGTCCGGGATATCCAAAAGTCCGCCGACCGGAACGCTGCCGCTGCGAACCACCGTGTAAGCCAGCTTCGGAGTCGACTCATCCTTCAAACCCCAGCCGACCGCCTTGCGATAAAATGCGCCTGCTGCCGCGACATCCGTGGTCAGGAGTTCGTACCAAGCGAAACGTCCGAGTTGATCTGCCACGCCGATCTCTCCGTTCAAGCCTGGATGCGATTGCGGCACCGCACCAAGCTGCACTCCGTGCGCGCCCGCCATGTACGTGGATCGGTGATGCCCTGTGTCAACGGGTCGGGCCAATGCTGTTCATGAAGATGAATACACTCTGAACGTGCGGCGCCACGCTTTTGGGCGCGCAATTGTTGCCTGCCCTATTTTCCGGGCGTAGAGTTAGCGCGGCTGGGATGCTTCTTGCAATGCACGGAGGTTCGACCATGCGGCAGGCGAAGCGATCTTCTAAAACGAAGAAGCGAGTAACCAAAGTCGCCGTGCCTGCGTTCGGGGCGGCAGGCCTGACTTTTTCGCTAGCGGGAGGCGCATCGGCATCGGCCGTGCCGGCACCCGACGTACAGCATATGCCGAACCTTGTACCGGGTCAGGCAATCACGCTCGATGAAGAGGAAATGGCCGACGTCAGCCTCGCCACCTTCCATCTCTTCGACAAGGAAAACGTCGGTAGCCGCGTGCAGTTGGCATGGCGCGGATGCGGTGGTTGCCGCGGCTGCAGAGGCTGTCGAGGTTGCCGCGGTTGCCGATGTGGCGTCGGTTGCCGGTGTGCTGGATGTGCTGTTGGTGTTGTAGGGTGCGCCGTATCATGCGCGGGTTGCTGCGCATCGTGGGGGCGCTGCCGCTGGTGCTAGGCCTCGGCGCGTTCCGGAACGCCTGTCCACAAGCCGACATATCTCATTGGCCGGCCCCTTTGTCACGGCCGGCCAAATGCTTGGTTTCTCTACGGCGCTTGCATCGATGGCTTGCCGGTGACGGGCGAATTTGTTTCAACTCTCTGGGAAAATACCAGCGCGCGGGCACGACGATCCATCTTGCGCCGGCGATCTGACGTAACGGCAACCGGATCGGCGTGCTGACGCAATGAATGCCAATAGCAAGACCCGCGTCCCGCGGCAGACCCGCAAAGACCTCCTCCGATTTGCACCGAACTTCACCGCCTACTTACTGCCTCCCGATGCGGTTTGCCTCTATTCCGAGGATCGCAAGTTCTTCCTGCACGGCGAACTCTACTGCGCCTTGGCCACCGCGATCGGAGAACATGGCAACGCCAGGCCGGCGATCATTCGCCAGCTTTCGAAGCGCTTCCCGGCCGACAAGATCGAGGAGGCGATCAAGCGGCTCCTCGATCGCCGATATGTCGTTGCGCGGGTATCGCCAGCATTCGACGAAGCCGTCGGCGGTTTTTGGGCAAGCCTCGGCCTGTCTCCGGAAGTCGCGGAGCAAAATCTTCGCAGTTGCTCCGTGCAGATCGAGTCGATTGACGTCAAAGGCGCCAAGGAGCTGACCGCGGCCTTGAGTAGGCTCGGCGTTCAAATCGCCAAGCGCTCGCCAAAGCTCACGATCACGCTGGTGAACGATTATCTTGACCGCCGGCTCGCCGAACTGAACCAGGAACGCGTAGCCGGCAAGACGCATTGGCTGTTGGTGCAGCCGTCCGGCGCGTTTCCGCTGGTCGGGCCCATGTTCAAACCGGGCGAAAGCTCGTGCTGGACTTGCCTGTTCGATCGCATGATCCGCAACAGGGAGATCAAGGGGTTTCTTGACCGGGGACCGGCGCGTGCGGTCGCCATATCGCCGCTCGTCAACCATCCCGTCGGACGGACCGCAATCCATTTCGCAGCCGTCGAGATCGCCAAGGCAATCGCCTCGGGCTTTCGCACTGATCTGCGCGATCACATCGCAAGCTTCGACCTGGCCGGCGCCGTCATCGCAAAGCACTATGTCGCGCGACGCCCGCAATGCCCAACCTGCGGCAGCAAGAAGCTGCACAACCCGCGCCGATCCCCGGCCCTGGTCGAGATCGCCGAAGGCAAGAAGCTCGTCATGACCAGCGGTGGATATCGCACCATGACGTCGCGGGCCACGGTGTCGCGCTTCCGCAAGCATGTGAGCCCGCTGACCGGCGTGGTCACGCGGCTTGAGCGGATCGAGGCCGATCTGCCGATGAACACCAATTACTTCGCCCAGCATAATTTCTCCGCGCCGGCCCACAGCATCGACCAGCTCAGGTCCGGATTGAGCGGGGGCAGCTTTGGCAAGGGCTCGACTGCCGAGCAGGGCGAGGCCAGCGCGCTGATGGAATCGATCGAACGTTATTCGGGCATTTTCCAAGGCGATGAGATCAGGACGACGCGCCGCTTTGTCGATTTCGCGCCCGGCGACGCGCTTCTTCCCAACGACGTCCAGCTCTTCAGCGAAACACAGTTCAAGAACAGGTTTCTCCAGCAGCCGGACGATCCCCATCCGGTTCCCGAGCCGTTCGATCCCTCGACGAGGACCGAGTGGTCGCCGGTCTCATCGTTGCGCGACAAACGCTTCAAATATCTGCCGACCGGCCTGCTGTACTTCTTCTATGGCGGCTTTCATACGGATTCCAACGGCTGCGCGGCCGGTAATACCCGCGACGAAGCCATCGTTCAGGGCTTCCTGGAACTGATCGAGCGCGATGCCTACGCGATCTGGTGGTATAATCAGGTGCAGCGCGCCGCGGTCGATCTCGAGCAATTCGACGATTTCTATGTCCGGGATCTCCAGGCTCAATTTGCGGATGCCGGGCGCAAGCTGTGGGTGCTCGATGTCACCACCGACCTCGGCATTCCGACTTACGTGGCTATCATGCACTGGATGCAGAATGGACACGAAAATATCGAGTTCGGTTCCGGCGCGCATTTCGACCGCCACATAGCCCTGCTGCGCTCCCTCACCGAACTGACCCAATTTATGTCCGTCGGCATGATGGGCGGCGCAAGCGGCGAGAAGCCGACCCTTGACGGTGTCACGCCGCTGCGCCTGGAAAACTACCCGTTCCTGACACCGAGCGACCGCCCGATCGTCCCCCCGGCGCCGAGCCTCAAGCTCCACGACAATACGCGTGACCAGGTCATTGCCTGCGTCGAGATCGCCGCCCGTGCAGGCTACGATTTCCTCGTCCTCGACCAGACACGTCCCGACGTCGAGGTTCCGGTCGTCAGAGTGCTCGTTCCCGGCTTGCGTCATTTCTATCGCCGCTTCGCACCGGGCCGCCTTTACGATGTGCCGGTGAAGCTCGGATTGTTGGACCGGCCGCGACTGGAAAGCGATCTGACTTCGTTCCTCCCACACACCTGAAGGGTTGCCCTTTCGTGCGCGCTCCCCGGAAAAAGCCGACCAGGAAGATCGCGCCAGACATTGCTGCCCGATTGAGCCATCGCTTCTCCCTCCAGATGCAGCCGGACGGAAACCTCGTCGCCTTTCTGGGCGACTATTCCGTCAACCTCGGACAATTCAGTAAGGCCGCGATAGACCGCGCGCGACATCTGAGCACCGGCCTTCCGCTCGCGTCCTTTGCAGGCAAGAGCGCCGTCGCGAGAGACGTCGACGCCCTGGTACACCGCTTGGCCCGGCAGGGGCTTCTGGAATACCGCCTCGCCTCCTCGCGCGACGAGCGGGACCTCGTGGTCATCGAGCCTCAAGTCCCCGAATACTGGCCGCGACGCGCGAAGCTGGGCAACCGTGATACCATTGTGTTGTCACGCTTTGCCTATCTGCGCCGGCGCGGCAATGAGATGGTTCTGGAATCGCCACGCGCCGGCGCGCTGTTCCGGATTGGCGATCCCACCGTCGCCGCCACCCTTGCTGCGCTGTCGCAGCCTCAGAAGATCGGCAAGCTCAACCGGAAGGCAGCCACTTTCAATCTCTGTCTGCTCGAACTGTTGGTGGAAAGCCGGATCCTGCTCAAGCTCGATGCGAAAGACGGACAAGGCCTGCGAGTGAATGAAGGCGACGGCAATCTCGTTCTCTGGGATTTCCATGACCTGGTGTTTCACACGCGGAGCACGGAGGGGCGGCAAGCCAATCCGGTCGGCGCCGCTTTCACCTATGCGAGCATCGTTCCGCCGCTGCCTGCGGTGCGCCCGCCCTGGCCCGGCAGCAAGATCGACCTACGCAAATTCTCCTCCCCGGAGCCGATCTCTCTCTTCCCGAAGCTGTTGCGCGAACGCCATTCAACACGAGATTTCGACGACAAGAATCCTGTCACGCTCGGCGAACTCGCACAGTTTCTCGACACCACCGCGCGCGTCGTGTCCGAATGGAAGAGCGGCCCGTATTTTGACGGCGGTCCCGACGTCACCTACAGCACGAGGCCATATCCGTCGGCGGGCAGCGCCTACGAGCTGGAATTGTACCTGACGGTCTCGAACTGCGAAGGACTTGCGCGCGGACTCTACCACTACGATGCAGGGAGCCACGCGCTGGTGGCGATCAGCGCCTCCACCCAACAACTCCAGGCGCACGCGGTGGCAGCCCAGTTCGCCATGGACGCGCCGGGTCAGCCACAAATCCTGATCACGATCGCGGCGCGCTTTGGGCGGGTCTCCTGGAAATACAGCTCAATCGCATATTCGTTGATCCTGAAGGATGTCGGCAGCCTGATCCAGACGTTTTACCTGGCCGCGACCGATATGGACCTCGGCGGCTGCGCCATCGGGAGCACCAACATCGACCTGTTCGCGACAATGACGGAGCTGGAATTCCATATAGAAGGCCCGGTCGGTCAATTCGCGCTCGGGCGCGGCAGGAAGCTCGATATCCCGAGCTAGAAGCTCGGGTAGTTCGGCGCTCGCCTCTCGCCAGTCGCGCTATTGCAGAGTGGGATCGAGCCGGTCGCGCAGCCAGTCGCCGATCACGGAGACCGCCAGCGTGGTGACGACGATGGTGGTCGCCGGCGCCAGCATGATCCAGGGCGCCCGGGTAAGGTATTCGCGGCCGTAGCCGACCATGTTGCCGAGGCTGGTCATCGGCGGCTGCACGCCGAGGCCGAGGAAGGACAGGCCCGACTCCATCAGGATCACCTCGGGGAAGACCAGCGTCGTCGACACGATCAGGGTCGAGGCGATGTTGGGCAGGATGTGCCGGAGGTAAATCCGCGACGGCGTCGCGCCGAGCTGACGGACCGCGGCGGCATAGCCTTGGGCGTTGGCGGAGATGGCCAGTCCCCGCGCGATGCGGGCGTAGCGCTCCCAGCCGAACAGGCCCATCAGGCCGATCAGCAGCGGCAGCGAATTGCCGAAGAAGGCGAGCACGGCCAGCGCCATGATCAGGAAGGGCATGCTGGCCTGGAAATCGGTCAGCATCAGCACGAGCTGCTCGACGGTCCCGCGGAAATGCGCGGCGAAAAAGCCGAGCGTGGTGCCGACAATCGCCGAGATCGCGGTGGCGCCGAAGGCGATCAGGAGCGAGATGCGGATCGAGACGAGGAGGCGCGACAGCACGTCGCGGCCAAGCTCGTCGGTGCCGAGCCAGTGCGCGACATTGCCGGGCGACGCCAGACGATTGCGCAGGTCGAGCTGGGTGTAGCCATAGGGCGCGATCTTCTCGGCGAAGGCCGCAATCACCAGCATCGCGACGATCCAGGTGACCGCAAGCGCGACAGACACCGGGATCGCCGGCAGGCTGATGCGGCGGCGGACGCTAGAGCCCTTTCCGTTCCGATGAAATCGGAACGGGGCTCTAGATTCCAGTTTTGACGCGTTTTCTCTACGCGAACCGGTGTCCACTTCGCTTGAAAACGCTTCGGTGTCCTTCAGCGTCGCGTCGGTCATGCATGCGCTCCCTTGGCGCGCAGCCGCGGATCGAGGAAGCCGTAGAGGAAGTCGACGACCAGGTTCGACGTGACCATGGTCAACGCAACCAGCAGCAGGATGCATTGCACGACCGCGAGGTCGCGGTTGGCGACGGCGACGACAAGCAGGCGCCCTACCCCCGGCCACGAAAACACGCTCTCGACCACGACGGCGCCCGCGATCAGCGTTCCCACCATGAAGCCGAGAATGGTGACGGTCGGGATCGCCGCATTTGGCAGCGCATGCGAGGTCACCACCCTGCGCCACGGCACACCCTTGGCGGAAGCCGTACGGATATAGGGCTGGACCAGCACCTCCAGCATCGCGCTGCGGGTGAAGCGCGCCAGCACCGCTGCGCCGCCAAGGCTCAGCGTCGCGATCGGCAGGATCGCGTGACGCCAGCTGTCCTGCCCGCCCGACGGCAGCCAGCCCAGCTGCACGGCGAAGACGAGCACGAGCAGCAGCGCAAGGACAAAACTCGGCACGGTGAACCCGGCGACCGCCGTCATCATCACGGCACGGTCGATCGCAGAGCCGCGATGCAGCGCGGCGTAGATGCCGGCGGGAACGCCGAGCGCGACCTTGAAGAAGAACGCCGGCAGCGTCAGCGCCAATGTTGCGGGGATCCGCTCAAGGACGAGTTGGATCGCGGGACGGCCGTCGCGCATGGAGCGGCCGAGCTCGCCTCGCGCGATGGCGCTGAAGTAATCGAGATACTGGAACCAGATGGGATCATCCAGCCCCCACGCCTTGCGGAATGCAGCGATCACCTCCGGCGGCGCTTCCGGTCCCAAAATCATCAGGGCCGGATCGCCTGACAGCCGCAGCACGACGAAGGCGAAGGTGACGACGAGCACGATCGTGAGCGCCGCGCGTCCGATGCGAATGGCGAAATAGCGTCCCATCACGCGGCGTCCCGCGTTTGGGCGCCCGTGACGAGGTGGCAGGCGACCTGCCTGTCACCGCCGACGGCCGAGAGCGCCGGCACCTCGCTCGCGCAGCGCGCGATCGCGCGCGGGCAACGCGGATGGAAGGCGCAGCCTCGGGGGCGCGCGGCCGGGTTCGGCGGATCGCCCGCCAGTACGATGCGGCCCGCGCTGCGGCGGCCCGGCGCCGGCGAGGCCGAGACGAGTGCCTGCGTATAGGGATGCTCCGGCCGCGCAAAGAGATCGTCGGCGCTGCCGATCTCGACGATGCGGCCGAGATACATCACGGCGACGATATTGCTGATCTGGCGGACGACGCGCAGGTCGTGGCTGATGAAGAGCAGCGTGAGACCAAGCTGTCCCTGAAGATCGGCGAGCAAATTCACCACCTGCGCCTGGATCGAGACATCGAGCGCGCTGACCGGCTCGTCGCAGACGAGGAAATCAGGTTTTGTCGCCAACGCCCGCGCCAGCACGATGCGCTGGCGTTGTCCGCCCGAGAGTGCGCCGGGATAGCGCGCGCCATGCGCAGGCGTCAGTTCGACCGCCTGCAGCAATTCGCGCACCCGCTCATCGCGTTCGCCCGGCGTACCGAGGCCATGAATGTCCAAGGGCTCGCGGATCTGTGTCGCGACCGGCAAGCGCCGGTCCAGCGCTCCCAATGGATCCTGGAAGATCATCTGCATGCGCGCCCGCTGCGCGCGCCACGCCTGCGTGCCAGGCGCTGCCATGGGCTTGCCGTCAAACCGCACCTCGCCGCGATCGGGCGGCTCGAGGCCAAGCACGATGCGACCCGTGGTGGATTTACCCGAGCCGGACTCGCCGACGAGGCCCAGCGTTTCGCCCTTGGGGATGGCCAGCGAGACGCCATCGACCGCATGGACGGCCGTGCTCCGGCCGAACATCCCGGAACGCATGCTGTAGCTGCGCGAGATCGCGGACACTTCGACGAGCGGCGCGCTCATTCGGCGGCGATCCCAAGCAGTGCGCGGCGCGAGGCCTCGGCCCGGATGCACGCGACCGCGCGGTCGTTCGTGATCGGTGCCAGGCTCGGCGCGGCGAGGCCGCACGGCCCGGCCGCCAACGCGCAACGCGGCGCGAACGCACAGCCATCAGGCATACTCGCGGGATCGGGCACCGTGCCGGGAATGGCGGTGAGGCGCCGGCGCGGACCGTCGAGCGGCGGCAGCGCGCCGATCAGGCCTTGTGCGTAGGGATGCACGGGATCGGCGAAGAGCTGGTTGGCCGGCGCCTCCTCGATGATGCGGCCGGCATACATCACGGCGACGCGGTCGCAATTCTCGGCGACGACGCCGAGGTCGTGGCTAATCAGGACCATCGCCATGCTCATCTCGCGGCGGATCGACGAGAGCAGCTCCAGGATCTGGGCCTGAATGGTGGCGTCGAGCGCGGTGGTCGGCTCGTCCGCAATCAGCAGGTCGGGATTTCCGGCGAGCGCCATCGCGATCATGATGCGCTGCACCTGACCGCCGGAGAATTCGTGCGGATAGGCGGACAGCCGCCGGCCTGCGTCGGGAATGCCGACGAGATCGAGCAGCCGCCGGGCTTCGGCCCTCACTGCCTCACCGGAGAGACCGCGATGCAGCGCCAGGGCCTCGCAGAGCTGCTTGCGGATGGTCAGCACCGGGTTGAGCGCGCTCGCCGGATCCTGGAAGATCATGGCGACCCGCCCGCCCCGGACCCGATCGAGTTCAACCGCGGGCGCGCCCAGGAGCTCGTGCCCGTCGAGCCGCACCGAGCCCAGGACCCGCGCATGCCGCGGCAGCAGGCCCAGCGCGGCAAGCCACGTCACCGACTTGCCGGAGCCGGATTCGCCGACGAGGCCGAGGGCCTCGCCCTTGCGCAGGGCGAGATCGACGCCACGCAGCACCGGCACGCCGTTGAAGGCGACGCTCAGGCCCTCAATGCTGACCAGCGGCGACACCTCAGGCCTCGAAATTGCCGGCGCGGAAATCCATCGCGAAGGCGGGCGATGCCTTCCACTTGATCGATTTCGGCTTGGCCGTGAAGGTCGCATTCTGATGCAGCACCGTGTAGGCGGGGTCCTCGCGCTCGGCGATCTCCAGCATGCGGTGGAACGCCTTCTTGCGCGCCGCGCGGTCGGTCGAGGTTTCCAAGAACTCCGAAAGCGTGTTCAGCTCGGCGTTGGTCCACTCGCCGATCTGTTGCTGCTGGCCGTTCGGCCCGTGCTGGGCGACCAGCGAGGAGACGGGATCGTTGAAGGCGGCCGAGTTCGACCAGTCGCGCACGGCGCGCGTAGGCGCACGTTCCATGATCTGCGACCAGTTCTCCTTGGTCTCGATCTGCACGTTGAGGCCGACCGACTTCCACATCTCGACCAGGACCTGCGCGGTCGCGACCTGGTTGGTGTAGTAGTTGTTGAGCAGGCGATACGGGATCGGATCGCCCTTGTAATTGGCCTGCTTCAACAGGTCCTGCGCGAGCTTCGGATCGTAGGCCGGCACGTTCCAGTCGGCGTTGAACATGTCGCCGTAGAATTCCCACTGCAGGCCCTTCGGCACCCGGGTGCGGCCGGCCCACAGGCTGTCAACGATGGCCTGGCGGTCGATCGCGTGGGTAAAGGCGCGCCGCACCAGCGGATTGGCGAGCTGGGCGTGGTTCTTGTCGAACACGGTCAGGCGGTGATTGAGGATGGTGCCGCCCTGCACTTCGAACGCCGCATTCTTCTCGATGCCGGCGATCTGGTCCGGCGGGACGTCGCAAGCGAACTGGTACTCGCCCGAGAGCAGCCCGTTGATGCGGCTCGCGACTTCTGGGACTTCGAGGAAGCGGATGCGCTTGAGCGGCGGACGGCCGCCCCAATATTCATCGTGTGCTTCCAGCGTCAGCGAGACGTCGGGCTTGAGCTCGACGACCCGGTAGGGCCCGGTGGTAACAGGCTTGCGCGCCCAGTCGAGATAGCTTGCGGACTCGTCCCAGGCCCGGCGGTTCATGATGTCGGAGCCGTAGCGCGACAGCCGGCCTTCGATGGTGACGTCGGGCGTCGCGTTGTAGAAGCGCACGGTGTATTTGTCGACGGCGTCGACGCGCACGAGGTCCGGCCAGATCCGGCGCGCGACGGCGGGCACATCGGGCGGCAGTTCCTTGCCCGGACGCGGCGTCGGGATCTTCTCGAAGGCCTGGATGGTGGAGCGGCTCTTGGCCTCGGTCTCGCCGAACATGCGTTCGCGGCTGAAGGAGAAGACCACGTCCTCCGCCGTCAGCTCGTCGCCATTGTGGAACTTGACGCCCTGGCGCAGCTTCACCTCGACAGTCTGGTCGTCGATGCGGCGCCACTCGGTCGCAAGGCCCGGCACGGCCTCGAGGCTGCCGCGCCAGTTCTTGGAAATCAGGCCCTCCCAGATCGAGGAGAAGAACACGCGCTCGCCGACATTGGACTGCTCGCGCAGCACGTCCAGCACGTTCGCGTTGGTCACCTTCTGCACGGCGATCGTCACCGACGGACGATTGTCGCCTTGCGCGATAGCAAAGCGCGGCAGCAACAGCGTGCCCGCAGCCGCAGTGCCGGATTTCAGGATGGTGCGACGGGTGAGTTTGCTCATGACGATAGGCCCTGCCCTTGATGAGGTCGGTTATTCTGCGAGGCCAAGCGCGGCGAGATGGGCTGCGCCGGCGCGGACGTCGTCGTGGTTGCGGAGTTCGAGGATCAGCCGCGGGTTCGAGGTCAGCCGGCCCAGCGCGCGGAACACCGCGACCCACGGGATGTTGCCTTCGCCCGGCGCCCAGTGCCGGTCGGCAAAGCCGTCGGTGTCCTGGAGATGCACATGCGTCAGCATGTCGCCGGCGGCCTCGACATAGTAGTCGACCGGCGGCGCGCCGGTGGAGATGTGCGCGTAATTGGCGTGGCCGGTGTCGAGCGAGACGCGGACCTTGCCGCTCTCCAGCGCCTTGGCGAGGCGCACGCGGTCGCGCGGATCCTTGTCCTCGATGTTCTCGATGACGATCTCGCAGCCGGTCGTCTCGGCACGCGCGATCACTTCGGCGAGGGTCGCCCTGACCCGTTCGACCAGACTGCCGCGATTGTCCGGATAGAGATCGAGATTGTTGTGGTCCCAGGTCGTGAACGGCGAATGGATCACCATCTGCGTCGCACCGAGAAACTCTGCGGCCTCCAACCCCTGGAGCAGACGCTTGGTCACCGCCTGCCGGATCATGGGATCGTGGCTGTCGATCTTGAAGCCCCAGAACGGTCCGTGAATGCCGAGACGGCCCGTATAGCCCGCGAGCATCTGCTTGATGTCGCCGGCGGTCGCACGCCAGTCGCTATCGAGGAGATCGGCGCGGAAGAAATCCTGGATCTCGAGATCGCGCTGCCGTTCCAGAAGCCAGTCGCGATGCGCGGGGATCGATTTGATGGACAGTGCGGCGCCCAACACCGGCTTCGACATGGCTTGCTCCTTTGACCGTCAGCAATGACGGGAGCAGCGCTAGACCAGTTCAATGACAGGCCCGTGAAACCGATGTTCCGCAGCGTCGAGCAGATGTGGACATCCCGCGCGTCGCCAGCATCGATGTTGTGCAGCGGCGCTGGCGTCGATGCAGGCACGTGCAGTCTGCCGCAGAAGCAAGCTGAATCGTGTCCGTAGTGCTCCGGAATGGAATCCTATTCCGATGTCGCGTACATCGCGCGACATCGATCGGCGGCCACTTCCAAGGGCATCACCCTCTGATCGCGCACCACGGGGTTGGGGGACCACATGGGGCGGGGGATCGAAGGCTGGGGCAAGGTGACGAGGTCCGGACTCCTAGGCACTCCGGACCTCGCGCTTTCCTTCAGCGCGAGCCTGCCAGCATATCGCTAGGCCCACATAGACCCACTCCACAGCAGCTCCGGCTGGCGCCCTCGGCTCACATCGCATCCTTCAGCGTCAGCCGCGCCGTGAACGTCACGCTGATCTTGCCGACCAGCGCCATTCCCTCGACTTCCGCGCCACCGGGGAAATAATCGCCGGAAAAGCCGCAGGTGACCTCCCTGCCTCCGAACACGAGAGACCGGCCGACCGCTTCGGTGTGCTGGTTGACGATCATGTCGCCACGCCATTTCCCGTTCCGGAACGTGTAGGTGCCGGTGTAGTAGAAATATCTGTCACCACCCATGATACGTCCGTCGCAGAGCACGACCACGCCCCGCGCCTGCCCGCGCTTGCCGTCACGCATTTCGATGTCGAAGATGTAAAGGCCGTTGACGACGCTGGCCTCTTCACCCGTTTCTGAGCCTTCCCCGGCCGACATCAGATCGTCTCCCCAGCAATGTCGATCCGCCGCGTCATTCAGTTCGGTACGTTCCGGTCGAGATCCTCGAGCCATGCCGCTGCGCTCGAATCCGACGGTGCACGCCAGTCGCCGCGCGGCGACAGCGAGCCGCCGGCCGAAACCTTCGGGCCGTTCGGCATGGCCGAGCGCTTGAACTGGCTGAAGGCGAAGAAGCGGCGCAGGAACACTTCGAGCCAGCGGCGGATCTCGGGAAGCTCGTAGGCCTTGCGCCGATCGTTCGGGAACGCTGGCGGCCATTCGCCCTTGGCGACATCCTTCCACGCCTGGAGCGCCATGAAAGCGATCTTGGACGGCCGCATGCCGAAGCGGAGCGTATAGAACAGGTTGAAATCCTGGAGCTCGTAGGGGCCGACGGAGGCTTCGGTGCTTTGCGGTTTCTCGCCGGGCTTGACCGGAACCAGCTCGGGCGAGATTTCGGCCGACAGGATCGAGGCAAGCGTCCGGTTGACGTCATCGCTGAACTGCTGCGAGGCGATCACCCAGCGGATCAGATGCTGGATCAGCGTCTTCGGCACGCCGGCATTGACATTGTAGTGCGCCATCTGGTCGCCGACGCCATAGGTGCACCAGCCCAGCGCAAGCTCCGAGAGATCGCCGGTTCCGATGACGATGCCGCCGTGATGGTTGGCCAGGCGGAACAGATAGTCCGTGCGCAGACCCGCCTGCACGTTCTCGAAGGTGACGTCGTAGACCTTCTCGCCCTTGCCGAAGGGATGGCCGATATCCTTCAGCATCTGGGTTGCCGTGGTGCGGATGTCGAGTTCCTGCCAATTCGTCTGCAAGGACTTCATCAGCGCCAGCGCATTGGTCTTGCTCTCGCTGCCGGTGGCAAATCCCGGCATCGTGTAGGCGAGGATGTTTTCACGCGGCAGGCCGAGCAGGTCGACGGCCTTGGCGGCGACGATCAGCGCGTGGGTGGAATCGAGCCCGCCCGAGACGCCGATGACGACGCGTTTGGTGCCGGTCGCGCGCATGCGCTGCACGAGGCCGGCGACCTGGATGTTGTAGGCCTCGTAGCAGTCCTGCTCGAGCAGGCTCTCGTCGCTCGGCACGAACGGAAAGCGCTCGACCTTGCGCAGGAAGCCGATATCGGAGGCCGGCGGCTTCAACGCGAACGTCACCTTGCGGAAGAACGCCTCGCGCTGCCGGCGGTTGTCGTCGAACGTCCCCATCAAGGCGCGCTCCTGCCTGAGCAGGTCGAGATCGACGTCGGCGAACGTGATCTGGCCGCCCTGGCGGAACCGCTCACCCTCGGCCAGCAGCACGCCGTTCTCGTAGATCGAGGTCTGGCCATCCCAGGCCAGATCAGTGGTCGATTCCCCTGCCCCTGCGGCGGAATAGACGTAGGCCGCGAGGCAGCGCGCCGAGGTCGATTGGCACAGCAGTGCGCGCGAGCGCGCACGGCCGATCGTGATCGGGCTGCCCGAGAGGTTGATCAGCACGCTGGCGCCCGCGAGCGCGAGCTCCGAGGCCGGGGTCACCGGGATCCACATGTCCTCGCAGATCTCGACGCCGATGGTCAGGCCCGGCACGTCCTCCGCCGCGAACAGCAGATCGACGCCGAACGGCGCATGCAGCCCGCCGAAGGCGATCGTCTCTCCGGCAATACCGGCGCCGGAGGCGAAATGCCGTCCCTCGTAGAACTCGCGGTAGGTCGGCAGGTAGCTTTTCGGCACCACGCCAAGGACGTTGCCGCGATGAACGACGACGGCGCAATTGTAGATGCGATGACCAAAGCGCAGCGGCGCGCCGACGATCAGGACGGTCATCAATGCAGCGGAAGCCTCGACGATGGCCGCGAGACCGCGCTCGACGGCGTCGAGCAGCGGATCCTGCTTGACCAGGTCTTCGATCGCATAGCCGGACAGGCACAGCTCGGGAAACACGGCAACCGCCGCCGACTGTTCGTGGCAGGCATTGGCGGCCGCCAGGATGGCCTTGGCATTGGCCGAGGGATCGGCGACGTGGGAGGTGGTCACGCAGGCCGCCACGCGCGCAAATCCGTGGGCGTAGATCGAGTGGAAAGTCATCGAGCGCAGTACCTTTAATCTCTTTCCGGCCGGCCGCAGCCGTCAGCTCCAGCCTATGTAGCCCATCGATCCGGCCCCGTGCAGGCCATCCGCCATCATGCATAACGGGTTTGCACCTCGCTCTGGCCGGCGGGCTCAGGCGCTGCGGGCCAGAACGCCGGTCAGATCGTCGCGCAGCCACTGGGCGACCCGGGGCCAGGCATGCGCGTGGGTCCGCGCACCCATGAACAGGCCGAGGTGATTGCTCGGCTCGGAGGCCGCCGCAATGAAGGCTGGCGGCGTGCCGACCAAGCCGGCGGTGGCGAGCGCCTGCGTCGCCGGCACCACTTCGTCGTCGAGCCCGGCCAGCAGGAAGATCGGCGCCTTGACGTCCTTCAGATCAATCGCGCGGCCGAGCGCCACGAAGTTGCCGTCGGCAATCCGGTTCTCCCGGAAAATCCGGTTGACGATCTCGAGATAGTACGTGCCCGGCAGATCGAGCGTCTCCACGTTCCACCGGTCGAAGCGCGCGAGCAGTGCCGCGCCTTCCTCGTCGGATAGCCCCTTTTGCAGGGCGGCTGCGATATCCTCCCGGCTTGGCGTCCTGGACCAGAAGCGCAGCATCTCCTCGCCGCTGACATTGCCGCCGCCGCGCGCGACGAGCTGGTCGTAGACCATTTCCGGCGCGTTGCGGGCGAGCCGCGATAGCGAGGAATCGATCGACAGGTCGACCGGGGCGCCGACCAGGACCAGCCGCCGCACCTTGGCCGGAAAGCGCGCCGCATAGAGCAACGACAGCCAGCCACCCTGGCACAGGCCGACGAGATCGACCGGGACGCCGATCTCGTCGATGGCGACGTTGAGATCGGCAAGATAGCTGTCGATCGAGAGATAGCGCATGTCCGGCGTGGCTGAGCGCCAGTCGGTGAGATAGACCCGGTCGATGCCGCCGTCTTGCAGCGACTGCACCACGCTGTGGCCGGGTGCGAAGTCGGCGATCAGGGCCCGATGCAGCGCATAGGGTGCACAGACCAGCGCCGGCTGGCCGGATCGCGTCCGCGTGCAATCGCGCAGGCGCATGGTCGCAAGCTCCAGCGCGACTGTGTTGGGCGTCGTCCACGGCAGGCTGCTGTCGGCAGGCTCGTCCGGCCCGCGCTCCATCCATCCGAACCAGGCGTCCATGGCGAGCCGCGCCGCCGCAAACGGCCACAGCAGCGGATCACCAGGGACATGGTCCGGCCCGCCCGGCTGTTTGCCTGTCTTCTCCGCCATGGCTATCTCGCGATTCTCACAGGAATGCCTCGAAGCTGATCACGGAAATGCCGAGCTCGACAAAACTCCGATGGGCTGCAGCCACAGAGCCGTCGAGGTCGATGCCGCGGCAGGCATCCTCGATCACTACGACCTCGCACCCGGCCTTGCGGGCGTCCTCTGCCGAAAAGCGGACGCAGAAGTCGAGCGCGAGCCCCGCGACGAAGACGGTCTTCAACTCGCGCTCGCGCAAATACCCGAGCAGGCCCGTCGGCGTCCTGTGGTCGTTCTCGAACAGCGCAGAATAGGAATCGATGCCGCGCCGAAAACCCTTGCGCACCACCAGGCTCGCCCGGGTGACGTCCAGCTCCCCATGGAATTCGGCGCCCGCCGTGCCCTGCACGCAATGCGTCGGCCAGAGCACCTGGCTGCCGTAGTCCAGCTCGATGGTCTGGAACGGCTGCTTGCCCGCATGATTCACCGCGAAGGAGACGTGGTCGCTCGGATGCCAGTCCTGGGTCAGCACCACATTGGCGAATTTTTGGGCGATACGGTTGATGGCTGGCACGACTTTCTCGCCGCCGGGCACGGCCAGTGCCCCGCCGGTGCAGAAGTCGTTCTGCACGTCGATCACCAGCAGCACGTCGCGGTCGGAAATCTTCATCGCAAGGCCCCATTCCATTTGCCGGCTCCGCCGGCGCCGAACGCTCCCTCCAATGTCGATCTTCCGGTGCGGCTTCGCAACCGCCGATCGCGTGTGGCCATATCGTGCTGGCGGCCGAGGATCGTCTCCAGGATGCAACGGTTTGGCCTCGTCCGTGTTGACTAGGCACAATCAAGCGAGGATTCTCAAACCGTCCGCAAACTGCGGATCGGATCAGGAGCGGAGGCAAAGGTTCCCGAAGGCCGGCAAGGCCGCGGCGACCAAAGGGTCATGAGTATCGGCAAGACAGGAAAAATTCTTCTCGCCGATATCGGCGGCACCAATGCGCGCTTTGCGCTGAGCCAAAGCGAACCGGGCAACGGCGACCAGACCGGATCGATCGACTATGTGAAGGTCGCCGACTTCCCGACCGTCCAGGAAGCCATTGTCGACGTGCTGGCGCGCCGGGCCGGCGGCGAACCGCCCCAACGAGCCGTGCTGGCCGTCGCAGGCCCCGTCAC
The DNA here is from genome assembly GCF_009931255.1 of Bradyrhizobium sp. LCT2. Lineage (NCBI taxonomy): Bacteria > Pseudomonadati > Pseudomonadota > Alphaproteobacteria > Hyphomicrobiales > Nitrobacteraceae > Bradyrhizobium > Bradyrhizobium sp. LCT2. Next base: position 5,147,251 of record NZ_CP034432.1, on the reverse strand, counting down.
CAACAACCGCTGCGTCATGACCAACAGCCCCTGGGTCATCGACGGCAACGAGCTCCAGCCAACGCTCGGCTTCGACAGCGTCCATGTGCTCAACGATTTCGAGGTGGTCGCCTGGTCCCTGCCCGCCTTGCGGCCCGCCGATCTGATCCCGCTCGGCGGACAAGATGGCCTCCCCGGAGAACCGTTGCTGGTGGTCGGGCCCGGAACCGGCTTTGGCGTCTCCTGTCTGGTTGAGCGCCATGGGGCGCGGCTGGCCGTCGTCACCGAGGCTGGCCACGCGACGTTGCCGGCAGAGAACGAGCGCGAGGAACGCGTGATCGCGTCCTTGCGCCGACGTTTCGGCCATGTCTCCATCGAGCGCGGCGCGCTGTCGGGCTCCGGCTTGCAAAGCCTCTACGAGGCACTCGCGGAGATCGACGGCGTTCAGGTGCCGCACCGCGACGCGGCCGCCATCACCAAGGCGGCCCTGGATGGCAGCTGCCCGGTCAGCCGCGCGACGCTGGAGATGTTCTGCGCCACCCTGGGCTCGGTCGCGGGCAACCTCGCGGTGACCTTCGGTGCCCGCGGCGGCGTCTATATCGCCGGCGGGATCGTGCCGCGCTTCCCGGAGTTCCTTGCGGCCTCCGCGTTCCGCGCGCGCTTCGAAGCCAAGGGGCGCTTCCAGGACTATTTGCGCAACATCCCGACCCGGCTGGTCACGAAGCCCGATGCCAGCTTCGTCGGGCTGAAGATGTTCGCCGACCACAATCCTGATTGAAGTGCGGCCGGCCGAGACCGTCCGGTCCGTTAACTAATTCACAGCTGATTGCATCCAAAGCGGGGTTCCACGCAGGATCGTGCTTGCCCGATTGTTTCCCATGGGAAACAATCCCGCGGAGTGCGCGGCGTAGTTGCGGGGGCGTGACATGCGTAAACCGGATCTGGGCTTCGACTATCACCGTTATCACCGCCTGCTGACCGAGGCGGACGACGAGGACAAACGGCTGGCGCTGATCGAGCTCCTGATCGAGGAAAAGGCGCGAGACCGGCTGGCCGCCCAGCGCGCCTCGGATCGGGCCGCCATGACCGCCCATACGATCGCCACGGTGCTGAGGAACGGTCGCGGCTGAGACCTGCAATCCCGCGCCGGGAGGCGCGAATCCGCGAGCCGATTGCGATTCCGTTAACGATCCCTCGCAATCTCGCTTCAAACTTTTTGCTCTAAGAGTTCCCTCACCTGATGCAATTCAGGGGTCAACACAGGGGGGAATGAACATGAGCATGATTTCGCTCGCCGCGATGCCGGCCGCCGTCGAAACGCGTTTCGCCGATTCTTCGTTCAAGACCATCTTGCTGTTCTGCTGCACGGGCCTCGTCGCCTCGTTCGGCCTGATGGCGCACGGCATCGACCTCACCGCCGGCCTGATCTGAGAACCCGACGAATTCCTTCGTTGCATGGCCGCCCCCGACGGGCGGCCATTTTCGTTGGCGATCCCAGCGCGGCGCCGTCGCTCAGCGCGGTGCCCTCACCGTCGCTCAGTGCGGCGCCTTCGTCGTGGTTTCCGGAAACATCGAATCGATCATCGCCTTGAGCTGGTCGATCGAAATCGGCTTGCGCAGGATGGGCCTGCGGCGGAGCAGCGACGGCAGGAGTTCCGGCCCGTAGCCGGTGGCGAACAGAAACGGCTTGCCGCGGCGCTCGATCAGGTCGGCGACGGGATCGACGTAGAGCCCCATGAGGTTGATGTCGAGGATCGCGAGATCGTATTGCGCGGTCATCGCAAAGGCGCTCGCGTCCCGGACATTGTCCGCTTCCGCGACGACATGGTGGCCGAGCTCCTCCACCATGTCGGCCATCATCATCCGGATCAACGCCTCGTCTTCGACCAGGAAAACGGAGAGTCCGTCCGCCATATCAACCCCGCAGTCAGCTTGCGAAGCTAATCATACCCGAATTGCGGAAAGGATTCACGAATTCGTGGCGAGCGCCGTTAATTCGTACGCCGGCGATCCGATTCAACTTGATCAATCCAGCCCGCGCTCGTGGCTGAGGCGTACCATCTCCTGGATGAAGACCTGCTTCTGCTTGTCGTCGAGGCTCGAATAGAGCGGTTCGGCGGCGTCGGCGACATTGCGCTGGTCGGCCGCCCGGTCGATCAGGAACTGCGCCTCGTTGCGCATCTGCTCGATGATGTCGTCGGGCGGATCCCGCTTGGCGCGCGCAACCCGAAGGTTGAGCCGCTCCGCACCATTATGCCCCAGGTAGTGCATGGCGCTGGAGAACCCGTACCAATGCTTCTCCTGATCAGGAGTGAGATTCAGTTCGGTCTTGATCCGCTCGATGTAGGAATCGCTGTTGGCGACGATCTGTTCGGCCGACTGTTGCGGCGCGCCGCTCTGGGTGAGGACCGTGACATCCTTGTTGTCCTTGGTGTCCTGCGGCGCGTTCTTTGCTTCCTTGCTCGCCTTGGCCCCCTTGCCCGCCTTGGCGCTCTTGGCATCCTTGTCCTTGCCGGCGCCTTGCTGCTGCTTGGCATCCTTGGTCGCGTCCTTGTTAGCGTCCTTGGCGGCCGGCGCCTGGTTGCCATTGTTGCCGACGCCGAGCACGCCGGTGAAAACGCCAACCACGCCGCCGATCGCACCGCCGAGCACGCCACCGACCGGACCGGCCGCCTTGTTCCCGGCTGCCGCCCCCTCCTGAACGCCTTTGACCAATCCTTGAGCGTTCGCGACTGCGGCTGCGCCGAGCAGCAGCGCGAGCACGGACCCCAGCGCGAGCCATCGTCGCAGGTAAAGCCGCGCTGGCGGCGCCGGGTTGATCATTCTCGTCTCCATCGTCGAACTGATTGGCCTATCCGGGTGGAAGCCGCCCGCTGGTTGCAACACTATCGTTTCCGCCGCTTCAAGGTCCAGACGCAGCCAATTGCTGTCCACGCCCGAAAAGTCTTTCGCGCGAAGCGGTTATGCAGGCTTATTCGAAACTGCGGCGTAATTGCGCACGGATCGTTCCAGGCCGGTTCGCGCACCGTGTGCGTCGCAAAAGGAGCAGCCACGGCGCAGGTCCGGCTCACCGCACCGCGGGCGCCGCCGCGCCGTCGGGCACAACGTTAGTTCTAGACGATCGCCGTTCGGCCTTTCTCGACAGACGCGATCAATCATGATCTGATCGCGCTACCAATTTGCCGCGCCTCGCGTGATTGCAATCGGAGCTGACGGCACCAACAAGAAACGTTCAACGAGAATTCCAACAAGAAACGCCAACAAGAAAATCAAGAGCAAAACTCGGAAGAGTTAAGAGGAAACGCCAGAACAATAAAACATCCAAGCGAGGAAACGAGATGTCACGCAAGACACTGACGCGACGTCAATTTGTGGCTGCCACTGCAATGTCCTCCGCGGCGCTGATCACGGCGCCCTATGTCAGAGGCGCTTATGCCGCCGGCAAGCTCTCGATCGGCTTCTGGGACCACTGGGTGCCCGGCGCCAACGACGCCTCCACGGCTCTCGTCAATGAATGGGCCGCGAAGGAGAAGGTCGAGGTCTCGATCGACTACATCACCAGCAACAACAAGAAGATCGAGCTGACTGCGGCGGCCGAAGCCCAGGCCAAGTCCGGTCACGACATACTTCAGATGCCGAGCTGGTGGCCGCACGCCTATTCGGAGAATCTCGAGCCGCTCAACGACGTCATGGAGCCGCTCATCAAGCAGAATGGCGAGGTGAACGGCACCGTCAAATATCTGGGCCAGTCGGGCGGCAAATGGCTCGCGATCCCAGCGACACCGGGCAGCCAGATCAAGGGCCCTTGCTCGCGCATCGACCTGATGAAGAAGCATGCGGGCATCGACGTGCAGGAGATGTACCCGGCAGGCAGTCCGCCGAAGGCCGACAACTGGACGATGGAGACGTTCTTGAAGGCTGCGGAAGCTTGCCAGAAGGCCGGCTTCCCGTTCGGCATCGGTCTCGGCGAGACCACCGACAGCGTCGATACAGCCGGCGCGATCTTCCAGTCCTTTGGCGCCGAACTCGTCAATGCCAAGGGCGATGTCACGGTCAAGACCGACGCGGTGCGGCAGGCGCTCGAATTCTACAAGAAGCTGATCGCCGTGCTGCCGACGGACGCGCCCTCCTGGGATGATGCGTCCAACAACAAATGGCTGATCTCGGGCCGCGGGGCGATGATCCTGAACCCGCCGAGCGCCTGGGCGGTCGCCAAGCGCGACGCACCGCAAGTCGCCGAGCAGTGCTGGACGCACGGCTTCCCGGCGGGTCCGAAAGGACGCTTTGCCCCGTACCTGCCCTATTTCTGGGGCGTCTGGAGCTTCGGCAAGAACAAGGAGGCGGCCAAGAGTCTGCTTACCCATCTGTCCTCGCCCGCGGCGATCGAAAAGTTCGTCGTGGCGAGCGGCGGCTATGACCTGCCGGCCTATGCCAACATGACGACGTTCAAGACCTGGGCCGAGGTCGGACCGCCGAAGGGCACGCTCTATCACTACCCGAACCCGTACAACCACCAGACGCTGTCAATCGCCGCATCGCCGGCGCCGCCGAAGATCGCGCAGCAGATCTACTTCCAGGCCACGCTGACCAAGATGGCGCTGCGCTTTGCGCAAGGAGAGAAGTTGGAAACGGCGCTCGCCTGGGCCGAGGGCGAGTGCGAGGGCTTCATGCGGACCTGAGCCGGGTGTGTGCCGTGGCGGTTCATGCCTTCGGGTGTGAGCCGCCGGGGCGCGCTCTCGCTCCGTCCGCAAGCCAATGAAGCCGACCGGTCGCCGGCTTCACCGTTGAATCTTTCGCAAGAAAGCCTGACCAGAAAGTTTGACCCATGGCCGATGTCGTCGTTGAGCAAGGTCGCCTCGCTCGTGCCGGAAGCCCGCGCAAAAAGAACGCGAGCCTGCGCAATGTAATGGGTCGGAAATCGACCGTGGCGTTCTTCCTGACGCTGCCGCTGATCCTTCTGATCGCACTGTTCGTGCTCTACCCCGCCTTCTATTCGCTCTACCTGGCGACGCTGAACAAGGCGATGACGAAATTCGTGGGCCTCAGCAATTTCACCTTCCTGTTCAAGCGCGAGACGTTCTGGATGGTGGTGAAGCAGTCCTGCATCTTTGCGATCACCGCCGTGATCTTCAAGGCGCTGATCGGCTTCATCGTCGCGCATTTCGTCCACAACATTCCGGGCAAGAAGCAGCGCAAATGGCGCGGCATGCTGCTGGTCCCCTGGGTCATCCCGCCGGCAATGAGCACGCTGGCCTGGCTCTGGCTGTTCGATCCCTCCTACAGCGCCTTCAACTACACGCTGTCCTTCTTCGGCGTCGGTCCGATTCCCTGGCTCGGTGATGCCTTCTGGGCGCGCTTCTCCGTCATCCTCGTCAACGTCTGGTACGGCGCGCCGTTCTTCCTGATCATGTACCTCGCCGCGCTGAAATCGGTCCCCGACCAGCTCTACGAGGCCGCCGCCATCGACGGCGCGAACTGGTGGCAGCGCATCTGGTTCATCACGCTGCCGATGATGCGCAACATCATCGCGATCACGACGCTGTTCTCGCTGATCGTCACCTTCGCCAATTTCGACATCGTGCGCATCCTCACCTCCGGCGGCCCGCTCGATCAGACGCATCTGTTCGCCACCTGGGCGTTCCAGGTCGGCATCCAGAGCAGCGACATTCCACTCGGCGCCTGCGTCTCGCTGTTCATGGTGCCCATCCTCGCCGTCGCAGCGGTCTTCATCCTGCGCGATGTCTCCAAACGCGGGAACGAAGCCTGATGAGCACGCTGGCAATCGACAAGGCCGGACCAAGCCGCAAGGTCAAACTCGGAAGCATGAGCCGGGACCGCACCTGGGCGCTACGCTGGTCCTACTTCTTCCTGGTGCTGTTTGCGATCTTCTTCCTGACGCCGCCGGTCTACATGCTGATCACCTCCCTCAAGAGCAGCGCGGAGATCTCGGCGGCAACCAATCCCTGGTGGGTCTTTCACCCGACATTGGCGAACTATGTCGAGCTCCTGACCTCGAACCAGTTCCTGCGCTTCTTCTGGAACTCGTCGATCATCTCGATCGTGGTCGTGATCGTCACGATGCTGATCAGCATCCCGGCGGCGTTCGCGCTCGCGCGGATGAAGTTCTGGGGCTCGGCGACACTCGCGACCGGTGTGTTCCTCACCTATCTCATCCCGGACAGCCTTCTGTTCATCCCCCTGTTCAAGATGCTCGCGGTGGTCCAGGAGTTCACCGGCATCCCCCTGCTCAACCGATGGTACGTGCTGGTGTTCATCTATCCGACACTGACCGTGCCGTTCTGCACCTGGATCATGATCGGCTATTTCGCCTCGATCCCGAAGGAGCTCGATGAGGCCGCCCTCATCGACGGCGCCTCCTGGCTCCAGACCCTGACACGGATATTCATTCCCGTGGCCCTGCCCGGGCTGATCGCCGCCACGATCTTCGCCTTCACGGTGTCCTGGGCGCAGTTCCTCTATCCCCTGGTGTTCACCACGTCGATCGATCAGCTCGTGCTGCCGGTCGGCATCACCACCACGCTGATCAAGGGCGACGTCTTCAACTGGGGGCAGATCATGACCGGCGCGCTGCTCGGTGCAGCGCCGCCGCTGGTCATCTACGCCTTCCTGATGGACTACTACATTGCCGGCCTGACCGCCGGCGCGACAAAGGGTTGATGTCTCATGGCTGACGTTGCATTGCGTAAGGTCGTCAAGCGTTACGATGATGTCGAAGCCGTGCGCGGCATCGACCTCGATATCGCCGACCATGAGTTCATCGTGCTGGTGGGCCCCTCGGGCTGCGGCAAGTCGACGACGCTACGCATGATCGCAGGTCTCGAGGACATCAGCGACGGCGACATCATGATCGGCGGCGACGTCGTCAACGATGTGCCGCCGAAGGACCGCGACATTGCGATGGTATTCCAGAACTATGCGCTCTACCCGCACATGACGGTCGCCGAGAACATGTCGTTCGGACTGCGCCTGAAGCACTATCCCAAGGCCGAGATCAAGGCGCGGGTGACGGAAGCCGCACGGCTCCTCGACATCACCGACCTGATCGACCGCAAGCCGAAGCAGCTCTCCGGCGGCCAGCGCCAGCGCGTCGCGATGGGGCGCGCCATCGTGCGCAATCCAAAGGTCTTCCTGTTCGACGAGCCGCTGTCCAATCTCGACGCCAAGCTGCGCGTGCAGATGCGGATCGAGATCAAGAAGGTGCACCAGAAGGTCCGCACCACCACGGTCTACGTCACCCACGACCAGGTCGAGGCGATGACGCTGGCCGATCGCGTGGTGGTGATGAACAAGGGGCGCATCGAGCAGATCGGCACGCCGAACGAGCTCTACCACAAGCCGGCGACACGCTTCGTCGCGGGCTTCATCGGCTCGCCGGCGATGAACTTCATCCCGTGCCGGCTGGAGGACGTCGGCGGCACGCTCCAGATCCGCCTCACCGATCGCATCGCCTTTGCGCTGCCGCCGGCCCGCGCCGCGCGCTACAACGCGCTGCCGCGCACCGACAAGCTGCTGCTCGGCCTCCGGCCCGAGCACCTCACTGAGGCGCATGCGCATCTGGGGCCGGGCGTTGAGAGCTTCGACACCGTGCTCGACGTCACCGAGCCGATGGGGATGGAGACCCTGGTCTATTTCGGCCTCGAGGGCACGCCGGTCTGCGGCCGCGTCGATCCCAATGCCGGCGCCAAGGACGGGGCACCCATGCGTTTGGCGATGGACCTCAACAATATGCACCTGCTAAACGAGGACACCGGCGTCGTGTTGTGACGCAGGTCCAAGAAATGCGAGCAGGCAGGGAGCGATGGCGACCAACAAGAAGAAGATTTTCGTTACACAAACTTTGTCGCAAGGGGCCCGCGCCCTCCTCACTCAGCGAGACGATATCGAGCTCGTCGAATTTGCGAACCTGATCTCAGCGAAGGATTTTGAGGTCCTGTTGAAGAGCCATGCCCCGGTCCATGGCGTGGCGCTCGGCGCCACAGCGTTCGGCGAGACCGAGCTTGAGGCCTCGAAGGACATGAAGGTGGTGACACGGATCGGCGTCGGCTACGACGCGGTTGACGTGCCCGCCCTCTCCCGCCGCAAGGTGCCGCTGATGGTCGCCGGCAGCGCGAATTCGCCCTCGGTCGCCGAGCAGGCGCTGTTCATGATGCTGACACTGGCAAAACGCGCGCAGGAGATGCATTCCTGCGTCAAGGACGGCAAATGGGCCGACCGTCTCGGCATGCTGCCGTTCGATCTCTACGGCAAGACCGTCCTGGTGATCGGCTTCGGCCGCATCGGCACCCGCACCGCCAAGCGCTGCCTCGCGATGGAAATGAAGGTCCAGGTCTACGATCCCTACAAGCCCGCCGCCGAGATCAAGGCCGCCGGCTACGAGCCCGTCGCCGATCTCGACGCTGCGTTGCCCCATGCCGACTTCGTCACCATCCATTGTCCGAAGACGCCGGAAACGGTCGGCCTGTTTGACGCAGCCCGGATCGGCCGGATGAAGCCGAAATCCTATCTCATCAATACCGCACGCGGCGGCATCGTGAAGGAAGCGGCGCTGTACGACGCGCTCACGTCCGGAAAGCTCGCCGGCGCCGGCATCGACGTGTTCGAGGTGGAGCCGCCGCCGGTCAGCAACGCGCTGTTCGCGCTGCCCAACGTCATCATGGCCCCGCATGTCGCGGGCGTCACGGTCGAGGCGGTGAGCCGCATGAGCGAACAGACCGCGCGCAACATCCTGAGCGTGCTGGACGGCGATCCTATCCGGCAGAACATCATCAATCAGGACGTGCTGGGCTGACCAAACCGCAAGGCGGGCGGCCCATCCGCCCGCCTTCGGAACGCCAGAATGCGTCCCATTTTGGTGCAGATCGAGCCCCAACTCAGCCTTAATCAAACCCGCGTAATATGCCGAGCCGCGGCGGCAGTGGGACAGACTTGCCGGCCACGTCGAGCTGGAGGATGGACCCTTGGCAGAAATCGACCCGACCGACCACGCGCTGGCGACCATCGCCAGCATCCTGGAGCACCCCGAGCCCGTCCTCGTCGTCCGCGACGCCGAAACGGAAACGGCGGCTGCCGATGAGCATTCGGTCGTCGACGAGCATGCGGTCGTCGACGAGCATCCGGTTGCCGATGAGCATCCGGTGGTCGAGGAGCAGCCGCTGGTGCCGGAGCACACCGATGCCGACGGCTACAGCAAGGTCGGTCCCGGGCCGATGGTTGCGATCCGCCTCAAATGGACGGTCCATCGCGGCGATGACGACCAGTACTACGTCCACGAGACCATCGGCGAGCAGTCCGCGCCGGTCATCAGCGGCCCCATGACGAGCGACGCCGCCGTGCATTTCGTCGACACGCACGAGGACGAGGCGCACAGGCGTTTCGAGCTACTGCGCAGCGAGATCGCCGGCCGCAGCTCGCTCGCCGAGTTCGAACGCAAGGGCGAAGCCTAAAGCGCGATCTAGCGCTCGCGGGGCCCGAGAAAATCCCGCTTCACGAGCTCGACGCCTGCGTGCCGCAACAGGTCGTAGGCCGTCGTGACGTGAAAGAAAAACTGCGGGACGCTGAACGTCAGCAGCAGCGTCCGTCCGGTGAAGGGCAGCTCGGTTCCGTTCTTCAGCCTGAAGAAGACATTCAGCTCCGCCGCCGCGTCGATCTCGGCCCGCGGCAGGCCCTCGATGAACTCGATTGACGTTGCGATACGCGCCTGAAGCCCGGCCATGTCGTGCTCCAGCGCCGGCAGCGTCACCGGCTCGCGCTGCGCCAGCAAGGCCGGAGCGACCGTTGCATGGCGGCAGGCCTCACCGACCTGCTGCGCCAGGTCGTACATGTTGGGTGCGAGGCGCATGCCGAGCAGGACCGCCGGGTTGAATTTGCGGGTCTCGGCGTAGGCCACGCCCTTGTCGAGCAGCGCGGACAGGTTGCGTAAGTACGGCACAAAGAGGCCGACCGAGGCCTCGTACATCGAGATCGTCACCTCAGGATTCCTTTCAATTCTGCCTCGCCAGCGACGGGCATCTGGTCTAAATCCACGTCTGAAGAGCTGCACAATGACAGCTTGGGCTTGGGTGGAGAAGAGATGACCGTTCGATTCCTGTCGGCTTTGGCCGTGGCGCTGCTGATGAACCTTTCGGCCCACGCACAGCAGGCGGCGCCGTCGCGCCTCGACGAGATCATGAAGCGCGGCACATTACGTGTCGGGATGACCGGCGACTACAAGCCCTTCACCTATCTGGACAAGGCCACGCAGCAGTTCAGCGGCTTCGACGTCGACATGGCGGAGGCGCTCGGCAAGGCGCTCGGCGTCAAGGTCGAGTTCGTGCCGACGGCCTGGCCGAAGCTGATGAAGGATTTCGAGGCCGACCAGTTCGACATCGCCATGGGCGGCGTCTCGGTGACGCTCGACCGGCAGAGGAAGGGTTTCTTCTCGATGCCGATCATGCGCGAGGGCAAGACGCCGATCGCGCGCTGCGCCGATGTCGGCAAGTACCAGACGCTCCCTGATATCGACAAGAAGGGCACCCGCGTCATCGTCAATCCCGGCGGCACCAACGAGCGTTTCGCCCGCGCCAACATCAAGGACGCCGACATCACCGTCTTCGCCGACAATACCGTGATCTTCGACGAGATCGCCAAGGGCAATGCCGATTTGATGATGACGGACGCTTCCGAGACGCGCTACCAGCAGAAGCAGCATCAAGGCGTGCTGTGCGCGGTGCATCCGGAAAAACCGTTCGACTTCTCCGAGAAGGCCTATTGGCTCCAGCGCGACATGGCGCTGAAGGCCTTCGTCGACCAGTGGCTGCACATTTCCATGGAGGACGGCAGCTACAGGAAGATCTACGCCGCCTGGTTCGACTAGAGCGTCTTCGAGCGAAATGGGTATCGGTTCGCGCGTTCCGATTCCATCGGAACGGGGCTCTGGACCGTGTCCTCCTGTCGCTTGCTACGGCCAAATTGTGGACGGGTTCCAGGCGTATTGAACCCGAACCTGCCGGAGCACGACTCATACGGATGAAAGTGATCTAGATCACTTTTTGCGATCGAGCCGGGGCGTATGCGTCGGTCCGGGGACCATCTGTTCAGGAGATGCGAAATGAGGAAGCTGTTGGCCACGGCCGCATTCCTTTTGGCGAGCACCGCTGCGCAAGCGCAGTACACCTTCGAATATGGCGGGCGCACCATCCGCATCGATCCCGACCGGGGCACGGTGTCGATCCCCGGCGTCTATGACAACACCGGCCAGGGCAAGGCCAAGAAGGCCAAGAAGAACGAGACAAGTCCGGGCCAGCAGGCGCCGCAAGAGGCCAAGGCCGATCCGCAAGCCCCGGCTGCTCCGGCGCCTCCACCGGCCGCTGCCACAGCGCCGCCCGCAGCCGTGCAGGCTCCCGCGCCGCCCGTCGTGGCCGCACCGCCTCCCGCGCCACCTGCTCCGCCGCCGGCGACCGCCAATGCTGCACCGGCTGATACGGCCGTCGTGCCTCCGCCCGCACCGCCTCCGGCCCCTGCTCCCGTCGAGCAGCAGGCGGCTCCCGTGGCGCCGCCCCCGCCGGCTCCGACCGTGGCTGCCGCACCCCCGGCGCCACCTGCGCCGGCGCCTGCCCCCGCACCCGTTCAGTCGGCCGCTGTCGCGCCACCGGCTCCCGCTGCTGCACCGACGCGCGACCTCAATTCGCCGCTCGGCATCTGGCTCACCGAGGAGAAGGAAGGCAAGGTCCGCATCGAGCAATGCGGCAACAACCTCTGTGGCTATTCGGTCGACAGCAAGTCGAACCAGAACGGCGAGCAGGTCCTGATCAACATGAAGCCCGGCAAGGACCAGAAATGGTCCGGCCGCATCCTCGATCCCAACACCGGCTCGACCTACGATTCGACGATCGCCATGAAGGGTACGGATCGCCTGCGCGTGCAGGGCTGCGCCTTCGGCGGCATGTTCTGCGGCGGCCAGACCTGGACGCGGGTGAACTAAGCTCGGCTTCGACACTTTGACGGAGACAAGGGGCCCGTGATCCGGGCCCCTTTGCTTTTGCCCGCGGTGTCCGCATCCGGCCGCGTCGCCGATGCCGGCAGCATCAACGTCACCTTGAGCACCGGCATCAAGCGTGCAGTCGGCTTCGGCCGGCTGAGCGGCACGTCCGGCTCCGGCACATGGCGCGGGGCCCTTTGCACGGGCACGTGGACGGCGGAGCGGATTTAGGCTCCGGATCGCCGACGCATCGCCACGGGGCGATGCGTCTTGTCCGGGGCGCGAGAGCTAGCCCAGCGCGGCGCCATACTCCGCGTCGGTGACCGGCTCCAGCCAGGTCGAGTAGACGCCGTCGAGCGCTTCCTGCATGGCGATGTGGCACATGCCGTTGGTCGGCGATGCTCCGTGCCAGTGCAGCTCGCCCGGCGGAATCCAGACGGTGTCGCCAGGGCGGATCTCGCGGATCGGCCCGCCCTTGGTCTGAACGCGCCCGACGCCGGAGATGACGTAGAGCGTCTGCCCGAGCGGATGGTGATGCCAGTTGGTGCGCGCGCCGGGCTCGAATGCGACGCGCGAGCAGTTCAGCCGTGCTGGCGCGGGCGCCATGATCACGGGATCCTGCCACACGGTGCCGGTGAAGTTTTCCTTGGGCGCGCGGCGGGTCGGCCGCGTGCCTGCGACAGTGATATCCATGGTGTCCTCGCTTCTGTTACTTCTTGCTGGCGGCGTAACGCGCCTTGGTCTCGGCGTTCATGGGATAGAGCCCCGGCAACACCGCGCCGTTGTTCACCTCGTTGACGATCCAGGCTTCCATCCGCTCCTGCTCGACGCCCTCGTTGAGCACGTGACCGAGCATCGCCTGCGGGATCAGCACGCAGCCGTCCTGGTCGGCGACGACGATGTCGTTCGGGAACACGGCGACGCCGCCGCAGCCGATCGGCTCGCCCCAGCCAACGAAGGTCAGGCCCGCCACCGACGGCGGCGCGGCATAGCCGTCGCACCAGACCGGAAGATTGGTGCCGAGCACGCCCTCGACGTCACGCACGACGCCGTCGGTGACGAGCGCGGTGACGCCGCGCTTCATCATGCGCGCGCAGAGGATGTCGCCGAAGATGCCGGCATCGGTGATGCCCATGGCATCGACCACGGCGATGCAGCCCTCCGGCATCGCCTCGATCGCGGTGCGGGTCGAGATCGGCGACGACCAGGATTCCGGCGTCGCCAGATCCTCGCGCGCCGGCACGAAGCGCAGCGTGAAGGCAGGTCCCACCAGCCGCGGCAGGCCCGGGCGCAGCGGGCGCGCACCGCGCATCCACACGTTACGCAGGCCCTTCTTCAGCAGGACCGTGGTGATGGTGGCAGTGGTGATGCCGGCGAGGGTCTTGCGGGCTTCGGGGGACAGCGACATGGAAACAGACGAGCTCCGGATGGGCGGGAAAGAACGCGCGCATCTTGCGAGCCGGGCGCTTTCCGTCAAGGGCCAAGAACGCAGGGCCGCAGGGCGGTTATGCGACGCGATAACAAGGCTTTATCGCTTCCCCTTGCATTAATTTATTGGACTTGCGGGCGCATTTACGCGAAGCAGGGATCAGCGGAACTCAAGGCTGAGCCCGCGTTTCCTGAGAAGCCCGATTTCGACAGCGCTTTGATAGTTCAATGGCCGCGACGCTTCCCCCGCCCCGCCTTCTGCCCAGTGGCGACAGCGCCGTCACGGTCGAGTTCAGCCGCACCATCGACGATGTCGCCAACCAGCGCGTGCTGGCACTCGACAAGGCGCTCGCGGCAAACCCGATCGACGGCATCACCGAGACCGTGCCGACCTATCGCTCGCTGCTGGTGCATTACGATCCCGGCAAGATCGGCTTCGACGCGCTCGGCGAAAAGCTCCTCCCGATCGCGACCCAGCCGCTGCCGCCGGCCACCAGGACGCGCCGCTGGCGCATCCCCGTCGCCTATGGCGGCGAGCATGGCATCGACCTCGAGGATGTCGCCAAGGCGCTGAACACAACGCCTGACGACATCGTCGCCCGGCACGTCGCCGGCGACTACAAGGTTGCCATGATCGGCTTCACGCCGGGCTGGTCCTATCTCAGCGGCCTGGACAAATCCCTGCACATGTCGCGGCGGCAGAACCCGCGGCTGCTGACGCCGGCCGGCACGATCTCGATCGGCGGCATCCAGGCCGGCATCCAGTGCCTGGCTGCCCCGAGCGGCTGGCACCTGCTCGGCCGCACGCCGGTGCGGACCTATCAGCTCCACCGCAATCCGACCTTCCTGACCGAACCCGGTGATCGCGTGACGTTTTTCGCCATCGACCACAAGACGTTCGAGGAACAGGACCGCGCCGCCGAGGCCGGCGAGATCATCGCCGAGCAGGTGGTCGCATGAGCCGGCTCATCGTCGCCAGCATCGGCCCTGCAAGCTCCGTCCAGGATGGCGGACGGCACGGTGCGCAGCGCTACGGCTTGACCGTGAGCGGGGCGATGGACCGTCTGTCGCTCGCGGCCGCGAATACGCTGGTCGGCAACGAGCCGTTCGCGGCCAGTGTCGAGATCGGCCCGTTCGGCGCCACCTTCACCGCCCGTGACGGCGCCGTGCGCGTGGCGATTGCCGGCGCGCCGCGCAATGCCGACGTCGCGGGGCGACCGGTCGCCATGGACACATCGGTGACGCTGAAGGACGGCGAGACGCTGACGCTCGGTTTCGCCCGCGGTGGCGCCTTCACCTATCTCGCGATCGAAGGCGGGATCAAGGGCGAGCCCGTGTTCGGCAGCCTCGCGGTCAATGCCCGCGCCGGCCTCGGCAGCCCCTACCCGCGCCCGCTCCAGGCCGGTGATGAATTCAGCGTCGATGCCGCGAGCGGCGCGCCCGAACTGCGCATCGAGCTGCCGAAGCCCGCGAGCGGTCCGATCCGCGTCGTGCTGGGCCCGCAGGACGACGAGTTCGACGACGCCAACAAGGCGCTGTTCCTGGACAGCGAATGGAAGATCTCGGCGACCTCCGACCGCATGGGCTACCGGCTCGAAGGCCCCGCGATCAAGCATCTGCACGGCCACAACATCGTCTCCGACGGCACCGTCAACGGCAGCATCCAGGTGCCCGGCAACGGCTCGCCGATCGCGCTGATGATGGACCGCGGCACCTCCGGCGGCTATCCGAAGATCGCAACCGTGATCACGGCCGATGTCGGCCGTCTGGCGCAGACCTCGGCGGGGACCGCCTTCCGCTTCAAGGCTGTCAGCATGGCGGAGGCACAGGACGAGGCGCGCAAATTCGCGCAAGCCATCCGCAGCCTGCCCGATCGCCTCCGCTCCGCCGACACCGTCGCGCTCAACATCGAGGCGCTCAGCGATGCTAACGTCGCGGGCTATGCGGTCAGCGCGGTGGATGCCGGAACGTGGCAGGTCACGGCGGAGCCGTAACGACAAGACGACCAGAGGCGGAGAGCAACCATGAAGACGATCGATCTCAATTGCGACCTCGGCGAAGGTTTTGGCGCGTGGGAGATGGGCAACGACGCCGCGATGATCGAGCTGGCAAGCTCGGTCAACGTCGCCTGCGGCTTCCATGCCGGCGATCCCGACATCATGCGCCGGACGGTCGAGCTGGCGAAAGCCCGCGGCGTCTCGGTCGGCGCGCACCCAGGATATCGCGACCTGCACGGCTTCGGCCGGCATCCGATCGCGGGCCTGAAGGCCTCCGAGATCGAGAACCTCGTCGCCTACCAGATCGGCGCTTTGCAGGCGATCGCGACCGCGGCCGGCCACAAGGTCACGCATGTGAAGGCGCATGGCGCGCTCTCCAACGTCGCCTGCGAGGACGACATGACGGCGAAGGCGATTGCCGCCGGCATCAAGGCGGTCGATCCCAGCCTGATCTTCGTCGTGCTCGCCAATTCGAAGCTGGTGAAGGCCGGCGAAGCGGCCAATCTGCCGATGGTGCACGAGGTGTTCGCCGACCGCGCCTATGAGGACGACGGCAATCTCGTCTCGCGCAAGAAGCCCGGCGCGGTGCTGCACGATGCCAAGGCGATTGCCGACCGCGTGGTGCGCATGGTGCAGGACGGCGCGGTGGTGTCCGTGACGGGCAAGGTGATCAAGATGCGGACGGATACGGTCTGCATCCACGGCGATACGCATGGCGCGGTCGAGATCGCGCGGACCTTGCGTCAGGCGTTGAAGGATGCGGGGATCGAAGTCGCGCCGTTCAAGCGCGGGGCGTGATCAGAACGGGTGCACCGACAGCGTGCCGAACACGATCGCGGCGATGACCGCGAAGGCGCTGTAGAGCCCGACGTGGTGCATGCTCGCCCCGGTCCGGCGCGAGAGCGAGCGCGCGTAGAAGTGCAGCCTGGCTTCCGCCGATAGTTCGCGCATGGTCGATCTCCAACGCCCCATTTGCGCGAGTATGAAGGATCAACCCTGGCGGGAGGCAAGATGGCGGCGAAAATAGCGATGGTGGTTCTCTGAAGGCGCCCCGTCGCAGGTGCAAATTCTCTTCACACGCGGGTTCCGAGAATCTTATTCGTTAAGATCCGAGCCAGTTGGAACCGGCCCGGATGACGGTGGGATGACAGCCGGACTTTAGGCCCTGGACCCGGTCCAAACAAAAATGGCGAAAACAACCCCATGCACAGTAGAAACGCGCGCTCGGCGTGACGCCCGGCGCTTGCTCCGCCGGGACGATTCACGCTGATCTTGTCGCGCCTTAGTAGACGTCAGCCTGGAAGCGGCCGGTCTTCTTGAGCTCGGCGACGAAACTGACGGCTTCGTCGGTCGAGCGCGCCCCGAACTGGGCGACGATATCGACCAGCGCACGCTCGACGTCCTTGGCCATGCGCTTGGCATCGCCGCAGATGTAGAGATGCGCGCCCTCGGCGAGCCAGGTCCACAATTCGCGGCCGACTTCGCGCATGCGGTCCTGCACGTAGAACTTCTTCTCGCCGTCGCGCGACCAGGCCAGCGACATGCGCGTGAGCAGGCCGGAGGTCTTCATCGCGTTGAGCTCTTCCTGGTAGAAGAAGTCGCAATCGCTGCGCTGGTGGCCGAAGAACAGCCAGTTCTTGCCCGGCGCACCGGTCGCCTTGCGGTCGAGCAGGAAGGCGCGGAACGGCGCGATGCCGGTGCCGGGGCCGATCATGATAACCGGCGTCTTCGGGTCCTGCGGCAGGCCGAAACCATGCGCCTTCTGCACATAGACCTTGAGCTTCTCGCCCTCAGCGATGCGCTCGCCGAGGAAGGTCGAGGCAACGCCGATGCGTTTGCGCTTGC
This sequence comes from Bradyrhizobium sp. LCT2, assembly GCF_009931255.1. Lineage (NCBI taxonomy): Bacteria > Pseudomonadati > Pseudomonadota > Alphaproteobacteria > Hyphomicrobiales > Nitrobacteraceae > Bradyrhizobium > Bradyrhizobium sp. LCT2. Next base: position 5,130,025 of record NZ_CP034432.1, on the reverse strand, counting down.
CGATCACATAGCGCACGGAATCGACCGTCAGCGAAAGTTTTCCCGGCGTCGCATTGTGCGAGGACGAGATCGAATAGAGCCGCGGCTGGAGCGGCTCCAGCGCCTCGACGAAGGCTTCGGGATGCGGCCGTATGCCGGAAAACTTCTGGAGCGCCGCCATCACGTCCAGCGTGGCGGCGTCGCCATCGGGATCCTCGCCCTGCGCCAGCGCCCGCGCCTTCTCGCGCTGCGCGCCCCCGGTGATGAAGGAGATCAGTTCGAACAGCGAGTCCGGCGCCGGCGACAGCGAGACGTCGTCGATCAGCACCTCGCGCAGCGTCTTGCCGTTCACCTTGGTGGTGTGGGAAGCGCCGAGCAGTGCGATGATCTGGTCGACGAGGCCGACATCGTTGCGCGCGAACACACCAAAGCTGTCGCCGACGATGTAGTCGAGCTTGCTCGCGGAGAGATCGAACTCGACGTGATAGGTCTCCTTCTCCGACTTCCCCTTGTTGAGGAGGCGCCGCGACAGGAACGTCGCCTCGGTCGGATTGTCGCGCGAGCGGCCGGGCTCTGCGATCGTCACGGTCACGGCGGGCGCGGCCACCGCATCCGCCTTGTCGGGCCCCTTGTCACCCGCCTTGGCCGCCGGCGCCTTGTCCAGCTCCTCGTACAGCGACTTCAGCATCCGCGCGGTTTCCTTGCCGCCGGGAACACACAGGTTGAGCCGCGCTTCGCTGCGGGTGGCGATCGCCTCCGAATAGTCGTGGCAATTATAGCCGCACTGGCCGCAATCCTGCTGCGCCATCGCCGCCATCATCTTGCGGCGGACGGGACGCCCCTCTGCAAGCTTCATCCGGTCGGCGATCGGCATGGTCTGGTCGTGCCACGGCGCTTCGCCATCGTCGCCGTCGCCGGCTTGCATGACGGCGGCGCCCTGCTCCGCCGACAGGGGCGTAGCCACATCAGGCGACAGCAACCCGGCAAAGAATCCGTTCAGCCAGGAGCGCTGCGCGTCGGAGAACGGGGCGCTGGCGGGAATGATATCGAGTTTCGGCGGAGGGGTGATCTGGTTCATGCGGACACCTGTGCATCGGCAAGCTTGCGCAGCGTCTCGCCGTCATGGCGGCGCGCAAAGGAGAGGAAGGTTTCGTCGGGCGAGGCGCGATGAGCGATATAGGCCTTGAGCAGCGCTTCGACCGTCTTCGGCGCGTCCTCGGCCTTGAGGTCGTGATAGACCTCCTGCCCGACGTCGGCGTCGGGGCCGAACCCGCCGCCGGTGAAGAGGTGATAGCCCTCGACCGTGTCATCCTCGTTCACCGGCACCCGCGCTCCGATCAGGCCGATGTCGCTGATGTAGTGCTGCGCGCAGGAATGGTGACAGCCGGTGACGTGGATGTTGACCGGCTTGTCCATCTCGACGCGCGGCTCGCACCAGTCGCCGATCTCGGCGGCGTGGCGTTTGGTGTTGGAAGCGGCGAAGCGGCAGCCGGCATTGCCGGTGCAGGCGATCAGGCCGGCGCGGATATGCGAGGCCTCGACCGCGAGCCCGATCTGCTTGATCGCGGCAATCGCAAGCTCGACGTTCTCGTCGCGCACGCCCGGGATCAGCAGGTTCTGCCAGACCGTCAGGCGGATCTCCCCGTCGCCGAGGTCACGCGCGACCTTGGCGAGGCTCCGCATCTGATCACAGGTGAGCTTGCCGAGCGTCAGCGAAACGCCGATCCAGTTGAGGCCGTCCTGCTTCTGCTTGTGCACGCCGATATGAGCCATGCGGTCAGCCGCAGGCCGCGGCGCAAACGCCTCTTCCGGCACGCGCGTGAATGGCGTCTTCAGCCGTTCTTCGACGAGCTTCAGGAAGCCGTCATGGCCCATGGCGTCGAGCACATACTTCAGCCGCGCCTTGTTGCGATTGGTGCGGTCGCCGTGGTCGATGAACACGCGCACGATGGCATCGGCGACAGCGGTCGCCTGCTCCGGCTTGACGATGATGCCGGAATACTTCGCAAAATCCTTGTGCCCGGTGATGCCGCCGAGGCCGAGGCGGAACCAGACCCCGGGCTCGACGCCGAACCCATCCTTCACCTCGAACGCCGTGAAGGCGATGTCGTTGGTCTCTTCCAGCACCGCGATCCTGCCGGCGCCGTCGAAGGCGACGTTGAACTTGCGCGGCAGGCCGTAGAGCGAGCGGTCGTTGAGGATGTGGTAGTGCCACTCGCGCGCAAACGGCCGCGTGTCGATGATTTCCTGCGGATCGATGCCGGCGGTCGGCGTCCCGGTCACGTTGCGGATGTTGTCGGCGCCGGAGCCGCGCGAGCACAGGCCGAGATCCTGGATGCCCTCGATCAGCTTCACGGCGTGCTTCGGCGGGATCTCGCGAAGCTGGAGGTTGGCGCGCGTCGTGACATGGCTGTACGGCCCGCAGAGATCGTCGGCGAGATCGGCAAGGCCCGACAGCTGCCAGTGCTTCATGATGCCGTTCGGGATGCGCAGGCGGCACATGTAGGAGTCCTGCGTCGGCGCGACATAGAAGATGCCGTAGTAGCGCCAGCGGAAATTGTCCGCCGGGCTCGGCGGCGCATTGTCGAGCGCCTGCTGGCGCAGCCGCGGATAGGCGTCGAAAGGATGCTCGTCGCGCTTGAACTTCTCCTGGTCGGCGAGCTTCTTGCCCGAGGCGATGACCTTGTCCTGCGCCTTGATGTGCACGGCATCCGGACCGGTCGGCTCGGCATTCGCCTTGCCGGAGCCGCCACCAAGACCGCGACCGACCCGGCTGATCTGCAGACCGGTCGTGAAGCCTTCGAGATAGCGCTTCTGCTCGTCGGTAAAGTCGACTGAGACTGTTTCGAGTTTCATGGTCAGTAACGAAGCTCCTGCGGCCACCGGGGTGGTATCGACGGAAAATTGCGCGACCCGCGAGGCACTCGGCTGGCTCAAGAGCCTGCTCTGCACCCAACGGTCCGATCAGCTTCGTTGCTGCGGGACTCGGCTCAGCAGGCGTCTGTGACAAGCTGGCCGCAGTGCAACATACAAGTTGCGTGCCAGCTTCTTTGAAATGAAAATTGCTGTCGTTTCAGATCATTAGGAGTTCCGCCGGGAACTCGCGGGTGGGGAACTCTCACGAAATTCGAGCAGCCAGCCCAAAATTTAGACGAAGAGCCCAGGCGCCTAAAAACGATGCAGGCTCGAATCAGGCCTTCCAGCGACCGACTTCGAAGGCCTCGAGATGCCCCCTGATATTGTCGGGATCGAAGACGGGGCCGGCGAACGCCCCGAACGCCGCGGGAGCCTCACTGGGCGCCGCTCGGCTGCCCAGGGCGGCATCATAAAGATCCGGCCTGAACACGGCCATCGCCGTCTTGACGCCATCCGGCGCCAGCGCCGTCTGTCCCCAGCGCACCATCTGGGCGTAGAGCCAGGCGGCCTGGACCGGATCCGGGCGCCCCGCCCCTTCGCGTCCGACCAGGAGGTAACGGCCGCTTTCGCGGAAGGTGCCGTCGGGCGAGATCTTCAGGCGTCCCGTGAGCGTGCGCTGGATCACCTCGGCATCGACGCCGATCCGCTCCGGCTGCGCCAGGATGCGCGCGGCCTCGATGCGGTTCTCCGGATGCTCGATGAACTCGGCGGCCTTCACGGCCGCGCGCACGAGGCTAGCGACCACGTCCGGATTCTTGTCTGCCCAGGTCTGGCGGACCGCCAGCACCTTCTCCGCCGCGTGGACGAGGATGTCCGAGACGAAATGCAGGATGTGGCCGATGCCGAGATCGACCGCGATCGAATTCCAGGGCGCGCCGACGCAGAACGCATCGACATGGCCGTTCGCGAGGCTGTCCACCATGTAGGGCGGCGGCAACACCACCAGCCGCACATCCTCGTCGGGATCAACGCCGGCCGCCGCCATCCAGAACCGCAATTGGTAATTGTGGGTCGAGAACGGAAAGGTCATGCCGAAGGTCAGCGGATCGGCACCTAGCTTGCGCCGCCTGGCGACCACCCGAGCCAGCGCCTTCGCCGTAACGAGCGGATCGAAGCGGTCGCCGTCGATCTCCTCCATCAGCGCGGCATGAAGCGTCGGCGACACCGTGATCGCGTTGCCGTTGATGCCGAGATTGAACGGCGCGGCGATCGGCACCTTGACGTGGCCGAGCCCGAGCGAGGACGCGATCGCCACGGGCGCCAGCAGATGAGCGGCGTCGAACAGGCCGATATTGAGCTTGTCGCGGACGTTGGACCAGGAGACCTCGCGCACCAGCTCGACGTCGAGGCCTTCGGCGGCAGTAAAGCCCTTGTCGACGGCGACGATCAGGGCGGCGGCATCGACCAGCGGAATGAACCCGATGCGGAGCGGTCCGGTCATTTCAGCATCTCCGACGCGGTGATGATCGACTGGGCGATCTCGCCGATTTTCTTCTTCTCGCGCATCGCGGTGGAGCGCAGCAGCACATAGGCCTCGTCCTCGGTGAGGCCCTTCACCTTCATCAAGATGCCCTTGGCGCGCTCGATGATCTTGCGGTCCTCGAGCTGCGACTTGGTGCGCTCGAGTTCCTCCTGAAGCTTGGCGAAGGCGTTGAAGCGGGACACGCAGAGGTCGAGGATCGGCTTGATGCGCTCCTTCTTCAGCCCGTCGACGATGTAGGCGGATACTCCGGCCTCGACCGAGGCCTGGATCGAGGCTGAATCGCTCTGGTCGACGAACATCGCGATCGGCCGGCGCACGGCGCGGCTGACCTGGAACATCGCCTCCAGCACGTCGCGGCTGGGGTTTTCCAGATCGATCAGGATGATGTCGGGATCGACCGCATAAATACGGGCCAGCAGGCTCTGCATCTCGCGGATATGGGCGACCTGCGTGAATCCGGCCTCCCGCAACCCCTCCTCGAGGATCGCGGCCCGGATCGGGCTTTCGTCGACGATCACGATTTTGGGCGACTGTTCGGCGCTCATGGCTCACTCACGTCAGGTGATTCATCCATAGCACGCCGGAACGCCCTGCAAAGGGTTGTAATTGACCGCATTTAGGACTAGCTCCTGCCGATCAATCAGGCAGATCAAGAGATATGCAAGAGAGGGCTGCGCCCAAGGTCAGCTTCGTGTCGCTCGGATGCTCCTGAGACAACGAATGTAAACTTTCAAAGCCGCCCACTCCCGCCCGACGGCAGCTGCCATCTGGGCTTACACTCTCACGGAATCCTCGCACCAGCTATCATCCTGTCGAGAAGTGGCACGGCGGCCAACACCGCCCTCTCGTTCTTGCCGGAGACCGCCAGCCGCACGACATAGGAGTTGCCGTCCTTGTCGACATCAACGTAATGCGCGATCACTTCGACCGGTTGGTCCTTCAGGGACGGATTGTCGTACCGGTTGATGATGACACCGGGGCTGGCCGAGGGAAGCGAGGTGATCTTGGCATTCTTGCCGGACGTCGCCGCCCAATCCTGATCGCTCGTTGCGACCCATTGAACCAGTTCGGTTCGATCCTTGTCGTAGCGGCCTTCGGCATAGATGATTGCTTCGGCGTTACCGAATCCCTTCCCCCTGGGCACGAACATGGAGGCGCCGTATTTGAGGCTTGCGGCCTCGTCCCTCGCCCACCCATCGGGCGCCTTCACGCGCGGCCTGAATTCCGGGCACAGGCCTTTTTGCCCGTCGCAAACACGTAAGATCTTGTCGACTTCAGCCCGCGCCGGAAACATCGCGCTCCAGGAAATAACAGCGAAAACCATGCTGAAGATGAAGCGGCGCATCGCAGTCTAGCTCCGTGGAAATACGCTAGAACAGAATAACAACGAAAACGTGCACGTTGGAGCAATCCATCTCGGCTCGTCCACTCACACGATCGGAACCGGCCCATAGGTTAGTTATTGAATTTCGCCATCGGTTCAATTAGTTGGATCGCTAAATCCGGACAATTCAGATCTAGGCTCCAGGCGATACCATGGACAGAGCGCCCCGCATTTCATTCACGTCACTCGGATGCCCCAAGGCATTGGTGGATTCCGAGCGCATCATCACGCGCCTGCGCGCCGAGGGCTACGAGCTCGCCCGCAAGCATGACGGGGCCGACATCGTCATCGTCAACACCTGCGGCTTCCTCGACAGCGCCAAGCAGGAATCGCTCTCGGCGATCGGCGAGGCCATGGCCGAGAACGGCAAGGTGATCGTGACCGGCTGCATGGGCGCGGAACCCGAGCAGATCGAGCAGGCCTATCCGGGCGTGCTCTCCATCACCGGCCCGCAGCAATATGAGAGCGTGCTGGACGCGGTTCACCGCGCGCTGCCGCCCGCCCACAATCCGCATCTCGACCTGGTGCCGCCGCAGGGCATCAAGCTGACGCCGCGGCACTACGCCTATTTGAAGATCTCCGAGGGCTGCAACAACCGTTGCACCTTCTGCATCATCCCGAAGCTGCGCGGCGATCTGGTCTCGCGCCCGGCCAATGACGTGCTGCGCGAGGCCGAGCGGCTGGTCGGCGCCGGCGTCAAGGAGCTGCTGGTGATCTCGCAGGACACCTCGGCCTATGGCGTCGACCTGAAATACGCCGAGAGCCCGTGGAAGGACCGCCAGGTCCGCGCCAAATTCCTCGACCTCGCGCGCGAGCTCGGCGAGCTCGGGGCCTGGGTCCGGCTGCAATATGTCTACCCCTACCCGCATGTCGACGAGGTCATCGCGCTGATGACGCAAGGCACGGTGCTGCCCTATCTCGACATCCCGTTCCAGCATGCGAGCCCCGAGGTGCTGAAGGCGATGAAGCGCCCGGCGGCGCAGGACAAGACGCTGGCGCGGATCAAGCGCTGGCGCGAGGAATGCCCTGATCTTGCCCTGCGCTCGACCTTCATCGTCGGCTTCCCCGGCGAGACCGACGCGGACTTTGCCTATCTGCTCGACTGGCTCGACGAAGCCGAGATCGACCGCCTCGGCTGCTTCAAGTACGAGCCGGTTGCCGGCGCGACGTCGAATGCGCTCGAAGGCGCTGTCCCCGCTGAGGTCAAGCAGGAGCGCTACAACGCGCTGATGGCGCGCCAGCAGAAGATCTCGGCGCGCAGGCTGAAGCGCAAGGTCGGCACGCGCCAGCAGATCATCATCGACGAGGTCGGCCCGACCGTTGCCCGGGGCCGGTCGAAGGCCGATGCGCCCGAGATCGACGGCGCGGTCTACCTGTCGAGCCGCCGCCCCTTGCGCGTCGGCGAGATCGTCACGGCAAAGATCGAGCGCGCCGACCAATACGACCTGCACGGCAGCGTCGCAGGGTTCTGAGAGCACTCCGTCAACGGGCTCAACCCAGCGTCGCCCGGTAAATCCCGTCCTCGCCGAAGTGATAGAGATGCCTGCCGCGGCCCTGCAAACGGCCGCGCGGTCGCGCTGAGCCGTCGGGCATGAACAGGTATGCCCGCCTCACAAGAATCATGCCCTCTCGATCCGATCGTCCGATGTAGGCCACATTGGGTGGATCGTCGTATTGGCCCGAGAACAGAATCTCCGTCTCGGACATTGCGAACGCGTGGCAGCCTCGAAGCTTCGTTTGCTTCCAGGTCAATTCGAAGTCTGCGCCGATCCGATAGAGCGGGAAATCCGAGTAGAAGAAAATGGCGGCCTCTGGGCCCGCCACATTGAGCGCGTAGCAGTCGTCAATCGTGTGGTCTGCATCTGCTGGAAATTCCCAGACCTTCTCTCCCAAAGTCGAGAAGCAAACCAAGCCGGCCTGCCCGACCGAACTGCCAAAAACACCCTCGTCGAAATACCCAATCCAGATCCGTCCGAGGTCATCGATCTGGAGATCGCTGATGGCATCGCCGAGGCCGACGCGGTCTGCTCGTCCGGTCCGGGGATCAAAGATGACTCCGTTCAGGTCGTGGTCGGTCTCGGCCCGCCAGTTGTGTCTGCGGCTCGCCAGCAAGACCCGCCCGTCGGGAAAGAGGTCGACATGAGAATGGCCGAGCTCAAGCGGAGGCAGATCGATCCATAGCTCCGATCCGGCAGCCGACTTGTGCAGACCGTAACGCTTCAACCTTTCCATCTTCGGATGCGGCAATACGCCAGAAGCGCGCAACGCGGCTGCAGTCGATGCGCTGTCTCCCGAGGACTCGAACAGGAAAAGTAGCGACTGATCGCCCGCAACCCCGCTCGCAACGAGCGAAAATCCGAGACGCGTCGGCGCCGTGCCAATCTTTTCGAACTGTATCGATCTAATCAAACGAGCCCCCGATGCTGCCTGAGGCAGCATCACCAAGCGCGCGCCGGGCGCAAGCGCGAAGTCGCGATCAGGCTTCGGCCAGCCATTTCGGCACCCAGCGCTCCGGACGCGGCGCGCGGGCGAGGTCGGCCTGTGCCTCGGCTAATTTTGCCGGCTCGCCCCCGATCGTCGGGCGCACATCGTGTTCGAAGTTCGTCATGTCGCTTCTCCCGACCCCTGCCGTCCATCATGCGCGGAAAACACCTCCTTGGCTGCGAACAGCCCGTTCACCGCCGCCGGGAAGCCCGCATAGACGGCCATCTGCATGATGATCTCCACGATCTCGTCGCGAGACAGCCCGACGTTCAGACCCGCCTCGATATGCACTTTGAGCTGAGGCGCGGCATTTCCGAGCGCCGTCAGCGCGGCGATCGTCGCGATCTCTCGATCGCGCAGGCCGAGATCCGGGCGGCTGTAAATGTCGCCGAAGGGAAACTCGATCACGTATCGTGCGAAATCCGGAGCGATGTCGGCGAGTGAGGCGACGACCTTTTCGCCGGCTCTGCCGTCAATGCGTGACAGGGCCCGCTGGCCGCGATCGAAGCGGCTTTCGGCTTGTGTTTGGGCGTGCGTCATTTTCCTTCGTCCTCTGTTCGCCGCCGGCATAGCCGGCGATCTTGGTATCAAGGACGAGCAGGCATTCCTGGAGTTCGGCAATCTCCGTGCGAACCTGTTCCCGGTGGATTTCCAGCATCTGCCGCCGGGCTGGCCCGGTGGCTTCGCCTTCATCACGAAGCGCCGCATAGCGCAACATGTCCCGGATCGGCATTCCCGTGGTCTTGAGCCGACCGAGGAATTCGATCCATGTGAGGATCGATGCGTCAAAGTCACGCTGGCCGGAACGATCCCGGTCTGCGTATGGCAGCAGCCCGATGCGCTCATAATAACGCAACGTGTGAGTCGACAAGCCGGTTCGTTTTGCGAGGTCGCCGATCTTCATGTGTGCCCGTTCTCGTACTGACGCACGTACAGATACCCCTTCGAGCGCACTCTAAGTCAAGGGGGATCGAAGGTGCCGTTCCCGCGAGGTCAAGATGGCACGACAACAGAAGATTTCGGCGCGCCGGCTGGGCGGCAGCATCGCGGGATTCCGAGCTTCAGGATGCCGCCAGCCATTTCGGCACCCAGCGCTCCGGGCGCGGAGCGCGGACGAGATCGGCCTTCGCCTCGGATAGCAGCGCAGGCTCGCCGTCGATGGTCGGGCGCAGATCGTATTCGAAGTTCGGCATGACGCGGCCGTCGGCGTAGAGCCCGAAACTCATCGCGTACCACAACCCGAGCTCGGGCTGTGCGCGGCGCATCTCTTCGCGCAGGTCGCGTAGCAGGGATTCGATCGAAGAAGCTTCCTCGAACGGCTGCGGTCCACGCGTGAGGACGCGCGCCTGATACTGCGCGCCCGATATCGCGACCTCGAAGTTCGTCTTGTCCCAGGGCTTCTTCCCCTTCGGCAGATGCGCAGCCAACCGCCAGCCCAACTCGGCCATCAGGCGGTGATTGGCCCAATAGTCCTCGCGATCCCGGCTCCATTTTTCCACGAAGCCGCGAAAGTCGGGAAGCTCCGACGATGCGTCGTCCGGCGTCATCGGCTCGCCAGCCGGCCGCCCGGCGAGCCACCGCGCGAGCTCGACCGTCTGACACTCGACCTCGTCATGCGGCAGCAGGTCGCTCCAGGCGTTACCGAATTGCTGAGACGTCAGTTTTGCGAGCAGACCGTCAAGGCTCGGCGCCAGCAGCTCGTAGTCGCCCTCCGACCCCAGACCGACGATCGGCGGATTGTCCCGGTCGAGACCGGCACCGTACCACCCGCCGACGGCCGAGCCGTCCGGAAGTCGCATGAACAACGAAAACCTGTCGCGCAGGGGACTACCGTCGACGATCGGCGCATGATCGGAGAACTGGCCTTGCAGGGAGAAGCGGCCGACGCTGCCCCACGGGCGCCCGTTCAGCCAATCGGCGAATTCGACAAGCAGGGATGGCGCTTCGATGCCCGGCGGAAATGCGCCGCGAATGCTGTCGAGGTCGATCGGGTAAGGCGTATCGGACAAGGCTGAATACTGTCTGGTTGGTCACGCCAGTGTTGGTCTCAACGGACCAGCGTCCGGTTCGAACCAATTCGCGTCCTTCGATCACAAACGCGCCAGAGGCTCAATGGTTTCTGCGCGGCTATCGATGAAATACAATCACGAGGTTGGTATCCGGGCCGGGCTGTGCGCGATTGGCACAGCATTGATCCTGCTTGCACTTCCCGCCGCTGCACAATCGCCATCACCCGCCCAGGCGCGGCAATGGTGTTTCGGCACCGACAAGGTCGGCGACGACCGGCGCCTCGCCGGCTGCTCGGCGGTGCTGCAAGCCAATCCCTCCAATCCGCTGGCGCTTGCCAACCGCGGCGAGATCTTCCGGCGCAAGGGCGACGCCGAGCGTGCGCTCGCCGATCTCAACCGCGCCATCGATCTCGATCCGAACGACGCCATCGCCTGGTACAATCGCGGCATTGCCTATGACGATCTCGGCGATCGCGACCATGCCATCGCCGACTATACGCGCGCGATCCGGCTCAAGCCAAATGACGCGCTCTACTACAACAACCGCGGCAATTCCTACATCGGCAAGAACGACTACGCCCATGCGCTCGCCGACTACGATCAGGCCATCAAGCTCGATCGGACATTCGCGCTCGCCTATTTCAATCGCGGCACGGCCTATCGCGAGCACGGCGAGGCCGATCGCGCGCTCGCCGATCTCGACATGGCGATCAGGCTCGATCCCAACTACGGCCCGGCCTACGGCAACCGTGCACGCATCTTCCGCGACAAGGGGGAGCGGGCCCGGGCGCTGGCCGATTTCGGCAAGTCGCTCCAGCTCACGCCGAACAACGACCGCGACGCCTATGCGCGCGCGAGCATGTATTTCGACGACCACGACTACGCGCGGGCGCTGGAAGACTACGATCGCGCGATCAAGGCCAATGCGAGCTATGCCGGCGTGTTCAATGCCCGCTGCATGACGCGCGCGATCCTGGGACAATTGCAGGAGGCGCTGGCCGATTGCGAGCAGTCGCTCCGGATGCGCCCGGGCGATCCCTACACGCTGGACAGCCGCGCCCTCACCTACCTCAAGCTCGGCAATCTCGACGCCGCGATTGCGGACTACAACGCGGCGCTGAGCGCAAAGCCGGAACTCGACAGCGCGCTCTACGGCCGCGGCCTTGCGAAACGCAGGACGGGTGACGCCGACGGCGCGGAGCGCGACATCACCGCGGCCAGGGCGATCAATGCCGGCATCGCCGACGTGTTCGCCCGTTACGGCGTGCAGTAATTTCTCTGCGCAACCATCGTGCCGCGCACGACCGCACGCCGGAATGTGACACTATAGTGCATTCACGCGGAGGTCACGGACTCGTCCTAACTCTGCCCGCGCTTTCAACGCGAGCGAGGATTGATGATGAGCCGCCTCTCGGACATGCTGCGCACGCAGCGCTTCGACGATTACCGCTTCTACCACCAGAGCACCGTCAACCAGACGCTGCACCTCTTCAGCGCCGTGATCTTCCTCGCCTGCTATGCGCTGCTGTTCAAAGATCCGGCGCTCGCGGGACTCGTCGGCTGGCTCGCGATGCTGACACGGCAGACCGGGCATTTCTTCTTCGAGCCGAGCGGCTATGACGCAGTCAACGACGTCAGCAACGCGTACAAGGAAGCGGTCAAGGTCGGTTACAACCAGACCCGCAAGATCATCCTGCTCCTGGTCTGGGGCAGCGCGCCGCTCGCGCTGTACGTGTTCCCCACTCTGTTCGGACTGTTCGATCCACCCGCCACGCGTCTCGACTTCATCCGCCATGTCGGCGCGCTCTGGCTCGCGATCGGCGTCGGTGGCGGACTTGCGCGCATGATCCAGCTCTTCGTCGCGCGCGATGTCACAACCGGACTGGTATGGGTGTTCAAGGTGCTGACCGATCCCTTCCATAACATCGCACTGTACTGGACATCCCCGCTCAAGCTGATGCGCGGCGAGCTCATCGACAGCGCGATTGCGGCTGCGGATTGGGGGGCGGAGGACGCCGAAGAAGCTGCGCATCCGACCTGACCGATGCACGCTCGGCGGGCATCTCGCGAAACGCCCGCTTGACAAGTCCTGCCCTTCGGCTGTAGGGACGCGGCCCATGATCAATTCTCGGACCAACCGCCGCGCAGCTTTCCGTCGTCGCACCCGCGACGATGATGGGTTGCGCCATGTCCGACGACGCCGCTGAAGCACTGAATTCAGCCAGTTTTCGAGAAGGCCGCACCCGCAAAGTGCGGCCTTCTTGCTTTTTGCGTCCATTTTCCACCCGCCCCTCCAGAGGAGTTCGACATGACCACCGCCACCCATCCGTATGATGCGCTGATGGACATCACCGCACGGCCCAAGGCCGTGTTCGTCCGCGGCGCCGGCTCCTACCTCTGGGACGACAGCCGCAAGCGCTATCTCGATTTCGTGCAGGGCTGGGCCGTGAACTGCCTCGGCCACTCGCCATCGGCGATCGCCGACGCGCTTGCCGCGCAGGCCAAGCGGCTGCTGACGCCAAGCCCGGCCTTCTACAACGAGCCGAGCCTCAAGCTCGCGCAGGCGCTGGTCGCAAACAGTGCCTTCGACCAGGTGTTCTTCGCCAACTCCGGCGCGGAGGCCAATGAGGGCGCGATCAAGCTCGCGCGCAAATACGGCAGCCTGCACAAGGACGGCGCATTCGAGATCATCAGCTTCGAAGGCGGCTTCCACGGCCGGACACTGGCGACGATGTCGGCCTCAGGCAAGAAGGCGTTCGAGCCCTTGTTCGAGCCGAAGGTCGCCGGCTTCAAGAAGGCGAAGCTCAACGACATCGCCTCGGTCGAGAAGCTGATCAACGACAACACCGTCGCGGTCATGCTCGAGCCGATCCAGGGCGAGTCCGGCGTATGGCCTGCGACCGATCAGTTCCTGCAGGAGCTGCGCGCGCTGACAAAGGCGCACGGTCTGCTGCTCATTCTTGACGAGATCCAGACCGGCATGGGCCGGACCGGAAAGCTCTTTCACTACGAGCACGCCGGGATTTCGCCCGACATCATGACGCTCGGCAAGGGCATCGGCGGCGGCGTGCCGCTCGCCGCGCTGCTTGCGACCGAACGGGCGGCCTGCTTCGAGCACGGCGACCAGGGCGGCACCTTCAACGGCAACCCGATCATGTGCGCGGCCGGCCTTGCGGTGCTGGACGAGGTCGGCAAGCCCGACTTCCTGAAGTCGGTCACCGAGACCGGCCTGTTGCTCGAAAGCGAGTTGCAGAAGGTCTCGGCCCGGCATGGCCTCGGCGGCGTGCGCGGCCGCGGCCTGCTGCTCGCGCTCGACCTCAAGCTGCCGATCGCGCCCGGCATCGTCGCGCAGGCGTTCGAAGCCGGCGTGCTGCTGAATGCACCGCAGGTCGACACGTTGCGCTTCATGCCGGCGCTGAACGTGACGCGGGCGGAGATCGCCGAGATGATCGATTGCCTCGACGCGATCCTGACCAAGGCCGGCGCGGCGAGGCGCGTGGCGTAGCGGCGCATACACAAGCTCGTCATTCCGGGGCGATGCGAAGCATCGAACTACGGTGCGCAATTGCGCGCCTGAGAATCTCGAGATTCCGGGTTCGGCTCTTCGAGCCGCCCCGGAACCACGGTTAGCTACGGCTTCAAGATCGACGCGCCCGTGGTCTTGCGGCTTTCGAGATCGATATGCGCCTTGGCGGCATCCTTCAGCGCGTAGGCGTGGTTGATCGGCACGTGCAGCTTGCCGTTGATGACGGCGGAAAACAGCGTGTCGGCGCCTTCCAGCAATTCCTTGCGCGTGCCGACGTAATCGTTGAGCTTCGGCCGGGTCGCAAACAGCGAGCCGTGGTTGTTGAGCTCGGCGATCGAGAACGGCGGCACCGGACCCGAGGCATTGCCGAACGAGACGAACATGCCGCGCGGCTTCAGGCAGGACAGCGAGCCCGGGAAGGTCGCTTTGCCGACGCCGTCATAGACGACATCGCAGCCCTCGTTGCGGCTGATTTGTTTGACGCGCGCGACGAAGTCCTCCTCGTTGTAGAGGATGACGTGGTCGCAGCCATTGGCTTCCGCAAGCTCGGCCTTCTCGCGCGAGCCGACCGTGCCGATGACGTGGGCGCCAAGCGCCCTCGCCCATTGGCAGGCGAGCAGGCCAATGCCGCCGGCGGCGGCGTGGATCAGCACGCGATGGTGCGGCTCGACCTTGAAGGTCTTGTGCAGAAGATACCAGACCGTGAGCCCCTTGAGCATCAGCACGGCGCCCTGCTCGTGGGTGATGTGGTCGGGCAGCTTGACCAGCTTCTCCCACGGGATATTGCGCTCGCCGGTATAGGCGCCGAGATTGTGGTAGTAGGCGACGCGGTCGCCGGGATGGAAATTCGTGACGCCCGGCCCGACCGCGATGACCTCGCCCGAGGCCTCGTTGCCGGCGATGAAAGGCAGCTCCGGCGCCTTGTAGAGGCCGGTGCGATAATAGACGTCGATGAAGTTCAGCCCCACCGCATGCTGGCGGATGCGCACCTCGCCGGGGCCGGGCGCCGGCACGTCGACGCTCTCATAGACCAGGGCTTCGGGGCCTCCGACCTTGTGCACACGGACGGCTTTGGTCATTGACTGACCTCCTCTCGGTCGTCGTGGCGGCAAGCCAAAGACATCACGACCACCTTGTCAACTCGACTTGGAATGGAACGGACCAAACGCGACTATTTGCCGGCTTTCCTGCGGTTGCGCTTGGCCAGCACGTTGAAGAACTCCACCGCGGCCGAGAACGCAATTGCGAAATAGATGTAGCCGCGCGGGATGTGGAATTGGAATCCATCCGCAACCAGCGCGACGCCGATCAGCACCAGGAAGGCCAGCGCCAGCATTTTCGTGGTCGGATGCTCCGCGACGAATCGCGACACCGGCCCCGACGAAAGGTACATGATCAGGCAGGCGATCACGACGGCCGCGATCATGATCTCGATGTCCTGCGCCATGCCGATCGCGGTGATGATCGAGTCCAGCGAGAACACGATGTCGATGACGATGATCTGGACGATCACCCAGAAGAAGGCGTTGCGGCCGGAAGCCCTGTCGCCCTCCCCCTCATCGGCTTCGACCTCGGCGTGAATCTCGTGCGTCGCCTTCGCGATCAGGAACAGGCCGCCGCCGATCAGGATGAGGTCGCGCCAGGAGAAATCGTAACCCGCAAACGAGAACACCGGCGCGGTCAGGCCGATCAGCCAGACCAGAACGCTGAGCAGGATGATGCGGAACACCAGCGCCAGCGCGAGCCCGATCTGGCGGGCGCGGTGCGCCTGCTTCTCCGGGATGCGCGAGACGATCACCGACAGGAAGATCACGTTGTCGATGCCGAGCACGATCTCGAGCGACGTCAAGGTGAGCAGCGCGGCCCAGGCTTCGGGGCTGGCGAGGAGATGCATCATGCGAAGGATCTTGCGAAGCGGATCAATGCGTCGCTGAAGCTGATCCAGAGCGCGATGGCGCACAGCGCGAGCGTCACGCCGGGACCGACGCGAAAATCCATGTCCAGCGTGTAAAGGGAGAGCACCGCCCAGATCCCGATCAGCGACATCGTCAGCCAGCGCAGCCGCACGACGCGGACCGGATGCAGCACATGGAACGGCACGAAGGTCAGCACCACGAGGGCCGCGACCAGCAGCGTCGACCACAGCGGCGGCCAGTGCAGCAGGAACAGGTAGAACGCAGCCGCGTTCCACAGCGCCGGGAAGCCGCGGAAATGATTGTCATCGGCCTTCATGCGCAGATCGGCGAAATATAATGCGCTGGTGACGATGATGGCGACGCCGAGCAAGGGAGCCGCGACCGGCAGCAGCAGGCCGCTCGCCACGATCGCGTAGGCCGGCACGAACACATAGGTGACGAAGTCGACCACGAGATCGAGCACGTCGCCCGACCAGTTCGGCTGCACGTTCTTGACGTCAAGCCGGCGCGCGATCGGACCGTCGATCGCGTCGATGATCAGAGCGACGCCCAGCCATTGAAACATCGCCGCCCAGTGCTCGCGCACGGCCTCCAGCATCGCCAGCAGCGCAATGGCCGCGCCGAAGGCGGTGAAGACGTGCACCGAGAAGGCCGCGGCGCGCATCGCCGGTCTCGGCTTCAGGGAATCCTGCTGGGTATCCATGGCTTCTGCTATCAGAACGAGGCCGGTTTGCACATAAGCCATTGCGGCGCCCGGTCGCACAATTCGCCACAAAATCACGGAAAAATAGGTGGGCTTGAATTTGCCGCCGGGCGTGTCAAATGTCGTTCCATGACAGACGCATCGACACTCTTTGACGCAGCCGTGATCGGCGGCGGACCGGCGGGACTTAGCGCGGCCATCGCGCTGGCGCAGGCGGGTGCACGGACCGCGCTGGTGGCGCGCCGCCTGCCCTATGCCGACAACCGCACCACGGCGCTGCTAGGCGCCTCCGTCGAGCTGCTGGAGAGCCTCGACGTCTGGCCGCGCTGCAAGGACAAGGCGGCCGCGCTCGAAATCATGCGCCTCGTCGACGACACCGGCCGGCTGTTCCGGGCGCCGGAGGTCCGCTTCTCCTGTCACGAGATCGGGCTCGACGCCTTCGGCTACAACATCGACAACCGCTCGCTGATGCTGGCGCTGGAAGAGCGCGCGGCCGAGCTGCCCGGGATCGTCCGTTTCGACGACGAGGCCGAAAGCGTCGTCATTGAAGCCGACGATGTCGCGATCCGCACGGCCTCCGCGCAATTCCTCGCAGCCCGCCTCGTGGTCGGCGCCGACGGCCGGCATTCGCTGTGCCGGGAGGCTGCCGGCATCGCGGTGACGCGGCGCGACCTGACGCAGACCGCGCTCACCTTCAACGTCGGCCATGCGCGGCCGCATCGCAATGTCTCGACCGAGTTCCACACGCCCCACGGTCCCTGCGTGTTCGTGCCCCTGCCCGGCAACCGCTCCAGCATCGTCTGGGTCGCAGCTCCCGCGGAAGCGGAACGCCTCCGCGGCTTAAGCGACGACGAGCTGTCCGCCGCGATCGAGAAGCAGTCGCATTCCATCCTGGGACGCATGACGGTCGAGCCCGGCCGCAACCTGTTTCCGCTGGCGATCGAACGTCCGAAATCCTTCGGCCGCGACCGCATCGCGCTGGTCGGCGAAGCCGCCCATGTGGTTCCCCCGATCGGCGCCCAGGGCCTCAACCTTGGCCTGCGCGACGCCGCCGACATTGCCAGACTTGCGGGCGATGCCATCGCCTCGGGCGAGGATCCCGGCGCGCCCGACGTGCTCAAGCGCTACGACCGCGCCCGGCGGCCCGACATCCTGAGCCGGACCTTTGCGATCGACCTCGCCAACCGCTCCCTGCTCAACGATTTCCTGCCGCTCCAGCCGGTCCGCGCGGTCGGCATGCACCTGCTCGGCGCCATCGGCCCGCTCCGGCGCTTCGCCATGCGGGAGGGGCTGACGCCGACTTGGCGGCGGTAAGCTCGCTCACGGAAACGCCAGCCGGCCGGTCTGGATCGCCCACATCACGCTGGTCAGCGTGACCACGGACGCAAACGTCCCGAGCAGCACGGCCACGGAGGCGGATTCGATCCAGGCGTCATTCTGCCGGGCGATCACGAACACGTTGAGCGCCGGCGGCAGCGAGGCCATCAGCACGGCGGTCGCGGCCCAAGGCTGCGCGAACGGGCCGAACGCCAGCATCAGGCCGAACGCTGCGAGCGGATGGATCAGCAGCTTCACCGCGACCACGCCCGGCACCTCCCACGGCACCCGGTCGAACGGGCGGAGCGCCACGGTCACGCCGAGCACGAACAGCGCGGTCGGGGCTGCAGCGTTCTGGAGGAAGGTGATGGTGCGGTCGAGCGCGACCGGCAGCTCGATATGCAGCGCTGCCACCGCCGCGCCAAAACAGGCCGACATGATCAGCGGGTTGAGCACGATCTGCTTCAGCACCACGCCGAAGGCATGGACGATCGAGGGATGATCGCGGTCGGACAGCTCGATCAGGAGCGGCACGATCGTGAACAGGAAGATGCTGTCGCAGCAAAAGATCAGCGCGGTCGGCGCCGAAGCCTTCGCCCCGAGCACGGCGAGCGCCAGCCCCGGCCCCATATAGCCGATGTTGCCGTAGCCGCCGGAGAGCCCTGCGAGCGTCGCCTCGCGCAGGGTCAGGCGGCCGAGAACCTTGCCGACGACGAGCGCCAGCGTGAACGCCGTAACCGTCGACAGCGTGGTTGCGACCAGGAACGGTGGGTTGTTCAGCTCCGCAAACGGCGTCTTCGACATGATCGCGAACAGCAGCGCCGGCAGCGACACGTAGAGCAGGAAGAAGTTCATCCAGGCCAAGCCCGATTCCGGCAGGGATTTGATCTTGCCGCAGGCAAATCCGACGAAGATCAAGCCGAAATACGGTAGCGCCAGATTGAGGATATCGACCATTTCTCAAGTTTCTTCTGAAGACTTGGGAGCTATCTGCCCCTTAAGCGGACGTTAATTCGAAGTTAGGCCACTAGCATCGGCCACAATCCTGGTCTATCGACGGGGAATGATAAAAGCGCGGACCGCGAAATTTCAGATCGGACAGGTCGTTCGCCACCGGATCTTCTCGTTCCGGGGCGTGATCTTCGACATCGATCCGGAATTCAACAACACCGAGGAGTGGTGGCTGTCGATCCCCGAGGAGGTGCGGCCCCACAAGGACCAGCCGTTCTACCATCTGCTCGCGGAGAACGCGGAATCCGAATACGTCGCCTACGTGTCCGAGCAGAACCTGTTGCCCGACGAATCCGGCGAGCCGATCCGCCATTCGCAGGTCGCCGAGATCTTCATCAAGGACAAGGGCGGCGGCTACCGCCCGCGCAATCCGTCGCTGAACTGAGTTAAGCCGCCGGCAAGCGGCCAATAAAAAAGGCGCTCGGAGCGAGCGCCTTTTTCATGTCCAGGATCTGGTCCCGATTATTTCTGGCCGGCCGGAGCCGCGCCGGGCGCAGCACCGCTCTGCTCGAGCTTCTTGCGCTGCTCGTCCGCCTTCTTCTGAAGCTCTTCCTGAAGCTTCTTCTGGGTTTCCTCGAACACCTTCGGATCGGTCGGCGGACCGTCATAGGCCTTCTGGAATTCGCCGGCGAGCGGCAGCGGCAACGTCAGCGGCGCGCCGTTGGCGTTGATCGCCTGGACAACGAGATTCTGGCCCTTCTTCATGTTGGCGATGAGCTCGGGCGTCGCTTCGTAGTCCGACATGCAGCCGTTCTGGAAGCAGATCACGTACGGGCTCTGCAACGGCGCATTGCTGTCCACGATGATGCGGGTGCCGTGCACAAGCTGCATGCCGAGCGGCAGCGTCACGCGCAGGATCTTCTTCGGCTCGCCTTCCGGCTCGATGATGACGGCGGCGATGACCGGCTGGCCCGACTCGATGCGGCCGTCCTTGCCGGTGAAGCAGACCTGCTTGGCGTTGGCGTCCTGACCCTTGAGGCAGAACTTGGTCCAGGGGGCGTAGATCAGCTGGATCTGCTGGTCTGCCGGCTGGGCTGCGCCCTGCTGCGCCGGCGCGCCCGCGGCGGGAGGAGCCTGCTGGGCGGGCGCCTGAGCGGCCGGTGCCGGAGCCTTCGGCGCAGCCTTGGGAGCGGCTTTCGGGGCCGGAGCTGCCTTGGGCGCGGCGGGCGCACCGGGAGCCGGCGCCGGGGTCTGGGCCTCGGCGCCAAACGGAACGGCCAACGCCGTCGCCGTCAACAAGGCGAGAAGTCGCCCGCGCGGCCGGACGGACGCGGCCAAGTAACGGAAATTCATTGCAGAAAACCCTTTCTGAACGGGAAGTGCCCGAACCGCTCCGAAGCGCCGAACCAAGCCGCCTTGGGCGCGGCTCTCTCCCCGTCAAATGAGGCGGATAAGTGACGGGCTCGGCGCTCTTGCGCGATTGCCCGCCTTCTTAACGTGGCCGACGAAAAGATCAATGCCGACAAGCGTCTTTGGTCACTCTGGCGCCAGCGCCCCACCAAATTCCCTGTGATAGGATTCAGGTCCGCCGGTCCTCGAATCAACGTGTGCCCATGTTCATGTTCCAACGCCTTCTCGAGGGCCCCGGCATCCGCCATTGCATCATCCTCGCCTCGGCCCTCGTTATGGCCCTCGGCGCCGGGCTGCCGGCCAGCGCACGGGCCGAGGAGGCCCATGCCATCGCCATGCACGGCAAGCCGGCGATGCCCGCCGATTTCACCCACATGCCCTACGCCAATCCCGATGCGCCCAAGGGCGGCCGGCTGACCTGGGGCATTCTCGGCACCTTCGACAGCCTCAATCCGTTCATCGTGAAGGGATTGGCGGTGCAGCCGATCCGCGGCTACGTGGTCGAAAGCCTGCTTGCGCGTGGCCAGGATGAGTCGTTCACGCTCTACGGCCTGCTCGCCAGATCGGTCGAGACCGACGACGAGCGGAGCCATGTCACGTTCCGCCTCGATCCCCGCGCCCGCTTCTCCGACGGCAAGCCGGTGCTCGCGGAGGACGTGCTGTTCTCCTGGCAGCTCTTGCGCGACCACGGCCGACCGAACCTTCGGCAATACTATGCCAAGGTCGCCAGGGCCGAGGCGCCAGATCCTCTCACCGCCCGCTTCGACCTCACCGGCGCCAACGACCGGGAATTGCCGCTGATCCTCGGCCTGATGCCGATCCTGCCGAAGCACGCGGTCGATGTCGCGACCTTCGAGGAGACGACGCTGACCGGGCCTGTCGGCTCCGGCCCGTATCGCGTCACCGCGGTGCGGCCCGGCGCCAGCGTGACGCTCAAGCGCAATCCCGACTATTGGGGCCGCGACCTCGCCATCAATCGCGGCCTCTACAATTTCGACGAGATCAGGCTCGACTTTTTCCGCGAGGCCAACGGCCAGTTCGAGGCCTTCAAGCGCGGCCTCTACGATTTCCGCGTCGAGAACGAGCCGCTGCGCTGGCACGACGGCTATGATTTTCCGGCCGTCAAAAGCGGCGAGGTGATCCGCGACACCGTCAAGCCCGGCGTGCCGCAGCCCTCGGAATTCCTGGTCTTCAACACCCGCCGTCCGATGTTCGCCGACATCCGCGTGCGAAAGGCGCTGACGCTGCTGTTCGATTTCGAGCTGGTCAACCGCAACTACTTCTTCTCGCTCTACTCGCGCGTCGCCGGCTATTTCGCCGGCTCGGACCTGTCGGCCTATGGCAGGCCTGCGGACGCGCGCGAGCGCGAGCTGCTCAAGCCGTTCGCCGCACAGATTCCGCCCGATGTCATGGACGGCAGCTACCGCCTGCCGGTGACCGACGGCTCCGGCCGCGACCGGGCCACGCTACGCGCCGCGCTGAAACTGTTGTCGGAGGCCGGCTACGATCTCGACGGCACCGTGCTGCGCAACCGCGCGACCAAGGCGCCCTTCACGTTCGAGATCCTGGTGACGACCCGCGACCAGGAGCGCATCGCGCTCGCCTTCCAGCGCGACCTCAGGCGCGCCGGCATCGAGCCGAGCGTACGGTCGGTCGATCCCGTGCAATTCGACCAGCGCCGGCTCGCTTACGAGTTCGACATGATCCAGAACCGCTGGGACCAGTCGCTGTCGCCCGGCAACGAGCAGTATTTCTATTGGGGCAGCGCCGCCGCCGACAATCCGGGCACCCGCAACTACATGGGCGCCAGGGATCCGGCGGTCGACGCCATGATCGCCGCCCTGCTGGAGGCCCGTGAACATACGGCCTTCGTGTCGGCGGTGCGCGCGCTGGACCGCGCCCTGATCGCGGGCTTCTACACAATCCCCCTGTTTAACGTATCCGAGCAATGGATCGCGCGCTGGAATCGGATAGAACGGCCAAAGGCCACTGCGCTGTCCGGCTACCTGCCGGAGACCTGGTGGTCGAAGGGTGAGCCTTAGGGCCAGTCAAGCGAAGTGACGCCGTGAACCAGCAAGCCGTATCGCCGACGCTCGACACGCTGTTCCAGCGCACGCTGATGCGGCAGCCGCACGCGACCGCCCTGCTCGACCCCCTCAACAAGGCGCGCGTGACCGGGCACCAGCCGCGGCGGCTGAGCTATGCCGAGGCCGATACCGCCATCGAGGCGCTGTCGGCCTATTTCGTCGAATCGGGCCTGCCGGCCAATTCCGTCATCGCAATCCAGCTGCCGAACACGGTCGAGTTCGTGCTGACGGTGCTCGCCGCCCATCGCGCCGGTCTCGTCGTCGCCGTGCTGCCGCTGCTCTGGCGCCACGCGGAACTGACCGCTGCGCTCAACCGCACCGCGGCGCGCGCCATCGTCACCATGAGCAAGGTCGACGGCGTCAGCTATGCCGACCTCGCGATGCACGCTGCGGCCGAGGCGTTCTCGATCCGCCATGTCTGCGGCTTCGGCACCGACCTGCCCGAAGGGATGGCCTCGCTCGACGAGGTCCTGGCCCGCCCGCCCGGCACCACGCGCGCCGTGATCCAGGACGGCCGCAAGGCGGCGATGATCTCCTTCGACGTCACGGCGGAAGGCTTTCGCCCGGTGCCGCGGCCGCATTTCAGCCTGATCGCCGGGGGCCTTGCGATGTCGCTGGAGGCCGACATCAAGCAGGGCGCGACCGTGATGGCGGCGTTCACGCCGATGTCGTTCGCCGGCCTCGCCTCCTCGCTCGCGGTGTGGCTGCTCTCGGGCGGCGCGCTGGCGCTGCATCATCCGTTCGAGAACGACGTGCTGGAGCAGCAGATCAACGAGCATGAATGCGAGGTGCTGATCGCGCCCGCGCAGCTCGCGCTGCGGCTCGGCGATTCCGACCTGGCGGCGCGGATGCCTACCTTACGCAACGTTATCGGCCTGTGGCGCGCGCCCGAACAGGTGGCGGCAAGCGATGCCTGGATCGCGCCGCATGCGCCGCTGACCGACGTCTATCTTTTCGGCGAGGCCGGATTGTTTGGCGCCCGCCGCGGCGAGGACGGCATGCCTGTTGCGGTAATGCCGGGGCCGCACGGTGCCCCGCGCGAACAGTCCGGCTCCTCCATCGCCGGCGAGATCCTGCTGACGCCGAAGGGCACGCTCGGCCTCCGCGGGGCGATGGTGCCGATCGCGGCCTATGCCCCGCCGCAGCCGGTCGGCGAGACGCTGATCGCGCAGCCGCCGCGCGACTATGTCGACACCGGCTATGCGGCGCGGCTCGACCGTCCGAGCGGTGCGATCTGCATCACCGCGCCGCCCTCGGGCATCATGGCCGTCGGCGGCTACCGCTTCCTCTCCAACGACCTCCAGGAATGGGCGCGCCGGCTCGGCCAGGGCGCCCTGCTCACCGCGCTGCCCGACCGCCTTTCCGGTCATCGGCTGGCGGGCCGGGCCCAGGACAATGCCCGCGCCCGCGAGGCGCTCAACGAGCTTGGGCTTAACCCCCTGATGGTTGAGGCTTTTCGCGACCGCTCCGGGGCGGCCTAGGCGCACTTTCGACCCATTCGTTGACGCTGCATTAAGGCGGCCAAACTAGATTGCGCAGCATCTGTCGCGTGATCAGAGTTTGCGATGTCCCAGGCGGGCCCGATCCTTTTTGTGTCCAATGCCGAGCGCCCCGCCTTCGTTGCGGCGCTGGACGAGGCCCGTCTCTTCCCCGTGGTCGACACCGACTGGGCCAGCGCGGTGCGCGCGGTCGAGCAGGTGCAGCCGGCCGCGGTTCTCGCCGCAATGAACAGCGGATATGAGCCGTATCTGGCGCTGCTCGCCAAGAAGATCGCCGACCAATCGCTTTACCTGCCCTTCGTGGCCCTGGACGCGGCGGGCACGCTGCCTCACAACGCCCTGCCCTTCTCCTCGCGCGGCAATCCCGACCGCCTGAGCGCGCGGCTGCGCGCCGCGCTGCGCGTGCGCACCCTTCATGCCACCGTGCTGCGCCGGCTGCCGGAGGCGAAGGTCGCGCTGCCGGAGAGCGACCCGTCGCGCGATGCCACCGTGCTCCTGATCGGCCGCGGCGCGGCCTATCCCGCACTCTCCGTCGCGCTCGGTGAGCGCGTCGGTGTCATCGGCGCGCTCTCGATCGAGGCCGCAGCCAAGCATCTCAACACTCGCGATATCGATGGCGTCGTGCTCGCGGAAGGTTTTACCGCGCGCGTCATCGACGCCTTCCTCACGGTGCTCGCCGAAGACACCCGCTTCCGCAGCCTGCCCGTGGTCGTCACCGCACACCAGCTCGTGCAGACCTACGACCTGCCTAATCTCGAGCTTATTCCGGGCGAGCCGGCGAAGGTCGCCGCCAACGCGCTGCCGCTGATCCGCCAGCACGCGATGGAAGCGCAACTGAGCCGCACGCTGCGCTCGATCGACGCCGGCGGCTGGCTCGATCCGCGCAGCGGCCTGCTTACGACGGAAGCCTTTGCCCGCGACTTCTCCAGGGCGGTCGAGCAGACGCTCGCCCGCGGCGGCGGCCTGTCGGTGGCGCGCTTCGCCTTCGATCCTTCAAATCCCCGCGCGCAACTGGATGCTGCGCGCATCCTGAGCCGCCTGATGCGGCAGATGGATTTCGGCGCGGCGCAGAAGGACGGCTCGGTCATCGTCGTGTTCGCCGAGACCGACTTCCGCACCGCCCACATGATCGCCCGCCGTCTCTCCGCGGTGATGCGGCACACCTCCAACGGCAAGCACGAGATGCGCAGCGATCCCGTGGTCAGCGTGGACTCGCTGTCGTCGTCGGATACGGCCAGGTCGTTGCTGGCGCGGCTGTCCGCCGACGCCTCGCGCGCGGCGTCGTAGTCATTTGCCAGCGTTCAATAATCCAATACGCGTCTTGATGTCCGCCGTCGGGCCTCGGACGCTCACGTCATCATGAGCTTGATCTGGCCGTCCTCAACGGCTCCCATCGCGAGAGCGTCGCGAGCCATCTTTTCGACGGCCGGCCAATTCGCGAGAAGGTATTTTTGCGCCTGCGCCTTGGTTGGGAGCGTGGTCTGCAGAATACAGGTCTGCCGCGCGTTCCCGTTCGCGATCTGAAAGGACACGGCTTGGGGCCCTTCTTTGAGCTCTTGCTCGGTGGGCTTGGCAAACTTGCGCATGCGGCTCCTTCTCGGGGCTCAGCGAACGGGTGCGGTGACCCCGGACGCTTGATCGGCGCGGACCATCCCGGCCGCGATCTTCCTGGCTTTCGCTGGGCGATTCGACTCGCGGCTGGGCTGCGTGTTGCGGACTGCCTCAGTCAGCATCTCGCGAAGCTCAGCCTTCGTCTTGGGTGGTTGCCGTGGACTCGACTTCTGCCAATTGGTCATACCCCCAATATGGGGATGCTCGCGCTAAATGCCACTCT
Source organism: Bradyrhizobium sp. LCT2 (assembly GCF_009931255.1). Lineage (NCBI taxonomy): Bacteria > Pseudomonadati > Pseudomonadota > Alphaproteobacteria > Hyphomicrobiales > Nitrobacteraceae > Bradyrhizobium > Bradyrhizobium sp. LCT2. Next base: position 5,104,527 of record NZ_CP034432.1, on the reverse strand, counting down.
TCGCGTTCGTGTTGGCCGATAGAGCGGGCGTGGCCAGGAGAAAACCGACAGAATCGTGCAGGAGTTCGTAGGCGCGGTCGACGATATCGTCGAGGGATATGGTCTTGGCGAACATGCGTTGAGCCTCAGCCAGCAACTGCTCGCGGGTCGGCATGCTGGACAGGCGCAAGTCGGCACGGTGCTGCAGCAGACTGAGCGCGTCCCGGACCGATAATTCAGTCTCGTGGATCGACGTTCTGATCGCGAGCGCGATGTGCTCGGGATCAAAGCGAGCGGCGAGCTGCTCGGCCGCTTGCTTGACCACGCGCGATCCCAAACGATGCTCATTGCGCAGAACCTGCCTGGGCGGCAACTTCAGATCCCAGACGATCCCGAGCCAGGACAAGGCGACCAGGGCATAGTAGGTCAGATCGACCTCATACCAGTAGAAGCCCTGCCGGGCGCTGGCCTGGTAGGCGTGATGGTTGTTGTGCCACCCCTCGCCCATCGTCAGCAGGGCGAGCAGCCAGTTGTTGCGGGAATCGTCGCCGGTCACATACCGCCTGCGTCCGTGAACATGTGCGAGGGAGTTGATGCAGAATGTCGCGTGATACAGAACCACGGTGCTCCACATAAATCCGACCACGAGCCCCGACCACCCGGCAATCAGGAAGCACAGACCCGCGAGCACGACCGCCGGCAACAGCTCCAGCCGGTGCAACCACATCAACTCGGGATACGACGCCAGATCCGATACCTTCACGAGGTCGGTCGCATCGTGCTGCCGGTAAAAGATCCAGCCGAGATGACTGTACACGAAGCCCTTGTGCCGGGGTGAATGGACATCTTGCGCCGTATCCGAGTGAAGATGATGATGGCGGTGCTTGGCAGCCCACCAAAGCACGCTTTTCTGGGCGCTGCTCTGGGCAAGGAAGGCAAGGATGAACTGGAACGCCCGGCTTGTGGCGTAAGCCCGATGCGAGAAGTACCGGTGATATCCGGCAGTGATGCCGAACATGCGCAGCCAATACAGGGCAACGCAGATTGCAACGGCTTGCCACGAGACGCCCGACCAGATCGCCGCGAGGCATCCCGCGTGGATCAATACAAACGGCAGGACCTGCGGATACATGACGTCGTCGTGTTCCTGATCTGAATCCTGGCCTGAATCGATATTGATAGACACGCTCGCGACCTCAGCTGTTTCGATGGGCGGGCCGACCCGCAACCGATGTAAAAAAACCCGCGGCCGGTAAACCAGTCGCGGGTCGAGAGAACCAGAAGCTCTGCCAGTACATCCGTGGTCAAAGCAACATAGTACCGATTGCGGCAGCCTAGACGGCGCGCAGATTTTCCGCGGCAGACTTGCCGGTCCGGCGGTCCGCGACGATTTCGAAGGAAACCTTCTGGCCCTCGTTGAGGGTGCTCATGCCGGCGCGTTCAACTGCGCTGATATGAACGAAAACATCCTGGCCGCCCTGATCCGGCTGAATGAAGCCGAAACCCTTTTGGCCGTTAAACCACTTCACAGTTCCCGTATTCATGGGGTCGTCCTTTAACATAGATAAGTCTTTGGAACCGCGCTCAAGAGCACAGTTAGCGAATTCGAGATCTGGAGGGAGGGTCGTCAGTCAGGCACGCTTGTCAGCGGCGAGGCCAAGTCGTTCGGCCGAAACTCGATGGCTTGAGTATGGCTATTGTTCGGGCATTCCGCAAGGGGCCATATGTCGCTGTTTTCGGACCTATATGTCCGGTTGGCGGCCTCCGGGTTCGCTCTATTCACCGCATGATGAACCCGCCGTCGACCGAGATGGACTGGCCGGTCACATAGCTGGCGGCGTCGCTGCACAGCCATAACACCGCGCTCGCAATTTCCTCGGGGCGGCCGACCCGTCCCATCGGCACGCTCTTCTCCATCGCCTTGAGCGCATCGCCCTGGCCGGCGGCAACCATCTGGTCGGCCATCGGGGTCCAGATCAGCCCGGGGCAGATGGCGTTGATACGGATGCCGCGTGCCGCATATTCGAGCGCCGCGCTCTTGGTGAAGCCAAGGACGCCGTGCTTGGCGGCGTGATAGATGCCGCGCTCGGCGCCTCCCACAAGTCCCCCGAGAGACGAGCAATTGACGATCGCGCCGCTGCCCTGCTTGCGCATCTGTTGCAGCTCGAATTTCATGCAGCTCCATTCGCCGCGGAGATTGATCCCCATGACGCGGTCGTAGTCCTCACGGGTCGTGTCCGCGGTCTCTGCGAGGACATTCTGGACGCCCGCATTGTTGTAGGCGGCATCGAGCCTACCGAAGACCGCAACGGTCTGCGCCACCATCGCCTCGACCTGCGCGTCATTGGAGACGTCGCAGCGGATGGCGATGGCCTTGTGACCCCGGGTGGCCAGCTCGCCCGCCGCGGCCCGCACCGCGTCCTCGTTCCAGTCCGCCAGCGCGACGGATGCTCCGGATTCCGCGAAAGCCTTTGCCGTGGCGAGGCCCAGCCCGGATGCAGCGCCGGTCACCAGCGCAACCTGTCCCTCGAATGAAATGTTCATGGATATCTCTCCTGTCGATCTGTCGGGTCGTCGTACGTGCCGTCAGCGCTGCGTACGTGCAGCTTCCGCCTGCGGGTAACGGTCGCCTGTGATGGTGATCTGCGCGACCGCGGCGTCGATGTGCCTGATATCGTCGGGTGTCAGCGCGACCGCGGCCGCAGCGATGTTTTCGTCGAGACGGCCGAGCTTGGTCGTGCCGGGGATCGGGACGATCCACGGCTTCTGCGCCAGCAGCCAGGCCAATGCGATCTGCGCCGGCGTGGCACGTTTCTGGGCACCGATCTGAGCCAGCAGGTCGACGACCGGCCGGTTCGCCTTGCGGGCCTCGGGCGTAAAGCGCGGCAAGCCGGCGCGGTTGTCATTGCCGCCGAAGCTGGTGGTCTCGTCGATCTTGCCGGTGAGGAAGCCCCTGCCCAGTGGACTGAAGGGGACAAAGCCGATCCCCAGCTCCTCGCAAGCCGGCAACACCTCCGTCTCGGGCTGACGCCACCAGAGGGAGTATTCGCTCTGGATCACCGCGACCGGCTGGACCGCGTGCGCACGGCGGATGGTAGAGGCGCCGGCCTCGCTGAGGCCGAAATGCCTGACCTTGCCCTCGGCGATCAGATCCTTGACCGCACCGGCGACGTCCTCGATCGGGACATTGGGATCGACGCGGTGCTGATAGAACAGGTCGATGGTCTCGATCCGCAGCCGCTTCAACGAGCCTTCGGCCGCCTGCCGGATCTGTTCGGGACGGCTGTCCAGCCCGCCGGAACGCCGCGCGTCGGCGGGACCGAGATCGTGGCCGAACTTGGTCGCGATGACGATGTCTTTCCGGACCGGCTGCAGCGCCTCGCCCACCAACTCCTCGTTGGTGAACGGGCCGTAGACTTCGGCGGTGTCGAAGAAGGTGACACCGCGCTCCACCGCCGCCCGGACCAGCGCGATCATCTCGTGCCGTTCCGGCGCCGGGCCGCGATGATAGTTCAGGCCCATGCAGCCGAGGCCGATGGCCGAAACCGCAAGGCCGCTATCGCCAAGCTCGCGCATCTGCATGTTCAATCTCCTCGGCGCGCCGCTCGCACCAGCACGCAATCACTTGCGATACTGTTCGTCGCTGACCTTCTCCATCCAGTCGACATTCTTGCCGTTGAGCGATTCCGTGATGGCGATATGCGTCATCGCGGTTGTCGCGGTGGCGCCGTGCCAGTGTTTCTCGCCGGGCGGAAACCAGACGACGTCGCCGGGGCGGATTTCCTCGATCGGTACCCCCTCGCTTTGCACCCAGCCCAGGCCGGACGTGACGATCAGGGTTTGGCCGAGCGGATGGGTGTGCCACATGGTTCGGGCACCGGCTTCGAAAGTTACTTGACCGCCGCTCAGACGTACCGGATCACCCAGCTGAAAGAGCGGATCGACACGGACCGTGCCGGAGAACCATGCTTCGGGGCCCTTGCCGGAGGGGCGTGAGCCATTGCGTTTGATATCCATAGTTGCTTGCCTTCCCGTTGTCGGGCCAGTCTCGTCCGAGGCCCTCGCAAAGCCCGCATGCGACGATGCCAGCATGGCCAATCCGGCAGCGCCTGACAGCATGCTCCGTCGCGTCAGCGCGCTCGGGGCGTCCGCAGCGCTGCTCTCGCATTGCCGGAAGGGAACGTCCGATCGATCCATATGCCGAGCTCGCCTCACCTCGCGGGACTGCGCCATATCTAATGCGTGCGGCTATGCGGACTAGCCACTATGATCGGCATGGACTTATAAGGAGGATCGATAAATGCAGCGCGGAAATCTCGACGACCTCGCGGCCTTCCTGATCGTCGCCCGCGAAGGCAGCTTTACGAGAGCCGCCGCGAAGCTCGGCATTTCGCAGTCCGCGCTCAGCTACACCATCAAGGAGCTCGAGGCGCGGCTGAAACTGCGCCTGTTGACGCGCACCACGCGCAGCGTGTCGCCGACGGCCGCGGGTGAACGTCTGTTGCGCAACGTGGGGCCACGGATCGCGGAGATCGAGACCGAACTCGTCGCCTTGACCGAGCTCCGGGAAAAGCCCTCCGGTACCATTCGCATTACGGCGACCGAATTTGCCACCGACGCCGTCCTTCTGCCGAAGCTAGCGAAGCTGTTACGCGAATATCCCGACATCAAGCTCGAGATCGTCAGCGACTACGGACTGACGGATATCGTCGCGCAACGTTTCGATGCCGGCGTGCGGGATGGCGAGCAAGTCGCGAGGGACATGATTGCTGTGCGAATCGGCCCCGACGCGCGCATGGCCGTCGTCGGCGCTCCGTCCTATTTCCGGAGCCGGTCGGAGCCGAAGAAGCCTTCGCAACTGGTCGAGCACAATTGCATCAATCTGCGCTTGCCGACCCATGGCGGATTGTACTCTTGGGAGTTCGAAAAGGGCTCTCGCGAGTTGAAGGTTCGGGTCGACGGCCAATTGGTCTTCAACACCACCACCCAGATGCTCCAGGCGGCGCTTGCGGGCCTGGGGCTGGCTTATCTGCCGGAGGGCCTGGTGCGGTCCCACATCAACAAGGGGCGCCTCAAGAGGGTGCTGGAGGACTGGTGCCCTCCCTATCCCGGCTACCACCTCTACTACCCAAGCCGGCGCCAGCCCTCAGCCGCCTTTGCACTCCTTGTCGAGGCGCTCCGCCACCGGGACTGAGATGTCACCTCGGCCAAGCGCCAATGGCGGTGAGATACGGCTAATGTGGCCGCTTCGCGAACACATCCTTGGCGACGGGCATCGCCGAAAACACGTTGGGCCACCCGACATAGAACGCCAGCTGCGTGATGGCTTCCGAAGCCTCCGTCTGGGTCAGGCCGTTGTCCATCGCCCTGTTGAGATGCGGCGTGAGCTGCGCCATCTGCCCGTTGGCGATCAGCGCGCTGACGGTGACGAGACTGCGGTCCCTGGGCGCGAGGTCCGGACGCAGCCAAAGATCACGAAACAACACGTCGGTGGTGTACTGCACGACGCCCGGAAAGGACGCGCCGAACTGGTCCTGGACGAACGCAGCACGCTGCGCCTCGGCAGCCTCGTCGAGCGGCAACGGCGTCACCGAGACGACCGGAAGCTGCGCGGCGCCGATGTCGCGGGCGGTAAAGACGTCCTTGGCAACGGCGACGGCCGACATCGCATTGGCCCAGCCGGCGTAGAAGGCGAGATGCGTGATGATCTCCGAAATCTCGCGCGGCTTGACACCGTTATCGAGCGCAAGATTGAAATGATATGGCATCTCGATCGTCTGATTTCGCGCGATCAGTGCAGCCAACGTGACGATGCTGCGGTCGCGCGGCGCGAGGCCGGGCCGTTTCCAGACATCGCCGAGGAGACGGTTCTGCGTGTACGCCTCCAGTGCCGGGCCGACTTTCCGAACATCCTCATACGTTAGCACGGGGCTTGATCCGGTCATGGCGGCAGTCTCCTCCGTGCGGGCCGATGGCATGGCCGTCAGCGCAAGCAATGCGACGACCGCGGCTTGCAGTTTCATGATGGATTTCCTGTACACTGCAGTTGCTTCCCGGGCGCACGCGCGCCGGCGGGGCGTGATCGCCCTTCGCAAGCTTGTTATAGGCGACGGGCCGCCGTGCGATTAGGTGACGTAGTTCGCATGGACTTATCGACCAGGCTTATGAATTGGTCCGCATCCCGCGCCAAACTTGAATGATGGCCGGTCAGGAAAGAACTGGGTCCCGGCTCTGCGCTCCGCTTCGCTGCGCTTGTCCGGGACACGATGACCGCTAGGCCGCCTTCTTGGCCTGCGCGAGTTGTGCGAGCTGCCGCATGATCTCGGTGGTGCCGGCGAGCCGATCTTCCGGCGTTTCCCAGTCTTGCAGGAACACCACCTTCATGTCGGGCCGCACCTTCGCAGCCTGGCCGTGGCTGCGGATGAACGTCACCAGGCGATCGGGATAGGCGAACGAATTGTCGCGGAAGGCGATGACGGCGCCCTTCGGGCCGGCGTCGATCTTCTCGACATTGGCCCTGCGGCAGAACGCCTTGATCGCGGCGACCTTGAAGAGATAGCGCACCTCGTCGGGCAACACGCCAAAGCGGTCGCGCATCTCGGCGCCAAAATTCTCGATCTCCTCCTCGGTGTCGAGATCGGCCAGGCGCCGGTAGAGCGACAGACGGACCGAGAGATCGCTGACGTAATCCTCCGGGATGAGCACGGGCATGCCGATCGTGATCGACGGCGACCAGCGGTCGGCGGCGGGCTCGGAGACGCCGGCCTTGAGGTTGACGATCGCCTCCTCCAGCATCGACTGGTAGAGCTCGAAGCCGACCTCCTTGATGTGACCGGACTGCTCCTCGCCGAGGAGATTGCCGGCGCCGCGGATGTCGAGGTCGTGCGAGGCGAGCTGGAAGCCCGCGCCCAGCGTCTCCAGCGATTGCAGCACGGTGAGCCGGCGTTCGGCCTGCGTCGTGATCTTCTGCTGCGCCGGCAGCGTGAACAGCGCGTACGCCCGGAGCTTGGAGCGGCCGACGCGGCCGCGGAGCTGATAAAGCTGGGCAAGGCCGAACATGTCGGCGCGGTGCACGATCAGCGTGTTGGCGTTGGGAATGTCGAGGCCGGATTCGACGATCGTGGTCGACAGCAGGATGTCGAACTTGCCGTCGTAGAACGCGGTCATGATGTCCTCGATCACCGCGGGCGGCATCTGCCCGTGCGCGACCGCGACCTTCATCTCCGGCACGTTCTTGTCGAGGAAGTCCTTGACCTCGGGGAGGTCGTCGATGCGCGGCACGACGTAGAACGCCTGGCCGCCGCGATAGCGCTCGCGCAAGAGCGCCTCGCGGATCATCAAGGGATCGTGCGGGGCGACGAAGGTGCGCACGGCAAGGCGGTCGACCGGCGGCGAGGCAATGATCGAGAGCTCGCGGACGCCGGTGAGCGCGAGCTGCAGCGTGCGCGGGATCGGCGTTGCCGACAGCGTCAGCACGTGCACCTCGGAGCGAAGCGCCTTCAGCCGTTCCTTGTGAGTGACGCCAAAATGCTGCTCCTCGTCGACGATGACGAGGCCGAGATCGCGGAACTTGATCGCCTTGCCGAGCAACGCGTGGGTGCCGACGACGATGTCGACGGAGCCGTCCGCAATGCCCTTCTTGACCTGGTTCAGCTCCTTGGTCGGGATCAGGCGCGAGGCCTGGGCCACGTTCACCGGAAAGCCCTTGAAACGCTCGGTGAAGGTTCTTGCGTGCTGGCGCGCCAGCAGCGTGGTCGGCACCACGACCGCGACCTGCTTGCCTTCGAGCGCCACGGCAAAGGCCGCGCGCAAGGCCACCTCGGTCTTGCCAAAGCCGACGTCGCCGCAGATCAACCGGTCCATGGGACGGCCGAGTTCGAGATCCTTCAGGGTCGATTCGATCGCCCCTAGCTGGTCCTCGGTCTCGTCATAGGGGAAGCGCGCACAGAACTCATCATAGAGGCCCGGCTGCACCGGCAGCTTGGGCGCCTCGTGCAGATGGCGCGCAGCGGCGATCTTGATCAGCTCGCCCGCGATCTCGCGGATGCGGTTCTTGAGTTTCGCCTTGCGGGTCTGCCAGCCGCTGCCGCCAAGACGATCGAGCTCGACCGTGGTCTGGTCTGAGCCGTAGCGCGACAGCAGCTCGATGTTCTCGACGGGGAGGAACAGTTTCGTTTCGGCGGCATAGTGCAGCTCGAGACAATCATGCGGCGCGCCGGCGACGTCCAGCGTTTGCAGGCCGACGAACCGGCCGATGCCGTGATCGACATGGACAACGATGTCGCCCGCGGCAAGGCTCGTCACCTCCGAGATGAAATTGTCGAGCTTGCGGCTCGCCCTGCGCGGCCGCACCAGGCGGTCGCCGAGAATGTCCTGCTCGCTGATGAGCGCAATCTCGTCGGTCTCGAAGCCGCTGTCGAGGCCGAGCACGGCGAGCATGGTCTCGTTGCGCGGGGTCGCCTGCACCGTGCGCCAGCTGTTGACGCTGGTGGTGTGGGCCAGCTTGTGGTCGCGCAGCATCGAGGTCATGCGGTCGCGCGAGCCTTCGCTCCACAGCGTGATCACGACCTTCTTGCGCTGCGCCTGCAAGGCCATCACGTGGCTGACCACGGATTCGAACACGTTGACGGTGGTGTCGTTGCGTTCGGGTGCGAAGTCGCGGCCCTTGCGCGCGCCGGCATCGACGACACCAGTGCCATCCGCCGGCACGGAGAATTGAGTCAGGCGCGCCAGCGGGACGTCGCCGAGGCGCCTGGTCCACTCCTCTTCGGTGAAATACAGCCGGTCCGGCGGCAGCGGCTTGTAGATGGCGCCGCCGCCGGGATGCTCCATGGCCTCGCGGCGGGCCTGGTAATAGTCGAGGATCTGCTTGAAGCGCTCGCGGACGGCGTCCTCGGCCTGCGGCTCGATCGCGATCGCTGCGCCTTGCAGATAGTCGAACAGCGTATCCATCCGGTCCTGGAACAGCGGCAGCCAGTGCTCCATGCCGGGATGGCGGCGGCCTTCGCTGACGGCCTCGTACAGCGCATCGTCGCGCTCGGGCGCGCCGAACTCGGCGACATAGCCCATGCGGAAGCGGCGGATGGTGTCGGTGACGAGCTGGAATTCCGAGACCGGCACGAGGTCGAGCGAGCGCATGTCGAGCAGCGTACGCTGGGTCTCGGCGTCGAAGGAGCGGATCGATTCCAGGCTGTCGCCGAAGAAGTCGAAGCGCACGGGCTGGTCGAGACCGGCCGGAAACAGGTCCAGAATGCCGCCGCGCACGGCGTATTCGCCGGGCTCGCGCACGGTCGACGAGCGGTTGTAGCCGTTGTGCTCGAGCCAGGCGATGATGGTGTCCATCGGCACGACATTGCCGGGGGCGACCGACAGCGCCTGCGCCGCGACGAGCTCGCGCGCGGGCACGCGCTGCACGATTGCGTTGACCGTGGTCAGCACGATCAACGGCTTGTCGCTGCCGGTCAGCGGCGCAAGCCGCGCCAGCGTGGTCAGGCGCTGGGCCAAAATGCCACCATGCGGCGAGACGCGGTCATAGGGCTGGCAGTCCCAGGCCGGGAAGGTCAGCACCGGCAGATCGGGCGCGAAGAATTGCAGCGCGCGTTCGAGCTGCTGCATCCGCGCGCCGTCGCGGCAGACCACCGCAAGGCTGACGGCCGGCTTCTTCGGCCGCGCCGCGATGGCGCGCGCCAGATCCGAGATGACGAGGCCTTCGGCACCTTCCGCGACATTGGCAAGCGTCAGGGCGCGGCCGGGCGTGAGCAGCTCGGCCGGCGACTTCATCCCCTGCTTCATAAATCGCCGTCCGTAATCGGGAACGCCTTGATACGGGCAAATAGCGCGCCGGTGACATCGGCCGGCAGCACCTTGTCGCCGGTGATGGCGGCATAGAGGTCGGGATCGTTGACCTCGAGCAGGTGCTCGAGCTCGTCGAGCTCGGCATCGGACAGATTGCCGATCTCGGCGTCCGCGAAGCGGCCGAGGATTAGGTCCATCTCGCGCGTGCCGCGGTGCCAGCAGCGGAACAGAAGCCGCTTGCGGCGGTCGTCCAGCCCGTTGCTCGATCGTGTCGTTCCCGTCATGTCTCAGATCCAGTCAAACGCAGAAAGCCCGGACGTGCCGGGCGGGCGTGATATAGCTACTTGGGGGGCCGGTGTCAGCTCTTTGTTGTGGCACTGCCGTCTGCCAATTCGTCATGGCCGGGCCTTATCCCGGCCATCCCCGCAGAGCCGTGAAAAAAGACGTGGATGCACGGCATAAAGCCGGGCATGACGGGCCGAAACGATCCTAGATTCCCCCGATGCGCCCCAGCCTGCTCAATCCGCTGTTTGCTCCCGTGACCAGCCTGCCCGGCGTCGGTCCGAAGCAGGACAAGCTGCTGCAGTACCTGCTCAGCCGCAACGAGACGCCGCGGCTGGTCGATCTGTTGCTGCACCTGCCGAGCCAGGTCATCGACCGCCGCGCCCGGCCGAAGATTCGCGACGCCGTGCAGGGAACCATGGTGACGCTGGAGGTGACCGTCGACCGCCACCGCCCGCCCCCGCCGCGCAACGCGCGGGCGCCGTATCTGGTCTACGCCAGCGACGAGACCGGCGACGTCGTGCTGACCTTCTTCCGCGCCAAGCCCGGCTATGTCGAAAAGCTGCTGCCTGTGGGCGAGAAGCGCTACGTCTCCGGCACGCTCCAGATGTATGACGGCATCCCCCAGATCGTGCATCCCGACCGCGTGCTGGACGAGGAGGCGATTTCAAAACTCTCAGGGATCGACCCGGTCTATCCGCTGACGGAGGGCCTCGCGCTCGGCTCACTGCGCCGCGCGATCGCGCAAGCGCTTCAGAAATTGCCTGCCTTGCCCGAATGGATCAGCCCGGAGGTGATGCGCCGCTGCCACTTCCCGCCAATCGCGGAAGCCCTCACCCGCGTGCATCAGCCGGTCGAGCTCACGGACATTTTGCCCGATCGGCCGTTCTGGTCCCGCCTCGCCTTCGACGAACTGCTGGCCGGCCAGCTCGCGCTGGCCCTGATCCGCGCGCAATTGCGCCGCCCGGCCGGCGTACGCAATGCCGGCGACGGGCATCTGCGCAACAAGATCATCGACGCCCTGCCCTATGCGTTGACGCTGTCCCAGCGCGACGCCGCCGCGGCGATCGCGAGCGATCTGCAACAGCCGATGCGCATGCTGCGGCTGCTCCAGGGCGACGTCGGCTCCGGCAAGACCGTGGTCGCGCTGCTGGCGGCCGCAGCGGTGGCTGAAGTCGGCAAGCAGGCCGCGCTGATGGCGCCGACGGAAATTCTGGCGCGCCAGCACATCAAGACCATCGCGCCGCTCGCCGAGCGCGCGGGCTTACGGGTCGCGATCCTCACCGGCCGAGAAAAAGGCAAAGAACGGCGCGAGATCATCGCCCAGCTTGCCGAGGGCGAGATCGACCTGCTCGTCGGCACCCATGCGCTGATCCAGGACGACGTGATCTTCCGGGACCTTGCGCTCGCCGTGGTCGACGAGCAGCACCGCTTTGGCGTGCGCGAACGGCTCGCGCTGACCTCGAAGGGCGAAGCCGTTGACGTGCTGGTGCTGAGCGCAACCCCGATCCCGCGCACGCTGGTGCTGACTTATTTCGGCGACATGGACATCAGCGAGCTGCGCGAAAAACCCGCCGGCCGCCAGCCGATCGAGACCCGCACTATCTCGATGAGCCGCCTCAACGAGGTCACGGATAGCATCGGCCGCGCGCTCCAGGCTGGCAAGCTGGTCTACTGGATCTGCCCGCTGGTCGAGGAATCCGAGGCCGAGGGCACCGAGCACCTCACCAATGCGACCAAACGTTTCGAGAATTTGCAGAAGCGTTTCGGCGACCGGGTCGGCCTCGTCCACGGCCAGATGAAGGGAACCGAGAAAGACCGCGTCATGGGCCAGTTCGCCGCCCACGAGATCGGGCTGCTGGTCGCGACCACCGTGGTCGAGGTCGGCGTCGACGTGCCGGCCGCCACCATCATGGTGATCGAGAACGCCGAACGCTTCGGCCTCGCCCAGCTCCACCAGCTGCGCGGCCGCATCGGACGCGGCTCGGAAGCCTCGACCTGTCTGCTGCTCTATTCGGAGCCGCTCGGCGAGATGTCGAAGGCGCGGCTGAAGGTGATCCGGGAGACCACCGACGGCTTCCGCATCGCCGAGGAGGATTTGAAGCTGCGCGGCGAAGGCGACGTGCTGGGCGTGCGCCAGAGCGGCCTCCCCGGCTACCGCATCGCGCGCTCGGAGGTGCACGGCCAGCTCATCACCCAGGCCCGCGACGAGGCGCTACGCATCCTCAAGGACGATCCGAAGCTGAAGGGCGAGCGCGGCGAGGCGCTGCGGTGCCTCCTGTATCTCTACGAGCGCGACGAAGCGATCCCGCTGATTGGCGCGGGTTAGCCTGCTGCTCTTCGGCGCCCCACTTCGTAGGCCGCCACATGCGCGCGGGCGAGATCCAGCAGCGGTGTGTCGATGCCCAGCGCACGGGCACGATTCGCCATATCGCCGAGGATGTGCTCCGCCTCGGTGATCGAGCCGCGCTCGATATCGCGCAGCATCGAGGCCTTGAGCGGCGAGTCCAGGGTCGTGAAGAGTTTTCGGTCAAACTCGATGAACGGGGCGCGCGGCTCGAACCCCGAAGCCGTCGCAACGGTGCAGCATTCCGCGAATAACCGAAAGATAGACTGTTCGCCGTTCGGCACGGCCAGGATGTCTCCGATGCTTGCGCGCATCAGGCAGGTGATGCCGGCCAGCGTGCTGAGCTGGACGAATTTCTCCCACATGTCCTGCATGATCGCTTCGCTGGCGCGCACGTCGATGCCGGGGACCTGGAGCAGTGCCTCCAACGCGAGCGCACGCTCGCTCAACGAACCCTTGATCTCACCAAACACAATCGTCTGATTGGCCATGAACTGAACGACACGACCATCCGCATCGAGGCCGGCACTGACGTTCGCGAGCCCGCCGAGGACGCGCGCCGCGCCGAACCGCGCAGTCAGAGCGTCGATATGTTTCAACCCGTTGAGTATCGGCAGAATCATCGTGTTGGCGCCGACTGCCGGGGCAAACTGGGCCATCGCATCGTCGAGCGAATAGGATTTCACCCCGACGAGCACAACGTCGAACGGCTCCTTGAGATCGCTTGCCAGGATGATCTTCGGCTGCACGGCAAAGTCGCCGTGCGGGCTCACGACCTGCAATCCATCCCGCCGCAACTGCTCGGCCCGCGCGGGCCGCACCAGAAAGGTCACGTCGCCGCCGGCCCGGGCCAGGCAAGCTCCGTAATAACCTCCGAGCGCTCCTGCACCGATCACCAGCACTCTCATTCGAACTCCCGTTGCAGAAGACCTGCTTCCGCAGAGACAATAACAGATGAGCCTCGCAATGACGACGTGGATAGAGCCGTTTCAGAAGACTTGCCCTTTCGCCGCGGCCGACTTCATGCAACCTTCCCGCCATGCGCTGACGTCCCGGTCGTGCGCCTGAAACGCGACCGGGACGTCCAGGGATTTTTGGATTCCGCGCCAATGGACGGCAAGTCAACGACGTGAGACCGGACGACTAGGCCTTCTTCTGCGCGATGCTCGCAGCAAACGCCTTCATCAGCCCGGCATCCACCGCCTCGCCTTTCGCGTCCTCGGCGAGGTGCTCGAACCAGCGCGCAAAGCCCTCGTAGATCTGGTTGGCCGGATGATCGGCGCCGAGGAATCCGGAAATCTCCCGCATCTCCGCAACCCAACGATAGGCCTTCGGGATCATGTCCGGCAGCGCGACTTCGAGCCGGGCCAGGACCGCGGGCTGGCTCAGTGCGAGCTCGTCGCGCAGCGCATCCGCGGCGCCTGCTTTCGTTGCCGCGATCACCATGGCCGAGCCGATGCCGGCCAGGCCCTTGACGATGCCGGCGTAGGACATCTTGAGCGCGGAAGCAGCGCCGACCGGGCCTTCGACGATCCTCACGTCGAGGCCGAGGTCCTTCAGAACAGCCACCTCGCCGGCGTGCTCGCCGGACATGTAGAAGGCCGGGCTCTTGCCGCCGGGCTGCGGCGGGAAGCCGATGATGCCGGCATCGACGAACGGCGCCTGCGCCGAGCCGATGATCTCCTCGATCCTAAGCACGGTGTCGACATTGACGGCGTTGCAATCGACCACGACGGGCTTCTTCGCGCGCCGGACGATCAGCGCGGCGAGGCGCTCGGCGAGTGCAACGGCCTCGCCCGGCGGCACGATCGAGAGGATGATGTCGGCCTCGGCGATCGCCTCGTCGTCCGCGCCGATCATGCCGGCATCCGCCGCGCGTTTTTGCGTCGCTTCGCTCCGCCCCTTCAACGACGTCAGCACGCGCGCTCCGTTTTCGCTGAGGCGGCGGGCCACGGCGCTGCCCATGGCACCGGGCGCGAGAATCGCAATGGTTTTGGACATCGTGCACTCCAGGTCGAACACCCGAGCGATGCGCCCGGTTCGACCGGAAGACTAGCAGAGGACGAAAGTGCTTGCGTGAATGCGGCCATCCCGCAGGGGAATGGCCCTACTCCACCTTCGCAGGCTGGGGCTGGAGTGCCGACGCATTGGCGATGCGCGCGGCATTCGCCATGCCCGCGAGCGCCGCGGCCTTCTTCGGGTCGGGTGCCGCGCCCGGCTGCACCACGCCGGCCGACATGATCAGGGTCGCGGCATCCTCGGTGCTCATGTCGACCTCGACGATCTTGCTCTTGGGCACGTAGAAGAAGAAGCCCGTGGTCGGGTTCGGCGAGCACGGCAGGAACACCGAGACGTGCTCCTCCTGCCCCGGCAGGCTGCGCGCGACCTCTTCATTCGGCGACTGCGAGATCAGCACGATCGACCACATGCCCGGCGACGGAAACTCGACCAGGCCGACTTTGCGGAAGCTCGAGCCCTTGCCCGAGAACAGCGTCTCGAACACCTGCTTCAGGCCGCGGTAGATGGCGCGCACCGCCGGGATGCGGCCGAGGAAGGTTTCGCCGACATCGACCAGCGTCCGGCCGATCAGGTTGGCCGCGAGGAAGCCGACCAGCGTCAGCGTGAAGAATGCGACAATCAGTCCCCAGCCGGGGACGACATACGGCAGATAGGTTTCCGGACGATAGGCCAGCGGCACGAACGGCCGCACCACGCCGTCGACCCAGGTGACGAACCACCAGACCAGATAGAGAGTGATCGCGATCGGCCCCGTCACCACGAGGCCGGTCAGGAAGTAGTTGCGGATGCGGCCCATCAGGCCGGTATGCGGTTCCGGGATGGGATCAAGCGGCGCAGGCGCGTCGTCGCGGGTGGTCATTCGGGTTCCAGGTCAGTCGCTGCACTCAAGCTAGGGTCTTCTAGCAGGTTTTGGAAGAGCGCAGCCTGATCCCTTCTGCCTATTCCACGGTCACCGATTTCGCGAGATTGCGCGGCTGGTCGACGTCGGTGCCCATGATGACGGCCGTATGATAGGCGAGCAGCTGCACCGGGACGGCATAGACCATCGGCGTGAACGCCGCCGCCATGTCGGGCATGACGATGGTGACGAGCGACTCGACGGTCGCCTCCTCCGCGCCCTTCGCGTCGGTCATCAGGATGATCTTGCCGCCGCGGGCGGCGACCTCCTGCATGTTCGACACCGTCTTCTCGAACACCCGGTCGTAGGGTGCGATGACAACGACCGGCATGGTCTCGTCGATCAGCGCGATCGGGCCGTGCTTCAGCTCGCCGGCGGCGTAGCCCTCGGCGTGGA
The DNA here is from genome assembly GCF_009931255.1 of Bradyrhizobium sp. LCT2. Classification (NCBI taxonomy): domain Bacteria; kingdom Pseudomonadati; phylum Pseudomonadota; class Alphaproteobacteria; order Hyphomicrobiales; family Nitrobacteraceae; genus Bradyrhizobium; species Bradyrhizobium sp. LCT2. The sequence goes on along the minus strand of NZ_CP034432.1, from coordinate 5,088,811 downwards.
TGTAGGAGATCTCCTTCAGCTTCAGCGCGCCTTCGAGCGCGAGCGGGAAGCTGGTGCCGCGGCCGAGATAGAGCACGTCGCGCGATTTCGCGATCTCGCGCGCCAGCTTCTCGATCTGGAGCTCGGTGGTGAGCGCATCCGACATCAGGCGCGGGATCTCGACGAGGCCGTGAACGAGCTTGGTCTCGTCCTCGTCGGACAATTCGCCTCTAGCCTTGCCGGCCGCGATCGCAAGGTTTGCGAGCACCATCAGCTGGCAGGTGAAGGCCTTGGTCGAGGCGACCCCGATCTCGGGTCCGGCCAGCGTCGGCAGCACCGTCTCGCTCTCGCGCGCGATCGTGGAGGTCGGCACGTTGACCACAGCCACCGTGTGCACGCCCTCGGCCTTGGCGTAGCGCAGCGCCGCCAGCGTGTCGGCGGTCTCGCCCGATTGCGAGATGAAGATGGCGAGATCGCCCTTGCGCAAGGGCGCCTCGCGGTAGCGGAATTCGGAGGCGACGTCGACCTCGACCGGCAGGCGCGCGAAGCGCTCAAACCAGTATTTGGCGACGAAGCCGGCATAGCTCGCGGTGCCGCAGGCGGTGATGTTGATGCGCTGGATGTTCTTGAAGTCGAACGGCAGCTTGACCGGCAGCGAGACGCGCTCGGTCGCCATGTCGACGTAGCGTGCCAGCGTGTGGCCGACCACTTCCGGCTGCTCGTGGATCTCCTTGGCCATGAAGTGGCGGTAATTGGCCTTGTCCACCAGCGAGGTCGAGGCGGCGTGCTTGATCTTCTCGCGCTGGACCGCGTGGCCGTCCTTGTCGAAAATCGTGGCGCTCTTGCGGGTCAGCACCACCCAGTCGCCGTCCTCGAGATAGCTGATCGTGTCGGTGAACGGGCCGAGCGCGATGGCGTCGGAGCCGAGATACATCTCGCCGTCGCCATAGCCGATCGCGAGCGGCGGGCCGTTGCGGGCGCCGATCATCAGATCGTTGTCGCCGGCGAAGATGAAGCCGAGCGCAAACGCACCGCGCAGCCGCGCCAGCGCCAGCTTCACCGCCTCGACCGGCTTGTTGCCGCGCGTGAGCAGGTCGTCGACGAGATGCAGCACGATCTCGGTGTCGGTCTCGGTGTGAAACACCGTGCCGTTCTTCTCGAGCTCCTCGCGCAGCTCGCGGAAATTCTCGATGATGCCGTTGTGGACCACGGCGACGCGGTCGGTCGCATGCGGATGGGCGTTGTTGACGGTCGGCTTGCCGTGGGTGGCCCAGCGGGTGTGACCGATGCCGGTCGTGCCCTTCAGCGGCTCGGCTTCCAGCCGCTTCTCCAGATTCTTCAGCTTGCCCTCGGCGCGGCGGCGCTCGAGATGCCTGCCTTCGAGCGTGGCGACGCCCGCGGAATCGTAGCCGCGATATTCAAGACGTTTGAGCGAATCCACCAATTGCTCTGCAACCGGTTCGCGCCCGAGAATGCCGACAATCCCGCACATGCGGATCAATATCCCCCAAATCGTCGAAAAATCGCCAAAACGACGCGCTCAGTTTTTAGCGAAGTTCCTAAGGAACCAGATACTCAATAATTATTGCTGATTGAGACAGCATTCGCCGGCGCCATTGCCCGGTCTGCGTCGATGTGGCCGGCCTTTAACCTCGCACGTTAACTTGTTGTCAACAAGTTTGACCAACGATTCCGGTCAGGAGAACAAGGCCATGAAAGGCTCATCCGACCGCAAAGGTCTGTCGTCGTTGTATCTGCGTGCCAGCGAGACCACGGGCACGCACCTCGCCCATTGGCCGCCGCCCCAGCGTGGCAAGGAAAGCAAGCCCGTCTTCACCAAGCACCCGCAGGGCGAGCCGGCCAAGCGCGCCAAGCCACGCGGCTGGCGCCTGACCCGCGCGATCTTCTCCGAATTCGCCGACGACGAATAGCGCTCACTTCTCCGGCTTCTTGCCGCGCGTCTTCATCTCGCGATAGCGCGCCGCGCCGCCTTCCCTGATGGTCTGCTGGTTGCGCTCGAGCGCCATCGCGTCGTCGGGCACGTCGCGCGTGATCACCGAGCCGGAGCCGATATAGGCGCCGTTGCCGATCTTCACCGGAGCCACCAGCGAGGAGTTGGTGCCGACGAAGGCGCCTTGCCCGATGATGGTCTTGTGCTTCTTGAAGCCGTCGTAGTTGCAGGTGATGGTGCCGGCGCCGATGTTGGAATTGGCGCCGACGGTGGCGTCCCCAATGTAGGAGAGATGGTTGACCTTGACGCCGGCCTCCAGCGTCGCCGCCTTGGTCTCCACGAAATTGCCGATCCGCGCACCGTCGCCGAGCGAGGTGCCGGGCCTGAGCCGCGCATAGGGTCCGATCGAGACGTTCCTGCCGAGCGTGGTCTCGACGATGTGCGAAAAGGAGTGGATCACCGTGCCGTCGGCGATCGAGACGCCCGGGCCGATCACCACGAACGGCTCGATGGTGACGTCCTTGCCGAACACGGTGTCGGCGGACAGATAAACGGTCTCGGGCGCAATCAGCGTCACCCCGGCCTCCATCGCGGCTTTGCGCAAGCGCGCCTGCATCACGCTCTCGGCTTCGGCGAGCTGAGCCTTGGTGTTGATGCCGCGCACCTCGTCCTCGCTGGTCTCGATCACCACGGACTCCCATCCCTGTTCGCGGACGATCTCGACCGCATCCGTCAGATAATATTCGCCCTTGGAATTCGCATTGCCGATTTTATCCAGGATCGCGAGCGCGCGGCGCCCGTCGATCGCCATCACGCCGGCGTTGCACAGATCGATCTTGCGCTCGTCCGCGCTGGCATCGGCCTGCTCGCGGATCGCGACCAGGCGGTCGCCCTCGACGATGAAGCGGCCATAGCCGGCGGGGTCGGCGGCGCGGAAGCCGAGCGCGGCGAGCGCTGCGCCGTTCGCCAGCGGCGTGCGCAGACGCGCAAAGGTCTCGGCCGAAATCAGCGGCGTGTCGCCGAAGGCAATCAGCAGATCGTCCACGCCGCGCGCGAGCGCCTCGCGCGCCGCCAGCACCGCATGCGCGTGCCGAGCCGTTCGGCTTGCACGAAAGTGAGCGCGTCGGGGCGGATGCGCCTCGCCTCATCGGCCACCGCCTGATGATCCGGGCCGATCACGACGGCGAGCGAGGTGCCGGTTCCCTTGGGGGCGGCGGCGAGCACATGGGCGAGCAGCGTCTGGTGAGCGACGGGATGCAGCACTTTCGGCAGGTGTGAGCGCATGCGCGTGCCTTCGCCGGCGGCAAGCACGATCGTGAGGCTGGAGCGGGCGGTCATCGAGATCCTGTCAGATACGGCCGAATCAACTGGCGTGGCAGGCGGCAGGCCGCCCTCATGCTGCCCGCCTTGCTACCCCCGCAAACGCCCGGAATTCAAGTGCGACACGCTTTTCCTGTTAATGTTCCCTGATTGATTCGGGGAAGCTGAACGGGGCTGGGCACTTAACGTTCATGGCAAAGGATTCCGACCCACTGGCGGATGCCTTCGGCACCAAGGAGACTGGCGGGCTATTCTCCGGACTTCTGGCCGAGGAAAGCGCGTTCGACCGCCGCATGATGTGGCGGCTGGGCTCCTGGGGCGTTGCGGCCGTCGGCGCCGTCGTCATCGCGGTGATGGCCAACCAGGCCCAGCTCGGCTGGCGGCGCGACCAGGTGGCGTCCGCCGATCTCGTGCGCCAGGCCGACCGGCTCCAGCTACTGACCAGGGAAAGCCAGAACGAGGCGCGCCGCCTCGCCGCCGCCGTCGAGACACTGAACGCTGATCGCGACCGGCTCTATTCGCGCGTCACCGTGCTCGAGCAAGGGCTCGATTCCGTCACCGGCGCCATCGCCAGGCAGACCGCAAAGCCGCAGGACACGCCGGCGCCCGACGCGCAACCTGCGGCGCCCAGCGTCGCGCCGGTCGCCTCGATGCCATCTCCATCCAGCGACAAGCCGCGCGCGGCAGCCGCAAAGGAACAGGCGAAGGAGCCGACCAAAGACACCGTGAAGGAGGCTGCAAAGGAGCCGTCGAGCCCGCCGCCGCAGAGCGCGGCCGCAGCCTCCCTCGTGCAGCAGTCGCCGGCGACGACATCGGCGCTGCCGATGCTTCCGCTGGTGCCCTCCAAGTCGATCATGGCACCGCCTGATCCCGCCGCGTCGAAATTGACTCAGCCCGAGACGACTGAAAAGACAACCGAGAAGACCGCCGAGAAGAAGCCCGCCCCGACCGAAATCGCAGCCGCATCAGCCAAGCCGCCGGAGGCAACCGAAAGCGAGGCTCCCGCGATCGCGGTTCAGCAAACGCGCTTTGCGATCGATCTCGGCGGCGCCAACTCGATCGACGGCCTGCGCGCGCTCTGGCGCGGCGTGACCAAATCGAATCCGGAAGTTGCCACGCTGCGGCCGATCATCATGATCAAGGAAGGCACCACCGGCCTCGGCATGCAGCTGCGACTGGGCGCCGGCCCGCTGATCAACGCGGCCGCCGCAGCAAAACTCTGCGCGGGTCTCGCCGAGAACGATCGTCACTGCGAGACCACCGTGTTCGACGGCCAGCGGCTATCGATGCGCGGCGGTTCGGAGAAGGGACAAGAAAAGTCTCAGGACCGGATTCAGGAAAAGAACGCCGAGAAGAATCCGGATGCGGCGCCGCAAGCCGAGACCGCACCTGCGCCCGCTCCCACCGCCAAGCCGGACAAGCGCCGCCGCAGCTATTCCTCAAAGCGTTCGTCGAAGCGCGAGGAGCCCGCGCCCGCACCTGCGGCGCAGCCGGCAGCACCGGCCAAGCCGGAGACGGCCTCGGCGGGATCGACGTTGTCGTCGTTCTTCAGGCGGTAGGGAATGGTCGTGCCGATTGGATCGGGTAGCTAACCAGTAACGGCTTGCGAGCGACGGACAGAAAAGTTGGTCGCCCCTGTTGCCCCCTCCCGTCATCCCGACCATATTGCGCGCATGACAAAAAAGCCCTTCCGCCTCACGCCCTACCAGGTGCAGTTCCTGATCGTTGTCGGCTTCGTAGCCGTCGGTTATGCGATCTATCTGCGCTATCTCGGCATCGAGAACTCGAACGTCGGACTTGCCTGCGACGCCGGCTTGCAGACCCTGATGTGCAAGGCTCGTTCGGTCTCGACCGTACTGTTCAAGAATTCGGTGTTCGGCATCGTCGCGCTGGTGGTGGCGACGCTGAACCTGATGCGGCCGTCGATCGTGCTGCTCACCGTCGGCGTTGTCGCCGCCGGCCTCGGCATCGTGCTCTACAATGTCGTGCTGTCGGGCCTGGCGATCGGCCTGCTCATCCTTGGCTTTGCTCGGCCCGCGCCCGCCACAGCGTGAGCGCGAACAACAGATACATCGCGCAGGTCCACAGCGACTGCCAGTTGTCGCGGCCTTCGTTGAAGAGCACATAGGCGGCCGACAGCGCGAGCACGCCTGCGAACACCGCTTCCGCGATCGGACGCACGCCGATCTGCGGCCGGTTCAGCATCAGGATCGCGAACGGCACCACCGCCATCGTCAGCGCGGCGTAGGGGAAGTCGTGGTAGCGCGGGTCGAACACGAAGGCGAGCGCGGTCTGTGCCGCGATCACCGCCGTCACCGCCAGCGTGAGGCCGAGCACGGCGGTGAGCTTTGACCATTTCCGCCCCTCGCTCGGGCCGAGCAGATCAAGGAAGGTCGGCAGGCTGCGGCCGATCACCAGCGCCTGCGCGCAGAAGATCGGCGACAGGATGCCGGCGGCGAGCAGCGCCCCCCAGTGCAGCCAGCCGCCCCAGCCGTAGCTCTCATAGTACACCTTGTCGGCGCCGACCCCGAGCAGGACGCCTGCCGTGGTCGCCGAGATGGCGACGCCGAGCCAGGTCGAGAAGCGCGGCGTCCAGGGCCGCCGGCGCAGCGTGATGATAGCGACCGCGAACACCAGCGCGCAAAGGCCCATACCCGCGCCCATGTACCATTTCCAGTACGGGAAATTGCTGATCGGCTCGCCCGGCGGATATTTCAGGTTCCGGCGCACGGAGTCATAGAGACCCCAATAGCCGCCCGCGGTACCTTCCAGCTTGCGCTTCCACGGCTGGTCGTAGGACTCGATCAGGTTGACGCGGAACTTCTGCGCCTTCGCAAGGCTCAGGATTTCAGAGACCACGCGCGCTTGGTTGGTGCGCGACGGCAGCGCGCCCTCGCGCATGCGCCCTTCGCTCGGCCAGCCGGTTTCGCCGATCAGGATTTCCTTGCCCGGAAACGCCACCGCCATGCGCTCGCGGATCTGTTCGACATGGGCGGCCGCGAATTTCGCGCGCACCGGAACGTCTTCCCAATAGGGCAGGATGTGGATCGTCACGAAGTCGACGGCCTCGTAGACTTCGCGATTCCTGAGCCAGAACTCCCAGACATCGGCATAGGTGACGGGCACGCGAACCTGCACCTTCACCGCGCGGATGAAGGAGACGAGGTCGGCCGTCGTCATCTCGCCGCGCAGCAGCACCTCGTTGCCAACGATGACCGAGGTGATGATGTCGGGGTATTCCTTCGTGAGGCGAACGGCGAGCGCGACCTGCTCAAAATTCTTGGCGCGGTTGCTGGAGAGCCAGATCCCCTGGAGCACCTTGAGCCCGCCGACCTTGGCGGCGATCGCCGGAACCTGGTCGAGCCCGTTCTCCATCGAATAGGTGCGGACGCAGTCGGTGATCTCCTTGAGCTGGCGCAGGTCCTGCTCGATCTGGTCGGCCTCGATATGGGTCCATGCGTTCAGCGGCGACTGCTCGCCGCGGAACGGCGCGTAGGAGACGCACTGAACCTTGTCGGCGGGGTCGATCGGGGCGCGCGCGAGCGTGATTGGCGTGGCCAGCCACCACCACACGGCAGCAATCGCACCCAGTGAAACGAGCAGAAGCGCCAGTGGCGTACGAAGTGAAATCGGTTCCGTCCTCCGCGAAGCGCCGTCGATTACCTGCTCGCGCGCCATCTGCCAAGGGGGTGGTTCGGAGCGGATCCCTCCCTCCCCCAAGGAATTTACCTGCGGCCGTTCGACAGAGGCCTAGGATCGTGACTTTGCTGGACAAAATTCGAAATACAGGTCATGCAACTGGCCGGGAATTTTCCGCCGCATTGGAGACCCATTTGGACGCCATCACCGACGCGTCCGCGGGATCCTGACGCGGGCGGTCAGCGGAGAAGTTGGGGAATTCATGCGGCAACGGGTGCGTCAGTCACGAAATGCGGTCCTGCGGCAGTTCGCCGCCACCTTGGCCGTCTCCTCTCTTCTGGCCTTGGCTGGTCTCGCTGGCGCCTCCGCCCAGAGCGGCACGCCCGCCCCCGATCAGGGCAAAGCCGCCGCCCAGCCCGCCGACGCCGCCGCCAAGGATGCCGCCCAGAACCAGCGCCGCACCGACGAGTTCGCCGAAGCCGCCCAGGTCATCAACGGCCCGGCCGGCAACCCCGAATGCGTCTGGCTCGGCCGGCGCGTGGTGCGGCTAATGTGGCGGGATGACCTCGATACCGCGTTCCGCCATCTCGACCTCTACGACCGCTTCGGCTGCCCCGGCGGCCACATCCAGGCCGCCTTCCGCTGCCTGACCCGCTTCGGTGGCCAGATCGATCCCAAGGTCGCCGAGACCCTGGACAGCCGTGTGCACGCCTGCTGGATCAATCCGGCCTCCCAGCCGCAGCAGGCGGCGGCCGCGGCATCCCAGCCGGCAGCGCCGACATCAGGCAACGCGCAGGCCCCGCAGCCCGCCGCGAGCCCCGCGCCTGCGGCAAGCCCGACACCGGCGCCCCAGAAATAGCAGCGGGTCGCTTCAGCCTCCGTTCATGAACGACCGGCCATAGAAACGATTGGCACTGCGACGCGTTCTTCGAAAAAGGACATGCCCTCATAAGGACATGAGGCCATGACAGTTGTGAAACCGCGCGGCAGAGATATGCTCCATTTGCCGCGGACTCGGTCGGATCTCGGGGTCAGATCCGCTTCCCTGCCACCCCAGCCCCTTTTGGTTTAGCCGCGATGCGCGTTGTCGCCGCCGTTCTGTTGCTTGTGTCCGCACTTCACGCTGGGCTGTGGGGAGTCTTGCGCGACAAGGAACCCGCGCCCGACTTCAGGAGTCTGCTCCCCAGCGTCTCCTACGCGCCGTTCGAAGGCTCGGCCCATCCCGACATCGACAACATCCCGACCGTCGAGAAAATCCGCGCCGACCTGAAGACGCTGTCGACGATGACGCGCGCGATCCGCCTCTATTCGTCCACCGGCGGCGTGGAGCTGGTGCCGGCGATCGCGGCCGAGTTCGGTCTCAAGGTCACCGTCGGCGCCTGGATCGACAAGGACAAGGATCGCAACGAGCGCGAGATCAAGGCCGCCATCGAGCTTGCCCGCAAGAACAGCAACGTCGTCGGCGTCGTTGTCGGCAACGAGGTGATCTACCGCGGCGAGCAGAAGGTCGAAGACCTCATCGACATGATCAAGAAGGTCAAGGGCTCGGTCCGCGTGCCCGTCACGACCGGCGAGATCTGGAACATCTGGCGCGACAATCCGGACCTTGCCTCCAACGTCGATTTCATCGCCGCGCACGTGCTGCCCTATTGGGAAAACTTCCGCTCGGACCAGGCGGTCGACCAGGCCGTCGACCGCTACAACCTGTTGCGGAACCTGTTCCCCGGCAAACGCATCGTGATCGCCGAGTTCGGCTGGCCGAGCCAGGGCTACAACTTGCGCAACGCCGACCCCGGTCCGTTCCAGCAGGCGCTGACCTTGCGCAACTTCGTCAGCCGCGCCGAAGCCATCGGCATGGAATACAACATCGTCGAAGCGATCGATCAGCCCTGGAAGTTCTTCGAAGGCGGCGTCGGTCCGTACTGGGGCATCCTCAACGCCAGCCGCGAGCCGAAATTCGCCTGGACCGGCCCGGTGGAGAACCCTGATTACTGGAAGCTGATGACGATCGCGCTGCTGGTCGGCGTCCTCTTGTCGCTTCCGATCCTGCGGCTGCAGCAGCCGACCGCCAGGCAGGCGTTCCTGCTGTCGGCGACCGCCAACGGCGTCGGCGCCTGGGCCGCCACCGTGTTCGCGTTCTGGAACGGGCACTATTTCATCTTCGGCTCGGCCTTCGCGCTGACGCTCGGCATGATCCTGCTTGTTCCGCTGGTGCTGATCGCGATGGCGCGCATCGACGAGATCGCGGCCGTCGCCTTCGGCCGGCCGCCGCAGCGGCTGCTCGCCAAGAGCAAGCCGGTCGAGAACGTTCCCGAAAATTACTACCCGAAGGTCTCGATCCACATCCCGGCCTACTTCGAGCCGGTCGAGATGCTCAAGCAGACGCTCGATGCGCTGTCGCGGCTGAACTACCCGAACTACGAATGCGTGGTCATCATCAACAACACGCCGGATCCCGCCTTCTGGCAGCCGATCCAGGACCACTGCCGCGCGCTCGGCGAACGCTTCAAGTTCATCAACGCCGAGAAGGTGCAGGGCTTCAAGGCCGGCGCGCTGCGCATCGCGATGGACCGCACCGCCGTCGATGCCGAGATCATCGGCATCCTCGATGCCGACTATGTCGTCGATCCCGACTGGCTGAAGGACCTCGTGCCGGCTTTCGCCGACCCGCGCGTCGGCCTGGTGCAGGCGCCGCAGGAACATCGCGACGGCGACCTGTCGATCATGCACTACATCATGAACGGCGAATATGCCGGCTTCTTCGACATCGGCATGGTCCAGCGCAACGAGGCCAACGCCATCATCGTGCACGGCACGATGTGCCTGATCCGCCGCGCCGCGATGGACATGGCCGGCGGCTGGTCGAGCGACACGATCTGCGAGGATAGCGATCTCGGCCTTGCGATCCAGGAGCTCGGCTGGGTCACGCATTACACCAACCACCGCTACGGCCAGGGCCTCTTGCCCGACACCTACGAGGCCTTCAAGAAGCAGCGTCACCGCTGGGCCTATGGCGGCCTCCAGATCGTGAAGAAGCACTGGCGGCACTTCCTGCCCGGCCGGAGCCGGCTGACGCCGGACCAGAAGCGCGAATACGGCCTCGGCTGGCTGAACTGGCTGGGAGCCGAAAGCCTCGGCGTGGTCGTGGCGCTGCTCAACCTCGTCTGGGTGCCGATCGTTGCCTTTGCCGACATCGCCATCCCCGACAAGATCCTGACGCTGCCGATCATCGGCGCCTTCGTCGTCTCGCTGGCGCATTTCCTGTCGATGTACCGGGCGCGCGTCGCGATCAAACCCGGCCAGATGCTGGGCGCGATGATCGCGGCGATGAGCGTGCAGTGGACGGTGTCGCGCGCGGTCGCGCAGGGACTGATCACCGAGCACATCGCCTTCGCGCGCACCTCCAAGGGCGGCCTGTCCAGGATGTCGATCGAGTTCCAGGCGTTCTGGGAGGCCGTGATCGGCGCCCTGCTCCTGATCGGCGCCGGCGTGCTGATCGCCTCCAACAGTTTCCGGCAGATCACCGAGATCTACATCTTCGCCGGCGTGCTGGTGCTGCAAAGCCTGCCGTTCCTGGCCGCGGTCGCCATCGCCATCCTCGAGCTCAGCCGCATCAACTCGTTCCAGTTCTGGCGCGACAGCGCGATCCGCACCGCCGAGCTGATTGGCCTGCGCCCGGTCGCGCTGCCGACCCCCGCCGGCACGCCGCAAGCCGTGCCGAACGAGGTCAGGCGCGAGGCAAACTGACGGCCGGATGGCTTCTCGGCGCGGGCGAAACCTCCGCGCCGGCAAGCCACAGGCAGCGTTCGGAGTGGATAGCGGGCCGCCAATCGGGTTGAAAATTCCGGCTTAAGCTGCGGACACCGCGAGCAAATCCCCGCTCCTGCCAAGAGTTGCGGCAGCCACCCGCGCTATTGACCTCAGCAGCCACTCACCCTACACAGCGCGGGCCGAAAGCATGATCCGGAAACAGCCGGTTTTTCCCCGCGACGCGAGCTTCAGCGCAGCGGCAAGACATGCTTCTCGAATGTCCGAAGACGATGGCGATCGATCTTGAAAGCCATCCGCGGCCATGGGAGCGCGTAGCTCAGCCGGTAGAGCACGTGACTTTTAATCACGGGGTCCTGGGTTCGAGCCCCAGCGCGCTCACCAAGCAAATTCAATAGCTTACGGCAGACCATCAACCGATTGAAAAAGCCCCGTGTGGGCACTTGTGTTGGCAAATCGATTGCTGCTCTCACGGTCGGAGATCTCGGCCCTGCAATTGTTTGCCGTCACAAGCAGGCCGGCGCGCTCCTCAGCCGTGGTCGCCTGCCCTGCCAGTTCCAGGCAGATGCGCTCCATGCGCGCGAGTTCGTCGATGTCGTGTTGATATTGCCCCATGCGGCTGATCAGACTCCGGCACCCCGCTCAGGTCAAGGACGGGCCGCGTAAGGAGCCTTCGACCGCGACACGCGTTAAGGACCAGAGCAGGAGGACGGAGGCGGGTTATGAGTACCATCCCCCTAGACCTTCAACGAAGGTTCGAACAGCGCTGGGCCGCCCGATTTCCGCCGTCGGGGGGAGCGGTTGCAACTCGATGGGATCGGCCTGAAAAGCATGATCGACAGCTGGCCACGCCCAGAAAGGGCAAAAGAAAAAATCGCCAAGCGAACCTAGCTCGTTCAAGTTCAGCGCCGACGGCGTGAGCGCGGGACCGAAGCCCCCACGACGCGCAGTAGCTCGCGCGCGTTCCGAGACCCAAGGGATTGATAATTTGACTCTGGCCTGCGCCGCGTTTCGATGGCGGCATGCCCCGCCCTGCCCACCGCCACACGCCCACGCACGTTGACGGCCGCCCCGTCAAGATCACCTTCGGCGAGATGCGGGAGATGGGCTTGCGCGGCGTCCTCGTCTATTGCCATTGCGGCCATCATATCGCTCTGAACCCTGAGCGCCGATCGCTGGCCTGACGATGTTCGCCTCTCTGGTATCGAGCCGCGCTTCGTCTGTGCCGGTTGCGGCCGCCGCGGAGCTGAGGTCAGGCCAGATTTCGAGAGCGGCGTGCCGCCGCAGTTCGCGAGCTCGAACGCACGTGAGACCGCTGCAAAAAGGCCATATTTCGCGTGCGAGTTGATGAAGCGGGAACTTTCGGCAATTGGATACATTGCCGGTCTCGCCGCTTATCGCGTCCCTCGGGCCTGAGGAGCAGTCGTTGAACCGGGAATTAAAGGAATTCCGCAGGCTCGAACGCGCTTGCAGAGAGCACGCAGCCATCGCTTCCCTCGATCTTGAGCGTGAGGGTCTTCTCAAGGTGGCGGAGTATTATCGGAAAGCTATCGAAGCTTGCAACGCCACCCCACAGCGGACAGCCACCCGTAAATTTCCCACGGAAGGCCCGCCAGCGTGAACCGTGGCGCTGCCTTTCCACGTCCCCACACGCAGCGACCCCGCCTCGCTGATAGCGTGGTAGGGCCGCCTGCCTTTCCTTGCTGGGGCTGGAAGGGGTAAAGCCAGCACGGTCGGCAAGTTCAATTTACGCCGGTGAAGTGCCGAAATGAACTGCCCAAAAGGGGCACTCCGTCGGAGGCGGAAGGTCTGATCAATGATCGTCTTCTCTCGGGAGACGCCACACGATTTTCATTTTTAGTCGGAATCAAATTGAGCCGTTGCTTCAATTATAAGGACGTCATTCATGACCAAGGAAAATTGCCTGATCGTCTACGTTGCTGGAAGACAGTTGGATCTGCTGCGAGGAGAAGCCTCCCGCATTGCAAAGGACAGTAAACTTGATTGGTGGATCGATCATGCCGATGTCGGCACGCGCTTCTGCTTTGAAGATGCGAAGGCGAAAGAAACCTTCGCTCTCACCTGCGACAACTTCGGCGTTCCGCGCCGCGACGGCTAGGAACTAAGCCCAACGGGAAAAGCCGCAGGGTGGTTCCAGCCCCCACTGCGGCATTCCCGGACAACTAGAAATTGGCTGGTACTCAAATCTCGCCGGTGTTCTCACAGTAGAACACCCCGTTCCGAAAATGGACTCCGTACAACTACCGGAGTTCGACGTCTCACGGATTGCAGCTTAAGAGCGAGCGTGGCACGGCTTGCATTCCAGCCCCCAAGGCTCCCGGCTGCCGATTCAATTGCGGATCAGAGCGCCGGGAGCGCCGAGGCCCGCCAGCGTGAACCGGCGGGCCAGTTCAGTGCGGGCACAGTCCCAAGCGTTTCGTTCGACCTATCTTCAGCTTTCCGGCGCCGCAACTGCAGCCGGGATGCTCAGCGGCGCTCCTCCAACCGAAACAGGCCCCACCGACTTCGACTGCCGGACCATCCGTTTGCGCATCGCCGCGGACAGTCCATAGCGAGCATTCGCTCTTCGAATGGAGGACGTGACGTCCGACATCATTGCGCCTTGCAGCGAGTCCACCTTCGCGATCAGCGTGGACAGCTGCGAAGATATCTTCCTCACGTCGAACCGTTCGTCCGTGATGCTCTGGCGCAGAGACAAGAGCACCATTGTGTCCTGCTGCAGCAGCGCCGCATTTTGCTGCAATGCTTGGTTGTTCTCCTGCAGCGAAGCCGTGTGTTGCTGCTGGGCCGACTGGATATCCTTCAAGGCGGTGACAACCGGATCCGGTTTCGGTGCCGATGCGTCCCGGCGCGGAAGCAGTTCGGCCAGACTGCCGATATTCAGCGGCGAGAAATCGGGCGGCGATGTATAGATGGCCGCCGAGCCGTTGATGGCCAGGGCACACACCGACAGCGCCAGGACCGATTTCCGGCTGGAGCGCTTGACCGGAACTGGAGCTTCCGGGGCGGCGGGTTCGGGCGCTGCGGCTGCGAGCGCGAGCGCTGCGGGGTCGAGTTGTTCGACGAGGCCTTGCGCTTCCAAAGTCGTGGTCATCTGCATTGACCTCATGAGCGAGCAAAAGGAAGCCGACGCCGGAACGTCCTCGCGACGGCTCCTCTACGCAGCACCCACCTACAACTGTCTAAAATTGTAGGCTTTTCGGCTTAATTTCACGTTAGCGGCCGAGCCGCCCGGCAGGCCCAGCCACCCCGGCCGATTGCGGGGTCCAGGCGATGGAATGAGCAATGGGCAGCCTGCTCCGAAGCGCGACAAAGCCGCGAGACAACGCCCTCAAAAGGTGTAAGATTCAGCAAAACAGGAGGGAGCGGCATGTTTGAAATCAACGGTTTCGACACGGCAGGCGTCGTCAGCCTCAAGCGGCTGTCACTCGAGGCCGCCCTCAAGAAGGCCAGAGAGCTCGTCGCGGACGGGTGCTGGGACGTTCAGATCGTTGATCCAACCGGCCGGATATACACCTCGTTCGAGGAGCAGGCCGCGTAGCCGCCCCGCCTTCCCTTTTCAGAAATCACCCAGCCGTCGGATCGCGCTTCGCGAACTCCTGGCGTTGCCGTGATCCAAATGAAAACCCCAGCGCCTGGTGGGAAGCGCTGGGGCGTTTTCAAAATATCAATCGGTAAAGCAATGCGGCCTTCATAGCAGCGGCCTCGGAGGTCGACTGTGAGCCGGTTCACAGCACGTCGCCGATTTTTCCATATCTGCGACGGTCGCCAGCGCTGGCCGACAACGTAACCGATCCGCTATCCGCCTCGACCGACATTGGACGAGGCGCTGTTCAGCCACCGCTGCGTTGCTTCATCGCTCCAGCCGGGGACCGCGAAGCGCGCCCGCGGATTCACGTCAGCGCCGGAACGATCAACCGCGGGAGAGCGCGGATGATGTGCGCGGGAGCGATGCGTCGTTGCAGCGTTTGCGGCGGTGCACAGGACGATCAATAGACCCATGGCCAGAACAGAGCGCATCGTATCGGTTCCAATCGAGCAACCCGCTCGGGCTGATGTGATGCGCCAACCGTCCCGCCGCAATCTGACGCGGCATCACAGCTAAGCGATAGACACGCGAGCGCAACGCCCTTGCGGTGGCACGAACCGCCGCTCAACGCCCGCGCGCCGCGCCGTTGCCAATCAACTCATTTGGGAGCACGCTCTCTCCAGGCGCTCAAGACGCCACACAGGGAGAGACACATGAAGGAATCTGGCCTGGATGGCCGCCATCGGGACAAGGATGGCGGGATCAGCAAGAAGCACGGCAACACGCTGGTTGGCACGTTGCGCAAGATCTACGGAAAGGGTTTTGCGGCCGGCTATCCCGATGCGACCCAGCTCAGCGAGGTCCTGGCTCAGCTGAACGAGACGTCGCTGAGCCAGTTGCGCCGCGATCACGACACCGGGCATTTGGGGCACAAGATCGACCACGCCTCGAAGTGACTGATGTCACCTGTCTGATTGACCCGGCTGGATGAAGACGGCGCCAGACCGGCGCATCCGTCCTCACCCCTCGTCCAGCACCTCGAACAACTCTTCAACCCGCTCGAACGGCGCGTCGCGCATCTGGCTGTGATAGACGACGCGATCGCCGTCGCGCTGCAGTGACTTCCCTCTCGACTTCCGCAACCGTCCGGGCAGGAACGTTGCGGCCACCGCCCCGAGGCCGACGTCGAGCCGGATGATGCCCCTTCGCTTGCATTCGAGCCTGAGCTTCGCGGCGGCAAAGAAGTCGCGCGCGACTTTCGGCAGCGGGCCGAAGCGGCGGGAGGTTTCCTCCTCGAGGTCGACGAGGTCGTCCTCGCTGCTGCATCTTGCGGCGCGCGCATAGAGTTCGAGCCGCACGGGCTCGGAATGCACATAGGTCTCGGGCAGCATGTCCGCGACCGGCAGGTTCAGGTCGGGCACCCACACCGCGGCCCGTTCCTCGTCGACTTTCTCCGAGGCCATTTTCAGCAGGTGGCTGTAGAGCACGGGCCCGAACACCTGGACATGGCCGGATTGCTGCTCCGAAAACAGATCGCCCGCACCTCTGAGATCGAGATCGCGTTCGCTGATGGCAAAGCCGGCGCCCGGCCGGCTGAACTCCTCGAGCACGGCCAGCCGCTTCTCCGACTGCCCGGAATTCGTCTCGGTCAGCAGATGGGCGAACGCGCGGATGCCGCTGCGTCCGACCCGTCCGCGCAGCTGATGCAGCTGGGCAAGGCCGAACTTTTCGGGCCAGCAGACCACGATGGTGTTCGCACGCGGAATGTCGAGGCCGCTCTCCACGATGTTGGTCGCGAGCAGGACGTCGGCCCTGCCCTCGACGAAGCTCATCATCCGGTCGTCGATCTCGTCGGCAGCCAATCTGCCGTGCAGGCACACGATGCGAAGATCACCGGCCACCGCCTGCACCCGCGCCAGCATCGGATCCAGATCCTGGATGCGCGGACAGATCAGAAAACTCTGGCCATGGCGCCGCTGCTCGCGCAGCAACGCCGACGCAATGGCCGCATCCGACAGCGGCGCAATCCTGGTTGCGACCGGAAGCCGGTGAACCGGCGGCGAGGCGATCACGCTGAGGTCGCGGAATCCGGCAAGGCCGGCGGCGAGCGTGCGCGGGATCGGCGTGGCGCTCATCATCAGCACATGGACATTTTTGGCGAGACTGGAAAGCCTGGCCTTCTCCGCCGCGCCAAAATGCTGCTCCTCGTCGATGATGACGAGGCCGAGATCGTCGAACTTCACGTCCTTGCCGCCGAGTGCCTGCGTTCCAACCACGACCTTGATCCGGCCGCTGCGCAGTCCCTCCCTGGTCGCCCGCAGCTCGGCGCCGGATGTCGCCCGCGACAGGTTCCCCACCTCGATGTCGAACGGGGCGAAGCGCTTCTGGAACGTTGCGACATGCTGCCGTGCCAGCACCGTCGTCGGCACCGCGATCGCCACCTGCTTGCCCGACAGCACCACAGCGGCAGCCGCCCGCAGCGCCACCTCGGTCTTGCCAAATCCCACGTCGCCGCAGATCACCCGGTCCATCGGATGGCCGGATGCAAGATCCTCCAGCACGTCGCGGATCGCCTTCGCCTGGTCGACCGTCGTGAAATAAGGAAAGCGCGCGACGAATTTCTCATAGGCCGATCCCGGCGGAACCAGCTTGTCGGCGCGCCGCCTGCGGCGCTGACTGATGTGCTTGGCCAGCACCTTGCCGGCGATCTGGATTTCGCGCTCGGCCTCGGTGCGGCGGGCCCACCATGAGCTGCCGTCCGCCTTGTCGAGCGCAAGCTTGCCGGGCTCGGTTGCGTAAGGCCACATCAGCGCCAGATCGGGCGGCGGCACGAGAACCGCATTGTCGCCTGCGAACACCAGGCGGATCATCTCGCGCAGTGCGCCGCCGCCCGTGTTCACGGTCTGCAGGCCATCGAGCACGGCAAGGCCGCGCTGGAGATGCACGACCACCGTGCCCTGCTCGGGCACGTCGGCATGGTCGAAGGCCGCGCTCCAGGCCCGCGCCATCGGCTGCGCATGATGCGCCCGGCTGCCGAGCACGTCGGGCGCCGTCACGACAACGAGCGACTTTTTCCCCGGGACGACGAAGCCCGCATCGAGATCGGCCAGAAGCGCCGCCTCGCCGCTCCGCCCGCGCACCGCCTCGTCCCAATTCTCGCAGCGCTGCGCCTTGACGCCGCCCATCCGCTCCATCACGCGCAGGTCGTCCTCCTGCGCCGCGACCAGGATCAGCCGCGAGCCGGCCCGGCGCGTCTCCTCGACAAAGGCACGCAGCGCCTTCCTGGAGGAGGTCAGCTTCGAAAACTCCGGGATGGGCTGGAACGACGCCGTCCGCGGCAATACCTTCATGCCCCTGGAGAGCTGCTTCCAGTCGCGCCGTCCAATGTATTCGCGTTCCCTCTCCGCGCGAGGCGCGGCCTCCTCGATCGTGCTCAGCCAGCCGTCGACGTGCAACGGCACCCCTGCATCGGCGATCCATTTGGCGCGCCCGCAATAGTCGAACAGCGTCGCGCGCTTGCCGCGTTTGCCGGCGAAGGCCAGCCGCTCCGACATGGGATCGACGAGAAGCTCGCTGGTCTCAAAGATGATGTCGTGCTCTTTCGGATCGAACGCCACGATCCGGCTGATGGCGCGGCCTGAATGCTCGATCCGGAACGGCCCCAGCGCGCCCGCGGGAAATATCTCGAAGGTCTGCCCGTGAAACAGGGCTCCGCCCGGATAATCCGGCTCGTCCTCGAGATCATATCCCAGCTCTTCGAGGCGCCCGCGCAGGTCCCGCTCGGAAAACGCGCCGCCCACCTTCAGGCTCACGCTCAGGCGCGACAGGCTCGCAGGCGGCGGCAGGCGCTCCATCACGGCTTCCGCCGTCGAGACCAGAAAGAGCGGCTTCCTGGATTTCGCGAGGCGTCGCAGCACCGAGGCTCTGCGCCCTGCCAGTTCGTGCGACGGCTCGAGCTGATCGAACGGCAAAGTGTTCAATCGCGGAAACACCAGGACCTCGCAGGCGGGATCGAGCGCGTGAATGACGCTACCGAGCCGCTCCGCCCTGTTCTCGCTCTCGGCGAGAAAAACGATGCCGCTGCGTCCGGACTGCTTCCATTGTGCAAGCAGATGCAGAGCCATCGAACCGAGGGGCGATGAAGACGAGATCGTGGCGCGCTGCGATCCTTTGCCCTTCTTTGGCGATGTCTTGGTCGCCTTCGCCTTTTTGGAAAGCCTCACTTGAATCCGTCTCTGGTCGTAAACTGTCACCCACCGAACGCGAGCCGCCTCATTGTCGATTCGGCGGTTCGCCGCCATCCATATGGGATTTGCCCTGCCAACGCACGCCTCGTGGCAACGTTCGGAGCGCCATCGCGCTCCCGAAATCTTTGGCTGTGGATCGGAACTCGCCGCTTCCGAAGCATTCAACGCGGCGTGGGACCTGCTTCTCTGGATGCACGGGCTGCTGCGATCGAGGACGCGCTGCTCGCATGTCCAGCACGAAAAACCCCAGCGCTTGGACGCTGGGGCGTTTCGTTCAAAATGAAATGGTCAAGCAATACGCTTTCATAGCAGCGAATGTGTCGCGTGCTTGTGAACTGGTTCACACGCGCTGTTGGTTGTTGGCGCGGCCCGATCATGCCGGAACGGGGTACCGCCCCTCCGGTTTGAGCCTGCGCGCGCCGCGGGCTAGGATGCCTTCTTTTACGGAGGCTCATTTGAAACCATTCATTTTCGTCGCCGCCATTGCACTCCTTGCGGCGTCCCCCGCCCGCTCGCAGCCGCTGGTCGATCCCAACAAGGTTGCTCCCGAATTCCGCGAGGCGGCCGAGAAGCGCCGGGCCGAGCAGTTGCGGCAGCGTGAATGCGCGCTGAAGGCCGATCTCGACAAGGTGCTGCCCAGGGATCGCACCGCGTATCTGAACCATTGCCTCGACACGCTCGCAGCCAGGCAATAGCGGCTGGTCGGGCAGCTCTAACGACCTGAGCCTGTTGACGACCTCTGCCTGCCGCCAGTCGCGGCGGGCCGATGACGCCCGGCCGCATCTTGCGAGCATCGCCGTCGTGCGCACGACATCGGCTGCGACAAGACCTCCGGTGAATTCACCAAGGCCTTCAGGCTTTCTTCAGACATTTGGGATCACCTGACGATCCATTCCCATCGGTCATTGTCGGTCGCGCATGAGTTTCGTCCAGATTCAGTGCACGCGCTGCAAGTCCGTGTTCCGCGATCGCGCCGGGCGGTTGCAGGACGGCTATTCCAGGCAATGTCCGAGTTGCGAGGTGGTGCTGTTTTTCGCCGAGGATTCGCAGCACCCCTTCGTCAAGCGCGCGATGCGCAACGCGCGCAAGGCGCGCAAGGAACAGCGCGAGGCCGAGGCGGCAAGGCGCGTCGCGCCGGAGCCGCGCGCGGCGCGCTCGCGGTCATTCGCCGGGCGGGACCGATCGGTGGATCGGGAAGACTAGAGCCGTTGTCCGTTCCGATAGAATCGGAACGGGGCCCTGGATTCCTATTTTGACGCGTTGTCTTGACGCCAACCGGTATCCACTTCGCGAGAACGCGAACTCAGCCGCGCCGCCGCGGCTTCCTCGGAAACAGGCGGTCGCGGATATAGCGCGAGGTCGGGGTCAGGCGGATGCCGCGCGGCTTCTGCCAGGCGGCGCGGTCGATCTCCTTCTTGTCGCCGATCGCGAGCCTGCCCTTGGCGCCCTTGGCGATGAAGATCGCATCGCTCATCTTGCGGCCGGAGCGCTTGTTCCTGGCCTTCACTTCCTTCCAGAGGCTGATCCGGCCGAGCTTCAGCTTGGGCAGCTCCTCCTTGATCTCGCGCCGCAGGCAGTCCTTCTCGGACTCGCGCGCGCGCTTGCGGCCGCCCGGGAACATCCACAGGCCGTCCGACCGGCGTCTGACCAACAATACCTTGCCGCGCTTGGCGGCAACCAGCTTGGAAGACTTCGCCATTGCTGCCGTAATCGAAAATAGAATCGTCCCAATCGTAACTTGTCTAGTCGGATAGACAAGTTCGGGACGCGCCTTGATCACAGGCCGCGGGCCTTCAGGCCAGCTGCGACACGGCGTTCAGATCGCGCCGTTCGAGGACGCAAGATCAGCCTTCGCTCGCCTTCGCGCCCGCCCGGTCCTCCGTCCTGATCCAGGCCATCATCATCTCCCAGGCCACCGACAGGATGATCGGCCCGATAAACAGGCCGACGATGCCATGGGCGAGCGTGCCGCCGATCACGCCGACGAAGATCACGATGGTCGGCGTGGTCAGGCCGCGCCCCATCACGAGCGGCTTCAGCATGGTGTCGATGAAACCGACCAGGACGAGAAACACCGTGAGCAGCAGCGCCGTGGTGACGTCCTTGGCGGTCCAGATCCAGATGATCACCGGCAGCAGCACGAGGAAGGCGCCGATCTGCACGATCGAGAGCAGCAGCACGATGAAGGCGAGAAGGCCGGCGCTCGGAACGGCTGCGAGCTTGAAGCCGATGCCGGCGAGCAGTGCCTGCACGATCGCGACGCCGATCACCCCTTGCGCCACGGCGCGGATGGTCGCGCCGGCGAGCCCCAGGAAATGCTCGCTCTGCTCGGGCACGATGCGAAACAGGAAGCCGCGGCTGGCCGCAACCAACCGCGGCCCATGCGGGAACAGGAAGCCGGCGACGAACACCGAGACCAGAAACTGGAGCGTGCCGACGCCGGCATCGCCCGCGAACGACAGCAGCGGTCCTGCCAGCGGCTGGAGATAGGGCGCCACTTCGCGCAGCACCGCGCGGATGTTGGTGTAGGCCTGGTCCCAGAGGTCGTAGAGCCACGGGCCGACGAGCGGCCACGACTTGAGCTGCTCCGGCGCCGACTGGAGCGCGAGATCGCCGGTGCCGAGCTGGTGCGCCAGCTCGCGCACGCCGTCCACCGCGCTGATACCGAGCCAGGTTGCAGGGCCGATGACGATGCCGAGCGTGATCAAGGTGAGGATCGCCGCGGCGGTCTTGGGCCGACCGCCGAGGATCTTGGCGACCCAGCTGAAGGCCGGATAGAACGCGACCGCGAGCACGCCGCTCCAGGCCAGGATCGGCACGAACGGACGGATGATCAGGAAGGTCCAGATGATCAGCAGGGCGAGCAGGCCGAGCCGGATCACGAGCTGGATGATGTCCTCTCCCGTCAGGAGCTGACGGAGGCTTTTCACGGGCACGACTTTCTTCGCGGCATCGACGCTGGTTCCGGCACATGCACGGGCAAGCCGTTATTGCCAGCCCCGCATCCGGCGTCAAGACGAGGCGGGCTCCCGCTCCGGCTTGACCGGACCGAGGGCTGATCCTGCGGCAACGCCTGCGCGGCTAGAAGTGGTAGTTCACGCCGACCGTTCCGGTCTGGATGTTCAGCTTCACATTGGCCGGCGTGGCCGCCAGGTTGCCTGATGTCGCCGGCTGCTCGGTGATCGCGGCGAAGCCCATGTAGTTGTACTCGGCCCTCACCGACCAGTTCGGCATGAACATCCATTCGACGCCGCCGCCGGCGAGCCAGCCGGTGCGGTTGAAGCTGCCCGAGGCAGAACCGGCGAGCGCGCCGGCAAGGCCATTATTGGCATTGTACTTGTCGCGGGTGAAGGCCGCACCGCCCTTGGCGTAGAGCAGCACGCGGTCGAAGGCGACGCCGAACCGGCCGGCGACCGTGGCGATGTAGTCGTTCTTGAGCGACAAAGTGAAGCCGGCGCCGCCGCCGAACGGACCGCCGGCGTTCAGCGTGACGCTGGACCAGGCGCCCGTGCCCTCGAGGCCCACCACGACATTGCCGATCTGGTAGTTGCCGCCGATCTGGCCGCCGACGATGCCGCCGCTGGCGGTGACGGAGGTCCAGACCGCGGTCGGATCGGTCGGGTCGATGCCTGTCCACTTGCTCCAGGCGCCGCCGCCGTGGGCGCCGATATAGAAGCCGGTCCAGGTGAAGATCGCAGCCGGCACCGGCGCCTTCACCGGCGCAGGCGCGATGATATCCGCAGCGAATGCCGGCGTTGCCAGCGACAGCAGCGCGGCCGTCAAAACGAGCTTTGTCCCCATCATCTCACCCCCGCTTGCGCGCCTCCCGACCGAGGCGACTGGGTGAAATCTAGCTGCCGGACCAGGCGCGCGCTTGGACCTGTCGGCGGCGCGATTTGGACTGACCGGCGCTCCGAACACCCGGAACATCCTGCACTGGCTCGGAGCGGAGCCCGGTTTGGCTAACGGCGATTAACCGGATTTCGTTGCCCCAGTTTACGCCGATGCAAAGACCCGCTCCTACCGTGCACCGAGGTCCCAAGAAAACATTCCGTGCAAATGGCCAACAGCATCTGGACGATCGAAGAATTCACCTGCACCGGTTGCAGCATGAACTACACCGCGACCAGGGAAGAGCACAGCGAAGCGCATTCCGGCAGCTTCAGATGCAAAATCTGCAGCGGCGTGGTGCACGCATGGTCCGGCAAGCATCACTTCTTCGGCTGGCAAGCCGTGAAGACGAAGCCGCCGGTATTCGGCCGGCGCTGGGCGGGCGTGGGTTGGTAGTAGACGGACGCTGACGAGCGAGCGGGCCGCGCGGCGGGTTTGGCCGCGATACCGGTCATCGATTGCGTATGGTTGGCGCAGAGAGAAGCATCGTCAGTCGATAGTCGGGCCAGCCCGCAAGAGACAGCGACACCTGCTGATAGCGCAGCAGTCCCATGGTCGGATGATCGAACGCACGTTCGCCCCCTTCGCGTGCCAAAACCCCCTGCGTCTCCCAGCAGCGCTCGAAGTCCGAGCTTCCAATTCTCAGTTCGTCTACGAGGCGGCGAATATCCGGATCGTCGGCGTAGCCCGTCACCGCGGCGCGGAACTCTGCGACGACACGATGCGCACGGGACGTCCAGTCCAGGATCAGAGTTCGCGCCTCAGGCCGGAGGAAGATGTAGCGCAGAAGGTTTTTTTCGCCGTCAGCATCGAGCCATCCCGCAAACAGTCGGGACGCTTTCGCGTTCCAACGGCGCGCGCTCCATGTGCGATCGAGGATGTAGGCGGGACCATCGATCGCATCGACGCAGGCCAGTACCCCCTCAGGTGGATCATCCCTGTTGCCCGGCCGCTCCGGATCGCGCTTGCCCGCAAGCTCAAACAGATAGCCGCGCTCGGCTCGTGACAGGCGCAATCCGCGTGCGAGGCGCGCAAGTGTCGAAGCAGAGACGGACACATCGCGCCCCTGCTCGATCCATGTGTACCAGGTGGCGCTCAATCCGCAGAGCTGAGCGACCTCCTCGCGCCGGAGGCCGGGCGTGCGCCGTCGTGGTCCGGCGGCGAGACCGAATTCCGCCGGAGACTGGCGCTGCCGGAGCGCCCGCAAGAACGCGCTGAGCGAGAGTGCCGGAGCAATCGGATCCTGTCCTTTCATGGTGGTCTTTATACCAGGATAACGTGTATCCTTAAACCGGTACATTTGACGTGTTAGTTTCGGCCTCGGCTTCGTCGCTACGCAAAGGACGGACGGGAATGGGCAAGCAATTCGCAAGGATCGAGCCAGAGCACAGGGCTTTCATCGAGCGGCAGAAGATCTTCTTCGTCGCCAGCGCCCCGCCGAAGGGACGCATCAACGTCTCGCCCAAGGGCCTGTCCTCATTCCGGGTGCTCGGAGAAACTGACGTCGCCTACCTCGATTGCACTGGCAGCGGCAGCGAGACCCGCGCGCACCTGGTCGCCTCGAACGACAAGCGGCTGACCATCATGTTTTGCGCCTTCGATGGCGATCCGATGATCCTGCGGCTCTATGGTCAGGGTCGATCGCTGATGCGCGGCACGCCGGAGTACGCCGATCTCGTTCCGAAGTTCGAGGAAGTTGCAGGCGCCCGCCAAATCGTACGCCTCTCGATTGACCTCGTGCAGACGTCGTGCGGTCTGGGCGTGCCGCTGTTCGACTACAAGCAAGAGCGAGGCAACCTCGTGCGCTACTGGACGGCGCAGGGCGTCAACAATCTGCGGAAATACTGGGGTCTGAAGAACATGAAGAGCATCGACGGCCTGCCGACCGGCTTTGCCCCCGACAGCATGGCTCCGCCACGCTGACAGACCAAGACTGCGTTCCCCCACACCTCCGTCATTGCGAGCGCAGCGAAGCAATCCAGAATCTTTCCGCGCGTGACTGCCTGGATTGTTTCGCTGCGCTCGCAATGACGAATCTGTTGAAGCGACGGTTGCGATCTCTGCCACGTCGCGCTGGCGAAGGCCGGCCCCCGTTAGCCCGGTCAAAGCCGCCTTCTAGTACCGCGGCTTCTGCTAAGCTGCGAGACGGCTTAAACTCCCCTTCCCCGCAACTGAAGCCGACACGCAATGACCGCACCTTTCGTTCCCCAGATCGCCCTCTATCGCAACTGGCTCGCCGAGCAGCGTGGCCTCACCTTCGGCAGCTACGAAGACATGCGGCAATGGTCGGTGCGCGATCTCGACGGCTTCTGGCGCAGCATCTGGGACTATTATGATCTGCAATCGCCGACGCCGTTCGCTGCCGTGATCACCGAGCGCAAGATGCCCGGCGCGGTCTGGTTTCCCGGCGCGCAGGTGAACTACGCGCGTCAGGTATTCCGGCATGTCGAAGCCGCCGACGCCGCCGGCCTGCCCGCGATCGTCAGCGGCGGCGAGGATGGCAGGCTGAGGGAAACGAGCTGGCCGGAGCTGCGGCGCAAGGCGGCCGCGCTCTCGCTGCATCTGAAGGATAACGGTATCAAGCCCGGCGACCGCGTCGCGGCCTATCTGCCCAACATTCCCGAGACCATCATCGCGTTCCTCGCGACCGCCAGCATCGGCGCGGTCTGGAGCGTCTGCGCACCCGATATGGCCGCGCCCGCCGTGATCGACCGCTTCAAGCAGATCGAACCCAAAGTGCTGATCGCCTGCGACGCCGTCACCTATGCCGGCCGGCGGCACGACCGGCGCGACGTCGTCGCCGAACTGCGGCGATCGCTGCCCACGGTCGCGCATGTCATCCTGCACAGCGAGGCCGGTGCGCCTGCCGCGCCGGATGCCCTGCTCTCCGATATTGTCGCCGGGACAAGCGCCGCGATTGACGCGTTCGAGCCGGCCTGGCTGCCGTTCGATCATCCGCTCTGGATCGTCTATTCCAGCGGCACCACCGGCCTGCCCAAGCCGATCGTGCACGGCCATGGCGGCATCGTCATCGTGGTGCTGGCGCTGCTCGGCCTGCACAACGACATCGGCTGCTCCTATCACCAAAACTCTTTCGGCGAGCGCTATCACTGGTACTCTTCGACCGGCTGGATCATGTGGAATTCGCAAGTCGGCGGCCTGCTCGGCGGCACCACCTGCTGCATCTTCGACGGCAGCCCCGGCGGTGCCAAGGACAAGCCGGACTGGACCACGCTATGGCGCTTCGTGGCGCAATCGAAAGCGACCTTCTTCGGCGCGGGCGCGGCGTTCTTCGCCAACTGCGCCAAGGCCGAAATCGATCTTGCCGCCGCGGGCGATCTGTCGCGGCTGCGCTGCCTCGGCTCGACCGGATCGCCGCTCAGCGCCGACACGCAAGCCTGGTTCAACGACCGCTTCGCCGCACTGTCGAAGACCAATGGCAGCAAGGCGCAGGCCGACATCTGGTGGGCGAACATTTCCGGCGGCACCGATTTCGCCGGTGCCTTCATCGGCGGCAACCGCGAATTGCCACAAACGCCCGGCGCGATGCAGTGTCGCCTGCTCGGCGCCGCCGTCGAAGCCTTCAGCGAACAGGGCCGCGCCGTCACGGACGAGGTCGGCGAGCTCGTCTGCACCGAGCCGATGCCGTCGATGCCGCTCTACTTCTGGAACGACAAGGACGGCGTGCGTTACCGCTCCAGCTATTTCGAGACCTATCCGGACAATTTCGACGGCAGCGGCCGCGGCCCCGTGTGGCGGCACGGCGACTGGCTCAAGGTCAATCCGGACGGCTCCTGCATCATCTACGGCCGCAGCGATGCCACCATCAACCGGCACGGCCTGCGCATGGGCACGAGCGAACTCTATTCCGCGATCGAAACCTTGCCGGAGGTGCTGGACTCCCTCGTCGTCGACCTCGAATATCTCGGGCGCGACAGCTACATGCCGCTGTTCGTGGTGCTTCGCGAAGGCGTCGCGCTCGACGCCGCGATGCAGGAGAAGATCAACAAGGCGATCGAGGCCGGTCTCTCCCGGCGCTTCCTGCCGAACGAGATCTTCGCCGTCGCCGAGATCCCACGCACGCTGTCGGGCAAGAAGCAGGAGCTGCCGATCAAGAAGCTGCTGCTCGGCCAGCCCGTCGAGAAGGTCATCAACAAGGAGGCGATGGCCAATCCCGGCTGCCTCGACTGGTATCGCCTTCGCGCGCGACTATCTGGCGCGACGCGCTGCGTAGCTGCGATCAGCCTCCGCCGAAATTGGAGGGATCGAGATTCCTGTTCTCCGACGGCGGGATCGGCGGCCACCCGGGAAATTTGTACCAGCCGGGCGGCACCGGCGCGTCCTCGGCCGGACGGACGACCACGGGGTGGTGCGGGCGGGCGTGGCGCGCCGGCGCGGCGGCGGCAGCCCCGCATGCTGACATCAAGAGGATCACAATCGGGATAAACCGCATCGCATGGGCTCCAAACGTCCACCCGGGCTGACATGTGGTGCGGGAACCATGCTGTGCCCACGCATACGCGACGTCGCGACCGGTCACAACGGCGGCACCGCGACATGCGGACGATCAGCCCAATTGCGCCGATGCCGTTTGCACTCCGTTCACCGATCGCCGCTAGATCAGGACGAATCCACAGCGACGAACCGCGGAAATGGCCGACCTCAACGCCGTCCTCACCAGGCTCAACGATCGTCTGCTCCGCCTCGAGGGCGAGCTGTTCGTGCTGCGCTCGCTGGCGCGCGCAACCCTGACGGCCGGCGACGATCATGCGGCGCGGATGCGCAAGCTGGTCGAGGCGGCCAAGGTCGCGCTCGACGACGAGGCGAAGCGAGAGCTCGACAAGCCAACGCGAAAATATGTCGATGCGGCCACCGCACTCGTGGAGGAATTGCTGGCGGAGCCGACCCCGGCGCGGCCATTGTTCACCGTCATCGACGGCGGCCGGCGCGACTGAGCGCGTCAGATCAAACGTGTCGTATCGGCATCGTTGGAGCCAGCCTTCAGCCGGCTGAGACCTGCCTCGATGATCGCGATCTCCTCGTCGATCTGACCGATCGGCAGGCTGAAATCATAGCCCGACCTGCTCTTCAGATCGACCGCGAGCCGCTGCCTGTGCATCATCAGCTCGTCGAGGCCGCGCCTGTTCTTCAGTCGGACATAGATGTCGACGATCTGCTCAATCGCGCTCGGCATGAAATCGGTCCCGGCGAAAAAGGCCCGCGCGGCGCACCCACGCCGGCGGGACATTTTCGGTGTCGCGGTACGCATTACAAATCCGCGACGGATTCGTCGATACGCCAGGCAGGTTGAGAACGCGTTACCGTCAGATGATTTTGCGACGCGCGGCATGAAAAGGCCGCTGGCGATCAGGCCAGCGGCCAAAGCCGGGTTCGAAAATGGATCCGGATCAAATGTCGCCAGCCCCGGTATCGCCATTCTAACGGGGGGATGGATTCCTTCTGTTCGAAATGAAACACAGGAACCGTCACATCATCATTTGCCGCTCGACCGTGGCCGTGCGGCAACGCTAGTCGGCGACGCAGAAGTACGTCCGCGGCAGTCGGCGATAGGCGCTGTAGCGATAATGCGGCCGGTAGGCGTAGCCGCGATAGAGCGCCGGCGGCTCCTCGCCGTAATAGGCGCCATCATAGAAATTATAGACCGGTCCCCCCGCGCAACGATAAGCGTCCCAGGTCGGCCCGATGAACGGCGCGACGCCGATCTCGGGCGGGACCGCCGGGTACGGCCCGCCGGCATGGCCCGGGGTGGCCGCAATCAGTGTCGCAAGAACGATGAACCAGGCGCTGCGCATGCGCTCGCTCCGAGCCGGTGCAATGGCGCGCATGCAAGCACCGGAACGGTCGGCCGCGCAATCGCGGAATTCACCGTCTCCTGCGCCCGGCGCATTGTTGATAACCGGCAGAAACGGCCCGCAGATGGTGACACGGCGCCCGGACGTGTTATCGGGGGTATGACGCAGTTGCGAGACGGATCGGACACACATGCGCATTACCCTCGTCGGCTCCCGCCATTTCGGCGTGACCACCCTGAACATGCTCCGGGAGCACAGCGTGTCGATCGCGCGGGTCGTGGTGGCCGATGCCGAGGACCGCCTTGCTGCGACCGCCAGGGCGGCCGGCATCGAGGTGGTGGTGCAGGCCAATCCGAAGCTGGTGGTCGCCTCCGAGATCGCGCCCGACACCGATTTGATCATTACCGCGCACAGCCATGCCCGGATCGGAAAGGACGCGCTCGCCGCGGCCAGGTTCGGCGGGATCGGCTATCACCCCTCGCTGCTGCCGCGCCACCGTGGCAAGGCCGCCGTGGAATGGACCATCAAGGAAGGCGATCCGATCGCCGGCGGCACGATCTATCATCTCGCCGATCGCATGGATGCCGGCGCCATCGCCGCGCAGGACTGGTGCTTCGTCAAGAAGGGCGAGACCGCCCGCGAACTCTGGGAGCGCGCGCTCGCCCCGCTCGGGCTCAAATTGCTGGCCGACGTGATCGATTACGTCAAAGTCCACAAGGCACTGCCGGCCAAGGTTCAGGACGAGCAGTTCGCGACTTCCGCGCCGAGTCTGTCCTGACGTTTACCCTTAACGTGAAGCCGCATTGATTCTGCTTGAAAAATCGGAGCCAAAATCACAAATAAACCATTGTTTCCACAGGAACAATTTTCGATTTGGCATTGCAACAAATTTCCGTCACATTTCGTCCGAATAAGCGTCAGGATATCAGACAAATTCAAGGACGGAATTCATGCGTTTTGGTCGCATCGCGGCGTTCTGTGCCGCTTCAGTTTTCGCCGGCACCCTCGCCGCCACCGCCTTCGCCCAGACCCCCTATGACGGCAACTGGCAGGTCACCATCGTGACCAAGTCCGGTTCCTGCGAGCCGACCGCAAGCTCCATGCTGACAGTCGCCGACGGCAAGATCACCGCGCCCGGCGCTAACGTTTCCGGCACCATCGGCAGCGGGGGACTTGTGAAAGTTTCGATCAATGGTGCATATGCCAACGGTCAACTCAGCGGCAACGCCGGATCGGGGAAGTGGAATGGAGCATCTGCAGGCATACCGTGCAGCGGGCGGTGGGAAGCATCGCGCCAATAAACCAATCGAGACTCGCGCCGGAGGCCGGCGGCTGCTGATCGCGGCCGCCGTTTTGCTTGCGGCAGCGTTCGCGAACACTGAAAGCAAGGCCCAGTCCGGCCCGTTTGCCCCGCTCGCGGGCAGCTGGAGCGGCGGCGGGATCGTCACCCTGGATGACGGCTCCACCGAACGCATCCGTTGCCGGGCCAAATATGCTCCGATCGGGCCCACCATGGAGATGTCGCTGACCTGTGCCAGCGACGCCTACAAGTTCAACCTCGCCGCCAACGTCCGGTCCGAAGGCAGCGCCATTACCGGCGTTGGAGCGAGGCCAGCCGTAACATCAGCGGCTCGCTCCAGGGCCGCGGTGGCGGTGGAAGTTTCGAGGTGGTCGCCAGCGCCGCTGGTTTCAACGCAAACATCTCGCTGCGGACCTCCGGCAACAAGCAGACGGTCACGATGCGCGCGGACAGCCAGTTCCGCGGCGCCAACATCTCGATGTCGCGCTAAGCCAGTACGACGACACGACAATCGATCCGGCGCCCGCGCCGGATCGATTTTTTTATGCGCTGGGAACGAACGCCGTCACCTCGATCTCGACCTTGGCCCGGTCGTCGACGAGGCCTCCGATGTAGAGCAGCGTCGAAGGCGGGAAATTGCGGCCCAGCGTCTCCTTCCAGGCCGCGCCGATGCCGGCGCCTGCGGCCTCATATTCGCTGCGGCTGGTCAGGTACCAGGTTAGGCGGACGATGTGCTCGGGGCCGGCGCCGGCCTCGCCCAGCAGCTTGATGATCCGCTTCAGCGCGGTTGCGACCTGGCCCGCCATGTCAGGGGCGTATTCGCCCGCCTCGTCGCCGCCGGTCTGCCCGGCCAGCACCACCCAGCGGCCCGGCCCCTCGACCACGACGCCATGGGAAAAGCCGCGCGGTTTCTTCCACTCGGCCGGCTGCAGGATACGCATGAGCTGTTTCTCCCATTTCGCTCGTTGGCCTTCCCTTAGCACGCACCCGTGCATCGCTGCATCCGCAGTTTTGGCCGTTGCAAACCGTATTGATGTCGCGGATACCAGCCTGCCCTCCAACGCCCTTTCCTTCCGCATCGCGCGCCAATGACCACTCCTCCGTCCAAAACGATGGCTGCATTGTGGATGGCCGGGTGGCTGTCGCTGACCCTGGTGATGGCGGTCGCGGGACGCGAGGCCGTGCGCGAGATGAACGTCTTCCAGGTGATGGAGGTTCGCTCGCTGCTCGGCCTCTGCATGCTGTATCCGATGATCCGGCGCGCCGGCGGATTCGGGACGCTCAGGACGAGGCGCCTGCCGCAGCACATCGCGCGCAATCTGATCCACTACGTCTCGCAGCTCGGCTGGTTCTTCGCGCTGACGCTGATTCCGATCGGCCAGGTGGTGGCAATCGAGTTCACGATGCCGATCTGGACGGCGATCCTCGCCGCGAGCTTTCTGTCGGAGCGCATGACCTCGTGGAAGATCGCTGCGATCGTGCTCGGCCTCGTCGGCGTGATCGTCATCGTGCGGCCCGCGACCGGCGAGATCAATCAGGGCCAGTTGATCGCGCTCGGCGCCGCGGTCGGGTTCGGCGTGTCCATGGCGTTGGTGAAATCGCTCACCCGGACCGAGAGCGCGCTGGCGGTCCTGTTCTGGATGCTGGTCGTGCAGTCGGTCGCAGGCTTCCTGCCGACGCTCTATGTCTGGGCCTGGCCGCCCACTTATGTCTGGGGTTGGGTGGCGGTGATCTCGGTCTGCGGCACGTTCGCGCATTATTGCCTCGCCAGCGCCATGCGCTACGCGGACGCGACGGTGGTGGTTCCGATGGACTTCCTGCGGGTTCCTCTCACCGCGACGGCCGGCTGGCTGCTGTATTCAGAACGGCTTGACGGCTGGACCGTGCTCGGGGCGGCGCTGATCCTGTTCGGCAACCTCCTGAATCTGAAGCCGGCGGCCCCGATTCCGGCCCGCGCGCAGTGAACCGGCGCGCGGCCTCGCGCGACAAAAACAAAGTGGTCGAACGTGATCTGGATCACGTTAGAAGGGGCATTCCATCGTGCACATTCGGCCGCGAAGCAGTGGGTTGGGCGAACCGTCGTTTCGCTAGCGCGAAGCCGGGCGTTTTCGTGTAGGTTCGTCGCCAATTTGTTGCTGCCTGCAATTCGATTCTGGGGATCTCAGATGCGCTATCTCACCCTCATCGCCTCGCTGATGTGCATGGCACTGTCGGTCAGTGCCGCGAAGGCGGACCGCCGTGTTGCTTTCGTCGTCGGCAACGGTTCCTACAAGAACGTCGCGCAATTGCCGAACCCGCCGATCGACGCCAAGGCGATGGCGGCGACGCTGCGCAATGTCGGCTTCGACGTGATCGAAGGGTCCAATCTCAGCCGCGACCAGATGACGGAAAAGCTGCTCGACTTCGGCCGCAAGGCGCAGGGCTCCGACATCGCATTGTTCTACTATGCCGGTCACGGCATCGCCGTCGGCGGCACCAACTACCTGCTGCCGGTTGACGCCGACATCAAGTCGGAGATGGACGTCAAGCTGGGCGCTGCGATCAACATCGACCTGACACTCGAGCAGACCATGGGCGATGCCAAGGTCAAGCTCGTCTTCCTCGATGCCTGCCGCGACAA
The DNA here is from genome assembly GCF_009931255.1 of Bradyrhizobium sp. LCT2. Lineage (NCBI taxonomy): Bacteria > Pseudomonadati > Pseudomonadota > Alphaproteobacteria > Hyphomicrobiales > Nitrobacteraceae > Bradyrhizobium > Bradyrhizobium sp. LCT2. Next base: position 5,056,733 of record NZ_CP034432.1, on the reverse strand, counting down.
TCCGTTCGCCGCCAAGATCAAGTCGAACTCCGCGACCCGCAGCGTCAACGTGCAGAGCGGCCTTGCCGAGATGAAGTCCGGCGAAGGCACGCTGATCGCGTTCGCAACCGGCCCCGGCCAGACCGCGCTCGACGGCCAGGAGGGCAACAACAGCCCGTTCACCCGCGCGCTGATCGACAACATCACCAAGCCCGGCATCGAGATCCAGCAGGCGATGACGTCGGTGCGCGCCCAGGTCAACGAAGAGACCCACAAGGGCCAGCTTCCCTGGGGCCACACCAACCTGATCGGCGCCGTCTATCTCAACCAGGCCCCGACCACCCAGGTTGCCAACGCGGCGCCGACGGCGGCTGGCAGCGTGCCAGCGGCGACTGGCGGCTCGGACGGCGTCGAACTCGAATACTGGCGCTCGGTGAAGGAGTCCAACAAGCCGGAAGAGCTCAACGCCTACCTCTCGGCCTATCCGAACGGCCAGTTCAAGGCCCTGGCGTTGGCGCGGCTTGCCGCGATCAAGAGCGGCCCCTCGACCGCGACGCGCACCCTCAACGCCGGCGTCGATCCTGCGACCTTCACCGATGAGGCCACTCAGATTACCGAGGACCAGATCGGCCTCGACAAGAACCAGCGCCGCGACGTGCAGCGTCGCCTCACCGGCCTCGGCTTCGACACCAAGCAGACTGGCGTGTTCAGCGACGAGACCCGGACCGTACTCAAGCGCTGGCAGGCCGCGCGCGGCTATCCTTCGTCAGGTTACCTCAACAAGCTCCAGCACAAGGCGCTGCTCTCGGAGGTCGTGGCTGCTCCGCCGACTGCGAGCGACAACAGCCAGAAGGCGGCCCGGCGCGCCAGCGCCCCCGCGGCCAGCAGCGCACCGGCGCCGGCTCCCCAACGCAGCAACCCCGGCGATGCGGCCGGCGCGGCCTTCGTCGGCGGCGTCGTCGGCGGCATGATGGGCGGCATGTTCCGCCGCTGAGGCCAGATCAAACCCCAAATACAAAAGCCCGGCTCGCGCCGGGCTTTTTCGTTGGGCGACCTGGAAAGACCGGGCGCTACTTCCCCGTCGCCTTCCGCAGCGCCTCGTTGATGCGATCCTGCCAGCCGGGACCGCCCTCCTGGAAGAACTCCAGCACGTCCTGGTCGAGGCGCAGCGTAACCTGCTCCTTGATCCCAGGCGCCACGTTCTGCTTCGGCGGCGCCGCGGCGACCTTGGCCGTCACCTTCTTGAACGCCGCCTCGGCCTCGGTCCTGGCATCGCCAAGCGTGCGCGGCCGCCTCGGTAGATCCGCCATGTCCTAGATTCCCTCAAACAGAGCCGTCGAAAGATACCGCTCGGAGAAGGACGGTACCACCGCCAGGATGGTTTTTCCCGCAGCTTCCGGCCGCTTGCCGATCTGGAGCGCCGCGGCGATCGCAGCACCCGAGGAGATACCGCCCGGAATGCCCTCGTGCCGCGCCAATGCGCGCGAGGTCTCGATCGCCGTGGTCGAGTTGATTTTGACGATCTCGTCGATCACGGAGCGATCGAGGATATCAGGGACGAAGCCCGCGCCGATGCCCTGGATCTTGTGCGGCGTATGCTGTCCCCCTGATAGCACCGGGCTCTCCTCCGGCTCGACCGCCACCACCCGCAACGAGCCCTTGCGCGGCTTGAGCACCTGGCCGACGCCGGTGATCGTGCCGCCGGTGCCGACGCCTGCAACGAAGAAATCGATGTTGCCGCCGGTGTCGTTCCAGATCTCCTCCGCGGTGGTGCGGCGGTGCACCTCGGGATTGGCGAGGTTCTTGAACTGCTGCGGCATCACCGAGTTCGGCGTCGTCTTGACCAGCTCCTCGGCGGCGGCGATCGCGCCCTTCATGCCTTGTGCGGCCGGCGTCAGCACCAGCTCCGCGCCGAGAAAGGCCAGCATCTTGCGCCGTTCGATCGACATCGATTCCGGCATCACGAGCTTGAGCCGGTAGCCGCGCGAGGCGGCGACGAAGGCGAGTGCGATGCCGGTATTGCCGGAGGTCGGTTCGATCAGCACGGTATCCGGCTTGACGATACCGGCCTTCTCCATGGCGATGATCATGGCCGCGCCGATGCGGTCCTTCACGCTCGCGGCCGGATTGAAATATTCAAGTTTTGCCAAAATCGTCGCGTTCACACCGTGCATGCCCGGCAGCCGTCGCAATCGCACGATCGGCGTGTCGCCAAAAGCTTCGACAATCGAGTCATAGATCCGGCCGCGGCCGGGTTGATGCGCTGCACGCGTGGCGGACGATGCGTCCATGATGAACTCCCTGTAGCGACAATTTGCGCTTCTGCCGTGGCTCTTGCGCAGTTACAGACAGCTTGCGGCGACACGCAAGCGACAATGCGGCACATGTTAAATACGCTGCATCGCAAAATCACGTGAGCTACAAATATCAGAAAACCAACGCTTTTGTGTTGCGACCTCGTCAAGTGATTCTGCTTATGTTAGACTTACGTCTTAAAGCAGGGAGGTCACCACGATGTCAGCAGTTGCTGAAGTGTTGTCGACCGTCGCGCTGAACCGCGATCCGCGTTGTAGCGAGTTGCCCACCTGTCCGGTCTGCGCCGACTCCATGGTCGCCGCCGAAGCATCCGCCTACGTCTCGGACCACATGATCAGCTATCTCTGGACCTGCGACAATTGCGGTTACGGCTTCGTGACCAAGCATGCCGTCAGGCAGCGGATCGTGTGCAACTGACCCTCAGTCGCCCTGGCGCGGGGCGATGTCGCCCCTCGCCCAATCCTCGCGTGTACGCTGGTAGAACTCGTCGAACGTTCCGTGTGCGATCGCATCCCTGATGCCCTGCATCAGGGACTGATAGTAAGCGATATTGATCTCGGACAGCAGCATTGCCCCCAGCGTCTCGCCCGCCTTGACGAGATGATGCAGGTAGGCGCGCGCGTAGCTGCGCGTCGACGGCCATGTGCTTTCTTCGTCGAGCGGACGCGGATCGTCCGCATGACGCGCGTTGCGCAGATTCACCTGACCGAAGCGGGTGAACGCGACGCCGTGGCGGCCATTGCGTGTCGGCATCACGCAATCGAACATGTCGATGCCGCGCTTCACGGCTTCGATGATGTCGTCGGGCGTGCCGACACCCATCAGATAGCGCGGCCGCTCTTTCGGCAGCATCGGTGCGGTCTCGTCGATCATCGCCAGCATCACCGCCTGCGGTTCGCCGACCGCGAGGCCGCCGATCGCATAGCCGTGGAAGCCGATCGCGACGAGCCCTTCCGCGCTCGCATGACGAAGCTGGGGCACGTCGCCGCCCTGCACGATGCCGAACAGCATGTAACCGTCCGGCGCGCTCTCGAAGGCGCGCTTGCTGCGCTCGGCCCAGCGCAGCGACAATTGCATCGCGCGCTCGATATCGGCGTGCTCGGCGGGCAGCCGCACGCATTCGTCCATCTGCATGGCGATGTCGGAGCCGAGGAAACGCTGCACCTCGATCGAGCGCTCCGGCGACAGCTCGACCTTGGCGCCGTCGATATGCGAACGGAAGGTGACGGCGTGCTCGCTGACCTTGCGTAAGTCAGCAAGCGACATCACCTGGAAGCCGCCGGAATCCGTCAGCATCGGCCCACTCCAGCCGGTGAACCGCTGCAAGCCGCCGAGCGCCGCAATCCGCTCGGCGCCGGGGCGCAGCATCAGATGATAGGTGTTGCCGAGCACGATGTCGGCGCCGGCATCGCGCACCTCGCGCCAGTGCATGCCCTTCATGGCCCCGGCGGTCCCGACCGGCATGAAGGCCGGCGTGCGCACCACGCCATGCGGCGTGGTCAGGCGCCCGGTGCGCGCGGTGCCATCGGTGGCGAGCAGTTCGAAATGATTGGGGAGAGCTGCGTCAAGACGATTCATGGCGGTGCTTATTGCGTGTCGGAGAAGGCCGATCAACCCGCGGGACCGCACTTCGGCCACCCCGTGCCTCAGACTGGGACACAAATGGCCCCGGATATGGTCCCCGCCACCTTGTTAAACAAAACGATACCGTGTAGTTTTACGGTGGGGGCTGGACGAAAAGCCGCGGCGAGTTTGCCGGCGGCGGTAGATTCGTGATCGCCAGCCACCGACGATGCCCTTCGCTTCACATTCGACTGACGTGCCCGTCCCTTCACATGGCCGGGACAGGCAGACAGGCGCCCGCCTGATCGGGTTCCTGGTCCTGGCGTGCAGCCTGGCGCTCGGCGCCTGCACCTCCCTGCCCCGCGCGCCCTATACCGCCGCCGAGGCCAGCACCTCGCGCGTGCTCGATATCGATGGCCTCAGGCGCTACGCCGACGACCCCGTCACGAAGTTCAGCTTCGAGAAGGACAACAGCAACGCGTCAAAGTCCTATCTGGCGCTCTCCGGGGGCGGTGCGGACGGTGCCTACGGCGTCGGCGTGCTCAACGGCTGGACCGCGGCCAGAACCCGCCCCACCTTCTCGGTCGTCTCCGGCGTGAGCACCGGCGGACTGATCGCGCCCTTTGCGTTTCTCGGCCCGCAATATGACGACACGTTGAAGGAGGTCTACACCAGCGGCATCGCGGAAAGCCTCCTGAACGACCCCAGCATCATCCGCGTGCTGTTCGGATCCGGCCTGTTCGGCAATACGCGCCTGCGCGAGCTCGTCGCCCGCTATGTCGGGCCGGAGATCATGGCGCAAGTCGCGCGCGAGAATGCCAAGGGCCGAAGGCTATTGGTGGTGACGACCGATCTCGACACCCAGCGCACCGCGATCTGGGACATGGGCAAGATCGCCGAGGTCGGCACGCCCGCGGCGCTCAAACTGTTTCGCGACGTGATGGCGGCCTCCGCCAGCATTCCCCTGGTGTTTCCGCCGATCATGATCGACGCCGAAGGCCAGGGCCGCAGGTTTCAGGAGATGCACGTCGACGGCGGCGTGACGGCCCCGGTGCTGACGCTACCGGAAGCCTTGCTCTTCCAGGGCAACCGCCTGCCGGGCAGTGCGAAGATGGACATCTACATCCTCGTCAACAAGAAGATCGAACGCAACTTCGAGCTCGTGTCCAACAGCACCGTCGATGTCGCCTCACGCAGCCTGTCGGCGATCACGCAGTCGCAGACGCGTTCGATCATCTTCTCGACCTATGATTTCGCCAGGCGCAACCATTTGGGCTTCCATCTCTCCTACATCGCGCGCGACTACCCCGCACCGCCCTCGGAAGGATTCGACACCGCCTATATGCGGGCGCTCTATCAGTACGGATATGAGAAGGCGGCCGCGGGCCAGGCCTGGACTTCGGCACTGCCATGAGACCTCCGTGCCGGAACGAGGTCGTATCGAGACCGTTGACGATACGGCCAATTCGGCCAGATTCGCGATGACGCCCCGGTTGCTGCGCGTTATAGAGCAGTGACGACCGCGCAGGAATCATTGGGCATGGGATTGACTGCGACCAAGACAAGACCGGCAGCAGCACGGCGCGAGGTGCCGAAATCACGCGGCGGCCGGCCGACCAAGACCGCCGCGATCGAGCGCGATCAGCGGCTGATCGAGGTCGCCACCCGCCTGTTCCTGGATCGCGGCTTCGACGCCACCTCGCTCGATGCGGTTGCGGAAGCGGCACGGGTGAGCAAGCCGACCGTCTATTCCCGTTACGGCGACAAGCGTGGCCTGTTCGCCGCCGTGCTGAGGCGCGAGATCGCGCGCTGGCTTGCGCCGCTGTCGGCGGCCGCCGAGACGCAGCTCAGCAGCGCCTCGGACATCCCCGTCGAGCAGCGGCTGGTCGAGATCGGGCGCGAGATGCTGAGCTTCACCTGCGGGCCCGATGCCGTCGCCTTCAGCCGCATGATGACGTCACAGGCCATCAACTTCCCCGATGTCGCCAAGCTCGGCATGGAGGAAGGCTGGCTCAAGGCTGTCGCCACCACGGCACGCTTCTTCGACCATCTGGTGGCGCAAGGCGCGCTCGACCTCGACGACACCACCATCGCAGCGGAAGTGTTTCTCGACGTCGTCGTCGGTCATACCCACCGCATGGCGACATTCGGAACGGCACTGGAGTTGAAGTCCGCGGAAAAGCGGATGCGTACCGCGATCAAGCTGTTCCTGGCCGGCGCGCTGGGTCCGGCCGACCGCGTCCAGGACGCCACCAAGGGCACGCCGCGGCGACGCCCATCCCGCTGACAATTCCGTGAGGTTGCGATCTATCCCCTGGGGGAACACGCCCTCGCCATTGACCAAAATAAAACGATACGGTATGGTTTAGTTAAGTCGGTACGGGCCGCTTTTTTCACCAGCCCCAAAAGAGGTCCGTACCGCTTCGATCGCCGCGGCGGGTACAGCTCGCCGCAGCGCTCCGCGGCCGGCCGATGCCCAAGGCCGGCCGCGAATTCTTTACGATCATCCGGCACACTCGCTGGCCGAGGGTTTCGAGCATGACGACAGCCAAACGATGGACCTCACGACTGCTTGCGATCGCCCTGCCCGCGCTGCTCCTCGCAGCGCCCGCGCGGGCAATCGTGACCGCAGGCACACCGACCGCGCTTCACAGCGACACAGATGGTGACGCTGAGGCGGATCGCCAAGCGGTCAGCCGCGAGATCGAGCGCTTCCGCGGTTCGTCGATCTCGATCAGCCAGGCCATGGCTCTCGCAGAGTCCCGCCACGCCGGCGCCACCACGGCGGACGTGAGTTTCGACGGCGCCTCCGGCGTGCCGGTCTACCGGGTGAAGACGCTGCACAACGACCGGATCTGGCGCCACACCATCAATGCAGCGACCGGCGAGTTCGTCGGCGGAGAGGCCGCCCTGCCCCTTGCCGAGCTCGACCGCGACGATCGCAGCAACCTCGCAGCACTCGGCGCGATCCGGCACCGCCTTGCGGATGCCGTGCGCGTCGCCGAGCAGGCAGCGTCCGGCAAGGCGATCAGCGGCGGCCTCGTGCGCGAACGTGGCCGGCTCAATTTCGCGATCGTCGTGATCAGCGGCGACGACCTCAAGGAGGTCATCCTCGAGCCGCCGGGCGCCCGAACGAAGTAGAGACGGCTCCCGGCCGGCGGCCACAATCCCGCCGAAAAGCCATTGACGGACGCAAGACTCTCCCCCATAAGTCGCCGCCATGTTCACGACCACCAAACGCACGACCAAAACCACCACGGCCTTCGGGGCCCGGGGAGGCGTGCGCGCGTAGTCGTCGACTGAAACGCATCAGCTCTACCGAAGCCCCGCCCTCGATGGTCCGGGGCTTTTTTGTTGTCTAAAACTCACAGCATGATCCGGAAAAGTGGAATCCGGTTTTCCGACGAGATCATGCTCAACTTGAATGGAGGAGAATGTGAGTAACGATCCCGTCGTCGCGATTGTCGGCGTCACCGGTGCGGTGGGCGCCGAATTCATCGCCACCATGGACAAGCGTGGTTTCCGCGTCGGCAAGCTCAAGGCGCTGGCCAGCGCCCGCTCGGCCGGCAAGACGGTGTCGTTCCGCGGGCAAAACGTGGTCATCGAGGAACTGACCGAGCGCGCCTTCGAGGGTTTCGATATCGCCCTGTTCTCCGCCGGCGGCAGCATCTCGAAGAAGTATGCGCCGCTCGCGGTCAAGGCCGGCGCGGTCGTGGTCGACAACTCCTCCGCCTTCCGGATGGATCCGAACGTGCCGCTGGTGATCCCCGAGATCAACGCGAACCGCATCCGCGACCACAAGGGCATCATCGCCAACCCGAACTGCGCCGCGATCACCGCGCTGGTGCCGCTCTGGCCGATCCACCAGAAGAACCGTATCAAGCGCGTGATCATCTCGACCTACCAGGCGGCCTCCGGCGCCGGCGCCGCCGCCATGGAGGAGCTCGTCGAGTCGACCCGCGCCAATCTCAACGGGCAGGTCTATACGCCCAAGGTGATGCCGCACCCCTACGCCTTCAATCTCTTCAACCACAACACCGCGGTTGACCCTGAGACCGGGTACAACGACGAAGAGACCAAGGTCATCAAGGAAACCCGCAAGATCTTCGAGGATGAGACCATCGCCGTCGGCGTCACCTGCGTCCGCGTGCCGGTGCTGCGCGCCCATTGCGAGGCCATCACGTTCGAATGCGAGAAGCCGATCAGCGAGGATCAGGTCCGCGCCATCATGGCGCAGGCGCCCGGCGTGAAGATCGTCGACGACCGCGTGAAGAACCACTTCCCGATGCCGATCGACGCCTCGGGCCAGGATGACGTCCTGGTCGGCCGCATCCGCAAGGATCTCAGCGATCCCACGGGGCATTCGATCTCGATGTTCGTCGCGGCGGATCAGCTGCTCAAGGGTGCCGCGCTGAACGCGGTGCAGATCGCGGAGCTTTTGCCGCAGCGCGTGATGGCGTAAGCCGACCAGCGGACAGGCGGCGTCAAGCGTCCGCCTGTCTCGCATCTCTTACGCGAGCCCCTTCAACGCCTGTTTCATCGTAAGCCTGACAGGAACATCGACGAAGACGGTGGCCGCGTACGCCACCGCTGCAACAACCGGTATCGCGACAAGCCCGACAAGAGCGGATTGAACCTCAAGATGCCGCGCGCAGGCCTCCACGGCGTGGAACGTCACGACCTGGAGAACATAGATCCCGTAGGAAAGCAGTCCGAGGGTCTGCATCATGTTTGCAAACGCGCCCCGCGGCGGATCGAAACGCGCGCAGATCGTGATGGCCAGCGGAAATACGACGATGACGGAGAACAGGCTCAGCGCGAGATCGAGACTGCTCGGAAAATCCAGCGCAAGGATGGCGGTGACGAGAGCAAACGCGCTGATCGCGAATCCGGGGCGTGCCGCCGGCAATCGGGCCATTTCGTAGAAGCGGTAGACCAGGACGCCCGCAAAGAACGAGAACCCGACCCGGATCACGCCGGCGCCGAAAGTTTCCCAGGTCGGTCCGCCCCCCAGGACACCTCGCTTGTCGGCTTCGATGCCGAACCCAAGCCACCCCATCGTGGCGCAGACCACGAGCGCGAGCGCGAAACCGCCGACGAGCCAGATCACGGATTTCGTATCGAGCCGCTTTCCGAGAGCCGCAAATAGCAGATTGGCCGCAACTTCAAAGAACAGCGACCAGGCGGCGAAGTTGAACGGGTACAGATCGGCATCGAGATGGGCGGGATCGGGGGTCGGCAGCATCAGCGCGCTGCAAAGGAGGCCGAGGATCGTTTGCGCCCGGTCCGGCGCTCCAGCTGCAAGCTGCCCGAGGAGAAACGGCAATGAGAGGATGAATGCCAGGGCGTACAACGGGTATAGCCGCTGGAGTCTCGCGAGCATGAAGGAGCGAACCGACAATCCCTGGCGGAAGCGTCTTCGATAGGCGTGCTCCAGCACGAAGCCCGACAGAACGAAGAACAGGTCAACAGCCAGGTAGCTATTCCCCATCCACCCGGTCGACGCAGCCGGGCCTTCCCAGAGGAAAGGAGCATGTCGCAGCGCAACCGTGATCGCCGCGATGCCGCGCAATCCGTCAAGGGCAACGAACGTTCGTTCCGTGAGCAGGGCCGTTTCGGTGCGAGCTGCCGGAGCCAGCAAATTTACGGTTCCTCAACTGATCGACGCCGTCGATTGGCGGGCCCTCCCCGCGCAGCAAGACGCCCGCATCAGGCGGGCAGGCGTCTCCACCGCTCATCAAACGGCATGACGGTAGGCTCAATTGCTTGCGAAACAGCAAAGATGGATCCGGAATCCCAGGGGAAACGGTGCGCAAACGCCGTGCCGGCCAATCTTCGGAAATCATTGCAGAAGCGGTGGGCGCGCCTCGCTTTGCCCGTGCTACGGCGACGACGGGTCGCGGACTTCGGTCTCCCCTGCGCGAAACAGCAGGCAGGCGTCGCCGTACGAATAGAACCGATAGCCCTGCGCAATCGCGTGCGCATAGGCCTGCCGCATCGTCTCCAGCCCTGAGAATGCCGACACCAGCATGAACAGGGTCGACTTCGGCAAGTGGAAATTGGTCAGCAGGATATCGACGGCGCGGAAGCGATAGCCGGGGGTGACGAAGATCGACGTCTCGGCCGCAAACGGCTGGATGGTGCCGTCCTCGCGCGCGGCGCTCTCAAGCAGTCGCAGCGACGTGGTGCCGACCGCGATGATGCGCCCGCCGTTCTGCCGCGCAACGTTCAGTTGCTCCGCCGTCTCGGCCGAGATCGTGCCCCACTCGGCATGCATCTTGTGGCCTGCGGTGTCCTCTACCTTCACCGGCAGGAACGTCCCTGCCCCGACATGTAGCGTGACGCGGTTGAGGCCGATGCCGCGCTCGCGCAGCGCCTGCTCCAGCGCGGGCGTGAAATGCAGCCCTGCGGTGGGCGCTGCGACCGCGCCCTCGTTGGCCGCGAACATCGTCTGGTAGTCGGCGAAGTCCTGATCGTCAGGCGTGCGCTTGGAGGCGATGTAGGGCGGCAGCGGCGGGCTGCCGAGATCGGCGATCGCCTGGTCCAGCGCCGGGCCGTGGAACGAGAACGACAGCGTCACCTCGCCTTCGCTGCCCTTGGCCTCGACCTCGGCGTCGAGATGGCCGAGCAGGCAGACCTTGCCCTCGTTGCCGAAGCGGATGCGATCGCCGGCAATGAGCTTCTTGGCGGGCTTCACCAGCGCCTGCCAGCGCGAGCCGTCGAGCCGCTTGATCAGCGTCGCCTCGATCTTCGGCTCGGTCTCGCGGCCGATGCGGCGGCCCTTGAGCTGCGCCGCGATCACCTTTGTGTCGTTGACGACGAGCTGGTCGCCGCGTTTCAACCATTGCGGCAGCTCGGAAACGATCTGGTCGCGCAGCGCGCCGCGCTCCACGACCAGCATCTTCGCGGAGTCGCGCGGGCTCGCCGGGCGCAACGCGATGCGCTCGGCGGGCAGGTCGAAATCGAAGAGGTCGGTGCGCATGAGCGCCGTTGCGCCTTAGTTCGTGTCATTCCGGGGCGATGCGCAGCATCGAACCCGGAATCTCGAGATTCCGGGTTCGCGCTAACGCGCGCCCCGGAATGACCGCTACGCGGTCATTCCGCGTCCGCCGCCATCCGCGCCTTGACGATCTTGTCCGGGTTCTGCACCGGCTCGCCGCGCTTGATCTTGTCGACGTTCTCCATGCCCTCGGTGACCTTGCCCCACACCGTGTACTGGTTGTCGAGGAAGCGGGCGTCGTCGAAGCAGATGAAGAACTGGCTGTCGCCGGAATCGGGGCTTGCTGCGCGCGCCATCGAGGTGGTGCCGCGCACATGCGGCTCCTTGTTGAACTCGGCCTTCAGCTTCTTGCCGGAGCCGCCGGTGCCGGTGCCCTGCGGGCAGCCGGTCTGGGCCATGAAGCCCTCGATCACGCGGTGGAACACGATGCCGTCGTAAAAGCCTTCGCGAACCAGCTCCTTGATGCGCGCAACATGGCCGGGTGCGAGGTCGGGCCGCATCTCGATGGTGACGGGGCCCTGTGTGGTCTCGAGGATCAATGTGTTTTCGGTGACGCTCATGCTCGTCTCTCTTGCGTTGGAGGTGAAGTCTTCCGGCTGCGGAACTGGATCGCGAATGGACGCCCCGCGGCGGCGCCGGCCATTGCATCGGTAAATGGCATCGGCGTGCAGCGTTGCAACGCCTCCATCACCGCGATCCGGTATTGCAGCCGGTCATCGTCGGAGGCATCCGCGGATTCATAGGTAATCCTCGGATGGCCCAGAATGTTTCCGGACCGGTTAAAGCTCACGACGACGGTGATGTCGAGTGGGCGAGCCTTGGCGGCCGGAGGTGGTTTCCAGCAGGTGCGCAGATGCCGGAAGACGTCCTGGATGGTGTTGACCTGCGCGTCCTCGGCGGCCGCGCCGGAGATTCCGGCAAGCAGCACCGCGGCGGCCAGCAGAAGCTTGTTGCCGCAGCGCGCCATCGCCTCTCCTATTTGATGTCGGAGGCGACCTGCACCTTCACCATCTTGTCGGGATCGGTAACGGTGCCGCTCGGCGAACCGGCCGGTGCCTTCTTCAGCTTGTCGACGACGTCCATGCCCTGCACGACCTCGCCGATCACGGTGTAATTGTTGTCGAGGCTGCCGCCGTCGGCGAACATGATGAAGAACTGCGAGTTGGCGGTGTCGACGCTGTCGCCGCGCCGGGCCATGCCGACGATGCCGCGCGCGAAATGCACCTTGGAGAATTCCTGCTTCAGGTTCGGATATTTCGAGCCGCCCGTGCCGTTGAAATTCTGGCCGTCGCCGGTCTGCGCCATGAAGCCGTCCATCACGCGGTGGAACGGCACGTTGTTGTAGAAGCCCTCGCGCGCGAGCTGCTTGATGCGCTCGGCGTGCTGGGGCGCAAGATCGGTCCGCAGCTTGATGACGATGCGGCCCTTGGTGGTGTCGATGACGATGGCGTTGGCCTTGTCGAGGTTCGCCGGTAGTTGCTGCGCCACCGCCGGGACCGCACTGACGAGCGCGGCAAAGATCGTGGCAAGAATTGCGAGACGACGGATCATGAAAACTCCGGATCAGGTGAGATGAAGAAGCGCGCCGTTATCCGGCGAATTTGGCCTTGAGCAGACTGGCTACGAGCGGCGGCACGAAGGTCGAAACATCTCCGCCCATGCCCGCGATCTGGCGCACCAAAGTGGCGGTGATCGGGCGGACCATGGGAGAGGCCGGCAGAAACACCGTATGGACCTCCGGCGCCATGGCCTCGTTCATCCCGGCAAGCTGCATTTCGTAGTCGAGGTCGGTGCCGTCGCGCAGACCGCGAATCATGATGGTCGCGCCGTGCTTGCGCGCGGCGGTCACCGACAGATCGTCAAACGTCACGGCTTCGAGCACACAGCCGGCCTGGGTTGCCACCGGCCCGCAGACGTCCTCGAGCATCCTCAGACGCTCCTCGGTGGAGAACAGCGGCTTCTTGCCGGGATGGACGCCGATCGCGACCACCAGCCGGTCGCACAGCGGAACGGCATGCCGGACCACGTCCAGATGGCCGTTGGTGATGGGGTCGAAGGAACCTGGGTAGAAGGCAATGCGCGGCATGGCCCCGTCCTACCGCGCCCGGCCCGGCCCGGCAAGCCGGGCTGGTTCCCCGCCGTTTCCCGGAAAATGTCTCCCTTTCGTGTCGGCGACGGCCGCTTTGTTTCGTCCTCGGGACGGCCACGAAACAAAACGGAGCGCGAACGAAACCATTTCCCGCGTCCGCGAAGACGTCCGGAAACTGGCCATGGTTACTAATCCAGCCAACGAATGACGGGCCGCACACTGGGCGTAGGCGGCCGCATCACAGGGGACAGTCAATGATCAAGGCTCTTTCAGCGATCGCTATCTCTGCGTGTGTTGCCGCGGCCCTCACCCTCCTGCCCGGCTTTGCCCCGACCGTCGAAGCCAGCGTGCCGCAGCCGCTGGCCAAGAGCGACCGGCTCGATATCCGCAGCATCGGCCGCGACTGCTCGCAGCAGGCCTGGCCGAACTTTGAGGCGTCGTGCCTGCGCCGTGCCGGCACCAAGGCCGACGTCCGCGTCGCTCGCCTCGTGACGGCCGACCGCACCCCGTAGCCCGGTCTGTCAGCTTCGCGTCAGGTAAGCCTTCGAGATCGACGACAAAATAAACCCCAAAGATAAACCCCATGGATATTTGCGACGTCTCGTCGCAGACTGCGTGATGCTCGCGCCCGTCGGAATGCCCCGCCGGGCGCGAACCCATCGAGGGGTCGCCATTGTCCAGTACGCCCGCAGTCGCTTCCGGCCATCATCCTGATCCACTGCCGCTTGCAATGACCATGGGCGCCCTCGGGGTGGTCTATGGCGATATCGGCACCAGCCCGCTCTACGCCCTGAAGGAAGCCGCCAAGGCGGCCGCCCACGGCGCGACAGTGACCCCCGACGCTGTCCTGGGGGTTGCCTCGCTGATCCTCTGGGCGCTGCTGCTGATCATCTCGCTGAAATATGCGCTCTTGATCCTGCGCGCGGACAACCGCGGCGAAGGCGGCATCGTCGCCCTGTTGGCCCTGCTCCACGCCCGCAACGCCCAGCCCGGCACCTGGCGCTCGCATCTGCTGGTGGTCGGCCTCGTCGGCGCCGCCCTGCTCTACGGTGACGGCGCGATCACGCCGGCGATCTCTGTGCTGAGCGCCATCGAAGGCCTCAAGGTGGACGCGCCCTCGCTCGCGCCAGCCGTCGTGCCCGTCACCGTCGTCATCCTGGTCGGCCTGTTCATGATGCAGAAACAGGGCACCGGCTTCATCGGCCGCATCTTCGGACCGGTGATGCTGGCCTGGTTCGCCGTGCTCGCCGCGCTCGGCATCCACGGCATCGTCAAGGCGCCGGCCGTGCTGGCGGCGCTCAGCCCGCTCTACGCCGTCGAATTCCTGATCCACCAGGATTTTCACGTCTCCTTCGCGATCCTCGGCGCGGCCTTCCTCGCGGTCACCGGCGGCGAAGCCATGTATGCCGACATGGGCCATTTCGGCCGCCTGCCGATCCGGCTCGCCTGGTTCGCGATCTGCCTGCCCGCGCTGGTGCTGAACTATTTCGGCCAGGCCGCGCTGCTGATCACCGATCCCGCGATGATCGAGAACCCGTTCTTTCAGCTCTGCCCCGACGCCCTGCACTATCCGCTGGTCGCCTTCTCGGCGGTCGCGACCGTGATCGCCTCCCAGGCGATCATCTCCGGCGTGTTCTCGCTGACCCAGCAGTCGATCCAGCTCGGCTTCTTGCCGCGCATGCAGATCCGCCACACCACCAGCGACGCGATCGGCCAGATCTATGTGCCGCTGGTGAACTGGCTGCTCGCGGCCGCAACGCTCGGGGCGGTCCTGAGCTTCGGCAGCTCGGACGCGCTCGCAGGCGCCTATGGCATCGCAGTGTCGCTGCTGATGGCGATCACGACGCTGCTGGCTGCGCTGGTTGCGATCCAGTGGGGTTATTCGCCCTGGCTCGTGGTCGCCGTGAACGGCGCCTTCTTCGTCATCGACGTGATCTTCTTCTCGGCCAATTCGATCAAGCTGTTCGAGGGCGGCTGGTTTCCGCTGCTGCTTGCAGCCCTCGTCGCCTTCATGATGCTGACGTGGCGCAGCGGCGTGAAGCTGGTCGAGGCGGCGCGCGCGAAGCTGCGCCAGCCCGAGGAGGACCTGATCGAGACCGCCGTCAACAAGTGCAGCGCCAGACTGCCCGGGACCGCCGTGTTCCTGGCGTCCGCTCCGCGCGGCGTGCCGCTCGCGCTGACCCAGTTCGTCAAGCACAACCGCGTGCTGCACGAACGCGTGCTGCTGGTCACCGTGCTGATCGAGGAATCCCCGCACATTCCCGACGAGGAACGCGCGGAGGTGATCGAGATCATTCCCGGCATCACCCGCGTGATCCTGCATTACGGCTTCATGCAGAACCCGACGATCTTTGACGGGCTGACGCTGACCTGCCGGCAGGGCAAGCTGCCCGGCATCGACCTCTCCGACATCACCTATTACGTCGGCCGCGAGACCATCATCCCGCGCGAGGACGTCCCGGGCATGTGGGTCTGGCGCGAAGGCCTGTTCGCCTTCCTCCAGCGCAACGCCGAACGCTCCGCCGCGTTCTTCGGCGTGCCGACCAAGCAGGTGGTGGAGTTCGGGACGGAGCTGGAGATCTAGGGAAGTTCGTAGCCCGGATGGAGCGCAAGCGTAATCCGGGATTCTTGCCAGGCGCACAGAGGTCCCGGATTGCGCCGTCGGTCGGCGCTTCGCACCGACCTCCTGCGCCATCCGGACTACGCGTCACTCCCCGTTCGCGCCATTCCCGCTCTCGGCCTCTTCCGTGATGTGCTCGACCGAGACGACGTGCTCGTCCTCGGCGGTGTCGAACACGATCACGCCCTGGGTCGAGCGGCCGGCGATGCGGATGCCTTCGACCGGACAGCGGATCAGCTGGCCCTTGTCGGTGACCAGCATGATTTGATCCGCGTCTTCCACCGGGAAGGACGCAACCAGATTGCCGTTGCGGTTGTTGACGCTCATGGCGACGATGCCTTTGCCGCCGCGGCCGGTGGTGCGGTACTCGTAGGACGAGGTCCGCTTGCCATAGCCGTTGACGGAGACGGTGAGCACAACCTGCTCGGCCGCCGACATCTCGACATAGCGTTCCTGGGCGAGCTGGAAGCTGCCGGAGGTCTCCTCGGCTTCGGCGTCCGCTGCCGGCTCCTCGGCCGTGGCTTCGCCGGCCACCGCGCGGCGCATCTTCAAATAGGCCGAGCGTTCGTCGGACGTGGTCTCGACGTGGCGCAGGATCGCGAGCGAAATCACCTTGTCGCCCTCGCCAAGCGCAATGCCGCGCACGCCCATCGAGGTACGCCCGGTGAACACGCGCACATCGGTGACGGGGAAGCGGATGCACTGGCCGCCGGCGCCGGTGAGCAGCACGTCGTCGCGCTCGGTGCAGATCTGCACGTCGACGATCGCTTCATTCTCGTCGAGCTTCATGGCGATGATGCCGGAGCGGCGGACATCGACGAAGTCGGACAGCTTGTTGCGCCGGACGTTGCCGCCTGTGGTCGCGAACATCACGTCGAGGTTGCCCCAGGTGGATTCATCCTCCGGCAGCGGCATGATGGTGGTGATGCGCTCGCCCTGCTCCAGCGGCAGGATGTTGATCAGCGCCTTGCCGCGCGCGTTCGGCGCGGCCATGGGCAGGCGCCAGACCTTCTCCTTGTAGACCTGGCCGCGTGACGAGAAGAACAGCACCGGCGTGTGCGTGGAGGCGACGAACAGGCGCGAGACAAAATCCTCGTCGCGGGTCTGCATGCCGGCGCGGCCCTTGCCGCCGCGGCGCTGCGCCCGGTAGGCCGACAGCGGCACCCGCTTGACATAGCCGGCGTGCGAGACGGTGACGACCATGTCCTCGCGCTGGATCAGGTCCTCGTCCTCGACCTCGCCCTCCTGCTCCATGATCACGGTGCGGCGCGGGGTGGCGAACTCGGCCTTCACCTCGGCGAGCTCGGTCTTGATGATGCCCAGCACGCGCTCGCGCGAGCGCAGGATGTCGAGATAATCGGCAATCTCGCCGGCGAGCTTGTCGAGCTCGTCGCGGATTTCGTCGCGGCCGAGCGCGGTGAGGCGTTGCAGGCGCAGGTCGAGAATCGCCCTCGCCTGTTCCATCGACAGCCGGATCGTGCCGTCCGGGCTGATGCGGTGACGCGGATCGTCGATCAGCGTCAGCATGTCCTCGACGTCCCGGGCCGGCCAGTCGCGCGACATCAGGGTGTCGCGGGCGGTGGTCGGGTCGGGCGAGGTCCGGATGACGCGGATCATCTCGTCGATATTGGCGACCGCGATCGCGAGACCAACCAGGATATGCGCGCGATCGCGCGCCTTGGCGAGCAGGAACTTGGTGCGCCGCGTGACGACCCGCTCACGGAAGTCGACGAAGATGGCCAGCAGGTCCTTCAGATGCATGATCCGCGGACGGCCGCTGTCGAGCGCCACCATGTTGACGCCGAAGCTCGTCTGCAGCGGCGTGAATCTGTAGAGCTGATTCAGCACCACGTCCGCCACGGCGTCGCGCTTCAATTCGATGACGACGCGGTAGCCGTCGCGGTCGGATTCATCGCGCAGGTCGCCGATGCCCTCGATCTTCTTTTCCTTGACCAGCTCGGCGATGCGCTCGACCATCGTCGCCTTGTTCACCTGGTAGGGGATCTCGGTGATGATGAGCGCCTCGCGCTCCTTGCGGATGGTCTCGATCGCGACCTTGCCGCGCATGACGATCGAGCCGCGGCCGAGATGATAGGCGGCGCGGATGCCCGCGCGCCCGAGAATGACGCCGCCGGTCGGGAAATCAGGTCCCGGCACGATGTTGATGAGCTCGTCGATGGTGAGCGCTGGGTTGTCGATCAGCGCGACGCAGGCGTCGATGACCTCGCCGAGATTGTGCGGCGGGATGTTGGTCGCCATGCCGACCGCGATGCCGCCGGCGCCGTTGACGAGAAGGTTCGGGAACTTGGCCGGCAGGACCGACGGCTCGGTCTCGTTGTTGTCGTAGTTCGGCTGGAAGTCGACGGTATCCTTGTCGATGTCGGCCAGCAGAGCCAGCGCCGCCTTCGTCAGGCGCGCTTCGGTGTAGCGATAGGCGGCCGGGGGATCGCCGTCGACCGAGCCGAAATTGCCCTGGCCGTCGATCAGCGGCACGCGCATCGAGAAGTCCTGCGCCATGCGGACCATGGCGTCGTAGATCGACTGGTCGCCGTGCGGATGATACTTACCGATGACGTCACCGACCACGCGGGCGGACTTGACGTATTTCTTGTCGGGTGTGTGCCCCTGCTCGTTCATCGAGTACAGGATGCGGCGATGCACCGGCTTCAGACCGTCGCGCGCATCGGGCAGCGCCCGCGCCACGATCACGCTCATGGCGTAGTCGAGATAGGACTTCTTCATCTCCTCGAAGATGGAGACGGGGCGAATATCCGAGGGTTGCGCCGGCTGGTCGCCGGGCTTGTCGTCGTCGTCAGCCAAGGGGAAATCCGGTGAGGTTTATCTGGGAATCATATAGCGCATCGAGCCCCTGATAACCACCCTTGCCGGGGTAAAGGAAGCGCTTTTTCCGACTGTTTTTCCAGAGACTTACGCCCTCCCCGGCACCGCCCTGGGCTGGGCCCGGACGAGCCGCCCGAAACCGCCCCTTAGGCCCCGAAAACCACGCGGTGCATGATGCGCCCGGGCAGCAGTGTGAACAGGCCCGCCACCACCAGCGCGCCGGCGAAGATGAAGATCATCATCAGCCGGTGATCGGCGACGCGATGGGCGTGCGCCCGCCATACCGCGAGCGGCAGCACCACCAGCGTGAAGATCGACAGGACATGGATCGGGCTGAACGGCCCGATCAGGCGGCTCTGGTGGATCCAGAACGAGGAGGCGGCCACGACCGCCATCAGCACCACCCAGATCCAGCCGATCGTCCGGTGTGGCAGCGTGCCTTTGGGAGCGGCAAACTGGACCAGGCCGAGCACGAAGGCGGCCATGGCGGCAAAGGCATGCAGCGGGATCGCCGGAGCAGCCGTAAGCAGCGGCGCGAGGCTCATGCGGGGCTTCCTCCGATCGGCGAGTGATCCATGTGAATAGGATTAACATCAGTTAATACCATTCACATGATGCCCCGTCAAAGGCTTGAAGCAGCACATGAGGCAAGCTCGGAAAAACCGAGCCCTGCCCGCCAATTGGTAAGAATTCCTGCGGCCCTACGCGAGCACGACAACATTCGGGGCGAAGCGCCCGCCCGCCTCAGAACGGGATGTCGTCGTCCATGTCGCTGTTGCGGCCACCGCCACCGGCGGCGACGGCGCGGCGCGGCGCGCTGCTGACGGGACCGGAGGAGCCGAAATCGCCGCCCGGCTCCTCGCCGAAGCTGCCGCCTCCCCCGCCGCCGCGGCCGTCGAGCATCGTCAGCGTCGAGTTGAACCCCTGGAGCACGACTTCGGTGGAGTACTTCTCAACGCCGCTCTGGTCGGTCCATTTGCGGGTCTGGAGCGCGCCCTCGATATAAACCTTGGCGCCCTTCTTCAGGTACTGCTCGGCGACCTTGCAGAGGCCTTCATTGAAGATCACGACGCGATGCCACTCGGTCTTTTCCTTGCGCTCGCCGCTGTTCTTGTCGCGCCAGGTCTCCGAGGTCGCGATGCTCAAATTCGCGATCGGCCGCCCGTCCTGGGTACGGCGGATTTCAGGATCCTTGCCGAGATTTCCAACCAGAATGACCTTGTTGACGCTTCCCGCCATCGCCGCTCTCCACTCCGAATGCCACTGAATTGATAAGGCCCGACCGCGCCCCGCGGTCCTCTGCAACCTATTGAGGCGACCCTATACGCTTGCGCGGACCGATCAGCCCACCAGCCCTCAGGTTATCCCCATATATAGCATCGGCCGTCGGCTCGTTCCAGATTTGTTCCTGTTCGAGCAAGCGCGAAATGTATGGCCCGAGCGGTGCCCGCGTACTGCTCAAATGGCTGGCGCCAGATGGAACCTTTTCAGGTTCCCGTGAACGACAAAAAGCACTTAACATTCATTAAGTTACATACGCCGCACTTATCGCGCGACTGTTGTATTTCGGCGACGGACTCTGCTCACCCGTTAGGCTACGTTTGCCTCGGAATTGATTTCATATGGGCGTCGCGCCTGCTTGGCCGCTTCTGGGATTTCAAGAAGCGGCGGAATTGGGGAGACTGCAATGAATAAGATTTTGATTGGTGCAATCGGTGCAGTGGCGTTGAGCCTGTCGGCTCCTGCAAGCGCGGCGGATCTGGCGGCGCGTCCCTACACGAAGGCTCCGCCGCCAATGGTCGCGGCCATCTACGACTGGAGCGGCTTCTACATCGGCATCAACGGCGGCGGCGGCTCGGCCCACAAATGCTGGGATTTTGTAACTCCCGTCACCGGCGTTCTGATTGGCGAAGGTTGTCACAACGCGACCGGCGGCACGGTCGGCGGCCAGGTCGGCTATCGCTGGCAGTCGGCCAATTGGGTGTTCGGGCTCGAAGGCCAGGGCAACTGGGCCGACTTCTCCGGAGACAACGTCAGCACGACGTTCATCGGCACGGGTCTTCGCGACCGCTCCAAGATCAACGCGTTCGGTTTGTTCACAGGCCAAGTCGGCTATGCCTGGAATAACGTGCTGTTCTACGTGAAGGGCGGCGGCGCCGTCGTCAGCGATCGCTACCGCGGCTACGATGTCATCACCGGCCTCGAATTCGATCGGGCCAACGAGACCCGCTGGGGCGGCACCGTGGGTGCCGGCCTCGAGTTCGGATTCGCGCCAAACTGGACGGTCGGCGTCGAGTACGATCACATCTTCATGGGCAATCGCACCATCGGCTTCGCCGGCTCCGGCAACTTCATTGTGGCTCCGGCCGGCGCTTTCACACGCTCGGAACGCATCGGTCAGGACGTCGATATCGGCCTGGTCCGCGTGAACTATCGCTGGGGTGGCCCGGTCATCGCGAAGTACTGATATCTCTTTGATATCACTTGAAGATTGAAGGCCGGCCCCGTGCCGGCCTTTTTTTGTGCGACATGCCGGCGGCTATAAGTCAGCAACCATTACGTTTTGTGACTGTTGTGGCTTTTGAGAGACACAACTTGCGGCTTTGCTGGTGTAAGCACGACGTCAGTTGGACCACAGCGTCCGATGCCCTTCCCGATCGTGGAAGGCACAACAGAAACTGGGACTGGGATTTAGGTTGAAAATGAAGAAGGTTTTGTTGGCTTCGGCCTGTTTGTTCGCTTTTGCGGCCCCCGCGTCGGCTGCTGATCTCGCGGCTCGCCCGTACACGAAGGCTCCGGTGGCTGTGGCCTCGGTCTACAACTGGACCGGCTTCTACCTCGGTATCGTCGGTGGCGGCGCCTGGCAGGCCGACTCCGATCCGAAGATGAAGGGCGGCTTCGTCGGCGGCACCGCCGGCTACAACTGGCAGACCGGCAACGTCGTGTTCGGCCTCGAAGCCGACGCCGCTTGGGCTGACGTCAGCGCCTCGGCGACCGTGCTTGGCATCACCGCGTCCTCCAAGACCGATGCACTCGGCACCGTCCGCGGCCGCATCGGCTACGCCGTCAACAACGTCCTGTTCTACGGCACGGGCGGTTACGCCTGGATCGACAACAAGATCAGCGGCACCGCGGGCGCCTTGACCATCTCCGACAGCAAGTTCCACTCGGGCTGGACCGTCGGTGCGGGCGTCGAGGCGTTCTTCGCTCCGCAGTGGTCGGTCAAGGGCGAGTACCTCTATCGCAGCCTCGGCAGCGAAAACTATTTCGGAAACATCGGCGTTCCCCAGGCGTCCGGCACGCTCAACTTCCACACCGTGCAGGTCGGCGTGAACTATCACTTCGGCGGCCCGATCGTCGCGAAGTACTGATCTTCGCCACCGACGCACATCGTCACGAAAGGCCGGCCTCGCGCCGGCCTTTTTGTTTTTCGCGCCCAAGTATCCAATCCAGCCGCTCGCTAGCGTTTTCGGAGAGGTGTGGCACATCGGTGAAACCTTTGGCTTTAATAATGTATAGCAATGGCATCAGTTGGGTCGTTGGGTCCGCTGCTTTTCGCCGACGAAGAGAAACGAAACTGGGGAATTTGAAAATGAAGAGGATTGTGCTGGCTTCGGCCAGTCTGCTCGTGCTCAGCGCGTTGGCTCCTGCCTCGGCGGCTGACCTGGCGGCCCGCCCTTACACCAAGGCGCCCGTGGCCGTGGCCTCGATCTACAACTGGAGCGGGTTCTACATCGGCGGCAACGCCGGTGGCGGCTCGAGCCATAATTGCTGGGATCTCACCGCCGTCGGAGTCGCCGCAATTCCGGTCACGGCTGAAGGCTGTCACAATGCGACCGGCGCTCTCGTCGGCGGCCAGATCGGCTATCGCTGGCAGTCCAGCAGCTGGGTGTTCGGCCTTGAAGCCCAGGGCGATTGGGCTGACCTGAAGGGCTCGAACGTCAGCGCTCCCGCCGCTCTCTTCCCGCTGGTGAACAATACCAAGATCGACGCCATCGGCCTCTTCACCGGCCAAGTCGGCTATGCCTGGAACAACGTGCTCTGGTACGTGAAGGGCGGCGCGGCCGTCACCCACAACAAGTTCAGCGGCACTCTGGCTGGCATTACGCTCGACACCGCGAACGAAACGCGCTGGGGCGGGACCGTCGGCACCGGCATCGAATTCGGCTTCGCTCCGAACTGGTCGGTCGCGGTCGAATACAACCACTTGTTCATGGGCAAGCACACCGACACTTTCACCTTCCTCGGCGTGGCCACCCGCAGCGACAGCATCAAGCAGGACGTCGACATGGGCACCGTCCGCCTCAACTACACCTTCGGCGGCCCCGTCGTCGCGAAGTACTGAGCTTCGCCTCCAACGCGATCGCGTTACGAAAGGCCGGCCTTGTGCCGGCCTTTTTGTTTTCGCGGACAGCCGAGCCGTCAGGGAATCGTGGGGCGAGAGGCCGTTCCGGTGCTCCGCTGCTGCCAGATGCCGCCAGCACGCCAACAATCCGTTGACGATTCGCAAGTCCCACTGGAAATCCGCCGCTGTTCTTCCTACGTTCGCTGACAACCCCATCGGCGCCGATCCCGGTTCCGGGCAAAGCGCGCCTTCACCATTGGCGCGGCCGCGCGTCTTTGGGATTCCCTGAGGACACCGGGATGGATGAAGTGATCAAGGCGAAGCGCCAACAACAGAACGCGGGCTCGAGCCTGCGCGCAATTACGATCCGTGGCGCGCGCGAGCATAACCTCAAGAACATCGACGTCGAGATTCCCCGCGACAAGCTCGTGGTGTTCACCGGCCTCTCCGGCTCCGGCAAATCCTCGCTCGCCTTCGACACCATCTATGCCGAGGGCCAGCGCCGCTACGTCGAATCGCTGTCGGCCTATGCGCGCCAGTTCCTGGAGATGATGCAGAAGCCTGACGTGGACCAGATCGACGGCCTGTCGCCGGCGATCTCGATCGAGCAGAAGACGACCTCGAAGAACCCGCGCTCCACCGTCGGTACCGTCACCGAGATCTACGACTACATGCGCCTGCTCTGGGCGCGCGTCGGCGTGCCCTATTCGCCCGCCACCGGCCTGCCGATCGAGAGCCAGACCGTCTCGCAGATGGTGGACCGCGTGCTGGCGCTGCCCGAGGGCACCCGCCTCTATCTGCTCGCGCCGGTCGTGCGCGGCCGCAAGGGCGAGTACCGCAAGGAGCTCGCCGAATGGCTCAAGAAGGGCTTTCAGCGCGTCAAGATCGACGGCACCTTCCATGAGCTCGCGGAAGCGCCGACGCTCGACAAGAAGTTTCCGCACGACATCGACGTCGTCGTCGACCGCATCGTGGTGCGCGCCGATATCGGCCAGCGTCTCGCCGAAAGCTTCGAGACCGCGCTGAAGCTCGCCGAGGGCCTTGCCGTTGTCGAATTCGCCGATGCGCCCGCAGCCGCGCCGGCCGAGGAAAAGAAGAAGACCGCGAAGATCCACGACAAGAGCGGACCCGAGCGCATCCTGTTCTCGGAGAAATTCGCCTGCCCCGTCTCCGGCTTCACGATTCCCGAGATCGAGCCGCGCCTGTTCTCGTTCAACAATCCCTATGGCGCCTGCCCCGCCTGCGGCGGCCTCGGCGTCGAGCAGCATGTCGACGAGGACCTCGTCATCCCCGACAAGGAGCTCGCCATCGGCAAGGGCGCGATCGCGCCCTGGGCGAAATCGTCATCACCCTATTACGTGCAGACGCTGACGGCGCTCGGCAAGCACTACAAGTTCACGCTGACCACCAAGTGGAAGGATCTGCCCAAGAAGACGAGAGACGCGATCCTCCATGGCTCCGGCGAGGACGAGATCAAGTTCTCCTACGAGGACGGGGTGCGCTCCTACGACACCAAGAAGCCGTTCGAGGGCGTCATCACCAACATCAACCGCCGCTACCGCGAGACCGAGAGCGAGTGGGCGCGCGAGGAGCTGGCGAAGTATTTCCACGACGTGCCCTGCGGCGCCTGCAACGGTTTTCGGCTCAAGCCCGAGGCGCTCTGCGTCAAGGTCGGCACCAAGCACATCGGCGAGATCTCCGAACTGTCGGTCAAGAAGGCCGGCGAGTGGTTCGAGACCGTGCCGGAGGCGCTGAACAAGCAGCAGAACGAGATCGCCGGCCGCATCCTCAAGGAGATCCGCGAGCGCCTCACCTTCCTGCTCGACGTCGGCCTCAACTACCTCACCCTCTCCCGCTCCTCCGGCACGCTGTCGGGCGGCGAGAGCCAGCGCATCCGCCTGGCCTCGCAGATCGGCTCGGGACTGACCGGCGTGCTCTACGTGCTGGACGAGCCCTCGATCGGCCTGCACCAGCGCGACAACGCGCGCCTGCTCGACACGCTCAAGCGCCTGCGCGACCTCGGCAACACCGTGGTCGTGGTCGAGCATGACGAGGACGCCATTCGTCTCGCCGACTACGTGCTCGACATCGGCCCGGGCGCCGGCATGCATGGCGGCCACATCGTCGCCGAAGGCACGCCCGCCGAGATCATGCGCAACCCGAAATCGCTCACCGGAAAATACCTGACCGGCGAGCTCGAGGTCGAGGTGCCGGAGCGGCGTCCGCCGAACCATCGCCGCACCATCAAGGTGGTCAACGCGCGCGGCAATAACCTCAAGAACGTCACCGCCGAGATTCCGCTCGGCCTGTTCACCTGCGTCACCGGTGTTTCCGGCGGCGGCAAGTCGACGCTGCTGATCGACACGCTCTACCGCGCCATCGCCCGCAAGCTGAACAATGCCAGCGAAGGCGCCGCCCCGCACGACCGCATCGAGGGCCTCGAGCACATCGACAAGATCATCGACATCGACCAGTCGCCGATCGGCCGTACCCCGCGCTCGAACCCCGCGACCTATACCGGCGCCTTCACGCCGATCCGCGAATGGTTCGCCGGCCTGCCCGAAGCCAAGGCGCGCGGCTACGAGCCCGGCCGGTTCTCCTTCAACGTCAAGGGCGGCCGCTGCGAGGCCTGCCAGGGCGACGGCGTCATCAAGATCGAGATGCACTTCCTGCCGGATGTCTACGTCACCTGCGACGTCTGCAAGGGCAAGCGCTACAACCGCGAAACGCTGGAGGTCCTGTTCAAGGGCAAGAGCATCGCCGATGTGCTCGACATGACCGTCGAGGAAGCCGCCGACTTCTTCAAGGCGGTCCCGCGCGTGCGCGAGACCTTCCAGACTCTGCACCGCGTCGGCCTCGACTACATCCACGTGGGTCAGCAGGCCACCACGCTGTCAGGCGGCGAAGCCCAGCGCGTCAAGCTCGCCAAGGAGCTGTCCAAGCGCGCTACCGGCCGCACGCTCTACATCCTGGACGAGCCCACCACCGGCCTGCACTTCCACGACGTCAAGAAGCTGCTGGAAGTGCTGCACGAGCTGGTCGCGCAGGGCAACACCGTCGTCGTCATCGAGCACAATCTCGAAGTCATCAAGACGGCCGACTGGGTCATCGACCTCGGCCCCGAAGGCGGCGACGGCGGCGGCGAGATCGTCGCCTGGGGCCCGCCGGAAGACATCGCGAAGGCGCCGCGGAGCTACACCGGCAAGTTCCTGGAGCCGGTGCTGAAGAAGGCAAGGAAGCCGAAGCGGCGGAGCACGAGCGAGGCGGCGGAGTAGCGCAGCCTCGCCGCTACTGTGGTTCGGTCCCGCTTGCCATGACTAACCACCGACGAACTCGATGACGGCCTCGCCCCGCGCGACGGCTTCGACAATTTGCGGCATGGCGCTCAGAAACTGTCGCACCAGCGCGCGATTGTCGATGTTGCCGCCATTCCGAACTCGACCACATGAGCCGCATCGTATCCAGCACGACGTAAGGCTTCCGCGAGTGCAGGGGGAAGCTGAGCGTCGATCAGGTAAAGCAAGCTATTTGGCCGCTATGATCGGGTGGTCAACCTGACGCGCGGCATAGGCGAGCACTGCGTCGATATCCGCCTCTTCCAGATACGGATAGTCCTCGAGAATGCTGTCGCGCGACTGTCCGGCGGATAGCAGTCCCAAGACGTCGGCGACCGTGATGCGCAGATCGCGAATACATGGGCGTCCATGCACAGGCTGCGGATCGACCGCAATCCTTGCCAGTAGGTCCGACATCTGTCACCTCTGAAGCCTAATCTAGCATCTCCGATGGCATCTGTCAGCGCGTCGCCAGCGGACCGGATGCGCAGGTCCGCCCGACACTTCCACTCCCCCATGCCCTACTCCCTCGCCATCTTCGATCTCGACGGCACGCTGGCCGACAGTTTTCCGTGGTTCCTGCGCACCATCAACGATGTCGCAGATCGCTTCAATTTTCGTCGCGTCGCGGATGAGGATGTCGAGGAGCTGCGGCATGCCTCAAGCCGTGAGATCCTCAGCCGGCTCGAAGTGCCGTTGTGGAAGCTGCCGGCGATCGCGCGGCATGCGCGGCGGCTGAAGGCCGAGGCAGCTAGCGAGATTTCACTGTTTGCCGGCGTCGAGACGATGCTGCGGACGCTGGCCGGGAACGGCGTGCAGCTCGCGCTGGTGACTTCCGACAGCGAAGCCAATGCCCGCGAGAAGCTCGGCGAGGCCGCGGCGCTGTTCGCGCATTTCGACTGCTCTGCGTCGATCTTCGGCAAGCCCGCGAAATTCCGCCGCGTCATCCGGCGCGCCGGCGTGGAGCTCGACCGTGTCATCGCGATCGGCGACGAAGTGCGCGACATCGAGGCGGCGCGCGCGGTCGGCATCGCCTGCGGCGCGGTCAGCTGGGGCTATGCGGCCCCAGCGGCGTTGCGGGCGCTTGCGCCGGATCACATGTTCGCGCAGATGGAGGACATTGCCGAAGTGGTGTGCCGGATTCCGCAGAGAGCCTGATCCGCAATCGCCACGCACGGCCCAGGGAGACGGCAATGACACTCACGGACGCAGTGCGCCTCAAGCTCCTGGAACCGCCGGTCGGCCGGTTACGTGTCGTGCTCGACACCGACACCTATAACGAGATCGACGACCAATTCGCGCTCGTGCAGATGCTGCTGTCACCGGAGCGCTTCGAGGTCGAGGCGATCTACGCCGCACCGTTCTTCAATGCGCGCGCGGACAGTCCCGGCCACGGCATGGAGCTGAGCTACCAAGAAATCCTCCGCCTGCTGGAGCGTCTGAGCGTCGCGTCGGAAGGCCTGGTTCATCGCGGCGTCACCGAGTATGTCGGCCCAGGCAAGACGGCGCGGACGGCACCCGCCGTGGACGACCTCATCGCCCGGGCACGCGCGGGCACGCAGGACAATCCGCTCTACGTCATCGCCATCGGCGCTATCAGCAACGTCGCCTCCGCCCTTCTGAAGGCACCCGATATCATCGACCGTATCGTCGTGGTCTGGCTCGGCGGCCATGCGCTGGAATGGCCCGACACCACCGAATTCAACCTCAAGCAGGATGTCGGCGGTGCGCAGGTGCTGCTCGACAGCGGCGTGCCGCTCGTGCTGGTGCCGTGCAAGGGCGTCACCTCGCGCCTCCACAGCACGGTGCCGGAGATCGAGCGCTACGTCGAACCGCATGGCAGCATCGGCGCATTCCTCGCGATGCGGTTCAAGGAGTATTCGTCCGACCACATGGGCTGGGCCAAGGAGATCTGGGACATGGCGCCGGTCGGCTGGCTGCTGAACCCCATGTGGGCGCCGAGCGTGATCATCCCCGCTCCGGTCCTCACGGACCAGATGACGTGGAGCATCGACCGCAGGCGGCATCCGATCCGCTACGTGACCTACGTGGATCGCAACCCGATCCTGAAGGACTTCTTCCTGAAGCTGCGGGATTTCACCGCGTCGAAAGTGCCGTAGGGTGGGCAAAGCGACTTGTCCGCCGCGCCTCTGCCCGCCCTACTCCGTCCTCCGCAGGAACGCCCCGAACGCGCGCGGGCCGTCGCCGGTCTTGACCTCGCCGATCACCTTCAGCTCCGCGGCGTCGATGATATCAAGCGTGTTGCTCTCCCAGCAGGCGACGATGATGCGCTTGCCGTCGGCGGTTGCATTGATGCCTTCGGGGT
Source organism: Bradyrhizobium sp. LCT2 (assembly GCF_009931255.1). NCBI lineage: Bacteria > Pseudomonadati > Pseudomonadota > Alphaproteobacteria > Hyphomicrobiales > Nitrobacteraceae > Bradyrhizobium > Bradyrhizobium sp. LCT2. Next base: position 5,028,319 of record NZ_CP034432.1, on the reverse strand, counting down.
AGTCGCCGACATTGATGCGCTTCACCGGCTTCAGCGTCGCCAGATCGAACACGCTGACGGTGCCGCCATACTGGTCCGTGACGAAGCCGCGCCCCTGCGCCAGCGCCACCGCATAGGGCCGCATCCCGACCGGCACGCGGCCGATCTCGGCCCCAGTGGCGATGTCGATCACGGAGATGTCGTTGGAGCCGACATTGGCGGTGTAGGCGCGTTTTCCATCGGTATCGATGGTGACGCCGAACGGGCGCGTGCCGACCTTGATGACCGCCTTGCGCGCGCGCGTCGCCGTGTCCACCACCGAGACGCTATCGTCGTCGCGGTCGGCCGAGAGCAGCAGCTTGCCGTCAGGCGTTACCGCAAGGCCCGACGGCGAGGCGCCGACCGCGATGCTGGCCGTGACGCTGCGGCTCGCCGCGTCGATCACCCGCACCGCCGCGGCGTACCAGTCGGCGACATAGACGGTCCGGCCGTCGGGCGCCACGGCAATGCCGAGCGGGCCGCCGCCGACCTCGATCCGCCCCGCAACCTGCCGCGTTGCCGCGTCCACCACCGTCACCGCCTTGGCATCCGGGCTGGTGACATAGGCAAAGCGGCCGTCGGCGCTGACGGCGACGCCCGCCGGCTTGCCGCCGATCGGGATTGTTGCCACCGCACGTGCGGTGGCAAGGTCCACGACCATCAGATCGTCGCTGAGCTGGTTGGTGACGAAGGCCTCCTCGGCGGACGCGCTGCCGAGGCAGGCAAGGCTGGCGGCGATCGCCGCCAGGACCAGCACGCGCACGGTCAGCTTCCGCTCTCGATCTTCTTCTTCAGTGCCTCGAGGCCGGCCTTGTAGAGCCCGCTCACCGCAGTCTTGGCGGCCTCGTCGCTCAGCTCCGGCGGCGGATCGTTGTTGGGAAAGCCGCGGTAGAACGCGCCGGCCCATTCCAGCGTCGCGCCCTTGCCGTCGGCGCTCGGCGTCACCGTCAGCGTCGAGGAATAGTTGGTGACCGGCAGCACCTTCACGTCCACGGCGGTGATCCGGTAGGAATAGGTCATGGCGGCCGCGTCGAACTTGTAGAGCTCCTCGTCCACGGTCGCCCCGCCGGTCAGGGTCAGCCGCCGCGTCGCGCCGATCTCGTTGCCCTTCTCGCCCTCGGTCTTGGTGACGGGCGGGAGCCAGCTCATGTCCTGGAAATTGCCGATCACCGCCCACACCTTGGCCGGGGCTGCGTTGATCTCGATGGATTCGCGCACCTTCTGCCGGGTCGGCCCGTGTGCCCAAACCGGCTCAAATGCGGCCGTCAGAGCCATCCCCGCCACCGCCAGCGCCGCCACCCCGGCGACCGCCGTTCCGCTTCTCATCCTCATACCGTTTCCTCACTCCTGGAGCTGCGCGACTTGAGGCGCGCTGCGATCATCGTAGCGCATTTTCGGGCCGTGGGGAGACCGGTTCGTGGCACGGCTGTGGCGGGGATCGCTCCCGCATCCACGCCATCCCTTGCGTTGCCCGACGGCCAAAACACACAAGGCCGGGGTCAATCCGTTCCGATCAAAACAATTCGCTTTACGCGAATTCGGAAATGTCGCATGTTTCGGCCATCCCAGCCCGGTCCGAGGGGCGTATCGCGATCGTCACGACACGCGGGATGGGACGTGGTGGACGCAGGCGGCGTCGGCGCGAAGGTGGTTTGCAGGGCGGCTCGCGCCGTGAGCAACGACCCGCGCGCACACGACCGGTGCAGCCTGCGTACGGCAAAATCGTGTGGTCCTGGCATCCGGGGTCTGTGTGCCAAGTCTTGCGGTGACACGTGCTGCCCGACCGGGCGGGCGCGTCAGCCATCCGCAAGGCGACGGGGGCAATAGTGCATCGCTCCCCGGGGAGATCACGACATAAGCCGTAAAACCACTGCGCAGGGAAGGCCGGATGTTCGGCTTCACCTGTATGCCGCTGTGCATCTGCTTCCAGCGCATTTCGCGCACAGCGGACCGCGGGTGCCAGCCGGCACCCGGCCTTCCCTGCGCCCTCGGCACTTTCGAGGGCGGTGACGACAGCAAGGCTCGGGCAGTTCATGCCGCGGGGCCGCGAAGGTGTGTTCGCGATTCAGATGCGAGTGGAAAAACAATGCGCGTGCCTCATTGAAGCGGGAGACGTCCCCCAATCATTCCGCCAGCGTCGCCTCCACGAAGCCCCGCGGGTCGTCACAAAACTCCCGCATCAGCCGGTAATGGTCGGTCTCCTCCACTGTCACCGGCTCCAGCCCGTATTTCCCGAGCCGCAGCAGCTTCGCATTGGGATAGGCCATCAGCATCGGCGAATGGGTGGCCATGATGACCTGGCAGATGCGGGAGTCGTCCATGCGTCGCAAGAGCTTCAGGAATTCGATCTGACGCGCCGGCGACAGCGCCGATTCCGGCTCGTCGAAGATGAAGATGCCCTGGCGCTGGCAGCGCTCTTCGAAGAAGCGCAGAAAACCTTCGCCATGGGAATGCGACAGAAAATCGGGTCCGACCTGGCCGGCATCACGTGCGGCCTTGTCGAGATATCGCGCCACCGAGAAAAAACTCTCGGCGCGGAAAAACCAGCCGTTGGTGATCTTCGGCAGCCAGCTTGCGCGCAACGCCTTGGAAAGCTGGCCACCCATCTTCTCCCGCGCGTCGGAATGATCGACCGGCATGTAGCCCTTGCCGCCACCGGCATCGTCGTAGCCGGCAAGCGCCGCGATACCCTCGAGGATCGTCGACTTCCCGGTGCCATTCTCTCCGACGATGATCGTGATGGCGGCGTCGAAGCTGAGCTCGAAATCATCCGGGAAGATGGGCAGGCAAAACGGATAAGCCTCGCGATCGTGAACCTGCGACGGATCGAGCCAGATCCGCTTCAGATACGGCGCCGGCAGGTTGATCGTGCGATTGCTTCTTCGGCTCATGCCCAGCTTCCAACCCGCTCCGGTCGATACTTCGGCCGGAACATATCAGGAACACAATCTTCGCGAAAGCTGCATCTGAGAAACATACAGCAACAAAACTCGGCACGCGTCACTTGGACGCAAACTAAAACTTAAGATTGTACTCTAGAATCGCCTTAAGAAGACGTTGCTGTGAGACAATCTGTTGGCATGAGGCCAGCCCCCCACCTCGCGACCCGGCAATGATTGACGGACGTCCAGGACCGTAAGAAGCCGCGAGGAATGCGCGATGGTATCAACGTATTTCAGCTACAACTACATTTCGCACCATCTCAAGCAATCCCTGACGCGGGTCGAACAGCAGACCGACGTCGCGCGAGAGGCCGCCTATTACAAGGCCAACATCGGCAAGGTGAAGACCGTCGATGATCTCATGAAGGATTATCGCCTGTATCATTACGCACTGAAGGCGTATGGCCTGGAAGACATGGCCTACGCCAAGGCTTTCATGAGAAAGGTGCTGGAGAGCGACCTCTCCGACGCAAAGAGCTTTGTCAACAAGCTGGTCGACAAGCGTTATCGGGAGTTTGCCGCGGCATTTTCCTTCAACGGCACTGCGACGCCGGTTGCGCAATCGGAGAACCAGACCGACGAGACGATCGGTCTGTACACGGCAACCAAGAAGAGCCAGGTCGACGCACTTGCGGACGATACGAAATACTACAGCGCCCAGATCGGCAGCATCAGCAGTGCTGATCAGCTGCTGAACAACGATCGTCTCCGCAACTATGTCTATTCGGCATTCGGGATCGATCAAAGCAAGTGGCCGCCCGACACGATAAGCCAGGTCCTGCGCAGCGACCCATCCGATCCGAACAGCTACGTCAACACCGCCTTCGCGTCTCAGTTGACCGGCCTCAACGCCCAGCTCGCTCAAGCCAAATCGGACGTGAGCGCCACCAATACGAAGATCGCCGACTACACGGCCCAACTCTCGCAACCGGGCGCCGACGTGGCTCAGTTGAACGTCCAGATCCTGGTCGAAAAATATCACCTGGAGTCGTACACGAAGAGCATTTCCAGCCTCAACGACCAGATCGCGACGATAGGTGGCTTTGTAGACCTGGCCGGCGCGTTCGAGTTTTCGGCTGACGGGTCGCTGCCGTCGGGTGTGCCCGCGCAGACTGCTGCAAACGTCACGCTCACGACAAAGCGGTTCGACGACAGCAAGTCCGACGTCTATGCGGCGGCAAGTCCCCTGAATGAGGCCTTCGCAACCGTTCAATTCAGAAACGCGATCGGCAAGATCGATTCAGTCCAGGCGTTCGTATCGACTCCAGCCGTGTATGATTTTGCGCTGGGCGCCGTCGGCCTCGATCCTGCAGAGGTCTCGCAGGCCACCGTCAAGGCGGCCCTCGAAAGCGATCTCAGCGATCCCAAGAGCTTCGTCTATACGCTCAAGGACAACCGATACGTCGAGCTCGCGCGCGCCTTCAACTTCGACGCAAAGGGCAATCTGACGACCCCCTTGGTGGCTCAGGACTCGGCAAAAGTCCTCCAGACCGCGAAGGACTACGTCATTGCAGTGCTGAAACAGGCAAGCCCTGAGCAGCAGAAAGCGGTTCGGGAACAGGCCCAGAAAGACGCGACGTCCTATCAGGAGGCCATCGCAGGCATCGACAGCGTTTCTGAGCTGCTTGCGAACCGGAAGATGGTCGATTTCATTCTCGTCGCCAAGGGCCTGGACCCCAAGAAGGTCAGCACCGAATATCTGAAGAAGATATTCGCGTCCGATCTGAATAATCCAAAGAGCTTCGCGAACACCGAGAGCGATCATCGCTTTGCCCAGATCGCGGCGTCGTTCAATTTCGACAGCAAGGGCAATGTCGCGCGCCTTGCGATGGTTGGTCCTCAGAAGCAAGTCCAGCTGCGGGAAACACAGGCGAACTATCTCCAGCAAAGCCTCGAGCAGCAGCAGGGCGATACGAATCCCGGCGTGCGCCTGGCGCTCTATTTCCAGCGAAAGGCGGGGGAGATCACGTCCGCATACGACATCCTTGCCGACAAGGCTCTTTCGGAGGTGTTCAGGACCACCTTCAATTTGCCTGACTCGATGGCGGCGATGCCAATCGACCAGCAGGCCAAGTTCGTGGACAAATTCATGAAGATCAAAGATCTTTCCGATCCCGCGAAGGTCGAAAAGCTGCTGGGCCGTTTCTCCGCCATGTATGACGTCAAAAACGGCCAGAGCATCGGTCAGGGACAATCCCCCTTGCTCAATCTCTTTCAGGGATCCGGCTCGGGGCTAAGTGACTCTACGTACTTGGCCATTGCCAAGCTACGTTCTCACTGACGATCGCTCGCCGAGATTAGCTCAACACCTCGAGCACCAATTCCATGGTCATCAGCACGGGATTGTCGCCACGGATCAGACGCCCCTCCGCGATGCCGCCGGTGTAGTCGATCAGCGCGACATCGAGCGCCGCTTCGAGTGCACCCGAAGGGCCCGGCGCGATCGCACCCGCGGTCACCGCGAGCTCCGTCGCAAACGGCTCGGTCACGCCGCCATGGGTGAAGCGGGCGCCGATGGTCGAGCCGACGCCGCCATGAATCTTCGCGCGCGCAATGCCGTGCTCGCGGCAAAAGCCTTCGAGGCAGAAAGCGAAGTCCTGGTTGGGGCGCAGCCGCAGCGCGAAGGCGCGGCTGGTCGTGCGCGCACCAGTGCTCGCAGCCGCAACCGGTCCGAACAGCTTGAAATTGGTCTCGGGATCGGGCTCGGCCGTGAACATCGCGCCGTCGAGGCCGAAGGCCTCGACCTCGAACGGCTCAGTCACGATCGTCTCGTCCGGCAGCATATGGCCGCCACTTGCCTTGCCGTCTGCCTCGGTCCACAGCCCATGGCAATGAAAGAACGGCGCGCCGTCCCGCGTGCCGAGCGTCATGCGGCCGAGCTTCGTGCGCGTCACGCCCTCGGGCCGGAACGTCTCGCTGTAGAACGCGGCGTTCTCGCCGGTCTTCGACAGCGCCGGCATCACATAGGCAAACGGCCCGAGCGTGCCGCGGCCGAAGTTCAGCACGCCGCCGGCAAAACCCTCCCCCGCAAAGCCGCGGCGTGCGGCTTCCAGCAGCGGCACGCCTGCCTCAAGCATGAACGTGAAAGCGCGTCCCCTCGCCTCCACCCATTGGATGCGTTCTGCGCCAGGTGCGCCCGGCTGCTTGATGCTGCGCATGTCCCCCCGCTCAGCCTGTTTTCGTCTTGTCGAGGTCGAGCAATCCGCGCGCCTCGAGCTCGTCACGCACCATGCGCTTCGGCACCTTGCCATAGCCGGACTTCGGCAGCGCCTCCCAGAAGAAGAACCGCTTCGGCATCTTGTAGCGCGGCACTTTGGGCGACAGGAATGCCGCCATCTCCGCTTCACTCACAGCCTTCGCGCCCTCGCGCGCCACACAGACGGCGACGCCGACCTCGCCCCAGGTCGCATCGGGCACGCCGAGCACGGCAACCTCGCCGACCGCAGGATGCGTCAATATCTTCTCCTCGATCTCGCGCGGATAGATGTTGGAGCCGCCGGAGATGTACATGTCGGAAGCACGGCCGGTGATGTAGACGAACCCCTCCTCGTCCATGTGGCCGAGATCGCCGGTGCGGAACCAGCCGTTGCGGAACGCCTTCGCATTGGCCTCGGGGTTGTCGTAATAGCCGGCGAGCACCGCAGGACCGATCACGCAGATCTCGCCGCTCTGGTTCGACCCGAGCTCGCGGCCCTCGTCGTCCTGGATCGAGACCTGCATACCGGTGCGCTCGAAGCCGCAAGTGCCGATCTTCGCATGCGGGCCGTCCTCGGGGTCGTGCAGCGCCGCCGGCAGCACGGTGATGTTGCCGGTGACCTCGCCCAGTCCAAAATACTGCACGATGACCTTGCCGAGCTTCTTCAGCGCGGCCTTCTGGTCCTCGCGATACATCGGCGCGCCGGCATAGATCACGTGACGCAGCGAGGAGTGATCGTATTTGTCGGCGGCGGGATGCTCGACCATCATCTTCAGAATGGTTGGCACGGTGAAGAGATTGCTGACCCGATGCTTTTCGATCAGGCGGAACGCCTCGTCGATGTCGAATTTCTCTGTCGGCAGCAGCACGGTGCGTACACCTCGCGCGGTCTGCACCAGCTGATGCACGCCGGCGCCATGCGAGAGCGGCGCCACCACCAGCGAGGCGTCGTCCTCGGTGACGCCAGGCGTCAGATCGGCGAGATGGTTGGTGACGACAAAGCCCATCTGGCCGTGGGTCAGCACCGCGGCCTTGGAGCGGCCCGTGGTGCCGGAGGTAAAGAAGAACCAGCAGGGATCGTCGTGCTCGACAGCGACGTTCTCGACCGCGTGCCCCGCATGCGATGCGATGGCATCTGCAACCGACGCCTCGCCGAACGCGCCCTTGCCGTCAATGCTCCAGGTGAACGCGAGCGCACCGCCGCTCACGGCCGCCGCGTGCTCGGGAAAATCGACGTGGCACAGAAACGCCTTCGCGCCGGAGGCCTGGGCGAGGTAGGAGACCTCGTCCGGCATCAGGCGGAAATTGGTGGGCACCCAGACCGCACCGAGCCTAAACGCTGCGAACATCGAGAAGAACATCTCATCGCCATTCTTGGAATGGACGAGGATGCGGTCGCCCTTCGCGATGCCGCGCGCGGCGAGCGCCGCCGCCAGTGCCGAGACCTGGGCGTCGATCTCGCGCCAGGTCCAGGACCTGTCACCCCAGACGAAACCGGGACGCGATCCATGCCGCCGCGCATTCTGGGTCAGCATGTGAGCGAGATTCATGACGCGGCGGGACATGCGCAGGGGCTGCATGGGGCTTCCTCTTCGACTGCGGACGGCGCGCAAGCCGCCCGCTCCTTGCTGCCCATTTATCGCCAACGCCCGCACCCCCGCAAGGCCGCCGGCCGCGCACCTGCTCTACGGCTGCTTGAACGCGAACGGCGTCGCCGTGATCGTCTTCTCCTTGACGCAGGCCTGCGCGCCAAAACCGCCGCAATAGCTGCCATGCAGATCGAACCGGATGGTGCGCGCGGCGCCGCGCTTCACCGGCGACGTCACGATCTTGTAGCTGCGGACATAGCCGTCGAACACGGGGCGCACGCTGCCATCCGGCAGCGTCACCAGGATGTTCATGACGCAGCCGCCGGTTCCGCAATAAGTGGTCTCGCGCTCCCCGCATTTTGTGTCGCGGAAATCGACTATGTAGTCGTCGCGGCCGTCACCGGTCAGGTCGATCCGGCGCACCGTGTCCGGCGCAAAGGTTACCGCGCCACCGTCCTGGCTGTCGCACTCCTCGTTGGCGTAGCGCAGCGCCTTCTGCACACCGGCTGGATAGTCGGCCGGGTTGAATGGTCTTGCGTCGTCGGCGCGCGCAGCGGTGACGAGCAGAGCGAGCAGGAGGATGAAACAGCGCATGCGCATTGGTCGTCGGCGATGCCGCAGTCGTTCAGGGATTTTTAAACATGATCGGCGCAACCTCAGCCAGTTCTCGCGTACAGAGTGCCGCATCATGGTCAAAGCGCCCGCCTTCCTCCTGTTGTCGCTGGCGCTTGCCGGATGTGCCGTCGCGCCGCAGGCGCATCTCGCTTCCGATCCGGCCTTCAGGCCTGCCCGCTTTGCCTGGGACGGTGCGGGCGAAGATCCCAATCAGCAGCGCCCCGCCTCGGGGCCATCGCGAACAACGCGATCCGCCGCGGTATCCGAGCGCAACAGTTCGCAAGCCGGACTTCAGCCCTATTCGAAGGAATGGTGGCAGGCGCAGGACGGTATCGAGGCCGAGCAGGACGCCAGGGTCAACCGCGCCCTCGTCATCTGCCAGGGCTGCGTCCGCCAACAGCCGAGCGAAGATACGCGCGTGGCCAAGGCCGCGGACTGACAGACATCGGTTTGAAGCCGCCGGGAAGCCGCCGCACCGGGGCCAGTGCGCAGCGGGCTGGTCACGCGTACCGGCGCCGGTCGGCGCGATCATGCGCGAAGATCAACCGCCATTGATGAACGGCGAAGCGCTGCGCCCTGCGCGATGTCTCGTTTTCAAACAACTATCGCCAAAAAACGCGGAAAAACGCGACATTTGCCTCGCAGGACGGCGGTCGCGCTCCGGTTGCATGTGCCGCGCGCAGGCTTGTTCCGGCGCAAGCTTCACGCTAGTTAATCGCTGCTTAATGCATTTGTTTGGCTGGCCCGGCGGCTGGCTCCCGGGTGGATATGCGCCGTTTCGGCGTGGAATGTGGTGAGTATGGGAAGAGTTGTTTTCATTGATTCCCGCGTTTCCGACATCGATGCCTTGCTGGACGGGCTGGCCCCGGACGAACAGGCTTTTGTCCTCAACGGCGCCAGCGACGGCTTCGCCCAGATCGCAACCATCCTCAAGAACAACGGCCTGACCGGGCTCGCGTCGATCTCGATCGTCGGTCACGGCGCTCCGGGCGAGATTGAGATCGGCTCATCCGTCATCCACGACGCGGACCTCGCGAACGATGCCGCCGCACTCTCCGCGATCGGCGCCTCGCTCGCATCCGACGGAGCTCTCGCCCTCTATGCCTGCGACACGGCCGCGGGCGCGACCGGAAGCCAGTTCATCTCCGACCTCTCCGCCTATGCCGGCGGCGTCACCGTCGACGCGGCGACGCATGTGATCGGCAATGCCGATCCCGCAAGCTGGACGCTCGACGTCTCGACCACCCCGGCAGCGGCTGCCGTTAGCGCGCCCTTCGCGGAGCAGGCGCTTGCAAATTTCAGCACGACGCTCGGCATCATCGGCCTGACCCCCGGCACGTCAGCGACGTTCCACGGCGGTGGCGCCGCCGTGTCCATCGCACCGAACCTGATCGTAACGGACAGCGCCTCCTCAACACTCTCATCGGCCGTGGTGAGTCTCGTCGGCTTCGTCGCGGGCGACACGCTGAACTTCACGGACCAGAACAACATTCACGGCAGCTACGACGCCGCGCATGGCATCCTCACCCTGAGCGGGAGCGATACGGTCGCCGACTATCAGGATGCGCTGCGCTCGATCACCTACAGTTTTTCGGGGAACGGCGATCCGACCGGCGGCGGCACGCACCAGGTTCGCGATATTACCTGGCAGGTGTCGGACGGGACGAACACGAACATCACGGCATCCCCGATCGACAACGATCAGCCCTCACTCGGGCTGACCCAGCTGATCCCGCTTCAAGGCACCTATCCCTCGCATGGAGACGGCACGTCCGATCCCGGCACCATCGATCTCGGGTCCATCAGGACCTTCGCCGGAAGCCTTGCTCCCAGCCACACGGCGCTTGCCAGCGGGCAGCTGCTGTCGATCGCCCAGAACACCGCCCTGTTCTCGCTGTTCGGCACGACCTATGGCGGCAACGGACAGACGACCTTCGAGCTACCCAACCTCCAGGCCAAGCTCACGGTCGGCTCCGAGAACAGCGCGAATTTTTCGCTCGGAACCAATTACGGCACGGACACGGTCACGCTGGGGACCCAGAATTTGCCCTCGGGCTTCGGCGCGGGGCAGGCTTTCACCAACGACCAGCCTTCGCTGACCATCAACTATCTCATCAACACCGGCGGACCGGGCGCGAGCTCAGCCTCGAACTGGCTCGACGTAGCCGGCGAAATTGTCCCGTTTCTCAGCAATTTTGCGCCGACAGGATATCTGCTGGCGGCTGGCCAGGTGCTGAACATCGCCGACTATCCGAACCTCTATAACGCCATCGGCACGACGTATGGCGGCGATGGTGTCACGACGTTCGCGCTGCCGGACCTCACCGGCCGCACCATCATCGGGGTCGGAACGAACTCGATCGGCGATTTCCAACTTGGCACGGTCATCGGCCAGGACACGACCACGCTCTCGACGTTGAACCTGCCCCATCCAGTCGGGGCTTCAGCCGACTTCAGCAACTACCAGCCTTCCATCGCTCTGCACTATCTGATCTCTCTCGAAGGAATATTTCCCTCCCAGAGCGGCTCGTACTCGGACTCCGCTCCATGGGTCGGCGAGATCATTTCCTACGCCGGAAACGGCACGGACCTCGACTATATGCTGGCGCACGGCTGGGCCGAGTGCCAGGGCCAGCTACTGTCGATCTCACAGAACCAGGTCCTGTTTGCGCTCATCGGAACGACCTATGGCGGCGACGGCCAGTCCACCTTCGCCCTCCCGGACCTGACCGGTCGCGCCGTCGCGAGCGTGGGCACGAACTCCCAGGGCAATCAGGTCGAGCTCGGCGAGCAATACGGCACCGCCTCCACAACGCTCATCTCGAGCGAGGTGCCTCTGACGGCGAGCGTGCTCGGCGTCGTCCATACCGCGCCGACCGTCACCGCAGGTGCCAGCCTGAACTATCCGGTCGGCAGTGTGGCAGCCCTGCTCGACAGCACGTTGATCGTCGCCGACCCCGACAGTGGCGGCAATCTGACCGGCGCAACCATCAAGATTGCCAGCGGCTTCGTCAGCGGCGATGCGTTGAGCTTCATCAGCCAGAACAACATCACCGGCAGTTACAACGCCGCTACCGGCCTGCTCACGCTGAGCGGCACCGACACGCTCGATCATTACCAGACCGTGCTGGAATCGATCGCGTTCAGCGCCCCCGGATCGACCGCGCCCGGCTCCCGGACCATCGAATGGACCGTGACCGACGGCTCCTCCAGCAACGGGACCAGCAACACCGCGACCAGCACGGTCAATCTGCTCCACGTTCCGCTCGTCAGCTCGGTCACGGCGGCGACGACGGGCAATGCGACCGATCTCAATGCCGGCAAGGTCGTCACCATTACGGTGGCCTTCACCGACCCTGTGAATGTCACCGGCGCGCCAGAGCTCCAGCTCAGCGACAATGTGATCGCGACCTATCAAGGCGGCAGCGGCGGCACCGCGCTGACGTTCAGCTACACGGTGCAGGCCGGCGACAGCAGCAGTGATCTGCAGGTGCAGAACCTTCTCCTGAACGGCGGCACCATCAAGGACGGCTCGGGCAACGATGCCGTGCTGGCCGGCACAGCCACCGACCTGCACCTGACGATCGACACCGCCGCACCTGTGGTCTCGTCGATCAATACCGCCGGCAGCAATCCGAGCAACGCGACCAGCGATACCTTCACCGTCACCTTCTCCGAAATCGTGAGCGCGGTCGACGCGAGTGACTTCACTATCGTCACCGGCGGGTCCGTCTCATATGGCGGGATGGTCGTGCTGCCCTTCAGCGGCAGCGTCTATACGGTGACGGTCACCGGCGTCAGGGGCGATGGCACGCTAGGCCTCAAGCTCAACGCGTCCGGCACCGGCATCGCCGATCGCGCCGGCAATGCCATATTTGCCGGCTTCACCGGACAGACCTACACGATCGATCACACCGCTCCGACCGTGACGTCGATTGCCGCGTCGGGCGCCAGCCCGAACAACGCCGGCACCGAACAGTTCACGGTGACCTTCTCGGAGAGCGTCAGCGGCCTGACCGCCACCGATTTCACCCTGACCACGACCAACACACCGGGTGGTATCGCCCTCTCCACCACCGGCATCAGCCAGATCACCTCCGCCGACGGGAAGACCTACACGGTGACTGTCGGCGGCGTCACCGGCGACGGCACCGTGCGCCTCGATTTCAAGAGCGGCTCGAGCGGCGTCACCGACACTGCCGGCAATGGCGCCAGCGCGGGCTTCTCGAGCGGCGACGTCTACACCATTCGACATACCGCTCCGAGCGTTTCGTCGATCGTCGCGAACGGCTCGAACCCGAACAATGCCGGAAGCGATCAGTTCACGGTGACGTTCTCGGAAGACGTCACCGGCGTCGATGCGAGCGACTTCACGGCGACCCGCACCGGCAGTGTCACCGACACCGGCATCGTCGTGACGCCCGTCAGCGGCAACGTCTATACCGTGACCGTCAACGGCGTGACCGGCGACGGCACGCTGCGCCTCGACCTGAACGCTTCAGGCACCGGCATTGCCGATGCCGCCGGCAACGCCGTGGCGAACGGATTCACCGGTGGCGACGTCTACACCGTTCAGCATACGGCCCCGGCCGTGACGTCGGTGAGCGTGCCCGCGAACGGTACCTACGTCGCCGGTCAGAATCTCGACTTCACGGTCAATTTCAGCGAGGCGGTGTCGGTGACGGGCACCCCGGAAGTCGCGATCATGCTCGACACCGGTGGCCTCGTCGAAGCCCAATATGTCGGCCAAGGCAGCGCCTCCTCGCTGACCTTCCGCTACACGGTGGCTGCCGGCGAGAGCGATGCCAATGGCGTCGCGCTCGGCAGTGCGATCGTTCTCAATGGCGGCACGATCAAGGACGCGGTCGGCAACGCCGCCGTGCTCACGCTGAACAATGTCGGCTCGACCGCCGGCGTTCGGGTGGATTCGATCGCGCCGACGGTGATGTCGATCGCGACCTCGGGCGCGGGCATCGTCGCAGGCAGCGGCGATCTCAACGCCGGCCATAGCGTCATCCTGACGCTCAATCTCAGCGAAGCGGTCAACGTCGATCTGACCGGCGGCACGCCGACCATGCAGCTCAACGATGGCGGCGTCGCGACCTATGCGGGCGGCAGCGGCAGCAGCGTGCTGACCTTCAGCTATCTCGTGGCTGCGGGTGAGAACACGAGCGATCTTTCGGTCAACCAGATCCTGCTCAATGCAGGGACCATCCGCGACCTCGCCGGAAACGATCTCACCTTGCCGGGCGGCACCGTCAACCCCGCCGGGATCTTGCAGATCGACACGCACGCGCCGGATATCGTCGCCGTCAGCGCATCGCCCGCGAGCGGCGCGGTCGGAGCCGGCCAGTCTGTCACGATCACGGTCGCCCTCGCCGAAGCCGTGACCTTGTCGGGCGGTGCGCCCACCCTCTCGCTCAACGATAACGGCATCGCCACCTTCGATGCGGCTGCGACCGCGGCCTTGCATGATTCCAGCAAGCTCGTGTTCAACTACACGGTGGGAGCCGGCGACACGCTCACATCTGCGCTGGCGGTCACGGGCATAGATCTGCACGGCGGAGCGATCGGCGACCTCGCCGGCAACGCCGCCAATCTCGGCAATATCGCCACGACATTCACCGGACTTGCCGTGATCGATTCACTCGTCACGGCGCACGCAGACAGCAACCGTGTCGTCGCCGGCCAGACCGTCACCGCCGATGCCGCGCACGGCCTGCTCGCCAACGACACCGACACCAACCCCGCCGATCACGTCGTGGTCAGCGCGGTCAACGGGCTCGCCGGCGCCGTCGATCACAGCATCGCAGGCGCCTATAGCAGCCTCACGGTGCATGCCGACGGCAGCTATTCCTACGCTGCCAGCGGCGGCGTCACCGGCGTCGCCTACGACAACTTCACCTACACCGCGAGCAACGGCCATGCGGCGCCCTCGACATCGACGCTGACCGTCCAGGTGATCGGCGGCAACCAGAACTTCGTGTTCGTTCCCGCCGGCGGATCCGCCACCACCGGTTATGGCAATACCGTCCTCGACGGCAGCGCTGGCGGCGCCACCATCACGGCCGCCTCGACCTTCAACGCCCACGAGATCCTGATCGGCGGCCCCGGCGACACGCTGATTGCCGGCAATTACGGCCGGGATACGTTCGTGTTCGCCGGCGATTTCGGTCACAACACCATCAACAACTTCCATACGGCCCTGGACGACATTCAGCTGCAGGCATCGCAGTTCGGAAGTCTCGCCAACGTCTTCGCGGACCTGCATCAGGTTGGGGCGGACACCGTGCTCACGCTCGACGCTACTCACGTGGTCACCATCACCAACACCGCGTTGGCAAGCCTGACGTCGGCCAATTTCCATCTGGTTTGAGTGCGATCCAGCCTGAAGGCGCTCCGATCCCGACCCGGAGTTGCCAATTGGTCACAGCGTTCAGCCGCCATGTAGCGTAAAACCACGTCGGAATCGGGGAATTGGGCCAATGAAGAATTTCGAGAAACTTGTGCTTGCGGGCGTCGTGGCTGTCGGGGCGGCTTGGGGGACGGCACATGCCGCGGATCTTGCCCCGACCTACAAAATGCCGGTGAAGGCGATCGCCCCGGTTCAGACCTGGAATGGCTTCTATGTCGGCGGCAATGTCGGCTACGACTGGAGCACGGGCTCCACGGGTATTTCCGTCCTGTCGACCGATCCGGCACTGGCGGCCCCGCTCGCCGCGCTGGTTGCGGCCGGTTCATTTCCGACCGCGCTGTCGCCGTCGGCGAAAGGCGTGATCGGCGGCGTCCAGGCCGGCTACAATTGGCAGGTCGCCCCGCAATGGCTGGTCGGCCTCGAGGCCGACTTCCAGGGCGCGGACGTCAAGGGCACGACCACCCAGGCGCTCGCACCGGTCGGCTTCGATGCCACCTCGACGACGGTCAGCAAGGGCATCGACTGGTTCGGCACCGTGCGTGGCCGGGTCGGCGTGCTGGTAGCGCCGCAATGGCTGCTCTACGGCACCGGCGGCTTCGCCTATGGCCGCACCAAATCCTCGTTCAGCACCACCGACGTGACCGGCGGATGCATCGTGGGCGCGACCATCTGCGCCAGCGGCGCCTCCTCGGGGACGAGCACCGGCTGGACCGCCGGCGCCGGCACCGAAGTGATGTTCGCGCCGAACTGGAGCTTCAAGGCCGAGTACCTCTACGTCGACCTTGGCCGGCGGACGCTGAACGTCGCCTCCTCCACCGTTCCGGCCATCGTGTTCACGACATCGACCCCGTTCCGCGAGCAGATCGCCCGGGTCGGCGTCAACTATCATTTCTCGGCCGGCCCCGTCGTCGCCAAATACTGATCAAGACGCCCTGGGTCCGCCGACCCCGTGCACGCATGGCCGAGGCCGATCAGAGCCGCTCTGATCGGCCTTCGCGTTTGAACCTGCCGGGCGCAATCAAGCTCTACTGACGTGCGCACCCCAACCAGGACACTCCATGCTCACCCGTCGCAGCCTCATCGCTACTGTCCTCCTCGCCGGCGTCGGCCCCGCCCTCGCCCAGGCTCCCGCAACCAGTGAACCGCTCGCTATTCTGACTGCGATCTACACCCGCGCCGCCAAGGGCAAGGGCGATGGCGGCGGTGCCTTCGTCATCGAGAACAAGGCGGCCAAGAGCCAATATCTCTCCAAGGCGCTGGTCGCGCTGTGGGCCAAGGCCGATGCGCATACGCCCAAGGGCGACGTCGGACCGGTCGATTTCGATCCCGTCACCAACTCGCAGGAACCTGACGTGAAGTCGTTCAAGGTTGACGCCGAGAAGATGGAGGCCGACAAGGCGATACTTGCGGTGACCATCACCGGACACCGCAACGACCGCAAACCCGCCGACCTGATCGTGCGTTACGACTTCGTGCGCGAGGTTGGGAGCTGGCGGATCGACGACATCAAGGGCTCCTCCGACGGCGAAGCCTGGTCGATCCGCAAGATGCTGACAGACTCGCTGAAGAGCTGACCGGAGACGACATGAGCGACGTCATCGACAACAAGGCCCATCACCGTTTCGAGCTGGAGGTGGAGGGATATCTTGCGACCGAACATTACAAGCTCGACGGCAACGTCATCACGTTCGAGCACACGGACGTACCGAAGGAGCTGGGCGGCAAGGGCGTCGGCTCGAAACTAGTGCAAGGCGCGCTCGATCAGGTCCGCGCCGCCGGCTTGAAGCTGATCCCGCAATGCCCGTTCGTGAAGGCGTGGATCGAGAAGCACCCGGACTATGCGGATCTGGTGAAGAGATGAGCGAGCGCAGGCCCACCGATCGCGCGGCGGGCCTGCCGAAATCCGCAGCCTATTGCCCATGCTTCAGTAAATCCTGGTCACTCATGTCCCAGTCCTGCCACAACTGGAGTACGCCGAGGATCACCGCCACTGCGCCCAGACTGGTGTGGTAGATCCGGAGAAAACCTTCGCCGGAATAGCCAAGCACCAGGGGCGAGACAATGAGCCACAGCCCGACCAGGATGGTCGCCACCTCCTGCCAGCGCTGCAAGGCGACATATTCGAGCTGGCTGAGGCCAAATACGACGAGGCCGACTGCGACCGTGTTCAGGACCATCGTGTCGTGTCCGGCAATCCCCGAGCTATCCTGGATTGGGAACCACGGCGACGCAGCAATCAGCGCACCGAGCAGCATCCCGCACCAGTCTTCCCATGTTCGATGAGTATTCAAGAAACCAAAGTCCGACATCGTAACCTCCTGCAAAAGAGGCATACGTCTGCGGCTGGCGATCACGACACTCCGAATGTCTAGCGACCGTGCCGGCCGCATTCGGGCGTATGTCCTCTCAAGGACGTGGGAACCGCGGTGGAACTTGCAAGAGCGACACTGAGGATTTTTTGCGGTCGCCACGTGACGTCCAACGGGTCAAGAATTCACACCGGCTACAGCGCCCCAAGCTTTCGCAGTGCATCATGCGCGACGGGCAGTCCGGGCCGCAACTCCAGCGCCTTCCGGAAATCTACAATCGCGCCCTGCTTGTCGCCGAGCCGCAAGCGGGCCTGCCCGCGGTTGCTCCATGAGAACACGTCGGACGGATCGTATTGCAGCGCCTTGTCGTAGTCGGCGAGGCCGCCCTTGTTGTCGCCCTGGAAGAGACGGATCATGCCGCGATTGCGCCAGCCGCGCGCATCTGTCGGAGCGATGCGGATCGCGTCGCCATAGTCGGCGGCGGCGCGGTCGAGCTGCTCGTTGTCGCGATACACGTTGCCGCGGTCGATATAGGCGAGCAGATCGGGCGCAAGCTTGATCCGCATGGTGTAGTCGGCGAGCGCATGCGCCGTGTCGTGCTTGCGGGCGTAGACGAAGCCCCGATTGGCGTAGGCGGTGGCATAGTTGGGATCGCGCTTGATCGCCGCGTCAAAATCCGCAATGGCACCGTCGAGGTCGCCCTTGTTGAAGCGCGACTCGCCGCGATTGCTGTAGGCGAGCGCCAGCGACGGATCGAGCTTGATAGCCTCGTCGTAATCGGCGATGGCGCGATCATAGTCGCGCTTGAAGCTGTAGACGCGGCCGCGGTTGTTGTAGGCGCAGGCGTAGGCCGGATCGAGCCTGACCGCCTCGTCGAGATCGGACAGCGCGGCATCGAGCTCGCGTTTCTCGGTGAGGCCATGGCCGCGGTTGCAATAGGCGCCGGCGAGCCTGCGGCCGGTCTCGCTCTTCGTGTCAATGACGCTCGAGCAGGCCGCGACCCGTTCGTCCGGCGTGCTCGTCAATCCGACGCAGGCGTCCCAGGCCGGACCGCCTTCGGCCGGCGCTGGCGCCGTCGAGGCGAGCGCAGCGAGCAACGCCATGATGCTGAGCGGGACGCGCATTTTCCGGGTATCTCCCCTGCGGCAACCTCCCTTGGTCGCACCTTGGCAAGGGCGGGTTCAGGCGCCTAGATCAGAGCGCAGACATCGCTTCGGAAGGATTACGCATGGCGGCATCGGTACGCGACAACAAAGACAGGAGCCGCTTCGAGCTCGATGTCGGCAGTGACATCGCCTTCGCCAATTACCGGCTGACGCCGTCGGCGGTGATCATCACCCATACCGAGACGCCGCGCGCGCTGCGCGGCCGCGGCATAGCCTCCGAGCTGGTCAAGGGCGCGCTGGAGCTGATCCGCCGCGACGGCAGGAAGGTGATCGCCGGCTGCGGCTTCGTCGTCGACTATCTCGACAAGCATCCGGAGGACGCGGACCTCGTTGCCTGAACGCAAATGGGCCCGCGATCTCGCGGGCCCTTGGCTGCGTCCGAGCGATCGGTCAGTGCTTGATCTCAGGCGGCAGCTTGCCGCCATTGGCAGCGAGCTTGGACATCACCTGCTTGTGCAGCCAGACGTTCATGCTCGCGGAATCGTTGGTGTCGCCGCTGTAGCCGAGCTCCCGGGCGAGATCCTTGCGCGCGGCGAGGCTCGAGTCGATGTCGAGCGCCTTCATGAGATCGACGATCGAGGTGCGCCATTCCAGCTTCTCGCCCTTGTGCGCGGCGACCGCCTTGTCGACGATGGCGGCGACGTCGACGGACGCCATGGGCGCGGCTGCCGGCGCCGATGCGCCCGGCGCGGCCCCTGCGGGGGCACCGGCCGGCGCTGCGCCACCGGCAGGCGCGGCGGAAGCCGGTTGGCTACCGAAGATCGCGCTCATGATTCTCCCGAAAATGCTCATGTCTTCTCCCCGAAAAGGATCCGTTGGAAGGGCCTTGAGTGGCACTTATAGACGAAGTTTCTGCGTTGCGCCCGCGGATCATGCGAACCGACAACCAGCATCAGCTTATCTGCGGCGAAATGACGGCCGAATGACATCGTCGAGGTTGCGGTGCGGCATCGAATCTCACCCAAGCGTGAGGGACAGGACTTGGAATTGGGAGTACGGTTTCTGTTCAGCTCGCGATGCCTTCCGGAATTCGCGCCTGGTTGGGATCGCGATCATCCAAGAAAAGCGGCCGCTTGCGCCGTTTGCCGGCGCCGGATGCGGTCGCATGGCAAGGGAGCAAGCGACCATGGCCACACTCTACCAGGGCAATGTCCCCACAATGGCCCCGCCCGCTGATGCGGCGGGACCAATCATCCGGACGATCCAACTGTCCGACCTGCATGACGCGCTGAGGCGCGGCTGGGAGGATTTCAAGGCGGTTCCGAGCCACGCCATTATTCTCTGCGTGATCTACCCGGTGCTGGGCCTCGTGCTCGCCCGCGTGGTGATGGGCTATTCGGTGCTGCCGCTGTTGTTTCCGCTGGCTGCGGGCTTCGCGTTGATCGGGCCGTTCGCTGCCTTGGGTCTCTACGAGCTCTCGAGCCGGCGCGAACGCCATGAAGAGGCCAGCGCCTGGGATGCCATGGAGGTGCTGCGCTCGCCTTCGTTCGGGGCCATGCTCGGTCTTGGCACATTGCTGCTCGCCCTGTTCGTGACCTGGGTTGCAACCGCACAGGCGATTTATGTCGCAGCCTTCGGCTATGAGGGCGTGACCGGGATCTCGGACTTCATTACGCGCGTGCTGACGACCAGGCAGGGCTGGTGGCTGATCGTGGTCGGCTGCGGCACCGGCTTCCTGTTCGCGCTCGCCGCGCTCTGCATCAGCGCCGTGTCGTTCCCCCTGATGCTCGACCGCCATGCCGGCGCGTTCGATGCCATGGTCACCTCGCTGCGCGTTGTCGCCAGGAACCCGGTGCCGATGGCGGCCTGGGGCCTGATCGTGGCGGTGCTGCTGGCGCTCGGCACGATCCCGGCGTTCCTCGGCCTCGCCGTGGTGATCCCCCTGCTCGGCCATGCCACTTGGCATCTCTACCGCAAGGTGATCGTTTCCGATCCCGGTGCCCGGCCTGTGCCGCCTCCGCCGCATCGTCCGCGCAAGCCCGCCGCCGACTTCCCCGCCAACCTCTTCCCGTGGCGGAATCGGACAGACGCCTAACGATCTCGTGACATCCGGTCCTGCCCGGCTCCGGGCGGGACCGGCCCCCGTCATGCGCCTTGCTTTGGCCGCGGTTCCGACCGAGATTGGACCTCGCCGGTCAGATCACTTCACGGAATCCATTTCATCTGATGACCCCGACGATTTCTCGTCTCGCTCTCGCAGCCTTAGCCCTCACCACGTCAATCCTCTCCGCCCAGCCAGCGCTCGCCGCCGTTGCCTGCGGCTCGGGCAATTTCGACGCATGGCTTGCTGACTTCAAGACCGACGCCGCGGCCAAAGGCATCTCACAGCAGGCCATTGCCGCCGGGCTCGCCGGCGTGACGCTCGATCAGAGCGTGCTCAACCGCGACCGCTCGCAAAAGGTCTTCACCCAGACCTTCGAGGAGTTTTCCGGCCGGATGGTGCCGCCGCGCATGACGCGCGGTTCCAACATGATGAAGCAATACGGCTCGGTGCTGTCCCGCATCGAGCAGACCTACGGCGTCCCAGGCGAGGTGCTCGTCGCGATCTGGGGCCTGGAAACCGATTTCGGCGTCAACACCGGCAAGTTCGCAACCATCCGCTCGCTGGCGACGCTGGCCTATGACTGCCGGCGCGCCGAGCAGTTCCGCGGCGAACTGATGGATGCGCTGCGCATCGTCCAGCGCGGCGATCTCGCACCCGCCGACATGAAGGGCGCCTGGGCGGGCGAACTCGGCCAGACCCAGTTCATGCCCTCATCCTGGATGAAATACGCCGTCGATTTCGACGGCAACGGCAAGCGCGATCTCCTGCACAACGCGCCCGACGTGCTCGCCTCCACCGCCAATTACCTCGCCGGTTATGGCTGGCAGCGTGGCAAGGATTGGCAGCCGGGAAGCCCGAATTTCGCGGTACTACAGCAGTGGAACAAGAGCGAGGTCTATTCCAAGACCGTCGCCTATTTCGCCACCCAGCTCGCGCGCGCCCCTTAAGATCCCCTGCATAAAAGCGTAGGGCCGATCGCCCGGCGACCGGCCCTCTCTTGAAGCGTTTACTTGCCCATGGTGGCGTGCATCGCCTTGTTCAGATGCGCGCCGCACGCACCCATTTTGCCGTTGAGCAGTGAGTCCTGCGCCGCCGCGATCTCCTTCTGCGCGACGAACTTGCTGTCGCCGTCGGCCATGTTCTCGATCGCGGTCTCCGTCTTCTCCAGATTGGATCCGCTGCAGCCGCCCATGGCGTGCTTGGCGGCCTGGGCCGGCGCGACGGCGAACGCGACGGCGGCAATGGCGATAACCCCGAGTAACTTCGTCATGATGTTACTTTCCTTCTCTTCTTCTTGGGACAGACCCAGCGACATTGCCGGAATCTGCGACACGACTTTGCTGCCGACGCGGCAACTTGCCGCAATAAATTCCCCGCGAGAATTGCGTGATGTTGCGCGCGGCGCAGAGCCGCATGCGGAAATTCTGATTTTCATTACAACCTTGTAATCAAGCGCTCACACCCTTGGCGTGTGTGCACCGCATCAACGACGAACGCGCTCGGCTCCCGGGCGACCGGCGCTCGATATCCGGCTTCGCCGCAAGCCGTTCGGCGGCCCCAGTGGCAGGACCGAGCAAATCGCCGCTCCCATCCCCCGGCGTCGGCGGACTCCGTCAAGCCGGCGTAATCCACAAATGATATGAATATTTATTCATTTCTACATCATCTCGCTTCATGCGATTCGCGCATGCGAGACTTGGGCTTACAAGCTGCCACATCGCCTTGCAGGTCACCGGAATGCAACATATTTCCATCGTCACGGGAACCGCATTGGTCGGCATAAACCCGTGATCTCACGGAGATTTATTGCAATCTACAACGGCTGGCGCCCAGCTCTTGGGCGGGACTGCCAAGAGGTTAATCGCCCCTTACCGATGCCATGCGTCCTTCGCTTAGCTGCATCGCAACATCGGAACTTTCGCAGTGCACCACTCTCACCTATATTCATTTCAACGATGACGCCCGGGCAAGGGCTGAATCGAACTACAGGAGACTACCAATGCTGCTCTCGCTCATCCGCATGATCCAGGCTTTCCGGGACTATCAGCGCAATGTTGCCGAGCTGTCCCAGCTCAGCGATCGCGAACTGGCCGACATCGGCCTTGATCGCTCGGACATCCCGCGCGTTGCCGCCGGTCAGTATCAGGGCTGATATCGTTCAGCCCTTCACCGGACGAACCGATAGCGCCCGCCTCGTGCGGGCGTTGTCGTTTCTGAAGGCAGAAAACTCGATCTCGGCGATTCCACTGACCGCCGAAAAGCGCTACCTGTCCGCCCCATGACAGGACCCCATTCCAATATTGTGCACGTGATCGGCGCGGGCCTTGCTGGCTCAGAAGCCGCCTGGCAGGTCGCCAAAGCCGGCGTGCCCGTGGTGCTTCACGAGATGCGGCCGGACCGCATGACCGAGGCGCACCGCACCGACGGACTCGCCGAGCTCGTCTGCTCCAATTCGTTCCGCTCGGACGACGCCGCCAACAACGCCGTCGGCCTGCTCCATGCGGAGATGCGCCGCCTCGGTTCGCTGATCATGCGCGCGGCCGATGCCAACCAGGTTCCCGCCGGCGGTGCGCTGGCGGTCGATCGCGACGGTTTTTCGGCGGCCGTCACCAAGGCGCTGAACGAGCATCCCCTGATCGAGATCGCCCGTGGCGAGATCGCAGGCCTGCCGCCGGCCGACTGGGGCAACGTCATCGTTGCGACCGGGCCCCTCACCTCCGCACCGCTGGCCGATGCCATCCGCGAACTGACCGACGAGAACGCGCTCGCCTTCTTCGACGCGATCGCGCCGATCGTGCACCGCGAATCCATCGACATGTCGGTGGCCTGGTTCCAGTCGCGCTATGACAAGGTCGGCCCCGGCGGCAACGGCGCCGACTACATCAACTGCCCGATGACCAAGGAGCAGTATGAGGGCTTCGTCGCTGCGCTGATCGCCGGCGAGAAGACCGAGTTCAAGGAGTGGGAGACCAACACGCCCTATTTCGACGGCTGCCTGCCGATCGAGGTGATGGCGGAACGCGGCCCCGAGACGCTGCGCCATGGTCCGATGAAGCCGGTCGGCCTCACCAATCCGCACGATCCCACGACGAAGGCCTACGCGATCGTGCAGCTGCGCCAGGACAACAAGCTTGGCACGCTCTACAACATCGTCGGCTTCCAGACGAAGCTGAAATACGGCGAGCAGCAGCGCATCTTCCGCACCATCCCCGGGCTGGAGAAGGCCGAGTTCGCCCGCCTCGGCGGCCTGCATCGCAACACCTTCCTCAACTCGCCAAAGCTGCTCGACGGCCAGCTGCGGCTGCGTGCGCAACCGCGGCTGCGCTTTGCCGGACAGATGACAGGCTGCGAGGGCTATGTGGAATCCGCCAGCGTCGGCCTGATCGCCGGCCTTTACGCAGCAGCCGATGCCCGCGGCGAGACGCTGGCGAGCCCGCCTGCCACGACGGCGCTGGGATCGCTGCTCGGACACATCACTGGTGGCCATATCGAGACCATCGAGCCCGGCACGCGCTCGTTCCAGCCGATGAACATCAATTTCGGCCTGTTCCCGCCGCTTGCAAGCGCTCCGACGAAAAAGCCCGACGGCACGCGCCTGCGCGGCAACGAGAAGACGGTGGCCAAGAAGCAGGCGATGAGCGCACTGGCGCTCGCCGATCTCGATCGCTGGATCGCCGATCATTTGCGCATCGCCGCAGCAGCGTGAGTTGTCGATGAGCCTCCCCAAAGACGACGCCGCGACGCTCTCGGCGCGCTGGACCGAGGGCGTGCTGCTCAAGCGCGACGTGTTCTCGACCGTCGAGCGCGGCCGCTTTCGTGCCGATACCGGCGAGGTCGATGCCGTGCTGCGCCGGCTCGACGAGGTGCCGTGGTGGTCGTTCCTGCTGGCCCGCCATCTGTTCGCGCGCGAGAAGCATGCGCTCGCCCTCGCCAAGGGCCTGAACGTCGGTCCCGAGCTGCTGTGGGCCGGGCGCCGGGCGCTGGTGCGCGGCTTCGTCGACGGCGTCGCGCTGCATCTGGCAAAACCGCATGGCGACCTCGCCTATTTCCGCTCGGCCAAGGCGGCGCTGCGCCGGCTGCGCCGCGCCGGCATCTGCCACAACGATCTTGCCAAGGAGCAGAACTGGCTGGTCGGCCGCGACGGCCGCGCCTATGTGACCGACTTCCAGCTCGCCGCCTGCTTTGCGCGCCGCGGCCGGCTGTATCGCATCCTCGCTTATGAAGACCTCCGGCACCTGCTCAAGCACAAGCGCTCCTACGCGCCCGAGGCGCTGACGCCGCGCGAGCGCAAGATCCTGGCGAAGAAATCATTTGCCGCGAGCCTGTGGCTCGCCACCGGCAAGAAGGTCTACCGGGCGATCACGCGCGGCCTGTTCAATTTCACCGATCGCGAGGGCGGTGGGCGCCGCCTCGTCAACGACGCGCCGGTGCTGGCGGAGCTGATCCGCAAGAATCCCGCCGTGCGCGACACCGCCATCGTCGCCTTTGCCGACCGCCGTTCCGGCGTCGGGCTCTATGCCTTCGTCGAAGCCGATCAGGCCACGCTCGAAGGCCAGCTCCGCAGCGAGCTCACGGCCGCCAAAGGGCCGAAACCGCCGGAACACATCCAGGTGGTGCATGCACTGCCGCGCGACACCAGTGGCAAGCCGCGCACCGAGATCCTGCAACTGGTCGCCATGAACCAGCTCGACCTGATCGAGCCGATGATGAAGAACGACCAGGACCGCGCTTTCCTCAAGGACATTCTGGAGCAGCGCAAGAACCTGCGCGACCGCTTCAATTTCGAGGCGGACCTGCCCGCGGGCTGACGGAAGCAATGCGCCTTGAAGCGTCCACATTGGCGATAGAGAAGCAGTCGGATAACGCAGGCGTGGCGGGGTCATGAGCACTCGGGGGACGATGAGGCATCGCGTGGTCGGCGGCATGATCGCCGGCCTTCTGCTGTTGGCAGCGACGCCCGCAATGGCCGAAACCCCGGC
The DNA here is from genome assembly GCF_009931255.1 of Bradyrhizobium sp. LCT2. Classification (NCBI taxonomy): domain Bacteria; kingdom Pseudomonadati; phylum Pseudomonadota; class Alphaproteobacteria; order Hyphomicrobiales; family Nitrobacteraceae; genus Bradyrhizobium; species Bradyrhizobium sp. LCT2. Next base: position 5,003,046 of record NZ_CP034432.1, on the reverse strand, counting down.
CGAGCTGATCTCCAGCTTCCGCCTCAAGCACGGTGAAGTTCGCGTCGTCCGCGATTCAACCCTCGACCGCATCGCCATGGACCAGGCGCGCGCGATGGCGGCGAAGGACGACCTCAGCCACGACGCTCTCGGACCGTTCAACCGCCGCGTCGCACCGGCCGGCGCGGGGCGCGCCGCCGAGAACATCGCCTATGGCTACGACAATTTCGAGAAGACGCTCGGACAGTGGATCGACTCGTCCGGACACCGCAAGAACCTGTTGCTGCACAACGCCTCCCGCGTCGGCATCGCCAGCGCCAAGAATGCCAGCGGCAAGCGAACCTATTGGGCCATGGTGATCGCAGGCGACTACGAGCCGAAGGACAAAGGCAAAGGCAAGAAGGACGGGGAGCCGCTGGTTGCCGTGAAGCGCGAGGCCGCGCCCGCGAAGAAGCCAAAATCCAGCGAGTGCCACATCAAGCTGCTCAGCCTCTGCATCTGAGACGACACGCTGCGCGGCAACCACTGTTGCGTGCGCTCCTCCGGCCGGCCAATATGCCATGCCGCTGTCTTGGACCAATTCGAGGCGATCAATGGCCAAAAAATACACCGCTCAATGCGCCTGTGGCGCCATCAAGTTCGAATTCGACACCGATCCGTCCTTCATCGCCAATTGTCATTGCAACGACTGCAAGCGCGCCTCGGGCGGCGAGATGGCAACTTTCTTTGCCGTGCCGGAGGATGACTTCACGCTGCTCAGCGGCAAGCCGAAGGCCTTTCACTACGTCGCGAACTCCGGCAAAGGCCTCGACCGCAACTTCTGCCCCGAATGCGGCTCGCGGGTGTTCAGCTCGAACCTCGACAGTTTCCCCAAAACGGTCTTCGTTCAGTTGGGAAGCCTCGACCGGCCCGACCTGGTCGCACCGAAACTCGAGATGTTCACCAAGCGTCGCCTGCCGTGGAATACCCCGCTCCACCTGCCGCAGTTCGAACAGATGCCGCATTGACGCGGCCAAAGCGCGAGAGCCCCGTTTGATCGACATCGACCAAATACGCATCGACACACCGGCCGCTGAGCGGATCGCCTATCTGCACAACGCAGGCGCGGCGCTCATGCCGACGCCCGTCGTCGCGGCGATGAAGGAGCATATCGACCTCGAGAGCGAGATCGGGGGCTATGCCGCCGCCGACCGCGAGGCGAGCCGGCTTTACTCAGTCTACGGCTCGGTAGGCCGCCTGCTGAATGCCGCGCCCGATGAGATCGCGCTTCTGGAGAACGCGACGGTCGCCTGGCAGATGGCGTTCTATGCGCTTGCGTTTCGCAAGGGCGATCGCATCCTGACCGCCGAGGCCGAATACGCCGCCAACTATGTCGCGTTTCTTCAGGTCGCCAGGAGAACGGGCGCGGTTATCGAGGTCGTGCCGAGCAATGCCAGCGGCGAGCTCGACATCCACGCGCTCGAACGCATGATCGACGAGCGCGTGAAGCTCATCGCCATCACCTGGGTTCCGACCAACGGCGGGCTGGTCAATCCCGCGGCGGCCGTCGGCAAGATCGCGCGGGCGCACGGCATCCCCTATCTGCTCGACGCCTGCCAGGCGGTTGGCCAGATGGCCGTCGACGTCGAAGCCATCGGCTGTGACATGCTGTCGGCCACGGGCCGCAAATTCCTGCGTGGCCCGCGCGGCACCGGGTTTCTCTACGTTCGCCGAGCTCTGCTGCAACGGCTCGAGCCGCCGATGATCGATCACTTCGCGGCGCCCTGGGTCTCGCGCGATGAATATCGGCTCCGTGACGATGCGCGCCGTTTCGAGACCTGGGAGAACAACTACGCAGCGCGGCTCGGGCTCGGCGCTGCCGTCGACTACGCGCTCGCTATCGGCATGAGTCCTATCGAGCAGCGCTGCCGCCTGCTGGCGGACCGCCTTCGGGGCGGCCTCGCTTCCGTTCGCGGCATCACCATTCGCGACCTCGGACGCACACCAGGCGCCATCGTCAGCTTCACGATGGACGGGTACGAGGCGGACGCGATTGTCGGCAGTGCCGCTGCCGCCGGCATCACTATCGGTGCTTCGCATCCGTCGAGCACCCGCATCGACGCCGAGATCCGGGCGTTGCCACCGCTCGTGCGCGCCTCCCCGCATTACTACAACACCGAAGCCGAGATCGACCGGCTGATCGGCCACCTCGCGGGCCTGACGCCGCGATAGCGGACGGCCGCGCCGCTCAGGTGCAACGCGCGCTCAAGCCGGAAGCACTGAGCCTCGCCATGACCTCGTCGAGATGGGCGCTGTCGCGGATCTCGATCACGAGTTGCAGCAGCGTCGCCTTGGCCGGCAGGTCGGAGAAGGTCCGCTGATGCGAGACCTCGATGATGTTGGCGCCAGCCTCGGCCAGCAGCGCAGCCACCGCCGCCAGCTGCCCGGGCCGGTCAGGAATGTCGAGGGACAACTGGGTCAACCGTCCCTCGCGCGCCAGTTCGCGGGTCAGGACGGAGGCGATCAACCGCGTGTCGATATTGCCGCCGCTCAGCACCAGGCCGACCTTCTGGCCGGCAAAGCGGGACGGGTCGGACATCAGCGCGGCAAGGCCGGCGGCGCCGGCGCCCTCGACGACCGTCTTCTCGATCGAGATCAGGGTCGCGACCGCGCGCTCGAGCTCGGCCTCGTTGACCAGCGCGATGTCGTCGACGAGGCGCCGGACGATTTCAGTCGTGATCTTGCCGGGCGACTTCACCGCGATGCCCTCGGCGAGCGTATCGCCGCGCGCCGGCAGATTGCCGTCATGGATGGCGTTGTACATCGAGGGATAGAGCCAGGCCTCGACGCCTAATATCCGCAGCGATGGCTTGATCGATTTCGCGGCAATACCGATCCCGCTGATCAGGCCGCCGCCGCCGATCGGGACAACCAGCGTGTCGAGCTCCGGCACCGCCTTCAACATCTCCAGCCCGACGGTGCCCTGCCCCGCGATCACAAGCGGATCGTCGTAAGGGTGGACGAAGATCATGCCGCGAGCTTCACCGTGGCTGCGCGCAAACGCGGCCGCCTCCTCCAGCGTCGCGCCCGTCACCACCACCTCCGCGCCGTGGTGCTTCGTGTTCTCGACCTTCACCATGGGCGTGCCGACCGGCATCACGATGGTGGCGGGAATGCCGAGCCGCCTGGCGTGATAGGCGACGCCCTGCGCGTGGTTACCCGCCGACATGGCGATGACGCCGCGCATACGCTCCTCCGGCGTCAGCGCGGTGAGGCGGTTGAGCGCGCCGCGCTCCTTGAACGAGGAGGTGAACTGGAGGTTCTCGAATTTGAGCCAGATGTCACAGCCGCAGATGTTGCTCAGCGTGCGGCTGTAGCTGCAGGGCGTCTCGACGACGGCACCGCGGATGGTCTCGGCGGCTGCCTGAATGTCACCAGGCGCGACCGGAAGGCCGCTGAGATCGGAGGACGTGGTTTGGGACAAGTCAGCCATGGGACAGCATAGAGCATTTGCCCGGCTCGGGCGACAAGCCAACCGCTATTTGGTAAATTCCCGGAAACGTGAAGCCCGCCATAGCGTCCACAGCGTGCGCAGCCGCGACGAAGGCTGCGGCGCAAACGGATTGCGTCCCGGACGCGCCAGGCGCTTGAGGTCGGCCTGCGCCTGGCTCAGCGGCAGGAACGCCGGCCGCACCGACGACGGCACCTGCGCCAGCAGCGACGAGGCTGTCGTCGCATGCTGCCGGGCCTCACCCGCAAGCTGCTCGAGCACCGCATGGAGGTTGGGCGTCTGCCTGCCGGCGAACACATCCTCCATGTTGCAATTGCGGCTCGCCAGCACCTGCTGCGGCAGGAACAATTGCCGGTGCGCGGCATCGCGCGGCAGGTTGACGATGACCTGCACGATGCCCTGCGCCAGCCCGGCATGACGGGCAAGGTGCTCGACCGCCTCCGACGGCGGCCCCATGATCCGTGCCGCGAGCATAAACAGCGCCGATGAAGTCGCGGCCAGATAGCCTTCCAGCGCCGCCATGGTCGGCATCGGATCGTTGTAGAGATCGAACTGATGCTCGTCGGCGAGCAGCGACAACGGCTCGACCGGCAGGTCGAAATCGCGGATCGCGCGCAGCAGCTCGGCCGCGACCGGATTGCCCTCGGCGCTGCCATGGACATGGCCGGCAAGCATGTCGGTCCACCATTGCAGGCGGATCTCGCCGGGCAAGGGCTGGCTCACCTGGTCGCGGACCCGGACGATCTCGACATTGAAGGCATAGAGCGCGAGCAGCGCACGCCGCTCGGCGGCGGGCGCGAACAGGGTCGCGACATAGCGCGGAAAATCGTGGCTGCGCACGAGATCGGCGCAGAAGGCGACGGAATCGGGCGAAGGTGCAGCGCTGCTCATGGCACGGCGATCAGCGCGGCCGCAACGCGGCGCCGTTCGCCGATCATGATGTTGTAGGTGCGCACGGCCGGGCCGGTCTGCATCGTGTCCAGCACCACCCTCACCGCCTTCAGGGCCTGCCGCAGCGCCGGCGGCGGCAGCCAGACCCCGGTTCCGGTGCCAATCAGGAGCGTATCGATGCTGTTGGCGGCCGCGAAGACCCGATCCAGCGAATAGCGGTCGATCTTCGCGGGGTCCGTCACATCCCAGGCCCAGATCGCGTCAGGCAGGCAGAGCAGCGATCCCCGATGCGACATGCCGGCAAAGGCGAAGCCGCCCTTGCCATAGGCCTCGATCGGCGCCGAGCGCGGGAAATGCGGTGCGTTGGGATCGCCGGCCATGAGGTTCGTCCGAATGGGCTTACTGCCCTCGCAAACGCGTGCGAGGGCGTGCGGTTCGGATCATGCCTTGTTTTTCTTCGCCGGCGTAGCCGTATCCGGCGCATCTTCGCGATGCTCGCCGACGCCGAGATAGATCAGGATCGGCGCCGCGATGAAGATCGAGGTGTAGGTGCCGACCAGCACCACGCCGAACATCATCACCGCGGTGAAGCTGTGGATGGCGTGACCGCCGAACAGCAGCAGCGCGAGCAGCGCCAGCGTCACCGTGACGTGGGTGATGATCGAGCGCGACAGCGTCGAGTTGATGGACTCGTTGAGCAGCTGCGGCATCGGCATCTTCTTGTAGCGCCGAAGCATTTCACGGATACGGTCGTAGATGACGACCGTGTCGTTGAGCGAATAGCCCAGAATGGTCAGAAGCGCGGCGATGCTGGTCAGGTCGAAATCGACCTGACTGATCGACATGAAGCCGATCGTCAGCACGATGTCGTGCACGTTGGCGATCATGGCGCCCAGCGCGAACTGCCATTCGAAGCGGAACCAGAGATAGATCAGGATCGCAACGATCGCGAGCATCAGGCCGAGCATGCCGTAGGCCAAGAGCTCACCGGCGACGCGCGGACCGAGCACCTCGACGCGGCGGTACTCGATGGAATCGCCGAGCGCGGTACGGACCTTCTGCACGGCCTCCTGCTGGGCGGTATCGCCGCCCGGCTGCTCCGCAACGCGGATCAGGACGTTCTCGGGCCCGCCGAACTGCTGGAGCTGGACTTCGCCCAGACGCAAGCCATCCAGCGTCGTGCGCATCGCCGCGATGTCGGCGGCGCCGGACTTGGCCCGCACCTCCAGCAACGTGCCGCCCTTGAAGTCGATACCGAGGTTCAGGCCGTGGGTGAAGAACAGCGTGATGGCGACGATCGACAGCGCCGCCGAGATCGGGAAGCTGATGCGGCGGAATCGCGTGAAGTCGAAATGCGTGTTGTCCGGGACGATGCGCAACGACGGCAGCAAGCCGAGGGCCGCGACCACGGTGAGAATAGTGATGAGGACGCCGAGCCCGATGAGAACGGTGTGATTCACAATCAGGCTCCTAGATCGGCACGCTCTGCGGCCGCTTCCACCGCACCCACCCGGCGACGATCAGCCGGGTCAGGGTGAAGGCGGTGAACACCGTGGTGATGATGCCGATACCGAGCGTCACGGCGAAGCCGCGCACCGGGCCGGTGCCGATGTAGAACAGCACCGCGGCGGCAATGAAGGTGGTGATGTTGGAATCGAGGATGGTCGCGAGCGCCCGCTTGAAGCCGGCGTCGATCGCCGAGATCGCGTTACGGCCGCCGCGCAGCTCCTCGCGGATGCGCTCGTAGATCAGCACGTTGGAGTCCACGGCGATGCCGACGGTGAGCACGATGCCGGCGATGCCGGGCAGCGTCAGCGTGGCGTTGAGCAGCGACAGCAGGCCGAAGATCATGGCGACGTTGATGGCCACCGCGATGTTGGCGAACACCCCGAACAGCCGATAGGTCACGAGCATGAAGATGATGACCAGGATCGAGCCGACGTAAGCCGCAAGCTCGCCCTTCTCGATCGAGTCCTGGCCAAGGCCCGGACCGACGGTGCGCTCCTCGACCACGGTGAGCGGCGCCGGCAGCGCGCCGGCGCGCAGGAGGATCGCGAGATCGTTGGCCGATTGCACGGTGAAATTGCCGGAGATCTGGCCCTGACCGCCGGTGATCGGCTCGCGGATGACGGGCGCCGAGATCACCTTGTTGTCGAGGACGATCGCAAACGGCAGCCCCACGTTTTCCTGCGTGGCCTGCGAGAACTTGCGCGCGCCCGACGTGTTGAACTTGAAGCTGACGACCGGCTCACCCGTGCGCTGGTCGAAGCTCGCCTGGGCATCGGTCAGGTCGCCGCCGGCGACCAGCACCTGCTTCTTGACCACGTAAGGTGTGGGCGGTGGCGAGGCGCTCATCAGCAGATCGGATTCCGGCGGCAACCTGCCCTGCTGCGCCTGATCCGGCGGCACGGAGGTGTCGACCATGCGGAATTCCATCTTCGCGGTCTTGCCCAGCAGTTCCTTCAGGCGGGTCGGGTCCTGAAGACCGGGGACCTGCACCAGGATGCGGTCGTTGCCCTGGCGCTGGATGACGGGCTCGACGGTGCCGAGCTCGTTGACGCGGCGCTCGACGATCTGGATCGATTGCTCGATGGTCTTGCGCATGCGATCGAGCATCGCGGCCTGCGGGATGCTCAGGCGGATCACGCCGCCACCGGCATCGGTCACTTCAAGGTCGCGTTGACCGCTGGAGCCCATCAGACCGCCGAGCGGCTGGGCCAATTCGCGCAGCTTGGCGAGCGCCGGCTGCACATCGGTTTCCTTGGTGATGCGAACCTCGGCCGCGTCGTTGCGCACGGTGACGCCGCCGGTGAAGCCGATCTTGGCATCGCGCAGCGTCCGGCGAACGTCGTCGCGGACCTGGTCCAGCCTCTCCTTCTTCACATAGTTGGAATCGACCTCAAGCAGCAGATAGGAGCCGCCCTGGAGGTCGAGGCCGAGCACGAGCCGGCGCTGCGCCCAGGCGGGCCAGGTCTTGACCTGTGCCTCGGGGAAGAAGTTCGGGACCGCGCAGAGGCACACGATCAGCGCCGTCAGGATAATCCCCAGCGCCCTCCACCGCGTGAAATACAACATCGACTGGACCTGTCAGATCAGGAGACTTGAGATGCTCGCGGAAGCGTTCACTTCGACGCGGCGTCGTCCTTGGCGGTTTCCTTCGCGCTATCCTTGGATTCCTTCGCCGGCTCGCCCTTGGCGCGCACGCCCGAGATCATCTGGCGCATCTGCCGGACGCGGACGCCGTCGGAAATCTCGAACTCGATCTGGTCGTCGTCGACGACCTTGGTGACCTTGCCGACGAGGCCGCCCGAGGTCACGACGGTGTCGCCGCGACGGATGTTCTTCACGAGGTCGGCGTGGTCACGGACCTTCTTCTGCTGCGGACGCAGAATCAGGAAGTACATGATCACGAAGATCAGGGCGAACGGCAGCAGCGACATCAACATGCTGTTGGTGTCGCCGGCGCCCGCGGCCTGGGCATACGCAGGGGTAATCAGCATTCGGACGATCCTCGTGACAACGGGGGAAAGCCGGTCAGGCCCTCAAAGGCGACCGGCTCGGTCAAATTCGCGCGGACTATAGCGGCCACCGCCCCAATTGCAACGCTGCCAGACCGTCCTTTTGGTCACCTTGCGGCGCGCCGTCAGGCCCGATAAGGCTGCATTCTCAGGAACTTCGGACATGCCCAAAAAACCAAGCAAAAGCCCGGCCGGCAAAGGCCCCCGTACCCCTGCCAGGAAGCCTGCCCGCGTCGCGGCAAAACGCCCCACGGCAGCCTCCAAGGCAGTCTCCAAGGCGATCTTCAAGGCAGCCCCTGACCTCAACCAGGAGCGGATCGTCCTCGCCCTCGAGACCATTGCGGCGCACCTCTCCGCCCAGGGCAAGCCGGCGGCCGAACCCGAGTCGCTCGACCGGGCGGATGCCTATGTCTGGCATCCGGATGGCCGCCTCTCGGCGGTGCCGCGGGTCAGCCGCGTCGAGCTGTTCCTCCTCAAGGGCGTCGACCGGATGCGCGACATCCTGATGGAGAACACCGAGCGCTTCGCAGGCGGCCTACCCGCCAACAACGCCCTGCTCTGGGGCGCGCGTGGCATGGGCAAGTCGTCGCTGGTCAAGGCCGCGCATGCCAGCATCAATGCGGACCGCAAACCGGCCGACAAGCTGAAGCTGATCGAGATTCACCGCGAGGACATCGAGACTTTGCCCGCGCTGATGGAGCAGCTGCGCGCCTCGTCCTTCCGCTTCATCGTGTTCTGCGACGACCTCTCCTTCGACGGCAATGACGCCTCGTACAAGTCGCTCAAGGCCGTGCTCGAAGGCGGCATCGAGGGCCGGCCCGAGAACGTCATCCTCTACGCCACCTCGAACCGCCGCCATCTGCTCGCGCGCGAGATGATCGAGAACGAGCGCTCGACCGCGATCAATCCCGGCGAAGCGGTCGAGGAGAAGGTGTCGCTGTCGGATCGCTTCGGCCTCTGGCTCGGCTTCCACCGTTGCAGCCAGGACGAATATCTCGCCATGGTGCGCGGCTATTGCAGCCATTTCCGCATCAAGGTCGACGATGAGGCGCTGGAGCGCGAGGCGCTGGAATGGTCGACCACGCGCGGCTCGCGCTCGGGCCGTGTCGCCTGGCAGTTCGTGCAGGAGCTTGCGGGACGACTGGGCGTGAAGCTCACGGCGCAGTAGCGGTCGGATCGCAACCCACTTACGGCTGTCTTTCCCGGAAGGCGGGGAATCAAGGGCGCGTGCGCATCAAAACCGGTTCTGGCGGTGTGTAGGGATCTGGGGTGCCAAGTTTGATCGGAGGGTACTTCTTGAAGCTCGCTTCCAGTTCTCCGATGATTCTCACTGCGGGATCGGCGACCCAGGAGTTTTGCGCGGCAACATCGCGCTCCTCCTTCCGGTCGGTCAGTAGATTGATGATTCTCGGCAAGGGCAATTTCTGCGGCGTGGCGTACATACTTTCCTGCCAGATCAAATGGACTTTCCAGTTTCGCCATTTGACGGCTGACAGCCGGTCGGCCACGTAGGCGGGGAACCCTTCGCGGTTAGAGGCCTCCTGCTTGCCCAAAAAGAAATCTAGCTGATCCACGCCGTCAATCGCGCGATCCGTAGGGACCTCTGCGCCCCCGATCCGCGCAAGCGTCGTGAAGAGGTCAACGATGTGAACGATTTCGTTGCTGATGCGGCCCGCCGGCACCTTGCCGGGCCAGCGAATGATGAACGGTGCCCGCAGTGAACCTTCCATCGCCGTGAAGTAAGTTCCGCGCCAAGGTCCGTTGTCACCCTCCCAGGGGTTGGTTGCCTCCGGGCCATTATCGCTGGTGAATATCACAAGCGTGTCGTTTTCGATGCCTGCTTGCTTGATGGCATCGAGGATTTGCCCGGTTCGGTAGTCCATTTCGGCCAGGCAATCGGCCCAATCGCCGTTGCCGGTTCTGCCCGCGAACTCAAGATTTGGAAGCGTCGGCATGTGAACGTGCGCGAACGGGACGTAGGCATAGAATGGCTTGCCTGAGCTCGCGTTGCGCTTGATGAACTCCACCGCACGGCTGGTGATTTCCGCGTCCATGGTGCGGCGGTGATCCACATCCAGCACGGCGACCTGTCGAGGTTTATCGCCCTTGCGTGCTTCATAGATATGTTGAGGGTGAACGACTTTCGCATTCCAACCCTGCCTGTTTCCGACCGACGGCCACATGCTTCGTGTCTCGTCCAGGGACGGCCACATCGCCTCGTCATACGTGCGCGGGATGCCATACCACTCGTCGAAGCCCTGATTGGTCGGCATCCGGTCTTCGGCGCTGCCGAGATGCCATTTGCCCCACATCCCGGTCGCGTAGCCCTGCCCCGACAACAGCTCCGCGGTCGTGATCTCCCACTGTGTTAATCCGTCGGGGATGCCGCCGATCGGAACTTCGTACGTTCCGGAGCGGATGGCAAAGCGTCCTGTAAGCAGGGCCGATCGGGACGGCGTACACTGCGCTTCAACATTGAAGTTGAGGAGGCGGGTGCCCTCACCGGCGAGCGCGTCAATACGTGGCGTGGGCGCGCCGCGGAGGATACCGCCGCCATATACGCCCAACTCGCCGTAGCCCAGATTATCCGCGAGGATGACGACAATATTGGGATTCTTAGGTTGCTGCGCTGCGGCAGGCGCGCTCGCAATCGCTATGGCGGCCACTGATGCCAACGAACCGAGCCAGATGGTTTTGCTCTTCGGCATTTTGCCCTCAGATCAATAGGCCACCTTCCGACCAAGCTCGGCACCAATTCTCTACGTGCCGCTAGAGCCGGTTGCCGGTTTGTGCCTTTCTCCAGTTGATCCCCTACTTCGTCACCCTGTGCCGGGTCGGCGCAACGGTGCTTTCAGGTGCGGCGGGCGAAATCGCAAAGGTCAGCCAGGTATTCCAGCCCGACGGCCGGTTCGCCGCCTCGAATTCGCCATATCCCTTTATGTTCAGATATCCCTGCATGCCGCCGATCGGAAAAAGATAGCCGAACTGCGGACCGATGCCGAAAACTCGCGACCTGAATCCGCCAAGGGCCGGCAGTCCGCCGGTATCGTTGGAGACCTGCTGATAGGCATAGCCGACCAGACCTACGAAGGCCTGCTTTGAGAGAAATTTCGACGCGCCCCAATCGAAGTGGAAATCGACGCCGCTCTGAACCAGCGTGTCCGGGTTCTTGAAGTTGTATGTGAAGCCGCCGACGCCGGAGAATTCATATCCCGTCATCGGGTTGAGGTAAGTGTAACCCCCGCCTGCGTCGATGGCGCCATGACCGATACCGATGTTGGAGAGGCGGCTGGGTTCATAGGCGCCGACTGGAATGTCGCCGGTCACATAGGTCATGTAGTTGTGGACGCCGTCGTGCCACTTCATCGAGACCATGGGATAGAGGTCGCCGAACCCGGTGAGCGAGTCCGATATGCTTCCCGTGCGGGTCGCCGAAATCGGACCGAACCCGGTCGTCAGCGTGCCATCAAGGGTCGTGCTGTTTCGGCCGTAAACGCCCATGACACCGACGGACAATTGCCCGCCGAGGACCGGCGTCGCGAACGTATACGTCGGAGCCAGAAACAGCAGGTCTGGCGGCGCTTTGAGATTTACGTTCAAGTTGACATTGACGTTCGGAGAGAAGCGGCCAATCTGAACTTCTCGGGCCGCTGCGGCAGCACCGGAGGCGGACACACTGGTGTGGTAATAGATCGTCCCGAGGGACCAGCCTGGGGCGGTGGGTGCCGCTGCCAGACTGCCGAACAGCCCCGGGACCCAGAACGAGATGCCGCTCTCGTCGGCGCTCGCGATTTGCGGCGAAAACGTGAGAGCTGCAACCACAACCGCGCTGAGCAGGGTCGGTTGAGAGGCACCCGCAAATTCCAACGTGGGCTTCATCTGCAATCTCCTAGCGGTTCGACGGATGCATCGAGATTTGGCGGTCGCGAACCCACCTTCCGTTTTAAGACCTGGTCCCGTCATCAGGCCTAAGCCTATCTCGAGACCGAAGGAATCGGAGTTTCGTCTACGGGCTGTAAGTAAGGCATGCTCCAGACCCGATGTCCGTTGTGAATTGGCCACATCTAAAAATATAGTCGGGTGCTATGCCCAACGGTGTGCATTGAGCTCAATGGCTGGCTGCGCACTGCATTCGCGCAGCCGTGGATCTTACGATTTCACCTCTAATCAAACGAAAAGATACTCTTCCAGTCGTTCTTCATGTCCACAACGGTCCACCTGTTCAGCGCTGCAGCATCGAGAGCGACATCGAGCTTGCCGAAATGTGATTGGCGATCGTAGGCATATTCGCGTTCCGCATCGGTATGGTGGACGATCAGGCCGAACCGCGCGCCACTGGTACCGAGCGTCGCCCATTGCAGCATTTCGAGGTCGCCATCGGAGTTGCCGAAGGCGGCGATCGGACGCCGGCCGATGTGGCTATTGATCCCGATCGGTTTGCCGGCCTTGTCGTCGATGAAATCGATATCCGGCAAGCGAAATAGAACCGGCGTGCTGTCGCGCATCTCATACCGGGTCTTGATTGACGATCCGACGACCTGCTCGGGAGGCACGCCATAAATCGCCTCGGTCCATGGTCGCATGAATTCGACGCCGCCACCTGACACGATGAAGGTCTTGAAGCCGTTGGTGCGGAGGTAAGCGAGCAGTTCGAGCATAGGCTGATAGACAAGTTCGGTATACGGACGCTTGAAACGGCCATCACGCGCGGTCGCAAGCCAGTCTGTGACGATCTTCTCAAACTCCGCCGTCGTCATGCCGGGGTGAGTTACCGCCAGCAGCTCGGCCACGCCCTTCTCCCCGAAAGCTGCGAGCGCCTTCAAGTCGCCATTCAGCACTGCCGCGAAGGGCTGCTTGTCCTTCCATTCCGGATGCATAGGCGCAAGGACCTTCACGCGATCCAGCGCAAACGCCAGTTGTACATACATCGGCTGTTCGATCCAAAGCGTGCCGTCGTTGTCGAAGGTTGCGATGCGTTGATCGGGGGGCACGAAATAGGGTCCACCGTTCTCCGTGACCCGTGCGACGAAGTCGACGATCGAGGCTTTCGTCGGGCCCTCGTTCCAGGACGGCAGAGGACCGGCTTGCGTCTGGGCCATGGCGGACGTGGAACGCAGAGCGGCAGATAGAAACGGAAGCATCGCCAGAGACGAGAGCAGTGCGCGCCGGTCAAGGCGTGATCGCGTGATCTGTTTCATTGTCGATCCGTTTCGATCGTGCGGTCCCTACTGGCCAACATTGAAGCGGCCACAAGCGAACTTCCGCTCAGCAGCAGATCGCGGCGTTTCATTCCGCCGTCCGATTACGGCGGAACGTCGTGGGATTCTTCTGGCGGACGCTTGTTACTCATGACGTGCTCCTCCTGTTGTTATGCAATTGGCTCTGTTCGCTTGATGCATCGGAAGCGGACGTGGCTTGTGGAGGTGCCGACCGGTCCGGCGCGGCCTCCTTGATCACTTTGCTCGCGATTCCGTTGGCGGGCGCCCTATGTCGGGCGCCCGCATCAAGCATCCGAGCTACTGGCTCGGGTGCCCCTGACCCTTCTTGAGTTGTTCCATGACCTGATCCAGGTTGTAGCTCGCGGGATCCTGAAGGGGTGGGAACTCCTTGTAGGATTCCAGCTCCTTCAGCCACAGCACCTGCCCGATGGGCAGCAGGTTCCAGTCGTATATGTAAGCCGTGACCGGCCCGGCGAGCGCGCCGCTGAACCAGAAACTCGCCTTTTTCTCATCGCCCCACGACGTCTCGAATGGATCGCGCTTGAGGTTAACCATGCCGGCTGCGAACTGGGTCTGGACTCCCGGCGAGAGGAAGCCCGTCGCGGTTTCGGGCGCGATCGCGAAATACATCTTCCAATTCTTGTAGCGCACCGCCGACGGGTGGCTGCTGGAATAGTAGAAGAAGGTATCGCGCGCCGACTTCTCCGAACGTCCCGAGAGGTACTCGGTCTGGTCGAAGCCATCGAGCCTGGTCTTGACGATGCCCGGATAGGCGCCGGCCATGATCCGCTTGTTCAGCGCATCGCCCTTGGCTCCGCCGGCGATATTGACAAGCGTGGGCAGCCAGTCGAGCGACGCGAAGATGTCGTTCTTGACCGTTCCAGGTTTGATGACACCCGGCCAGCGAATGACACACGGAGCGCGCATGCCGCCTTCCCAGGTGTTCATCTTCGAGCCCTTGAACGGGGTCGTGCCGCCGTCCGGGTAGGTGAACGTCTCGGCGCCGTTGTCGGTGGTGAACACGACGATCGTATTGTCGAGTTGGCCCATGTCCTGGAGCTTCTTCAGCACGTAGCCAATGTTGTCATCCATCTGCTTCATGCCGGCTTCGTTGACGCCCCAGTCCTTGCCACCCGGTTCGCCGACCATTGCCATGTACTTGTCGTTAAGCACGGTCGTCACATGCATGCGCGCCGGGTTGTACCAGACGAAGAAAGGCTTGCCCGTCGTCTTCGGGTCGTTGCGATCGATGAAGTCGATGACCTTGGCCGAGATTTCCTCGTCGACACCCTTCGATCGCTCGAGCGTCAGCGGGCCCTGGTCGATGCACTGCTGAGTCCTGGATGTACCATCCGACTTGCACGACAGGACGTTGCGCGGAGGCGTCAGGCAAACCGTCGTTAGCGGATCGACCGCGCCCGGTACTTCCGGGATACCGGGGATCGGCGTATTCTTGCATGGCGGGGCAACCGTCTGCTGGGTCGGGGACTTGTTGATGTCCGGGAAGCTCACGCCCTGCATCGCATCGAGGTGATATAGGTAGCCCCAGTATTCCTGGAAGCCATGCGCGGTCGGCAGCGCGTCGGTGTGGTCGCCGAGATGGTTCTTGCCGAACTCGCCGGTGTTGTAGCCGAGATCGAGCAGGAATTTCGCGAGGGACGGGGTGCCGGGCCGCAGATAGGACGGGCTGCCGGGCAGTTGCGGAGGTATCATCCCGGTGCGCAGCGGATTCATGCCGGTGAAAAAGGCATTGCGGCCGGCCGTGCAGCTCTGCTCGGCGTAATAGTGCATGAAGATCGCGCCTTCGTTGCCGATGCGATCGATGTTGGGCGTTTCCCCGACCATCAGGCCGCGGTGGTAGATGCTCGGCTGCATCCAGCCGATGTCGTCGCCCATGATGAAGAGGATATTGGGTTTCTGTGCCGGCTGTGCGGTTGCCGGCGTGCTGGTCGGCCCGGACAGCGACATCAACATCGTCGCGCCAAGCAGCGATGCGCAGGACCGCTTGTGCCAACCAGGTGTCTTGCGTGACTTGTCGGGCAATATAGTACTCAACATGGTTACGCTCTCCTGTTTAATATGCGTCAGCGGCTCCTCGCCTGACGCACCGAAAGCCGAGATGACTCGTGGAAGTATCGATCGGCTCCGCATGCCGCGCAGCCGGCCGGTAGCGTCGGCAGTAATTCGGCGCGCACAAATGCGAGCCGCCTTTGATGACCTTTCGTGGAATCTTGACGTTGGTCGTTCTGGGGTCGTAGCTATCGGCCTCGCGGCCGCCGCGCGGGTTCTCTGGAATGCAACAGGCTTTTGCAGCATCGGCTTCATGCCGAGGCGAATACCAGTCTGACGTCCATTCCCAGACGTTGCCGATCATATCGTGCAGCCCGTGTCCGTTCGGCGGGAATGCGGTGACCGGCGAAGTCCGTTCGTATCCATCGTCCCTGGTGTTTTGGCGCGGAAATTCGCCCTGCCAGGTGTTGGCCATGTGGCGGCCGTCCGGCGCAAAAACATCTCCCCACGCGAACTCGGCGCCATCCAGCCCGCCGCGCGCCGCAAATTCCCATTCCGCTTCGGTCGGCAAATCCTTGCCAGCCCATCTTGCGTAGGCGAGCGCATCGCTGAAGGCCACATGCACCACGGGATGATCGTCCAGCCCACGGATGTCGCTGCCCGGCCCGTAGGGATGTCGCCAGTCCGCGCCCTTGGCGAAGGTCCACCACTGGCTGAAGTCCCGGAGACTGACCGGGTGCGCGGGCGGAGAGAACACCAGCGAGCCCGCGTAGATCATATGCGGGAGCATTCCGGGATAGTCCTTTGGATCGGGCGTGATCTCGGCAACGGTGACGTGGCCGGTAGCCTTGGCGAACGCCTTGAATTGCCGGTTCGTCACTGGATGGCAATCCATCCAGAACGCATCCACGGTGACGCGGTGGACCGGCGCTTCCTCCGGATAGTGCCGATCCGAACCCATGCGAAACGTGCCGCCCGGCACGTACAGCATGCCCTCACCTGCTGGATGCTGGAACGATTGTCCGTAATCACGCGACGATTTCGTATCAGCCAGCTTCATGCCGGTCTCCGGACCCGTGCGTCATTGGCCTGCGCTGCTACGGAGGGGGAACGCCCGACTTCCAGGTTGATCTAGATCAAAGGGGCCCGGTCGGGTCATTCACGACGGCGCTGGATCGCCAGCAAGCCCTGCCATGTCCGCTGCGCCATCAAAACCGAAGCAGATTCAGAACATTAGGACATCGCACCGGCAGCCATCGGCTACTTTGCATGGGGTTGTTCTTCGATAATTTGATCGTCCGGTCACAAAAGCCTCAGGCCGAACCTGATCTCATTCTCTTTAGCGGCCTCGCGACCAACGCGTTCCAGGCTCCGACACCGGACCCTCGAATCATACGCGACGAACTCAGCGATTTTGAATGGTTCGGGATTCAGAGAGCTTGCCGGAAAAGAAGGAGCAAGCACAAACATTCCGCCGGAGCGAAATCGCATGAACGCGATCTGCTTCCGGCATTCGCCAAACTTTTATTAATCCGAATTTTGCTGCGTGCTGATCTACGCCACAGTTCACGGCAGCGTCTCGGCCTAGCGACTGCTGTCTATGCAATACTGGATCGCCCGCTTTCGCGGGCGATGGCAGTTTCCTTGTGGCGATGGCCTGCCCTACTCCTCAGGCCCTACGCCTCACGCCCCGTTCAGGAATTGAAGCGGGTCAACCGGACTCGATCCCTTGCGGATCTCGAAGTGGAGCTGCGGCGACGCCACCTCTCCGGATTGACCCGACTTGGCAATGACCTGACCGCGCTTGATGGTATCGCCGCGCTTCACCAACAGCTCACTCGCATGGGCATATGCGGTGACGTAGCCGTTGGAGTGCCGAACCAGGACCAGATTGCCGTAACCTTTCAGCTCGTTGCCGGAATAGGCGACGACGCCGTCTTCAGCCGCCTTGACCGGCGTACCCTCGGGCACAGCGAGATTGATGCCGTCGTTGGACTTGCCGTTGGTCTTGGCGCCGTAGGTCGTGACCACCTTGCCGCGCACCGGCCAGCGGAAAGTCGGCAGCGCGCTGGTGGTCTCCGCAGCTTTCGCAGGTGCCTCGACAGCCTTCTCTTCGACATTGGCGGTGGCCTGGGCCAGGCGCGCGCTCTGCACCGGCGCGGCGACAGCGGCCATCTTGGTGGCAGGCGCCGGAGCGGCCGCAACCGGCTGGAGTGTACCGGCGACCGGGGCTGCCCCGACTGGCGCAGCAACAGGTGCAGCGACGGCGGCGGTCTTCGCGCCGGGAACGGTCAGCTTGGTGCCGAGCTTGAGCTTCGCCGACGGATCGAGGCCGTTGGCGCGGGCCAGTTCAGCCGCCGAGATGTGATTCTTGCGGGCGATGCTGGCGAGCGTGTCGCCGCGGTTGACGAAGTGCATGCTCGGCGGCGCGGCGAGGGCCGCAACCGGCTTCGCCGCCGGCGCCATCGCCGGAGCCGCGGCGACGGGAGCCATCGCCGGCGCGGGTGCAGCCGCGGTCGCGCCCGGATGCGGGATGATCAGCTGCTGGCCGGGCGAGAGCGCACGCGGCCCCTTGTAGCCATTGGCGGCGAGGATCGCCTGCGGCGTGACGTGATAACGCTTGGCCAGCACGTCGAGCGTGTCGCTGGTGCCGACGATGATCTTGGTCCCGCCGGCCGGCTGGGCGGCCGCGACCGAGCGCGACGGCACGGTGGCCGTGGTCTCCAGATGCGGCTGCGCCGGGGGCGCGTAGGAGCCGACGCCCCGCCCGCCACCAGACATCCCGCCGCCTGCCGCAACCGGATAGGATTGCGGCGCGGACACCGCCGGCGGCGGCAAGGGCTGCGACTGGTAATAACCGGGCTGCGTCTGCGGCCGCGAATATTGCGGCAACTCACGCTGCGGCGGCGGTGCCTGCTGCACCGAACCGGTCTGATCGGAGGCAAAAGGATTGGAGAAGTTCGACTGGGACAGCCGCGACGACATGTCGGCGCTGCAACCAGCGAAGCTGAAGGAGATCAGCGCCAGCACCGCGACCTGCGGTACGCGGCGCGAGTAAAGCAACTCGGCGACGACAGACATGGTTACTCACTCGTACGCAACAGAACTGGTCTTTTAAGTAGACACGCGCCGAGTAAATAACGGCTTAACCCTCCCAATAAGATGTTGGCCGCACAGCCAATCCGGAAATCTACAGCTCCCGCGCCACGCCGGGCAGTGCCGGCACGAAACGGACCTCGACGAGTTCCTTGCGGTCGATCCCGGTCGCGGTGCGGGTCAGACGGATCAGCGTCTGCACCCCCTGATGCGGGCCGACGGGCGCGATCAGGATGCCGCCCACCGCGAGCCGATCGACCAGGTTCTCCGGAATCTGCTCCATGGCGGCGGTGACGATGATGCGGTCGAACGGGCCGATATTGGCAGGCAGGTTGAGACCGTCGCCCAGCATCACCTCGACATTGTGATAGTCGAGCTTCTCAAGCCTGGCGCGTGCTGCGTCCGCGAGTTTGCGGTAGCGCTCGACCGTCAGCACCTGGCCTGCAAGCCGCGACAGCACGGCGGCCTGATAGCCGGAGCCCGTGCCGATCTCGAGCACGCGGTGCTGCTTCTGGAGCTGGAGCTGCTCGGTCATGTAGGCGACGACGAAGGGCTGGCTGATGGTCTGCCCGCACGCGATCGGCAGCGCGCTATCGCGATAGGCCACGTCGCGATCGGCCTCGTCGACGAACAGCTCGCGCGGCACCTCCTCCATGGTTCGCAGCACCGCCTGATCGCTGATACCCCGACGCCTCAGCGTGAGCTGAAACATCATCTTTTCCGGCGGGTGCTGATGGGAGGTCATTGCTGCCAGTGTTGTCTCGTCAGGGTCCGGATCATCGCTTGCGGAGCTCAAGGGCTGGGGCAAGAATCCTGTTCCGGCTCAGGAACTCATGATAGCCTTTCGTCGAGGCATTTGACCACAAATTGGCTTGCCGCGGACTGGCTACGAAGGCCATTTTCAGGTGTCCGTTGGCCGAAACGCGCATTGCGTCGATTCGCGTTATCTGCGAACGTTTTCTTGATTGGGCAAGGACTCACCGACAATGACCGCGACAGGGCTTCCCGGCCGCTCTGTATTTCTCGTCGAAGACGAGGTGATGATCAGGATGATGGTCGCGGACATGCTGGAAGAGCTCGGCTACAAGGTCGCAGCTGAAGCCGGCGATATCCCCGAAGCAATGCGGCTAGCCGAAGCTACCCAGTTCGACATCGCTATCCTCGACGTCAACGTCAACGGCAAGGTGATCTCCCCGGTCGCCGACCTGATCAAGGCGAAGGGCTGCCCGTTCATCTTCGCCACCGGCTACGGCTCCTCCGGCCTGCCCGAGCAGTATCGCGACCGGCCCGCGCTCCAGAAGCCGTTCCAGCTCGATGCGCTCGGCAGGACCATCGAGGCCGCCCTTCGCGGCGACTAGCCCGCTACTTCAGGGCCGCACCCAGTGCTTCGGAAAACGCTTCGTTGGTGCGGTCGAGCCTGAGCGGCGTGACCGAGACATAGCGCTCGCGCAGCGCCGCCAGATCAGTGCCCTCGGCGGGCGTATCCATCATCGCCGCGCGCTCGAAGCCGATCCAGAAATAGGGATTGTTGCGGCCGTCCCTGCGCTCGTCGATCCTGAGGAAGCCGAGATTGCGCTTGCCCTGGCGGGTGACGCGAATGCCGAGCACATCCTCAGGCGCGCAGGACGGGAAGTTGACGTTGATGACGGTCTCCTTCGGGATGCCGGCGGCCATCACCTTGCGCAGGATGTCGGGGCCGAACGTGCGCGCGGTGTCCCACGGCGGCCGCTCGCGCGTCTCGACGCTGAACTCCTGCGACAGCGCGAACGACGGCAGCCCCAGGATGGTGCCCTCCAGCGCGCCGGCGATGGTGCCGGAATAGACCACGTCCTCGGCGACGTTGCGGCCCTTGTTGACGCCCGACAGCACGAGATCGGGCGGCTTGGTGCCCAGGATATGGCGCGCGCCCATGATGACGCAGTCAGTCGGGGTGCCGCGCACGGCGAAGTGCCGCGGCCCGACCTCGCGCAGGCGCAAGGGATCGTTCAGCGACAGCGAATGCGACACGCCGGACTGGTCGAGCTCGGGCGCCACCACCCAGACGTCGTCGGACAATGCCCGCGCGATCTCCTCCACGACCTTGAGGCCGGGAGCGTGAATGCCGTCGTCATTGGTGCAGAGAATGCGCATGCGAAAGGTCGATTCCTGGAGGGGTCTGAGCCGTCATATCCGGCTGGGACGGATCAGGCAAACCGGCCACCGCGCAGATCTCATCTGTGATCCCGCTTATTGCCGCAGCGCAGCACGCGGCCGGCTTCGGTTCCCGACGCTGGCTTCCGGATGCCGCCCACCTGTTCGAGCCCAGTGCCCGTACTAGGCTAGCGGCGGATGCGCCATTGCGGCAGGAAGCGTGCGAGCCTGCCTTCGGCATACAGCTTCATCGCCGGTACGACCGGACTGACAACCGGAGTCTCGATCACGCCGAGCGCCTCCAGCTCTGCAACGATCGGATCCGACGCCGGCGTCTGCGGAAAACGCTCGCGTGCCACTGTCAGCGCCTTGTCGAAATCCGCAGCATTGACGCCGGGCTTGGCTCGCCGGCTCTGCACGAGATCCTCGTCCCAGAGCCGCGCGATCTCGATGTCGAGCACACCGCGCAGGCGCTGATCGACGGCCTGGATGCCGCAACCCGTCACCGCCCATTGTCTGCCAACCCAGAAGATGTCGCGGTGCAAGGCCATGAACGGTGGGTTCGCATTGACGGGTGGCCGTCAGGATAACCGCCCGCCTGATCTTCGCAACCAAACGTTTCTGCGTTTCAGCGAGCAATACGCCTCAGTCGCGCGAGATCACCTTCAATCCACCCATGTACGGCTGGAGCACGCTGGGGACCGCAATCGAGCCGTCCTCCTGCTGATAAGTCTCCATCACGGCGATCAGCGCGCGGCCGACCGCAGTGCCGGAGCCGTTCAGCGTATGCACGAAGCGCGGCTTGCCGTCCGGCCCGCGCGAGCGCGCATCCATGCGGCGCGCCTGGAAGTCGCCGCAGACCGAGCAGCTCGAGATCTCGCGGAACATGCCGCCGTCGCCCTGCCCGGGCATCCAGACCTCGATGTCGTAGGTTTTTTGCGACGAAAAGCCCATGTCTCCTGCGCAGAGCGTCATCACGCGATAATGCAGGTCGAGCTTCTGCAGCACCTGCTCGGCGCAGGACAGCATCCGCTCCAGCTCGTCCTTGCTGGTCTCGGGCGTCGTGATCGAGACCAGCTCGACCTTGGTGAATTGATGCTGGCGGATCATGCCGCGGGTGTCGCGCCCGGCCGCGCCCGCCTCAGCGCGGAAGCACGGCGTCAGCGCTGTGAGCCGCATCGGCAATTGCTTCTCGTCGAGGATGGATTCGCGCACGAGGTTGGTCAGCGAGACTTCCGCCGTCGGAATGAGACCGAGGCGCTCTGTCTTGAGCCGCTCATGGTCGGGTGAGGCGAGCAGTTCGCCCTTGATCGCCCAGAACTGGTCGTCCTCGAACTTCGGCAGCTGTCCGGTGCCGAACATCACCTCGTTGCGCACCAGCAGCGGCGGGTTGATCTCGTGTAGCCGTGCTCGTCGTGTGCAGGTCGAGCATGAACTGGCCGATCGCGCGCTCGAGGCGCGCGAGCCCTTTCTTCAGCACGACGAAGCGTGCGCCGGAGAGTTTTGCCGCCGCCTCGAAATCCATGTAGCCGAGCGCGTTGCCGAGATCGTCATGCAGCTTCGGCGCGAAGCCGTAGTTGCGCTTGTTGCCGAACACATGGTGCTGCACGTTGCCGTGCTCGTCGACACCGTCAGGCACTTCATCGAACGGAATGTTCGGGATCGCGGACAGCTCTTTCGTCAATTCCTCGTCGGCGGCCTTCGCGGCGGCTTCGAGCTGCGGCATCGTGGTCTTGAGCTCGGCGACTTCGGCCATCAGCGTGGCCGCACGCGCCTCGTCCTTGGCCTTCTTGGCGTCGCCGATTTCCTTGGAGGCCGCATTGCGCCGCGCCTGCGCCTGCTCGGAGGCCAGGATCGCCGCGCGCCGCCTCTCGTCGATCGCGAGCAGCGCGGCCGACAACGGCTTCAGGCCACGCCGGGCGAGACCGGCGTCGAAGGCTTGCGGATTGTCGCGGATCGATTTGATGTCGTGCATGGCCGTGGTCCTGGATCAGCGCGTAAACCTACAACGGCAAACGTTGCAAGTTTGCATTGGCGCGCTTCCCCCTAGCACAGCTGTCATCGCCCGCGAAAGCGGGCGATCCAGTATTCCAGAGCCGACCGTGATTCCTCGACAGGCCGCGGCGTACTGGATTCCCCGCTCCAGTGCGCAATTGCGCACAAGGCGGGGAATGACACCGCGTCCCTACTCTGCCGGATTGGCCGGCGTCGACACGTCTGTGCCGGTCGCAGCCTGCGCGGCGGCCGCCTTCTTCTCCACCATCGCCACCGCGATGATCGAGCCCTCGTAGAGCGCCAGCAAGGGGATCGCGAGCGAGCACTGGCTCAGTACGTCCGGCGGGGTCAGCACGGCCGCGATCACGAAGGCGATCACGATGAAATAGCGGCGCTTCTCGCGCAGCATCTTCGAGGTGACGATGCCGATGCGACCGAGCAGCGTCAGGATCACCGGAAGCTGGAAGGCGATGCCGAACGCGAAGATCAGCGACATCATCAGCGACAGATATTCGCCGACCTTGGGCAGGAGCTGGATCTGGGCGGTCTCGTCGCTGCCGGCCTGCTGCATGCCAAGCGAGAAGCGGACCAGCATCGGCAGCACGACGAAATAAACCAGCGCCGCACCCAGCACGAAGAAGAACGGGGTCGCGACCAGATAGGGCAAGAAGGCCTGCTTCTCGTGCTTGTAGAGCCCGGGCGCGACGAACTTGTAGATCTGCGTTGCCACGATCGGGAACGAGATGAAGCCGGCGCCGAACAGCGCGAGCTTGAGCTGCGTGATGAAATATTCCAGCAGCGCCGTGTAGATGAATTTCGAGTTCTCGGGACCGGCGACCCACACGAAGGGCCAGACCAGCACGTTGTAGATCTGCTTGGCGAAGAAGAAGCAGAAGATGAAGGCCACGCCAAAGCCGAGCAGCGCCTTGATCAGCCGCGAGCGCAGCTCGATCAAATGGTCCATCAGCGGGGCTTTGCTGGCCTCGATATCGGCGTCGCTCATGACGCTTTGGCGTCCTTGATCGCTTCGGATGGCGCGGTGTCTTGCGCAACGACCGGCGCCTGCTCGACCTCACGGGTGATGGCGAGCGGCTCGTTCACCGCGCCATGGGCTTCCGCTTCCACGAAGGTTTCCGGCGTTGGGGCTTCCGGGGTTGTTGGAGTCGTCAGCGCCTCACTTGAGGTCGCCGGCGCTTCGATGGCGGTCGTCGAGGACGTCTCGGCTGGCTTGTCGAGTGCATCGACGCGGAGCGCGTCGCTGACGTCCTTCTGGAGCGAGGTCATCAGATTGTTGCCGGCAAAGCCAGAGGCGGCTTCCTTGACCTCGTCGAAGCTCTTCTTGAGGTCGGCCATCTCGGCCTCGCGCATCGCCTCCTGGAATTGGCCCTGGAATTCGGCGGCCATCTTGCGGGCCTTGCCCATCCACTGCCCGACCATGCGCAGAACGCCCGGCAGCTCTTTCGGGCCGATGGCGATCAAGGCCACGACCCCGATCAGGACCAGTTCACTCCACCCGATGTCGAACATGAGGTCTTCCGTTCACGCCGGCAGCAAGCCGGCCCAATCCCTCGCGCGCAGGATCGGGGCCGCTACCCGCGTCTCGCGTGCTCTCTGGCTCAGACGGCCTTGCTGCCGACGTCGGAGCGTGCCGCGGTCGGCGCGGCATTGTGCTCGATGGACTTGGCCGGCTCAGGCTTGTCAGCGGGCTTGTCGTCGTCCTGCATGCCCTTCTTGAACGCCTTGATGCCCTGCGCCACGTCGCCCATCAGATCCGAAATCTTCCCGCGGCCGAACAGCAGCAGGACCACTGCGATCACCAAGATCCAGTGCCAAATGCTGAGTGAACCCATCCTGCAACCCTCCAAACGCGCATGGCCGGGGACCCGGCCGATCTTCACCGGAACGTAGGCTCCGCAGGCCTCAAAAACAAGGACCAGCCGGCGCCAATTCGCTGTTGGCGCTACGTAATCTTGCTAGTGTTAACCGGTCGCAGGGGGCCCGTATTTGGCCGGGAGGTTAGTCCTCGCTGCCGCCCTCGCCGCCCTCATTGCCACCTTCCGGCGGGCTCTCGGGCTCAACCGCAGGTGCCAGCGCGAGATCGAGGTCCTCGCCCGGTTCCAGCGGATCCTCGTCTTCGCGCAATTGCGGGTCATCGGACGGCGTCGGCACGCTGAATCCGGTCGGCAGGCGCGAATCCAGCAGGCCCGTGCCCTTCAGCTCTTCCAGGCCCGGCAGATCGCCCAGCTGTTCCAGGGTGAACTGCGACAGGAAGTCCTCGGTGGTTCCGAAGGTCAAGGGACGGCCCGGCGTCTTGCGCCGGCCGCGCGGCTTGATCCAGCCGGTCTCCAGCAGCACGTCGAGCGTGCCCTTCGAGGTGACGACGCCGCGGATCTCCTCGATCTCGGCGCGCGTCACAGGCTGGTGATAGGCGATGATCGCCAGCACCTCGATCGCCGCGCGCGACAGGCGGCGGGTCTCGGTGCTCTCCCGCGTCATCAGCCAGGCGAGATCGCCGGCGGTGCGGAAGGTCCATTTGTTGGCGACGCGCACGAGGTTCACGCCACGCGAGGCATAATCGGCCTGCAGCTGCTCGAGCGCGGCCTTGACGTCCACGCCGTCAGGCATGCGCTTGGCCAGTGTCGCGGTATCCAGCGGTTCACTCGACGCAAACAGCAGCGCTTCCAGCAGCCGCAATTCTTCGGGACGCGCCTGGGATTCGTTCTCCATCGGCTCGGCCTCGTCTACCCGCACTTCAGCCAGGCTTGCCATGGCAGATTCTCCTTCTTGCACTTAAGCGACCGGCGCATCGGGCGCGGGAGCTGCGTCAGGGACCGGTTTGGGGCGCCCCTTCCGGAAATAGATGGGCGCAAACGCCTCTTTCTGGTTCAGCTCGAGTTGACCTTCGCGCACTAGCTCCAGCGCGGCGGCGAAGCTCGAGGCGAACACCGTGGCACGCTGCGTCGGATCGGCGACGTGCCGGATCAGGAAGTCGTCGAGCACGCCCCAGTCGTCCTGCTCGCTGATGCTGCCGACCAGCCGTTCCAGCGTGGCGCGCGCCTCGGCGAGCGACCACACCGTGCGCTTGGCCAGATGCACGCTCGCCAGCACACGCGACTGGCGCTGCGAGGCATAGGCGGTGAGCAGGTCGTACAGCGTCGCGGTGTATTTCGGATGCTTGATCTCGGCGATCTGTTCGGGCTCGCCGCGCGGGAAGATATCGCGCTGCAATTGCGGCCGGTTCATCAGCCGGTTGGCGGCTTCACGAATGGCTTCCAGCCGGCGCAGGCGGTTGGCAAGCGCGGTCGCCATCTCTTCGGCGCTCGGCCCTTCCGCGCTCGGCGGCTCCGGCAGCAGCAGGCGCGACTTCAGGAAGGCGAGCCACGCGGCCATCACGAGGTAGTCGGCGGCGAGCTCGAGCCGGATCTTTCGCGCGGCTTCGATGAAGTGGAGATACTGGTCGGCCAGCGCCAGGATCGAGATCTTGGCGAGATCGACCTTCTGCTGCCGCGCCAACGCGAGCAGGAGGTCGAGCGGGCCTTCATAGCCCTCGACGTCCACCACCAACGCCGGCTCACCCTCGGCGAGCTCTGCGGGCCGCCCGGTTTCAAACGATAGGATTTCTGCGGTCATGCGGATGCCGTGTTTGCCCGTGCGATCAATGCGTCCAGTTCGGCGCGTGCGGCCGCCCGGTCGAATGGCTGCGGCGCCTTGCGCGCCGCGAGCGCGGCTGTCGCCCGCTCCAGCGCCTTGCCCGACAGTTCAGGCGTCTGGCCGGCGACCTCGCGCATCTCCTCGATGTTGCCGTTGCAATGCAGAGCCATGTCGCAGCCGGCCGCGAAGATGGCGCGGGTCCGATCGGCAATGCTTCCCGCCAGCGCGTTCATCGACACGTCATCACTCATTAACAAACCCTGGAACCCGATTGCGCCGCGAATCACCTGAGCAATCATTGTCGCAGATGTCGTCGCCGGATGGGCGGGGTCGACCGCGCTAAACACAACATGTGCAGTCATGGCCATCGGCAGGTCCGCCAGCGGCTTGAACGCCGCGAAGTCGGTCCGCTCCAGCTCGTCCCTGGGCGTGTCGACGGTCGGCAGCTGGAAATGGGTATCGGCGGTGGCGCGGCCGTGGCCGGGAATGTGCTTGAGGACCGGCAGCACGCCACCCTGCTCCAGGCCCTCGGTCACCGCGCGCGCGATCGCCGCGACCTTGCCAGGTTCGGTGCCATAGGCCCGGTTCCCGATGACGGCATCCGCGCCCTGAACCGGCACGTCAGCCAGCGGCAAGCAATCCACGGTAATGCCGAGATCGGCGAGATCGGCCGCGATCAGCCGCGCGCTGAGGCGTGCCGCGGTGAGCCCGAGCGCCGAATCACTGTCGTACAGATTCGCGAATACGGCGCCCGGCGGATAGACGGGCCAGTGCGGCGGACCCAGCCGCTGCACCCGTCCACCCTCCTGATCGATCAGGACGGGGGCGTCGGGCGCGTTCGCAATCGCGCGCAATTCTGCAACCAAAGCAGCAACTTGAGCCGGCGTGGCGATATTGCGCTTGAAGAGGATGAAGCCCCATGGGCGCTCGGCACGGATAAACTCCCGCTCGGCGGCGGTCAGTTCCGTTCCGGATACGCCGGTAATGAAGGCCCGCGTGCTCATAAGGGCCGATTAACCCTGCCCCGCGAGGGGGTCAAGGAAACGGCCGTTAATTCCTCTGGACGAAGCAGGCCGACAAGCCTGCGGACTTCAGACTGTTGCAAGCCTGCGTCGCTTCCTCGGCTGAGCCATAGGGCCCCGCGAAGGCGCGATAGACGATGCCCTTGCCCTTGTCGGTGAGATCGACCCGCTTGATCACCGGCGAGCGCGATCCGAGCACGCTGCCGTACTTGCTCTGAAGCACCCGGTACGACGCGGCGGCGCTGTCCTCGCTCTGCTGCGAGGAGACCTGCACAATGTAGCCGCTGCCGCCACTGCTGGCGGGCGCGATCTGCGTCGGATTGGTCGCAGCCATCCGTTGCGGCGGCTCGGCTGCGGGCGCCGATTGCGGTGCCAGCGAGAGCGGCTGGTTGGCGCTGGCATTGGCCGAGGTCGGCGGCGTGCGCGGCCCGGGCGGCGCAGCGACCGGCTTCGGCGGAGTTGCCGGCTTGGCGGCAGCGGCCGATTGCGGCGTGGCGCTATCGGTCTGATCGCCCCTCACGGCCACGGTCCGGATCGTGCGCGGCGAATTGTTCGGCAGCGTACCGTTGCTCGGAATCGGACCCGCGCTCGGCGGCGGGATCGTGGACGGCGACACGCTCGCCACCGGCGGCGGGTTCGCATTCGGGTTCAGCGGCGGGAACACCACGCGGGGACCGCCCGCCTTGGCGTTGACGTCAACAGGCGCTTCCTCGCGCGGCACGATCTTCTCGGTGCCATCGCCGCTGACCATGCGATCGGGCACCTTGGCCGAGGAATCCGTCGGCGCGGGCACGATCTTGGTGGGCGTGTTGTCGGCCTTGATGATCGGCGGCTCGCCGCTGCGGGGCGAGCCGACATAGGTCTTGTAGGCGAAGGCCGCGCCAGTGCCGACCACGGCAAGCGCCAGGATCGCCGCGACCGTCATCATCCCGCCGCGCTGCTTCTTCGGCTCGTCGAGATCGGCCTCGGGATAGTCGCTCTGGAATGCGTAGGGATCGTCCGGATAGGCCGGATCGCGCTGATAGTCCTGCTCACCCGCCTCCAGCTTGCCGTAGAGCGCATCGTCATAGCGCGACGGATCGGGCTGCGCGTACGGCTCCTGGTAGGCCTGCTCCTGCTGATAGGCTTGATCCTGCTGATAAGCCGGAGCCTGATGAGGCTGATCTTGATAAGCGTGATCCTGATAGGCCTGCGGCTGATGGAAATCAGGCTCGGCCGCGGTCGGCTGGGCTGAATAGCGATGCAACGGATGAACCGGGTTCACGGAGACGGGGTAGTCAGGCTCCGGCGCGGGTGCCGGCTGCGGCTGCACGTTGGCGCGCCGCATCCATGAGGGCGGCCCGGGCGGAGCCGACGGCGCCTGCGCGGCATAGTCCTGCTGGTCATCGTCCTGACGATAGTCGTCTTCCTGATAGCTCTGGGCGGGCGCCGGTGCGGCCGGCGGGCGCGCGGTGGGCCGCCCCTGCGCTGCAAATGGATCGGTCTGTCCGATCAGACGGGCGAGCTCGGCCAAGGGATCATTTTCCGCCTTCCCATGCTGATCGCCGCCGCGACCATAGTCATCGGAAGGAAACGGTCTGTCCTGATATCGTTCGGCCATCGTGATGATGCGTCCCTTCGGGAAAGCCGCGCGCCCCCTCGACCAAGGCACGGCCTTCGACCCACAAGGCTTTCAACCAAGTCTAAGCGGTCCGGCTTCTGCCGGTTACCCCCGAATTCCCCTTAAGTAGTTCGCCCCAAACTACCGCATCTCGTCCGGGGCATGGACGCCGAGGATGGCGAGGCCCGATGCCAGGACCGAGACGACGCCCTGGACCATGGCCAGTCGCGCCTTTGTAAGATCTGCATCATTATTGATAATGAAGCGTAAATAGGGCAAATCGCGCCCCTTCGTCCAAAGTGCGTGAAATTCGCTCGCTAAGTCATAGAGATAAAAGGCAATCCGGTGCGGCTCATGGGCCGCGGCGGCGGCTTCCAGCATCCGCGGATAAATTGCGAGACGCTTGAGAAGGTCGAGCTCCACCGGGTCCGACAGCCGCTCCACCGCCGACTCACTGAGCCAGGCGATGCGCTTGGCGGTATCATCCGGCAGGTCCGGGAACACCTCGGCCCGCGCGTTGCGGAAGATCGAGTGACCGCGGGCGTGGCCGTACTGGACGTAGAACACCGGGTTGTCGCGCGACTGTTCCATGACCTTGGCGAGGTCGAAGTCGAGCACCGCGTCGTTCTTGCGATACAACATCATGAAGCGGACGGCGTCCTGGCCGACTTCATCCACCACCTCACGCAAGGTGACGAAGTCCCCGCTCCGCTTCGACATTTTCACCGGCTCGCCGTTGCGCAGCAGCTTCACGAGCTGGACGATCTTGACGTCGAGCGCGCCCTTGCCGGAGGTCGTCGCCTTCACTGCCGCCTGCATGCGCTTGATGTAGCCACCATGGTCGGCGCCCCAGACGTCGATCATCTCCGCAAAACCACGGTCGAACTTGTTCTTGTGGTAGGCGATGTCGGAGGCGAAGTAGGTATAGGAATTGTCCGACTTGATCAGCGGACGATCGACGTCGTCGCCATAGGCGGTCGCCTTGAACAGCAGCTGCTCGCGGTCTTCCCAATCCTCGACCGGCGCGCCCTTCGGCGGCGGCAGGCGCCCCTCGTAGATGTCGCCCTTGGCCTTCAGGAAATCGATGGTCTCGGCAACCTTGTTGTTGCCGCTCTCGATCAGCGAGCGCTCCGAGAAGAACACGTCGTGGCGGATGTTGAGGGCGGCGAGATCGTCCTTGATCTCGTCAATCATCATCGCGATCGCCTTGGCGCGCACGGTCGGCAGCCATTCGGCTTCGCTCATCGTCCGCAGCTTGTCGCCATGCTCCTTCGCCAGCGCCTGCCCAACCGGCTTCAAATAGTCACCGGGATAGAGGCCCTCCGGAATCGCGCCGATATCCTCGCCCAGCGCCTCGCGATACCTGAGGAAAGCGGAGCGCGCGAGCACGTCGACCTGCGCGCCGGCATCGTTGATGTAATATTCGCGCGTGACGTCGTGGCCGCCGAACTGGAGCAGGCTTGCCAGCGCGTCGCCGAACACGGCGCCGCGGCAATGACCGACATGCATCGGTCCGGTCGGATTGGCCGAGACGTATTCGACGTTGACCTTCGAGCCGCCGCGGACGCGGCCGTAATCGGCGCCCTCGCGCAGCACGGTGCGCAGCGCTTCCGCCCAGGCAGCCGGCTTCAGCGTCAGATTGATGAAGCCGGGACCGGCGACATCGACCTTGGCGATCAGCGCGTCGGCACGCAGCCGCTCGGCGATCTGCTCGGCGAGATCGCGGGGCTTCGCCTTTGCCTCTTTCGCAAGCACCATCGCGGCGTTGGTCGCCATGTCGCCATGGGAGGCATCGCGCGGCGGCTCGACCACCACGCGCGAGAAATCGATGCCCTCGGGCCAGCTGGCATCCGCCGCGAGCGCGCGGCAGGCGGCGTGCACGCGTGCGAGCACGTCAGCGAACAGGTGCAGGGATGAGGATGTGTCGGGCATGGCCGCCGCCTAACGCAAATCCGGGGTCGAGTCAAAGAGCCGCTGGTGCTCGGTCAGGGCGAAACGGTCGGTCATTCCGGCAATGAAATTGCCGATCCGCCGGGCCCGGTCGCCCTCATTGTCCGCCTCGGCCCCGACCAGCCATTCCGGCGGCAGCTCGGCCGGCGATTTCAGGTATTTCGCGAACAGGTCGAACAGGATCTGTTCGGCCTCCCCCATCACCCGCATCACCCGCTTGTGACGGTACATGTGCTGGTAGAGGAAGCGCTTGATGGCGGCCTCCTCCTCGGCGACGTCAGCGGGAAACGCGATCAGCGCCCGGCTCTGCTGGCGCACGTCCTGGGCCGATTGCGGCTTGGTGGCGGCAAGGTTCTTCTGCGCCTCCGCAAACACCGCACCGATCAGATGCGAGATCAGCTCGCGCACCAGCTCGGCGCCGCGCCTGACATCTTCGAGATCGGGATAATGCGCTGAGGTTTCGGCAATGATCGCAGCTGTGAGCGGCATCGCCTTGAGATCGTCGAGGTCGAACAGGCCGGCACGCAGGCCGTCGTCGATGTCGTGG
Source organism: Bradyrhizobium sp. LCT2 (assembly GCF_009931255.1). Classification (NCBI taxonomy): domain Bacteria; kingdom Pseudomonadati; phylum Pseudomonadota; class Alphaproteobacteria; order Hyphomicrobiales; family Nitrobacteraceae; genus Bradyrhizobium; species Bradyrhizobium sp. LCT2. Next base: position 4,971,948 of record NZ_CP034432.1, on the reverse strand, counting down.
GCGTCATAGGCGATGTCGTCGGCGATCGCGGCGACCTGCGCCTCCAGCGAGGCGAAGCTCCACAATTCGAGATCGTAGACCTTGATGTAGTCGGCGATGCCGACGGGAATGCCATGCTCGCGATAGTGTCCGACCGGCGCACCGCTGCGATCGGTCAGAGGGCCGTTGTGCTTGACGATGCCCTCCAGCGACTCCCAGGTCAGGTTCAGCCCGTCGAATTCGGGGTAGCGGTGCTCCAGCGCCGCGACGACGCGCAAGGCCTGGGCATTATGGTCGAAGCCGCCAAATTCCTTCAGGCACGCATCCAGCGCCCGCTCCCCGGCGTGCCCGAACGGCGGATGGCCGAGATCGTGTGCGAGCGCCAGGGTTTCGGTGAGGTCCTCGTCGAGCCCGAGCTGCCGAGCCAGGGCGCGAGCGATCTGCGCCACCTCCAGCGAATGGGTCAGCCGGGTGCGGTAGTGGTCGCCCTCGTGGAACACGAAGACCTGGGTCTTGTACTTCAGGCGGCGGAACGCGGTGGAGTGGATCACCCGGTCGCAATCCCGGCGGAACGGGCTGCGGGTCCGGCTCGGGGGCTCGGCGACCAGCCGGCCGCGGCTGCGATCGGGGTCGCAGGCATAGGGCGCGTGGGGGGCTGCCATTCCGACGGACACGGCGAATTTAGTCCCTATCCATTTGATTCTGCGTATGGTGGCACTTAACTATGCCGGACGCGGGATACCAAATGAATTGGGCAAGTAACCTTGGTATGACGCCGCCGACGATCGGAGACCTGAGATGACGACTGCCGTGACCATCAGTGACCGGGCCGCACGCCGGATTGTGGAGATCCTCAAGGGCGAAGGGTCAGGCGCGATGCTGCGCATCTCGGTCGAGGGCGGCGGCTGTTCCGGCTTTCAGTACAAGTTCGACATCGACCGCGACCGCACCGACGACGATCTCGTGATCGAGCAGGACAATGCGGTGGTGCTGGTCGATTCCGCCTCGCAGCCGTTCCTGGCGGGATCGCAGGTCGATTTCGTGGACGACCTGATCGGCGCCTCGTTCCGCGTCAACAATCCCAACGCGACGGCGTCCTGCGGCTGCGGGACCAGCTTCTCGATCTGAGCGCTTACGCGCCGGCGATTTGCCTCTCTTCCTCTGTCCACTCGACGTCGACCGGCATCAGCCCCGGCTGAAGCGGCGCGTCGTCCGACGCCACGTGGTTTAACGCCCGCAGCAACGCCGCGACCAGTGCGGGCTTGCGCAGCGGCTTTGCCAAGAAGTCCGACATGCCCGCCTCGCGGCAGATCTTGACGTCTTCGGGGAAGGCGTTGGCGGTGAGCGCGACGATCGGCAGGGCCTCGAAGCGGCCGCCTTGCGCGCGGATCGCCCGGGTTGCGGCAAGGCCGTCCATGTCGGGCATGCGCACGTCCATCAGAACGACATCGTAGTCCCCCTCCGAGGCCGCCGCGACGGCCTCGACGCCGTCGGTGACGACGCGCAGCTCGACGTCGAAGGCACCGAGCATCTTGCTCACGACCAGGCGGTTGACGGCATCGTCCTCGGCGACCAGCACCTTCAGTGGCCGGTCGAACTCGGCGATATGCGCCTTGAGCTCGTCGGCCTCGTCGCGGCCGGCCGCCTGGTCGGATGCCGGCGCCTGGCTCCAGGGCAGCACCAGCGTGAAGCGGAAGGTCGAGCCCTCACCCGGCGTCGAGGTGACGCCGATCGTGCCGCCCATCTGCTCGATGATGCGCCGGGAGATCGCAAGGCCAAGCCCGGTGCCGCCGAAGCGGCGGCTGATCGAGGCGTCGGCCTGGGCGAAATCGCTGAAGAGCAGGCCGAGTTTTTCGGGCGCGATGCCGATGCCGCTGTCCTTGACGGTCCATTCGACGGTCGCCAGCAGGTCGCGCCGCGTCTGGCAGGTGGCCGAGATCGTCACCTCGCCGTCGTCGGTGAACTTCACCGCGTTGGACGCAAGGTTGAGCAGCACCTGGCGGATGCGCGCGACGTCGCCGCGCAGCGTCGGCGGCAGGTTCGGATCGAGCTCGACCTTGACCGTGAGCCCCTTGCTCTTTGCGCTCGCGCGCACGACGGTCGCGACCGTCTCGACCAGCGCCTGCGGTGCGAAGTCGATCGCCTCGAATGCGAAGCGGCCGGCCTCCAGCTTGGACAGATCGAGGATGTCGTTGAGGATGCGCTGCAGGTTGTCGCCGGACTCGCGGATCGTGGCGACGGCCTCGCGCTGCTCCGGATCGAGCCTGGTCTCGAGCAGCATGCTGGCGAGCCCGAGCACGCCGTTCATGGGCGTACGGATCTCATGGCTCATCACGGCGAGGAAGTCGGACTTGGCGCGGCTCTCGGCCTCGGCCTTTTCCGCGCGCCAGCGCTCGGTCACGTCGCGGCCGAAGCCGCGATAGCCGAGGAACTGGCCGTCGCGGTCGTAGGCCGGCTTCGCCGTCAGCGACCACAGCCGCGCCGCGCCGCCGGCAACGACCTTGAGGTTCATCTCATGCAGCGGCTCGGTATGTTCCATCAGGCCGACGATGTTGTAGGCCGCGCTCTTGTCCTCGGGGCAAAGCATGTCGAGCACGTCGGCGAAATGCGAGCCCTTCAGCAATGGAAGCGGCAGCTGCGACACATCGGCGAAGCGCTCGGGCACGTCGACCAGGTGTCCCTCGGCGTCGGTCTGCCACAGCCAGTCGCTGGCGTTCTCCTGGAAATCCTTCAGCAGCAGCGAGATGATCTCGGTCTGGCGTTCGAGCTCGAGCTGGGCCTTGAGATTGCCGAGGAACAGGTTGCCTTGCATGACGATGTTGCGCGCCATGAAGAACGCGAACAGCAGCAGGAACCCCGCGGTCACCAGATACGGCCCGGCGCCGCACAATAGCAGCGCGCCGGCGCAGCCGACCGTCATGGTGGCGAGATAGACGAGGCCGGCGCGCGGGAAGGTCGAGAGCGTGAAGGCGCCGCCGGACATCATGCCGACCATCAGGCAGGCCAGGATCAGCTGGCTGGTCGGCTCGATGTGGCTGAACAGCGCGAGTGGCAGCGTGCCCCAGATCGCGGCGAGGAAGAAGGCCTGCCGCAGCATGTGCCGTGCGGCGCGGGGCGAAGCCTCCTGCGGCGGGTTCCGATGCGACCGCCGCCACGAACGTACCGCGAGCGAGGCGGTGGCGGCCAGCGTCAGGCCCCAGATCGCGAGGAAGCCGTTCCAGCCCCTGCCCCAGAACAGGATCAGCACAATGGCGACGTTGAGCATGGTGACGGCCATCGTCACCGGGATCAGCTGCGTCACCGCGTCGATCTGCTTGGCGCGGATCCGGCCCAGCTCGCGCTCGCTGAGATCGGCGGTCAGGCCGTCCTCGATCTCGAAGCCGCCGAGCCAATACAGGAACGCGCCGACCAGTCCGTCGCGCGGCTCAGCCTGTTGTGAAGTTTCGACCTGCCATCCCATCCGTGGAACCTTTTCCGTATCAATGGCCTGCGGTCCGCTTAAGCCGGGTTAATTTTGTGGGAGATTTTGCGGCGTCCTTGACGGGGGCGTTTGCATTTTGTTCTAACGGTTGCCCCTGCCCGGAGCCGTCGAAATGCCCATCAGAGTAGCCACCTGGAACGTCAACTCGGTCCGGCAGCGGATCGACCTGCTCCTGACATGGCTGAAGGAGTGCCAGCCGGACATCGTCTGCCTCCAGGAGATCAAATGCGTCGATGAGGCCTTCCCGCGCCTGGAGATCGAGGCGCTCGGCTACAACGTGGTCACGCACGGGCAGAAGACGTTCAACGGCGTCGCCCTGCTCTCGAAGCTCCGCTTCGACGAGACCAAGTCGGGGCTGGCCGGCGACGACGAGGACAGCCATGCCCGCTTCCTCGAGGGCGTGGTGACGCTCAAGCACGGGGTGCTGCGCATCGCCTGCCTCTATCTGCCCAACGGCAACCCTGTCGGGACCGAGAAATATCCCTATAAGCTCAAATGGATGTCGCGACTTCTTGAATATTCGAAGGAGCGCCTCAAGACCGAGGAGCCGCTCATCCTCGCAGGCGACTTCAACGTCATCCCGCATGCCCGCGACGTCCACAATCCGGCGGCATGGACCGAGGACGCCCTGTTCAAGACGGAGACGCGGGAGAGCTTTCAGTCCCTGCTCGGCCTCGGCCTGACCGATGCCTTGCGGGCCGTCACCGACGAGCCGGGCCTCTACACCTTCTGGGACTACCAGGCCGGCGCCTGGCAGAAGAACCATGGCCTGCGCATCGACCACCTGCTGCTGTCGCCGCAGGCCAGCGACCGGCTCGCCAATGTCGGCATCGACAGCTATGTGCGGGCTTGGGAGAAGCCGTCGGACCACGTGCCGGTATGGGCGGATCTGGATCTCGAGGCGGCGTAAGCCATCAGCGTCGTCATTCCGGGGCGGCTCGAAGAGCCGAACCTCAGGTGCGCAATTGCGCACCGGGGAATCTCGAGATTCCGGGTTCGATGCTTCGCACCGCCCCGGAATGACTGCGTACAGTGATTACTCCCGGCGGCCCTGCACCCACTGTTCCAGCATTTGCAGGCACATGGCGCGGTCGTCGTCCGAGGCTTTCGCGAAGGCGCGATTGTAGCTTTCCTTGATCCAGGTCTCTTCGCTGCCGGCGCTGTCGCGCGCCAGCGTCAGCCACATCAGGCCGCGGGCGGCCTGCCGCGGCAGGCGATCGCCGTTGAACAGCATCTGGCCGAGCAGCGCCTGGGCCTCGTGCTGGCCCTTCTGCGCGGCGAGCCCGAGCCAGCGCGCGCCATAGCGGAAATCCTCGCGCGAGGCGTCCGGCGTCTTCAGATACAGCCGGGCGAGATCGTACTGCGCGTCCGCATTGCCGAAATAGGAGGCCGCATAGGAGAACATCTCCCGCGCCCGGTCCTGGTCCGGCTTGATCTTCGAATTCGGGATGCCGCTGAGATAGTAGCGGCCGAGCGCGACGAAGGCATTGGCCACGATCTGCGCCTGAGGCGCCGAGGGACTGTCCTCCGCATGCGCGTTGGCGATCCGGCTGAAATATTCGAAGGCGCGCACGTCGTCCTGGGCCACGCCGTCGCCATTGGCGTACATGCGGCCGAGCTTCCACTGCGCGATCGGATGGCCGCCCTCGGCGGCATATTGCAGGGCGCTGAGCGAGGTTTCCTGGGTCGCCGGCGGCACCTTGCTGCGCACCGCACCCGCGGCCCCCGGCAAGGTGGTCACGACAGGGATGGTCGCGTCCTTCTGGTTGACCGGTGCGCCGTCGAAGGCGAGCGCCGGCATGGCCAGCGCACTGGCCCCCAACACAAACGCAACAATGGTACGCCTAGATGTCCGCATAGCACTGTTTCTCGTGCGCGCCGCCCGGATGGGTCACTGCCCCCCCGACCGCTGGTCCAACCTGCTGAGCATATTTCCAGAGCGCGCCCGTCGTGTGGTTAGTCGCGCGAGCGCTCCATTTGGTCTTGCGCTGGGCAAGCTCCTGGTCGCTCAATTTTACGTTAAGGGTGCCGGCGACCGCGTCGATCTCGATGATGTCGCCATCCTCGAGCAGCCCGATCGGGCCGCCGATGGCCGCTTCCGGCCCGACATGGCCGATGCAGAAGCCGCGGGTGGCGCCGGAGAAGCGGCCGTCAGTGATGAGCGCGATCTTGCCGCCCATGCCCTGCCCGGTCAGCGCCGCGGTGGTCTGGAGCATTTCCCGCATGCCGGGGCCGCCCTTGGGGCCCTCGTAGCGGATCACGATGACTTCGCCTTCGCGGTACGTGCGGTTTTGGACGGCCTCGAAGGCGTCCTCTTCCCGGTCGAAGCAGCGTGCCGGACCGGTAAACCTCAGGTTGGACATTCCCGCGACTTTCACGATCGCACCTTCTGGCGCCAAATTGCCCTTCAGACCCACCACACCACCGGTGACGGTGATCGGCTTGTCTGCCGGGTGCACCACATCCTGGTGCGGATTCCACTTCACGCTCTTGAGGTTTTCGGCGATCGTTCGACCGGTGACCGTAATGCAGTCGCCGTGGAGAAATCCGTTGTCGAGCAGCGTCTTCATCAGAAGCGGGATGCCACCTACTTCAAACATGTCTTTGGCGACATAACGGCCGCCCGGCTTCAAATCCGCGACATAAGGTGTCTTTTTGAAGATTTCGGCGACGTCAAACAGATCGAACTTGATGCCGCACTCGTGCGCGATCGCCGGCAGGTGCAGCGCAGCATTGGTCGAGCCGCCGGAAGCCGCGACAACGGCTGCGGCATTCTCCAGCGCCTTGCGGGTGACGATGTCGCGCGGCCGGATGTTCTGGGCGATCAGCTCCATCACCTTCTCGCCCGCGGTCATGCAGAAGGCGTCGCGGATTTCATACGGTGCCGGAGCACCGGCCGAGTAAGGCAGCGCAAGGCCGATGGCTTCCGAGACGGTCGCCATGGTGTTGGCCGTGAACTGCGCGCCGCAGGCACCCGCCGAGGGGCACGCCACGCGCTCGATCTCGTCGAGATCCTCGTCCGACATGGCGCCGACCGAGTGCTTGCCGACGGCCTCGAACATGTCCTGCACGGTGACCTGCTGCCCGCGGAAGTTGCCGGGCAGGATCGAGCCGCCATAGATGAAGATCGAGGGCACGTTGAGGCGAACCATCGCCATCATCATGCCCGGCAGCGACTTGTCGCAGCCGGCAAGGCCGACGAGGGCGTCATAGGCATGGCCGCGGACGGTCAGCTCGACGGAATCGGCGATGCATTCGCGCGACGGCAGCGAGGAGCGCATGCCGTCATGGCCCATGGCGATGCCGTCGGTCACGGTGATGGTGCAGAATTCGCGGGGTGTGCCGCCGGCATGCGCGACGCCCTTCTTCACCGCCTGCGCCTGGCGCATCAAAGCGATGTTGCAGGGCGCGGCCTCGTTCCAGCAGGAGGCGACGCCGACGAAGGGCTGGTGGATCTGCTCCGTCGTCAGACCCATGGCGTAGAAGTAGGACCGATGGGGCGCGCGCGCAGGGCCTTCCGTCACGTGACGGCTCGGCAGCCTCTGCTTGATGTTGGTCTTTGCGTTCATCGCAAACCAGTTTCCCCGGCCAACCCTTTCAGACCCGAAAAATCAGACCCAAGATTTGAATCGACCTTGGGATTTCCCGTTCGCCTCGAGGACCGCCGCTGCCCCTAAAACATTCGAGCAATTTTATTCATGTTCGGGTGTGGCTAAAAAGCGGCGGTGATGCGAACGGCTGACGATGAGGGCTTAATCCGGAAGGAGTGTTGCGGGGATGGCACATTCGTTACCGGGAAGACACGGATCGGCCTACTGGGATACCCCCGCGAAGATGACAATCCACAACCTGAGATTTCCAGGCGGGTACGACGCGCCCGATCACGCACCACACCTTGGAGTGAGTCGCTGTCGACATCACCAAGCCCGCCATCCCCGGCAGTGGACACGCACTCTCCACATGGTCGTGGCGAGCGCAGCGAAGCAGTCCAGAGTCTTTCCGCTGACGGATTCTGGATTGCCTCGCTGCGCTCGCAATGACGAGCGAGATGCATCGGCGTCATCCTCCAACTCGCATCGTAAATCGCAGACACGCCTTCGCATCCTCGCGGCGGATTTCGCCCGAGCTTTGCTTGATCGCTCCACCCTCTCAATCGAGAGGGCGCAGGGAAGGCCGGGTGCCCGACGGCACCCGCGGTCTGCTGCGCGAAAAGCACACGCAGGAAGAACCGCACAGCAGCATACAGGTGTAGCCAATCACTCGGCCTTCCCTGCGCAGTGGTTGGACGGCTTATGCCGTGCTCTCCCGGGAGCCGAGTTCGTTCTGGCCTCCCTCACTCTCGCGAAAGTCGCCGACATCGCGCCGGTTGACGCGACTGCCGCATCCGCAAGAGCTTGACCGTAGCAACGACGGCCAGGACCACACGGTTTTGCCGTACGCACGGCCCGCCATTTCGCCGCAGTTTTCCCAGCCCTGTCGACGGAGCCGGAAACTTACAGGCGAGACGAACCTGACAGCGTCGCTCATCCAGCACGAAGTCCTGGGCTCACGGAGAGCAATCCGCCCTGCCCTTAACTCTCGCGCCCGACGCTGCCGCGTCCACCGCAAGCCCGGCTCGCGAAACGTGACGACACAAGATCGCCCCTCAAGGTTGAGCCGGGATGGGCGACACATACGACAAATCCGAATTTCGGCAAAGTGGAATATTTTTGCGCAAGCGGATTGACCGACCGCGGGGGTGTTTTGCCCGTCGGGCAACGCAAGATCTCGTAGCCCGGATTTCACTGCGCTCCCATCCGGGGCTTTCAGAGGGCCGCTCAGGCCGACATCGCGCCCTTGCGCCCGAACGGATCGACCAGGCGGACGATCTCGCAGGCGGCGACGAGGCCGGCGAGCCAGACGGCGCCGGCCAGTCCAATCCGCGCCACGATGGCCGCGGTGAAGGCGCCCTCTCCGCCGAGGACCGGCGTCGCAGCGAGCAGCACGAGCTCATAGGCCGCGTAGGCGAGGACGAATGTGATCGCCAGCATCAGGGGCGTGCGGCCGTGCGCCAGCACACGGAGCACGGCGGACGAGGCCGCGGTCGCGACGAGTGCAGCAGCGCCAATGACAAAGCCCCAGGCGATCGTGCTGCCGGCAACGGGATAGTGCAGCACGCCGAAGCCGATGCTCTGGTTCACGAGCCACGCGCCGCTGACGACGAGCAGTGCCGGCCGCAGCGGCAACATCGCGGCCGCGACGACCGCGAAGGCCGCAAAGGGCGTTGCGCAGGCGAGCGCAAGACTTGCGAGCGCGCATGACACCGCCAGCAGCGCAAAGCAGAACATCGGTGCAAGGCGCGGCGCGACCGGATGGAGCCGGAAACGGTCGGCGTGAGGCGGCAGGATGCTGAGAGCCATGGGTGATCTCCTTCTTTTCGAATTCTAGTCCATTCGGGGGCCTATGACAGCCCCCGTCGCGATCAGAGCCTTGATCAGAAATTGGCGCCGGCCTTGAGCAGATAGGTGCGGCCGGGCAGCGGATAGGCACTGAAGCGGCCGTCCGTAAAGGTGCTTGCGATCGCATAGTCGTAGTAGAGCGCGTTCAGCACGTTGTTGACGCTCAAAGACCAGAAGTAGCGCTCGTACTGACCGCTGAGCTTGAGGTCGATCGTGCCATTGGCTGGGATCGGCCGCTGTGTTCCCGCCTGGTCATTGTCCATGCGCCGCTCGCTCCAGAAGCGCGCGGTGGCGTCGAGCACCACATAGTTCTGCCAGATGTTCCAAGTGACGCCTGCACTCGCGGTGTAGCGCGACACCAGCGGCACGTCGTTGCCGGCCCAGACGCCCTCGCGAAACACGGCCCTTGTATAGGCCATGCCGGAGCGCAGGAGCAGAGAGTCGTTGACGCGATAGGACAGACTGGTCTCCGAGCCGTAACGGCGGGTCGGATCGAGATTGGTGTTGTAGAACAGGACCGGGTTGAAATGGATCTCATTGGCGAGGTCCATCAGATAGAGACTGCTCTGCAATTGCAGCCCGCCTCCCTTGATGCGCAGCCCGCCCTCGACATCCTGCGAGGTCTGGGTCTTGAGCCGGAAGGTCTGCGGCAGCGGATTGAAGAAGGGGTCGAATGAAGGGCCCGATGACACTCGCTCGTCGACGTCAGGCGTGCGGAACGCGCGCGCAGCGCGGCCGAACAGCGAGACCATGTCGTTGAGGCGATGCTCGGCACCGAGATGCAGAGCGTACTGGGTCTCGTCGCTCCTGAGCGGGAGCGCGCCCATGTCGGTGTTGAACGGAGCTGCGGCGTCAAAATGATCGCGCGCCGAGAGACTGACGTTCTGCACCCGCACGCCATAGGAGACGTCCGTCGCCGGCGCCACACCCAATGCGTGCTGAAAATAGCCCGCAACCGTCTGCTGCCTGAGATCGTAATTGTGCCAGGGCGCGAGCCCCTGGCCGGCGCCGCGGTTCTGCTGAAAGCTCGCATCGTAATAATCGAGGCCGGTCAGCAGTTGCGACGGCATCCCCAGCAGCAAGCCCTTCACGCTGAGCCGCGGCGTGATCGACCATGTCGTCAGATCGGCATCGACATAGGTGGACGTGAACAACGCGGGAACCGGCGCTGGGCCGGAGAAGAACGCGCTCTGCTGCTTCTTGTCGCGCACGCCGCTGTCCACGATCAGATCGACGCCGTTGAGCAGGGTCTTCGTGAAGCCGGCTGTCGCGCTGAAGCCCTGCTGGTTGGCGTAGTTGAAGGGTGTGCTGGTGCCCCGTCGGTTGGTCGCGAGCTCGTCGACGCCGATGGACGGATCGACGGTGCGGCCGCCCGGCAATCGCAGCTCCTGATTGTCGCCGGTAACGGTGACGAAAGCAGTCAGGCCTGATGTCGTATAGTTCAGGTTGCCGACGCCATTCTCCTGGAGAAGGCGATTGTTGTCGCGGTAGCCGTCTGTCTTGACGGCATTGCCGTAGAACGAGGTCGACCACGGACCGGAATTGAGCGACGTCGAGACATTGCCAAGCCTGGTGTCGAACGAGCCGAAGCCGGCCTCGATGCGCGCGGCAACGGGCGGCCCGCCGACGCCGTTCCTGGTGACGATGTTGATCACGCCGCCGACCGCATTGTCCCCATAGAGCACCGCGCCGGCATTGCCGCGCGTGATCTCGATACGCTCAATGGAATTGAGCGGGACAGTGGAGAGGTCCACCTGCGCGATGTCGATGTCGTTCAGCCGCCGTCCGTTGATCAGCACCAGCGAATTGGCAGTGGCAGACGCGCCGAAGCCGCGCAGGTCGACGCTGGTCTTCGCGCCGATCTGGCCGCCATAGAGCGTCGTGATCTGGGCACCCGGGACTTGCGTCGCGATGATCTCGGCAAGCGTCTGCGAGGGCGCATGTGCGATATCCGCGGCCGTGATGACGGTTGTGACGGCCCCGACGATGCCTCCGTTGCCGGCGACCGCCTCGCCGGCGGAGCCGGACGAGCCGGCGCCATTGCCTGCCGGCGCTTCGCTCGGGGCTCGCCGCCTCGCCGTATCGCCATCGCCGATCGCCCTGGCGCGCGTGCGGTTCTGATCGTCGGGCCTGGTCACTTCGACCGGCGGCAGCTGCTCGGCGGCGGCTTGCTGCGCGAAAGCTGCGGGGAGATCGATCGCATGGAGGAAAACGGCAGCAACGATGCCGGCGCGAAGGCGCCTGGCGGCAGAGACAATACGGGACACAGTTGTAACCTCGGCATGACGTCAGTGGCACGTCACAGCGAACGAGGCTTTACGGCGGAGCAATCGATTGCTCCGGTGAAGCTAATGCCTGTACTCCCCGACCGACATCTTCGCGTGTGACCACGGCTGACGGCAGGTCTCCTGGCTCGCGGGTCGTTACCTTACGTCGCCTTCCCAGGACCGAGATTCCCAGTGGCATATGACGAAAGATTCACCGCTTACAGTTGCGGGGGCAGCCGTGGCGTTGGGACAATCCCGGCGTTGGGACAATCTCGCACCACGTTCCCTTTTGATCTCCGTGCGGAGAACCGTCACCGATCAATCTACGAGGCGGCCGTACGGAGAGTCAATCGACCGGTTGAACGATGAGCTGCAAACGCGAGGCAAACACAATCAGTCAGGCTTCCGCACCGCGCGCGTCGTGACCACCGCCCGCTCTCCGGCATCGACAAGCTGGCCGATGCCGGTTCGGCCCGCGAGCGCGCAGCGGACGATGTTCTCGGCGACCGACCTGCGGAACCCATGATCCTCGCCCCTGGGCCGATTGCGGCAAATCCGATCCAGCGCCAGCTTCATGTTGATCCGTGTACGGGTGTCGAAATGCGCGCTGATCATTCGCCCGGCCTCGATACGTGATGTTGGGGCGGAAACGTCCGACGATCGCCCGGGTTCCGACACGGGATCGCGCAATAGAGCGGCCGCCTACGCCCGCCCTCTCTGGCGCTGTGCCTGAGCCCAGGCCACCGTGACGTCGCGCGGCGGGATGTCGATGCGCCGGATCGGCGTCAATTCGCCCGAGGCGGAGATGATCGCGGTCTCCTCGCGGCGACAGCGCGGACACACGAAGCGGACCTCGCTCGGGGACGTCGACCAGCTCGAGCGTTTGACGTTGGCCGCCATCGGCCACGCGTCGCACTGCGAGCACGACACCAGAAACCGGCCGGGATCGAGCATACCCATTCCATCCGACTCCGCGTCCTGCCTGCTCCTACCAATGATTATGTCAGGTGAATCGTTCCGGTGCCCCGACACCGTCAACCCCTCAATGCCCAAGGGGCCCGGCGATCCGGCCCTCAGGCTTTTGCAAACCGCTGGCCGATCAGTGCGCGCCCTTGAGCGTGCAGGACGTGGTGCAGGTGACCGTGTTGCCATGGTCGCACGCCTTGCAGGCGGCCACGCACTGGTTCATGTCGCGGGGGTTGTAGGAGCTGTAGTTCCGCACCGGGCAGGCTGCGGTCGAGCCGGTGATGTCCTGTTCCTGGTTGCAGGCCGCTGTCATGAGCGCGAGGATGAGGACCGCAAGCAGACGCATGGGATTGCCCCGAAAAAGCACCGGCAAAGCAACATCAGCGAGACACGCTGCATTGCAGCGAGTCCCGGCATTCCCACTGCGAGCCATCGCGAATCGCGACGCTCGCTCCCGTCAAAGGATGCGTGCCAAATGTTAAGAACGGATTGCAGCCGCCTTCAGGCCGCAGCGCTGGTCGCGACCGCAGCCCGCGTCTCGCGCGCAAGCTGATAATAGTGCTCGGCGAGCTTGAGATAGAATTCGCGCTTGGTGCTGTCGGTGGCGAGCTTGGCGATCAGCTCGCATTCGGCCGTGAGCGTCTCGAACCGTTCCAGCCTGTCCTCAAGTTCTGTCATCGGCGTGTCCCCATCAAACGCCTCAAGGACGATCACCTAAGCCTGGGAAATAGGTCACGGCGAACATCGTTATCGAGTAGAAACAATTTTTCCCGCGCGGCGGCTTACTTCTGCTCCAGCCGCCAGGCACCGTCCCACCTCTCGTCCGGCGGATTGACCTCGAACTGCGCGATGCGGGCGAGCAGCGCGCGCGAGGGACCGTCGCCGGGGACGGCTTCGAGCGCCGCGTTGAAGGCGGCGCGGGCCTCGTCGAAGCGGCGGGCGCGATAGGCGGCAAGACCTTCGGCATAGAGCGTGCGCAAGCCGTCCTGCGCGGCGGTGAGCACGCCGGCCCTCGCCATCACCTCGAAGATCGCCTGCGGCGCGCTCTGGCCGGCGACCGCGAGACGATCGATCTCGCGCAATTCGAGGCGCTCACCGACCGCATCCGCCGTCGCCTGCGAGATCAGGATGCGGGTGCCGTAGACCTTGTTGACGGCCTCGAGCCGCGAAGCGAGGTTTACGGCATCGCCCATCACGGTGAAGCTCATCATCAGCTCGGAGCCGATGCTGCCGGTGAGGACCTCGCCGGTGGCGATGCCGATGCGCAGGTCGCAGGGCACGGGCATGGCGCGGATGCCGAGCAGATCGGGCAATTGCTTCTGCAGCGCGGGCACCTGGTCGGCCATGTCGATGGCGGCACAGCCGGCAAGGAGTGCCGGCTCATCCTCCTCGATGAAGGGCGGGCCCCAATAGGCCATGATGGCATCGCCGATATATTTGTCGATGACGCCGCGATTGCTCCTGATCGGGGCCGACATCACCGTAAAATAGTGGTTCATCACCTTTACGAGGCCGCGCGGGGTCATGCCCTCACTCATCGAGGTGAAGCCACTCATGTCGCAGAACATGATGGTCATCACCCGGCGCTGGCCGTCGATGGCGACCTCGGGCCGTTCGATCAGGCCCTGCACCACCTTGGGATCGATGTAGCGGCCAAACGTCTCGCGGATGCGCTCGTTGTGGCGCAACTGCTCGATCATGCGGTTGAAGGCGGCCGCGAGCTCGCCGATCTCGTCCTGGGTCGAGACGGCGATGGTCTTGTCGAACCGCCCGGCCTCGACCTCGCGGGTGCCGGCCAGCAACAGCCGCACCGGCCGCGTGATGCCGCCGGACACCAGCAGCGCGAAGGCAAATCCGACGATCGCGGCGAGCAGGGTCACGATGCCCGACACGATGATGGCCTGGCGCTGGTGGCTCATCACCTGCGATGTCGAAGCGAAGACCTGTGTCAGCATGTCGGCGCGGATCGCATCAAACTTCCGATTGAACTGGTCGCGGATGGCGTCGATATGCTCCAGCGTACTGCGGGCTTCTGCCATCTGCTTGGCGTCGACCTGCTTGAGCAGCTTTGCGTGGTCCTCGTTCAGGTCGCGGCGCAGCTCGGTGACGGCAGTCTCGATGCGGATCTCGATCCGCGCCAGCGCGGCATTGTCGGACGGCGTCCTCGGGTCGTCGATGATCGCGTTGATGAGCTTGCGTGCGCCCTCGGCCTCCTCCTCGATCTTGCGGTCCGCTTCCTCGAACTCGCGCAGGCGCGCCGCATAGGCCTCCTCGTCCGAGGACGCCTGCATCTTCATCATGACCATGCGCCGCAGCGCCACCGACCGCTCCAGCGAGCGGATATTGGCGCGCGCCAGATCGCCATAAGCCGGGATGTAGCGGTTGGTCAGCTCGTCCAGGAGGACGCCGACCTGGCTCGACATCACCATCGACAGGATCGAGGTGACCAGCATCAGGACGATCAATCCGAGGGCGATGCCGACGATCTTGCGTCGGATCGACTGGTTGAAAATCGGCATAGGTGCGGGGCAAAGGCTGAAAGGACGGGTCAGGGAACTCAATACACCGGATTTCAGCCCGGGAATACGCGCAATCTGGCCCTTCACGGCGCCCTGGACCGTGCGCAACCGTCGCCGGAGCCTTATTCGTTAACAAAGGTTAAAGGGGCCTATTCTATTCCCCGTTGCAAGAGTTCCCGCCTTCCATCCGTATTTTGCCGCATTGTTGCGACAGCGTGACAAATGCGAAACGATGCCGTGGCATCGTTTTCGGCGTCACTTTGATTCTCGAGCCGCATGTCGTCGCGGACTTTGGTTTGTACTGGTTTCGCAGGGGGGACCACGGAATGAACCAGTGCCTACGCTCGCTCGCGTGTGTCGTTGCCGTGGCCGCCTTGGCTCTCCTTCCGACGGAGCTGGCGGCGAAAAGCAGTCACAAACCGTCCGCGTCGAAGAAGACGCATGAGGCGAAAGCCGGCAAGCAGCGCCACGCCGCGGCGAAATCGCGCCATGGCAAGCACGCCGAGGCGAAGCGCAAGCCGAAGAAGCAGGACGACGAGCCGTCAGACAAGCCGGCAGCGCCGCCGCTGACCGGCGACCTCGCCGCGCTGAAGGACGCGATCGATCTCGCGCGCAAGGGCAAGACCGATGACGCGAGCGCGGCGCGCGACCGCATCGCGGATCCCGCCGGGCAGAAGCTCGCCGACTGGTTCATGCTGCGCCATTCCGAGAGTACCGCGAATTTCAAGCGCTATGCCGCCTTCCTCGCCGCCAATCCTGACTGGCCGAGCAGCGCGCTTTTGCGCCGGCGCGCCGAGGCGCGGCTGTGGCAGGAGAAGACCGACGCGGCCACCGTGCACAAATTCACCATGGACCGCCCGAGCAGCGCCAAGGGCAAGTTCGCGCTCGCCCGCGTGCTGCTCACTGAAGGCGACAGCGACAGGGCCGCGCGGCTCGTCCGCGAGGCCTGGCGCACGGACGAATTGTCGGAGCGCAGCGAGGAAGATTCCTACGAGGCGTTCCGCGATCTCCTCACCGCCGACGACCACCGCGCCCGCATGGACAAGCGGCTCGGCGCCAAGGACTATGCCGGCGCAAGGCGCGCGGCAAAACGGCTCGGCGAGGATGCGCTCGCGATCGTCAAGGCCTGCGCCGCCGTCACCGGCAAGGCCAACAAGGCCAAGGACTATCTCGATGACGTTTCGACCGAGGCGCGCCGCGATCTCGGCTATGTGCTGTGCCGCGCGCAATGGCATCTCCAGAAGGACCGCATCGACGATGCGGCCGAGGTGATTTTGGCCGCCGCACCCGACGCCATGGCGGCGCAGGACACCGACGCCTGGTGGCGCGAGCGCCGTTTGCTCGCGCGAAAACTGCTCGACCAGGGCAAGTTCAAGACCGCTTACGACGTGGTGCGAGCGGCGGCCGTGCCGGCGATGGAGGTCTACCGCGTCGACTACCACTTCATGTGCGGCTGGATCGCGCTGCGCTATCTCGACGATCCCAGGACGGCGATGATGCACTTCGCCGCGATCGACGAAGGCTCGGCCAATCCACTCGCGCTGTCGCGCGCCCATTACTGGCGCGGCCGTGCCGCGGAAGCGATGGGGGCGCCGGCCGATGCGCGCCAGAGCTATCAAGCGGCGGCGCGCTACCCGACCGCCTATTACGGTCAGCTCGCCCGCGCCAAGCTCGGCCTCGACCGCATCGAGCTGCGCCCGCCCTCGCCCGTGCTGGCCGCAGCCGACCCGCAAGCCCTGGACGAGCGCGTGCGCGCGGCCGACATGCTCTATGGCATCGGCGAGCGCGACACGGTGTTCTACTACGCCGAGGATCTTGCCAAGGAGAGCACCGACGTCGCCGCGCTCGAAGGCCTCGGCGAGCTGGCCGGACAGCGCAACGATGCCCGCGTGATGCTGGAGGTGGGCAAGTCGGCGCTTGCGCGCGGGCTCGCGCTCGACCATTACGCCTTCCCGACCATCGGCATCCCAGAGCACAAGCAGGTCGCACCCGCGATCGAGACCAGCGTGATCTATTCGGTGGCGCGCACCGAGAGCTCGTTCGACCAGCGCGACAGGTCGGCTGCCAACGCGGTCGGGCTGATGCAGGTGACGCCGGAAGCGGGCCGCGACACCGCAAAGCGCTTCGGCCTGACCTATGACTGGGACAGGATGGTCTCCGATCCCGTCTACAACACGCAGATGGGGGCGGCCGAGCTCAGCGCGCTGCTGTCGGAATATCGCGGCAACCAGATCATGACGTTCGCCGGCTACAATGCCGGCCGCGGCCGCGTGCGCGAATGGGTGCAGGCGCGCGGCGACCCCAGGGATCCCAAGGTCGACCCGGTCGACTGGGTCGAGCGCATCCCGCTGTCGGAGACGCGCAATTACGTCCAGCGTGTGATCGAGAACGTGCTGGTCTACCGCGCGCGGTTCGAGAGCAGCGGCATGGTCGCCGCGAAATCCGAGCAGCGCGTCACGACACAGGAAGTGAGCGCGGCACCAACGGTATCGGCCGCAGCCCCCTCGCCCTAGCCTCGCGACCGCCGGGGCTGGACGCGGCGCGGGGCTTGACGCGGTGACTGCGGCCGACGACTCTGCGCGGCCTGCGTCGTTCAGCTAGCCGTCACCTCCTTCCGTGGTCAGAAGGTCGTGGGCGCGCAGATATGCCTCGGTCAGCGAGCGCGAGAGCGCGCCCATCTGCATCATCCAGCTCCAGCTCGAGATCGCCGCCAGCACCGCGATCACCTCGAGCGAGCTGCGGTAGGGCCACAGCAGTTCCATGGCGGTCTGCTGATCTCGACGGTAGCAATCCTGGTCGCAATAACGCTCTTGCTTGGACACGTGCCGGACGTAGCTCGAACCCAGCGGCCGGGCGCACGCGCTGCAGACGGCGCCGTGGCAGGGACGTTCCTGATTGACGAGCATGAATCGCAATGCCGTGTCCTCTCCTGCCGGCAGGCGTACCCGCCGATGCGTCTCGTTCGCCTGTCTGCTCAAGATGCGGCGCGCGTACGTTCCTCAATCAACGGTGCCCTTTCGTGCTGAAGCGCGTAGCATTCGTAGCCGCAGTAGGGCAGCAGCGTCCTGACATCACGCAAGTAGCTGCCGCTGATCTCCTCGCAGCACCAAAGGCAGAACGTCTTGCGGAAAGGGGTTCGGCCGTTCACCAGTATGAACCTCACGTGGCACCTCCGAGCGCGAAGCAGTAGACCGTGTCGACCAGAGAGGCGGACGGCGGCGGGGCGCAAAGATGGTTGCGGCCGTCGGGATTATCCCTGTTTCGTTCCACCTTCTGGGACGGAATGAGGATGTACTTCCCGTCTTCCCGGCGCCGTGCGTAGATCCTGCCTTCGACGTACCGTACCTCTGTCGGATAGCAATCCGCGCTGTTGCAGCAACTCAGCACCGGATTGTCGGGCATGTGCCAGTTCGAATAGAACTTCTCGTGCAGGAGCTGATCCTGGGGCGGATGATGACGATGCGCACCATCCTGTCCAAACTCCTCGGCCTCCACGCCGGTCATCGACGGAAGCGACAGCGCGATCGTCAAGAGGAGCTTGCAAGCACGGTTCAGCACACAGCCTCCCGTTCAGAATTGCGGAATTCACGCCGCCTGAAATCGAAACAACCATCGGCGGTCGCGCTCGCGGCGCGCCCTGAAGCGATCGAGACACTTTCTGGAGCACAGCGGCGTTCGCCAGGAATAATATCGGATCAGGCCAAACTTGCCGTTGCAGACAGCGCAGCCCTTTACATCATGACCGCGCTCGGAGTGTTCAGGCCTATCGCACATCATGCTCTCCTCCTGTCTCTCATGATCGTGGCTGCGCTCGTACGCTGGTGCACGGCCATCCACGCTCGTTTTTTGAAAATGCGGCCTCTCAATCACGACCCGCCAATCATGCGGCAACTCGGGGCAACGGACGCAGAGCTTGGTTCTATGAGCAGCACATCGCGCAAATCGCTGGCTTGTGCCTTGCACATCGCGTCCCCTCGATTGGTCGTGAGACTAGTCCGCACGCAACGGACCGCTCAATTGTACGGAGGTAAATGTGCGCTATGATTAGGAATGCGCGAGCTATACGTAGGTTTGTCCCGTAGTTTTCCGGCCCTTCGCCTTCAATTAGACGAGGCAAAGCCAGCTGGCTGCACGGCAACCGCGAGTTTCGGTGGGCGGATTCCACTTTAGTCGGAAGGAATTGCTCCCCTTGTTGCAAAGTGCTCTACTTGCCTTGGCCTCAGCGAGCCGGGACGCCTGCGATGATGCCTGGCCAGATCGCGAAATTTGGGAATTCGGCAGCACAATTCCTGCTCGGCGGCCTTGCCGCGCTTCGATCGTTCGGCAACGGCGAGAAGGACGCGTCCGCGGTCGCAGATGACTCGCAGCAAGACACCGCCGATCTACGCGACGCCGTGAAGCAGTGGCGTGAGGTATTCGAGCACAATCCGGTCATGTATTTCATGGTCGATCCGGCCGGAACAGTGCTCAACGTCAATACGTTCGGCGCCGCACAACTGGGCTACACGCCGGCCGAGCTGATTGGCCAGTCCGTGCTCAACGTCTTCTTCGAGGAGGACCACGACGCCGTCCGTCGATGCGTAGCGTTGTGCCTGGAAACCCTGGACCAGTCGCATACCTGGGAGATTCGCAAGTTCCGGAAGGACGGCTCAGTCCTTTGGGTCCGTGAGAACGCCAAGGCGATGCTGCGCGGCGATGGAACGCCGATCGTGCTGGTCGCCTGCGAAAATATCACCCAGCGCAAGGAAGCGGAGGATGCGCTGCGGCAGAGCGAAGCCTACCTCGCAGAGGCGCAGGAACTGAGCCGCACCGGCAGCTTCGGCCTGGACGTCGCGACAGGCGCGATCGTCTGGTCAAGGCAAACCTTTCGCATCTTCCAGTGCGACCCGGCGGTGCAGCCGACCTTGGATTTCGTCTTCCAGCGCATCCATCCGGAAGATCGCGATGCGGTCAGCAGGACGCTCGATCGGGCCGCCCGACGAGCAGAGGATTTCGACCATGAGTATCGCCTGCTGATGCCGGATGGATCAATCAAATATCTCCATTCCGTGGCGCGCGCGCTGAGACACGGATCCGGGTGCATCGAGCTTGTCGGGGGCGTCACTGACGTCACGGTTGCAAAGGAGGCCGAGCAGCGGCTGCGTCGCAGCGAGGCCTATCTGGCCGAGGCCCAGCGGCTCAGCCATACAAGCAGCTGGGCCTGGGATGTGCGCCGTCAGGAGTTTGCATACCGTTCGGCTGAACTCTACCGCCTGTTCGGATTTGAGCCGAACCAGATCGATGTACCGGCACGGGCTTTCCAGGAACGCATCCTCCCCGAGGATTTCCAGCGGATCATCGAGGTGGAACGTCAGGCCCTCCGGCGAAGGAAGCCCTTCGAAATTGACTTTCGCATTGCGCGCCCGGACGGCTCGATACGACGAGTTCATACCGAGGGACATCCCGTCGTCGGCAGCGACGGCGAAGTGACGGAAATTATCGGTACCCACGTGGACGTCACCGAGCAGGTCGCCGCAAAAGAAGCACTTCAAAGGGCATTTGACGAGCTCAAGGCATCCGAGCAGCGATTCCGCGACTATGCTGAAACCGCATCGGACTGGTTTTGGGAGACCGGGCCGGATCACCGTATCACGAAGATATCGGAACACTCCGATCCGGCCAGTGCTGCGCCGACGGCCTTGATCGGCCTGACGCGGTGGGACATTCCGCCCGATGCCGAGCTCGAGCCCGGAAAGTGGGAGCAGCATCGCGCGACGCTCGACGCCCACCTCCCGTTCCGCGATCTGGTTTACCGCGGCAGGGATCGCAACGGCTCTCCAATTTACGTGCGCACCAGCGGCAAGCCCTTGCATGACGCGGACGGTCATTTTCTCGGCTATCGAGGCGTCAGCAGCGATGTAACGGCGGCGATCCGCGCGGAGCAGGCTGAAGATGCGCTGCGCAAGGCACAAGCCGAGCTCGCCCATGTCACGCGCGTCACGACGCTTGGCGAACTTACCGCCTCGATTGCCCACGAAATCACCCAGCCTCTTGCCGCCGTGATCTCCAATGCGGACGCCTGCATCGCTTGGCTCGATCGCGAACCCGCCGACTTGAAGGCCGCGCGCCGTTCCGCAGAATGGATTGTCGAGGACGCCAATCGGGCCAGCGAGGTGATCCGCCGGATCAGGGCGCTCGCGAAGAAAACCGAGATCGAAGTGGTTTCTCTCGACATCAACCAAGTCGTCCGGGAGGCGGTGGCGCTCGTTCGGCGCGAGCTCGCGACCCATGGGGTGTCGGTGCGGATGGAGTTGGCGTCCGACCTGCCGAGGATTTGCGGCGACCGGATCCAGCTCCAGCAGGTGCTGATCAACCTGGTGATGAACGGCATCGAAGCCATGCAAGCCAATGTCGACCACCCGCGCGAACTGGCGATCCGCTCGAGCCTGACGGACGACGACGACGACGACGATGACGACCGCCTGCTCCTCACCGTGACGGATCGCGGTGTCGGCCTCGGCAAAGACGTAAAGGAGCGCATCTTCACCCCCTTCTTCACGACGAAGTCGGGCGGTCTGGGGATGGGACTCTCGATCTGCCGATCGATCATCGAGGCTCACGCGGGCCGGCTTTCGGCCTTTCAAAATGAGGGGAGCGGTGCAACATTCCAGATCGCCCTGCCCTTGCCGCACAAGGACACGTCGTGACCGACAATGCCAAGCAGGCCCAGGCGAGCGCAGGTGACCCGATCGTCCGGATCGTCGATGATGATCCGTCGATGCGCCGCGCGCTGACCAATCTCTTTCAATCGGTCGGCCTTAAGGTCGAGGCCTTCAGTTCGGCGGCGGAGATCATGGAAGCCCAACCGCCTGCGGTCCCCAGTTGCCTCGTGCTCGACATCCGTCTGCCAGGATCGAGCGGCCTCGACCTCCAGGCGGACCTCGCCAAGGCCAATATTCACACGCCCATTATCTTCATCACCGGTCATGGCGATATTCCCATGACCGTGAGAGCCATGAAGAGCGGTGCCGTCGATTTTCTGACCAAGCCGGTGCGCGACCAGGACATGCTGGATGCGGTGCAGGCAGCGATCGAACGGGATCGCAGGCGGCGCGATGCCGAGAAGTCGATCTCGGGCGTGCGATCCCGTTTCGAGGGGCTGACAGCGCGCGAGCGCGACGTGCTCGCCCTGGTTGCATCCGGCCTGATGAACAAACAGGTCGCCGCCGAACTTGGATTGGCCGAGATCACCGTGAAGATCTATCGCGGGCAGATCATGCGGAAAATGGGGGCGAAGTCATTGGCCGATCTCGTCAGAATGACCGACGCGCTCGGAATCCCGCGCAACAGGGGTCACCTGCAAACCTAAGTATGCTTTCCAATCCCGCTCCGGGGGCTCACTTTCCGCAAGCGGCTGAACCGTGCCCGGCGGCTCCCCGTTCAGGAGCGATCATATTGTCAGTGCCCTCGATCATTTCCGTCATTGATGATGATCCCTCCGTTCGCCTTGCGACGAACAACCTCCTGACGTCGCGCGGATACACGGTCTACACCTTTGGTTCCGCTCACGAATTTCTTCAATCCGCTGAACTGGACACGACCTCCTGCGTAATCGCCGACGTGCAGATGTTGGCGATGAGCGGTGTCGAGCTGTTGACGCATATGCGCAGCCTCGGGCGCATCACGCCCTTCATCTTCATGACGGCTTTTCCCGACGAGGCCGTGCGCGACCGCGCGCTGAAGGCCGGCGCGACCTGCTTTCTCGCGAAGCCGTTTTCCACGCCGAAGCTGCTTCAATGTCTGGAGGCGGCCCTGACGGGGGCGAATGAAGCCAAGTTGTAACGCGGCCGCGCCTGCCCCTCAGGCCGCGGCTACTCGTCGTCGTGGCGACATACGAAGCGGCAAGGTGCTCTAATCCACCTTGATATTCGCCGCCTTGATGATCGGCCACCATTTTGCGATCTCCGCCTTCTGGCGGGCGCCGAGGGCTTCAGGGGTGAGCTGATCCCGCGGCGTCATCTCCAGGCCCTGGCTTTCGAGCTGCTTCTTCACGGCGGGATCGTTCAGGGCCTCCACGGCGGCGGCGTTGAGCTTGGTCACGATCTCCTTCGGCGTGCCCTTCGGCACCCACATCCCCGACCACAGCGTCATGTGGAAGCCTTTCAGGCCCGCCTCCTCCGCGGTCGGGATGTCGGGCGCCGAGGACAGGCGCTTGTCGTCGGTGACGGCGTAGGCACGGATGGTGCCGGCGCGGACCTGGTTGATGGAGTTGGAGGTCTGGTCGACGATGACGTCGATCTGGCCCGCGATGAGATCGTTCAGCGCGGGCGCAGTGCCGCGATACGGCACGTATTGCAGCTTGATGCCGCTGACACTCTCGAAATAGACCCCGGCGATGTGGCTGCCGGAGCCCGCACCGGCCGTGCCGGCGGTTGCCGCCGACGGCCGCGACTTGAGCCAGTCCAAAAGCTCTTTCAGCGACGTCGCCGGGACCGCGTTCTTGCTGACGACGATCATGGGGTTACTCGGCAACAACACCACCGGTTCGAGATCGGCGACGAGATCGTAGTTGAGCTTGTAGACGGCGCCGTTGGCCACATGGGTGCCGAGATGGCCAAACGAGATGGTGTAGCCGTCTGCCGGCGAATGCACGGCGCGACCGACGCCGATCGAACCGCCGGCGCCGGTGACGTTCTCGATCACCAGGGGCTGGCCGAGCGTCGTCCGCATCCGTTCGGCGAGCACGCGCGCCATCGCATCCGACGGGCCGCCGGCCGCGAAGGGAACGATGATGGTGATAGGATGCGAGGGATAGTCGTCGGCGCGCGCAGCGCCGGTAAGAGCGAGAATACCGATCAGCCCGGCCCAGACGGCCTTCGTCATTGTGTTCTCCCCAGCAATGTCATTGTTGTTTTTCTTTACCTCGCCCCGCTTGCGGGGAGAGGTCGAATTGCGAAGCAATTGGGTCAGCGGGAGCCTCCGCGAGCCCATCTGCCACCGTGTTCGCGCGGAAGCAGGCCTCTCACCCCAACCCTCCCAGCGCGAGCGAAGCTCGTCGCGCCCCCGTAAGAACGGGGAGAGGGAGAGATTTCTAGAACTGCGAGAAATCGATCGGCTTGTGACGATCGAGCGTGCGGGTGACCGGCGGCAGCGGGTATTTCAGGCCGGTCGCGCAGTTGAACAACATCACGCGGTCGGTCTTGCTGACGCGGCCGTCGGCAAGGCTTTCCTTGTAAGCGGCGTAGGTCGCGGCGCCCTCGGGGCACAACAAAAGCCCCTCCTCGCGCGCGACCTCGTTCAGCGCCGCCGAGATCTTGTCGTCGTCGACCGCGATGGCAAAGCCCTTGCTCTCGCGCACCGCGCGCAGGATCAGGAAATCGCCGATCGCCTGCGGCACGCGGATGCCGGACGCGATGGTGTGGGCGTCCTCCCAGCGCGTCGCATGCTCGGTGCCGGCATCGAAGGCGCGCACCATCGGCGCGCACCCGGAGGCTTGCACCGCGACCATGCGCGGGCGCTTCGAACCGATGAAGCCGATCTTCTCGAGCTCGTCAAAGGCCTTCCACATGCCGATCAGGCCAGTGCCGCCGCCAGTCGGATAGAAGATCACGTCGGGCACGTCCCAGCCGAGCTGCTCGGCGAGCTCGAGGCCCATCGTCTTCTTGCCTTCGATGCGGTACGGCTCCTTCAGCGTGGAGGTGTCGAACCAGCCGACCTTCGCCTTGCCCTCGCCGACGATCTTGCCGCAATCGTCGATATAGCCGTTGACACGGTAGACGGTCGCACCCTGGAGCTCGATCTCGCTGACGTTCACTTCCGGCGTATCGGCCGGGCAGAAGATCGTGGTCTTGATGCCGCAGGAGGTCGCGTAAGCCGCGAGCGCCGCACCGGCATTGCCGTTGGTCGGCATCGCCATGTGCTTGATGCCGAGCGCCTTGCCCATCGACACCGCCATCACCAGACCGCGCGCCTTGAACGAGCCGGTCGGCAGGCGTCCCTCATCCTTCACGATGATCTCACCGCCGCCCAGCTTTTTTCCGAGCTTCGGCAGCCGGATCAGCGGCGTCGTCACCTCGCCGAGCGAGACGATGTCCTTGCATTTGCGCACCGGCAGCAGCTCGCGATAGCGCCACATGTCAGCGGGGCGTTCCTTGAGCGCATCCTTGGTCAGCGCCTTCTTCACGCCCGCGAGGTCGTAGCGCACCAGCAGCGGCTTGCCGGCTTTCGAGAGGTTGTGGACCTGGTCGGCCGCGTAGTGATCGCCTTCCATCGCGCATTCGAGATGGGTGACGAAGGTCGGGCGTTCGATGGTGAGGTTGTCGTTGTCGTGCATGGGTTGGCCCTCTTCTTGTTCTGTTCCGTTCATTACGTGATCCGTCACCTTGAGGCGCGAGCCATGCGGCGCATCGCGCCGTATGGTGAGCCTCGAAGGGCGACGAGACCGGCTGCATCTCGGCCGCTCATCCTTCGAGGCTCGGCCAACGGTGCTCCGCACCGCCGGCCTCACACCTCAGGATGACGGGACTGCTCAGAGCGCCCTCGACGCCGCAGTCCCCCTTCCCTCAAATATTCAACACTCGCCCATAAGCATCCAGCACGGCTTCCTTCATCATCTCCGACAGCGTCGGATGCGGGAACACGGTGTGCATCAGCTCTTCTTCCGTCGTCTCCAGATTCATGGCGACGACATAGCCCTGGATCAGCTCGGTGACCTCCGCGCCGACCATGTGGGCGCCGAGGAGCTGACCGGTCTTCTTGTCGAAGATCACCTTGACCAGGCCCTGGTCCTCGCCGAGCGCGATGGCCTTGCCGTTGCCGACGAAGGGGAAGCGGCCGACGCGGATCTCGCGGCCGTTCTCCTTGGCCTTGGCTTCGGTGAGGCCGACCGAGGCGACCTGCGGCTGGCAATAGGTGCAGCCCGGGATCAGGTTCTTGTCCATGGGATGCGGATGCAGGCCCTTGATCGCCTCGACGCAGATCACGCCTTCATGCTCGGCCTTGTGCGCCAGCATCGGGGGGCCCGCGACATCGCCGATGGCGTAGATGCCGGGGACGTTGGTCTTGCCGTAACCGTCGATCACGATGCAGCCGCGATCGGTTTTGACACCGAGCTTTTCGAGGCCGAGGCTCTCGATGTTGCCAACGACGCCGACCGCCGAGATCACGCGCTCGAACTCGGCGGTCACAGGCTTGCCCTTGCCGTCGTCGATGGTGGCGACGACGCTGTCGGCCTTCTTCTCGAGCTTCGTCACCTTGGTCGAGGACAGGATCTTGATGCCCTGCTTTTCGAAACGCTTGCGCGCAAGGCCGGCGATCTCGGCGTCCTCGACCGGCAGGATCTGCGGCAGCACCTCGACCACGGTGACGTCAGAGCCCATGGTGTGGAAGAACGAGGCGAATTCGATGCCGATCGCGCCGGAGCCGACGACCAGCAGCGACTTCGGCATCCGCTCCGGCACCATCGCCTCGAAATAGGTCCAGATCAGCTTCTTGTCGGGCTCGAGCCCCGGCAGCACGCGCGGCCGCGCGCCGGTCGCGACGATAATGTGCTTGGCCTGGTAGGTCCCCTCGCCCAGCGCGCCCTTCGGCGCTTCGACGTCGGACTTCTTCACAGTGACCTTGCCGGGCGCGTCGATCGAGGCAGCGCCCCAGATCACGCTGACCTTGTTCTTCTTCATCAGGAAGCCGACGCCGTCATTCAGACGCTTCGAGACGCCACGCGAACGCTGCACCACAGCCTTCGGGTCGAACGAGACCTTCTCGGCCGACAGGCCGTAATCCTTGGCGTGCTGCATGTAGTGATAGATCTCGGCGGAGCGCAGCAGCGCCTTGGTCGGGATGCAGCCCCAGTTCAGGCAGATGCCGCCGAGGTAGGACTTTTCGACGATCGCGACCTTGAAGCCGAGCTGGGCGGCGCGGATCGCGGTGACATAGCCGCCGGGACCGGAGCCGATGATGATGATGTCGAAGGATGTATCGGCCATGGCGGCTCCCGTTCAACTCAAGCGGTCGTTGCGCCGCGGGCGCGGCGATTGAGGATGTAAGTTCTGATCAGCCATTCCGCGAGGATGACCGCCGCCATGACGGCGATGATCACCAGCGCAATGGGTCTCCAGATGTCGCGCGACAGTCTCTCTCCGGCAAAGAAGGCAGATTCAATGATGTCGCGGCCGATCGGGCTGAGCGTCAACACCAGCGAGATCACCATTGAGATCCAGGGCCAGCGCGTCCGCATGCGCCATCTCAGACCATCATCATGACCGGATTTTCGATGAGCTGCTTGAACGCGCCGATCAGCTCGGCGCCGAGCGCGCCGTCGATGGCGCGGTGATCGCACGACAAGGTCACGCTCATCATGTGCGCGATCTCGATCTTGCCATTCCGCACCACGGGCCGCTCTTCGCTGGTGCCGACCGCGAGGATGGTGGCATGCGGCGGGTTGATCACGGCGGTGAAGTGGCTGATGCCGTACATGCCGAGGTTGGACACGGCGGTGGTGCCGCCCTGGTATTCCTCGGGCCTGAGCTTGCGCGAGCGGGCGCGCGCGGCAAAGTCCTTCATCTCGTTGGAGATGGTGGAGAGCGTCTTGGTCTCCGCTTTCCGGATGATCGGCGTGATCAGGCCGCCGGGCATCGCCACGGCAACGCCGACGTCGGAATGGTGATGCTTGACCATGCCGCTTTCGGTCCAGCTCACATTGCAGTTCGGGATCTTCTGGAGCGCGACCGCCATCGCCTTGATGACGAAGTCGTTGACCGAGATCTTGTAGAGCGGCTTCTTCTCCTTGTCCTTGGGAGCGGCCGCATTGATCTCCTCGCGCGCGGCGAGCAGCTTGCCGATGTCGCAGTCGATGGTGAGGTAGAAATGCGGGACGTTCTGGATCGACGCAGTCAGGCGCTGCGCGATCGTGCGGCGCATGCCGTCGTGCGGGACGATGTCGTAGGAGCCGGGCTCGAACAGCGACAGGATCTGCTTGTCCGACATGGTCGGCGCGATCGAGGGCGCGGATGACGGCGCCGCGGCGGGCGCCTTGAGGCCCTTGCCGGACTTGGCCTGCTCGACGTCGCGGGCGACGACGCGGCCGTGCGGGCCGGTCCCTGTCACCATCGACACGTCGATGCCGGCGTCCTTGGCCAGACGTCGCGCCAGCGGCGATGAGAACACGCGGCCGCCATGGCCGTTGCTCTGAGCAGCCGGTGCGGCAGCCTGCGGCGCGGGTGCGGCGGCGGGCGGCGGTGCAGCCTTGGGCGCAGCAGGTGCTGTCGCGGGAGCTGGCGCAGCAGCGGGAGCATCCGTGGCTTTCGGCGGCGCGGCGGAGGCGCTGGGCTTGGCGGCACCAGCGGCCTTCACATCCTCGCCCTCACCGGCCAGCACGGCGATGACGTCGTTGACCGGGACGTCCTGCGTGCCTTCGGGCACCAGGATCTTGGCGATCGTGCCCTCGTCGATGGCCTCGACCTCCATGGTCGCCTTGTCGGTCTCGATCTCGGCGATGACATCGCCGGATTTGACCTTGTCGCCTTCCTTCTTCAGCCACTTGGCGAGGTTGCCCTTCTCCATCGTCGGCGAGAGAGCGGGCATCAGGATGTTGATGGGCATGCTGACCTCAAGAAGAACTTTGCAAAACGTCGTCTCCGACAGCGAAGACGAACAGACCAGGTTTAGTTGCCGATGTCGCCCTGCCAGAGGCGCTCATTGGCAGGGATGGAACGCCAATTCTTCATCATGGTGATGGAGCGGTCGTCGGCAAGGTCGATCCAGGGGATGCCGAACTTGTCGAGGATGTCCTTGGAGCCCGGAAAGGTGACGGATTCCCCGATCACCACCAGCTTCACCTTGAACAGAGCGAGCGCGCCGGCACACATCGAGCATGGCGACAGCGTGGTGTACATGACGGTGTCGTGGAATGTGATCGCGCCGGCCTCGCGCAGGCAGCTCATCTCGCCGTGCAGGATCACGTTGTTCTCCTGCACGCGGTTGTTGTGACCGCGGGCGATGATCTGGTTGTCGCGCGTCAGCACGGCGCCGATCGGCAGGCCGCCCTGCGCGATCGAGGCCTCCGCCTCGCGGATCGCCTCCAGCATGAAATCGAAGTGATAGGATTCGATCGCCACTGTCAGTGCCCCTTCCCGCGCGGCGTCGTGGTGCCGGTGTCCGTGGGACGCTCGATCTCGGCCTGGAACATCTCGAGGATCCGGCTCAACGCGTCCTCCTCGGTATATTCGCTCTCGCGCGCATAGGCGCGCGCGGCGTGACGGGCAAGATCGACGAGCAAGAGGCCCCACATGTCGGGTTCCTCGAAGGCGCGCTGGAACGCCATCGACAGCCCGCCGTCCAGCACGAACACGCGCAGGATCTCGACCGCGTCCTCGCGGGTCATGACGTCGGGTGGCAGTGGCTGCTCCTTCGGGCCCGCCATGGTCTACCTGTAGCAGATGGCTTTGGCGGCCTCGACGACTTCCGCCGCCGACGGCAGCGCGAGCTTCTCCAGATTCGCGGCATAGGGCATCGGCACGTCCTTGCCGGAGACGCGCGCAACAGGCGCGTCCAGATAGTCGAAGGCGTTCTCCATGATCCGTGCGGCGATCTCGGCGCCGACGCCGCTCTGGGCCCAGCCCTCTTCCACCGTGACGGCGCGCCCCGTCTTCTTGACCGAGTTGACGATGGTCTCGGTGTCCATCGGGCGCAGCGTGCGCAGGTCGATCACCTCGGCCTCGATGCCGTCCTTGGCGAGCTCGTCGGCGGCCTTGAGCGCATAGGTCATGCCGTTCGACCAGGAGATGATTGTGACGTGGCTGCCGGAGCGCACGATGCGCGCCTTGCCGATCGGGATCACGAAGTCGTCGAGCTTCGGCACTTCGCCGGTGTGGCCGTAGAGCACCTCGTTCTCGAGGAAGATCACCGGATTGGGATCACGGATCGCGGCCTTGAGCAGGCCCTTGTAATCCGCGGCCGAGAACGGCGCGACGACCTTGAGACCCGGAACGTTCGAATACCAGGATGAATAGTCCTGGCTGTGCTGCGCGGCGACGCGCGCGGCGGCGCCGTTCGGGCCGCGGAACACGATCGAGCACCCCATCTGGCCGCCGGACATATAGAGCGTCTTGGCAGCGGAGTTGATGATCTGGTCGATCGCCTGCATCGCGAAGTTGAAGGTCATGAACTCGACGACCGGCTTCAGCCCGGTCATCGCGGCGCCGACGCCGATGCCGGCAAAGCCGTGCTCGGTGATCGGCGTGTCGATCACGCGCTTGGCGCCGAATTCCTGGAGCAGGCCCTGGGTGACCTTGTAGGCGCCCTGATACTCGGCAACCTCTTCGCCCATCACGAAGACGTCGGCGTCGCGGCGCATCTCTTCGGCCATGGCATCGCGCAGCGCTTCGCGGATGGTCTGCGTCACCATCTCGGTGCCGGCGGGCACTTCCGGATCGGGCTCGGCGACGGCTTGCGGTGCGGACGGCGCAGCCCTGGGCGCGGGTGCCTCGGCCTTTGCGGCGGCAGGGGCTGCGGATTCGGCGGCCTTCGGCTGCGGGGCCGGCGCGGGCGCCTTTGCGAGATCAGCGGCGCTCTCACCGTCGGCAAGAATCGTCGCGATCGGCGTGTTGACGGCGACGTCGGCGGTGCCTTCGGGGATCAGGATCTTGCCGAGCGTGCCCTCGTCGGTCGCCTCGACCTCCATGGTCGCCTTGTCGGTCTCGATCTCGGCGATGACATCGCCGGACTTGATGGCCTCACCCTCTTTTTTCAGCCATTTGGCGAGGTTGCCCTTTTCCATCGTGGGCGACAACGCGGGCATCAGCACTTGAATTGGCATATCGGCTCCAAAAGAAAGCTTGCGCGCGTTCAGCGGTAAACGTCGGTCCAGAGCTCGGCGGCATCCGGCTCGGGATCATGCTGGGCAAAGTCGGCAGACGCGTTGACGATATCGCGCACCTCGGCGTCGATCGCCTTGAGATCGGCCTCGCTGACCTTGGCGGTCAACAGGCGGTTGCGCACCTGCTCGATCGGGTCCTGATCGTGGCGGACCTTCTCGACCTCCTCGCGCGTGCGGTATTTTGCAGGGTCGGACATCGAGTGGCCGCGATAGCGGTAGGTCTGCATTTCCAGGATCATCGGCCCCTTGCCGGCGCGGCACCAGGCGGCGGCCTCGTCGCCCGCAGCCTTCACCGCACGGACGTCCATGCCGTCGACTTGCAGGCCGGGGATGTTGAAGGACGCGCCGCGCTTGGAGAAGTCCTGCTGCGCGGAAGCGCGCGAGACCGCGGTGCCCATGGCGTAGCGGTTGTTCTCGATGACATAGATCACCGGCAGCTTCCAGAGCTCCGCCATGTTGAAGCTCTCATAGACCTGGCCCTGGTTGGCCGCGCCGTCGCCGAAATAGGTGACGCTGACATTGCCGTTGCCGCGATAGTTGTTGGCGAAGGCCAGACCCGTGCCGAGCGAGACCTGGGCACCGACGATGCCGTGGCCGCCGTAAAAGTGCTTCTCCTTGCTGAACATGTGCATGGAGCCGCCCTTGCCCTTGGAATAGCCGCCGCGGCGTCCCGTGAGCTCGGCCATGACGCCGTTGGCGTCCATGCCGGTCGCGAGCATGTGACCGTGGTCGCGATAGCCGGTGATGACCTGATCGCCCTCCTTGAGAGCCATCTGCATGCCGACCACCACGGCCTCCTGGCCGATATAGAGGTGGCAGAAGCCGCCGATCGCGCCCATGCCGTAGAGCTGGCCGGCCTTTTCCTCGAACCTGCGGATCAGGAGCATGTCGCGGAGCGCCTTGAGCTCCTGCTCCCTGGTGAATTCCGGGGGCGAACCGCCGTTGGTCTTGTCCTGTGGAGCGCTTGCGGCGGCTTTCTTGGGTGCGGCCATGGGAATTCCGGGTCAGAGAAAACTTTCGTCCTCTCTAACCCAAGTCAAACACCCTTGGAAAGCACCGCGGCGGCATGACACGACATTCATTATGCCGCACTGCAACGTGATCGAAATATTGGAAAATCTTTGGCGCTGATCAGGCAACAAATCTAACGCCGTGCGGGCCAGGTCCCGTTTACCGGAACGAGCGGCGCCAGAACGGCGCCGCCCGCTCCTGTTCCGATCAGAAGAAGCCGAGCTTCTTCGGGCTGTAGCTGACCAGGAGATTCTTGGTCTGCTGGTAGTGATCGAGCATCATCTTGTGGGTCTCGCGGCCGACGCCCGACTGCTTGTAGCCGCCGAACGCCGCATGCGCGGGATAGGCATGGTAGCAATTGGTCCAGACCCGGCCGGCCTGGATCGCCCGGCCGAAGCGGTAGCAGCGGTTGGCATCGCGGCTCCAGACACCGGCGCCGAGACCGTAGAGCGTGTCGTTGGCGATCGCGAGCGCTTCGTCGTCGGTCTTGAAGGTCGTGACCGAGACGACGGGACCAAAGATCTCCTCCTGGAAGATTCGCATCTTGTTATGGCCCTCGAACACGGTCGGCTGGACGTAGAAGCCGCCGGAAAGATCGCCGCCGAGCTCGGCACGACCGCCGCCGGCCAGCACCTTGGCGCCCTCCTGCTTGCCGATGTCGATATAGGAGAGGATCTTGGCGAGCTGCTCACCCGAGGCCTGTGCACCGATCATGGTGTCGGCCGCACGCGGGTCGCCCTGCTTGATCGCGGCGACGCGCTTCAGCGCCCGCTCCATGAAGCGGTCATAGATGTCGGCGTGCACCAGCGCCCGGCTCGGACAGGTGCAGACCTCGCCCTGGTTCAGCGCGAACATGACGAAGCCTTCGATCGCCTTGTCGAAGAAGTCATCGTCCTCGGCGGTGACGTCCTTGAAGAAGATGTTCGGCGACTTGCCGCCGAGCTCCAGCGTGACCGGGATCAGGTTCTGGCTGGCATATTGCATGATCAGCCGGCCCGTCGAGGTCTCGCCGGTGAAGGCGATCTTGGCGATGCGCGGGCTCGAGGCCAGCGGCTTGCCGGCTTCGAGGCCAAAGCCGTTGACGATGTTGAGGACGCCGGGCGGCAGCAGGTCGCCGATGATCTCGGCCCAGACCATGATCGAGGCCGGGGTCTGCTCGGCGGGCTTGAGCACGACGCAATTGCCGGCGGCGAGCGCAGGCGCGAGCTTCCAGCAGGCCATCAGCAGCGGGAAGTTCCAGGGGATGATCTGGCCGACCACACCGAGCGGCTCGTGGAAATGATAGGCGATGGTATCGTGATCGATCTCGCCGATCGAGCCTTCCTGGGCGCGGACGACGCCGGCGAAATAGCGGAAGTGGTCGATGGCGAGCGGGATGTCGGCGGCGCGGGTCTCGCGGATCGGCTTGCCGTTGTCCCAGGTCTCGGCGATCGCGAGGCGCTCGAGATTCTCTTCCATGCGGTCGGCGATCTTGTTCAGGATCGCGGCGCGCTCGGCGACGCTGGTGCTCCCCCAACCGGCCTTGGCGGCATGCGCCGCGTCGAGCGCAGCTTCGACGTCCTGCGCGTCGGAGCGTGCGATCTTGCAGACGATCTGTCCGTTCACCGGCGAGGCATTGTCGAAATATTTGCCCGAGATCGGCGCGACGAACTTGCCGCCGATGAAGTTGTCGTAGCGTTCGGCGAAGGGAACTTTGGTGACGCTGAGGAATTCCACCTTGTTCATTGATCACTCCCGATGTTTGCTGTTTGCGCAATTCGTCGCTGATCGCGACTTGCGCCGACGATGATGCGGGAGGCGATTTCTGTCAGCCCTGATAGGAGCGATGGAGGAGCGGACCTGTCGCAGTTCTGCGACAGGTCCGGGGTGAGGCAGGTGCAAGATCGAGGGCTCGCGGCTTCCACATCGTCACTGCGAGCGCAGCGAAGCAATCCAGAGTCCCTCCGCGGAAAGATTCTGGATTGCTTCGCTGCGCTCGCAATGACGGCTGAAAGGACAGTGGCCCTCAGTGGTTCAGCTCGAACCGCTTGAGCTTCCTGTGCAGGGTTGCGCGGCTGACGCCGAGGGCTTTGGCGGCCGCCGAAACATTGCCGCCCGCGCGGAGCAGCGCCCGCTGCACCACCGCGCGCTGACCGCCGGCGAGGTGGTCGCGCGCCGTATCGCCGCCGAGAAGATCGGCCGCGGGCACTGGCCGCAACGCCCGGCCTGGCGCGAGCCCAAGTCCCACCCGGGCGGAGCGTGTCGCGCCGATCACGAGATCGTCCGCATCGACCGCAACGAGGCCCCCGCACTGTCCGTCCGCAGCCGGCGTCAGCACGATGCGGGCATGGGCGAAAGCCCGGCGGAACAAGTCGGCCTCGATGCGCTTTGCCGCCTCGCCTGCCGCGAGCGCAATCAGATTGGAAAACGCATCGGTCCGGTCGGCGCGGCAGGAGGAGACGTCGAGCACGCCGGCAAACGCCGCCTCGTGGTCGTAGATCGGTACGGCGGTGCAGCTCAACAGCGTGTTGCGCGTGAAGAAGTGCTGGTCGCGGTCGATCGTCAGCGGCCGCTGCTCGACGACGCAGGTGCCGATGCCATTGGTGCCCTCGCGCTCCTCGCTCCAGAGCGCGCCGGTCCACAAACCCCAGGATTGGAAGGTGGTGTCGTCCGCCGGCGTGCCGCGACGATCCACCGGTACCCCCTCGCCGTCGGCCAGCAGCACGCAGCAGCCGGCCGCGCCAACCGCTTGGTAGAGCCGGTCCATCGCGCCTCGTGCAGCGGCGAGCAGCGGTGCGATCCGCTCGCGCGCCTCGCGGAGTTCCGCGTCGGTCAGCCGCTGGGGCAGGCCCCGGCCGGAGGGGTCGAGATGATGCAGTCGGGACGAACGGCGCCAGGAGGCCACGAGCGCGGAGCGAGCCGCCTGGCCTGATGCAATAGCGGCTTCGACACGAGCCGCGTGATGCTGGGGCATTGACCCATTCATCACCGTTTCCTCCGGGTGGCAATCTACGGCGTGCCGGCGCGGCCTGATTGATCTCTGTCAATCCTGGGGAGCAGCGCGCCGCACAAGCCATGCCCCCGCCGGCGCCGCTACGTCAAGGCGGCAAGGCAACTGCGGTCTTGCGACCTTTGCAGGAGGCGGCCGGACCCGGCGCCGGCTTTCGATACCAGTTTCGAAACCCGCGCAGGCGCTAGTTCGGCGGGATCATCCGAACGAGATCGCGCGGATTGACATAGTCGAGCTGGAAACGTGCCCGCTCGTCCAGCATGTCTGGATCGATCCTCGCCGAACGCAGCAGCGAGACTCGCTGCTCGCTCCTGGCGCGCTCGCGCTTGAGCTGGGCCAGCTCGCTCGTCAGCGCGATGATCTCCTGGTCGAGTTCCTGGCGGGCGTTGAGGCCGTATTTGCCGGTATAGGCGTTGACGCCGAAATAGCCGACGATGGCAGCCGCCATCGCATAGAGGGCAAGACCGGTCAGGATCGATTTGAGGCGCGCGCGGGAGACCATCTTGGGAAGATGGGGCAGCTTGGTTAAGGGAGCGCTAATCTTGGCAAACTGTCATTCCGGGGCGATGCGCAGCATCGAACCCGGAATCTCGAGGTTCCGGGTTCGGCTCTTCGAGCCGCCCCCGGAATGACAAGGTTGTTCAGCCTCAGCCGTGATGCTTGGCCACGTGGGCCGTGAAGGCGTCGATATAGGCCT
Source organism: Bradyrhizobium sp. LCT2 (assembly GCF_009931255.1). NCBI lineage: Bacteria > Pseudomonadati > Pseudomonadota > Alphaproteobacteria > Hyphomicrobiales > Nitrobacteraceae > Bradyrhizobium > Bradyrhizobium sp. LCT2. The sequence goes on along the minus strand of NZ_CP034432.1, from coordinate 4,936,748 downwards.
GGAGCACGGTCTTGAGCGCGTCCTTGGCGAGGTTACCCTCGGCATCGAAGGCGTCGCCAACCGCGTTCAGGTAGGTCTCGGGCTGCTGCATGATCGGGCCGGCAATGCCCGGCAGGATGTTCTGGAGCGTCTTGGCCGCGCTGACGCCGCCGAGCGGGCCCGGCGAGTTCGAGATGATGCCGACCGGCTTGCCGTTGAACGAGCTCTTGCCATAGGGGCGCGAGGCGACGTCGATGGCATTCTTGAGGACGCCCGGGATGGCGCGATTGTATTCCGGGGTGACGAACAGGACACCGTCCGATTTCTGGAGCTTTTCGCGGAAGGCCAGCCAGTCCGCGGGCGGCGCGCCCTCGAGGTCCTGGTTGAAAAAGGAGATGCCCGCCGGCGTGATGACCTCGAGCTTGAGAGAGGCCGGCGCGAGCTTGGCGAGCGCATTGGCGATCTTCAGCGAAAAACTGTCCTTGCGCAGGCTGCCGGCGATCACGACGATATTGTAGGCCATGGAGTGTCCTCAGAACTTGAGCGGGAGTGCCGGGCGGCACTTAAGCGATCCGGACCAATGGATGCAAGTGCATGAACCGGTCCGATTTGGAAACATTGAGTTTCTGAAACCGTCGTCCCAAACAATCAGGCCGCCAAGCGGCGGCCCGATCTTTCGCACAAACGTCCACCGATCAGATCGTCGGATTCCAGGCCGACGGGATCAGGCGATATTTGGCGCCGTCCTTCTCGACGTGGCCGACCGAGGGGAAGGTGAAGTGGAAGCCGATCACCGTCGCCTTCTCGGCCGCCGCCATGTCGTAGAATTTGTGGCGCGTCTGCTGCGCCAACGCGGCATCGGTGTCGAACACCACGTGCCAGTCCGGATTGCGCAGGAAGAACTCCGGAATGTTGGTGACATCGGACTGGATCAGCACCTTGGCATCGCCGGATGCAACCGCAAACGAGGTGTGGCCGGGCGTATGGCCGGGCGTCGCGATCGATGTGATGCCGGGCGCGACCTCCTTGCCCCACTCGTACTTGGTGACCTTGGATTCGAGGCCGGCGAAGGTCTTCTTCACGTTGGCGAAGTAGTTCTTCATCATCGCGTTGGACTCTGCCTTGGCGGCGTTGTCCTCGCTGGTCCAGAACTCCCAGTCCTTGCCCGGCACCATGATCTCCGCATTCGGGAACGCGAGCGCGCCGTCGGCGAGGCGAATGCCGTTGGTGTGATCGGGATGCAGATGCGAGAGCAGCACGACGTCGATGCTCTTGGAATCGACGCCGGCGGCCGCGAGGTTTTGCAGGGTGCGGCCGACCGCGCCCTTGCTGGGCTCGAGATTGGCGGCGCCGTTGCCGGCATCGATCAGGACGAGCTTGGAGCCGGTGTTGATGAGCTGCGGATTGAACGGCACCGTGACCATGCCCTTCGGCATGTAGGCCGCCTCGCCGGCCGCGAGCGCCTCGTCCTTGGGCGCGTTGACGACGAACTTGTCCGGCATCGGGAAGGTGCGCGCGCCGTCGTTGATCGAGGTACACTCAAGGCTGCCGACCTTGTAGCGGTAGAAGCCCGGCGCCTGCGTCCCGCTTGGCGGCACTGAGGCACGAGCAGTGATCGGTCCGAGCCCGGTAACGGCAGCCGCGCCCACAGCGGCCGCGCCCGCCAGCAAGTGGCGGCGATTCAGATCAGTCATGGAAGTGTCCCCTTCTTTGCTTGCGGTTGTCCCGCTTTCAATAGCGGCGGAATAATCCCCCGCTTCGCTCAGAAGGCAAGACCTTCCTTCGGTGAGGTGCCGTCGCAGATCACGATAATTTATTTGGGGCGTTGGGGAATTTTTCGCCCGTGGCCTGTCCACGCCAGTACCGCTTCGGTGCACGGCCGTAGACTCGTTTGAAGGCATGTCCGAACGCGCTCTCCGACGAGTATCCCAGCTGTGCGGCGGTTGCCGAAACGGTCGCTCCACGTCGTAGCTGATCGCGTGCAAGCCGCATGCGCCATCGAAGAAGGTAGTCGAGCGGCGCCTGCCCCACCAGCGACTTAAACCGCTTAGAAAACGCGGATCGCGACATGGCGATCGCGTCGGCCAATGCTTCCAGGGTCCAGGGGTGAGCGGCGTTTTCGTGCATCAGCCTGATTGCCTTGCCGATCCTGGCATCGACCAGCGCGTTGATCCATCCCAAACCCTCGCCGGCACTCTGATCCAGCGCCGCGCGGAGCACCTGGACGAGCAGGACGTCGGCAAGCCTGTCGGTGAGTACGGCCGCTCCGATTCCCGTCCCCCTGATTTCAAGGTCGAGAATCCCGAGCGTGGAATGAATGATGGGGGCCGACGGGCTGCGCGACGGTATGAGCAGAAAGCGAGGAAGCGCATCGAGCAGCAATCCGGCGTCCGACGCTTCGAAACCGAAACTGCCGGCAAGCAGAACGGTATCGCTGCCCGCGTGACGCGCGACATCCGACTGCTTCCAATCGAACGCCGCTATGCCGTCTTCGGGAGCAAGGCGTTGGTCGTTGGCCAGAACATAGGCTGGTGCATTGGCCAGAAGAAAGCAGTCGCCGGTGACAAGCCGATGATGGGCTTCGTCACCGAAATCGATCCAGCAATCACCTCGGATGACCGCGCCGAACTTCAGGGCGGATTTGGCCGGGAACCGATACGACCAATTGCCGCCCGCCTCGAACCTCGTGCAACGCGCAGCGCGAACGTTCAGGAGCGAGAAGACCTGAGACAGCGGGTCCGAGGTGTTGCCCGAGGTCTCGTGCCTATCCGGGGGTGTGTCCAAAGCTTGATCCGATCTCGACGATTTTCGAGCACTTCGAGCATAGATCATCCTCGCTTTCGATGCGAAGTTCATCGCAACGAATTGCATGGAACATCTATGACGGGCATCGCAGGCAAAGTCATCGCCATCACGGGCGCCAGCAGCGGAATAGGCGCAGCCGCCGCCCGGCATCTCGCGGAACGTGGCGCCATCGTGGTCCTCGGCGCACGGCGCGCCGACCGGCTGGAGATGCTGGCCGCGAGCATCGCGTCAAAGGGCGGAAAGGCGTCGTACCTCGTCACCGACGTCAGGCAACGCGAGGATGTCGCCGGGCTCGTCGGACTGGCAACGGATCGATACGGGAAGCTGGACGTCCTGATCAACAATGCGGGGATTGCCCCGATTTCGCTCCTGGACGATCTGAGGGTCGACGACTGGGACGACATGATCGACGTGAACGTGAAGGGCGTGCTCTACGGGATCGCCGCGGCCCTGCCCGTGTTCCGTCGTCAGGGCTTCGGCCATTTCGTCAACACCCTGTCGACCGCCGGCCTCAAGATCGTTCCGACAATGGCCGTCTATGCGGGGTCCAAGAATGCCGTCAGGGCGATTTCCGAAGGACTTCGTCAGGAGGTCGGCCCGTCCCTTCGCGTGACGACCATCTCACCCGGTTATGTCGACACCGAACTGCCGTCCTCCATGACGGATTCCGCGTTACGGGAGCAAGGACAGGCAAGCATGAAGGCGATGGCCATTCCGGCGAGCGCAATCGCGGAGGCGATGGCCTTCGCGATAGCGCAGCCGGATAGCGTGGACGTCGGCGAGATCGTTATTCGCCCCACGGCTCAGGCATAAATTCGATCAGGCCTGGACGCCATCGCTCGTCACGACTTATTCGGGTTGATGAGGAATTTTTCGCCGGTGGCCCGTTTGGCGTAGACCGCGATGTTGGCGGGATCGAGCGCCTCGGGAAGCGAGACCACCTTGGTGTAGTGGCTGGCGAAGGTCGTCTTCAATTCGTTCACGACGCGCTGGCGCAGCCGTCCGATGTCGGCCGGACCGATCTTCTGGAGGAACGGGGTCAGCAGCCAACCGCCGACGCCCCAGGCCATGCCGAAGCCGCGCGGCAGTTCGATCGGGCGGATATCGAGCGCGCCGTAGACATAGACCTGCTTGTGCACGCTGGAGCCGTAGCGGCTGTATTCCTTGGCGGTCTTGTTGATCGCGATTTCCATGCAGTTGAGGATGTCGCCGGCAAGCTTGCCGCCGCCGATGGCGTCGAAGGCAATTGTGGCGCCGGTCTCGACCAGCGCGGCCGTGAGATCGTCGAGGAAGCTCGGCACGCTGGAATCGACGACGTATTTGGCACCGATCTTGTTCAGGATCTCCGCCTGCTCCTTGCTGCGCACGATGTTGACGAGCGGAATGCCGTCCTTGATGCAGATCTTGTTCAGCATCTGCCCGAGATTGGAGGCGGCAGCGGTATGCACCAGCGCCTTGTGGCCTTCGCGCCGCATCGTCTCGGTCATGCCGAGCGCGGTGAGCGGATTGACGAACCAGGACGCGCCCTCCGCCGCCGTCGTGCCGTCAGGCAATGGCTGGCAGTCCCTCGCCTTCAGGGTCCGGTATTGCGAGTACATGGCGCCGCCGATCATCGCGACCGTCTTGCCCATCAGCGCCTTCGCGGCATCCGACGAGCCGGTCTTGATGACGACGCCGGCACCTTCATTGCCGACCGGCAGGGATTGGTCGAGCCGCGCGCCCATCGCGCGCATCGCACCGTCAGGCACTTTCGCGGTGATGACGGGCGCCTGCTTTGTGCCAGAGAGCTTCGCCGTGCTCATGTCGGCCGCGCCGACGAGCAGACCGAGATCGGACGGGTTGATCGGCGCCGCCTCGACGCGGACGACCACCTCGTCCTCGGCGGGCTCGGGGGTCGGCACGTCGAGAAGCGAGATTTCCAGCTCGCCGCTCTTCTTGATCAGCGAACGCAGTTGCAGTCCGGTTTCGCCATCGCTCATGTCGATCCTCCCTTGATGCAGGAGCGTCAGCGAGGCCTTGGGCCCTCGACCAACTCATGGCCTCAGGCCCAGGCATTGCAGCGCGACGCGCCCGGATAGGCGGCCTCCTTACCAAGTTCCGGCTCGCCGCGCAGCAACTGATTGAACAGGAAGCCTAGCCGACGGGAACGGCGGATTCGCGCTGCAGGATGTGCGGCTGGCTGCGCGGATGCAGATGCTGAAGTCCGATCGGCATGTCCTGCCCCAGCGGACGGGGGCCGCCGAGATCGACATCCGTCGAATACGCAAATGCATTGGTCGGCGACAGCCCCGATACCTTGAAGCATAGCCGCGCCTCCGGCAGAGCGCCGCCGTAATCCTTGGGCGGTGCATATTCAACCGAAAGCCACACGATGTTGAAGCAGGCCGGACTGAGGAGCCCGATCATCCATTCGCCGGTGAAGGCCTCTGGCGTCACGTAGGTCCAGGCGTGCGGGTTGCTGCCAAGGCTCCAAAGTCCGAAGCCGGGCAAAACCGTAGCTCCGTCGGGCCCGCCAGTGACCCTGAGGTAGAGCTGAATCCATTCGGCTCCCAGCGAGAACGTGAAGACATAGGTCTTCCCGGTCATCACGGCATTGCTGCTCATGTCGCTGATGTACAGTGGCTGGTAGATGCCGGCCTGGTAAGTGTAGCCGTAGGTCGTCGGGACCATTCCCTGGGCGCCGAACGCGGTGCCGTTTCCGGACCAGTATTGCTTGCCCGGCTTCCACGGCGGCGGAGGTTCGTTGGGCGGCCCGTAGGCAAGCGCTCCGGCCGTCACCTTCAGTCCGTTCACCGCGCCGCTGCTGATGTACGATGCGTTGTTGTCGAGGTTGAGGCCGACAGTAAGCCTGCCTTTGGTCTGCAAGGTCGGATCCGAGAGTGCGGGCATGAAAATATCCTCTGATGAAACAGCCTGGGTGAAAATCAGTTTGCGAAATTCGAGCAGTATGAGCGTCCCTCCGGACGCGCGGCCCGTGACCTAGGCCGAGCCCATCGAGACGCGCCTTGCAGTCAGCGTCGTCCCTTGCTCCGAATCGATGATCTCCTTGCCGTGGACGATCTTGGCGATTCCGGCGCTGACGTCGCTGACGATATCCACGACGCCGAGGAAGATACGGGCATCAAGCGGATCAAGCGTGTGCTTGGCCGGCTTTGCGATCGCCGACAATGACCCGGCGGCGCCGGCAACCCATTCCGACACCCGCGCCGTGCCCGCACTTTCCTTCTCGAAGAGCATCCATGCATTCATCGCCAAGGACAGGATGCCGCCGGCACTCAGTGCGCAAGATCCCGGGAACGAGCCGCGCGGACCATCCTTGAACTTACGGGCGATGCCCCACAAGAACTTGAACGCGATATTGCCGAACCCGGACAGCCAGGCCGCTGAGGTGGCCTTGTTGACCGGCGTGTCGAACGCGAGCCGTGCGAACGGGCCTCCGGGCCAGGCGAGAAACTGGATCAAGGTCGGGCCGAGAATCACGACGGCCAGCGCTTGCCAGGCAGGCGGGTTGTCGAACAATCCGACATCGAGCCCGACGTCGGCGACGCACCAGACCGTCGCCTGAACGAGGCCGGACAGGATCAGCAGAACGCCGATCTCCTTCTTGCTCGACGCAACGCCCTGCTCGGCTTGTTCGAGCGAGAACGGAGAATCCTCGAAGATGATGCGATAGAGCGTGGTCGCAACGAAAGCGCAGAGCAACGAGCCGAGGCCGACGACGGTCAGCCCCTCCGAAGACCCCGGGTTGATCAGATCGTAGAGCGCCTGAATGACGAAGTTATTGATGGAGGCGCCGAACACTGCGGTGTTGAGCGCGACGAGATCCTTGGCGAAGAAGTTCAAAACGGATTGAACCAGTCCATCGAGGACGCGCAGAACGGCCAGGATCAGGTCTTTCACCTCGCCGAGGATCGTGGCGAGCAGCACCTTGCCGAACTCCGACGTGCTGGTTGCCAGCGCCCGCAAGCGTTTCATGCTTGCCTGGATGAGCTTCGCGATCTCGGTGGCGAATGTCGACTGGACCCGCGAGATGAGAGCCATCGCATCCTGCACCATCGCCGACGGGATATTGATGCCAAGGCTGATGAGGCTGCCGAACGAAACCTTGTCCATCAGCCAGTTGGCGACGCTTGCGCTGTCCTCGATGATTTCGAGAAACGTGCTCACGCCGGACGGCGCATCCATCCCGTCATCCGCATCGATCTTGCCGAGATCCTTCTCGATCCCCGCAAAGGCCTGCTTGACGGTACCTTCCATGGTCTCAAAGAAGCTGTGACTGACCTTGCCGCCGTCGGCGGCAAAGCCTGCGAGCGAAACCAGACCCTGGCTGAATATCCGCTCGAACTTCCGCTTGGTGGCCCAGATGTCCTTGCGCGCATCGCTCAACAGCCAGGCAAAGAAATTGTAGAGCCCGACGAAGAACGTCCTGACCGCGTTGAAGACGGTTTCCACGAAGCGGAACGCGCTTTCCACGGTGTCGACGATGCCGTTCCAGACGATCTTGAGCTTGTCCGCCACCCAGTTGATGGCGAGTTCGAAACCGGAGGCGATCGGCTTGATGACGTAGTCGTACACCGCATCGACCGCGGTCTCGAACGCATTGCCGATCGCCTCGATCGCGTCCTCGAAGAAGTCGAGGAGACCAAAATCCGGACTGGTGCGCAACGCCGCGATCTCGGCGATGGCGGCGTCCGCCTCCGCATCGGTGAGAGTCTTGAAGACGGCCCGCCCGCCGGCAACGGTGAAGCGGAACGGCTGCCGGGGCTGCGCGCGCATCGGCAGCGGCAGCCGAAGGTCGTCCCTGGCATTGATGCGCGCTCGCACCAACGCGACCGGCCCGTCATGGATGTTGGCCATCGCTTCCGTGACGGCCAGCCGGATTTGATCGGCATCGCCGGCGAACTCGCTCGGCACGAGCTGCTTGACCTGGGCTGTCGTGATGTTGCGCAGCCGTTCCTGGACATCATGATTGGGCGTCACCGCGAAATCGCCGCCGTCCATCATCAGGTCCGGCAGCCTGGCGCTCAGCCCCGCGGCATTCAGCGACCGCGTCTCCGTCGTGACCCGAAGGCGGCCGGACGCATCGGTCTTGAACGTCAGGGCCCGCGCCGGACCAAGGGTCACGACTTGCCCGGCGATCGAGGCGCTCACGATCTCGGTCGATTTCAGCGCGACCTTGGCGTTGGAAAGGGTCACGCCCTTCGCATCATAGAAAGTCAGCGTCGTCGAATAGGTCTTCTGCTCGACCAGCTTGCGGGTCAGCGGCGAATACTGAATCGGTTCCTGATTCCAGCCGCCCTTGCTGCCGTCAGGCGAAGCCGGATCGTCCGGCGGACTCTGCCACATCCGCATCAGGCCCTTACTGGGCACGTAGCCAACCAGCTCCGCATCGCCCTCCGTCCCCCGCGCAGTCAGGATGTTCCTCAGGCGAAGGAAGAAGTCGAATTTGGTGTCCGACGGCGGCGTCGCGATGAATTGCAGCGAGCCGCTGTCATCGAGCGCAAACAGCGCCAATGGATTGGCGCCGGCGCTCGCAACCGCCAGCGCGGTCGTCTTGATCGTGGAATCCACGACCACGAAGCCGGCGTCCGGATTGCCACCGTCGAGATACTGGATCTGCGGCCGATCGGTCATGTCACCGGGATCGGCAATGAACACCGCCGAATTGTTGTCCGCCTGCGAACCAACGGCCAGCGAGCGGAATACGATGTTTGCCGCCAGCAATGTTGCCGTTGCCGTGAAGGGAGCCGCCACGGTGAACAGATCCAGCGCGACGGGCGTCGCCTCGGCGGTGTTCGCGAACAAGAGACAATCGATGTCCGCGACGGTGCAGCTCTCGATGATGGTCTGGTCGGTATCGGCGATGTACTGCCAGCTCGGAGCGGCAGCATCCCAGCCGATGCGCCACAGGCTGGACTGGCCGTTGGACCCCGGCGAGGGGCTGAGCAACGCGAACAGTTCGAGCTTGCCCGCGATTGCAAAGGCCGCAAGCTTGCTGGCCTGCATGAATACAGGCACCGAGCCGTCCGGTGCGATCGGCTGCGGCGCGCTCCAGCTTCCCCCGCTCTGGCGCGTCATGACATAAACATCGGGCGCCGCCGCATTCGAGCCGACGGCAAAGACCGTGAACCTGCCGCTGGCATCGATGCCGCCGACAACCTGGCTCGGCTGAAGGGTGGCATCGACCACCTCCTCGCTCCAGCCCGTATCGCTGTCAGGGTCCCGGCGCAGCGACATGATGTTGCCGGTCGCTCCGAGGTAAAGCAGGCTGTAACTGCCGTCGGCCTGTTGTATCGCCGTCAGATCCGTCTCGCCGGTCAGATCGGTGGCGTAGACGTAGTCGTCCATCAATTGACCGCTGGCCTGAACGGTAACGGTTCCATCCGTGCTGACGGCTCGGGTTGCTCGCAATCTGGTCATTTGGCGCTCCGCGTTGGGCGAGGCAAAGCACCGGCGCTTCCGCGCCTGACGCGCGCGGAACGTCAAATTGCTAGAAAATGAAATAAAGAAAGAGCCTCACCTTTAAGGTGTATGAGCACATCACGACAACCATCCGGCGTCAACGCGCATGCGACTGAGCGTCGATCAAGCTAACGTGACGCCGGAGAATTGGCTTGGCGAGGCGCGTTACGCCAGCGCCTTCAGTGCCGCCTTGCCGCCATAGAGCGCCTGCTTGCCGAGCTGCTGCTCGATGCGCAGGAGCTGGTTGTATTTGGCGGTGCGGTCGGAACGCGCGAGGGAGCCGGTCTTGATCTGACCGCAGTTGGTGGCGACGGCGAGGTCGGCGATGGTGGAATCCTCGGTCTCGCCGGAGCGGTGCGACATCACGGAGGTGTAGCCCGCCTTGTGCGCCATCTCGACGGCGGCCAGCGTCTCGGTCAGCGTGCCGATCTGGTTGACCTTGATCAGGATCGAGTTGGCCCGCCCCGCCTTGATGCCTTCGGCGAGGCGCTTGACGTTGGTGACGAACAGATCGTCGCCGACGAGCTGGCACTTCTTGCCGATGAGGTCGGTGAGCTCCTTCCAGCCGTCCATGTCGTCTTCCGACATGCCGTCCTCGATGGTCACGATCGGATAGCGCGCAACGAGGTCGGCAAGGTACTTGGCCTGCTCGGAGATCGAACGGGTCTTGCCCTCGCCTTCATAGACGTACTTGCCGTCCTTGAAGAACTCGGTCGAGGCGCAATCGAGGCCGATCACGATGTCACTGCCCGCCTTGAAGCCGGCCTTGCCGATCGCGTTCATGACGAATTCGAGCGCGGCGTCCGCCGACGGCAGGTTCGGGGCAAAGCCGCCCTCGTCGCCGACATTGGTATTGTGGCCGGCCTTCTTCAGCTCCGACTTCAGCGTGTGGAAAACCTCCGCGCCGTAACGCAGGCCCTCGGCGAAGCTCGACGCGCCGACCGGCAGGATCATGAACTCCTGGAAGTCGATCGGGTTGTCGGCATGCACACCGCCATTGATGATGTTCATCATCGGCACCGGCAACAGCCGCGCCGAGGTGCCGCCGACGTAACGGTAGAGCGGCATGTCGAGCGAGTTCGCAGCCGCCTTGGCGCAGGCGAGCGACACGCCGAGGATGGCATTGGCGCCAAGGCGGCTCTTGTTCGGGGTGCCGTCGAGGTCGATCATGATCTGGTCGATCTGGGCCTGCTGCTCGACATCGAGGCCGCTCAAGGCCTCGAAGATCTCGCCGTTGACGGCGCCGACCGCCTTGGTGACGCCCTTGCCGAGATAACGGGCCTTGTCGCCGTCGCGCAGTTCCACCGCCTCATGGGCGCCGGTGGAGGCGCCTGATGGCACCGCGGCGCGGCCGAGCGCGCCATCTTCCAGCACGACGTCGACCTCGACGGTGGGATTGCCACGGCTGTCGAGGATTTCGCGGCCGATGATGTCGATGATGGCGGTCATGATGTTGCACTTCCGTTCGTTAGGTTTGATCGGTTCGCCGCGGGTCTTACACGGAGCGCAAGCAAATGTGAACGCTTGGACGGCGAGCTTCGACTGACGCGTGAATTCCCCAAGACTAAGCTTGAGAACACTGGGTCTGCGCGTCCATCCTCAATCCTAGACAGTCGGGGTAACGCCATGAATCGCCGCCAGTTTCTTGCTTCCAGCGCCGCCCTCCTCGCCGTTCGCCCATCTTTTGCTCAGGAGGGCCCGTTCCGGACAAAATATTTCCCCATCAATGCCGGGATCGGCCTGCACGACCTCGCGCCAGCCCCCGACGGCACGGTCTGGTTCACCGCGCAGGGCAAGGGCATGCTCGGCAGGCTCGATCCGAAGGATGGCACCTTCAAGACCGTCAGCCTCGGCCAGGGCGCCGCGCCGCACGGCGTGACGATCGGTCCCGATGGCGCGCCCTGGATCACCGAGGGCGGCCAGAACGCGATCGCGCGGGTCGATCCCGGCGATCTCAAGGTCGCGCTGTTCCGCCTGCCGGAGAAATTCGCCTCCGCCAATCTCAATACCGGCGTGTTCGACAATGACGGCACCTACTGGTTCACCGGACAGTCCGGCTATTACGGCCGGCTCAAGCCGAAGTCTGGCGAGATGGACGTGTTCCGGGCGCCCAAGGGCGTTGGCCCCTACGGCATCACCGTGACGCCCAAGGGCGACGTCTGGTACGCCTCGCTCGCCGGCAGCTATATCGCGAAGATCGATCTTGCGACCGGCAACGCCAATGTGGTCGAGCCGCCAACGCCGAACCAGGGATCGCGGCGCGTCTGGTCGGATTCGAAGAGCCGGATCTGGGTCAGCGAATGGAACAGCGGCCATGTCTCGGTGCACGATCCCGTTGACGGTTCCTGGAAGACCTGGAAGCTGCCGGGAGATCGTCCCCGCACCTACGCCGTCTATGTCGACGACAAGGACAAGGTCTGGCTGACCGATTTTTCCGCCAATGCCATCGTCCGCTTCGATCCCATGACCGAAAAATTCAACGTCTTCGCCAGCGACAAGCCGAATGCCAATGTCCGCCAGCTCGACGGCAGGCCGGGCGAGCTCTGGGGCTGCGAGTCCGGCAACGACCGCATCGTCATGATCCAGACAATCGCGACCGGTTGACGGCAGCTTCAATTGCGTCCATCCCGGCATCCGCAAAAGGATGTGACGACGATGGCGAAAAAATCTCTCCAGCTCGGCCGCGCGGTCGAATGGCCGCACACACCGGAAGAAGCCCAGCTCGACCGCGTGCCCAATCCGCAAAAGGGCACCGACTATCTGGTGCGCTTCACCGTGCCGGAATTCACCTCGCTGTGCCCGGTCACAGGACAACCGGATTTCGCGCATCTGATGATCGACTACGCACCCGGCCCATGGCTGCTGGAGTCGAAATCGCTGAAACTCTACATCGCGAGCTTCCGCAATCACGGCGCCTTCCACGAGGATTGCACCGTGATGATCGGCAAGCGCATCGCCTCGGAGATCAAACCGAAATGGCTCCGCATCGGCGGCTACTGGTATCCGCGCGGCGGCATCCCGATCGACGTGTTCTGGCAGACCGGCCGCGTGCCGAAGGGCCTGTGGGTGCCGGAGCAAGGCGTCGCGCCCTATCGCGGGCGGGGCTAGCTGGAGACCAACGACGATGAAATCGACATCAGACAAATTTCGCGGCCTTGTCCTGAACCTTTCCTTGGGCCTTATGGGCGTCCTCTGGCTGACCGGCGCGTCCGACGCTGCCGAGGTCCGGGTGATGATTTCCGGCGGTCTGACGGCTGCCTATCAGGCGCTCGTGCCGGAGTTCGAGAAAGCCACCGGGAACAAGGTGCTGACCGCGTTCGGGCCTTCGATGGGCACCACCACCAATGCGATCCCGGTCCGGCTGGAGCGGGGCGAGCCGGCCGATGTCCTGATCATGGTGGGCTATGCCCTCAACGACCTCGCCAGCAAGGGCAAGGTCGTTGCCGGCAGTCAGGTCGATCTAACCAGATCGCCGATCGGGATTGCCGTCAAGTCGGGCGCGCCGAAGCCGGACATCAGCTCGGTGGAAGCCGTCAAGCGTGCGCTGCTGGCGGCGAAGACGATCGCCTATTCGGACAGCGCCAGCGGCGTCTACGTCTCGACCGAGATGTTCGACAAGCTTGGCATTGCCGATGTCATGAAGGACAAGGCGCGCAAGATTCCGGCCACGCCGGTCGGCGAGATCGTCGCGCATGGCGAGGCCGAACTGGGCTTTCAGCAGATCAGCGAACTGAAGCCGGTGAAGGGCATCGATATCGTCGGACCGCTGCCGAGCGAATTGCAGAAGATCACGATCTTCTCAGCCGGCATCGCGACCGTTTCGAAGGAGCCCGATGCTGGCCGGGCCTTGATCAAGTTCCTCGCCTCCCCCGCTGCTCGCGACACGATCATTGCGAGCGGCATGGAGCCGATCGCTGCCGGTGGAGCGAATTAGGCCCGCCCTCCTAATACGCGCTCAGCAGGTCGACCTTGGCATTGGCCGCCACCAGCCGCCGCGCCAGGATTGCGGCGAGGTTGCGCATGATCTTCAGCGCGGTCTCCGGGTGCAACCGGCGGTAATCGGCAAAGCTGTCGAGCGGCAGTTCGAGGCAGGCAACGGGCGTATCGGCAAACACGTCGGCGCTGCGGGTTCGCTCCAGGATCGCCATCTCACCGAACTCCATGCCGGGACCGAGCGAGGCCAGTCGAACGCCGCTCCGCAGCTTCACGCTGACCATGCCGCTCTGGAGGAAGAACAGCGAATTGGCGGGCGCGCCGGCGGCGATGACGCGCTGGCCGGCCGTGTAGTGCCGTGTGGTCGAGAGTTTGACGATGGCGGCGATCTCGTCGGTGTCGAGCTCGGCCAGCAAGGCCTGCTCGCCGAGATGCGCGCTCTCCTTCACGTCGGTGAAGCCGCCGAAGCGATAGATCACCTGGTCCTCGGCCCATTCGATGGCATCGTCGAGCAGCGCGAAGCGGCGCAGCCGGCGTGGATCCCCCGTGCGCGCGGCGATCGCGGCCCAGACCGCGGAGGCCTCCTCGAGGCCGGACAGAATCGTGGTGACGTTGGCATTGCCGAGCGCCGTCAGCGTCTCGCCCAGAAGCTCCGCACCGGCCGCGGTGATGTCGGGCACGCGGCGGAAATCGATGATCAACAGCGGCGCGTTCGGCGGCTCACTGGTCAGTCTTCGCGTGACGTAATCGATGGTGCCGAAATTCAGCGCGCCGACGAGCTCGAGGATGCGGATGTCGCTGTGACGCTCGTCAAGAATCTGCTGCTCGTGCGGCTGGCGGCTGCGGCGCGAGGAGATGCCGTAGACGTCGTAATCCGCCATGACGCTGGTGCGGACGTCGGCATTGCGGTTGAGCATGTGCAGGTCGAACCGCGCCGACAGTGCCTCGCAGACCTTCAGGCCGCGCACGCTGTTGAAGTGATTGTCGAGCAGCGGCGAGAAGGTGCCCAGTCCCAGTTGCGAGGGCAGCGCCGCGACGATGCCGCCGCCGACGCCGCTCTTGGCGGGGATGCCGACGCGATAGGTCCACTCGCCGGCATAGTCGTACATGCCCGAGCTCGTCATCACCGACAGCGTGCGGGCGACGATGTGCGGCGTGATCACCTGCGCGCCCGTCACCGGATTGATGCCGCGATTGGCGAGAGTTGCCGCCATCACCGCCAGATCGCGCGCCGTCACCAGGATCGCGCATTGGCGGAAATAGACGTCGAGCACCGCGTCGACGTCATCCGGCAGCACCGCGTAATTGCGGAGCAGCCACGCGATCGCGCGGTTGCGGTTGCCGGTCGCGGTCTCCGAGGCATGCACGGCCTCGTCGACGCCGAGCTCGCGCCCGGCGAACTCGCTGAGTTTTGAGCGGACACGCTCGAAAGCACCCTTGCCGTCCACCTCGTAGATCAGGCCCGAGCAGGCAATCGCACCGGCATTGACCATCGGGTTGAAGGGACGGTTGTCGTTGGTGAGCCGGATCGAATTGAAGGCTTCGCCGCTCGGCTCGACGCCGATGGTGGCCGAGACGCGCTCCTCGCCCACCGTCTCCAGCGCGAGCGCGAACACGAAGGCCTTCGAGACCGACTGGATCGTGAACGGCACCGCGCTGTCGCCGACCTCGTAGACATGGCCGTCGATGGTGACGAGCGCGATGCCGAAATGATCGGGGTTGGCGCGCTTCAGCTCGGGAATGTAATCGGCAAGCTCGCCCGAACCGTCGCCCCTAAACTCCTCGTGGCAATCGGTCAGGAAACGCCGCAGTGGCGGCCTGGTGGGATATCCGGCCGACCGGGTCGCGCCGGCTACGCTGGGCAAACGGATGGGCTGGGCGTCCACGGTCTCACACCTCGGTTTGCCCAGAATAAAAGCAATTCGTGTGCCATGTATACGGAGCCGACGGTGTCGTGGTGGGGCGATCCCCCCTTAAGGACCGAATAAAATCTCAGCGCGCGTCGGCTGGTGCGCGCGGCTTGAGCAGCCGGGCGCAGACGATGCCGAGGACCACCATGATCGCGGCGCTCACGAACAGCGTCGGCATCTTGCCGCCGTGTTGCAGGCCGAAGCCGTAGGCGAGCGGCCCGACCGTCTGTCCCATGAAGAAGAAGAACGAATGCAGCGACAGCGCGGTGGCGCGCGCCTCGACCGAGAGCTCGCTGGCGAACACCTGGAGGCAGCCATGGGCGATGTAGAAGCCCCAGCCCATGACGATGAGATTCAGCGCCTGCACCTCCCAGCGCGGACCGAAGGCCACGGCGACGAGCTGCGAGGCCACCAGCGTCATGCCCGCGATCATCATTCCCTTCATGCCGAGCCACGGCAGCAGGCGCGACACCGTCAGCGTGTAGAAAAGGCCGCCGACCGCGAAGCCCGCGATGACGATGCCGGCGATCGAGAGCGAGGTCTGGCCGAGCTCGAACAGGAACGAGGCGATATAGGGAAACAGGCCGAGCACGCAGCAGCCTTCGACGAACACGGCCGAGTAGCACACATAGGCGTTGGGGTTGGTGAAGATGGTGCGATAGCCGGCCTTCAGCGCCGACAGGCTCGTCTTCGGCGGATGCTTGACCTTGGCGCCGCGAAAGCCGGCGGCAACCGCGATCGATGCAACGATCACGAGCACGCCGAGCACCGCCAGCACGCCGCGCCAGCCGAGGAAATCGCCGATCAGGCCGGAGGCCGAGGCACCGAGCAGATTGCCGGTCATGGCGCCGGCGAGCGTGCGGCTGATCGCGACCTGCCGCTTCTCCGGACCGACCAGATCGCTGGTCAGGCTGAGCGCCACCGGAAACACGCCGCCCGAGCCGATGCCGGCAAGGATGCGGGTCGCAAACAGAACCGAGAACGAGGTCGAGAGCGCGCCGAGAATATTGGCAAGCCCGAGCAGCGCGAGGCAGCCGATCATCAGCCGCGTCTTGCCGAACAGATCGGCGGCGGCGCCGACGATCGGCTGGATGATCGAGAAGGTGAAAGCGAACACCGCGGCAAAGCCCGCGGCGGTCGCGATGCTGACGCCAAAATCCTCGGCGACGTGCGGCAGCACCGGGTCGAGCGCACGCGCCGACAACGCCGCGGCGAAGCTGGCGCCGGAGATGACGTAGAGCGCGGCCGGCAGACCGTGATCGTGCGGCCGCGCCTCGCCTTGCTGCATCAGCGCGGGTTCTTTGCGAGCGCGTCGAACGCCATCAGCCTGCGGATCAGACCCTCGAACTCGCGCAGCGGCACCATGTTGGGGCCGTCGGAAGGCGCGCTATCGGGATCGGGATGGGTCTCGATGAAGACGCCGGCGACACCGACCGCGACCGCCGCCCGCGCCAGCACCGGCACGAATTCGCGCTCGCCGCCGGAGGACGTCCCCTTCCCGCCCGGCTGCTGCACCGAATGGGTGGCGTCGAAGATCACGGGCGCGCCGGTGGTGCGCGCCAGGATCGGCAGCGCGCGCATGTCGGAAACCAGCGTGTTGTAGCCGAAGGAGGCGCCCCGCTCGGTGACGAGCACGTTCGGATTGTTCGCGCTCGTGATCTTGGTGACGACGTTCGCCATGTCCCAGGGCGCCAGGAACTGGCCCTTCTTGACGTTGACGACCTTGCCGGTCGCGGCCGCCGCCAGCAGCAGGTCGGTCTGCCGGCACAGGAAGGCCGGGATCTGCAGGATGTCCACGGCCTGCGCCACCTCGGCGCATTGCGTGGCTTCGTGCACGTCGGTCAGCACCGGCAGGCCGAGCGAGGAGCGGATCTCGGCGAAGATCGGCAGCGACTGCGCGAGCCCGAGCCCGCGCGCCGCTGACGCGCTGGTGCGGTTGGCCTTGTCGAACGAGGTCTTGTAGACGAGACCGATGTTCAGCCGCGCGGCGATCTCCTTCAGCGCAGAGGCCACCTCCAGCGCATGCTGGCGGCTCTCGAGCTGGCAAGGCCCGGCAATGATGGAAATCGGCAGATCATTGCCGAATTTGACCCTGCCAATGGTGACGACCGGCGCCGCTGACGTCGAAGAGCTCAAGGCAAATCCCTCGTTTCGGCGCGACCATAGCCGCCATCGGGGTCGGATCAACCCCATTCGGCCCAGGCCATCCGAATATCAGGGTTGCGCCGAAGTTCCGCGGGCGCCGCCGGCGCTATTTCACCGCCGAAAAGGCGGTCGGCGTCAGGAGCTGGCTGACGATATTGCCGACGATCTGGCCGTCCGCCTCCGACTTCGCCCGCGCCTCGAGCCAGTCCGGATCGGTCACGAACGCGCCCCACTTCTTCTCGCGCTCGGCGAGCGACTCCCAGGCGAGGAAATAGGTCAGCTCCTGGCTGGATTCACCGATCAGCGTGGTGAAGAATCCAGCCTGGCGGATGCCGTGCTTCTCCCACAGCTTCAGCGTCGCCGTCTCGAATCGCTTCAAGAGCGCCGGCAAGCGGCCGGGCACGCAGCGGTAGACGCGCATTTCGTAGATCATTCTTGCTTCCTCCCAGAACAGGTCCGCCGCTTATAACGGCCGGCCATAACCGTGTCTTGAGCCCTGCGCGGCCGCCCCTGTGGCGTTTCGCGCATGGCTCGGCGGCCTCCGGTAACGCATCAAGTCCGGCTCCCGCAATGCTGCCGCAATGATCGGGCCGCTAGAATGGCTTTAGTTGAAGCCTAGGTGCCGGATCATGCGGATTTTGCTCGTCGAGGATGAGGCGGAGATGGCGGGCGCGCTGGCGTCGGCGCTGAAGCGCTACGACATGTGGTAGACCATGCCCCTACCCTTGCCGACGCGGAAGAGGCCATTTCCGCCGACGTCCATGTCGCGGTCCTGCTCGACCGCCAGCTCCCCGACGGCGACGGCCTTGCGCTGATTCCGAAGCTCCGGGCGCGCGCCGACGGCGTGCCGATCATCGTCCTGACCGCGCGCGGCGAGCTCGCCGACCGGATCGCCGGGCTCGACAGCGGCGCCGACGATTATCTGGCCAAACCGTTCGCGGTCGAGGAGCTGCTGGCGCGCCTGCGCGCCGTGATGCGGCGCCCCGCGGGACTTACGCCGGATGTCATCCGCGCAGGCCGCCTCGCCTTCGATGTCGGCCATCGCGAGGCGAGCATCGACGGCCAGCCGTTCGAGCTGCCGCGTCGCGAGCTGTTGGTGCTCGAGGCGTTGATCCGCCGCATCGGCCGCACCGTGATACGCTCGGCGCTGGAAGAGGCCGTCTACAATTTCGACGACGAGATCCAGTCGAACGCGCTGGACACGCATATCTCGCGGCTGCGCCGCAAGCTCGCCGAGGCGGATGCCGGCATCGAGATCCACGGCATTCGCGGCGTCGGCTATCTCCTGAAGAAGCTGCCATGAGCAGGCACGACGATCCCTACTGCCTGCGCTCGCGCCTGAGCTGGCGCCTGCTCTCGCTCCAGGCCGCGCTGCTCCTGGCCCTGGTTGCCGTCGTCGTCGGAGCGCTGTGCGCGTCAGGACTTGTGCTCGCCGAGCGCGACGAGGATCGCGTGATCGACGTCGTGCAGCACGCACTGACGCGCGACGCACAGGGCGGCCTGACCGTGCGGCCGACGCCCGAGCTCAAACAATTGCGTACCGAGACACCAGACCTTTGGTTCCTGGTCCGCGACCGGCAGGGACATTCGCTCGCCGAAGGTGCCGTGCCGGCCGAATTCGCTGCGATCGGCGGCGGCCTCGACCAGATCAGCCAGGCGCGGCTCGGCTGGCAGCTGTTCGAGGACGATCCGCGCAAGCCGGCGGCGCGGCTGAAGCGGGTCGACACCGAGGCCGGCAATGTGCAGGTCATCACGGCGACACAGGGCCGGCTGACCGGCGCCAAGGCGCTGGTCATGACATCGCTTGCGTTCCTCGGCATCGCCCTGCCAGGCCTGCTTCTGATGGGAACCGCGACCTTCATCGCGACACCGATGATCGTGCGGCGCGCCTTCAGAGGGCTTGATACGACCGCGGACCAGGCGCGTCGTATCGACATCCATCAGCGCGGCGCGCGTCTGTCGGTGGAGAGAATTCCGCTGGAGGTCGTACCGCTCGTGACTGCGGTCAATGACGCGCTGGCGCGGCTCGACCAAGGCTATGCCCGCCACAAGCGTTTCGTCGCCGACGCCGCGCACGAGCTGCGCACGCCGATCGCGATCCTCAACACGCGCCTGGAGTCGCTTGCCCCGGGGCCGGACAAGACCCGGCTGCTGGAAGATGCCGCGCGGCTGGCGACGCTTGCCGAGCAGTTGCTGGACATTCAGCGGCTCGACCGCTGCGGCCATCCTTTCGCGCGCGTCGACCTTGTCCGGGTCGCGCAAGGCGCGGCTGCCGACCTCGCGCCGCTGGCGATTGCCGGCGGCTACGAGCTGGCGCTCGATGCACCCACGACGCCGATCGAGACGATCGGTGACGCGGCCGCGTTGGAACGCGCGCTGACCAACCTCGTGCAAAATGCGATTCAGCACGGCCCTCGCCGCGGCACCATCGGCATTCGCGTCAGCAGACCCGCGAGCATCGAAGTCACGGACGAAGGTCCCGGCATTCCCGTCGGACAACGCGAGCAGATCTTCGAGCCGTTCTACCGGCTGACGCCGCTCGATCGCGGTGCCGGCCTCGGCCTCAACATGGTGCGCGAGATCGTGCAGCTGCATGGCGGCCACGTCTCGGTCACGGACGGGCCGGACGGCGGCGCCTGTTTCAGAATAACGCTGCGGCCGATCCCGCAGGATTGATTCAATCCGCGTGCGCCCCTCACAGCGCAATGCTGTCGCAATGCACGGCCGTGACACTGCATCCGCTTCACCTCCGATCTTTCGAGGTGCAACCAAGATGCCGGAGTGCGCATGCCCAACGATTTCCTCTCCTTCTTCCTGTCCTGGATGTCGGCCCCGCGCCGGGTCGGCGCGATCGCGCCGTCAGGCGCGGCGCTCGCCGATCTGATCACGCGCGAGATCACGGCATCGACCGGTCCGATCCTCGAGCTCGGCCCCGGCACCGGGGCATTCACCTACAACCTCCTGAAACGCGGCGTCCGCCAGCAGGACCTCACGCTGATCGAATACGGCTCCGACTTCATGAAGCTCCTGCAAGTGCGCTTTCCCAACGCGCGCGTCTTGTGGATGGATGCGGGGCGGCTGACGACGGAGCGCCTCTATGACGGCGCGCCCGTCGGCGCGGTCGTGAGCGGGCTGCCGCTGCTCAACATGTCGACGCGCAAGGTCGTCTCGATCGTCAGCGGCGCGTTCAGCTATGTGCGCCCCGGCGGCGCATTCTACCAGTTCACCTACGGCATGAGCTGCCCGGTGCCGCGGCCGATTCTCGATCGGCTGGGCTTACGCGCCACGCTGGTCGATCGCGCCCTGCTGAACATGCCGCCCGCCGCCGTCTACAAGCTGACACGGCGGCCGCAGATGAAGCTCGTCACGGGATCGCTTGCGCCGGCCCCCTCGACGCGAGTCGCCTTGGAGCCGATACATCACGCGCGCGACTACTCCGCCGCGCGCTGAGTCATCAGACCAGCCGGCTCTGCACCATCGCCGCCTGAATGAAGGAGGCGAAGAGAGGATGCGGCTCAAAAGGCCGCGACTTCAGTTCGGGATGGAACTGGACGCCGATGAACCAGGGATGATCCTCGTATTCGACGATCTCCGGCAGGACGCCGTCGGGCGACAGCCCTGAGAATTTCAGGCCGTGCTGCTCGAGGCGGTCCTTGTAGGCGGTGTTCACCTCGTAGCGATGGCGGTGGCGCTCGGAAATCTCGGTCGCTCCGCCATAGACCTGCGAGACGCGGCTGCCGCGGTTGAGTGCCGCGGGATAGGCGCCGAGCCGCATCGTGCCGCCGAGATCGCCGGCCTGCGAGCGCTTCTCGAGCTCGTTGCCGCGCAGCCATTCCGTCATCAGGCCGACCAGGGGCTCCTTGGTCGGGCCGAATTCGGTGGAGTTGGCGTCCTCGATGCCGACGAGATTGCGCGCGGCCTCGATCACCGCCATCTGCATGCCGAAGCAGATGCCGAAATACGGCACGTCGCGCTCGCGCGCGAACTGCGCCGCGCGGATCTTGCCTTCCGCGCCGCGCTGACCGAATCCGCCCGGCACCAGGATGCCGTTGACGTGCTCGAGGAACGGCGCGGGATCTTCCTTCTCGAAGATCTCGCTCTCGATCCAGTCGAGATTGACCTTCACCTTGTTGGCGATGCCGCCGTGCGACAGCGCCTCGATCAGCGACTTATACGCATCTTTCATGCCGGTGTATTTGCCGACGATGGCGATGGTGACGTTGCCTTCGGGATTGCGGACGCGTTCGTTGATCTGCTGCCAGCTCCGCAGCTCCGGCGGAATCCGCGAGGCGATGCCGAAGGCGGCGAGCACCTCGTCGTCGAGGCCCGCGTTGTGGTAGGCCTCAGGGACAGCATAGATGTTGTCGACGTCGCGCGCCTCGATCACCGCGCTTTCACGGACGTTGCAGAACAGCCCGAGCTTGCGCCGCTCTTCCTTCGGGATCTCGCGGTCGGTGCGGCAGAGCAGGATGTCCGGCTGGATGCCGATCGAACGCAGCTCCTTCACCGAGTGCTGCGTCGGCTTCGTCTTCAATTCGCCTGCGCTCGGAATGTAGGGCAGCAGCGTGAGGTGGATGTAGACGGCATGATCGCGCGGCAGATCGTTCTTGAGCTGGCGGATCGCCTCGAAGAACGGCAGGCCCTCGATGTCGCCGACGGTGCCGCCGATCTCGACCAGCACGAAGTCGTAGTCGTCATTGCCGTCGAGGACGAATTCCTTGATGGCGTTGGTGACGTGCGGAACCACCTGGATGGTCGCGCCGAGATAATCGCCGCGGCGCTCCTTGGTGATGATGTCCTGGTAGATGCGCCCCGTCGTGATGTTGTCGGCCTTGGTCGCTGGCCGCCCGGTGAAGCGCTCGTAGTGACCGAGATCGAGATCGGTCTCCGCGCCGTCATCGGTCACGAACACTTCGCCGTGCTGATACGGCGACATCGTTCCGGGATCGAGGTTGAGATAGGGGTCGAGCTTACGGAGGCGGACCTTGTAGCCCCGGGCCTGCAACAGCGCACCGAGTGCCGCTGAAGCCAAACCCTTGCCGAGCGAAGAAACCACGCCGCCGGTGATGAATATGTACCGCGCCATGGGACTTAACCTCTAATCCCTCGAATTCGATTCGCCAAAGCGATTCGTATTCCGCCCCAAAGATTTTGCGGGCCTGTGGGTGAGCCAGAACTAAGAATGGTAACAGAGCCTTGATGGGGATTGTTGACGCAGGACGGTAGAAGCCGTCCTGCATGGCCCCCCTGCTTTATTGCGAGCGAGGCACCTGCGGGCCGCTCGGCGCTGCGGGGGCCTGCTGCTGCTCGTCGGCCTTCTTCAGCGAATCCAGGATGCCGCCCGAGGTCGGCGGCGCAATCGGCGATCCGCCGGCCGGCTGGCCCTGCGATGCCGGCTGGCCAATGATCGACGAAGGCGCGCGGTTGTAGCCGGCGTACCAGGACAGGAACAGGCTGGTCACGAAGAAGCCGGCGGCGAGGATCGCGGTCGTCCGCGACAGAAGATTCGCGGTGCCGCGGCTCGACATGAAGCCCGCGCCTCCGCCCATGCCGAGGCCGCCGCCTTCCGACTTCTGGAGCAGGACGGCGCCGATCATGACGGCGACGATCATGAGATGGATGACGATGACAACAGTCTGCATAGTGCCCTTCCGTCACAAGCCGACAGCGCCGAGACGGCGGCCGATCGCGCTTCGCGGGTTTTCCTGAAGTTGCGCGGTGTTACACGATCGGAAACGGCATTGCCACCCCCGATCGGGTCCAGACCAACGGTTTGGGTTAGCTAGGGGCAGCCCTTGGCGATCGCAAGGAAATCGGCCGCCTTGAGGCTGGCGCCGCCGACCAGAGCTCCGTTGACGTTCTTCACGGCCATCAGTTCGGCCGCGTTCGAGGGCTTGACCGAACCGCCGTAGAGGATCCGCATCTTCGCCCCGTCCACGCTAAACCGGGAGGTCAGGAACTCCCGGATAAACCCATGAATCTGCTCGACATCCTGGGCCGTGGGGGTCAGGCCGGTGCCGATTGCCCAGACTGGCTCATAGGCCACGACCAGGTTGACCGCGGTAGAGCCGTCCGGCAGCGAACCGTCGAGCTGGCCGCGCAGGATGTCCAGGGTCTGGCCGGCATCGCGCTGGGCTTGCGTCTCGCCGATGCAGACGATCGCCGTCACCCCGGCCCGCCAGGCGGCTTCCGCCTTCTGCCGCACCAAAGCATCGCCCTCGCCGTGGTCGGCGCGACGCTCGGAATGGCCGACGATGATGGCAGTCGCGCCGGCATCCGCCAGCATTTCGGCGGCGATATCGCCGGTATGGGCGCCGGAGGCCTTGGGGTGGCAATCCTGGGCCCCAACCGCGACCTTCTTGCCGCGCGCCTTGTCGGCAAAGGCCGCGATCAGAGTCGCCGGCGGGCAGACCAGCAGATCGGCCTTGGCGGCCACGTCTGCCGCGCCATTGAGCATGGCGTCGAATTCGGCAGCGGAGGCCTTCAGGCCGTTCATTTTCCAGTTGCCGGCGATCAGCGGTCGGATGGCGTCGGTCATGTCAATTTCCAGCAAAATGAGGTTTGTGCATGCGCTAGCAGAGGTGCCGCGGCAGTTCCAGAGACCTAAGGGCTTTTAACCGCAGCTTCGCGAGGCCGCGTGACCTGAGGTTGCGGGGGGAAAGCCGCCACTTTATGATGATCTATCAATTTGGTGACGCGCTTTTTTGCGGAATCTGCATTAAGACGCGCTCCCGTTCCCCTCCTGCCAAACAAGTTGGACCAAATGCTTCGAGGAATGCGCAAGGCCTCATCAAACTGGCTCGGCAAGACCATTATGGCCGTGGTGATGGGCGTGTTGATCATCAGTTTCGGCATTTGGGGCATCGCCGACATCTTCCGCGGCTTCGGACAGTCCACGGTGGCCAAGATCGGCCGAACCGAGATTTCGCTGAACGAGTTCCGCCAGATCTATACCGACCGCCTGCAACAGATCAGCCGCCAGTTCGGCCGTCCGCTGACGCCTGATCAGGCCCGCGCCTTCGGCCTCGACCGTCAGGTGCTCCAGCAGACGATCGCGGAAGCCGCCCTCGACGAAGAGGCGCGCCGGCTCGGGCTCGGCCAGTCCGACGACCAGATCCGCCAGGTCATCATGAACGACCCCAACTTCAAGGGCGTCGGCGGCAGCTTCGATGCGAACCGCTTCCAGGCCGTGATCCGCAACTTCGGCTATACCGAGCAGCGCTACGTGTCCGAACAGCGCAAGGTGTCGCTGCGCCGGCAGCTCACCGGCACGATCGGCGCGGGTCTCGAGCCGCCGAAGGCGATGATCGACGTGCTGACGCGCTTCCAGAACGAGCAGCGCGCCATTGAGTTCGCACGGCTCGACGCCGCGCAGGCAGGCACCATCGATGCGCCCTCGCCCGAGGCGCTCGCCGCCTATTTCGAGGATCACAAGGTCCAGTTCCGCGCGCCCGAATATCGCAAGATCGCCTTCGTCGTGATCTCGCCGGAAGAGATCGGCAAGTGGAGCGAAGTCTCCGACGAGGACGCGAAGAAACTGTTCGACCAGCGCAAGGACCGGCTCGGCACGCCCGAGAAGCGCCAGATCCACCAGATCGTGTTTCCCAACGCGGCCGAGGCGCAGACCGCGCGCGAGCGCCTCGCCGGTGGAATGTCGTTCGAGGATCTCGGCAAGGAGCGCGGACTGAGCGCATCCGACGTCGATCTCGGGCTCGTGACCAAATCGTCGCTCGACCCGGCGGTTGGCGATGCCGCCTTCGCGCTCCCCGCAGGTGAAATCAGCCAGCCGATCCAGGGCCGTCTCGGCACCGCGATCGTCAAGGTCGACAAGATCGAGCCGGGCGTCGAGGCGAACTACGCTAGCCTCGTCGGCGACATCAAGCGCGAGATCGCCACCGAGCGCGCGCGCGTCAAGGTCGCCGATCTCCGCGACAAGATGGAAGACGAGCGCGGTGGCGGCGCCAGCGTGATCGACGCGGCGCAGAAGCTCGGCCTCACCGCCGTCACCATCGACGCCGTCGACCGCTCCGGCCGCGCCCCGAACGGCCAGCCGGTCGCCAACATCCCGCAGGGCCTCGACGTGGTATCGCAGGCCTTCAATACCGACGTCGGCGTCGACAATGACGCGATCTCGTTCAAGGGCGGCTACGTCTGGTACGACGTGCTCGCCATCACGCCCTCGCGCGATCGCAACCTCGACGAGGTCCGCGACCAGGTCGAGGCGCGCTGGCGCCAGGACCAGATCGCGACCAAGCTGAAGGCCAAGGCAACCGAGATGGTGCAGAAGCTCGAAGCGGGCGGCAAGCTTGCCGATGAAGCCGCCGCGGTCGGCGCCAAGGTCGAGACCGCGACCGGCTTCAAGCGCGACGACTCGCCCGCCGGCGTGCCCGCGACCGTCGTTGCGGCCGCCTTCCGCACCGCCAAGGACGGCGTCGGACAGACGCCCGTGAGCGGCGGCAGCGAGGTGATCGTCTTCCGCGTCACCGACATCGTCGATCCCACGGTCGACGCCGCCTCCGACGCGGTGAAGAAGCTGAAGGAGAGCCTCGACCGGGCGCAGACCGAGGAGCAGGTCGCTTCCTACGTCAACAAGCTTGAAACCGACATCGGGACCACCATTAATCAGGCCGCCTTCGCGCAGGTGACCGGCGCGAACCAGTGAGTTGAAAGCACGCGATGGACGACCTGAAATCGATCATTGGAAAAGTGGCGACCGGCGCCAGCCTGTCGCGTGACGAAGCGGCTTCCGCCTTCGACGCCATGATGTCGGGCGAAGCCACCCCCTCGCAGATGGGTGGCCTCTTGATGGCGCTGCGGGTGCGCGGCGAGACCGTGGACGAGATCACCGGCGCGGTCGCGGCGATGCGCTCCAAGATGCTGACCGTGACCGCACCGCCGGACGCCGTCGACATCGTCGGCACCGGCGGCGACGGCTCCGGCTCGGTCAACGTCTCGACCTGCGCCTCATTCATCGTCTCGGGCGCCGGCGTGCCGGTGGCCAAGCACGGCAACCGCGCGCTGTCGTCGCGCTCGGGCGCCGCCGACGTGCTGGCTTCGCTCGGGGTGAGGATCGACCTCAGGCCGGAGCAGGTCGGGCGCTGCGTGCGCGAATGCGGCATCGGCTTCATGTTCGCCCCTGCCCATCATCCCGCGATGAAGAATGTCGGCCCGACCCGGGTCGAGCTCGCCACCCGCACGATCTTCAACCTGCTCGGACCGTTGTCCAATCCGGCCGGCGTGAAGCGGCAGATGGTCGGCGTGTTCTCGCGGCAATGGGTGCAGCCGCTGGCGCAGGTGCTCAAGAACCTCGGCTCTGAATCCGCCTGGGTGGTGCACGGCTCCGACGGCCTCGACGAAATCACCCTCACCGGCCCGACTTTCGTATCCTCGCTCCACAATGGCGAGATCAGGAACTTCGAGGTGACGCCGGAGGAAGCGGGGCTGCCGCGCTGCGAGCCCGGTGCGCTCAAGGGCGGTGACGCCGACGCCAATGCGATTGCGCTGCAAAGCGTGCTCAACGGCAAGCCGAGCGCCTACCGCGACGTGGCGCTGATGAACGCGGCCGCCGCGCTGGTCGTGGCCGGGCGTGCCAAGGACCTCAAGGAGGGCGTCGCGATCGGCGCGAAATCGCTCGACAGCGGCGCAGCCAACGCGCGGCTGAAGCATCTGATCGCGGTCTCCAACGGCTGAGCCTGACATGTCGGACATCCTGACCAAGATCGAGACGTACAAGCGCGAAGAGATCGCCGCCGCTAAGCGCGCGCAGCCGCTCTCCGTCGTCGAAGAGGCGGCCAAGGCGCAAGGAGCACCGCGCGGCTTCCTGCGCGCCATCAAGGCTAAGCATTCCGGCGGCGACTTCGCGCTGATCGCCGAGGTCAAGAAGGCCTCGCCGTCGAAGGGGCTGATCCGCGCCGATTTCGATCCGCCACAGCTTGCCAAGGCCTATGAGGCCGGCGGCGCCGCCTGCCTCTCGGTGCTGACGGACACGCCGTCGTTCCTGGGCCATCTCGACTTCATGGTGGCCGCGCGTGCGGCGACGTCACTGCCGGTGCTGCGCAAGGATTTCATGTTCGACGCCTATCAGGTGGTCGAAGCCCGCGCGCATGGCGCCGACTGCATCCTGATCATCATGGCCGCGCTCGACGACGCCACCGCCAAGGACCTGGAAGACACAGCTATCGCCTATGGCATGGATGTGCTGATCGAGATCCATGACCGCGCCGAGCTCGACCGCGCGCTCAAGCTGCGCTCGCCGATGATCGGCGTCAACAACCGGAACCTGCGCACCTTCGAGACCACGCTCGCGACCAGCGAAGCGTTGGCGCCGCTGATTCCCGGGGACAGGCTGATGGTCGGCGAGAGCGGCATCTTCACGCCCGCCGACCTCGCCCGGCTCGAGCACGTCGGCATGTCGACCTTCCTGGTCGGCGAGAGCCTGATGCGGCAGGCTGACGTGACCGCCGCCACGCGTACGCTGCTCGCGCGCGAGACAGCCCGCGCGACCGGTACGCGCTGACATGGCGCGCAAGCCGTCCAAGACAAGGCCGTCGAAAACAAAGTCCGGCCCTGCCCTCACCCATATCGGCGCCTCCGGCGAGGCGCGGATGGTGGACGTCTCGGACAAGCCCGCGACCGAACGGCTTGCGGTCGCGGAAGGCCGCGTCCTCATGACCAGGGCGACGCTGGACCTGATCGTCTCGGGCAATGCCAAGAAGGGCGACGTGCTCGGCACCGCGCGCATCGCCGGCATCATGGCCGCCAAGCGCACCTCGGAGCTGATCCCGCTCTGCCATCCGCTCGCGCTGTCGAAGGTCACGGTCGATATCGAGCCCGACGCGAAGCTGCCGGGCTGCCTCGTCCGTGCCAGCGTGAAGGTGACGGGCCCGACCGGCGTCGAGATGGAGGCGCTCACGGCCGTGTCCGTCGCCTGCCTCACCATCTACGATATGATCAAGGCGGTCGAGCGCGGCGTGCGCATCGAGGGCATCCATCTCGTCGAGAAGCTCGGCGGCAAGTCCGGCCACTACCGCGCCTGACCGCGCGGTTCTCACTTCAGCGAAGTGCTGATCGATCCGAATTTCGTGTTGAGCTTGCTGCCCATGCCGTTCACGACGGTGATGACCGCAAGCGCGATGCCGGCTGCAATGAGCCCGTATTCGATCGCGGTCGCGCCACGCTCGTCGGCGAGGAAGTTCTTCAAGGTGTTTTTCATCGTCGCGCCCTCTCTGTGTCGTTGGCATGCGTGTTCGCCAATCACGTGCCAACGCCGGCTTGAGGATCGTCAGCATGTTAGATGGTTAAGCCTTGGTTGATCATCGTGCGGCCGGCAGGAATTGACAGGCATCGCAGGATCCTTGCGGCAATTCCTGCACGTCCTGCATCCCGCGTATCGATTGCTTTTGCCTGTGGGCATTCATGTCGCATTAACCGCGCTTCCTAACTTCGCCTCCACACCGTTCCCGTAAACCAACGGATGTTTTGAGGATCAAGAATTGATCCTGGCGTGTGCGCGGCAACGATCCACATGATGACGAAATACGGCAGTCGCCTCTTTGACCAGGTCTTCGTGCGCAGCGGGCCGATCCGCTGGCTGGTCGTTGGCGGCACGCTGCTGATCGCCGCGATCGCCGTCGGCGCGGTCCTGATGGCGCAGAACTTCCGCGAGCGCGCGCTGCGCAACTCCGGCCGCGAGCTCGAAAACACCGTGCTGATGCTCGCCCATCATTTCGACCAGCAATTGCAGGATTTCGCGGTCATCCAGAAGGATTTTGTCGACCACGTTCGCACGATCGGCATTGCCAGCGCGGAAGACTATCGCAAGCGCCTTTCCGGCCAGGACATCCACCGCCTGCTGCGCTCGAAGATCGAGGCGCTTCCCTACATGGGCGGCGTCAACGTCATCGACGCCGAAGGCAATCTGATCAACTCGTCGACGGCGTGGCCGGCTCCGAAGGTCAACGTCGCCGACCGCGCCTATTTCCGCACCTTCCGATATGCCCCCGATGCGCCCGACGTCCTGATCGAGCCGGTGCACAGCCGCATCTCGGGCGCCTGGACCATCCTGATCGTCCGCAAGATCGTCGGCCCGAACGGCGAGTTCATGGGCGTGGTCGGACGCGGCATCGAGCCGGCCAATTTCGAGAAATTCTTCGAGTCCGTCGTGCTCGGCGAAGGCGCGACCATCTCGATGCTGCATCGTGACGGCACGCTGCTCGCCCGCTACCCGCATTCGGGCGAATTGATGGGACGGAACTTCAGGAACGGCCCGTTCTCGCAGCAGCGAGTCTTCGGCCTCGACCATTTTGCCGGACGTTTCGTCAGCCCCGTCGACGGCGAGGACCGCCTGATCGCCTCGCACGCCCTGCCCCACTTCCCGATCCTGATGATGGCCACCACGACGCGCGCGGCGGCCCTGACGGACTGGCGCGAGCAGATCGGCATCCTGATCTCGGTCGCCGCCTCTTCCGCGCTCGCCATCGCCGGCGTGCTGATCGCGATCGTGCGCAAGCTTCTGGAGCAGCACCGCCTCTCGCGGGAACGGCTGACGCTGGAAAAGCAGCGTCTCGACCGCGCCGTCAACAACATGACCCAGGGCCTGCTGCTGTTCGACGCCGAGCAGCGGCTCGTGGTGTGCAACCAACGCTATATCGAGATGTACGGCCTGTCGCCCGAGGTGGTGAAGCCCGGCTCCAGCTTCCATGACATCATCGCCCACCGCAGCGCGACCGGCTCGTTCACCGGCGACGTCGACGGCTATGTCGCGCGCGTGCTGGGCGACATCCACGCGCGCAACTCCATGGTGGTCGACACCGCCGACGGGCGCTCGATCCACATCCTCAACGAGCCGCTCGCGGACGGCGGCTGGGTGGCAACGCACGAGGACATCACCGAGCGCCGGCGCATCGAGGAGCGCATCACCCACCTCGCCCATTATGACGCGCTGACCGACCTGCCCAACCGCGCCATGTTCCACGAGCATCTGCGCCAGGAGCTGGCCGCCATCACCGACGGCGAAGAGATCGCGGTGCATTACATCGACATCGACGAGTTCAAGGGCGTCAACGACGCGCTCGGCCACCTCGTCGGCGACGAGCTCCTGAAATCGGTCGCAACGAGCCTCAGCCGCTGCGCGGGCCCGGCGGATTTCGTGGCGCGGCTTGGCGGCGACGAATTTGCCATCGTGCAGGGCGCGGTGACGTCGCCGGACCAGGTCAACGATCTCGTCGCCCGGGTCTTCCAGGCCATCCGCGCTCCCTTCGACTGCATGGGCCATCATCTCACCACCGACGCCAGCATCGGCATCGCGCTGGCGCCCGGACACGGCACGGTGCTGGATCAGATCCTGAAGAACGCGGACCTGGCGATGTACGCCGCCAAATCCGCCGGACGCCGCACCTATCGCTTCTTCGAGCCGGAGATGGACGCCAAGGTCCGCGAGCGGCGGCAGCTCGAGATCGACCTGCGCCACGCCATCGCCCAAGGGGGGCTCGAAGGCGGCCTCGAGGTCTATTACCAGCCCTGCCTCGGCCTGAAGGACGACCGCATCACCGGCTGCGAGGCGCTGGTACGCTGGCGCCATCCCGAGCGCGGCATGGTCTCGCCGGTCGAGTTCATCCCGATCGCGGAGGATACCGGCCTGATCAACGAGATCGGCGAATGGGTGCTGGCCACCGCCTGCCGCGACGCCGCAAGCTGGCCCGACGACATCCGCCTCGCCGTCAACGTCTCGCCGGTGCAGTTCAAGAGCGGCACGCTGGCGCTGAAGATCATGGCGGCGCTCGCCGCCTCCAATTTTCCGGCCAGCCGGCTCGAGCTCGAGATCACCGAGGCGGTGCTGATCCGCGACGACGACACCGCGCTGGCGATCCTGCACCAGCTCCGCGCCATCGGCGTGCGCATCGCGCTCGACGATTTCGGCACCGGCTACTCCTCGCTGAGCTACCTGCACCGCTTCCCGTTCGACAAGATCAAGATCGACCGCTGCTTCGTCAACGACATCGCCGGTCCCGACGGCTCCGCCAGCATCGTCCAGGCCGTCGTCAATCTGGCGGCCGCCCGCCGCATGACCACCACCGCCGAGGGCGTCGAGACCGAGGAGCAGCAGCGCCTGCTCCGCACGCTCGGCTGCTCCGAAATGCAGGGGTATCTGTTCAGCGCCGCAAAGCCGGCGGACAAGGTGCTGGAGCTGTTCGCACTGCATCGCAGCCGGCTCGCCCAGCGCGGCGGCAACGCGAGTCGCCGCCGCGAGGCAGGCTAGGTCGGACCTCGGTTATCAGCGCAGCGGCATTCCCAGAAGCTTTCCTCCAAACACACAACGCAGGTCTGCTCCAGACGCACCTTCAGGGCGTGCCGGGCGCGATGAAGGCGGACGGTCAGGTTGTTGACGGTCACTCCCAGATCGGCCGCAACCAGCTCCCGCGGCTCACCGGCGAGATCCACCCTTCTGATGACTTCGGCATGCTCCGGCTTCAGCAGGGACAGGTGGGTATGAAGACACTCGCAGACCGCGGCATTCGCAGCGGAATCCTGATCGGCTGCAAGACGGTCGTTGAGCTCATGCGGAAAAGGCATCTCGCGAGTCCTGCTCCTTGATGCCTGGCGGTGAAAGTCTGCGATGGACGTGGCTAGGACCCTGCTCAGCCAGCCTCGAACCGAGTCCGCATCACGAATGTCGCCGGATCGCTCCAGTGCACGCAACATGAACGCCTGGAGCACCTCCTCCGCTTCCGCCTTCCCGCCAAAACGCCGCTGCAAATAATTGCGAAGGCGATCGTAGCTGCCGACGAGGGCAGCACGAACGACTGCCTCCTGCACTTCCAGGGTGCCGGCTGTCAGCATCGGCAGATTCTCGTTCGGCGATTTCATGACCCATCGTCCTTGCATGACATTCGGTAGATCGCTTCGTTGGAGCGGGAACGCGACGGCGCGGCTGCCATCAGCCGGTGCGGCAGCCTCCCGAACAGGGGGCGCGAGCGATCGCTGCGACAGCGGCGCTCACGTGGCGACCTCTGTTTCCGCAAACCGGCGATCGCTCTTTCGGCGTTCTTCCTCTCAGCACGCAGCGTGCGGGAACAGCACCGAGGCCGGCGCCGTCACTCCGCCGCGCGTGAGGTCCTGACGCGCATCGTCGTCATCCGCATGGCAACGTGCCTCTCGCAGACGAGTCGATCCGCGCTCGCACCTGGAGCGACGCAGTCCGGTTTTCAGGAGCTATCTCAGGCGATGGGGGGCCGGTAGTGGCGACGGAACGTGCCTTCGTCGCCGATCACGTCAGGCTGCGCTTCGCAGCGCGAGCGCGGCACGACGAGCTCCGCAACGGCCGGAGCTTGCGGCCACACGGCGCTGAAGCAAAGCACCGAGCCGCAGCAGGTCGCATGCCGCTCGCCGGACCGGTCATGGTCGTCGTCGCAATCCCCGGCCATCGCAACGTCATGCGAATGTACTGCCGATCCGCCAGCGTGATCGTGCTCATGCGTATCTCCAGGCTGATCGCTCGGATGGTCGCACTGCATCGCTACGTCGAGGGAGATCGAGATCGCGAGGGACGGCGTCATCGACGCGAGCAGGTAAGCGATGGCGACAAGCCATCCCCACCATCTTCGCCTTGGCTTTCGCAAGCCAATCATCCCTGCACCTGCTGTCCCGACCGGAAACATATAGCTCTGGTTGCAGTGACGGCCAACAGAAAACGACGCTCGCGGCTTCGACATTGCAAGAACGGCGATGAGAGTCGTGCGCCGTGCCAGATGCGGCGCGGAAATCAGCTCCCGATTTCTTTCGTCGAGCCCTGTAATATATTGCACCCCTCTCCGTCGCGCGACCGAATCCGTCAATGGTGCTTCATCCAGCCGGTGCCCTTGATGTCGTTGAACGAGTCGGTTCTGTGACACAGAAAGCATTGATCGACCGATGCGTGCTCCTGTCCCGTGATCATCCGATCCATCATGACGAAGTGGCCCATGTAGTGGCTCGGCGGCGCCTGATGGCATTGGGCGCAGTCCCTCGAAGTCGGCGAGGGGTGCAGGAAACCGGCGATCTTCCAGGACGCGAGCCCATGGCAATCCGCGCAGTCCCGTCCGAGCAATTCGCGGTGCGGCTCCCGGTTGCTGTGGCAGCTGGCACAGTCGAGCGCAGCCTTTTCCCGCCGTTCTGACTTTGGCAGGCCGAGAAACTCCTTCAGGTCCGCAGTCAGTTGATCGGCTGCGGACCGGTCGAACAACTTCGTGCCGGAGCCGGCCGCCGCGACTTGCAGCAGTGCCGCGTGGTCCATCCTGATCGGCCGCAACTCGCCCATGTGCTCGAGATGGCAGCCGGAACATTGAGTGCCCGCCGCGGCATGAAACGCCGTCGACTGCTTGGCGAGATCCGCGGCGGAAGGCGCGTGACAGGAGATACAGGCCGCTGCGTCGACGCCCCTGACCGGCGTGTGGCAGCTCTCACATCTGTCGGACAGAAAAGCGTGCTTCCCGGACAGCGGCCCGGGCATCACAAATCTCGTCCAGCCCGGGACTAGCTCGGAGCTGCCCCGATAGAGAGCGATCGATACGACGGCCGCGCTTGCGACGGCCAGTGTCGCGACCACGGCGTAGAGCACGCCCCTGATCGTCACGCCAGCCACCGCAGCCCGTAATAGACCTCGGCCGCCACATGCACCGCCAGCAGCGCATACATGACGATCGCCGCCATGACATGCAGCCCGATCCACTTCAGGAAGATCTTCTTGATTGCTTCGCTGGATCCGATCGCCGATTCGAGATCGGAAATACCATCGACGAGTTGCAGCACGGGCACATTCGGCAACGTCGATGCAGGCACGGCGTCCCCCTCACGGACCACACGATCGGGCGACGACATCGCCGACGCAATGTGCTCATAGGCCGACCTCAAGGTCGCCAGACGCGATTGCTGCTGGCGCAGCTCCATCGCGGTTTGCGGCAGGTAGTACCGCCCGACAAATCCGGTGACGACAACGATCAGCATGCTGGTCACCAGGGCAATCCCAAGCGGACTTTGAAACTTATGACCGGTATGCAGAAGCGCGAAGAATGCTGCGACGATTCCGGCATAGGCGTGAAACGCCAGGAGCGTCGGCATCGACACGCCTCGCGTGACCAGGACCTTCAAACCCACGCTGTATTTCGTCATCGGATAGACGAGAAGGAGAACCATCAGCACGGCCGCACCGGCCCCGAGGACAAAGCCCGCCAGGCTTCCTGCGAACCGGCTGTCGGAGTGCAGCAGGAAAGCCGGCACCAGCAGCAACAGGGCCGCCAGAACGACGTCGGCGATCAGGCGCTCTCTCCCATCCATCATGTCAGGCCTCGACGACCAGATCTCCGACCGATCTCGCCTGGCAGGCCAGGATGAGACCGTTCGCCTTATCGTCTGCGGTCAAGGCGTCCTGGACCTCCATCGTGACGTTTCCTTGCAACAGATGCGTCTTGCAGACGCCGCAGACCCCGACCCGACAGGAATAATCGATCGAAACGCCCGCGCTCTCGGCCACCTCCAGGACGCTCTTGTCCGGAGGCAGCGCCACAACCTTATCGGATGTCGCAAAGCGAATGGTGGCTGTTGCAGGACCGACTGTCGCAGCCCCTCGATTGCTCGCCTCGGCGGCCGGCATTTGCGCTTCGGCCGCGACCTTGCCGGGAGGTGGAACGGCGCCGCGGGCCGGCCCCAAAGGCCTCCGTCTTGATCTGCTCGCGCGGAACGCCGAGCCCGATCAACGTCTTTCTGAGCGCGTCCATCATTCCGGGCGGACCGCACAGGTGAACGCGTCGTCTGGCGAGATCGGGCACAGCCTGCGTCAGGAACTCGGCCGTGATCTGCCCCTCGCTTCCCATCCACGACGTGCCCGCGGCCCGCACCATCGTGGCCGCGACGTGCAGATTGCTCATCCTGCGCTGAAGATATTCCAGCTCGTCCCGGAAAATGAATTGCTCGGTCGTCTGCGCGCCATAGACGAGGTAGATCTGGCCGGGCCATGCAATATCCGAGAGATACCGGATCGCCGCCATCAGCGGCGTGATACCGACCCCGCCACCGATCAGGACGACGCTGTCGGCTTCCACGCCCGTGAATGTAAAGGCGCCTGAGGGGCCCGCCACTTCAACGAGGTCTCCCTCCTTCAGGTGGCCATGCATGTAGTCGGACAGAAGCCCGCCGTCTTCGCGCTTGATCGTGGTCTCGACATAGGCGGTCTGGGCGGCGGACGATGCGATCGTGTAGGAACGCCTGACGGCCTGTCCGTCGATCTCGATGGCATAGGTCAGGAACTGTCCCGGCAGGAATGCAAACGGAATCGCGCCGCCGTCTGGTGCTTGCAGACGGAAGGTCTTCACGTTCGGTGTCTCCTGATAGATCGCGCAGATCCTCAGCTTGCCCTTCCAGGAGCGGCTCGCCTCAACCCGCCGCGGATGGCGATCTGTCTCCTGGGAGGATGTCGCCTCGGGCTTGTCGTTCGGCACGCCGGCGGCCGGCGGGGACACGAGGGGCGCGGCAGCAGCCGGAGCGACCGCAGCGCGCGTCAGCCGGTCGACCAGCGCGTTCGCCCGGCGCATGCGCGCGAGGTAGACGGCAAGCATCGCGAGCGAGAACAGCACCAGCAGCGCCATGGTCGTGACGTGAAACCAGGAGACCCCTGGCGTGCCGTCATCCGCATCCATGGCGCCGCGCTGAGGCAGGAGGTTCATCTGCGATTTGAACCAGGCCTGTGCGATTTGCTGCGGCGGCTTGCCCTCGTGCAGCGAGCGCAGCGCGACCACGCCACTCTGGACGGCGTTCAGGGATTCGCGAAGCCGACGCGCCGCCTGATCCGCGGCAACGATGTCGCTCCCGGCAATGGCGTGCCGCAGATCCATCTCAGCACCCGCCAAGCGATCGGTCTCCGCGCTGATCCGCTCGCGCGCCTGGATCTCCAGATTGCTCCGCTGTTCGGCGGACAGCGACGGCATCTCCATCAATGCCGGATAAAACTCCTTGCGCGGCCGGCCCATCATGCCGTCCATTCCGCCCATCATCCCCGGCGTGGCGCCGCCGGGCGGCGCGCCGGCCGCACCGCCTGCGGAGCCGGACGCTGCGGGATGATGTGCGGCGTGGTCGTCCTCTGCCTGCGCCAGCTCCCAACCCTGAGCGACCTGCCCTGTCGGATGCGCGCGGCCGAGGCCGAAGTCCGATGCGAGCGCGGCATTCGCCACAAGCTGGCTCGTGAGGACGACGAGCGCAGACAGGCCGGCTCGACATCGAAGGGGCAGACCGAACATGATCTCGCTCTCGATTCCAACGCTCAGAACGACGCAATCAGAGGCAGCAGGATCGTGTCTGCTGTCTGCTTCTGGCTCTCGTTCAACGACGCGTAGAGCCGCGTGAAGGCCACGCGAGCCGCCTTGAGCGCCTCCAGGCGCTCGGACAGGTGCCGCTCGTAATGCTCCAGACGGTCCGCGCTTCCCAGCCTGTCATCCATCGCGAGCATCTTGCGCGCATCCAGCAGGTGCTGCCGGCTCGACCGCAAGGCATCCGCCACATTATTCCAATCGGCAACCTGCTTGTCGCTGATCTGCAATTCCGCCTTCAGAAATGCGATCCGCCCTTCGAGCCGCTCGGTCACGTCCGCCGGGCCACTCATCGCGCCGTTGCTGCCAGACGAACTCATCTGGCCGCGCATCATCTTCTCCATCATTTGCATCATCTGCATCATGCCGGAATTGTCCTGGCAGCCGGCGCCCTGGCAGTCCCGCATCTGGCCTTGCGGCGGCATCTTCATCTTATCGTCGTTCATCTGGCCGCCGCTCATGTTCTGCGGCTGACCCGATGGCTGTCCCGTATTCATCTTGCCGCTGGAATCCGACGGTGCGGGCATCTTCGACATCTTGTCGTCGTCCATCATCGCGACGCGAGTCAGATCGGTTGCAGCGACTGCGGACGACAGTCCACCCGGACCCAGCACGAGGACGGCAAGGGCGGCTGCGCTCACGACAAATTTCTTCGGACGATTCATGGTCATTCTCCAGGGTTTGATTCGGATGGTCGTCTGCTCATCGATTTCGGCGATGAGGGCAGCGAGGTGCGGGTCAGGCCATATAGACGCGACGCGCCGGAAACTCTTACGCACGGAGGTGTCAAAGGCCGCTGCGTGCTGCATCGCTCACCTCCCTGTCATGCCTTCGCCACGGCCATCGCCCCTCGATTTCAATCTGGAGCGAGAAGCTCAGGAAGGTGCGGATCACGATGATCAAGGCCAGGATGCCGAGCCGGTCGAACGACGGCACGATCGCGACCATTCCGATGATGTCGGCGGCAATCAGGAATTCGAGGCCAAGCAGGATGCCGCGACCGAGGTTCGCGCGATAGGAACGAAATGCGTCTGCAGGCGCACCGCGCCGCATCTCGTTCAACGACCAGACCGTTGCGGCAACCACGCCGCACACGATCACCACCACGCCAAGCAGCTCGATCGTCGATGCGGTCCAGTGCAGGCCATGCAGGATGACGCCCTGCACGTCCTCGGTGAAAACCAACTCGGAAGTTATCATTCGCCCGCCTCCCCGCCCTGCCCGGACGAGCGGCTTCTGTCCACGCCCTTCGACCAGGTCCGGTAGTAGGCAACGCCCGTCATGATCCAGAGGCCCGCGGCTCCAACGATGAGCTGAGCCGGGATTCCCTCCGATCCAAAATCAAGCAGGAAATGCGCGATGAACGAAAGGAAGAGACCGACGCAGAACACGGGCAAGGATTGCTGGCCACATCGAATCAACGGCTGCAGGAAAGGCGACTTCAGTCCCGGCCAACCGATCGGAACGAGCGAGACGACGATGAGCACCAGGCTCGCCAGATGAACGACCCGATAGGGGCTGAGATTGGTCTTGTCGTTCGGTACGAA
Source organism: Bradyrhizobium sp. LCT2 (assembly GCF_009931255.1). Classification (NCBI taxonomy): domain Bacteria; kingdom Pseudomonadati; phylum Pseudomonadota; class Alphaproteobacteria; order Hyphomicrobiales; family Nitrobacteraceae; genus Bradyrhizobium; species Bradyrhizobium sp. LCT2. The sequence goes on along the minus strand of NZ_CP034432.1, from coordinate 4,898,633 downwards.
GACGGCGACGAGTCCCTCGGGGAGGTAGCCCCTGAGCTCGGGAATTCGCTCGGCCAGTGTCATCACAAGCGCGAAGAGCAGAAAGCCGCCGCTCATGACAAGGAGCGTGCGGGACGACAGCAGCCAGCGACTTGCGGTCGCCCCTCCCAATGCCAGCCAGGCCCCGAATACGAAGAGCAGTTGCCAGGTAAACGGATTGAAATACCAGACCCCGGCCGGATAGGCGGGCAAGTTCCAGCCGTAATGGCGGGCGGCCAGATAGAGACCGAACGAGCTGATCATCACCGCGTTCCGCCATCGCAACATGAACCAGAGCACGACGGGAAACGCAGCCATCAGCACGATGTAGAGCGGCAGGACGTCGAGATTGAGCGGCTTGAACTTGAGGACCAGGCCTTGCGAGAGCGTCTCGACGGGAAAGTCCATCAGCGGCGCGACGTTGAACTGATCCATCAGGTGAAGGTCGTCGAACCTGTGCGCGAGGTAATGCACGGCGGTGAGATAGACGAAGAACAGCAGAAGGTGGGCGACATAGAGCTGCCATACCCGCCGCAGCAGCCGGGTTGCCCCAATGACGAAGCCACGCTCCATCATCATGGTGCCGAACACGAACGTCGCGGTGTAGCCGGAGATCAACACGAACAGATCGGCGCCGTCGCTGAAGCCGTAATTGCGCGTCGTGAACCAGACCAGCACCGAATTCGGAATGTGTCCGAGGAAGATCAGCCAGTTCGCCAGACCGCGAAACAAATCCAGCCGGACATCGCGCCGGGGCTTGGCCAGCACCGATCTGATCGTGATCGTCTCCCAGAGCCGGCGGCGCAGCAGAAATGCAACTTGCAGCGGCCGACCGGCCACCTGGATCGTCTCGTCAATCAAGAGCGTGCTTCCCATTCTCGCGCGATGTTTGCGGATCGCAACCGCGCCGCGATGCTCTATCCACTCGCGAGCCGACACGCTAGGTCGCGTCGTTGATGCCCTTTTGACGGACATCAAACTCGAGCGATGCACCGGCCAAATCTTTTTTTCGCGCGGTCTTGTAATGAGTTGAGACGCCTCTCGTCCTCGAGTCATTCGATCGACATCGCCATCTTTCCAGCAACGCCTCTTGCCGGCACTGCAAGTGATCGAGGGCACGACATGAAGCCATCGAATTCGCGAGATCGATGCAAATTTTTTTCTGTAAGAAGATCGATACTTCCCGTCGCCTGCTGCAACTCGACGATCCACGCATCGGCGCACGCAAGTGCGCGCGTCGACATTTGATTTTGCTCAACCTAGACAATCGCGCTCCGGGTTTGGTTGCCTGTCAGTCAAGCCACCGGGACTTGATTGACACCAACTCGACAAGTTCAAACAGGAGAAACCAGAATGAGTCACCGCAAGCTGATCGTCGCTGCCGCGATCATGTCGCTCGTCGCGTTGCCCGCCTTGGCGCAGACGAGCACGACGAACACCACCGATGAGAAGAACGGCCACCACTATTCGGGCGGGCCCAAGACCGAGGTCCCGCACCACATGGGCAAGAAAGAGAGCGACGGCGGATCGACCAGCGGATCGGGCGGCAGCCACCATTACGGCGGCGGACCGAAGACGGAAGTCCCGCATCACATGGGCCCGAAGAAGGAGCAATGACGATCGCGCTGTGATCTCGCGGCTTGCGAGCCGCGGGATCACCGCAGAGCCCTATGTCCTAAGCTCGCAATTGATCAGACCCGTCGACTGAGATTTGAACTGATTGTAAGACGAGGTCCGTTCAACTCGTTCCAAGAAAGAGCGCAAGATGGCTCAGATTTCCGGATATGTCGTGGTCACAGTTACCGGCTTGTCATCGGCCGGCACCGTCGCTGCGCCGGGCCTCAAGGTTGGAGATCGTGTCATCCAGGCCTCGTCACCCTCCCTCAATGGCAACGTGAACATCTTCGAAGCCGTCGTCACGGTCGATGATCAATTGCAACAATTCACCGCTTTCGGTGCTTCGACAGCGGTCACATTCGAAATCCTGGCGCTCCGCCTTTGACACGCCAGCCTCAAAACGAATTCGCCCGGGAGCGGTCATCCGCTCCCGGGCGATTATCTGGACGTCGTAGGATTTAGTTCGGCACCGCAGCCTTCGGCGCGGGCTTGGCCGCGACCGCATTCGCGGTGACGCCATGCAGGAAGTCGTAGGCCGCGTGCAGGGCCTTGTCGTCCTCCTCTTTCGGCGGGACGTAGGACTGCGATCCGGTCTGCTCGGTGCCGTCGGCAGCCTGCAGGTGGCCGCGCATCTGGGACTCCGCCATGGTATCCATCCGGCCCTTCAGCTCGGGCGGCACGTCCTGGAGGATCTCGATGTCGGGCGCAATGCCCTGGGCCTGGATCGAGCGGCCGGACGGCGTGTAGTAGCGCGCCGTGGTCAGCGCCAGCGCGCCATTGCCGGCGCCGAGCGGAATGATGGTCTGCACCGAGCCCTTGCCGAACGAGCGCGTGCCGATGATCGTGGCACGCTTGTGGTCATGCAGCGCGCCGGCGACGATCTCCGAGGCCGAAGCCGAGCCGCCATTGACCAGAACCACCAGCGGCTTGCCCTTGGTGAGGTCGCCGCCATGCGCGGTGAAGCGCTGGGTTTCCTCCGGATTGCGGCCGCGGGTCGAGACCACCTCGCCGCGCTGAAGGAACGCGCTCGACACCGAAACGGCCTGGTCGAGCAAGCCGCCCGGATTGTTGCGCAGGTCCATCACATAGCCCGCGAGCTTCTCCTGCGGGATCTCCCTGGAGATCGCCGCGATCGCCTTCTTCAGGCCGTCGGTGGTCTGCTCGTTGAACGAGGTGACGCGGATATAGCCGATGTCGCCATTCTCGACGTGGAAGCGGACCGGCCGCACATGGATGATCTCGCGGGTGATCGCGATGTCGAGCGGGGCGTCGGCGCCCTTGCGCACGATGGTGAGCTTGGTCTTGGTGTCGACCGGGCCCTTCATCTTGTTGACGGCCTGCTCGAGCGTCATGCCCTGCACGGCATCGCCATCGATCTTGCTGATGAGATCGCCGGACATGATGCCGGCCTTGGACGCCGGCGTGTCGTCGATCGGCGAGACGACCTTGACCAGGCCCTCCTCCATCGTGACCTCGATGCCGAGCCCGCCGAACTCGCCGGAGGTGGTCTCCTGCATCTCGGTCCAGGCCTTGTCGTTCATGTAGCGCGAATGCGGATCGAGCGAGGTCACCATGCCGGTGATCGCGCCTTCGATCAGCTTGGCGTTGTCGGGCTTCTCGACATAGCTCGCCTTCACGCGCTCGAAGACTTCGCCGAACAAGTTGAGCTGTGAATAGGCATCATCCGCGCCAGCCGCCGCCCGTGCCGCCCATACTCCGCCGTGCGGACTGGCTACCAGAAGGGTCAAACACGCTCCGGTGAGCGCGCCCAGGGGGAACAGCAGGGTTTTCCGCATGGATAGGCTGGCCTTTTTGCTTGGCGGTTCTCTTGGGCTTGGGAGGCGCCATGCAAATGGCGATCCAGCCCGCTTCTCACAATACCATTCTGGTTTCTTCAAGGCCGGGATGCCAGGCCGGCGGGTACACCGTAAAAATCCCTTCGCCCGGACCTAAACTTTTGGCAACGTTCCGAAACCGTTTCATGCAAAGCAGGAATCGGTCGATCGCCCGCGCCTCGCAGCTATGCGATTTTAGGATGGTTTTGGAGAGCCGGACGGGTTAGGCGATGAAACAAGGCTTCAAATTCTCGGGAGGATAATAATGAACGAAAAACCCCGCATCCAGCCGGAAAGGAACGTCGAACTCGGCGCCAGCAGCGAGCCGTTCCAGAATCTGCACGAATTCATCCGCAAAGCACGCGCCAACCTCAACCAGAATGCCTGGGACTATATCGTCGGCGCCGCCGAGACCGAGACCACGATGCGCCGCAACCGGATGGCGCTGGACGAGCTCGCTTTTCGCCCGCGCGTGCTGCGCGACGTGCGCAAGGTCGATGGCTCCGTCGAGCAGTTCGGCCGCAGGATGCGCCTGCCGGTGGTGCTCGCCCCTGTCGGCGCGCTCGAGATCTTCGATCCGGATGGTGCCGCGAGCGTCGCGCGCGCCGCCGGCACCTTTGGGGCGGCGCACATGCTGAGCTCAGTGTCCGAGCCTGGCCTGGAGAAGACCGCCGCAGCCGCCCCCGACGCGCTGCGTCTCTACCAGCTCTACGTGCGCGGCGACGACGCCTTCGTCGCCGATGTCGTCAGCCGGGCCGAAAAGCACGCCTACGCCGCCTTCTGCCTGACCGTCGACACCGCCCATTACAGCCGTCGCGAACGCGACATCGCCAAGCGCTACGTTCGCGAGAGCCGCCTGCGCGCCACCGGCGGCGATTTCCAGAAAGGCCTGGAATGGCGGACCGTGAAGATGATCAAGGACAAGTTCAAGATTCCGCTGATCCTGAAAGGTATCGCCACCGCCGAGGACGCCCTGATCGCGCTCGATCACGGCGTCGAATGGATCTACGTCTCCAACCATGGCGGCCGCCAGCTCGATCACGGCCGCGGCGCCATGCATGTGCTGCCTGAGATCGTCGAGGCCGTGAAGGGCCGCGCCAAGATCATGGTCGATGGCGGCTTTGGCCGCGGCACCGACATCGTCAAGGCGATCGCGGCGGGCGCCGACCTCGTCGGCATCGGCCGGTTGCAATGCTGGGCGCTGGCGGCGGCCGGCGAAGCCGGCGTGACGCGGATGCTGGAGCTTCTGGAGGACGAGGTGCTGCGCTGCCTCGGCCTGTTGGGCGCCACCTCGTTCGCCGAGGTCAACAAGTCCTGCCTGCACCAAGCCACCGCGACGAACGCGCCGAGCGTGTTCAGCGCGTTCCCGCTGTTCGACCACGAACCTTACCGGTACTGATCCGAAAGGACGCAATGACCTCGCTCTCTCCCGGCAGCGCGGATGCGCTTCTGTTCGACCTCGGGCGCGTCGTGCTCGACATCGATTTCTCCAAGGCGATCGCTTGCTGGGCGGGACACGCCGGCTGCAAGCCGGAGGCGATCATTGCCCGCTATGTGCGCGACAGCGAGGCGTATCGGCTGCACGAGGTCGGCAAGATCAGCGACGAGGAGTATTTCGCCTCGCTACGCGCCTCGCTCGGGATCGGCATCTCGGATGCGCAATTTCTCGAGGGCTGGAACGCGATCTTCGCGGGTGAAATGCCCGATGTCGCGGAGCTGTTGCCGCGTGCGGCGAAGCAGATGCCGCTCTACGCCTTCTCCAACACCAACCAGCCGCATGTCGACCATTTCTCGAAGGAATACGCCGACCTGCTCGGCCATTTCCGCGAGCTGTACCTGTCGTCCAGCATCGGCCTGCGCAAGCCGGACGCGGCGGCGTTCGACCATGTCGTGGCGGCCATCGGTGTGCCCGCCAGGCGCATCGTGTTCTTCGATGACCTCGCCGAAAACGTCGAGGGAGCGCGGGCGCGCGGATTGACCGCGGTGCATGTGACCTCGCCCCGCGATGTCGGCGACGCGCTCGAGGCGCTGGGAATCTGATCGAGACGCATCGGCTGGCGGGTGAAACCGGGGAGCTCCCGGAACCGATCTAGCCGGGATGAGGAACCAAATCGCTTTGTACATTTTTATACAGAGTTCCGGGAACGGAATGCCCGCTTCCGGACTCTTGAGTCCGTTGGGACTTCTACAGACGGACGTATCATCGTGTTGGGCAAAACCTACCTCACCAAACAAGCCTCTCTTCTGCTCGAATTCGCCAAAACGACTTCGGATTCTGACCTCTCCGCCAAGCTGATCAGCAAGGCCGCCGACCTGAAATCCCAGGCCGATCCGCTGCCCGACAAGGATCAAGGCCCCAAGCCCCCTGACGTGGCTCCCGACGTGGCGCCGGACCTCCGTCCGGACCGCCAGACCGGTCGTTGACCGATGCTGGCCGTGGCTCCCGTCATGTCGTCCTTGCCATGGCCACGCTCGTTCCCGTCTTTCTCGTCAGACAGATCATGCCGCGGCAAAGCTGACGGTCCCTCATGACTGGACGGATCAAGCAGGATAAATCCTGATCCGGTCCCATTTTGCTTCATCGCCCGCGCTCGGCTAGAACTCTTGCCGCCCATTCGTCCAGACTTTCCGAGCAGGAGTTTCGCCGTGGCCTTGATGCCGGTTTCTGACGCGCTCGCCGCGGTGCTGGCCGGCGCGGAGCCGCTGCCTGAAGAGATGATTCCCCTCGACGAGGCCTACCACCGCGTGCTCGCGCGCGACGTCGCGGCGCGGCGTACCCAGCCGCCCGAGGCGATGTCGGCCATGGACGGCTACGCCGTGCGCGCAGCCGATGCGGCCAGGGTCGACGCGCAGCTCACCATGATCGGCGAGGTCGCGGCGGGCCGGCCGTTCGCGGGAGCGGTCGGCGCCGGCGAAGCGGTGCGAATCTTCACCGGCGGCGTCGTTCCCGCCGGCGCGGACGCGGTCGTGATCCAGGAGGATACGGTCGCCGAGGGCAAGCGCATCACGATCAAGGAAGCCGCTATCGCCGGTCGGCACATCCGGCCCGCCGGCGTCGACTTCCGCGAGGGCGACGTGCTCCTTCGCAAGGGAACCCGGCTCACCGAGCGCGACCTCGCGCTCGCCGCCGGGATGAACCATCCAGACCTGCCCATCCGCCGCCGTCCGAAGGTCGCGATCCTCGCCACCGGCGACGAGCTGGTGATGCCGGGCACCACGCCGGGCCCCGGCCAGATCGTCTATTCCAACGGCTATGCCCTGCACGCCCTCGCCCGCCAGGAGGGCGCAGATACCATCGACCTCGGCGTTGCCGCCGATACGCTGGAGGCCACCACAGCCGGCATCCGCCGTGCCCGAGAGAGCGGCGCCGACATCCTGATCACGATCGGCGGCGCCTCGGTCGGCGACCACGATCTGGTCCAGCAGGCGCTGAAGGCCGAAGGCATTGCGATGGCGTTCTGGAAGATCGCGATGCGGCCGGGCAAGCCGATGATGCACGGCCGGCTAGGGGCGATGGGGGTGATCGGCCTGCCCGGCAATCCCGTGTCGTCCTATGTGTGCGGCTTCCTGTTCATGGTGCCGTTGATTCGCGCCCTGTCGGGCCGCGCCGTGATTCACCATCGTCGCGAGCGCGCCGTGCTCGGCCGCGATGTCGGCGCCAATGACCGGCGCGAGGACTATCTTCGTGCGCGCCTGGAGCGGCGCGACGACGGCATGCTTGTCGCCCTTCCCGTCAATCATCAGGATTCCTCGCTGCTTGCGAATCTCGCTGCGGCGCAGGCACTTCTCGTGCGCGCGCCGTTCGCGCCGAAGGCCGAGGCAGGCGCGCCTTGCGAGGTGCTGCGACTGCCCGCCTGAACGCACTGGTCCTGCGCGTTCCGCGAACTTTGTCGCGTTCACGGTAAATTAAGCAGTTGCGGAACACATATCGAACATATAGTGTCCGTTCATGATTTGTTTCGAGCATCTGGCGGCTCGCCGCTGAATTCACCGTCTCGGAATCGAACGACATCAACCGGGGGATTTGGTCGAGATGTTAACGCGCAAACAATACGAGCTTCTGCGATTCATCAGCGAGCGTTTGAAGGAAAGCGGTGTGCCGCCCTCCTTCGACGAGATGAAGGACGCGCTCGACCTGCGCTCGAAGTCGGGCATCCATCGCCTGATCACCGCACTGGAGGAGCGCGGCTTCATCCGGCGCCTGCCCAACCGGGCCCGCGCGATCGAGGTGATCAAGCTGCCCGAGCTGCAGGCCGCCGCTGGCAACCGCCGTGGCTTCACGCCGAGCGTCATCGAGGGCAATCTCGGCAAGGTGCGAGCGAGCTCCAGCGCGGACGAGGGCGAACGCCCCGTCGCGGTGCCGGTGATGGGCCGCATCGCGGCCGGCACGCCGATCGAAGCGTTGCAGACCCGCAGCCACACCATCAGCGTACCGCCCGACATGCTCGGCTCGGGCGAGCACTACGCGCTCGAAGTGCGCGGCGACTCGATGGTCGAAGCCGGCATCCTCGACGGCGACATGGCGCTGATCCAGCGCAATGAGAGCGCCGACACCGGCGACATCGTGGTGGCGCTGATCGACGACGAGGAAGCGACGCTGAAGCGCTTCCGCCGCCGCGGCGCTTCGATCGCGCTCGAGCCCGCCAATGCGGCCTATGAGGTCCGCATCCTGCCGCCCAACCGGGTGAAGATTCAGGGCAAGCTGATCGGCCTGTACCGGAAGTACTGAGCGTGATCCGGACTGGAGGGCCGCGTTAGCGCAAAGTGCGCAGCGGTTTTCCCTCGCGGCAAGCGCAGGACGCGCTTGCGCGGAGATCATGCTCAAGCAATCACCTAAGCGCGGCCCGCCGGTTGGCGACCCGCGTCGTTGACGATTGGAGCGGACGATTGTCCGCTCCGGCTGGATAGTCTTTCTGGTTTTGCTCAGATTATCCGGCCCCTCTCTAGCGCTACATCCTCGCGACGCCGCAGAAAGCCCTCATCGCTTCGTGGCCCTGGAGATCGAGGAGGCAATCAATGCGCAAGATCGTTTTGAGCACCGTCACGGTGGCGCTGATCGCAGCATCCGCGTCGGCATCGCAAGCCTTCGCCGCGCAGTCGCACCATGCCCGCAAGGCAACGCAGACGACGAGCGAGCAATTGCGCAATGCCCGCAACGCCGTCGCGCAGCCGTCGCAACCCGCCTGGCAATATTCGGGCTGGTCGGCACCTGCTGGTCGCTGACGGAGACGCACGCCAAATGCACGGAAGCGGTTTTTGTTCCTGAGGCATTTGAAAAAGATATTGTGATGGCAGCCTGCGGACCCAAGCCGCAGATTTGCCTACAACCAAGAAGACGCTAACATGCTTCCACTCTGATAGAGGCCAGTGCCTCCGAAGGAGGCGCGGGTCGCTATCCCTGAATGAGGAGCACCCGATGTGTGACTACAGCCTGCATGCCGTCGCGACGCGTCCCGCACAAGTCGGCGAGACGATCGTCACGACCACCTTCCGCGGCACCTCGACGCGCGGCTTCGCCTCCGAGGCCGACATGTCCGTCGCGGTCTGCCTGCTGCCGGGAACGGAGCTCGCCTTCGCCGACAACGTCCGCTACGACAATCGCTGGATCTGGACGCGCACCATCAACTCCCGCGTCGGCAAGTTCGGCAAGATCGATCCGCACATTCCCGATCGCCATCATGACGCGATCGAATTCCCCGACGGCAAATACGTACTCGTGACGCAACTCGTCGAAGGCCAGCGCGCGACCGTGCTGCAATTGCCGGTGACCCAGCCGGCCGGCGAGCGTGAACACAAGCCGGAGATCATCGCTGACAGGCCGACGATCACACGCCTGCCGATCGGCTGATGTACCTCCCCCCGGCGCAGAGGTCGGGGCCGGGATTGAAATTGCCATCGCCGGCCGTGGCCGGCGAGATGGTATGATTTGCGTCTTCCGGAATCCAATCCGCCGAGATCAGGCTCGCACCTGCCCATCGCACGAAGTTTGCGCGGCCCTGCCTGAATTTTGAACGTCCGTTCCGCGGCCAGATCGCCGATGCTGTCAAAGGCTTGAGGCGGCGGACACGTTCGATGAAAACCTTCATTCGCGTCGTTGAACTCTGGGTGCCGGACCGGACGCGCATGCGGCTGGAATTCGGCGGCGGCCTCTACGGCGAAGGGCTGTCCGCGTTCAAGGCCGTGAGCGAGGACTTGCGCTTCGGATACGACGAGGGCCTTCCCGGCAAGGCCTGGGCCAGCGGCCATCCCGTGATCCTCACCAAATTCGCCAACTCCTATTTCAAGCGGACCGACCAGGCGCTCGCGGCCGGCCTCACCTGTGGCGTGGCGGTGCCGGTGTTTTCAGGCGAATTCTTGCACGCCGTCATGGTGCTGTTCTGCGGCGACGACGAGGCGCATGTCGGCGCAATCGAGCTCTGGCACAACGATCCCGATAGCTCCCACGAGATGGGGCTCGTCGACGGCTACTATGGCACCGCCGACATGTTCGAATTCAACTCCCGCCACACCAGGTTTCCCCGTGGCTTCGGTCTGCCCGGACGCACCTGGAAAGCGGGCCTGCCGCTGATCATCAAGGACCTGCACAACGCCAGGAGTTTTCTGCGCTGGGAAGACGCCGCCGAGGTCGGGATCAATCTCGGCGTCGGCGTGCCCTATCGGACCGGCACCGACCAGACCTGGGTGCTGACTTTCCTGTCCGCACAGGCGACGCCGATTGCGCGACGCTTCGAGATCTGGGTGCCGAACGAGGCCCGTTCGGCACTGGTCTTTCGCGCCGGCGATTGCAGCGCGCAGACAGACCTTGCCGCGCTCTATGCGGACAAATCCATCGCCAGGGGCGACGGCAGCATCGGCGGAGCCTGGGCCACCGGCATGCCCGCGCTCAACGACGATCTCGGGCACGACGGCTCGGCCGCAGCCGCGGAGGCCCGCGCAATCGGACTGAGCCAGATGGTGGCCCTGCCGGTAATCGGGAGTGCCGGGCTCGAAGCCGTGCTGGCCTGGTACCTGTAGCCCGTCCGCTCAATCCTCGGCCTGCATGTCCGCCTCGGACGGCGTCGCGTCCCGGTTACGGGGGGCGGCCGCCTGCGGCGCAAGGCTCGCGCTGAAATCGCCCTCGCCGGCGGTCGCCGGCGACCACGGACGATCGGTGCCTCTCGCTTTCACCGCCTGAACCGCAAAGCCGTCGCCGCGCCGTGTCAGAGCGAGCGCGCCTTGCGCCGCGAGTCGCTGCCGGTCGACCACCATCGCCACACAATCCGCTGGCGCCGGCCGCGCCGTCACCACCAGCGCAGCGCGGCTGCAATCATCCGCCAGAGCGTCGATGCGCAAGGCCAGCGCGACCAGGCGCCCGTCGGCGAGCGGCGTCACGCAGCCGGCCTCGTCGCACGACACGCCGGCGGCGAGCGAGGGACTACCGGCATCGCGCGGATCGGCGTCGGCAGCCAACCACTCCTTCAGCAGAAAGCCGTCCTTGTTCGCCCGGATCATTTGCAGGTGCCCGTCCCTGCCCCGCACCGCGACACTCTGGCCGTCCCCGGCGATCAGGATATCCGGCTGCCGGCCTGCCAGCCCCCATAGGATCGCGACCAGCAGCACCAGCGCGCCTGACCAGCGTAAGGGCGTGCGCAGCAGGCCCATCACGATGATCCCGAGGCTCGCCGCGATCAGCGGCGCAATGCCGAACGCCGGGATGCGGCCGACCGCGCCCGGCAGCGCGGCCACCCAGCGCGAGACCGCGACCATCCAGTCGATGCCGATCCCCATCAGCCACCAGAACACGCCGTCGAGCCCGAACGGCGCCGCGAGCAATCCGAGCAGTCCCGCCGGCATCACCAGCGCCGACACCACCGGCATCGCCCCGAGGTTGGCAAGCACGCCGAACGGGGTGACGCGGTGGAAGTGGAAGGCGGCATAGGGCGTGGTCGCAAGCCCCGCGATCAGCGAGGCCAGAAACAGCATCGCGACCTCGCGGCCGCCCCACATCGCGATGCGCGCGGTCGCCGAATGATCGGGCGAAGCGAACAGGTTCGGCATGCCGATCTGCACCAGCGCAACCAGCCCCAGCGTTGCCGCAAACGACATCTGGAAGCTCGGATGCACCAGCGCTTCGGGCGCGACCGCGAGCACGATCAACGCGGCCACGGCAAGCGTGCGGAAGGTGATGGCGCGTCGGTCGACCATGACGGCGATCAGCACCACGGCGGTCATGAAGAACGAGCGTTGCGTCGCGACCTCCGCGCCCGAGAGCAGCAGATAGAATGCGGCGGCCACCAGCGCCGCAGCCGCCGACCATTTCTTGATGGGGAAGCCGACCGCCAGTCCCGGAATCAGAGCGAGCAGCGCGCGGACCGCGAAGAACACGACGCCGGCGACCACCGCCATGTGGTAACCGGAGATCGAGAGCACATGGCCCAGCCCTGAAATGAACATGGCATCGTTGACGGGCGTGGTGATCGCGTCGCGCCGCCCCGTCAGCAGCGCCGTCGCGATCGCGCGATTGTCGCCTTCGAGCGTTGCCCGGATGCGCGCGTCGATCGCATCGCGCAGGCCCTGCATGAAGGCGGCATAGCGCAGCCGCAAGCCACCGGCATCGGGCGGCACCGCAGCCGCGATCGCCCCCATCACGAAGCCGGAGGCGCCGATGCCCTGGAAAAACATGTCGCGCGAGAAATCGTAGCTGCCGGGGCGCACCGGCGAAATCGGCGGCATCAGCCGCGCCTTCAACTGCACGAAGCTGCCGACCTCCGGCGCAGTCCCCTTGCGAACCGAGAGGCGCACGCGCTCCAGCTTCACCTCGCTTCGTTGCGCCTCCATCGCGGCGACACGCAGCACGAAGCGGTCGGTGCGCTCGCGGATGTCGCGCGTCTCGACGAAGCCCGACAACGACACCGAATAGAGCGGTTTTGCGAGAACGGTGTGAGCAATGCGCGCCGTCTTCCAGGTCGCCACGGCAAAACCGGCCGCAATCGCCGCGATCATGATCGCGGGGGCGAACAGCCGGCTCCGCCGCAACAGGACGGCGCCAAGCATGAGCGCGGTGGCCGTCGCGCCAACGACCCACAGCACCGGCTCGTGATCGGCCGCAAAGTAGAGCGCGATCCCGCTGCCGAAGGCCACAGGCACCCACGGCAACAGCCGCCCGGCGCCGGCCTCGGCGCGCATCCATCCGCGCAGTGTCTCGACGAGTGCGGGCCAGGCGCCAAACCCCGCCGGCGCAAAGCCGTCGGCCGGAGCAGCCCGGCCAACGGGCCAGGTCCCCGCAATCCCTTGGGACCGTGCTGGCCGGCCCGGCTCCGCCATTCCCTGCACCTTGCGATACGCGACGGAGGCCGAGGCTACCGGAACGTGCAGGCGCGCGAATAGCGGTACAGATCAGGAACGAACTCGATCTAGCCCTACTTTTCCTCTTCCATCGTCACGGCGACATCCGCCTTGGCCGACAGCCGGACCTTGTTGCCCTCGACGCCGGCGACGAGGCCCTTGTCGATGAAGTGATGATGGCCCCTGTGGCTGCCCTCGCCGCTGTCCTTCTTGGTCAGTTTGATCCGATGGCCCTCGACCTTGTCGACGGTGCCGATGTGGACGCCGTCGGCACCGATGACTTCCATATGCTCTGCAATGTTCTGCATGGCGGGCTCCTCGTTGGGGACCCACACAACGCCCGAGAGGTCCTTTCCGTTCATTCGTGACACGACCGCCCGGCGCGAGGGGCGACCGTTCTGTCTCTGAACGGGGGCAGCCTGGGTTCGGGTCGATTGAGCCGAAAGTCTCATAAGGGGCCGGCCTTGGCAGGATTAAACTGCACTCCACGCCTCCCCCGCACAGACGGGCCAGGTCGTGACAGCTCGCGGTACCGAAGGCCGCCGAAGCTCTTCTCAGGTGGTTCAAGGTTCCTCTGAGACCAGGCGTTGCGGACGCAACTCGCAATTCTCGCCTGTAGCGTCGCACACCAAACGCACTCCGCGAGCGAACTGGCGCTGAAATGCGCGAGGAGTGGGTTTGAATTTGATAGGAGCAGCACATGGCAGTTCAAGTACCGCACGATTTCCGCCGCGTGATCGTTGCTGCATCGGTGGGAAACGTCATCGAATGGTATGATTTCTATATCTTTGGCAGCCTGGCCGCCGTTCTGTCGGTCAAGTTCTTCGAGCAATCCCACCCGGTTGCAGCCCTCCTCAGCACGATCGCTCTGTTCACTGCGGGCTTCCTGATCCGCCCCCTGGGAGCCTTCCTCTTTGGATGGATGGGTGACAGGGTCGGACGAAAATATACATTCCTCATCACGCTGAGCGGAATGGGACTGGGTACGGGGGCAATCGGGTTGATCCCGACCTACCAGTCCATCGGTCTAACGGCGGCGTTCGTTCTGTTCGGCCTGCGCATGATCCAGGGTCTGTGCTTGGGCGGCGAATATGGCGGCGCCATCACCTATGTCGCGGAGCATGTGCCGGACGACAAGCGCGGCTACTACACCGGCTGGCTACAGACCTCTCCGACTCTCGGCATCGTGGTGTCGCTGGCCGTGATCGTCCTGACCCGGACCTGGTTCGGCAATCAGGTCTTCGACGAATGGGCCTGGCGCGTTCCGTTCCTGGTGTCTTTCCTGCTGGTGGCCATCGCGATCTACATTCGGCTCCAGCTCCAGGAGACGCCGATCTTCCAGGAGATCAGGGCCCGCGGCCAAATGACGACGAATCCGTGGAAGGAGGCCTTCCTCAGCTCCAACATCAAATACATCGGGATCGCGATCGTGGTCCTGATCGGACAGGGCGTGGTCTGGTACAGCGGCCAGTTCTGGGCGCTGTACTTCCTGCAGCAGGTCTCCAAGGTGGATGCGCTGACCTCGGCCTACATCGTGGGAGCTGCGCTGCTGATCGCAACGCCGAGCCTGATCTTCTTCGGCTGGCTGTCGGATCAGATCGGCCGCAAGCCGGTGATCCTGGGCGGCATGCTGCTCGCTGCGATCACGTACTATCCGCTCTATCTGTGGCTGGGAACGGTCACGCAGCCCGGCAACATCAACTATCCGACCGCGATCTTCATCATCTTCATCCTGGTTTGCTACGTCGGGATGGTGTACGGGCCGGTCGGCGCGTTTCTGGCGGAATTCTTCCCCGCCAGGATCAGGTACACGTCGGTCTCCGTGCCGTACCACATCGGCAACGGTTGGGGTGGCGGATTGGTGCCGTTCATCACCTCGGCGGCATTCGCCGCGACCGGCAGCATCGGCTACGCGCTGATCTACCCGATTGCGGTGCCTGCGGTGTGCTTCGTGCTTGCGGTCTTCCTGATGCCGGAGACTCGCAAGATCAGCATCTGGCAACCGATCGAGCCCAGAGCCGCATTGTAACGTAACCACCTCTCCTCCGGCCGCCAGCCGATGGCGGTCGGAGAGAAGCCGGCAACCTCTCGTCTCAGCCGGCGCGGTGAGGCCAGTGATCGTGCCACCAGGTGCTGAAGTCGCGATCGGTCATCAATTCCCAAGCAGCGAGCAAGATCACCAATAGGCCCGACAATACGCTGCTGACCGTGGCCGATACGGGCTCATAGCCAATGGACCAAGGCGCCAGCACCAGAGCCAAGCCCAGCAGCATTTCGCCCCACTCTTCCAGGTAGGACGGGACGACAAAGGCCTCCACGGCAAACAGCATGACGCCGAGCCCGAGTGCGATGGTGATCCAGACAGCAGCCCCGGATATGCCGAGGACGAAGGACGACAGGACCAGCCACACGCCCACCAACAGGCTACCTGCGTCTTGCCAATGTTGGATGCGCATGATGCTCACCTCCCTTCTCGTATTTATGTGGGGGCGCACCGATGAAGAATCATCCCTCCGACCTGCGCTGTGTTGCCGCGACCAGGAGCCGGCGCCCCATCCGGCCGCCCATGCCCCGGAAAGGACCCTTGCAAGTGCGGCGCACCAGGATGCAGACTATCGGCGCTTGACAGGTGTCAATGTCTGCCGTTCTCGGCCCACCCGGTTCGCGCCCAGAACAAGAGGGAGATGACGCCATGCGAGAAATGGAAATCCACGATTATGCGCGGCAGTTGCTGGAAGCCCATGGCCCCAAGGCCATTGCGGAAGCCGCTCAAAACGCCATCGACCTCGAGCAGAAGGGCGAGCTCGAATTGGCAAAAACCTGGCGGCACATCGAAGACGCGATGAAGCTGATGCGCGGGCCGCATCAAAGCTGACTGCCGTCGCGCGAAGCTTGCCTGACTGCGGCGACAACGCCGAACGTGGACCACAGTCCGTCGCGAGCCGCCAGGTTGCGGCCGAACGGCTACGCGATCTCGGGACGCTGACCTGGGAGCGAAGCCATGTTTGCGAAATGTACGACAGCCGAAGACCTCGTGAAAGCGATCACGGACGAGAAAGTCCAGATGATCGATTTGCGGTTCACCGACCTGCCGGGGGTGTGGCAACATTTTTCCGTCCCGCCGAGCGCGGTGAATGCCGATGCACTCAATGAGGGCATTGGATTCGATGGCTCATCGATCCGAGGCTTCCAGGAGATCCAGGAAAGCGACATGCTGGTCGTCGCCGATCCGACGACGGCATTCGTCGACCCCTACAGTCCGGCCAAAACGCTGGTTCTCATCTGCAACATCCGTGACCCCGTGACCGGCCAGTCCTACAGCCGGGATGCCCGCTACATCGCCCAGAAAGCCGAAATCCACCTTAAGGGCACCGGGCGCGCCGATACGAGCTATTTCGGCCCGGAAGCGGAGTTCTTCGTCTTCGACGAGGTGCGCTACGCACAGGGCATCAACTACGCCATGCACGCAGTCGACTCCAGCGAAGGCAGCTGGAACACCGGCTCTGAGGAAGGGCCGAACCTCGGCCACAAACCGCGCCCGAAGGAGGGATACTTTCCCGTTCCCCCGACCGACAGCATGCAGGCGCTACGCACCGAAATGGTGCTGACAATGGAATCTCTGGGGATCCAGATCGAGGCCCATCACCATGAAGTCGCAACCGGCGGCCAGAACGAGATCGACATGCGCTTCACCACCCTCACCCGGATGGCCGACAACCTGATGATCTACAAATACGTGGTGAAGAACACCGCGCATCAGCACGGCAAGACCGCGACATTCATGCCGAAGCCGCTGTTCGAGGACAACGCTTCGGGCATGCACGTTCACCAATCGCTCTGGAAGGGTGAGACCAATCTGTTCTACGACAAAGGTGACTACGCCGAGTTGAGCCAGCTCGGCCGCTACTATATCGGCGGGCTATTGAGCCACGCCTGGGCGTTGTGCGGGCTTTGCGCCCCCACGACGAATTCCTATCGGCGTCTGGTGCCGGGCTATGAAGCTCCGATCAACCTCGTCTACTCCCAGCGCAATCGCTCCGCCTGCTGCCGGATTCCAATGTATTCGCCGAATCCGCGCGCCAAGCGCGTCGAGTTTCGTTCGCCGGATCCGTCCTGCAATCCCTACCTGGCCTTCGCGGCAATGCTGATGGCTGGCCTCGACGGTATCGACAAGCAGATCGACCCCGGCAGCCCGATCGACAAGAATCTCTACGACCTCCCGCCTGCTGAGGCGAAGGAGGTGAAGTCCACGCCAGGATCGCTGGACCAGGCGCTCGACGCGCTCGAGCGCGATCACGCATTCCTGCTACGCGGCGACGTCTTCACCGCCGACGTGATCGAAACCTGGCTCGACTACAAGCGCAAGAAGGAGGTCGACCCGATCCGCCTGCGACCTCATCCCTACGAGTTCCATCTCTACTACGACATCTAGCGGGCGGCGACCGCGCACCTGGCGGAACGGGCGGAGCCCTCCGCTGCTAGATCATCGGGACCCTCGACGAGGCGTGGTGATTGACGATCTTCCAGTCGGCGTCCTCGCGCGTGATGACCCAGCTGATCTTGACGACGAGTTCCGGGCGTTCGCCCGCGAAATCGAACGACACGATCGCGGCCATGTTGATGATATCAGGACCGGCCTGCGCGGCCTGCACCTCGGAAAACGCAGCACTCGGCTTGCGCCATCGCGGCAGGCCATTGAAGTAATCGGCAACGCCGTCCCTGCCCCGATAGAGCTTCGGGTTAGAGCCGAAGAAGAACGCGCTCTTGGCATACAGCGACGACAGCGCGGCCGCATCGAGCGTCGCGAAGCCGGCGCACCATTTCGCGATGATGGCGGAAACGATGGCGTCGGCCTCACTGCTCATGAGTGCCTCAACCTTTCGCGACTTCCTTCGCGAACGTGTCGCGCAGGCCGATGGTGCGTGAAAACACCGGCTTGCCGGGCGTCGAGTCCTTGTCGCGCACGAAATAGCCCTGGCGCTCGAACTGCATCGGCTCGGTGGAATTGCTCTCCGCCACCGATGCCTCGATGCGCGCGTCGCTGAGGATCTCCAGCGACTGCGGATTGAGATCGGCGGCAAAGTTCGAGGCGTCCGGGCTCGGGTTCGCGAACAGCTGGTTGTAGATGCGGATCTCCGCCGGCTTCGACGCTGCCGCCGACAGCCAGTGCATGGTCGCCTTCACCTTGCGGCCGTCGGGCGCATTGCCGCCCCTGGTCGCGGGATCGTAGGTGCAGCGCAGCTCCACCACCTCGCCGTGTTCGTTCTTGATCACGCCGGTGCATTTGACGAAATAGGCGTAGCGCAGCCGGACCTCGTTGCCGGGCGACAGGCGGAAGAACTTCTTGGGCGGGTTCTCCATGAAGTCGTCCTGCTCGATATAGAGCTCGCGGCCGAACGTGATCTTCCGCGTGCCGGCGGAGGGATCGTCCGGATGGTTGATCGCATCGAGCTCCTCGGTCTGCCCCTCCGGATAGTTCTCGATCACGACCTTGAGCGGCTTCAGCACCGCCATGCGGCGCTGCGCGGTGCGGTTCAGCTCCTCGCGGATGCAGAATTCGAGCATGCCGACATCGACCACGCTGTTGGCCTTGGCGACGCCGATACGCTTGACGAACTCGCGCAGCGCCGCCGGCGGCACACCGCGACGGCGCATGCCCGCCATGGTCGGCATGCGCGGATCGTCCCAACCCGCGACATGGCCCTCGCGCACGAGCTGGGTCAGCACGCGCTTCGAGAGCAGCGTGTAGGTCAGGTTCAGCCGCGCGAACTCGTACTGGTGCGGCTTCGACGGCACCGGCAGCTTCTCGATGAACCAGTCGTAGAGCGGCCGGTGGTCCTCGAACTCCAGCGTGCAGATCGAGTGCGTGATGCCCTCGATCGCGTCCGACTGGCCGTGGGCATAGTCGTAGCTCGGATAGATGCACCATGCGTTGCCGGTGCGCGGATGATGCGCATGCAGGATGCGGTACAGCACGGGATCGCGCAGATTGATGTTGCCCGCGGCCATGTCGATCTTGGCCCGCAGCACGCGCGCGCCGTTGGGGAATTCGCCCGCCTTCATGCGGCGGAACAGGTCGAGGTTCTCATCCACGCTGCGGTCGCGGAACGGCGAGTTCTTGCCGGGCTCGGTCAGCGTGCCGCGGGAGGTGCGGATCTCCTCCTGGGTCTGGTCGTCGACATAGGCGAGCCCGTCGCGGATCAGCGTCTCCGCCCATTCGTACAGGCGGTCGAAATAATCCGAGGCAAAGAACAGGTTCTTGCCCCAGTCGAAGCCGAGCCAGTGCACGTCGGCCTGGATGGAATCGATATATTCCTGCTCTTCCTTGACCGGATTGGTGTCGTCGAAGCGCAGATGGCAGCGGCCCGGAAACTCCTGGGCGATGCCGAAATTGAGCGCGATCGACTTGGCGTGGCCGATATGCAGGTAGCCGTTCGGCTCCGGCGGGAACCGGGTCACGATCTCCCTGTATTTGGCCTGATCGAGGTCGGCCTGGATGATGTCACGAATGAAATCGCGCCCAACCTCAGCTGCCACCGGTTCTGTCATTACGAAAATCCTGTAGGGAAATCAGCGGTCCTTCTGCCAAATTCGCGAGGCTGAGCCAAGAGCATAAGCAAGGCCTGGCAGGTCCGCCGTGGGCTTTAGTTATGCTCCGGTCCTGCTATACACCACCGCTTCCAATGCATAGGCCCTGCCAAGAATGACCGATTCCGTCGTCACCCGCTTTGCTCCCTCGCCGACCGGCTTCCTCCATATCGGGGGTGCCCGCACGGCGCTGTTCAACTGGCTCTATGCGAAGAAGCATGGCGGCAAGATGCTGCTCCGGATCGAGGACACCGACCGGGAGCGCTCCACGGAGGCGGCGATCGGCGCCATCCTCGACGGGTTGAAATGGCTCGAGCTCGGCTGGGACGGCGACGTCATCTACCAGTTCAGCCGCGCCGCCCGCCACCGCGAGGTCGCCGAGCAGCTGCTTGCCGACGGCAAGGCCTATCGCTGCTACGCCACCGCCGAGGAGCTCACCGCCATGCGTGAGAAGGCGCGCGCGGAGGGCCGCACCCGCCTCTATGACGGCATGTGGCGGGACCGCGACCCAGCCACGGCTCCGAGCGACGTCAAGCCCACCATTCGCCTGCGCGCGCCGCAGACCGGCGAGACCGTGATCGAGGACCAGGTCCAGGGCCGCGTGGTCTGGCAGAACGAGAACCTCGACGACCTCGTCCTTTTGCGCGGCGATGGCAACCCGACCTACATGCTCGCGGTGGTCGTGGACGACCACGACATGGGCGTCACCCACGTCATCCGCGGCGACGACCATCTGATCAACGCCGCCCGCCAGAAGCAGATCTATGATGCGATGGGCTGGGCGCTGCCGAGCATGTCCCACATCCCCCTGATCCACGGCCCGGACGGCTCGAAGCTGTCGAAGCGCCACGGTGCACTCGGCGTCGACGCCTACCGCGCCATGGGGTACCTGCCGGCCGCACTCCGCAACTACCTCGTGCGGCTCGGCTGGAGCCATGGCGACCAGGAGATCTTCTCGACCGAGGAGATGATCGCGGCGTTCGACCTCTCGAGCGTAGGCCGCGCCGCCGCTCGCTTCGACTTCGCCAAGCTCGAAAACCTCAACGGCCATTACATCCGCCACGCCGACGATCAATCACTCGTGAAGATGTTCGAGGATGTGCTGGACCACGTCGTGCCCAGCCGCGACGAGCTTAAGGCCAAGTTAAACGACACCACGCGCGCGCAGCTTCTCAAGGCCATGCCGGCCCTGAAGGAGCGCGCCAAGACGCTGATCGAGCTGATCGACAGCGCCTATTTCATCTTCGCCGACCGGCCCCTGGAGCTCGATCCCAAGGCGCAGGCGCTGCTGACGCCCGACAACCGCAAGCTGATCGGCCAGCTTCATTCCGCGCTGGAGAATGTCGAGACATGGAGCGGCGCCACGACGGAAGCCGCGCTGCGCGCCTTTGCCGAGGAAAATAGTCTCAAGCTTGGCGCGGTCGCCCAGCCGCTGCGGGCGGCGCTGACCGGACGGACCACGTCGCCTGGTATATTTGAGGTTTTGGACGTGCTGGGACGCCAGGAAAGTTTGGGCCGGCTTAAGGATCAGGCCAAGGACTAGGCAGGGACCAGGCTAGACGTAAGTCGAGCATGCGCGGCGCCATCTTGCAGCGCACACAGCAATAATATACCCATCTCCCCCGTACCTTCTGGAACATCCGGCCTGCCCCACCATGTTGTTGGGGCCTTCCGGGTCCGGCCCGTTTCACCATACATCGGGGACCTACGATGGACGCAAAAGCAAGCAATAAGACCGCCACGCTGACGGTCGGAAACAAGAACTACGATCTCCCGATCCACAGCGGCAGCGTCGGGCCTGATGTCATCGATATCGGCAAGCTCTACGGCCAGTCGGGCCTGTTCACCTATGACCCGGGCTTCACCTCGACCGCGAGCTGCCAGTCCAAGATCACCTATATCGACGGCGACGCGGGCGTGCTGGAATACCGCGGCTATCCGATCGAGCAGCTCGCCGAGAACGGCGACTTCCTGGAGACCTGCTACCTCCTGCTCTACGGGAACCTGCCGACCGCCGCGCAGAAGAAGGATTTCGACGACCGCGTGATCCATCACACGATGGTGCACGAGCAGATGGCCCGCTTCTTCCAGGGCTTCCGCCGCGACGCCCATCCGATGGCCGTGATGGTGGCCTCCGTCGGCGCGCTCGCCGCGTTCTACCACGACTCCACCGACATCAACGACCCGAAGCAGCGCATGATCGCTTCCATGCGCATGATCGCGAAGATCCCGACGCTGGCGGCGATGGCCTACAAGTACACGATCGGCCAGCCCTTCGTGTATCCGAAGAACTCGCTGAAGTTCGCCGAGAACTTCCTGCACATGTGCTTCGCCGTGCCGTGCGAGGAGTACAAGATCAATCCGGTGCTGGCTGACGCGCTGGACAAGATCTTCATCCTGCACGCCGACCACGAGCAGAACGCCTCGACCTCGACGGTGCGCATCGCCGGCTCCTCCGGCGCCAACCCGTTCGCCTGCATCGCCGCCGGCATCGCCTGCCTCTGGGGCCCGGCCCATGGCGGCGCCAACGAAGCCGCGCTCGCGATGCTCGCCGAGATCGGTTCGGTCGACAAGATTCCGGAATTCATCGCCAAGGTGAAGGACAAGAACAGCGAAGTCCGCCTGATGGGCTTCGGTCATCGCGTCTACAAGAACTACGATCCGCGCGCCAAGATCATGCAGAAGATGTGTCACGCCGTGCTCAAGGAGACCGGCCATGGCGACGATCCGATGCTGAAGGTGGCGATGGAGCTCGAGAAGATCGCGCTCAGCGACCAGTACTTCATCGACCGCAAGCTGTACCCGAACGTCGACTTCTACTCGGGCATCACGCTGAAGGCGATGGGCTTCCCGGTCTCGATGTTCACCGTGCTGTTCGCGGTCGCCCGCACCGTCGGCTGGATCAGCCAGTGGAGCGAGATGATCGAGGATCCGCAGCAGAAGATTGGCCGGCCGCGCCAGCTCTACACCGGCGTCACCCGCCGCGACTACGTGGCGATCAAGGATCGCAAGTAAGTCTTCAGCCAGCACGGCTTTCGAAACGGCGCCATCTCACGATGGCGCCGTTTTTGTTTGGCAGGATACCGGGGACAGCGAGCATAGCGCAGGGCGAGCCGATGCGGATCACGAACCCGGTGGACGGATGGCTGCAGGTCGCGGCCTGTTCGCCGTTCCCCGATGCGGCCGGCGAGATGGTGCTTTATCCCCGGTGCGACATTGACGGGGTCGTCACCGCGGAGCGCGTCGCGGCGACCGCCGTGCGGTACAGCGCTTACGACGTTCCCAAGCCGAAATGGCCGCGCCCCGGGACGGTGCTTCCGGTCACCCTGGACCTCGCTGATCCCACACGGTTCAGGATCGAGTGGGATTTGGTGCCGACCGAGCGAGACGCGTCCGAACGGCTCGCGGAGCATTTGCGCGGCGAGCAGCAGGCCGACACGCCAAGCCGCCGGCCGTTTCCCGGCATCTGGCGCGAGGTGGAGCACTCGGCATCGTCGCCCGGTCTGGTCAATGGCCTGACGCCTCAGCAGATGGAGATTGCGCTCGCCGGCGGCGCTGGAGCCCTGGGTTTAGTCCCGACCACGGCGAAGGTGTTAACCGCGCACGAGGTGCAACCGAGCAGCGCGCCGGGCGGGACGTGGGACATTACGGTCTCGGTGAGCGACCCGAGCGGCGGGCCGGGTTGGGAAGCGGTCACGCGCATGTCATTCAGCAGTTCAGGCCGCCGCGAAAGCCGCACCGCCGTCGGGGGCGAGTTGCCAGTCCTGGTCGACCCGGACAATCGCAACCGGATCATCGTCGACGTCGCCCGTCTCTCCTGAGTGGTGTCGCTGCTCTGCGAATGCAGGCTGCGCTCATCAATCTTGTTGCCGCGCACAACAACAAGTCGGTGCCTCGCCCCCGCAAACGCTTGACAGTTGAAACGCTCCGCGCGCAAATTCTTACACTAAGTAAGAATGACCATAGGGATGGAAATGCCGGAGCAGCCGAGAAGTCGGCGGCAGACGCGCGCTGCCATTTTGACTCATCTGCTTCAGTCGGGCGGTTCGTTTCGCCCGCCTCTGGCCAAGGCCGTGCGCCTGTCGGAAGCGAGCCTGTCGCGCATCCTGTTTGACCTGAAAGCCGAAGGCCTGATCGAGGAGGTGCGGCGCCCTGCCCCTTACGTCGGCGGCCCGACGGGCCTGGTGTCGCTCGATGGTTCGGTGGCGCTTGCGGCCGTCGAGCTGACCGGCCAGTGGCTCAGCGTCGGCGTTGGGACCTTGTCGGGCGAGTTGCACTACACGGAGCGTGTGGCGCTACCGGCAAAGCCCACGGCCGAGTCCGTCGGCGGGGTGTTTCGCGAGGCGCTGACATTGCTGCGTGACTGGACGCGGCGGCGCCGCATCGCGCTTGCACAGATCGGCGTCTCCATTCCAGGCCTCGGCCGGCTGAGCATGTCGGCCAATCCGATCATCCCCTGCGACGTCGGGCGCATCGGCGCCATGCTCGCCCAGATGTTTGCCGGCGTGCCGGTGGAGTTCACCAATTCGGTCGTCGCACACGCCACCTTTCACCGCTGCCGCAGGGAGAACTATCCGTTCAGCGGCGCGCATCTCTTCGTCTTCGTCGGCCAGGGCGTCGCAGGCACCTGGGTGGACGATCCGACCGAGGCCGATGCACTCCAGCCGGTCGAACTCGGCCATATGGTGTTCGGCACCGACGGACCGCGTTGCCGCTGCGGCCATCACGGTTGCGTCGAAGCCTATACGTCGCTTCCCGCCCTGGCCGAGCTCCTTGGTGTTTCCGAGGCCGAACTGCTTCAACTCGGCAGCGATTGGGTGACCGCGATCCCGCTCTCAGCACGCGTTCGCCAGGAACTGCGCCGGCGGCTGTTCCGGCTGGGGCTCGCAATCGGCAACACGCTGAACGTCAAGCCATGCCGCGGCGTTGCCATCAGCGGCTGGCCGTCCCTCCTTGCGGAGGACGATCGAAAGGCGCTGATCGACGGCGTCGACGCCAGCCTGCTCGGCGGCCCTGAGCATGCGCAGGTGTCGCTCGCTTTCGTGCCGCCCTCGAACGGCAATGATCCCAGGGCCGCGCTGGCGTTCGCTGCGTTCTGCCTTGCTTGCCGCGGCGGTATGCCGGCCGCATCGACGGAGGCCGCCTGAGATGCCCTGAAGCTGCGCGGCTCTCGCGCAAAAGAGTTCACACCGGGAGGAACTTGCCATGCCGATCACAACAACAAGGCGCCGTCTGCTCGCTGGGTCCGTTGCCGCGCTCGCACTGCCGGCCTTTGCCCGCGCGCAGGGCGCGGTCAAGCCGCGTTTGACCGCGATCTCGCAATGGTCCGCAGGCAGCGACGGCGCGGCGATCACCGCGCTCGGCAAGAAATTCGAGGAGAAAGGCGGGGTCTGGCAGCACTCGCCCGTCCCCGGGTTCACCACCGAGATGATGAACAAGCTGCGCGCTCAGATCATTGCCGGCGATCCGCCGGCATGCTCGCAGCTCAAGGGCCCCGAGATCGCGGCCTGGTCGAAGATCGCCCCGACCGTCGATCTCGACGCTGTCGTCGCTGCTGCAGGTTACGAGAGGGTCGTTGCGCCAGACCTCGCGAAATTGCACAAGCCGGGCGGCAAATGGATCGCGCTGCCCTTGCAGATCTACAGCACCAACATGCTGTTCCTCTCCAGGCGCGCGATGGACAAGGCCAAGGCCGACAAGATCCCGGTCACCTGGGCCGACTTCAATGATCTCGCCGAAAAGATGAAATCAGGCGGCGTCGCATATCCCGTCGCCAATGGCGGCACCCGCCCCGACGATGGGCAGAAATTCGAGGCCGCTCTGGCGGGCATCAGTCCCATCGCATACCGCGCGGCCATCATGAATCTCGAGAAGAAGACCCTGGAGGGTCCGGAGATCAAGGCCGCGTTCGCACAGGTGCGCAAGATCGCCGACTGGATGGACCCCAACGTCGGCGCCCAACACTTTTCGACCAACCTGAAGCGCTTCATCGACGGCGACATGGGCATGATGATCATGGGCGGTTGGGCGCAGGGCGTATTGCGCAATGCCGGTTTCAAGCTCGAGGACTTCATCATCGCGCCAGGCCCCAGCGACAACGCCAAGCCGGTCTTCCTGTTGAATGCCGATGCCTTCATATTCTGGCAGCGCAAGGAGCCCGACCTACAAGCCGGCCAGACGCTGATGGCCCAGCTCGTCATGGATCCCGCGATCCAGACGATGTATTCGCAGATCACGGGATCGATCCCCGTGCGCACCGATGTCGATCTGTCCGGCGAAGGCTGGTCGGACGGTCAGCGGCGGACCGCAGCTGCTCTGAAAGATGCCATCGCCAGCAATCAGGCGGTCCTCAGCCTCGCGCACAATATGGCGCAGGAAAACGGGATGACCGCGGCGATGATCGATGTGATCACGGAGTACGTGAAGAACAAGACGATCAAGCCGGAGCAGGCGGCCACACGCCTCGCCGAGGCCGTCGAGGGCGCACGTTGACCAACGTCGTCTCGACAGGACTGGGCCGGCCGGCGGCCTCTGACGTGGTGCGCCGGCTGCCCGAAGTTCTGACGATCTGGGTGCCGCTGCTGTTGTCGGCTGCGCACCTCATTGCGTTTTCGCTGTGGACGATCTGGATATCGTTCACGCCATCCACTCTGGTCCCGGTCTCGGGCTGGGTGGGTTTGCGCAACTATTCCGCGGTTGCGGCATCGCGAAACTGGCAGATCGCCCTCGACAATCTGCTGCTCTTTGGCAGCGCCTTCGTGTTGCTGAGTCTGGCGACCGGCCTCATGCTTGCGATCCTGCTCGATCAGCGCATTCGCGGCGAGAACCTGCTGCGATCCATCTTCCTGTACCCCCTGGCGGTGTCGTTCGTGGTCACGGGCACGGTCTGGAGCTGGCTGCTCAACCCCGGCCTTGGAATCCAGAAGCTGGTCCACGACCTCGGCTGGACTTCCTTCCGGTTCGACTGGCTGATCGACCGCGACATGGCCATCTGGACCATTGTCATCGCTGCGATCTGGCAATCCTCGGGCTTTGCCATGGCGCTCTTCCTCGCCGGCCTCCGCTCCGTCGATGCCGACCTGATCAAGGCCGCGCAGATCGACGGCGCCGGACCGATCCGGATGTACCGCCGCGTCATCCTGCCGACGCTGTGGCCGATCACCATCACCGTCATCGTCATCCAGCTGCAGTTCGCGATTTCGACCTTCGACCTCGTCCGCGCGCTCACCAATGGCGGGCCTGGAATCGCGACGCAGCTTCCAGCGCTTGTCGTCTATGACCTGATGTTCCAGCGCAGCCTGCTCGGACGAGGAGCGGCGGCGGCAGTGCTCATGCTGCTCATTCTTCTCGCGGTGCTGCTGCCCTATGCAGCGTGGCGATATGTCCAGCGGCGGCGGGCGAACCATGCGTGACCGAACCTTCGCACCAAGCCGGATTTTGATCTATCTCGTCGTTTTCTTGATCGCGGTAGCATGGCTCGCGCCACTGGCTGTTGTCGTGCTGAATTCGCTCCGCAGCAACGAGGAGATCGCGCAGGGGTCGATGATCGGCTGGCCGCAACATCTGGCCTGGAGCAATTACGCCACCGCCTGGAGCGGTTTCTGCGTCGCCGAGACGTGCGCCGGCATCCGGCCATACGTGCTGAACTCCGCGCTCGTGACCGTTCCCGCGACGATCTTCTCCACCCTGCTTGGTGCGATCGCCGGTTACGCGGTTTCGCTCTGGCGCTTTCGCGGCGACAGCTGGATTTACGGTATCGTCACGCTCGGCATCTTTCTTCCGCAGCAGATGCGTTTGCTGCCCTGGACCATCGTGCTGCGCGATACGGGCCTGATGAACACGCTGACGGGCCTGGTCGTGATCCACACGATCCAGGGGCTTTCCTTCACCACCTTGTTCTGCCGCAACTACTACACTGCCATCCCGCAGGAGTTGATAAGAGCTGCGCGTATCGATGGCGCCGGGTTCTTTCGTATTTTCTGGCGCATCATCCTGCCGCTCTCGCCGCCTATCCTGATCGTCACCGTGATCTGGCAGTTCACGCATATCTGGAACGAGTTTCTCTATGGCGTGACATTCACGACCGGTCAGCAACAGCCGGTCACCGCCGCGCTGATCGCGCTATCCGCCGCGGTCGCCGATATCCCGCAGCATGGCGTGCAAAGCGCCGCGGTGATGATCGCCGCCCTGCCGACCCTGCTGATCTATCTGATCGGCGGCAAGTACTTCGTACGCGGCCTGACCGCCGGAGCCGTGAAATGATGGAGCCGTCATGGCAGCGCTGAGCATCCGCACCCTGTCCAAGCGCTACGCCAATCTGGAGGTGCTGAAGGGCATCGATCTCGACATCGAGAGCGGCGAGTTCACCGTGCTGGTCGGGCCGTCCGGCTGCGGCAAGTCCACGCTGCTCAACATCGTCGCCGGGCTCGATCGCCCGAGCGCGGGGACGATCGAGATCGGGGGACGCGTCGTCAACGACGTCCCGCCCAAGGACCGCGACATCGCCATGGTGTTCCAGTCCTACGCGCTCTATCCGTCCATGACAGTGCGCCAGAACATCACCTTCGGCATGGAATGCCGTCACGTGCCGAAGGCCGAGCAGGAGAAGGCGCTGGCGAATGTGGCTCGCCTGCTCCAGATCGAACCCCTGCTCGGCCGCAAGCCGTCGCAGCTCTCCGGCGGCCAGCGTCAGCGCGTGGCGATGGGCCGGGCGCTGGTGCGCGATCCCCTGCTCTTCCTGTTCGACGAGCCGCTCTCCAATCTCGACGCAAAACTGCGCGTGGAGATGCGGATGGAGATCAAGCGCCTGCACCAGCGCATCGGCGCCACCATCGTCTATGTCACCCACGACCAGATCGAGGCGATGACGATGGCGACCCGGATCGCGGTGATGCATCAGGGCAGCGTGCAGCAGTTTGCCGACCCCGATACCGTGTATCGTTATCCCGCCAATCTGTTCGTCGCCCGCTTCATGGGCTCGCCGCCCATGAACACGATGCCCGCACGGCTCGATGCCGACGCCGACGGGCCGGTGGTCGTGATCGGCGCGGGACGGCCGGACGAGGTCCGTCTCCGCCTCCAGGGTTACGATGCCGCGGCGTCCTATGTCGGCCGCGAGGTGGTGCTCGGGATCAGGCCGGAATGCATCGCCGAGGGAGACCGCGTGTTCTCCGGTAGCATCGGCACACCCGTCGTCGTCACCGCGCCGGTCGAGATGGTCGAGCCCACCGGAGCCGAGACCATCGTTCTGCTGCGGCTAGGCGGCGAGCCCGCGCAGGCGCGCATCTCGCCCGACATCCGCCCCACGCCGGGCGCCGTGGCGCCGTTCGCGCTCGACACCCGCCGCATCTGCCTGTTCGACCCCGAGACGGAGCGACTGATCGCATGACCCAGACGAGCTATGCCGGCCTCGCGGACCGCGTGGTGCTGATCACCGGTGGCGCCAGCGGCATCGGTGCCGCCTTCGTGCGCGCCTTCGCGGCCCAGGGTGCTCGCGTCGCGTTCCTCGATATCGACGAAGCGGCCGGCGGATCGCTGGTTGAGGAGGTCGCGGCCGCGTCCGGCGCGGCGCCACTTTTCGTGCGCTGCGACCTCCTGGACATCGACGCCTTGCGCGCCGCGATCGCGCAGGTCCACGGATCGCTCGGCGATGCCGCGGTCCTCGTCAACAACGCCGCCAACGACCAGCGCCAGGTGCTGGCCGAGGTGACGCCATCCGAGTTCGACTGGATGATCGGCGTCAACCTCAAGCACGTCTTCTTCGCCGCACAAGCCGTCGTGCCGCAGATGCAGGCGCGCGGCGGCGGCTCGATCATCAACATGTCGTCGATCGCCTGGATGCGCGGCGGGCCGGCGCTGCCGGTCTACGCCGCGGCAAAGGCGGCGATCGTCGGCTTCACCAACTCACTGGCGCGGCTGGTCGGTCCCGACCGCATCCGCGTCAACGCCATTGCGCCCGGCATGGTGATCACCGAACGCCAGCGCCGGCTGTGGTATCCCGACGAGCAGACCATCGCCGAGATTCGTGGGCGTCAGGCCATTCCCGATGCAGTGACACCCGACGACATCGCCAACATGGCGCTGTACCTCGCCTCCGATGAGAGCCAGCGCATCACGCGCCAGTGTTTTCAGGTCGACGGCGGCCTCGGCTAGCTCGCCCGCCGCCCCTTCCGCATCGTCGCGAGCACGACGTCGGCGGCGAGCACGCTCGGCGATTTGTTGCCAGTGGACATGATGGTGTCGAGCCGGGCGAAGGCTTCGACCTGCCGCTGACGCTGCGGCGTCTCGGTGACCAACGCAGAGAGCGCCGGCGCGAGCTTCTCCGGCGTGCAGTCTTCCTGCAAAAACTCCGGAATGACATCCTCACCGATCACGAGATTGGCGAGGATCACCGAGGAGACGCGGATCGCGCGGCGCAGGATGAAGGCCTCGATGGCGCCGACGCGATAGGCCGTCACCATCGGAATGCCCGACAGCGCCAGCTCCAGCGTCACCGTGCCGGATTTCGCCAGCGCGGCGTGCGCGAGCCGGAAGGCGGCGCGCTTCTCGGCCTCGCCGATCACGATCTGCGGCTTGACCGGCCAGCTGGCGATGCCTTCGCGGACGGTGGCTTCGAGATGCGGCATGGTCGGCAGCATCAGTTCGAACGCGCGCCCCTCCGCCTGCAACCGGCCGAGCGCCGCGCCAAACACCTCGATATGATGCCGGATCTCGCTGCGCCGGCTGCCGGGCAGCACCAGCAGCACCGGCGGCTCACTGTTGCGGCGCTTCTGCTCCTCCGCATTCGGCCGCAGCGACCCCAATTGCTCGATCAAGGGATGGCCGACATAGCTGCATGGCGGCCCGCCGAGCTTGCGGTATTCCTCCGGCTCGAACGGCAACAGGCCGAGGACGTGATCGACATAGCCGAGCATGGTCCGCGCCCGTCCCGGCCGCCAGGCCCAGAGCTGCGGCGAGACGTAGTCGACGATCGGGATCGCAGGATTGCCCGCCCGCACGCGGCGCGCGACGCGATGGGTGAAATCGGGGCTGTCGATGATGACGAGCGCGTCGGGCACGGCCTCCAGCACGGCGTCCGCGGTCTCGCGGATCAAGCGCAGGATCTTCGGCAATTGCTGCACCACCGCGGCGAAACCGACGATCGACAGCTCCTCGATCGGGAACAGCGTCTCGAGCCCCTCGCGCGCCATGGTGCGGCCGCCGACGCCTTCGAACTGCACGCCGTCGCCGAGGCGCTGGCGCAGCACCTTCATCAAGGCGCTGCCGAGCCGGTCGCCGGATTCCTCCGTGGCGATCAGGAAGATTTTTCGCTTGGGATCGCGCCCCTGCATCATGCCGGCAGGCCGATGATGAAGAGGTACTTTGCGTCGGCGAGCGCGATCATCGCCTGCGGCTCGGCGGCAATGGTGTTGCCGGCGATCACGGCGATGCCGGCAAGGCCGGCTCTCGCGACGCCCTCGATGGTGCGCGGGCCAATCGTCGGCAGGTCGAAACGCAGGTCCTGGCTGCTCTTCGGCGCCTTCACCAGCACGCCGCGGCCCGTCGCCGCGCGAATGCGGCCCTCCTCGCGCAGCCGCGCGACGCGCGCGAGCAGCGCGTCGGTGCCCTCGATATCCTCGACCGCCACCACATGGCCGTCGATCACCACGGCAGCCTGGCCGATGTCGAACGGCCCGAACGCGGTCAGGACCGCGCGGCCGCGCTCGATGTCGGTCTTGCTGGTGTCGCTCGGCCAGGCGCGGCTGATGCAGCCCTCGGGCATCAAGAGGTCGGGCGCGACGTCCTTGATCCCGACCATGCGAAAGCCGCCTTGTTCGAGAATGCGCCCGACACCGGACAGCAGATGATCGTCCCCGCCGCGAAAGGCACGGATGACATTGCCGAGCAACCGCAATGTCGTGAAGTCGAACCGGATCTCCGAAAGCGAAGGCCGCACCAAGGTGCCGATGAAGATGAGGTCGCGGCAGCCCTCCTCGCGGAACAGCCGCATCGCGCGCCCGAGCTGGCCGACTGAGATCCAGCGGTGGCGGAACTTTTCCACCTGCACCGGATCGCAGGCGCCGCGCAGCGGAAACAGCACCGGCGTGATGCCGCGCGTGGCGAGCGAGTCGGCAACCGCAAACGGCATGGCGCCGCCGCCGGCGACCACGCCGACGGGCGATGAAATCCCTGCCGCCGCCGATGTCATGTCCGCGGCCATCGCAGGTTCACTTCTCGATGGCGGGAAGACAGAGCGGACGCTTGCCCTTGCCGATGAAGCCGAGGATCTCGGCGATCGCCGGATCTTCGCCGGCCAGCGGCCTGGACGCTTCGAGCCGCTCGGCGAAGGTGCCTGGGCCGTGGAAGAGCTTCTGGTAGAACGCGCGCACGGTCGCAAGCCGCTGCTTGGTGAACTTGCGCCGCTTCATGCCGATCAGGTTGAGGCTCTCCAGCACCGCATATTGACCGTTGACCAGCCCATAAGGGATGACGTCGTCGCGTACGCCGCAGACCCCGCCGACCATGACATACGGGCCGATGCGCGTGAACTGATGCACGGCAGACAGGCCGCCTATATAGACGGCATCGCCGATCTCGCAATGGCCGCCGAGCGTCGCCGACGTCGCGAAGATCACGCTGTCGCCGACCATGCAGTCATGGCCGACATGGCTGTTGTTCATGAAGTAGCCGCCGCTGCCGACGCGCGTCAGCCCGCCGCCCTTGATGGTGCCGACGTTCATCGTCGCGCCTTCGCGGATGGTGCAGCCCGAGCCGATCTCGAGCCGGGTCGGCTCGCCCTTGTAGCTGAGATCCTGGGGCGCGCCGCCGAGCACCGCGAACGGCGAGATCACGCAGTTGTCGCCGACCGAGGTGTGGCCGATGACGGTGACCTGTCCGATCAGCTTGCAGTTCGCGCCGATCACGGCATTCGGGCCGATGATGCAGTAGGGGCCGATCTCGGTACCCTCGCCGATCACGGCGCCGTCCTCGACCCGTGCGGTGGGATCTATCTTGCTCATCAAGCAATCTAACTCGTCAAGAAGGTCTGGTTATGTGTTGAAGTCGTTCGGTTTTCCGCTGGTTAGCCCGACTATGCCCGATCTGTCCAGTGACGTATGATCTCGACGTGTTTCACGTGCCGGATGAGGCGGCCTTCCCGGCAACACGTTCATGCGGAGCTTCAGCTATCGTGGTCAGGGCCCTGGCAATGCTGCTCGCACAGCTCGCGGCCGCACCGGTCGTCTCCGAGACGGTGAGACCGGCGGACACCGGCCCGTCGACCTCGCGACATTCGAATGCCGCGACATCACCCGCAGCACGGTGCTTCAGCGCGTCTGCTACGACCGCGCGCAGCAGGACCTGATCGTCGCGATCAACGGCGCGTATGACCGCTACTGCGGCGTTGATCCCGAAACGGTCGACAGCCTCCTGGGCGCGCCGTCCATGGGCCAGTTCTTCAACCGGAAGATCAGACGCGAGGCAGCGGGCAGCCGCTACGATTGCGGCGTATGAGCCCGTCCGCGGGGTCGTAAGCCGCTCAGTCGGTCAGCATGGCGCCGACGTCGGCCTCGGCGACGACTTGGCCGTTGACCTTGGCATCGCCGTGAAACCACCACATGGTCTTGCGGCGGCCGAGCGAGCGCATGTGATACTCGATGGTATCGCCAGGGAGCACGGGCTTGCGGAACTTGCACTTGTCGATGGTGAGGAAATAGACCGCGCGCGGTTTCTCGGTGCCCTCGACCGACTTGATGCCGATCACGCCCGCCGTCTGCGCCATCGCCTCGATCATCATGACGCCGGGATAGACCGGGCGCTCGGGGAAATGCCCCTGGAAGGCCGGCTCGTTGAAGGTGACGTTCTTGATGCCGATGCCGCTGTAATCGGCGCGGATGTTGATCACGCGGTCGATCAGCAGCATCGGAAAGCGGTGCGGCAGCGTCTGGAGGATCGCGTTGATGTCCACCAGCTCGAACTTAATAGGAGATCCCTCCGTCATTCCCGTCCCTCGTCCTTCGGATCGGCCCTGCTGTCGCGTACCAGGCGCTCCACCGCGATAATTTCCTTGAACCACTGCTTGGTCGGCTTGGCGAAAAAACCACCCCAGCGTCCGTTCGGCGGGATGTCGTCCTTGACGCCGCTCATCGCAGTGACCTGGGCTCCGTCGCCGATCTTGAGGTGATTGTTGATGCCCACCTTTGCTCCCAGCGCCACATTGTCGCCGATGGTCAAACTGCCGGCCAGCCCGATCTGGGCCGCCAGCAGGCAATTCCGGCCGATCGTCACATTGTGGCCGATCTGGACCTGGTTGTCGATTTTGGTGCCCTCGCCGATCACGGTGTCGCGCAGGGACCCACGATCGACGGTGGTGCCAGCGCCGACCTCCACATTGTTCTGGATCAGCACGCGCCCGGTCTGCGGCACCTTCAGGTGCCCCTCAGGGCCGAAGAAGATGAAGCCGTAACCGTCCTGGCCGATCGAGCAGCCCGGATGGATCAGCACATCGTTGCCGATCAGCGCGCACTGGATGGCGGTGCGGGCGCCGACATTGCAGTCCCGGCCGATCTTGACGCCGGGGCCGATCACGGCGCCGACGCCGACCACCGTGCCGCTGCCGATCTCGACATCCGCACCGATGACCGCCAGGGGGTCGACGATCACGCCGTCCTCGAGCCGGGCCGTGGGATCGATGATGGCCGACGGCGCGATGCCGTCATTGCCGACCCAGGATTGCGGCCTCAGCGCGTCGCCATGCCATTCCCGCGCGATCCTGACGAAGGCGCGAAATGGCTGCGCCGCCCGCAGCACGGCGACGTGTGCGGGCACCTGGGCCTCGAAGCGCGGGCTGACCAGGCAGGCACCCGCTCTGGTCGCCTTGAGCTGATCGGCATATTTGAGGTTGTCGAAGAACGCCAGATGCATCGGGCCGGCTTCGTCGAGCGAGGCCAGGCCCGTGATGACGTGATCGCCCCTGGTGGGGTCGACCAGCAGCGCCTTTGTCAGCGTGGCAATATCGGCCAGCGCCGTCGCAGGCGGCTTTGTGAAGAAGGTCGGCTGCGCCATTCCACCCCGTCGCGGTCCGGCTTCGACATGAAGCGGCCAAACCGCATCATGCCTTTTCTCCCGGATTGAGCACGATCTTATTGGAGACCGGCCCCAAGGAAAACCCAAGGGAAACCCAAGGGGGCCGGATCATGCCCTGCTGATCGAATTAGAACGAGGTGCCGCCGCCGAACCGGAACTCCTGCGTGCGGTCATACTTGCCCTTGCTGAGCGGCACGGCATAGTCGAAGCGCAGCGGTCCGAACGGCGACTGCCAGATCAGGCCGACACCGACCGACGAGCGGATCACCTTGCTGTCGTCGTACACGAGGCCGGTACAGGTGCCCGCCGTCGCCGGATTGATGGTGGACGGGATGCAGTTTGAGTTCCTTGTGGTGGTCGTCTCACCGGTCGCCGACCAAGTCGTCGGTCCCTGATAGTCGTACAGACCGCCGGCGTCAGCATAGACCGCGCCCTTCAGACCGACTTCCTTCGGCAGGAACCAGAACGGCATCTGCAATTCCATCGAAGCGCCCCAGTACTTGGTGCCGCCGAGCGCATCCTGCGTGCCAAAGGGGTTCAGGTCGCGCGGGCCGATGCCGTTCGGAGCAAAGCCGCGGACGAGGTTCGGGCCCATCTGGAAGTGGTCGAGCATCCGCAGATCGCTGCCCATCTTGGTCAGGATGCCGCTCTGAAGGCGCGCGACGGCGACGATGTCAGACACCAGCGGGGTGTAGTACTTCGCGTCGATAACGCTCTTCAGGTAGGTGACGTCGCCGCCGACGCCGGCGAAGTCCTGCCGGAAGTCGACGAGCAGACCGTCGGTGGGGTTCTTGTTGTTGTCCAGCGTGTTGTAGCTCAGAGAGTAGCCGAGCGCCGAGGTCAGGGTCTTGCCGTTGGCAAGCTCCTTGCGCACCGGCAGCGAGGCTTCGCCGTCGCTGTAGCAGCCAAGGCCGTTGGTCGAGGCGAGGCTAAGCCCAGTGGCGTTGGCAAACGCCGGGCTCGGGTTGAAAGCAGGATTGGGCGAACCATCGGGCAGCGTCTGCACGTTATTGCAGTTCGCCAGGTAGTACGGCAGCGTAATTTCCTGCCGATAGATCGAGTAGCGCAACTGCAGCGCCAGATCTTCACGCAAGGAGAAGCCGAGGCGCGGCGAGAAGCCGAGCGTCTTGGTGCCGTAGGAGATGTAGCTGTTGGACTTCTGCTCACGCTGATAGAGGTCGAGGCCCAGCGCGACGCGGTAGTCGAGCAGATACGGCTCGACGAAAGACAGCGAATAGCCGCGTGCGTACTGGCCATAGGTCACCGACGCCTTGGCGAACAGGCCGCGACCGAGCAGGTTGCGCTCGGAGACCGAGACTTCGGCAAGCGCGCCGTCGGTCGTGGAGTAACCGCCGGAGATCGAGAAGTCGCCGGTCGATTTTTCTTCCATGTCGACGATCAGGATGACGCGGTCGCTGGACGAGCCGGGCTCCGTCGTGATCTTCACGCTCTTGAAATAGTCGAGGTTCTTCAGGCGCCGCTCGGCACGATCGACCAGTGCGCGGTTGTAGGCATCGCCCTCGGAGATGTCGAACTCGCGGCGGATGACGTAGTCGCGCGTGCGGGTGTTGCCGCGCAGGTTGATGCGCTCGATATAGGTGCGCGGGCCCTCGTCGATATTGAACACGACGGAGACGGTGTGCGCCTCGAAGTTGCGGTCGCCGCCGGGACGGACCACGGCGAAGGCATAGCCACGGCGCGAGGCCTCGATCTGCATCTCCTCGACCGACTTCTCGACCGATTCGACGTTGTAGAGCGAGCCGACATTGACGCGCGAATAGGCGCGCATCGAGTTCGGATCGAAGTTCGGGATGCTGGAACGGAAGTCGAGCGCGCCGACGCGGTATTGGGCGCCTTCCTCGATCTTGAAGGTGACGTTGAAGCCCTTCTTCTCCGGATCGTATTCGGTGAGCGCGGCCACGACCTGGACGTCGGCGAAGCCGTTCTTGAGGTAGAAGCGGCGGATCAGGTCGCGGTCGGCCTCGACGCGGTCGGGATCGTAGATGTCGCCGCTGGCAAGGAAGCTCAGCAGGTTCGATTCGCGCGT
The DNA here is from genome assembly GCF_009931255.1 of Bradyrhizobium sp. LCT2. Classification (NCBI taxonomy): domain Bacteria; kingdom Pseudomonadati; phylum Pseudomonadota; class Alphaproteobacteria; order Hyphomicrobiales; family Nitrobacteraceae; genus Bradyrhizobium; species Bradyrhizobium sp. LCT2. Next base: position 4,862,141 of record NZ_CP034432.1, on the reverse strand, counting down.
CTTGATGACGTCCCGCAGGCGGTAGGACGAGAACGCGACATTGCCGACGAACTCGATCGACTTGACGCCGGTCTTGGCGCCCTCCTCGATCGTGAAGATGAGATCGACGCGGTTGTTCGGCTGCTCGATGACCTCGGGCGTGACGCGGACGTCGTAGCGGCCGGAGCGGCGATAGATTTCGGCGATTCGCAGCGTGTCGGACTGCACCATGGCGCGGGAGAAGGTGCCGCGCGCCTTGGACTGGACTTCAGTGCCGAGCTGCTCGTCCTTGATCTTCTTGTTGCCCTCGAAGGCGATGCGACCGATCACCGGGTTTTCCACCACGGAGACGACGATCTGGCCACCGGCGCCGCGGTTGATCTTCACGTCCTGGAACAGGCCGGTCTCGATCAGCGCCTTGAGGCCGTCGTCGATGGCGCCCTGATCCAGGCGACCGCCCGGACCCGGCTTGAAATAGGAGCGGATCGTCTCCACCTCGACCCGGCGATTTCCTTCGACGGAAATCGACTGGACGGTCTGCGCAAGCGCAGACGAAGACACAAGAGCAGCCCCAATCGGGGCAACCACCGGCGCGCCGAACATGATCAGGGTGGCAAGCAAGCCCCCCCGGAGTCGCAGTCCAAACTTCATTGCGCAACGCGCCCTTATCATTCCGTGCCAGACCCAACCCCAACGCCGGTCCGGAGATTCCCCAAGTTCAGGCCGCTTGTAGCCAATTTCACCGACGCCGCAAACGGCCGAGCGCGCCGCAATTTCAATTTCATTCCAAGACGTTGCCTAACAGCAACGCCACAAAAAAGCCCCTATCAGGAAGCTGCCATCCGCAGGATGTCGTTGTAGGTCGCAAACACCATCAACATCAGCACCAAACCCAGCCCGATTCGGAACCCCATTTCCTGAGTCCGCTCGGACAGGGGCCGGCCGCGAACCACCTCCGCCGCATAGAACATAAGGTGACCGCCATCCAGCAGCGGGATCGGGAACAGGTTCAGCAGGCCGATCGACACCGACAGCACCGCGCAGAGGTTGATCACGAACTGGAACCCGGCGCTGGCCGCCTGCCCCGACATCTTCGCGATTCCAAGGACGCCGCTGACCTCGTTGGGATTGCCGTTTCCGACAAACAGCGAGCCCAGGAACTTGAAGGTACTGGTGATGATGAACCAGACCTGCTCGACCCCGATCTTGAGCGCCTCGCCGACCCCGACCGGTGCGGTCGAGGCCTCACCAGCCTGTGACTTGTGCTCGACGCCCAGCACGCCGAGGCGGTGGCTGTTGCCGAACGGATCCTTGCGCTCGAGCAGCGCCGGCGTCGCGGTCAGCGACACGATGGCGCCGTCGCGCTTCACCTGGAAGGCAAGCGCCGAACCGGCATTCATCGCCACGATCCGCTGCATGTCGGCAAAGCTCTCGATCGGCTTGCCGTCGATCTGGACGACGATGTCCCCGATCTTGAAGCCGGCCGCAGCCGCCGCGCCATCGGCGACGACGCCGTCGACGCGCGCGATCGTGCTCGGCTTGCCGTAATACAGGGCCATGCCGGCGAAGATCAGCGCGCCCAGAATGAAATTGGCGATCGGTCCGGCCGCGACGATGGCGGCGCGCGGGCCGACCTTCTTATGGTGGAAGCTGCCGGCGCGCTCCTCGGCCGTCATGGCCGCGAGCGTCTCGGCCGACGGCGTCGAAGCCTCGCTCTCGTCGCCGAAGAACTTGACGTAACCGCCGAGCGGGATCGCCGAGATCTTCCAGCGGGTGCCATGGCGGTCGTTGAAACCGACCAGCTCAGGCCCGAAGCCGAGCGAGAAGGTTAACACCCGAACGCCCGCCCAGCGCGCGACCAGAAAATGGCCGAGTTCATGGAAGAACACGACGATGGTCAGGACGAAGAGGAAGGGAACTGCGTAGCCGAGGAGCCCATGGCTCAACGTATTGAAACTATGGACAAAAAAGTCGATCATCGAATTCCCTCATCCAGCGCCGCAAGGCCCTGGCCCCGAACCATCTAGGATGCCTTTAAGGCAATTTGAGGCAATAGGGCGGCAGCTCTATTTCGAGCAACATGGTCAACAGAGATTGCATCGTCGGCGGACGTCAGGGGCGTCTGGTTCCCGCCGCGGATCCAGTCCTCCAACGTCGCCTCCACCAGCCGGGCAATCGCGCCGAACCGGATCTTGCCGGCGATGAAGGCGGCGACCGCGACCTCGTTGGCGGCATTGTACACCGTGGTCGCCCCCTTCCCGGTCCGGAGCGAATCGTAAGCCAGCCGTAGTCCGGGGAACCGCTCGAAATCGGGCGCCTCGAAGGTCAGCTGGCCGATCTTGGCCAGATCGAGCTTGGCTGCCGGTCCCTTGATGCGATCGGGCCAGCCGAGGCAGTGGGCGATCGGGGTGCGCATGTCGGGAGAGCCGAGCTGGGCCACGACCGAACGGTCGGAGAACTCGACCATGCCGTGGATGATCGACTGCGGATGAACAAGAACGTCGATCTCGTCGGGCGAGAGCGCGAACAGGTAGGAGGCCTCGATCACCTCGAGCCCCTTGTTCATCATCGAGGCGGAATCGATCGTGATCTTCTGGCCCATGCTCCAGTTCGGATGCTTCAGCGCCTGGGCGAGCGTCGCCTGCTCGATGTCGGCAGGTTTCCAGGTCCGGAACGGACCGCCGGATGCCGTGATGATGACACGGACCAGCTCGTCGCGATTACCGGAGCCGAGCGCCTGGAACAGCGCATTATGCTCGGAATCGGCTGGCAGGATGCAGGCGCCGGCCTTCGCCGCGCGCTGCATGAAGAAATCGCCGGCGCAGACGAGGCATTCCTTGTTGGCGAGCGCGACATGCGCGCCGCGATCGACCGCGGCGAGCGCCGGCTTCAGTCCGGCGGCGCCGCTCACGGCGGCCATCACCCAATCGGCCGGACGCGCACCGGCTTCGATCACCGCGCTTTCGCCGGCGCCGCATTCGGTGCTCGTGCCCGCAAGCGCAGCCTTGAGCTCGGCGAACTTGGAGGTGTCGGCGATCGCCACGAAGCGCGCCGAAAACTCCTTCGCGAGCTTCGCCAACGCTTCGACATTGCCGTTCGCCGTCAGCGCCTCGACACGGTAGCGCTCAGGAGAGGCGCGCAGCAGATCCATCGTGCTGTCGCCGATCGAGCCGGTGGCACCGAGAACCGTGACGCTGCGGACGGCAGACGCCGCAGCCTTATTGTTACGCAATGGGACCGCGCTCATATCCTCACCAAACCACAAGACCGCTTCCGGCGCTATGCACACCATGGCGGAGAAAGCCGATAATCCATGCCGCCAGGATGGCGGCGACAAAACCGTCCAGACGGTCCAGTAGACCGCCATGGCCGGGAATTAAGTGACTGGAATCCTTGACACCGAAGCGCCGCTTCACCGCGGATTCGAAGAGATCGCCGAGCTGCGAGACCACCGACAGGACGGCGCTGACGAGCAGCAGTGGAACCGCCTTCCCGAGCCCGCAAGCCGCAAAGCCGGCAGCGACCGCAAGGCTGGCGGCAAAGCCGCCGAGCGCGCCGGCCCAGGTCTTCTTCGGGCTCACGCGCGGCCACAGCTTCGGTCCGCCAATGCCGCGGCCGGCGAAATAGCCGCCAATGTCGGTCACCCACACCACGAGCAGCACGAACATCAGCGCGGCAAAGCCGTTCACGAGATCCTGCCGTACCAGGATCGAGGCCAGCAGCGCCGCCGATGCATAGGCGAATCCGGCGGCCGCCCAGACGAACTTGCCTCGCGCGATCAGCGTCACGATGGCCCCGCCAACGAGGCCGGTGACGATTGCGGTCTTGAGCGCGCCGAAGGCGACGCAGAAGCCCATGATGGCGAGGACGATCGTTCCGCACGCGGTCAGCGCAACGGACCCCGCGCCCACCACCATCAGCCATTCCGCGAACAGCCCGATCGACACCAGCGTGACGAGGAGCGCCCACAGCCAGCCGCCGGCATAAGCGAGCGCAATGGCAAGCGGCGCCAGCACCAGCGCTGCGAGGACCCGCATCACGAGATTGCTTGGGGCAGGCTTCGAGCCAGCCGGTACGGTCTCGGGTTCGCTCACGAGGCGGTTTTCGCGACCAGGCCGCCGAAACGGCGCTCGCGCCTGGCGAATTCGGCGATCGCGCCTTCCAGCGCCGCCTTGTCGAAATCGGGCCAGTGGATCGGCACGAACACGAGCTCGCTATAGGCCGCCTGCCACATCAGGAAGTTGGACAGGCGCTGCTCGCCGCTGGTGCGGATGATGAGATCGGGATCGGGAATGTCGGGCGCATCGAGATGCGCCCCAAGCGTCTCGGCGTCGATCGTGGCAGGATCGCGCCTGCCCTCCGCGACCTCGCGCGCGAGCTTCTGTGCCGCCTTCGCGATCTCCTGCCGCGAGCCGTAGTTGAAGGCGACGACGAGCGTGAGACGCGAATTGTCGCGCGTCAGTTCCTCGGCCTCGTTGAGCAGCGCGCAGATGTCGCTCGCGAGCCCGTCGCGCTCGCCGATGATGCGGACCTTGACGCCGTCGCGATGCAGGCTCGCGAGATCGTTGCGGATGAACCGCCTGAGCAGGCCGAACAGATCGCCGATCTCGCTCGCCGGACGCGACCAGTTCTCCGACGAGAACGAGAAGATGGTGAGATAGCGGATGCCGAGCTCGTGCGAGGCGCGCACCACGCGGCGCAAGGCCTCCACGCCGCGGCGATGACCTTCGGCCCGCGGCAAACCGCGCGCGGCGGCCCAACGCCCGTTGCCATCCATGATGATGGCGACATGCGCAGGCGCGTCGGACCGATCGGGTCCTTCCGTTGCGGGCGCGGCGGCGTTGGACATGACGGCAGCCTCAGACGGTGAGGATTTCTTTTTCCTTGGCGGCCAGCAGCTGGTCGATCTCGGCGATCGTGCCGTCGGTCACCTTCTGGACCTCGTCGGCATGACGCTTCTGATCGTCCTCCGACATCTCGTGATTCTTCTCGAGCTTCTTCAGAACGTCGAGGCCGTCGCGGCGGACGTGACGCGCGGCGACCTTGGCGGCCTCCGCGTATTTGTGCGCGACCTTGACGAGCTCCTTGCGCCGCTCCTCGTTGAGCTCGGGGATGCGCAGGCGCAGCACCTGGCCCTCGGTCGCGGGCGACAGGCCGAGATTGGAATCGACGATCGCCTTCTCCACCGCCTTGACCATCGACTTGTCCCAGACCTGCACCGAGATCAGGCGCGGCTCGGGCACGCTGACGGTGGCGAGCTGGTTCAGCGGCATGTGGCTGCCATAGGCCTCGACCTGCACCGGATCGAGCATCGAGGCAGAGGCGCGGCCGGTGCGCAAGCCGCCGAGCTCGTGCTTGAGGGACTGGACGGCGCCTTGCATGCGGCGCTTTACTTCGTTGAGGTCGAAATTTCCCGTGGGCATCACGTTTCTCCTTCAAAATCCCGGCGACCTCACCGCGCCCCTCCCTTCAGGGCGCGCCAGATGAGCCGTCAGCCGGCGACGATGGTACCGTGGCCGATGCCACGCAGAATCGCACCGATCGACCCCGGCTCCGCGATCGAGAACACGATGATAGGCAGCGACGTCTCGCGGGCAAGCGCGAAGGCGGTCGCATCCATCACCTTGTAGCCGCCCTCGATCGCCTGCGAATGCGTCAGCCGGTCGAACCGCGTGGCGGTCGGATCCTTCTTCGGGTCGGCCGAGTAGACCCCGTCGACATTGGTCGCCTTCAGGACCGCCTGTGCGCCGATCTCGGCGGCGCGCAGCACCGCGGTCGTATCGGTGGTGAAGAACGGATTGCCGGTTCCGCCGCCGAGCAGCACGATCCGCCCCTCGGCGAGGTATTTGTGCGCCGCAGTCCGGGTGAACAGCTCGGAAATCTCGGGCATGACGAAGGCCGACAGCGTGCGCGCCGGCGTGCCCTTGCGCTCGATCGCCGCTTCCAGCGCGAGACAGTTCATCATGGTGGCGAGCATGCCCATGGTGTCGCCGGTCGGGCGCGAGACGCCGCGGGAGGACACCTCGACGCCGCGCACGATATTGCCGCCGCCGATCACGACCGCAACCTCGGTGCCGAGATGGCGGGCGGCGATCAGATCGTCCGCAACCCGATCGACGGTCGGCTGATCGATGCCAAAACCCTGCTGTCCCGCGAGATATTCGCCGGACAGCTTGATCACGACGCGACGATAGACCGGATCAGTCATGAGCACTTTTCCTTGTCCGGCCGCCGCTTCCGGCGGCACGCCGGAAGGAACGTTCCGGCGCTTACTTCTTGCCGCTGGCCGCAGCGACCTCGGCTGCGAAGTCGCTTTCCTGCTTCTCGATTCCCTCACCGAGAGCATAGCGCACAAAGCCCGCAATCTTCACAGCGCCGCCGACCTTGCCTTCGGCTTCCTTCACCGCCTGCGCCACCGACTTGCCGGTGTCGTGGATGAAGGCCTGCTCGAGCAGACAGACTTCCTTGTAGTAGGTCTTGAGGCCGGACTCGACGATCTTCTCGATCACGTTCTCCGGCTTGCCCTGCTGGCGATATTTGTCGGCGAGCACGTCCTTCTCGCGCTTGACGACCGCCGGATCGAGGCCGGACGGATCGAGCGCCAGCGGGTTGGCGGCGGCGACATGCATCGCGATCTGGCGGCCGAGCGCGGCAAGCTCGTCGGCCTTGCCCGGCGATTCCAGCGCCACGATCACGCCCATCTTGCCAGCACCGTCGATGACCGCACCGTGGACGTAGTGCGACACCACGCCCTGGCTCACTTCGAGCGAAGCTGCGCGGCGCAGCGTCATGTTCTCGCCGATGGTCGCGATCGCGTCATTGATCGCGGTTTCGATCGTGACGTCGCCGACCTTGGCGGCCTTGATCTTCTCGACATCGGCGCCGACGTCGAACGCAACCTGGGCGATCATCTTGACCAGGCCCTGGAACTGGCCGTTGCGCGCAACGAAGTCGGTCTCGGAGTTGACCTCGACCACGACGCCCTTGGTGCCCTTGGTGAGCGCGCCGATGAGGCCCTCGGCCGCGACGCGGCCCGACTTCTTGGCGGCCTTCGAAAGGCCCTTCTTGCGCAGCCAATCCTGCGCCGCTTCCATGTTGCCGTCGTTTTCGGTCAGTGCGGCCTTGCAGTCCATCATGCCCGCGCCGGTCGACTCGCGCAGGTCCTTGACCATCGCAGCTGTGATCGTTGCCATCGTTGAATATCCTTTGTGCCTGCCGGTTTGCCGCGGCGTGGCATCAAATTGCCCCGCCGCGGTCCATCTCAGGAATTCGCGTCAACTGAAATGGTGGCCGGAGTCTATCCGGCCAACCCATCGCTCTTTTTGACTATTCCGCTTCCGCGGTCAGCGCCTTGGCCTTGGCCACCCAGGCATCCGCACGGCTCGGCAGACCGACTTCTTCGCCGATCGTGTGCGCGGTGTCGTGATCGAGCTCGGCGAGCTGCCAGAAGTGGAAGATTCCGAGGTCGTTGAACTTCTTCTCGATCGCGCCCGACACGCCCGGGAGCTTCTTGAGGTCGTCGGCGGTGCCGCGGGGACCTGCAAGGCCCTGGAAGCCGCTCGAGGAGGCCGCCGGCAGCTCTTCGGCGAGCGGACGGGCCGAAGCACCGATGTCGATGCCCGAATCGCCCTGGGCGCGCGAGATGCCGTCGATCGCCGCACGCGCGATCAGGTCGCAATAGAGCGAGATCGCGCGGCCGGCGTCGTCATTGCCCGGCACCACATAGGTGATGCCCTTGGGGTCCGAATTGGTGTCGACGATCGCGGCGACCGGGATGTTGAGGCGCTGGGCCTCCTGGATCGCGATGTCTTCCTTGTTGGTGTCGATCACGAAGATCAGGTCGGGCAGACCGCCCATGTCCTTGATGCCGCCGAGCGAGCGGTCGAGCTTGTCGCGCTCGCGCTGAAGCGTCAGGCGCTCCTTCTTCGTGTACGAATTGGCTTCGCCGCCCGAGAGCACGTCGTCGAGGTGACGCAGGCGCTTGATCGAAGCCGAGATCGTCTTCCAGTTGGTCAGCGTGCCGCCGAGCCAGCGCGAGTTGACGAAATACTGCGCGCAGCGCTTGGCCGCGTCCGCAACGCCGTCCTGTGCCTGGCGCTTGGTGCCGACGAACAGGATGCGGCCGCCCTTGGCAACCGTGTCGCTGACGGCCTGGAGGGCGTGGTGCAGCATCGGCACGGTCTGGGCGAGATCGACGATGTGGATGTTGTTACGGGTGCCGAAAATGAACGGAGCCATTTTCGGATTCCAGCGGTGAGACTGGTGACCAAAGTGCACGCCAGCTTCCAAAAGCTGACGCATGGTGAAGTCGGGTAGCGCCATTGTTATAATTCTCCGGTTGGTTCCTCCGGAAGCGTGTGAGCAAAACGGAGCGTTGCGCCCCGGCTGCCACCGGACGGCCTTGTGAGCCATGCTTCCGTGTGAGATGGCGCGCTATATAGCGCGATTTCGGCCAGAAGCAAGGAAATAAGGGCCATTCGCGGGCGGTTTCGCCCGCGAATGGCCCCCCTTCCGTAAAGACCGCGCCAAGCTCTGGCGCTGGACTAGCGCTTGCCTAGCACTTGGGCTGGTTCGGCGGGCACTTCTTGGCCGCCGGCGGCGGGGCCGCTGGGCGGGGCGGAGGTGCCGCCGGACGCGGCGGAGGTGCAACGGCCACCCGAGGCGGCGGCGGGGGCGCCGGCCGGGCTACTGGCGGGGGCGGCGCGGGCCGAGCCATTGGCGGGGGCGCCGGACGCGCCACTGCCACCGGCGGAGCGGGGCGTGGCGGCGGAGGTGCAGCCATCCGTGGCGGCGGCGCCGACACGCGCGGCGGAGGTGGCGGCGTGGGCCGCGCCACGGCCTGGGGCCGCGGGGGCGGTGCTGCTGGCTTGGCCGCCTGCGGCGGGGCCGGCGGGTGAGCCTGCGGCCTCATCGGCTCGTGCACTGCTGACGGAGGCGGTACGACCGGTTTTCCCGCGGCAGCAGGCGGCGGGCCGGCCGGCTCACGGGTTGCGGACTTGGCACGGTCGGCAGGCCCGGCCCCGGGCGGGGTCTGCGCGACCGGGGGCTTGGGCGGTTGGCCGGGCACAACGGCCGGATTTGTCGTGGTGGGCGCACCGGTGGTCGGAGCGGCGGCCGTTGGCGCACCAAGATGGGGCGGCGGCGTTGTGCCGGGCGCAGCCGTGGTCGGCGCCCCCGGATGCGTCGGCAGGGTCGTGCCGGGTGCAGTTGCCGTCGACGGCAAGGGCTTTCCGCCCGGCAGAGTCCCTGCTGCCCCTGCCGGCGGCGCCGGCGGCCCACCATGGGAGCCCGGAACCGGCAGCGTGTTGGCGGCAGGCAACCTGGTCTGCGGCGCGACGTTCGGTGCTGTACCTGGGAGGCCACCAGGTAGCGCACTTGGTCGCGCATTTGGCGCGACATTGGCCGGCGTCCCGGGAGGTATCCCGGGCCTCGCCGTCGGCTGGACCGTCGCGCTCAGCGGCATCGGCGCCTTGCCCTGCTGGATCAGAGCCGCGCGCTGCGTAGCGGCTTGCGGCAACATCGGTGCTACCGGGTTGGCGCGGCCGGCAATCGCCGGCGTCAGATTGCCAGGCCCGGTCCCTCCTCCTCCCCCACCCGCCGGCGGCGGGGCGGGAGGCCGGTTGATCACGGTGTTGATGACCGTGGTGTTATGGATGTTGTTGAAGATGATGTTGTTCGGCGGCGGCGCGACATAGACCGGCGGCCTGACGAACACCGGGATCGGCACGAACATCGGCTGCGGCAACACGAACAGGCCGACCACAGGCAGCGGCGGCTCGAGCACGACGAAATCCGGCGGCGGCGGCGGCAGATAGTAGACCGGCGGCGGTGGTGGCGGCGCGAAGCCAAAATCGGGATCGCTGAAGTACAGCACGGGACGGTCGACATAGACCACCTCCTCCGGCGGCGGCGGCGGCACGTCATAGTCGATCATCGCGAAGCTCGGCGGCGGCTCGGCCGGCGCGGTGAGGATCGCGAGGCGACGGCGCGCATCGCCTGCATGCGGCCCGCGCGGATAGCGGCGCAGATACGACCAATAGGCTTCCGGCGTGTCGGTGCGATAAGTCCGCCGCCAGGTGATCGCCTCGCGGCGCGCCGCAACGATCGCCATCACGCGCTTGGACATCGGATCGGTCGGATAGGCCGCGAGAAATTCCTCATAGGCCGGCAGCGTGTCGCGCTCCAGCGCGGCGGCGTAGGCGTCTTGCACACCGAGATCGCGGATCGGCTTGTTGCGGATCGCGGCGACCTGGGCGGCCGAGGCCTCCGGCGGCGGCGCGTCGGGCCCGCGATCGAAGAATGAGAATGGCGCCGATATCTTCTGCTCGTTCCAGGGTACCTGCGCGCCCTTGGAGGCCTCGTTGACACGCAGGCGGACGCGATCGAACACGTCAGGCAGCGGCAGGCCGCCGGTGCGGATCATCTCCGCCAGCGACTGCGCATAGATGCCGTAGGGCCCCGGCTCCTCCGGCGCCACCGTGCCGGGCGCGGCATTGAAGGCGATCAGCATGTTCTGATCGGGCTCGACCAGCGCCAGCCCGCTCGCGATCGGCTGGCCGCCCTCGATGAAGGGCTGCGCCCGCGCCGCGTCGAGCACCACGATGTTGGCCTTGAGCGGAATCGCCGCAAGCTGGCGCGCATAGTCGCTGATGCGCAGGGCCTCGGTCGGGATGTCGGTGTCGCGGGTGATGTTGGAATCGACCGGGATGAAATAGTTCTCGCCGGCAAGCTGCACGCCGTAGCCGGCGAGATAGACCATCGCGACGGTGCCGGGGCCGGAGGCCTGCGCCTTCTGGATGAAATCGCGAAAGCTCTTGCGCAGCGTGTCGCCGTCGAGATCGCGCGCGCCGACGACGTCGAAGCCCGCCGCCTGCAGCGTCTGCGCGATCAGGCCGGCATCGTTCGCGGTCGTCGCCAGCGGCGACTTGGCATAGGCGCCGTTGCCGACCACGAGCGCGATTCGCTTTTCCTGCTGCTGCGCGCGCGCCGGCTCCAGCGCCCCCGCGGCAAGGAACAAGATCGGCAAGAGGAAACAGAGGAAGGCCTTGTGGGTCCCACGCATGGCTTGCTTGCCCGCTTTGTTGTTGAGCTGCCAACACGCATCAGACGCGCGGCTGGCTGAATGGCGCTTGAACGAAAGGCCCGGATTGAGGCGGCGGCATGACGCAGGCCGCCGCCGAAAGGCGCCTGTCGTCCAGGCGCCTTTCGTCAGGCCCACGTCAGCTTCTCGACCGCCCGGCAACCGCGTTGCGGCAGTCTTGCTCAGCCTTGCGCGATCGGTCCTGCTCGCTCAGCCTAGCGCGATCAGCCTTGTGCGATCAGATCGACCGTTCCCGTCGTGAGCCGATAGATGCCACCCATCACCTTCAGCTTGCCCTGCTCCACGGCCGCATTGAGGATCGGTGCGGCCGACTTCAGCTTGGCGACGTTGTCGATCACGTTCTGCCGGGTCGCCTTGTCGAGCACGTCCCCGCCCTGCTGCATCGCAGCCTTGGCGGCGGGCGCGATCGCATCAATCAGCGAGGGGATGTGGCCGGGCGGCGAGGTGTTGTCCTTGATCGCCTTCAGCGTCGCATCGACCGCGCCGCAGCTGTCATGGCCGAGCACGAGGATCAGCGGCGCGCCGAGCACGGCAACGGCATATTCCATGCTGGCGATGGTCTCGGTGCCGGCAAAATTTCCGGCGACGCGGCAGACGAACAGGTCGCCGCGGCCGGTGTCGAAGGCGTATTCAGGCGCGATGCGCGAGTCGGCGCAGCTCAGCACGGCCGCGAACGGGTTCTGGCCGCCGGCCAGCGCCTCGCGCTCATGCTTGAAATCGTGCCGCCGCGACACGCCTTCGACATAACGCGCATTGCCCTCCATCAGCCGCTTCAACGCCGCATCGGGCGCCAGCACGTTTTGCGGCTTGGGCGGCGCCTTGGCCTCCTTGGCGAAGGCTGTGCCGGCGAAGGCCAGGCCGATCGCGGAGACGGTGAAGTGGATGAGCGATCTCCGCGAAGGGCGGATGTGAACGCCGCGAACACTTCCGCAATTCTCGCACATGCCTCGCTCCTGCCCATCGAGCCGCCGTCGTTGATGCAGCGGCAATCGTGCCGCGCATCTTACTCGACGGCCTGCAATTCAGCGAGCTTCGTTCGCGCGGTCGCCTCATCCAGCGCAACGAGCTCGGCGGGCCCGGGATTGGCCTCGCCAGCCGTCGCGACGGAAACCACCGCAAGCCCGGCCAGCCCGCCAAGCACCGCCCCGCCCGTGGCGGCATCGTGCCTGGCACTGCTCTTGATGAGGTAGAAGTGCGTTCGGCCGGATTCCATCACGATCTCGCGCTTGGTGTCGCCGGGAAACATCAGCTCGGTCACCAGCACGTCGTGACGGCCGGCCGGACGATCGGCGTAGGCATATTTGCCGGCGAGCACCTTACCCATCGGCGCACCGTCGAGCTTCACCTCGCAGGCGCAAAACGCCATGCTGAGGCCGTTGCGCTTGTCCTGCAGGAACACCACGCGCGACTGCCCCGCGCGCGGAGGTCCGATCTTCTTTGACACGGATGCGAAGTCCGTTCCGACCTGATCGCTCACGCACCCCGCCAACATGACGCCAGCGGTCACCACCAACGCGCCCCATCGCAGCATCGCACACCCCAGTCCCCATTCCCCGGGTGTATGCTAGCCAAAATCAGCGCAGGGTTGCAACAACATCCGACGACCGTGCGTGGATCGCGCGGACAAGCCGCCGGAAAGACGCGCCACCAACCTCAGCCTTGGGCCAGCAATTCGACGGTCCCTGTGCTCAGCCGATAGATGCCGCCGACCACTTTGAGTTTGCCCTGCTCGACTGCCGCATTGAGGATCGGCGCAGCCGATTTCAGCTTGGCCACGTTGTCGATGACATTCTGACGGATGGCATTGTCGAGCGCATTCCCGCTCTGCTGAGCAGCGGTCTTCACCGCCGGTGCGATCGCGGAGACCAGCGAAGGGATATGTCCCGGCAGCGGCTTGTCGTCCTTGAGCGACTTGATCGTCGCGTCGACGGCGCCGCAATTGTCGTGGCCGAGCACCAGGATCAGGGGCGTGCCGAGCACGGCGACGGTGTACTCCATGCTCGCAACGGTCTCATCGCCGGCAAAATTTCCGGCGACGCGGCACACGAACAGGTCTCCGCGTCCGCTGTCGAAGGCATATTCAGGCGCGATCCGCGAATCGGCGCAGCTCAGAACGGCAGCGTAGGGATTCTGACCGCCGACCAATGCCTCGCGCTCGTGCGCGAAGTCGTGACGGCGCGACACACCAGATACGTAGCGCGAATTGCCGTCCATCAGCCGTTTGAGCGCCGCATCGGGCGACAGCACGTTCTGAGGTTTCGGCGGCGCTTTCGCCTCCTTGGCCACCGCGGGCCCGCCAAACGCTGCCACCCCGAGCGCGGAGGCGGCGAAAAGCATCATCGAGCGTCGGGAGGGAGCAACCGATTGATGCAGATTTTCGGAGCATTTGTCACACATGATTCTTCTTCCTTGGTCTCGCGCCGGGAAACAACTGATAGCTGCGCGCGGCAGACTTCGAAACCAGGTGTGAACTTGATAGTTAAGCTTTGGTTTGCGGCGGCGCGTGCAACGTCAGAGCTGCTGCACGTCCACCACGCCCGCGACCGCCTTGATCGCGCCGGCGATCTGCGGCGAGACCTTGAAGCGGCCGGGCAGCTTCATCTCCACCTCGGTCTCGAGGTCGAGCATCATCACCAGCGAGACCTCTCCGTCGCCGTTGGAGCGCGGCGCAATCCCCGGGCTGCCGACCTTTGGCGCGGCGCCGTTCGAGGACGCCATCTCGGGGCCGGCGAGACGCTTGGCGATCGATTCCAGCGCCTTGGTGTCGCGCAGGAAGATGCGCAGGCCCTTCTGCGTCTTGGCCGCGGCATCGTCGAGCGGCTCGGCATGCAGCACGCGGGCGCGCACGTCCTCGCCCTGGAGCTCGGCGCCAAGCTGGAGCAGCACGGCCGCCCCCGGCTCGAGCACGTCGCGATATTGCGCAAGGCCTTCCGAGAACAGCACCGCCTCGAAGTGGCCCGTGGGATCGGAGAGCCCCATGATGCCCATCTTGTTGCCGGTCTTGGTGCGCCGCTCCATGCGCGAGACCACGGTGGCCGCGACCTTGCCGGCGGTGGCGCCGGTCTTCACCGCGCGCGAGAATTCCGCCCAGCTCTGCACCCGCAGGCGCTTCAGCACGGTGGCGTAATCGTCGAGCGGATGGCCGGACAGGAAGAAGCCGATCGCGTCGTATTCGCGGCGCAACCGCTCGGCCGGCAGCCACGCCTCGATCTGCGGCAGCATGATGGTCGGCGCGTCCGCCGACATGCCGAACATGTCGTTCTGGCCGATGGTCGCGGCCTCATGCGCGCGCTGGCAGGCGGCGAGGATCGCGTCCGCGCCGGCGAAGACGCGCGCGCGGTTCGGCTCCAGCGTGTCGAAGGCGCCGGCGGCGGCGAGACTCTCGATGATGCGCTTGTTGATCGCACGCGGATTGACCCGCGCGGCGAAGTCGGCGAGCGAGGTGAACAGCCCGTTCTTGGTGCGCTCCTCGATGATCTGGTCGATCGCCTGGATGCCGACGCCCTTGAGCGCGGCGAGCGCGTAGTAGATGGTCTTCTCTCCGACCTCGAAGGTCGCACCCGACCGGTTGATGTTCGGCGGCTCGACCTTGATGCCGAGGCGCTGCGCCTCGGAGCGGAATTCGGAGAGCTTGTCGGTGTTGTTGAGATCGAGCGTCATCGACGCCGCGATGAACTCCACCGGATAATGCGCCTTCATGTAGGCGGTGTGGTAGGACACCAGCGCGTAAGCCGCCGCGTGGCTCTTGTTGAAGCCGTAGTCGGCGAACTTCGCCAGCAGCTCGAAGATGGTCTCGGCCTGCCCCTTCGGCACGCCGTTCTTCACCGCGCCGGCGACGAAGATGTCGCGCTGCTTGTCCATCTCGGCGCGGATCTTCTTGCCCATGGCGCGGCGCAGCAGGTCGGCGTCGCCGAGCGAATAGCCCGACATCACCTGCGCGATCTGCATCACCTGTTCCTGGTAGATGATGACGCCGAAGGTCTCCTTCAGGATCGGCTCCAGCACGGGATGCAGATATTCCGGCTCCTCGTCGCCGTGCTTGCGCGAGCAATAGGTCGGGATGTTCGCCATCGGGCCGGGGCGGTAGAGCGCCACCAGCGCGATGATGTCCTCGAAACGGTCGGGCCGCATGTCGACCAACGCGCGCCGCATGCCCTGGCTTTCAACCTGGAACACGCCGACCACCTCGCCGCGCGCCAGCATCTGGTAGCTTTCGGCATCGTCGATCGGCAGCGTCGCGAGATCGACATGGATGTCGCGCGGCTTGAGCAGCTTGCACGCGACGTCGAGCACGGTCAGCGTCTTCAGGCCGAGGAAGTCGAACTTGACGAGGCCCGCCGGCTCGACCCATTTCATGTTGAACTGGGTCACGGGCATGTCGGATTTGGGATCGCGGTAGAGCGGCACGAGCTCGCTCAGGGGGCGGTCGCCGATCACGATGCCGGCGGCATGCGTCGAGGCGTGGCGCGTCAGGCCTTCGAGACGCTGGGCGATGTCGAAGGCGCGCGCCACCACCGGATCCTCGTCGCGGAACGCCTGGAGCTTCGGCTCGCTCTCGATCGCGGCGGCCAGCGTCACCGGCGCGGCCGGATTCTGCGGCACCAGTTTCGTCAGCTTGTCGACCTGGCCGTAAGGCATTTGCAGCACGCGGCCGACGTCGCGCAGCACGCCGCGCGCCTGCAGCGTACCGAAGGTGATGATCTGCGCGACCTGGTCGCGGCCGTAGCGCTGCTGCACGTACTGGATCACCTCGCCGCGGCGGTCCTGGCAGAAGTCGATGTCGAAGTCCGGCATCGAGACGCGCTCCGGGTTGAGGAAGCGCTCGAACAGCAGGCCGAACTTGATCGGGTCGAGATCGGTGATGGTCAACGCCCAGGCGACCAGCGAGCCTGCGCCGGAGCCGCGGCCCGGTCCGACCGGAATGCCTTGCGACTTCGCCCATTTGATGAAGTCGGACACGATCAGGAAGTAGCCGGCATACTTCATGCGCATGATGACGTCGAGCTCGAACGCCAGGCGCTTGCTGTAGTCCTCTTCCGTGGTGCCCTGCGACAGACCGTGCACGCGCAGGCGGTTGGCGAGCCCCTCCTCCGCTTGCCGCTTCAACTCGGCGGCCTCGACCGCAGCGGCATCGGAGCTTGCGGCGGCGCCGACCGTGAAGAACGGCAGGATCGGCTTGCGCGTCATCGGGCGGAACGAGCAGCGCTCGGCGATCTCGACCGTCGAGGCCAGCGCCTCCGGAATGTCGGCGAACAGCACCGCCATCTCGGCGCGGGTCTTGAAGCGGTGATCCGGCGTGAGCTGCACGCGATCGCTCTCGGCGATCAGTCGGCCGCCGGCGATACACAAAAGCGCATCGTGCGCCTCGTAATCGTCGGTCGCGGCGAAATATGGCTCGTTGGTCGCAACCAGCGGCAGCCCCTTGGCATAGGCGATGTCGATCAGGCCGCTTTCGACGCGCCGTTCCTTGTCGATGTTGTGGCGCTGCAACTCGATGTAGAGCCGGTCGCCGAACAGGCCGGCGAGACGCTCGCAGCGCGTCGCCGCGAGTTCGGCCATACCGCCGGCAAGCGCCAGCGAGATCGGCCCGTCAGGGCCGCCGGTGAGCGCAATCAGGCCCTCGGTCTCGCCGTCGAACCAGTCGAACTTGATGAACGGGGCATGGCTGTCGGGCGTCTCCAGGAACGCCCGCGAATTCAGCCGCATCAGGCTGCGATAGCCGCGCTCCTGCGCCGCCAGCAGCACCACGCGCGAGGGGCCAATGGCGTTGCGCGCGGTCGGATCCTGGTCGCCGAAGTCGATCGCGAGCTCGCAGCCGACGATCGGCTGGATGCCGGAGCCCGCCATCTTGTCGGAGAACTCCAGCGCACCGAACAGATTGTCGGTGTCGGTCAGCGCCAGGGCCGGCTGATGGTCCTTCTTGGCGAGCTCGGCGAGCTTGCCGATCTTGATCGAGCCCTTGAGCAGCGAATAGGCCGAGTGAACGTGAAGGTGGACAAATCCGGCGCTCGGCATGGTCGCGTGACGGCCTCTTGCAGATGGGATGGAACGGTCGCCGGCCCCAAGGGGATGCTGAGGGGATCATGGCGTATCCTGCACCCACCTCCCAGCCGCCTTTGCCGACTCGCCGCCCAATGGTGGGGCGTCGCCGCCGCAGAGTCCACGCCAGAGCGGCCGATCGGCCGCGTCGTCCCGCTTTTCCCCAGGCGCGCCGAGGAGTTCCCGGCAACGGTTGTCCAAACCCCGGCGCTAGAGCTGCGGAATCACCTGCGCCCAGATTGCGATCATCCCGACGAACAGGGTGATCGATGCCAGTGCGGCGGCTTCTTCCACGAAAATCCTGAACATGGCCTGCTCCCTTGCTGGAACGTATGAAGAACATTGTTCTCATTTCGTTCTCAAGAGTCAAGCTGTCTGAACCGTCCCAAAAAGGAATGGTTAACTCGCTGACTTCAAACAACAAAAAAGCCCCGGCCGATGGCCGGGGCTTTCGACAACCGCTCGAAGATGAGCGATTGGTATCAGTAGCGGCCGATGATCGGGCCACCGAACTTGTAGTTCAGGCGGACGAGGCCCATGTCGACGTCCTGACGGATGCGGTCGGTACCCGCGAGACCCGCGAAGGTGACGTCCTTGTCCTGCAGGAAGATGTGGTTGTACTCGACGCCAACCGACCAGTTCGGGGCGAAACCGTACTCGAGGCCGGCACCCACCGTGCCACCCCAACGGGTCTGGTCGTTCGACGACAGCAGCGCGCCCGAGGCCGTGCTGAAGACTTCGTACTTGGTGCCGGCCACAGCCGCACCGCCCTTGACGTAGATGAGCACGTTGTTCCAGGCATAGCCGACCTGACCGGTGATCAGACCGAACGAGTCGATCTTCGAACGGTTGCGAGTCGCGAACAGCGCGCTGACGTTGTCGCCCGAGAAGTCGGCCCAGTTGCCCTGGCCTTCCACGCCGAACACCCACTGGCCGGACTGCCAGCGATAGCCGATCTGGCCACCGACCGTGCCGCCGGTCGCATCGTGCGAACCTTCACGGCCACCGCCGACCAGATCCCAGGTCGAGTGCGCCGAACCGCCGCCGCCGTTGATGCCGATGTAGAAGCCGCTCCAGTCGTAGATCGCGGCGACCATCGCAGGCGCCTTGGTGTACGGCCGAGCCGCGAGATCAGCAGCCACCGCCGGTGCAGCCGCGCTCAGTGCGACGAGGCTCACAGCGGCCAGCAACAAATTCTTCTTCATTTGAATCCCGTTCCAGTTTTCTTCAGTAGGCCCCCGGGCCGTGGGCATGGTCATAACAGTGATCGGCGGAATTGCTGTAACCGCGACGCAACAGTTCGCTCCAAAGGGCCGCGCTTCATTAATGAAGATTTATCGGCGCGCGCTGGAAACCCTTTGAAACAAGAGTTTTCAGCAATTTCAATGTCGACGACACGAGATACACTGCGTACGCGCGTAACATCGTCGCGCGCACATTCGCGTGATTGGAGATTCGAGATGCGTGCATTATTCACCCTCCCCATTGTCGCCACATTTTCGCTCGCAATCGCCACATTCACGCTTGCGTTCATCGCGAGCACACCGGCGCGCGCGTTCGGAACCAGTCATGCGTTCTGCCTGACCGGCGATGAATGGCCGGGGCTGAGCAATTGCAGGTTCGACACCTACGCGCAGTGTCAGGCGAGCGCATCGGGCCGCGCGCTGACCTGTATCGCGAACCCGTATTTCGGAGGGCAAAGCGATGATCCCTACGCGTATCAAAATCGTCCGCGCACGTTTGCGCCGGTTTCTTCCTGGCCGCGCTGAGATGCGCCGCGCTTGCCTCGCACTGGTTGCGTCCGGCACGCTGCTCGTCAGCGCGCCGGCGCGTGCGCAGACCTATGATCCCAGCCATCCCGTCTGCATGCAGATCTACGGCCAGGTGGGCTATTTCGACTGCCGCTACACCTCGCTCCAGCAGTGCAGATATCTCGCCGTCGGCCGCTCTGCGACATGCGTCGTGAACCCGTATTTCCCGCAGGAGCGGCCGAGGAGCCCTCGGAAGTCGAGCCGCGCCAATTAGGGCACGAACGAACGATCTACTGCCAGGGCGGCGCACCTAGTGACGGCGCGATCTCGATCGCGCCCGCCTCACCGCGCTGCGCGATGCCGTCACATTGCGACAGAGCTGCATCATCCAACGCGCGATGTGGTTCGCGCGCGGCGCGCCAATTATCCCATGCCGAGGTCTCGATCCCGGCGAGCGCGAGCAGATCGCGCGCGAGGTTGACGCGCGCAAAGAACAGACCGGTCGTCGTTCCGTGGCCAAGCTGCGCAGGATCGATGGCGCCGGTGCGGCATAGCTTCCATGCCTCGATGCCGGTGATGAACTCCGTACGAGGCACATCGATCGGCTCGAAATCGAACTTGAGGACATCGTGGTGCAATTCGTCGAGTTGAGCATCGACGAGGACCCAGCGTTGCTCATCCCGAGCCCAATATTCGCACACCCAATGATCGTCGTAGGGATTCCCGGCGAAGTACCTGCCGAAACCGCAGCGGACGCGGGCCGGCACGCCGTGATGGCGCAGAACACCACACAGCATCAATGAAAAGTCCCGGCACGTGCTCAAAACTCTCGCCTCGCCCGATCGGGCGACGGTCAGCGGCCTCTGGTCGATCGTCAGAAGTTGCTCCAGGCGCCGGGCCACAGGCAACGTGTCACGGCTTTGACCGGCGAAGGCCGCGGGGTTCAATCCCTGCCTCTCGATCCATGCTTCGTGGATCAGCAGGCCGTGCAGGGTGCGACACACGATTGCAACATCCGGCGGCAGGCCGCTGATCAACGCGGCGTAAGGACCGGGATCGGTGAGCGCGCTATGGCTGGCGTAGTCGGACGTCGCGGGTTCAATCATCGAGGCATTCCGGCAAGGATACGCAAATCCTATCAGCCTCCTGTTCCTGCACAACGACGTGATCTGCGTACCTGATGATTGCACGCGCTCTCGCCACGGCCACACCCAAATCGGGACACTGATATGCGGCCAGCCTTGCATCGCGTCTCCGGTGTTGACGCAGACCGCTCTCGGTTTAAGTACGACAGACAAATCTTGCAGGGGTGGCGACGTTCGCTGGGCTGGTTCCCGTTGACGCCACCAATGCAGGACACATGTCGATATCGCCTCAAGCGACCTCGCTCCGCGCGACCGCGGCCTCCGCGCCCCCTCACCTCGCCATCGTCCTGTTCTCGCTCGCGATGGGCGGCTTTGCGATCGGAACCACCGAATTCGCATCGATGAGCCTGCTGCCGTTCTTCGCCGCCGACCTTCGGGTCGACGAGCCGACCGCGGGACACGCGATCAGTGCCTACGCGCTCGGCGTGGTGCTGGGCGCACCGCTGATCGCCGTGCTTGGTGCGCGCTTCGCCCGGCGCACGCAGCTCCTGGTCCTGATGGCCGTGTTCGCGCTCGGCAATGCGCTCACCTCGCTTGCGCCGGGGTTTGGCTGGATGATCGCGGCCCGTTTTCTCGCAGGGCTGCCGCATGGCGCCTATTTCGGCATCGCCGCGCTGGTCGCAGCCTCGCTCGTTCCTCAACATCGCCGCTCGCGGGCAATCGGCCAGGTGATGCTCGGCCTGACTGGCGCGACGATCATCGGCGTGCCCTTGGCCAACCTGGTCGGCCAGACGGTCGGCTGGCGCGCCAGCTTCGGCCTCGTGTCGCTGCTGGCCCTGCTCACGGTCCTGCTTTGCGCCCTGTTCGCTCCGCGCGACCAGGCCGGCAGGTCGGACCCACTGCGAGAGCTCGGCGCCCTCAGAAGCGGCCGCGTCTGGATCACGCTGGCGATCGGCGCCATCGGCTTCGGTGGCATGTTCGCCGTCTACACCTACCTCGCAACGACATTGATCGAGGTCACCAAGGTCAGCCCCGCAGTGATTCCGTTTTTTCTCGCCGTGTTCGGCGTCGGCGCCACGCTCGGCAATCTGTTCGTGCCGCGCTTCGCGGACCGCGCCTTGATGCCGACGGCGGGCGTCATTCTCTTGTTCTCGGCGGTCGCGCTGCTGGTGTTTCCGCTTGCAGCCGGCAATCCCTGGCTGCTGGCGATCGACATCTTCGCGATCGGCGCCGGCGTCTCGCTCGGCGCCATCCTCCAGACCCGGCTGATGGACGTCGCGGGCGACGCGCAGGCGCTCGCCGCCGCGCTGAACCATTCGGCGTTCAACACCGCCAACGCGCTCGGCCCGTTCCTCGGCGGCCTTGCCATTCGCGAGGGGCTGGGCTGGACCTCCACCGGCCCCGTCGGCGCTGCACTCGCGCTTCTCGGCTTCCTGATCTGGATCGTCGCCTCTCGCGACGCCGTATCTGCGCCGGTCCAGATCACCTCAGAACTCGACGCTGCTCCGCTGAAGAACGCTGCCGCAAGACCGTCGCCACCGCTGGCGCCGGATGACCAGAGCCGTTCGGCTTCTCACAAGGATCCGGTGGCATGACGTCACCTCTGGCTGGGTGACGCATGAGACGTCTCGGGCTCTGGCCTGGGCGGACTTAACCGGCCATCGTAACGATCAAAGGTCCGTGTCGAGTGGCGACGACGGTGTGCTCGTACTGCACGGTCGGCGCCTCGGGACTGCTGTAGAGCGTCCACGGATCATCGCCATTCTCTGCCCACTCGGCGGCCAAGGACAGGAACGGCTCGACGGTGAACACCAGGCCGTCGCTCATGATGCGGCGTTCGGAGGAATCGGGCCATGTTGCGATCTCTGTCGGCTCCTCATGGAGCGACAAGCCGACACCGTGACTGGCAAGGTTCCTGACAAGGCTGTAGCCGTTCTTCCGCGCAAAGGTCCCGATGGCTCGGCCGATGCCGGCGATCGGCTTGCCAGCCCCGACCTGCCGCAGGCCCGTCCACATGGCCCGCCGGCCATCCCTGCAAAGACGTTCGATCGCGCGGGTCACGGGTGGAACGGCGAACGAGGCTCCCGTATCCGCGAAGAGGCCGTTCTTCTCGGCTGAAACGTCGATGTTGACGAGGTCGCCACGCGCGATCCGTCGGTCACCGGGGATGCCATGAGCGATCTCCTCGTTCACGCTGATGCAGGTCGCCCCCGGGAAGGCATAGGCCAGCTCCGGAGCCGAACGTGCGCCGGCTGTCTCCAGGAATCTTCGTCCGATCTGGTCCAGCTCGGAGGTGGTCATGCCCGGTTCGAGCGCCTTCCCCATCGCCTCAAGGGTATTAGCGACGATGCGCCCGATCTCTTTCAGGCGCGTGAGGTCGTTGTCATCGGAGATTGTCATCTTGGGCGCTCTCGAAAGCCCGGACATAGCGCTTGCGAACTCGACTTGCAAACGTGCGAGCCCCGCGCGAATTCGTAGACCTCGCATGCGGAGCCGGATGAGGTTGCGTTCGTGGACGCAGAATAATCGGCGCTCCGACACGCCACCAAAGGTTGTGATCGCACCGATCTTCGGATAGCTTTCGCGTCTGTTTTCGCCGCGCGTGGTCCCGTCAGTTCATGCTCGCCCGTATTCTGCTCCTCGTGACCTTGCTGTCGATCCCGGGCGCTTTGCGTGCAGAAGGAACGCCGGCCGAGAAGGCCGGATTTGCATCCAGGCTGACGATCTATCTCGCCAAGGGAGCGCCCGACGCGTGCGGGCCGGGTTGCGACCGCTGGATTGCCATCGAGGGCCAGATCGATCAGGACGCCGCGCCGCGCATTCGCCGCTTCCTCGCCGGCGTCAAGGAGACGCAGCTTCCGATCTACCTTCATTCGCCCGGCGGCAACGTGGAGCAGTCCTACGTGATCGGGCGGTTGCTGCGCAGCCGCAAGGCAGTCGCCCGGGTTGGTCACACCACCGCGACCGCGTGCTCAGCGGGCACGCAGGTGGACGCCGCCTGCCTGAAGGTGAAGAACGCGGGCGGCGAGGTCGAGGCCGAGCTCACCACGCGCAATGCGATGTGCAACTCGGCCTGCGGTTACCTGTTTCTCGGGGCGACATCCCGCGAGGTGGCGCCCGACGCGGCGCTGGCGGTCCATAACTCCAGGCTGGTCCTGCGCTTTCGTGGGGATCCGCCCCCGCAGGTGGTCGCCGAGGCGAGGCAGCGCCGCATAGCGAGCGCCGATCGCGACCGCACTGCGTTCATCGCGTCGATGGGGATCAGCCGTGAGCTCGACGCCCTCATCCGGACCGTGAAGTACGAGAACCTGCACGTGCTGACGCGCGCCGAGCTCTATCGTTTCGGAATCGACACCCGACCGCTTGCCGAGTCGATGTGGAAGCTGGAGAAGGAAGCGCGCCCGTTTGTCCGCAAGATCGCGGTCTTGAAGAAGGAGAACGGCGCTTCGTTCCGGATGATGGAGTGGCGCCTGTCTTGCGAAAGCAGGAAACGCGTGCCGCTGACGTTCGCGGGAGAAATCGACGAAGCAGCCACCGGCAAGAGCACGATCCTGGTGACGGCGGACGCCGGCACGGACAGGGAGGTCGGAGGGGCTCCGCTACGTTCCGGCAAGGTCGAGATCTGGCGCGGCAGCATCGACCCCGACATGGTCAAGGCGATCCTGGCGTCCCGCTCCCTGCATGTCCGCGAAACCATTTCGATGCCGGACGACAAGACGGACATGACGAAATTCGACATCGACTTGACGGGCCTGGCGTCGGTGTGGACACAGCTCAAATCATCCTGCGCTCTGTCGACGCTCAACCCGATAAGCCCTTGGCCAGCGACGCTGCCGAACGCCGGCACGACGCCTCCGGCCACGCCGTCGCCGTGAGCTCAGGCCTCGCGATGCATCAGCCTCTGCCCGTCACCGGCGTGTAGATCACGAGCTTCAGTGCGGGATCGTCATTGGCCTGGAAGCTGGTGTGCTCGAAATGCAGCACGCCGAGGGTCGGATGCGACATGGTCTTGAGGCCCGACGACGTGCTGCGGATCTCGTGGGCTTCCCACCATTTGACGAATTCCGGGCTGCCCTGCCGCAGCCGCGTCAGCAGTTCGGCGAACGCGGGATCGCCGGCCCAGACGTCGTGGGTGGCCCGGAACATCGCCACCATGCGCTTGGCCACGTCCGCCCAGCCCGCGCCGTAAGCCTTTCGCGTCTGCTTGTTGGTCATCACGAGGAGCAGCGTGTTGCGATCCTCCTCAGGCAATCGCCCAAACGCAAACACCTGCTCCGCGGCGGCGTTCCAGGCCAGCACGTCCCAGCGCCGTCCGACAATGTAGGCCGGCTGATTCAGGCTCTCGATCATCCGCAGGATCGGCGGCGGCACGATTTCGCGCGTGAAGGCGCGCTTGTCGCCGTCGCGCGCCAGCGCCTTCAGATGCGCATGCTCGGTCTTGCTGAGCCGTAGCGCGCGGGCCAGCGCGTCGACGGTGGTCACCGACGGGCTGACGGTGCGGCCCTGTTCGAGGCGAATGTACCAGTCGACACCGATGCCGGCGAGCTGGGCGACCTCCTCGCGGCGCAGGCCCGCGGTGCGCCGCCGCCTGCCCGCCGGGAGCCCGACGGTCTTCGGCGACAGCTTTTCGCGGCGGGACCTCAGGAAATCGCCGAATTCGACGCGGCGTGGGTCGGCCATGATGTCGCTCCCGCGATGGAGGGTCTAAAGGATACTAGGATAATACCAGGCCTTCTTGTCCCCTCCAAGGCGGCGCATATGAGTTTCACCCCACTTTGAGGTGAACATCATGAAAGCCGCCGTACTCAAATCCTTCGGAACGCCGCTGGTGATCGAGAATGCCCCCGAACCGGTGCTCGGCACCGGCGAGGTCATCGTCGACGTCATCGCCACGCGCGTGCTGTCCTACATGAACGAAGTCTTCAGCGGCGAACGCAACTATGCACTCGATTTGCCGATCATCCCGGGCCCGGGCGGTATCGGCCGGGTGCGCGCGATCGGCCCGGACGCAACGAAGCTCAAGATCGGCGACTGGGTGTTCTGCGACCCGACGGTGCGTTCGCGCGACGACGCGATCGCGCCCGACATCGCCCTGCAGGGATTAACGGCCGCCGGCGCCGGCGGCATGCTTCTGCAAAAGCATTTTCGCCATGGCTCGTTTGCCGAGCGGATGCGGGTGCCGACCGAGAACGTCAAACGCCTTGGCGCGATCACGTCCGAGGAAGCCGCACAATGGTGCGCGCTGGGGACACTGCTGGTGCCCTATGGCGGCCTCCTCGCCGCCAACCTGCAAGCAGGCGAAACCGTGCTGGTGAGTGGCGCCACCGGCAATTTCGGCAGCGCCGCCGTCTCTGTCGCGCTCGCAATGGGCGCAGCCTGCGTGGTCACGCCCGGGCGCAACGAGACGATTCTGGCCGACCTCGTCCGCCGTTTCGGCAGCCGTGTGAAGCCGGTCAAGCTCACAAGTAACGAGGACGACGACCGCGAGGCGATGAAGCGCGCCGCGCCGGGGCCGATCGACTGCGTGTTCGACATCATGCCGCCCTCGGTGAGTCCGACTGTGGTGCGCGCGGCGGTCATGACGGTGCGCGCCTATGGCCGCGTCGTGCTGATGGGCGGCGTCGGCATGGCCGGCGGCGCGGGCCTCGAGCTGCCCTACCCCTGGATCATGCGCAACTGCATCACCATCCACGGCGTCTGGATGTACCCGCCGGATGCGGCCAGCCGCCTGATCGCGCTGGTGCGATCAGGACTCCTGCGGCTTGACGACTACAAGACGACGGCGTTCGACCTCGATCATGTCAATGAGGCGGTGGCACACGCCGCGGCCAATGGCGGGCCGTTCAAATTGACGGTGATCCGGCCGTAGAGCGCCATACACCGGGGCGATGCGCCGTCGCTGCCGTTTTGCTTGACCTGTCAAAAGGCTGCAAGGCGTCACCCCGATCGTAGCCGGCCAGGGCCGGCTACTGTGCATGGGGTTGTTTTCGCAGTTTTTTGTTATTCGAGCTCGACCACCTGGCCGTCCGACAGCGAGACCCGCCGGTCCATGCGGCCGGCGAGCTCCATGTTGTGGGTCGCGATCAGCATCGAGACCCGCGTCGCCTTGACGAGCTGCATCAGGGCCTGGAACACGTGGTCCGCCGTGTGCGGATCGAGGTTGCCGGTCGGCTCGTCCGCAAACAGCACGCGCGGCGCATTCGCCACCGCGCGCGCGATCGCGACGCGCTGCTGCTCGCCGCCCGACAGCTCCGCCGGGCGATGGGTGATGCGGTCGCCGAGGCCGAGATAGCCCAGGATCTCCTTGGCGCGCTTGACGCTCTCGGACTTCTTCAGGCCGCGGATCATCTGCGGCAGCATCACGTTCTCCAGCGCCGAGAACTCCGGCAGCAGCCGGTGCGACTGGTAGACGAAGCCGATGTCGGTGCGGCGAAGCTGCGTGCGCTCGATGTCCGGCAGTTGCGAGGTCGGCGCGCCATTGACGTAGACCTCGCCGGAATCGGGGGCCTCCAGCAGCCCCGCGATGTGCAGCAGCGTCGACTTGCCCGAGCCCGACGGCGCCACCAGCGCGACCGACTGTCCGGCCCACAGCGCAAGCTTGGCGCCGTCCAGGATCGTCAGCGGTACCTCGCCCTGCAAGTACTGCCGTTTTATCTCGTGGAGATAAATGACCGGGACATCCTCAGCCCCCTGTTGCTGCTCCATCAGCCCCTCACTCGTACCGGAGCGCTTCGACGGGATCGAGGCGCGCGGCGCGCCACGACGGGTACAGCGTCGCCAGGAACGACAGCGTCAGCGCCATGATGACGACGGCCGTGGTCTCGCCGACGTCGATCTCGGCGGGCAGTTTCGACAGGAAATAGAGCTCCGGCGAGAACAGCTCGGTGCTGGTGAGCCAGGACAGGAATTGCCTGATGGATTCGATGTTGAGGCAGATCACGAGGCCGACGAAGAAGCCGACCAGCGTGCCGACCACGCCGATCGAGGCGCCCGTGATCAGGAAGATGCGCATGATCGAGCCTTGCGAGGCGCCCATGGTGCGCAGGATGGCGATGTCGCTGCCCTTGTCCTTCACCAGCATGATCAGGCCGGACACGATGTTGAGCGCCGCGACCAGCACGATCATGGTCAGGATCAGGAACATCACGTTGCGCTCGACCTGGAGCGCGTTGAAGAAGGTCGAGTTGCGCTGCCGCCAGTCGACCAGGAACACCGGCCGTGCCGCGGCTTCCGTCACCGCCTTGTTAAAGGCGACGATGCGATCGGGATTGGTGGTGAACACCTCGATCGAGGTGACGTCGTTGCTGCGGTTGAAATAGGCCTGCGCCTCCGCCAGCGGCATGAACACGAAGCCGAGATCGTATTCGGACATGCCGATCTCGAACACGGCGACGATCTTGTACGGCTTGATGCGCGGCGTCGTGCCCATCGGCGTCACCGCGCCCTTCGGCGCCACCAGCGTGATGCTGTCGCCGGCGTGCAGCGACAATTGATCGGCGAGGCGCCGTCCGATCGCAACGCCCTGCCCGTCGTCAAAGCCTTCGAGCGAGCCCTGCTTGATGTTCTTGGCGATCGAGGTGAGGTTGTTGAGGTCGTCGGAGCGGATGCCGCGTACCAGCACGCCCGAGGCGTTCCACGGCGAGGACGCCAGCGCCTGGCCGTCCACCACCGGCGCGGCGAGCCGGATGCCCTGGACCTGGCTGATGCGGTCGGCGACGTCCTTCCAGTCGGTCAGCGGCGATTCCAGCGGCTGGACCAGGATGTGGCCGTTCAGCCCCAGGATCTTGTCGAGCAGTTCCTTGCGGAAGCCGTTCATCACCGCCATCACGATGATCAGCGTCGCCACGCCCAGCATGATGCCGAGGAAGGAGAACCCGGCGATGACCGAGATGAATCCCTCCTTGCGGCGCGCGCGCAAGTAGCGCGCCGACAGCATCCACTCGAATGGCGCAAAAGGCGCGGTTTGCACGGTTTCGGTCATGGTTTCATCCATCGCTCGATAATCCCATGATTCGGGGTCAATTGTGGCCGGATTGGCGGCCGCGATATCGCGCGATGAACAATATTCAGCCGACCAGGCTTATCAGCCCACAAGTCTTGCGACCGCGTCCGCTGGCGACATGGTCTCGCGTGAGCCGTCGCTGCGCCGCTTGAGCTCGACCTTGCCGTCGGCGAGCCCCTTCGGCCCGATCATGATCTGCCAGGGAATGCCGATCAGGTCGGCGGCGGCGAATTTGGCGCCGGCGCGCTGGTCGGTGTCGTCATAGAGCACGTCGACGCCCTTGGCCTGGAGCTCCGCATAGAGCTTCTCGCAGGCCGCATCCACCGCGGCATCGCCCTGCTTGAGGTTCAGCACCACCGCGCGGAACGGGGCGACGGCTTCCGGCCATTTGATGCCGGCGTCGTCATGGCAGGCCTCGATGATGGCGCCGAGCAGGCGCGAGACGCCGACACCGTAGGAGCCGCCATGGATCGGCACGTCGACACCGTCGGGGCCGGCCACCATCGCCTTCATCGGCTCGGAATACTTCGTGCCGAAATAGAAGATCTGGCCGACCTCGATGCCGCGGGTGTTGAGCCGCTTGGCTTCCGGCACTTCCTGCTCGAAACGTGCGGCGTCGTGCACGTCCTCGGTCGCAGCGTAGACCGACGTCCATTGCTTGATGATCGGCGTGAGGTCGCTCTCATAGTCGACGTCCTCGCCCGGCACCGGCAGGTCCAGCACGTCGCGATTGATGAACACGCCGGATTCGCCGGTTTCGGCGAGCACAATGAATTCGTGGCTGAGATCGCCGCCGATCGGCCCGGTCTCGGCGCGCATCGGGATCGCCTTCAGCCCCATCCGCGCGAAGGTGCGCAGATATGCGACGAACATCTTGTTGTAGGCGACGCGCGCCGCCGCCTCGTTGAGATCGAAGGAATAGGCGTCCTTCATCAGGAATTCGCGGCCGCGCATCACGCCGAAGCGCGGACGCTGCTCGTCGCGGAATTTCCATTGGATATGATAGAGATTCAGCGGCAGGTTCTTGTAGGACTTCACATAGGCGCGGAAGATCTCGGTGATCATTTCCTCGTTGGTCGGCCCGTACAGCAGCTCGCGCTTGTGGCGGTCGGCGATGCGCAGCATCTCCGGACCGTAGGCGTCGTAGCGGCCGCTCTCACGCCAGAGGTCGGCGAGCTGGAGCGTCGGCATCAGAAGTTCCAGTGCGCCTGAGCGGTCCTGCTCCTCGCGCACGATCTGCTCGATCTTCTTCAGCACGCGGAAGCCGAGCGGCAGCCAGGCATAGATGCCGGCCGCCTCCTGCCGGATCATGCCGGCGCGCAGCATGAGCCGATGCGAGACGATCTCCGCCTCTTTCGGATTTTCCTTCAGGATGGGCAGAAAGAACCGCGACAACCGCATGGCAACACTCGGGGAATCAGTGAGGGGTTGCAGTGAAACCGGATTGGGAGCGAAAACACAAGACCGGGAATGAGGAAAAGCCGCTAACACGGCGGGATTCCTTGTCAATTTTCCGTCGACTTCAGGTTCTGCTTGAGCCGCAGCGGCGCCCCTTACGGCGTCACCTCAAGCTCGTCCTCGAGCGTGATCTTCTCGAAGTCGGTCACCAGCGCACCGATCCGCACATGCCAGCGGCCGGCAAAGGGCAGCTCGACCTTGCGCACATGCCAATAGCCATCCGGCCCGAGCGAGGCGTCCCGCTCCATCGGCTCGATACCGCGCTCGGGCAGGCTCAGGGTCAGCGTCACCTCCTTGGCCGCCAGCGGCGTTGCTTCACTGGTCATGAGCTGGAGCACGAAGTCATCGACACCGGCCTTGCCCGGCGACACCAGGACCTGGAACATCGCCTTGTCGGTATGGATGTGGACCACCAAGGGCGTCTCCGGGACGATGGTCCGCGGCGGCGGCGTGAAGCGCCAGCCGGCGACAACGGCAAGGATCGTGAGTGCAATCGCGCCTTCCAGCAGGATCGAGCGCTTGAGCGCGGGCGTTCCTTTCTCGCCCCGGGCGAGGGCCGGCGTCAGCCGGAACCGATTCAGCGCGGCGAGCGCCAGCAATCCTGTGACCAACGCAAGCTTGGTCGAGAGAATCAGTCCGTAGCGGGTCTCGACCAGCGCTGCCGGCTTTTCGAGCTGAACGATCGCGAGTGCGAGGCCGGTCAAGGCCAGCACGCCGACCGCCAGCGCAGCGATGCGCGAAAAGCGGTTCACGACGGGAAGAGTCGCGATCGTCGGCTTCGACACCAGCGCGATGAGCGGCGCGAGAGCACCGATCCAGATGCTGACGCCGAGGCCGTGGAGAAAGATCGCCGGCCGGGTCAACGCCTCCGGCGGCGCCGTTGCAGCGTGCCCCGTCATGGCGAGCGACAGACCGACGCCGACGAGCGCGATGCTCGCAAGAGCACGCGCATACCAAGCGCTGCGCAACGCCATCAAGGCGAGCAGCATCGCGCCAATGGCAACCAGCAGCGCGGGGCCGGCGCTGGTCGCGAATGCGACCTTCCAGGGAGCAGCCGTCGCGAGAGCCGCTGGCGGCAGCCCGAGGAGATCGAGGCCCAACGCGCCAAGCGACGCCGTGGCACTCGGAATACCGATGGCGAGCGCTACGCGCGGAACGGTCATCCCGATCATCGACCACGCGATCCAGCGCGCAAAGAACACGCCGCCGACGCCGACGAACAGCCCGAGATAGAGACCGACCCGCGCCAGCCAGATCAGCGCGTTCAGCCCGCTATCCGTAGAGGTCGGAGGCTTCGTCGCCGTCGGCGTGCCAATCGAAAAGACCACCGATCCCGAGACGGGATGGCCGTCCTGCGAGATCACGCGATAGCTGACCACCGCCGTTCCCTGCGGCAGGTCCGGCGGCAGCGCGACCGAGATTATCTCGTCCGATGCGCTGACGCTGGCATCGTCCCGCGCCCTGCCCGCGCCGTCGATCAGCAGAATCGCGCCCGGCGTCACCGCCTCGTTGAAGCGCAGCTCCACCGCCTTCGGCGCGGTCTTCAGGATGCTGCCGCTCGCCGGCTCGACCGAGACGAGCGCAGCATGCGCCGACGCGCCGGTCGCGAAGCCGACAATCAGGAGCAGCGTCGCGAGCGCGGCGAGAACGCGCATCAGGGTTTTGGCAACAGCTTTACACCAGGCGCGGGCGACTTGCCCTCGTGCGAATGCCCTGCCCCTTCCGCCGGAATTTCGATCCAGCGGCTGACGCCGGCCTCGCACTCCTGGACGACGGGGAAGTACAGGGTCGTGTTCGGCTTGAGCTTGTCGGTCAGCACCGTGTGCATGACGAACTCGTCATAATTCTTGTCCGGCAGCTTGCCGCCGGACCACGACACCTCCTTGACGCCCGAGGCGAGCTTGTTGCCGTGATAGTCGTACTCGCTGGCATATTGGCCCTCGACGACATCGACGCTCCAGCCCGCCTTCGGCATCGGCTTCACCGCGATCACCCCTTCGGGGATCTGGACGCGGATCTTCACCGTGGGCGAGCCCGCGCAGCCGTGCGGCACGGCGAAGACGGCCTTGTACGACGCCCCCACACTCGCCTGCTTGCCCTCGAGGAAGACGTGCGCATTTGCCGGCGCTGCCGCAAGCACGCCGAGAAGGATCAGCCAGGTTCGCTTCGACATGTTCGGTCTCCCGAAGGTCCTGATCATGCTCGTCACATCTTCATTCCCGAATGGTCCGGCATTTTCTTCATCATGTGCCCGCCGTCGCCGGGCGCCTGCGCGCCGACGCCCTGGACGTCCAGGGAAACGGCGACCTTGCCGGCCTTCTCGAACTGAAGCGTCACCGGCACCTTGTCGCCCTGCTTGAACGGACCCTTCAGCTCCTGGAGCATCAAATGGTAGCCGCCGGGCGCGAACTTCACGGTCTTGCCCGGCTCGATCACGAGCCCCTTGTCCAGATGGCGCATCTTCATCACGCCATTGTCCACCGCCATCTCGTGGACCTCGGCCCTGCCGGCGATATCGGCGGAAACGCCGACCAGCTTGTCCGCCACCGTGCCCTTGTTCTCGATGGTGAGATAGCCGCCCGCGACCTTGGCGCCGCCCGGCGTCGCCCGGCTCCACGCCTGCGAGATGACGAGATCGCCGGCCTTGACGTCGTCGGCCGACGCGGGTGCGGCGAACACGACGGCCGAGAGCGCCGCCAGTGCGAAGATGCGTGAGAGCTTGTTCATGTCGTTACCTTTCTTGTCGTCGTTAACATCGCCCCACCCTTCAGAACGTGTACTTGCCGGCGAGAACGAAGGTTCGCCCCGGGAACGGATGGAACAGGAAGTACTGCTCGTTGAAGAGATTATCGATGCCGAAGTCGAACGCGAAATTCTTCGTCGCGTTATAGTGCATCTTCAAGTCCACAACGAAAAAGTTATCGAACGCGCCGTAAACGTGGGAGATGCGGTCGGTGTTGTCCAGCGTCGAGTACTGCTTGCCGCTGTAGCGGGCCGCGACCGTATAGGCCCAATTCTCATTCGGCCTGTAGGTGACACCGAACTTGGCGCGCCAGTCGGGCACGTAAGGCACGCGCTTGCCGACGACGGTGGTCGCGCCCTTCCAGCTCGGGTCGGAGATGATCCGCGAGTCGACGTAGGTCACGCTACCAAACACCTGCAAGCCCGCGATGAGAACGTTATCCTTGTCGGCAGACAATTCTACGCCCTGCATCCGGATCGCGGCGACGTTGCTGATCGCTGTCTGCACAGACTGCGCCCCACTTGCGTCGGTCACCGTGGTCGACTGTGAGATCAGTGCATTGTTGGTCCGCTCGCCGAATACCGTGAGCCGCACCCGACCATCCACCCAGCGCCGCTCAAGATTGAGCTCGCCGGTGAAATCCTGCTCCGGCGACAGCAGCGGATTGGCAAGATAGGTGACGCCGTTGACGGTGATGTTTTGATAGAGTTCGGTGACCGTCGGATAGCGGTACGCCTCACCGAAATTCGCCGTGATATTCCAGTCCTTGTTCGGATCGAATGACAGCGACGCCTTCGGCGAGAAGTTGGTCGAGGACAGCCCCGGTTGCCATGTCGGCACAACGGACGTGATGACGCCGGCGCTGGTGGCCATGGTGTTGAGATTGAAGCCTTCAACTGCCTGCCAGCTCTCCAGCCGTCCGCCGAGTGTCAACTTGACAGTCGGGATGATCTTCCAGGCGTCCTGCACCCACAAAGCCCCAGTGCGCGTCTCGCCGACGCCGGTCGAATAGAGCTGGCCGTTGCCCGTCGATGGCGTGTTATACCAGACGTTCGAAGCATAGACCGGGTTTTCGAGCCGGTACCGGTCGCCGTGGATGCCAAAGCTGACCTCGTGCGCGCCGTCATAGCCCAGCGGACGCCAGATGCCCTTGGCGTCGGCGTTCTGCCAGTTGGTGCCATCCATCCGCGTCACCTTGCCGTTCAGGGAATAGCCAAGGCCCGGCGACGGCGAGACCGTATAGGGACTGACCTGGATGTCCTGGAGATAGTTGTAGCTCGAGGCCGCGAGGTCGAAGTCGAAGACACCCTTGGTATCGCTTTTGAGCGAGACGGCATTGCTCACATGGATCTGATCCCAGGTGTATTTGCTGTTGGCAAAGCTGCTGACGCCCCCGAAAGTCGGCAGACCCGTCACAGTCGACCTCAGATAGGTCTGCGGATCGGAGGTCTGGTGATTGTTCCAGATGCCGAACGAGTACGTCGCCTGCACCAGCGGCGTGATGTCGTAGGCGAGCCGCAGATTGCCCGAGGTCTGCTGCGAATGCGCCAGCGCGCCGGTGCCGACGACATTGGCGACACCACCTGCCTTGTTCGGGGCGGCGATCGTTCCCGTCGTGCCGGCAGGTCCTACCCCAAGCGTGGTGCCGAAGGTTGTGTAGCTCAACGGTTGCTGAAAACTGTCGAGGTAATTGGTGCTGACAAGCCAGGACAGCGCGCCGTCGCGATTACCCGCGGCCGCACTGGTCTGACTGGTCACGTAGGTGTCCTTGGTGCCGTACTGATTCCACGGCATCACCGAGACCGTTTCCTTGGCGACCGCAAACGGCTTGTCCGGCATTTTTGACGTGATCAGCAGCACGCCGCCAATCGAATTGCCGGGATAGGCGGCCGCGAACGGACCGTTGAGGTAATCGACCCGCCCGATCGCTTCCGGCGAGATCAGGTTCCATCTTGGCGAGGAGTTCGTGTTGTTGTTGCCGATCAGCGCCGAGATGAGGAGGTCATCGTAGTAGACCAGCGTGCGCGCACTGGAGTTCAGCCCCCAGCTTCGCGTCGCGAGCACCGCCTGGTTGTCGCCGTCGTTCCGCTTTCGCACGAACAGGCTCGGCATGTATTTGACGGCGTCCTCGGGGTCCTTGAGGTTGATCGTCTCATCGACCTCCTTCGCCGTGACGCTGAAGGAGCGCTGCGGCAATTGATAGCGCGCCACGGCGGCCGGCGGATCCAGCGACGCTCGGGCGCTGGCCGCTCCCTGCTCGCTGGCAACGGCGGGAGCCGCGCGCTCGCCGGCGGGCTTTGCCGACCGGTTCCTGGCGGCAGCCGTATTAGCGGCCGGCTTGCGTGGCTTGGGCTTCACTGCAGCCGGCGCGTCGACGGTCACCGGCGGCAGCACTGCGCTGCTGCTTTGGGCGAAGGCTCCGCTCGACGACGCAAGCAGCGCGGCCTGAACGGCAACGACGCTCACGCCACGGCGGGCATGGCAACGTAACATGAGGCATTCCTGACGCCGGCTTTCTTCCCGGCTGTTCGACAGCATCAATCGCCAGCGGACGGACCGCGGCGACACCGAGGGTCGTCAGGAAAATCGAGGAGGCGCGCGCGCCTGAGCACTTCCGTCCTTATGGACGGAAACAGCGGATGCGTCCGCCACGTGCCACGCCACACATTCGGCATGGCGGAAGGGAATGGCGAGCGCAACCTCTGGCGGCAAATCGAGCGACGCATTGGCCTGGGCCAGGCAGCAGAGCGCGCACGCAGCGCCATGCGCGGTTGGCGTGCCGGTCTGATCGTTCAGGCCGCCCTGTTCATTCGCACTGTGGCAGATGACGGCGGCCGACAGCGGATCGGCCACGGCCTGGCCAGCCGCCCAGCAGGCGGCGATCGGCGCCAGCACCTGCATCGCCAGGGCGAGCAGGACCAGGGGTAGGAATTTTTGCAGCCGTGCGCGCATCCGCCGAACCATTCGTTCGTGCGCTAACTAAACACCGCGCCGGGACCTGAGTCGAGGTCAGTTCCGCCGCCTTCTTGATCCAGCGCAAATTTGCCGAAAACCGTGGTCGGGGCGCCCCATCCGGGGGCGGGTCCGGCATTTGAGGCAGCCGATCCGCCCCGCCCATCCACAGATTTCTTATATTTGTCATATGCTTACATGGCTAAAAGCCCGATCGTTTCGTTAACTGCTCTTATTTTGAACAATCGTTGCCGAAAATGATGACAAGTGAGAAAAGTTGATCTAGCATCCCTCTTGCTCAGGCTGGCCGAGAGGTCGAAGTCTGGTGGTCCAAGTCTCGGGAGGAGCCCCTGGCGCGCAAAACGCAGCGTCGCCCCGTCAATCAAGAGCAAATCTTAGAATCGGGGATAATAGGGTCGACACAATTTTTGAGCGGGGCTAGGGCCCCGCTCTTTTTTTGTCTGCATGGCGCCTACGCCGATGACTATCTCCCCCAATCCGATCGAACAGAGCTTTGAACGCGCGGCCTCGCGCTGCGCGGATCTCACGCCGCTGGTCTACCGGCGTCTTTTCGACGAATACCCGGAAACGCGGACGATGTTCCGCTCGCAGGGCAGCGAGCTCGTGAAGGGATCGATGCTTGCGCTGACGATCGAGGCGATCCTCGATTTCGCCGGGACGCGCAGCGGACATTTCCGGCTGATCGCCTGCGAAGTCGTCTCGCACGATGCCTATGGCACGCCGCGCGAGCTGTTCATCGCGTTCTTCGCGGTCATCAGGGATACCCTGCGCGACCTGCTCGGCGATGCATGGTCGGCCGAGATCGCGCAGGCCTGGGATACGTTGCTGACGGACATCGAGGCATACGTCACCGTTCCGGCCTGACGCTTTGCGCTGCACCACCACGGCTCGCCGCGACGTTGCGCGCAATCGCAGATTGGGTGGCGTGAACTCTTCGATTGTGAGACACTTTCCGCCTCGGTCGCGCAATCAATGACGCGCCGACGCCAAAATCTATGGGAGCGAGCGATGTCCGGGACGAAAGATTTCTCGACGACGAGGCGCGATCTTCTTCAGGCGGCAGCGACCGCCGGCGCCGCAACTGCCATCCTCGGCAGCATGGGCATAAACCCCGCATTGGCGGCCGAAGTCGGACGATCGGAGAAGCCGCTGAAGGCGGCGTTCTCCAACGCCGGCCTCCAGGCCACCTGGTGTGCGCAGGGCAAGCAGGCCGCGGAATTCTGGGGCAAGCTGTTCAACGTCGAAGTCACCTGGTTCGACGGCCAGCTCGATGCGGTGAAGCAGCGCGCCGCGATCGACAACATGGCCTCGCAGAAATGGGATTTCGTCGCGATCCAGGCCTTCGGCATCGGCACCCTCACCCAGCCCGTGCAGAAGATGATCGACGCCGGCACGCCCGTGATCGACATGGACACGCTGATTGCTCCGCTCGACCAGATCAACGTCCACTCCTTCCTCGCTCCCGACAACGAGTTCATGGGCGCCTCGGTGACGCAGGCGCTGTGCAACGCCATGGGCGGCAAGGGCAAGATCATCATGACGCAGGGCGCGCTCGGCCATACCGGCGCGCAGGGCCGCGCCAAGGGCTTCAACAACGTCGTCAAGCAATTTCCCGGCATCGAGGTGCTCGACACCCAGCCGGCCGATTGGGACGTCTCGAAGACCGCGCGCCTCTGGGAAACCTATCTGACGAAATATCCGCAGATCGACGCGGCGTTCTTCCACAATGACGACATGGCGCTGGCGGCTGCCAACATCATGAAGGCGCGGGGCCGCACCAACATCCTGATCGGCGGCGTCGACGCGATGCCGCCGGCAATCCAGGCGGTGAGCGAGGGCCGCATGTTCGCGACCGTGCGCAATCCGTCCTGCCGCATCCATGGCGGTGCGATCATCGCGGGCGTTTCCGCCGTCGTCGGCGGCGAGAAGAGCGGACAGGGCATCCCGAAGAACGTCGTCACCGACGGCCCGGTCGTGACCAAGGCCAACGCCGCCGGGATGCAGTGGATGCAGGATCACTTCCTGATCTGAGCCTCCAAGATCTAATCTGCAATGCGAGAGGATCGTTCGCCCATCCTGGAACTGCAAGGCATCACGAAGAGCTTCGGCGGCGTCGAGGCGCTTCGTGGTGTCGACTTCGCGCTTCATCCCGGCGAGATCCACGGTCTCGTCGGCGAGAACGGCGCCGGGAAAAGCACGCTGATGAAGATCATCGCCGGCGTGCACACCGAATTCTCCGGCCGTTTCCTGCTCGACGGGAAGGAGACCCATTTCCGCTCGACGCGCGACGCGCATGCGGCCGGCATCGCCATGGTGCACCAGGAGC
Organism: Bradyrhizobium sp. LCT2; assembly: GCF_009931255.1. Taxonomy (NCBI): domain Bacteria; kingdom Pseudomonadati; phylum Pseudomonadota; class Alphaproteobacteria; order Hyphomicrobiales; family Nitrobacteraceae; genus Bradyrhizobium; species Bradyrhizobium sp. LCT2. The sequence goes on along the minus strand of NZ_CP034432.1, from coordinate 4,824,684 downwards.
TCTCTGTCGCGCCCGACCTCACGGTCGCGGAGAACGTCTTCCTCGGCAACCAACCGACCAACGCCCTCGGTCTGGTGCAGTGGCGGCGCATGGCGCGCGAGGCCGGCGAGCAGCTTGCCCGCTTCGGCATCGACGTCGATCCGATGAGCCGGCTCGGCGACCTCCCGATCGGGCTCCAGCAGCTGATCGAGATCGCCCGCGTGCTGTTCTCCGGCGCCCGCATCGTCATCCTGGACGAGCCGACCTCCGCCCTCTCCCCGCCCGAGGTCGAGCGGCTGTTCGCGACGCTCCGGCGCCTGCGCGAGGAAGGCACCGCAATCGTCTTCATCTCGCATTTCATCGAGGACATCTTGCTCGTGTCGGACACGGTGACCGTGTTCCGCAACGGACGGAAGGTCGCGGAGACAGCGAGCGCGGCGACCAGCAAGGGCGCGCTGATCGAGGCCATGATCGGCCGCGGCGGCGAAGCGCTCGAGCATAGCTACACCGACGATCTGATGCTGCCCCAGCCGAGCGGCAGCTCGGTGGTGCTGAAGGTCGACCAGCTCTCGCTGGCGCGCAGCCTCAAGGACATCTCCTTCGAGGCGCGCGCCGGCGAGGTGCTCGGCATCTACGGCTTCATGGGTTGCGGGCAGCAGGAGCTGTCGCGCATCCTGTTCGGCAAGCTGAAGCCGGACGGCGGCACGCTCGCCGTCGAGGGCAAACCCAAGACCTTCGCCAGCACGGCGGCTGCGCGCCGCGCGGGCGTCGCGCTGGTGCCGGAGAGCCGGCGCGACATGCTGTTTCACCAGGAGCCGGTCTACAAGAACATCTCGATCAGCATTCTGGATCGCATCTCGTCGCTGCTGCTCAAGCCGGCACAGGAGCGCGACATCGCCAGGCGCCAGGTCGAGCAATTGCAGATCAGGCCGCCGGTGGTCGGCCTCGATCTCGGCATGCTCTCCGGCGGCAACCAGCAGAAGGTCGCGCTGGCGAAATGGCTGACCTATCCGCCGAAGCTGCTGGTGCTGTGCGAGCCGACCCGCGGCATGGACGTCGGCGCCAAGAACGACGTCATCAACATCGTCCGCGACCTTCGCGCCAGGGGGCTCGCGATCATCGTGCTGTCGACCGAGCCGGAGACGGTGCTGTCGCTGGCCGACCGCATCCTCGTGCTCAAGCGCGGCGCACTGGTGCGGGAATTTTCGAACGAGCCGGTCAGCAAGGACCGCCTGCTGGAAGCGGCGTGACGGAGAAGCACCATGGCGAGCAGTGAGACGGCCTTTGCTGAAGCTCATCGGGCGCGCGGTCTGGCGCCCTTCCTGCGCTCGCAGATGCGCAACATCGCGCCGTTCCTGACGCTGATCTTCCTGTCCGCCTTCTTCGCCTTCGCCAGCCCCTCCTTCGCCACGCTCGACAATCTCGGCAACATCCTGACGCAGGTGTCGGTGACAGGCATCATCGCCGTCGGCCTCACCTTCGTGATCCTCTGCGCCGAGATCGACCTGTCGATCGCCAGCATCGCCAACGTCACCGGCATCGCGGTTGCCTACTTCACGCTGCAGGAGTCCTACGTCAACATCGCCAACATCCCCCTGCCCGGCGCGGTTGCGATCATCCTGTCGATCCTGCTCTGCGCCCTGCTCGGCCTCGTCAATGCGCTGGGCCTGACCGTGATCGGCATCCCCTCCTTCATCATGACCTTGGCGATGATGCAGATCGCGGCCGGCATCTCGGCGCTGCTGGTGCGCGGCCAGATCGCCTACAAGGTGCCTAGCCTGATCACGACGCTCGGCTCGGGATCGATCGGCGGCATCCCCTGGATCGTCATCGTCGCGGCCATCATGCTGCTCGGCGGCCATCTGGTGCTGACCTACACGCGCTTCGGCCGCTACGTCTACATGGTCGGCGGCAATCGCGAGGCCGCCGAATATTCCGGCCTCAACGTCAAGCTCATCCTCGGCGCCGTCATGGTGATCTCGGCGGTGTGCTCCGGCATCGGCGGCATGCTGGGCGTCGCCCATTTCGGCAGCGCGCAGCAGAACGAGTTCGACACCTATTTGCTCGACTCCATCGCCGCCGTCGTGGTCGGCGGCACCAGCTTGTTCGGCGGCCGCGGCGGCATCGGCAACACCATCGTCGGGCTTTTCGTTCTCGGTGTTCTCAATAACGGCCTCGACCACGTCAACATCGACAGCTTTTTGAAGATCCTGATCCGTGGCCTGATCCTGCTGGCGGCCTTGATCATCAACGTCTACGCCCAGCGGCTGAGGGAGAAAGCGGCGGAGTAGCCAGCCCTCGAAACAAAAACTGCAAAAACAACCCCATGCACAGTAGACACTGTGAGGAAGTTCAGTCGCTTACCAAACATGCGACTGCGCGAGTGCGACCGCACCGACATTTGACTCGTCGGGCAAAACAGGAGCAGGATCTAATCATGGGCGGCCGGCGCGTGCGTTGCAGCTCTCCCCAAAAGCTCTGACGCTTAAAGCGAACATCCCCGCGCAACGGCGAAGCCGTTGTCGCTGGAGGTGCGAGGCATGGGACGCAACGCGTCCCAAGGGGGCCTCGAAGGATGAACGGCCGAGATGCAGCCGGGCCGTCGCCCTTCGAGGGCCGCTGAAGAAGCGGCCACCTCAGTGTGACGGTTCTACTCCGACGGCAGCCGCGAGAATCGGAAATTGCAGTGGCTCGCGCCGCCGGCCAAGGTTTGTGTCCTCTCCAGGCGGATGCCTCGCGTTGCATAGGCGTCGAAATCAAGTCCACAGATATTCGGCAGGATGTCCTTGTCGCCATGGCGAGCCGCGAATTTGCAGAAGCCGCAAGCCTTGTAGTTGATGCCGAACTCGAAATTGTCATCCGGCCCCGGCTCGACGAAATCGTAAACGAAATCCTCCGGAAACTCTTCCTGATGGCTTTCAGTAACACTTCCTGCAGCCTGCGCGCGCAGCAAAGCCTGGTTCTCCGGCGACATGAACTGACGGCCCGAGGCGAGACGTTCCGTTTCGGGGACGGTGAGCAATTGCGCCTTGTGGGTTTCCCGCTCGATCTCGCCGATCACGGCCAGCGGCACGCCGTGTCGCCGCAGCACCCGGCTGATGGCCATGAAGCCCATGAGACGCATGAAGAAATCGCTCATGCGACTTGCCGCGCCGCCGACATAGGGCATTTGACTGAGCACGATCTCGAATTCGTCCATCACCTCCCGTCTGATCCCGCCGATGTCGGTGAGATGCGCGCGCTCGCAGAGCATCGGCTCGGCAAGGTCGAGTCGATCGCGCATGGCGGCCTCCATTGCGCCCCGATGCGTCTCGTAGAAGGGATGGATGTTCTCGGCCATTTGGCACCTGACATACTTGGCTGTTTGCAAGGTCGGCGAAGCCGGCCTCATTCCGCGGCGATCGCCTCGATCTCCAGCAGCCATTTGCTGTCAACGGTCTCGACGATCACGACCGTCAACGCGGGCTGGTGTTCCCCGAGCACCGCGCGACGAATGGTGCGGTTGGTCACGACTTGATCCCGGTCGGTCAGGAACGTGGTGACCTTGACCAGATGCTCGACGCCAAGGCCCGCGGCGGCGAGCACCTCGATGACGTTGCGCCAGGCCTGCGCGCATTGCGCCTCGAAACCTTCGGGCACGGTGCCGTCGGTTTTCTCAGGCACCTGGCCACTGATGAACAACAGGCGGCGATGCTGCTTCAGTTCAAGTCCCATGCAGTAACCACCGGCGGGAGCATGGACGGTTGCGGGATTGTGGCTGACGATTTGAGCTGAGGGCATGGGGTTTCTCCGGATTGCGGGCTGACCGTAACCGGCGACATCGCCTCGGCGCAAAGCATCATTCCTGCGGTTCAGCGCAAGAAAATCTATTGCAAGGCCACGACCCATCGGTGTCAAACTGCGGCGCAATGACCTACGCCCTTCCCCCGCTCAACGCGCTCCGCGCCTTCGAGGCCGCCGCACGGCATCTCAGCTTCAAGCTCGCCGCCCACGAGCTACACGTGACACCCGCCGCCGTGGGGCAGCAGGTGAAGGCGCTGGAGGCACGCCTCGGCGTGCAGCTGTTCGAGCGGCTGCACAAGCAGCTCATCCTCACGGCGGCCGGTCAGGCCTATCTGCCCGGGGTCTCCGAAGGCTTTCGCCATATTGCGGAGGCGACTTCGCAATTGAAACCGTCAGGTACTGTGCTGCTGCAACTGGGAGTCCATGGCAGCTTCGACCTGCGCCGCCTCGATCTGGCGGAGTTTCGCAGCGCGCATGCGGACATCGGTTTGCGGGTGCTGCAGCCCGCCGGCCTGCACGAATTGGTCGAGGGCAAGGTGGACCTGCTGATTGCCCGCGGCCTCAGCCGCCATCCGGGCTATCGCTGCGACCGGCTCAACGAGGGGTCGGGCCTCGGCGATTGGCTGATCGCGCCTGAAGGCACCGCGGATTGTCCCGAGATCGTCAGTTTTCGCGAATGGCTGCGCGCCCTGCCGGCCGAGAACCCGCTCGCAAACCGCCGCCCTCGCCTGGTCGGCATCAGCGGGAGCTGAGACGACCGTGAGGCATGGCTTGAGCCCTCGCCGCCAGGACGTTCGACACGTCGGGCAAAACACCGGCGCAATTCCATCACGGCGCCAATCCGTAGAGAGCGTCGAGCTCAGCGGAGCGGTTCGACCTTTGCCGCCATGTCGGGAACGCGCGAGATCCTGTACATGGCGTTGCTGCATTTCAGAACCCAAACGTCGCGATCAGGTCGAGACAACTTCGCATCCTTCCTTGCGCCGAGTGGCTTTTCGCAAGTGAAGCCTTGTGTGCGGATCTGGGCCGCCAGCATTCCCTGAATCGTTTCGGCCGGAATTTGCTGCGCGCGCGCTTGCGGACCAAGAAGAATAAAAGCGATGGCAAACAGTAATGATCCAGATGCTCTGTGCATGATTTCAACCCTTGAAGCGGCCGCCCCGCGAGTTCGAATGTCGCACTATAGCAGAAACACCGGCGTTGTCCGCGCCCGACCCCCACCTTAGCGCGGCGTGCTCCGGTTCGCCTCCACGCCGGCCCATAGCGCGACGAAGTAGAGGCACAAAATAACGACCAAGGCTGGTCCTCACTGGGCGGTTGTGCTAGCGTTCCATTCGCAAGGAGCTTTCCAGAACTATCTATAATCGCCTCGTTGCAACGTTTCCACCACGCCTCGTTTCGATTTCCGAATACGCCGTCAGGCGTTTGATGCATTGCACATTGCCTCGCAATGGCGCGCCCAAGCACGAGTGTTTCAAGTCGTTCCGTAGTTTTTTGTACAAGGAATGATGTCATGCGTAACACAATACTGAATCAGATTTTCGGAATGCTCACCGTAACCGCGCCGTTGCGCGGGACCGAAACAGCGTTCGCCCAGAACGCGGCAGCCCCGCCTCCACCCTGTCATTGAGACGAACGAAGACGCGGGGAACGCGCGCGACGCGTGGGTCGAGGTCCCGGCGATATGATGTGGATCAACTGATCGAAAATTCGCCGGGCTCGACCGTCACGAGAGGCGAGACGATTCTGACGTTGGACAAGGAGAATTGAACGAAGCCGTAAATCCAAATCAATCATCAGCAGAGGAGGTTCGAGATGTTTCGAGGATTCCTGCCACTGACATTGTCTCTCTGCCTTGGTGCGGCGACGGCACCCGCAGCACTGGCTCAATCGGCGCCGCCGATCACCGAACAGGAGGCGCACGCCATCGCGGTCGACGCCTATGTTTACTTCTACTCCATCATGTCGATGGATGTATCCCGCAAGCAATTCACCAACGGCACGACCGATTTCAGGGGACCGATGAACACGTTCGTCAACGTGCCCGAATACCCGCCGGCGGATTTCAAAGGCGTGGTGCGGTCCAACTTCGATACGCTGTATTCGGCCTCCTGGCTCGACATGACCAAGGAGCCGGTTGTCATCTCAGCACCGGATACCGATGGGCGCTACTATCTGCTGCCGATGCTCGACATGTGGACGGACGTCTTCGCATCGCCGGGCTGGCGCACGACGGGCACCAAGGCCGGGACGTTCCTGGTGGCGCCGGCGAACTGGCGGCCGGATCTGCGGGACAGATTCGCCGAGGAGTTCAAGCTTCCAAAAGACACCCAGCGCATCGACGCGCCAACGCCCTACGTCTGGCTGATCGGCCGGACTAAGACCGACGGGCCGCCGGATTATGATGCGGTCCACAAGATCCAGGCCGGCTACAAGGTCACCCTGCTTTCCGAGTATGGCAAAACGCCCAGGCCGGTCGAATTCAAGCCGGACCCAAGCGTCGACATGAAGACGCCGCCAAAGACGCAGGTCGATACCATGACGGCGGGGGTGTATTTCGCCTATGCCGCGGAATTGCTGAAGCTGCATCCGCCTCACGTCACCGACGAACCGATCCTCGCGCAGATGAAGAAAATCGGCATCGAGCCCGGCAAGAGCTTTGACATCGGCAAGCTCGACCCGGCCGTGCAAAGGGCGCTGGAGACCGCACCGCAGGACGCGCAGAAGCTGATGGCCTGGAAGGTGCCGACGCTGGCGCGGGTTGCCAACGGCTGGGGGATGAACACCGACACGATGGGTGTTTACGGCAACTACTACCTGAAGCGGGCCATTGTCGCGCAGCAGGGGCTTGGCGCCAACGTGGTCGAGGATGCCATCTATCCGCTCAATCTCGCCGACGACACCGGTAAGCCGCTCGATGGCGCGAACAAATACACCGTCACCTTCGAGAAGGGCGCCACGCCGCCTGTCAACGCGTTCTGGTCGATCACGCTCTACGATCAGGACGGCTTCCAGGTCGGCAACACGCTGAACCGTTTTGCGGTCTCCAGCTGGATGCCGTTCAAGTACAATGCGGATGGATCGCTCGACCTCTATTTCCAGAACGCGAGCCCCGGCAAGGAGCTCGAAGCCAACTGGCTTCCTGCACCGAAGGCGCCGTTCAATCTGACCATGCGCCTGTACGCGCCGAAGTCGGAAGCGCTGACCGGCAAATGGAATCCGCCGCCGGTTGTGAAGTCGCAAGCAACGGTGGGCATTTCTGCCCAATAAAAGTTGGCGGCACGCCGGCGCTTCGGCGCCGGCGTCCGACCGCGCGAACGCGAAGCAGGCGGTGAAGGGTCAGTACTCCTTCCATAGTTCTCCAAGTACGAACATAGTTCCGCCCTCCTCGGCTGCGTTAAAAATCAACACCGAGCGGGCTGGCAAGAAACAATCCTCGCAGGCCCAAGAACCGATGCGTTGAGTGTTCGCTCGCCGTAGCGCGGATGCGCGGATCGCTCTCGCGCGATTGCCATTGCATTTTGATACGGAGCATCAAATGAACTCCATGCTAGACGACAGGCTCGTGGAAGGGCAGATCGCAAGCTTGGAGGAGCAACTGTCGAACCTAGCACGCGAAGCAGGAGTCAGTTCTTCGGCCGCGCCGATCAGCATCGAGCGGTCCCCCATCACCCTCGCAACGCTTCAGGCGGATTGGCGATATGTGGCTTTCGTCGGATTCCTGTTGGCGGTATCCCTTGGTGTGGTTGCCTGGTGGTGGTCATTCTCCGCTGATGCAGCAAAGATGCCTCCCTCCGACCCAGCACCTCTGGCTCGCGCCGCGCCGGAGGCGGTCGAGCCGAGCGCCGTTGTCCTGCGTTCCGAGTTGTCGCAGCAGTTTCAACCGATGGCGCGTGATCTCGCTGCCTTGAGCCAAACGGTCGAACAGCTTAAGGCGAGGCAGGAACAATTGATCCGCGACAATGAAAATCTGGCAAGCCAACTCAGGGCGAGTCGAGAGGAATCGGAGCGCAACAACGGCATCATCTTCCAGATCAAGGCCGATCAGATGCAAATGGCGCGCGAAAGCCAGACGCTCACCGAGCGGCTCAACGCAAGTCAGGACCAGCTCGCCCGCGTCATCGCCAACGCTTCACAACCAAAGGCAATCCCCGAAACGTCACCAACGACGAGCCCCGAAGAACCAAAGACGATGCCCGAAGCGTCACCAACGCTGAGCTCTGAAGAGCCCAAAGCGGTGCCTGACATACCGCTGCCACGTCCGCGGCAGTCGGCCAATGTCGTCCAAGCGCAAAGGCCGGCGCGAACCCCGGAGCGGCCCGAGGCCAAGAAGCCGCGACCGTCAATCTCATGGCCATGGTCAGCGCACTAAAGCGGGCATCGACGTTCCACAGAAATTGACGCTGCGAGCGCTGGCAGCCGGCGAACTTGGGATCCGGCAACGGACGCGCCCTCCATTCTAGGGATGTCCGCTTTCGGTCGAGGCCAATGCCGCCTGCCCCGCAATCTCGTCAGCCCGCCAGCACCGCACCGCGTGCCCGTCGGGACGCGTCTCCAGCGACGGACCGGGCTCCTGGCGGCACACGGGTTCGGCGTGACGGCAGCGCGGGCTGAACGCGCATCCATTCGGCGGATTGAGCGGATTGGGAAGATCGCCCCCTGTCGTCGCCAGCGGTGCGTGGCGCAGCGGATCGGGGATGGCTGCGATCAGGGCTTGCGTATAGGGGTGCGCCGGCCGCTCGAAGATCTCGCGCCAGTCGCCATTCTCCACGATACGGCCGAGATACATCACGGCGACGCGGTCGCTCATGTGCTCGACGACGCCGAGGTCGTGGCTGATCATGATGTAGGACAGGCCGAGCGTCTCCTTTAGTTCCAGCAGCAGGTTGATGATCTGGGCGCGGATCGAGACATCGAGCGCCGACACCGGTTCGTCGCAGATGACGATCTTGGGATTGAGGATCAGGGCGCGCGCAATGCCGATGCGCTGGCGCTGGCCGCCGGAGAATTCATGCGGGTAGCGGCCCGCCTGTTCGGGGCGCAATCCCACATGCTTGAGCATGGTCGCGACGCGGTCTGCGATCTCGCTTGCGGCGGTGACGCCATGCACCCGCAGCGGATCTTCAAGCGTGCGACGAACGGTCTGGCGCGGGTTGAGCGAGGCGTACGGATCCTGGAAGACCATCTGCACGATGCGGGCCAGCGCCTTGCGATCGCCGGATTGCCTGTTCGTTACGACCTGTCCGTCCAGCACGATGCGGCCGCGCGTCGGCCCCAACAGACCAAGGATCGACAATGCGACCGTCGATTTGCCGGAGCCGGACTCGCCGACGAGGCCGAGACATTCGCCGCGCTTCAGCCTGAGATCGACACCGTCGACGGCACGGAGCAGCCGCCGGCCGCGGCCCAGCAAGCCGCCTCCCAGCGGAAAATGGACCGCGAGATCCTCGACGCTGAGAATGACATCGTCATCCGGCCTCGCCTCACCAGGCCTTTCTTGCGGTTCATGCATGGTGGTGACACCTCACCAGACCGCCCGCGTCCAGCCGTGTCGTCTCCGGCGCCGCGGTCCGGCAAATATCGGTCGCCCGCGCGCAACGCGGATTGAACCTGCAGCCATCAGGGAAAGCCGTGATCGCCGGCACGACGCCCGCGATCTCCTGGAGCCTGGTACGGCCAAGCGCCGCGCGGCTGCCCAGCCGCGGCAGCGAGTCGACCAGGCCTTGCGTATAGGGGTGCGAGGGCGCCCGGAAGATATCGGCCGAGCCGCGCTCCTCGACAATGCGGCCGGCATACATGACGGCAACGCGGCGACAGACATTGGCGACCAGGCCGAGATCGTGGCTGATCATCAGGATGGCCGTTCCTCGCTCGGCGCACAGATTCCGCATCAGCTCGATGATTTCGGCCTGCACGGTCACGTCGAGCGCGGTGGTCGGCTCGTCGGCGATCAGAAGGTCCGGACCGCATGCGAGCGCGATGGCGATCATCACGCGCTGTCGCATGCCCCCCGACAGCTGGTGCGGGTAATCCTTGACGCGTCGCTCGGGCGCGGGGACGCGGACGCTCGCCAGCGCCTCGACCGCCAGCCGGTCTGCTTCCCGCCAGCTCTTGCCCTGGTGCAGCACGAACATCTCGGCGATCTGCCGCCCCACAGGCGAGACCGGATTGAGCGCCGTCATCGGCTCCTGGAAGATCATGGCGATGCGATTGCCGCGCAGCTCCCGCTGCCTGGCCGCGGAAAGGTGCTGGATCTCCCGCCCCTCAAACCGGATGGCGCCGCCGCCGATCGACAGCGGCGGCCGCAACAGGCCGATCAAGGCGAGCGCCGTGATGCTCTTGCCGCATCCGGATTCGCCGACCAGGCCGAACGTCTCGCCACGATCAATGCGGAACGAGATGCCCTCGGCCGCCGCAACGCGCCGCGATCCGTCGTCGAGATCGATGCGCAAATCCTCGACTTCGATCAGCGGCGGGCCCGTCATGTGCGCCGGCTCCGCGATTGCGGATCGAGAATGTCGCGCAGGCCGTCGCCGAGCAGGTTGAGGCCGAGCACCGTCAGGAAGATGGCAAGGCCCGGAAAGACCGAGAGCCACGGCGCCGTCGTGATCTGGTCGCGGGCTTCCGACAGCATGCTGCCCCAGCTCGGAAAAGGCGGGCGGACGCCGAGGCCGAGGAACGAAAGGGCTGCTTCGGACAAGACCGCGCTGCCCATCCCAAGCGTGCCGATGACGATGATGGGTCCGAGCATGTTCGGCAGGAGCTGCGTGATCATGATCCGCAGATCGCCGTAGCCGAGCACGGTTGCCGCCTGCACGTAGCCCTGGCTCCTCAGCGACAGCGCCGAGGCCCGCGCGATCCGGCAGGTAAAGGACCAGTTGGTCAGCCCAAGTGCGATGAGCAGGCTGGTCAGGCCCGGTCCAAGCACCGCCATGATGGCCAGCGCGAAGATCAGCGAGGGGATCGCGAGCATCAGATTGGTCAGTCCGTTGACGACATCGTCCCACCAGCCGCCCCAATAGCCGGCGCTCAGGCCCAGTGCCACGCCGATGACGCTGTTGATGAGCTGCGAGACGATGCCGACCGTCAGCGAGATGCGCGCGCCGTAGACGACGCGGGAATAGATGTCGCGGCCCTGCCCGTCGGTCCCGAACCACCAGGTCCAGCTCGGGGGCTCTTCCGCATTCATCAAATTGGCGTCCAGGACGGGATCGGTGTGCGCCAGCCAGGGTGCGAGCAGGCCGACCAGGATCGCAAGCGCGAACAAGGCACCACCGATGACGAGATTGGCGCGGAGCTTCATGCGTATCTGATCCTGGGATCGATCACGCCGTAAAGCAGGTCGATCAGCAGATTGATCGCGAGAAAGAACAGCACCACCACGAGGATGGAGCCCTGGACGGCGGGAATGTCGCGTTGCAGGACGCTGTCGACGAGCAGCGAGCCGATGCCGGGCCAGGAGAACAGTTTCTCGACGACGACCGCCTGCCCCATCAGCGCGCCGAATTGCAGGCCCATTGTCGTGAGAATCAGGACGAGCGCGTTGCGCATCACGTGCCACTTCACGACGCGCGTCTCGCTCATGCCCTTCGATCGCGCCGTGCGGACAAAGTCGGCGTGCATGATCTCGAGGACTGCGGCGCGCGTCGTTCGCGCCAGCAGCGCCATCGGCGAAACGCCGAGTGTCACGGCCGGCAGGATCAGATTTTTGAGGCCGCCATCGCCATAGCCAAAACTCGGCAGCCAGCCGAGCTTCAACGCGAACAGGTACATCAGCAGCAGTCCGAGCCAGAACTTGGCCATTGAAAGACCCGACACCGCCACGACCATCGCCGCGCTGTCGACGACACCACCAGGCCGCAACGCCGCGACGAAGCCGAGCGGCACGCCGATCGCGACCGCAAATGCCATGGACGCGAAGATCAATTGCAGGGTCGGCCCCATCCGCTTGGCAATCATGGTCGTGACCGGCTCGCGCGTCCGGAACGAGTTCCCGAAGTCACCGGTCGCGAGCTTCGCGATATAGGAGCCGAAGCGCAGGTAGACGGGCTCGTCGAGGCCGAGCTGCTTCTTCATGCGCGCCTCGACCTGCGGATCGACGTCGTCGCTCATGGTCGAGGCGATGCTGCCGGGAACCACGCTGAACAGCACGAAGACCAGCATCACCACGGCAAGCACGGTCGGAATGGTTTGCAGGAGGCGACGGATCAGGAAGGAGAGCATCGGCACTTTTCCTCGCTCCCTCCATCGCTTGTCGCGAGGGAGGGAGCGCGAGAGCGGGTGTCACTTCGCGGGCGAGGTTTCGTCGACCCAGAGGTCTTCGACGTTCTGGTGGGTCAGCTCGGTCGCGTTCAGCTGGACCCCCTTGAGCCACGGCTGCACCGCCATGACCGCCTTGTTGTAGTTGAAGAACCAGACCGGCGCCTCTTCGTAGAGCAGCGCATTGGCCTTTTGCAGCAGCTGGCCGCGCTTTGCGGCGTCGTCGGTCTGCCCGGCCTCGTCGATCAGCTTGTCGAAATCGGCGTTCTTGAAGTTCATGTAGTTGCACGCCGATTGCGGCGTCGACGAGTGGAAGCATTTCAGCGCGGCCTGGGGATCCGGGCCGGTCTGCTGGGAATAGATGAAGGCCTGGTAGTCGCCGCTGCGAACCACCTCCGCCAGCACCGCCGTCTCGACCTGCTTGACCTTCGCCTTGATGCCCACCTTGTCCAGCATCGGGATGACGGCCGTGACGATCGGCAAACCCCAGCTCTCGTTCTGGCTGGTGGTCCATTCGAACTCGAAGCCAGAGGGATAGCCGGCCTCAGTCAGCAGCTGCTTGGCCTTGGCCGGATCGAAGGCATAGGGCTTCATGGTCTTGTCGTAGAGCGGCGAGGTCAGCGGCAGCCAGCTGGTGGCGCGATAGGCCTTGTTCTTGACCAGCTTGTTGATGATCAGGTCGGTGTCGATCGCATAGTTGATCGCCTGCCTGACGCGCTTGTCGGCGAACGGCTTGAACGCGGTGTTCATCCCCATGTAGCGCGTGAAGACCTCGGCGACCTCGACGATGGTGCCCTTGAGGTCGGCGTCGGACTGGTAGGCGACATACTGCGCAGGTCCCAGCACCGAGGTGTCGATCTCCTTGTTGCGGAAGGCGACATCGCGCGCCGCGGCCTCGCCCATGACCGACACGATGACCTTGTCGGCGTAGGGCTTGCCGGGTTTGTAGAAGCGGTCCCACCGCTCCAGCACAATGCGCGATCCCGGCACGTGCTCGACGAACTTGAACGTCCAAGACCGATCGGCTTCTGGATGAAGCTATCCTTCGCGGCCTCGTCGGCGGGATAGATCGAGGTCAGCGCGGTGAAGAAGTAGAAGCCCGGATCGACCTTCTCGGTCAGCTTCATCTCGAGGGTGAAGTCGTCGATCTTCTTCAGGCCGGAGATTTCCTTGGCCTGGCCCTTCTCGACCGCGGCGGCGCCCTCGATCACGCGGACAAAGCGCGCGCCGGGATAGGCCTTGGCGCCGTCCATGATGCGGTTGTAGGACCAGATGACGTCGTCGGCCGTCATCTTGCGGCCATTGTGGAAATAGGCGTCGTCACGCAGCTTGAAGGTGTGAACGAGGCCTCCGCCCGAGACAACATCCTCCTTGGCGAGTTCCAGGACGGGCTTTCCTTCCGCGGAATTCCAGATGTAGAGCGACCGGTGCAGCGCCTTGGCGTAGATCTCGTCCTGGGCGCGCTGCGTGGTGTGAATGTCCAGGCTGGTGAAGCTGGAACCGTAGGGCGCCGTCATCCGGATGGTTCCGCCCTTGCGCGGAGTCTGAGCCTCCACCGATCCGGCGAGCGCCAGTCCCAACCCAGCGACGATCGCCACAATCCTGAACATCATGTCCCCTCCGGCACTGCAGGCATATTCCAGTCACGGAGTTGACCACTCGCGGCACGTCGAGTGCAAGCTCCTCTTTTCGCCTTGGATGCCGCAGTTCCTTGCAACGCTTCGTTCGAGACGCCCGCCCGGGGGGCGAGCCCTCAGGTGAAGCCGTAGCTTGCGGCGACCCTCTCAACCCGTCGAGAATCGGAAGCGGAAACAACGATCTACGAGCGGTGAACGTCCGGCGTGATCGATGCGACCAAGCTCAGGACAAGGGCCTTCAGCCCAGTGATCTCGTCGAGATGGGAATCCGCACATGAAAAGCCGAACGCTGGGTGCTTTGCTTATCGGCGGCCTGGTCGCCGCCACGGCCGTGCTGGCAAGCCCGGTCGCGGCCAGCCTCGGCCGGTACAGCGAGGCGGACAGCATCCGGTTCGGCTGGAGTCGCACCACCGGCGTGAACGACTATCTTGACGAAACGGGGTGGGCGGTCCGGGGCCATGACACTCCGGATAATTTCGTCGAACGACTGCTCAGAATCCCCGTCGGAGCGGTCGCACGGGGCGCAGGTGCGGGTTTCGAAGCCAGGGTTTCCCAGGGCACCGGTCTGCCACTGCCAGAGAGCTGGAGCATCGCTACGGCGAAGAATTCGCCGTTCATCACGTCGGTCTACGCCGAGACCCCGCGCGATCTCGCGGCGGTGCTCGGCTTCTATCGCGCCGAGCTCGGCAAGCGTGGCTGGATCGAGACGGTGGTCGAACCAGACCGGGCGGTGATCACCTTCACGACGCCCCGTGGACCGGTCCTGCTCCGGCTTTCCCGTCAGAACGACAGGACAATCGCCGAGCTTTCGCTGCGCAAGCCGGGTATCGCGAATGCCGGCCTCCTGCCGAGGCCGAGGCAGGCAAAGCTGATGCTCGGCAACGAGTCGGACGAGGGGGCGGTCATCACCGTCGCCGACCAGACCATCAAGCTGGCGGCGCACGCCGGCGAGAACTTGACGAACTCCGACGCTGCCGCAGCCGAAATACCGGACAGTCAGAAGATCGATCTGCCGCCCGGCAAATACAAGGTCACGCTCAAGGTCGACGGCGGTGCGGCAGCGAGCCGGGAGTTCGAGGTCGCGGCCAACGAGACCTGGGGTCTGCTGGCCGGCACAGACGGCGTCCTGCTGCCGATGCGGCTTTATTGAAGCGCATCGGCCTCTAGCCGTTCGCAAACTCCGGCATCCAGTCGCGCAGCTTTCGCGCGGCGCCTGTGACGTCAGCGATCGTCCGAAACGCCCCCGTCTCCACCATCATCGCCCTCGCCAGCCGCACGGCGCGGGCCTCGCTGATCGCCCGCTTCTTCGGGTCTTCGATCAGCTCGAAATCGATGTTGTGGGCGAGGCCGAAGATGCGGCGAATGGTCTTGGCCGCGGCGAAGCCAATCGTGTCCGCGAACAGGCGCTGCATATAGGCCTGCCGCTCCGCCTCGAGGCGCGCGGCGCCCTTCTCGCCGGCGAAGAGCGAGACCGGATAGGCATCGCCCGAAGCACCGGCGCGCCAGAGGTCGAGGAATTTGCCGGCGAATTCGGTCCAGACCTGCTCGACCGTCTCCAGCACCCAGCCCTCGAACGCGGCCCGCTCGCCCGGCGCGCGCTCGTGACCGGCGGAGGCGAAATAGGCCATCAGCAGATTGGCGAGCACGGCGCCGACGTCGAACCCCATCGGGCCGTAGAATGCGAATTCCGGGTCGATCACCCGCGTCTGGCTGCCCGTGACCATGATCGAGCCGGTGTGGAGATCACCGTGGAGCAGCGCCTCCGGGCTTGCCATGAACTTCAGCTTCAGCCGGGAGATCGCGACATGCAGGTCCATGTCGTCGCGCAACGAGGCGGCCAGGCCGTCGAGGTAAGGCGCGGTCCAGCGGTTCTGCTCGGCGATGCGGTAGGGATCGGTGAAGATCAGGTCCTCGGTGATCTTGCACAGCGCATGGTTGCCGGCGAACGCGGCGATGCCCTCTTTCTTCTCGGCCGCGGACAGCGCGAGGTCTGAGGTGAAGAACAGCGTGCGCGCCATGAAGGTGGTGATGTCGCCCGCGAAGCGCGGGTATTGCGTCGCCGCGACCAGCCCCTTGCGCATGATGATGTGGGGCTCGAGCAGCTCCATCACCGTCAGCGCAAGCTTCTCGTTGTGATGCAGCAGCGCCGGCACGAGGCCGGGCGCGAGCTCGGCCTGCCGCGACAAAGCGAGATATTCGTAATGAGCCCGCGACAGCGGCAGCGGCCAGCTCTCGCCGACGAGACGGACATAGGGCAGCGCCTGCTTCACGGCGACGCCGCCGCGGTCGCCCTTGACGATGAAGACGAGATTGAGATTGCCGTCGCCGACCTCGGTGATCGACCAGGATGCGGGATCGCCGCCGAGCAGCGCCTTGAGGTCCGGAAGGCCCGCGAGATAGTCCCGCAGCGCCGCCTCATGCAGAATCCGATAGTCTCCTGCCTGGTCCCCGGTCATGACGATCCTACCCCATAAATATGGGCCGGATCGTTACTCCCGCTCCAGGAAGCTCGAGCCGATCCCGGCCTTTCTTTTGATCGGATCGTAATCGCAATAGACGCCGTCCGCCACCAGCGTGTAGCTGGCGCTTACGTTGTATTTGTCCAGCTTGACCGAGTTCAGCCCGATTACCGAGGTGCTCTTGCCGCCGTTCCACTTGAACGGCGTCGAGCTCTTGGCCTGCTCGCAGGCCATCACGGCCTCGTTGAAGACATAGCCCTCGACGAACGCCTTCAGCGTTCGCACCTGGACGGCCATCTTCCACTCGAAATAGCCGATGGCACCAAGACCGGCGACGATCAGCACCAGAAGCGCAACGACGATCCTCTGAAAAGTCATTCGTTCCCCCAAAACAATATCGTCAGCAAAGAACGTCTAGAACGGCATGCCCATCAATTTCGACAGGCGTTCGATCGAGAGATAGCCGGCGTGATAGGCGGCAAGGCCCGCGCCGTAGATGATCGCCGAGATGATCGTGGTCCAGATCAGCTTGCGTCCCATCCGCGTCAGGATCGGCGCGCCGGGATCGGTGCCGGGCGCGCCCACGCCGTCCTCGTGCTGGCTGCGCACGCCGAACGGCAGTGTCAGGAACAGCGCGACCCACCAGATGACGAAGTAGATCGCGATCGCGGTCGATATCTGGATGGCCATGGGACGGCCTTACGCCTGCTCGATTTCAACCAGCGCGCCGGAAAAGTCCTTCGGGTGCAGGAACAGCACCGGCTTGCCGTGGGCGCCGATCTTCGGCACGCCGTCGCCGAGCACCCGGGCGCCCTCCTTCACCAAGGTGTCGCGCGAGGCGATGATGTCCACGACCTCGTAGCAGACATGGTGGATGCCGCCGTCCGCGTTGCGCTCCAGGAACTTTGCGATCGGAGAAGCTTCGCCGAGCGGCTCGATGAACTCGATCTTGGTGTTGGGCAGCGTCGCGAACACGGTGGTGACGCCATGCTCGGGCAGCGCGACCGCCTCCGAGATCTGCGCCCCGAACGCGGCGCCGTAGATTTTTGCAGCCTTGACGGCATCCTTGGTCGCGATCGCGACATGGTTGAGCCGACCCAGCATGTTTCTCTCCCTCAGAGCACGATCCGGAAAAGCGTGAAGCGCCTTTCCGAAAAGACCATGCCTCAATCAGACTGTCAGCACATGTACCAGACAGGCGGGCTTTTTGCCCCAATGTTCGTTGATCACGGCCCGGACCGCGCGTCGCACCGACTCGGCCAGCGCGTCCGGATCGCGGCGGCGCGCTTTCGGCAGCCCCTCGATCGTGGACATCACGGCCTCGAAGACCAGGTCGTCAAAGGCCTCGCCCGCCCTGTTCTTCTCGGGAACGCCGACGAGATCGACCTCGGGTTCGTCGACAAGCTCGCCTTGCGCGGTCATGGCGATGGCGACGAAAGCGCAGCCGGAAAAGGCCATGCGGCGGCGTTCGACCACCGCGCGGGACTTGGAATCCTCCAGGATCGTGCCGTCCTTGTAGAGACGCCCCGAGGGCACCTCGCCGACGATGCCGGGATCGCCGGGACCGAGCTTGACGAGGTCGCCGTTGCGGCAGACCAGGACGCGCGGCACGCCGGCGGCGCGCGCGAGCTTGGCGTGCTCGTGCAGGTGCAGGGCCTCGCCATGGACGGGGATCAGGAGCTGCGGACGCACCCAGGCGATCATGTCGCGCAGCTCGTCGCGGCGGGGATGGCCGGAGACGTGGACCAGGGCGTCGCGATCGGTGATGACCTCGACGCCCTGGAGCACCAGGTTGTTGATGATCGACCCGACCGCCTTCTCGTTGCCGGGAATGGTGCGCGAGGAGAAGATCACGCAGTCGCCGCGGTTGAGCGTGATCTCCGGATGGTCGTCATTGGCGATGCGCGCCAGCGCCGCGCGGGCCTCGCCCTGGCTACCGGTGCAGAGCGCCAGCACCTTGTCCTGCGGCAGATGGCCGTAGACGTCGATCGAGCGGAAGTTCTGGACCCCGTCGAGATAGCCGGTCTCGCGCGCGACCTGCGACACGCGGTCCATGGCGCGTCCGACCACGACGACCTCGCGATCGGCGGCCCGCGCCGCATCCGCCACCGCCTTGATGCGCGCGACGTTGGAGGCGAAGGTCGTCACGGCAACCCTGCCCTTGGCGGCCTTGACCAGCCCGGCGATGGTCCTGGCAACCTCGGCTTCGGAAGGCGAGCGGCCGTCGCGCACCGCGTTGGTGGAATCGCCGATCAGGGCGAGCACGCCCTCGTCGCCCAGTTCGCGCAGCCGCTTTTCGTCGGTCGGGCGGCCGATGATCGGGGTCGGGTCGATCTTCCAGTCGCCGGTGTGCAGCACGATGCCGGCTTCGGTATGGATGGCCAGCGCGTGCGACTCCGGTATCGAATGCGCGACCGGGATGAACTCGACGTTGAACGGGCCGATATCGACGCGCCCTCCCGACGGCACCACCGTCACCGGGATCTTCGGCGCGTTGCGCTCGGCGGCACATTTGGCCTCGAACAGCGCGGCGCTGAACTGGGTCGCATAGATCGGGCATTTCAGCTTCGGCCAGAGGTCGATGATGGCGCCGAAATGGTCCTCATGGGCGTGGGTCAGCACCAGGCCCATCAGGTTCTTGCGTTCCTTCTCCAGGAAGCTGATGTCGGGCATGATCAGGTCGATGCCCGGCAGATGCTCCTCGTCGCCGAAGGAGACACCGAGATCGACCGCGAGCCAGGCGCGCTGCTGGCGGTTGCCGAGGCCGTAGATCGACAGGTTCATGCCGATCTCGCCGACGCCGCCGAGCGGCGCAAAGACCAGTTCGTCAGGCTTCGCCATCACGCAGCTCCCACTGAGGCGGCCGAGCCGAAGAACACCTCGCCGGCCGCCACCGGCAGGCGTCGGCCGTCAGCAGTGCGGACGATCAGGCAACCGGCGTCGTCGATCGTGTCGAAAATGCCTTCGAGCGTCGTCGTTCCCGTGTTGATCGCAACCCTTTCGCCGAGACCTGCGGCCCGCTCCAACCAGAGCCTGCGGATCTCGGCAAAGCCGCGGCCATTGTCCCAGATGCCGCGGAACTCGACCCAGGCATCAGACAGAGCGGAAAACAGCTCCTCCGCGCTGATCTGGACGCCAAGCGCGGCCAGCGACACCGCGGGCGTCGGCGTGCCCTCCGGCGCGGCGACGACGTTGGTGCCGATGCCGACGACGACGGCGAGGCGGTCTCCGATGACTTCGGCCTCGAGCCCGATCCCGACGAGCTTCTTGCCGTCGGCAAGCACGTCGTTCGGCCATTTTAGGGCGTAGCGGGGACGGCCCTCGCCGAGGCGCAGCGCGGCCTCCAGGCTCACCTTCTCGAGGGCCGCCTCCTCCGCGAGCCCCGCCGCAAAGCCGAGCGTGGCCGCGACGGCTGGCGGAACAGTCATGACTTCGAGGATGCTGGCGGCAAGATTGCCGCGCGGCGCGATCCAGGCGCGCTGGCGCCGGCCGCGGCCGGCGGTCTGCTCCGATGTGACGAACCACATCGGGCCGGGTTCGCCGCCCCTGGCGTGCTCGATCGCTTCGGTATTGGTCGAGCCGGTCCGCTCGAAAGCCGCGAGCTTGTAGCCCGCCGAGAGTGCGCGAGGACCGAGCGCGAACCCCATCCTAGAACAGCGACTTTGCGGCGGCGGAGGCGACGCTCACCACCGGGCCCGCGAACAGCGCGAACAGGATGTTGAACAGGCCCGCGACCGCCAGCACCGTCTTCACCTCGACGCGCACCGGGTCGACCTGGCCGGCCGGCTCGTCGAAATACATCGTCTTGACGATGGCGAGATAGTAGTAGGCGCCCACCACGCTGGAGAGCACGCCGATCACGGCGAGCGTGAACAGGTTCGCCTTGATGGCCGCGACGAAGACGTACCATTTGGCGAAGAAGCCGGCGAGCGGCGGAATGCCGGCGAGCGAGAACAGCAGCATCGCGAACATGAAGGCGAGCAGCGGATTGGTACGCGAGAGACCGGCGAAATCGCTGATCTGCTCCACGGCCTGGCCGTTGCGCTTCATGGCGAGGATGATCGAGAACGAGCCGAGCGTCATCGCGACATAGATCACGATGTACATCAGGACGCCCTGTGCACCCTCGACGGTGCCGGAGGCAAGGCCGACCAGGGCAAAGCCCATGTGGCCGATCGAGGAATAGGCCATCAGGCGCTTGATGTTGCTCTGGCCGATCGCGGCGAAGGAGCCGAGCGCCATCGAGGCGATCGCCACGAACACCAGGATCTGCTGCCACTGCGAGACGATGCCCGGGAAAGCGGTGAGCGTGACACGGGTGAAGACGGCGAGCGCGGCCACCTTCGGCGCCGAGGCGAAGAAGGCGGTGACCGGCGTCGGGGCGCCCTCGTAGACGTCGGGCGTCCACATGTGGAACGGCACGGCCGAGACCTTGAAGCAGAGCCCGGCGAGCAGGAAGACGAGACCGAAGACGAGGCCGACATTCGCGGTCGTCGCGGTTGCCGCGATGCCGGTGAAGCTGACCGTGCCGGTGAAGCCATAGACCAGCGAGGAGCCGTAGAGCAGCATGCCCGAGGACAGCGCGCCGAGCACGAAGTACTTCAAGCCGGCTTCGGTCGACTTGGCGTTGTCGCGGTTCGAGCTCGCCACGACGTAGAGCGCCAGCGACATCAATTCGAGGCCGAGATAGAGCGAGATCAGATCGCCGGCCGAGATCAGCACCATCATGCCGAGGGTCGAGAGCAGTACCAGGATGGCGTATTCGAAGATGCGGCGCGACGGGTCGGACAGGAACTCGGTCGACAGCACCAGCGTCACCGCCGAGCCGATCAGGGCCAGGATCTTCATGAAGCGGGCGAAGTCGTCGACGATGAAGCTGCCGCCGAAGGTCACCTGCTTGCCCGCGGGCAGCATGTATTCGAGCACGCCGACCACGATCAGGAGCAGGATCGCCAGCGTCGTGACCGTCTTTGTGGTCTCCTGCCCGCGATACGCGCCGAGCATCAGAAGCGCCATGGCGCCGACCGCGAGCACGAGCTCGGGCAGCACCGGCGCCAGTTGATAACCTGCAGTCTCAAAGCTCATGGCGATATCCTGACCTGCCCGATCAATGGAGCAGTGCGGCGGCCTTCACGGCCGTCACAGCGGTGTTGTAATTGTTGACGAGTTGCTGGACCGAGGCCTCCGACATGTCGAGCACCGGCTTCGGATAGACGCCGAACAGGATCGTCAGCGCGATCAGCGGGAACAACGTCAGGCACTCCCGGAAGGTGAGATCCTTGATCGTCATCAGCGACGGCTTGACCAGCGTCCCGAACACGACCTTGCGGTAGAGCCAGAGCGCGTAGCACGCCGACAGGATCACGCCGGTCGAAGCGAAGAACGCGGTCGGGATTGAGGTCTTGAAGGTGCCGAGCAGCGTCATGAACTCGCCGACGAAGCCGGACGTGCCGGGCAGACCGACATTGGCCATGGTGAAGACCATGAAGGTCAGCGCGTAGAGCGGCATCCGGTTGACGAGGCCGCCATAGGCCGCGATCTCGCGGGTGTGCATGCGGTCGTAGACGATGCCGACGCAGAGGAACAGCGCGCCGGAGACGATGCCGTGCGAGATCATCTGGAACACGCCACCGGCGACGCCCTGCAAGGTGCCGGCGAAGATGCCCATGGTGACGAAGCCCATATGCGCCACTGAAGAGTACGCGATCAGCTTCTTCATGTCCTCCTGCATCAGCGCCACCAGCGAGGTGTATATGATGGCGATGACCGAGAGCGTGAAGATCAGCGGCGCGAAGTCGTGCGACGCGAGGGGGAACATCGGCAGCGAGAATCGCAGGAAGCCGTAGCCGCCCAACTTCAAGAGGATCGCGGCCAGGACCACCGAGCCGGCGGTCGGCGCCTCGACATGCGCATCGGGCAACCACGTGTGCACCGGCCACATCGGCATCTTCACCGCGAAGGATGCGAAGAAGGCGAGCCACGCCCAGGTCTGCAGCGACCGCGGCACGGCTGTGTGCATCAGGGTCGGGATGTCGGTGGTGGCGCCGTTCCAGTACAGCGCCATGATGGCGAGCAGCATCAGGACCGAGCCGAGCAGCGTGTAGAGGAAGAACTTGAACGACGCGTAGACCCGGCGCGGGCCGCCCCAGATGCCGATGATCAGGAACATCGGGATCAGGCCGCCTTCGAAGAACAGGTAGAACAGCACGAGATCGAGCGCGGCGAAGGTGCCGACCAAAAACGTTTCCAGGATCAGGAACGCCATCATGTATTCACGCACGCGGCTCGTGACCGATTTCCAGCTCGCGATGATGCAGATCGGCATCAACGCGGTGGTCAGGATCACGAAGGGCAGCGAAATGCCGTCCACGCCCATGTGGTAGGTGATGCCGGTGGCGAGCCAGTTCGCCTTCTCGACGAACTGGAAGTCCGCATTCGAAGGATCGAAGCGCATGACCAGGATCACCGACACAGCGAAGGTGATCAGCGTGGTCCACAGGGCGATCCAGCGCGAGTTGCGCCGCGCCGCCTCGTCGTCGCCGCGGGTGAGATAGACGATCAGCGCGCCGACCAGCGGCAGGAACGTGGTGACCGATAGAATGGGCCAGGTCGTCATTTACTGGCCTCCAAAGCCGAACATGAACCAAGTGATCAGGCCGGCGACGCCGATCAGCATGGCGAATGCATAGTGATAGAGATAGCCGGTCTGGATCTTCACGACGTTGCGGGTGACGTCCAGCACGCGGGCCGAGACGCCGTCGGGACCGAGGCCGTCGATGATGAAGCCGTCGCCCTTCTTCCAGAGCTGGTAGCCGATCCACTTCGCCGGACGGACGAAGATGACCTCGTACAGCTCGTCGAAGTACCATTTGTTGAGCAGAAACTGGTACAGCATCGGCTGCGTGTTCGCGAGCTCGACCGGCAGATACGGCCGGCGGATGTAGAACAGGTACGAGACCAGGAAGCCCAGCACCATCATCACCGTCGGCAGCAAGGCGATGGTCTCGGGGATGTGGTGCATCTCCTCGATGATGTGCGGGTTCATCTTCACGGACTCGCGGAAGAACTCCTCGACGCCGTGACCGGCGAACAGCTCCTTGAACGGGAAGCCCGCGACGATCGAGCCGACCGCGAGCACGCCGATCGGGATCAGGATCCAGAGCGGGGCCTCATGCGCGGCTTCATAGTGATGCTCGTCATGCGGCTCGCCATGGAAGGTCTTGAAGATCAGGCGCCAGGAGTAGAACGAGGTCAGGCCGGCGGCGACGACCGTCATCAGGAAGCCGTAGATCGCGAACGGATTGTGCGAGGCGTAGGCCGATTCGATGATCGCATCCTTGGAGAAGTAGCCGGCAGTGAGCGGGAAGCCGGTCAGGGCCAGCGTGCCGACCACCATCACCGCGTAGGTGTAGGGGATCTTCTTCCAGAGGCCGCCCATATTGCGGATGTCCTGCTCGTGGTGCATCGCGTAGATCACCGAGCCGGAGCCCAAGAACAGCAGTGCCTTGAAGAAGGCGTGCGTGAACAGGTGGAACATGCCGACCGAATAGGCCCCTGCTCCCATCGCCACGAACATGTAGCCGAGCTGCGAACAGGTCGAGTAGGCAACGATGCGCTTGATGTCGTTCTGGACGAGGCCGATGGTCGCGGCGAAGAACGCCGTGGTGGCGCCGAAGAACATCACGACGGCCTGCGCGTTCGGGGCGAGCTCGAACAGCGGCGACAGGCGTGCCACCATGAACACGCCGGCGGTGACCATGGTCGCGGCGTGGATCAGCGCGGAGACCGGGGTCGGGCCTTCCATCGCGTCCGGCAACCAGGTGTGCAGCAGGAACTGCGCCGACTTGCCCATCGCGCCCATGAACAGCAGGAGGCAGGTCAGGGTCAGCGCATCGGCGTGCCAGCCGAGGAAGTTGATGGTCTTGCCGGTGAGGCCGGGCGCGGCGTGGAAGATCGTCTCGAAATCGGTCGAGCCGACCAGCATGAAGATCGCGAAGATGCCGAGTGCGAAGCCGAAGTCGCCGACGCGGTTGACCACGAAGGCCTTGATGGCGGCGGCGTTCGCCGACGGCTTCTGGTACCAGAACCCGATCAGCAGGTAGCTGGCGAGACCCACGCCCTCCCAGCCGAAGAACAGCTGCACGAGGTTGTCCGCCGTCACCAGCATCAGCATGGCGAAGGTGAACAGCGAGAGATAGCCGAAGAAGCGCGGCCGGTACGGATCCTCGTCCATATAGCCGATGGAATAGAGGTGCACGAGCGAGGACACGGTCGTCACCACCACCAGCATCACGGCGGTGAGCGTGTCGACCCGCAGCGTCCAGTAGACCTGGAGGTCGCCGGAGAGGATCCACGGCAACAGCGGGATCCGCATGTCGTGGTGCATGAAGCCGACATCGACCAGCGTCATCCAGGACAGCACCGCCGACACGAACAGCAGTCCCGTCGTGATCAGCTCCGCCGCGCGCGAGCCCGCCGCTGCAGGCTCGACCGGTCCGTGGTCATCGTGAGCGTGATCGTCGTGGCCATGGTCGTCATGGGCCGCGGACGCATGCGCATCGCCGTGA